>OZ244166.1:0-2609530 GCA_965216445.1 Acidimicrobiia bacterium
GCCGCCAAACCCCGCTATCGAACCCGTGTACAGGAGCTACACGCAAGCGCAGACCACCGAACAACTCGTCCGTCGGATTCTCAACGATTCCGGTCACGGCGACCTCTTCGTTGATATCGACGCCGACGCCAAGACGATTGTGGAGCGAGTTGAAAACAGGCTCGTCGGCTCGGACATTGTCGCCGCCGAGTTCGTCCGCTCAGTGTTCTACCGGGGCCAGGCGGCCTACTTGATCGGACTTCTCCACACCAAGACCGAACATGTACCTCTTGTCATCGCGCTGCGGAACGGTGCCGACGGCGTACGCGTCGACGCTGTTCTGTTGACCGAGAACGAAGTTTCAATTCTGTTCAGCTTCACCCGTTCGTATTTCCATGTCGATGTGGTCCGCCCCTACGACCTCGTTCGCTTCTTGAAACGTTTGATGCCCCGGAAGCGGGTCGCCGAGATTTACATTTCCCTCGGGCAGAACAAACATGGAAAAACGGAGTTGTATCGAGATCTGCTGCGTCATCTGGACTCCGCCGAAGAGCAATTCGAGCACACCGAAGGCACAAAGGGCATGGTGATGATCGTTTTCACCATGCCGGGCTACGACGACGTCTTCAAGGTGATCCGAGATCGCTTCCCCCCGCCCAAAACCACCACACGCCAAGCGATCATGAAGAAGTATCGGTTGGTCTTCCGCCATGACCGCGCCGGGCGGCTGATGGACGTACAGGACTTCCAACATCTCAAGTTCAAACGAAGTCGTTTTAGCGAACCACTCCTGGAAGAACTCGTGACCGAAGCGAGCAAGACCGTCTGGATCGAGGGAGATTCGGTGGTCGTGAACCATGTGTACGTGGAGCGGAGAATTGTCCCGCTCGATGTCTACGTGAGGGACGCTCCCCTCGACCTCGCCGCTCAGGCCGTCGTTGACTATGGCCAGGCGATCAAAGACCTTGCCTCTACCAACATTTTCCCCGGAGATCTCCTCCTCAAGAACTTCGGCGTCACACGTCACGGGCGTGTCGTTTTCTACGACTACGACGAATTGGCTCCGCTGGTGGATGTCCGGTTTCGCAAGATCCCGGCGCCTCGGGACGACCTCGATGCTCTGTCAGACGCCCCCTGGTATGGGGTGGGTCCGAACGACGTCTTCCCAGAGGAACACGAGGCCTTCTTGGGTCTGAAAGATCCTTTGCGGGCCCTCTTCAAACAGGTCCACGGCGACCTGTTTGAGGTCGAACCCTGGCGAAGCATCCAGGACCGAATCAACGCCGGGGAACTCATCGAAGTCTTCCCCTATACGGAGGCCGCCCGGCTCCCCGGTACCGAGGGATTTCGGGGCTGGTAAGCCCCAGCCTGTCGGCTACGTTTGCCTAGAGTTACCGCATGAGCCAAGCGATGACACCAGACCGAGCCGACGTCAAAGTAGTGCAGTATGCGTTCGTCCTCGGAGGCGTCACGGCCCTGATCTTCGGGCTGATCCTTCTGTTCCGGCAAGAAGCCGCCCTGTCGATCCTGATGTTGATGCTCGGGCTGTGGTGGCTGATCCAAGGAGCCTTCACTCTCTTCGCCGTATTCATCGACCGAACCGACATGGGGTGGAAGCTCTTCATGGGCTTGCTCGGCCTAACCGCCGGCGTTGTGGTGTTGTTCAACCCTGGAGAGGCGGCCGACATCTTCAAGGGCGGCATCGGTGTCTTCCTAGGTGTCATCGGTGGACTCGCTGGCCTCACATCGCTCGTCGGTGGCGTCAGGTCGAAGCAGGCCGCTCCGGTGGTCTTCGGTGTTTTCAGCATCCTGATCGCAATCTTGATTCTGGCCAACGCCCAATTCTCCACGACAGTGCTGGTCACCTTCTTCGGAATCCTGCTCGTGATCGAAGGTGTGACCTCAATCGTTGTCGGGCTACGCGGATAACGAACGCTGGCCCGGCGACAACAGCTCGAAGCGGGCAACTCTTGATTGATACGCAGGTCTGAGTCGTTAGGATCTGCATGTGCCTGCTGTGACCCCAAAACACATCCGGCGCGGCCTTTACGCCGCTCCCTAGTCCACCTCACATCCAGTGAGGCAAGAACGAAGGAGAGCAAGATGACAGACTTGATTGAACGTCACAACGACGTGATCGCACCGGTGATCGCATTCGACACCGAGATAGAGGCCGACTCGGCAAAAGGAATCTGGGTTACGGACGTCCACGGGAAGAAGTGGGCTGACTTCGCATGTGGCACCGCAGTGACAAACCTTGGCCACAACCACCCCAATGTCGTAGCCGCAGCGCACAACCAGATCGACAAGTTGATGCACTCGGGTTGCATCGTGCGTTACGACCCTCTGGTCACGGCTGCCGAGAAGCTCAGAGAGATAACACCTGAGGGCATCGAGAAGTTTGCCTTCGCCAACTCCGGTGCGGAGGCTGTGGAGGCTTCTGTGAAGCTCGCCAAGTACTCGAACGCACGTCAGGGGGTAATCACCTTCCGTGGCGCCTTCCATGGGCGAACGATGGGATCGGTTGCCTACACCACGTCCAACGCCAAGTATCGCGACGGGTATCACCCGGTTCTGGGCTCAGTGTTCGTCGCTCCATTTCCTCATCCCTATCGCTGGGGGATGAGTGAAGATGAAGCAGTGGAGCACGCCCTCAACGAACTGCGGCTCATGGCCAAACACATCGTCACCCCAAACAACATCGCCTGCTTCCTGGTTGAGCCAGTTCAAGGCGAAGGTGGGTATTACCCGGCACCGGAAGCTTTCCTGTCCTCGTTGCGAGAAATCGCCGACGATCATGGGATCGTCTTGGTCTACGACGAGGTGCAAACCGGCTTTGGCAGGACGGCAGAGTGGTTTGCCTCGGATCACTACACGGCCAAGCCGGACATCATGGCGATGGGCAAGGGCATCGCCAACGGTCTTCCTCTCTCTGCTTACGGAGCCTCGCGGGAACGCGTTGACAGCTGGCCGGTGGGCTCACATGGGACGACCTTCGGAGGGAACCCGGTGGCAACCGCGGCAGCAATCTCAGTCATGGACACGATGGAGGAACTCCTCCCGCATGCCCGCGACCTCTCGAAGCACGCCTTCGATAAGTTCGATGAAATCGCCGAGCGTCACCCAACGGTCGGTGACGTCAGGGGCCTCGGGCTCATGATCGGTGTTGAGTTCGTCAAAGACCGGGAAAGCAGAGCACCGGACGCCGACGCCTTCAAGCACGTGCAGAAGTACGCGTTTGACAGGGAGTTGATCATCATCGAGTGCGGACCCGATGGGAACGTACTTCGATTCGTTCCCCCACTGGTTACGACGAAAGAGGAGCTGGACTGGGCGATCGGCCTGATCGACGAGGGATTGAGGGACTGGGAGTCCCGGAACTGACATGATCTAGGGATGACCAGATTTGGCATCGCCACCACTGCTCTTAGCGCACTTCTGGTCGGTGGAATAGCCCTGGTCGTCCTTTCCATGCAGAACGAAGCGCCGCAGGCAGTGGCGACAACAGTTGAGCAATCGCCTCCTCTCAGGAGTTCCGCACCCACAACGACCAAAACAACACTCGCCGCCGCCGCAGCCACGACAACGGTTCCGACAACCACGACGACTTCAGTGGCAGAAACAACAACTTCCAGCATCGTGACCGCGACTACAACCACAACGGTGCCAGCCAGTTCGTCGACGACCGTGACCCCGGCTCCCCCGTTCTTCTCATCAGTGGCAACCGTTACGGCTGAGGACCTCTTCGCTTCGTGGAGCGAAGGTTGTCCGGTCCCTCCATCCGAACTTCGAGAAGTCACCCTGGCGCACTGGAACTACAAAGACGAAGTGCAGACGGGTCGGATCATCGTCGCCGCATCGCTTGTCGACTCGGTAGTTGCGATATTCGCTGACCTCTACGAAGCGCAATTCCCGATCCAGCGGATGGAACCGGTGGAGGCATTCGGAGGTGACGACAACTCCAGCATGGCCGCCAACAACACCAGCGCCTTCAACTGTCGCGAAATCACAGGAGGCTCATCGTTTTCAGAGCATTCATACGGGCGAGCCATCGACCTGAACCCGTTGGTGAATCCTTACGTCAACGGCTCCACGGTTCTGCCACCCGAGGGAAGTGCCTATGCCGACCGGAGTCTCGATGCCCCGGGAATGATCCATGCTGGAGACGAGGTCGTGACCGCATTCGCGGACCGCGGTTGGATCTGGGGTGGCACCTGGACCTCGCTCAAGGACTACCAGCACTTTTCAACGACGGGCAACTGAGCTCTTCACGTTCTGTGTCGATTGCTTGCAGACCGTTTGGGCAAAAATCGACACAGAAACGAGAAATGGGAACCGTTTGGGAGGCGGGCAACATCAAAACCAGATGAAACGGACGTACCGCGCCTCAGCCATAGTTGCCAGTGTCGCTCTGTTACTCGCGGCCTGCGGGTCGAACGAGGTTGTCACTCCCCCCAACGGTCCCGAAGGCGATCCCGATGCACCGCTGATCCAAATCCGATCGGTGGGTGGATTCGCGCCAATTACGGCGATGCTCGGACAGGGACCGACCTATACCGTCACCTGGGGCGGCCAACTCATCACCCTCGGGCCGTCCGTCGACTCCTTCCCCGGAGAGCTCGTACCTCTGTATCTCGAAGCTGACCTCACCGAGGAGCAAGAAGCGGAAATCTCCCGACTCATAGACGAGATGGGAATCGCCGATATCACCGAAGAGCACGACAACTCCGTCATTAATGTTGCGGATGCGACCACAGAAGTGATCGTCTACTGGGACGACGCTGGAACCCACCGATACTCGGTATACGCCCTGGGTCTCAGCGATCAGACTGTGCCGGCCCGTACCCAGTCGTTCAGCGAGCTCATCGAATTTCTCGGCAGCATCACTGGAACTCTCGATACATCAGCGTACGAACCGAAGTCGGTACAGATAATCGCCGGCGCCTATTACGGCGGGTTCGACCCAGAATTGGAGGATCTACGTCCCTGGCCCCTCGACGGTGAAGACCCCGACGAGTGGGACCTCTACACCACCATTGGCGAGGACCAGATTTGGACTTGTAAAACGTTTGGCAGTGAAGTCCTGACCACGTTCGCTGATGCGACTCAGACCACGACCTGGGTTCACCCCAGCCCGTTAGTCGACGCTCAGAATCTTCAACTCCTGGTCCGTCCCCTGCATCCGGGCGAGCCTGGCTGCGAACTCTGATCCGAGCCTCAGCCCGGCTGAGCTCTTGGGTTTAGCGGCCACCGCCAAGCAAGTCAGAGATATCGGGGATTTCGGGGCCGCTGCCACCGCCCGAGCCGCCCAAACCGCCGAGGATGTCAACGAGACCGCCAAGGTCCGCTCCACCGGATGAACCAGCACCTCCGGATCCGCCTCCGCTGCCACCGAGCAATCCACCGAGCAAATCGCCGATACCCCCACCGGATGAACCGGAGCCACTGCCGCCGCCGCCGCCGAGGAGGCCACCGAGGAGATCGCCGATTCCGCCGCTACCGCCACTTGATGGCTCGGTCGCTCCGCCACCACCGCCGAGGAGGTCGCCCAGCACGCCTCCGAGACCACCGTCGGCCTCGCCACCCTTGACCGCACCGCCCATCTTTTTGGACAGCCATGCCATCACAAACGGAGCAATCATGGGAAGGATCTTGCTGAAGAGCGATGGCTGAGCGCGATTGGAGTCGGCAGCCCCGAGCCGAGCGGTGACCTCGTCGGTCTTCGACCCGAATATGTGATGGACAATCTTGTCGCCCTCGTTGAAGTCCGCCTGCCCCAATGGATCATCCGCATCGAGTAGATCGCCAGGGTGATCCTCGATGAGGGCCTGGAAAAGTGAAGCGGCGCCGTCGGGAGACGACTTCGCATTTGCGGTTAGCCCACCCAACAGGGCCGGCGCGCCAACCGCTATGGCGTCTTCGACCTCGTGCGTGGAAACCCCCAGCTGTTGAGCCAGCGAATCGACAGGTAGTTTCTGCAATAGGTCGGCGGCAATGTCTGTCAAAATGTCCCTCCATCTAGACGTGGCGGAACCTTACCCTCCCGGCCTGAGCGGTGTAGACCCTGTGTAACGTCGGACGTCATGGAACGAAGCATCGAAACCGACCTCGTCCACGGTGGTCGTGGCCCCGACCCAACAACCGGAGCGGTGGTAGCTCCCATTCATCCCTCAACGACCTATGCCCGCGATGAGTCCTACGAGTTGGTATCCGAATACCTGTACACCCGTCACGGGGCGCCGAACCACACACTCGTTGAAGAACTTGCCGCGAGACTCGACGGCGGTGCCGACGCGAGAGTCTTCTCATCCGGACTTGCCGCATTTACTGCCCTTGTCGAAACCGTGCCCACAGGTGGAGCCGTGGTGGCGCCACAGGTCATGTATCACGGCGGTCAGCTTTGGCTCCGGCGTCTCCACGACCGAGGGCGCATCAATCTCACACTCTTTGACCAGTCGACACCGGGCGCAATGGAACAGGCGATACAAGTAGATAAGCCCGGCCTGGTCTGGATTGAGACCCCGGTGAACCCGACATGGGATGTCATCGACATTCGACAGGCTTCCGCGGCAACCAAATCCGTCGGGGGCCTTCTCGGTGTCGACGTCACGGTTAGCCCGCTGACGACCCGACCAATCGAATTGGGCGCCGACTTCGCCTTTCATTCGGCAACAAAGTCATACAACGGACACGCCGACGTTCTCGGCGGGTTACTCGTCGCCGCCCGGGAGGATGAGGTATGGGACGAGATCACCTGGATCCGGACTCACACCGGTGCGATCCTCGGAGCCTTTGAGTCCTGGCTGCTTCTCCGAGGCATGAAGACCCTTCACCTCCGCGTCGATCGTGCATCTGCCAACGCGATGGCCGTCGCCCAGCACTTTGAGACCCACCCCGATGTGGAAGCGGTCCTCTACCCGGGTTTGGCCTCACACCCAGGCCATGACATCGCCAAGACCCAGATGGATCGGGGATTCGGAGCAATGATGTCAATACGCGTCAAGGGTGGATTCGACCAAGCAAACCATGTCGCGACATCCACCAGAGTCTTCGTGCCCGCCACATCGCTGGGAGGGGTCGAAAGCCTGATCGAGCACCGTACAGTGCTCGAACCACCGGAGTCGGTGGTTCCTGACGACCTTCTTCGTCTCTCAATTGGTATCGAGCCCGCTGACGAGCTGATCGCTGACCTGGAACAAGCCCTGAGTTAGTCCGCCAACCTCGCCGGATCTCCCCTCACCCGATAACCCGCGTACGGGCAGGCGGTCGACGAGCGATACCTCAGCTTTGGACGACAGGTACCTGCTCCATGGCCTCGGCAATGTGGTCTGCTGGGTGGTCGTAGTCGGTGAGCCCTTCGGTGAAATACGCCTGGTAGGACGCCATGTCGAAGTGACCATGACCGGAGAGGTTGAACAGGATCACCTTCTCTTCGCCTGCCTCCCTTGCCGCAACGGCCTCATTCATTGCCGATGCGACGGCGTGGGTTGGCTCGGGTCCGGGGATGATCCCTTCGGTACGAGCGAACTCGACCCCTTTGGCAAAGGTCTCGTTCTGATGCAGGGACTCTGCTTCGATGACACCTTCATCCACGAGTAGCGACACGAGGGGTGCCATCCCGTGGTAGCGAAGTCCGCCCGCGTGGATCGGATCCGGGACAAATCCATGGCCGAGAGTGTGCATCTTGACCAGCGGTGTCATACCAACACTGTCACCGAAGTCGAATTGATAGGAGCCTCTGGTGAGTGAGGGAGCCGCTGCCGGCTCTACTGCCCGGATGACCGGGTCCATCTTCCCCGCCAGCTTTTCCCTGACAAAGGGGAAGGCGAGGCCGGCGAAATTGGATCCTCCTCCGGCACAGCCGATCACCACATCGGGGGTCTCACCGACAAGTGCCATCTGCTTCAGTGCTTCTTCACCGATCACGGTCTGATGCATGAGGACATGATTGAGTACCGAGCCGAGCGAGTACTTCACATCTTCGTTCGTCGCCGCCACCTCGACCGCCTCGGAGATAGCGATGCCGAGGCTCCCCGGCGTGTCCGGGTCTGCGGCGAGAAGCTTGCGGCCCACTTCGGTTCTGTCCGAGGGAGAGGGGTAGATGGTCGCGCCGTAGGTCTCGATCATGGCCTTCCGATACGGTTTCTGGTCGTAAGACGCACGCACTTGATAGACCTCACACTCGATCCCGAACAAGGCACATGCGAACGCAAGGGCCGAGCCCCATTGACCTGCACCTGTCTCGGTTGAGATCCTCTTGACGCCTGCCTTGGCGTTGTAATACGCCTGTGCGACGGCCGTGTTCGGCTTATGGGAACCAACCGGGCTGACACCCTCGTACTTGTAGTAGATCCTGGCCGGCCCACCGATCAGCTTCTCCAGGCCGTGGGCGCGATACATCGGAGATGGCCTCCATAGTCGGTAGACCTCTCGAATCTCTTCCGGTATCTCGATATAGCTCTCCGTAGACACCTCCTGCAAGATCAAGTCCATTGGGAAGAGCGGAGCTAAATCATCGGGTCCAACTGGCTCGTGTGTCCCAGGATGAAGCACCGGCGGTGGGGGCGCCGGCAGATCGGGGACGATGTTATACCAATGGGTCGGGAGGTCGGATTCGGGGAGTGTGATCTTGGTAGCCATAGGCGAAACCTACCGAACGAGATTCCTCGATGCTCTATGAAGTGCCTTACTCAGCGATCTGTCCAACCCGGATAGAGATTGCTGGGACGGTCGAGGTCATCGAGGGTCCGTTCAATTAGATTCTGAACCAGTTCCAGCTGGTCGATGAGATCACTCGCCTTCACACCCTCGGCATCCATTATTGCGCTGAGATGCGAAACGGTCTTGGTGAAGATTTGAGCCGAATCGAGTACCCACTGACGGCATTCCTCGGTCAGAGCAATGAGCCGACTCCGACCATCTGACGGGTTGGGTGTCTTGATCACGTGGCCCTTTTCTTCGAACCTTCGCACGTACCCCGATGTCGTGGTCAGTGGCATCCCGGTTCCCTCGGCGAGTTCGGTGAGCGTCATCGGGCCGCGGAGTAGGTAGCTATAGACGGCGTAATCGTCGCCACGGATTCCGGTTGGCTCAAGGGCTCTCTGAACCAGCCGTCCCGACATCATGTTGGTCCGGAATATCTGGAACAGCAGACTGATTCGGGCACGTCGCCCAGAACTACTCATGACATGATACTACGAGGTCGTAGCATTATTCCTCTATGAGCAAACACCACCCTCACCCTTTCCGAAGGATTTGGCCTGTCGTTGTAGTTATGGCAATTGTCGCCGGTTCGTGTGGCGGATCTGACGCCACCTCGACGACAACCACCGAGACGACCCTCCCGCCGGTTGCCGAAACCACAACCTCTAACCCAGCAACCACGACGACCGTTGGTGAGACCACCACCACGTCCGGCAATACCCCGGAGCTCGACTTCCTTCTCGAGGAGGGTTACACGATCTCGGACGAGTATGTGGTCGAAACGGTGGTGCGAGACATCGACAGCGGTACCGGTGGACTGGCCATCAGACGACTGATGGTGTGATCTACCAGGCCGACTTCGGATACTCGGGCCACGTGGGGAATTCCGTGTATCGAATCCTTCCCGACGGGACGGTGGAGACCCTCGTTCAATCCGACGAGATGCAGTCCCTGACGATGACCACCTTTGGCGCTGATGGAAAGCTCTACCAAAGCAGCTACGGGTCGGGGAAGGTCTTCACTATTGGCGAGGATGGGACAGCAACTCTCGTAGCCGATGGGATCGGCGGCCCAACCGGAATCGTCGGCCTCGAAGACGGGACACTCTTCGTTGAGGCGTACAACACCGGGATCCTTCACAAGATTGATCCAGATGGCACGGTTAGTGAGTTTGCTACTCATCCAGAATTCGATGGAATCAACGGGATGACAATCGGACCTGATGGAACCCTCTATCTGGCGAACCACCGTGACGGTGGCCTGTTCTCGGTCGACGAAGGCGGAACTGTCACGAAGCTCCACGAATTCCCATGGCAGACCTCACACGTTGCATACCTGGACGGTGGCCTGTTTGTCACCAGCAGGGGGATCTTCGTGGTCTATCGGTACGACTTGGAGACCGGCGAGGCCGAGATCGTGGCCGGCAACACCGTTCCCGGTGATCAAGACGGGCGTGGGCTTGAGTCTTCGTTCGGTCGACCAAATGCGATAACAGTCGGACCCGACGGAGCCTTGTACATCAATCATGCCGATGGGGAGAACAACAACCCGGTCCACATCCGTAAGATTGTCCATCAGCCCTAGCTTTGGGAACTGCCCGATAAGGAGCCGCAATGGACGAGCAGCGATTGATCACTCGCAGAGTTGCGATCAAAGACATGGGCAAAGCCGGCCTGGCCTTGATGGTGTTCGGGGCAGCCTGTAGCACCGAAGAGGGAGCTGGCTCCACGACCACGGTTCCCGGTTCCACTACAACGAATCCGCCCGGCACCACGACCACAACCCACGGGAAACGACCACCACCACAACTTCACCGAATCGCCTGCCCTTTGAGAACGGATTGGGAGCGGGTCAATCTGGGTTTCGTTTCCGCTTACATCTTGTACCGAGGCAGCGAAGCAGCCCTGGTGGACACCGGCCAGAGCGGCGGTCCGACAGCCCGTCGGTGATGGCGACAAAGTGTTCGACCTGAACATCATCGAAACACCTGGGCATACACCAGGCCACATCTGCGTTCTTGATGCGAATGCCACGATCCTTGTCGCCGGAGACGCTTTGAACACCGTCGGAGGCACTCTCAACCCTGCCGACCCCGCCTTTACGGAGAACCAGACCCTGGCGGAAGCTTCGATCAAGAAATTGGCGGGACTCGAATTCGACACCCTGCTCGTCGGGCATGGCGAACCAATAGAGGGCGGCGCTAGTCAGGCTGTTGCCGATTTGGCAGCAGGAATCCCCGGGTAGACCCACCACACGCGAGCCCAAAAGGCGGCGGGCGAAAGATAGACTGGTCGGCACGATGAGACCTGAGATCCTTATCGACCGGCGCACAGCCATCGCAGGTATCGCCAAAACCGCGGCCGCCGTTGCTTTTCTCGGCACGGCTTGTACCAGTGAGACCCAGCCTGCGACGACACCGCGGGCGATCGCATCGACCACAGTCGCAACCACTGGGGCTATCTCGACACTTGCACCCCCGCCCGGTCCGGGGACGGAGTGGGCGCGAGTCCAGTTCGGCGTCGCCACCACCTACCTACTACACAGCGATGGCAAAGGCGTCCTAGTGGACACCGGAACGAGAGGCGCCGCCACCGCAATCGAAGAGGTACTCGACTCCATCGGAATTGGATGGTCCGATATTCAGGACATCATTCTCACTCATCGCCATGGAGCCAACATTGGCGCTTTGCACGAGGTGTCGGCGCTAGCCAACCAGGCAATAATTCATGCCGGTAGAGAAGACATCCCAGAGATTGATCCACCTCCGGGTCGGCAGATTCAACCCGTAGTAGACGGCGACCGCGTTTTTGGACTCACCATCGTTGAAACGCCAGGTCACACGCCAGGGCATATCTCTGTCCTTGACCAGGCCGCGGGTGTACTCGTCGACGGCGATCTCATTGTTATCCGAGGCGAAGAAATCTTCCCTCCAAACTCGGAAACAAGCGACGACATAGGCCAGGCCTTCCGATCACTCGAGAAGCTCGCAATGTTTGACTATGAGGTGATCCTCACAGCGAGAGGAGATCCGATCTTGGCCGACGGCAGCGAGGTGATGTCGCTGATCGCTCAGATGCCGCGATCATGACCCGGTGAACACTGCCGCCGAATGGCTGATTGGCTTCGTGATCCTGGCCGGGTTGATCGGAATTGTCTTCCCGGTTCTACCCGGGTTGATTCTGATCGTTGGCGCCGTACTCGTTTGGGCTCTCGAAGAAGCGAGTACGACGGGTTGGATCGTACTCGGCGTCACCATTGGGATCGCCGGCGCCGCAACGGTTGTCAAGTACCTGGTTCCGGGTCGAAAGCTCAAGGATGCTGGTGTCCCGTTCGCCACGATCCTCCTCGCCACCATCGGAGCAATCATCGGGTTCTTTGTAATCCCTGTCCTGGGTGCGCCGATCGGATTCATGCTTGCCATATACCTCGTCCAATGGTCCAAGGTCGGGCGCGAGAACGCATGGCCGGCGACACTCAAGGCAGCCGGTGCCATTGCATTGTCGATAGGCATCGAACTGGCCGGTGGTCTCCTGATCTTTGCGATCTGGCTCGCAGCTGTCCTACTTACTTAGGCGCGTCAGTCCGCCCCAGCAGACGACTTGTCAGCAATTTCCTGGACGATGTCTGCGTTGGCCAGGGTTGTCACATCCCCAAGCTGGCGATTCTCGGAGATGTCCTGAAGCAAACGTCGCATGATTTTGCCTGACCTCGTCTTCGGCAGGTCGTTGGTGAACACGATCGATTTCGGCTTTCCGATGGGCCCCAGAGTCGCACCGACGTGGTCACGGAGCTCAGAGAGGAGCTCCTCGTTACCCTCAACCGACCCACGCAAGGTCACGAAGGCAGCGATGGCCTGTCCGGTGAGCTCATCCTTCCGTCCGACAACGGCGGCCTCAGCGACGGCTGGGTGACTCACCAATGCCGATTCCACTTCAGTCGTAGAGATGTTGTGGCCCGAGACCAGCATGATGTCATCGACCCGACCGAGCAGCCAGTAATAACCATCCGTGTCCCGCTTGCAACCATCACCTGGGAAATACTTCCCGGGGAATCGCGACCAGTACGTATCGACGTAACGGTCGTCGTCGCCGTAGATGGTTCTGGCCATCGACGGCCACGGTTTGGTGATGGTCAGAAAGCCTCCACCACCAAGAGGGACCGAATCCCCTGCATCATCGACTACGTCGGCGCTGATACCAGGGAATGGAACGGTCGCCGAGCCCGGCTTTGTGGCCACAGCCCCCGGTAGCGGTGTGAGCATGATCCCGCCGGTCTCGGTCTGCCACCAGGTGTCGACAATCGGGCACTTTTCGCGTCCGATACTTTCGTGATACCAGATCCAGGCTTCAGGATTGATCGGCTCCCCAACTGTCCCCAACAGTCGCAACGTCGACAGGTCGTGTTTGGCGACGTGTTCGTCGCCCCACTTCATAAACGCCCTGATGGCGGTAGGGGCCGTGTAGAAGATCGTCACCCCGTAATCGTCGATGATCTGCCATAAACGATCGGGCTCGGGAAAGTTCGGCGCTCCCTCGTACATAACCCCGGTAGTTCTGTTTGCCAGGGGCCCGTACACGATGTAACTGTGGCCCGTCACCCATCCGATGTCCGCCGCGCACCAATAGACATCTTTGTCGGGTTTGATGTCAAACACGTATGAGTGTGTTGTCATCACGCCGGTGAGGTAACCGCCCTGGGTATGCACGATGCCTTTGGGTTTGCCCGTCGTCCCCGACGTGTAAAGGATGTAGAGCGGATCCTCGGCGTTGAGCGCAACCGGCTCACACTCATCCGACTGGCCATCGACGAGGTCGTGCCACCAAACGTCACGGCCGTCTTCCATGGAAACTCCGTGATCAGTCCGTTTGACCACAATCACTTTCTCAACGTCAGGCGTGGAACTGACGGCGACATCAGCATTCTCCTTGAGTTCTACGACCTTGCCGCCACGCCAAGATCCGTCCTGCGTGATCACGACACGAGCTTGAGCATCAAGGATTCGACTGGAAAGCGCATCCGAGGAGAACCCGCCAAACACGACCGAGTGGATGATTCCAAGTCGAGCACAGGCCAGCATCGCAATCGGCAGCTCGGGAATCATGCCCATGTAGATCGCGACGCGGTCACCCTTCTCGAGTCCCAGGCTGAGCAGACCGTTGGCGAACCGACCCACTTCGGCGTGGAGATCGGAGTAGGTGAGTGTCCTGGTGTCTCCTGGCTCTCCGATCCAGTGATAGGCAACTTGGTCACCATGCTCGGCAAGGTGGCGGTCGAGACAGTTGTACGAGAGGTTGAGTTCCCCGTCAGCGAACCACTTGTAGAACGGTGGATTGGAGTCGTCGAGGACCTGGGTCGGTTCTACAAACCAAGAGATCCTGTCCAGGGCCTGCTTCTGCCAGAAGCCCTCAAAGTCTGCAGCGGCCTGCTCGTGTATCCCGGGTTTTGCGTTGGCCTGTGCGACGAAATCGGGATCGGGTTCGAACAATCGGTCTTCTTGGAGAAGGTTTTCAAGTGCCTCAGACATTGTTACTCCTTGCTACAGAATTCAGCTACCCGAAACTAACAGCCTCCGATGCTGCCAGGCGAAGTAGAGCCCGATAACGATTGCCAGGTACATGACCCAGTCTCCTGTATAAGAAAAGACGGTGCGTCCGCCCGGTTGAACCGAGCCGAGAAGGATCTCACGGGTAGCGAAACCAGAGATGTCCGTGACGAAGTCGCCGGACGAGTCGATGAGCACCGACTTGCCTGTCACAGCGGCGTGTACAACTGGAAGACCGATCTCGGCCGCACGCATTCGGGTCATTCCAATCAGCTGACTGGAGACGGCGGTAGTCCCATAGGACCCCTCATTGGTAGCCACGACCAAGAGGTTGGCGCCGGCGCGGGCATGCTGTAGCGAGTACCGGGAGAATGAGCTTTCGAAAGAGATCACCGACCCGATTTGGGCGAATCCAGCATCAAAAACGACGGGTCCCTCACCAGGAATCATGTCTCTGGGAACCTGGGAGAGGTCGGGGATCCAGTCGAACAGAGGGCGAAATGGGATGTACTCTCCGAAAGGCACACCCTGTTGTTTGCGGTACTCGCCAACGATCTCACCCGTCTCGTCAAAAGCAACATTGGCGTTGATCCATTCGGTTTCGCTCACCGGACGATCTGTTCCAACAACGAACCAGGAACCAATCCGGCTTGCCTGCTCGCCAATCGCGGCGCCTATCTCGGGGTTCTGGACCGGATCAGCGTTGAAAGAGCCTGTTGACCCCTCGGCCCACACGACAAGATCCACAGAGTCGGGGGCGATCGTCTTGCTCAATTCGAGATGCTGCTCAAATGTGCCCAGTCGTTCATTTGGAGGACACTTCTCGTACGGGCATGGCGTCGACCCCTGGACTATCGCAACCCTGATCGGGGTCTCGCCTGCATCGGTCCCAGCCTGAGGCAAAAGGCCGATGGCGACGAGCACAATTGGTGCTGCGAACACGCCCCAATACCAAAGTCGGCGCTCGCCGTTGGCCAACAGGGCGAGGGTGGCTCCAAGGCTGGCGATGACGACCGTCCAACCTGAAGCGCCGATCACTGAGGCACCAACCCGGACAACGTCATAGCCCGACACCGCATATCCCGCGCCGCCCCACTCGATTCCGCTGAACGGGAAGTGATATCTCAGCCACTCGATCATCGCCCATCCTGTCGTCGCAAAGATGAACCAAACAGCAGGCCGTTGCGACCGGTAGAGCGAAAGGCCTAGTCCGAATAGGCCGTAGAACGCGCCCTCAAGGAGTATGAGGGGCAGCCAAGCGATTACACCCAGTTCGGTTGACCAGAACATCAGAATCCCAAAGAAAAAGGCCCCATAGGCCCAGCCAGCAAACCACGCATGGATGGGGCGCTCCACGGTGCGCAGCGACCAAAGGAGGGCGGCCATTCCAACAACGATGAGTACGCCCGGACCGAATCGGGGAAATGCCAGAGCTGAGATTGCTCCGCCTATTGCAGCCACTAGCACCTGAATCACGGAGATACCGTACCTATTGGGGTGTTGATACCCGCGGGTCGTAAAGTCGGGGCGATGTGGGAAGGTGATCAATGGGTTGCGGTTCGGGCCGCTCGGTCAGGAGCCGACGAGGTTCGTGCCGGTGCCGACACGGGATTCGCCACCTCAATGAAGGGTGATGTCGACCCTGTGACCGAAATCGACACACGAGCCGAATCCGCCATTCGAGCGGTGATCTCGTCTCACTTTCCAGAAGATTCAGTCCTTGGCGAAGAAGAGGGCGGATCGAGCTGGGACCAAGGTCGCGTGTGGATCATCGACCCTATCGACGGAACCGTGAATTTCGTCCACGGAATCCCTCAATATGCCGTATCGGTGGCACTCTGGGAAGACGGCGCACCGCTGATTGGCATTGTTATCGACGTAGCCCGTAGCGAGGAGTTCGTTGCCATCTCCGGCCAAGGGGCCTTCCTGAACGAGTCGCCGATCGCAGTCTCGAGTACGGAAACGATTGCGAATTCTCTCCTGGTAACAGGGTTTCCTTACGACCGCCGCGAGCACGGCTCTGCCTACCTAGATGTCGTCGGAGATGTCTTGAAGGTTGCGCAGGGTGTCAGGAGATTGGGATCAGCCGCCCTCGATCTTGCCTGGGTGGCTTGTGGCCGTTTCGACGGGTACTGGGAGCATGGGGGTCAGCACGGCGTCAAACCCTGGGATATCGCTGCGGGGAGTCTCCTCGTGTCTGAGGCCGGCGGCGTCGTAACCGACGAATTGGGCGTTCCAAATCAGCTCGAGACCAAAGCGATTGTCGCGACCAATGGACACATCCACGAAGACCTGAGGCGAATCGTGGCAGAGAGAATGCCGTCACACCTCACATGACCTATCACGACCACCATTTCCATCCCATGGGGTACGTGTCGATGGTCACCGGACTCGACCTCAACGACGCCCGCGACTTCTCCGACGTCGCAAAACGCACGACGAAACACGCCGAACGCCTCGATGGTGCAGTCGTCGGCCAGCGGCTCAACGACGAAGGCCTTGCCGAAGGGGTTTTGCCGACGCGGGAGTTGCTTGATTCGATCTCCACCGATCGGCCCGTGTTGCTCTATCGATACTGCGGCCACATCGGAATCGCGAACACCACAGCACTCGAGTTGGCTGGAATCTCGGCAAAGACACCGGACCCGCTAGGGGGCTCGTTCGACCGCCACGCGGATGGGACGCCTACCGGTGTGCTGAGAGAAACCGGACTCCAAGCCGTCTCTGATGTCCTTTCACCGCTCGTGATAGGCCCATCTCGGGGAACGATCCTCGAAGCACTCTCCCAGCTGGTGGACCTGGGCATTGGTTCGGTGACGGGAATGGTTTCGGCAGGCGAGCCCATGTGGTGCGGGTCTGGGCACGAACTCGACACGATCCTTGATCTCGCACCGGACCTTCCGATCGATATCGACCTGATCGTCATCACCGATACCGAGGAGGAGCTGGTGGGCGCCGCTGAACGGATTCGGAAGACAGAAGGGAGGGTTCGCTTCGCTGGATGGAAGGAGTTCGCCGATGGGAGTCTCGGGGGTCATACCGCAGCCATGTATGACCCGTACGCCGATATGCCCGACGAGACCGGAACACTCCGTCTCCAGCACGACCAGGCAGTGTCGATGGCTAAGACATCGCTCAACCTGGGCGGCGGGGTCGCCATCCACGCCATCGGAGACCGGGCAAACGACGCTGTGGTCGACCTGTTCGCCGAATTGGTCGACGACGGGGCTGACCCGACCAGACTCCGGCTGGAACACGCCTCGCTACTGACGGACCCCACCATCGACCAGATATCCAAACTAGGAATCACTGTTTCGGTTCAACCGGCGTTCATGGCATCAGAAGGCTCCTGGCTCGAAAAGAGATTGGGCAGCGAGAGAATGAACCTCGTCTACCGATTGCGCTCTCTCTCCGAGGCGGGCGTGAGGCTGCTCGGTGGCAGCGATTGTCCAGTCGAACCACCTGATCCGAGGATCGGCATACAAGCGGCCGTCGGTCGTCACGGACTGAATCCAGAGGAAGCTCTAACTCAGGAACTTGCCGAGAACCTGTTCACACCACCACAGTCAGAGATACAAGAATGACCTATCAGCACACCCAAGCCGGCCCTTTGGTCCTCCTGTGCACAGCGTTTTTCGCACTTATTGCGATTGTCATGTTTGCCAACGGGGGCGTTGGGGCCGCAACTTGGCTGACCGTTGCCTTCATGGTGGCGATCCTTGCCATCGTGGCGGCCTTCAACAAGCTAACCATCACCGTCGACCCCGCACACGTCAAAGCAGGCTTTACCTGGGGATGGCCCCACCGCGAGATCCCGCTGTCCGACATCGTTCGTGTCGACAAGGTCCGGAACAAGTGGTGGTACGGATTTGGCTTGCGCAGGATCCCAAACGGGGCCTGGATGTACAACATATGGGGTCTCGACGCGGTCGAGCTGGAGATGACCAACGGAGACCTATTCCGCTTGGGAACCAACGATGTCGACCAACTCCACGCGGCAATCTCCCTGCGAACCTGACCGCGCACCGGCCACGCCCGGCTAATTCGTTTCTGACGCCCACGACGAACCACTACCGTTCTTGCCTTATGTATTCCTACACAGACATCACTGCATCCGACATCAACGAGGGGACCGATCGGGCAATAGACCAATCTCGACAAGTACTCGACGAACTGGTTTCCCCAATTGAACAGCGGACCTTCAACAACACCATGATGCCGCTCGACCGGATTGGTGATGTCCTGGCCCACGCCTTTGCTGCGTATGCCTTCATGGGGTTTGTGCATCCCGATGCCGGCGTGCGAAAGGCCGGGAACGACGCCCAAGAGAAGCTGAGCAGTTTTGGTGTCGAAATGATCTTCAGGGACGACCTGAACGCCGCGGTGAAGGAATACGCAAAGACCGACGACGCCGCCAATCTCACCGGAGAGCGAGCGCGCTTCCTTGAATTCTCGCTGCGAGACCTGCGCCGTGGCGGGCACGATCTCGACGCCGACACCCGGGCATCGGTGAAGGAAAAGACGCAAAGACTGGTCGAACTTGGAGTCCGCTTCCAGAACAACATCGACGAGTGGTCCGACCACATTCTGGTGACACGTGACGAACTGGAAGGTCTCCCACCATCCTTCGCCGACTCGTTGGAAGTGGACGAAGAGACAGGAAAACTAAAGGTCACCCTCGAGTACCCCCACATTTTGCCGTTCACCGAGAACGGAAAACGACGCGACCTCCGCGAGGAGCTGAGTAGAAAGTTCAACACTCAGGCGGTCGAAGCCAATCGGCCGATTCTCGAAGAGGCCATCCAACTCCGAGACCAGATCGCTAATGCCTTCGGGTTACAGAGCTGGGCTCACTATCAACTCGAGGAACGTATGGCCAAGGTACCCGAGGCCATTGCCGAGTTCTATCGTGATCTGCTTCCACCACTCACCGAACAAGGCAAGCTCGACGTCGGGGAGATGTCGAAGCTCCTCGAAGAGGAGACCGGCGATTCTGACATGCAGGTCTGGGACTGGCGTTACTACGACACTCAGCAACGGAAAACCGACTACGGGGTGGATCCGTTTGAGGTTGCTGCTTACCTGCCGCTGGACTCGGTCCTCGATGGGATGTTCGAGCTGGTGCAGTCGACATTCGGAATCAGATTCGAGGAGAAGGGCGCCTCCGCCGCATGGCATCCCGATGTCCGTCTCTTTTCGATGTCCGACGCCGAGTCCGGCGAGGAGTTGGCCCACTTCTATCTAGATCTCTTCCCGAGGGACGGAAAATTCGGACACGCCGCCGAATTTCCGATGATCCTGAGTCGGAGACTCGAAGACGGCTCGTATCAGAACCCGGTCTGTGCGATGGTCGCCAACTTCACCAAACCCACCGACAAGGCCCCTTCCCTCCTTCAACATTCCGAGTTGGAAACACTGTTCCACGAATTCGGCCACGTCCTCCATCAGAACCTGGGGAGAACAGAACTGGCCCGGTTCAGCGGCACAAGTGTCGAGCGCGACTTCGTCGAAGCACCCAGCCAGATCATGCAGCACTGGGTCTGGCGTTCAGAAGTCCTCAAGAAGTTCGCTCGCCATCACGAAACGGGCGAAGTGATTCCGGACGCGCTAGTGGACAAGCTGGTCGAGGCACGGCAGCTGAACATCGCTGTCCACCAACTGCGGCAGCTCCAATTCGGATGGTTGGACCAAGAACTCCACAAGCCCGGAGAAGCGAAGGATATGGACCAAATACTCCGGGACGCAGCCGACATATCACTACTACCCCACCCAGAGGGCACCTTTTCGCTGTCTTCCTTCGGCCACCTCATGGGCGGCTACGACGCTGCCTACTACGGCTACATGTGGTCTGAGGTCTTCGGCGACGACATGTTCTCTGTCTTCGAGGAAAAAGGTGCGACGAACCCCGAAGTGGGCATGGCCTACCGGAAAGAAGTGCTGGAAAAGGGTGGTTCACTCGATGCCGACGAGATGCTGCGCAACTTCTTGGGTCGCGAACCGAACAACGAAGCCTTCCTCAAGAAGCTCGGGATTAGCTAAATCCGGACGGTCATGGTTTAGAATGGGGCGAGCGGGGGAACCATTCGGTTGTTCCGCAACGTCTTATATCTGACCGGAGAGCAACCGGTCCGAGATCTGCAGCAGAGCCGGGAGAGATCGGTGACTGCCGGATCAGATGATTTCCATATTCGGAATCACACGCAACAGCAATTTGTTTCATTGAATAGAAGAAGAAACCCCACCAGGAGGGGATCAACATGACTGACACAGTTAGAGGAGCAGCTATCAAGGGCGTAACTCGTCCTTCCAAGCGCTTCACCACAGGTCGCGTCTGCGCCAAGGGCGGGTGCGAGACCAGGCTTTCGCAATACAACAAGGCTGAGTACTGCCACGCACATGCTCCAGTCCGCTTCCCACGAGTCCGCGGGAAGATCATGGACGAGCAAGGCGCCTGAAATAAACCAACCCATCCACGGGTTGTAATTACCCCATACCTAGTTTGGCGTCGGGACTGGTCTCCCCCCTCCCCGTCCCACCCAAACACCAATGAGAGCTCCGACTTCGGTCGGGGCTCTCAGCGTTTTCGAGGGCTGGTCCGTGTTCTCGCCGTGTTCCTTACCGCGATCCTAATGAATAGGCCACCAATAGTGGCGGATTTTGCGCATCGTTGAGCGCCAGAAAGATGCGGCTGCTTCTCAACTCGACTCCCGCCACTATTGGCGGCGTGAACCTAAGGAAGCGAGTCAGCCCCGGCCGAGATGGTTTGACAGCGATTCGGGTCGAGGCAGTCGGAAGGGTTGAGGGATTCGGCGTTTTCGATCATCGAAGTCAAGCGGCTCTTGGTTCGTCGGAGTTCGCCGATCTGCCGTTCCACATCACGGAGATGAGACCGAAGTAAGCCCACCGTGTGTTGGCATGTTGACTCGCCACGATCGCGTAGTTCGAGCACGGTTGCGATCTCATCGAGACTTAACCCCGCGGACTGGGAGTCCCTGATGAATCTCAACCGGTCAACCGATTCCGCACCGTAGGTCCGATACCCGTTGGCGGCACGAGCAGGGTCAGGCATGATTCCGCTGTCCTCATAGAAGCGGATTGTCTTCGTCGAGATACCCGCTTGGCGAGCAACTTCACCGATTCTCATACCCATCACTATAGCTGCTTGACCTTCCAGTTGACTGGAAGGTGTAAGATGGTGCCATGAACCAGATTTCACTCCAAGTGCCCGAAGTCCATTGCGACCACTGCAAGACCAGTATCGAGGGAGCAGTGTCCCAACTCGAAGGGATTTCGAAGGTTGATGTCGTCATTTCTGACGCCACCGTCAACATCGAATTCGACGGATCTTCGGTGGAGGTGGACAAGATCAAGAGCACCATCGAAGACCAGGGCTACGCAGTCTTTGGCTAACAGAACAGACACCGAGACCATCGTCTTCGATGTCGATGGCATGACCTGCGCCACCTGTGCCACCAGGGTCGAACGTGTCCTGGGACGCCAGGAGGGTGTGCAGGGCGCTGCGGTCAACCTGGCCACTGCAACGGCACAGGTCCGAACAGAAGCAGGCTTGGACGAACAGTCTCTCGAAGAGGCTGTCGGCAAGATCGGCTATACGATCAGCAAGCACCTGCCTGAAGACGATCCCCGCGACATGGTGGAGCACTACCACGACGACGAATCGACTCAGTGGCGACGCTTTTGGTTTGCAGCTGTCCTGACGTTTCCAGTCCTTCTCCTCGCCATGCTCGGGCCGGACGAAGACTGGAATCGGATTGCTCAAGGTCTGTTGGTCACCCCGGTCGTCTTGTGGGGTGGTTGGCAGTTTCACAGCGTCGCGCTGCGGCTCCTCCGGCATGGCAGCGCCAACATGGACACGTTGATCTCACTCGGCTCGATGTCGGCATACACCTACTCCATCTGGGCGTTGACCACCGGCGATCCGGTCTTCTTCGAGACTGCCGGAGTGATCATTTCGCTCATAACACTGGGTCGAGCGTTTGAAGCGAGGGCCAAGGGCCGCGCCTCATCGGCCATTCACCGCCTGGTTGG
The DNA here is from genome assembly GCA_965216445.1 of Acidimicrobiia bacterium. Classification (GTDB taxonomy): domain Bacteria; phylum Actinomycetota; class Acidimicrobiia; order Spongiisociales; family ZC4RG35; genus MA-ANB-1. The sequence goes on from OZ244166.1 coordinate 22,274, forward strand.
ATTGAACGCTAAAGAGGCACGCATTCTCACTCCTGAGGGAGAACGGATGGTTCCTCTGGACCAGGTGCTTCCGGGAGACCGCATGATCGTGCTGCCGGGAGAGAAGATCCCAACGGATGGCAATATCGAGATCGGGACCAGCTCCATCGACGAGTCGATGCTGACTGGAGAATCGCTACCGGTCGACAAAGGCCCAGGCGACCCTGTATTCGGGGCAACAGTGAACTTCCAGAGTCGTCTAGAAGTCGTCGCCAGTTCCGTTGGCTCCGACACCGCGCTCGCAAACATCGTACGGCTCGTCGAGAACGCTCAAGGCTCCAAAGCTCCCATCCAGCGTCTGGCGGACCGCATTGCAGCAGTCTTTGTCCCGACCGTCATTGTCATCGCGATAGCAACATTCATGGTTTGGATAGCTCTCGACAACCCCTATGCCGACGCATTCCGGGCGAGTGTTGCGGTATTGATAATCGCTTGTCCTTGCGCCCTCGGGCTCGCCACGCCAACCGCGATCATGGCCGGGAGCGGGCGCGGTGCAGAGTTGGGGATTCTGTTCAAACGCGCGGAGGTATTCGAACAGGCGACCAAGATCGAGGCAGTCCTGTTCGACAAGACGGGGACCCTCACCACCGGAGTCATGGAGGTGACCGACGTCAAAGTATCCGGCGATCGCGATGAATTCTTGCGGCTGGTGGGATCCGTGGAAAACGCCTCCGGACATCCAATCGGCCGCGCTGTAGCGATGGCCGCCGACGACCTCGACATTGCCCTCAGCGAGCCCGACTCTGTCGAAAGCCTTACCGGAATGGGCGTCATCGGATCAATTGACGGACACAAGGTCTTCGTTGGGAAACCTGCACTCATGGCCGACCACGGGCTGAAGATATCACCGGAGCAACAGCGCAGCTTCGATCAGTTCGAGTCAGACGCAAAGACGAGTTTCTTCGCCGGTTGGGATGGAGAGGTTCGCGGTGTCTTGGCGATTGCCGACACGGTTCGACCTGACTCAAACTCCGCGGTGTCTCAACTCGCCCAGGCTGAAGTCGGCTCGTACATGATCACAGGAGACAACCAACGCACAGGCGAGGCAATAGCCGCACAGGTCGGAATCGAGCATGTCATTGCCAACGTCATGCCCGGCGGGAAGGCCGACAAGGTGTCTGAGCTCCAAGAGAGGGGCCTTTCTGTCGCTTTCGTAGGAGACGGAATCAACGACGCGCCGGCATTGGTCACAGCAGACCTTGGCCTGGCGGTTGGTTCGGGGACCGAGGTCGCCGTCGAGTCCGGAGACGTTGTATTGCTCAACGACAACCCGCTACTAGTCCCAACCACGCTCGAGCTCGCTGAAGCAACCTTCAGGACGATCAAACAGAACCTCTTCTGGGCTTTCGCATACAACACAGCGGCAATCCCTCTGGCAGCATTGGGGTTTCTCAATCCGATGATTGCAGCGGGCGCCATGGCGTTCTCTTCAGTTTCAGTAGTAGCCAACGCCTTGCGATTGCGCCGATTCAGACCAAACTGAAGCCTGTACGCAACGGGTTGGAGTATGTTGCAATCATGGCTGGATTGGAATGGCTAGAGCATCCGGTTCTCAGTGAACCAGCGGCGCTCGTCGCCTTCGAAGGGTGGGGCGACGCCGGCGAAAGCGCGAGCACCGCGGTGGCGGGTTTCCTAGATCACCCCAGTGCCCGCCAGATTGCGGCCATCGACCCCGACGAGCACTTCGACTTTCAGGTGAGACGCCCGATCGTCTCGCTGGACGGCACCGGCGTCCGATCTATTCAGTGGCCTCAGAACGAAATCTGGGCCGTCGAAACTCCGGAGCGTGACCTTGTGGTGGTTCTCGGGGAGGAGCCTCACTATCGGTGGAAGACTTTCATCGCAGAGCTCCTCGAAGCCTTTCAGAGTCTTGGCGTGACTAAAGCGGTAACCATCGGAGCATTTGTGGGCCAGGTAGCACACACACTTCCTGTACCCCTCGTTGGCTCAGCCACGAAGCCCGATGCTTTGGCACTGCATGACTTGCTGCCCTCGGGCTATACCGGCCCTACCGGAATTCTCGGTGTCCTCAACCAGGCCCTCGGCTCAGAAGGTATCGATGTCATTTCGGTGTGGGCCGCGGTCCCCCACTACCTCTCCAACCAGGAGTACCCACCGGCCACTGAGGCTCTTGCAATAAAAGCTTCCGACCTGGTGGGGATGCCGCTCGACATCGGAGAGATGACGGCAGCTTCCAGGCAGTTCCTCTCGACGGTTGAGGCCGCCATCGAAGACAACGAGGAACTGTCCCAGTACGTCGAGCAGCTCGAAAAGGAAGCCACCGACATCGTCGAGCCAGATGGCCCCGAGCTAGTCGAAGAGATCGAGCGTTTCCTTCGGGGCCAATAGCGTCTACCCGACCGCCACCCGTACCCTGACGCCGTGACTGTCCTTCTTTACATTCATCTGGTTGCAGCAATGGTCTTTGTGGGTGGTCTGATTGTCGTCGCAGCTCTGATTCCTGCAGCGCGTTCGGTCACGGACGACCGAAAGGTGATTCAGGCTCTCGCCAGGCGATTCGGCGTGGTTTCCTGGGTGGCTCTGACCACGTTGGTTCTGACCGGGACAACCATGGTCATGATCAGTTTCAATTGGTCGACAACGCTGACGATCAAGGTCTCTTTGGTGGCCTCGGTCACACTCTTGTCCCTTTGGCATACTCTCGCCGCACGCGACCAGACGCCTCGAACGAGGGGCATGATCCAAGGGCTGATACTGATCCTCGCCCTGGTGATCGTGGGTGTCGCCCTCAACATCTAACCCACCAATCGAAGAAGGGCCGGCATTGCCGGCCCTTCTTGGTGTAAGTCACTTGCGTTTGTGGCGGTTGGCCTTGAGACGCTTGCGGTATTTGTGTTTTGACATCTTCTTGCGGCGCTTCTTTACGAGCGATCCCATCTAAAAACCTCACATAAAAGGGGAAAAGACTGCCCTTATGGTCGCGCCTTTCCCCCGTTAGGTCAACTCTCAGGGGGGATAGGAGGTAAGGGTTCACCCAATGCAACAACCTGGGAAAGTGGTACTGAACCCCCAGCTGCGACATCGAGGTGATCGAGCATATTGCCGGTCAGGCGCGGCTTGAGCAGCCGCAGCTGCCTCGGATGGTGAGATCTACGGCGAGGGTTGTTGTATGCGGTGTCTCGCCTTTACGTAGCTGACTGATCATCTGCACGGCGAGTCGGCCCGCTCGTTCCGAAGGCAATGTGACTGTGCTTAGTGGTGGATCGATCAGCGCGGACATTGGGCTTCCGTCGTTGCCCATCACAGCGATGTCCGTTCCGACCAGTTTGCGATGATTTCGACTGGCCTGGTATACGCCAATGGCTAGAGAGTCGACGGCTGCTGCGATGGCTGTCGGTGGGTTGGCACGTTGGAGCAGGATCTCTGCTGCTTCATGTCCGGAGCCCGTCGTGAAGTCGGGTGTTTCGATCATAAGCTCAGCGGAGGGTTCGATGTTTGCTTCTTTGAGCGCTTCGTTGTGGCCTTCGAGTTTGGGTGCGACGTTGGCCAGGTCGACCGGTGGCGTGATGTATCCGATGTTGGTGTGTCCGTGGTCGACGAGGTGCTTAGTCGCCAGGTATTGGGCTCTTTTTAGGTCGAACTGAATGGCCGGTCCCGGGGCGTCGGGTGCGTCAATGTAGACGATGGGTGGTTGGCCTTCAGGCGGAAGAGGTGTTGCGGGATCGATCAGGGATGCTGCAACGATGATACCGTCGACTCCTCTCGCAACTAAGCGATCTAGAAGGTTGAGCGCAGTTTCAGAGTCTTCCCGCGCGTTCGCAACAAACACCAACGCCGGTTGAAATCCGGCTTCGTGTTCCACGCCGTCGAGGAGTGGGGCGTAGAAGGGTACGAACGCCGGGATGATGACGCCGAGAGAGTTCGTTGGGAAGGAAGGGGCTCGTCGCGGAACCGACCTGTCGAAGCCCAAGACCTTAGCTCGTCGACCTCGACCCAACTCAACAAGCCCATCTTCGTAGAGCACCCGATAGGCGGCGCGCACCGTGTTGAGATTGATGCCCAACTCCTCTGCGAGCGTCGCGGCCGGAGGCAGTTCCTCAGCTTCCGTTAGTACGCCAGTGCTGATCAGCCAGGCCAATTGCTGACTTACCTGGGCGGTTAGAGGAATCGACGAATGAGGGTCGACTTGGAGTCTGGTTTCGAGCATTGACATTAGTTCACTAGTTCACTATATATTTGGTATAATGCGGAGGCATCCAGCCCGCCGGTTTGCAATAATTCTTGCGTTAGTCACGCTGGTGTCCTGCAGCACACGTGAAGCGGGCACCCCGACGACGGACGTACCAGACACCAGCGAGCCGACTGACTCAAACCTCGCCTCCTCGGTACCAGCCGCGCCGGCCATAGCCAGCCCCTCGACGACCACACCGAACGAAGATGACCCTAACTCGGCGACAGGGCCACCGATTGATCTCGTCGTTGTCGGGGACAGCTTCGTCGGCTGGTCTGAATGGCCCGAGATGTACGCCGCCCTCGCGGCCGAATCTCTTAACGCCTCAGTTGTAGTGGATCAGTCGCTGGCCGGACCGGGGACTCCAAGAAGAATGGATCAGCTGCTAGAAAGCGACTCTGCCCGAGATGTGATCGCGTCGGCGGAGATCCTCGTCGTGCAGCCCCAACCGGGCTGGGCTGCTGGCCCGGCGTTCAACTCCTACTTCGGCGGTGAATGCGGCGGAGAAGCCAACACTGACTGTCTTGTTGCGATTGTCGACGATTTCCGCGCATACACAAACGAGTATTTCGACCTTCTCCTCGACCTAGTCGAGCCGGGGACAATCATCCGAGTTGCTAATACAGCAACTTGGGCTCCCGAAGGCTTCTACCCGACACTTCGCAAGGAAGACCCTGACACCCTGTTCCGATTCATCGACACTGTTGCCGCAATGATGTTGGAGAGCGAACAGGCAGCCAAAGAACGCAACATCCTCGTAATCGACGTTAGCGCAGCCTTCAACGGACCCGACTACCACGCGCCCGCCCCAGCCGACTTCCTGGCAGCTGATCGCCTCCACCTCGCTGAGAAAGGCTCGGAAGTCGTAGCCGAGCTACTCCACCAGCTCGGCTATCAGCCGACGGTCCCGGACGAACCCGCCTCATAACGGCACTGGGTCTAAGAGACGTGATGAGCCTTCGCTGTGGGGAAATGAACCTGTGTTTCGGGGACTATCTCCTTACCCATTAGATCCGAATCCCCCTTCAACTCTCAGGGGGACTAGGAGACACAAGGTCACTAAACACAGCACACAGGATGACTGGTTTCCCGGATCGTCCTGCAGCAACCGAAAGGCCTATGGACAGGTGACTGTTACCGATCCTTCAACCTCGCCGGCTCCGGCGCTAAAGGTTCCCTCATATGTGACGGTTTGCCCATTCACGGAGAGACCCGTCGGATTCGGTGAGTCCGTCGATGTGAAGTTTCCATCCGGGGTGGCAACCACTACGTGACCGAACCAGCCACCGTCCTGGGCTTCAACGCCGATATCGATGTTTGTCCCATCCTCGGTGAGCCGGTTTATCTGCACAGTCACAGCTTCCGAGGATACTTCACACCTTGTGCTGCTGGCCCCCACCATCGAGACCACATACTCAGTACCGTCAATCACCGCGGTGGGTTCACCTTCGGGTGGAGCACAGTTGACTGCGAGCTTGCCGTCCATCACCTCAGGGTTGAGGATGTCACGGTCGACCACCTTGTCGATCGGGCCCTCGTAGCTCAACTGCTGACCATCCAAACCGAGTGAGCCTTCACCGGGGAGGGTGGCCCCGTACTGGACGTTGTTCTCGTCGACCGTGAAGGTCATGTTGAGTAGCCAACCACCATCGAGCTTGCCACCCTGGATGAGAAAGCTAGGTCCGTTGAACTGGAAGTTGAGTCGGATCTGATCCTCGAATATCTCACACGCGTAGTGGACGGTGTCGCCAAGAGCGTCGTAAACAAATCTCTGCCCGTCGACTTCGACCCATGCCTGACTTGGCTCTGCGGTCACGGTCACCGGTCCGGCCTCTCCTGCTCCGATGTCGAAGCTCCCGTCTTCGTTTGTGGGCGGGGGCGTGCCGAAGACATCCTCCCCGTCGATCACGCCACCAAGACCACCGTCGCTTCCTCCGCACGCGGCCAAGACCACCGACACAGCAAACAGCAGAAACAGACGTCGTCTCATAGACCTCTCAACCTCCCTAGATGACGAACCCAACCTACCAACCGACTTCACTCGGTGTCGGCGAGTTCGACCTCGTCCCAGTTTCAGGGTTGGGCGTTGGTGCCGGCAAGCAGGAACGACTACTCTGCCAGGCCGAATCCCCCGGAGAAAGAGGTTATTTGTGCCGTTACTTGATTTGTTCTTCACCATGCTTTGGTTCTTTCTGTTCTTCGCATGGTTGATGCTCCTGTTCAAGATCTTCGGAGACATCTTCCGCAACAAGGAGTCCAGTGGTCTCGCCAAAGCGTTCTGGACGCTCTTTGTCATCATCCTTCCCCTGCTGGGCACCCTGATCTACTTACTGGTAGAAGGCAAAGACATGGCTCAGCGGGATCTGGACACCATGGCCGCCATGGAGGATGCTCAACGCTCCTACATCCAGAAGGTCGCCGGTGGCGGTGGTGCCAGCGCAGCTGACGAACTGGCAAAGCTCGGCGAGTTGAAGAACCAGGGCGTCCTGACAGACGAGGAGTTCGCCGCCCAGAAGGCGAAGCTTCTGTCGTAGTCGAACCCCCCCACTTTATCCCTGAAGGGCCGTGGCGAAGTCACGGCCCTTCATTGCTTCTAGATCAGACCGCTGGTCGCGACCCCCGCTTGTACCACTTCAACTCCTTGATCGTGGAGCGCACCGACCACGTCATCGGCGGCATCTCCCAAGACAAAGGCAACAACGGAAGGACCCGCCCCCGATCGGGCGGCATGGAGTGCTCCGGCCCCTTTGGCAACTCGAATCAGCTTCTCAACTTCGGGTGACATTTCAGCGCGTGCCGATTCGTGGATCTCGTCGCCATGAGCTGAAGCCAACAAATCCGGGTCGGCCGTGAGCAGACCGGCAGTGAGGGCCGTGACACGTCCCAAGCTGCGGACCACAACATCTTTCCCGTAGCTCGCAGGCAGAACCGATCTGGCCAGCCTCGTCGAAAGCTGCGATTCGGGGACTGCGACGATTGGCTGCAGGGACGGGTGGATCGGGAGACGCATCGGCTCGCCTTCGGCTGGAACCAGGACCAACCCACCGTAAACCGCTGCCGCAACGTTGTCTGGGTGTCCGTCGAGTTCAGCAGCGACACGGAACACATGATCAGGATTCGAATCTCCATCGGCTTGTCGGAGGGCTACAGCTACGCCGGCGACGAACGCAGCTGAGGATGATCCCAGACCCCGTCCGATCGGTATCTGGTTGTCGACCTTGATCCGCAACGGACGCTCATCCCCTACCGCCATCCGCGCCCCCATCAGCACCGCATCCATCTCCGTGGCCTCCGGACGGTGGGCCCCGACATGCTCGACCGCCCAAGCGTCGGCATCCTCGGCAGTTGCGGTACACCGCAACTCGAGGGCGATAGCCAAAGTGTCGAATCCGGGTCCGAGGTTTGCGGTTGAAGCCGGAGCCGATGCGGTTGCGGTCGAAGTCACGGTTGGAGCCTATCCACCATTACCGTTTTGTCCATGGCGGAACTTCTCGGCATCGACGACCTGCTCCCTGAGTTAATCATCGGCTTAGGGCTCGCCCTACTCGTCGGCAATGGCCTTGCCTGGTGGAAACACCGGCAGGGGGAAACGCCCGAAGGTGTCGAGGAGGCTGCATATAAGCCGGGAAGGGTGCGCTGGCTGATGGGAGTCGGGCTACTGATGACCGTGTGGGGTGTGGTCAGCCTCGTCAACTAGACCCACAACCCGGTCTGCACAGTGCAAATCCGTGCAGAAGACACCCCTTTCTGCACAGTGCGAAGTTCTGCAGTGCGCCAGGGACACGTCCTCCTGACTATCTCGGTGAGAGCCGGGACGCTTCGGGTTCAGCCCCGTGGTTTGTTAGCCTTGGGCTCTCTGCGGGTGTAGTTCAATGGTAGAACTTCAGCTTCCCAAGCTGAGAGCGGGGGTTCGATTCCCCTCACCCGCTCCACCTTTCGCGTTCCTTAGGAACGACGGGCCATATAAGGCCCCTCAGCCAAACAGAAACCTCGACCTCGAGCCGGTCGAAGGCCAGGAGGTGGCAGCGACATCGCGGTGGCCAGATACGCTCAGTGATTGTGATCAGCTCAAAGGTTGGCTTCCAAACAGAAAGACTCTCAATCCGCCAAGGGCGGGCCGAGAAGGCAGCCGACCTCTCGTTCGTCGTGGCCCGCATCTTGACACCTGCCACGACCGAATTCCTACCGTCCGAATGGCACGGCTATTACACACCAGAAAGGGCGGAAGCCTGGATCAGGGAGCAAAAGGCAGAAGGGTCGGTGTTGCTCATAGACACAGTCAAAGCCGGAGAACCCATCGGGCTGCTGTGCTGGGAGATGTTGATCTAGGAAGCGACCGGGTTGAAGTGAGGGTCGGCTACGTCATTGCGGAAGAGTTTTGGGGACGGGGTTTCGCCAGCGAGCTAGTGGGCGGCTTGGTCCGCTGGTGTCAAGACCGAACCGATGTTGCATCGATCGTTGGTGGAGTAGCTAACAAACACCCGGCGTCGGCGCGAGTGTTGTCGAAGAATGGATTCGTCGCTGATTCGATGACAGAAAACGAAACTCTCTATCGCCTACGCATTACCGGGTGACAAGTCGACGTTCGCGGACCGTTCTCCTCCCTTCTACTATCCACCTTCGGCATGAGGAGAGACAGTTGATTTTTTCGGATCGGACGATCAAAGAAGCCATCACTTCAGGCAGTATCACGATCGATCCCTACGAACCCAGCTACGTGCAGCCCTCTTCGGTCGACTTGCGGGTGGACAACGGCTTTCGGGTTTTCGTGAATCACAAATACTCAGAGATCGATCCGAGGGCTCCACAATCAGATCTCACCCAATTGGTTGAAGTGGACGAAAACGAGCCTTTCATGCTCCATCCCGGTGAGTTTGTCCTCGGGTCGACCCTGGAACGTGTCGGACTGGGCGAAGACGTCGTGGCGCGTTTGGAAGGAAAGTCGTCGCTTGGTCGATTGGGGCTGCTGATTCACTCAACGGCAGGGTTCATCGACCCGGGATTTGAAGGACACATCACGTTGGAGCTGTCCAACGTCGCGACCCTCCCCATCGCGATCTACCCCGGAATGAAGATCGGGCAAATCAGCTTCTACCAGATGACGACCGCCGCCGAGTACCCCTATGGCTCGCCGGAACTCGGTTCGAAGTACCAGGGGCAGAGTGGTCCGACGGCCAGTCGGTCACATCGAGATTTCGGCGTACAAACTGACTAGCGCGAACGGGGGAATCGGAAAATTGCCCGATTTCTCTGGACAATTCGCCGCTGCATCACGATACTCCTAGCAAGTATTGCTCCCGTAATCGAGTCCCCCTCGTGGAGCGTAGAACCTTCGGGCGGGCAGCAGTACCCCTCCAGCGGCAATCGACAGGTTGCCGCTCGCCCAAAGTACGGAGGGTAGGTCTCCACCACCTTCAGTGACCAGGTCGGTATCCCTTCAGGCTATCACTCCCCCATTCAGCTCCCACAAGCGGGGAGTCAGGACTCCCTCAGGACCGTCTTGGTCCAACCCATTAGGAGATCGCTATGCAATGTGATCCAGTCGTCCATGACACCGAAGGTCCATGTCTCGGATCGTTCGCCACCGAGAACCGCTTCCAAGCTTGAGGTCCAGTTCTCTGGCCGCGGCTCCAACCAGCTGAACTCGATACGTCCCCGCCGACTCAATTCGACGGACTGCTGACGCAGTCGGACCGCCTGCTCAACCCCCACGCCGGACTTCTGTACCGCAATCAGGGTGATGAGGTGTACCGCCACTGACTGAATCGACTGGGGTGAAGAAACTCCTGGATGCTGAGCGGCATAGGCATCAACCGAAAGGGGAACCAACCGAACATCACCAGCGAGGGCGGTGGTGTACTGCCGCCAACATGCCGGTGACGCCCCAATGTAACGGTGCGAGGGTCCGTCGAATGGTGCGAACCCGACAAGGCAACCTGGGCACGGTTCCACCGTCGTGCTCTACGTGACGTCGCGTCCGAGGTTGGCGAATCTGGTGAACTCAGGTTGGAACGTGAGTCGAACTGGGCCTGTCGAACCGGCCCTGTGTTTGGCGACGATCACTTCGGCGATGCCTCTGTTTTCGTGGTTCTCGGGGTGGTAATACTCGTCCCGGTAGATGAACATCACCACGTCAGCGTCCTGCTCGATCGACCCGGACTCACGGAGATCCGACAGCCGCGGTCGTTTGTCCTCCCTGGATTCCAGTGACCGGTTCAACTGGGAGAGGGCGATGACCGGCACTTCGAGTTCCCGGGCCAGGTTCTTGAGGTTACGGCTGATCTGTGCGATCTCCTGCTGACGGTTCTCCCGGCCTGATGCCTCCATGAGTTGGATGTAGTCGACGACGACGAGAGACAAGCCCCCTTCTTGCGCTTGATACATCTTGCCCGTCGACACTTGGCCCGGATGTCAGTGATGGACTCCCGGCCTGATGCCTCCATGAGTTGGATGTAGTCGACGACGACGAGAGACAAGCCCTTCTTGCGCTTGAGCCGTCGACACTTGGCCCGGATGTCAGTGATGGTGACGATGGGTGAGTCATCGATGTAGATCGGCGCCTGATACATCTTGCCCGCTGCGTCCACGACCTTCTGCCAAAGCGGACCCAACTGCCCGGAACGGATCTTCATCGAGTCGACCTTGCCCACCGACGACAGGATCCTCTGCACGATCTCCTCTTTGGACATCTCCAAGGAAAAGACCGCTACCGGCTCACCCGATATCGCCGCGTTGGTGGCGATGTTCATCATGAGAGAGCTTTTTCCCATGGCCGGTCTTGCCGCGATCACGATGAGGTTGGCTGGCTGCATACCCGCGAGCTTTTTGTCGAGATCTACAAAACCCGTGGCCAACCCCGCCAGATCGTCACCTTGCTGCTCGAGCAGCTCAATGTGCTCCAGCACATCGTTGAACATCGGGCCGACCTCGAGAAGAGTCTGCGAGGCCCGCTTTTCGGCGACTCCGAGTACGGCCTGTTCGGAACGATCGAGGACATTGGTGATCTCGTCGTCGACGTCAAATGCGAAGTCGGTGACCGCTGCACCAGCCCGAATCAACTCCCTGCGTTTCGCGTGTTCCTCAACGATCCCTGCGTAATAGGCGATATTGGACGTTGACGGAACGATATCGACAAGTCGAGTCAGGTATTGAACGCCACCGACCTTCTCCAGCTCTCCATGTCGCCGTAGTGACTCTGAGACGGTCACGACGTCGATGGGTTGGCTGGTGTCGAACAGGGTTCGTATCGACTCGAAAATCGCCTGGTGCGCAGGAACGTAAAAGTCTTCGGGATGGATGGTGTCCATCACGTCGTTTACTGCATCCTCCGACAGTAAGACCGCACCAATCACGGACTCCTCGGCTTCGCGTGAGTGTGGCGGGTTTCGATACCCGGGCCTCAACTGAGTTTCGTCGGATGTCATCGTCATATTCGTCCTCAGCTACAACATATGCATCAGATGTGACAGATTCTGTCGACTGGGGCCCTGACGCGTAGGACCCCGCCGTGGGAAGATGAAAACTGCCTTGGCGGGGGAATTGCTTGCAACTTATACGGCCGTGGGCCGGTGCACCAAGCTGAAGCCGTATCTGTTTTTCGCGAGGCAACAGAATTCTTCAATAGCGCCGATTTTCGCGGACTTTGTGCCTATTCGACGAGGGGTGCGTCGGCCAGAGTCCACCAGCCAATTAATTGAGGCTGGACAGCCATACCGAGCCCAGGAGGACAATGACTTTCGACCCATCAATGGTGGACCTATACCTCTAACAAACGCGACAAACCGGATGGAGGATGGATGTACAACAAAGGAAGGAAAATCACCATGTGGTGGCTCGTCGGAATATCCGCAGCCCTCATCGTCATCCTCTGGTTCGCTTCAGTTATCAATATCCGAAGGATTGCTAACTCCGAATCTACGAAATCGCCTCAGACCAAGCGGATGCACGAGACGTTCTGAGCTCAACCCGCCAGCCTTGAGTAAATGAGACCCCCACCGTCGGTGGGGGTCTCGTCAATATCCGTCAGGAATCTGACTATGCGGGAATGATGTCCAATGTGACCGGGAATTGGACGTCTGTGTGCAGGTTCACATGCACCTCATGAAGGCCGATCGCTTTGATCGGCTTTGGGATTTCGACGTGCTTCTTGTCCAAATCGACACCGGCAAAGCGGCGGATTCCCTCAACCACGTCGGTGACCGAGACAGAACCATATAGTTGACCCTCGTCACCGGCCTGAGCGGCAAGGACGACACGGGTCCCAACCAACTGCGTCGCAATTCTCTCGGCTTCTTCGCGAGCCTTCTTCTCGGCTTCGATCCTGGCGGCCCGAATTGACTCTGCTTGTTCAAGAGCGGCTTCACTCGCCTTGATCGCCTTCTTCCTGGGAAGCAGAAAGTTCCGGGCGTAGCCGTCACTTACGTCTACGACGTCGCCTCTCTTACCCAGTTCGTCAACGTTGGAGGTGAGTATCAGCTTCATCGCGTCGAGATGTAAGGAAGCAGGGCCATCTCACGAGCATTCTTGATGGCGACAGCCACCTCACGCTGGTGCCGGGGGCAGTTGCCAGTTACCCGGCGACCCCTGATCTTGGCTCGGTCTGACATGTACTTGCGAAGGATTGCTGTGTCCTTCCAGTCAATGACCTTCGACTTATCGGTGCAGAAGGCGCAGGGCTTCGTCCGTGTCCGACGGGTGTCGGGGGCACGTCGACGACCTTTCGCTGCCTTTCTATCGCTGCTGTTGCTCTTTCGTCCCATTCAAATCTCCTTAGAACGGGGCCTCGTCGGGCCCGTAGTCGTCGCGGGCGACGGGTGCGGGCGGAACCTTGCTGCCTCCACCGTTGCCGCCAAAGTTGCCGCCGTCCGACCTCTGTGTGCGATTGACGGTTGCAGTCGCCCATCGCAGTGATGGTCCGACCTCGTCGATCTGGACCTCGACGACCGAGCGCTTCTGCCCTTCATCAGTTTCCCAGCTGCGCTGCTCGAGACGACCGGTCACGATGACGCGAGTTCCCTTCTGCAGCGACTCGGCCACGGTTTCGGCTTGTTCACGCCAGACCGTTCCGGTGAAAAAGCTGGTGGCTTCTTGCCACTCGCCATCCTGGCCGCGCCATCGACGGTTCACGGCGAAACGGAGTTTGGCCATGGCGACTCCAGACGGGGTGAAACGCAGTTCTGGGTCATCTACGAGGTTTCCAATAAGAGTTACGTTGTTTGACATTAAGATCTCCTCTGATCACGTCTCCCCACGATCATGCCGTGGGGATGTGACGGAATCCAGTTAGTTGTTTTGGGCAACAATCTTGTGGCGGATGATCTCATCGGAGAGTGACAGCATCCGATCGACTGTGCTGACGACGTCGGGTTCGCCCTGGAAGTTGACGACTGTGTAATAGCCCTCGGAGATGTGGTCGATTTCGTACGCAAAGCGCCGCTTACCCCACATATCACGGCTCGTTACTGAGCAGCCGGCACTTGCCAAGGCTGCTTCGAGTTCCCCGACCTTGGATTCGATCTCGTCTTCAGCCAGCTCGGGCCGATGGATCGTCATTAGTTCATAATCGCGCATTTGACCTCCTGTGGACATCCGATTGGAAGGCCCTATCGGTTAGATCGAGTCAGGTTGATAGAGCAGGGGTTTGGCTACCAACAGCGCGTGCGTTGGTGCCCGGGCAATGATAACTGGACCTGTGGAGAAATCCCATTCGAACGTCTTTCAATGCCTTTGTGCTGATATTTGGTCGACTGTCTGGGTAGAAATCGACACAAAACCGTTCTATTGGTCCGAGAAGTCGACACTATCCCCAATCTCGAAACTGAATTCGCCAAGTTCAGTTTCCAGGACGTATGCCACGGGCTCAGGGGAGACATAGCTCTCACACGACGAGGTTTCGCACGGGAGGGCTTCGGTGGTCCCGACAATCACTCCGCCGCTATCGATGAACCACAGGTCCAGTGGAAGGAGCGTGTTCTCCATGGTGTAAGAAACCGTGGCGACGCTGTCGTGTATGAACAGCATCCCGTCGAGGCCCCCGAGGTCGGTGGCTCCCATTAGACCGATTCTGCGCTCCGTCACGTCATCTGCGAGCGCTACGAGGAGCCGGTTCGAACCCACGGATATGGACGAAACCTCGCCATCGAAGAACGGGCTGGTGACCGAGGGATCATCGACGGTTGGTGGGGTACTCGAAACGCTGGTTGCCGAACACGCTGCGACGAGCAGTGCACACCCAGTGGCGATCAGTCGGACTGTTGGTCCTTAAGAAGCTCGGCGGCTACTTCGTCGGTCACGTGGTAGCTCTCGTCATCTCCGGGAAACGAACCAGAGGTCACGTCGGAAACAAATCGCTCGAGGGCGGTAACGGCATCCTCCGCGAGATTGGCGTAGCTCCGCACAAACTTCGGATATCGGCCTGAACCTAGCCCGAGAACATCGTGGAAGACCAAGACTTGTCCGTCCGTAAGTGGACCTGCCCCTATTCCGATGGTTGGGGCGTCGACTTCTTTGGTGATGATCTCGCCAAGAACGTCGGGCACACCTTCAATCACAATCGAAAAACACCCGGCTTCGGACAGGGCACGCGCATCATCGATGAGGCTCCTTGCCACCTCCACAACCTTGCCTTGGACCTTGAACCCACCCATTCGATGGACAGACTGCGGTGTGAGCCCGACATGGCCCATCACGGGTATCTCCGCGTCGAGGATCGCATTGACCATGGGAAGGCGTTTGACGCCTCCTTCGAGCTTGACTGCCTCGGCTCCGCCTTCCCGAACCAGTCGGCCCGCGTTGTGCACCGACTCTTCCGGGGAAACATGAAAGCTGAGCCACGGCATGTCAGCCACGACCAAAGCGTTGGGGTTGGCGCGCTTCACAGCGCGCGTATGCAAGATCATGTCGTCGACGTCCACGCCCAACGTGTCGTCCATGCCGTGGACGACGTTGGCGACGGAATCACCGACGAGGATTATGTCTACGCCTGCCCGATCCGCGATGATCGCAGTCGGGTAGTCGTATGCAGTGACCATGGAGATTTTGGGACCACCTTTGCGGTCCTTGATGAGTGGGACTGTGACCTTGTCAGCCATGATCGACAATGGTAATTGGTTTGTGTGGAAACCCTGCTCCGGAGCTCTCCCACGGCTTGGAGCTCGCCGGTCCCGAATCTCTCCCTCCCCTTGAGGCTGTGCTCCAGATCTCTCCCTCCGCTTGCGGCTGTCCTCCCAGAGACGAAGTCGAATGGGAGGAAGGTCCCTGCACGAGGCGTAGCCGAGTGGAGGTAGGAGGGACTGAGACTCCACAACAATGTTGAAAACGGGCTCACCCACCACCCTCCCCGGCGGTTTGGCCCTTCGGGCCAAGCCCTAACTGGAGTTCCGAAGGAAACTCCCAAGGAACCTCGCAGAGGTTCCCGTACTCCCCTCCATTCGTCTTCGACTCTGGAGGGAGAGAATCAATGCAGCTTCGCCTTTGGAGGGAGAGTGGCAACCCTTCGGGTTGCTTGCGAGTTGCTCCGCAACTCGACTCGTGCTCTGCTTCGCCTTCCGAGGGAGAGTGCTCAACGTTGCCAACGAGTGGAGGTTGGCGAAGCCAAACTCCCAAGGAACGCGAAGCGTTCCCACCCTTCGGGTTGCTTGCGAGGTGTGGATTTATTGCGTCATTCGACCCATGAGGTCGGAGAAGTCATCCAAATCCAGGGCCTGCGGACCGTCGCTTAGCGCCTCCGCAGGATTGGGGTGAATCTCCACCATGATTCCGTGGGCACCCGCCGCCTGACCGGCAAGGGCCAGCGGTGCGACCAAACGCCGCTCCCCTGCGGCGTGCGAAGGATCGATGATCACCGGCAGATGTGTCCTCTGTTTCAGGACAGGGACCGCGGCGACGTCCAACGTGTTCCGTGTTGAGGTCTCGAACGTCCGGATTCCCCGTTCACAGAGGAAAACTTGTTGGTTTCCGCCATCGAGGATGTACTCGGCGGCCTGGAGCAACTCCTCCAAAGATGCACTCATCCCCCTCTTCAACATCACAGGCCTGCTCGACCGACCCACCTCGGAGAGAAGGGTGAAGTTCTGCATGTTTCGTGCGCCGATCTGGAGGATGTCAGCGGTTTCCGCCATCTTCTCGACCTCCTCCGGAGCGGGGACCTCGGTGACGATCGGCAGGTCGTGAATGCGCCCGGCCTCAGCCAACATCTCCAGACCCTCGTAACCAAGACCTTGGAAGCTGTAAGGCGAGGTTCGTGGCTTGAAACAACCACCGCGCAGGATGGTTCCCCCGGCCGCCTTCACGGCCGCAGCTGCAGCCATCACCTGGTCAAATGACTCGACGGCGCATGGGCCGGCGATAACCACGAGGTCATCGCCTCCGATCTTCACACCACGGACATCGACGACCGTGTTATCCGTTTTGTGCTCCCTGCTGGCAAGTCGATATCCGTTTGGTTTCAACGCTGGCGCCGGCGCCTCTTCGGAGCGTTCCCGAACGCGAGGTTGCTCCGTGCGGAGACTGAGGTCTCGCTTCTGGGGACGCAGGTCCTGCGATGGGTAGCAGCCGAGGACCCTGATGAACTTCGCCTTGCGTTGTACACCATCCACTGCTCGTTGCACGCGGGGGTCGACGAGGTTGCCGTCGAAGTCGAGGTAGAACATCTCCTCCCAGGGGTTGTCGACCGTGGGACGGGATTCGAGCTTGACCAGCGGGATCGACTCCTTGCGGAACTCCTCGAGGACCTCCATGAGAGCACCAGGAGCGTTCCCGACAGACAACACCATCGACGTCTTCGAAGGGATTTGTTCGTCCACAACGATCGACTCCCTGCTGACCACCAAGAAACGGGTGTAGTTCTCTTTGCGATTCCCGATTCCCCGTTTCAACACTTGAAGACCGAATCGTTGTGCGGCCTCCTCGCTGGCAATGGCCCCAACCGTGGGGTCACCCATCGCCTTGATCCTCTGCCCCGACATCGCAGTATCTCCAAAGAAGACCACCTCGATGTCCGGCAGAGAGCTGAGAAAATCGGAACACTGTGTCACGGCCTGCGGATGCCCATAGACACTCTTCAAACCATCGAGGGTTGCCTCTGGTGTCGCGAGGAGACAGTGCTTCACCCTGAATTTCACCTCACCGACAACAGCAAGTCGGCTGTGCAGCAAGAGGTCATAGACCTCGGCGATTCCACCCGACGTTGTGTTTTCGACCGGGAGGATGGCCACGTCGGCTCGACCTTGCTCGACGGCTTCGAAGGCATCAGCAAAACGAGTGCAGCCCAGAAGGGATATATCGACTTGCTTGTCGCGAAAGAACTTCTCAGCGGCGAGTTGGCTGTAGGAGCCCTCAATCCCTTGTAGCGCCACCACCGCAGATGAAGCTCCGCCATTGAGCTCGCCTTGCAGGTACTCGTGCTGCAGGCTGACAGAGTCGCTGAGGATCTCTTCCCAGATTCTCACCACCAACCCCGGGTCGAGGTCGTGGTGGCGAGCTGCCTCGACACGCTGGGTCAACAGTGAGTTTTCGCGATCTTCGTCGCGGAAAGCGCGTTGTGTTCGCTGCTTTTCGGCCGCGATCTCTGCAGCCAGCCGACGACGTTCGGCTAGGAGTTCGAGAATCCTGTTGTCGATACCATCGACATCGGTTCTCAGTTCATTGATGGGGTGTTCAATAGATTCAGGTCGATCGTGTTCTTCCATGGTGTTGCTCCGGCGAGGTCTCCCTGGGTGGGAGAGTGGTGGACATTGGGTACGGCGAGGATGGGTGTGTTAGTCGGCTAAACGCCGAAATAGCCGCGGAAGAACGTTGCAGTGGGATTGGGCGAGAGAGCCCGAGAGCGCAACGTGATGTCCATCGCGGTGATTGTCCATGGTGATTGCCGATCCGTCAACCCCCAAATGCCGATAGCCTTCATCCGCAACGCGCTCGGCTGCGCGCCTCATTCCGGGAGATATCCGTGAACAACAAGCTTGCAGTTATCCATGGTACGGGCCTCCTCGGCTCATCCATCGGCCTTGGGCTGGCTGCGTCCGGATGGTCAGTATCGGGTTGGGATCCGGACGAAGATGCCGCCAATGCTGCCCTCGACAGGGGCGCAATCCATCGCCGACTCAGTGGGCCCGACGTCGGGTTGGCTGAAGCCGATCTCGTATTCCTTTGCGGACCTCTTGCCGCCACGATCTCCGGTCTGGATCAACTGGATACACCCTCTTTGGTCACCGACATCTCAAGTGTGAAGACGTCAGTCGTTCAGGCTGCCAGCCACTTACCGTCTTTTGTGGGCGGGCATCCGATGGCCGGAAGCGCCGCCAGCGGCGCTCAGTTCGCGTCGGAGCACATGTTCCAGGGTGCCAGTTGGATTCTCTGCACAGACAACGCCCCGGCACCCGCCATCTCCGAAATGGAAGCGATCGTAAGCAGCCTTGGGGCGAATCCGATCGTGATGACGGCGGAGGACCACGACCGCTATGTGGCGATGGTGTCGCATCTTCCCCGCGTTCTGGCTTCCACATTGGTTGACATGGTCGGCGGCAATCCAGAGGCAGCTCGACTCAGCGCCGGGAGCTTCCGAGATCTCACCCGAGTGGCCGGGTCGGCCCCCGACTGGTGGACCGATGTCTTGTTGGGAAATCGGGCGGCGGTCATATCTTCCATAGAAGATTTGATTTCGAGGCTCGAGAACTGGAGGTCCGAACTGGGCGATGACGCCCGTGACAAAATCGAGGCTCTGCTGCTGGACACCAAAACTGCACGCGCCAGGTTCGGAGCTCCGGTAGCCGAGGTTCGGGTGGTCCTCTTTGATCGGCCGGGCGAAATAGCGCGTGTCGGGAAAGCACTATCCGATAGCTCTGTTGATCTCCGAGACATACAGCTACGCCATGCCGAACACGGTGGGGGCGGAATCCTGACCCTTTCGATCAACGCTTCGGAGGCACAGACGCTCAAAGCAGCCTTGGCCAAGAACGGCTTCGAACTGGAGAACTAAGTTGTCTTGGGGTCAGGTGCTTAGACGTCAACGCCAGGGGCAACAAGAGCGTCACGTACCCACTGAATGTCGGCTGTGTGCTCTTTCGGCCCGCCTGGCGTCTCCACAACGACAGGAGCTGCTGCCGTCCTGATGGTTTCTGCAAGGGCTTCTGGTGGGATCATCCCGAATCCCAAGTTCTCATGACGATCCCGTCGCGAGTCGAAAGGGTCCTTTGAGTCGTTGGCATGGACCAGA
Organism: Acidimicrobiia bacterium; assembly: GCA_965216445.1. GTDB lineage: Bacteria > Actinomycetota > Acidimicrobiia > Spongiisociales > ZC4RG35 > MA-ANB-1. Next base: position 41,716 of record OZ244166.1, read on the forward strand.
TCGATCTTCCCTGTATGAAGCTCGATCCGCTCGACCAGCTCGTCAAACGGCTCACCGCCGGCCCAGGAGTGACAAGTGTCGAGAACGAACCCAACTCCATACTCCCCAATCTCTGCCCACAACCTTCCAATCCATTCAACCCGCCTTGCCACCGCCTTATCACCACCGGCGGTGTTCTCGATGAGGATCTTCATATCGGTATCGACAGCGTCCAATGCCTTCCGCCACCGCAAGATCCCATCTTCCTGGGGGCCGTCCCCTGTCACATGACCACCATGGACTACTACTGCCGTTGCATCGATGTCCGAAGCCGCATCGCAGGTATCCTGGAGGATCTTTCGACTTGGTATCCGCACTCGGTTGTTGTCGGCACAGACGTTGATCAGATAGGGAGCGTGGACATATATCGGAATACTGCTTTGCTTCAGCTCGTCGGCATCGTCACGGGGGTTGGGCTTCTTCCACGACTGCGGATTGGACAGAAAGATCTGAACAAGGTCCGCCCCTCTCGCCTCCGCCTCGGCCAGGGGATGCGCCGAACCGACGTGGGCACCAACTTTCATTTCTCTTCCCAGATCGAAGCGGTGTGACGACGGTGATCTTCGGCTGCTGCCGCGACTGCGTACTCCCCTATCTCGATCGCAATCTGATCTGCTGGCTCCGAGAAGTCTTGTGACATAACACCGAGCACCCGCTCATCTAGCCACCTTGCTCCCCAAGGGTGATCCGGGAGGTCGCCTCGGGTCAGCACTTCAATTGCCAGGAGCGGGAGCTTTTCCTCCTCGTCGTCGATCTCTCCCCCTGCGACGTCCTTGATTTGTTCCCACGGAATCACATCGGGCTTCCGGAAAGGACCCCTCAGCCGGACTGCCAGGCCTTCAACTCGGCCTTCGATCACCACGGTCGGCACGAACAGCTCCTTCAAAGCCCACAGGATTATCAAACCGGCAAAGAGCACCATCGCCCACGCCCAAATGACATCGCGAGGCTCGTAAATCTGGGTGTCCTCAGGTCGGAACAGCAACTCGCGCAACCGATCCGTGAGCTCGCGATTCGTGAGGACGTCGACACCGATTACCAAGAGCGGTATTGAACCAACCGCCATCCACCACATTCTCCACCCTGAGCGTTGAATCGTCACCGGTTTCATAGCTCCACTCCAAGACTCTCCGGAGTTACCAGTGCCACCTGGGGGACGCCTCGTTCGGCGAACCTGCGTTTAGCGAGACCTCCCGACCGGTCGACCAGGGCAACCGCCTGGATCACTTCCAGGCCCGCGGCAACCGCTACATCAGTCGCTTCTCCGGCCGCCGAGCCGGTCGTTGTCGTGTCTTCAAGAATCGCGACTCGCATCCCCGACATCACCGGCCCGACAATACGGCCTCCAATGCCATGAGACTTCTCGCTCTTGCGGATTGAGAATGCTTTCAGGCTCGATCCTCGAGACGCTGCAACCATTGCCGTTGCGATAGCAATGGGATCGGCACCCATAGTCATCCCACCCACTGCCTCTACCTCCGGCTCTAGAACATCGAGGACTGCCGCACCCACAGCAAGAGCCCCCTGTCCGTCGAAGGTGGTCTGTCGAGCATCGAGATACCAGTCGGATTCCTCACCGGAGCGCAACGTGAACGGACCATCCACTCTGAGTGCGTTCGACTTGAGGTGGTCAATGAGGTCGGATCTGGTCACAAAGGTATGGTATTCGGGTCCGAGGCCTGAGCTGGCACCACCACCCGAATTCGCTTCCACATTGGGCGGGGGTCGCCAGTGTTCGGCTCTTCGTTCTCCGCGGCCACAACTAGCCTCGTCCGGATGGACCTATACCTGATTCGACACGGCCAGCCAGACTGGACGCCCAACCGACAGGCGCGTAACGATCCCGAGCTGACTGAACTCGGTGCCGAGCAGGCCATGAGGGTTGCTCATCGGCTTGCCTCGTTGGATCGCGTGGATGAACTCTGGGTGTCAACAATGAACCGCGCCCAGCAGACCGCGGACCCGATCTCCATTGACTTGAAGCTGGAACGAGAGTCCTATGACTGGCTCGAGGAGATCAACAACCCCCCGTCATGGGAGGGTGCGCCTGGTGCAGAAATCGACCGTCTCCTCCAGGAAGCCAATCTCCGGAGCATGGACGAGATGTGGGATGGACTCCCCGGTGGCGAGAGCTTCCGTACCTTCCATGATCGCGTCGTGACCGGGCTCGACGACACACTCGTCAGTCACGGCATCAAACCCATGTCTTCGGACCACCGGCACCTCTGGACCGTTGACGATCCGGACAAACGGGTGGTGCTTGTGGCCCACGCCGGAACCAATGCGGTGGTTTTGGGTCACCTTCTCGGACTCGACCCGGTTCCCTGGGAGTGGGAACGCTTCCGGCAGCCACATACGGGTGTCAGTCGTTTGACCATGACCAGAATCTCGACAGGGTGGGCCTTTTCGTTGCGCCAGCTAGGGAATGTGGCTCATCTCCACCCTGGGATGGTGACCGTCTAGCCACTCAGATCGAGGCAGGAGTTGACGCTCCCTACTTGCCGTAGCGACGATTGCGCGTCGTGAAGTCACGGAGGGCACGCAGGAAATCGACGCGGCGAAAGGCCGGCCAATTCACGTCCACGAACACAAACTCTGAGTAGGCCGACTGCCAGAGCAGGAACCCTGAGAGCCGCGATTCTCCCGAAGTCCGAATCAGGAGATCGGGGTCAGGAAGGTCAGCGGAATACATGTGCTTAGCCAATGAATCGGCTGTGATTCTGTCGAGAATCTCAGATGTGTCCGCTCCCTCGGTGAGTAGCTTGCCGACAAGGTCACGGGCGGCGTCGACGATCTCCTGACGACCTCCATAGCCCATGGCGATATTGAGACGACGCTCCCCCGACGGTTGTGAAGCCTCAGCAGCCTTGGCCGCTGCGACAAGCCGGTCCGGAAGAAGATCGAGGCTTCCTATGAAGCGAATCCCCATGTCGTACTCGGCGCAAAGGCGCGGTAGGCGCTCGAACAGCTCCACGAGAACATCGAAATAGGGCTCCAGCTCGTCTTCGGGACGTGACAGATTCTCCCGTGACAAGACCCATGCCGTCACCGCGGGAATCTCCAGCTCGTTTGACCAACCGAGGAAGTCAGCGAACCTCTTCATCCCCACTCGATAGGAATCGGTGTAAGTCGGGAGGCCCTCCGAGCGAGCGTGGCGACGGTGACCGTCAAGGACGATTCCGATGTGTTTCGGGAGCCGTTCGGGGTCTAATCCCTTGAGCAGATTCCTCTCATAGAGCCGGTAAAGGATCCCTAGTGCCATACGACCACGATGGTAGTTCAACGGGGGCGTCGGGTTAGCCTGTTCCGATGGAACGCATCACTTTGGGGAAGATGCAGAACCCAATTCGGGGTTTCCTTCACGGTGGCGCCGCCATCGGCAGCCTTGCAGGCCTGGTGGTCCTGGTAGTCAACGCTTGGGGGATTCCCTCGGCCATGCTGTCCGCTTTCATATTCGGCCTTTCGCTGGTGTTCATGTACACGACGTCGTCGCTGTATCACTCGATCCCATGGAGCCCGGAGTGGAAGACGCGCATGCAGCGACTCGATCACTCGATGATTTTCCTGGTAGTCGCGGGTACTTTCACTCCGATCGCAATAGCCAGCCTCGATGGCGTACCGCTCGCCATCGCATTGGGGAGCGTCTGGACATTGGCGCTGGTCGGAATCGCCCTCAAGACTGTTCTACCCAAAACAGCCACATCGCTGTCGGTAACGATTCAACTCCTCATGGGATGGTCCGCTTTGATCTGGATGCCCGCGATTTACGCAAACTTGGGTGGTGGGGCCGTGTTGCTGATAGCGCTTGGGGGCCTCTGTTACACGGTTGGCGTTGTCATTTTTCTGTCGAAGCGACCGCGGCTATTTCCCAGAAGCTTTTCTTACCACGAGCTCTTCCATGTGATGGTGGTCGCAGCAAGCACCCTGCATTTCCTGGTCATTTTGTTGTACGCCATCCCCGCAATCGCGTAGCGATTGCGCTCTCTCCCTCCAAAGGCCAAGCCGAGACCCAGGATCGAGTTGCGAAGCAACTCGCAAGCAACAAGCAACCCGAAGGGTTGCCTCTCTCCCTCCAAAGGCGAAGCCGAGACCCAGGATCGAGTTGCGGAGCAACTCGCAAGCAAGCGCTCTCCCTCCAAAGGCGAAGCCGCATGGAGGGAGTACCCGAACGAAGTGAGGGGGAGGGTGGACTGAGATTTTCCAAGTTGGGCTCTAGTGGGTGGGTACCTCCCACCCTCGACCGCCGCCTGCGGCGGCGCCCACTCCCTCCGCAAGCGGATGTCGGCTTCTGGGAGGACTAGTCGCAAGCGGAGCGAGAGCTTCTGGGAGGACTAGTCGCAAGCGAAGGGAGAGCTTCTGGGAGGACTAGTCGCAAGCGAAGGGAGAGCTTCTGAGTCGAAAGCCGCGCCACAAGATCGCGTAGCGGAGCAACTCGCAAGCAACACGTAGGTTGCCGCTAGACGGCTGAAAACTTCGGCGTTTCGGCGCAAAGGGCTTCGACGTCGTCTGGTTCGATAGGGACGCTCTCGGTGAGATTCACCGCACCGTTCTCATTGATGATCACGTCGTCTTCGATCCGGACCCCGATCCCAAGAAACTCCTCGGGCACTTTGTGGGTGACCTTCTCAGCCGCCTCCCGTGCTTCGGCCTCTTTGGCCATTGCTGCGGCGCGACCCTCGAGCAGTCTCCGCTGTACCCAAGCGTCGGAGTCGTACTCGAGAAGTGTCAGCTCAATTTCACCCTTCTCGCCAGCGATATATAGGCCTGGTTCAACAGTGAACGCCATCCCCGGCTCCAGGGGCCGCGGCTCACCGTTGTCTCGATACCTCCCTCGATCATGGACATCCATACCCAACCAGTGCCCGGTTCCGTGGAAGTAGAACTGGGTGTAGTGGTGCATTGCCAACGAATCTTCCACCGATAACGGCAGCAGCCCCAATTCGACCATCCCTTCGGTCAGGATCTGGATCGCTGTGTCGTGGATAGCCCTCATACTCGAGCCTGGCTTCGCCAGATTCACTCCCGCCTTTTCTGCTTCCAGAACCACGTCGTACACCGCACGTTGCGGCGCGGTGAATTTGCCGCTGGCCGGGAACGTGCGGGTTATGTCCGCCGAATAGCCATCGACTTCGGCCGCCGCATCAATCAGGATCAGATCGCCGTCGTCTATTCGTGAGTTGTTGTCCGGGTAGTGGAGAATGCAGGCGTTTTCGCCCGATGCAACTATCGAGCCGTACCCGTTCCTCCTCGCTCCGGCCATTCGCCACCCGAATTCCATTGCCGCTTGAACCTGATACTCGTACAGACCCGGTTCGGCGAAACGCATCGCTTCCCGGTGACCTTCCGCGGACAGTTCACAAGCCCGTCGCAGACTCTCCACTTCTTCCGCGGTCTTGACGAGTCGCATTTCCCCAAGAGCTACAGACAGATCCTTGACAGTCGAAGGGACCGCCCCTCCGTATCGCTCCCGATGCGATCTGGCCTTCTGGATGATCCGACTTACCCGTTCGTCTTGATGTTCGTTGCCGGTCTCGTACCACAGCACCTCCCGGCCGATCATCAGTCTTGTCAACACCTCATCCAGGTCCGACAGCGGGTAGGCATTGTCGGCGCCGAAGCTCTGCACTGCACCTTCAACCCCGGCCCGATAACCGTTCCAGGCCTCCATCTCGGGGTCGCGGGGGCGGACAAACAGCGTGTATTCGCCGTCGGAGTGCCCGGGCGTCAAGACTGCGACCGACTCGGGCTCGCCAAATCCGGTCAAGTAGAAGAAGTTGGAATCTTGGCGAAAGTCATGGGGCACATCGTCGTTGCGAATCTGCTCAACCGCGGCGGGAACGATGGCGATCCCGTCGTGTCCAATATGTTCAGATAAGCGACTACGACGGGTTGCGAATTGGTCTGACATCGGATCGATCGTAACGGCATTCGCCGGCACCGTCCCGTCGATCACTCCTCGATGAACTCGAGGTCGACGAGGATCGGAAAATGGTCGGAGCCCATGGCAGGACCCAATTGGCGGGTGCGAACTCTGAGGTTCTCGTTATGGAGCAGGTGATCGATGGGAACTCGAAAAAGTGGATTCGAACTGGCGGCGAAGGTGGGTTGGACACCAAATCCGACCTGAGAATCTCGGAGGTCTCCCCGGGCCACCAGATTCCGGAACGGCCATGACCAGGGGGTTGCATTGAAGTCCCCGACGACGACAAACGGGCCACTCATCTCCGCAGCCCAGTCGGCGGCGAACTCGAGCTGCGCGTCCCTCAGTGATGCACGCTCCTCACTGGTTGGGGCCAGGGGGTGACTGGAGAGCAGCGTTACCTTCTCGCTCCAATCAGGGATTTGTGTTGTGATCTGAACCGCTCTCGGGTCGGTTTCAGCAAATCCGTATGACACAACGTCGGCGGCGTGTTTGGTCAAAACCAAAGTGCCGAAGATGAGATCGGTGGAGCGCGCAATCGACACCTCGTAGTCGAGTCCAGCTGACTCCATGGCCGACTCCCACGGCAGACTTGCCTCGTGCAACAGAACCACATCCGGTTCGGTGGCACGGATGTAGTCGACTACGTCTCCGTAGTTGGTGTTGGTCGAGAGCAGATTGAACGACAGCACCCGCATCGTCGGTGCGGATATGTCGGACTCGCCAGGCGACCCAAGGTACAGGGGGGCCACTACGGCGAGGTTGATCCCGGCGATGAAAAGGATGCCGATCGCCCACCTGCGAAATCTCGAGAAAAGCAGAACGCCACCCGCGACGAGAAGGCCTACGAGGAACTGGACTCGAAAGTTGGCGAGGACGTCCAGCCACCAGATGAAGCGCCCGAAGAACGCGGCGATGCTGGCGACCGCAAGGGCAACTGCCGGGATCAGAACCAGGATCACATTGTCAGCGTAGAGCGCTCAGAGTTCGGCCAGAAACGCCTTTATTGCTCGACCGATCTCTGGACCGGAGTCTTCTTGAATGAAGTGGGACCCGGCAACCGTCACTTCGGTTTGGTTGGGGAACGTTCGGGCCAGGTCTCGCACCCGCCCCGTCAGAATCGAGCCCGGTTCGGCGTTGATGAACAGTTTCGGTATCGGTGTTGACGCCAGCCACTCCTCGTTGAATCGGACGATTTCTGCAACATCGGCGGGCGTCCCGTCGATGGGGATCTCGCGTGGCCAAGTGAGGGTGGGCCGACGACCCTCGCCGGGCATCCGATACGGTCTTCGGTACTCATCGAGGGTCTCTTCGGACATCGGATTGAGAACCGATGCCGGGACGATGCGCTCCACAAAGATGTTCTTGGTCAGGACCAGTTCCTCACCTGCATCGCTGCGCATCGCCGAGAAGATGCCACGGGCAGCTTCGGGCCAATCCTCTTCGGTTACCGGAGTGACAATCGTTTCCATGTACACAATTGCCTTGACGGCGCCAGGATTCCTCCTCCCCCAGTCGAATAAGAGTGCACCTCCCCAGTCATGGCCGACCAGGGTTACGTTCCGATCAACCCCCAGCACCTCGAGGAACGCCTCGAGGTATTCGCGATGCTCAGCGAAGCGATATGCACCAGGGCCTGACGAGACCTTTTCCGAATCACCCATCCCGATCAAATCCGGCGCGATGCACCGACCGGACTTGGTCAGCTCGGGGATGACATCCCTCCAAAGGTAGGAAGAGGTCGGATTCCCGTGCTGAAGGACGATGGGGTCGCCCTTTCCGGCATCCAGGAATGCCATCTGGGCGCCCAGGACCGAGACCGTTGACTTCTTCTTCGGATTGAATTTCATACCGGCGAGGCTACACCAGCGTCCGAATCGGTGAACTACCAGCGAATCAGTCTTTATCAGCTCGAGTGTCGGCCCACGATTGCACGACCTCGAGGGCCTCTTCCTTCGAATAGGGGCCGTCGTTGATTCTCTTCTCGAGGAGAATCTCCATGATCTCACCCACCAGAGGACCCGGTTCGATACCAAGGAATTCCATGACCTCGTTTCCGTCCACCGGAGCGCGGAGGGCGGCTAGTTCTTCCTTCTCAGCCAGTTCGGCGATGCGCGACTCGAGTTCATCAATCCTGTTCTGGATTGCCTTTTCTCTCCGCTCGTTGGCCGTCGTCACGTCACAGCGGACCAACTCATTGAGCCACCCGAGAAGATGTCCAGCATCACGCACGTACCTGCGCACGGCGCTATCGGTCCAGCCCATCTTCAACGTGTGCGGACGAAGGTGGAGGAATACCAGTTGGGATACGTCATCGACGATCTGCTTTGGGTATTTGAGCTGTCGGAGCCGCTTACGAGCCATCCGAGCACCCACTACCTCATGATGATGGAACGAAACTCCTCCGGGCCCGAATTCTCGAGTGGCGGGTTTCCCGATGTCGTGCAGGAGTGCCGCGAGGCGGAGTTCGAGCACCGGCGACGCCTTGTCAACCACCGCGAACGTATGCGCCAGAACATCCTTGTGATGCTGATGCGGGTCCTGCTCCATGGCCAGCGCCGGAAGCTCAGGCAAGAACCACTCCGCCAGACCCGAAGTGACCAGCGCTTCCAATGTGGCTCCAGGGGCGTCGGCGGTGACCAGTTTTGACAGCTCATCGCGGATGCGTTCGGACGAGACGATCGAAAGGCGCTCGCCCATCCTCTTGACTGCCGCGATTGCTTTTGGATCTGCAGCAAATCCGAGGGTTGCTTGGAACCTGAACAACCTGAGCATTCGAAGAGGATCGTCTCCGAAGCTGGTCTCGGGGTCCATCGGGGTACGGAGCAGCTTCGACGCCAAATCCGGCAGACCGCCGAAGGGATCGTGCACTTCGACCGCGGGTAGCTCTACTGCAATCGCATTGACGGTGAAATCTCGACGGGAGAGGTCGGTGTCGATCGTGTCGGAAAACGTCACTTGCGGCTTGCGAGAATCATTTCGATAAATCTCGTTCCGGAACGTCGTGATTTCGAAGGTTTGGCCGTCTTTGTGGGCGGCGATCGTGCCAAACGCCTCCCCAACTTTGTAGACCGCATCGGCCCAAGTCGATATCAGGTTCGAGATTTCTTGCGGCCTGGCGTTGGTGGTGAAGTCGAGGTCGTCGATTCCCCGGTCGAGGAAGGCATCACGGACCGATCCGCCCACCAGAAAGAGCTCGAAGCCTGCGTCGGCGAAGATCTTGGACAACTGGCCCGGCGCACCGTCGGGGTCGACGAGAAATCTGAGTCGGTCGGGAATCACTCGAGCCAGGTTATCGGGAACCGAGTTCAGACCCTTACAAAAGGGGGCCGGATTGCTCCGGCCCCCTTCAATCGCCACGGTTTCCGGCGAAACTCAAACCTCGAGGCCGGCCTCCTGGGCACGGGCTCGCAGTTCGTGCACATTGCGAACGTTGGGGATCGCCGCGGCCAAAGGCACAGTTCGGGCCATCACCAACTCCTGGACGGATTGATCGAACGTCTGCATGCCGAAGAATCCGCTTTCCTTGATAATTTCCACGAGGCTGCCCGGATCGGTGGGATTGAGCACCCATTCTTGAACTCGTTCGTTCCCGGTCATCAACTCGCAAGCGAGGACTCTTCCGGCGTCATTGGTCTCCAACATGCGTTGGCTGACGATCGCCGATATCTGAGCTGCCAGTTGTGACCGCACGACGGGTTGTTGGGTCTCGGGGAACATAGAAACGATTCTGTGGACGGTGTCGGCCGGATCGGTCGTCCGCATAGAACTGATAACGAGGTGGCCAGTTTCGGCAGCGGAAATCGCCGCTCTCGCAGTCTCCATGTCTTCGATCTCGCTGATCATGATGACGTCAGTGTCGTGACGCATTGCAGACCTGATGGCGTCGGCAGGGTCGGCAGTGTCGACACCCACCTCCCGCTGGACCACAACGGACAGTTTGTCCGGGTGGAGCACCTCGATCGGGTCTTCAACGGTGAGGATTGCTGCCGCTTTGTTTGAGTTGATCCAATCGACCATCGAGGCCATCGTCGTCGACTTGCCAGAACCAGAGGGCCCGGTCACAAGAATCAATCCGGACTCCTTCGCGACAAGAGACTCCACTATCTGGGGGATCCCCAGGTCGGAAAACGACTTTGTCCCCGGCACAACGCGGCGCAAGACCAGGGAGACAGAGCCCCTCTGGCGAAAGGCGTTCACACGGAAGCGCCCCAAGTCGTGACGCCCGTAGGCGAAGTCGGCAGTTCCCGAGTCCTTGAAATCGGCCGCTGCGCGCGGAGTGAGGATCTCCTCTGCGTAGCTTTTGGTGTCTCCAGGCGTCAAACGGTCCATTCCTTCGAAACGCTTGAGTTCACCATCTATTCGCATAACGGGAGCCGAACCAACCTTGAGATGTAGATCGGATGCGCCCTTGTCAACTGCCTTCTTGAGCAGTGTGTCAATATCGCCTGACATTCTTCCTTCCAATCCGGAAACCGGTAAGTGTTATCGGCGGAATCAGTCGAAAGTTGAGCGTGGGGTGTCAGAGATTGAAGAACTTGGAGGCAGCCTGGCGCACGACCTCGACAGCTGCTCGCGCCTCCGGCTGAGAGGCCAGCGGATCGATTGCGTCAAAGCCACCGGCGAGTCCTTCCACGGTGGTCCGAGCCGATTCCCGCAGCGCATCGAGGTCGTATCCTCCTTCCAGCGAAAACACTGTGCGTTCCGGGGGGTGAATCAGGGATAGCTCTTGAGTCATGAAGCCGTAGTCGTCGCTCACCAGGCGCAAACCGGCCAGCTGATCCAGATGATGAGCGTCGTAACCAGCGCTGACCAGAACCCAATCGGGCTCGAACTGCGACACGACCGGGAGCACGACAGTCTGCCATGCCTCCCGATACACATCGCCTCCAGTTCCGGCGACCAACGGAATGTCGAGGACTGTTCCCGGTGCTGAACCTCTCTCCAGCCCCGCAATCTCGCCTTCGAAAGGGTAAAAGGGGCTCTGATGAAGGCTCACGTACAGGATTCCAGAGTCATCTCGGACCAAGGCTTCAGTTCCGTTTCCGTGATGGACATCCCAATCCAGAATGGCGACCCGTTGGCCTCTCTGTCTGAGCCATGCCGCGGCGACTGCCACATTGTTGAACACGCAGAATCCCATGGCCCGATCCCGTAATGCGTGGTGACCGGGCGGACGGGCAACCACAAACCCTGTGGCGTTGGTTCTCCCTCCGAGCTCCTCAATCGTTGCCAGGAGCCCACCCGAAGCGGTCAGTGCGGCCTCCCAGGACGCTGCCGAAACGATCGTGTCCATGTCTAGGGCGCCCCCGCCCATGGAGCAGAACGCTTCGATCATGTCGATGTACTGCGAATCGTGGACAAGCTCTAGCTCGGAACGTCTGACCTGAGGGGAAACCAAACGAACCAAGTCGAGGGATGAGTCACTCAACCCCTTCTCCACCGAAGTTGCGCGTTCGGGCCGTTCCGGGTGGTTTCTGCTCGTGTCATGCTCCAGCCCAGAGGGGTGACTGGCAACTATCAATTGCATCTTCTTACTCTCCCACATGTGTCATCGGCATTACAGATCGAGGGGTCCTGGCCTGGGGTATTGACCATCCGCAGAGGCTGGGGCAAGGCCATAGCGCGACCATGGAATTCTCTCGTCGGTGACTCGACTCTCCGGCTCGTCCGCGGCAACGCTGCGTTCCTGAGGGACAGTGCGGCATGGCTGATTGAAGAAGCCGACACCGCCAACGTCTTCTCGCCCGCCCTCCATCGATCAGGGCAGGCGGTGTGGAGCAAGGCCGGTTTCGCCAGGCATCTGGAACTCGAACTGATGGAGAAGAGCCTCACCGAATCCGAGGATCCACCAGGATGGATCAAGGCCGCCAGCCAACCCGACTTCGATGCGCTGGAAGATCTGGATCTTGCCTCTTTCGATCGTTTCTGGCATATGAGCCGCGATGGATTGACGGAGGCCCTCGAGGCGACAAGCCGTTCCGTTCTTCTCGTCGCAGAGGATGAGGGAAAGACGGTCGGCTACGCAATCGTTGGCGCTCAGCTGGGTGGGGCGTTTCTGCAGCGAATCGCCGTCCACCCCGAAGTGGAGGGCCGCGGCATCGGTTCCGACTTGATCAACGCAGCCGAAGCTTGGGGAAGACGTGCCGGGGCGAGGTCAATGGTGCTCAACGTCCGTCCCCAGAACGATCGGGCTCGCCGGCTCTATGGACGAGCGGGATATCAGCCCACGGGTGCCAGCCTCTCGGTACTCAGATACCAGCCGCGCCCGTCAGGTCAATCGGACTGACCTGCCGCCGATCGCAGATTCTTGATCGCCTGGTCGTACTGAGACCGAGAGGTCTTCGGATCGCTTGCTATGGACAGCAACCCAACCTTGCCGAAGTCGGTCACTCCTCCGAGCATATGGAAAACCAAACCCTCTTGTGACGTAGCGTCAAAGTGAATCCCCTGGTAGACCGCGGCGTCGATGAGGTCTGCCGGCTTGAGACCGACATATGCCTCGTCGACCAAATTGTCTGTGGCGTAGTACGTCCGAACGTCGCCTGTCGGAATTCGGAAGTCTCCCGTGCCCGGGTCATAACGCCCATCGGTGAGGAACTCCAGCATCAGATAGGGCAGCGTCGTTCCTCCCTTTCGGAGATTGATCTCAATCGCATAGTGCCGCCACTGGTCTTCTTCGCGAACCGAGACAAAGTCCACCCCGAACCGGCCCATGACCCCTCGTTCTCTCAGCGACTTGGCCACAGCTCTCCCTGCATCGTGCAGATCCTTCTTATACGTGGGTTTGGCGGGGAAGGTGCAACCCAGGAATACCTGGCCGGAGGGTCCGGCGAGAACCTGATCGTGGGTCGATACCAATTGGATCTCTCCAAGCGGGTCGATCCGCATCTGGACCGAAGGTGACGTCTTCTTGTCTCCCTCGATCATCGCCTCGACGATCCCGCCCATTTCGACAAACTTCTCCTCGAAAGACTCCCAGTGCTCGCCGGTGGCTTCGAACTTCAGATCTTCGTGGAGCAATCGCTCGGCTTCCTTTTTCATGCTGGTCGCATCACGGAGTGAATCGAGCGACACGACAGCGTTCCCTTCCCCAGAGAAGCCGTCGTTGAGTTTCACGACGGCCTGCGACAGGTCTTGTCGTCGTGTGTGCAAACTGACAAGTGCATCGACGATGTCGCCTTTGTCTTTCAGGTCCTCATACCCAGCAGGAAGGTCCAGGCCAGCCTCACGGAATATCGACCGGCTTCCCGATTTGGTGCCGAGATGGGCCAGGTCCGGATCGCATGCATACATCGGGATTCCCAATTGCACAGCAACCGTCTTTTCCAGTTGCGTCGTGTTGAAGCACGTCATGTGCGCAGCCTCGGGATATCGAATCAGCGACTTGAGGTGGGCGAGCCTGCCCGGATTAGCCAGCAGCTTCGCTGATAGAGGTGTCAAAGAGGAGTCTGCGACAGAAACGAGTTCGAGGCGGTCCCGTGCGTGCATCCCTGGGATACCAGGCAACAGATGGAGGTAATAGTCGATGACTGCGGCGTCGAGAGCCATTGATGTGACGTAGATCAGCTGTGTTCTCGGAAGTCTGAGCAGCATGAGGAGGCACAACAGCCGCTCCTCGTAGTGCATCACCCCCTCGATTTTCGCTAGCTCACTCTCGGGAAGGCTCATTGAGGGAAGGACCACCACCGTCCGCGGGGCGCGGGGTTCGGCGAACACCTCCCGATACATCGCGGGGAATCTCTCCTGGAGTGTGCGGAAGACGGCAGCCTCCTCGGGGCTTCCCGGTCGGGGTTCGATTCCGGACGACCCGTCCGTCAGTGGCTGCATTTCGTATCCCAAGCCATTCCGAGCACAGCCTACGTTGCACCTTCCAGTTTCGGGAGCGATAGCCTGACCCGGCAATGCCAACACGTATCCCCGATCGCTACCAACTCGAGATGCGACTTGGTAGAGACGGCGATATCGAGGAATGGCTGGCATCGGACCGGTCCCTCGATCGTCCAGTCCTGATTCGTTCGCTTGGGCCCGAGGCCGAAGCCACACGTCGAAGGCAATTCGTCGAGAGCGTCTCGGCAGCGGCGAAGGCCCACCACCCGCATCTTGCCAAGATCTACGTGGTCGAGGACATCGAGGAGGGCGCATACTCGGTGGTCGAGTGGACAGGAGGAGCGACAGTCGCCGACCGACTCGGGGCTGCCTTTGGGATAGAGCTAGAGGAGTTTCTGCCCAATGCCGCCGGTTTGGCGGCCGGGCTCGCAGCCCTCCACGAAGCTGGGGCCGTGCACGGCAGCATCGACCTCTCCGCCATTTCCTACGCCGGGGCTCGTGCCGCCAAGCTCGGTGGATTCGGTAGACCGTTCGCCGGCGATCAAGACGACGATGTACGTGCGTTGTCGGCGGCTTTGGAGACGGCGCTGACCGGCGAACCACCCGGTGGTCCCCCGCCGTCGGAGACCATCGACGGAATATCGCCCGCCATCGACAGCATCCTGCGCTCGGGGCAAATGGGCCAGTTCACAGCTTTGGAACTCGAGAAAGCACTGAAAGCCGCACCCACTCCTCGACGCCCCAAAGGAGAGCCGCTTTCCGCTTCGAGAAGGCTTCTGTTCGGAGCATTGGGCCTGGTGATCCTTGCGGTTGCATTGATTGGGTTAGGGGCCCTATTCGGAACGCCTTCCAACCCGATCACACCAACTCCCACTTCGGGTCCTACCGCTCCCACTACAACCGTCATAGCCACGACGACATCAGTTTTCGCCGGCCTGGAGATCACTTCGATCGCGACGCATGACCCCTTTGGCGGTGGCGGGGAGAACGACGATTCGATCGGTTTCCTCACCGACGGGAGCCTTTCGACCTCGTGGCGAACCGAGAGATACCGCGATCCTCTGCAGCTCATCAAGGATGGAGTGGGTGTGGTTGCGACCGTGTCCGGCCAACCGAGTCAACTCCAACTGACGGGGTTTTCGCAAGGAACCGTCTTTGAGGTTCGCTGGATTGAGGAGTTCGCGGAGGATCCCTCCATCTGGGAGCGAATCGCGGCAGGGGTCGCACCGGCTGGTACAACAGCTGTGGAACTCCCCGCAAGAAGCGATGGCTTTTGGATGGTGTGGCTGACCGAGCTTCCGCTGCAGCCAGATGGGACCTACTACGCCGAGTTGTCGGAATTACGATTGCGTCCGTGACACCAGCCACAGACCGAGAGCTCATCCAACTCGTCGTGGCCGGCGACCGTGAAGCCTTCGATCAGATCATGCGAGTCCATGAGGACCGGGTGTTCTCGGTCTGCGTCCGGATCATGGGCGACCGCGAGCCCGCCCTGGATGCGACCCAGGAAACCTTTCTCACGGTGTTCAGAAAAGCCGACCAGTTCAAGGGGGAGTCTGCCCTCGGAACCTGGATCTATCGGATCGCCGTCAACACCTGTTACGACCAGCTGAGAAAACTCAAACGGCGACGCACCGATGCCCTTCCCGACCACCTGGAACCTTCGGACCCAATGGCAGAAGAAGCCATGGATTCGGCCGCAATGCGCCCTGAGATCCGGGCGGCCCTCGATGAGCTCCCCGTTGAATTCCGTTCTGCGATTGTCCTCTCCGACATCGAGGGGATGTCACTGCCTCAAGTGTCCGAAGTCCTCGGAGTGCCGGTTGGAACGGTGAAGTCCCGCGTCTTCCGGGGTCGGCGAATTCTTGCAAAACGACTCGGGAACCAACCGGCGACCTGAAAGCATCCAAGAGAACAGACATGCACAGACACAATCTCGACGAAATCGCTGAACTCGCACAGGGAATCCTGGCGGACGACACGCGGGCACGTGAGCTGATCGACACGTGTGAGGTCTGTGCCGCTGAATACAAAACGCAAACTTTGATGATTTCAGCGCTGGCGGACACCCCTCGAGTAGCCATGACCGAACACGAAAAGGCTTCCCTGCATCGCGACCTCTGGACTGAGCTGCGCAGTCCAGCTCGTGCGGCGTCCCGACAACGTCTCGGCTGGCGCTCTTGGGCTTTCGGCACCGCAGCCACAGTTCTCGTGCTCGTCGGAGCGATTGGGGTGTTCTCCAACATGTCTTCAAATGACAGCGCGGGAGAAACGTTCAACGAGATTGGCAGTTCCCTCGATTCTGCAGCTGCGGACACAACCTTGAGCTCTTCCCGTCTTGACGAAACCGAAGGAGTCGATTCGCAATCCGAAGAAGATCTTTCACCCACAGACGGAGGAGCCCTCAGTTACGCGGGGACACCCTTTGCCGAAATCGCGGCCGCAGTCCGCGACGAGGCCGCTCTCGAGTTCCACGAAGCCTCCTCTGACGCCGGAAAGTGCATCTTCGCAGCTGGTCTGACGACACATAAGGCTGTGCTGGGTTTCGAAGAGGCTACGGACCTGGTCCTGGCCATTCCCGATGGGGCCAAGTCTGAGACCACTGAGGTGTCTTTTGTCGACCCCGAAGCTTGTTCACTGGTTCATGTCGAGGACTGATTCCCCCTCGCAGTAACTAACCTCTACCGGCATGGAGGAATTCGCAGCCCAATTTGCCGATCTGGTCGAGTCAATCGCCACCAAGATTCGCGCCATGACCGTCGACCGAATCGCCAAAGGCATCAAACTCACGGGTTTGGGAATCCTTGCCGCAACACTGGCGTTGACAGCAATAGCGTTCCTGATTTGGTCGATCTTCGGTGCTCTGGAGATCCCACTGACAACCGCGGGAGCGTTTGGCGTATTTGCCGCCGTCCTTTCCGGCGTCGGCATCTTCCTCTGGATTAGGAGAAGTTGAAACAGCGATGAACCACGAAAAACTGATCATCATTGGGTCCGGTCCCGCCGGGCATACCGCGGCCTTGTATGCCTCGAGGGCCAACCTCAATCCGCTGATGTTCGAAGGAGCCGTGTCGGGTGGGCAACTGATGATCACCACCGATGTCGAGAACTACCCCGGCTTCCCTGACGGAATCATGGGCCCCGAGCTCATGGAGCAATTTCGCAAGCAGTCGGAGCGCTTCGGGACAAGAATGCGGGCGGTTGACGTCACAGCCGTGGACTTTTCTTCACGACCGTTCCGGCTATCCGTTTCTGGCGACGAATACACGGCCGATGCCGTAATTGTCTCTACCGGAGCCACTGCCAAATGGTTGGGTATTCCAGGCGAAGAGAAACTGACCGGCAAAGGTGTCTCGGCATGTGCGACTTGTGATGGCTTCTTTTTCCGTGATCAGGAGTTGATCGTTGTCGGTGGTGGAGACACCGCCATGGAGGAGGCCCTGTTCCTGACGAAGTTCGCTTCCAAAGTGACCGTGGTGCATCGCCGAGACGAGTTCCGCGCTTCAAAGATCATGGCGAAGCGGGTCATGGACCATGAGAAGGTCGAAGTGCTGTGGAGCACCGTCGTCACCGAGGTCCACGGAGACGCCACCGTCGAATCGGTGACTCTTGAGAACACCGAGACGGGTGAAACCAGCAACTTCAAGACCGATGGTGTCTTTGTCGCAATCGGACACAAACCGAATACCGAGATCTTCCAAGATCAGCTCGAATTGGACGAGAACGGTTATGTAATCATCAAGCCCGGCAGCACTTGGACGTCCGTCGAGGGTGTCTTTGCAGCCGGCGACGTGGCCGACCATGTCTACCGCCAGGCGGTCACCGCAGCGGGTACAGGTTGCATGGCGGCAATAGACGCCGAAAGATGGCTCGCTGAGCAGGAATAGTCATACGCTATTACTACTTTTATCAACAGAATCGCAAGGAGAAACAATGGGTGACATCGTCACACTCAACGACGGCACTTTCAACGACGCTATCAGCGGAGACAAACCGGTATTGGTCGACTTCTGGGCTGAATGGTGCGGGCCATGCCGTCTCATCGCACCGGTTCTGGAAGAAATTTCCAAGGAAACGGACAACCTGACCATCGCCAAACTCAATATCGACGAAAACCCAAATCCCCCGGCCCAACATGATGTAATGAGCATTCCGACGATGATCGTCTTCAAAGATGGAGTCGAGAAGAAGCGGATTGTGGGTGCCGCTCCCAAGCATCGCCTGGTCCAAGAACTAGCCGAATTCCTGTAAGGGGCGGTCCCTCCTCCGTGTTGAGGAAAGGTCGATGCGTCTATACCGAGTAGGTGATCATGGGACCGCAGTGCGGGATATCCAAGCTCGTCTCAACGCACTAGGTCACGACACCGACCCCGATCCCACCGGGACCTTCGACGACGGCACGAGAGCCGCAGTAGTCGGGTTCCAGAAGGCAAAAGGCCTTGATGCCGACGGCATTGTCGGGCCCGATACGTGGCGCTCTCTCTACGAAGCTGGTTACCGGTTTGGTGATCGGTTGCTATTTCTTCGCCGTCCCATGATGCGGGGTGAAGACGTTTCTGAGGTTCAGTCTCGGCTCAGCGCACTGGGATTCGACTCCGGCAAGGTCGACGGGATATTTGGTCCCGCGACGGAGCGTGCCGTCCTCGAATTCCAACACAATCGGGCTCTAGCTGAGGACGGGAAAGTGGGACCGTCGGTCGTCACGGAAATCCAACTCGTGACCAGAGGAGCAATGAAGAAGGGCCGGGAAGCCGTGCGCGAAAAGGAGTGGCTACGGCGCCTCTCCCCCACCGTCGCCGGAGCGAGGGTCTATTTGGACGCAGGTTGTCGAGATGACCGTGAGTTGGTGACGGCTTGGGAAGCTGCATCGGCTGCGGCGATCCTCCTCCAAGAACGAGGTGGACTTCCCGTGATGTCGAGGTCTGTCGACACCAAACTCCCGGAACGAGTCCGAGCAACACGGGCGAACCGCCTCGGGGCAGACCTCATTGTGGCGTTTCAGTTGGATGCCAGCGACGAGAATTGTGTCTTCTTCTTTGCGTCAGAGCACAGCATGTCGGAGGTAGGCAGGAAGTTGGCTCAAAGCGTTGCGGCGCGCACCGGTGGGCGAGTTGAAGGACGCGCCAGCGCCCTCCTCAAAGAAACGCGTGCGCCTGCGGTCATCGTCAGCGTTCCAGACCTTTCAGCGAAGGTGGGAGCACAAGTCATGGACGGTGTCGACGACTTCTTCGCCGAACACTCACCTAATCGGTAATCACCCGATACAGTCGCTCCAGTTCCTCTACTGAACCAAACTTGATCTCGAGTCGACCCTTTTGATTCCGATAGTTGATCTTGACCTGACTGCCCAACTTCTCCCCTAGCCGCTTCTCCAGCTCAATGATCTCAACCGGCCGGATCGACCTGACGGTCTTCGACGTTGGCGCTTTATCGCCCATCTCGCGACGGATCCGAACTGCGTCTTCGATTTGGCGAACACTCCAACCGTCGGCGGCGGCCTTTTCACCCAGGTAGACGGCGTATTTCTGATCCTCGAGGCCGGCCAAGGCTCTGGCATGACCGCCCGAGATCTCTCCGTCTTCAACCAGTTGCTGAACCTCCGGCGGAAGAGTGAGGAGCCGTAGTGAATTCGAGATCGCGGGTCGGGACTTCCCCACCCGCTCGGCGATCTCCTTCTGACTCATTCCATATTCTTCCAGGAGTTGGGAATACGCTCTCGCTTCCTCCAGCGGAGTCAAGTCCATACGTTGGACGTTCTCGACCAGAGCTTCGACCAAGGTATGGGTTCCGGTCTTCTGCCTGACCACGGCGGGAATTGTGCCGAGACCTGCGCGTTTGGCAGCACGCCATCGTCGTTCGCCTGCGATGAGAGTAAACCCCGTCTGGCCCTCCTCGACTACCACAGGTTGAAGCACACCCAATTCGTCAATTGAGTTTGCCAGCTCTACGAGGGCCTCATCATCGAAGCGGGACCTGGGTTGGTCGGGGTTGGCATTGATTTGGTCAATGGGAATATGGGCAAACCCATCACCGGGCGCCGCCGGTTCAGTAGGGATCAAGGCCTCCAGTCCGCGTCCCAAGCCACTCTTTCTTGCCGCCATCAGCTCACAACCCCTCGAGTAGACCGTGTCGTTGTCGGAACTCTTTGCCCAGGTGCCGATAGGCGATCGCTCCCCTGCTCATCGGATCAAAGGCCTCGATGGGCTCTCCATACGACGGTGCCTCAGAAAGTCGGACAGACCGGGGAATCACGGTGCGGTAACAGGTGTCCCCGAAGTGCTCCCGAACCTGGAGCGAAACGTCTTTGGACAGTTTGGTACGTCCGTCATACATGGTGAGTATCACCCCACCAACCTTCAAGTCGGAATTGAGGTTCGACGTCACCAAGTTGACGTTATTGAGTAGCTGGCTGACACCCTCGAGGGCGTAATACTCACACTGGATTGGGATGACGACCTCTGAAGCCGCGACTAGGGCGTTGACCGTGAGAAGACCCAAAGAGGGGGGACAATCGATGAGAATCACATCGAATTGTTGATCCGCAGCCTGGATTGCACTCCTCAACCGGGTTTCACGTGAAAACTGTGATACCAACTCGATCTCGGCACCGGCCAGGTCGATCGTCGCCGGAACCACAAACAGGTCCCGAACTGAAGTTGGTTCAATCGCGTCGTCGAGCTCTCTTTCCTTGAGTAACACGTCATAGACCGAGACCTCTATGGTCTGTCGATCGATCCCGAGTCCGGAGGTGGCGTTTCCTTGTGGATCAAGGTCGACCAACAACACACGAACGCCTTGAAAGGCAAGGGCGGCGGCGAGATTGATCGCCGTGGTGGATTTGCCGACACCACCCTTCTGATTAGCAAGGGCGATTACTAGGGGATTCTCGACAGTACTCACGTCTGACGCATCATAAGTAACCACACCGGCCGATCAAAGACACTCGAACCGATTTCTTTGGTTTCATAGCCCGAATAGTTGGGCTGCTTCTCCCATGATCCGCCGAGGATGGCCAACCCACCACCGGCTACGACCTCTCTCAGGATCGGTAGGAACCGGTCCGGAGGCACTGTTGCTCGGGAAACAACAACAGGAACCGTGGTTTTCCAGCTTTCCAAATCCTGCTGGACCACCTGAACATTGTCGAGGTTGAGGATCCGCACCGCACGCTTCATCAAGTCGACGCGTTTTCGGGAACGATCGAGAAGAACGAAGTCAGTATCGGGTCTGACGATGGCGAGTGGGATCCCGGGGAGCCCTACTCCAGAACCGATATCGAGAATTGTGCTGGTTTCCGGTATCAGGCCGGAAAACAAGAGCGAATCGCCAATATGTCTGTCGTCGATCCTTGATATCTCACCAGGGCCAAGACCCCCGGCCGGTATGGCCTCGCTCTTCAGCCAGTCCCGGTAGGTCTCCAGGGCGGTCAAGGCGGTTGCGGATGCGGTGACATCCCCCAACTCCAGAATCCGCGGCCAGGTGTCGATCGGTTCCACGTGAAACATCTTAAGTCGGCCAGAACACAATTGGACCCGGGGGAGGAGCACTCCACCCGGGTCCAAAAACCCAACAAATGCTGGGGTTTATTCTTCTTCGCTGTCTCCCTCAGTGTCGGAGCCGCCTTCCCGGTCCGATACTGCGGTGCTGGCCAGCACCACGTATCGGCGAGGAGGTTCTCCTTCGGAATAGGAGGTGACCGATTCGCTTGCCGCCGCGGCGTCATGGATGACTTTTCGGTCAGCTGAGCTCATCGGCTCCAACATGAGTTCACCACCGTCGGCCTCGAGTTGCTCGATGAGTTGGTTTGCGTAAATGGTCAAAGCCTCACGTCGACGTTCGGCATATCCGGCGATGTCGAGACGGAGCCGGGCGGTGTCTCGGGCGTATCGTTGCATGACGGTTCGGGTCAACTCGTGGATTGCCGATCGAACCGAACCTCTGACACCAATCAGAGCTTCGGTTTGCTCACCTTTGATGTCAGCAATGATGACTTCGTCATCGACGGCGGTCACGACTTCACCTTCGAGTCCGTATGCGTCGACCAGACCCTTGAGGAAGTCCTCGACTATGCCGGTCTGTTTTTCGATTGAAAGCGTGTCGCGATCGTCATCTTTCTTTTCCGGCCGGTCTTGTCGGCTCATGGAGCGTCCTTTGTCTTGCTGAGATTTTCCCTTGTTTTTGTTGGTGTTTTTCGGGTTCGATTCCCCACGCCCGTTGCCCTGACGACTACCTCTTGCCGAGTTGCGGGACCCGCTGTTATCGCCCTTCTTACCACGGTCACGACGTCTCTTCCGAGTAGAACGACGCTTCACTTGGACAATGGCGTCGGTACCGCCCATACCAAGGAAACCCTTCTCCGGCTCCTGGACCACCGTGACTGCAAGCTGCTCGCGGTCGTCTACACCAAGCTCTTGCATGGCCGCCTCAACCGCCAAGTCGACAGTTTTGGCCTTGACCTCGATTTCAACGTAACTCACGTCACTTCCTCCTACGCCTACGGCGCTTGTTTGCGGACCCCTGCTGTGGTTTGGTCACCGGCTTCTCCTGGTCTTCGGAACTCGGGGCATCATCCCCCGGTTTTTTTTCCTCGTCATCGGCACCGGGCCGGGGTGGGCGTCCGTCGATCTTGAAAATTAGCACTTGCTGCCCGAGTCGGAATAGATTCGATGTGGCCCAATAAAGACCAAGTCCGGCCGGGAAATTGTATGAGATAAACCCAATGAACAAAGGCATAATCTTGGTAATCGCCTGAGTCGCCCCCGCACCGGGTTGATCCGTGTTGCGCTCCTGGCCGTAGGTGGAGTGCCACTGCTGTACGTATTGGGTGATGACCATCACTGCCATCAGAATCAGATAGGGCAAGGCCGTGACAAGACCCTCCGACATGGCCATTGACGGCGAGGTGTCGAGAAGCATCCCCAAGAATTTTTCCGGTACCTCATCTTGGAGTGCCATTCCAAGTGAGGTGTCAACACTGATGCCACTGAGTGGCTCACGGAGTAGCCGGAACAATGCGAACCAGATCGGCATTTGCACCAACATCGGTAGGAGACAACCACCGGGAGTAGCTCCGGCCTCTTTCTGGACTTCCATAAGACGACGTTGCATCTCCTCTTTGTCGTCTTTGAACTCGGTCTGAATCTTCTTGATCTTGGGCTGGATGGCGGCAAAGGCACGTGTCGATCTGGTCTGTTTCAGGGTCAGCGGAAAGACCAGGATGTTGATCGTTATGGTCAGAAGGATGATCGACAACCCATAACCCCAACCTTCGCTGAACGTCGGTGTCAGGAACTCGTAGAAGAAGGCGAGGATCGACCCCAGGATCTGGGCAAGAAAGTCGAACATCAGTTAGATCTCCAATTGTTGGGAACGGGGTCATAACCGCCTTCACGCAGTGGGTGACAACGTCCAATTCTCTTCAGACCCAGCCATCCTCCCCTAAACACGCCGAACTTCGAGACAGCTTCGGCGGTATAGGACGAACAGGTGGGGGAGTAGCGGCAGTTGGCGCCAAGATTGGGACTTACCAATTTCTGGTAAAACCGGATCAGGCCCACAAACAGATTTCTCGGTCTCAACCACTCAATCATCGGCGGTCTCCGTCACGGCGCGACGGACCCAATCCACAACTGTGGAGTAGTTGACATCTGCGACCGATTTGCGAGCAATGATTACGTAATCCCTTCCCGATGGAAGTCCTACGTCTCGAACTGTATGCCGAAGCCGGCGTTTGATCCGGTTGCGGGTGACAGCGTTTCCAACGCCTTTGGATACGGTAAGCCCGACACGAGGTGGGCCCTGTCGACCGATGGCTGAGGTAAAGATGATGCCACCGACAGATTTCCGTTTGCCTTGTTTCAGAACCCGACGGAACTCTCCGGGGGAACGAAGCGAGACAAATTCAGGCTGCGAGACGTTTGCGGCCTTTCACACGACGCGACTTGAGCACATTGCGCCCGGCTCGGGTTTGCATCCGATTCCTAAAGCCGTGTCGACGTTTCCTACGTCGAACTTTTGGTTGATAGGTCCTCTTCATAAAGAATCTCAGGGGTAGAGGTGTTTAACCCCAACAGATTACGAGCCACAAAGAATCTATGTCAAAACCCTTCGGGAAAGTAGAGCTTCCACCACGCTTGCGGATGTCTTCCCCGAGACGAAGTCGAATGGCGTTTCGGACCGCGGAGACACCAGTTCGCGAAATATCGCGAATGGTCGCGAAAAGATCCAAAAGTGGTGATCGGCCGATTTCTCGCACGCTCCGGTCCCGACATATGCTGGAAAATCCCTTCGCTACCTGGGATTTCTCCTGTGGACATCGGTCGGTCCGGTCATCCACAGCGTCGATTCTCGCGGTCTTGACTAGCGAAAGTCTTGCCCTAATACTCGCCCGTCGTGGACGACTGACAAGCCCCGAATATTGCCCCCATGAATCTGAGGGGTTGTAGCGGGTAACGGCCGACACGTGAGATTTGAAACAACCCGGAGGTTGTCCACAGGTGTGGACTGCTCTGTGGACAACTTTGTGGGAGGAGATGACTTGGTACAAGCGTTGCGGGCCAGCGACAAATGGAGGATGTTCCAAGACACCATCAAAGAAGGTGTCTCGAAGTCCAACTGGCAGACATGGCTATCACGGATGGATGTCGATCTCGACGACGAGTTCCCCACGCTGATCGCACCTTCGGAGTTTCATTTGAAGTGGATCCAGGACAAACACGGTGACCTGATCACAGCTGCTTACCGGGACGCCTTCGATACGTCTGAGGCTCCTCGATTTAAGGTTGTCGAGAACGCTGTCCCCGAATTGCCGCTCGAGCCCGCCGACGAACCGACCGAACAACTCCCCGAATCGATGCAGACGGTGTCGATGGGTCCCGAGACAAACCTGATCACCCGCTATCAGTTCGAAAGTTTCGTAGTGGGCCAGTCGAACCGGTTTGCTTGGGCGGCCGCGATGGCTGTCGCCGAACAACCGGGAGCGCACTACAACCCTCTTTTCATCTACGGGGGAGCTGGCCTCGGCAAGACCCATCTCCTCAATGCGGTAGGTCACCAGTCTCTCGAGATGTATCCCGACCTGGTTGTCCGCTACGTCTCCTCCGAGAACTTCCTCAACGACTTCATCGACTGCATCCGGAGGAAGAGACCCGACGACTTCAAACAGAGATATCGAGGCGTCGACCTCCTCCTCCTCGATGACGTTCAGTTCTTTGAAGGCAAGGAGCAGATACTCGAAGAGTTCTTCCACACCTTCAATTCACTTTACGAATCGGGAAAACAGATGGTTATCAGCTCCGACCGTCACCCGAGAAACCTCTCGTCGCTCGAAAACCGGCTGCGAAGCAGGTTCGAGTGGGGGTTGTTGACCGACATTCAGCCGCCGGACGTCGAAACTCGTCTCGCCATTCTCAAGACCAACGCCGAATTTGCCCCACGTCCTGTTCCCATCGAAGTCCTCGAGTACATAGCGAGCCTCGTGTCTGACAACATCCGCGAATTGGAAGGCGCCCTGACCCGTGTCACGGCCTGGTCGGCGCTCAACCGGCGCGATATCGATCTGGAGACCGCTCAGAGGGTTCTCCAGGACATGGTCGCCGCCGATGAGCCAGTTGCCCTCGGTGCGGATGAGATCATCAGAACCACTGCCGCATCGTTCGGCTTTTCGGTAGACGAAGTGCTGAGCTCGAGCAGGAGACAACCTCTGGTCCTCTGTCGCCAGGTATCGATGTACCTCTGTCGGGAGTTAACGGACTTGTCATTGCCGAAGATTGGAGCGGCTTTTGACCGAGACCACACGACAGTGTTGCATTCAGTGGACAAGGTGAAACGGATTCTGCGATCGGACCGTGCGGTCTTCGATAGGGTCGCGCAACTTACACAGGACCTGAGGAAAGGTGAAGGGATATCCACACCCTGAAAAGCTTTCCCCAGACGAGCGGGATTTGTCCCCCTCATGTCCACAATGAAATCAACAGGGAAAAGATCAACCAGTAACTAGCGAAACCAGCACTATCCACAAATCCACACACCTCTACTACGACTAATACTCTTTAAATGAACAAAACCATAAGTAATAGAAGGGACTCCCACCTGTGAGAATCCGAGCAGAGCGAGACGACCTCGCTGATGTTTTCGCCCGGGCCAATCGTGCGGTAGGAACCAGAACCGCATTGCCCGTGCTCCAGGGTTTGCTTTGCGAGGTCTCTGGAAACACGTTGCGCGTAACCGGGACCGACCTCGACGTGACGGTCAAGACGTCGGTGGAAGTCGAGGTCATGGAAGAGGGACGTGCCGTGATTCCCGGCAAGATCCTCTCTGAGGCTGTTCGGAAGATGCCGTCAGGTGAGGTCACCATCGGCGTGACGGAGTCCGACATCGAGATTCAGGGAAACGGGCCCCGCTTCAACCTGAGACCGCTCAACGCCGAGGACTTCCCGGCTCAGGACGACGTGGTAGCCGACGGAGTCGAAGTAGATGGCGAGCAGTTGGCCGAGGCGATAGGCCAAGTTGCTATTGCCGCTTCGGGAGACGGCGCTCGCCCGATTCTCACCGGTGTCCTGTTCGAGGGAACCGACGCTGGACTGCGCATGGTTGCTACCGACTCCTATCGGCTGGCCAAGCGGGAGCTCGTCGGTGTTGGGATCGAAGGGTCCGGGTTGGTTCCGGCACGTGGTCTGAGAGAACTTCCCCGCACGATCGGATCAACCAAAGTGACAGCTCAGCTACGCGAGCGAGAGGCTGTGTTCACTTCGGATCAGGGGTCACTTCGCCTCCGTTTGATCGATGGGTCGTTCCCGAAGTACCAATCGCTGCTGCCTGACAGCTACCCCAATCAGATAATCCTGGACAAGTATGAGTTGCTCGAGGCTCTGGGCAGGGTGACGCTGGTGGCTGAGGATCACATCCCCGTACGGCTCAAAATGCTTGAAGGGGGAGTTGAGGTAACCGTTACCCGGCAGGACGTTGGCGGTGAGGCAGAGCACATCTCGGGTGAGTTCAGTGGAACAGACGAAGAGGTAACGATCGCCTTCAATCCTCGGTACCTTCAAGACGGTGTCAGCGCCATCCCGGGAGACAAGGTCAGAATCCGAGTAATCGATGGCTTCAAACCCAGTGTCGTCGACGCTGGACCAGATGAGGATTATCTGTATCTGTTGATGCCCGTCAGGGTGTAATGGTCACACCGTTTGAGGGGATCACCCAGTGAGAGTCGACTGGCTTTCCCTCAACCACTTCCGGTCGTACTCGGAGCTGAACTGGAGACCTGACCCTCGTGTGAACATCCTGGTTGGCCCGAATGGCGCCGGTAAGACGAATCTCCTCGAATCTGTTGCCTATCTTGCCAAACTCCGGTCTTTTCGACGAGCACCGGACAGCGCCCTGGTAGCCGATGCGGGTCAGAGCGCAGTTATCAGAGCCGGCCTGTCCAGTGAGGAACGGGAGCGGTTGATCGAAATCGAGATTCCCCGGACCGGGGGACGGCGTACCCAAGTCGACAAGCAACGTCTTCGACGCACGACGGATCTTCTCGGCGTTCTTCGTGTGGTGGCGTTCCTCCCTGAGGACCTTGATCTGATAAAGCGCGGGCCCGCGCTTCGTCGGGACCTCCTGGACGAGATCGCCG
Organism: Acidimicrobiia bacterium; assembly: GCA_965216445.1. Lineage (GTDB taxonomy): Bacteria > Actinomycetota > Acidimicrobiia > Spongiisociales > ZC4RG35 > MA-ANB-1. The sequence goes on from OZ244166.1 coordinate 69,129, forward strand.
TTCAGCTGTGGCCCGTCGCGTATCAGGAGCAGGCTGAGTTCGATCGAGCTCTCAGACAAAGGAATGCGTTCCTGAAGTCCGGGCATCGCGACGACGTGACCCTGGATGTCTGGGACGCACGTGTCGCCCAGACTGGAAGCAAGGTGGCTTTGCGGCGTTCACGACTGATTGAAGGCGTGTCGCCGCTGCTGGCTAGTGCGTATCGAGAGATTTCAGGCTCGGAAACCGTGGCGAGTGTTGACTATCTCGGTTCGTGGCCGGCTGAGCCATTCATTGGTGGGAGTGGCCCGGCCTTCACCGAGACGATGATCCAATCGCTGGGAGAGGCTCGGGCCAGGGACTATGAGAGGAGAGTGACCACAGTGGGACCCCACCGCGACGACCCCGTTCTTCTGCTCGATGGACACGACTCTCGAGTCCATGGCAGCCAAGGAGAGCAACGCACCATGGCCCTTGCTATCAAGATTGCGTCGCATCGGCTTATTGCGGAGGCGACCGACAGTCCGCCGATTCTTCTGCTGGACGATGTATTCAGCGAACTCGATCCGCAACGGTCTCAAGCGCTGGCCGCGGCACTCCCCGGAGACACTCAGACAATTGTGACTTCCGCACGTCCCGATGAACTCCCTGTTGGGGGAGTCGTGTGGAGAGTCGACGGAGGTTTGCACCGTGACTGACCGCAACGACATGAGCTCCTTTGGATCGGCGATGAACGACATGTTCCGGCGACTCGGTTTGCCCGATCCGCTGCTGGTGACGCAAATCAAAGACGAATGGGAAGAATTGGCCGGATCGCCCTGGGTTGGACGCGCAAAACCGCTGACCATCCAAGGAAAGACCCTCGTTGTCGAAGCGTCTTCACCCTCTTCGGTGGCCTTTTTGAAGTACGGGGTAAGCGAGCTGTTGGAGTCGATCCAAATCCGACTCGGTCCTGGGGTAATTGAGGCAATTGATGTGCGTGGGCCAGGGCAGTAAAGGTCTTCCATTGATTGGGTTTTGTCACTACTTATAAGTAGAATGACATACGTGAAAGTTTCCGCCGTCCGGGCGAATTTCCCGCCGGAACCCCAACCCCGATCCCACGGTCGGATCGCCTAGCCAGGGTCCCCATAAGTTTCCATCGAGGAGGGTCGTGACGACCACACGCGACAGTTACAAAGCTAAAGACATAACGGTTCTTGAAGGCCTCGAGGCTGTCAAGAGACGACCTGGAATGTACATCGGTAGCACCGGTCCCAGAGGGCTCCATCACCTGATCTGGGAGGTCGTGGACAACTCCGTTGATGAAGCGATGGCAGGACACTGCGACCAGATCAGTGTGACGCTGTTGGCCGACGGCGGTGTCGAAGTTGTCGACAACGGGAGGGGTATTCCGGTCGACAAGGTCGCCAAGACCAAGATGTCTGCGCTCACGACCGTCCTCACCACTCTTCACGCGGGTGGCAAGTTCGAACAAGGCGCCTACACGGTCTCGGGTGGCCTCCATGGTGTCGGCCTCTCGGTAGTCAATGCTCTGAGTACCCGGCTCGAGGCGGAAGTACGCAGTTCGGGCTATCTCTACACCCAGGACTTTGACAATGGGATACCGAAGACCAAAGACCCCAAGAAGGGGAGAGCGGTCAAGAAGACCGGGACGACCATCCGCTTCTGGCCCGCCGCGGACACGTTCGTGGACTCAACTGAGTTCGAATACGAGATCGTCGCATCGCGGCTTCGAGAAACGGCTTTCCTCAACCGCGGCCTCAAGATCACCCTCGCAGATGAGCGTGGCGAAGAGCCCAAGGAAGAGACGTTCCATTACAAAGGTGGGCTGGTCGATTTCGTCAAGCACCTGAACAGCAAGCGCGACCCGATTCACGCTCACATCATCGACATCAGTGATGTTGGCGAAGACGCCGAACTGGATCTTGCCCTGCAATGGACCACCTCCTACACCGAGTCGGTTCTCTCGTTCGCCAACAACATCAACACCCACGAAGGTGGCGCCCACGAGGAAGGCTTCCGAAAGGCTCTCACCAAGTCAATCAACGAATTCGCCCGGGCCAAGAACCTGCTTAAGGAGAAGGATCCGAACTTGACCGGTGAAGACGTCAGGGAGGGCCTTACTGCTGTCATCTCGGTCAGAGTCAAGGAGCCTCAGTTCGAAGGTCAGACGAAAACCAAGCTGGGCAATACGGAGGTTCGTTCCTACGTCGAGAAGGCGCTGAATCGCCGACTGCCCGAGTGGTTGGAGAAGTACTCGCCAGAAGCGAGGCGAATCGTCGAAAAGTCGGTAAACGCGGCTAAGGCTCGTGAGGCCGCCCGGAAGGCGAGAGAGCTGACAAGGCGAAAGTCCGGTCTCGAGTCAGGCGGTTTGCCCGACAAGTTGGCCGACTGCTCGAGTCGCGATCCCGGCGAATCGGAGCTCTTCATTGTCGAGGGTAAGTCCGCTGCGGGGCCGGCGAAGTCGGCTCGCGATTCGGCAACGCAGGCCATTCTTCCGATTCGAGGGAAGATCCTCAACGTCGAGAAGGCGCGTCTCGCCAAGGCGCTGCAAAACGCCGAGGTGCAGGACATCATCACCGCCATGGGCACCGGGGTCGGCGAGGAGTTCGACATCGACCGGGCCCGCTATCACAAGATCGTGATCCTTACCGACGCCGACGTCGACGGATCCCACATTCGAACCCTGCTGCTCACTCTTCTCTTCCGCCACATGAGAGGGCTGCTCGACGTCGGATACGTGTACGTCGCGCAACCCCCGCTCTACCGGGTCAAAGTCGGTTCGAAGGTGCACTATCTCAAGGACGAGCGCGAGCTCGAGGAGTTCAAGGATTCCCATCCCAATGTCAAGCCGACTCGATTCAAGGGTCTCGGCGAGATGAACCCCGGTGAGCTGTGGGATACAACCATGAACCCGGAGACCCGGACGCTGCTCAGGGTCGATATGGAGGATGCGGCCAGGGCCGAGGAAGTCTTCGTCACCTTGATGGGCGATGACGTCGGCTCGAGGAAGGCCTTTATCCAGCAAAACGCTGACGACGTTCGCTTCCTCGACATCTAGACACAGGATTATCCAATGACAGATCAAACAACAGCCGAGGCTCACGCAAGTCCCGAAATCGAGATAACGCAGGAGATGGAGCAAAGCTTCATCGACTACGCGATGTCGGTCATCGTCTCTAGAGCACTTCCCGATGTTCGCGACGGCCTCAAACCCGTGCAGCGCCGAATCGTTTATTCAATGTTCGAAAACAACATCGGCCCGGCTTCGGCACACCGGAAATGCTCGAAGGTCGTTGGAGATGTGATGGGTAACTATCACCCCCACGGTGACCAGGCGATCTACGACGCCCTGGTTCGAATGGGACAAGACTTCTCCATGAGGCATTTGCTCATCGATCCGCAGGGGAACTTCGGGACCATCGACGACCCACCGGGTGCAGCTCGGTACACCGAGTGTCGGCTCACCAAACTCTCCACCCATCTACTGGAGGGCATCAAAGAAGACACGGTGGACTTCGTCGACAATTACTCGGGGGAGATGCAGCAGCCTTCGGTGCTACCCGCCCGCTTTCCGAACCTCTTGGTAAACGGCTCTCAGGGAATCGCGGTCGGGATGGCCACCAACATTCCGCCGCACAACCTGAACGAAGTCGTCGACGCTGCGTTGCACGTGATTTCGAACCCGGACGCGACCGTCGAAGAACTGCTCCAGTTTGTCAAAGGCCCCGATTTCCCGACCGGCGGGTTCCTCGTGGGGACGGCTGGTATCCGCGACGCCCTGACGTCGGGCCGCGGCTCAGTGAAGATTCGCGCTGTATGCGACATTCAGGAAATCCGGAAGGGCCGCACGGCCATCGTTGTCACCGAGTTGCCATACCAGGTCTCCATTGAACGGATCATCGCCAAGATCAAGGACCTCGTCGATGCCAAACGCATCACCGGGATCTCCGAAGTCCGCAACGAGTCGTCGGATCGGGTGGGCACCCGCTTGGTCATCGAATTGAAGCAAAACGCCGTTCCCCAAGTTGTTCTCAACCAGTTGTACAAAGGCACGCCTCTCCAGGACTCCTTTGGGTACAACATGGTGTCTCTTGTTGATGGTGTTCCCCGGACCCTGAATATCGCCGAAATGATCGGCTATTACCTCGATCATCAAATGGAGGTCATCGAGCGGAGGACCCAATTCCGTCTCAATCAGGCTGAGGCCCGGGCGCACATTCTCGAAGGTTTGATCATCGCTGTCGACAACATCGACGAAGTGATCAAGATCATTCGGGGATCGCAGGACACCGCAGAAGCGCGGGCGAACCTGATCGAGCGTTTCGAGTTGTCAGAGATCCAGGCCAACTCAATCCTTGATATGCCACTTCGGCGCCTCACGGCCCTCGAGGTTGACAAACTCAGGACCGAGTTGGCTGAGTTGCACGGGGTCATCGCCGAACTGAAGGGGATTCTCGCCGATCCACAGCTGAGGTGGGACATCATTCGTGAAGAGCTCACCGAAATCAAGAGCAAATACGGCGAGAACAGGCGCAGCCGGCTGATCGCCGACGACGGCGATATGAGTCTCGAGGACCTGATCGCTGATGATGAGTTGATCGTGACAGTCTCCGAGGCCGGGTACATCAAGTCAGTTCCGGCTTCGACCTATCGAACCCAGGGAAGGGGTGGTCGAGGAGTCAAGGCGGCCGAGATGCAGGGTGAAGACGTCGTCCATCACCTTGTCCACACGACCGCGCACGCTTATCTGCTGTTCTTCACCAACAAAGGTGTGGTACATCGGATAAAGGCGCACTCCATCCCCCGCCAGTCACGGACAGCGAAGGGAGTGCTGGCCCAGTCCGTTCTGCCTCTCGAGCCCGAAGAGAAGATCCAAGCGATCATCGACACGCGGGACTACGAAACCGGCCGATTCTTGGTCATGGTCACCAAGAACGGCCAGGCCAAGAAGACCGAATTCCAGGAATACGACTCGCGGAATTCGACTCTGGTTGCAATAAAGCTGACCGAAGGCGACGAACTGGTGTCGGTTCGTACGACCAACGGCGAAAACGACTTCTTGATCTTCACGAGGAACGGACAGGGCATTCGGTTCGCCGAGTCTGATCTTCGTGCGATGGGGCGTGGAACCCAGGGGGTTCGAGGAATCAAGCTGCGCGAGTCCGACGAGGTCGTCGCTGCGGTGTCGAACGTTGACGGCGATGAAGTCCTACTCCTGACGTCGGGTGGTTACGGCAAGAGAACACCTATGGACCAGTTCCGTCGACAGGCTCGTGGCGGGATCGGAGTCAAGGCCTACAAACTCACCAGGGTCAGGGGACACCTGGTTGGCGCGAGAGCTGTATCCAAAGACGACCAGGTCTTCCTGATCTCCTCCGATGGAATCGCCAATAGGCAGGCTGTCGCAAAGATCTCCCGTCAGAAGAGGGATTCGACGGGTGTCAAGGTGATCGACTTGAAGGAAGGATCAAGCCTGTCAGCCTTTGCGGTCGTCCATCCCGACGATGACGAGTAGTGCTCGAAGCGGTAAGCCAGCCGATGACGTTGAACCCGCAAGCGTCCGGGAACCTTCACCAGTGAGACATTCGTTGGGATAGAACAGTTCTCCCTTAGACTTCCCCTATAACTCAGGAGCGCCAATGGCCACAGTTCGTCGTGTCAGACGCATAATCAGAAAGATCGACCCCTGGACCTCGTTGAAGGTATCGGCGCTACTGTTCGCCGTGCTTGCGGTCGCCCTTGTTCTGGGTTCGGTGATCTTCTGGTCTGTCCTGGATCGTGCGGGCATCCCGGACCGGATCACCGAATTCATGGTCGAAATCACACTGATCGAAGAGGGTTCCCAGCCTTTCGCTAACGTCGAACAGTTCTTCAGAGCATTGGTGTTTGGGGCAGTCGTGTGGTGGGTTGCGATGACCGGGGCGACAGTCCTCGGAGCTGTTGTCTACAACCTTGTCTCGGACGTTGTTGGTGGACTCGAGATCGTAGTTCTCGAAGAAACGTTCAACGCCACCGTGGCGCCCGTTCCCGCACCTGCCGCCCAGGTGTTGCACCCCCCAGCCGACTACCGCACCAGTTCCGACGATCTCGCCGATGTCCCCACCGAGGAACACGAGCCGGTGACTCCGGCCCCCGAAGGCAGCTCTACGCCCACGTCCGTCAGCTAGAGCCGGTTTTCGCTCCGATCGAAAACCCGAGACCCCTGTCTCAGGCTTCAGCCATCACCAGGCCCATGCCGGTCGCAGTCTCCAGGTACTTGAGAGCTTCTGCCCATACCGGTCGTTGTCCTGAACCAAAAACTGCGATGCCGGCCGCCAACGCGATACCGGAGAGGTACGCGGAGCGATCGACAATGGTGAGATCGCGTCTTTTTGTCTTGATCAAACAAGCGGCGTATTCGTTGTATGACTTTCCGGCAAGGATCTCTTGCCCCTCGAGAGTTCCCTTGGTCACCTGGGTCGCACCGACGGGTCGGGGAAATCGAACTGATTGGCCGTCTCCTTGGGGCAAATCCGGGTGTGCGACTGCGGCTACCGCCGCACCACGTTGTCGGGACGCCATCGAGATGCCGAGACCGGAGATCGATGCCCCCCAGACGGCGACGCCGTCGACGGCTTTTTCGCCATCCCAAACCAGTGGTAGGCCCAACTCCCGGGCCCGACGAGGAGCCGAGCGGCCAGATCCAATCAGGACGTTGATCCCGGCTGCGTCGTCAACGACTTCGAAGTTGCTGCTTTTGGCAGGACCGACAACAACGACATCTTCAACTAGGGGATCAGCGGACAGGGAGTGCGCAGCTCGGACTGCGTTGTCCCCTCCAATGAGGACACCTACTCTCATTTCGGCTCGACGGGAACCCATGCAGCCTCGGGTCCCTGATCGCCCAGTGGTTGGGCGGTACGGCTCCTGAACAGTTTGGCCAGAAGCGCTGCGGCAGCGCCAGCCAGCAGAATTGGGGCTAATCGATTCACGGCAAGCAGTCTATGACTGCGACGGAGTATCTGATAGTTGGACAGACCGGCTCGCCATCGAGGCTCAACGATGGGCAGCTAAGCGGCGGCCGTCGGTACGCTTTGCACACGTGGATTGGACTCGAAATCGGCTTGTCGCGTCGTTGGTCGTCCTCTCGTTGGGGGTTACCGCTTGCGTAGCCGCGCCAGGCTCGAGCTCCACTCAGACTGCTGCAACTGGAGCGGAAACCACGCAGGCCGAATCAACGACTTCGACTACGCGCGTTAGAAGCGGCTCATGCGGATCGTCGTCGGAAGGGGTGCCCTGGGATAGCGAAGTGGTTGCTACATCCGAGCTGGCTCTCGAGTCCGACGGAACTGGTCCGAAGGTCGAATTGGTCAGATATCCACGGCCGGACTATCAAGGCAAACCTTGGTCTCAGTGGGGTCAAGGTTTGGTGGCTGACGACGGACGCTTCTTCTCGGCGATCGGTGATCATCACGGCGCCGACGGCAACTCCTTCATCTACGAGTACGACCCCGCAACCAGAACACTGACCCGGATTGTGGAGATCCTTGACGTTGTGCCGCATGTGGCAGGGGAGTGGGGGTTTGGCAAGGTCCACGCACAGATGGTGGAAGGAGCATGTGGCGAGATCTACGTCTCTACCTATTGGGGCACGAGGCGGGACTTGACCTTCACCGAGTCCTACCAAGGCGATGTCCTGCTCCGGTTGGACCCCGGAGAGCAGACGGTGGAGAACCTCGGGGTCATTCTCCCTGAACACGGGGTGGCTTCCCTGGCCGCTACGCCCGACGGGTCTCTGCTTTATGCAGAGCCTGCGGACCCGTTTGGTCAGAAGGTGGGAAGTTTCATAGCCCTCGACCCGATCACCGGTGATGTGTTGTTCGAGGACGACGACATTTCCCACGGGGGCTACCGGAGCATTGCCGTGAATGCTGACGGCTCGGCGTTCATAACTTGGAACGACTCGAGCCTCGCCAAATACGATCCTGCTACGAACACCTTGACCGACACAGGTGCTGTTCTCCCTGGCGACATTCTGAGGGCCGCAACCGAGCCGGATGCCGGCGGTCGCGTTTACGCCGTTTCACGCGACCCTGCAGTCTTCTTCGCTATCGAGCCCGACGGTTCGATAAGCGATTTGTCTCCTGCGCGGGGATACACAACGTCGATGGCGTTGTCGCCAGATGGCAGCAGCTTCTTCTATGTTCCCGACGCTCACGGCGGCTCTTGGGAACAGGGAACACCGCTGATTTCCGTTGATACCACCACTGGTGAGGAGACTGTGATTGTTGAACTGAACCCACTGGTTGAGGACATGTTCGGATTGAGGGCAGGTGGAACCTATAGCGTGGCGGTTGGGCCCGATGGAAAAACCGTCTACGTGGGTCTCAATTCGGGCGACCCCGCGGAACGCCAGAGTTTCGGTGAGATCATCTTGGCCGTCGTGACCCTTCCGTGAACCTCTTGAAGGGCGCTCTGGCTATTGCCTTTGTTGCGGTTGGGCTTGCGGCGTGCACACAGGCTGGAGAGACTCCGACGTCTGGTACGGAGGGGAGCACAACCACGGCGAACGCTTCTCCGACGACCGAGACGTCCACTGTCGATGGCTTGACGGTGTGCTGGACAGGTCCCGTCGATGGCAAGCCCGGCCCTCTGCAATGGTCCGATGGCACATCCGAGTCGGGTCTTGAAACCGCACTCTTGGGGATGAGAGGGCATGCAGCCGGGTGGGGTGATGTGGACGGAGATGGGTTGCTCGACCTCGTGGTTGGCACCTTTGCCACGTCTCGACAAGAGGTCTACCAGGAGAGGGGGGCATCCGGCCCATCGCCGGATCAGCTCCTGATCGGGGGCGAAGACGGTCGTTTCACACCAGCTTTGTCCCTACCGGAACAGTTCGGCAGGACCTCAGGGGTTGCCATGGCGGACCTCGACGTAGATGGCGATGTCGACGTTGTGTTGTCTCGAAATGTGAACGGAAGGGATCCGGGGCCCGGAACGGCGATCTTCGAGAACTCGAACGATGTCCTTGAGGTGGTAGAGGCTGGAATCGATCCCGACTTGGGAGGTCGATCGATCGGGGTGATCGACGTGGACGCGGACGGCCTCCTAGATCTGGTCGTTCTCGAAGACAGATACCGAGGTGGGTCTTCTCAGGTCTATCGAAACCTCGGATCCCTGCAGTTTGAGCTGGCCAACTCTGCGTTTGGGTTTCCGTCGGATGTCCACGGCCTCGGGTTGGCGACAGGTGACCTCAACAACGACGGATTCACCGATCTGTTCGTCGCAGGCTCCAACCGGATGTTCTTTGGCACCGGCGAAGGGTTGGTCGAAGTGCCCGATGCGATCCCGGCGTGGGAGATGTTCGGTTCCGAAGACGATGTGGCAGGCGCTGCGATCGCTGACGTAAACCGAGACGGCTGGCTCGATGTTGTGGTTGGTCATCACTACAACAGCACCCTCAGTCGCGGCAACGAAGTTCCGGTACGGCTTTATCTGAACAGGACGGGAGAGAGTGGGCCCGATTTCGAGGATGTCACTGAGGCGGCCGGCCTCGTGGGGATTCCAACCAAAGCGCCACACGTCGAGTTCGCCGACATCGACAACGATGGTTGGCCCGACATCGTGACGTCGGCTTCGGCCGAGTCGGGGTCGGTTCCGGCCGTGTTTCACCACACAGGCATCGCTGATGGGATTCCCGTGTTTGCGCCCCCACAGGGACTGGGCTCAGCCCAGTACTGGGTCACGGCTCCCACTGCTGACGTCAATCGCGACGGTCGGTTGGACCTGTTGGCTGTCGAATGGGAACCGTCACTTCCTTCGGTTCTGTTCGTAAACGACTCAGACTCCGGGCATTGGGTCGAGGTTGTCGTCGACAACGTCTACGGCGGCATTGGCTCTCGAGTCGAGATATACGAGTTCGGAAGTCTCGGCTCTCCCTCCGCTCTGCTGGGCGCCCGTGAGATCGTGGCGACTCTGGGGTACACGGCGGGTGCCGAAACGGTGGCTCACTTCGGGGTGGGTGAGGCGACGAACGTTGATGTGAGGATCATCGATCCGTTCGGAGGCGAAACACTGGATTGGTTGGGAGTGCCCACCGATCAGAGGGTGAGTACAGGCGGATGCTGACCGATCCGTGTTGTTGGTTCGGCGCGGAATAGGGTATACATCACCCCTCATGGTGAGATTCAAACGAAAGCCAACCGGTCCGGGCCAGGTCGACGACCGACGGACTGGTTCCCGAATGGGTGGATCAGGCGGTTCGGGTGGCATGATGCGTCTTGGTGCCGGTGGCGGGGGAGCGCTCCTGGTCGTCGTCCTTCTGTTGGCGTTTTGTGGCGGTGGCTCAGACTTTGGGGGTCTCGTGGACTCCCTGGCACCGGTTGATCCACAGACGCAATCTCAGACTCCAATTGACCCGGCTAACGACCCTGATGGCGAACTCGTGGAGTTTCTGGGCAACGTCCTCGCAGATACGCAAGGGATGTGGGTTGCAGTATTCGAAGACTCTGGCCTTACCTACCGAGCCACGGATCTCGTGGTGTTCAATGGCTTCACCCAGTCTGCCTGCGGCGGCGCTCAGGCGCAGTCGGGACCCCATTACTGCCCTGTGGACGAACAGGTGTACATGGATCTCGACTTCCTCGAACAACTCCAGAGCCGGTTCGGGGCAGTTGGTGACACAGCCCAGGCCTACATCCTTGCCCACGAGGTCGCCCACCACGTCCAAAACGTCCTGGGAATCATCGGCCAGGTCGATCAGGTGAGAGGGTCCGACCCCGGTCGCGCCCGCGAGGTTTCTATTGCCTTGGAGCTTCAGGCGGATTGTTTTGCCGGTGTTTGGTTGTCGACACTGAGGGATGGCACCTCTGCGGCCGTACTCGAGGAGAACGATCTCCAGGAAGCATTGAACGCTGCAGCGGCAGTTGGGGACGACGCGATTCAGCAAGAGACAAGCGGAAGAGTCAATCCCGAGTCGTGGACCCACGGCAGCGCCGAGCAACGGTTCAACTGGCTGAAGGTCGGATTCGACACGGGCGATCCTCAGGCCTGCGACACCTTCTAAACCTGAAGTCGCCTAGTTGGCTTTCTCGCAGACCCCTCAGAGGGAATGCGGATATCGCTAGGGTCATATCCGGAGGTTGATCTGGGAGAGGAGTAGCCATGGACGAAGAAGTCAACGAGTCGCAATCGACACCGGAAGCATCGGCGGAGGAGTCGCCGGCTGGTTCGGAGAGCTTCAGCTCTTCGGAGGGTTTGGTTTCACTCGGTGGGTTGATTGTGCTTGCGGGGTGGTTTCTGTTCGAGATCGTTCTCGATGACTACGGGACGCCCTACTTGGCGTTACTTCTAGCCGGTCTTGCGGTTCTCCTTCCTCGAATGGGCAGGTCACTAACTGATTCGATCGCGCCCCTTTCGTCGGTAATGAAAGCGGTGGGCTACCTGATGGGGCTTCTCGCTCTGTTTGTTGTTGTGGTGAACATCAGGTTCGCTAGTGGTCTACTGAATGAATTCACGGAGATTCTCGGTGCTCTTGCTTTCTTCGGAGGTTCGGCAATCGCCGTTCTGGGAGCGAACGCGATCAAGACCTAGTTTCTGACCCGTCCGGTGCTTCGGGAACAAGTGAAGCGCCGCGACTCGGCTCGGGAGCGTTACGGAACGGTCGTATTCTTTGGTTGTGAAACGCCGTCCTCCGTTGATATTCATCTTCACGGTGACTCTGACGGGGATTCTGAACAACACGCTGATCTCACCGGCGCTCCCTGACATTCTGGACGAGTTCGGAGTCGAGTCGGAGGGTGCCGGAGGGCTCGTGGCGGCGGGGTCCGTTGCAGGGATAATCGTTGCGCCGATCGTTGGGATCCTCGCCGATCGTTATGGAAGGCGAATCGTCCTATCAACTTGCTTGGGAGTCTTCGGTTTCGCCGGGGGACTGGCCGCACTGGCTCCCAGTTTCGAGTTTCTGGTGGGTGCACGGCTACTCCAAGGCGTGGGGTCTGCTGGGCTTGTGAATCTTGCGGTCGTATTGATCGGAGACAACTGGTCGGGGAGCGAGCAAACCCGTCTCGTCGGCAGAAACGCCGCCGTCCTCACCGTCGGGCTGGCCGCAGTTCCCCTTCTGTCCGGCGCAGTGACGCAGGGGTTCGGTTGGAGATATGCGCTTTCGATCTACACCGTTGCGCTTGTGACTTCAGCCGTCGCGTGGGTTGTCCTCGACGGCCGCCGACCCGCCGTTCCACCGAAAGTGTCTGAACAGATTCGAGGAGCGACGGCTGTCGTTAGACGGCCCTATGTCGCCACCCTGTTGGCCGCGGGATTCCTCGTCTTTGTGATGATCTTTGGGCTGTTCTTGACTGTGTTTCCGGTACACCTGGCCGAGCAGTTTGGTCTTCAGGCCGGGGCACGGGGAGTAATGATTGCGCTGCCAGCGGCGGGTTCAACAGTCGTTGCCTTCAACCTCGGACGGATTCGTGGCCTGCTGACAACACGTGTGGTTGTGATTGTTTCCGCGGTCGGTTTCATGGTGGCTTTCGCTCTGATTGGAGTGGCTGGAGCTCTGGCGGTCGCTGGAGCTGGCGTAATCATCTATGGGGCCTCTCAGGGCTCGCTGATCCCCACGCTGCAAGACCAGGCGATGGCGGCTTCGCCTGACGAGCACCGAGGTGCGGTCGTCGCGATCTGGGTCAGCGCGGCAAGGGCAGGGCAAACGGTTGGTCCACTAATGGCTGGTGTGGCCCTTGGAGCCTGGACGACCGGGACCGTGTTTCTGGCGGGAAGCGCCGTGGCTGGGGTTGTCCTGTTGCTCGGAGTGTTCGGGCCAATGCGTGGTGCGAAGTTGTAGAAGCGGAGTTGGGAGGCCTGGCACCCGACGTCGATGAGTTTCAGCGATGAACGTCTGGGTCGTCCTGGGTTGCTTTCATCCGGATGGTGTAGGCCGAGTCACCGCTGAGAATTCCGCTTCGACCAAACAGACGGCCGAACTGCCAGTTGCTCAATCCCAACTCGGGTCGGTTCAATGCATATTGGCCATCAACCCACCGAGTGAACCCATTGCCGACGAAAGGTGAGTCGATTGTCTCGAAGAAGGAATCGTGTTCTTCGGCTTCCTCCGAGATCAAGCTCGCGGCGAACTTGGGACTCTGGGAGTTGAACAGCTGAATGGCTTCCGCCACGTCGGCGACGACCGTAAGCGAGACTTCGGGACTGTCCTCCCACTCCCACTCTTTCCCAAGGCCGTCGTCAGGGAGTAACTCGGTACGCGGCTCCACCACCGTTCCGACACTCCTGATTACCTCGGCCGTGGCCCGCCATTCGGACGGAATGTGGTCCATGACGTTTTCGGTGACGTGCAGTTTGCTGGTGGCTCCCCGGCGCTCACCGGCGTCGTGCAACGCATCCAGAAAAACCGGAATCAGCGTTTCGGCACTCTCAGCGACGATGCAACACGTGTTCAAGGTGTTGCAGACCTTGCGGTCGAGAGAGTTGTAAACGGCAGCACGAAACTTGTCGGCATCAGCGGACGCCGCTGCGATGATCCATGCCCCTCCGGTTCCATGGAGCGAAACGGGGGTTCCGGTCTGCCGAGCTACGTCTCCCAGTTGACTGACTGCAGTACCCGAGCCGCGGGCTACTGCGAGCGCGAGCCGATCGTCGGCAAACATCGCCCACCCGGCGGCGCGAGACGGTGTATCAACCAATGAAGCCGATCCGGGCGGCAACCCTGCCTTTTCCAGGGCAGGCTTTAGGGCGTGTTCCATGATCGCCCGTGCCGTGAGCAGGGCATCGGAGCCAATCCGGAAGACGACCGTGTTACCGGAGCGAATGACTCCAGTGGCATCGGCGAAGACGTTCGGTCGACCCTCAAAAACGAACCCGATAACACCGAGACCCGACCGATGCGACTGGATTGTCCAACCATCGTGCTCTACCTGTTCTGTGATTTCTCCACGTCCGCCGGGCACGTCGGCCCAAGTCTTGAGACCGGCCGCCATGTTCTGCCTCATCCTGTCGTCCAGAACCAATCGCGTCGTGGAGCGTCCCTTGGATTTGGTCCTCTGGATGTCGGCGTTGTTGGCTTCGAGTATGTCTTTGAACACCTCGTCGTCTTCGATGTTCTCTGCGAAATTGAGGTAGAACTCAGTGATCGCTTCGTCCGAAACGAGACCCATCGCTTCGAAGGCTTCGGTAGCTGAGGTGACGGCGTCTCTGGCGGTTCTCCACACGTCGGACGGAATGTGAAGAAGCTGTCCATCGGCCTGGGCAACCACCAGGCGGTCGCCTTCGATGAATGCTTCAGCCAGCTCCGGCGTCACATAGGCAATCTTGTTGCCGCCGTAAATAATCTTCATCCCGGGGCGGAGCGCCGAAAGTGTCGAGTCCCTGAAATCCATGAGCTGAGGCTAGTTGTCCAGTTTCTCGTCGAACACGACGAGGTCGTCGCGATGGACCACCTCTCCACCGGCGAGTGACGAGTGTTGTCCGATGGAATCGAATACGGCAGTCGCCGCCATGCGGGTCAAGCCCTTGCCTACGACTTCTTCGTTGGGCCCTATTACGTTGACCGGGTCCCCGGAAGCGAAGTCACCCGACACAGCCGTTACCCCAACAGAGAGCAAACTGCTTCCGCCGTTGCGGATGGCGTGAACTGCCCCGGCGTCGACCACTACGTCGCCACGCACGGGCAGACCGAAGGCGATCCAGAGCTTGCGTGCTGAAAGCCCGGACTGTCGCGGCGAAATCCACGTGCCGACTTCCTCCCCGGTCACCGCTCGTTCGATGACGTCTTCTTCGCCAGCCCGTGCGATGACGGTGGGCACTCCAGACCATGCCGCCATTCTCGCCGCCGCGATCTTGGTCGAAGCTCCCCCGGAGCCAAACCGACCTCGTGCCGATGCCGCGTCCAGTTCGTCAAGGATCGAGTCGGTGTGCCGAACGGCGCTCAGGAGCTCAACAGACGCATTCGTGTTGGGGTCGGCAGAGAAGAGTCCGGCAGTATCAGTCAGGAGGACAAGCAGGTCGGCATCAACAAGATGACAAACGAGGGCAGCAAGCCGGTCGTTGTCACCGAACCGAAGCTCATCGACGGTAACCGTGTCGTTTTCGTTGACGACCGGGACCACGCCGAGGCTCAACATGCGCTCCATTGCTTCACGGGCGTGGAGGTACTGGGAACGACTTGCGAAAACGTCCCGGGTCAATAACACCTGGCCCACGACCAGATTCCGTTTGCCGAAGGCGTCGGCGTAATGGTGCATGAGCAGTCCTTGACCGACAGCTGCCGCCGCCTGAAGGCCGGGCAAATCAGCTGGTCTCTCATTCAATGCGAGGGCCGTCATGCTCGCAGCGACCGCACCAGACGAAACCAGGACCGGTCGATGACCCAAGGCAATCACTGAGGCGACCTGCCGAACGGTTCGGTCGATGCTCTCGAGATCAAGGCCACCATCGCGGTTGGCCAGACTCGACGAACCCACCTTGATGACCACGCAACTGCCGTTGGCAGCCTGTCTTCTCAATGCTCCCCACTTCGTTTCTGAGCAAGAATCCTATGACAGAATCGTTCTTGGCAACAGTGGAAATTTTGAGAAATGTGGTCTGTGGGTCACAGTCCCGGGTCAATGAGGCTGTGTTGATTCGGAGGGGTAGGTGAAGAAGCCAGTCATTTCGCGAACCATTCCCGGCCTTGTCGTCGTTTCGAGCAGCCTGGTTCTGGCTGCTCTTCCGATATTCATGGTCGGCGGACTGGCTGTCCAAATCCGTGCCGATCTAGAACTCACCGAGTCGTTGTTGGGGGCGGCGGTCACAGTCGGTTTTGTTGTCGGTGCGGTTGCTGCGCTTTTTGGTGGGCGGTTGGCGGATCGGATCGGACCGAGGACCGCGGTGCATCTGGGCGCGGCGCTGAGCGGATTGTCCCTGTTCGGCCTGGGGATGCTCACTTATAACTGGTGGCATATGGTGCTGTTCCTGTCCTTGGCGGGTCTGGCGGTTGCCATTGTGGATCCGGGTCTGGCGATCCTGGTTGACCGGGCTATCCCCCAGGGCAGCCAGGGCTTCGCATTTGGCGTGAAGGAGGCCTCGATTCCGGCGGCAACATTGGCGGCAGGTTTGGCTGTGCCGACGGTTGCGTTGACTGTGGGTTGGAGGTGGGCGTTTGCACTCGGTGCGATTCCCCTGGTTGCCATTCTTCTTCTCCTCCCGGGTGTCCTCGCCTCCTCGCAACCAACCGAGCATCAGGCGAAGTCCACGGCGATTCCCAATCATCGACGACCAGAATTCCGAACGATGTTGATCATCGCCGTCGCTGCCACCATGGGCACTGCGGCGGCGAGTGGGGTAGGTGTCTTCCTCACAGAGAGCGCGGTAGCGATGGGTTTCGACGAGAGTGGCGCCGGAATTCTCCTAGCAATCGGTTCTGTGGCAGGAATAGTCGCGCGAATCAGCTCTGGGGTTTTTGCCGACAGAACCGGTGGACCGCAGTTCGGGCTGATTTCGTTGATGCTTGCTGTGGGGGGTGTCTCGATCGCGCTGGGTGGCACCGGGGCAACAGGGTTCCTTGTTTTGGGGACCGTTGGAACGTTCGCTGCCGGTTGGGCATGGACCGGAATCTTCTTTCTTTCGCTTATCCGAATCAGCCCGGGGGCTCCGGGTGCTGCTGCCGGTGTTGGGACAGCCAGCCTTGGGTTCGGAAATGCTTCGGGTCCCTTGCTCTTTGGGCTCACCGCCGAGTCTGTGTCGTTCGAGGCGGCGTGGCTTGGGGCAGGGGTGGTGGGCCTGGTGGCGGCCGGGTTGATGCTCGTGGCCATGCGTCTCATTCCCCCGGTTTCTTAAGATTGAACCAGCCAACCTCTGGTAGATCCGTGGCCCGGCCCTAAGTCAGCTTGTCCGAGATTGTCCTCAGGTTGACCATCTGCCTCCTTGTCGCTGGAATTGGCATGTGAAATACCACCAGGTCACCCGGTTGGGGCGGAAGTTTGACTTCGGTCTGACCTCGAATCGAATTGGATTGTTTGCACCGGTTGGCTCGGGAGTTGTCTTCGCGGTCTGGGATGTCGTCTCCGGTAGAGGCTTCCGGATCGTGGAAGCAGCGTTGGCGGGGGTTAGCGCCTTCCTGGCGTGGTCCACTGCCCGGGAGCTTGATCCTGACGACACTCGGACCGCGACATTGGCCATTTTCCTGGCCACCGCTGCTGCGTTCGGCCCATGGGAATCCCCGCTGTTGATCGCTGCAGTGGCGTTGGTTGGCTTGCGGGCTCTTGCAGGGACGGTTGGCGGGGACCTCAGACCCGCAGACCTGGCGGTCCTGGTCGTGGGTGCCGGATTTGCCGGTTCACGGATCGAGGGTTGGGTAATCGTTCTGTTGATCCTCATGGCGATTCTGGACAATCGACCTCGTGGATATCTAACAGCGATGGCTGCGGCTGCCGCCGCGGCCATTATCTCCGCGCTGGCCTTCGACGTAAGCCTCCCCGACCAGAACATGACCGACGAAGTCGGTCTATGGGTGGTGGTTGTTGTGGTTGCCATCGTCTTGTCGGCCCGGAGAACCGTCATTGTCTCGACGACGGATGTGTATCAGCGGGAGATTTTCTGGCCGAACATCAGGGCGACCCGGGTTATGGCCGGTTTTGTAGTGGCAGGCGCGTTGCTGGCCTCAGGCCCGGATACTGTTGTACTGCTCGTACCCACCCTCTCTGCCCTGGTTGCCACTGCAGCTCTTCGAACCATTCAGTATTAGCCCTACAAACTGACCCAAGAACAGGTAAAGGCCTAAACTGCGCGTCGCTCAAATCCGGTAGGTAGGTCCTTTTGAATTCTCTCCAATTGCGAGATCTGTTGTTGCGTGTGGCGTCCAACTTGTCCTGGACTTGGGACGCGGAACTGGAGCAGGCTCTCCGATCCCTTCCCCAGTCTCAGCCCGGTCTTCACCCAGTTGCGGTCGTCGCATCACTTACCGACGTTGAGCTGGAGTCCCTGGCGGACAACGCTGAGCTGGTTGATCTCGTTTCCACCAAGGCCGAGTTGATCGAGGCGTACTCGGCGTCATCTAGACCTTCAATCGCGTATTGCTCGCCAGAGTTCGGTTTGACCGCCCTTATCCCCCAATACTCCGGGGGCTTGGGAGTCCTCGCCGGGGACCACCTGAAGGCAGCCAGTGACCGAGGAATCCCGATAGTCGGTCTGGGCCTTCTCTATTCCAACGGCGTATTTCGCCAATCGATCGAAGATGGCCACCAGACCGAGTTTCACGAATCAGTTGACCCCGTGGCCATCGGCGCTGCGGATACAGGTGTCGAGGTTGAGATTCCGATGCCAAACCGGGATGTGAAGGCTCGGGTCTGGAGACTGAAGGTCGGGGCGGTTGAGCTTCTCCTGCTCAGCACCGACATAGCCGACAACCGTCCCGAAGATAGGGCGATCACAGACCACCTCTACCTGGGGACGTCACAGCATCGTCTGGAGCAGGAGATGGTCCTCGGAGTCGGTGGCGGCAGGGCGCTCAAAGCATTGGGACACGAGATTGAGGTGCACCATCTCAATGAGGGTCACGCTGGCTTCCTCGGCCTGGAGCTACTCGATCGACATATCCATGAGGGTGACCTTGCAGCAGCAATGGAGATCGTTACTCGAGGTCTCGTGTTCACCACGCATACTCCCGTCCCGGCCGGCATCGATCGATTCCACCGCGATGTGATCGGGCCCTATCTCGACATCTGGGCCAATCGCTGGGGTGTCGATTTCGACACTATCTGGGAGGTGGGTCAGGACCCACACGACCCGGCTCGGTTCAATATGGCAGCCTTTTGCCTCAGGCTCGCCGGAGCCGCAAACGGGGTGTCGCGCCTCCACGGTGAGGTCAGTCGCGAAATGTTCACTGGAGTTGGTATTGGCGCAGACATCGGCCACGTAACAAACGGTGTACACGCCCGCACCTGGACCAGCCCACACGTCCAATCGATGTTTGATGAAGCACTGGGTGAAGGATGGGCTTCGGGAGAAAGAGAGGCCTGGGACCGGGTTGAGGTCATCAGCGACGATCTCGTCAGTGCAAGTAGGAGGGTTGGCGCTCTCAGGCTTGCAGACCTCGTAACGGCATCCACTGGCCACAAACTGGACCCGGATGCACTAATTCTCGGGTTTGCCCGGCGATTTGCTCCCTACAAGAGGGCGACCCTTCTGTTCAGCCAGATGGAGAGAATGAACGCGTTGCTCACAGACGACGAGCGTCCCGTCCACTTTGTCTTCTCCGGCAAGGCCCACCCCGCCGACCAGCCCGGTAAGGATTTGGTAGCCCAGGTTGCTTCGTTCGCTCAGTCCGATGAGGCTCGCGGACGCTTCACCTTCCTGCCGGACTACGACATGGACGTTGCCCGAGTCCTTGTGCAAGGTTGCGACGTCTGGCTGAACAATCCGATCCGGCCCCGTGAGGCTTCGGGGACCAGTGGTGAGAAGGTCGTGCTCAACGGCGGGCTCAACTGCTCGATCCTCGATGGTTGGTGGGCCGAGCTGTTCGACGGGCAAAACGGGTGGGCCATTCCGTCTAGCATTGCCGGTGATCCCGGGGTGAGAGATGCCGAAGAGTCAGAGAGTCTCCTGGCAGTCATCGGCGAAGTTGCCGAGGAGTATCACAACGGACGAGCGGTTTTCATCGGGCGGATAAGGCATTCGTGGAGGTCACTGGGACCATCTGTCACCGCGGGAAGAATGGTTGCCGACTACAACGAACAGGTCTATCGCCCGGCACTCGAAAGAGTGCGCTCAGGCTGACGTTGTTCGCCGACCCATGAAGGGCGTGACCTCGCGGTAGTAGACGTCTCTTCCGGTTCGACCCCGGTTGGAGGTGGCTTCCTCGAGAAGGCTGAGAAACTCCGGCTCGAAGTCCCGGCCCAACACCTCTCGTGCCAAGTCGATGGCGCGACCGGCGTGACGCAGCACAAAAACGGTCTCCAATCCCTCGAGGTCGTTGAAGAACCATCCACAGGATGTGTACATCAGCATCGATCGCCTCTGGATCTCCAGATATCCGAGAGCCTTCTTCCGTTCATCTTCGGCCAATCGCGGAACGCAGTGTTCGTCCAGAAAGCTGTCGGAGTCTCGACCTAATAGGACTTCGATGTAGGCATTCCGGGCATTCCGTGGATCCGTCAACAGCGCTGCACCAGATTCGTCGAAGTCTGTCGTGAGTACACCTTTTAGCCAGTCCAACGACCGGCGTAGGGGTTCCCGCCACCGCTGGTGCCAGCCAGGTTCGCCACCCGTCGAGCATCCACAGTCTGATCGCCAGCGCTCAACACCGTGGGCGCAACTCCAGGAGGAGTCTTCCCTGATCACCGCACGGCGACTTGGCGGATGCGCCGCAAGGAAAGATCCGTAGTTGGCGAGGGAAACTTCGGGGTTGGCTTGAATGGACCGGATCGCAGAAGCGAGTGCCATCTCACCGAAGCGATGGTGATGACCGTATGTCTCTCCATCTGTTGCCACGTGACCAAGCATTGGTGAGTCCTCTTCGGGCCCGAGCGTTTGAATAAGGCGATCGGCGAGCCTTCGTCCATCCTCCAAGAGGCCGTTGAACGCGATTTCCTGGGATACAGGGCCGTCGTAGAAGAAGACGGCGATGCTTTTGCCTGGGGCTGGTTCGACCCAGTACGGGAACCGTGGGTCGATCCGACCGCCGGTCACGTCAACCAAGGATCCCGGATCTTGTTCGGCCAGCGCGGCTTGGTATGGCGACAGAACTGTGAAGAGGATGCCGTTGTCGACCAGGATCTCCAGAGTCTCGTTGTCCACGGCGGTTTCTGGCAACCACATACCCTCCGGATGCCGTTCGTAACGGCTGCGAAAATCGGCTATTCCCCAAGCAATCTGAGTCTCTTTGTCCTCTCTGGTCGACAGAGGCAGGATCGTGTGGTTGTAACTCTGCGCCATTGCCGAACCGTGGCCATCGAATATCCCCATGGACTGCCGGTCTGAGTCGATAATCCCGCGGTAGACCTCTGGGTGGTTTTCCTCCATCCAGGCGAGCAGGGTTGGTCCGAAATCATGTGAGATGAAGGTGTAATTGTTGACCTGTTCCAGGTCATCGCCGTTGGCATCTAGGACACGAGCCGCAAGGTTCGGTTTGTAGGACTCAGCAACAATCCGTTCGTTCCAGTTGGCAAACGGTCGTGCTGAGATCTGATCCTCGACGACGCCGGTGAAGGGGTTCTCCCGGGGTGGTTGGTAAAAGTGTCCGTGGACACACACGTGGCGAACTGGCTGCATACTCTCTCGTGACGTTATTGGCCCGAACCGGGAACCTTCGTCATTCCTCCTCAGACACGGACTCGTCCTCGTAGCTGAGGAAGACCGCACCAAGAGGCGGGACCGTCAATTGGAGGGACTCGGGGAAGTCGCGGCGCGGTTCGGAGGGCGTGACCGTGGCGACCCCTCCGAGGTTCCCCTGGCCTGATCCACCGTAAGACTCGG
Source organism: Acidimicrobiia bacterium (assembly GCA_965216445.1). Classification (GTDB taxonomy): domain Bacteria; phylum Actinomycetota; class Acidimicrobiia; order Spongiisociales; family ZC4RG35; genus MA-ANB-1. The sequence continues at coordinate 90,555 of OZ244166.1, forward strand.
AGTCCGTGTTCAGCACCTCGGTCCATCGGCCGGCCTTGGGAACTCCAACCCGGTAGGCGTTCTGTGGCGTCGGAGTGGTGTTATACACGATGAGGACCATCTCCTGGGCGCTGGACGTGCGGAGAAAGGCGACGATGCCCGATTCTGGGTCGTTGGGTTCGACCCACTCGAAACCGGACGGATCGCAATCGAGTTCGTGGAGAGCCGCAGTTGACGAATAAAGGTCGTTGAGGTCTCCGATGAGCCTGGAGATTCCGCTGTTTGGAGCAGCTTCAGCCGATTCCCAGTCGAGTTGGGTTTCGTGGTCCCATTCGGCGTGCTGGGCAAGCTCCGACCCCATGAAGAGGAGCTTTTTGCCTGGCTCTGCGAACAGCATGGCGTAGAGCAGCCTCAGATTGGCAAACTTCTGCCACTCGTCGCCGGGCATCTTGTTGAGAAGTGAGCCCTTCCCATGGACGACTTCGTCGTGTGACAACGGCATGATGAAGTTCTCGCTGAACGAGTACATCGCCCGAAATGTCAGTTCGTTGTGGTGATAGGAACGGTGGACCGGGTCACGGGCCAGGAATCGGAGCGTGTCATGCATCCAGCCCATGTCCCATTTGAATCCAAACCCGAGACCTCCCAGGAAGGTGGGCCGCGACACCATCGGCCACGCCGTCGACTCCTCCGCCATGACCTGGACTGAGGGAAACTCGCCGTATACGACAGTGTTCAGTTTTCTGAGAAACTCAACTGCCTCGAGGTTCTCTTTGCCGCCGAACTCGTTCGGGATCCATTGCCCTTCGTCTCGGGAGTAGTCCAGGTAGAGCATTGAAGCCACGGCATCGACCCGGAGACCGTCGATGTGATACTTGTCTAGCCAAAAGAGGGCGCTGCTGATGAGAAAAGCCGGGACTTCCGAGCGCCCGTAGTTGTAGACGTAGGTCTTCCAGTCGGGATGGAGACCTTGCCGGGGGTCTGCGTGCTCATACAGGTGGGTACCGTCGAAGAATGCAAGCCCATGCTCGTCGCTAGGGAAATGGGAAGGAACCCAGTCGAGAATCACTGCTATCCCAGCAGCATGGAGCGCATCCACCAGACCCATGAATTCCTGCGGTGTGCCGTACCGGTTGGTGGGAGCGAAATAGCCGGTCGTCTGGTAACCCCACGATCCGTAGAACGGATGCTCCATGACCGGGAGAAGCTCGACATGGGTGAAGCCAAGATCCACCAGATAGCCAGGGAGCTCGTCGGCCAGTTCGGTGTACGTCAGGTGATTTCCGTCGCTGTGACGTTTCCACGAGCCAAGATGCAGCTCGTAGACGCTGATAGGTGAGTGGATTGAATTGGCCCTTTCGCGACGGGCCATCCACTTTTTGTCGCTCCATTGGTAGTCGAGGTTCCAGATCTGGGACGCGTTCGCCGGCGGAGATTCGTGCCTGAAGCCGAAGGGGTCCGCTTTGGACACCTCGTAGGACCCGTTCCTGATCCAGTATTTGTAGTAGTGACCGTCTTGGGCGGCGGGTGCAAACCCTTCCCAGATGCCCGATGACCCCCTTCTCTTCAGGGGATCGGATTGAGGGTCCCAGCTGTTCCAGTCGCCGACGACCGACACCTGATCAGCGTTGGGTGCCCATACCGCGAAGTGGCTGCCGTCAGTGGTCGGGTGCGCTCCCAGCTTTTCATAAAGGCGGGTATGAGTGCCCTCGTTCCACAGGTAGATGTCGTCTTCAGTGAGCAAGCTCGACGGAACACTGGCCGGTTTTGGCTCTTTCATTTGGTGGTCGACGAGCTTGGCTTTGACACATCGGAGAGGGTACTCGGGCGTCGGGCATCGTTCTGCGCCTGAATAGTCATCCCCAAAGGAATACCCTGGCTGGGTGAGTGCCAGCTCGACTTTTCTATCCAGCCTGATTGCCGGCGCCCCGGACCGCACGCCGAAACCCACAGCCGACGGTTTGATGTTCGCTTATGTGGGGCCTGCGGACAAAGTTGAGGTCCAAGTGATGGAGGATCGCTTTCCTCGCATTGGAGCGATGCAGAAGGTCAATGGCTCCGACGTTTGGTACGTGGAAGCGGAGCTGGAATCTGATGGTTCTCTCGAGTACAAGCTCGCCATCACCCGGAAGGGATCACGGAGACTTGTCCTCGACCCTCGCAACGCCGATCGGACCGTTGCGCCATTTGGCTCCAATTCGGTAGCGACCGGACCGGCATACGCACCTCCGCGTTGGCTGAACGCCGACGCCGAATCGGGGTCGATACAGGCCTTTCCCGTCGTCAGCGAGGTGTGGACGAGAACTAAGCGACACGAGGTATATCTCCCCCCTGGGTTCTCCTCTGATGAGGCCTATCCGCTACTTGTCATGCACGATGGCCCCGAGTACGTGCGCTACTCAGGGTTGGCGCGGTGTCTCGACTGGCTCATCTCGTCCAGACTCATCCCCCCGCTCCTTGTCCTCCTCCATCGGCCGCATCAGCGCAATGTCGAATACGTCGACAACGACCATCACTCCAGCCATCTCTTCGATGAGGTGATTCCTCTGATCCGGGAAAGGGTCGACATCGGGGCCGTCTACGGCGGGGGCGCAAGCCTCGGTGCGGTAGCCGCACTTTTTGCTGGGTTCCGGGAGCCTGGCAGCTTCGACGGTGTCCTTCTGCAGTCGGGTTCTTTTGTATGGGAGCTGGGTGGGCCCTTCAAGAGAGGGCCTGTTCTCGCTCCGGTCACCATTGGGCTCCCCGAGATTCTGCGGCAACCAGACCACCTTCCCGAGAGGATTGTTATGTCCTGTGGGACTTATGACGGTCTCGTTGAAGACCATCGGACCCTTGTTCCGCTCCTCAGCGAACGGCACCCCGACGTCAGCTATAGCGAGATAAACGCAGGGCATCACTGGCGGTGCTGGCGTGACCGACTCGAAGCCGACCTTCTAAGGCTGTTCGAGAACGCCTAGGGTGCCCCGATGACCGAATCCCGACGAATAGGCCTGTCCCTGGGAGCCGACCTTTGCTGGCCAGCCTTCTTTGAGGACATCGTGGATTTGCTCGGCCCGGTCACCGTTGACGGGACTCAAATCAACTACGACATTGACCGGGTAACTATCGAACCCTTCAACTTGCGTCAGCCCTCGAACTATGACCTCGTTATCGATCGGCTGACCCCGTGGTATCACACATCCCGTGAGTGGATCAAGAAGGCGATCTTGATGGATGATGTGTACGTCCTGAACAGTCCATTCACGTTGCAAGCGATGCAGAAGCACACGTCCTATGCGGCGATGCTTCGGCTCGGCCTACCGATCCCCAAGACCTGGCTGATCCCTCCGCACGAGTACGAGGACTCACCGGACCTCGAGTTCACTCTGAAACGCTATGCATCGATGTTTGATCTCAACCAGATCGGGGAGGAAGTTGGATACCCGGCATACCTGAAGCCTTACGACGGGGGAGCCTGGGAAGGGGTCTCCCGAGTGAATGGGCCTGAGGAATTGGCGGCTGCGTACGACTCCAGCGGAACCCGGATCATGCATCTTCAGGAGGCGGTTCACCCTTACGACCTCTTTGTCCGAGCGCTGGGAGTCGGGCCACAGGTGAACCTCATGCGGTACAACCCGGATGCTCCGCTTCATGAGAGGTACGTGGTCGACTTCGAATTCGTCGATGGGGACGAGTGGGCTCTGCTCTCCGACATGAGCCTCACCATCAACTCCTTCTTCGGATGGGATTTCAACTCTTGTGAGACCCTCCGCCATGAAGGCGACTTCTTCCCCATCGACTTCGCCAATGCCAACCCCGATTCGCAGGTCACTTCGTTGCACTTCCATCTGCCTTGGCTGGTGAAGGCGATGATCCGATGGTCACTCTTCTGCGCCACATATCAGCGTCCGATGCAGTTCGACCTCAGGTGGCGTGAGTACTTCGACATTGCCGATTCTGATCGCAGTTATCGGGAGAAGCTCTCGGCGTACGCCGCCCTCGCTCACGAGCGCTACGAAACCGAGAAGTTCGAGGAGTTCTGCGCCACCAACCTCAGCCACCTGGACGAAGTGGCACTCGAGTACATGGGTAGCGACAAAGCGCGTGCCGCGGTAGCGAACAAGGTGGCTGCCATGTTCCCGAGCCACGAGGTCGAAGAGTTCACCGATCATTTCTGGGGGCTCCTTGGCTTATGGCGGAAGACCGAGTCAGACCGGATCGGAGCCCAATGAAGGCGGTCGACACGTGGCACTCGGATCGTCTTGATCAGGAGGTCCGTCTGGTCCGATGGGGGGCTGTCGGCACCCCGGTCCTGATCTTTCCGACTGCCGGTGGCGATGCCGAGGAAATCGAGCGTTTTGGGCTTGTCGATGTCCTGGCAGGACTACTCGGTGCCGGACGGATCAAGGTCTACTCCGTTGACAGCCTTGCCGGTCGGAGCTTGCTGCAAAAACGCGACCCGCTTCACACCGCCTGGCTGTTCAACCAGTTCTCGTCGGTGCTTCGGGATGAGTTCGTCCCGGCTATCAGAGCTGACTGTGACAGCGAAGACATCGAAGTCATCGCTGCTGGCGCGTCAATTGGCGCATTCAACGCGGTCTCGGCGCTTTGTCGGCATCCCGAGGTGTTCCGCTTAGCGATAGGTATGAGCGGGACCTACGATCTCTCGGACCATTTTGGAGGCTCGTTCGGAGACGACTTCTACTTCAGTTCGCCTTTCCACTTTCTCCCTGGCCTGGATGGCCCTCAGATGAACGCCATCCAACAGAGATTCGTGGTCTTAGCCACTGGATCGGGAGAGTGGGAAAACCCCGGCCAGACATGGGCGATGGGTCACGTCCTGGGTGAAGCCGGTGTTCCCAACCGCGTGGACGTCTGGTCCGATGAGTACCGCCACGACTGGATGACGTGGCGTGAGATGTTGCCGATGTATCTCGACGACCTGGCCTGAAGCCGTGAGAGTGCTCTTCGCCAGCGCCGAACTGGCCCCTTGGGTGAAGGTCGGTGGTCTAGGTGACTTCTCGGCCGGACTTGTGCGGTCCCTGCGTCAGAACGGAATCGAAGTCGAGTTCATACTTCCCGACTATGGAGGCCTGCCGTTCGATGTGTCGGAAGAGACCAGTCTCGAACTCCCTGATTGGGCTGGCCCGGCAAAACTCCAGAGGGGTTTCGTCGAGGACTTTGCGCTGTCGTTGGTCTCGGCTCCCTCGCTGGTTCGACCGCACCCGTACACAGACAGTGCTGGTATAGGTTGGCCGGACAACGATCGCAGATTCTTCACTCTTTCCGCAGCGGTGGCCGCCATAGCTGCAGAAACCGAACCTCACGTATTACATCTCAACGATTGGCATACCGGGCCAACCCTGGGGCTACTTGATGCTCCGCCGCCGTCTCTACTGACAATCCACAACCTTGCATATCAGGGAACTGCTGGCGTCGAATGGCTCCAGGTATTCACGCGTCGGCCAGAGGCATACGAGTGGTACGGGAACACCAATCCTCTAACAGGTGCAATCGCTTTGAGCGACCGGGTGGTGACCGTTAGCCCGACCTTTGCCGCCGAAGCGCTGGTGGACGAAACCAGCTTCGGGTTGAGCGGGCCGCTAGCGGCGCGAGGTGACGACTTCTTCGGAATCCTCAATGGCATAGACACCGACGTGTGGGACCCGGCGACCGACCCGCACCTGCCAGTCAACTACGACGTCTCTACGGTGGGTCGGAAAAGGGACCTCCGTCGGCAACTCATGGATGAGTTCGGTTGGGAGGCAAACAACGAGCCATTGATCGGGATGGTGAGCCGACTCACCGATCAGAAGGGCGTCGACATTGCGCTGGGTGTTGTCCCCGAACTGGAGCGATTGGGCGCCCGCATGGTCCTGCTCGGGTCCGGGGATCGAAGCCTGGCAGCAGCGGCCCGCGAGGCTTGGACTCAATCCGACCGATTCGTTTTCCGTGAGGGGTATGACGAAGGCCTATCTCATCGAATTTTTGGCGGATGTGACCTGTATCTGATGCCGAGCCGATTTGAACCCGCCGGTCTCACCCAAATGCAGGCGATGCGCTACGGGACCATCCCCGTCGTGACCGATGTAGGAGGGCTGCATGACACTGTGATCGACTGTGATGCCGACCCGGACAACGGCACAGGATTTGTAGCAGCCGAGGTTTCAGTTGAGCCGATGGCCGATGCGCTCTCCCGTGCTGTGAGAGCTTGGCGTTCGACACAGCGTCGGGGTGCGATCAGACGTCGGGGAATGGATCGGGACTGGTCGTGGGACGTACCCGGTCGAATGTATGCAGAGCTGTACGAGTCCCTCAGATCGGCTCGGTGATTTCGTCCTTCTTGCCGATCGTGACGATTCCCCCGTCACTAACTGCAAATCGAGCACGGTCACGCTCGGGATCCATGCCGATAGTTGTCCCTGGCGGTACGACCACACTCTTGTCAATGATGGCGTTGCGGATGACCGAACCTTTCCCGATTCGAACGTCGTCGAGGAGTATGCACCTCTCGATCGTCGATCCGCCTTCGACGTGGACCCGTCGGGAGAGAACCGACTCGGTAACGTTTGAGCCCGACACGATGGCCCCGGAGCTGAGGATCGAGTTCTGCACGATCCCGGCCTGACCCAACTCAGCAACGATCTTCGCCGGCGGGGCGTTCTGGCTCGCGGTGTATATGGGCCATTCCTGGTTGTACAGACTGAACACCGGGGAGGGTTGGACAAGGTCCATATTGGCGTCGAAATAGGAGTCGATCGTTCCCACGTCTCTCCAATAGCCTCGTGCCGTTTCTGACGAGCCGGGGACCTTGTTGTCAGCGAAATCGTAGACGTGGGCCCGTCCTGCTTCGACGGATGCCGGGATCAGGTTGCCTCCAATGTCGTGTTTAGAAGAGGAGTCTTCGGCGTCGGTCCTGACCAGGTCATAGAGAAACTCCGCATCGAACACGTAGTTCCCCATCGAAGCGAGGATCGAGTTCGGATCGTCGGGCACAGGTTTGGCTTCTGAAGGCTTTTCGAGGAAGGCGTCGATCTTCGTCGACTCGCTTCGTTCGATGACCCCGAACTGGTCGGCTTGCTCTATTGGCGCTCGGATCGCCGCCACCGTGACTCCAGCCTTGGTATCGCGATGCTGTGCCAGCATCTGACTCGGGTCCATGCGGTATATGTGGTCGGCGCCGAACACAAAGACGTGTTTTGGTTTCTCGTCGTGGAGAATGTTCAAGTTCTGGAAGATCGCATCTGCCGAACCCAGGAACCAACGCTCGCCGACACGCATCTGTGCCGGGACCGACGTGACGTAGTTGTCCAGCAATGGAGAGAGCCTCCATGTGAGTGAAAGGTGGCGGTTGAGACTGTCACTCTTGTACTGAGTGAGCACCAGAATCCGTCGATAGCCACCGTTGACGAGGTTGGACAGCGCAAAATCGATTAGCCGGTATTGACCCCCGAAGGGAACCGCGGGTTTGGCCCGGTCCCTCGTCAGGGGCATAAGGCGCGAACCGACACCGCCGGCCAACACCATCGAAATCACACGTGAACGTCCCGCTGCCATAGCGACAACCTAGTCGGGATTCCCGACCGGACATCAAGGGAATTCTCGGGCAACCGGCCGGCTCGCAACTCGCCGCAGTCGTTGCGGGGCACAGCCGAGAGCCTCAAGGCGAGCGTCGATCGTGGAGGCTAGGTTTGGGCTGAATCTTCTCGAGGAGACCCTATGGATGCAGCCGACGTCTACCTATCCAAACCGGCGCCGGAGGCCATTGAGGCGCAATTGGAAAGAAATATCAACGCTGTGGTCGGAACTCTGAATCCGGATGGCTCGATTCACCTGGCATTCGTTCTCTTCCTGTGGAAAGACGCCAAGTTCTACTTCGAGACTTCGTCGATGACCAAGAAGGCCCGAAACGTGGCGGCTCGCTCTACGGCATCCTTCGCAATCGATCCGCCCGGCTTCATGGCAATGGCCGAAGGGACGGCACGGATCATCGAAGGCGACCAGGCGAGCGCGATCAATCAGGAGCTCAGGGCGAAGTACCTGACCGAGGATGCCGTCGATGCGGTCGGGGGCGCCTGGGAGACGATCGACGACGTCGCGATCGAGATAACTCCACATCGGTGGCGGTCATGGTCGAGCGACGGTCTCGTCGAGCTGAGTGCCAAGGCAGCTGGAGATCTTCCTCCCGACGAGTGGTGGATCCCCGAAGACTGACAACCGGAATCTCTCCCGATCCAGCGTTTCGGGTTCGACTCTGAAGCTCCCTTCGCTTGCGGCTGTCCCCCGCGAGTCTCTCCCTCTGCTTGCGGCTGTCCCCCCAGAGACTCTCCGTCCGCTTGCGGAGGGAGTGGGCGCCGCCGCAGGCGGCGGTCGAGGGTGGGAGGTGCTTACCCACTAGAGCTATACCAGGGGAGTCTCATTCCACCCTCCCCCCTTCGCTATCGCTCAGGGGTACTCCCTCCATTCGGCTCCGCCTTTGGAGGGAGAGATCTATTCGGCTTCGACTCTCGAGCTCTCCCTCCGCTTGCGGCTGTCCTCCCAGGGACGGAGTCGAGTTTGGGCTCTCCCTCCGCTTGCGGAGGGAGTGGGCGCCGCCGGAGGCGGCGGTCGAGGGTGGGAGGTGCTTACCCACAAGAGCTATACCAGGGGAGTCTCATTCCACCCTCCCCTCCGATCTTCGATCGGAGGTACTCCCTCCATACCTGGAGGGAGAGATCTATTCGGCTTCGACTCTCGAGCTCTCCCTCCGCTTGCGGCTGTCCTCCCAGGGACGGAGTCGAGTTTGGGCTCTCCCTCCGCTTGCGGAGGGAGTGGGCGCCGCCGCAGGCGGCGGTCGAGGGTGGGAGGTGCTTACCCACTAGAGCTATACCAGGGGAGTCTCATTCCACCCTCCCCCCTTCGCTATCGCTCAGGGGTACTCCCTCCATTCGTCTTCGACTCTGGAGGGAGAGATCCAAGCAGCTCCGCCTTTGGAGGGAGAGATCCATTCGTCTTGGCCTCTGGAGGGAGAGATCCATTCGGGTTCGCAGCGAGACCTAGTCGGTGGCCCGTCGGGAACCGTTTGTCAGGTTCTTCCCGTCCAAGTCGATACAAGGACGAGGAGAGTCGATGAAACAGATTCAGAAGACGATCGGATTGGTGGCCCTGCTGGCGATGGTGATCGCAGCATGTTCAACCACAGATTCGACCGGGGGAACCTCAACTACCACAAACCAGAGTCGTGTCACCACGCCGCTCGCTGCACCATCTCTAGTGGCCTTCGACGCCTGCGAGCCATTCCTGGACTACGTCAAGTCACATGCGATCGACCAGGTCGGTCCCTACGGGCTCCAGGATCCCTTCTACGGAGGTTGGTTTGGCACAGACGTTCTCGAAGAGTCGGCAGCTGATGGGGGGTTTGCGCGGGTTGACCAGGCGAGTGCTCCCAGTTTCTCCAACACCAATGTGCAAGTCGTTGGCGTTGATGAGCCTGACACTGTTAAGACGGACGGCAAGAGAATCGTGGTTCTCTCAGAAGGCTCCTTGATCGTCACCGATGTCACAGGTGAGGAACCCGAGGTCGTTGGCCGCCTTCACCTGGGCAACAGAAGCGTGCAGAGCTTGTTCCTGTCCGGAGACACCGTTCTGCTGTTCGGGTCGGTGTGGACTCAGTACCACCCCTTGGTTGCAGACGACGTGGATTACATCCCGGCTTATCAGTCGCCTTCGGTTGAGCTGATCGAAGTCGATATCTCAGGCGAGCCGGAGATTGTTCGGTCGATGACTCTCGACGGCCAGTTCCTCTCAGGCCGGATGGTCGACAACACGGTCAGGATCGTCTCCACATCGACTCCGGTTGGCTTCGAGTGGAGCTATCCCAGCGGCACCGGCCTGCGCGCCGAACAAGACGCCATCGATGAGAACAAGGAGATCATCCGTAGGTCCACACCGGACAACTGGATCCCGTACTACCTGGTCCGCGATTCCAGGGGCAACGTGACCGACTCCGGAAGCCTCTTCGATTGCTCACGCGCTTCACATCCCAAGGAGTTCGCCGGTCTCAACATGCTGTCGGTTATCACGATCGACCTCGAATCCGGACTTGAAGTCATCGATTCCACAGGTGTCCTCGCCAACGGAGACACGATCTACTCGTCTACCGAGAACCTTTACGTGGCTACCCAGAATTGGGAGACGTGGCGGTGGGCTCGTGAGGGCATCGTCGAGAATCAGCCAAAGACGGTGACCACGGACATTCACAAGTTCGACATCAGTTCAGGGACCTCTACTGAGTACAGGGCGACCGGAACCGTCGAGGGGTACCTCCTGAACCAATTCGCAATGGACGAATACGAAGGACGTCTCAGGGTTGCCTCGACGACCAGCCCCTCCTGGTGGGGCCAAGGCTTCGAATCCGAGTCGTTGATTAGCGTCCTCGAGGACGACGGTGACGGCAACCTTGCACTGGTTGGACATGTCGACGGACTGGGAAAAACCGAACAGATCTTTTCTGTCAGGTTCATGGGTGACATGGCGTACGTCGTGACGTTCCGACAGACCGATCCGTTGTACACCGTCGACCTCTCCGACGCTACCAACCCGGTCGTGGTCGGCGAGCTCAAGATTCTCGGCTATTCGGCATACCTGCACCCGGTGGGTGAGGGTCTGATCATGGGGATCGGCCAGGACGCCACTGAGGAGGGCCGTGTTCAGGGCACCCAGGTCTCACTCTTCGATGTAAGTGACCCCGCCAACCCGACCCGTCTCGACCAGATAACTCTCAGTGAGGGCTCCAACTCCCAGGTCGAATACGACCACCACGCATTCCTTTATTGGCAGCCGACTGGCCTGGCGATGGTGCCGGTTCAGCAGTGGTGGTGGGACGACGAGAAGGAAGACGCCTTTTTCGGTGCTGTGGGTTTTTCAGTCGAAGGAGGGGAACTAACCGAAGTGAGGCGATTCGCTCACCCCGGTGGTGATAGCAGCGAATGGGATTGGCGTGCACAGATAACCCGTTCGGTGGTCATTGGAGACAAGGTCTTCACGATTTCCAACAAAGGAATCATGTCCAGCGACCTCACTGACCTCGACGAACTGGACTTCCTGGGTTTCTAACAGATGGCCGTGGGGGCTTGTGAGGGCCCTCCCTGACTCCACTCGGGGAGGGCCCCCATCCATTGCGGACTCAGCTTTCGCGAAGGAGATACGGGCCTCTTCGACGTCTCTCGATCTGGGGCTGACTCTGTTGTTCCAGTGAGTGACTTCTGATCCGGTGCTGTCGTGGCTGCGCTGCTTCAGGCGGCGGGCGAACGCCCAACTCCAGCGGCTGACCCAAGGTCGCTCCCCACATTCTCGAACCCGTCGTAGAGTTGCGGGATGATCAACAGCAGTGCCAGATCGAGGTTGGAATCGGAGCCGGTCATCTGGATGACAACGGTGAGGTCTGACGGACAGCCCCAGACATCGTTGATCTGGTTCCTTCTCGAAGGCGACGAAATCCTGATGTATTCCAAAGACGGGACGATCAGAAATCGAAACGTGGTGGTCAATCCGAAAGTTGCCTTGAACCTGGATGGCAACGGTCGGGGCGGTGCCGTCGTCACCATCGAAGGCACGGCTCATATCGATGGGGACGCTCCCTCTGCCGACAGACACGAAGCGTACGTGGCCAAGTACAAGTCCTTTATGGATCGGAACGGCTGGTCTCCGGAAAACTTCGCAAGCAGATATCCGGTGGCCATCCGTACGACAATCGACAAAATGCGGGCCTGGTGATCTGCAAGGTCTTCGTAGGAGTCAGTCTCGACGGCTACATCGCCGACTCCGAAGGTGGTCTTGCCTGGCTCGATGAGATACCAAACCCCGATGAGTCCGACTACGGCTACTACTCCTTCATGGAGGATGTGGATGCGATGGTGATGGGCCGCAAGACCTTTGAGACGGTCGTGGGTTTTGAAGGCGACTGGCCTTACTCGATACCCGTCTACGTCGCATCGAGGACTTTGGAGACGATCCCGGAGAGTTTCGAAGGGATGGCCGAACTCACGTCTCTACCCCCGTCTGAGTTGCTGGAACATCTCGAAGGGTTGGGACACAGCAACGTCTACATAGATGGTGGCCATCTGATAACCAGCTTTCTCCAGGAAGACCTCGTGGACGAGATCACTCTCACGACGGTCCCGGTGGTTCTTGGTGGCGGAGTGGAGTTGTTTGGTGAGTTGGATTCACCGCGGTGGTTTCAACTCAGTGAAACCAGGACCTTTTCCGCCGAGCTGGTCCAGACCAGGTACCTCAGGCGGACATAACCCGAGACGTCTGGCCACTAGGTCGCGGAGTGGTCAAGGCTCCGCGCTTGTCGATCTGAGTAGACCCGGATTGTCCTCTCCCTGAACCGGAGCATGGCTACGAATGCCACGATGCAGATCGCCACCGCAATCAGTGTCACGAGGATTGCCGTTGACGAGAACGGTACGAGGATCAACGTCGTCACCAGCTCGAGGGCGATGAGGAACAGCAGGAAGTAGATGATGGAGTCTCTTTTCGCCTTGGAGGCGAAGTACGCCCCGAGCGGTGCACCGAGCACCACAATGGGAACAGCCACCATCCAATATTCGAAAGCGATGCCGACGTCCTGTTTGATGAAGACGTGGAGCAGAGTCCCCACAACCGAGTTGATTCCCATGATCACAACTGTCGTGGGTGTTGACACCTTTTCGTTGATGCCAAGGGCAAGGGTGAGAATGATGAACGTGAGCATGTCGATGCCCGAGCCGGTGTTCGCCGCGAACGCACCCCCTAGGACTCCGATGGCAAAAAAGCTGCCTCGAGTCTTGGCTCCCCAAATGGGAACACGGCTGAGCGGCTGCCACTTCAATACCCAACGCGATATGGCAAGACTGGCTCCGAACACCGTGGCAACGAATGTGAACAGGATCTTGGAGTAGGGGCTTCCGACGCTGAACCAGAAGGTTCCGAGGATTTGTCCCAGGACTCCACCGAGACTCACCCAGCCGATTACCCGTGGGAGTATCGGGACCCTCCGGACCACAATCACCAATCCGGCCATCGTCATTCCCACAGCCTGAATCATGAGGCCAAATGTGGCTGCCGTCGACGGTTCGATGTTCAGCACTTTGGTGAACACGGGGAAGGCAACGGCAGCTCCCCCTTCCGCGGTGGCACCGGCCACAAATGAGCCAACGGCCATGGTTATGGACACCGGCCAATGGTCTGCGAAGAATCCCCAGTTGCTGCTTATCAGCATGTACGTGAGCCACGTGGTGTATACGAGGACAAGCGCGGCCGGATAGGCCCAGCGCCTCCATTGATCTAGACGAGCTATTGGCTCACCCAAGTCTGACCCCCATACCGTTTCCAAGAGTCGACAGGCTACCCCGGGTGGAGGTCGATCGCACCAAGAATCTCGTTCCTTAGGATCACGTGGCCATATATGGCCGATTTCGCGTCGAGAACTGAGTTCATCCAAGGAAAGACCCCCGCCCCATTGGTGGGACGGGGGCCTTTGTTGCGTCGTCGGCCCTGATTATGAGGCGCCGGCGCCGATCGCTTCTCTTTGGTTGGCCGTGATGCTGACCTTCCGAGGCTTGGACTCCTCACGCATCGGAATGGTCACCGTCAGCACACCATTGTCGTAGCTGGCGTTGACGTTGCCTGTGTCGAGGGTGTCGGCCAGGCGGACCTGCCGGCTGTGGTGCCCGGTGGGCCGTTCCCGGAGCAGCCAGTTGACGTCGTCGGTGTCTTCACCGAGTCGGGTGGCGGTCACCGTCAGGGTGTTGTTTTCGACCGTCACGTCAACCTTTTCCGGGTCGACATCGGGCAGGTCGAATTTGAGTGTGTAGGACCCGTCTTTCTCGTAGGCGTCCATGGGCATGATGCCACCACGCCACCTTCCCCCGAACTGGGTCATCGCCCGTTCGATCTCTTCGAATGGATCGGTAAATCTGAGCATTTGGTACTCCTTTGTCTTGCTGGCACCGTGAGATGAGGGTCACTGAGTCAGCACCGAAGAATTTGGGAGCCCTACTCCGACGTGTGGCGCAGTGCCCATCTCAAGTGCTCAAGTTGTCAACTAATCTGATAGTATCGCACTCAGATATCTCTGTCAAGAATGTTGTCGAATGGTTGTGTATCCGAGGAGGATTGATGACTGAAGAGGTTGCTCCCCACCCCGACGCGGTTGCACTGAGTCGCGAGGACCGGGCTCACAGTCTTGACGCACTTCATGTGGTTGAGAGCATGGCTGCCTCACCCGGACCCACCCGCCCTGAAGCCTGGCGGGACGATCTGCTCGCCGCTTTGCTCGAACTCGGTGCGAGTCTTCATGAGCAGTTTCAGGACTCACGGGACCCGGAAGGCTTGTTGTCCGAGATAGTGCACGAGTTCCCGAATCTTGCCTCCAGCGTTGCCGAACTCATGGGCCGACAGACGAAGTTGATTGAGACCATCGACGAACTCAGCCAACGACTCGCGGACCTCTCCCGACCGGTTGACGTGGAGAGTCTCAGGGGTCAGTTGGCAGAAATCACTGCCGAACTCCGTGAGCTGAGAGCCTGGGAGACAGATATCGTCTACGAAGCGTATGCAGTAGATCTCGGCGAAGTTGGCTAGAAGTCGGACTCGCTTCTTTCGGAACCGGAGGGCTTGCCTCCTCGGTTCTTTCGCAGACTGCGGGTGAGCAGCGTTCCGAGGAGTGGTCCCCCGAGCAGGGCGGCAACGGTCCCAAACGCGAAGCCGGGGTTGTTCCCGAGCAATTCAAGGAGTCCAGCTTCACCCTGGCGCTCAACCCCGGAGAATGCGGCGAGTGCGATGACGACGACAACACCAAGAAACCCTCCGAGAATGACCCCGACGCCCACATCGATCAGCCAGTCGCGGGACTTCATGCGCGGCCCTCCTCCGATTCTGTTGTCTGACGGATCAACCTGATGCGGAAGTCAGCTCCGAAGAATCCAGCTGGCACATCGACTCCTACCCGTTTGTAGGTTTCTTCTGGGATTCCCAGGTCGGCCAACATCAGCGAGCCTGCAGCGCCGTTGGTGAGCCCCCTCTTGGGTAAAGCGAGGGTCAGTGTCTTTGTTGCATTGACATGTTCCCCCGGAGCTTCGCCAGATGTGGCGTCGACGCCGCTCGGGAGGTCGAGTGACAGGATCGGAGCGTCCTGAGTGTTGGCCCACCTGATCATGTCAGCCGAGCGGCCCTTGGGTGGCCCTTTCAGGCTGTATCCAATCAAGGCGTCGATGACCAGAGACGGGTTCGACTCTGAGAGCCGGACCGCGCTCATCTCTTCGCCTGCGGTTCCGAGATATGCCTTCAGCTGTTCGGCTGGAACTCCACGGAGGCGGGACCGGTCGGTTATGGCCAGGGAGACGTTGTAGCCGTGATTGGCCAAGTGACGCGCCGCGGTGATCCCACCACCTCCGTTTCCGCCCGTTCCGGAGAGCACCACCATTTGGTCGGTGACCGATCCCACCGATTCTTCGATGGCGGTGAGGGCGAGGCTTCTACCAGCGTTTTCCATCATCTGAAATAGGTTCGGGCCGGTTTCCTCGATGGCCACTCGGTCGACTTCCCGCATTTCGGCCTCGCTCAAAGCAGGGAGCACAACACCTGATTCGGTTGCGAAGTTCACCGGCATCTGGAGATCGTACCGGTGCTTGTGAACCAGCTCGGCGGGAGGCATCACCCGGATGTACTGTCTTGAAACATGACCACCGCGTTGAAAGTCCTTGCACTTGTCGCCGGGTTGGGACTGGTCTGGATCACACTGGCTTCAGCAGTCAGAACAGTCGTCCTGCCGAGAGCAGCCTTCTCCCGTCTCACCCGCGTTGTGTTCATGGGGTTGCGCCGGATGCTGGTTTGGACGTCGCGGAACGCGTCCGATTATGAGTCCCATGACTCGACGCTGTCGCTGCTAGCCCCTATCGGGCTGCTGGTTCTCCCGGGTGCGTGGGCCACAGGGTTGATCTTTGGCGCCGGGCTGATCTTCTGGGGGACCGGGGAGTTGTCTTTCGGGTCTTCCCTGGTCCTCAGTGGTTCTTCCTTCACCACCTTGGGTTTCGTCGAGCCAGATTCTGGCCTCCACTACGGAATGGCCATCGCCGAGGGGTTGATGGGTCTGATCATGGTCGCTCTTCTGATCTCTTACTTGCCGTCGATTTACGGTGCATTCAGTCGACGTGAGATCGCCGTCGCCGGAGTAGCGCTGAAGACGGGTGGTTCAATGCACGGACCCGACCTGGTCTTCGATTTCGCCAAGCGCGGATGCATTGACCGGCTGGACGACGCTTGGGGTGAATGGGAAAGGTGGTTCATCGAACTGGGTGAGACCCACACCTCGGAGGCTGCCTTGGTGTTTCTTCGTTCACCTCGTCACGATCGATCTTGGCTCACTGCTGCGGCAACAATGCTCGATGCCGCCAGTCTCCGTCAATCAGTTCTAACCCTGCCCTTTTCGAGTAGTGCCGAGACGATGGCCCAAGCCGGGGTCGACGCACTCGGCGACATCGGGACTTTCTTTCATGTTGAGACTCAAACGGTCGACACCAACCAATTGAGTGTCACCAGAGAAGAGTTCGACCTGGCGATGGACAAGTTGGCATCTGTCGGAGCGCCGCTTCTTCCTGATCGCGACCAAGCCTGGGTCAAGTTCTCGACGCGGCGGGCAAGGTATGAAGCCGCCCTCCTTGGGCTGTGCTCATTGGTGCTTCCGCCCGCGGCAGCCTGGTCTTCGGATCGCCCCGCGCCACACTCGACCAACGGCATTCTCGGCTGGTCGATGAACTGAGTCGTTCAAACCGGCCGGATTCGGGTGGAATTCGTATCAGGCTCCGCAACGAAGGCTCTCTCTTGTAAGGGGACAGATTCGAGACACCTACTGGGAGAGAGAAATGATTCCTTATCAACAAATGAAGACAATGGCTGACCAGAAGATGGCCAACTACCGAGAGCAAGCCGAGGACTATCGGATGGCTCAGAGAAAGAGCTCGTTAGGCGAGTTCCTGAAGAATATCGGCAGACAGGGCCTATCCAGGTCCGGGGCGTCGAGAGTCGGGAACGTGCTTTTCGGAAGACACAACGGTCCGGTCCAGCCAGCGATCTAGAGACCTCCTCAGGTCGCCGGAAATAGGGCGACAAGGAGCGACAACAAAGGAATCCCCGGATGTTTGTCCGGGGATTCCTTTACGTAGAGGGAACGGCGGACAAGTCGGCTAGAGACCTGGAATGTCGGTGTAATCCGTCTGGTGGTCGCTCCAGTAGGTGAGGTCGCCCACTACTTCCGATGGCCGACAGCTGGCGAAACAGGCTGTTGCCACGGCGGTTGCGAACGACGAGCCGTTCCACTCGATCCAGTCGTCCTTCTTGCTCCCACCAGGGCCGGTCAGGCCAACCCCTGGAGCCACGTCGGTGATCCACCACCGCGGCCCGGCGTCTAGCTCGGTGGCATTGTCGTCCCAGACCTTTTGACGCCCGCCGTCCGCGGCGGCGCCAACCGCTCGAACTCCGGGCCATGCTGCGGGATAGAGAGCTCCTTCGCCTGGATGATTCCCTCCAGCCGCGAAGACTTCTGACTTCGGGAATGCCCTATGCCAATCCGAGAGTCCCGCCTGAAGAACCACCATGGTTGGATCGCATTCAGAGCAACTCGATGCGCCCAACGAGAGGTTGAGAGCGTCGACACGTGGGTTATCACTTCGGAGCCGGCGGACCAACCGTCCAATGGCGACGGCAACGTCGAGCTCTGTTGTCGGATCATGACCTGGGTCACTGTGACCCGTGAACTTGTCCACCGGGCGTTGCATGGTTCGGGCCATATAGATGGTGTGTTCAGGTGCGATCCTTCGGATGAGACCGGCAACAAACACTCCGTGACTCGCTTTGTCTCCGTCCGCATTGGGAAGTGTCTCCAGATCGTTCTCAGGCTCAAGGTCGATCCCTGAAGCCAGCCAATCGGGTATCTGGTCCGTCACGCCGCTGTCAACCACAGCTACCGCTTTCCCTGGGCTTGACTTGGGCAGAGTCGGGGTGCTGTCCGGAGCACGTGAGGCCCGTGGTGGTGTCCCCGGGCGTTTGGTCAGATGGTTGAGGCGACCGAACCCGTGGACCGGGCCACCCCGGAATCTTGGGCTGAGAGCTGCGGCTATTTCATGCTCCTGACCTGGTTCGACCTCCCACAAGGCAAAGCGTCGTTGGAGAAGATCGCTGAGAATCTCCTGGTCGAGAACTCCGTCATCCGGTGCGGCAGGTCCTTGGTCGGGTGGAGCAGCGGCCTCAGACGGCGGTGCGTCCTGGTCCTGATTGAGAAAATCGTTGACGCCGGCAGCGGTTTCCAGCCGCGGTCCCACGCCTTCCAATCCAGAGACTTCCTCAAATAGCTGATCGTTGCTGGCATCGTCCCCATCGGTGAGTTTGGCGGCGAACAACCCTCTGACAATGTGGCAATCGCTTTCGTGCATGTTGTCCCCTCCTTGGGAGTCCATGGAGACGCCCGTGCCCCTCCGTAATCAACTATACGTAGTGACATGAAACCGCTGTCAGGAAGAGTGCGCTTTGGTTGATCTTCGGGCTGCAGAGCTTCTGGATAGGGCCGCCGCCGACCCAGCCCAAGTTCTGAGCGAGGCGAAAGAACTCCTCGAAGAACTCGATCCAGACTCGCGTGCGGTCGTCTTCAGGGCGATGAGCATTGCTGCCAGGAATGCGGCGACGATTGAGGAATCGATCGAATTTGCCCGCATGGGTTGTGCAGCGGCGAGCAGCGATGGAATCCGACGAGAGTGTTTGATGACACTTGCCGGTTCGATATCCGAGACGGGAGATGTTGTCAGTGCATTGCAGGTTCTGGACGAGGCTTCAGACGGCGCCGAAGGGCTCTTGGCCGCCCAGCTCCAGTATCAACGAGGGACGATCCAGGCCGAGGGTGGAGACTATGACGCCGCGATAGAGAGCTTCACCCAAGCTTTTCCTGCCTTCGAAGAGAGCGACTCGGCCGACTATGCGTCGGCCACCCTCCACAACCTGGGTTACGTGTACACCCAAGTTGGGCGCCTCGATGAGGCTGAAGGTGCTCTCCACGAGGCCAGGCGGCTCGAAGAGTCCCTGGGGGCACGCTTGGAGGTATCCGGGACGGATAACAATCTCGGAGTCCTCGCGGCCTACCGCGGTGACATACCTGAAGCGCTTCGGCGTCTCGCCCTGAGCGACGAGACGGAAATGAAGATCAGCGGAACCGACGTCCCCCGCCATGTCACTCGTTGTGAGGTGCTCATTTCGGCTGGTCTGTTTCACGATGCTTTGGATTTGGCCAAGAGGATTGCCTCGGGAGCTAAGGCCAGTGGGCGAGGCGAAGATCACGCTGATGCCGTCCTCGTCGCCGCGCGAGCAGCATTGCTTGCGGACGACCCAGGAGAGTCGATTGACCTAGCGCAGAGTGCGAGTGAGCTGTTTGAGCAGCAAGGGAGGAATCTGGGGTCGGTCCAGGCGGGCCTAGTCGAAATCGAGGCCCGGTATCTCGCCGGCGGCGCGTCACGGGATCTCCTCCAGACTGCCTTGGAGGTGGCTGAGAACTTGGGCAATTCCAAACTCGTGGTCGGCGAGATCCGCGCTCGAATCCTCACCGCTCGGATCGCCATCGATCTAGGAGACACCTCGACTGCAACCGAGCAGCTAAATCTGGTGGGCCAGACGCAGCGTGGTCCGATTGAGGTCCGGGTTCAACAGTGGTTGGCGAGAGCGCTGGTCCGTTTGGTCAATGGTGACAAAAGAGGGGCTGACTCGGCTGCAAGGGCGGGGCTGAACCTCTTGGACGAGTATCAGTCGGGCCTCGGTGCGTCCGACTTGCGTTCCGGAATCGAGCGCCTCGGGACTGAAATGGGCGACATCGGATTGCGTTTGGCAGTCGAGTCGCGAAACCCTCGAAGGGTGTTTCGATGGATGGAACGGACCCGTGGCCGGGCTCTCCGTTTTCCACCGGTCACACCCGCACCGGACGATCCTGAGCAACCACTCCTCGCGGAACTGCGTCGTGTCTCGGCCGAAATGCGGACCGGTGACAATCAGCTCAACCGTCAGCTGGCCCGGCGTCGCAGGCAGCTTCAGGAGCAGCTTCGCCGGAGCAATCAGAGACGCCGGCGTGACGAGTCAGTCGTGGCGGAATTCGCGATTGCCAGTCTTGTCGAGACACTCGGCGGTCGTACGCTGATCGAGTTGGCGCTCATCGGAGATCGTCTGCATGCGGTCGAGGTCCGTGACGGCAAGTTCCGAATCAAGGACCTCGGGGGAGCGGCTGATCTGCAGCGCGACCTGGGACGACTTCGTTTCGACTTGCGAAGGACGGCGAGGCTCGGTCGAAGCCCTGATAGCGTCCGTCGGGCGGTGGAGAGCTTCGGCGCGAGGGTGCTCGGAAAGATCAGCATGGCGTCTGATGAAGTGGTCATCGTTCCCCCTGGTCCACTGATGGCGGTCCCCTGGTCTGCTCTGCCCGGGTTGGCAGGGCGGACAGTAACGGTTGCTCCGTCCGCGGAGATTTGGTGGCGGGCGCGCCTGACCGAGGAGCGATCCGGTGGCGTTGTCCTTGCGGCCGGTCCTGATTTGGATCAGGCCGAACCCGAAGTCCGAAAACTGAGATCCCTTCATCCCGATGGCATCGTTCTTGGGCCCACCACGGAGTCGGACGCCTTCGGTTCATGGATAGCCGGAGCGAGGCTGGCCCATGTGGCTTGTCACGCTTCCTTCGAGGTGGATAACCCTATGTTTTCCTCGCTTCGTCTTGGCGATGGCGATTTCAACGTCTACGACATCGAGCGGCTGGGACAATCGCCCGATCTGATGGTGCTATCGGCTTGTGACTCGGGTTACACCGAGACCCGGGCTGGCGATGAGCTCACCGGGCTGACTTCGGCTCTGCTCAGCATGGGCAGCAGATCCGTTGTGGCAAGCGTTGGCTTGGTCCCCGACACCGAGGCCACAACCGAGTTGATGGTGAGATTCCACTCCGGCCTAACCAAGGGCTCTTCACCGGCGGAAGCCCTTTCCAGAGCACAAGGATCCATGCTCGATGACCCGGACGGGTATATCGCGGCGGCATCCTTTCTCTGCATCGGCGGGGGTTAGAAACCTCCCGACCCAGTGCCCCAGTGACCGTATTCGGGAACTTGAGCGCAAGGGAAGGTATAGACGCCCACGTCAGACACCCAATCCGGTTATTCGTTGTCTACGATCACACCCATCGAAGACCTGACCCATGGCGAATTGTTGACCCGTGCTGCCGGAGGCGAGCGGGCAGCCTGGGATGCGCTCGTGGAACGGTTCGGGCAAATGGTTTGGTCCACCGCTAGAGGTTTCCGCCTCGACGAAGCAACGGCCTCCGACGTGGCTCAGACCGTATGGCTCAAGCTCATCGAAAACATCGACAAGATTTCGGACCCTGAACGCCTCCCTGGCTGGTTGGTCACAACATGCAAACGAGAGGCGCTTCGTGTGCTCAATCTGAGCCAAAGATCGATCCCGACCGAGTTCGAATACGACGTTGCTGACGAGGGCCCATCGCTCGAGTCGATCTTGATCGAAGACGAGGAGAGTCGCCAGGTTGTTGCCGGGTTCAGAGCGCTTGATGAGGAGTGCCAACAGCTGCTTCGCCTCCTGACCGTCGAGCCGGCTCTCAGCTATGAATCGATTTCGGAGGCAACCGGCCGTCCAATTGGGAGCCTTGGGCCGACGAGAGCCAGATGTCTGGATCGTCTCAAGGCGGCAATTTCTCGTATCAAGAGAGGCGGTTCAGCCTCTTCGGGAGGAAAGGAGGAAGATCTATGAGCCAGAACGCAGGAAACGAACAGCAGATTATTGCCAAGCTCCGCAAAGGGCTCGAACAGTCAGACCCGGTTCCGGGCCTAGTGTCAGAATTCGCCTCCGCATTGTTCACATGGCGCAATGTCGACGCCGAACTTGCAGAACTGTCTTTCGATTCGATCGACGAGAACACTCCGAGTGGGGTCCGCTCAACGACGACGGCCAGGATGGTCTCGTTCCAAGCCGGTCAGTGGCTTGTGGACGTTGAGCATGACCCGACAACCGGAATCCTCATGGGAGTGGTGTCACCAGATTCAGACTTCACAGTTGAGCTCCACAGCAGGGGGGCTCATTTTTTGGTGGCGTCGGACGAAGGCCGCTTCGAGTTCGAGGATGTCGAGGCGGGTCCGATCAGCCTTGTCTTTCGGTTCAGCGATGGTCAGACCGTGAAGACGAACTGGATTTTTCTGTGATTCGCGTATCAGAGAGCCAGGTGAGCCCTCCCTCAGGAAACCGTTGAAACGACGGTGGACGACGAGAGGGGAGCAAGATGCTCTATTCATCAAATGCGAGAGTCTCCCGCCGGGCAAGCCGATGGGCTTGGGCCAACCGTCCCTATGAATCGATCGATTCACCGGTGAAGAGATACTTGAAGAACCGCCCCGTGGGCCAGTGGTCCCGGGCAATAGGATTCCGTCGGGCATCCGGTCGCAAGATGTTGCGTCCCGCCTTCTAGGTAGGGCGCCATTGACAGGGGGAGCGACCGAGGGTCGACCAGGACTGGGGCCTCGAGGGGAGGACCTGGTCGGGGGAGGCGACGGATAAACGAAGAAAGACCACCCATGCAGGTGGTCTTTCTTCTGCGACACCCGGGTTAGCTAGTTGGGAGGCAGGCTATGGATGGGTCCCGGGTCGATGACATCTATTTCAAACTTGGCTTCGCAACAGAAACACTCGACGTGGGTTCGAAGCACCGCTCCCGCCATGACCGGAACTGACAGAACAGTCAGCCATTGACGGACTTGGTACACCCAATAGGCACGCTCCGTCGATTCGGCCGGACAGAGGAAGACGCCGCTCGATTGCATCTTCTTTACTGGCTTCCATCTCCAAAGAGAACTGCCCTTGGTGGCGAGTTCGGGTGTCAGGCTGTTGTCCTGAGTTGTCCGATCTCGTTGCCCCATGTCGATTCCCGTTGCTTCGTATTGAATCGGCATCGAGCGGTCAGCCCCTGGAGGGGTCCGCAGACCTATTTCTGATTGGGAGACACCAAAACGTTAGGTTGGAGTCATGGAAGCAAGCAACGAAGTCTTCTGGATGAAAGGCCTCGATGAGGCCACAAATTCTTGGTCCGAGGTGATTCGCCCGTCTTGGTCAGGTCGGGGCTTGGAGCCGTTCCCCTCAGATCCGGGCTACTAGGCAGCTGTGGAGGGTCCTGAGTTCGATGTTGTAGTCGTTGGGGCCGGTCCCAACGGTTTGGCTGCCGCCGCTCACCTCACGCATCTAGGGGAGAGAGTTCTCGTGGTGGAGCAGGCGGACAGCATTGGCGGCGGCACGAGGAGCGAAGAGTTGACCCTGCCCGGTTTCGTGCATGACGTCTGTTCGGCCATCCATCCGTTGGGAATTGCTTCACCGTTCTTTCGTGAGATCGACCTCGACGTCGACTGGGTCCAACCGCGCATTCCGGTGACCCACCCTCTCGACGGTGGTCGAGTGGGTTTCCTCGATCGCGAAGTCGCGACTACAGCGGCCGGTCTTGGCGAAGACGCTGATCGATACCGACAAACGGTTGGCCCGTTGGTGAATCGAGCGGATGAGATTGTTGAGGACTTCCTTGCGCCCATGCAGTTGATCCCAAAGAACCCTGGATCGTTCTTGCGTATGGCATCAAAGGGTTCTCTACCGGCGACAACGATTGTCGAGCGGTTCGAAACAGATGAGGCCAGGGCCCTGCTAGCCGGAATGGCGGCCCACGCCATCGCCCCATTCAGTTCGCCTTTGACCGGCGGTGTGGCTCTTCTATTTGCGGTCACCGCACACGCCTACGGTTGGCCGATGGTCAGGGGCGGGTCGCAAAACCTGGCGGAAGCACTCGCTGACACTGTCCGTGAGGGTGGTGGGGCAATCGTCACCGGGCAGCACGTGACGCACCTCGACGAACTCCCCGAAGCGAAGGTCTATCTCCTCGATGTGATGCCGGAGGCTGCAGCCACGATTGCCGGTGCGAGGGTAAGTGCGCGGTTTCAGTCGCGAGCAAAAGGGCGCAAACCCGGACTGGGCGTCTTCAAAGTCGATTGGGCTCTCGACGAGCCCATTCCGTGGCGTGACGATAAGAGTCACCTTGCGGGGACGGTTCACGTCGGAGGCAGCTACGAAGAAGTCAGGTCCGCAGAGGACGCCGTCCACTCCGGTCGCCACACGGACCGGCCGTTTCTGATTTTGGCCCAGCAGACCCAATTCGATCCCTCACGGGCTCCAGACGGAAAACACACGGCCTGGGCCTATTGCCATGTCCCGGCCGGGTCTGATCGAGACATGACGGACGCAGTCGAAGACCAAATTGAGCGATTTGCCCCGGGGTTCAGAGACGTTGTGATCGAACGCCATGTCATGGGTCCTGCGGACATGGAGGCACACAACCCCAACTACGTCGGCGGAGATATCTCGGGCGGTGGTTTTGGCCTGAAGAGAGTCCTCCGGTTCAGTTCGACCTCGCCGTACAGGATCGCCGACGGCGTCTATTTGTGCTCGTCGTCGACGCCACCGGGGGCCGGGGTGCACGGCATGTGCGGCTACTTCGCCGCTGAAGCGGCTCTGGGTCGATAGCCACGCGGTGGTCCAAAAAAGTGAATCCCGGAGCGGAGGAAGTGCTCCGGGATTCAGCCCCCAAGTACCGGACCCCAAAACCCTGAAACGGGTCCGGTATGTCGTTTGACGTGTGATAGAGGTCTCAACCAAAGACCAGATACATGTTTTCTGGATTTCTTCTCACCTGAAGTGACTTCTATCTGTCGCCGGAGGTCCCGTCAGTTCCGGGCCACAGGTCTGCCCAGGTTGGGACCAAATCCTCTGGTTCTTTACCCGGTCTGATAGGACCATGTGAAAAGATTCACAAAGTCACCGACTGAGTGAAGAAGGTTTCTAGAGAAAGAGAAAGGGCAAGAGATGTCACAGCGTCTCAAAATGGTCGGAATTGTGCTCTCGTTGGTAGGACTGGGGTTCCTGGTCGCCGGCGGAGTTGCTTTCGCCCAAGTCCAAGACGGATACGGCTCACTTCAGTCGTTCAGCGAAGCACAGAATGTGACGCTGAGCTACAACGAAGATGGCCAGTTGATTGATAGAGGCTCGACCGAGGAAGCAGAGGCGATCTTGACTCTGCTGACCGATGACTGGGGTTACCCGGTTGATATGGCCGAACTCGACCCGAACGACCCGTTGGTCAACACCGACAGCGAGTACATGTACCAGATGGCAGTGATCGCAGCCCACGTGCTTCACGGCACCCAGACTGTCGTCCTTGCCGAGACGGTCGAGTACAACGGTGAGACTTTCGAGGCCGGTACCTACGAAGTCGAAGTCGACGGCAAATACTGGACAGACTTTGACCGCCTGCACCCCCTTGAAGGACCCGCACGCGGCATGGCCTGGTCGGGCACCGTTCACGGGTTGATCGGTGAATTGGGTGTCGGAACCGTTACCCACTCCAGCTTGCAGCTTGGCCTCGGCCTTGCCGGAACGTTGGCAGGTGTTGGTGTCCTGGCACTGATCGCCGGTCTCGGGCTCGTATGGGCCGTAAGTGGCGACAAGGTCACCATGGAAGAGTTCAACCGGACAGTCCGCAAAGAGGAATCTCGCGTCTGAACCTTCCGGATTGACGCAAGCGAGCAAAGGGCCCCGGGAAGCCGGGGCCCTTTCTCGTGCCACGATTCGGCCCTTCGGCCAATGTCGGAGGGACTTAGGTCTCTAGTTGCCCTGGCGCGAACGCCCGTAGCCTTACAGAGTCACAACCCAAAGGAGTTCAATGACCCCGTACCACTTCACCCTCACCATCAATGGCGATTTCGCTACGGCTGTCGAGAAGACTCGCAAAGCCCTGGCGGATCACGGATTCGGCATTGTTAGTGAGATCGACATGGCCGCTGTCCTCGACGAGAAGCTGGGCGTGCACCACGACCCTTATCTGATCCTCGGAGCCTGCAACCCAGGATTCGCACATCAAGCAGTCGGTTATGAGCCCGCGATCGGAGTCTTGCTCCCGTGCAACGTTGTGGTCCGGCAAACCGAGGACGCCAGGGTGATGATTGACTTCATGGACCCGTCTGTCGTTCTGGAGTTGGTCGGTGAAGAGGGTGTGCACAACATTGCCGAAGAGGTGCGCACCAGACTCGAGATGACCAGGGACGCCATCGCCACCGCAGCGTAGATAATCCGGGAGGTGTCCGACGTGCGGTTTGTCCGGATGGAGACCGTCGCAATGGACGGCTTGGGTGATCATCCACGAGATCCTGGTGCTTGCCCAGTGACAATGCCCGAGTGACAAGAGCCGGACAGTTATCTCCAACGGTCGACTTCGGCTCACGTTGGTCGAGTAGTTTCGTGAGGAGACATACCCAGGAAGGACCTATGCGCAAGTTCACCCTCCTCGTTGCGGCATCGTTGCTGTTCGCCATGCTCCCTGTCGGAGCGCTGGGGGCGCGACCGGATCCGGTCCGGTTTGCCACCTTCAACGCCAGCCTCAACCGGTTCAATCTTGGAGATCTGGCCAACGATCTGTCGACGCCAGACAACGCACAAGCCAAGGTCATTGCCGAAATCATCCAACTGGCTCGCCCCGAAGTCCTTTTGATCAACGAATTCGACTACGACCCCACCGCCGTGGACCTCTTCCGGGACAACTATCTCGAGGTCTCCCAGAACGGCGCCGATCCCATCGAATACCCCTATTCGTACATTGCCCCTTCCAACACTGGTGTTGCCTCCGGGTTCGACCTCGATAATGACGGAACGGTCGGCGGTCCGGGTGACGCTTTCGGATTCGGGTTCTTCGAGGGTCAGTTCGGGATGGTTGTTTACTCCCAGCATCCGATTGGCGATGTCCGAACCTTCCAGAATTTCCTGTGGAAGGACATGCCACAGGCACTGCTGCCTGTCGACCCTGACACCGGTGACAGTTGGTACTCGGACGAAGAACTCGATGTGTTCCGGCTCAGTTCGAAGAGTCATTGGGACGTCGAGGTCGAGGTAGGTCGGAAGACTGTCCACTTCCTGGTAAGTCACCCGACACCGCCGGTGTTTGACGGTCCGGAGGATCGCAACGGAACCCGAAACTTCGATGAGATCAGGTTCTGGAAGGACTACGTCAAGCCGGGCAGGAGTCACTACATCTATGACGACAACGGTGTCTACGGGGGTTTGGAGCGCGGTGCGAGTTTTGTGATCGCCGGTGACCAGAACTCCGATCCCAACGATGGCGATTCCTTCCCCGGTGCAATCCAACAGCTGCTCAATCATCCGCTCATCAACACCTCGTCGACACCTAGTTCGACTGGCGGAGTCTGGGCCTCGGAGACTCAGGGAGGTCTAAACGACATACACATCAGTGACCCGGCTTTCGACACAGCTGATTTCAACGACGCCGGTCCAGGAAACCTCCGGGCCGACTATGTGCTGCCCAGTAACAACCTCCGGATAGCTGACTCTGCCGTGTTCTGGCCAGCGGAGGGTGAACCTCACTTTGAGTTGACCGGAACGTTCCCATTCCCGAGCTCGGACCATCGTCTGGTTTGGGTCGATGTCTGGGTTCCCGGTTCGTAGACAACACAACGGAAGGGTCCTGAGCGGCGGGTTCGGGACCCTATCGGACTGATTGGAATAGGTTGGGGGCCATGACGCGAAGCCTGCGATACGGAGTGCTGATCTCGGCCCTACTCGTCGTGGTCTCCGCGTGCAGTGTTGAGATCGGCGTAGGCGGCGTGCGCGGGAATGGCGAGGTCGAGATAGAAAGCCGTGACATCGCTCCATTTTCGGTTGTGGTGTTGGAGGGGAGCGGGTCGGTGACAATCGAGATGACCGAATTCGAGGCGCTGACTGTCGAAGCGGAAAGCAACATCCTGCCCCTCCTCACCTCTGAGGTGACCAATGGTGAACTGGTCCTGAGCGCCAGCGAGTCGATATCGCCGACGACCGAGATCAACTACCGCATCAGCGGACCTTTGCTCGAAGGCGTTGTTCTCAAGGGGAGTGGGAGCATCCGGGTTCTTGGAGCAAAGTCCGACACCTTTGCCGCAACTGCTCTCGGCTCGGGGAATATCTCCGTGGAGAACCTCAGCTCAGGATCAACGGATGTGTCCGTTGAGGGCTCCGGCGGGGTAACCCTCGCTGGTTTCGCCACGAGCCTCAATCTGAACCTCACCGGGTCGGGCGCCTACTTCGGAGAAGATCTCGTTTCCGAAACTGGTGTCGTTGACGTTGCCGGTTCCGGGAGTGCAGTGGTGAGCGTGACCGAGCACCTCGACGTGACAGTTAGCGGGTCGGGCAGTGTGACCTACTTCGGAGATCCAGTCGTCGAATCCAACATCACCGGCTCGGGATCCGTCACCTCGCCCTGACGACTCAGGAAGGCTGATACTTGGGCATCAGCTCGGAGAACCGCGCCATCCAGTCAAATCCGGACCCACCCGCCAATGCGTCTTCCATCTGGTCGAGGTGAGCATGCCATCCAGCGCTGTATCCGACCGCTTGATCAGTCGGAAGGAGCCTGTGGTCCAGCGTCAGCCTTGTTTTGGACTCGCCCGCCGGCTCGAGCTCGAATCGGATGATCGAATCGGGCTCACCGGTGAATCGCCAGTGATACTCGAGGGTGCGTCCGTAGTCGAGTTCGATGATCTCGCCGCCGACCACTTCGCCTTCACCAAAGTCGAGGTCAATTGTTCCTCCGACCCGGAGTTCGACTGACGCCGGGGCGAGCCAACGTTCCAGGCCGTCGTCTGTAGCCAACATGGCCCACACCGCATCAACGGCTGCCTCCAGTACTCGTTCGAATTTCACCCGAGGTAGATCCTCGGTTGTTGTGAGGGTTCCGTATCCGTCGGTCATGCGTCCTCCTTAAGGGCATCCTCGAGTGCATCGAGTTTTTCGTTCCAATGTGATTCGTAGCGGGCGAGCCATTGCCCGATTTCCATCAGCCCCGCTTTGCGGATGGAATAGATCCGCCTTTGAGCGTCACGCCGCACATCGACAATGCCTCCGGCACGTAAAACGCCGAGATGTCGTGAAATGGCTGGTTTTGAGATTGGGAAGTGCCCGGCGATTGTGCCGGCGTCCTTCTCACCGCTCGCCAGCAGCTCGACGATCTCCCGCCGGGTCGGATCGGCGAGAGCTGTAAATGAATCCACGACCTGAATTTAATAGATCCGTTAATTAAGTCAAGTGTTAATTATGAGGACTCTCCCTCCGTTGCGGAGGCTGTCCTCCCGGAGACGGAGTAAGTCTCTTCCTCCGCTTCCGGAGGG
Source organism: Acidimicrobiia bacterium (assembly GCA_965216445.1). Classification (GTDB taxonomy): domain Bacteria; phylum Actinomycetota; class Acidimicrobiia; order Spongiisociales; family ZC4RG35; genus MA-ANB-1. The sequence goes on from OZ244166.1 coordinate 119,804, forward strand.
AGTGGGCGCCGCCGCAGGCGGCGCTCGAGGGTGGAAGGCACCCACCACTAGAGCCCAACGAGTGGAGGTTGGCGAAGCCAAACTCCTCAGGAACGCGAAGCGTTCCCACCCTCCCCGTCGGTTTGGCCCTCCGGGCCAAGCCCTAACTGGAGTTTCCTCCGGAAACTCCCAAGGAACCTCGTAGAGGTTCCCGTACTCCGGCAACCCTTCGGGTTGCTTGCGAGTCGCTCCGCAACTCGAAATAGAGACTCACCCACCGCCACCGGGTACGAAGAGTCACAACTCAACGAATGGAGGTGAGCGAAGCCAAACTCCCAAGGAACGCGAGGCGTTCCCCCCGTCGCGTTGCTTGCGAGTTGCTGGGCAACTCGACCTGGAGGTTCCGCGGAATCGCTCCTTCCATTAGCGTCTCAAATGGTTCCAAAGGAGATGTCGTGGAGAGCACGCGCAAGCCAAGCAAGGAATATCGAGCACGCATCTGGGTGAAACTGTCCGAGGACATTCTTCCCCAACCCGAGATGAGTGCCACCGAACTTCAGGAATACCTGACCAAGACCCTGAACGTCGACGGAGACGACTCACTGTTCACCGGTGTGGCCGTTGAAGATCCGAGGAACGCCTCGAAGCCACGTCGTTACTGAGCGAAAGCTTCGAACCAGAACCGATCTAGCTCGATTCTGGTGCCAGGACACGAATCGTCAGGAGGCTTCCCTCGATCGTCATTTGCCAGGTGTTGTCGTCATAGACCCAGGACACGTCAGTGCCTGATTCGACGACCTCTTCCCAAGTCTGTCCGTCGAGGCCGGATTCGCGATAGTTCTGGATGCACTCTGGGGAGAAGGGGCTGATTACATGACACATGTGCAGGTACATGTGCTCGGCCGCGGGATCTTTGAGGTTGGCTCGGACCATCAAGGCAACCAGATAGTCGTTGTTGTCCGGGTAGGCCCCAACCAGTTCGGCGCCCGTATCGAAGCGGTGAAGGAAGCTGTCGAGCTCGCCAGGCTCGAGCAGTCGGCGAATTGGGGTAGAGATCGTCGGCGGCTGGTCGACTGCGTTCCACATCGCTCGGATATCACCGAGTGCAACTCCCAGGGACCCTTCGGGGATGGGCTCCGGTTGAACCTCGCTAACTGGAAGAGCAATACCGTTGGCCTCTGGGGCCGGATCGCTCCGCAGATTCGCTACTAGCACCGAGAGGAAAACGACGGCCATCATCCAAGCGGCGACCGCTGTGATCTTCTTCCACGTCGGAATGGTGGAGACCTTCTCCAACAGGGAGACCTTCTCTTCGAGAGCAGGTGGATTCTCGGAGGGTCCGGCTTGAGACTTGGTTTCGTCGCCTGAGTCGTCGACTTGGTCTGAGAAGTCGTCCGCAACCGGCCCGGCCATGACCGGACTGGTTTCCCCAGACCCGTTTTCTGCGGCGGCGTCAACGACCTCAGCTTCGAATTCGAGTGGCAGCTTGTCTTCGATTGTGTCGGGCATCTCGTCCCTTTGATCCGTCCCACGTCTATCGGCAGAAAGCGCCCATTACCAAAGTGCCGGTGGATGTTTCGCTGAGTTAAGTGGTGGCAGCCGCTTGAGGATCAGAGAGTGAGGAGCGACAGGACAAGAAGGACCTGCGCAGCGTGGTAAGTGACGATTGTCAGTAGGCGACCGTTTGGTATTGGCCTCACGAAACGATTCCATCCGAGGACGGTGTCTGAAGCAAGAAATAGCGTCGCGCCCACGGCGGCTAGGAGATTGGCGGTGGCGTAAGCGGTCACCAACATCAACGAGATCGCGCCAATGTACGCCGCAACTGGAATGGCCAACCGCCGGTCGGAGGCCGCAGCTGCCTGGTGAATCTGGCGGCCGAATACCGCTACGCCGATCAAGGCGCCTGCAACTCCAACAACGGCCAGAGACGTCATCGGTGCTTGTAAGAACCCGGCGACGTACGCAAGATGAGCGAGTAGGAACGAACCCAAGCCCGCGACAAACATGTCTCGGCTGAGCATCAGAAATATGTCACCGGCGAGGCTCAAGATCAGGGCGACCACGAACCATGCTCGGACCGAGGGTGTTGCCGGTTCGATGGCAACTGCGGCAGCGATCAGAAGAACGAGAGTCAAAGGTTTGGCAATGAGCTCTACGCCGCGCCGGTTCGATGCGACAGCCCACCAATCGATCGCGGCAACCGAACCGCCAAGGGTGAGGAGGATGATCGTGGTGCTTCTCAAGAGCCCTCTCGAATACCGGGGAGGTCTGGCCTACTAGGACTTGGCCCGGCTGGGGACCTCTTGGAGCATGAAGGTGTTGCCGTCGGGGTCGGAGAAGTGTGCGACCGACGCATAATCGCGACGCTCCGGATCAACGCCAGGCTGGATGCCCTCTTTACTGAAGTGGGTGATTTCGTCGATTTCGGCGCCTCGGGCAACGAGTTCTGCTCGTGCGGACTCGATGTCGGAAACAACGATGTACGTCTCTTTGTAGGAACCGGGTGTGGCGTCGGAGAGTTTGGTCCCAAACGCTATCGAACATCCCGAACCTGGCGGAGTCACCTGTACGAAACGCATCCCGTCGCCCAGTTCGAAGTCTCCGTCCAACGGGAACCCAAGCGTTTCTGAGTAGAACTCCTTGGCCCGGTCGACATCACTGACGGGAATCATGACTACTTCAATGGAAAACTGGTTGCTGTTTGTCATGACTCCAACCTAAGGGATTTGGTAGGAAAGTGTTTCATGCGGTCAGCGTGAGGTCATCTGCCGCTGACCATGGTCGAGACCGAGTCGAGCCACTCCGGCTCGGCATCTTTCCAGAGGCCTGGGTCGAGCAGATACTTCCAGGTCGTGGAGTCTGCGAGCGTCTGGGAGGCGCCGGACACCAGCGTTGCGGCAGCGCCTGCTGCCGCACCGAGAACGGCTGAGGGACCGAGGCCAAACTCGGCGAGTTCTGATGCAATCAACCCGGCAATGAGGGCGTCACCAGCGCCAGTGGCGTCGACCGGGTCGACTTTCGGCGGTGCTAACTGCACTGTCGACATGCCGTCAGTCAGGACGAACGGATCGGCCCCGGATGTCATCGCGACGCGTTTCACTCCAGCGTCAACCAGGTGCAGCGGTGGATTGCTCACTCCGGTGGCTTCGCGCAAAGAGACTCGGCCGCCTGCAACGATTCGGAACTTGTTCAGCCGATCGCCGATCGTCTGGCGGATCCGGCCGCCTACACCGCTGGGCACGTCGAGGGAGATCGGAATCTCCAGTTCGCCGGCTTTGTCTATTGCTTCGATCGCCGAGTCACGTTGAGTTCCATCCATCAATGCGTACCCCGAGACGTGAAGCCACTCGATGCCTGTCTCCCAGAGTTGTGGGTTGACGTAGTCGACGTTCGCACCGCGGGCTCCGATCATGGTTCGTTCACCGTTGGGTGTGACCATCACGGTGTTCATAGCGGTCGGGTGAGCCTCAGACTTGGTGGTCAGATCCGTCGATACACCAAACGACTCGAGTTGGGACAAGGCTCGTTGTCCCGGTTCATCGACTCCGACACAACCCATAACGGCGACGCCGTGGCCAAGCCGGCTCAGGACGACACCAGTGTTCACCGCCGAACCGCCGAGGATTTCGCGTCTTCTTGTCGAAAACACTTCTTCGCCTGGACCCGGAAGGTGGTCAACGGTGAGGACCACATCGATGTTGATGTCGCCCAGAGTGGCGATTCTCATCAGTTGGTGCGGGTCGACATTGTTGAGGATGGTAACGGTCTTACCCTGTGCCCGTGATTACCCAGATCTACACGGCCCAGAGCCCCGAGGAGGCAATTGCCCTCGCAAACCTACGTGTCGATCATGTCGGAATCACAGTGTCCAACCGAGGACTTCCCGGTGAGATCGCTTGGGAGACTGGCGCCGAGGTCATCGACGCGCTCAAGAGTGAGAAGTCACGATGTGTTGCCTTGACCGTCGAAACCGATCCCATGACCGTTCAGCAGTTCGCCGTCGGTTTACGGCCTGACATTCTCCACCTTTGTGGCGACGTTGTGGAGTTCCCCCCCGAGCAAGTGGCGCGGCTTAGAGGTTGGCTGCGCGATCACGACCTTGCGGTCGACATCATGCAAGCCATCCCGATGTCGGGGTCCGAGTCGGTCCAACTCGCCCTCGAATTCGAACCATATGTCGACTGGCTCATCCTGGATTCGGTGACCGATGCGGTGGCCGGGATTGGGGCTGCCGGTGTGACTCACGATTGGAGCTTGAGTCGCCTGATTGTGGAGCGGGTTTCGGTCCCGGTCATACTCGCTGGTGGACTCGGACCGGAAAACGTGGCCGAAGCGATTCGGATAGTGAGTCCGGCCGGAGTCGATTCACTCACAAAGACCAACACCTATCACTCCGATGGGAGCTTTGAGAAGGACCTCGATGCCGTCGCAAGGTTCATGGCGGCGGCCAGGTAGCGTCAAGCCAATGGAACAGCAAGACATCAAATCGGAAAGCCGGGGCTTGCTGCGCAGCTTTCGTCAATACCTGCCAGCGATACGTCGGCTCCCGGTTGGAGAGTTGCTGGGCAAGGATGACCTCTGCACCGACGAGTTCCTCCTAGGTCGAGACGGCGACCTTGAGATCTACTACGCGCCATTTGACCACTTGAACACCAGCGCATCACTGTGCCTGGTTGGGGTAACACCTGGGTGGACCCAGATGAAGGCCTCCTTTGTCGCGGCATACGAGGCCATCGCAGAGAACCTCTCCGAGGAAGAAGCCTTGAAACGATCCAAGTTCGCTGCGTCTTTCTCTGGAGCGATGCGCAACAACCTGGTCGCGATGCTCGACGCGTTGGGTATGCACCGCGCACTCGGAATCAAGTCAGCTTCAGACCTATTTGCCAAGAGAACAGATCTTTGGCACCCAACATCGGCGGTTCGTTACCCGGTGTTCAAGTCTGGAAAGAACTACTCCGGGTCCAGCCCCGAGCTCCTTCGGTCCGGTTTGCTGGTTCCTTACGTGGAAGACGTTCTGGGTCCCGAACTCCGAGATGTTGGTGGTGCCCTGATCGTGCCGCTTGGTAAAGCAGTCGAAAGCGCCCTGTCGCATCTGGTTGCCCGCGGTGTCATAAGCGAGGATCGCTGCCTTTTCGGGTTCCCCCATCCTTCGGGCGCCAATGCTTCCAGAGTCAGACAGTTCGGTGAACAGAGCGAGAGGCTCACTGCATCGATACATCGCTGGTTCGACTCGTCTTCCGGGGGCCTTTGAGCCCTACCAGTAGGTCACGTGGCGGGAGCTGCGGATCATCGCCACCTGCCATTCGTGGAGCAGATTGTCTGCACGTCGCGGTCGCATCAGGTTGTCACGAGACTTGTGATGCCATAGGCCACATGCGTGTCCCAGTTCATGGGCTAGGGCGCCGCCCTTGGGCCCTTCCACTGTTACATAGTCGGAGAATTGGCCCAGGGAGCAACCAGAGGCACCTTCTACCTCTCTCACTACGAATACAACGACCGGAGCGGCGAAGCCGACCAATCGTCTACCTGCCCCGCGAAAATGGTGGCGACTCGACATGTACTCGAACACCGATCCCTTGGTCCAGAGGTCTTCCACCCACGCTTGAAAGTTCACTCCAACCTGCGCAATGTGGTTGGTTTCAACAACTCCGACTGATTCGATGATCAAATCGACACTGGCATGCTCTTTGAAGATGTCGCGAGCAGATGCGATTGCCGGAGCCAATGTCTCGTCGGTGGCGACTGGTGGGCCGCCGTCATCGACGATGAGTAGACATACCCGGTATTTCTTGCGCCAGCGGAAACCGACACTGTCGATGATGAGTCCAGGGATGGAGAGCACTCTCCAGGCTAGGTCGATCAGGAAGTCCCAAATCTGACGGAGGGAGCGTCCAAGCACAGGGATTGCAAAGATGAGGCTGGCTACGAAGCCAATAGCGTCAAGAACCCCCGCTAAACCCCTTAAGAAGTATCGCAAAAAAAGCCCTGTCCTTTCAGGTTCATCCATAACCCGATGCTATGGCACGCGGGCGACGATTGGGTGCATCCGCGGGAGCGAGAAACCCGAGGGAGGGTGCTCGAGATGAACACCCTCCCAGAAGTCGGAACTAGCCGACCAGTGCTGGTTGATCGAGGTCGATCTGGATTTCCGGATCGTCAAGATGCCCTTCAATAGACACGTTGGGGATCCATTCCAACCAGCTGGGGAAATACCAGTTGCGTGAACCGAGCAGCTTCATCGAAGCTGGGACCAAGATGGTCCTGACGATTGTGGCGTCGAGAAGTACGGCCACGGCAAGCCCAAAGCCCATCTGTTGGAAGCTGGTGAGTCGCCCAGCGGCGAATCCGGCGAACACGGCAACCATGATGGCTGCGGCACCGGTGATCAGAGCACCGGTTGTGCGCAACCCGTAGGCAACGGACTCTGCGTTGTCTCCTGTGATGTCGAAACGCTCTTTGATCCTCGAGAGGAGGAACACGTGGTAGTCCATCGACAGGCCGAACAGAACAGAGAACAAGAACAACGGGATCCATGCTTCGATCGTCTCCACTTGGGTGAATCCCAAGGCCGAGGCGATGTCCTTGACCCAGGTCGGGCCGACCCCAGCTTGGAAGAAAGCGACAACCAGTCCGTAGGCGGCACCTACCGACAGAAGGTTCATGATTATCGCCTTGACCGGAATGACCACGGACCGGAACGCAACCATCAGCAGCAAGAAAGACAGCCCAAGGACGACGGCGAAAACGATTGGTGTGTAATCACCCGTTTGATCGACGAGGTCGATGGTGGTGGCAGTCTGTCCGCCCACGAACGCTTCGGTGTCTCCTACCAAGTTGGCGGGAATGATGTCGGAGCGAAGGTCGCGGATCGTTTCCATCGACTCGGCGGATGCGACATCACCCGGTAGTTGCACCGTCAGGACCACAACCTCGCTGGTCGACGCCGGGTCGACCGCGCTAGGGCCGAAGCCGGGATCTCCGGCGAGGGCGGCCTGCAAGTTGGCAGTAGTCGCTTCGACCTCGTCTCCGGCGATGGCGATCTCAACGGGCGAGGCCAAACCCCCTTCGAACTCAGTCTCCAGCACTGCGAAGGCCTGAGCCGACTCGATCTCGTCAGGCATGGTGGAGACTCCGGCCAGACCTGTTTCGATTGAGAAGAAACTTGATGCTGCGAGCAGAAGCAAGGCAACCGATAGCGCTGTGGCCATCACGGGCCGTTTCATCACAGAGTTGGTGATGCGATCCCAGAAGCGACCTTCGCTCTCCAGCGACCCCCGCCTTCTCACCTTGAGAGAGTGGATCTTGTCGCCCATCAGAGACAGGACTGCCGGTAGCAAGGTCATCGATGCCACGACCGCGCTAACCACGACAAGGATTGCTCCCAGACCGAGTGCCCGGAACAGTGTGTTGGGTACGAGAAGCATCCCGACAAGCGCGAACACCACCGTCATCCCGGAGAAGAAGACCGCTCGAGTGGCAGTCGCCCCAGCTCTTCCGATGGCTTCGACCTTGTCGAAACCCTTGCCGAGCTCTTCTTTGTACCTCGAGACGATGAACAGCGAGTAGTCGATACCGACTGCAAGACCGATCATCGTGATCATGTTCGTAATGAAGAAGCTGAGGTCGAACGCCTGGCCGACAAGTGCGGCGAGGCCCATGGCCACAGCGATGGAGACGACACCGAGGATGATCGGGATGACTCCGGAGGCAACGCTGCCGAACACGAAGACTAGGACGATCAGAGCGACGATGATCCCGATCGTCTCGCCGGTGCGGAGATCCTCTTCGGATACTTCGTTGAAGTCGTTGTTGATGGTGGCTGGCCCGGCGATAAGAGCTTCGATGCCTTCGGGAGCGGTGATTGCATGCACCTCTTCCCTGATCTTTTCTGCGTTGGCAAAGAACTCGTCGGCTTCGGTACCGGCTAATTCCACCGGGAGCAACGCGGCGGTTCCCGATTCGGATACGGGTCCGTCTCCTGTCAGATATGAGCCAACCGTCTTGACGGCGCTCGAATTCGACAGCGTTGCCTGAATCTCGGCAACGTATTCCATGTATTGCGGGTCGTCGGCGGTGGTCGTCTCGGATGAGATCACTACGAATTCTGAGTCTCCGGGTTCGCCACGGACTTCCTCGACCAGTTCCATTGCTCGGACCGAGTCGGGGGAATCTGTGAACTCGATGTTTCCGGTGAGTGCATCACCCAGCAAAGTGGACGACAGTACGCCGGCCGTGACCAGCAAGATGATCCAAATACCCAATGTCCTCCATGGTTTTGTGGCGCTTGCCCGCGCCAGCGCCTCTGTGCCTAGTGCCATTTCAATCTCCTCTTGATTTATTTACGGTGTATGCGTACACTGTAAACATACGGTGTAAACATATACATACGCTGTAAGCATGTCAAGAGGACTTTGGAGATTTTTTGACTTACGATGTGGATATGACCACCGAGACGAGGGCAACACTGAATCGCGAGAAAGTCGTGGAGGCAGCTGTTGCCTATGCCGATGAGCACGGGATCGACGACATGTCGATGCGGAAGCTCGGCGCCGAACTCGGGGTTGAGGCCATGTCCCTGTACAACCATGTCGCGGACAAAGCCGATCTACAGAATGCGATGATCGATTATGTGTTCGAGGCGATCGATCTGCCCGATTCGGATCTGGGTTGGAAGGATCAGGTGAGGATTGTTGGGCAGAACGCCATCACTCAGTTCACTAAACACCCGTGGGTCGTTTTCCTACTGATGCAACACGGCAACACGGGACCGGGTTCGTTGCAGTTCATGGACCGAGTAGTGGGCGTCTTGTTGGGCGCGGGCTTTAGCGATAACGACACCCATCACGCCTGGCAGATGCTGGCGTCGCACACCATGGGTTATGCCTTCCAGTCGGCCTCAGCTTCTGAACGCGACCAACAGAATGCGAAGTTCGAATCGCAGATGGTCCAACTAACAACGGCATTTCCCAACGTCGCTCGGATAGCTCCCAACCTGATCAACTGTGCTTATGATCGCGAGTACATGTTCGGTCTAGAGATCATCATCGACGGTCTGGAGTCGAGGCTTTCTTAGCTCTTGTTGGCGCCTCGCGGAGCCTGCAGCGATGGGTGGCTTGACGTGAGGACCCTCGGGTGGACTGTCGCCCCGCAGCAGAAGCACTCGACGTACTCCTCGACGACCTCACCGGGTATCACCGGAAACGAGAACAGACTGGTCCACTGTCGAACCCGTTTGTGCCAGTAGGCACGCTCTGTTGCTTCGGTCGGACAGACGAACAGACCACTTGAAACCGTTTTGGTGATTGCAACCGTGCCTTTGATCTGGCCCGTGGCTTGCTCGGGGTGAGCTGTCCCTGCCTTGTTCGTCATCTCTAATCCCAACGTTCTTCTCTCCATATCTTCGGAACGTCTGGCGTCAGGGATGAACCTGAGGACTAGTCCTGCTGACCTATTTCGCGAATCGGATTCTGGAATAAGAAGCCTGGTGGCCGGCCTCCACACGCCGAGGAAGAAACTCGCGAGTCTCAGTCCTGGGTCGACCTCCAGCGGCGGATTACCAATCCGGTGCCAAGGAAAAGCAGTAGTCCTGCAGCGAACGCTGCAGCAACGGGCAGACCGCCCTGATCGTTGGTGTTGGTTTCGGCAGTGGTCACGGGGTTTTCCGTGCTGCCAAGGTCGAACTGGTCGAGGTTTGCAGGTCCGAGTCGGATCAAGATCTCGGCGTCCGGTTCAGCACCTTCGGTACGTGGGGCGCTGAGACCGCCCGGAACCACCTCGAGGTTTGTTGTCAATACGGTCGCATTGCCGGAGCTATCGGAAACCTCGACGCTGATTTCGTGAGTGCCCAGGGACAAACCCCGAACCCACATCAATTGCCCATCGCCGAGAGCGCCGTCGATGTCGGATGACCAGGTGCCAGAGGTGATGGCGCCATCTTCGGGGTCCTGGGCCTGGAAGGTCATGCGGTCCGAGGAATACTGTGGAACAGTGTCAGGAGCCACGACGATCCCAGTCGGCACCCCTTCGGGCACCTCCACGGGACCAAAGATGTCCATACCTGAACTGAACCCATCGGAGGCCACGACTTTGACGAGAACATCTCCTCCTGGCAAAACCAGATCTTCGCCCACTCGAGCACTATTCCCGGTCAGCTGCGTGTCGAGCACCCTCCAAGTTTCTCCGTTGTCGACACTCCAGAAAGCCGTGTAGAGAAGGTCGTCCCCGTCTGGGTCGCTTCCGGTCCAGGAGAATTGGAATTCACGGCTTCCGCCTGGCTCAAACGGATCTATGTCGACCGACGGCGGGGCCGTCGGGCGTTTGGAAGCCACAACTTCGCCGTTGTGGAGCAGGTCCAGCGAGGCGGCGTCTTCGTACCAGGGGATCAGCTCCACTCCACCCACTGTCCCATCCGTGGCACTGTGGCCGCCGACCGAGCTGCTGATCGGTATCTGGACCAGAATCTGACCCGTTGGGTCGGTCACTCGAAGCATATGTTCGTTGCTCATGTCACCGTTCTTGGCTCGGCTGACGACGAAATCGAAATTCGACTCCTGATATTGGGAAGATTCGAGAAGTTCGGCATGACCCAGGCTCAGATCACCAACGTCGACATCAACCAAGAGGAATCCGGTCTTCGGTTCCTCCGAAATTGCCAATTGCATGGTCCCGGATTGGCCGCCTTGCTGATCGATCGGCGCCTGTCCGTTCCACAGGCAGAAGTCGATGACGATCCCGCCGTTTAGTGGGGGTCCGCAGTCGACTGGTGCCCCTGGCTTGGGTTTCGGATCCAACCCGATTGAGCCAGGGTCACAGTTGATGTCGTAATACTCCATCAGCAGGCAGTAGTGGTAGGCGTCGACCCAACGCGGTGTTTCGTATCCCATGAATGGGTAACGGACGTTGGGGAGAGATTGGCTATTCGAAAAGACGTCTAGCTGCGTTTCCTGACCGATCTGAACTCCGTAATACCCTTCCGGATCCTCGGGTGCGATTGAACAGGACGGGAGGCCCGCCGGGTAGGTCTGGTCGATCCAACCCCACCCACCACCACCTACCTCGTCGGGCTGGCCGTCGTCATCGTCATCCTGACACGGAGCGTGTTGAATGAAATACATGTGGGCGCCTTCATGTGCCGGCGTGGTTTCAGTTGGTTTAGACCACGCCACCAGGCTGTTCCAACTCGTGAGACCCCCGTCGGAACTCTGAGTGCTTCCCGGGATCAACCCGTGCATCCTCTCCAACTCCTCGAGACCCCACTGGGCGTGGAGGAACCGCATTCGGTTCAGAGGCTCGGTGCGGTTGTCCACGTAGTCGAACTCTTCGGATGGCTCGTCGTCTCCGACCATTGACCCTGGCCCCAGAGTTGCGAAAATCTGGAGGAAGTTGGGGACCGCCACCGGGTGAAAGGTGATGTAGCTTTGCGTCGCGGTTTCGAGCGCGAGATCGTAGTCGTCGGGGTCCAACCCGCCCGAGGAAGTATCCAAACGGAACCAGATGACTTGGGGTGCGTCCGTTTCGTGGAAGAACACAGAACCTTGTGCGAAGTTGTTCCCCGCATCAGGTTCGCTGGTGATGATCGTCTCCGGAAGGAAGGACCAGACCAGAACCGTCATCTCGACCTCTTCGGTGGCCCAGCCGTCAGGGATTTCGAAGTTGAGAGTTTCGTTCCCGTTGAGTCGGTCGCTGCCTCGTCGATAGGCTGTTATCGGTGCGTTGACTGGATACACCAGCTCGTCTTGGCCGCCACGCTTCAGCTGGAGCAACCCGTCAACCGGCTCCCATCCCTCGGGACCAATCACTTCTTCGCTCTCCCCGGGTGTGGTTCCGGCTAGGTCACCGAGTTCGCCGCCGGGATCACGGTCGGCGGCTACATAGACCCTTACGACGGTGCGTTTGTTGGCGACCAATGGCATACGGTTTTGCAGGTCTTGAATACCCTGAGTCACTTCAACGTCGGTGATCTCGATGTCTGGAAAATGGGTGACATTCTGATCTGCCAGGCCAGAAGGGAGATCCAGGGAGGTCGACGTAGTTGTGAACGCCACACCCGTCGGCTCATTCGGAGGCGGAGGATCTCCTCCAATGGTTGTGGTGACACCTAGGACCAGGCTCGAGGTCGTCGTAGCCAGGCCTTCGACCAGGGTCGTGGATGTAACACTGGTTGTGGAGGTTGTCGCCAGGGTGGTCGTCGTGGTCGGTGGGTCGAGGACCGTGAGCTTCGCCGCCGCTGTAGCGCCGAGGCATTCTCCAGTTTCTGGTACCCAGCGACACGCAACAACGGTGTACCCACTGGCTTTGAGTTCAGGGATCGTGAAGCCAGTTGGTTCCAGATTTCCATTGCGGTCCGCGATCGGTGTTGTGGCCAAAACCGTTCCTCCGGTTTCGGTGAGGAAGATGGTGACGCTCCCCGTTCCCTCAAACCCGGAGCCTGTTACCGCGATCAGGTCGCCGACTTCTCCCGAAGAAGGAGTGAGTGTGAGGGTTGGAACTTGCTGAGCTTGGGCAACTGTGAGCACCGACGCGACCATTCCCAGCGCGATCGCTATGACGAAACTGCGTCGCGACGTCGATGGTGGGTTGCTCATGGCTCGGACTGTCAGACTACTGCTGGCCGAGAGTGCCGCCAGGGGGAATACCCAACGGAGGGATGCTCGTCAAGGTGCCTTGGAGGCCTGTACCTGGAGGCCTCTATCGAGGGAGAGGAGCAGTAGGGCGTTGTCATCGCCGCCGAATCCCTGCCCGACCCACCATTGCTCGACGTTGAGTAACGCATCGAGGAATTCGGCTTCTTGTTCCATGACGAGGTCATCTTCACAGGCGATTTCGGTCCAACTCAGATTCGAGATCGACATCGCCTGACCTTCCTCTTCGTCGAATCCGGCGTCGGTGATGTAAGGCCCCGACACCGAGAACGCACCCATGTAGTCGTTGCATCCGGCGTTACCGGAGATGGAGCCGTCACTTCCGATCGAGAGGGTTATCTCCGTGTTCGGCCAGAGGTTGGTCGTCCCGTTGAACTCGGGGCTGTAGTAGTGAGTGACCGTGTATTCCCCGACCATCTCTGGGGCTTCACCCTGACCGGTGCTGGCAGTGGTCGTTGTCGTCTCGGGTGCCGTTGAGGAGGTGGCATCAGACGTCGTCGTCTGACCTGCACCGCCACTGCACGCTGCAACCAAGAGCACAAATGCCAGTCCGGCAGAGAGCCGGAGATTGAATTTCCCCATGGCCACTGATGCTAACTCGGGGGATGGGTCCGATGTTCGAGCTCCGAATTTCCCTCTGGTGGGCTCCCATCGTCGGGTTGGTCGGAGGTGGGTCGGCTGACGGGCTGCTGCATCTCGGTGGTAGTGGGGAATGACCGTTCCCAACCCGATCGCTCAACAAACCTTCGAGTGAGGACTTTCCAGGGGTCCTCGGCAGTGCGCGGGAGCTCGAGTAGTTCCGGCACGACCCGCGCCCAGCCCACAAAGCGGAGCGCAAACACCATCGCGACTCCGGTGACCGCCACTATGCCGACGGCGGAAAGAAGGACAACGGCTCGCGGTAGATCCAAAGCGAAGAAGTCGCGTAGCGGGGGCAGGGCCATCGACAGCACTAGCAATGCCGACATTGCCCCAAGCAGACCCTTCTTCCATGGAACCAGAGGGCGGCTGACGATCCCGAGAGCGAAAAGGCCTATGGCAGCGAGTATCAGGGTTGCCGTTGTACGTGATTCCTGAATTGACGAACCCTCAACATCGGCGAGCCAGTATCCGGCGAAGGTGGCGATCGTCGCGACGACTCCGACGGGGATGGCGAACTTGAGAACCCTCGCAACGAATCCCTTGCGCGCTTTTCGTCGAGAAGGTGCCAATGCCAGGAAGAAAGCAGGGATCCCCACGGTGAGACTCCCGACCAAAGTCAGGTGCCGGGGGAGAAAGGGGAAGGGCAGCGTCGACAGCACAATGGCAAGTGAGAGTCCGAGGGCATACACCGTGCTGGTTATGAAGAGGTTGGCGACTCGTTCGATATTGGCGGTGACCCGTCTGCCCTCACCGACGATGTCGGGCAAGGTCTCGAACTGTCCGTCGATGAGGACCAGCTGGGCCACGGCCCGAGAAGCGGGCGCGCCGCTACCAATGGCGATCCCGATGTCGGAGTCTTTGAGAGCGAGCACGTCGTTGACACCGTCGCCGGTCATCGCCACCACATGTCCGCGTGCTTGCAACGCACGTACCATCGAGCTCTTCTGCTGGGGCGTCACTCGGCCGAATACGGTCGCAGACTCCATGACCTGAGCCAGTTCACTGCGCTTCTCGGGTAGGTCTCTTGCGTCGACGATGATCGATCCGGCCAGTCCGACCTTTCCCGCGACAGCCGCGACCGTGTCGGGATGGTCGCCCGAGATCACTTTGACCTCAACCCCCTGCTCGGCGAAGTAGCGGAGGGTGTCTTCGGCATCCATTCGGACCTGATCGGAGAGGACAACTATGGCCACAGGTTCAACGCTGGGGGGTAACAGCAAGTCCTGAACTGGCTCGGGAGTGGTGGCCAGGAGCAAGACCCGGCTTCCGTCAGCGGATATCTCCTGCGCGATCTGCTGGGACCGTTCGTCTCCGGGGGCGACCACATCCGGTGCACCAATGACCCATGTCCCGTCTCCGTAGAAGGTGACGCCACTCCATTTGCGCACCGAAGAAAAGGGTACGTTGGCTTGGATGCCCCACCCTGGGTTGTCGGGGAATGCTGTGGCGATGGCGGCCATGGTCACGTTTGGATGTGGCTCGGCCGCAGCGATCGCGGCGAGGGCCGGCGCCGGGTCCACGTCTTCTAGCGTGATGACTTCTTTGACCGTGAGTTTTCCCTCTGTGAGGGTTCCGGTCTTGTCGAAACAGACGGTGTCGACCCGAGCTAGACCTTCGATGGCGGGGAGTTCCTGGACAAGCACGTTTCGCCGCCCCAGCCGGACCACACCAACGGCAAACGCGATGGAAGCGAGTAGCACCAACCCCTGCGGCACCATCGCCACACCAGCGGCGACCGCACCACCTAACCCTTCTATGAATGTGCCGCCACCGCGCATTTGGCTCCACACGAGGAGAACGCCAATAGGGACAACGACCCAGCTCACGATCCCGAGAATCTTGTCGATCCCATCACGTAACTCCGAGCTGACCAGGGTGAATCGTTTGGCGGCGTGGGCAAGGCGCGCGGCATAGGCGTCTTGGCCCACCCTGGTAGCGCGGTATCGGCCGGATCCCGCAGCGACGAAGCTCCCGGAGAGGCAGTTGTCGTCGACTTGTTTGCGAACGGGGTCTGACTCGCCGGTGATCAGCGACTCATCGATCTCCAAGCCTGCCGATTCGACAACGACACCGTCGACAACGAGTTGATCCCCGGCCCGCAGGTCAATGAGGTCGTCCACAACGACCTTGTCGACAGCGTATTCTGCAACCTTGCCTGACCTGACCAGCCGTACCTTCGGGGCCGCGACCACCTCGAGACGGTCGAGCGTCCGTTTTGCTCTGAGTTCCTGAATGATCCCAATCGCCGAGTTGGTGATCAGGACGATCCCGAACAGTGCATCTCGAGGCTGGCGGAGGACAATAAGTGTGACCAGCAGGAGGGCGCCGAGCAGGATGTTGAACCGCGTGACCACGTTCGCCCGGACAATTTCGCGTGTTGTCCGACTCGGTCGATCTACTACTTCATTGACTTGACCTGCCCTGACCCGGTTTCGTACCTCGGTCGGCGTCAATCCTTCTTGTGGTGTGGCCAGCTCCACATCTGTCATAGCTGAAGCTTACGGTCGCTGCCGGCACATTCGGACCGCCGGTGCGAATCACCGGACGGATCGATTGGAAGCCTCGGTGACACTTTGCAAATGACTCCAAGTCCGTTGGTCGAGCTGACCCGGAAGGAGCCGCCACTCCCAGTTCCCCGCTGGGGTGCCGGGTGTGTTCATACGAGCCTCAGCGCCTAAACCGAGAAGGTCTTGAGCAGGGACAATGGCAACCTGAGCGCGTGACTCGTGGACCATCTTGATCACCGACTCGGAGATCTTGCCTTTGGTCTTCCAGTAGAGCCTCAAACGATTCCAACCCAACCGCCACTTGCTTCGTGGTGGGTTCCCCTCCCAGAACCAGCCTTCGGTGGTGTTGTTGTCGTGGGTACCGGTATAGGCCCATACGTCTTCGGGATATCGATCCGGACGGTGGGTCAAGTGGTCGGGGGCGGGAAGGAGGCCGAACTGCGCCACTCTCATCCCGGGAAGTCCGAAATCCTTGCGAAGTGCGGTTACGTCTTCGGTGATGATCCCCAGGTCCTCGGCGAGCAGGGGGAGGTCTCCCAACTCGTCCTGAATTGCTCCGAGCAGTCGCTGTCCTGGTCCCTGCTCCCAAGTGCCTCGTACAGCTGTCCCTTCGTCCGCCGGTATCGCCCAATAGGCCGCGATTCCACGAAAGTGGTCGAACCGGACCACATCGAAGAGGGAGGCGGCGTGAGACATCCGCTGTCGCCACCAGGGGAAACCCGTTTGTTTCATCAGCTCCCATGCGTAGATGGGGTTGCCCCATCGCTGCCCTGTGGCAGAGAAGTAGTCGGGTGGGACTCCGGCCACCAAGTTGGGACTTCCATCGGAGTTGAGGTCGAACAGCAAAGGGTTCGACCAGACATCGGCTGAGTCGTGGTCAACGTACAGGGGCAGATCACCAACGATTCGTATACCGGCCTGCTGCGCAACCGTGCGGAGTTTGCGCCACTGTTCGTTGAAGAGGAACTGGACTACAGCAATGGCCTCCATCTGATGGCTGAACCACTGCCGGGCCTCGCTGAGCGCTGCGGGATCACGAGACTTCAGTCGTTCATCCCAGTGGATCCAATGGCCACCTTCGTTGGCAGTCTTGAGTGCCTGAAATAGGGCGTATTCATCGAGCCAAGCCGACCCGTGTTCGTTCCGGAATCGGTCATACCTCTCCGCCACGTCGGGGCTTCGCCTCGATCGAAACGAGTGTGCCACCTTGTCCAAGAGGGAGCCCTTGTTGGCGATGACGGTTGGGAAGTCCATCCGGGCACCAGCCCCACACCTGGCTTGCGATGCCTCATCAGCAGTCGCCAGACCCTCGGCGACCAGGAGGTCGGGGCTGATCAGAAGTGGGTTCCCGGCAAATGCGGACGGTGCGGAGTACGGGGAGTTGCCTGGGCCGATGGGAACGACCGGGAGCACTTGCCAATACTTCTGCCCGGCTGTGGCCAGTGAAGCTATGAACTCGTGAGCAACTGGGCCGATGTCGCCTATTCCGTAGGGGCCGGTGAGGGAAGTGATGTGGAGGAGAATTCCTGCGGCCCTCCGATAGCGGGGACTGTTTGTTGGGCGGGCCTCCATTCCGTCCATGAAAGCATCAACCGCCGGCGAGCTGATCTCCTATGAGCCCACTCATGGCAGACTCGTTTCGGGAATGAAAGTATCATTTGTTGTTTGGGTCCTGGTGATCACTGCCTGTACCGCGACGGTCGAGACAACAACTACTACTCCATCCGGGACGTCGTCGAGCCCGGAGTTATCTTCGACCACGTCTGTCCAGGTCGATGCCACGACCACATCGGTCTCCTCGACGACGATCACTACCGATCCCGACGATCTCACCATCGAATCGTTCCCGGTGCCTGCCGGAACCCGGCCACATGATGTGGCCCCGGCGATTGATGGTGGCGTTTGGTACACCGGCCAAGGCTCGGGAGTTCTGGGCTGGCTCGATCCCGAGACCGGCGACATCGTCGAGATACCCCTTGGGGAAGGGTCCAGACCTCACGGGGTGATCGTCGACGATGAGGGAACGCCTTGGATCACCGATGGTGGCCTGAACGCCATCGTCAGCGTCGACCCCGAAACGCAGGAAGTCACGATCTATCCCATGCCCGACTTCAACAACGCCAACCTCAATACCGCCGTCTTCGACGATGAAGGCACTCTGTGGTTTACCGGTCAGGCGGGTGTTGTCGGCGAACTGGACGTTGAGACTGGTGAGACGGTGCTCTATCAGCCTCCTCGTGGATCCGGGCCCTACGGGATCGCCCACACTTCACAAGGAAACGTTGTCTTTGCTTCTCTCGCCGGGTCTTACGTTGGGTTGGTCCTCGAAGGTGGCGAGATCACAGTCCTGGAGCCGCCGACCCCAGGACAAGGTGCTCGGCGAGTTTGGGCCGACTCCACGGGAGCTGTTTGGGTCAGTGAGTGGAACAGTGGCAACGTGAGCCGATACGACTTCGACACCGATGAGTGGGACACCTGGCCTCTCCCCGGTGACGATCCGGCAGCGTATGCGGTGTATGTCGACGAGGATGACACTGTCTGGCTGAGTGACTTTGGCGCCAACGCGATCGTCAGATTCGATCCGCGGACCGAGGAGTTCACGGTCTACGAGCTTCCTCATCCCGGCGGAGACGTGCGACAGATCCACGGACGCCCAGGTGAAGTGTGGGGTGCGGAATCCGGTGCGGACACGTTGGTACTCATCCGAACCGACTGACGTCAGTGGCGGAGTGACGATTCGACTTGAGCCATCCAATCGACGAGCAAGTCGACCAATTCGGCTCGGACGTTGCTGAATCCATGATCATCCCAAAGTAGTTCGACCCTTACATGTTGAGCGCCGTGGGATACGAGGGCGCGATATAGGGGTACCAAGTGTTTCTCTATCTTGACGTTGAGGTCCTCCCATCCTCCGACCAACAGTATGTGTCGGTCGCTTAGCTGCGCCGCCACCTCTCTTAGATCGAAAGGCTGGATTCTTGAGAGATCTGTGCCGATTTCTGAGGGAGTTGCGCCGGGAGCCAGCCGCCACGGGCTGTTTAGCTGCTGCATCGATTCGAAGATCTCATCGATCATCGCGTGGTACACAGGATCGGATTGGTACTCACGCATAAACTCGCCGTGGTCGGTCCCTGCGATCGAGAATACGGCTCGAACCTCAGGATTGTTCGCGGCGTAAGTTAGACCCATGCCGCCTCCGTAACTCCATCCGCCAAGAATCACCCTATCGGGGTCGACGTCGAGTTGCTCACAGTTATCAGCCAGGTAGCCAAAGGCGGCAGCAATGTCGGCTTGCGTATTCTCGAAGCTCGAAAAGCCACCGCTTTCCTGGGTCCCGCTGTAGTTGAACGTCAGAGTGTTGTAACCCCTTGTGGCCAGTTCGGCTCCCAGCCCGAGGACATCTTCGGTATTGCCGGGGCTCCCCTGCAGAAGGATGAGGGTTGGAAACGGAGGCTCTCCTGTCGCAGGATGAAGTTTTCCCTGCAGACGGACATCTTCACGATGGAATGTGATGGGTACAGCCATGATCTGAGGCGACAGTACCGATGTGCGCTGGGCGTTGCTGGCTGAACGTCGGAAGGGTCTGCGTTCGCCTCTAGGTATTCTGAGGGCCGACCACGAAGGCCGGCCCTCAGGTGAGTAGTTCGGGCTTAACCCTGGGTCATGTCAATGCACTCGAACACTTGGACTTGACCACCGTGACTGACATGGGGGTGGTCGTCGCAGGCGGCTACCGCGGCATCCAGCGAATCAGCGGAAATCACCGTGTATCCGGTGGCGGGTGTGTCACCGAGCGGACCGTCGGAGACGCCGCCCCCGCTCACACTCTTGGAGGCACCAAACGGAGCTCCGCCATCAGTGACGGCGTCACCCATCTTCCCGTACCAGGCACCCCATTCCGCCATGACCTTCTCGGTCTCGGCTGGGTCATCGGACATTCCAGGTCCACCGGAGTAGAGGAGTAGATAGTTGGCCATTCTTGGTCGCCTTTCTTTGAGGACCCCGCGTTTCGGGGTTGCTTCACATTGATGACGAACGGCTGGCGTCGCAATCGACACCAATTATTCGGTGGCGTTCCCACTCTCCCTCCAGAGGCGTAGCCGAGCCACGAAGTCGAGTTGCGAAGCAACTCGCAAGCAACCCGGAGGGTTGCCACTCTCCCTCCAGAGGCGTAGCCGAGCCAGGAAGTCGAGTTGCGAAGCAACTCGCAAGCAACCCGGAGGGTTGCCACTCTCCCTCCAAAGGCGAAGCCGCATGGAGGGAGTACCTCCGATCGGAGATCGGAGGGGAGGGTGGAATGAGACTTCCCTGGTAAAGCTCAAGTGGGTGGGCACCTCCACCCTCCCCGGCTCCTTCGTCGCCGGTCCGCAAGCGGAGGGAGAGCCCAAACTCGACGCGGCGAGTCTACGTAGCGGCCATTTGGACGCGTTGCAGTTTCTCAGGGTTGAGCAGTGCTCTTACGGCGGTAACCAGTCCCTCGTCAATCTCGAAGGTGACCATCCCGATGGGCGTGTCATTGAGCAACCCCACGATTGTGATCTCACCGTTGGCTCTGACCACTGCAACCTCGGTTCCTTCCGGGGTCTGGGGTTGCACCCCGACCAGGTGTCTGGCGACACGGACCGCTCCGAACAACGGATGTCGGGCTGCGCGGACCAGGCCGCCGCCGTCCGCCACAAGAACGACATCTTCGGCAAAAATCTTCGAAAGTCGGTCGACGTCCCCGGCCGTGACCGCCTCAACGTACTGAGAGATGATTCGGTGTTCCGCCTCAGTGGTGGGACGGCTACGGCTCAGGTCACCAGCTCGTTCCCGGGATCTCTTTGCGATTTGTCTGCAGTTCGATGGACTGCGATCGACAATGTCGGCTATCTCGCTGTATTCGTAGTCGAAGATCTCCCGGAGCAGGAGGACTGCCCGCTCGACTGGCTGCAGACGTTCAAGCGCAGTCAACATCGACATTGACAACGATTCGGCAGCGCTGATGACCTCGGCAGGGTCATCCCCGACCGACCTGATGATGGGCTCGGGCAGCCACGGGCCCACGTACTGTTCCCTCCGAACCCGGGCCGAACGAAGCCGGTCGATGGCCAATCGAGTCGTCACGGTCGTGAGGAACGCGGCTGGCGAATCGATCTCAGCGGCATTGACCCCCATCCACCGAAAGTAGGCGTCCTGGATGACGTCTTCGGCGTCCATGACGCTTCCGAGCATGCCGTAAGCGATGCCCATGAGCCGGGATCGGTTCGCCTCGAAGACCTCGACATTTGTGGCCATATCAACTCAGTCTGCCTCACGCTGAGCCACGACGTCAGCCCAACCCTCAGCAACACTGGGGAAAGAGGGTTCCCATCCGGTTGCATTGTGGAACGCTGTGTTGTCGACTCGGTGAGAAATGGTCAGCATTCGGGCTGCATCTCCAAGAACCCGGCGCGCCAACCAGTGGGGAATGTGAAGTGGGGGTTTGGATCCGAGTGCTGTCGAAAGCGCTGCCATGTACGACTCGGTCCTCATCGGAAAGTGATCTGCAACGTTGTATGTGCCGCTCGGCGCTCGGAGGCTCTTCGCCAGCGCGGTCGCTGCGTCGGCAACGTGGATGCTCGATACGTAGTTGTCTCCTTTGCCGATGATCGGAATGCGACGCCGAGCCACCGCGGCGACGAATTCCTCCGAAGCCGGGCCGGGGCCGTAGAGACGACCGAGACGAAGGGTGATCCCCGTTCCGCCACCTTTGCGGAAGTGGGCGACGTGATCTTCGGCGACGAGTGCCGAGTCAAGAACATCCCATGTTGGTGCAATCGGGGCCGATTCTTCGAGCCAGCGGTCGCCCCCGTCCTGGTAGACAAACACCACTGATTGCTGGACGAATCTCTCGACTCCGTTGGTCAAGGCTGCATCGACCAGGCGAGACGTGGCGTACGCACGCAGTTGGTCGTTGAGATCCCAGCTAGCACGTTCACTCATATTGTCCTGAGCGGGAATCGAGGTGGCGAAGTGGACAACAGTGTCGATGCCAGCCATCGCGTCTGAGACGGCGGCCCGGTCGAAGAGGTCAACGGCAATGGGTCGAGCGCCGACCTCGTCGAGCCAGGCTTTGCCTGTGGCGTTACGGTGCACGCCGGTCACGTCGTGACCTTCGGATATCAGCAGTGGAACCGCAGCCCTCCCCAGGACTCCGGTTGCTCCGGTGAACAAGATCTTCATTTCGTGTTTTCCTTTCTGGTTCTGATGGCTCTTATGACGGCGAGCGGTATTGTGATGAATGTCGCCAAGGCGAAAGCTTGGGCGGCTGCCGATCCAGACGAGAAGAAGCCAAACGTTGTGAAGTGGTATCCCAGATGGAGCGTGCCGAAGACCACGTACCCGGACATAACGGCGGCGATGCCAGTAGAACTCTTCTGCATTGCCACTAAGACGGCGGCCAATCCGAGGCCTATCTGAGCCGACCCGTAGTCTCTGAGCAGGTGCTCGTTGAAGGCCCCGAGTGTCGAGACCCAGTGGGCGCCCGCCACCGGGAATTCGTCAAAGAAAGCGTTGGGAAAGAAGAACGCCCAAACCCCAAGTGATGCGGTGACCAGTCCAATCCAGAGCGTGGAGTCTCGGACTCCGGCACTTACGGAGGGTTCTTTCGTGCGGGGAAGTGTTGCTGTGGTTGGGCTCACTCGGGATCTCCTGAATCGAAACGGTGACATGACATCCATGCCTCCCTTACGAATCCTTGACGAGACAGCCCCGCGATTTGTGACAGGTGTCTCCGCGGAGCGAGTCGATCAGCAGCCGTCCCACCGGGTCGAGCGGAGGAGGTCGGTGAACGCTCCTCCAACGTCACTTCGGTCCTGGGACTCCTTCTCCGGAGGTGCGACGGTGAAGGTGGCCGTCCAATCGTTGGCACGGCCGGATGGTGGTGTTGAACCCGTGTCGGAGCGTTTGTAGAGGCTGCTATCCCGACAGAAGCTGAGAATGTGACTCAACCCGTTTTAGGTAGGACTGTCTTTGCTCCGGATCGCTGATCCGGCTCGCCCTTTCCATCACGCCCTCCCTCGCACGCTGTCGTAGCTCAGCCACGCCCTCGGGTGAATTCGATTCGAGCACCTCGATGCAGCGGAGCCAACTGGCGGTGGTCTCAATGGCGCCGGCGAAAAAGTCGGGACCTTCATCTTCGAGCACTCTGGTGACAAGCTCGGACGCCGGCTCTTCATCGCCACGACGTTTCATGGCCACTGCGCACGCCACATGGCTTTCGTTGGCAAGGTGCCCTTCTCCGAGTTCCTCCCGGATTGCGGCAGCTTGACCTAGAGCTTCGGTGGCCAGGTTGTAGCGCTGGAGGTCGAGATGGCAGAGGCCGATGCCGTGTAAGTCGTAAGCCTCGCCACGCCGTCGACCTATCTGCCGATCGATCTCCAAGGCTTCTCGGTAAAGGGCTAGACCCTCGTCCGGCATTCCGATGGAGCGATAAACCAACCCAAGGTTTCCTTTGCTGATGGCAACGCCCCAAGCGTCGTCCATTTCCTGCCGGATCTTCAACGCAGCTGTGTAGTAGTCGCGGGCGAGTTCAAGGTCACCGACGGCCCAGGCGGTACCCCCCATGTTGTCGACGTGGTCGCCTTCGCCCATCCGGTACCCGACTTCTTTGCTGCGGTTGGCCCCTTCCCGGTGAATCTCCCTCGCAGCCGAGTAATCCCCTGTGGCAAAGATGACGGTCCCCAGATTGTTGAGCGCTTTGGTCTCACTAACAACTCGGCCGGCGGCTCCAAAGATGTCTGCGGCGGAACGGTGCAAGCTCGCGGCCCGGTCGAAGTCCCCCGCTTCCCATGCCAACCCACCGGCGAAGTCGTCGACGGCGGCTACCTGCAACTCGTCACCGGATCGGGCGAACAGCTCTCGAGCTTCGGCAGCAAGCGAGTTGGCATCGTCGATCTTGCCGGTGTGGCGAGCTAGCGCAGCGAGAAGGAACGTCAGCGAACCTTGCTCCTTTTGAAGATGTTCTCCGGTCGTCGAGGGCAATGTCTTGTCCACGATTTCGTGGGCCTCGCTATAGCGACCAAGCGTCATTAGGAGTCGGGCCTCAAGCATCGCCGTCTCGACTGAGCGTTCCACGGAGGTGCCTGACGTCTCAGCGAGTGATCGTATTACTTCCTCCTGCAACGACCGATTCCCTTCGAGTTCATGGATGTCATGTTTGACCCGCAGGGCCCGGTACCTCCGTTCGTCCTCGTGGTCGACCAGCTCGATGACCCGGTCGAGATGAGCCAGAGCCTGTTGGTTGTCGTAGCGTTCGGCTGCCTGGTTCCCGGCGTCGAGGTAGTGGTCTGCAGCCTTATCGGTTTTCCCAGCGCGGTCGTAGTGGTGCGCAATCTCGGCATGTCGCAGATCCCCGGCCGCTGGCAGAGCCTCGACGGTCGCTGCGACTGTGTCGTGAAGTGACCTTGTCTCGGAGTGGAGCATCATTCCGTACGCCGCATCTCGAACCAGGAGGTCAACGAAGGTGACGTGGTTGTCGTCGGTTCGGCTCCAGATCCGCAAGTCGATGGCCGTTTCCACATTCTCCTCAAACTGCGAATCTTGGCCTGCCATCTTCTGAAGCAGATCAAGGTCGATGTCTCGGCCGATCACGGAGCCGATCTGAATCAGGTGACCTACGGCTCGGGGGAGTTCGTCGAGTCGGGCGACCAGCAAGCGCCGCAAGTCGAGGGGCACATTGGAGAGATCACGAGAGTCGGCGAGATCGGCACTCCGTCCAGTCGACTGGTCAGCCAGGAGGTGCTCGACAAGCTGTTTCGCAAAGAAAGGGTTCCCTCTGGACCGATCAGCAATCGCCTTGACCAAGTTCGTATCGGGAGCATCACCAACGATATGTGCGGTCAACTCGGCGATTTCGGTCTCGGTCAACGGGCCAAGATCGAGCTGATGATCTGGTTGCATCCCCGGTATTTGCGATCGGGTCTCCACAATGATGGCGACTCTCTTGCCGACCTGGTCGGTGGCCACCCGGTTTAGAACCTCAGCGGTCCCGCTGTCGATCCATTGCCCGTCGCCAATGTGGAGGATGACGGGGTTGGATACCTCTACGGCCCCCACGAGCGTTACCACGGCCGCAACGAGATTCTCGAACCTCGTTTTCGGATCGAGTTGGGCGGCCTTCTCGACATCCGGCATCAGTTGAAGCAGGTCACCAAGGGGGCCTCGCGTTTGTGAGATGGCCTCGCTCTTTTCTGGGGCTGATGCGGCAAGCTGCTCGACGTATTCGTCGAGACGGCGACCGCTTTGCTCGTCACCCGGTCTTCCGAAGTAGCCGACGAGCGCATCGCGAAGGGTTGCCAGAGGTCTTGTTCTAATCTCGTCGGCCTGTGCCCTGATCCATTCCGGTTCAGGACTTCGATTCGACAGTCGGTCGGCAAGGGCGACGATGAGCCTGGTCTTCCCGATACCCGCCTCACCCCTTATGGCGATGATCCCGGTATCGCGGCCGGACCACAATGGAGCGAGAAGGTCTTCGAGATGGTCGAGCTCCCGATCGCGCCCGACCAAGTCCCCGGTGGCTCGATCGGCTATCCGGACCGGCGGGATGTTCGTGACCCGGTATGTCGCCACTGGCTCGCCGAATCCCTTGAATCCCAACTCGCCCAATTGGGTCCACGCCCACGGGTTGTCGAGCCGTGTTGTTACGTCCTGGTCCACCCAGATCTCACCCCATTCAGCAGCATCACAGATCCGGGCCGCGAGGTTCACTCCTGGGCCGATGGCGGTGTATTGCTCGTGGTGGGCGCTGCCGATGAACCCTGTGTAGGCAGTGCTCCATGTGATACCGGCCCTGACGCTCTTACTTCCCAACTCAGTCCGAAGGTCGTCGACGAAACGCAACGCATAGCCCACGTCGTGCTCTCGGCTCTTTGGCGCACCCCACAGCGCTAGTGTTCGGAATCCGTTTTTGGTCCCGTCTGCCCTGCCGACCTGGTTGAGATAGCCACGGTGACGACCAAGCACGGTGAGCAGCCGCTCGGTTGCTGAGTCGGAGGCTGACGTCGGATCAAGCTCGACAAACACCGCAACAACGTCGCGGAATTCTCCCTTCAGATCGGATCCGACGACTTCGGGTGGGAAGAAACGAACCGAATCCTCGACATCGTCAGCCAAAGTGGCAATGTCGCTTGATGCAGACGAGGGGTGGCCCGTCGACCTGATCGAGACGTAACCGGAGGTTAGAGAGTGAGTGGCTACGTCAGATGATAGGTACGAAGCCGCCACCGGTCCGATAGCGACGACGCCTCCGGGAGTAAGGCCTTCACCGGCTTTTGCCTCTTCGACAGCCGCTCCGGTACAGGCAAAAGCTGCGTTCTGAGGATTGTCGGACTCAAATGACCAAACGAGCCACTCGTATTCCCCAGCGCCAACCACGGAGCGAACGCTGAGCGAGGCAGTCCCGTCGGGCGTCTCGAACTCCAACAATCGCGCCAGATCCTCGAGCACAAGTTGGGCCGCATTTGTGGCCCGAGCCACCGCAGCGCTGGGATCACCAGGGAAAACCGCCAATAGCCCGTCGCCTGCCATCTCGGCTACCAGGCCACCGTTCTCGACGACCCGGTTGACCATTGGAGAGAAGAGGCCCGACAGGATGTTGGCGAGAGCTTCGGCGCCTTCGGTTCCGTAGGGCTGGAGGCGTGTCGAGAGTGCAGTCGAACCCTCCGCGTCGATAACGAGGGCTGCTCCGGCTGCCGTCTCGCCTGGCATCCCCATCCGCGCAAGCCCTTTCACCGGTGGAGGGACGAGCCTGTGCATCGGAAAAGGCTATTCGTTGTGTGGCGAAGATGTCGACTGACACGGTTCCTCGCAACCCTGTCAACCTGGGCAAATGTCACCGGGCGAAAAGGTACTTTGCCCTGGTTAAAAACTGTCATTAGCCAGGTGATTCCCAGCATCCTGCTCCGTACCTTCAATACCAGCCAACAAAGGAAGGTTGTGGCAGTTCGAAGGTGGCCAGTTGTAGTCGGCGCGCTCCTGATTCAGCTGTGTCTCGGGGCGATCTATGCCTGGTCGGTGTTCACCCCGGCGTTGCGTGATGCAGGGTGGAACCGGGTTCAGACCCAAGTTGTGTTTTCTGTTGGTCTCGCTTCCTTCGCGCTGTGGATGGTCCTGGCCGGCAAGAAGCTTGCTGACTGGGGACCGAGACGGCTGGCATGGATGGGTGGTGTGACGCTGGGCGCCGGGTACATACTTGCCGGCCTCAACCAGGGCACGAACTTCTGGACTGTTCTGATCGGGGTGGGTCTGATCGGTGGTGCCGGTATCGGCCTTGGCTACGTCGTACCCATTGCTGTCGGGATGAGATGGTTCCCCGACCGCAAGGGGATGATCACGGGTGTTGCTGTCGCCGGGTTCGGCTTTGGAGCGCTGGCGTGGATCAAGATCGCCGGCGAATGGGTAGATCTAATCGATCGATTCGGCCTCACTGGCACATTCGCCATATATGGGGTCGTCTTTGCATCGCTTGTTCTTCTCGGTAGCTCGACCATGTCGTTCCCACCGGAAGACTGGGCGCCGGACGGTTTCACACCTCCTGAAGGAGCGGATTCGGGTGAAGTTGACTTCACCGCGCGTGAGATGTTGCGGACACCCCAATTCCATCTGATATCACTGACCTTCGCCGTATCCGCCGGCGCCGGGTTGATGGCGATAGGTCTGATGAAGCTTTGGCCGGTCGAGGCTCTGATTGATGGTGGCTTCAATTCGGTTGAGGCCAGCGCCATCGCCGGAACAGCGATGGCGGTGTTCTTCAGCCTGGCCAACGGGATCGGACGGCTTGCCTGGGGCGCGCTGAGCGACCGACTGGGTCGGAAGCTGTCCATCATCGTCATGGCCGCCACGCAAGGTCTGCTGATGTTCGCCTTTATCCCCATGGCCGGTTCGGAGTATCCGCTGTATCTGGCTTCCGCGCTGATTGGCTTCAACTTTGGTGGCAACTTTGCTCTTTTCCCGGCAATCACCGCTGATCGATTCGGAAACCGGGCGGTGGGAGCCAACTATCCCTGGGTCTTCCTCGCTTACGGATTCGGAGGGATCTTCTTCCCGATTCTGGGAGGATGGTTGGGCGACTTCGGAAACTTCCCACTGGCCTTCTCCATCTGTGGGGTTGCCTGTCTGGTTGGGGCAATAGCTACCTTCCTTGTGTTTCCTCCCCATCACGATGAAGCGATGCATCGTTTCACCTTTCATCGATTCCTCAGCAACGCCCACCTCTTCGAGGAGGAAAAGTTGGAGGTGTAAACGCAGGCGGTCGTCTTCAGCGCGGGATTGACCAGGATTTTGGCTATGGCTCCTGTCAGACTCTGTTGTTTTCGTATGCCCATATGGCCAGTTCGACTCGATTGCGGGCGCCCGGGATCGCAGGAGCGATCGGCGGTGGGGCGCTCCCGATCGCTGCTGCGGAACCGGTGGCAGCCTTGCGGTACTTACGGCCGATCATGAAAGGCTGACCGCACTCAGACGGCCGCTCCTGAGGTCGGCATCTGTTTCTTCACGAGGCTGCGCTGCGATGGTGGTCGCATCGCACCTCCAGGCTCCGCTTCTTCAACGCGAAACTGAGCGAAAGGTCGCGAAAATCAAACGAGTGATGTGGGCGCTCCGTGAGATTCCGACGCCCACAGTGGTCTATGGTAGGTCTGGATGGATCTCCGCGGGGCGAGCGGCGACAAATCAAAACGTCTAGGAGGAACCGTGCAAGAAACTGTAAGAGGAAGATTCCCCACGCATCTCACATTGGTGCTGGCACTTGTAGTGTCGATGCTTCCATTCATGTTCGCACCGCCGGCAGGCGCCGCTGGTGCGTTCGACCACGAGTTGGCAAGAGGCGGCGACCGTCCCGGCCAGGGCTACACGTTGGTTGTGTTGCACAACAACGACGGGGAGTCAGACCTACTACCCGACGACGACGGCGCTGGGTCGATATCTCGATTCGGGGCGTTGCTGAAAGAACAACGCAGCACGCTGAACCGGGGTCGTGACCAGGGTGTCATTGCGATCACGGCTGGTGACAACTTCCTGGCAAGTCCAGAGTTCTCAGCCAGCCTCGACAAGGGAGTCCCGTTCTACGATTCCATTGCCTTGGACAACATTGGATACGACGCCTACGTCATTGGCAACCATGAGTTCGACTTCGGCCCGGATGTGCTGGCTGACTTCATCTCAGGGTTCTCCGACTGTTCGGCGAGTCCGTTCCTTACGGCCAACCTTGTCTTTGATGCTGAACCGGCCCTTGACGCCCTAGTCGACGCCGGATGTATAACGAGCAGCATCACCGAGGTGCGTGACGGTCGCCAGATAGGGATCATCGGTCTGACCACACCCGACCTGCGCGAGGTTTCGTCGCCGGGAGCGGTCGAGATTCTGGACAATCTCGCTGAGATCGCCAACGCCGAAGCAGCACGTCTCACGGACGAAGGCGTGGAGATCATCATTGTTGGTAGCCACCTTCAGGACATTGACAACGAGGTTGCGCTGGCAGCGGACCTGACCAATGTCGACGCCATCATCGGTGGCGGGGGTGGTGAGGAGCTCACCGAAGCTCAGACCGCAACCACAGCAGACGGACAGCTGATACCGATCGTCACGGTTCCAGGTGACTACTTCGATCTTGGAAAGCTCACCCTCGAATTCGACGACGCCGGCGGATTGCTGGACTTCTCCTGGGAGCTGCTCGATGTCACGGGCGATCTTCAACAGAGCTCGTTCCTGTACAGGCAGGTTGAAGTCCCAGTAGCCGCATTCCTCGAGGAATTGGGCGAGACAGTGATCGCAGTGAGCGAAGTCCCACTCAATGGTGTCCGCGAAGAGGTGCGGACGAGAGAGACGAACGTCGGGAACCTGATGTCGGACGCTTCGGTCCTTACCGCTCAGGCTCGCGCGGCTGAATTCGGGGTCACGTTGGATGGCCCGATTGTCGGCCTGCAGAACGGTGGCGGAATCCGCAACGACTCGGTGATACCGGCTGGCGATGTCACGCTGTTGGACACGTTTGACATTGCGCCGTTCTCCAACTTCGTGTCGGTGCTCGTCGACGTTGAGCCGGCCGATCTGGTCGCCGCTGTCGAGCATGGTCTGTCGGGTCTCCCCGATGCAGCAGGTTCGTTTGCCCAGTGGTCCGGTCTGGTAGTCACATACGATGAGAGTGCCGACGCCGGCTCTCGCATCGTTGACTTGACCGTCAACGGCGTGCTGTATGTGGACGACGGAGTCCTGCAAGGTGGGCTTGAACCCGTGGACATCGCCACCATCGACTTCCTGGCCGCAGGAAATGACGGCTACGACATGTTCGAGGTGTACACGTTCACCAGTTTGGGAACTTCGTACCAGCAGTCGCTGGCCGACCACCTTGCTGTAGCCGACTTGAGCGCAGGCTCGGTCGAGTATCAGCCACGTGACGACGTCGCCAACAGGACTCGGGTCATCCCCGCTTCCTGACGGAGTAGCCATTTGAAACTCGGCCGCCCCTTTGAGGGCGGCTGAGTTGTTTCCGGGGTCGTTTGTCAATTGCCGCAGAATCGCGAGGTTCCTGGGTGCACAGCATATGCCGGTGGAATACGGGCCCATGCGTGACTTGCTGATATCCCTTTCGGATAAGCCGTGAACGGGGCGCTTGCGATCGTCGAGTTGGCGACATGGATGGGGTGTGGGATCATCGCTGGCCACGCGCTTAGCGGGTCGATCTGAAGTCGGAACAGCCTTACAGCGCTGATACTGCCAGGTTGGCAGTCCGGACACCGAAGTACTCTCTACGGATTCATGGCGGGCCTCATCAGCGCTGCTCTGTCAACGGCCCTGATCTTGGCTCTGCTGGCCACCCCATTGCGTCTATTGCCTATGAGCTCGCGTATCCTTCTCTCGCTTGGTTGCATCGCCTTATTGGCGGCCGCTCAAGCAGGGATTCTCCCGATCAAACTCCCAGATCCAGGCCGGATCGTGAGTCAGTCAGTCTTGTCGAAACCCCCGTTCCAGGCTGGCTTCACGTTCGGGGCACGAATGGGAACTGGTTATACAACAATGGCGCCTAGCCCGGTACCCTTCATGATGGCGACTATCTATGTTTTGCTGGGCGCGGGACTCCTCGCCGCCATTGCCCTTACGACCGGATTCGCGGCCGCGAGAGCATCGCTTGCAGTGTCGAGCGTGGTCTCTGACCGCCAAGAGGATGACATCCTCAAGAGCTGGCCGACCGCTCGAGGCCTCTTATTTCGAACAGCGACTGTGGCAATCCTAATCGCCACTCTCGTAGCGGCCGTGAGCTAGCGGACTCACTGACAACTTTGCTCTTACTGAGGTGGGACGAGTCGCCGTTGTTGTCACCAGAAACTATGGCTTCATTCGACTTACATGTAGATGGTACAACCCGCGCTGATGAATCACATCAAAGATGAGACTGACGACCCCGTTGTCGGAGCGGCGCTTCGCTTCGACGAGTTCTACGCGCAGGAATATCGAGGAGTCATTGGCCTTGCGTTCTCGCTCTCGAATAGCCCGTCTGCAGCGGAAGAACTGACCCAGGACGCGTTCGTTGCCGCATACAAGCGCTGGGGGACGGTCTCAGCGATGGAGCGGCCGGACGCCTGGATACGAAGGGTTGTTGCGAACATGGCAGCCTCACGCGTTCGAAGGCTCGTCGCCGAAGGAAAAGCGATGGTTCGCAAACCACGAACTCCAGCCTTCATGCCTGAGCCATCTGCAGACTCTGTTGCTCTGTGGACCGCAGTGGCGTCACTTCCCCGACGCCAAACCGAAGTGGTCGTCTTGATCTACTACGCAATGATGTCCCACGAAGAGGTTGCGGGCTTTTTGGGAGTTTCGATTGAAACTGTGAGAACACACCTCCAGCGCGCGAAGAAGCGCCTTCAGAAATCCTTGGAGTGGGAATGAACGTCGAAAGAAAGCTAAAGAGGGCAGCCGACGAGGCTCGCCAGTCCTACGCTAATGCGCCAATCGCGACTTTCCGCGGCCGCAAAAAGGTTCGAACGGCGATGACCGGTGCAGTGGGGATTGCATCGATTGCCGCTGTGGTTTTGGCCATTAGCTCCCTCACGACACGCCCGGAGCAGAACCCAGAGGCTACGCCGTCGGTCGCGTCGACAACGACCTCAACAGCCATGGATCAAATCGAACCGACACCTCCGGGCCAGCAAGGCCCTCTCTCGTCAGACGTCATCGAAGGACACCTTCCGGATGGCACACCGTTTCTGATTAGAGCGGACGCTTCGATGGCGGCCAGAGCCGAAGGAGTATCTGTGACGATATTCTTCAAATCGATCGACGGCAATCTGATCGACGTGGGCAACTCAACGATATCACCACAGGTTGATGCGATTGAGCCGAGTTTGGTTTCGGGAAACTTGAGAGTCCCGGCCGGAAGCTGGCTCCTCGAGATCGAAGTCGATCAAGCGATTCTGGCAAGTCTCGGTAGCGAAGCAGAAACGGTGCTAACCCAATCCGTGCACGGCCGCGAGGAAGGAGGTCTCCCTGTATTTGATTTGACTGATCCACTGACGTTTGGCGACGGCCAACCTCTCATAGAGGTGCGATACCCTGGCTTCGCCGTTTCACCTGGTTGTGAAGAGGAAACTGATACAGTCTGCAGCCCCACACGTTCGGTTCAGGTCACACCATTCCCCATCGATTCATCCTTACCAGACTCCCTACGGATTGAGTCCCCGGCTCCGAGACCGCCGACAGACTCGTACTACCTTGATCCCGGCCCCCTGAGCGTGCGGGGAGGTCACAGTGTCTTCTGGACGGGCAGTCAGATGCTGGTTTGGGGAGGGACAAGTCAGGAAGGTTCCGGACCTCTAGTTGACGGAGCCCTTTACGACCCGGCCACGTCAACCTGGCAAATGCTGCCTAGTGCACCGATCACCCCACAGCCAACCGTCGCCGCGTGGTCTGGAGAACGGTTATACGTGGCAGGCGCCACAGGCGCCGCTGCTTGGAGTCCCGAAGACGGCTGGCAATCAATGTCGCCTCCCGGTCTGCAAGTCAACTCGAATTCCGTTGCCTTATGGGCAGGAGAGTCGCTCTTCATATGGTCAGACGAAGACTTCGTACGTTTCAATCAAGGTGTCGGCTCGTGGGAGCCCTTGTCAGCGCCACCCTTTGGACACCCAGAGCGCTCGCTAGTTGACGCTGAAGGAACCTTGTTGGCAACCGCCTTCAACGAAGACGATTGCTCCAACCTGCAAATTGGCATCCGGTCAGACAAGAACTGGCAACCGATACCCGCGCCAGGTCAGAATGATTCGTGCATTCTGCCCCAGACCACTGCCCTACTCGAACGTCGCCTGATTGCCTGGGACGTCGCAACCGAAAACACTTCTAGTTATGAAATCGACGGCGACGCAGGGTGGGTGCCAATGGCGGACAACCCGTTGGAACCATGTAACGCTTGGATTAGCCCAATTGCTGTGGCAAACCGGCTCGTCGTGTTCAACCTGTGTGACAGGGACGCGGCGATTCTCGATACGTCGCAGAGCACATGGAAGGAGGCCAGAGCGCCCGGTCCGATCGGAAACGGTCATGCAGTCTGGACCGGGAACGAGATTCTCATGTGGGGCGCCTCCTGCTGCTTTGGGACCGGCTCTTCCTTCGAGTCAATCGACGCATGGCGATGGACTCCGTAGTAGGTATACTTTTTTACACCGCATCTAGAGGATGCAACTGTGTACGTATGCAACGACCTTGAATCGCGATGACGTTGGACCGGGGCAAGCTCGCCAACGTCGACCGGCGTCTTCTTGCCGAGTTGGATCGAACGGAGTCGTGGCAGGTCGTCAAGGTTCCGATCTCTGAGGCGGGCTGGTCTACGTGGAAGAGGTACTGCGACGTGGTCGGGTTGTCGATGGGGAGGGCGATCTCTGCCTTGATCCACGCTGAGCTTTCTTCCGTCGTAGACGAGGACGTTGAGGCTCGCTCGGAGGCGATCGCGGAGCGGGAGCGGCTACTCGACGAACGTGAGGACGAGCTGAATCGCCGCGAGGAGCGGTTGGACCGCAGAACCCGGCAGGCCGACCGCCGGCCGAGCCAGGCCGAACTCGAGCGCATGGCCGCTGAGCTCGAACCAGACGACCCCGGGTGGAGCTCAGAATCAACCGTCGCTTCCGAGCCGGACCTCGCGGTCTTCAAAGGAGTGGGCCGCAACGAGCTGTGTCCGTGCGGGTCGAAGCGCAAGTTCAAAAGCTGCCACTCGAACTGGTATCGAGAGAACAGATAGCCACGGCCGGCACCGTCAGCCGAATCGTTTCTCCATTTGATCTGCCAGGGTCTCCAAGTCCTCCTCAAACAGGGAGCCGTACACGTCCAGAGTCATCGCCGCCGAGGCATGGCCGAGCATCCGTTGGATAGCCTTGATCGAACCTCCAGAGCTGATTGCCAGGCTGGCGGCCGTATCACGAAGATCGTGAGGCAGGAGATCTGGCTTGCCGATGGCCGCTGCAGCCGGTGCGAATACTCGCCGTCTGAAGTTCCCGAGACGGACGGTTCCGCCCTGTGGCGCGATGAACACCAGATGGTCTGGACCCTTACCCGCGAGAAGCGGAACGAGACGCTCCATCACGTAGTGAGGAACGATCACCGTTCGGGTCTCGTGGGTTTTGGGCGGGCCAAACTCGAGACGACCCCCGACCTCGGTCACTGACTCCTCAACCCGAACCCGCCGCGACCCAGGGTCGACGTTGCGGACCCTCAAGGCAGCCGCTTCACCGAAACGGAGACCGGACCACCCGAGGAACCAGACGAGAGGCCCGTATCTCCCCGCCGCGTTGGCTAGCTTCTCAAGCTCATCGGCGGTAAGGAACAG
Organism: Acidimicrobiia bacterium; assembly: GCA_965216445.1. Taxonomy (GTDB): domain Bacteria; phylum Actinomycetota; class Acidimicrobiia; order Spongiisociales; family ZC4RG35; genus MA-ANB-1. Next base: position 154,405 of record OZ244166.1, read on the forward strand.
CTGACGTCGAGGTCGAACGGGTGGGACCTTCACGGCTTCGACAGGATTCGCCGGAATCAGACCGTCGGCGACGGCTTGTCTCAATACCTGGCCCAGGACTTGGCGATAGGTCCGCACCGTTGCCGGCGACAGGCCCTCCTTCAACAACGCCGATTGCCAGTCGCGTACGGACTTCGTGGTGATCTGCTGCAGCTGCCTGTCACCGAATTCAGGGATGATCCGACCTCGAACCAGCACGTCGGTGTTGTAGCCGGTCTTCTCAGCGACGGTTGGCCTTCGCCCTTCCAGCCACTTCTCGCAGTACTGCGAGAACAGCTCGGCGCCGAGCGACGGGTCGTGCCAGCGGCCGGCCAAAACGTCGCCCTCCTCCAATAGCAGCCATCTCTCAGCGTCCACCTTCCGACGGAAACTCTTCGAGATCTGGCGGCCATCCGGGGCCCGATAGCGGGCTCGCCACGGTTTCGGTCGGTCGATTCGCTGTATTGAGCCCACCTTGTGTCACACGTGTGTCACAAGACAACTAGAAACGACGAGAACCGGGGCAAGACGTCGAGAGTTCACGGGAGATTCGAGTAACTAGCGTCGTGCCTGGTCAGAGCCACAATTCTGGAGTCTAGCCAGGTCAGTGTGTTGTGGAGCTGATCGGATTTGAACCGACGACCCCCTCGTTGCGAACGAGGGGGTTGGGCACTCCGAGTCTTGCTGCCTCCCCGGTGGGGTGAACCTCGATTGACATATATTCGTCGGCAAATTCCCTGGCGGCCGCCAACTGCCTTGATCGGGAAGCACCTCAGCCAGGAGAGGGTAGTAGGCGTGGATCCACCGCTCGTTGACGCCTACACTCGACAACTCGGCCAAGAGTCTTCTGGCCTCCCGCAAGTTCCCCTCATCCATCCCAGGCTCGCCTCTATCCCCCCCCGAATAGCGCTACGTCTTCCCGGGCGTCAGAGTCTCGAGGCGCGAATCAGGTCTAGTTGACTAGATCCCGCCTTTCCTCGTGATATCGGTTGGTGTACTGCGCCTAACGCGAGGGGTCGTCGTTTACGGTTGAGGGCATGAAAACGTTTGGTATCAATCATGTGGCTCTGTACGTTGACGACCTCTTGCGTTCGCGGGACTTCTACCTTGAGGTCTTCGAAGCAACCGTCGTCCGAGAAAACGAGACCATGAGCTTCCTCGATGTCGGTGGTGACAACTTCCTGGCCCTGTTTAGGCGGGAGCCGGCACACATCAACCACTTCTGCTTCACGGTCGACGCCTATGACCCTGAGAGCGTGGCCGCAGACCTGGAGGCTCGGGGCTTTGAGGTCATCCGAAGAGAGGATCGCGTGTTCGTGACGGATCCCGACGGACACCTGGTGCAGGTGTCGGGCCCGGCCACCGCAGAGGACTTCGCCGGCTGAGAACGGACTCACGCCGACGGGAATGTCACCACGGACGGTAGGTCCTTTCAAGAAACTAGATTTCCATCGGATGGCGGGCGCCAGGACCTGTGGGGAGGCACGGTTATGTTTGCCCCTGTGAGAGAACTGGTGGTCAACCCGTGAGTGTTGTTGAGAAGGTCAGGTATTGGTCTCGTGATGTGCCCGACGGGTCGTTCGACTACATAGTCATTGGCTCCGGCATGGGAGGTATGACCGCCGCTGCGCTCCTCTCCAAAATGGGAAAACGGGTGTTGGTCATAGAACAACATGTGATCCCCGGTGGTTTCACCCAGACGTTCACCAGACCGGGGCACAAATGGGATGTTGGTGTCCACCTCGTCGGTGAGATGACCGACCGTAGCTATCTCGGGCGTCTACTGAAGGACCTGACCGAGGGGCGTCTCGAGTGGGCTTCCGTCGGCGAGATCTATGACGAGTTCAACTTCCCCGACGGATTCACCATTCAATTCCCCAACTCGAAACCAGCCTTTCGTGATGTGCTGCACGAGTATTTCCCTGACGAACGCCCGGCGATCGATAGCTACTTCGATCTGGTTCGGGCGGCATCTCGCGCCACCGCCGGTTACATGCAAGCCCGGGTTGCTCCGTCGGTCCTGGCTCCTGGAGCGAAGCGAAAGACCGCCAAAGCCGCCCTGCCCCACATCACCGCGACGACCGCTGAAGTGCTCGAGGAGCTGACCGACGATCCTCAGCTGCGTGCGGTACTTGCCGCACAGTGGGGTTACTACGGATCGACACCAGCCAAATCGTCATTTGCCATGCACGCCCTGATGGTGGCCCACTTCCTGTGGGGTGCCTACTACCCGGTGGGGACGGCGGAGTCGATCGCACGAGAAATGCTGCGCACAGTCGCGGAATCGGGCGGATGGACCTTGGTCCGTACCGAGGTCGAGAGCATCGTCATCAGGGGTGGCCGAGCCACCGGGGTGACTGTGGCCGATGGATCTGAGATATCTGCCGGGGCGGTCATCAGTGCGGTCGGGGCGCCGCTGACGGCGAGCCTGCTCCCCGACACAATGGATCGGCCGGAGTCGTTGAGTCCCGGTCCAGCCCATGTCAGTCTCTATCTCGGCTTTGAAGGCGACCTCTCCCAGGCCGGCGGATCGAAGTATTCACAGTGGTTCTATGAGACCTGGGACATGGAGCGGGATATCTGGCCGATCGAGCCCAACGGCGAACTGGCCCGTGCCGATGTGCTCTATTGCAGCTTCCCTTCGCTCAAGGACCCGGCTCACGACCCTGGGCCACGGCAGCGACATACCGGAGAGATCATCACCTTTGTCCCGTGGGAAACCTTCGAGCCTTGGCGGGGCACCCGGTGGAAGAAGCGGGGTACCGAGTACGACGAGTTCAAGGAGCAGGTATCGGACGCTTTGCTCTCCCAGTACCTGGAGCATTACCCCGATCTCAAGGGTCTCGTGTCGTTCTCTGAGCTATCCACCCCTCTTTCGACTCAACACTTCGCCCGTTCGCATCGTGGGTCGATCTATGGGCTGGCTTCCGAGCCCGACCGGTTCACCAGCGACGACCTGACTCCCAAAACCGGCATCAAGGGTTTGTATATGGCTGGTGTTGATGTGATGGCGCCCGGGATCGCTGGAGCAATCGGCGGCGGGGCGCTCGCGGTCGCAGCGGCCGAACCTGTGGCCGCCATGCGGTACCTGCGACCAATCATGAAGGGCTGATCGATGTCGACCTTGGGTAGTGCCTGGCCAACTGAGGTGCCCCCGGCACGGACTGGTCAACCGGTCTCAGCCATTCACGAGCTCATCGAGGGAGTGGCGCAGGACGCCGATGAGCGTGTCGATTTCAGCGTGTGTGACGGTGAGTGGCGGCGCGATCCGGATCGTCCCTGCCGAATTGAGCATGGAGCCGACAATGACGCCCCGGCCTTCCATATTCTCGACGACTTGTTGAGCGAGCTCAGGAGGGGCAAAGTCGACGGCATGCCAGAGGCCGATTCCTCTTGTAGCCGCAACTGCGTGTGGGAAATGAGCCATGATCGATTGAAGGCGGTCTGCCAGATACTCACCCATGACCTGAGCCTCCTCAACCAGCCCCGACTCTGCGATTACGTCAAAGGCAGCGATGGCCGCAGCACAGGAGACCGGATTGCCGCCGAATGTGGTTAGGTGAGAAAGCGGGGGGTCAAGGAAGGTCGAGAATATCTCAGCAGTCGATATGAAGGCACCAAGTGGGAGTCCGCCTCCGAAAGCCTTTGCGACGGTGATGATGTCCGGCACAACGTCCCAGTTCTGACAGCTGAACCATTGACCGGACCGGCCCATGGCTCCCTGAACTTCGTCACAGATGAGGAGGGCGCCGCGTTCGTCGCAAAGCTGGCGAAGGCCTGGGAGAAACTCGTCAGACGGAATCTGGACGCCTGCCTCACCTTGGATTGGCTCCACTATTACTGCCGCGATGTCCTTGGTAATTGCGCGGTCCGCTGCGTCTAGATCGTCGAAAGGTATGAAGGTCACCGGCTCGAGCAGCGGCTCGAATGGCTTTCGCCATTCCTCCTTCCAGGAAACCGACAGTGAGCCGAAGGTTCGGCCGTGGAAGGATCGTTCGAAGGACACGAACCCGGGTCGACCAGTGTATTTTCGCGCCAACTTCAGGGCGCCTTCGTTCGCCTCGGTCCCGGTGGAAACTAGGAATGAAACATCGAGATCTTCAGGTGTGACCGAAGCAAGCCTTTCAGCGATCTCGACCTGTGGCGTAAGGGTAAATCGCCCGTACACGTTGACGTGGGCGAAGGATTCGATCTGGCGCTGGACCGCCTCGACGACCCTCGGGTGAGAGTGGCCGACGTTGGAAACGGCGATGCCTGAAATCATGTCCAGAAGCAACCGCCCGTCGGAGGTTTTGATCGTTGTACCTTCCGCGTCGACGACAATCAGATCCTTCTCGCCCGGAACAGTCTGCGACAGGTGCTCGACGAACCTTCTTCGGTAATCGGCAGCCTGTGCCTCTGACAGGGTCGCCTTCAAGTCCAGCTTCTTGCTCATTCGCTCAATCCCATCGCTCGGCGACGATCTTTCGGTCTGTGTAAAACAGGACGGACTCTGCTCGGCCGTGTAGAGATCCGTATGCCGACTCCTTCAACCCACCGAGAGTTGCCCAGGATTGAGTGGCTGGAACACCAACGTTGACGCCGATGTTCCCAACCGGGACTCGTGACTCAAACTCACGGCCCGCCGCACCGCTCTTTGTGAAAATTACCGCTGAGTGGCCGTACCTGCTGTTGTCAATTAGGGAGATGCCCTCATCCAGGGTGCCGACGGGGACGATCGCGGCAACCGGTCCGAACACCTCTTCTTTGGCGATTTCCATGTCAGGCGTCACACCGTCGAGAATGGTGGGTCCGACAAAGGCTCCGTCGGGCCACTCCGGCACACTCGGGTCACGCCCGTCCAGCAGGAGAACGGCTCCATCGCTAACGGCTTTGCCGATCATCCTCATGATCCGCTCCCGAGCCGTAGCGGAGATGACTGGCCCTAGATCGGACGATTCATCGAGACCATGACCAAGCTTCCAACGGGAAGCCCTTTCGACGAGAAGCTCTTTCATCGGTGCATAGGCTTCGCCGACCGGAACCAGCACTGCCCCGGCGAGGCACCTTTGACCCCCTGCACCAAAGAAGGCGCTCATTGCCGCATCGGCAGCTTTCTCGAAGTCTGCGTCTGGCATCACGATGAAGTGATTCTTCGCGCCGGTAGCCGCTTGTCCTCGTTTGCCGAGGCTTGCGGCCTTGGCGTATAGCTCCGCACCCACCTTTGAAGATCCGACGAAAGAGAATCCCTGGGTGTCGGGATGCTCCAAAAGATGGTGAACAACGTCCCTCCCCCCGTGTACGAGGTTTATCACGCCTGGGGGGAACCCGCATTCGTCGATCAACTCGAAGATGCGTGTCTGGGTGATCGGAACTTGGGGACTCGGTTTGTTGACAAATGTGCACCCTGCGGCGACGGCATATGGGTAGTACTCGAGCGGCACCATTGCGGGGAAGTTGAAGGAGGGAACCATGAAGAAGACTCCGCGCGGCACGTTTGTCACGCGAAGGTTGAGATTGGGTCCGATATTCTCCTGGTGGTATCCCCGAGTGGTAGTCGGAACCGCACAAGCCGCTTCGATCTCTTCAATGGCGCGGAGCATCTCACCCCGAGCCTCCCCGATCACCTTGCCCATCTCCTGGACCAGCGTTCTGGCCAGATCTTCTTTGTGCTCCTCCAACAACTGTTTGAGCCGGAAGAAGGGCCTCGTTCGCTTAACTACGGACGTGCCTTTCCAATCTTTGAATGCGCTTGCAGCCGCGGCGACTGCGCCATGAACGTCTTCTCTCGAGGACATCGGAACTTGGGCAATGACCTGGCCGGTGGCCGGATCCAGTACATCCTCATATTCCTTTGATTTCGACTCCGTCCATTTGCCGTTGACGTAGTTGCGAAGGCGGCCGTAGTCAGCTTTGGGCTCTTTTAGCATTTCAGCGGCCTCAAACGAGCCCGTCTTTGCCAACAATCTCCTCGGCTCTCAAGCCTCCAAGACGAAAGTTGGGCCGGCCCCTGCTTGCGCCCGCGATGATGACTAACACCTCGTCAGGCTCCGGTGCATCGGGAACCGAAACGGTAATCGTGTCATAGTTCGACCTGACTTTGAGGGCGTCTTTGTGGGCGAGAGGTACGTCGATACTGGTCCCAGCGGCGCCACGCTTCCCGGTAGAGGAGATCCACGCCACACCGCCTCCAACTGCGATCCGAACTCGGTCTGCCATCGCGCTAGTGAGGAAGGCGTGGCCGTGTTCTTCCTCCCCGTTCGTTCCGACCAGACTGGCCTTTCCATAACTCTGCACGGGCACGCCCATAGCTTCGACCAATAGTGAACCCATTTGGTCTCCTAGACCGACGCTGAAGTCGACGATCTTGCTCAGGTCCTCCGAGTATTGGTCGGCGTATGGATTGTCCACCACCGCTGCGACCGCGACTTTCCGGTAGAGGGGGTCTACCTGCTTCCCTGCCTCGATGAACCCGTCTTCGATGATGGTTCTGATCTTCCGGATGGATGTCACTCGAATCTCCTTCTGTGGTGCCCAGTGGATGCGGGCAATGCCACTTTCAGTTGCTTGCTGACGAATCTACTCGCTAGGCTGTCTCTCTGTAAGAGACAATAGTACGCAGCAAGTTGCTGGAGCAACGAGGAGGTAGGAATGGCCGGCGAGATGCTTGACCTGAAGGTCGTCAACGGCACGGTCGTTTTGGGAGGCGGCCGCTACAAAGCTGGTGTTGGTGTCAAAGACGGGAAGGTGGCGATCCTCGCTCCAGACGAGTTCCTGCCCGATTCGAAAGAGGTCATTGACGCCCGGGGCAACTACATACTGCCCGGAATCGTCGATTCCGAAGCCCATCCCGGTTGCTACGTGCCTTTTGAATATGACATGAAGTCCGAGTCCCGGGCGGCGGCTTGTGCAGGGGTAACCACTTGGGGGATTCAGGCGCCGACGACACGATTGGGCACCAAGCCTTTCCAAGAGGTAGTGAAACGGAGCGACGTCGTGTCGTTCAATGAGACCTTCCCGTCCGGCCGCGAAGTGATCAACGAGGTGAGCCACGTCGACGCCTATCTGACGTATATGCTCGAGACTGACGAGCACGCCCGAGAGATACCCCAGTACGCGGAAGAGCACGGAGTCACCTCTTACAAGCTCTATCTCCAGACCCGGGGCATGAAGGGGATGTCCGACGACGATGACACCAACTGGCCTAGCCGCAGAGCCGGTCTTGGCGCCGGAATCGACGATGGCACCGTGTACCAGGTCATGGAGGAGGTGGGCCACCTTGGCTACCCCGGCATTGTCCACATCCATCCCGAAAACTGGGAAATCGGCAGGGTGTTCGAAGAACGGCTCCGTGACGCGGGCCGTACTGATTTCGGTTCGTGGACCGATCGCTCGCCAGACTTCCTAGAAGCCCAGCACATCCGGGCATACGCCTATCTGGCGATGCAGACACCTGGGAACGTTCCCCTCTACCTGCAGCACTGCACGACAAAGCTCAGTTTCGAGGAGGTTGCCAAGGCCCGGGCCGAAGGCTTGGAGCTCTACGCCCAAACCGGACCGCCTTGGCTTTGGGCAGAGCCCGAGTACGGGTGGCGCATAAACGTCCCCCTCCGCCGACGAGATAATATCGAAGCGCTTTGGGTTGCACTCGCCGATGGCACCGTCGACGTCGTCGGCTCAGACCACGTCGTCGGATGGGAGCCGTCGTCCTACGAGGAGATGTACAACCCGGTCATATGGGACTGTCGCACTGGGTTCAGTCGGGTTGAGCTATTCCTCCCGGTCATGCTGTCTGAAGGTGTCAACGCCGGGCGCATCAGCTTGGAGCGGCTGGTCCAGGTCAGCTGTGAGAACCCGGCTAAGACGTCAGGTCTTTGGGGTCAAAAGGGATCCCTACTTCCCGGCTTCGACGCAGACATGGTGATCGTCGATGCAGGTCGAGAGGTAAAGGTCGGCAAGGAGCACATCAACACCAGGTCTGGCTGGTCGATCATGGAGGGACACAGTTTCACGGGTTGGCCCATCAAGACCATCATGCGTGGGAAGGTCACTGCAGAGTGGGCCGACGATTCACCAGGGATGAGGCCGGTTGGAGATCCAGTAGGTCAATACCTGCGCAGAAAACTCCGTCCCAAGCACGAGGTGATCAATGCCAACAGTCCCGCTCGTGTGGCTCCGACTGACCGCTGGCTAGCGAGCGACTTCGAGAAGCCGGGTTTCTCCCCGGACACCACGAAGTACACATCAGTCAGAGAGGGTTGAGATGGCAATCTGGGACGACGTTCTGACCGACACGGACAAGGCGGTTTTCGAGGCGGCCGGCTGGGGCAAGAGAGCGGGCTATGGCCAACGGCCCGCGATCATGGTCATCGACGTCAACTACAACTTCTGCGGAGATCGGGCTGAGCCAATTCTGAGGTCCATTGAGCGGTGGCGGTACTCGTGCGGCGAGGTGGCGTGGACCACCGGGATCCCGGCGATACAGAAGATCCTCGAAGTCGCACGGCAGAAGAGACTGCCGATCATCTACACAACTAACCCGCGCCGGCCCGATGGTTTCGATCTCGGTGTGTGGTCGTATAAGTCCCACCGCGCCGAAGACGAAGTGGATGTGATGGGACACAAGGGGAACGATATTGTGGTTGAGGTTGCCCCTCACCCTGACGACCTCTTCATCGAAAAGCGGAAGCCGTCGGCTTTCTTCGGAACACCCTTGATGAGTCACCTCACAATGTTGGGTGCCGACTCTTTGATTCTCACTGGGACGACGACGAGCGGTTGCGTTCGGGCCACCGCTGTCGATGCCTTGAGCTACGACCTGCGAGTCACCATCCCACACGAAGGGGTGTTTGACCGCGGCGAGGTGTCGCACAAGATCGCCCTCTTCGATCTGCACATGAAGTACGTGGACGTGACCGACTCGAGCGACGTGCTGAGCTATCTGACCGGGCTCGATACGGGTTTGTTCGACGACGTCTATCCACCGGCGGCGAAGGCGGCCCGCTCCGAGTGACCTCAGGAATCACCTCGATCGACCCCAATGCCCGACTGGTCCGGAAGAAGCCTGGGCGTCTCTGATATGAGCAGCACTGCCATTGTCAACATCGGGACCCTGATCAGTGGCGACCTGGCAACCCCGGTCCTCGATGCCGACTCTGTTCTCATTGAAGATGGCCGAATCTCAAAGATTGGCTTGGTGTCAGGTGGTGGCGCACAACGAGTGATCGACGTTGGCGGAGCGACGGTCGCGCCAGGCTTAATCGACTCGCACTGCCATGTTGTTCTCGGGGACTACACGCCCCGTCAGCAGACCGTCGGTTTCCTTGCCTCATATGTCCACGGTGGGATAACTCAGGTGATCTCGCCGGGTGAGATTCATGCTCCGGGGAGGCCCCGTGACCGGGTTGGTGTCAAAGCTCTCGCGGTGGCTGCGGCACATTGGTGGAAGGACTACCGGCCAAACGGGATGAAAGTGAACGGAGGCTCGGTGGTCCTTGAGCCTGTGCTGACCGACCAGGACTTCGCGGAGATTGCCTCGCAGGGTGTGAAGCTCGCCAAGTTCGGCTTTGGGAGTTATGAGGATCCCGCAGATGGGCTCCCTCAGGTGAAAGGGGCTCAAGCAGCAGGGATAAAAGTTATGTGCCACTCCGGTGGCGCGTCCATCCCGGGGTCGAAACCGATCACCACCGACCATCTTATGTTTCTCCAACCTGACGTATGCGGACACATCAATGGAGGACCTACTTCGCTCGATGGGCAAGGTGTTAAGGCAATCATCCAGGAAACCGACATGGTGCTCCAAGTCGTCCAGGCGGGCAATCTGCGCAGTTCGCTGGAGATAATCGAGTGGGTTCGCGAGTCGGGAGCGGAGTCCAGACTGATAATCGGCTCGGACACACCGACCGGTACCGGCGTCATTCCGCTCGCGATGTTGAAGACGATGGCCGAGCTTTGCTCGCTCGGGGGCCTTGACCCTGCGATCGCCTGGGCATGGTCGAGTGGGGTAACTGCCGACGTCTATGAGCTTGAGTCCGGAAAGGTCGAACCTGGTCGGCCGGCCGACCTGGTTATCTGTGACACCCCTTGGGGTGGCCTGGCCGACGATGCGATAGGCGCCCTCCGGCGAGGAGACATACCTGGCATCAGCGCGGTTTTGATCGATGGAGAGATAAGGGCGCTACGCAGCAGGAACACGCCAGCATCGAAACGTGCTGTTCTGGTCGAACCAGAGATGGAAAACCCGCCGGGGTCAGGTCACGTGTGAATTCGAACAAAGGAAGGTACTTGTGAGCAAGATTGTCGAAGAAGTGATAGTTCCCGCCAAAGAGGGGCGTGGCGTATATGTGAAGAAAGGGCAACTTCTTGACATCGTCGATGTCGAAGGCCATCAGGTCGGAGACATCGTCGCATGGTTTCGCAACGACCCGTCCGAGTACATGTCACCGACGCATACCGTGTCGTGTAACGCATCAATCGAGCTGAAGGCCGGATCACAGGTGTTCTCCAATCATCGAAACCCGGTATTCACCATCCAGCGTGACGACGTTGAAGAACACGACATCATTGTCCCCTGCTGTGACCACGAGCGTTACGAGCGGGACTACGGACTAACCGATCATCCTCACTGTTTGGGCAATCTGGAGCAGGCCAGGGACCTGCTTGGCGAGGATCGGAAGATTCAGGGCGAGACGGCTTGGAACGTGTTCATGCACAACCGGGTCGCAGACGACCTTTCCGTCGTCACCGATCGCGCAGCTCATGAAGCGGGTAGCACAATCACCTTGGAAGCACACGAAGACCTCGTGGTTCTGCTCTCGTCGTGCCCGCAGGACTTAACTCCGTGCAACGACTTCAACCCAACACCGATGATGTTGAGGGTGCGCGATGCCTGAAGCGGCGGAACAGCTACTTCCAGAGAATCGTCTCGCAGACTCTCAGAGAAAGATCAGACCGCCATTCGAGCTTGATCCCTCACTGTGCATCTATTCGCCGCAGGCGAACAAGGACGCTCTTCAGCACCCGCTGGTTGCGGACTGGCTCGAGTTCGTCAGCAAGGAGTGGGAGCCGCCCGACACCGACGGCGAGCGTATTGCCCTTTTCGTCCCATGTACGAAATACAAGCCATACTGCACCAGCCGAGAACATCGGGCGATCAACGGCGCTCTGTTCGCGGCGGGATGGGAGCCCACCGAGCAATTGGACGTCCCTGACGGTCTTGAGGAAGCACTCGATCCTGGCGAGAGCCGTGAGCTGCTCAACATCGGCCCCCTACGCAAAGGCAAAGTCTGGCTTGACCGAATCGTGATGTCCGAGCCCTTGGCTCTGGTGCCTTACCAGTACATCTACCACTGGCGCGGCAAGCAGAGCCCGGCCACGAGCTACGACGACCCCGGCCTGTTCGAAGCCAGGGGCACATCCGTGTCGCCGGAGCGCCCCGACTCTTCTGCGGTGCAAGTCAGCAAGGGCCGTTGGCGTTGGGGTCCGAAGGAGCGTGACGCTTTCGTCTATGTACATAACTACTTGGCGGACACGATCGCAGCGACGTTGCAAAGAGTCGCTCATCGCTATATCAAATTGGCTGCATGGGTCTCGCCGGGGTTGACGCATCGCAGCTTCCTAGCCGATTCAGAGTTCAGAAAAGTGGACGGCATCTCCGCCTCGAAAAGGGGGTCTGATGGGACGCTGCTGCTCAGGGGTGCTCTCGACAGCTTTGCTGGTGAGGTCACGATCTTGCCAACACACGAGCAGCTGGAAATCGCTAAGGCGTTGCTGGCAAGACGACTAAGAGCTGAGGGGCGGAACTCAACAGAGGGTGCGTTGAGGGCGGTTTACGCTCGCGGTGACGGCAATGACACCCCCCTGGGCCTGCCGGAAGCCCTCGAGAACCTGACGAGCTGGCTTGATGACGCAGCTAAGCGCTGACAAAGCTCTGCAGAACAGCGGGAACCGCGTGTTCGAGAGTCCCTGGTTCGTATCCACCTTCTTGAACGAAAACCGTTGGGATCGCCAATGATCGGATTCCACTTCCGATCTTGTGGTAGTCATCACCAGACAAGGCGAGTACACCATGAGCTTCGTGAGTGTCGACTCCCAGGGCCACCACGAGACTCTCGGGCTTGTAGTCAGCGATTAACTCGAAAGAAGCTTCTAGGGCTCGCGAGTACGCATCCCACTTCGACCCCGTCGGAAGCGGGTGATTTCGGTTGAAGCCGAATCCTTCTCCCCCTCCCTTCTCGTCGTCGTGTCCCAGAAAGAACGGAAAATGCTCTCTGGTGTCGCCGTGTATTGAGATGGTGAGTACATCGGCCCGCTCCCAGAAGATTGACTGGGTCCCGTTGCCATGATGTGTGTCCAAGTCGAGGATCGCCACTCTTTCGTTTCGATGTCGGAGTCGAACGGCAGCAACGGCGGCGTTGTTGATGTAGCAATACCCGCCGTAGGTTTCTCGAGCGGCATGGTGGCCGGGAGGACGGGTGATTGCATATGCATGTCCCTGTTCGAGACAAGTTGCCGCCGCCGAGCTTGCGCAAGCGGCACTGGCCGTCACCGCCTCCCAGGTGCCATGGAGGATCGGGTCCACGTCGTTGGAAAACACACCCAGCTCGGCCAGTACCGAGACCGGTTCCTTCCAGGGCGTGCCCGGGATGGGACGGATGTACGCGACTGCCTCTCCGTCGATGGGCGACCTGGTGATAGAGCGCCATCGGCTATGAGCGGTCTCGAGGAATCGAAGGTATCGCTCGGAGTGGATCTCGAGAAGGAGGGCTTTATCCAAGGGCTCGGGATTGGAGACAGTGAAACTCTCTGCGTCAAGGGATCCAAGGATCCGGCTGGCGCGCTCCGCCGTTTCAGCGGGTGGGAGCAACTCCCCCCCGAACATGTGTTGCTCCTTCGGGTCATGGAGCTCTTGGGCTTGGTCGTAGTAGACGATCATTCGTTTTCTCGGCATTCCTCGTTGTCGGGCGCTTTTGGTGCGGTGGGCGCGTGGTCTTCGGCAATGGTACTATCTGTCACTAACAGAGTGACAGGTTGCAGTTGGTATCAGCGCGAGGAGGGTGAATGAGTACTAATCCCTTGATCTCGTTCGCTGATGTTTCCGTTCGGTTCGGGGACGTCACCGCGGTGAATGCGTTCTCGCAAACCATTGAGGCAGGAGAATTCGTGTCACTCGTAGGACCGTCCGGCTGTGGAAAGTCGACCGTACTGAGGTTGGCCAGCGGACTGGTTCCGCCTACAACTGGTGCTATCGCCAGGAGCACTGAAAACGTCGGATACGTATTCCAGGATGCAACGTTGATGCCGTGGAGGACGGTTCGCAAGAATGTCGAGTTGCTTGGAGAACTCGAGAATCTCGACAATTCCGAGCGCTCGAGACGTGCCGATGAAGTTTTGGAGTTGGTTGGACTTTCCGAGTTTTCTGAGCACTACCCGCTGCAGCTTTCGGGCGGGATGAAAATGAGAGCAAGTCTGGCTCGGTCGCTTCTCCTCGAACCGGACCTCTTCTTGTTCGACGAACCGTTCGGTGCTCTCGACCAGATCACGCGGGCCCGTCTCAACGACGAGTTAATGGCGCTATACGCAAGCCGTCGTTTCGGCTCAATCTTCGTTACCCATTCCGTCGACGAGGCTGTGTATCTGGCTACCCGAGTCTTGGTTATGTGCGCCCGCCCGGGAAAGATCGTCGCTGAGTTCGCAATACCGTTCGACTACCCGCGCGACCCATCGATCCGATACAGCGCTCAGTTCACGAAAATTGCGGGAGCGGTTGCTGAAGCCTTGGAAGAGGCCTCGTGACCAGGCTCTTGGATACAGAAACGCGCCCGGATCCGCCCAAGTTGCGAGGGATTTCGCGGCTGAAGATGCGGGCAGCCCGGGCTGTGCCTCCGCTGCTTGTCTTCCTCTTCTTCTTGGGCTTGTGGTACCTGATCACCTATTTTGTGTTGACACCAGATCGACGTTGGCTTCTGCCGCCGCCGCATCAGGTAGTAGCCGAAGGATTCTTTGTCGGAAGTACCGTTGCCGAGATTCTCAACGGGCTTTGGCAGAGCACCAAGGTTGCATTGATGGGGCTAACTCTCGCTTTCATGTTCGGCTTCTCGATGGCCTTGGCTATGAGTCAGGCGAAGTGGATCGAACGGTCTCTGTACCCCTGGGCCGTTGCATCCCAAACCATTCCAATTCTGGCGCTCGTCCCGATGATCGGATTCTGGTTCGGCTTTGGTGTCCTGGCCCGGGTCATCGTCTGTTTCATAATTTCGCTGTTTCCGATAGTTATCAATTCTCTGACTGGCCTGCTTAGTGCCGACCGAGAACTTCACTTGCTGTTCACTCTCCACAATGCGTCGCGCTGGCGTCGAGCGACCCGTCTCCAGATACCGGCGGCGCTCCCTGACATATTCACTGGCTTGCGGACTGCCGCTGGCCTGTCGGTCATCGGGGCCATAGTCGGAGACTTCTTTTTCGGCAGGGGGGAGCCGGGCCTTGGACTCTTACTTGACAAATACGCTTCGAGACTTCAATCCGAGGAGCTGTTCACCACTGTCTTCGTTGCCTGTTTGCTTGGTTTGGCGGTTTTCTGGGGCTTCGGGTATCTGGGCCGACGAGTCGTGGGCGATTGGGACCCATATTGGGCTGAAGAAGGTTCGACATGAGGGAGAAGCAAAGAGTTTCGTGCGAAACCGGAATGGAGAAAGGGAGATACACGCATGAGAAATAGCAGAAGATGGTTGGTCCTGGTGGCCGTGTTGGCGATGGTCGTCGCGGCTTGCGGTGGAGACGGTGATGGGACGACGACAACCGCCGCACCAGACACCGGGGAAACCACGACAACGGCAGGCGGAGGAGGTGAGGTCAGTCTTGAGGGCTTGTGCCCCGATCCGTTGGTTATGCAGCTGGACTGGGAGCCCGAATCCGAACACGGCGGTCTTTACCAGTTGGTCGGTGATGGTTACGAGATTGACACCGATACCAAGAGGGTCACCGGGCCTTTGATGGCCTCTGGCGTTGACACGGGCGTCGATGTCGAGATCCGAATTGGTGGAAACGCCGTCGGATTCCAGCAGACCGGTGCGTTGATGTATCAGGACCAGGACATATTCCTGGGAATGATTCGTCTCGTGGAAGCAATGGAGTTCAACGAGGACCTTCCCGTCGTCGCAGTCTTTGCGATGATGGAGAAGAGCCCGTTTTCGGTCTATTGGGATCCAGAAACCTATCCGGACGCCGAAACGGTGGCTGATCTAAAGGAAGACAACGTAACGATCATGCTGGGCAGGCCAGACTCCTTCCAGGACTATTGGTTGGCAGAAGGAATCATGGACGAGTCTCAGATGGATCTGAGCGACATGGGAAAACCCGCTGCATTCATTGGGCGCGATGGTGAGTGGGCCGAGGCCGGATTCGCTACCGCGGAGCCATTCCTTTACGAGTTCGAGGTTCCAGAATGGGGTAAGCCCGTCAAAGTGCAGCTAATCCATGACACCGGGTGGGAGGAGTACTTCCAGGCCATGGCTGTGAGAACGGCGGACTTGGAGTCTGAGGCAGATTGCCTGGAGGCTCTTGTTCCGATCTTGCAGCAGTCCATGGTGGACTATTACGCCAATCCCGGACCCACCAATGAGCTGATCCTGGAGCTTGTCGACATGTACGACACTGGATGGGTCTACTCAGCCGCGGGAGCCGAGTACTCGCACGGCAAGCAGCTAGAGCTGGGGATAATCAGCAATGGCGCCAACGGTTACATTGGCGACTTTGACCCGGCGCGTGTCGCTGAGTTGATGGGTCTGGTTGGCGATGTCACGGAGATAGACGTCTCAGGGTTGGACCCGACTGACGTGTACACAAACGAATTCATAGACCAGTCGATTGGGCTTGAGTGAGTAGCAGGGATCGGCTTCGGATTGGGATCGCCCAACCGAGGACGATCTCTGACCAAGATCCTGAAAGCAATGTGGCCCGGGCAGCGATTGTTGCCCGGGCCACGGGCCAAGCATGCGACCGGGACTTGTATCTGGAGAGTTGACGTGGGCGCGGAAATGATCACAGGACATGAAGGTGTGGTGGCCAGGCCTGGCTTCGATGGCTCCATCGAAGAGCCAACGCCGATCGCTGCCGTGTCTGGACTGCTGCGTTTCCGTCGTCCTAACCCTTACGATGATTTGGTCTGGTCGAAGGACGATCTGTACGACTTTTGCACAGACCCCCGAGGAGAGTACGTATGACGGAGGTGACCGGCATCCTGATTAGAGGGAAGTATGTCCTCACCTCTTCAGACCCTCCTGTGGTTGAGAACGGAGCGGTGAGAGTCGTGGGCGACCGCATCTCCGAGGTGGGGACCTTTGACGACCTCTCTCTTAGGCATCCCCACGACGACGTTGAAGGCGGCGCAAACGACCTTGTGACACCGGGGTTCATCAACACCCATGGGCACTTCTCGGAGGCGCTGGTCACCGGGCTAGCCAAGGATCGGACACTTTGGGAATGGATTGCTGCGCTGATCGGTCCGCTGGCGCCTCACCTTGATTGGGAGGCCGCCTACGTCGGGACCCTCTTAGGAGGAATCCAAATGCTTCGGAGTGGTATCACTCTCGCGAACGACATGTTCGTTTGTGATCCCCGACCCGACGGGGCAACCACCCCGGGAGTAGTGAAAGCACTTGACGAGGTTGGTTTGCGAGGGATTGTGTCCTTCGGGGCCGGCGATGTGCGCGGTGCGCAGATAAGCGACTTGCTGAGAGAGCACGAGGCTCTGGCCTCGGAGGCCGCCAGCAGTAGACTCTCGCGGTTTCGTGTTGGTATAGCAGCTCTAGGTGCCCAATCCGAGGAGCTGTTTTCGGAGTCGGTGAGGATGGCGGAAAACGGAGTTGGCAGTCACATCCACCTCCAAGAAGTCCGTGAGGAAGTAACGGATATCCGACTTCGCTATGGCGCCACCCCAATACAGCATTGCGCTCGTATGGGATTGTTCAATTCTCCCACCATCGGTGCCCACTGCGTTTGGGTCAGTGCCGATGACCGCAAGGTTCTCGCCGAGAACAACGTCGGTGTGGCCCACAATCCAGTATCGAACATGATCCTTGCCTCCGGTGTCTGTCCTGTGCCGGAGCTACTCCAAGACGGCGTGGCCGTCGGGATCGGCGTCGACGGTGCCGCCAGCAACGACCGTCAGGACATCATCGAAGCGATGAAAGCAGCTTCACTTATTCAGAGGGTCAGCCGCTTGCAGGCCACCTCCCTCTCCGCAAGAGATGTTTTCGAGATGGCGACGATAGGTGGGGCAAGGGCCCTTGAAGTTGACGGCGAGCTTGGATCCCTTGTCCCAGGCAAGTATGCGGACGTCGTCGTATTCGATGGCGACTCTTTGGCACTGGCCAACGTCCACGAACCATTCGACTCGATCGTTTTCGTGGCCGGAATGTCGGAGGTCAAACAGGTCTGGGTTGGTGGTGAGCTGGTCGTAGAAGATCAAGATTCAGTGCGTGTCGATAGCTCCGAGATCGCAAAACGGTCACGTGGAGTCTCAGCGCGACTGTTGGAAAAGGCTGGGCTTCGATGAGCATCGACTTCCTGGTTGCAGGGGGTGCGGAGGCGGAAATCCGGGCACCATCCGATGACTCCGTCGTAGGGTCGGTCCGGCTCTCGACTATCGACGACGTGCCGGAAGCTGTATGTCGCGCCCTCAAGGCATTGGGGAAATGGAAACACGCTTCTCCATTCGACCGCGCCGAGGTCTTGGCTGCAGCAGCGGTGCGTCTGCGAAAGCGAACCGAAGACCTGGGCCTGCTCCACAGCATGGAGAGTGGAAAGGTCATCGCTCAGGCGCGCAAGGAGGTGGCTGGAGCTGCGTTCATGCTCGAAGAGAACGCCCATATCGCACGGTTCGAGTCCGGGTATTTGGCCCCAACTGGCGCCCTTCCTGACGGTGAGAGAGATCTTACGATTGTGGAGAGGGTTCCCTTGGGGGTCGTTGTGTGTGTGATCCCGTTCAACTTCCCGGTTGAACTCGTCATCGAAAAGGCAGGCGCAGCTCTCGCTGCCGGCAACGCAGTGATCGTCAAACCCCCACCCCAGAATCCACTTGCGACGATTCAAGTTGTTTCCGCTCTGGTTGAATCCGGTGTGCCTGAGGGGTTGATTTCTGTAGTAACGGGGGGGAGGGAAGTGAGTGCCGCCTTGTGCTCAGCCGATGGAGTCGATGCAGTTTCGCTCACCGGGAGCGTGGCGGCTGGGGTAGCAGTGGCTCAGGCAACGGCTCATCTCCTGAGGCCTTTGCATCTCGAACTCGGTGGGAACGGCGCTGCTGTCGTCACTGAAGATGCCGATCTCGACCATGTTGTAAGCGAAACACTTCGGGGAAGACTTCTCATGAACGGCCAGGCGTGTGCAGCTACTAAGCGGTTGGTGGTGGAGCAGTCGGTCTCCGATGAGATGGTGGACCGGCTGGGTGCAGCCCTCAGTCAAGTACGGGTTGGCGATCCCACCGATCCGGAGTCCGACGTGGGTCCGCTCATCGACGCAGCGAGCGCCACGCGTGTCGCAGGCCAGGTAGCGCGGGCTGTGGAGCAGGGTGGAAGCCTTGCGTTGGGCGCCGCGACGTCGGACCGAGCCTGGTTCAACCCGGCCATCGTGGCATCGCTTCCTGCTGGCGCGGACGTGGCACGCGATGACGAGATTTTCGGACCCGTGATATCAGTCATTCCCTTTGCGAGCGATGAGGAGGCGGTTGAGATTGTGAATAGTTCCAACCTTGCTCTCACAGCCGCCGTTTTCTCAACAGACCTGCCAAGAGCCCTCGGAATCGCGCAACAGCTCGAGGTTGGAGGAGTGGTTGTCAACGGAACCAACAATTACCGACCTCCGGTGGTGCCATTCGGAGGTGTGGGCATGGCCGGTGCTGGACGAGAGGGTCTTGGCTACACGTTCGATGAACTTACAAGGTCGAGGTTCATCGCAATACGAGACCTTCGACCGTCGGGAAGCCAATTGGAGCCGGCGATTGAGTGACACACCGATCCGCGAAGCGGTCGTCCGAGCGGGACGGATGATGTCCGCAGCCGGGCTGGCCCAGTCTTTTGGACACGTCTCCACGCGGTTGGACAAGGGTTTCCTGATAACCACCGTCGATCCTTTCATGGTCCAGGTGCCTAAGAACTTGATCCAGATCGACAACCTCTCGGACCCCACCTTCGACGGGCGAGGTGCACCCCTGGAGACACCGATGCATGCTGAGATCTACAGGGCGCGCCCTGACGTCGAGTCCATTTGTCGAGGGCACCCCCCGTCGGTTGTTGCTTGGGGGACCGGTACTGAGAGTCTTCCCCTTTTGCACGGTCTCGGAGCCATGGCTGGACTGGAAGTGCCGGTCCACCCTGACGTCGACCTGATAACAACCGCCAAACAAGGATCGGAAGTGGCCCGAGCGCTGGGCGAAGGCAGCTCGCTGATCCTGCGAGCCAACGGGTGCCTGTCTGTGGGTTCGAGCCTCCTCGAGGCACTCACCCGTCTTTACTACCTTGAAGAGCGCGCTCGTGTGGTGCTGGAATCGCACGGGCGCGGGCACGACATTGAGTGGGGAGGCCGAATCCGTCACACGCCGCCTGAGCTGAAACGGGCGATGGCATGGTTTGATGAGACTTTCGGTGAACACGAATGAGCGGTAATGGAGTGAAGAATGCAAACGCTGACGGGTAGAAGATGACCTCCCTCGGCGTGCCCACCGTCGATGACGTATACACGGCTCTTCTCGAACGTGTTGGCTCCGGAGAGATCGAGGTTGGAGCAAAATTGCCATCGTGTCGAACGATCGCTGCGGATCTGGGGTCTAACCCGAGCACCGTAAACAGAGCCATTCGGAGGCTGGCACGACATGGACTCGTGAGGACCCAGCCTCGTCGGGGAACGTATCTCGTCAACGCCGGCGCCGTGCCCACGCTGAGTCCCGGTGAGGCCGAAGCAGCAATCCGAGAGTCAGTACTCACGGCAAGGCGGGCTGGGTTCGGTGCGGCGCAGATAAGAGAGCTTTTTGAGGCCGCCTTGGGCCTGGGCGGTCGAGAAGTCGGCGTGGTCGGTTTCGTCGAATGCAACAGCTTTGACCTCGATCGCATGTCCACGCTTATCGAGAACGCCACCGGGGTGGCGATTAAGCCTTTGTTGCTCGATGAGCTGGGAGCAGACTGGAGCGACCAGGTGAACGTTCTTGCCGCTCCGATCTTCCACTTGGCGGACCTCGCCGAACTAGGGATTGACCTCGACAGGGTTGTCGAGTTGAACTTCCTCCCGTCGTCAGGGGCACTGAGGAACCTGGCGACCATCCGCCACGACTCCGTCGTTGGAGTAGTGGCACCGACTCGTCGTGGTGTTGACCGGATGAAGGCTCTTGTGAGCCAGTACTACACGGGTTCCATCCTCGCTCCGGAATCTGATGCACCTGATGCTTTCAAAGACTTGGATGTCGTTGTTCACCCGGCCGCCATCGATCTCGAGACTCTTGGCGTCGATCCGTCAGTGCAGACAGTTCTCATTGATTGGGAGATCGACCCTGCATCAGCTGCAACATTCGCCGGCCGAGTCGCCAGGCTGCAGTGACATCGACGCGCAACGAAACCTCGTGAGCAGCCGACCATGGGTTCCTGAGTCGAGGCGGCATGGTGATAAAGCGTGATCGACAGGTACGGTGAGTTCTTCCTTACCTCGGCTCGGGAATCGACGCCGCGCAAATTGCTCTTGGCCGTTAATGGAGGATCTGGCCCAATCCGGCAACCCGTCTCCCCGCAAAGCCCGAAATGAGATCTCCTAACCATTCCGATGCCCTGATCAGGGGTGCGTGGGTTTTGACGATGGGAAAGTCCGCTGCGGTTCGCAACGGCGCAGTCCACATTGCGGAGGGCAGGGTTCAGGAAGTTGGGCCGTTTGAGGAGGTGGCTGCTTCCCATCCGGCCTCTGAAGTTGTCGGGGACGGGACGGGCATAGTCATCCCAGGCTTGATCAATGCGCACACCCACTTTTCCGAAGCTCTGGTCACCGGCATGGGTTCGGAACTGACGCTGTTCGAATGGGGTCAGCACATCGTGACACCAGTCGGGGAGAATATTGACGCTGAGATGGCGACAGAAGGCACGGTGCTCAAAGCGACCGAGATGTTGCGGTCAGGTGTCACCTACGTCAATGACATGTTCATTCACTCCAATCCGGGTTCGAAAGCGAGCCTTGGGGTGGTTGAAGGGCTCGCCCGCACAGGGTTGCGAGGTGCGGTGAGCTTTGGGGCTGAGAATGCATTTGATGGTGTTACCGCAATGGAGCCGCTGTCGGTAGCGGAGATCATGGAGGAGCAGGCGGAGCTTGCTCAAGCTGCGAATGAGACTCCAGGGATCGACTTTCGGTACGGGGTCGGGACGTTGTTGGGTCAGACCGATGAACTTCTCGAGACTGGGGTGGTGGCCTGTCACCAGCACGGCTGGAGTGTTCATACTCACCTTGCCGAGGTTCGTGAGGAGGTCGTCCTTGCGTCTCTTCGTTGGGGGAACAGGTCTATCGACCATGCCTCGCAAATCGGGTTGCTGGATCTGCCCCTGTTGGCTGGTCACGCCAATTGGCTTACCGTGGGAGACATTCAGACGCTTGCAGAAAAGGGTGTTGCTGTTGCCCATAACCCGGTGGCAAACATGATTCTCGGATCCGGGGTCTGTCCGGTTCAGCAGATGCGGCGTGCAGGCGTGAACGTCGGTATAGGGACCGATGGCGCCGCTTCGAACGACTCCCAGAACATGCTGGAAGCGGTAAAGACGGCGGCCCTCCTCCAAAAGATTGATGCGTTAGATCCGTCGGTGATCTCGGCTGAGGACGTATTGCGAATGGCCACGATCGAAGGAGCGCACGCCCTGGGTATCGAGGCCAGGACAGGAAGCCTCGAAACAGGTAAGGACGCAGATGTCGTGTTGCTTCAGGGGACGGAGGAACTCGCCGCGATTCACGATCCCTTTCAACAGGTCGTTTTCGGCACGTCGCCGCAGTCGGTTGCCGATGTGTGGGTTGAGGGCCGACGGGTGGTAGCAACCGGTAGCGTCGTTACCGTCGATCGGGAGCGGCAGTTGGCACGCTCCCGCGAGTTGGCAACGGAGTTGGCCCACCGCTCGGGCCTCTGCGGAACCGGGTATTCGCTGCTTTGCGAGAATCACCAGCGACCCCATGGTGGCGAGACGGCCGCGGCCGGTTAGTCGAGCGGTCAATACACGAGTAGCTGGGTCGGATAAGTCATCGAGAAAGAGAAGGGATGCCAATGGTTAGAAGCGACTACGAGCTGATCGACATGGTCACCGGGTACCAACCAGCAGCCGCAGTCGCGGTCGGGCTGGAGTTAGGTGTGTTTGACGCATTGAGTCATGGTCGGGCAACTTCACTGGTCCTCGCCGATTCGATTGGCTGCGAAGAAGGAGCGTTGCACTCCCTGGTGGAGGCTTTGGCCGCGCTCGGTCTGGTCGAGAGGGACGGGAGCGGTTACCGAAACTCGAGTTATGTTGCCGAGCGAGTCGCTGGCGGAGGGCCCATGGCGAGCGTTATCCGCAAGGAGGCCTTCTTCGCTCGCGCATGGCAACGACTTGAGGAAGTCGTCAGGACGGGCGAACCGGCGGTGATTGGATGGGCTGAGAGAGTCTCTGCTGACCCAGAATCGGCGTACCAATTCCTCATCGCCCTTGACGCCCTCGCCACCGCAACCGGTCCTGACCTGGCAACACTTCCTGAACTCGCCCCGCATCGGACGGTCGGTGATCTTGGTGGCGGGCTGGGAACCTACTCGGTGCAATTGGCCAACGCCGGTTCGACGGTGGTCCTTGTCGACCTCCCACCTGTTGTCGGTTGGGCGCGGAGGGCTGCTGGTGATGTTCCTCGGTTGTCGATGCTGGCGACTGATGTGTTCAGTCATCCTTCAGCAGGTCTGGAGGAGTCCTCCTTTGATGCGATCCTGGTTTCGCACGTTCTTCACGACCTATCATTTGATCGGGCGGTCGACCTGCTTCGTCGCGCAAAACGTGCTTTAGCGCCTGGCGGTCACCTTGTCGTCAATGATTTCGCCGGAGACGCGGGCCCAGGTGCCTTTGGGCCACTTTTTGACGTCATGATGCGTGTGGAGACTGGAGGCGCAGCGTATCCATTGGCCGGCCTGAAAGCCATGATTGAGGAAGCAGGCTTCAGCGATCCTCGTCGAGCTGACTTTGAAGAGCCAGCAACTGTTTTGATCGCCACCAACCGGGGAGTCGCCTAGTGGAAGGGACGATCACTGTAATCGCTGAGTTTGCGCCGAAGTCAGCTCGTGTCGAGGACTTCATCGAACTAATGACCTCAATGGTCCGGTCTTCTCGCGCCGAGCCGGGGTGTCTTCGGTACGATTTTTTTGAAGATGGCGAAGGTCGTTTCTTCATGATCGAGGAATACACGGATTCAAGCGCTGTCGAAGCCCACCGGAATACCGACGCGTACATCGAATACAGAACCAAAGTCGGGGAGATGCTAAGGGAACAGATAAGGGTGACCGTGCTGCATCCCGTCGAAAGGCATCGCCAATAGGTATTTTCCGTTGGTATGTCGTTCACTTTCCGGTCTTCCCTTTCGCTTATGACAGCGCAGCTTTGCGACACGCGTAAGCCACTTAGCCGCCGGCGCTCGGTCGGCCTTCCTCTTGGAGAGATGACTCAGAATCATCCCTTTCCTGAAGCGAACAAAGGATGACTGAGTGGAGCGCCATCGGTTCTTGGTTGGTTTGATGGAAATGGGCAATCTCGATTGGAAAACCATCGATGCGTTGCTGCGGGACAAAGTGGAGAAGTCGTAGCGGGGGGGGGCAGTCTCGGGACCTAAGTTTGCGGTTAGGCAAATGCGGTAGTCAGGTGTCGCTGATCGTGATCTTTCCGATTTGCGGCGCTTCCGGAATTGTCAACATCCACTCAATTGACCCGGGAAGAAGGCACTCAGAGTCATTGCAGAGTTGGAATTGCAGCTCTCCGCCGATTGAGACCTCACCTTGGTCGTGAAAGGCGAATATCAGTGGCAAGCTCCATGTCAGTGTGTTCGTGTACACAAAGAACTCCTCACTCAGTCCCGAGATTCTGTGCGGCTGCGGCTCGGGAAGAGTTCCGTTTCCGACCTCGAGACCTTCGATTGGGTCAATGATGACGCTGAGTGGCGTAAAACCTGGTGGAGTCGGCTCCCCATAAACATGCCACCCTTTGGCCATCTTCAAGCTCAGAAATAACTGCAATTGTTGATACGGCTTGTAATAGGGAACTCCCGTCCATGCGCGAACATTGATCAAATCCGTCGACATGTCAGCTTCGATGGCCGGAGGAGCTGCCAAGTCAAGGACACGAGCTAGGAGCCCAACACCTGTATCCCGAACCCTGTAACTTTGCTGAAAACGGCGCTCGACAACAATGCCTTGTTCGTCAAGCAGGAAGACGGCAGGGTATGGCACACCTTCATACTTCGGGTTTGACCTAATGCCGTAGAAGGCATGCTGCTCTTGCACGTTGGAGTTGAGCATGCCGAGTCTCTCGATGGCTTCACTCTCGGGGTCTGACAGCATCGAATATGTGATGTTGTGCGCTCCGCCAAAGGCTTCTAGAACGGTGTGCGGGTCGTAGCTGATTGTGAATAGACACACGTCCTCTGCTTCGAGCTTGGGAATGACTTCTTGCAGCTCGACCAGCTGCGTTCTGCAATAGCTTCACCAGTCGGCGCTCCGGATGAAAACAACTAGGGCACGCCTCGATCCCCGGTCGCGGTGGAGATCCCTAATCGTACCGGTTTGGTCAGCCAGAACCACGTCGGGAAAGCGTTCTCCGAGTTGAGGTCCGACGCTGTCGAAATCAACCGCGTCCACTTGGGGTCTCCATCGGTCTTGGGTCTTCGGGCAACCCAAATGTTTCATCCGGTGATATGCGCGTGCCGAGGAATGCGGGTCGGTTGGCGTGACTGAAAGCCACCGGCAGGATGTCCCGTGCTGTGATAGTTCCTATGACGCCGCTCCTTGCTGCGGTCTCTCCGAAAGAGTCCACGTCGTCCGCTACGACCGTTGGGGCCGACATCATTATGGGTGTTGGGTCGCCGGTATGGATGACGTGATCTCTTGATGGCGTGGCGTGGTCGCCCGTGATGACTACGACCGATTCTGTGAAAGGCTTGGCGAATAGTCTCGTGAATGCAGGATCCATGCCCTCGAGAACGCTGAGCTTCGCAAAGGGATTTTTTGTGTGCCCGGCTTCGTCAGTCGACTTGACGTGAACGTGGACAAACGGGGCACCCCCTTTGATGGCGTCCGCAGCAGCCTCCAGCCTTCTGCCCATATCGGCGTCGTGATCTGCGGACGGATCCAACCTTATCTCATCGAGGCCGATCGTTTTCGCGAAGCCGCTGTATAGGCGTGTGCTTGTTATGGCGGTGCCTTTCGCTCCAGAGACCTGCTCAAAGGTCGGTACTGGGTGAGGCTGACCTGCCCACTTGGTGGTCTCTGATTCTCGCGGATAGCCGGAGGAGGATGAAAATGGATGGATGGCGCGGCCGGTACTTCGATGACTTTGAGATCGGGGATGTCTATCAGCATCCTCTGGGACGCACGATCAGCGAAGCCGACAGCACCTGGTTCACGCTTCTCACGATGAACACGAACGAGCTTCACTTCAACGAGCACTACGCCGCGAAGACTGAGTGGGGCAAGATTCTGGTGAACTCTGGTCTGACTCTGGCGATAGTGCTGGGTCAGTCGGTGACCGACATCAGCCAAAAAGCAATTGCCAATCTGGGCTGGGATGAAATCCGCCTCACTCATCCCGTGTTTGTGGGCGACACGTTGTATTCAGAATCGCGTGTCCTGGGCAAGCGTGAGTCGAAATCGAGACCGTACGCCGGGATCGTTGATGTGGCCACCCGAGGCTTGAACCAAGATGGTGACGTCTTTCTAAGCTACCGAAGGTCAGTGATGGTCCTCAAAGAAGGCCATGCCGAGTCAGCGCCTCATTTCCCCGTGGCCAAGGAAGAGTGGACCTAGTCTGGGACATTGAGCGTCTTCTGGATGGGATGATCCGATTAGTTGAACCCGATGGGCTAGGGATTCGACTCGTCACTACACTCCCGGGTTCATGCGTGGTCACCTCGTAATCGCCGACATCTCGGGCTACACCCGCTTTCTGACGGAAAGTGAGCTGGAGCATGCGAACGGCATCATCGAGGACCTGCTCAACTCGACGATCGCCGCAGTCGACGCTCCGCTACGACTATCGACCATCGAAGGCGACGCGATCTTGCTGTACGGCGAGCTTGTGGAGGGGACCGTCGGACAGACCATGGTGGAGAGTGTGGAGAGGCTCTATGTCGCGTTTTCGGGTGCCCTGGAGACGATGGTCCTGAACACCACTTGTCAGTGCAACGCCTGCGTCAACATCAACGCGCTGGGCATGAAGATCGTCATGCATTGTGGGGAGTTCACGCTCTCTTCTATTGGCGGCCGGGAGACCATCACCGGACCGGATGTGATTCTCGCCCACCGTCTCCTCAAGAACCATGTGATCGAAGAGACAGGGATCGACGATTACCTGTTGTTGACCCAGGGGTGCGTCGATGCGTTGGGCGTCGAGGCAATCGTCGCCGGCTGGACCCCACACACCGAGGAGTATGAGCACGTTGGCTCAGTCGACGGGTACGTCGCATCTCTCAAAGACGTATGGGAGTTCACACGGAGCCAAAACGAAGACAAGGTCGTTCAACGCGACGCCTGGTTCACTGTCAGCGCTTATTCGGCGGCGCCCCCGGAGCTGGTGTGGGACCACGTCATCAACCCGGTCAAGCGGACCAAATGGATGCGGGTCAACGGTTCTGAGGTCAAAGGCACCAACGCTGGCAGGATCGGCCCGGGTTCTGAGTATCACTGTGCGCATGGTCCGGACAACGAAATCTCCATCTTTTCGGTGATCGATATGAAGGCTGTTGACTACGTCACCTTTGTCTCGATTGCTGCCCCGGGGGTGGCGTTGAAGTGGACCGAATATGTGATCGCCAGCGGCGGCGGTTCGAGACTGATCAATTACGCATCTGAGCCGTTTGATCCTGAAACCGGTGAGAAAATCGATCCTGGCCTCGCGGCAGAACTGCATCCGGGTGTGAGTGGGAATTTTCAGGCTGGAGCGGACCGGCTGGTTGAGATGGCTGATCAAGAAATCTCACAGCGCCAACCGGTGTGACGGTTGCCTCGAGAGGCCACCGGGTCGGAAATATTGTGTGTTAGTTGTTCCGTCTTGACTGGGGCGAGTTGTTTGTTGAGAGCTCCGCGAGCCAGATGGTGAGTATTCGAAGCACCAGGTCAGGTAGCGCATGGAGCCAGCAGCCGCTGACCGCGATTTCAGCGGTATTCCCATGTCCCCGTTTGGTAGGTTCGGATCAATATCACGGAGGCACAAGTGAAAAGGAAGACGTATCGGCTGACCCTTCTAGTGGGGCTGGCACTGTTGATCGTGGCGTGCGGGGGAGACTCCGGAGAGGGAAACGCGGACGACGGTGAGGGGACGCCGTTCGACGGTATTGGTGACGCCGCCAACAACACCTCGCTTCTTCAATCCGGTCCTTTGACTCTTGACGCCGACCCTGGTCATGCTTGGGTCGAGGTCGACGGGCAGCTATTCGAGTTCAACTCCACCGATTCGGAGGTGCTCGACTGCATCGTGACCGACGAGAACTTCTCCGTGATTTTCAGGAGTGATGAAGGGGCGGAACTGAGGCTGAGCGGGCTGATGCTTCCCGATGGCTGGAACCCGTCGCTGAGTGTCAATGCTTCCGGTGAGCGCCTGTTGAATAGCTCTCCGTTGCGAGATGGGACCCTTGGGCTCGAAGGCGAGTCGTTGAGCTATGAGGGTCTGGCTGATGTGCTCGAGCAAGGGGCTGTCGCATCACAGAGGGAAGTCTTGCTGGCGGCGAATTGCAGCTCCTAGAGGCTTGTTCTCATTCCTCTAGGGCTGATCCCGCTGAGCCTGTCAGGCGTCTTCCACCAGAAGAGAATGGACGACATGGGTTCCGGACAGGCCTTTCAACTCGAGCACCACTGGTTCACCGAGCTTCAATTCGGCGTGGTTCACCACATCCGCTGTGGTTGAGGACACGAGGATTTCTCCACCCTCGGCTGCGGCTGCCACACGTGCTGCCTTGTTCACCGTCAGTCCGATGTAGTCGGCCCCGCCCTGGATGACGTCGCCGGTGTGGACACCGACGCGAAGCCGGAGTTTCTCAGAGGCGTTCATGTGTCGTTGGATCCGCAGTGCGGCGGAGAGTGCCCGTTACCCGGCCCGCCGAACACTTGAGCTTGGAGCGTCGCACGGGAAGCAGGAGGGGTAGCGGGAGCGACTGTGAGGTGCGGTTTAGGAGATGGGGATTGACTTCCTCAGGAGAAGTCGGCTTGAAGGATGTCCGTCAGCTGTTCATCGGTGATGAGGTACGGGTAGGCCTTCACCGCTTTGACCGCTTCCGAAAGGAGAGCAAAGGCTCGCTTACCGTCGGACTCCGCAGCCGGGAGCCCAAGCGAACGAAGCTTCACCTCCATCGTCCAAGGGCTTGCGGTCCTCGTCGTCCACACCATGGTTTCTGTCGACCCAACGATCTGTGGTTCGAAAGGAACCCGGGAATGCATCCGGTCGTCGTAGGGCAGGTGGGCCTCAGCCGCCCAGTCTGCGCCATCGACCATGAACGCCAGCTCCCCAATAACCGGCTGTTGCGCCTTGATGGGAACGCCGGTTCGTTCTGTGATGAAGTCAACGGCGTCGTCGATCCTGTCAAGAGCGATTCCGGTCCGGACGTCGTAGAGGTCTTCAAGAATCATCGTTACTTCGCCAAGCGACAAATGCCCGCAGTGGTGGCCGGTGGCATTGAGACACACATCCGCAGCATTCGCACCGGAGGCGATCGCCTTCACAGCCAGCATCGTCGACGTTCCGTAAAAGTTGGACAGGTGGATGTAGAGCGGGGGATGCCCGGGAAGAGAAGAACGCACCCTTCTGATGAAAACGCCCATCGCCTCTGGTGTGATCCCAAAGCGAAAGAAGGAGTCGTGGAAGCTGAGACTCTTGGCGTCGAGGCTCATCCCCACCTTGGCAAGCTCGATCATCTCCTCCCACGTATGCCGTTCGGCGAAGGCGACCGAGATCGTCAGCCCTTGTTCCTGCGCCGTCTTCGCTGCAGCTTCCAAGACGTTGGTGTCTTCGGGTGACTCGAGACACACTTCGTCGGCACCAGCTTCGATGCTGGCACGAAGGAAGTCCTTGGCGTCGGGGTGCTGGACTCGGAAGGTCGCCACGATTTTCGCTTTCGGGCGACGAGCCGCGAGGCCCTCGATGGTTTCGATCCCATCTGCCCACTGTGCGTTTACCAGGAGCTCGCGGACCCCGAGTTCGTCGACTTTCATGCCGATATCAACCAGGTCCTGGGCCCTGTGTGAGCTACCCGAAACCGTGGATTGGAGGCTCCGAATTGTCGAGTCGACAAGGAACACGTCGTCGGGAAAGTCGAGTAAAGCCTCGGTCTCGCTGTCCCGATTGAGCATGAACCCACCATGGCCGAGTCTGGAGTCGATACCGGGCCTTGCAGTTGTCATGTGTGTCTCCTCATTCTGTCAGCGTGGCGCATCCTCGGAAGTCAGACCTCTGAAAGGGCCGAATCGACGCACGCGAGGACCTCTTCGGCGAGGATCGGGAGCCGGCGTGGTCGATCTCCAACGGCGTCCTCGACTGCGCTAGCGATGACCGACGCGCAGGGACCGATGGGTGGTTCGCCGATACCTCGGGCGTTGAATGGGCCTGCGCCTTCGCCAGACTCGAGGACGACCACATCGATCTCGGGCATGTCGGCGCTGGTTGGGATGGTGTACTGGAAGAAGCCACCGGTCAGGTTCATCCCGTCTTGGAAGATGATTCTCTCGGTGAGTGCGTATCCGAGGCCTTGGCCTACCGCTCCGGCGATCTGCCCCTCAACGCTCATTGGGTTGATGGCGCGTCCGACATCGTGGGCTGCGACGTAATGGATCGGTTTGGCGTGCCCCGTCTCGGGGTCGACTTCGACCCAGGCACCGTGGGCACCAAACGTGGCGTCAGGGAAGATCTGCACATCTCTGAGCACCGAGCCGACAGCTTCCTTGCCTCGTGGTGCGTAGAAGGAGGCCATGGCGTTGATCGGGACCTCGAGCTTGACGCACATCGACAGAGCTTCACGGATCGACACAACGCCGTTCGGGGTGACAACGCCGCCCTCGGACAACTCGAGGTCGTCGATCGGGATCCCAGTTGCCAGAGACACTCCTTCGAGCAGCTGCTCTTTGAGTTTCGTGGCTGCGTTGAGAGTTGCGTTTCCCGACATGTAAAGCTGACGTGTCGCAGTCGTTGTGCCAGCAAGTGGGGTTCTGGCACTATCGCCAAAATGAACAGTCACGTTTTCCAGCGAGGATTGGAGGACTTCGGCAGTGATCTGGCGGAGGGAGTCAACCTGACCGGCTCCCACGTCGGGAACCCCACATCGGACGACGATCCCGCCGTCGAGTTCATAGCCGACCCAAGACGATGATGAGTCATTCAGCCAGATCAAACGACCGTATGACTGCATGTTGCAGGCAAGCCCCAGTCCGACTTTGTTTCCAGGCCGTGATGGCTCGGGTCGCTCTCCCAACCCGTCGATCACTGCGTCGATGCATTGGGACAACCAAACGGCAGTCTCCAACTCTTGCCCGACGGGTATCCGATCGCCCTTTCGGATCGAATTCAGCTTTCGAATCTCTGGGCGAGAGATACCGGCGATCTTGGCGATGGCGTCGAGTTGACCTTCATAGCCGAGTACCGGCTGCATCCCACCAAAACCTCGGAACGCTGAACCGGGCGTGTTGTTCGTGTAGGCCGCTCGTGAGTGGACCCGGACGTTGTCACAACGATACGGGCCGGTGGTGTTGACAGTTATGTAGAGCAGAACGTATGCGCTGAGGAGGGGATAGGCGCCTGCGTCTGAGATGATCTCGATGTCCTGGGCGAGAAGACGTCCGTCTTCGGACGCCGCCGTCCGGTATTTCATGATGACCGGATGTCGCTTCGGTCTTGCGGTGAGTGACTCCTGACGGGACCAGACCATCTTCACTGGCCTTCCGGTGCGAAAGACTGCCAGGCCGATGAACGGCTCGACCGTCATGTCTTCCTTACCGCCGAAGCCTCCACCGAGGTACGGGGCTTGGACCCGGATCTTTCCATCGGGTAGCCCGAGAATCTTGGCGACATCGCGGTAGTGCTCGACGACTTGGGTTGACGCGCGGATATTGATCACTCCGTCGTCATCTAGCCATCCCACGCCAGCCTCGGGTTCCAGATAGGCGTGGTCGACAACCTGGGCGTGGTAGTCGTTCTCGACGATGATGTCGGCGTTCTGAAATGCCTCGGCGACATCTCCGGTGTCGATCCTCCACTCAGCCAGAAGGTTTCCAGCCTCGTGCACGAGTGGGGAATCTGCCTCCAGTGCGGCAACTGGGTCGCCAACGACGGGCAGTTCTTCGTATTCGACGTCGACAAGCAGGACTGCTTCGTCGAGGACGTCCACGGACTCAGCGACCACCAGGGCAACCGGCTCTCCGTGGTACCGGATCCTTTCGGTGGCGAGGACAACGCTGGAGGCAGTGAGCGCCTCGACGTCGATCTGTTGGCCGGGGACGTTGACATTCACCTCGTTGTTAGGAACGTCCTCTCCGAAGAGGACGCACACCACGCCCGGCAAGGCCTCGGCGGCTGAAGCGTCCCGGTTCACAATTGTCGCGGAGGGAAGGGGAGAGCGAACTAATCGAGCGTGGAGGCAGCCAGCGACATCGAAGTCGGCCGCATATCGCGTCAGGCCGAGGATCTTCTCCTTGGCGTCAGCTCGCCGGACTCGTTGGTTGACGACGCGGAACTGTTTTCCGCTGGTTGGTGGAGCAGGTGTGGTCGTAGTCATTCGCTCGATCTTTCGGCAACGAGAACGTTTTCGACGGCATCGATGATTGCTTGGTATCCGGAGCACCGGCACAAGTTTCCGTGAAGCTGGTCGCGGATTTGTTCCCTGTTGTACTTCCGGCCCGAACGCAGCATTTCGGTTGCCATCATGAGAAGTCCTTGGGTGCAGAAGCCACATTGTGACGCTCCCAAGTCCCAGAAGGCCTGCTGGAGGGGGTGGAGGGCATCGGGCGATTCGGAGAGCCCAGCCGAGGTTTCGATTTCGGACCCGTTGACCTGAAGGGCGAGTATCGAA
This sequence comes from Acidimicrobiia bacterium, assembly GCA_965216445.1. Taxonomy (GTDB): domain Bacteria; phylum Actinomycetota; class Acidimicrobiia; order Spongiisociales; family ZC4RG35; genus MA-ANB-1. The sequence goes on from OZ244166.1 coordinate 186,679, forward strand.
CAGGCGGTTGCGGATCGACCGTCAACAAGGACCGTGCAAGCGCCACAGACACCCTCCGAGCAGCCGTCCTTGACCTCGTAAGCCTGGGCGAACTCCCTCATCCACCGCAGCAGGGTGTAGTGCGACGGTGTGTCCGCGGTGACAGTGGCACCGTTGATAGAAAGGCTCACGGATTGCATCTCAGACCTCGGTGGCTCGGTTGACGGCGTCTTCTACGGCTCGCTTGGCCAGGACCCCTGTCAGACGTTTCCGGTAGTCAGAAGACACATATTCGTCATCGGAGGGGTCGACATGGTCTCCCGCGCTGGAGGCCAAACCGGAGGCGACATCGTGCCGAACCCCCACAATTTGCTGCTCGAGCGCGGTCAGTCGTATCGGTTTGCTGGCCACGCCGGCGGCTCCGAGAGCGGTTGATGCAATCGAGTCACCCTCGATCGTCAGCTTTGCCGCCACTGCGACCAGGGCGAAGTCACCTGCTCGTCGGGCGTATTCGTGAAACCCCCAGCCTGCTTCTGGGGTAGTCGGCACTGTGATTGCGTGGATGATCTCGCCATGATCCAATGCTGTTGTGTAGTAGCCGACGCCAAAATCGGACGCCGGTATAGACCGGGCACCTTCGGGTCCTATCACCTCGACGGAGGCGTCGAGGACCAATGCAGCCAGGGGCAACTCGGCGGCCGGGTCAGCCTGAGCCAACGACCCTCCAATGGTGCCGAAATTCCGGATCCTCTGACTTCCGACATGGGCTGCGGCGGCCGCAAGAAGCGGGGCGTGCTCAGCGACATCGTCTGATTCGGCGAGTGTGGTGTGGGTGATACCGGCACCGACATGGAGCTTGTCGTTTTGTACCGAGATCTGTTTCAACTCTGCCAAGGCTGAAATGTCCACCACGAGGGAGGGGCTGGCGAGGTTGAGGTTCATCATCGGCACCAAACTCTGGCCGCCAGCGATCACACGACAGTTGTCGTCACCCCCGGCCAACTGAGCCAGGGCGTCTTCGAGATCTCGAGCACGCACGTAGTCAGTGGTCATGCGCAAGATCCAGCTTCGCCGTTGAACTAACGCACTGATACCGGCGGATCCACGAGCACGGAGGAGATTTCGGCCCGTTTATGAGCTTGAGCATCTCGTCACTTCCACCGCCGATATCAGTGTCTTTCGCCCGGTTGGGCTCCTTCCACAGCGGCTGGTGGCCGCTCCCGGGCTCTTCAAGCGAAATCTACCACACGGAAATCAGATTTCAACCTGACGAAAACCAGTGATCCGAGTGGTCAGCGGCAATCGATGAGGTTTGGCTATCGATTCAGGGTCCTGCGACGAAGTTGGGCTCGCTCAGAACCCGTTCACCGGGGGGTGCCGCTTCGGGTTCCCAGCCGAGGTCCCTTGAGATCTCCCTTGCACTGGTTCGGACTGCAGAAATCAGGTGATCGCGGTGTGCCAGGTCGGGGTTTTCATCTTCGGGCGTCAGTGCTGCGATCGATGCCTTCACTACGCCTGTCCGATCGACAATCGGTGCGGCGGCGGCAAACACTCGGGATTCCATCTCATCATCGCATACGTCGTAGCCCCGTTCGCGAACGAGATCCAAGTGCTCCATGACTTGATCGGGCTCGGTCATCGTGTTCGGTTGCATTCGCTCCAGCGGCCGCGACTCGAGGAGCTCTCGTGCTGAGGCCGGGGGCAGGTGGGCGAGGAGCACCCTCGAGGATGCCGCGGCGTGGAGAGGAATCACGGTGCCTACGTTGACGTAGAGCCTGAGTTGCCGGGTTCCGGGAAGAAAGTCGAAGCAGACAACATCGTCACCGACCAATTCGGCAAGGAACACGTTTTCGCCTGTTTCCCGGTTGAGGCTGCGCATGTGAGGTTCGGCAATGGTTCTGATGTAGTAGCTGGAGATGCCCGTTACCAGCGTCCTCACCTCCGGACCGAGCAGGAAATGCTTGGTCCCGGGAACCCGAACCAGGAATCCCTCGTCCATGAGTACGGCGGTCAGCCGGTGGACAGTCGACGTGGGGAGATCCAGCTCATGGGCCAGATCTTGAAGTCCCATCCCCGATTGGCGTTGGGCTAGGACTTTGAGGATAGAAAGGGATCGAACTACAGGTTGCAAAGGCTCACATTTCTCGTGGCGGCAACGTCCGTTGGCAGTTTCCGCCAGCTGGTCGCAAGGGCTACATCGTAGACGCCGGTGTGTTGGGTCACCAGGAACACCGCACCGGGCTGCTACTACCCACGGATCGGGCTTACGAAGCGCCCAGTCGGACGTTCGTGCAGTTGCCCGTCCTCCAAGACCCGCTCGCCGCCGATTATCGAGTCTGTGGCCAATCCGCGGCCGGAGGCCCCGTGCCACGGGCTGCTTGCGTTCTTGCTCCGCAAGTCTGACTCATCGACTGTCCACGACAATTCGCTATCGACGATCGTCAAGTCGGCGTCGGCTCCGGGGGCTATGGCGCCTTTGCGGGGGTAGAGACCATAGAGCCGGGCTGTGCCTTCCGACAGGGCCCATGAGATGTCTTCGAGCGAGACCTTGTCCTCATGAGCATGCTGAAGCAGCACCCGCAGCATGGTCTCTGTCCCGTTGGCTCCAGCGGGGCGGGTGTCGAATGGTCGTCCCAGCTCTTCGGGTGTGTGGGGCGCATGGTCGGATCCGATGGATTGGATCACCCGGTTCTGGACAGCCTCCCACAGGACCTTGGCGTCGTGCCCGGCCCGAATCGGTGGAAACACCTTGTGGTCAGCCAGCTTGGGCACCTTGGCCCAGTCGGCGGAGAGGTAGTGGGGACATGTCTCGGCACTGATCGCAATCCCGCTGTTGCGAGCTGCTGTTATCAGGTCGATCGACCTTGCTGTGCTCATGTGAAGGACATGCACGGCTGCTCCGGTGGCGTTGGCCAACTCGATGAGAGTTGCAACAGATGCAGTCTCGGACACGCTGGGTCTGACCGCTCGAATATCGTCCATCGACTCCGGTGTTCGTCCCAGACGCTGAAGTGCGGCGCGACCGATCGAGACGTCCTCACTGTGGACCCCAATGAGGAGTCCAGTCTGTTTAGCGTTCTCGAGCAACTGCCAGACCTGCCCGTTGTCGGCAGGCAACAGCAAATCGGGGTCGGAGCCATCGGTGGAGTCGTAGCTGAGTGTCCCCTTCCTCCGATTGAAGGCATAGCCCCAAAACAGCTTGGCGGCCACAACACCGGCGTCTCGGAGCTCTCTCAGGTCGGCCGGAGATTCATCGCCAGTCACCATGCCCCAAAGTCCGAAGTCCGTGTAGCTCCTGCCTTCGAACTGCTCGATACGGTCCTGGACGATCTGAGCTGATGTGATGGCTGGGACGGCGTTGGGCATCTCAAAGACCGTGGTGATCCCGCCAGCTGCGGCCGCCGCAGTGGCATGGGCGAAGTCCTCCTTGTGGGTGAGGCCGGGTTCCCGGGAATGGATATGAGGGTCGATGAAGCCTGCGAATACGTAGCGGTCAGAGGCGTCGATGACCTCGTCAGCCTCAAGCCCGGTTCCGCGGGGCGCTGTTCGTTTGATTGACCCCGCTTCGCACAATATGTCGACCTCGCTTCGTCCATCTGGCGTGACGACAGTTCCGTTCTTGACTAAAAGACTCATGGCGTGCCCAGTGGTGTGCCCAGTGCTCGCCCGGGAAGGGCGCCAGTCATCCGTCCGTCCCGGAGGACAAAGGTCCCGTTGACCAAGACGTGGTGAACGCCTTCCGCCATACGGCGTGGGTCCTCGTAGGTGGCGACCGACCTGATTTGGTCAGGGTCGAACACAACTACGTCGGCCTTCATCCCGCCACGAAGCAGTCCGCGGTCTCCGATGCCCAAGGTCTGAGCCGGGAACGATGTCATTTTCCTGATCGCGTCGGGAAGAGTCAGCGCCCTTTCATCGCGAACCAGCTGGCCGAGAATGCGGGGAAACGTCCCGTAGGTGCGAGGGCTGGGACGTTCGCCGATGAACACCGAGTCGCTGCCGACCATCGAAACCGGATCGGTCACAAACGCGGCAATGGATAGAGGGTCGGGCCCGGCTGCGACCTGATTGACTCGGAGGTCTTCGGAGACGAGCAGGTCACATATCGCGTCGGCCGGATGTTGATCTCGGAGTGCGGCAACTTCGGCGATCGACAGTCCTTCGTATGCCTGGTTGGCCGGGTCGGCGAAGTGTCCAAGATGAATCCGGCCCCAAACGTGAGATCCGCCATAGTTGTCGGCCCTCTTATCGATGGCGCTCCTGATTTCGGACCGGGCAGAGAGCGTTGACAAACGGTCGATCAAGGCGTCGGGCCCTCCTGCTTGAAGCGACATCGGTATGAGCATGAGAAGTTTGGTGCTGCTCCATGCAAAGGGATATGTGTCGAAGGTCGTCTCGACCCCTTCGTCGTTGGCAGCGTGGATCAGATCGAGGAGTTCGTGGGAGCCGCCTGGCGCCACAGCCCTCCGGTAGAGATGGGTGACATGAAGCGGACTCCCCGAACGTCGCCCTATGTCGATCGCTTCACGTAGGGGATCCAGGAACCGGTCACCCAGCTGGTATCGCATGTGGGTGTGGTAAATCCCGCCGAGAGCTCCGGCCACCTCACAGAGTTCGATCAACTCTTCGGTGGTCGCGAACGAGCCAGGCGGGTAGTCGAGGCCGCTGGAGAGCCCGAGCGCACCTTCCTCCATTCCCTCCCTGAGCAGAGCTTTCATGTTGTTCAGATCCTTGGCGGTGACGGGTTCGTCATCCCAACCCATGACGGAGAGGCGTAGCGCTGAGTTGCCGATGACCATTCCGATATTCAGCGATACGGTCTGCTCGAATTTCCGCAAATACTGAGCGACCGTTGCCCATGAGTAGTCAATATCGGGTCTGCCGTCGAGACCGGCGTTGAATCGGACTAGCTCTTGGAGTCGTTGACTGTCGCCAATTGGGGCGTAGGAGATCCCGTCAACGCCGACTAGCTCCGATGTGACCCCTTGACGGATCTTGATTTCGTGGGTCGGGTCTTCGAGGATCATCAACCCCGAGTGTGAGTGGAGGTCGATGAAACCGGGGCTGACCACAAGCCCGGTGGCGTCGATGGTGGTCTGAGCTTCGATTTGGGTCGTCTCGCCATACAGAATGCTGACCCGATCACCTGCGATGGCGACGGACGCTCGGAAGCCGGGATTCCCCGAGCCGTCTATGACTACCCCACCGCTGATTAGGACGTCGATACTCATGCCGGAGCCGCCACGCCTTTGATCCATTGCAACACTTTGGTGACCGCGGTTTGGGCCGGGTCGATCGTGGGGAGGGGCCAACCCGGGTCGTCTGCCGCCATGATCACGGGCAGTTCGGTGCACCCCAGCACAAGGCTTTTTGCGCCGGCTTCCTTCAGCGCGGAGGCGACGGCAACCAGCTTCTCCCTGGAGCTGGCGTTGGATCGCCCTGTGGTCTTGAGACCGTCGGGGCCGTAGATGGCGTCCATTACCAAACGCTGCGCAGATTGAGACGGCGCTCGGTGTTCGAGGTTGCGGGTTTCGAGTGCCTCCTGATAGAGGCCGGTTTGGATTGTCCCTGACGTGGCCATGATTCCGACCGGTGAGTGTTGGCCTTGGAACTCTTCAGCGGCAGCACCGATCCAATCGACGAATGGCACAGCTACGTGGTCACTCAAACGATCGATGAAGACGGATGCGGTGTTGCAGGGCATGACTATCAGGCCGGCCCCGGCAGATCTGAGGCTCACCGCAGCCCTCACCAACTTGGGCCAGGGGTCGGGCCCAGAGCCCAGGAGGTATTTGGTGCGATCAGGGATGGTCGGGTCGGAAATGATCACAACACGAGGATGGTCCTGGTCGGTCTGGGCGGGCGTCGCGGCGACAAGTTGTTGGTAGAAATGGGCCGTAGCAGCGGGGCCCATTCCTCCAAGGATCCCCAGGACCTTCTCGGTCGGATCAGAAGACACGAATTCCTGCGTTCTTGTGTGGAAGGGTGAGGTGGTCGCTGTCTTGCGAGGAGGTGCGAGGCCTTCCAATTCTCGGGTCAGAAGTCTGCATGTGGTCACTCTGACTTTCGGTTGGGACTGTCGGTTAGTCGACCCAGCTGACCGTCACGCTGGTGTTCGAATCTTACCAGACGGAAGTCGTATTTCAACCAGATGAAAACCCGGGCCGGTTTTGTCCCACATCCTGACTCGGAATCCCTTGACACGGAAACCTAGTTTCCATATGATGCGAATTGACGTGGAAAAGGCTGGTCATCAGCTGGTCAGCCACATCTCTAGGTAACAATCCAGGAGGAGGACCGAGGATGAGATCGAAACGCCTGCTGGGTGTCGTAATGGTGGCAGCGATGTCCCTCGTGATTGCGAGTTGCTCTGACGCAACCGACACGACGACTACTGACGGAAGTGGGGCTACCACTCAGCCCTCCGATAACGGATCGGAGACGACAGTTGCCGGTGAGACCGGCACCACGTATCGAGTCGGTGTGATCGCCTCGATCACGGGAGCCAGTTTCCTCGGTGTGCCTACGGAGCAAACTGCCGAGATGATGCAGGAGCGAATGGACGCACAGGGCGGGATCACCGGCCCCGATGGTGTGGTCCACCCGGTGGAGATCATCGTCCTCGACAGTGAGTCGAACCCAGACACCGCCGCTGCCGCCGCACAAGGCCTCATCAACGAAGATGAAGTCGACGTGCTGGTTGCAGGCAACCTGAGCGGTAACGCTCTGGCGATCGTCCCCCTCGCGACCGAGGCACAGGTGCCCATGATCGGGCTCGGTGCAGCCGGAGCAATTGTTGCCGACCCCGACACGGGCGAAACCCGTGAATGGATTTTCAAGACTCCGCACGCCAACGACATGGTTGCCGAAGCGATGCTGGAATACCTCGAGTTCATCAACACCGGCTCGGTATGCCACCTCTACGAGAACAGTGGCTACGGGCAGGACACGTTGAACCAGCTGGAGAACGTCCTGGCCGACACCGGAATCTCAGTGGTCTACAGCGACAGCTTCGAGCGGACTGACAGCGAGTTCCCACAGGTCGTGTCGGTGACAGGTGCCGGGTGTGATGTCGTCACCATCGGTTCCGTTTCTCCCGGAGCGGTCATCGTCGCCATCGACGAGGCCTTGCCGGACACCGCGATTGTCTCTTTCTCTGGTGGCTGCGACCCCGGACTTCTCGTTGAGTCTTCGGCCGGCGCTGCAGAAGGCGTAGTCCTCCCCTGCACGCCGCTGATGGGTGGCGAGTCGTTGCCTGAGGACAACCCCAACCGTGGACACGTCCTCGATTACATCACCGACTACACGGCGTTCACCGGCGAGGCGCCCAACGGCTTTGGCGGCCAGGCCTACGATGCCTTGCTGTGGAGCTTCCAGGCAATGGAGACCCTCGACGAGGGTACGAGCCTGGCAGATCGACGTGCTGCGATCCGCGACTGGATCGAAGGCAACGTCAAGGACTTCCCGGGAACATCGGGAACGTACACGATCACACCTGATGACCACCTCGGTCTCGACACCGAGTCAGCCTTTGTGTACATCCGGGTAGATAACGGCGAGTTCACCTACTTCCCCCCTGAGGACTGGGGTAGCTAGCCACGACTAAGCTCGCTAATCCCTATGAGTGAAGAGATACGCCGGACCTGGATCCGGCGTATCCTCGTCGGGGTTGGGATCCTGGCCGTTCTGTGGCTGATCATCTCGCTGGGGTCCGGTAAGAACTTCGGTCCCTCCCAATACCTGCAGCTGACGCTTGACGGACTCCGCGGCGGAGCCATCTACGGGTTGGTGGCCCTCGGTTTTGTTGTCATTTACAACGTGACCGACATCGTCAACTTCGCTCAGGGCGCCTTTGCCATGTTGGGGGCGATGACCGCGGTTTGGGTGACGAACCTGGAGTCCCTCGCTGGCATGTCGCCGGGCACCCGGCTGTTCTTAGCTGTGGTTGCCGGTGTGGTGGTTGCCACCATTGCCGGGTTGGCCGAGGAGCGGCTGGCGATTCGGCCCGCCCGCGACAGCAGCCAACTGACTTTGATCATCATCACCATCGGTACCTATATCGTCCTCCAAGGTTTGGCGTTCATCGTGTGGGGAGGCGACCAGTTCACCATGCCCACGTTCACAACGCTCGAGGCTCGGGACAAGGTGTTCCGGGTGGGTGGTGCAATCATCCAGGCGCAGAGCCTGTGGATCTGGGGGACTGTGGCCGTGGTCGCAATCGCCCTCTATTTCCTCTTCTCAAAGACCATGACCGGTCGGGCCCTTCGTGCCAGCGCCACCAACAAGACCGCGGCTCGCCTGATGGGCATCAAGCCGGGGCGGATGTCAATGATTGCTTTCACGTTGTCTGCTGCCATCACCGGTCTTGGCGGGACTGTGCTCGGTCCGGCAACCCGGCCAACCTACGACATGGGGCTCATCATCGGGGTGAAGGGGTTCGTCGCGGCCATCATCGGTGGGCTGGTCAACCCTGTCGGCGCGGTGCTGGGGGGCCTCATGCTCGGGGTGATCGAGAACATCGGTGCCGGAGTGACCAAGGCCGGCCTCAAGGACATCTTTGCTTTTGTGGTTCTGATCCTGGTCTTGCTGTTCAAGCCGCACGGATTGTTGAGCCGTCGCCAGAAGGTGGAGAAGGTTTGAGCATGAGCGAATCCACCTCTCGTCAGAAAACCTCCGAAGATCTGGACAAGGCCCTCTTGGGTGGGACCGAATGGAAAGGGATCGGCATCTTCGCTGCCGTGCTAGCCGCGATTCTGCTGATCGAGGTATTCGAACCGGGCGGAATCGGGATGGCGGAGCTGACCTTCGGGATCTACACCCCTTCGGTGATGGTCCGCATCGGAATCTTCTCGATGATCGTCGTCGGGCTGAACATTCTCATGGGATTCGCCGGGCAGGTTTCGCTGGGTCAGGCTGCCTTTTTCGGGATCGGCGCCTACACAACAGCCATATTTACGTCTCCCGATTACTCGTTTGGCCTCCGAGACGCCTGGTGGTGGCCGTGGGTCTTAATGGTGGTTGGCGCCGCTGTCGCCGGTGGGCTGGCTTATGTGATCGGTAGGCCCCTGCTCAGGTTGAAGGGGCATTACCTGGCCATGGGGACGCTCGGTTTCGGGATCGTCGTCTTCATCTTGTTCCGGGAGAACTTCGGGTTTCAGTTGTCCACCACCAACATCACCGGGGCTTCGACGGGATCTCCGATGTGCCACGTATCGCTATCGGGTCGTTCACCCTCTGGCCGGTGGAGCGTTTCTTTGTCCTGGTCTGGATTCTGGCTCTTGCGGTGATCGCCCTGGGAAAGAATGCCGTCCGGCCCCGTTTCGGTCGTGCCTTGAAAGCAATCGGGGCAGTGAGCTGGCCGCGGGAATGATGGGCGTGGATGTCACCCACTACAAAGCTCAGGCGTTTGCTTTGAGTGCAGTCTTTGCCAGTGTCGCCGGCAGTCTTTTCGCCCACTTCCAAGCAGCGGTGTCACCGACTCCCTTCGACTTCTTAGCGTCGGTTGCCCTTGTTGTAATGGCCGCGTTGGGTGGCGCCCGCACCGTCTGGGGTGCCCCGTTGGGAGTGGCCATCGTCTTGGGCTTGGAGGAGCTTCTGCGGACCCGACTCCGCTTCTTCGTTGAGGGCTCCGGGACCGAGTATGAGCCGGTTCTGTTCGGTATCGCTTTGATTGTGTTGATGATCTTCATGCCGGAAGGGCTCGCTCCGAGGATCAAGAATTTGCTGGCAAGACGCTTGGGTCGAGCATGACAGCCAGTTCCCCGATCCTCGACGTGCGCGGCGTCAGTGTGGTTTTCGGCGGTATCTCAGCGCTGGACGATGTCAGGCTTGAGGTTGAGCCCGGGACGATCCAGGGGATCATCGGTCCGAACGGCGCAGGCAAGACCACGCTGTTCAACGTGATCACGGGGCTTTATCGACCTACGTCCGGTGACGTTCTGGTTGGCGGCGAGTCGATCGTCGGCCTTGCCCCATATCAGGTCGCCCAACGAGGAGTGACCCGAACGTTCCAAACCGTGCGGCTGTTCGAGGGGATGTCGGTTATCGAGAACGTGATGGTGGGCCGTCACAGGCACATGAAGGCAGGTTTGGCCACAGCTGCACTTTCTCTTCCCTCAGGTCGCGCCGAGGAGCAACGGGTCTTCAAAGAAGCTCAAGCACTGCTCGAGCTGACCGGTCTTGTCGAACAGGCCGATGCGAGCGCGGTTGACTTGCCTTTGGGTTGGCAGCGACGCCTCGAGATCGCACGCGCCCTATCAGCCGAGCCGGAGTTGCTTCTTCTCGACGAACCTGCGGCAGGCTTGAACACCTCGGAAAGTGCCGAGTTGGCCGAGATGATCAGCCGGATCGCCGAGCAGGGCACCACGGTGATCCTGGTCGAACACGACATGGACGTTGTCATGCGGGTCGTCGACGACGTGCTCGTCCTTGAGCAAGGCAAGGTGCTGGCTCGAGGCAACCCCGCTGATATCCAGAAGAACCCTGAAGTGATCCGCGCCTACCTGGGGACCGAGGAATGACTATGGCGAAGGACACGGCGATGCTCGAGGTCGAAGGGCTCGATGTCAGCTACGGGTCGATTCAGGCCCTGACTGGTGCTTCGCTGGCGGTTTCCCCAGGTGAGATAGTGGTGCTGGTCGGTGCCAACGGTGCCGGCAAGTCGACTTTGCTCAAGGCGATTTCGGGGCTGATCCCTTCATCTGCGGGTTCGATCTCCCTAGATGGTGAGGACATCACCTCAGCTGACCCGGCGAACATCGTCAGGGCCGGCATCGCCCATGTTCCCGAGAGTCGTCAGATCTTCGGTGACATGACCGTTCATGAGAATCTGCTGCTCGGTGCGTACCACCGGTATCGGGAGGCGGGCAAGAAGAAGATCGACGAAGACCTTCAGTGGGTGTACTCCCTGTTTCCCCGTTTGGAGGAGCGGACATCGCAGCTCGCCGAGACGATGAGTGGTGGTGAGCAGCAGATGCTGGCGGTGGGGCGAGGGATGATGTCGAAACCCAAGCTCATGCTGTTCGACGAACCGTCGTTAGGCCTGGCTCCGCTCATCGCCGCGGATGTGTTCGACACGATCTCTCGACTCCGCGACGAAGGACTGACGGTGCTACTCGTTGAGCAAAACGCGAGAGCCGCACTCAGACTGTCCGACCGAGGTTACGTGCTGGAGACTGGCGAGATCGTGTTGGAAGGCTCTTCGGAGGATCTCCTCAAAGATCCTCGAGTCCAAGAGGCCTACCTGGGTGGAGCACAATCGGCTTGAGAGTCGCATGGACCGTGAAGCCCCTGTTTTGGTTTGCCCGGAAATGATCGTAAGCGATGAGCCCGATGGCCACAGAAACATGCTTCTTCGACGGGTCCCCGCTGGTCCGGTCGAGTCACCATCCGACTCTGAGTGAGTGCTCACAGCTTCGCAAATACGGCTGGGCCGAACCCAAGCCAAGGTTGCTGTCGAGAGCTTCTGCGGCATTCCATTCGAGAGCAGGGGTCTCGAACGACGCGGCACGTGCGATCGCGTAATGCGGAATACCACGGCCGTTGCCCGGTTGATCATGCCAGCCTGGAAACAGGTGCCTGAGCCACGTCGACGGTTCAGCTGGCTCGGAGTCGGACTTCTCGCCGCGAAAACGCCGAACCAGTGTCTGATCCACCGGAGCCTTCACGATCTCTCATGTGACTATCTCGGTTTGTGGACGTCGGGTCGAGTCGCCTGGGCTAGCTTTTCGGTGTTGGACCTTTTCTAGGCGGACGCAGCTGCCAACGCTAGGTCGTCTTTCCAGCGGTCGATTATCTCGCGGCGTTGGTATGGCGTTTTTTCCAACCACGCCTGGGCGTCAACGGTTGGGAAGCGTCTTCGAATCAGGTCCGCGGTTGCACGTGCCCTCCGTTCCCGGCCCAGCTCTACCTGACTTGCTGCGAGCACCATCAGTGCTTCCAGGTTATTCGGCTGATACTCGAGAACAGCCTCAGCGAGGGTGCCTGCTTCTTCAAGCCTTCCCCCTACGAAAAGCGAACTGGCTTTCACCGTCGGATACCAGGGCTTGTTGATACCGGTCAAGCGCATTGCCTTGTCCAGCAACTCAACGGCCTGTTCCCATTGCCCGAGATACCTACGGATGCTTCCCTCAAGCCCGTAGGTAACGTCGCACGTAGGCCGGACGATTTCCAGTTGGTCGAGCATCCGTAGCGCCTCGTCCACGTTGCCTCTCGACATGGAGACTGCGGCCTGAACGGCCTGAGCCATCCCCGTGGGGTCGCCTGCTGCCTCACCAAGAGCAGCCTGTTCTTGAGCTTTCTCCAGAGCCGCGGCAGGGTCGTCAACCCACTGGTTGGCACTGGCTAGCCAGTACGCGAAACCCGACAGCACGTATCCGTAAGGTGCCTCGGGGTGCTTCGACGACACCTGAGAGAACATGTCGATCGCACGTTCATACCCTTCCAGGGTGTCGTTGCGGAGGTTGTACCAACCCAAGTAGATCTTCTCGATGGATTCGGGGTCATCCAATTCGGCATAAAGCCTCGCTGGCTCCCCGACAACCAATTCCACCTCGACCGAGCGGGTCAAGTCATCTGCGAACGTCTCGGAGAGTGAGAAGATCTCACCTCGGGTTGTATTCCACTTGTGTGACTTCACGACATTCATCGTGTTCACGTCGAAGAGGACACCAAAAACCCTGATGTTGTCGTCGAACTGGTGGACACCTATCTCGATCATGTACCGGGCGGCGGGCCCGGTCTGTTGTCCTGGTTCCTCCGTGGCATCGATAATGTTCAAGTCGGGAAGGGACGACAATCGGTGAATCAGATCGCGCCGCATCATTTCGACCGAGGACTTGACCGTGTCATCCACCAGCTCTTTGTGCGGAGGAAGTATGGCCAGAGTTGGTGCCTCGAGTCTGAGGTGACTGTGGCTCGGCCTAGTCGACTCTTCAGTAGGTAGATCGACGAACTCGTAAACGTCGATGTGCTCGGGGATGTTCTTGAGCAACTGACTGCCCATCGGACGAAACCTGAGCGCCGGTTCGTCGAGAGCGGTATACACCCGGCCCGAAACAGAAAGACCCCCGGGCTTCGCAATGGCCTGTATGCGCGCGGCGATGTTGAGAGCGTCGCCGTGATGATTTCCTGCCGCGTAAGTGACCGGACCCTGGTCCATCCCCATGCGAAAGCGAATTCGTTGATTCGTGGGGAGAGGTGCGTTGTGCTCCTCGATTTGATGGCTTATGGCCAGCGCCGCCTTCAGGGCCGCCATGGCGTCATCGAAGACAGCCATGAAACTGTCACCGACGAAGCTGGTCAGCGTGCCAGTGTTCGATTCGACCTGATTCTGTACCAGGTCGCGATAGAGAGACATTGTCGCAGTTGTCGTCTCCAGATCGTCGGCGACGTGGGCGCTGTAGCCAACGATGTCAGCATTCAGGGCTACCAGCTCAGTGGTGACTTCAGATTGCTCCACAGCGAACGACTCCTCGAATTCTTTTTCCTAGACACCAACTTGCTGGACAACCAACAATGGCTACCGGGTCCCGCGGGCGACAAGGCGTGCGATGGTCGATGTGTCCCGGCCCGGGTAGCACTCATTGCGCCAGGATCAACGATACACCTCGGAGCTGATAGCTCGCTCAGAGAACCCCGACTTTCGGCGTGTTGTGTGGGCTGCTGGATGCTCGCCTGGCCAAGATCCGTCAGAGATCGAGTTGGCTGGCCTCAACCTCCTTCACCGGTATCGGGCGGCCGGCAGGAAGACAAACGACGAAGACGTGCAATGGGTGTAGTCGCCTGTTCCTGGGTGGGAACCGAACCGCCCGGAGACGGCCACCGGCGGCGGCTATCTCGAACCCGGACCGGCGGACCAAGAATCTAGGAAACGGTTACTCCGTAGAGCTGCCAGCTTCCGGGCACGCCCTTGAGCTCGCGCTGTCCCCGGTCTTGGTAGTCGATACCGGAACCGACCGAGAGGTCGCGGACCACCGACGACACGATCAACTCGTCGGGAGATGCCATCCCGATGAGACGGGCCGCGATGTGGACTCCAAGCCCCCTTATGTCGCCGTCGGCGACCACTTCGACTTCGCTGGTGTGGAGCCCACCTCTAATCGCCAGACCGACCTCATTCACTCGTCTGGCGATGGAGAGCCAACAGCGCACCGCTCGGGCTGGGCCTTCGAACACCGTCATGAACCCGTCTCCGGTGTGTTTCACCTCGCGACCCCCATGGCGAACAACCTCGGCGGCGACGATTCCGTCGTGAGTCTTCAACAGAGAGGACCACTCACGGTCGCCCAGCTCGGCCAACCTCTCTGTGGACGAGACGATGTCGGTGAAAAGCACACTGGCCAGCATCTGGGAAGATGCCGCCCCAACGGGTGCTCCGGTGATGAACTGCTCGATCTGGGTAAGCACCGATTCGCTATCGCCCATCCAGGGGAAGTGGTCCGCGCCGGGGAGCTCAACGATCACGGCGCCGCCGATTTGGGAAGCGATGTCACGGGCGCCTTCGAGTGGGTTGGCGGCATCGTCGACACGGTGGATCACCAATGTCGGCACGTGAACCGCCGGCAGAGCCTCACGAACATCGATATCGGTGTTCATAGCCATCATCGCCCTGGCGGCGGCCGGGCTCATGCTGGCCCTAATCGTGCCTGCCCACCATTCCTGAAAGCTGACGTCTGCACCGGGAGCGAGCACATCGGCAGCCACCGGCCCCCCAAAGCCCTCACTGACCACCGTTTTGAAGCCTTCGTAGACCTCGGGAGGTAGGGCGTGTGGGTAGGCCGGTGAGCTGATCCGCTTGGCGTAGGTGTTGACCAACACCAGATGATCGACTCGGGATGGGTAGGTGGCTGCAAAAAGAATCGCCAGTGGGCCCCCGTCGGAGTGTCCGATCAGGGATCCGGTGTCGACCCCGGCTTGATCCATCACCGCTTTCAAGTCTTCCATACGTTGTTCGATGCCGGGCAACGCATCCGGGGAAACCCGATCTGACAAACCCGTCCCCCGCTTGTCGAGAAGGGTCAGTCGGCAAAAGGACGCGAGCCGGTGATAAAAGTGGGCGAGTCGGGGGAACTCCCAGGCCCTTTCCAGATGCGATCCGAACCCGGGAACCATGACGACATCGGGGCCTTCTCCAACCGTCATGTAGGCGATGCTGACCTCTCCGCTCTCTGCGTACTTGACCTCGGGTTTTGCGGGGAAGGTTGCTTGGCTCATCGTCGGACACGATAGGCACTCTCAGTCCAGTCAGACGGCCGCGGGATCTCCAGCTTCACAGCGACGGTCCGTGCTGTTGTTGAGGGGGGGCCTGTGGGGATTTTGGAGCCCGTCTTGGGTGGGTCAGACGGAGGTCAAACGGATTCTGCGCGAATCAATGCGAGCGCGGAGCCGCAGGGCGAATCAACCGGCCTTCGACGCGTCCTCGATGATGCGCAAGACATATTCAGCAAGGAATTCGTCCTCAGGTCCCGCAGGGAATGCTTCGCCGTATGCAGACACGACCTCTTCCGCATTCACAAAGCTGGTGTGTCCCCAAGCAAGGACGAGATCGGCTTGATCTGTCGCCCGAATGGAGTTCAACTTCATGAGGAATACCTGATCGACCGGCGCTGCCAGAACGAATAGCCGGCCCTGGCTGAGGATCTCTTCGCAGTCGCTTTCATCGAGAGTGGCTGGGCGAAACGCCGCTGCCTTGGCGTTTAGCCAGTCATGAGCAAGGTCATGGCGTTTGGCAACCTTTGCGGCTGCAGCCTTGAGGTCTTCACTGAGTTGTTTAGCGCTGTCGACGTCACGAGTCCCTTCTCGGATGCCGTAGTGAGCTAGAAGGGCACCACCCACAACGATGACTTTTTCACGTGGTCCGTTGTCTCCAAGTATCTCGGCGAGCTCCCTTAGATACTGCTCAATCAGCGCAGGTGTTAAGAGCTCAGCCAATTGCGGCTGGGCGTCGCCAGAGGCTTTCCGTATCGATGGTTATGTGCCGATTAGCCAACCGAGTCGGTGTCGAAGCTTTGCGCGCCTCGAGCATTCGGGGTGTACCGGGCGTAGTCCATTCTTGATCGAGCGGTTCGACCCGTTCAGTCCACTTTGGGGGCCGGTAGCCCTCCATGTCAGCGATGGTTTCGGCGATCCCAGCCAGGAGGTTGTCCATAACCGGGGATCCGGATGGTTCAGGCTCGGCAATCGTGGCGGGACTCCGGTACTCGGGGTGCGCGTCAAGTGTGTCGAGTAGGGCGCGAATGCGTGTCCAGTCGGGCCGTGCAGCGACTTCGTTCCAAGCATCTCCGAGGCCGGCGATCGATGGGATATCAGCAGGGGAGTCCGTGCGTTCGAGACCGCAGGCAAGAAGCAGGCGATCGATGGTCTCTGCTGAGGGAGAGACCGCACCAGCCTCGATTCTCGAAACAGTGGAGGCGGCGACGCGGGCGCGATCAGCGAGTTCTCTCATTGAAAGACCAGCCGATTCACGTATTGCTCTGATGAGATCTGCGTATCTCATGGGGTGTAGCGTATATGCAACACCCCAGGTAGTCAAGTCGCGGTGCTCATCGTGAACTAGGTTGTGTTGACATCTTGGTATGCAATATCGTATGCTGAATCATATGCCAAGTACTAGCGTGCGTGTCGATCGTGAGACCCATGAGGAGCTAAAGAAGCTGGCTCAAGACCTCGGAACGACGGTCGGGGAGGCCGTGGCTATCGCCGCTCGACGTCTTCGTCAGCAGCGCATCGGCCGAGACTTGAGTACTCCTCTATCCGAGGACGAGACGAGCTGGCTCGATGCTGACCTCGGGTGACGTCGTCGACCTCGACGTTGGTTCTCCAAAAGGTCGGGAGGCGGGCATGCGGCGCCCCGTCGTGGTCGTTACTGCCCAGGAAATCATTGATGAATCGGCCAATGTCGTGCAGGTGGTTCCGGTGACATCCACGATCCGGGCATTCGGCTCAGAGGTCGAGATCCATGCGGATGAGACCAACGGCCTGGAGACGGATTCCGCCGCGCAATGTCAGCACATCAGATCTGTGTCGGTCGATCGGGTCGAATCAGTTAGAGGAAACGTTGGCGCTGCGGCTCTGGCTGAGATTCGGGCAGTGCTGAATCTAATCCTCGACATAAACTGACTTCAGACGCGCCCGGGATCTAGGTGCGGTGGAGTGGAGAGGGTCGGCTGCTGGTGTTCTGTCCGCAGAACGTCGTGTCAAACGAACTACCCGGCCGGCTCGTCGAACTGGACCCGTTCTCGAAGCCAAGTGGCCGTCCAAGCCTCATCGACCTCTCCGGCGGCGATCGCCAGCATGGCCTCTTCGGCTTCGTCGACGTCTGGGGGATCGGGATGCCAGGCTCCGTTGTTCAGGTCGATGAACATGACCAGACATGCCCATGCGGCACGCTTGTTCCCGTCGGGCAGTGGATGGTTCCACGCAAGACGGCATACCAATACAGCTGCTTTGTCGTAGATGTCCGGGTAAGAACTCATCCTCGCCGAAGCCGGGCTTGAGGGGCGTGGAGGGCAGAGTCGGCTAGATCCGATCGGGAAGCCTTGGCAAGAACATCCGCATCGATACCGGTGACCTGTTCGGCTAGCCAGAAGAACTCACCGAGCGTTATGTAACGGGTCACTTAGCGAGTCGTTCTAGAAGCTCCTTGTCCCGCTCGAGGAGTTGTTTTGCCCGGCTGGTGAAGTCATTGTCGCTGCGGACGCGTTCGATCTCGTTCCTAAGCGCATCGACGATCAAAGAGTTCACACTTGTCCCTTCAACACGAGCCACAGCCTCCGCATCGTCGGCCAACTCGTCAGGAAGTCGCACGGTCGTTTGCTTGGTCATGACTGCATGAAATCACGATATCGCGAGACTGTGAAGCTGTTGCACCTGTTTCTGAGTTGACGGAAATCGCGCTGACCAGGCGTTTTGCTAGGTCGCGTCAGACGAGCGCTCGGGAACTAGGTGCGGTGATGGCTTGGTGCTCGGATTTTTCGCTCGACTTAGAGCGATAGATGAAGTCTCAGAGCCTCGTCCACGTCGCGCATGAACGGTGCAGGGACCGAGCCGAGTGTTCGCCCGACTCTGTAGACAGAGACCGAACGAACCTGCTCCGCTTGCACCTTTGAGTCCCGCTCGAGCTCACTCTCGTGCGCCGGCACGAAGACTTGGAACGGGTACACCCGATCGACATTGGAAGTCATCGGAACGACGGTGATGACGCCTCTGCCGAGTCGCGCCGCCGTGGAGTTGGCACCGTCATTGCTCACGATCACGGCAGGCCTCTGTTCACGGGATTCACCAGACAGCGCCTGGCCAAAATCAACCAGGCGGATCTCGCCGCGGAGCATCAGGTCAGGCCGTCAGATGTGGTCTTGCCCCAGAGCTCTGCGTCGTCAGACTCTTCCCACTCGAGCCATGCGTCGGCATAGGCGTCGCCGAGTTTCGACGAGCGGAGCATCCGCACTGCAGTGTGGACAACGGCTGATCGAGAGTCGAAACCCTGAGATTGCGCGTAGTTATCAAGGAACTCGACATCCTCATCAGGGAGGCTCACACTGATCTTCATACCACGAGTATACCAGAGGTAGTAGGGAGTGGCTACCGCCTCAAGCTTACCGCGCGATCGGGAACCAGGTGCGGCTTGACCCGAGTATTCGATTCTCTACAGCCGTCAGAGGGCGGGTTTGAGGTCGCCGTACATGGGGAAGTGCTTGACGTTTCGTGTGAGCAGGTCTGCGCCGTTCACCTCGGCGGTGGCTGCGATCAAGTAGTCGATCGAAGAGATGCCTTCGTGGCTTCTTCGATATTGGCGTGCCAACTCCCCAGCCCTGTTTGCCGTTTCGTATGAGACCTCTAGGTTCGTCAGCGAGTCGAGCAGTTGTCTGATCCTGGATCGCTCATTGGAGCGCATTCCGGCCAGCAGCTCGAACCGAGTCAGCACCGAGCAAGCTGCTTGTTCGTTTGACGACGCGTCGAGGAGTAGGGCTGTCGCCTGCTCGTTGCCTCTGAGATGTTCGATCAGGACATCGGTATCGAAGAGCTTCATCAGCTCAAGCGCTCGAGGGGGCTTTCTCTGCGCCATCGCGTGACGTCGCTCAGATCAGCTTCATCCCGATCTGCCCATATTCCAGAGGTCCCGAGGATGGCTTCCTCGGCAGGAACCTTCGTTCTGACTATGGCGAGTTCTTCGTCCAAGATGCGCCGGATGAGGCTCGATTTCGAGATGCCCTCTTCGTCGGCACGCCGCTGCAGCCTCTCTTGCTGCTCCTCAGTGAGAAAGATGTTCGTGCGTTGCATACACCGCAAGCATACACCGCACTCTTGAGAGGTGCAATGGCAGTAGTTTGCTTCCTTGGCTCCAGACCAAGCATCGGATCAACTGAGCCCCAACGCGCTCGGGAATCAGGTTGCAACTGTGTTGTGGGTCGCCTGACTCTGAAACGATCTTCGTAGTAGATGATTGGCATGGCTGTCCCGATCGTGACGGGCCCAAATGGTTGCTTTCCGAACTATCTCCATACATAATTAAGATTCGACTCAGTTCCTTAATGATAGATCGGCATGATGAAACTCGAGATAAGACGATGACCTCGAACCGCGCCGGCGTATATCGCGAACACCGAACGGGATATATCTACTTTGATCCAGCTCCTCTCCCTCCGCCCGACCTAGAACTGTCCGCGTGTTCTTGGCTAGCCTCTTCGAGCAGATCGGGCGTTGGCCCGACGGAGCGGCTTCGGTGCTGCCTGATCCTTCTTCGTGTTTATGTCGGCAGAGAAGCGGTTTTGTCGACCAAATCGAAGGTACACGCTTCGCTCAATGATGTTCTCTTTGCCGAGGCGGAACTCCTGCAGACAGATCGCCGTGTTCCTGTCGAGGAAGTGATCCGATACATCGACGCGCTTAACCACGGCGTTCGGCGGCTGGAAGAGCTCCCCGTCTCACTGCGGCTGATTCGTGAGATCCACAGCGTCTTGATGCGGAACGTGCGAGGAGGACAGCTGAATCTGACCCCAGGCGAATTTCGACGTACACAGAACTGGATCGGCGGAACCCGTCCCGACAACGCTCGGTTCGCACCTGCCGAGCTGGCCGACGCCATTCACAAGTGGGAAGAATATGTACACGACAGCCCCCCGTCTTGCTGCTCCTCGGTGAGAAAGATGTTCGTGCGTTGCATACAGGCCGCAAGCATACACCGCACACTTGAGAGGTGCAGTGGGACGACGGTGTCGCCAGAGTTGCCGACGAGGCCTATCAGACAGCGAGCGAGATCCTCGCCCTGGCAGTAGTTTGCTTCCTTGGCTCCAGACCAAGCATCGGGTCAACTGAGCCCAACGCGCTCGGGAACCAGGTGCGGTGGCGGGTGAGAGACCGGTGAGGGTTGGGCATCCTGGGGGTGGGGCGGGCTAGGTCAAACGGGCGTCAAACGAAAGGTCGCATTTCATAGGAAAGAGTTCGCTGGTTCAGGCTAGGAGACCTACAACACTCCACCTCTTTCGTAGCGATGCCATAGGGCGACAGCCGTTCCCCTCCGGGGTCAGCCACCGTCGCTTCTGGCCTAGCGCCATTGGCCCTTGTGTTTCGGGCACTGATAGCCAGTGTTTGCACAACGGCGGCAATGTGTGGTCATCGACTTTCCTACACCCTTGCAGTCGGGACATCTCACAAGCTTCACCTTCTTTCGGTGAACCTTGCAATACTCGTATTAGGTCATGGGGCGACTGACATTCGTGATGCTCATCATCGAACTATCTCGATCGAAGGGTCGCTTGACCTAAAGGCGCTAACGAACCGGTTCAGATAGTCCGGAGCCTTGCGGGAACCGTCCGCTACCAACGCAACGGTGCGGACGGAGTCATCGTCATAAACCTCCATCTGCACCCTTGTAGCGCCACCCTGTCCGGCGCCGAAAGACTTCGGAAAGTTGACACCGACCGAAAACTGAGGTCCACCATCGTCCAGAACATCAAACGGACTGGGCTCCTTCTCCGGCGTGTAGAAGCCCCAAGCTGATGAAGGGTCCCCCATTCCACCGATCGCTGCCGCTGCCTTTCCGAACATTGCAGTCCCCTTCTTTTCAGCCAGGCCGGCTTCGCCGACCTTCTTGAATAGGGCGGCGCATGTTTGGACGTCCAGACTGGTTCGCAAGCTCGTACTGACTGATGCCACTGTTTTCTCCCCTTGGTGATCCAACGGTCGAGAACGGAGCCTAATGGGTTGATAGGTGCGGTGGTGGGTGGAGCGGCCCGTGGTTGTTGGGGATTTCTGGAGCCGGCGCAGTCGGGTCAAACGGGAGCCAAGCCGAGCCCGTCAGCTGCGTTCGGCTTTGAGCTGGTCCGGGAAAGGGCGAGGTCGTTGGAGGTTTCGAGACGAGTTGAGGTTGCGTTATCCGCGGTCAGACGGTCGCCGGGTTCCCTTGATCGGCTGCTCTCGTATGGGTAGCGGTGTGGAAAAGCTGATTTCCCCTTCTAGGCTTCCTGGTCAAGCCAAGGAACAGCTGCACCCGCACCCGATCTAGGTGCAGCCCCCGTACCATTGACAGCTGTGTTCTCTAGGAGGTTTGCCATTCTTCTCGGCTTCCTTGCACCATGCACACTGGGGTTGTCCTTGGGATACACACGCGCAGGCCATCGAACTCCTTCTCGTTGCTAACGCCAGCTTAGAACCGAAACCGGATGCGGTGTTGACCTAGACAGCGTTTTGTCAGGTCCACTTGAGCTAGCCTGGGCCGAACTCAATAGAGGAAGACCAATGGCTGTTTCCGAGTGTTGTGGCGCACCGCTTGAGGTGTGGAATGACGGCTCTAAACACTGCTCAGAGTGTTCGAAAACACAAGGTAAATAGCCGACTTCGACGAATATCTAGACGGATCCGGGGCAGCTCGAATGGTCGACGATCCACCGGAACGCCCGGGTCAACGTCGACGGATTCAGCGCTGACCCGTCCTACCTAGCAACAACTTGCTGTGGGCGGGCAAAAGTCGTGGCCGTTGGAGGCTTCGAAGAGCACGACCCCAACGCGCAATCGTGGTCAGCTCAGCGTCTCATCGGGCTTCTTCTAGCGAGTGAGAATCTGATGTAGCCTGATGTCGAGGAGGTGCTCGTGGCAAGATCGATACTCAGTCCCCCGCATCTGGACAAGCCTGTCTACCAAATGAACGAGGCTGCGCGCCTGCTACAGCTACCTGACAAGACATTGAGGCGTTGGATTGACGGCGATCGTCGGTTCGACAATGTGATCGAACCACTGATTCGACCGAAAACCACTGGGTCCACGGACGTAACGTGGGGGGAGTTTGTAGAAGCTGGCCTCCTTCGCGAGTACCGTGTGAGGCGACTGCCCATTGAGCGGTTGCGTCCGCTAATTGCTGGCATGCGGGAGCGTCTCGGAACCCCGTATCCGCTTGCACACGCGAAACCGCTGTACTCCGACGGGCTGCAGCTCCTCTGGCATGAGCAATTGGAAAGCGCTACCCCTGAATCGATGTACCTAGTGGTCGAGGGTGGACAGGAGGACGGGTATCAGCTGGTGCTCGGCGACATTGCGTCTCAGTTCATGTCTCGCGTGGAGTTCGAACCGCCCCAGGACGGTGTGGCGGCTCGCTGGTTTCCATTTATCGAGACGACCAGACGCGTTGTGCTCGACCCGCGTGTCTCCTTCGGCTTGCCAACCATCAACGGAGTGAAGACCGAAGCTATCGCGGAGCTAGTAAATGCCGGCGAACGGCCCGCGAGGGTGGCCACGGTGTATGGCGATTTCGGGATTTCTCAGTCTGATGTCTGGCTTGCGACCGAGTTTGAGTCTCGGCTGGCCCAAGCCGCATAGTGCCGATCGCTCCCGGTCAACGTATCTTCGTGGATGCGAACTTGATAGGCGTTGCCAAGCAGCTGGAAGTCAATCACCACCAGATCGTTTATCCGGGCCACCCTGAATGGCCCTTCGACCAACAAGAAGCCGACGACGTGTGGCTCCCATATGTCGGTGATAACGATTGGATGGTTCTCGCCAGAGACAAGAGGATTCGGTATCGCACCTCCGAGAAGGCGGCTCTCCTGGACCATCGGGTTCGAGCGGTCGTGATATCGACCAACAAGAATCTGAAGATCGAGGAGATGTCGGAGCTAGTTGAATCGAATTGGGCGAAACTTGAAGCGCTACTGGTAGAACCTCCTGCCTTCTATCACCTCACGACCGCGGGTATCAGCAAACGACTTGACTATCCGTAGCACGCCAAACTGGTCAGTCGGTAAGTCGGGAGGTGATCGTCTTCTACGCCCTACTCCCAGGGCGGGGAGAAGGTTTTTGTCGGCCACCTGCCGATTGGCCCTGCGATTCGATACTCGACGTGAACACTTCTCCCGACGCTGCCAGGCTCAAGAACGTGAACCACATGGGGAGGTAGTTGGCGACCCGCGCACCACGGATTCTCGGTTGTTCCAATCAACATCCTCATGTGGAGCATTTCAGAGCGTTCCTCGGCACCGACCCACCGTCCTAGGGGTTTTCGCCTTTGGTCCTCATCGACCGTGTACGCCGCCACAATGACCAACGTGTCAGGACCGGGGTTGTGAATATCCCACATACCGTCTTCTCGAAGGGAGGCCTGGAGAGGAGGAATCGCCCGGCTAGTCGCCAGAATTGCCAACGCGAGTGCAAGCGCCCCTATAGCGAGCCCACTTATGGCAATGAACATGAACCTGACAGACTAGCTAGCACCGCAGTGGTTCAACCTCCATCCCGCACCGCCCTCGCCACCGCATCCGCCGCTTCCCGTTGCATCCGCGGCATCACGTGCGAATACCGGTGCTCGGTGAACTTCTAGCGAACCTGCTCTCCCCTTTGACTGCGGAACCGGTCAAGCGCCTATGGGGGTCGCCCGAACGGCAGGACCTGTCCGGCTCGCGGCTCGAAGTTGGTCCGATTTGTTCCTCGGGCCGCGATAGGCTCTGGCTTGCAAGGATCAGGAGTTCTGGTGATCGGAAGCCTTCTGCGTTTTGTCAGTGACAGGATCAGGGATGCCTATCGGGCTGGTGGCATTCTCGGCGTGTTATCGGCGGCATTCGGAGGGGTTGTCTTTGTTCTCTTCGTTCCAGATTGGGCTGGTGCCCTGGAGTGGTGCGACCCGTCTTCCCAAAACTGTCAGGCCTACTTTGTCATCGGGCTCTTTATCGGCGGTTTGATCGGGTTTGGCGTCAGGATGATGTTCGTGCGCGAGGTCGACAAGGGTGCATCTGTGGCGAACGAGTTCGAGCGGCCCACCAATCCATCGTTTGACGACAAGCTTGCTGGCAACTTCGAGGTGGGGGAAGGACTCAAATCCTCAGCAGATCCAGACTTCTCTGACCCTCGTTGGGTATTCGGTCCACCGAGCGACCGGGAAGACGACTCCGACACCTGACAAGTGGCCGCTGGATAAGTCAGCTGATCCGGGGCGAGAACCATTGCCCAGACCCTAGGTCACCCTGCTTCGAACGAGGCTAGCGCCGATGTCATATTCTCGAAGCCCAGTCGCCGGTACGCTTCGAAACGACCAGGCGTGTAGTCCTGGTTCGTGGTTGACTGATAAGGGTATCTCCGCTCGGCGGCTCTGAACCCCTTCACCCAGTCGGACGATTCTTCCGTCAGGCCAAGCTTGCAAACTCGGAGATCAGCTGTTGTGCCATCCGGGTAGACGATGGTCCCCGCCGCACTGATGCTTCCGTTGTAGGAGTTGTTTACGAGGAAATCATCAATCGTTGGAATCGATATCGATGTTCCAGGCAGCTCAAGTCCGACGATATCGATGATTCGCCTGAGTTCCTTTGCTCGGCCCTTCTTGTCGGGTGAGGCATCAACGCACCAGATCCTGGCCGGACGTGCATGAAGTGCTGTCAGGATGCCCAAATTGTCGTAGTGGCCGCCATCGCTGACATATACCGTCGCTTGGCCGGACGAGTGGAAACCTAGGCTCTCCTGTATCAGTTCATCCAAAGACGGTGTCATTCGCTTCACCGGGCTGCTCCATTCAGGTGCGGTGATGGCTGTGATTCGCTCACGCATCGCCGGGTTCAGCGGATTGGCAATCCATCGTCCAAGCCGCAGGTTGAAAGCAGCAAGGAACGGTCTTAGCCCGCCAATACTGTATCGACCCATCGACGGGCTGACCGCGGCACCTGTAGCAGCGACTGCCGTCATCAACGAGACTTGAGGTTCCTTACCAACACCCCACAGCAGCTCAAGCTTCGAAGTTGACATGACGGCTTCCGCAATACCTGGAATGCCACAGACGTCGTGGCTAAAGGCGAACGGATGGTGCGAACTAAGAGTGCCATTTCGGCGCGTAACAACGTTGGCGGTGGCGGCGATAACAAGCCTCGGTCCCATCGAATCACCGAGCCCAGAGAGGGCTGCCGCGTGGCATCTCTCAACGGTCGATTCAGAGTCGCGCCTAACTGCAAAGCATTTAGAGAGGAGGCTCCGATAACTCCGGTGCAGAGACAGCCGGCCCGCGAGTGCGCCGAGCATAAGCGGTGCCGTGAGAGTGGCTGCGAACAGGACAACGAAAGTGGGAGACGGTTCGACAGCCGCAGCGTTGGTCTCGATATGACTTGCCCAAGTCGAGGCGACCAAAGACAGGACAACAAGCCCAAACAATCTTGGCATCCAAGGTGACAGAAGGCCGAGTGCTCCGAGGCTTAGTTGCACGACCCTCTGCCGAGCCTTGCTCGCCAGCAACGTAGCTGCGATCGAAGCGCTCGTGATCGAGAGAGCAATAAGGAGCGGCCAGGGGCTCGTAAGCCACGCTGTCGGCTCGGAGGTCAACGGAGACAGTCCACCTGCCCGGAGGGCTGACGGAGACAGCATCACTGCGCCAAGGACCATAGCGACCCCGAGCCAACGCCGCGGTCCTTCCTGGTACCAAAGCAGGGTTCCGAAGTACCCCAAAGCAACAAACACGAGAGCATCCGTCGCCAGGCCGAACTCATCCCTCCCTAGAAGCGGGTAGGCGGGAATCCAGGGAGTGCAGGTGGCGATTGTCCAATCGAAGTTGGCGATCATGAAGCCGACCCATGCAAAGAGCGAGACCATTGCCGCGACGTTGATTGCCCCCGGGAAAAGAAACTTGGAACCCAGCCGGAGAGCCGCGATAAGAACCCCTCCGCCGAATATGTATCGGGGATTTGACTTGATCCACTCTGTTTCGGCTTGTTCATCGGATAAGGGAGGAGGGGCGCCTGGTGGAATTGACCCCGCTGTCAGGGCATGTGAAGCCGCGATATAGCTCCCACCCGATACTGCTACGACAAGATCTGCCCTCTCCTCCCCCCAAAGCAGATCCCTCTGCTCTTGGAGCGCCTGCAACGCCCCCATTGAGAAGGCAGCGCTACGTAGGCCACCCCCAGACAGACAGATTGCTGTGCCTTCAGTCGGACCTTCTGACGTCCACGGCAAGTGAGACGGCACCTTGTTCAACACCCTACCGACTCCCGAAACCTCTCCCACCGCCGTTCCAGCGCCTCCGCTGACGGCCGCTTCGCTGGAGACCGCGGCAGCCACAGCTCCACCCCATGCACCCCTTGTAACCCGTGACGCAGCATGGGACCGTCGGTTTCCTTCAAGACGTCAGGTCGTACCTCCGCCACGCCGTCGGGACGAACCCCCACAATGTCGGAGTCGTAGGCAGCGTGATGGATCTTGCACATCGACAGTCCATTGTTGACCTGATGGGTGCCACCCTCCGCATACGAAACGATGTGGGCGGCATCCAACAACTCCCGGTGACGTAGCCGACATAGCGTGCACCTAGAGGAGTAGGTGTCAAGGACCGACTCGCGGAACCGAGCTTGACCCACCCGCTGCTGCACCATGGCTAGATAGTGACGACGAGTCACCGGATCGAACGCGGACGCATTCAGCGTCCCAATCGAACCGACATCGATGGTCACCAGGAGGACCCCGAAGGTCAACGACTCAGGATGGTCCTCGATGATGGTGGCCACCGACGGCATGTAACGTCCTCTCGCCACACCTGCGAGATACAAAAGCGGCAAGCCCTGTTCCATGACATCCCGAAGCCACTGGTTCTGATAGTGGTTGGGGTCCGTACCTCGATATCGGTAGAGGAGAAAGCCGTTCTCATCCACCTCGTCCTCATAGGGACGTTCCTCTCCGGGAGGCCGATATGTGGTTCTTATCGAGATGGGGAGATCAAGGACCGCCGGCTTGAAGATACCCTGCTGGCTGACCAGCGGCACCCGCTCGCCTTCGAAACGGAATCCCGTCAGAACGGCCCACGCGACCGGCCGATCCCCATGGTCGGAGAGCTGATCCACATACGACATGGCGGTAGCTCGCATGAGCGACTGGCGATCCACGGGCCCTAACCGTACGCAACGACCCCGACCTATGCCGCCCCATCGAACCGAACCGCTCTCGCAATCGTGTCGGCCGCTTCTCGTTGCATTCCCGGCATCACATGCGAATACCGGTGCAGGGTGAACTCCGGTGAGGCATGACCCAACCGCTCACTGACCACACCGATGGGCACACCCGCCTTCACCGCAATCGAGGCATGGGTGTGCCGCAGATCATGCAGACGGATCCGGGGCAGCTCCGAATGGTCGACGATCCACCGGAACGCCCGGGTCAACGTCGACGGATTCAGCGCCGACCCGTCCTTCCTGGTGAACACGTACCCGCTGTCCTCCCAGCGCCACGTCTCCGCCGCCTCCTGAAGCTGCCGCCCCCGATGCTCACGCAGCTGGTCCACGGTCGCCTGATCGAGGTCGACGGTCCGCCCCCGCCCACTCTTGGGACTCGACACGTACACCTCACCGTCGCCGGCCAACAACGTCTGACGGATGGTGATCCGTGCCGCATCGAGGTCGACGTCGACCCAACGCAACCCGGCGACCTCACCACGTCGTGCTCCGGTCATCGCTAGCAGATGGAACGCCGCTTCGAGACGATGTCCTTCGACCAGCTCGAGGAATTCACGCAGCTCGGCGGGTGTCCAGTAGCGGAGCTCGCCTCCTTGTGAGCTGGAACGTGGCGGCTTGGCCCTGACGGCCGGGTTCCTCGGGATCAGCCCGGCGTCCTCGGCGTCGGCCAACGCCTTGCGCAGCACCACGTGGACACCGCTCACCGTCGCCGGAGCCAACCCGCCTTCGCCGTCACACCGCCCGTCAGCCAACAGCTGTTGATAGAGATTGTTGAGCATCTGTGGCTTCAGCTTTCCGATCGCCACGCCACCGATCCTCGGGTTGATGTGATGGACGATCGCCGCCTGATATGCCCGATACGTCGTCTTCTTCACCCGGGTCTTGTGCACCGGCAGCCAGTGGTCGACCAGCCACTCGCTGAGCAGCATCCGTGACGGCTCCACGTAGAATCCGGTGGTCAACTCGTGGACGAGACGGGCCCGCACCGCCTCCGCTGCCTTCTTGGTCTGGAACCCGCCGTGCCACTTCTGCCTTCGCTCGCCGTTGGCGCTCCGTGGCAGATCCACCACCACGTACCAGAGCGTCGACTTCCGACCGTTCTTGCAGGTTCGGACACGTTTGTGGATGTGCCCCTGCATCAGTGATGGCTCCCCATGCGATCGAAACCAGAATCAGCAATAGACTGAGCCATGGCGTCACCTCCTTCGTAGGTGTCGTCCAGGCCCCGGGACGTCGCAAGCGTCGCCGGGGCCGCCTTCTTCGTGTGAACCGTATCTCTTGTCGGTGACAGATTCTCAGCACCAGTGGGCATGGGCCCTCATAGGCACGTTTCCGAGTGATGAGGGATCCGTGTATAAGTTGAATCGATGCGCCTAGATGGAGAACAGCTTCGATTCTCGGCTTCAGATCTGTCCAACTTCTTAGCGTGCCGCCACCTCACCCGACTCGACGTAGCCGCGGCGCATGGCCTCGTTGATGTCCCCAGGTTGAAGGACGTCGGGTTTGATGCCCTCGTTGCGAGGGGTGAAGAACACGAGCAATCAGTTCTCACCGACTTCCGAGACAGAGGATGGACCGTCACGGAAGTTCCATCACCGTTTGAGAACCCTGAACTCGCTGGCGAGGTCGTGGCTACGGCCGTCGCTGACCAGGTCGACGTGATCTATCAAGCCGTTCTGCGCTCTTCCAACAGAATCGGATATCCCGACTTCCTAGTCCGCGCCGAACTCCTCGGTGGCACCGAGGGTTACGAAGTCGTCGACGCCAAGCTGGCTCGCACGGCAAAGGCTCGAGCTGTTCTTCAGGCGACGTTCTATTCGGCTCTGCTAGCCGACCTCACCGGAATCGAGCCTCGTTGCATGCATCTCGCTCTCCGCGGAGGCCAACTTGCATCGTTCGAACTCAAAGACTTCGCTGCCTACGGGCGGCAAATCGATCGGCTCCTCGACGAGTTCACAGAGACGGAACCGGCCTATCCATCGCACGACACGTATCCGGAGCCGTGTAAGCACTGCGCTGTATGCCGCTGGCGGGTTCACTGTTCAACACAGCGTCGCCGAGATGACGACCTTTCGCTGGTTGCGAACATGACGTTCAAACAGCGCGAAGGGATGAATGACGAAGGCGTAACTACTCGCCGCGACTTTGCTGCGTTGTCAGAACTCCCTGTTGTAACCGGGGTGGGGAACGCCAGTCTCGCCCGAGCTCATTCCCAGGCGCGAATTCAAGTTTCGGGCGAGGACGCCGGTGAGCCACGTTGGGAGCTCATCGACCCGGAACGAGTCG
The DNA here is from genome assembly GCA_965216445.1 of Acidimicrobiia bacterium. Lineage (GTDB taxonomy): Bacteria > Actinomycetota > Acidimicrobiia > Spongiisociales > ZC4RG35 > MA-ANB-1. Next base: position 216,348 of record OZ244166.1, read on the forward strand.
ATGATGCCCTGGTGCCGGATCGGGGTCTCCTGATCCTCCCGGAGCCGGCCGAAGGGGACCTGTTCTTCGACATCGAAGGCTCCCGCTACTACTCCGAAGACGGCCATGAGTTCGGTCTGCAATACCTGTTCGGGATCGTCAACACAGCCGAGCTCGATGAGGCCGGCAACTCTCAATACACCTCTTACTGGGCCTTCGATCGGTCAGAAGAGAAGGACGCCTTCGAAGCCCTGATGGACTTTCTGGCAGACCATCTCACTCAGTACCCAGATGCTCACATCTACCACTACAACCACTACGAACCAACTTCGATCGAGCACCTGTCGGAGCTACACACGACTCGGGAGGATGTTCTACGTCACCTCATGGGACGCTTCGCTACCAAAGAGGACGAAGTCGACAATCTGTTACGAAGGCGGGTCTTCGTTGACCTGTATCGGGTAGTTCGCCAAGGGATCCGAGCATCAGTTGAGAGCTATTCGCTCAAGCGACTCGAGCCGTTCTGTGGCTTCACTCGGGCTGTTCAGCTTGAGGAGGTCAACGAGCAAATGGTTCTGTTCGAAATAGCACTAGACGAAGGATTGGCTAGGGGTGACCAACCAACCCAAGACCTGATCGCTGGATACAACGAAGACGACTGCCGAGCCACCCTCGCATTGCGGGGCTGGCTAGAGGATCGAAGGACAGACCTGGCGGCGTATCTCGGTGAAGACCTCACTCGCCCGCTTCGGGAAGAACCACCCACCGACGCCATCAATCCCGAGGTCAAGCAATTGCGAACTGCGCTCCTCAACGGAATACCCGAGTCCGAAGCCGATCAGACCCCTGAGGACAGAGCCCGAGTCCTGATGGCAGACATCCTCGAATACCACCGACGCGAAGAGAAGCCCGGCTGGTGGCGGCACTTCCATTTACTGGGCTTGAGCGACGAGGAACTGCTAGAGGAGCCTGACGCAATTGCCGGGCTGGAGTTTGTGCGAGATGCTGGACCTGAGAAGAAATCGCGTCTCTTTAAGTATCGGTTCCCTCCCCAGGAGTTCGGACTCTCCGGTGGTGACATAGGAGTTGACCCTATAAGGCACGTGAACTGGGAGATCTACGATGTCGACGAAGAGGTGGGCCAGCTAACCATCAAACGGGGCCCGTCGAAGCTCGACCTTCCGCATCCGACGGCGCTTGTGGCTAGCGGCCCAAGATTCCGAACGACCAATCATCGGCAACGGATCAAAGAGCTCGCCGTTCGATTGAGGGATATTGGGCCCGGGGAGTGGTCCGAGGGTGCCGATCTCGACCTGCTGCTCAGGCGCACCCCTCGTTTCGCTGGATCTGTGAGCGAGGGGCTCCGTCTTCCAGGAGAGACTGGCTTGGAGGCGGGTCGGCGAACGGCTGTGGCCATGGACCGTACGTATTTGCCAATTCAGGGACCGCCTGGATCCGGCAAGACCTTCACGGGCTCTCACCAAATCGTCGATTTGGCCACGTCCGGTAAGCGCGTTGGCGTGGCCGCTGTCTCGCACTCCGTGATCTCGAATCTGCTGGACAGCGCGGCGAGGGTGGCAGCAGAACGCGGAGTCACGGTGCGGATCGGTCAGCGTCCGGGAGGCGATGGCCTACACGTAAGTGATGCGGCAACGCAATCCAACCGGATCTACACCAAGACCGAGGCGATTGTGACCGCATTCGCCAAGGATGAAGTCGACGTCGTTGGGGGTACGACATGGGTGTGGACGAGCGAGCGAACTCGTGGCCTGGTCGATGTGTTGGTCATTGATGAGGCGGGCCAGTTGTCGATGGCGGACGTTCTTGCCTCATCCCAGTCCGCAGCGAACCTGATCCTCGTTGGGGATCCGCTCCAACTTGCTTTCCCAGGGCAGGGCTCGCATCCGCCAAGCGTTCCGGGCTCATCTCTCGAATACGTTCTAGATGGAGCAGCCACGATGCCGGGCGAGTACGGCCTGTTCTTAGAGAAGACGAGGCGGATGCATCCAGATATCACTCGATTCACTTCTGAAGTCTTCTATGACGGAAGGCTTTCCGGAATCGAAGGTCTAGAGAATCAGGCGATCATTGGGGATCACGCCTATTGGGGTTCAGGCATTCGATTTGTTGATGTGGAACATGAGGGCAACACCAATTCGTCGCCTGAAGAGGCAGGCGAGGTCGCTCTCATAGCGCGCACGCTCATGGGTGCTGAGTACAGATCTGTGGACGGGAGCGTCCGCGCTATGACCCAAAGCGACTTGATGGTGGTTACACCGTTCAACGCGCATGTGAGAGAGATACGCGAAGCCCTCGATGATGCTGGGCTATCTGGAATCACTGCGGGGACCGTGGACAAGTTTCAGGGACGAGAGGCCCCGGTGGTGATCTACTCGATCGCTGCTTCGTCGGCCGAGCTCGCCCCGAGAGGCCTCGAATTCGTCTTCGATCTAAGGCGCCTGAACGTCGCTACATCAAGAGCCCAGGCTTTGGCTGTAGTGATAGCTAGTCCGAACCTGCTCCGCGTGTTTGGCAACTCGCCACGACAGATGCAGTTGGTAAATGCACTATGTCGCCTTGCGGAAATGGCGAATGACGCTCAGGACCGCCGAGCAGCTCTCCATATGGTCCACTCGATCTGGCACGGATAATCAATCGTGCGGAAGAAACCCGTCTTCGTCACTCGCTTCAAGCTCCTCAATCAACTGCTCAGGCGCTGGGGGATGCCCTAATGGCTCCCATTCAAGATGCCAGGGTTCAGCCAGAGCCTCCTGCAGCCACGCATCGTTCCTGTCGAGGTCGTAGAGGCCGTGGCGATTGAGCCAGACGGCTAATGCCCAAGCCTCTTGAAATCGTATGTCTGCCATCGTGAGTCCATAGTTCCTGCACATATCACGAAACTCGCCGTAGGTCGCGGGGCGCTTTGTGAGCAGTAGCCACATGAGAGCGCTCTGCGCCGTCAGGAACGTGACGCCAGCGTTCGCATGCGAGGGTCTCTTCTTCGCGTTGCATCGCTTACACAGCAGTTGCATATTGTCGAGGCGATCCGCAGCGTCTTCGAGATCGGCTCTCGGTATCCGATGCTCACTCTCGAGCTGCAGGTAGGTGCCGCAGTCCTCGCAGGTTCCATCTTGGGCGTAAAACCAACCCCTCACCGCTCGCCATGTGCCGCGTGGCGGATAGTGTGATTGGAAAGTCTTCTTGCTAGCGAGTGCGGTCCCGACTTGGGGCGGATTGAGCTCTCCGAGTGCGACGCTCGCGATTTCTCGCCATGACATAATACCGAGGTCAACGAGCTCGGCAAGAAGGTCGAACCATCGATCTTCGGGCCAGGTCGCGTCTTCGGTTGTGTGCTCGATCTCGTCCACCATGAGGACGAGACTAGGTCACAGCGCAATAGTCCGTGAAGGTGGATTCAATAGGCTTCCGACGAGCGCTTCGACTTCCGCTCTCTGGCCGATGATCTCATCACGAAGGCCTCTGAAGTCAGCAACAGCTCTCGCCAGGCTCTGCACACCCTCTGTTGGGAGGTCGGCGAGATCGGGAATCATCACATCATTAAGAACTGAAGCTCTGATATCGAGCGAGGCACTCCCGCGAGCGAGCATGACGAGTTGGCGACGCACAACCTCAGAGTTAAGGATGCCAATCAGAATGTTTGGCTCAACTAAAGACTCCAGGATGATGAATCGATCCGTCGTGGCCACACCATCAAATGCGTCGGACACCAGGACAGCTGAACGGCCCGAGCCCGATCCTGCTTTTGATGTGAGTGAGTCCTTATGATTCGGGAGTAGCACGTCGCCCGTGTGGACGACTTGTTTGATTCGTCCCTTTCGGGCCAAGTGTGACCCCTGCATCTCGTGGGACGCCACGATCACGCCAAACTCTGGATCTGTGTCTCGCACTTCGAAGTACTCCACTCTCTCTTCGGCGCTTGTCGCTTTCCGATCGAGCGGAGCCCTCTTGACTCGACATATCGATGTGAGGGGGACGTATTGTGTCCCCTCTGAAAGAGCGGTTCTGAGGGCTCGACTTCCTGGACTCCACCATTGAGGATCGATCCGTTCTCCGGCCGGGATCTCCCTGCTGTCAACAAACTCTGAGCCGGTGCCTTTCGTGTAGGCCGCAAGAAGATTGGGAAAGTCGTTCTCCGGAACCGGGTATCCGAGTGAGTCGTAACCGACGGACTCGATTTGGGCTAAGAAGATTGGATATGACCGTCGCGGTCTAGCTCTCTTTGTTAGGAAGAGGAGTCCCCCAGTGATCCCACAGTCCGTGTGTTCGAACGCGACTGTCGGCAGAGAAAACACCGCGTCGATCTCACACGATTCCATTAAGAGCTTACGCAAACCCACGAATGAAGCCTCTTCAGCGTTGAAAATGCTTATTGGAACAACAAGTCCGGCTCTGCCACCTGGGCGCAGTAAGTCGACAATCCGCTCAACGAACGGGATGGTCTTGTTCAGCGACCTAATCGTCCCATTGAGATTGGCTGTTCGGTAACCCTCCAGAACCTCCGGCCGGCGTTCGAAGCCAGCAAAGGGGGGATTGGCTACGACAACATCAGCTGCACCGAAGTCGCAGGGAAAGTCGACCAAGCCATCGCCCAAAACAAGTCGATCGACACCTGCCTCAGCCACGTAGAAGTTCAGCGCTTCAGTCAAGACCATGCGGGGATTGATATCGAGCGCCCCAAAACGAATGCTCCTGCCTTTGCGACTGGCTGACCGCGCGGCTGCTGTCAGGAGTCCCCCACTCCCTGCTGCCGGGTCAACCACGAGCGCACCATCTTCTGGGGCAAGCACTTCTGCTACGAAGTCCGCTATTGGAGTCGGAGTGAAGTAGGCGCCCAGGCTCGCTCGGAATGTGCTCGTGACGACCTGCTGGAAGATCACGCCGAACGGATCCTCGGTCTCAACCGAATCAAGGTTGATGTTGGCGAGCATCTGGACAAGACCCTCGAGAACGTCTGAGCTGATCGTGGGTCTGCCGAAGTCGAGATGAGCTGAGCCCTCGATATTTATATGATCAAGGACTCCCGCAGCAGACTGAGTGATGTGCTCGCTTAGGTCGTCGCATCGCTCTAGTCCGTTTCTACGCTCATACGCCAGGGCGGCAAGGACACGGATGATCTCGTCGTACGCATGAGCTGGATCCAGGCCCGCCTCTTTAAAGAGGTAGTTGTGTGCGGCGCCAACCGCGCTGCCTATGTCTGAGCCCTTCCCATACCCCTTAAGGTCGATGTGGTGCTGTTCTTCCGGTACGAACAGTGTGTTCTGCATGTGCTTTCTTGGGTCTCGCTTACTTACACAAACGTAACTTACCAGGAGGGTCTGACAGAAGACCCCCGGAACGGCTGTCACCCGGATGACCCGCTTCCGGTACGTCGGTGAGCTAGGAATGGGACACGTACGGTTCCGAAATCGGACGACATTCAAACGATCTTTGGATTCGGTCGATGTCGGGACTCGGCCCGTCAACGAATGAGATCGAGTCCGTACTTCTGAAGTCGCCGCCTGAGCGGTTCCTCACCACCCTCCACGTGATACAGCACGAGATCACGAGTCTCGAACCGATCCAGCCCACCCGTTTTGTCGATGGTGCCGCGCTCCGCATCCGCCCTCATCGCGATAATCTGTTCGGCATCGGCCGAAACCAACACGTTGGCGTTTCGAGTGGCAAACAAACACTGTCGAGTGCCCCGCCGAGCTCGCAGCGTTGTAGCGATGTAGTTCTCGATCCAAGGTGCGTGCAGCGCGTCCTCGGGTTGGTCTACCAATAGCGGAAAGCCTCCCTCCGCAAGTGCGATCATGAGCACCACAGTGCACTTCTGGCCGTGCGCCAATTTCTCGAGGTCCTTGTACTCGCCGCTCTCAACAGCGAATTGAACCTCGACAACGTCGGGGAGATCAACGAGTTGGAGATCGAACAGGTCGTCGAGTCGACCCTTGTCCAACACGTTGTTCATGAATCGATCGACCGCTTCCTTGCTCAGCCCTGCTTCCGCGGCTGGAGTGGCCGCATCCCGGTTGAGCATGGACTTCACAAAGGGAATCGGGTGGAGCTCCTCTGCCATGACGTCGAGGTCGGACTCGAGGACTCTCGATCCCGTCCGTAGGTCGAGCAGCTGCTCGAGGAACATACGGCCGTCGGCCTCCCGCTGGATCTTGACGACCACCTTCTGCCCGAGCGCATCGGAGAGTTCCTTCGCTTTTCTGCGTCGCTTCTTTCTCACAGATCGCCGAGCCGACTGCAACCCGTCGAGCAAGTTGTTGCGCTCTTCATCAAGTTGCTGAAGAGCTGGCCGGATCTCTTCCTTGATCTTCCGCTTGGCTCGCTTCAGATTGCGCTCCTTCGCCTTCAAGGACGTGAGCTTTGTCTGGAGCTTCGCCTGACTCCGCTCGGCCGTCTCGAGATCTGCCAGGAGTGCTTGGTATTTCTTCTCTGCCGTCTCGAACTCTTTACCCCACGCCGCGCGGATGTCTGCGAGCTTGCCTCTCAGCACGTCTACTGCTGCGACTAGAGCCTCTTGTGACATATTGAGAGCGTCCTCAACCTCGGTTTCGAACGCGGTGAGTTGGGCCCCTAGATCACGTGTTGGCGTGTCGTCATCTAGATCGTCTGCGTGGATAAGGCGCCCATCGAGTTCGGGGAACTCTTTTGCGACTGCATCTGATAGCCGATCAATCATCTCTTTAGCTCCCTCAAGAACGCTGCGTTCAGTTTCCCAAGAGCCGTGGGTGCGTACGGTGTCGTTCGTCAGGAACGACTCGAGCCGGCTGATCTCCTCCTGGATGCCAGGAAGATCATCTAGTCGCCTCTTCGTCTTCTCAAGCAGGGTCAACTGCGTGATCGTGGCTGCCGCGTTCTCTCGAAGGAGCCCTTTGCTTTCGTCGATCTCGGTCGATTCAGCACTGGTGTCGATGAGGTCGTCGATCAGCGACAGCCGAGCCAGTGGTTCCCGCGCGTATTCGATGATCTCGGTCTGACTGAACCCCTTGATCGGGAAGAACGTCGGAACGTGAATCGCATCGTCGATCAGTTCTGCTTCATCGTCCGCGATTCGGGAGACGGTGGGGGAGGGAGGTGAACCCTCTGCGAGCCAGGGGCGTTCGACCAAGTAGGAGTCTTCCCCTTTCCGGATGACGACATAAACGGTGTCCAGCGCCTCGAGGTTGTCGGCGAGCAAGTCATTCACTTCATCTGCAATCTTGTCGAGCACCCTTCGGTCGACTTGCTGGTCGAGCGCATAGCGCAGCAGCTCGAGCGTCAGCGACTTCCCTGCCCCTGTGTCGCCGATCAGGCACGTAATGTTGTCACTGAACCGGAAGACCTGGTCGCCGAGGAAGCCACCTGAGACCCACAAACCCTCAATAGCCGCTGTCGGCTCGGGCCGCTCATCGGCAATGAAGGCAATGCGTACGTCGGGATCCAGGCACGCCAACCTGAGCCCTGCCAGCGAGGGTTTGTCGAATGCCACAAGACTATGCCGTCGGCCGATTGCGTCGAGATGATGGCTGTCCCCGTCCTCGGGGAAACAGTCGGAACTCTGGACACACGCGACTCGGCGGTCATATCCACTCAGACTTCCGTCACGGAACTGAGGCCGAAGCTCAGGGTCGACGATCTCGTAGGCATTGATGTACTCGCAGGCATGAACCTCTTTGCGCCGGGTTCGCGACGAGTCCATCTGTTTCCAGAACCCTTTCTCGCGTTCAGCATGGGCCGCGATAGCCAGACCGCCCTCTTCGTCGATTGCACGAGCGATGTCATCGATGCGGCCTTCTGCGATCTTCTCCAGTTTCCCGAAGTGCTTCCGCCTAATCCCAATTCGGGTCAGGAACTCTTCGATTTCGTCCTGTGGCTTGTCGACATCGAAGATGGCAAGTAGGTGACCTTCACTAGTCGAGATTTCCACGCCGGGGAACACGGTGAGCTCGGTGCTTTCGGCTGCTGCTCGAACATCGTCACACCATGCAGCAGTGTTGTGATCGGTAACTGCGATAACGTCGAGCCCAGCTTCGAGGGCGAGACGCACGACCTCCTCCGCCGTGGCCTCTGCCCAGGCGCTGTCCATATCCATCGAGGCGGGTGTGTGGACGTGCAAGTCGGCTCGCCTGAGCAGCGACCCGACACCGGATTCTTCAAGTCTCTTGAGCTGCGTCATGATTCCAGCCTTGGCCATGTGCCCATGGTGGCTCTTCGGTCGTCGTAGTCAAGGATGACCTGCGAACGAATCGGGCCCGATGAGAGTCGATCGGCTTACCCGTCGAGCCTCACAAGCTGTATTGAGATCAGCCTCTTGGCGTCGCTAAGGCCTACGAGGGCTTAGCGGTGCTGCAGGTCACATCGGTCATGTTCATCAGTCATGTACGTTTGACCCTCGTTTGACGCCGCACGCCTGACCGCCCAAATCCCCAACAACCACGGGCCTTTTCTAGCCAACCGCACCTATTCCGGGGTTGAATCCGTAGGCGGTTGTGCGTTCGTGGCCCTGCGATCGACTCGTTGACCCGGTTGGGCCCTGGCAAAAGCTCAATTTGAACTAGCTGCTGACTCTTCCTACCTCCGCCTTTGAGAACCACTCGTTCGGTCCTCGAGTCTGTTGGCCACGTCCTTCTTCACCCTTCGGCAGCAGATACTCGTTTCATTCTCAAAAGCCTTGTTTTCGGAACGAAAATGACGTATCGTTCCTAAAAACGGACAAAGAGGAACGAAACATGAATCCCGGGCACACGGAGAAACGTCACTGGGTGTCTACTGACGGTCGGCAGTCGGGAGAGATCGAGGTGTACATCCCGGCTCCAATCAGCGACCAACACATCGCTTCTTCGATCCAGCTAGAGGAAGCCGCAGCAGAAAGGGCAATCCATTCGATCACGAATCACACAGAACTTGAACCGCTGGCATCAATCCTGCTGCGGTCCGAAGGCATTGCCTCGTCACGCATCGAAGGCGAAGTTGCTTCGACTCGGCGAGTATTCGAAGCCGAGTATGCCCCTGACGAGATTTCTGACCGACAGGCTGAGAAAATTGTCAATTCAATCCGCGTAATGCGTGACGTTGTTGCGGCTCCCGAGCGCGGCGTCCAACGGGAAGACTTCGACAGATGGCATGCCCTCCTTTTTGAGAGAGTCCCGGTCATGTTCGAACCAGGAGTTGTCAGAACGAAGCAGAACTGGATAGGCACGCGAACAGATACACCGATTGGTGCGGACTTCATCCCGCCGCCGCCTGAGCTTGTGAACGGCGCTCTCCACGACCTTGCCGACTTCGTCAATCGTGTAGACGTTGCACCGCTGACTCAATCAGCCGTGGCTCACGCCCACTTCGAGACAGTCCACCCCTATCCAGATGGAAACGGTCGGGTTGGGCGAGCTCTCGTCTACAGAAATTGGGCATACCGCGGGACCTCGACGCTGGTCAATCCGCCGATCAGCAGGGTCCTTGTGGAGAACCGAGAAGCCTATGTCGACGGTCTAACTGCGTACCGCAGAGGGGACCTCGACGCTTGGCTCCTCTTTTTCTTCGATGTCGTAGAGTCAGCTGTCTCGTACACAAATTCGTTGGCGATGAATCTTCAGCGCCTTGCTGAGGAGTGGCATGGCTGCCTCGGTGGCACCCATGAAGACGCTCTCGCCCGACGACTCGTCGATGAACTGACGCGCCGACCGATCCTCGCGGCGCCAGAGGTTGCCGAACGATATGACGTGACTGAGCGTGGAGCCAGAGCAGCGTTGGACGACCTTGTGGAAAGGGGAATCCTGACGTTCAGGTCTCTACGCAAGGCAAAGCGCGGCAGGCCAGCCAAGGTTTATGAAGCGACGGAGCTCTTCGAAACTCTGGACCTCCCCCCGCAGGATCTAGCTACTTCCTAACTCCTCGAACTGACTCTGGGCGGGACCTGCCACATGTCGACGAAGTCGTCGGGCCGATGCAGCTCACGCTAGAACCCCTGGTCAGACCCACCGTATCTAACTGGGAGCTAGGTGCTGCTGGGACCTCTTCCATGAGACCGAACATCCACGCCCGGAAGGTCGTGGAAGGCACTCGCATCAGCAGTGACAACGGCTCTTTGCGTGGCCCTTGCCGTGGCCGCGATCAACAGGTCGTGGGCTCCCCGTGGCCTTCCGGCGCGTCTGACTGCTGCGAGGAGGGCCGCGTGCTCGCGTGCGATGTCCAGGTCGTACGGAATGACAGGTAGTGAGGTCACCACGTCGTCCAAGAAAAGTTCTCGACGTTCTCGATGACTTTGAGAGGCCAATTCGACCCCTACCAGCAGCTCGGCAACCGTGATCTCAGCGATTGCGACGTCATCTTCGTCAGCGATGACGGAGTTGAGATCTCCTGAATCCCTCTCCGTGTCGATGAGAAAGGTCGTGTCAAGTAGAACGAGACCCACTACCGGACTTCGATCTCGATCAGCTCTCGCATTTCACGTAGATCGGTCGACCATCCCTTGTCCGGTGCATGTCGCCGGAGCATTGCTTTGACCTCCGCACCAAGGCCGGTGCTCACCGGTTCGAGAGATGCCACAGCCTTGCCTCTCCGGATGATCGTGTATCGAGCCTTGTCATGCTCAATTCTGTCGAGGACTTCCGAGAAACGCCTTGCTGCTTCGGTCGCTGAAATGTCTGGCATGAGAATCAGATTATCAGATCTGAGGTTCGACGTGAAGGGGTCTGTCTGTGTGGCCGTTCTCTGGGCGATGAGTCAGCGTCAGCTTCAACCGCACCTAATCCGGGGTGCGCTGCTGCTGGTGTTCTGCCGCCGATCGATGTCAGTAACTCAGCAGAGCTTTCACGACGCTCGCAACACGGAGGCTTGTGTCAAAGTCGAGCGCGCCGAGCTGGTGCACCAAGCGCCTTCGGTTGATTGACCGGAGCAATTCACATTGGACGTAACTCGTTTCGGTTAGACCGTTCGAAGCAGTGGGCTCAACCTCGATATGTATTGAGAGCCCACGTCTGCTCGTGGTCAGAGGCGAGACGATCACGAATGGGAACGCTGGTCCGAACGAATCCGGTGGTCCGAGTACTAGAGCGGGGCGATGAGCTGCTGGCTCTCCCGGATAGGGCTCACCGAAGTCGACAAGCCAAAGGTCATCGACTGATGCCATCGCCAACTGAAGTTGATTCGGCTTCGGAGAGATATGCTTTCCAGGCGTCACCGCTTTTTTGGAGCGCTGCCAGTTCACCGGCTACCTGATGAGCGAATCGTTGCCTGCCTAGCGCTTCGGTCGCATCTCGAACAGTATCAACTAGCGACCGGCCCGTTTCCTTGCTCAAAGCCTGGAGTCGTGCGTGGGTGTCTGTGTCCACCCGGATAGTTGTCGTAGCCATCTGGTGGATTAGTCTACATTATGCACGTAAGAAAGTCTACAAGGGTGGTGGATCGGCCACCTCCACCCCGCAGCCAATCGTGCCTCGCTCTCGGTTCGAACGACGTTTCGCTCAAACCTATTGGGCGCTCGGCTCATGAAGCACTGACACGTCTCTCCGAAGCAGAGATCCTGGTGGTGGAGCACCCACTCTCGCGCCGAAGAAAAGGGCGCCCCCGTCGTGTCTTTGCCGCGCAGCCCCTGATCGATTTACTCAGCGCTCCGTAAGAACCGTTCTTCTTGCGGTTCTATGGCCAATTCGAGCTCCCTTTCGGCAAGACAGCGACGCATCGCCCTAGTGTTCGCTTGTAGGGTCCCATGTTGTGGACTGGAGGACTCTCGGACCAATCGAGGTTTGGGCCGATGGATCGCCTATCAACCTTGGGGGCAGGCAGCGACGCCTGGTTTTGGCGGTCCTCTTGGCACATGCCGGTGAGGCCGTCTCCACTGATCGGTTGATTGACGAGGTGTGGGCCGGTTCACCGCCGGAATCGGCCCGGAAGACCGTCCAGGCCCACATCGCACATCTTCGCAAAGCCCTGAATGGGGACCGTGAGTTCCTGTCTGCTTCGGGCAATGGCTATCGGTTGACGCCATCGGAGGGAAGTGTCGACGCCGATCGCTTCGAAGCCGCAGTCAGGTCAGCCCGAAGGGAACGGGGCCACCCGGCCAGGTTCAGGTAGAGGTCTTCGCGTTCCCGGCCCTTGATGACGATCAAAACCAAACCGACAGCGACCAATGTCCCCACGAAGACGGCTCGGGCCGGTGTGTAGTAGTAGGAGCTGATCGCCTCCTGCCAGCAATCGGTATGGAGACGTTCGATGACCACCGAAACGCCGAGAAGTGCGGCCGCGCCGATCAGTCCGATCCGCAAGTAGCGATACGTCTCGAGGACACGGCGCTCTTGGAGGTCTGGGGGCTTGCCTTCGCGGGTCATAGGGTCCTCGGGTCCCAAACCTACTCAGCGGGTTCAGTGGTGCGTCAGATCAGGTCGGGGTCACGGTCGTAGAAGAGGTCAGCCTTGGAATAAGTGTCCACGTTTCCACAGCGCGGGCACTTGTATTCGCGGTCGTCGATGTCGGACCCCTCGAACGCGACCGGTGGCAGCCTCACCTGCGAGGGGAGCAGGGTGCGGCAGTTGGAACACCGAAGAAAGAGTTGGTTTTCAGGATTGGGGATCCCTCAACCCTACAACCACAGCCAGCCCGCCGTCCGCCTGGTGGCGTTCACCAGGGCCGCCTTAGGACTGTCCACGTCGCGAGATTCAATACGGCAGTTAATGCAGACAGGTCAGTCGATTGTCCGAGTCAAGGAGAAGAGCTCAAGTGGCTCTTCGACCCCGCGGAGTTCGATGTGGCCAAGGCTTTCAGCTACGACACCGTCTGGCAACTCCACCGCCGATACCACGTCAGCCGAAGCCAAGAACTGACGTTGCAACTGTCTGCACGCCTCCTCGATGCGGGCAGCGGTGTTGAGTGTGTCGCCAACGAATGCGATCTCACGCTTGATTGATCCGATCTCCCCAGCGACGACCTGACCTACGTGAAGGCCGGCCCAAAACTTGGGCGCAACTCCAAACTCAGATTGGTATTCGGTCCGTGCTGCCTCCAACGTGTCGGCAATCGCAAAAACGGCCTCCACGCACTTGGCATCGTCAAGACCGTCTTTGGCTGTCCAGGTCAGAATCACCTCGTCGCCGACGTAGCGGTTGACCTCACCACCGTGTCGATTGACAGGTGCGGTCACGTCGGCGATAAAGCGTTTCAGAAAAGTGTGATAACGGATGTTGCCGAGTTCCCTGGCGATCTGAGTTGATTCGCGCAAGTCGACCAGCAAGAACACTCGATCCTCTTCGCGTGGCCTGTGATATCGGCCCAGCAAGAGGCGGATCAGCACCCGACGACCAAGCAGTCGGTCGACCTGCGCGATGAAATTCGACACCAGGGCCGCAACGAAGCTCAACCCCACGGACATCCTGAACTGGCGGTCGACCAGCTCCCCATAGGACAACTCGCCGATGGTGAGCAGCGGGATGCTTATCCCCAGAACTATCACGGCTAGCCATACCAGGCTTCTCGACATGATGACCACCAGAAATGGTGCCTCCCTCCAACCGCGGGGGATGAGCTCGATTGCCCAGCTCACGTCGAAACTGGCTATTCCTGCGGTCACCAAAAACCCAATCAATGCTCCGGCCCCCATGGCTGAGCCTGCGCCTCCGATCAGCCAACCCAAACCGAGTCCGATCAGGGACCCGATCGGAACTGTGATGGCGAGCACACGCATCAGGGTGTGCCACTTCTCGGATCGGGTCATCTCTTCAGGTTCCTCGGCGGGAGAGGGTTGAGAGTAGGAGGGGACACGCTGACGTGGGCTGACAAACCAGCATCAATGGCACCGTGTTCAGGTCGCGAATTCGCTCAAGCAGCAGCCCACTGATGCCGGCTGCAGCTCGAAGCTCCGGAGTGCAGGAGAGCGGGAGGGGGCGGCTGCGACCACGTCAACACCCGAGTCCGGTCGTCGGCAATTAGACGACGTCGTCGTCCCTGGCCACGACCCGGCCAGCTCGGATCACAAAGCTGCGGGGCTCGCGGTCCATGACCGCCGCTGTGACCGTGTCACCGGGGACGATGACCAAGTCGGCAACATCACCGACGTCAACCCCGACATTGTGAATACCCATGATGGCGGCTCCACCTGAGGTGGCCACACGAACACAATGCTCGATGTAGGTGTCCCGGCGGAATCGGTTGGTGAAAGCGAGCTGCCAGGTGCGGTCCAACATGTCACCGTTGCCGTACGGCGACCAATAATCGCGAATCCCGTCCTGACCCAAACCGACGGCCACCCCGGCTTCGTCGAGGAGGCGGAGCGGCAATGGAGCTGTTGCGGGAGCGACAGTCGTGATCGTCACCTTCGACTCCGCCAGCAACGCAACCAGCCGTTTGGTCGTGTCCTCGTCGGTTGTGGTCAGCCCGAAGCAGTGGCTGATATTGACCGGGCCCTGGTGGGCTTGGGCCCGCGCGCAGATGTTCTCGATCGTCCGCACCCCGACATCTCCCCGGTCGTGGAGATGGATGTCCACTCCCACCTGGTGCTTGTGGGCAAGCGCAAAAACGATGTCGAGGTGAGCGTCGGCGTCGCCGTCGAAACCCTCAGGGTCGATCCCGCCAACGAGATCTGCACCGTCAGCCAGCGCCGCATCAAGCAGTTCGGCTGTTCCCGGAGCCCGGAGTATTCCCGCCTGGGGAAAGGCGACGATCTCAACTCTGGCCATCTCGGAATACGCATCCTTCGCTGCCAAGACTCCTTCGAGCCGTTCCAACCCCGAGTCTGGATCGACTTGGGCGTGGCTACGTACCCGGGTCGCGCCCTGGGCAATCGTCCGCCCCAGGGTGTATGTCGCCCGCTCGGTCACCGATTTCTCCGCCGTACGCCAGTTGCGCCGGTCGTTCTCGACGAGGCTTTCCAGGGTGCCTTCGGCGGTGTGGGGACGGAACGGAAGCCCGAGGCGGGTCGAATCGAGATGAGCGTGAGTGTCCGAAAACGACGGCAGGAGCAGCTCGTTGTTGCCTTCTACGATCTCGGTGTTGGAACCGTCGACCTCCAACCCGGAACCAATCGCGTCGATGATCCCTTTGCTGCATGAGACGTCCGTCGGCGCGGTGTCGGGGTAGCGGGGAAACAGGCGCACGTTCCTGATGAGAAGATCGGTCATGAGCCCGAGGGTATCGCCGCCGCCCGTTCGAGGTGTCCGTGGTCAGTCGGATTGGGCCAACCAGGGTGGTCTCGGTGCTTCGATGCGGGCCAGATCACTGGGCACCGGACCAAACCGCTCCTCGTTGCCTTCGTCCCAGTCGCGCCACGCTTCGGTGATCTCGTCTTTGGTGCGAGCTACGAAGTTCCACCACATCATCACCCGAGCCCCGAGGGGCTTGCCCCCGAGGACCATCACCCTTCCGGGCAGGCCCTGGGTGTCGAGTGCCAACTCAGACCGACCAAACGGGACAATTGCCAGCGACCCAGGCTCGACGACATCGGACTCCACCTTGACCGGTCTATCGATAGGGACGACACCGTGTTCGAAGCCTGGGTCGATCGGGAGCACGGCTCCGGGTGAGATGGTCAGGTCCATGCCAATCGCGGGATGGTCAACCTCAGCGTCGGAAGCTGCATCGGCGGTGGCTCCGATGAGGAGTTTGCCGTGCGCTCCCTGGAATTCGACTTCGGGCACGTCAGCCAGGTGTTGAAACCCAGAGTCCCCGTGCCGGGTTGTTTCGGTTTGGGCCAGCCACATCTGGACACCCATCACACCGTGTTCGGAAACATCGACGTCGGACGCGACACCCTCCTCAGCGTGGGCGATACCGCCGCCGGCTGTCATCAGGTTCAGCTGGCCGGGTCGGATCAGTTGCTGGGTTCCCAGCGAGTCACCGTGGAGGGCAGACCCGGCGAGAAGCCAGGTGACTGTCGACAGTCCGATGTGGGGGTGGGGGCCGATCTCAAGCGCTGGCGGATCATCGAAGTCTCCGGGGCTCATCAAGTCGACGAAACACCACGGGCCGATGGTCCGCCGTCGTTTGGTGGGCAACACCCGAACCACGTTGAGCCGACCGATGTTGGTGGATCGTCCCTCACGCACCTCAATCGATTGAGCTCCAAATTCCGACTGGGAGCTGCCCGGGTCGTCCACTGGTCCACTCACCGTTCCAAAGGTACTCGTGTTGGCAGCTTGCGGTCCGGCAGTGGCCCGCGCGGGGTTCGGGTGCGTCACTAGATTGAATCACGAGCCAGCGTCGGGAGTTAGTTATGACATCGGACAACTCTATAGAGCTTGTTTATCAGGAGATTCGGGACCTGATCAGTCGTCAAGAGTCAAAGGTCGACGAGGCTCGAGGCAGAGCTAGCTCCACGATGGGTGTCGCGGCACTCGCCCTCTCCTTCTTTGCCGGGTCGATCCTCGAGCGTTCCGATCCTGGAGTGGGCCTATGGGTAGGAGTGGCTTTCGTAGCAGTCGGCATCGGTCTGTCGCTGTGGGTGATGAATCCAAGAAGGCGTGCCTGGACATTCGGGTCGGAACCAAGCGTTTTGTTAGCTGATTACGCCCGACTCCCGCAGGAGCAATCCAAACTTGCTCTGGCAGTCCATATGGCTGGATGGTCGGAGAGAAATGATGTTGGGATCGAGCGGATCTATTCGGCCTTGATTTCGAGTATCACGTCGGTGGGGTTGGGACTCTTAGTGCTGATACTCGAGTTCGGAGGACTGATCTAATGGCGGAAATCGATGACCTGATGAAGAAGCTCGTCAGAAGTCTTGAGGATGGGGGATACGACCTCGGCTCATTGGGCGACTTGCCACCTGATCCGGGTCAGAAGGAGACCAAAGCTCATGAGCCTGGCGACGGTTGGCTTCCAACGGACCCAGGACGCCGAGAAACGGGTCTACGGGAACACGACCTACCTCCTGATCCCGCCCGCCACGAGTCATAGACATCGGGTGCGGAGTCGTTGGTCGAGACTCGCACGCAAGCACCCGAATGGAAAAGGGCGATGTGTCCGCGATTTGCGATCGGCCGCCGTTGAGAAAGGGTGATGGGCCTTCCCGATCAGAACCGGGCAGCCGTTCGACCATTATTCTCCCGTTCCTTGTATCACAGGGGGCCTTGGACCCTCTTTGAGGCAAGACGAACCAGGAGAGCAATGAAAAAGTTCAGTGGACTATTGGTTTTGGCCGTCCTCTTGGCGGCATGCGGCGGTTTGGGCGACTCGCTGGACCAACTCGAACAAACGACAGACACCACTCTGGGACCGGTCGGTCAAGTCAACAACCGTGATACCGGAGTCGAAGTCACCATCAATGGTGTCGACTATGTCGTTGACCCAGATCTCGGAGGACAGTGCGTTGCCACTGAGTCCGAACTAACCGTTTACGGGTACGAAGTCGACACCGGCCGCCGCTTCGAAATGTCCTTCCGTGAGGGAGACACCGAACACTTCGCCAGTGTTCTCCTCGAACTCGACGACCGTGTGCGCGGACAGACCAGCTCTGAGCAACCGTGGCCGTGGCTAACCGAAGGGCAAACACCCATACAAGGAACAATCGTGATGATTGACAATGACGGAGAGCCGATCGAACTCACCTTCTCCGTAGACTGTTCCTGAGTTCGACGTGTCCGTACATAGTCAGCGGGTAGGAGAAGGAAAGATGCGACTCAAGGGAGTAGCGATTCTGGTGTTGTGTCTCGTGGCTGCCGCCTGCGGCGGCGGAGAAGCCGCCGATACGAGCACATCGACGTCGACAACCCTCGGCACGACAACGACCTCCACAACCGTCGCGGCCACTACAACAACGACAGCCACCACAACCACCACCACGGCTCCGGCGACGACCACCACAACGGTCGCAGCCACTACGACAACCGCCGCGACTACTACCACCACACAGTCAGGATTCCCTTCCGTGACAGGTGTCGTCGTGACTACCGGTGGCGGGTCGGGCGAGCTGGCCATCTCTTGGGATCCCGTGCCTTTGGCGGAGCAGTATCGGATCTACTGGTCCGAATTGCCGGGAGGCGACAAGGTTCTGCTCCACGCCGTGGATGCCGACCAACCGCAGCCCTTCATCGACTTCGGAAAAAGCGTCGAGGTTGGCAAGGACTGCTACCAGATTTCGGCAAGCCTCATAGGTGGCAATGGTGAGGGTCCGCTCTCGGACGAGGTCTGTTTTGCTCCCTAGGGTCACGACATTGTGACGAGAAGCAATATCCACAGTGCGCAGAACGGTCGCGCCACTAACGAGAGCCCGGAGTCCATTGCCGACACTCTGACGGGCGAGCCCGACCTGGATGGTCTTGAGGTCCGGTTGGCGGAAGGGGGAGCACCTGTCCACGTGCAGACTGCGGTCAAGCTCGCCAGGTCGAAGCGGGCGCTGTCCGCACTACCGCATCGAGTCCATACCTCCGTTGTCTTCGCCATGTATCGGGAAACGGGGCGCATGCTTCGCCCGGACCAACACCCTCATGGCGAGGATTTCATCAACAGAAAGGCGTCCCAGCTCCGGTGGCTCTTCGGCGGTGACGACGGATGGGACCTGGTGATGGTCGACGACGGGTGCCCCGACGGGAGCGGGTCTCTGGCCGAGACGATCATCGACGAGAACGGCCTTGGCAAGAGCGCACGGGTTCTTTTCCTCGAGAAGGCTATCGAGCAGGGCCATCCCACCACTGCCGGTCTGGGCAGCACCGACGACAGCCGCAAGGGCGGCTCGATCCTCTACGGCATGTATGAGGCGGCGGCAGCTGCTGAATCCGGCCACGTTGTGGTCTACACCGACGCCGACCTGTCGACCAACCTCGGTCAAACCGGGCTTCTCATCGACGGGGTACATCGTGGGGCCTCATGTGCAGCCGGGTCGCGGCGGGAACCCACCTCGGTGCTGGTCAAAAGTGGCTCCCGTAACGACAGGGGGAAGCTGTTCATCTACCTGTGGAAACAGATGCTGCCCCAGCTGCGATACATGATCGATACCCAATGCGGTTTCAAAGGGTTCAAGGCGGAGGAGGTTCCCAACCTGGTCGCCAACACGGTCGAGAAGAGATTCGCCTTCGACATCGAACTGTTGCTCAAGTGCGCGATTGGCTCCCCTGAGTCGATAACTCGAGTGCCGGTCGCATGGGTCGACAGCGAGGAGGCGTCGACGACCACCGATCTCGAGCCTTATCTCGACATGCTCCAAGCCGTCGCCAAGATGTATCGGCACTATTCCGAGCCAGCGGAGCGACCGGAGGCTTTTGCCCGGCTGATTGAGGGTATGGATCAAGCCGACTGGCAACGCATAGTCGCTACGGTGCCATCGGCCATTGTCGACCGCGAACCGCACGAGTATGCGACCTGGGCTGGGGTCAGCGCAGGTGAGCTGGGCGAGATCATCGTCGCCGAGGGGGGCTCGAGCTAGCTGCGCTTCTCGTCGACCTCGCCCCAGAGTTCGCCGAACAGCTCGTTTCGCTCCAGGAGCGCATCGGCCGTTCCCTCATCGACGACCCGGCCCGAATCCATCACCACTACCTTGTCGGCCCGCACCAAGGCGGGGCGTCGGTGGGACACCACCAATGCCGTAGTCCCCTCGTACTCACGGAGGAGGCGGTCCCACAGAGTTGCCTCGGTTTCAACGTCCAGCGCCGACGACAGATCATCAAAAACCAGCAACTCCGGGGAGCGCACCAGCATGCGGGCCGCCGCGGCGCGCTGTACCTGGCCTCCCGACAACCGAACTCCACGAGGTCCCACCATGGTTTCGAAGCCGTCGGACATTTCAGCGATGTCACGTTCCATCGTTGCCGTCTGCACCGCGGCCTCCAACATCGCATCGGAAACGTCATGGCCCAACAACAGATTGTCCCGGAGAGACATCGAGAAGAGCCGGGGGACCTGTGAGGTGTAGGCGGCACGCGGTGGAACCATGAACGCACCTGGCGAAGCCACAGGCACTCCCTTCCAGGCAATCGTGCCCGACGCTGCCGGCAGCAGACCGAGAATCGTGCGGAGCAGAGTGGTTTTGCCGGCCCCGATCTTGCCTGTCACCACCACAAAAGATCCTGCAGGAATCTCCAGGTCCACATCGAAGATCCCGCCCGGTGACGACTCGTAGGTGAAACTGAGACCGGAGGCGGTCACCAAAGGTGCGCCCGGGACCGGTGTCGGTTCTTCGACTTCGGGTACGACGAGCTTCTCCTTCATCTCGATTTCGGCCGCGAGGTCGGGCCACTCGGCTCCCCGCATCAGGTCGATATTGCGTTCCACCGAGACTTCGGCCTGTCGAAGGCGGGCCAGGAACACGCCGATGAACCAGGCCGAGTCGGTGACCATCGACAAATACGAGACAAAGAGGGCGAACTGGCCGATGGTCATCCCAGCCGAGCCGTCAATTGACAGCGACCCGGCCACCAAAATCAGGATGAGTCCGGTGCCAACACTCACCGTGTTGTGGAACACGGCTTCGATGCCGGCGGTGAAGGTGCGGTCTTTCACCATGGCCACACGGCGGTCATCGTTCAGCGCTTCAAAGTGGTGGAGCATCGGGGCTTCGGCATCAGCGACCTTCACCGACTGCACCGACCCCAGCATTTCGCCGAGAAAGCCGGTGATCGCTTCGGTCTTGTCCCGTGCTTCGGTGCGGAAACGACGGATCATCTGGCCGACCCGGCTCACGATGAAGACGACGGCGATGATCGGGGCGAAAACCACCGCCGTGATGAAGGGGTCGATGTTGGCCAGCACTACGACGGCCACCGCGGCGGAGATGATCGCCGAGATCAGATCGACCGTGAAATCGAACGCCTCGGTGGTGTGGTTGACGTCGTCGCGGAATCTGCTGACTACTTCGCCGGGGGATTCCTCAACTGGCTGGGCCGCGGGCAGTTTGTAGATCCAGCCCATCATCGCTCGCCGCATGGCAGATGATGTTCGGAAGAGAAGGCTGGAATGCAACCGCATTGCCACCAACAACACGGCCACTCGCCCCAGTGAGAAACCCCAGACGGCTGCGATCACGGTGGTCAGATCCCAACCGGTCGGTTGGCCGGCAAGCGAATCGAAGAACCCGGCCGCAATGAGCCCAATCACAAGCGGCATCGACCAAATGGCGATCCATCCGATCAGACTGGTTACGTAGCGAACCGGGGAGTTGCGGATGAGACGCCAAATCAAACGCCAGATGGGCGCTGTCATGCCAGCACCTCCTCCATGCCCGTGGCCAGAAGCCGGGAGTATCTGCTGTGGGGGTCGGACTCCAGGTCGACCCGTCTACCGAACTCGAGAACCTCGCCGTCTTCAAGAACCAGGATGTCGTCGGCCCGGGTCACCGTGTGCAGTCGGTGGGCGATGATGAGACCGGTCCGATCTTCGAGCAAGTGGTCGAGGGCTCTCTCGAGCAACACCTCGGTAGCAGGGTCGAGCCGGGCCGACGCTTCGTCGAGCACCACCACTCCTGGGTTGTTGAGGAAGATACGGGTGAAGGCCAGCAGTTGGCCCTGACCCGCGGACAGGCCGCCGGAGCCGGACTCGAGCACTGTGTCGAGACCATCGGGGAGTGAGGCGAGCCACTCGCTCAACTCGAGCCGCTCCAATACCTCGAGCAGTTGACCGTCGTCGATGGTCTCATCGAAGAACGTCAGGTTTTCCCTAACGCTGGCCCGGAACAGCTGCACGTCCTGGGTAACCATCCCGACACGCGCTCTCAGCTCTGCAAGCGGCACATCCCAGGTCGGTCGCCCGCCCACCAGCACCGCACCCTGCTGTGGTTCGTAGAGCCGGGTGAGCAACCTCGCAATGGTCGACTTGCCCGATCCGGTGCGTCCGAGAAGGCCAACCACGCGCCCGGGTTCGATGTCGAAGGAGACCTCGTGGAGCACGGGCTCGTCGGGCCCGTCCTCGTCCGCATAGGCAAAAACCACATTGTCGAGACTGACCGCAAGTGGTCCCGAGTTGAGATGGTCCTGCCCGGAGGGGCGGAGCCGGTTTTCGGTAGCAAGCAGGTCTTCGATGCGGGCAATAGCCGCGCCGGCCCGCTGTAAGTCCTCCATCTGGGACCGGATCTGCTCGATAGGTCTCCGGCTCATCTCCGAGTAGTGGTAGATCAGGTAGACCGATCCGATCGTTAGTGTTCCGAGACCAAACAGCCAAGACCCGATTCCGAACACGATTGTCAGGGACACTCCGAAGAGGATCACGTTGGTCGACCACAACATGGCGAAACCCATCCAGCCCCGAACTTCCAGTGGCAGCCACGAGCGCAACATGTCGGCGAAACGCTCCTGCATGTATCCGGAGGCTCCGTTTGCCCCGATGTCCTCGGTGCCTTCCACCTGCTCCCCAACAAAGCCGTAGGTCGTGGCGGCGGCGCCCCGTACTGCCTTCCACCAGGGCACGGCTACCTGGTGAAGGCGCATCATCGCCAACAACGCGAGCACTGTGAAAAGGGTGACGCCAATGCCGACGACCCAACTCTCGAAGAAGAGCAAGGTGAGAACACCGACGATCAGCACTCCGTTGCCGATGACTTTCAAAGACATCGCCGAGAAGAAGTTGGAGAGATTGGTGACGTCGCCATCGATCCTCTCGATCAGCTCTCCGGGGGAGTGCGACTTGTGGAAGCCGAGGTCGAGGTGAACAACGTGGTCGGCCAGATCGGCTCGAAGTGCGTTGGTTGCGCTCCAGCCGACGTCTTCGGCGAGGTATGTCGCCCAGACCGCCATGATTTGCTGCACGACGGCGATGACCATGAACCAGATCGCGAGTGGAATCAGGTCTGTGGACTGGGCGCCGTCAACCACGTTGTCAATGAAGGCTCTGATCAGCTGGGGGTTGGCCAACCGAAGGGCGATATCAACCGCCACAACGACGGCGAGCAGCGTCATGCGACCCCGGAGGGGCTGCAAGTACTCCTTCAGCAGATTGAGATAGGCGCGGACAGGTATCAACCACTCACCTCGCGGGGAAAACTTGGGCCTCAACCCACCTTAAATCAGGAGGACCCTCCGACTCGTTGGAATATTGGCTTGTCGCGCGTTCCTTAGGAATACACCGCCAATAGTGGCGGGAATCACGCGCAGAAAGAGGAAGAGGGCCCACGGTCTTACGAGACCCTCAGCTGGCAGGAAGCCGAGGCGTCGGCTCCGAGGCAGCGGTGTGCGTAGTATCGGACTCTTGGTGGACTCCTCAACTACGGCGACACATGCACCCAACAAGGGTTTGTGGATTGCGCTCGGCGTTGGGGCGGTTGTCTCGCTAGCCGCCGGTGTTTACGGCTCGGTTCATGACCCAACCGGGCAGCAAACTGTCTCGCTGTTCTTCTCCAACACCTTGAGTTTCAAGGCATGGGCCACCACAGCCGCTTTCCTGTTGGCCGGGTTCCAGCTTTGGTCGTCGTTGCGGATGTGGGGGAAGGTGTCGGTACCAAAGACCATGCCCAGCTGGTGGGGTGACGGGCATCGTCTCTCCGGCACTTTGGCGTTCGCTCTGACCCTCCCGGTGGCCTTTCACTGTCTTTGGGCTCTTGGATTTGAGCCCGACATCACCGAGCTACGTCGCTTCTCGCATTCTTTGCTCGGTTGCTTCTTCTACGGGGCGTTCGCCGCCAAAGTGCTGCTGGTCCGCCGGCATGATCGTCCGGGTTGGGCGCTCCCGGTGGTCGGTGGAACTGTGTTTACCGTTCTCGTCGCCATTTGGCTTACCAGCTCACTGTGGTTCTTCACCAACTTTGGTTTCCCGGCCTTCTGATGTTCAAGAGAATTGTCGACATCGTTCAGTGGATCGTGGCGGCGCTAACGGTCGTCACTGTCGTTGTGCTCTTCACAGCCGAGCCGACCGTGGCGACTGAGGTCGCTCCCGATCTGACCGCTGGCGCCGAGGTCTTCTCCTCGAATTGTGCTGCGTGCCATGGAGCTTCAGGAGAAGGGGGCATTGGCCCGGCTGTGATCGGGGAGGGCACGTTGACTCGCTTCGAAACCGCCGACGAGGTCCTCACATTCGTCTCCGTAGGTTCGCCAGGAAGTATGCCCGGGTTCGAAACGCGCCTCACCCCCGATGATCTGAATGATGTCGCCCAGTTCCTGTTCGAATCCTGAGTCTCACTGGACGAGATTCGAACAACAGACGCCGAAGGTCGCCGCTTAGCTGGAGAGTGTCACCTGAGCTTCCTCAGCTCGTCGAAGAAAGTCAGCGCCGAGCTGGGTGAGGGAATAGTTCTTGCGTTTCGCTCCGGTTCTCGGGGCGTCCTCTTCCTCAGCGGCAAGTAGGCCATCGGCCGTAAGTCGGCGCAATGTTCGGTATAGCCCGCGCTCGGTGAGAGACCATCCGGTGCGGTCAGTGAAATCGGGTCCGATCGTGTCGGCATTTGCCGGAGCCGAGTCTCGGATCACATGGAGCAAGACGAGTGTTGTCATGCTCTTCTTGTGGACCTCGGTCCACTTCGCGACCAGCTGATCGAGCCACTCCTGGGTCTCCGTGGGGAGAGCCACCTCAGTTCTCGTAGCCTCGTTGGGCGATGCTGGCGACGGCGTGGATCACGAAGCCAATCGCCCAGAAGCCTGCCGTGGCGAGGGTCGGGCCAAACCAGTGGTATACAGCCTCGTCAATAGCCACCAAGAGGCTCACGATGGGGAACCGCGGGTCGGATTAGAACTGTGTGATGACCGCTGTTCCGGGTTCGGTGCGGTGCTCGAACGTCTCGAGCACCCGGGCACCCTCTTCAAGGGAGAGGTCGCGTCGCACTAGAGGGCGAATGTCCATTCCGCTAGATGTGATCAGGTCGAACATCGCTGGGAAGGACGACGCTGCCAAACCGTGACTGCCCACCACCTGGAGCTCGCCGCCGATGATCCGATCCAAACGCAAAGGCACCTGCTGATCGGGGAGCAGGCCGACCTGAACATGGCGCCCCTGGGAACGTAGTGATGCAACCGAAGTAGATACCACACCGGAGTCTCCGATTGCATCGATCCCGACGTGAACTCCGCCGTCTGAAACTTCCCGGATGACCTCGACAAGGTTGGGTCCCGGTTCCAAGGTGTGGCTCGCACCGAGTGAGCTGGCAAGTTCTAGGGCAGATTGGTTGGTGTCGATACCGATGATGTTGGCCCCCATCGCCGAACCGATCATGACTGCGGAGAGCCCCACGCCACCGCAACCGTGGACCGCTACCCAGTCCCCACTGCGCGTCTGACCCTGTTCGACGAGGGCTCTATATGCGGTGGAGAACCGGCAGCCGAGTACAGCGCTTTCGACGAAGCCGAAGTCGTCCGGTAGCCGGACCAGGTTGTGCTCGGCGTGGCGGATCGTCATCAGCTCGGCAAACGATCCCCAGTGGGTGAAACCGTTCTGGACCTGATTTGGGCACACCTGGGCGTTTCCCGCTAGGCAGGTGTCGCAGATGCCACAAGCGGCGACGAATGGGGCCGTGACTCGGTCTCCTCGCTCCCAACCCTCCACACCTTCGCCCACCATGTGGACCACACCGGAGAACTCGTGCCCGGGCACGTGAGGCAGCTTCTGGATGTCCTTGTCGTGTCCCATCCACCCGTGCCAATCGCTTCGGCACACCCCGGTCGCCCGCACCTCCACAACCACCTCTCCGGGACCCGGCGAAGGGTTGGGGACCTCGGTGACTGAGACCGGGCCTCCAAACTCGTTGTAAACAGCGGCGCGCACGGCGCAATTGTGACATGCCTGTGAAGTAGACGACCTTTGGGTCGCTGGCGTAGCGGTCAAGGGCATACCTGGATCTCGCCTACCTGCTTGTTGGTCAGGCGAGTTCGATGTTGCCGGTCGAGCCGTCGACCGTCACCATCTGTCCGTCCTTCAGTCGTGAGGTGGCGTCTCCACAGCCCACCACTGCGGGTATCCCGTACTCCCTGGAGATGATCGAAGCGTGGGCGAGGGCGCTTCCAACGTCGGTCACGACAGCCGCCGCCCGCCCGAACAGCTGGGTCCACGCCGGGGCAGTCAGGGGAGCAACGAGGACTTCGCCTTCCTGGAAGTTGGCGAACTGGGAGGAGTCGCGCACGACCCTCACCGGCCCCGTCGCCCGTCCCGGACTCGTCGGGATGCCATGAACGACCGCCTGCTCGGAGCGAACCGCTCCCATCACTTTGTTGCTGTAGATGAAAGCGAGTCGCGCCGTGAACGGAACATCTCCGGCCCAGAGGGGAGCAGCCAACCTGGAGGCTCGGGCTCGCTCGTTCCACCGTGAGGTCACCGCGGTATCCATCGGCACTGGGCTTTCCAGTAGAGACTCGACCTCGGATCGGTTGAGATAGAAGATGTCATCGACCGTTGTGATCGCGCCGGATGACACCAACTCTTCGCCGAGGCGTCGAACCGCTCTCCGCATCACCGGCCAGGGCAGGGAGAGGAGGCTGAGTTGCTCCTCGCGAACCGGCACCACATGCTGTGCCTCTGCCAGCAACCTCCGGAACTTGCGGAGACGGCGCGGCGAACGCGACAACAGCTTTTGAGCTTGGTCAACCGTCTCGATGCGCCGAGCCTTCAGTTCATCGCTGTTTCCCGGACTCTCGGTGAGGGTGATTGGCGGGACCGACCAGTCGAGGGACTCCAAGCGGGGTGTCTGCTCGATTCCCGGAGGCATGTCGAGGCCCTGGAGTACAACGACGTGGCTCGCGTCGAGCCGTTCCTTGAGATGCTTGTTCCAGAATGCGGCAAGCTGTGATTCGAATTTGTAGGCGGAGCCGGCGACCGTCGCTATAGAGCAAAAGTAGCCGCCTGCCTCTGTGGCTAGCTCATCAACCAAGGCGATCAACTGATGCGGGTCCAGGGATTCAACCGCCGTTTCGGCTCGCCTCGTTGTGTCGCGGTAGCGGGGGAGGACGTTGTCCCGCCAATCGTCCTCACACCGCTGATAGCCGAAGCGGACCGTTTGAGGGAACATCGGCGCGGCCATCCGCCAGTCCTTCCACACTCGACGAAGGATGTTGAAGAAGTTCCGGGTGAAGGCCACGCCGGGTACCGGCAGCCAGTTGAGGGAGTAGTAGTACCAACCGTTGATGATGACATGGTGCGGCTCGGGTGCGACCTGTCCGATCAACTCATGAAGTCGCTCGTGCAGTCTCCGCTCCATCGTTGGCAGGAGCCAAGACTCGAACAACGGTGTCACCGGCTCGGG
This sequence comes from Acidimicrobiia bacterium, assembly GCA_965216445.1. Lineage (GTDB taxonomy): Bacteria > Actinomycetota > Acidimicrobiia > Spongiisociales > ZC4RG35 > MA-ANB-1. Next base: position 243,388 of record OZ244166.1, read on the forward strand.
GATCCACTCCCCGAAGCGCAAGGACCGTTGGTAGACGCCGGGTGCGGGAGACTTCCAACTCACTTCATCGGGCAAGCCGGTGATAGGACGTGCTTGAACCACCCAGAGCTGGCTTCCGTCCCAGGCCCATTCAATGTCCTGCGGAGCCTCGAACTCCTCGGCGATCTGTCGGGCTGCGCTCACTACCCGTTTGACCAGCGACCGATTCAGCGCCTTTTCGGGTTGGCGGGTGGCTTTGACCTGTCGACCTTCAACGCGCCACTCATCCCCGGGTACCTGCCCCGACACCAGCCGGTCTGCCAGCCCCTTGGTACCAGTCACGATCGTGACGTCTCTATCTCCGGTGACTGGGTCTGCGGTGAAGGCGACGCCTGCACAAACCGGGTCGATCATGATCTGGACGACTACCGGGATAGCTCCTTCGGTTGAGTGAGGCGCCGAGTCCCTCACTCTCGAGACGGCTTCGGGAATTGCCCCGAGCTCCACGTTGAGAACTGATAGGTAGAGCCCTGCCATCGAGGAGTCCTCGGCATCCTCGGCGATGCCGCTCGACCGCACCGCAAACGGACCGGCTCCGAGTTCTTCGAGATGGGGCTCCAAGCTGAGGTTTTTGAGTGGCGTTTCGGGTGCCACGACGACCCCATCTGGTACATCGAAACCGGCTCTGATCAGGTGGCCCAGCGACCCGGCCTTGCCTCCGACGCTGGACAGGGGTGCATCGGCGGCATCGACTAGCGGCAGGAGCCCGGTGCTCACCTTTGGATACCCCGTATGAGTGTGCGTATCGCCCACATGACTTCCTCGGCTGCGTCGCCGGTTGACAGCTCCAAGCGGTCTCTCCACTGTTGGTAGGCCTCCGACGTCGTGAGGATCATCGCCACCCTCGCCAGGTGTTCGAGTTGGTCAGGGGTGAGGCCGGGTTCGACCTTGCGAAATGTCGCTCGGAAGAGCTCTATCCGCTCCGAGCTTCCCTGCACTCTCAAGTCTCGTCCAATCCGCGATGCGAATGCGGCGCGCATCAGGTCGTCGGTGTTCTCAAAGTGTTGGAATACCTTGCCCACAGTGTCGTCGAGCTCGTCGATTGTCTCGGGAATGGAGTCAATCTCGACTCCGGTGCGTCTACCGGCATAGGGGACCAGCGCCTTCAGGAGGCCGGCTTTGTCCCCGAAGTGCCGATAGACGGTGCCGGTGGAGACACCGGCGCGTTTCGCCACGGCCGGTATCGACAAGGTGTCCACCCCTTCGGCCAGCACCTCCACAACGGCCTCCAGAATTTGATCCCTGGTGGCTCGGGTCTGGGCTTCCCTCAGTTCTGACTCGTATTTTCTCGATTTCATAGTTTCACTTGACGAAACGTATATTCACTATATGATTCATTCAGTCAATATGCAAGGAGACGGTATGGGAGACGCAATCAAGCGAATGAGCAACCAGGTGTTCGGACTGGGGCTGATGGCTATGGCCGCGCTGATCATGCTGCTGGTCACCGTCCTGCTGCTCGACCCAGCAGACGCGGTCACCGCGGCGGTCCTTGTCGTGGTTCTGGCTGCTGCGGCCTACGTCGTGTCGAGGTTCAAGAGCGTCTGGGCTGTCCTCATCGGCCTTCTGGTTGCTCTCGGTGCGGCGAGCACGATCTTCTTCATCGCCTTCGGGGTCTTCCAGCCCTTCAGCCCGCTCGAATTCGTCACCGGTTTGCTGCTCCTGGCAGGGTTCCTATTTGCACTGATCGGCGGAGTCGGAGCATTGATCCGGCGCCGGTCGGAGGGGTCACCGAAGGGTGGGAAGGTTCGTCTTGGTGCGCTAGCTCTCATCGGCGTAGGGGCAGTGGTATCCATTGTTGGCTTTCTGTTCACACGAACCACCGTGGACGCCGCCGCCGCTTCTGGTGCGGTTGTCGTTGACATGACCGACTTCGTATTTGACCCGGAGGAGACAACGGTCTCAGCGGGAGAGCAACTTCTGCTTACTAACTCCGACGCATTCGCTCACGACTTCACCCTCACCGAATACGACCTCTACACCTACTTCGGACCGGGCAGCGACGCACTGGTAGATATCAGTGGCCTGCCTCCCGGCACCTACGAGTATTTCTGCTCCCTCCACACCTTCGACGGAGAAGGCATGATCGGAACTTTGGTCGTGGAAGGCTGAGAGCACGACCAATGCTCTGTTGGGATTATGGCCTAGGAGTCGGCGTCGCAAGATAAACAACAGCGGCGCTGGCCTGTGGACGAGTGCGACCGGTCAGTCGGTTTCGGCCGTCTCGACGAGGAGTGACCGGAGTGCGGCCTGATTAGCCTCGAGTTGTTCGCTGAAGCCTTCTCCCATTTCGCCCCATGCCTGTTTGCCGCCTTCCCCAAAGGCCTGCACTCGGAATCGGAATTCGGTTGTGCCGTCACCAAGGTCTATGAATTCGTTGGTGTGGCGGTGGAAGCTTTCCTCACCTAGGTGTGGCATCGGGTAGTCCATGGTCACGTATGAGAACGGACGCCAGTCAGCGACGTGTTCAATGATCAAGTCGGGACCATGCATGCAGTGATTGACAGTCCCGGCGTCGAGCCGGCCGGGGGTCTGCTGCTCGAAACTGTCGATCCCCGCATTCCAGGTCGTTCGCTTCAAAGGGTTTGTGATGTAGTCCCAAAGGACTTCACGTGGGACCGGGAACCTCCAGCTCGCGATCAGGTCGGCGTCTGCCTCGGTGATGTAGACCCGGTTCCGTTCTTTCTCGAATTCCCACCGGGAACCCAGGTCTGCAACAAACACGTCGACTTCCCCAATATCGGAAAGGGTTTCGGTGAACCTGGAGAAGCCGAGGATCTCGCCGTTCATACCGAACGCATCGAAAGTGGAAGCCGTGTAGACGGCGTAGGCGGACCTGCCGAACTCCGAACCAGCACCACCCTTCATAAGGCGGTGGGCAAGGATCACGTCGGTGCCGGTGAGCTCTTCGGTTCGCGCGATTCGCCGGATCACGAACTCGCCATGGTGGACGAAATACTTGAGGTCGAGTTGGGGGATGAGCACGCATGCGTTGCATTCACAACTGGTGGCGTTGTCGATGTCACGGAGTCGCCGTCTGAAGGCGAAGTAGCCCGCTTCGACAGTATCGAGGATGATCGTGGGGCTCACGTCGGTGTCGCTGGCGTAAGCGAAGGCCGCGTCGCCTTCGAGCTTGGCAAGAGTGAAAACCGGTTCAAGGGTTGACACCAGGTTCTCGAGAAGGTCGGCAAGAACGTCTTGAGCATGCTCCAGCTCCGTTGCCTGAAGGTAAGACGTGTAGCCGGTGATGTCAGCGAGGAGAAGACAACCGGTTTCGGATTTGTTAAGCGTCTGCACGGCAGTGGAGCGTACCTTCCGCAACGGAGGATTTCTCCGCTGACGCCATTGCATTCTGATGGATCGGTTGAACTGTCTCTTGACTTGGATCGACGTAGGGTTGAATCAGTGAAACCTCAGGAGTCGTCGACGGAATACATCACCTCTGCTGATGGGACGACGATCGCCTATCACACCAAGGGTGCGGGACGCCCGGTGTTGCTGGTCCACGGCACCACAGCCGATCACACCCGCTGGGCTGGCGTGGCACCGCAGCTCGAACGCCGCTTCAGGGTTTGCACCATGGACCGCCGGGGTCGTGGAGAAAGCGGTGACGGCGCTGACTACTCCCTAATGCGAGAGGCCGAAGACATAGCCGCGTTCGTCGATGCTATCGGTGAGCCCGCGAGCATCGTGGCGCACTCATATGGAGCGGTGTGTGCGCTAGAGGCTGCGCTACTCACCACCGGCATCAAGATGATGGTCCTCTACGAACCGCCGATACCGACCGGTCTCCCGATGTATCCGCCGGGTGTTCCCGACAGGATGCAGAAACTGATCGACGACCAGAACTTGGAGGCAGCCTTAACGGTGTTCTTCCATGAGGTCGTCGGAATGCCAGAGCCGGCGTTCTCCGAATACCGCAGTTTGCCCACCTGGCCAGGGAGGGTCCGACTGGCGCCGACGATCCCGCGGGAACTGTCCATCGACAGGGGATACACGTTTGATCCCGATCGGTTCGCCGAGGTCAGTTTCCCGGTGCTGTTGCTCCTCGGTGGTGACAGCCCACCCCTTTTCAAAGATGCAACACAGGCTGTCCATGCCGCGCTGGCCAACTCTTCAGTGAGCGTTCTCCCAGGTCAGCAACACATTGCGATGGACACCAACCCGGAGTTGTTTGTCTCCGAGGTTCTCAAGTTCTTGGCCGGGTGAGCCAGCGCTCTGCCGCTACAGGCTGCAGTCCCGCATTTCGCCGGGAACCATCACGTCCCACGTGACTTCTACGGGGTCGGCTTCCTCAAACGGATCTTCGAGCGTCGCCGAGCCGGACCAGCGATCGCCATCGAGAGTGTTCTCCGTGGCTTCATTAGCGCTGAAAGCGATACTGCCGAACATGTCATCGATCGTGCTCCCCTGCACGGACACCTCAACCGAATCGCCGTTGCCGTACAGGTTGAGACCGGCACCCTGGCCTTGAGCTATGGGCTGGAGGTCGATGTCGCTCGAGTCAGGTCCACTAAACGGAATGCAGCGATTCAAGATGTTCACGGCGAACTCAGTCCCATTGACTGTGAAGCTGCCCATCTCCGTGACCTCCGCTGGAGGTGGTTCTTCGCTACCGCTATTTGCGGTGGTCTCAGGGGCTTCGCCTGCAGTGGTGGTCGTTGTGTCTGCGACCCCACCGTCGTCGCCTCCCGACGCCGCTGTGGTGTCCGAACCCTCGTCGCCGCCACACGCCGCTATCACCAGTGCCAGGACGGCCAGAAAGACCAAATACGAACGCCGAATCTGCATAGCTCCTCTTCCCTTCGTGTTTCCCGGAGTTCAACTTACCCATCGAGCGCCGAATCATGTCGTGATTTGTGGTGACGTTTTGAAGATCGAGGTGCCGGAGGAACCTCTGCGAAGTTTCCCCCAGTTAGGGCTTGGCCGGAGGGCCAAACCGACGGGGAGGGTGGTAGGTGAGCCCGTTTTCCAGCTCTTGGTGATGAGTCTCAGTCCCTCCTACCTCCCCTGGTGGAGCTTCAGTGGGTGGGCACCTCCCACCCTCGACCGCCGCCTGCGGCGGCGCCCACTCCCTCCGCAAGCGGAGGGAGAGCTTCTCAGTCGAACCCGCCGCGCGGGTCGGAGGGCGCAGCCCTCGCTAGCAACCCTAAGGGTGGGAACGCTTGGCGTTCCTTAGGAGTTTGGCTTCGCCAACCTCCACTCGTTGGCAACGCTTAGCTCTCTCCCTCCAAAGGCGGAGCCGCATGGAGGGAGTACCCCGAGCGCAAGCGAGGGGGGAGGGTGGGTTGAGACTCTCAGGTGGAGCTTCAGTGGGTGGGCACCTTCCACCCTCGACCGCCGCCTGCGGCGGCGCCCACTCCCTCCGCAGGCGGAGGGAGAGATCAGGGAGGACAGGCGCAAGCGGAGAGAGAGACTCTGAGTTTGATTGATCGATGTGACTAGTGCGCCGGTGGTTATCGGGGTTGGCCCCTTGTACCGCAGCCCCTCCCTGCGAACCTGAGTCGGTAGGGGCAAACCAACATCAATGGGCAGGAGTGATGGGACGAAGATTTCCCAAGTTAAAGGCGTGTCAGCACGCCACCACGGTCACGGTGACGACAGGTGGGCTGGAACGAGGCATTTGCGAGGACTGCGGCCATGTCGCTGTCCGGTATGAGTCAATGATTTCCGGGCAACCCCGAAGAGAGAATTTCGCTCGACCCTCAGAGACCAGTCTGCTCTCAGATCTCGGAGAGATTGCCGTCCAACCACCCGGCCGTCATGCGGCGCCGATCGATATCGTCGACCTATCCGACCAGGAGCCCGAAGAACGGATAGTGCGTTCGAAGCGAACGGATAGCTGGCCCTTTCGGAGTGAGTGAACGACGCTCGACACTTCAGCGTTACCGCTAAGCCTTAGCCCAATTCAGGACACGCATGGCACGGAGGGTGTTCCACCGGCTCGGATCACCTTCGGTGGGTCCCATTCGAAGGTGAGTCGGACCCTGATGACGGTTCTCCACGGGCCATCGACCCGATTTGTCACGCTTGCTCTCGAGAAGCTCGACAGCCTCGGCGCATCGATCGTCAAGAGCCGACCCGGTGGATCTGAAGTAGTCCAGCGCACGCAGAACGTCGTAGTACCAGTAGTAAGGGAAGGAGAACATCGTAAACCGGGGGTCGATTATCTCTCCGCTGCGTTTCGTCCGTAGTAGTCCTCTCTCCAGCAGGTACTCCTCGCCCGTTTGGCGGACGCTCGCCACCTCCGAGTTGCCGCCGTTTGCCTGCTCCCACGCAAGGAGACCCTCCAGAGCGCAGATGGTGCTGTGGAACGAGGAGACTTCGGCGCCGTACTCCGACCAGCAATTCCATCCGCCATCGTCGAGACGGTCGTCGAGCAGCCGTTCCACAATGCGGTCGGAAGGTTCGCCAAAGTAGGCACCGATGCTCAGCGCGATCCCGTTGATGCACTCCTCGGTTTCACCATCGAAATACGGTGCTTCGTTGACATCCCACTTGACGTTGTCACGGACCAGCGAAATCGTGTGGTGGACTCCCTCGTCTGACGGGTCTGGGCCAAGCAATTGGAGAAGTTGGAGCGAATAGTGAGTCGCCGTCCAAGCATCGAAGAATGGCTTCGAGTTGTCGACCCAACCCGGCCGGTACGTACCGCCATCCCAATGTCCATCCGGCTCCTGTAACCCCAGGAGCTCAGCGCCCCAACCCTCGGCAACAACACGGGCACGTTCGGCTTCGACTTCTGTTTCGTCTGCATTGGCCAAGTCCCGCAAAACCTGCCAGCGGAGCGCAGGGTCGGAGTCAAGCAGCCAGTCGAGAACGTCCATTTGCGGTCTGGTTCGCCGCGCCCGGCGAAGGACTCAGGTGTATCGAGCCATCCGACCGTCGTCGGGGAGGAGAGCACCGATTATCCAACCGGTGATCGATACCACGATCGACGCCCAGAAAGTCGACCAGAAGAAGGCGTCTGAGGTCAGCCCCAGATCCAGGACATCGGGCCCCGAGATCCAAACTGCGAGCTGGAGTATGAGTGCGTTGACGATGATCAGAAACAAGCCCAGGGTCACCAGAATGAAGGGGAGACTGAAGAACTTGAGTATCGGTTTCACGAATGCGTTGGCGAGACCAACGATCGCAGCCGCGATGAGGAACTGCCACCAGGCTCCGTCGAATTCGAACCCGTTTACGAGCCAGACGGCAACCCAAACCGATGCCGCCGTGCCGAGGAAACTAATCAAGAAAGGCATGATGGGTAAGACTCTATCGAATAGAAGCGCGAGTCTCCCGGCACGGACCAGGTTTTTCGATTGGCTCGCCGAGGCTCCCCGTTGGATATTGTGGAACGGGCTTGAGATAAGAGGAGGAACCACTTATGGCCACGGCTGAGGAATCCGGATCTGACCTCCAGGAAATCGACGAGCTGATCGCAAGCACCCCCGGTTGGAAAGGGCGCAAGCTCGCCGAGGTGCGAAAGCTGATCAATGAGGCTTGTCCCAACGTCGTCGAAGAGATCAAATGGAGGAAACCCTCGAACTCAATGCGTGGGGTGCCCACGTGGTCGCATTTCGGGCTCATATGCACCGGCGAAACCTACAAGAAGGTCGTGAAGCTGACCTTCGCCCATGGTGCATCCCTCCCCGACCCCGATGGTCTATTCAACTCCAGCCTCGCTGGCAAAGTCCGTCGGGCGATTGACATCAGCGAAGGCGACGAGTTGGATCCGGAAGCCTTCAAGGGGCTAATCAGGGCCGCAGCGGATCGAAACGAGATGGCGAACGACTAGCGGAACCTGGCACCACGATGATTGCCATAATCGGAGCGTGAGGCTCGATTACCCCGACCCCGAACTCAGCAACAACCGGGTCCGACTCCGGAAATGGTCGATGGATGACCTGTCTTGTATCAAAGCGGCGTCAGAAGAGGGGGTGATCCCCAAGGGGACTACCGTCCCATCGAACTACTCCGATGAGGAAGGACGTGCGTTCGTCGAACGGCAGTGGTCACGACAGACGTCAGGGCGAGGCCTTTCGCTAGCGGTTGCCGACGCAGGATCTGACGAGGCTGTGGGTTTGGTCTTCCTCGGTCTTGGGCCCGCCGTCGGACATTGCGAGCTGGGCTATTGGCTGATCCCTGACGCTCGTGGTCGGGGTCTCGGATCGGCTGCGGTACGGCTCGTCAGCCGCTGGTTGCTGACCCAGACAGACGTCTACCGGCTGTATGCCCATGTCGACCCGGTGAATCAGCCGTCACTGGCGCTACTCGACAGGTGCGGTTTCCAGAGAGAAGGTTTGCTTCGCTCCCACCTGAAATTTGGCGACCACACCAGCGACGCGGTCCTTTTGTCGCTACTCCGCTCCGATGTGCTCCACAACGGCTCAGCATCACGATGAGGTGGCTCGAGAATCGTCGCCGTGATCCGCACTTTCGCACCGATTCCGTAGCCGACGAAGTCAACCTGTTTCATCAGGGACTCGCAGGATACGAACCGACTCCTCTGACCGAGCTCCCGGGAATCGCGGCTGCTCTCAATGTCGGCGCGGTCTTCGCCAAGGAGGAATCCGATCGGCTCGGCTTGCCCGCCTTCAAGGCCCTTGGGGCGTCCTGGGCCATCCATCAGGCTCTGCAGCATCATGAACCCACCGGGCATGCTGTCACGTTCGTCACCGCATCCGATGGCAACCACGGACGTGCGGTGGCCCACTTTGCATCTCTCCTGGGACATCGGGCCCAAGTCTTTCTCCCCAAGGCGGTTACCCAGGATGCTGTCGCTGCAATTCGGGGCGAGGGAGCTGAAGTGAGCATCGTCGACGGCTCATATGACGATGCAGTGGCAGAAGCGCGTCGACTGACCGAGGTCGAAGGCGTGCTCATTCAGGACACAGCCTGGGAGGGATACGTAGAGGTTCCCGGATGGATCGTCGCGGGCTACTCAACACTGTTCGCCGAAGTCGACAACCAGCTCGCAGATTTGGGTGTCGGCGGTCCCGACCTGGTCACCGTTCCCACCGGCGTGGGTTCCCTGCTCCAGGCTGCGCTGGTTCATTACCGCCGCGAGTCGGCTCCCACCGACACCGTTGTGGTTTCGGTTGAGCCCGTCGACGCGGCCTGTGTGTTCGCCAGTGTGGAAGCCGGCCGTAGAACCAAAGTTGCCACAGGCCATACGGTGATGGCCGGGCTGAACTGTGGGACCCTCTCGACACTGGCGTGGCCGTACATCGAATCGGGTCTCGATGGCTGCGTCACCGTGACCGACTCAGAAGCCAGAACGGCGGCCACAGACCTGGCCGCCCTGGACGTCGATGCTGGGCCTTGCGGTGCTGCATCCCTCGCCGCAATCAGGGTGTTGCAGAACGCTTTGCCCGGCTCGCCTGGTGGTTTCGGTCTCAATCCTGACTCCACCGTCGTGCTTCTCGTCACGGAAGGTGTCGCTGCGAACCCATGGATCGGTTGACCCGGGATCGTTCCAACCTTCTGTGAAGGTTTTGCACCCCACAAGGGGATCAGATCTTCACAGAATGGTTTGGGATGCCCCATGCGTCGGCACGGGGATACGGGCCTAAACGACTTCTCGTGCCTCCAGACAAAAGGCGGCAACGACCCTCGCTGCCACCGCGAGGTCATCGATCATGATGTGTTCATCGCGAGCATGCATCTCGGTGGGCCGTCCCGGCCCATAGGTGACGGCTTCGATTCCGTGACCGTTGATCAAATGTCTGACGTCGCTGGAGTATGGTGTGCCAAAGATCAGAGCGTCCGCGCCCTGTGAGCCAAGAGCTCTTTCCATCGTTGCGACAGCTGTGGAGTCGGATGGGATCTCGGCAGCCTGGTATATCCCCTCCTCTTCGGCAACGGAGACCTCGATGGCAGCCTCGGGCACCTCTCTCGATAACGCCGTTCGCATAGTGGTGAGAACATCTTCGACCGACTCCCCTGGGATCATGCGGCGGTCGACGAGAACCTCACACGACCCGGGAACCATGCTCGGGATAACACCGGCATGGACAACGGTTGGCGTCCACCGCGGTCTGCCAAGGAGAGGATGCGCCGCTGCATCGTCGTCGTCCAGCTGTTTGATAGCGGTCAAGACTGCAGGAAGGATTGCAAGAGGATTGGTGGTCAGCTCTGGTCGGGATGCGTGACCAGCCCTTCCGGGAATTGTCAGCCTCATCGTGAACATGCCTCGCTGGGCGATCCCCAAGTGAAGGTCAGTGGGCTCGAGTACGGCTCCGACGGGGGCGATGAACCCGGCGGCCAGGAGGTCTTCAGTTCCAGGCTCACCTCGCTCCTCGCCCATGGCGAAGTGGAGAACCAACCCATCAGCAGCACCCTGGGCCGACAACCACTGGGCCACAGCCACCTGAATAGCAAGGCCCCCTTTCATGTCACAGGCTCCCCGGCCGTGGACGGCGCCTCCTTCGATCACACCCGCAAACGGATCGAAACGCCACTGCGATGCATCGTCGACGGGGACTGTGTCGAGGTGACCGTTGAGGAGCACTCGCGGCTCGCCTTTCATTCTCGCTCCAAGGCTGGGACGGGTCTCCGTGCCGACAATGGTCGTAGCGAATCCCGCGTCCTGGAGCTCGGCCGCGATCACCCCGGCGAGATCGCTCTCGGGGTGTTCACCGTTGACCGAGGGAATCGAGACAAATCTCGAAGTCAGTTCGGCGAGCCGATCAAGACTCAGCTCGGGTGCGGGGACAATCGCCTTCTTGAAGGAGGGGTTCATCAGTCCTGGACCATAAACGCGCTTGGCCCAGAGCGGTTTGGGTTGCCGATGCATTGGTTCGGAGATGCAGATAGGTTGTTCTCACGAAGCAACCGAGGGAGAGAAATGTCATCGCTGGGATTGGGGCTGGTCTTGCCAACATTCGAGGAGCCGCCGGCAAGGGTCGCACCACGTTGGAATGAGATTCGTTCTGCTGCGCTCCAGGCCGAGGGTGCCGGTTTCGATACGGTCTGGGTTCCTGATGAACTGCTCTACATCGTGGACGAATGGGGCGGAGCCCATGGCTTCTGGGAGGTCGTTGCAGTTTGCGGTGCGATCGCGGAAGCGACGAACACGGTTGACGTCGGCACGTGGGTTCTGTCAGCGCTACATCGCAAACCCGGATTGACCGCAAAGGTGGCCGAGACCCTCGACGAGATCAGTGGCGGGCGATTCGTCTTCGGCTACGGCGCGGGACATTCCGGCCGGCAGGGCAAGGCATTCGGCTTTCCCGAGGACAAGGTGGTTGGTCGTTACGAAGAGTCCCTGGAAATCGTGTTGCCACTACTCCGCGGCGATCAGCCAGTCGACTACCAGGGCCAATATCACAGTGCTGAAGCCTTGGAGCATCGTCCCAAAGGACCCCGCCCTGGCGAAATCCCTTTGATGCTGGCCGGGCATGGCCCCAGGAACATCGCACTGGCGGTGAAGTACGGCGACATCTGGAGTGCCTTCGCTACTACGGACTCCCATGCTTCGGCATTCAAAGAGATGGTCGAGCTTGTGGATCGGTCCTGCGAAGAAGCCGGGCGCGACCCAAAGTCCTTGGGCCGGTCGGTTGGTGTTTGGGTTGAGCCAGGGGAAGCCTCCATTGCAGAAGAAGTGGGACTTGGTGTTCCGCTGTCGGGCAGTGTCGATGAGATCGCTGAAGCGGTGTTGGATTTCGCTGATATCGGAGTCACTCGAGTCGAACTCAACATGATCCCGACCTCACCAGGGGCAATCGATATTGCTTGCTCGGTCCGCGCGGCAATCGGGGCCTGAGTTTGCGGGCACAAGTCAGGGGTTAGGCGGTCCGAGTCCTCTCACAGCAGGTGTGACTGGATCGGTAGTGTTCATTTCTGCAATGAGGCTGGTTTAGTGCCGAGAAAGACTGTGCTCCAAATGTGGGCCGAAGCGAACGAGAAGATCGAGGTCCTGACCCCGACCGATCTCTACGACGAGCTCGGCAGTGCCAACAAAGTTCTACTCCTCGACGTCCGGTTGCCGGTTGAGATAGAGCGTAGGGGAGCCATCGCCGGGTCAACCCCGGTACCGCGCCAGGTCGTCGAGTGGTGGGCCGACCCCGAGAGCCCATACTTCAGGCAGGAGGGTGAGTTTGGCGAATTCGATCGGCGCATCGTGACCGTCTGCGACGGGGGCGGAAACGGCGCTTTCACCGCCGTGACGCTCCAGGAACTCGGCTACACCAACGTGGCAAGCCTTGAAGGCGGCTTTTTCGGCTGGGTGGCAGCAGGGCTCCCCATCATCGAGTCGCCCGGATAGTCCAGGCCGGGTCACTTGAAGTCGGTGCTTCTCAGGAGAGGCTGCTCACCCAGTCTTTGACCAATCGTTCCAGTGTCGGCATTGGCACCAGGCTGCTCCCCAGCACCGTGTCGTGGAACCCCTTGATGTCGAACCGGGCGCCCAGGGCTTTCTCGGCTTCTGCACGCATCCGCATGATCTCCAAGCGGCCAATCATGTAGGCGAGTGCCTGGCCGGGCATCCCGATGTAACGGTCGACCTCTGCCTCGATGGTGCCCAGCGACATGGGCGAGTTGTCGAGGAAGTAGTCGATTGCCTGCTGACGACTCCAACCCATGGCGTGGATCCCCGTGTCGACAACCAGGCGGCCCGCTCTCATCGAGTCGGCTGACAGCATTCCGATCCGTTCCATGGGCCCTGCGTACAGACCCATCTCGTCGGCCAGCCGCTCCGTGTATAAGCCCCAACCCTCGGCGAAGACGGTGATCAGGGCGAGTTTGCGGAATTCGGGAATGTCTTCGAGTTCTTGGGCGATCGCCAACTGAAGGTGATGACCGGGAATGCCTTCGTGGTAGGCAAGAGCTTCGATTTCGAAACGACCCCACGTGGTTGGGTCCTGTGTGTTCACATAAAACTTGCCGGGCTGCGAGCCATCAAGGGCGGGCGGAAAGTAGAACGCGGTTGGACCGGTGGGTGTCTCGGCAACAACGCAGTCTGCCTTGGGAAGCCGCCCGAACCAGTTGCCCATTTCTGCTTTTGCTTTCGCCATTGCCTGTTCTGATCGTTCGACGATCTCGGGGCCGGAATCGAAGTGCAGGTCGGGATCATCACGCAGACGGCCGTAGATCTCGGCGAGGTCCGATGTACCCAGGACTTGGGCTCCGAGTTCCTTGTACTCCGCGTCGAGCTTCTCGACTTGCCCCAGGCCAATCCGGTGAATCTCTTCCGGATCCTTTGCCAAAGACGTGTGTTGCCTCACCAGCCGGGCGTAGCTCTCTTCACCGTCGGGCAGCCATTTCAAACCGGGCCGCTCATCGCTTCGTGCCGCGGGTAGAACTTGCTCGACAATGGTGTCTCGGTACGACTTCAGGCCGGGTCGAAGATGGTTGGATTCGACGTCGGAGAGTCGGCTGCGCCACTCGTCTTCGTCGACTCCTGCGGGACACCGGGCGGCTGCCAACATGCCCTGTTCGACGGGAGCTGCGAGGAGTGCATCGATCTGCGCCACGCTCTTCTCCGCAGTGGAGGCCATTGGAGTCCGAGAATTGGCGACACCCTCGACGAGACGCTGGCCGAGTTCGTCGAATGCAGCTCCCGACTTGGTGAACCGCTCTATGAAATCGTTACCGTGTTGTGCGGTGTCTATTGGCATCTGCTGGGCAATGATCGCCACAAACGCCTGGATCCCCATGGTGTGATTGACCGCTAGCTCGGCCATTCGGGCTTCAGCCGAGTCGGCATTAGTTGAGGCCTCGAAGATCAGCACGTCGCGGGTAACCCGTTCCTGTTCGGTGAGCTCGTCCGGGGAGATGGCGCTGGCTCTCCCAACCATGTCCCGCAACTCTGCGATTTGGAGGTCTTCGGCTTCGCGGGAGAATTCACCGAACTCGGTGTCGTAGTCGTGGATTCCACGCAGGCTGGCTTGGATGGGCTGGGTGCGCAGTGTCCACTGGTGGTACTCGTCGGCAAGGTCGGCCAGTTCTTTGTGGCTCATGTTCTCCCTGTGTCTTCTCGGAAGGTCGAGGCTAGACCGGATCTACGGCAGCTGTTGGTCGTCCATTTCCATCGTCCCGAATCGATTGCGGCTTGTATGGGGCCAATGAAAGCGATTGTTTGGACCGCATACGGCGGACCCGACGTGCTCCAGCTCAGAGAGGTTGATCAACCTAATCCCGGCGACACCGACGTCTTGATCAGGGTGAAGGCGACGACGGTTACGGCTGGGGAAGTAGAAATGAGACGCTTCCGCTTCTTCAGTGTGCTGACGATTCCACTGCGACTCTTCTTTGGAGTGTTCAAGCCACGGGGGGAGCGGATACTCGGGCAGGAGCTGGCCGGCGAGGTGGTGGCGATTGGTAGTGGCGTGACCAAGTTTGACGTGGGCGACCGGGTATGTGCCCACGCGGGTCTTCGCTTTGGTGGGTACGCCGAGTACGCGGCCCTCCCGGAGAAAAGTCTGATGGTCGACATTCCCGAAAATGTGTCATACGAGCAGGCGGCGACACTCCCAACCGCAGGTTTGTATGCCCGGTATTTCGTGGAGAGAGGCAGGCTCGACTCTGGTCAGTCGGTGCTTGTCATTGGCGGCGGTGGAAGCATCGGGAGCTTCACCATCCAATTGGCTAAGAAAGCCGGCGCTGAAGTAACAGCCGTTGACCGCGGGGACAAGCTGGATTTCATGGCATCGTTGGGTGCCGATCACGTGATCGACTTCATGGAAGAGGACTTCAGTCGGAGAACAGACTCTTTTGACACGATCTTCGACGTGATCGACAAGAGCTGGTACACCCGCGCCGCAAAATCTCTCAAGTCCGGTGGCGTCTACCTTCACTCCAATGTGTCGCTCTTCCGTCTCATACAAACCAAGCTGGCTCGGAAGAGAGGAGGCCGCACTTCTGGGTTCGTCGCTGACGGCAATGATCGCGAAGGGCTCGAAGTTCTCTTGAGTTTGGTCGAGAAAGGCGATCTCGAGGTCGCAATCGACAGCGTCTATTCGTTGGAGGAGATGGCCACAGCTCACACGTACGCCGAAACCGGCGACAAGCTAGGCCACATCGTCATTTCGGTTTAGGCATTGGTCCGTCAGCGACTGGGTGGCTTCGGAATCAGAACCGGTGTCCGGGTTTTGTACCGTTGGTAGGACTCTTCGTCGCCCCACCTGTCGTCGGCTCTCCTCTCCAGCATTGGGATACCGCTCACTTTGGTGAGAAGGATCGTGACGAATATCGGCGAGATCATGACCACCCACTGCCAACCGGAGAGAATCGGTAGTGCCAGGATCGCCATGCCAGTCCACAGTGTGATCTCTCCGAAGTAGTTGGGGTGTCGTGACCACGCCCACAGACCGCTGCTGATGAAACGCCCTGCGTTCGATGGGTCCTTCTTGAAAGCAGATTTCTGCTGGTCAGCGACAACCTCGATGGCAAAGCCGATTAACCAGATAGCGATGCCGATTGTGCCAACCCAGCTCAGGGGCTCCCGCACACTTGTGGTGATGATCGCCAGCGCTGCGGCGGCAGTGAGAAGCACCCAAAGCCCTTGGATGGTCCATGCAGAGAAGAACCGGATCGGGTTCACCTTGATTTCATCGAATCGGCCGTCACGCCCATCTTTGCGGATCCGACGGAAGAGGAAACTTCCGAGACGCACCGCCCAAACAATCACCAGTGCTGCAGCGATTACTGCGCGAGTGTCGAGCTCGCTGCTGAGGATGACAGCAGCAAGAGTTACGGTCACGTAGGTGATGCTCCCGGTCAAGTCGTAGTACTTCTCGGTCTTTGCTGCGTTTGACGGGATAAAGGCAATCCAGTTGATCCCAAAAGCAAGGGCACCACAGATTGCAAACACCGGGATGGAGCCCACCATTGAACTCCCGTCGCTCCCCGCCCACGAGACCAAGACCCCGATTACCAGGGCTACGACAATGCCAGCTAGTCCTCTTCTTGTTGATTCATCCATTTTGAGTCACGTTAGATATTCGGAGACGTCGACGTTTTGGTTGATGATTGTCGAACCGATCCTGTGCGCGGCTTCCTTGCCATTACTAAGGATCGACGAAGGTACCCGTCGTCGATTGCCTCGATCGATCCTCTGTGCCCGGCAATCTTCTCGAAGAAAACATCTGAACCGAAGAGCCGACTCATTTCGGCTTCGTCTGCCATCAGGTCTGTCAGCCAGGCAGAGCTTGTTTTCCGGTAGTCAGCAGTGACATCCTCGACCGCGATATCGACGAATCCGGCGCGCTCCAGCAGTGCCGCGTAGCTGGGGTCAGCAACAGGGTGTGGCGGTGCAGCAGCGAATACGTCGTCGGCTTTCGGACCAGTCAACGTTGGATCCATTTCAATAGCGACAAAGCAAAGGCGCCCACCCGGTTGGAGGACCTGGAGACCGGCTCTCAACACGGAGAGCTTCTTAGTTAGTCAGCAGAACACATCGGAACTGACGACCGCGGTGAAGGTCTCACCACGAAACGGCAGGTGACGACCCGTAGCGACTACCACATCACCATCGACTCCATCGGCCTCGAGTCTTCGCCGAGCCACACGATGCCCCTCGACCGGTATATCCGAGAGGACGACGCCCGCACCAGTCTTTGCAGCGATGTAGATCCCGGGCCATCCTGCACCACTACCGATATCCAACAGCCTGTCTCCGGGCGTCAGAGCGCAGGCCTCTGCCATTCGGTCAGCCTGAGCTTTGGTGGTGAAGCTGCTGACTCCGTAGCTGGCTCCGATGACGCTCCGCTCGACCTTTTTGAACGCCGGATGTTCGACGATCCGGTAGCGGGCGTTGCGTCTCTCGAGAAAGTCGATGGCTTGGCGGGGTGGCCGCGGCGCCGCCGCTTCGCCTCTACCGTCCCTAGATGTGCTCATAGCCGTCCAGTATTGCGATGGACTACTTTGCATGTCGGTGCCAGCGGGGGGTTTTGTCGGATTTGTTGGGAACCGTTACAGAGCCCATGAGCGTCAAACAGGCCACGATGAAGAAACTGGCACTCTTGATTGGTACTGCCGTCGTGATGGCGGCTTGTGGCACAGCCGGCTCAACGGGTGGTTCTGAACCCGTTCTGGCTGCCGAGTGTGGGTCGGTCTCGCTTCCTTGGCCGGTTCCGAACCCTCCTGATGCAGGCTTCGAGTCCTTTACAGGAGATCTCGAGGAATATGTCGATGAGAATGCCCGCGTTGAGTTCGATATGTTGACTCCAACCGCATGGTCGGTTGTTGAAGAATCGGGCAACCGGCTGGTTCTGTTCGGGCGTCATCTCACGGAACCTCCAGAAGGGCCGTCATACCGCTTTGCAAACTTCGAGAAGAACGACGATGGATGGCGCGCCTCTGGATGGGGAGGTTGTCATGTTGTAGCGAAGGCCGATGGGTTCGGGGTGGCCACATTCAGAATCGACCCTGACCGACCACTGGACCCGGGATCAACCGAGATCCATCTATTGGCCAACGAGCGTGAGTGCGCCAGCGGACAAGTGCCAACTGGACGTGAGATAGTTCCGTTTGTTGTGGAATCCGGAGACGCGATCGAGATCACTGTTCTCGTTGAATCGTCAGACGGAGCGCAGATGTCCATCCAACCCCGACTTCCCACTCACGGTGGAGTTCTGAGCTGCTGGGTGAACGGATCGTATGGGATGCGTCACAGGTCCCGTTCGAACCACGGTCATAAAACGAAGCCGCAACACGAGTCGAGTTGCGAAGCAACTCGCAAGCAACCCGAAGGGTGGGAACGCTTCGCGTTCCTTAAGAGTTTGGGTTCGCCAACCTCCACTCGTTGGCAACGTTGAGCACTCTCCCTCCAGAGTCGAAGACGAATGGAGGGAGTACCCGAACGAAGTGAGGGGGAGGGTGGACTGAGACTTTCCAAGTTGAGCTTCGGTGGGTGGGTGCCTCCCACCCTCGACCGCCGCCTGCGGCGGCGCCCACTCCCTCCGCTCAGCGGAGGGAGAGCTTATGAGTCGAACCCGCAGCACGGTCCCGTTCGAACCACGGTCCTAAAACGAAGCCGCAACACGAGTCGAGTTGCGAAGCAACTCGCAAGCAACCCGAAGGGTGGGAACGCTTCGCGTTCCTTAGGAGTTTGGCTTCGCCAACCTCCACTCGTTGGCAACGTTGAGCACTCTCCCTCCAGAGTCGAAGACGAATGGAGGGAGTACCCGAACGAAGTGAGGGGGAGGGTGGTAGGTGAGCCCGTTTTCAACGTCATGTGCTTACCTTTTTCGGGTTTCTGCCGATGAAAGCTGGTAGAACAAAGGGCCAAGAGGGGACACCGAGTGGCTGAGGATCAGAAACCGAAGAAACTGACCAGCGAAGAGATGGTTCGCCGCGCCCGAGAGAGGCTGGATTCGGACCATCTGGAGGACGACACCAGCAGTCAACCTGACTTCCTTCCGCCTGCAGCAAATGAGGAGTCGACGACCGAAGATGACTCTCAGGTCTATCAGGACCTAGCTTCGAGTCTCCGCGAGGAGATCGAGCGTCGAGAACCTCCGGAGGCTGTAGTCACCACACCGCCGGTGCCCACTCCCACTTCAACATCTTCACAGCCCCCGATGAGGCGAGCGCCGGTTCCTCAGCCGCAACCAAGCCGAGCCGGACTGCTGCGCCGAATCCCGATCGGGTGGCTCATCGTGGGTCTCGTTTTCGCCGGCGGCTCTATATACAACTTCTTCACCTCGGCCGACCGAGACGAATCCGGTGTCGTCGTTGGTGCCGGCGAGGTCGCCTCGAACGATCTCAGGGTCGGCGACTGTCTCCTCTACCCAGATGAGGTCGGCTCTGACGGTTCGTTTGAGTTCGAAAGTCTCACCGCGGTCCCTTGCGGAGAACCACACGATATGGAGATCTTTGCCCAGATCCCAATGCCGTCGGGGCCCTATCCCGGGGTGGCTGCTCTGACCGAATATGGAGAGGAGAGATGTGCCGAACCGTTTGAGACCTACGTCGGGCTTCCAGTTGAGCATGAGGCGCGGCTGATTTACTCGGTCTCGTACCCGTTCGAGGAGAGCTGGGATGCGGGCGACCGAAACCTGGACTGTGTGATTGAGACTTGGGACGGAACGCAGGTGACCGGTTCTCAAAAAGGGGCAGGGCTCCTCGGCGTTGGCGGGTTGGTCGTCGACGCGTGTTACGACTTCGTCGTCGACGTCACCTATGTCTCCTTTACCGAAATGCCTTGTGACCAGCCACATCTGGTGCAGATGTTCGCTTCTGAAGTATTGCCGGACGCAGACACCGCCCGGTACCCGGGTGACAACGCCATCGACACCGCAGGCGCAACGATATGTGGGGGCTATTTCAGCCAGCTCGCTCCCACCCCTTCAGAAGACTTGGACTACTTCTGGATCACGCCGGATTCAGAAACCTGGCCCCTCGGCGACCGCATCGTCCAGTGTCATCTGGTCGGCCTGGACGGCGGTCAGTTCGTCGGCTTTTACGCAGTGGGTGGGTGAAACCTAACTCAGTACCCATCGTGAAACGCCCGGCGCGGGCCAGAAACCTCGGTATTCGGATGGCGAGCCAACGCTGAATCGATCCAATCGCTCCACTGGCGAGTGAGAGTCCACGAATCGCCCTCCGGTTGAAGTGGTTTGCCGACTACTACCTTGATAGGGGAGCGTTTGAGCTTGTTCTCCAGTCCGAACGTCTTGCCAGTTCCGACGGCTGCGACGGGGACCAAAGGAACTCCTGCCCTGAGAGCCAACCACGCAGCGCCTCGCTTCGGTGGCAGTGTCCCCCAGTGCGAAACACGGGTGGCCTCGGGGAACAAACCCACGATCTCTCCGTTTTCCAATGCCTCGAGTGCTGTTCGAACCGCAGCAACCGGAACCCGATTCCGTGGGGTTGGTATCGCCTCGTAGCCAGTAACCAACCAGTCAAGGAACCTGTTGACCCCGAACAGATCTTCGAGGGCGAGGAATCTCACCGGTTCGTCGATTGCAGACCCGACGACCGGTGAGTCGAAGTGCGAATAGTGGTTGGCAGCCACCACAAATGGTGGTTCGGGTAGTCCCGCCTCAAACTCGATATCCATCGAGAAGACAATTCGACCCAGACTGCGGATCGCGGGCAGCGACGCCCACCAGAGGAACCTACTTTGGGCCGGCATTGCTTAGGACCTGGTCGAAAGGGGTTCTGTGCACGTGCCAAAACTAGAGCTTCACGGCTCGATTGGTCTCTCGATTCGCCTCTGGTCCCCCTGTCCAGCTCTTTCGCCGGAGAATCTCAGCTGATCTGCGACCCTGATCGACTCGAGGAGGAGCCAGAGGTAGCCGAGGAGCACCATCGACCTCTGGAGCAGGCCGTCAATCTCGACAACGACCAGCATGATTTGGGGTGTGATGGCAATGGCGGCGATGACAATCCAGTCGAACATGCGGACGCGGCGGTCCCTGTTCCTCGTCCTTGATATTGCCGCCGCCCCGAGAATGAACGACGCGGCACTCAGTACTCCGGCGACCGTGTGAAGTCCTGCGACGGTGAGGTTGTGGCTCCCGCCATCCCAGGGAGATTCGGGAAATGCGACGAGGAATACGAGGCCCAACGCGTACATCCGCATCCACAAACGACCTGAGAAAGGCCAGAACGGGCGCGCCGACTCCGCCAACAAGAAGACCGCAACCGCAGTGAGCAGAGTTCCGGCTCTCATGATCCACCCGTGCTCCACGCCCTGACCACCGGACTCAGAAATCGTGTGTTCCAGTATCGAATAGGAGGTGGCAACGAAGACGGGCGCCACTGCGAGGAGGAGTACGGAGAGAAACAGGATTCGAGTTGCCCACGTCGCATGCGAAAGGGCAGAGGTCTGGCCTTGGACAACTGATTGCCCGCGGTCGTCGGTGTCGGTGTAGCCCATTTTCCGTCCTCCAGCGGAAGCCTCAACACACCCCATGAACCTACCAAAGCACCGAGGATGTATGTAAGGGTGGTGGCTCACGCAGCAACATCCAGCAGACCTCGTCGGGTCTTTATTGACGGTTTAGGGTCGGGACTGTGAACTGGTTGGGATGCTGAGACTTTCGCTGTTTGCGTCAATTGCTTTTCTGCTCGTGGCTTGCGGCGGAGGGGAGTCGTCACACGACACTGCTGCTTCGATCCCCGAGGACGAGACCGCCACGACAGGGGATGTCCTCGGTGCCGAGGATCCGCCGAATCTAGGACCGGCGGAGGCGTTTATCGGTCTCGACGGTTGGCTCCAAAGCGACATCGAGTCACTTGGCGATTTGAAAGGGAAGGTCGTAGTAGTGCAATTCTGGACCTTCGGATGTCACAACTGCAAGGCAACCTTGCCCTATCTGCAAGAGCTCTACGCCAACCACGCTGACGACCAATTCGAGATTGTCGGAGTTCACTCTCCCGAATTCGACTACGAAAAGGATCCGGCTGCGATCACGGAAGCAGCGCAGACCCTTGGGGTGACCTGGCCGATCGCCCTCGATACCAATAAGAGGAATTTCCGCCACTGGCAAGGTTCGCCGGCGTACTGGCCGAGAACCTACGTCCTCGACCAGGACGGCAACATTCGCTTCGATCACATCGGAGAAGGCAAATACGAAGAGTTGGCCGAAACCGTCGCTGCACTTCTCGGATGATCCCTGCCCTCTTCGAAGGGATATCTCAGTCGCTTCTTCCTTGCTCTTGGACACTCCTTTTGCCTGCGATCGCCATAGGCATTGGGACAAGGAGGATCAGGGTTTACGGAGTGTTTGCTGGGAGCTTGGTGATGGCGGCTTGGGCTATGGCTTCCGGCTGGTTGGTACCGCCGTTGTGGGTCGCCGGGGTTTTCCTTCTTGGCGGTGCATTCGTCTGGTGGCAACGAGGGATCTCTCCAATACCAGCCGCAACGGTTGGAGTCGGATCGGCCTGGGCGTGGCGTCCATGTGTCGGCCCCGAATTGGGTGAAGCGCTGACCACCGCAGCCAGAGACCCGCTTGCGGCTCTTGGCGGACTGATGATGTTCCTGCTGGGACTGGTTGTTGTCGGACTGTTGATTGGCCTGGCGATCTCGCTGCTCATCGAACGGCGAAACGGATCAAGATCGACACGAGTTGGGGCGGTGGTGGCTGGCATCCTCGGTCTGACCATGGTGACGGGGATCTACCCGACGATCGCCTCCACCTTCGCCCAGTGGAGCTATGACCTGTGGGCGTGAGCTAGCCAACGGTGGTTAGTTCAGGCCTTTCATGCCTCCGAGTATTCGATCCCTGGTCTCGGTGCACTTCTGGCACACCGGCAACCCGGAATAGTCTCGGCTGGGCACCCAGACCTTCCCACACAACGCCTTGATCGGTTGGCCTGCCATGTATCCCTTCATCTGGTCGTCTTTCATGACAATGTGGGCGACTTCGTCATTGTCTCCTTGACTGGTGCGGGTCTCCCGCCGATGAATGGTTGAGGTTTCGGATTCGGACATGCTTATCCAACTCTAGAACGTCGACTCAGGAGCGTCTCCGCAACGATCCGTTGAGGCTGCGGCTCCGATTCGGTGTAGGTTCGTCGGGTGTTCGACGTCTACTCCAACGCAACCACGATCGACGCTGACGGTGTCGCGCTAACCGTGGCCGACCATGGTCCTCGAGACGGCACGCCGGTATTGATGCTTCACGGGTTTCCCGACTCCGCTCGCCTGTGGCGAAACCAGATCCCGGCGCTCGTCGACGCCGGGTATCGGGTGATCGCCCCGGATCTCAGGGGCTTCGGGCGTTCCTACCGACCGGAGACAGTCTCCGACTACAGCATCAGGAGGATGGCGGTCGACCAGATAACAACCCTCGACGACTTGGGAGTCGACAGGGCACACGTGGTCGGTCATGATTGGGGTTCTGCGCTTGCTTGGTATCTGGCTCTTACCAAACCAGGTCGGGTGCGGAGCCTCACCGCACTTTCCGTTGGACATCCCACCGCATTCGCAGATGCCGGGCTCAGGCAGAGGGAAAAGAGCTGGTACATGCTTCTGTTTCAATTCGAGGGTGTGGCGGAGGAGTGGCTAGCCGGCGACGACTGGGCTGGGCTTCGCCGGTGGACGGGTAACCACCCCGAGGCCGACCATTGGATTGAGGATCTCTCCCGACCAGGCGCGCTCACCTCCGCCTTGAACATCTATCGGGCCAATATGCCACCCGCCAACTTCATCGGAGAGCCGCCCACTCTCTTTCCGGTGGCGGTTCCGACCATGGGAGTGTGGTCGACGCGCGATTTTGCGCTACTCGAGAGCCAGATGACCGGGTCGGGCGATCACGTGGCAGAAGAGTGGAGCTACCAAAG
Organism: Acidimicrobiia bacterium; assembly: GCA_965216445.1. GTDB lineage: Bacteria > Actinomycetota > Acidimicrobiia > Spongiisociales > ZC4RG35 > MA-ANB-1. The sequence continues at coordinate 266,647 of OZ244166.1, forward strand.
AGTTGAAGGCGCCTCCCACTGGATTCCCCTCGACGCACCGGACGAACTCAGTGGCATGATGGTCGACTGGATGGCTGCTCACTGACCCGGTCCTCGTCGAGGCAGCCCTAAGAGTCGACCTTGCGAACGGGCTGGCGGAGAATAGTTCTCAGCTTCCCGGGGGCGGTCCGGCGGGGATCGCCCAGGTAGATCTCATGGTGGTTACCGTTCTCGGTCAATCCGTTGGTCGGGATGTATTCCTGATGAAGCCGAGCGATGGTTGGGGCTTCCTCTGAGTAGGGGCCGATATGGAGAATCTGAGCCGACAATCCCTCCTCGAAGGCCTCGAGCCTCAGTGTGTCCGGCGGTGAACCGAGTTTCTTGCTGGCCTTTTCCAGGCCGACTTCGAAGAGACTCTGGTCGATCCATTCGGGCTGCATGATCATCATGGTCCAACGCCAGCTATCTCGATCTCCTGTGACAAAAGCCGTCATGTCATCTGCCCACCAAATCCCCTGCAACGGTGGGACCACATAGTCGCGACCTAGCTCTGTCTTGGATGCGAACTTGATGGGATATGACGTCCCATAAAGCCAGGCAAGGGCGTCCAGGTAAGCCTGTGACGTGCCAGGGCTGCCAATCCCATCGACCCGGATGAATTGCAACTCCGGGACATCGACAAGGACAAAGTCCTTGGTCGGCGCAGAGAAGAGTGGTTTCAGGGTCTTCTTGAAGTCGACTTTGTCGGCCATCCGGTGAGCAAGGTTAGACCTGTCGGCACGGCGCGGGGTCTGTCGACAAGCCGACTCATCGCTCAAGCGGTAGAGTCATGCGACCGAATCGGGAGGACAGTTATCAGCGACGCGATCTGTAGCCATTTGCCCGATGTGCTGCCCAACCCGACACCGAGTGGGGACGGCTGTTTCGATTGTGTCGCACAGGGCAAAAACGACTGGGTCCACCTGCGTCTCTGCCAGATATGTGGCCACGTGGGTTGCTGCGACAACTCGCCCGGACTCCACGCCACGGCGCACTTCCACAGTGAGGGTCATCCTCTGGTTCGATCCTTCGAACCCGGAGAAGATTGGTGGTGGTGCTACCTCGAAGATCTCCTCTTCATGGTTGAAGGTGCGCCTCCCGCTGCATCGTATGAGGAACGCCTCAATTTCTAGGTCGGCCTGACGACCCTGTGCTTGGCTAGCTTCAGAACGTGACATTTCAAGAGCTCCTCGACTATTGCCTGGCCAAGCCAGGCGCATGGCGCGACGAACCTTGGGAAGACAACGTTGTTGCCAAAGTCGACAAAAAGATCTTCTCGTTCGTGGGTGACGACTATGTGGGTCTCAAATGTGGAGACAACCGGGAAGAGGCGGATGTCTGGCTGTTGCGATATCCCGACGACGCATCCGTAATGTCATACATAGGCAAGTCGGGGTGGAACACGTTGTGTACAACTGGCGCCATTCCAGCTCAGGAGATCCATGACGCGATCGATGACTCTTACCTTGCGGTTGTGAGCAAGCTCCCGAAAAGTCGGCGGCCCGATGGCTGGGACCGGGCATGAGCCCGACATCTCCGGTGCCATGCCCACATAAATGTTGGACTCGGGCAGGTCGGTTCCCCCACCGACCTGCCCCTCCGCTCGGAATGGCTGCAACCGGGGCGCTTTGTTGCCGAACTCCTCACGCGACTTCGCCTTCAGTGGAGGAGCACTCCTAACAGCAGTTTTCGCGATCTCCTGACGCGTCGGTGTGCGGATGTGTAGGTTCGGAAATGACCGCAATGCGAGCCAGCCAGGTTGGTCGCCGTACTTTCGGAAGACCAGGCAGCCATCAGGTCAGACAACTTGATTTGGAGCCCATCGGTCAGGATGGGATCCATGAGGAGAAATGATGACTGTTGCCCGCCGCCGCCGGATACCTCTTACCCTCGTGCTTGCATTTGCACTTGTTGCCACGTTGCTGGCAACTGGCGCCGACCCAGCCGATGCGGCTTCCCGGGAGCCAAATCAGCCTGCGTCGCCGAACTGGGAGGAGTGTTACCAGGACATAGGGGCTGACTTCGGAGTTACATACGAGTGCGCGGCCGTCCGTGTCCCGTTAGACTACGACGATCCCGGCGGAACCAAGATCGCAATTGCTTTGGTCCGCCTTCCGGCGACAGATGTCGAAAACCGCATCGGTTCTCTTTTCTTGAACCCAGGCGGTCCCGGCGGTTCAGGCGTTGACTTTGCTTTGTTCTTTGGTCCCTTCGCCCAATTCGTTTGGGGACCGGTTGCCAACCAGTACGACATCGTCGGTTTCGATCCCCGTGGTATTGCAAGATCGACTCCCCTGCGCTGCTTCGCCAACCTCGACGAAGCCGTTCTTGCGTTCCCACCACTTCCGTTCCCGATGGTTGAAGAAGAAGTGGCCCTCTTTGAGGCGTCAGACAACTATCTCAACGATTCATGCCGGGCCGACGGGACCAAGGTGCTGCGACACATGTCGACGGCCAACGTCGTACACGACCTTGACCTACTGCGGAACATGGTTGGCGACGAGAAGCTGAACTTCGTTGGTCTCTCCTACGGCACCTACGTCGGTCAGACCTACGCAAACCTCTATCCCGACAATGTGGGTGCTGTTGTCATCGACGGCGTGCTCGACCCGATAGCTTGGGCGAATCTCGATGCTGAGGTGCCGTTCTCGACGGCTCTCAAGTCAGACGTTGGTGCCCAGGCCACTCTCGATGAGTTTCTCGACCAGTGTGAGAGCGCCGGTGCGGGCAACTGTGCGTTCGCACCAGACGCTGCTGCGAGGCTGGACGCGTTGCTGGAGAGACTCCAAGAGGGCCCCATCCTCATTACCGACCCCGTGACGGGTGAGACCTTCCCTTACATCTACTCGTTCCTCGTGGGCGACCTCCTTGGGCCGTTGTACAACCCGTTTGGTTTCTCCGAAGCCGCAGAATTCCTGGCGTTCCTCGAGAGCCAGGCAGCCGCAGAAGTGCTGGGGGAGGCTAGGCAGGCGATGGAGGAGGCGACCGGTCTGTCCAGCGAACCAACCGCTCGTCTCGCCCACCGTGACCGGAACTACCCCAACTTTGTTGAGGGCTTCCCTGCCGTCGCTTGCGAAGACACCACCAACCCCGACGGTGGACACGCCGGTTGGTTCGAGGTCGGCAAACTGGCCACGGCCCAGAATGGAATCTTCGGCGAACTGTGGACATGGGCTTCCTCGCCGTGCACCGTCTGGTCGAGTTTCGACGACGATGCCTACAAGGGCCCGTATGACACCTCAACAGCCAATCCCGTTCTGGTTATCGGAAACCTGTACGACCCGGCCACGCGGTATGAGGGCGCCCTGACGGCCAACGGGCTGCTGGCGGACTCTGCCCTGATCACCGTTGACGAACCGGGCCACACCTCCCTTGGTATCAGTGGATGTGCGGGGTTCCTCACCGGTCTCTATTTGTCGGACCCGGCGAACGGCTCGAGTCTCGATGGTGCCTTCTGTCCGTCGGAGGGCAACTGGTTCGACAAGGCTGCCGCGGCCCAAGCGGGCAACGGATTGGGCAAGCTCTTCCGGACTGCCTTGATGGAGGACATCGCCTTCAGACCCTGATACGGCTTTCCTCCCAGAGACGGAGTCGACGAGTCTCTCCCTCCGCTTGCGGAGGGAGTGGGCGCCGCCGCAGGCGGCGGTCGAGGGTGGGAGGTGCCTACCCACTTGAGCTCAACTTGGAGAGTCTCAGCCCACCCTCCCCCCTTCGCTAGCGCTCAGGGGTACTCCCTCCATGCGGCTCCGCCTTTGGAGGGAGAGTGCTCAACGTTGCCAAAGAGTGGAGGTTGGCGAAGCCAAACTCCTAAGGAACGCGAAGCGTTCCCACCCTTCGGGTTGCTTGCGAGGGCTTCGCAACTCGACCCTGGCGCGGCTTCGCCTTTGGAGGGAGAGTGCTCAACGTTGCCAAAGAGTGGAGGTTGGCGAAGCCAAACTCCTAAGGAACGCGAAGCGTTCCCACCCTTCGGGTTGCTTGCGAGGTTCCCGCTCGGAGACGGAGTCGCAGTCTCTCCCTTCGCTTGCGGCTGTCCTCCCCGAGTCTCTCCCTCCGCTTGCGGAGGGAGTGGGCGCCGCCGCAGGCGGCTTCGAGGGTGGGAGGTGCCTTTGCTCAACTTGGAGAGTCTCAGCCCACCCTCCCCCCTTCGCTAGCGAGTACTCCCTCCATGCGGCTCCGCCTTTGGAGGGAGAGTGCTCAACGTTGCCAAAGAGTGGAGGTTGGCGAAGCCAAACTCCTAAGGAACGCGAAGCGTTCCCACCCTTCGGGTTGCCTGCGAGGGCTTCGCAACTCGACCCTGGCGCGGCTTCGCCTTTGGAGGGAGAGCAAGCGAGGTGCTTCGCACTGGCGCGGCTTCGCCTTTGGAGGGAGAGCGGCAACCCTTCGGGTTGCTTGCGAGGTGCTTCGCACCTCGTGCCTCCATGCGGCCTCGTCTTTGGAGAGAGTCGCATGGAGTTTCCCCGGGGACACTCCCAAGGAACCTCGCAGAGGTTCCCGGTTGCTTGCGGGGTGCTTCGCACCTCGTTGCCTCGGGGCGGCTAGCCGCGGAGGTCTCGCCGGTTGAAGAGGGGAGCCGATAGCGCGAACAGAAGCGCGGCGATTCCGGCAAGGATTCCTGCATCGCCCCACGCCACTCCGTTCAGCAGCGGATCGTTTCCGAGGTAGTGCTGGAAAGGCGAGATGACGGCCCATGGCTCAAAGGCAGGCGACAACGGAAAGAACGAGAAGATGAAGAAGCTGGCGACCGCAGCGCCGGTCGCCACGAGTGAGGCGGTTCGGGAACGTCCCGTCGCGGCGCCAACCGCGAGAGCAAGTGCCCCGAACACCCACCCGAGGAGAACCAGCATGAATGTCACGGAGGCGATGCCTGAGACGCTTACTCCTTCGGTACCTGCCAGCAGCACACCGAACCAGGTTCCGAGGAAGGTCACCACTCCGAATATCAGACCGTAGATCAACATGGCCACGATCTTCTCCCTCACTACGTAAGAGCGGCTGATCGGGTTGGCCATGAGCAGACCCATTGTCTTCTTCTCTTCCTCACCCGCAAGTGCCCTGGCTCCCATGACGATCGTCAGGGCCATGAGAGCGATTGGCCCTACCAGGGAGAAGTTCTCACCGGTAATGAAGCCGCTGGCTGTCGACATGTCCACCCCGCCGATCATGGCGATCATCGCGTCGGGGAACTGGGCGATGACATCGATGAAGTCATCTGGAATGAAGTTGTAGAAGATGGGGATCAGAAGCCCCATGTAGAACATGATGGCCGCGGTGATGGTGAGAAGGCCCTGGTGCTCTGAGGTTGTCTTGATGGCGATCCGCGACACCCGTGCCGACCCGGAGATTCGGTCCATGATCTTCTGTGTTCGCGGATTGGCGCGGAGTCTGTCGGCCAACGTGACAGCGGTGCTCTTCTCTTTCAGATCGCGCCGGACGATCCCGATGTACGCCACGGCAAAGGCAACCACTGATATCGCGACGAGGACCAACGTGTGCCCAATATCGACACCGTTCGATACTGGGGAATTGCCGGCGAAATACCACCAGGGGAATAGCCGGGCGACCCAATCGATGCTTTCCACCAGCGGTAGGAGACCGGTGGCGAGGTAGCCGATGACCATGAGCCCAACGGTCGCTGACGAAGCTGCGCTTCTGCTCCCAGTCCACGCTCCGATCGCCATCGCGATATAGCCATGCGCCATGGCGTTGAGGAACAGGGCCAGGATCAGCGCTTCGACATGGATACCCGTCATGTCGATGTTGAGCATCTGTGGTACCACGTAACCGGCGGCCCACATGAGAAGAGTCATTCCTCCGATGACCACTTCCATGGAGATGGCCTTGCTGATCAAGACACCACGGCGGGAAACCGGATTACCCAACAACAGACCGAAGGTGCCGTCGGTCTCCTCACCAGCGATCGATGAAGCCCCAATTCCGATAGCGATCCCCGCAAGGACGAACGCACCTATGAGGTTGTAGATGGCTCCGAAGGCGATGCCGGCAACACCACCATCCTCTGGTAGCCCAATCAGGTCGAGCCACACCCGTGGAAATTCGTAGTAGAAGCTGGTGTCGACGTCCTTGTAGACCGCCGCTGAGAACCAGAAGAAGATGGCAACGGCGAACGCCCCGATCAGGGCAGTTGTCCACTTGTCCCGTATCCCTTTGGTGAAGACGTTGGAGAGCATCAGATGGTTGCCGTGCTGTTGTCGCCGCGGTAGTACTCCAGGAAGACCTCCTCGAGGTCAGCCTCCTGAGTGTTGACGTCGACGAGTTGGTAGTTGGCAGTGGCCACCTTTAGGAGCTCGTCCATATGGCCGTCGAAGGACATGACAGCATGGTGGTCGGCGACCTTGACGTCGCGGACACCGGGTACCCGCTCGAAGACGGCGGCATCAACCGGAGTCGTGAAGTGGATTTCAACCTGACGGATCCCTTTGGAGCGGAGGTCGTCAACAGACTCGACATCTGCCAGGTGCCCATTGCGGATGATCCCCACGCGATCGGCGACCCTCTGCACTTCAGAGAGGGTGTGGCTGGAGAGGAATACGCACCGGCCCTGCGACGCTACTTCTCTCATCATCGCTTGAAACTCTCTCTGAACGAGGGGGTCGAGGCCGCTGCTCGGCTCGTCCATGATGATGAGTTCCGGTTTGCTCATGAAGGCCTGGATGAGTCCGACCTTTTGACGGTTTCCGGATGAATAGTCACCGATCTTCGGTGACAGGTCTGCTGACAGCCTGTCGGCGAGTTCGTCGACGTAGGTCCAGTCCACCCCGCCTCGAAGGTTGGCAAAGTAGGTGATCATGTCTTTGCCGGTGAGCGTGGGGTACATGGAAAGGTCCGAAGGTAGGTACCCGACGTGGCGACGTATCTCAACGGAGTCTTCGTGGCTATCGAAGCCGAGGATCGTGGCTTTGCCTGACGTGGGGTGGATCAGGTCGAGGATCGAACGGATCATTGTGGTCTTTCCCGCTCCGTTGGGTCCGAGAAACCCAAAGACCTCACCCATTCGAACTTCGAGATCCAGATCGACAAGGGCCTTGACCTCGCCATAGTGTTTGGTCAGGCCTTCAGTTCTAATTGCGACTTCGTTCACTTCTTCTTCTCCGTATCCAAATACTCGAATAGCCGTTTCATAAGACCCGGCCATTCCTTCATGAAAAACTCCGCTACCAGCGCCAAGTCGACCACCCGATCAGGCCGTGTCTCGGGTGTGATCTCCAGGGCCTGGTCGGCCAACAACTTCATTGACTCCAGTCGTGCCTGTTCCGACCACATGATCTCCGACCAGACGTTCGGTTTCAGCTGGTAGTAGGTCTGCCGGTCACCACGAAAGGTGATTCTCTCCACGAGACCGAGGCTCTCCAGCATGCGGGACTGGGTCGATATAGACCCGGCGCTGGAGTGCAACGCCTCCACCATCTGCGTAGACGACTGGTGGGGTGGTTCGCACACCATCAACCATCCCAACATCCGGCCGGCTGTCCGGCTACCACCCGATGTGTTCTCCCACCAACGGCCAGACATCTCTATGTAGTTGCTCTGTTCCGGCGTCGGCTTCATAAGTTTCAATATTAACTAAACGGACTGAGAGTGTCCAGAGGGGACGGCCGAGTCGGGAAACTCATCGTCCTCTAATCAACGAGTGGGATCATGTTGCGGTGAAACCCAGGATTCTGGTTGTAGAAGACGACGAGCGTATCGCTGCCACCGTGAGACGCGCCCTCTTGTACGAGGGCTACGACGTCGACCTCGCACGGGATGGAGCCGAGGCTCTGGTTGAAGCGAGGCGACTGGATCCCGATGTGATCCTGCTGGATCTGATGCTTCCCGAGATCGACGGGCTTGAGGTCTGTCGTCGCATCCGCAAATCGAGCGACGTACCGATCCTCATGCTCACCGCAAGGGATGGTGTTGCCGATCGTGTCCAAGGTCTCGACTCCGGCGCTGATGACTATCTCGTCAAACCCTTTGCGCACGAGGAGCTTCTAGCGCGTGTCCGTAGCCTGCTTCGTCGTCGTCACCCGCAGGGCCGAGAAGTTTTAACGGTGGGCGCACTGTCTGCCGATGTCGATGCGATGGAGGTCACTGTTGATGGCGAACCGGTCGCGACCACCGCCTTGGAGTTCCGACTTCTCGAATTCTTCATGCGGAACAGGCGGATTGTCTTGTCCAGGTCTCGAATTCTGGAGGAGGTTTGGGGTTTGGAGTCGGACACGACTTCGAACATCGTTGATGTCTACGTCCGGTATCTGAGGCAGAAGTTGGAGGCAAATGATTGGCCCCGGATGATTCACACCGTCCGAGGTGCTGGCTACATGTTGAAGGATGGCGAGTGAGAATCCGGTGGAGGCTGACTCTATTTGGAGCAGCGGTCACTGCTGCTGCTCTCATTGTCTTCACGATTCTGTTGAACACCTTGGTTGCCGGTGGGACCGCTTCAGACCAGGAAGAACTGCTGACAGATCTAGCGTTGGACGCCGCTGCCTCAATTGAAGAGACACCTGGTGCCGCGCTCTCAGGCAGACGGTCTCCGGTAGTCGTCGACCCGGACAGTTCGGACCAGCCTTTTGTGATAGTGGTCGACCCCTCGGGGACCGTCGTCTATACGGAGGCGCCCGGTTCGATCACACTCCCGGCAGCTGTCGTCGTAGAGGCATTGGAGTCGGGAGAGTCCGGTGCCACATCAGCGGGCGTCCGATATCAAGCCAGTTCCTACGCTCACCCCGACTTGGGTCCGGGGGTTGTCGCTGTTGGGCAGTCCATCCGAGTCCCCGAAGAGGCGATCGCCGGCTTCCAGGCGTTCATCCTCGTGTTCGGCATCATCACGGTGCTGGCGGCTGCTGTGGTTTCGTGGTTGGTGACTGGTCGAGCGCTCCGCCCGCTAGAACAGCTGGCAGAGACGGCAGATGACATCGCCGGGACTGGTGACATCACCCGTCGCCTTCCCGAAGCGAAGTCCAAAGACGAAGTTGAAGCGCTCACGACGTCGTTCAACGGAATGCTGGCCCGTCTCGAATCGACCCAAGCAGAGTTGGAGCGGACACTTGAAGGCCAGAAGAGGTTTGTAGCCGACGCATCACACGAGCTACGCAGCCCCCTGACAACGATTCGTTCCAACGCAGGATTCTTGAGGGAACGCACTGACGCTTCACCTTCCGACCGGTCCGATGCGATCGAGGACATCGATGCCGAAGCAGAGCGTATGACCCGTCTGGTCAACGACCTCTTCGCGTTGGCGCGCTCGGATTCTGGAGAACCGCTGCAGACGGCTCCGGTTGACTTTGGAGAGTTGGTCAACGATGTGGTTCGGAAGGCACGACATCTCGATGATCGTCTTCAGGTATCGGTGGCGACTCGGGTTCTGGTTGATGGAAACCGTGATGCGTTGGAGCAGTTGATATGGATACTGCTGGACAACGCAGCCACTCACGGCGACGGTGCGATTGTTGTTGATCTGGTCGAGCAGGAGGACTCAGCCGAGCTGCTGGTAAGGGATCATGGACCTGGCGTTCCGCAGGGCCAAGAAGAGATGATCTTCGACCGGTTTCACCAGGGCGACAACAGCCGTGAGACGACGGGTAGCGGGTTGGGGTTGGCTATAGCCCGGTCGATTGTTGCCGAACATCTTGGGTCCATTGCCGCTTACAACGCCGACGGTGGCGGGGCAGTTCTGAAGGCAACGATCCCCACGATCTAGATTCTCATCGAGGACTCATTTGCCTCCAATCGCGGGCTCATCAACGCCTACGAATCTGATGGCATGAGAAAAGTCTTCAAGACTCAGAAGCGAGATCCGGACCCAGGACTACTCGATGTTGTGTGGGCGATCGTCCTCATCCAGGGCGCTATCACCCTTCTCACCGCGTTCGAGGCAACCATCGGGTCGTTCGCTCTTGGGTCGATCGCAGTGGCAGGCCCCGTGATAGGTCTGTCGATCTTTGGAGGCGCACTCGCGTTGGCGTCGGCTCGAGGACTCCGCCTGCGACGCCGGTGGGCTCGAAAGGTGACAGTCATCGCTGAATACCTCGTGCTGGGTTCAGGAGTTCTGGCTCTGGTCGCCTCGTTGGTCTTGGCCCAGAGACCTGCCGGGGCTGGTGACGCTGACGGTCACTCTGGTCGCCCCGTGGGTGGTGTTGGCGCTGTTGCGTCGCAACAGGGTTCTCTTTCAGACCATTGAAACAGGGGTTGTGGCATGAGGCTCTTTCACCTTGATGATGAGATCGTGGTTGAGGTCACGGAGAAGGGGACCAGGGAGAACCTGCTCGAAGGGTTCGAAGTCGGCGATCAGGTGAGCAACCCGATCTACTCAGTGGTCGATGAACATCTCGCAGTTGTCTTTCTGCTGATTCTCCTTCCATTGCTCGGACATCTGTTTGTGCGTTTTCTCCGATGGCGGGCGTCTGGGGGCAAAACGTGGGCCGCTCGGCTCCTCACCGGCTATGCCGAGCAGCCCACCGCCAGGCGGGTGGCGATATGGGCGATCCTGACCTCGGCGGCGGTCCATATGCTTCTCGTCTTCACCCACGAGGTGTCCGAATACACCGCCCTCTACTTCATGGGTTCGATCGCACTTGTCCTTGCGGCCAGGTGGGTGACCTTCGGAGCCGATCGCAAGCTCTCTGCGTTGGTCCTTGTCGGTTCGGTTGTGACGTTCTGGTTCCTCGGGATTCCCCCAGATGAAGTCGGTGTTGTCACCAAACTCATCGAAATGTTCGCTCTGGCTTTGCTGGTCGTGCCTGGCGATGGGCGACGCTATCGGTATGCGCCCGTAGGTGTTGTGGCTCTGGTGGTCTTCAGTGGGATTGCGACCTGGATCGGTGCGTTCTCAGCTGTCGGCGCCGACGGAGGCCATCACGGTGGCGAATACCCCGATCCCGGAACAGTTGTCCCCTATCTCGAGGTCCTCGAAGCGACGGAAGCTGAACATCGTGCGGCCGATGAGCTCTACGACCAGGTCGTCGAAGCGCTCGCCAAGTTTGAAGATCCGCTGGTTGCTGAAGCTCATGGCTATGACGTCTTGCCGATTGTCGGAACCGATCACCATGCGGACAATGCAGAATATCTAGAGGATGGTCGGATCTTCGACCCCGAACGTCCCGAGACTCTCGTCTATGCCCAGGGTGCCAATGGACCGGTTCTTCTCGGAGCAATGTTTCAAATGCAGGGATTCCGCGAACCCGGTCCCAGGGTTGGCGGGCCGCTGACCGTCTGGCACGGTCACGAGAACGTGTGCCTCTCCCTGATCCCGCCAGCGATGGTCAGTCTGCAGTCGCCTTACGGAGTTTGCCCGATTGGGTCGGTGAACATCCCGGCCACGAACGAAATGATCCATGCGTGGACCATTCCCGGTGTTGACGATGGTTGGGGCCACCTGGATGAGGAGTTTCTTGCCGAATACCTCAACGGTTAGCCGGGCAGTCAGGCGGTGAGCCGTTCCTTGAGCACTTCCTCGACGCGCCGGTGTTCAACCATCAGAGTGACAAACATGATCGCGACGACGAGGGTCAGCAGAGCCAGTCCACTCATTGAACTGCCCAACAGAATCACACCCGCAATGACAACGATCGCAATCAGCCGCTCACTTGCAACAGCCCGAAACGCTCTCCAAATCGATACGGAGATTCCGAACAACACCAGACCAAGACCGAACAGCATCATGAGGCGGAACGGAAGCTCAACCTGGTCTCTCGGGTGGAGGGCGATTTCCTCAAGTGCTGCCGCGGCCAAAATGATTCCGGCAACTATCGGGGCATGTGCCCATGTGTATACGTCGCGCACATATCGTCCTCGTTCGTTGTCAGACGTCAGGTTCAGGCCGTGGTGCTCCAGCCCTGGGCTGGGTCGGTCGAAGTAACCCCACCACAGCAGTCCGGCGAAGCCTCCTGATGCGACCAGGGCAGCGACGGTGGTCCACGGCAGACCATCACCCTCTTGTAGCGCCGCGACAACTGGCAGACCGATGGCGACGATGACCTCGCCCAACGCAACGATCACGATCAGTCCGTGTCGTTCCGCCATGTGTCCGAGCCTCACCAACCATTCGCCGCTACCTGCTGCGATCATCGCTCCCAAGACAAGCACAACGGCGACAAGCCAAAGGACTACCCTCGTTCCGTCCTCCGTGAACGCCCCGACAACCAAGACGGCTATGGCTAGGAGATTCGGGGCAATCCAACGAATTATTGCCTCGCGGAACGCCGCATCGTCCTCATCGATACCGCCAGCAGTCATCATTTGAATTGAGAAGCCGACAATCATGATTCCGGCCAATGAGATGGCGAAGACCACCCCACCAGATCCCAGTGCCGATGAGGTGGCCGCGGCCATTGGGACACTGATCACGGTGGCCGCGAGCATCATCATTCGAATGCGCCGGCCGTTGCCTGAAACCGCGTTTGCGGCCCAAGTCAGCTGCTGCCAAGGAAGCCAGAGAAGTCCAAACAGCAGGGCTGCTGTCCCGACACCGCCCCAGGTTGGATCGTGGATCAGCAGGCCGACCAGCTGCGAGAAAGCAAACACGTAGGCGAGATCGAAGAAAAGCTCAACCGGGTCGGCGGTGAAGTCGTCAGTTCTTGCAGGTACTTCGATGCCTTTCATGGTCAGGGATTGTAAGGCGGAAACCGACTTCTGAGCGGCCCGTCACGGAACGTGTTCGATATGTACAGTTGGCGGTGGGAAGCTGAGGAGGAACCCTTGAGACGAAAACTTGTCGCGTTGTTCGCGGTGGGATTGATGGTGGCGGCAGCCTTGCCCGCTTCGGCTGAAGAAGAAGGTAGTGACACCTATCTGGCATTGGGCGACTCTGTAGCAGCCGGCACCCAGCAGCCATTGCCGTTCACCAGCAACGGATACACCGATGCCCTGGCGCGACAAGTTCGCGCGAGCTACGGAATCGATAACTTCGTGAATCTTGCCTGCCCGGGTGACGACACCGCTGAGGTGATAACGGGTGAAGGGTCGATTTGTTATGGCCCTGGAGGGTTCCTACCTCCCGGTGGCACTTCCCAACTGGATGCCGCGGTCGAGTATCTGACAGCCAATCCAGGCGACGTGGGTCTGATCACCATCGTGATCGGCGCCAACGACATCTTGAAGTGCGATCCTTCGGATCCCGATGTCGCCGTGTGTGTTGGTGAGCAACTGAATGTGATTGCAACCAACCTCTCGGTGATTCTGACCACGCTCAAGACGGTCGCTCCGGACGTACCAATTGTCGCGATGAACTACTACAACCCGAACCTTGCCTTCTGGCTTGTTGATCCGGCGTTGGCCGAGGCGGCTCTCGCCCTGACTGCACCGTTCAACGGGACACTTGAGGCTGTCTATGGGGCGTTCGGTGTGCCCGTCGCCGATGTGGAGTCAGCCTTCCGGACCTATCAGACCGGTGGAGAGGTTCCCTTGAACGTTCGCTCGGTATGCACGTTGACGCTGATGTGTGAAGCAACGGACGACGGTTACGTTTTAAGTGACTACGACCCTGTTACACCGGGGCCACAGACTGACATTCACCCCAGCGACAAGGGTTATCAGCAGATCGCCTCGGCCCATATGCGAGTGATCAAGAGCCTCGGGCTCCTCGACTAGCCGAGAAGGGGCTTGTACTCAGAAGGGGAGACCGAATCGGTCTCCCCTTCCGCTTGACCCGCCCTGTCGTGAGCTATTTCGCGGTCCATTCGCCGTGGCTGAACTGTGTGGTTTCTCCTGATGGAGATTCCTCGGTCGGTGCGACCGGGTAGCCATCGATCCTGTCGGCGAGATTCGCCGGTGCGTCGGCGCTGGCTGGGCTCCATGCCGGATCTGCGTAGACCGGAATGGTTCCGAACGAACCGAAATCGCCTTGACTTGCCAACGACTCGGCGTGAACGCGCTCGATTAGAGCAACGGATTGGTCTTGGACACCGAGGCTTTGAGCGCTCTGGCTCCCCGCCGCTGTTTCGGACCCTCCGCTAGACGCCAGTGTGAGCGCAGCCCCCACTGCGAGTGCAGCAATCAATGCTGCGATTGCGACTTTGCGTGCTGACGGTTTGAAGTCGACACCTGTCGCCGTGTTTCTCTGTAGGACAGTCATTCTCTCTCCTTCCTGTCCTGGTGCGGGATCTCCGCATCCCCCCTTTGAGCGACGCCTGACAGAGGCGCTCAGAGGCCGCCTGATACAGGCTTTTTGGTCGATTGCGGCGTTTGCGTACGCTTCCCGACATGGCCGATCTCACTGATTCGGAGTTGATTGGTTGGCTCCTCGAGGGTGACCCAGCGATCCGTTGGCAAACTCATCGCGACCTACTTGACAGTTCTGAGGCAACCTGGAGTGCTGAGCAGAAGAAGGTTGCGGTCGAAGGGTGGGGTGCTCGACTCCTTGCCGAGCGGGACACCGACGGCAAGTGGGCGGGCGGACTCTACGGTCCGAAATGGAAATCCACCACTTACACCCTTTTGGAACTGTGGCGCATGGGTCTGCCGGGGGACAATCCCGAAGCAATCCGTTCCACGCAACTGCTTGTTGACAAGCCCGTTTGGGTTTTCGGATCTGCCAAGAAGCCGATGTGGGAGGGTTGCGTGGCCGGATTTGGACTGTCGCTATCCAGCTGGTTCCGGTTGCCATCCGGCCTCCTTGATGGTCTCGTTGAAGAAATCCTGGAGGTCCAACTCCCCGACGGTGGTTGGAACTGTCGGACGGCTCGTCGTAAGGATGTCAAACACAGTTCGTTCCACACCACCACCAACATTCTCGAAGGGCTCAGGGCGTACTGCCTAGCGGGTGGCCAGTACAAGGATGCGGCGGAGAATGCCGAGCTACAAGCCCGGGAGTTCTTCTGCGAACACCACCTCTATCGAAGTCATTCGACCGGCCAGGTTCCTGACGAGCGGATGTCTCGGCTCCCCTTCCCACCGCGGTGGCATCACGACATTCTCAGAACACTCGACTACTTCCGCGTTGCCGATGCACCCCGGGATGAACGCCTCCAAGACCCGATCCAGGTTCTGAATGGCTATCGCCGTAGCGACGGTCGTTGGCCCATTCACTCCGGCTACTCGGGAGAGGTCTGGTTCAAGATGGAAGGTGGCCGGGCTCCAAGTCGGTGGAACACACTCCGTGCTTTGCGTGTCCTCGATTGGTGGAGTCAGAGCTAGGTTCGCTACCGGGGCCGGGGTTAGCCGAATCTGATTTCGACCATGGGTGCCTCGGCCACCAACCGATCCAACTGCTCCTGAGTCGAATACCAACGGGTCTGCGGATCATTGAAGAAGGCCGTCCTGAAGCCGTCTTTGGTAATCGGATGTGCCGTTGCCTCCAGCTCAAGCCCGTCGACGTGAATCACCACCTTGTTGTCGGAATGGATATTGGCCAACCAATCCCGTCGGCCCGGTGTTCCGGAGATGATGAACTTGCCGTTGAAGTGGAACCACCAGATCTCGATTTTCCTCGGCTTGCCTGTCCTGCGGCCGAAGGTGGTGAGTTCAATCGTTCTGGTTGATGCCAACCGGTTGGTCAGTTCTCTGCTCAGCGTCATTCCGAAACCGTACAATTTGAACCATGCTTGAAGTCAAGGCAGATGTGGGTTGTGCGTCGTTCGCTTCTGGTGACCTAAGTTGGAACCGTGAACTGGCGTGTTGTTGTGATCGGACTGTTAGTCGCCCTCTGTGCCTGTGGTCCTGCGGACAAGGAGTTCATCGCCGATGGCGCACTTGACTGTGGCGACGACTCAGAATGGACCGAACAAGGTTCGGTTCCCGAGGACACCGTCGGTCTTGGCTCGGAGCAGGCCGCCGTCGAGGCGTACCTCACGCCATTCATGGAACAACACGGTGGTGAGATCGTCACAGTGGATCTGAATACAGGTTCGCTTGTTTTGGAAAACCGCGACGTCGTGACGGGTTTTGCCGATGAGATGCCTGCCGGGGGTTGGCTGGTCCTCGCCGGGTCCGGTTGCGACGGCTT
The DNA here is from genome assembly GCA_965216445.1 of Acidimicrobiia bacterium. GTDB lineage: Bacteria > Actinomycetota > Acidimicrobiia > Spongiisociales > ZC4RG35 > MA-ANB-1. The sequence goes on from OZ244166.1 coordinate 282,608, forward strand.
CGATCGCGAGTGACGGTGTTGCTAAAAGGCAGAAGCTAGCGACGCCAGCTGAGCAGTTCGCCTTCGCCGCCGCCGAGGAAGGTTCCGGGCATCACTCTAAGCAACCACGGATCCAGACGAATCGCGGCGAAGTGTTCCGAATGGGGGCCGTCCCAGCCCGGAATCATGCTCGGGTCGTACCCGACGGGCTCAGGTGCGTTGACAAACAACTCCCAGACCAATTCTCGAGTTGGGATGTCAGTTAGGAGCTCAGCGTCGCACTCGGCGAGGCAGGTGTCATGGTTCGCTGCCCAGTAGTTGACCGATACGAACGGGTGAACACCAAGATGGCTGCGCTTGATTGGCGTCGGTGCCGTGGCAATCCATCCGACCAACTCCTGTCCGTCCCACTGCCACATCGGATGGAGGACACGTGACCTGGGACGACTGTTAGGAGCGACCGTGGCGACGTTTGCCCAAACTATGCGATGTGCCATCTCGACAAACGGTGGTGCGACCTGTGCGAGGTCTTGCATGACGGTCCTCCTCTTCTTCGTCTAGGACCTTCCTACGGATCGTATCGCAGCTGTGGTCCGGACCCCCAAACGGAGAGGTCTGGAGGCCCGGTTGAGGTCGTTGTAGTGCCGTTGGGTGGCGAAAACCCCACCCCTAAGGGTGCTTTTGGCCGCTATTGGGGGTTTTGGGTTCTCGTCGACGACGTGCCTCAGTACGTTTTCTCTTAGAAGACCGAAAGGACAAAAGGTGGATTCCGACCGAAGCACGAAACTTCAGGCAGAGGGCGTCTGGGATCGTTTCAAGGGCCATGCGCGCGAGACGTGGGGTGACCTCACCGACGACGAACTGGAGCAGGCCAAAGGAAACTGGGAACAGTTCGTCGGGACGGTCAAGGAAAAGACGGGAGAAGCTGCCGAAGCCATCGAGCGCAAGTTCGACGAGTGGACCGACGGCGATAGCGACTACTAAGTCGACACCTGTCTTTACAGCGCGGAGGGGCAGTCATCAGGCTGCCCCTTCTGGTGTGTTCGGACCAAAACATTGAGCCGACGCAAAGGCCGGTAAGGGCGAGCCCGGGACGGATACTTTCCATTCTCCGCGGGTGGCTTAGCCGGCGGTCCTGAATTGCTCCGATAGTTGTTGAAGCAGAGTTCGGAGTTCGGGAGGCTCTGCTTGGCGTACTCTCGCATTCAGAGAGGCGAGAAACATGACTGGCCAGCTGAGGTCGTCAGTGTCCATCTCGATGCGGGTGGTGTTGGGTCCTTCGGTGCTGGCTGTTCCCCAATTCTCGAGTGTGCGTTGGACCGTTTGGAGGGGTGCTTCGACGACGACTTCGACGTGATAGGTAGTGGGGATGGAGGCGATGGACCGGGTTACGTAGGTGGCGGGGTCGGGAGCGGGGAGTGCCCTAGGTTCGAAGTAGCGTCCCGTTGGTTGGGGCTCGGTGATGCGGTCGAGTCTGAAAGTGCGCCAGTCGGAGCGGTCGAGATCCCATGCGACGAGGTACCAGCGTCGGCGAATTGGCACGACATGGTGCGGCTCGACGTGACGTTCACCAGCGGCTTTGGAGTAGGTCTGGTAGGCGAACCGGAGTCGGACATGGTCGCGGCTTGACCGGGCCAGTGTGGTCAGCGTGTCGAGGGCGACGTCGTCGAACTGACCGTTGGGGCCACTGACCGCCGTAGCCAGGGCCTCGGTTTCGCTCCTCAGCGGCGGCGGGAGGAGTTGGGCGATTTTGACCAGGGCGCCAATGGCCGCGTCGGCGATTCCGCCTATCCGTTGGCCGGCAGCAGTGCGCAGCCCGATCGCCGCGGCGACCGCTTCATCGTTGCTGAGCAACAGTGGCGGGAGGCGGCCGCCCGGTCCGAGTTGGTATCCGCCGCCGAGTCCTCTCGTGGCTTCGACTGGGTAGCCGAGCTCGCGCAGACGTTCAACGTCTCTACGCACCGTTCGCTCGCTGACATCGAGCTTTGCAGCGAGCTCTTCACCTCTCCAGTGATGTCGAATCTGGAGGAGGGCGAGAAGTTCGAGCATCCGTGCTCCAGTGCTTGCCATTCTTCTGAGAATAGCCCGAATAACGGACAGAAACTGGCCTGAACTACTCGTATGTTCTGACAGTCCAGACGAAAAGGAGAAACGAAATGCCCTATCCAACCGACTTTCCCAAGTCCACGATGATTCAGGTCAACGGTGTGGAACTCGAAGTCTTCGAAGCGGGCCAAGAAAACGTTGGCAAACCCATTGTGCTTTGCCACGGCTGGCCCGAGCTTGCATATTCATGGCGTCATCAGATCCCCGCCCTTGCCACGGCTGGCTACCACGTCATCGTCCCGAACCAGCGGGGTTACGGCAGATCATCTCGCCCGACCAGGGTCACCGACTACGACATCGAACATCTGGCCGGTGACCTCGTCGCTCTCCTCGATCACTATGGATATCAAGACGCGATTTTCATCGGTCATGACTGGGGGGCAAATGTCGTATGGGGAATGACGCTCTTGCATCCAAACCGTGTCAACCAGATAATCAACTTGAGCCTGCCCTATCAACAGCGTGGAGAGCAACCGTGGATCGAGTGGATGGAGGCAACGTTTGGAGGGGACTTCTACTTCGTCCACTTCAATCGACAGCCCGGCGTTGCCGACGCCATTCTTGACGAGAACACCTCGCAGTTCCTCCGCAACCTCTACCGGAAGAACTTGCCTGTCGTAGAACCTGAACCAGGGATGGCGATGATCAACCTCGCTGAGACCGAAACTCCGCTTGGTGAGCCGCTGATGAGCGACGGCGAACTGGCTGTCTTCGTCTCCGCCTTCGAGTCAACTGGATTCACGCCCAGTATCAATTGGTACAGAAACCTGGATCTCAACTGGCACCTGCTCGCCAGCGTGGACCCCATCATCCAGCAGCCTGCCCTCATGATCTACGGCGACCGGGATCTGGTGGCGAGGTCCGAGAACCTGACAGAGTTCGTACCCAACGTAGAGGTGGTCACCCTTGACTGCGGTCATTGGATCCAGGAAGAGAAGCCGGAAGAAACAAACCAAGCGATTTTGACCTGGCTGAAGCAGCAAGCTGCGAACTACCGCACCGGCAACTGAGTTGTGCGCCCACGTGGACTGACCACGGACCTCATCCTGATCGGGGATGCGGTCAAGGTAGGCAGCGGAGAAGCCGGCGAAGCCATGAAGCGAAAGTTCGACGAGTGGACAGGACACCCGGTGGCCGTTGCCTCACCGACTTTGCACGCGCGATTGGTAGCGTGTTTGCGTGATTGGTCGTTGGGTAAGGCGCATGTTTTCCCGCAAGCCCCGGGGAAGCGCCTCGCAATCAGAGTGGGATGCGATCTCCACCAGGGTGCAGACTGAGACAGCGACCCGCAAGACCGCTGTTGAGCCGCACCGTGAGCTGGCAGATACAGTTTCCGCGATCCTCTTCGCACACGATCCCATCGGGATCAACTTCGAAGAGAACACGGACGAGTACGACGCTGAAGCTGAGAGCATCGTGCTGAGACTCGCAGCCGATCAGGCGATCGACTCAGCTGCCAGCGTTGAAGTGATCGTTCATGGAGAGTTCGTCCGCTGGTTCAATGCGGAGTTAGCCGGACCACGCGATCGATACAGAGACATCGCCCATGAGATATGGGACTTGTGGTCGGGAGCTCAGAACCGCGGCTCTTCGGGCCGCCCGTGACGCTCACTCACAGTTTGACCTCGCGCATCACGTCGGCACCGGGCCAGGCAATATGCGGAAGCACGTCCTCATTTGAATCACTCACCTCCGCCGATCCGCTCGTTGTAGGAGAAGCGTTGGTGCCGTAGTTATCCGGGCGTACGGACTATCTGGGCCGTAGCTCGCTTGCACACAGTGTTTAGGTCTCACAGTGCTCCCGACGGAACGTGGGAGCTTTGATCAGCAGGTGTCATAGGTTCGCTTGCCTTCTTTGTCTCCGCCTAGGTAGCTTTGGGTAATGCGGCTGGGAGCTCCGACGGTTGATCGATACTGACACGTTTCTGCTCCTCGGAACTGTGGCGGTAAGTCTGGCTGGCTTTGCATCGCTCCTCTATTCGATGCAGACCGACCAGCCTTCTCGGTTGTTCTCCTGGAGAGTGCGCTACATCGTCACCGGCGCGCTGTCCATGGCAATCGCATCCTTCGTCGTGGTTGGGATCGCCCAGTTCACTGACGACGAGAGCTTGATCGTCCGGCTGGCAATGATCCTCCTTCTCCTGGTCAGTCTTGGCATGTCTTGGTCTTGGCGAAGCCTGAGAGACAAGGACATCTTCAGAAGCCGGGCCGAAATCGTTCCATGGGTAGCGGGGAACGTGCTCAGCGACGCTGTCATCATCTTGAACATCTTCCTGGCCTCGGCGGCTTTGACGGTGGCACTATGGGTTTGGCTCGTCATCGCGCCCACCACGATCTTCATCAACGTGGTTTCAACGATCTACTCACCGCCAGGGCGCAACGAAGAGCCCCACGAGTCCTAGCTGGGAGTTTGGTGGTGGGCCCACGTGGACTTGAACCACGGACCTCATCCTTATCAGGGATGCGCGCGTAGCACTTTGTTGACCTATTGACCTGGGCATTCACATCACCCGCTGTCAGCTGTGTCACATCTGTGGCACACAACCGTGAACTCAACGGGTGCCGACACATTGAGTCATTCATGCTACGAAGTGCTTCTCTCTGGGCCCGATCCGTGGGCTCAATCTCCCCGATCACAATCACGGCTCGCGTCCGTGGCGAAACCAGCAAAGAGCCGACCGGATCGGTTGCTGACCTACGCGGTCGCTCATCATACGAGGTTGACCTGACCCGAATTGAACCAGGCGATTGGGTTCATGCGTCGATGACACCTCACAACAATGGCACCGTATTCTTCGATTCCGGGAAGCGCGTTTCCGGGGGGCAAACACTGGCGGAGGCCTCGCAGAAGGCAAGAGCGGTGCCCAAGACGATCTGCCGCGACATACGCCCGCAACCGGACACAAATGAGGTGAAGACGAGCCTGGAGAAGGATTGATGTCAGAGAGAAAGTCACTTTTCGTATCGCTTGCCCTGTCGCTGACACTGGTTCTGCTAGCGACCGCGCCTGCTATTGGATTTTCCTCCACAGCTGGAAGCTCATCTGCCGGCGTCGACCTGCCCGACGTAGGGTCACCCCGAATTGCCGACTCGGTGAGTGACGCGGAACTGGAGGACCTTCAAACAATCGCCAATCAGAAGGGGGTGTCCATACAGGCCGCTATTGATCGTTATGCGTGGAATGACAACTTCGCCTTAGCAGTGTCGATGATCCGTGAAGCCTCTCCCGAGGCGTTTGCAGGAGCGGAGATCGTCGACGGGGATCATGCATGGGTCGCATTCTCTGAGGGCGCACCAGATGCTGCGCTAGAGATTGTCGACGAATTCAGCAATGCTCACAAAGGCGTATCGGTCGAAGTCCGTGACAATCTGGGGTTTACGGAAGGAGGGCTTCTAAAGGCGATCGAAGCTGTTCACTTCGCAGTGTTGGCGAGACCTGAGGTGACTAATGCATCCACTGGCTTTGACTACTCGACAGGCCGATTGACCAGCATTGTTCTCATAAGTAGCAGTCTGCCTGATTCAGTTCTCGACGATATTCGAATGGTCGGGACCGAGAAGCTCGATGACGCAGGGCTAGAAGAGGTCCTGGACCACATCACGATATCCGTGGTCCGCTTTAATGGTCCGGTTCTTGGCGCCGATACGAGCAACACTGAGCACTTGGGAGGCGAAAAACTTAGTACGTGTACCTCGGGGTTCGGTACCAAGACGGCCGCAGGGGTCAGAGGAATCTCCACCGCTGGACATTGCGGAAACTCTCAGTCCGACGACGGCGAGAGCCTGGACTTGGAGGGGGAGTATGAAGGCACGCACGGTGACTTCCAATGGCACACCGGCGACGACACTCACCGTGATGACTTCTATTCTGGCAACACGACGACGCTCGAGGTCAACAAACGCGACGTTTCTGCCGTCGGAGCCCCGGTCGTGAACGCCCCACTGTGTAAGAATGGAAAAACAACCTACAAGTATTGCGAAGAAGTACGGAGGCTCAACATCTGCTTTGGGGGTGAATGCAACCTCATTGAAATGGACACAAGGTCGGTTCAAGGTGGTGATAGCGGCGGCCCCGTATTCTATAACAATACTGCTTATGGTCTCGTCAAAGGTTGGCATTACGCGCCATTCTGGCCAGCAGATCGAGACCTGTACTCCCGAGCCGATCGCATCGACAACGCTCTTAATACTTTCATAGCTACGAGCTGATCCAGGAGCCTACGCTTACCTAGAGTATGCAGATCTGGATCCGAATCCGAACAGGCGACGGCTCGGTCAGCACCCAGTCGCCAGGTCAATTCCATCTATGAGGGTGGGTGGCTTCAGCAAGGTTGACATGCCGCCCACCACTGGATTCGGCAGGCCGAGCGAATCCGTCAACCAGTCAAGGCCAGCATATCGTTTGCTAGCGAGATGGCTGGTCATCGCCGCGTTGGCCGCGGTCCTCGTGTCTTGTTCGGGAGACGGCCGCATCGACGGTCCGGTGTTGATGTCGCCTCGGCCTCCCCTCTTCGGAGGCGGCGGAATGACTGCCGAAATCAGGGGAACCATAGTGTTCGATGGGGATTCAGGGTGCATCTTCCTCGAATCCGAAGAAGGAGCGCGATCGGCAGTGGTCTGGCCAGCCGGAGCTTCTTGGCGTGCTGAACCCCCTACTGTCGAGCTGCAGGGCCAACTCTTGGAGTCTGGCATGATTGTTGAGGGTGTAGGCGGCGCCCTCCATCATGAACAAGTTGAGGAGTTTGCCGGTAGGGCCGTTGCCGATGCTGCACAAGCATGTGCTGGACCTGCTGGGGAGGTTGCCTTCTTCAACTTGGGCAGTGAAGTCAGCGCTCACACTGACTGACGAGTCCGCCCTCGCTGGTGTTGGGGTCGCGTCCGAGGGCGTGCTTGAACAATCATTTCGAGCACCCTCGTCGAACTCCCTGGCTTCGGCCGGGATGACATCAGGCCTAACTGATAGGCGGCAACACCCACGTCACTAACGTTGCCTGAACCGAGTTGCACTGGTGCCGCAATGGAGAGTGTCATTCGCGTGCGCCGGCTAGGAGGCGCCCCGTCGAGCTGGCCGGGATGAACTCGAATAGCCAGCCCGCCAGGACAAGCAACGTTGCCAGGGTACAGGTTGAGACACGGGTCATCGTCGGCTGGTGTTTCGACAAAACTGCTCACGCGGCGATGCAGGGCCAAAGGCGTGATTGCTGGTGCCAGGTACACCGATTCGGCAGCCACTCCAGACATGCCTCATTCGACCGCCCGAAGGGTCGTTGGGTCTGTCGATTCGTATTCTACGTTCTCGTCGGCAACCCTTCCGTTTCGATAGTCTGGCGATACGTCCGCCTCTGTGGCTACCCCTACTAAGCGGTGGCTGGGAGTGCGCTTCCGGCGCTCCGATTAAGGCCACACTCCCAACTTGGTTTCCGACACCAAAGTGCCGCTGGTGTCAAAATACGAACACGTGAAGCCGTCTTGCAACGACCAATCGGCCTCTACCGATACCCCAGGAGTGGAAGCAACGGGGGCACCAGGATCGTCCGCAGAGCATTCGGTCAGAGCCGCTTCGATCCCGATGTTCCAGTAGAGAGCGAAGCCGATGCCAATCAGGACGATGCCCGAGGCGATAGCCACTTTTGGCTTCAGGAGTGCCATGCTTCTGACTTTACGTGTGGGTCCAATTGTTAGCACCGGGCACGGTGTGGTTCCAGGCGGGTAGAAGCTTCTCTGTTTCTCTCGCAAAAACGCACCAACCGCCTGTAAGCCCTATCGGGCACAGGTTCAGTCCGCGCTGTCCGTTGACCTTTCCAGAGTCGGTAGTGGCGTTGCCAGGGGCGGTGCGAATGTAGGTCGTGTAGTTGACATTGGCGTCTAGCTGGTAGGCCGCTCCAGTGCCGATCGTGAGGGATAGCTCTCCATCGCCGTCCAGGAACCCGGTGTCGAGGTACGCATCGGGCAGTGTGGAACTCCAGGTCTGGACGCTTGAACTTAAGAAGAGGGAGTCGTCATAGTTGTTGAACCAGGCTTCATGCTCGTATGACGTATTGAACCCGTCGCAGTCGTAGAGATTGTCAATTCGCCATTGGCTCCACTTGAAACGTTGCCACACATAGCGGTTTGGCACAGAGGATGAGTACTGGGTGCTTATTCTCCCGGTCCAGGGCCACCACGCGTTGTTGCAGTTCCCTCCACTACCCGCATCCTCAGGCCCCTTCATCTGCACGATCGTGTTTGCGATTGGCACAGGCGACGAGGCATCATTCGTTTCCTCACGGGCGCTGTAGGGTGAAGGCGAAGCCACGCCATCCCGGCTTCCTGCCGTCACCACGGCAACGATCCGAGGCGTTGACGAGTTGAGTTCGCTAGCTAGTGCCCTCAGTGCGTCGGCGTCTGGTTTGGCTCCGCTGGCGTCGCCATCTCGTTCAAGTTCGTTTGCGATATCCAGATAGGTGGCGGAGATTGCTTCCGTGTATGCCCTTGAGGAGAGTTCACGGCCGTGGGTCAGGTATCCAGTCGTGTAGACATGATCGTTGACCGCATCTGTGCTTATCAGTTCGATGTAGCTCGCCGTGTTGTCCTCGAGGAGTGCAACGACATCGTCTACTGATGCGCGCTGGGTCAGGTTGGTACGTGTAGGAGTGTCTTCCGCGCCCGAGTTCCTAGTCAAAGAGCTTGCTCAACAACGCTCGACGTATCCCCACAGTTCTGGACTCGTCTTCACGTTTCAGATGGGCGGACCGATCCGTCGCACCAACTTCCGACGTCGAATCTGGAAGCCAGCCGTCGAAGCCTCAGTGGGCGAGCCTTGCACGTTTCATGACCTTCGCCATAGTCACGCAGCGATTCTCATTGCTCAGGGAGAGTACCCGAAGGTCATACAGGAGAGGCTCGGTCACGCTTCGATCAAGACCACCTTGGACACCTACGGCCATCTCTTCGACGGGCTGGACGAGGCCGCCGCAGAGCGCCTCGACGCCGCATGGCGAGCTACTCGTGCTGACGCACCGCTGACGCAGAGCGAGTCGAAGGTGGTCGAACTCCCCACCCGATAGACAAAAACCCAACAGCACGCTGGGGGTTTGGGAGTGGGCCCACGTGGACTTGAACCACGGACCTCATCCTTATCAGGGATGCGCTCTAACCGGGCTGAGCTATGGGCCCACGATGACTGATGCCATCAGGTCACGGAAGTTTATCTTGTCCTTGGACAGAAGCGAACCTGGCTATCCGAGTCACGTTCGCTCAGAACAACGGTGGCGTCTTGTGCGATTGCGACAAACGCCCTGCCAGCGTGGGTCTCCTTCCTCTAGCCAAGCCGGATCGAATCCATACGTTCGACATTGGACAATCCCTCCGTTGAAAGGAGTGTCGTGAGCAAGTTCACGTCGAAAGATCAGTTTCTGGCTGAAATCGACAAGGAGAGAACCAAGCTCGAAGGATTGCTCGACCAAATCCCGGACGACCGAAAACTCGTGGAGGTCACCGACGGGATGTCAGTTAAGGACTTTCTGGCGCACCGGACGGAGTGGGGCCAGATGGCCATCCGGTGGTACGAAGAAGCCAAGGGAGGAGATCATCCGGCGGTTCCCACCGAGCAGTACAAGTGGAACCAGTTGAAGGAACTGAACGCCGACATCAAGGAGCGTTTCGCCGATACCCCTCTCGAAGAGGTGGAGCGTTCTTTCGCAGAGATTCATGACCGGCTTCGTGAGCTGATCACAGGGATGAGCGAAGAGGAACTCTTCACCAAGAAGTACTACGGATTCACCGGCACTTCAGACCTCGTTACATATCTGAACTCGGCGACAGCCTCTCACTATCGGTCGGCGCGACGCCATATCCAGAAATGGTGGAAGGCACAGGCCGCCTGACCGTCAATCGGTCGGCTGGGCGTCAGCTGGGACGGAGTTGAACAGCCCGATGGTTTCGCTCGCTTCTTCGGCCGATAGTCGGGAGATCGCGAAGCCCGAGTGGACGACTACGTAGTCTCCGACAGAAACTTCGGAGAGCATGACCAAGTCCACCTGTTTGGGTTCACCCTGGCCGAAAATGACTAATGCTGGCACCGACCGATCCCGACTCTCGTCGATCGAAACAACCCGTCCGGGAATGGCCAGACACATACCTATGTCGCTTCCGATCGAATGGCCGTCACGACAATGTCGACAGCTTCGAGCACCGGGTTGCTGACGGGGGCTCCGTGATCGAATTTGGTTGCTTCGATCCCGTAGATGACGAGCTCTTCGGGCAGCCGACCCAGTGTGCGAGCCAGCTCCACCGTTTCGGATAGTCCGAACGAGTGGGTCGACGGGAAGGCCTGGGCTGGTAGTCGGCCGGTGTGAACGTCGATGATCAGAACCGAACCTGGTGGTCGACCCGATTGCATCGCATCAATCACCACAGAAGACCCCTCAGCCTCCCACAGATCGATCAGTCCCGAGCAGTCCCTGACCTCTTTCGTTCGAAACTCGTTCAAGTCGCGGACTGCAATGATTCCGGCAGCGTCGTCGCCACGATCCAGATTGCCGACTCCGACTACCAACGGGTCCCTCACGAGATGCGGTCTACTGACAGGTCGAGGAAGTGGGTCGCGCATGAGATGCACGGGTCGTAGTTGCGGATTGCCTGTTCCAGTTGCCATCGCAAGTCTTCGTCGTTGAGGTGAGTGCGACCCGGGATGTACTCCCGGAGGTCGTCTTCGATACTCAGCTGATTCTGCGATGTCGGGGGAACGATTTGGGCCGACTTGATCAGACCCTCTCCGTCCACCTCGTAGCGGTGATACAGCAAACCCCTGGGTGCCTCCGAAACACCGTGGCCGACCGCGTTCCTGGGCTCGACTTTGACCGAAGGCTGCTCGGGCCGCCGGTACTCGTTGACGATTCGTCGCGCTTCTTCAAAGGCGAACACGAGCTCCACGGCCCGAACCACAATGCTCTGGAACGGGTTGGTGCACGTCTCGCCCAGTCTGGCGCGCTGTGCTTCCTCCATGGCCAGCGGTGTCAGCTGCTGGTAGTTGAGGCTGAACCGGGCCATCGGACCCACGTGGTAGGAGCCGCGCCCCTTGATTCTTGCGTGAAGAGCATTCGACCATGGGACGTGTTCTTCGACAAAGACATCGGGCCATTGCTCAGCTGAGATGTCGATGCCCCGGTTTGAAATGACCCGGCCTTGATGGATGGCATATTCGTCCGGGTCGTGCAAGGCGACATACTCGTATTCACGTTCGAATTCGGGAAACGGGAACCCGGACACCCACCGAACGGTTTCGATGGCGGCTTGAAGCCCCCATTCGAGGTCTTCATCGATGGTCTTCAGTTGGTTCTCGGTTGGAACCCGGTAGAAGCCACCGACCTTGACGTTGATCGGATGGATCTCTCGTCCACCGAGCAAAGTCATCAGATCGTTTCCGATCTTCTTCATTCGGAGTCCGGCCTCGACCTGTTCAGGAAACTCCGCGGCCATGGCAATACCGCTTTCGTAGCCGAGAAAATCCGGGGCGTGGAGGAAGTACAGGTGCAGCCCGTGACTTTCGATCCACTCACCGCAATACAACAGACGTCTGAGGCGATGCAGGTCGGCTGGGATCTCTACTCCGGACGCATGTTCCATAGCGTTGCACGAGCTGGTTTGATAGGCAACGGGGCAAATCCCACAAATCCGTGCGGTTATGTCCGGGGCTTCGGAGAACCGCCGCCCTTCAAGCAAGGCCTCAAAGAATCGGGGCGGCTCGAAGATCTTGAATTGAAGGTCGACGACCTCGTCTTCCTTGAGTTTGAGGTACATCGCACCCTCGCCCTCAACTCTGGCCAGATACCCGACGTCGATTTCTCGTTCATTGTGCATATCGATCACTCACCTCTTTGAACTCGGGTGCATAAGCGTTGAAGGTGCGAAGCGCCCTCACGATGTCGGCATCGTCAACGCCGAGTTGGCTCCACCATCTGGCCAGCCCGTCGACATTGGGCTCTTCGCTGGGTCCGAAGCACCCGTAGCAGCCCCGGTCGTAGGCAGGACAGATCGCCCCGCACCCCGCCTGGGTTATCGGTCCCAAACAGGGAACCCCGGCTCGAACCATGATGCAGGGCGTGCCGCGGCCCTTGCATTCGAAGCAGACGCTGTGCCTGGGGACATTGGGGGCCCGGCTATGGAGGAAGGCGTCGATTAGCTCGATCAACTGCCGTTTCGAGATTGGGCATCCTCGCAACTCGAAGTCCACTTCTATGTGCTCGGATATGGGCGTCGATGTGGCGAGGGTGCTGATGTAGGAGGGCTCCGCATAGACGATCGACGTGAAACTCTTCACATCTGCCCAATTCCTGAGTGCCTGGACGCCACCAGCGGTAGCACACGCCCCAATGGTGATGACCGTCTCCGACTGCTCCCGTATCTCCTGGATCCTCTCAGCATCGTGTGCGGTAGTGACCGACCCTTCCACCAAAGAGAGGTCGTATGGACCCGCGACCTCGGCCCGGGTTGCTTCAGGGAAGTAGGCAATCTCGATAGCCCCGGCAATGGCTAGGAGCTCGTCCTCGCAGTCGAGAAGACTCAATTGGCAGCCATCGCAGGATGCGAATTTCCACACAGCGAGTTTCGGCTTCATATCTCCGGTGTCCCCAGTCGGGTGGCGAATTGGTCGTAGCGAACCACCGGCCCCGTTTTGCAAAGGAAGTCCGACCCGTACTGGCAGTGACCGCAAAAGCCGATGGCGCACTTCATGTTGCGCTCCAGCGAGATCCAAATCTTGTCCGAAGGCACACCGCGGGCCTCCAGTTCTCGCGCCACAACGCGCATCATGACCTCGGGTCCGCAGACGAAAGCGGTTGTCGCCTCGGGTTCGAAGGTGACTCGGTTGAGCAACATCGTCACGAGGCCCACGTCGCCCCACCAGTCGGTCGTTGCACGATCAACAGTGACCTCGAGGTTGATGTGGGGGCTTAGGGCCCATCCCAGGAGGTCATCTTTGTACAAGAGCTCACCAGGGGAGCGAGCTCCGTAGAGAAGGGACACCGATCGGTAGAGGTCATGGTTGTTTAGCGCTTCGAGTATCGCCGGTCGCAATGGCGCCAAACCGATCCCACCGGGAACGAACAGCAGGTCATCGCCCTCCGCGTCTGAGACTGGCCACGCAGTTCCATAGGGGCCGCGGATTCCGACCACGTCGCCAACTTCGAGGCTGCATATCGCATCGGTGACAGCACCTACCGCCCGGACGGTGTGCTCCAAAGAATGGTGTACGTGAGGGTTGCCAGCAATCGAAATGGGAACCTCACCCACGCCGTAGATGTAGAGCATCATGAACTGGCCGGGAGCGAAGGTCACCTCCTCCCCAGCGGGGTCCTCGAAAACGAGGGTCACTGTGTCGGAGGTTTCGTGACGCAGACCAACTAGTCGAAACGCCTTGGGCAGCATTGCCCCGGCAGCACCACTCCCGACCAGCGTTTGGGTCACTGACCTACACCCCAATACAGGTCAAGCAACCTGACGCGGGCGGCGTGGAGTCTGCGGACCGCTTCAGCCGCAACGTTGCGGTAGATCTGAAATGCGAAGTCGGAATCGCTTTCGCAGCGTTCACGGACAGCCGCGGCAGGGAAGGCAATGGCAACCGTCATCTGCTGGGCTCGTGCCCGCCAACTCCATGTGTTGGGGGGAAAGAGCCAGCTGACGCCAAGAAGTTCACCCGCTCCGATGGTCTCGACGACGATGATTTCACCAGCCGGCGGTGTGACTTCGAGTCCGATTCTTCCTTCGGTGACCAGGTAGAAGGTGTCCGCTGGGTCATCTTGCTCGAACACCACTGTCCTCGGGCGGAACGCCACCTCTTCGGCAATCGACTCGAGGAACCCGACCCCTGACTCGGGCAAGTCCATGAGGAGGGGTGAAGTGTTGACTAGGTATTGGAGGTCCATGCTGGTGTCCTTTCTCTCATTGCTGCCACCTCTGCGGTGATGTCTATCCCGACCGGACACCACGTGATGCATCGTCCGCAACCGACACATCCCGAGGAACCGAATTGGTCCTGCCATGTCGCCAACTTGTGGGTCATCCATTGGCGGTACCTGGATTCGACGGAAGATCTCACAGGGTTCCCGTGAAGACCGGTGAACTGAAGACTGAAACACGAATCCCAAACCCTGGACCTGATCGCTTCGCCATCGAGGGTGACGCGGTCCTCGGTTGTGCTGCAGAAGCAGGTCGGACAAGCCAACGTGCAGTTGCCACAAGTCAGACAGCGGTCGGCCACCTCAGCCCATCGAGGATGGTCCGGATTGTCGATCAGAAGCTCCTGCAAACCTTCGGTTGGCATCTGCCGCGTCATGCTCGCCACCGTCGATGCAATCACCGAGTCGACACGAGTCTCGTCGTCTGAGGTGCGATTGCGGCCAGCGATTTGCTCGACGACTTCGGCACCGTGGTCCGACCCGCTTTCAACCACGTATTCGATCGTCGGCCCGTCGCACAGCTCAGTGATGACGATGTCGTAGCCGGTTTTGCACTCCGGCCCCGTGTCCATGGACACGCAGAAGCAGGTGTTTCCGGCCTTGCCGCAGTTGACCCCAACGACAAAGACCTCTCTGCGTTGGGCTGAATAGGTTGGGTCAGCGTGACCCGGTTGGGCGAATACGCGGTCCTGGACAGCGATCGCAGCCAGCTCACATGCCCGGACACTGAAGAACGCCAGCCTCGGCGTCTCCTGTTTCGATGAAACAAACTCGAGTGAGCCGTTTGATCGACGCACCCGCAGAAGCTCGAGTTCTGGCGGAAAGAGGAACTGTTTCCAAGAGCTCGGGCCGACGTTGTATTGGAAGAGGGCTTCGGAATCCAGACCCTTCAGCCGGTAATGCCCTCCCTCCTGTTCGTCGGTCATCCCTACTGGCAGATCGGCGCAGCCCGAGACCTCGTCGTAGACGATGGCATCGTCAATCACCGTGGGGCCGATGACCCGGTAGCCGTCGTCACGAAGCAGACCTATCAGGTCATTGAGGCCCGAGACCGTGACAACACGTGTCGGCATGCTCCAAATCGTATGGAACTCCTACCCGGCGGCAAGGGCACAACGACCCTTGACCGTTCCCCGAAAGTCATGTCGAATCGGTCTATGGACGTATCGGCCCGTCGACGCTCCGGAATTCTTCTTGCGATTGCCACAGCCGTGATCAGCGGATTTGCCGTCTTCGTCAACGGATACGGTGTGAGAGCCTGGGTTGAAGTCACCGATACGACCACCTACACCACGCTCAAGAACACGTTCGCCGCATTGATTATCCTCGGAGTAGTTGGCCTCCGCGTGAAGACAACCAGCTCACGGATCCAGTTGGCTTCACTGAAGCGAGACCAGTGGTGGAAGCTTGGCGCAATAGCGATCTTTGGTGGTGCCATTCCGTTCGCTTTGTTCTTCGAAGGTTTGGCCCAGGCGACTTCAGTGCAAGCAGCCTTCATCCACAAAACCTTGATCATTTGGGTGGCAATCCTGGCTTTGGTTTTCTTGAGAGAGAAACTCGGATGGCCTCATGTTCTGGCGATCGGCCTTCTCGTTTGGGGTCAGATGGTGTTGGTCGGCAACCTAGGCGACGTTGCGTTTGGCCGCGGTGAGCTGATGATCCTGGGCGCAACACTGATGTGGTCGGTCGAAGTGGTGATCGCCAAGAAAGCTCTGATGTCGGTTCCATCATCGACGGTTGCAGTGTTTCGGATGGCTGGCGGAGCGCTGGTGCTGATCGGATTGTTGTTGGTAAGCGGAGTTGGTGTCGACTGGGCGGCCGTTTCGTCCACACATTGGATGTGGATCTTTGTGACCGGCGCATTTCTGGCCGGATACGTCCTGACCTGGTTCGAGGCGCTTTCCCGGGCGCCAGCCGTTGATGTTACCGCAGTCCTGGTAGCTGGAGCGGTCATCACAGCGGCGTTGCAAACCTCGGTCCGGGGCGTTCCCCTTCCTGATGCGTCGGGTCTGGTTCTTCTTCTTGCCGGCGCCGGAGTTGCGTTTGTCGCCTCGTGGCGGCGCCGCCCCCGTGTCGGGCAGTGAGCGACGGACCTGCCCTATTCTGCTCTTATGCGATGCCTCCCAATCGTTTGGGCTATTGCGGCCCCGATGGCAAAGACGAGATGCAAGCGATTGCCGGTCAATTGCTGTTCGACGACGTGGAACCAAGCCGCATCGTGGGTGCCTTTGACGGCGCCTGGCCTTATCTCGAACTGATCGGTCGTCTCGCAGGGCGTGACCCTCTGTCCAGAGAAGTGGTTGAGGCCTACTGGATCGGAAACCCGATTCTCGACTCAATCGACCTCACTTACTGGGGCAACTCGGTTTCGGATCGTTTCAAGGCGCAGGCAGGGGCTCGCTGGGAGCGGGTCGGCGAAGCGCTTCAGCACGGCGGCGCACCCAACCATGCTTTCCACGTCTTTTGCGTCTATCCGTGGGTTGGGCTCCTGGCGGAAGGTTTCGTCGAGCCGAGCCTCCAGGTGCTTGACCGTTGCCGTGTCGGCTGGGGAAGGGTTGTTGCCAGGGGAGAGGGCTACAGCATTGTCCGCCGATTTCCACTCACCTGGAGAGACGACTCATTGACCCTGGATGCCCCTACTGAGGATCGCTACTACACCGTCCCAACACTTCAGGTTCGTACCGGCGATGTCGTTTCCCTCCATTGGGATTATGTCTGCCAACGCCTCGACGAAGCCCAGCATCGGAGGCTGCGACGCATACATGACTTGCACCTGGCCACTGCCAACCGCGAGTTGCAGGCAGCGAGGTTGGAACCGGCGCACTGAGCCCGCGGGCTGAGGTTCACGGTGGAGGGTTAATCTGCGCTCTCGATGACTGCAGAGCGGTTCAGCCTTAAAGATCACCTCTTCAACCCGAAGAAGGTGGCCTACCTGGGCCAACTCTTGGCGAACGGAATTCCAGGGTTCGATCGATCGGGGTTCGAATCGGCGGTGATCGACCAGCTTCCCGACCTTGAACTGAAACAACGAATCGCGATGATTGCCGATGAGCTCAAGCCGAGACTCAACTCTGACTTCGAAAAGGCAGCCGATCAGATCCGGGCGGCGTTGCCGCCACCGCTGGACCCAACCCTGTCCGACGATGACTTCGGGGACTTCATCCTCGCCCCTTTCGGCAAGTACGTCGAAGACAACGGTTTGGATCACTTCGAGGCGTCAATGGGTGTTCTCAAGGACCTGACGATGAGGTTTTCGATGGAGGGTTCGGTTCGCCCGTTCATCAACCAGGACCTAGAACGAGCATTGGAGCTGTTCACCGACTGGGTCCGGGACGAGAACTATCACGTCCGCCGCCTGGTTAGTGAAAGCACCAGACCCACTCTCCCGTGGGCGCCGCGGATTGCCCTTGATATCCACGCTCCACTGCCACTCTTGGACGTTCTGCATGCCGATCCGACCCGCTACGTAACGCGATCTGTCGCCAATCATCTCAATGACATCTCGAAGGTCGACCCCGCTGCGGTGATCGACCGATTGCGCAAATGGGGGGACCTGGGGAAACAGGCAGACTCTGAACTCGAGTGGATCAGCAAACATGCTCTGCGCACCCTGATCAAACAGGGGAATCCCGATGCGATGGAGGCACTTGGGTTTCCACCGGACCCTCCAGTTTCTATCGACTTCGTTCAGTTGTCAGACCGGGTAGCTCCAGGTGACTTCCTCGAGTTCGAGATCTCGGTTTTGGCACACTCGGACACTCGATTGATCGTCGACTATGCAGTCCACTTCGTGAAGAAGAACGGAGAACGCAAACCCAAGGTCTTCAAACTGAAACAGCTAACGCTATCGGCCGGAGAATCGATGTTGGTCAAAAAGCGGCATCGGATGAAGGCCGATGCGACCACTTTCACCCTGTACCCCGGTGCACATCTGATCTCCGTGATGGCTAATGGCACGGCTGTGGCGGACGGGACGTTTGAGATTCTTGAATCCTGACCGCCGGCCGTGTCGTGTTGTTGCGCTACTCGAAAGGCACCGGAGTGAGCTCAAAGACCTCGATCGAGTAATTACCAAGGCCCTCACTCAAGTAAGGGTGACCGTCAGCTAGTCCCTTTGCCGCATCGAGGCTGTCCGCCTCGACAATTGAGTAGCCCGTCAGTTTGGCTGCATCCCCGGTTGATCCGTCGTCGACGAGAGACACGCCTTCGCCGAAAGGTGCACCGATGTCAGATAGGGCGTCTCCGACTCGACCCATCCACTCACCCCACTTGGCCATGACTTCCGCACCCTGCTCCTCGGTCATCTCGGACATGTCGGTCGCTTCGCCTTTGTAAATAAGCATGTAGCGCGCCATCTGAGCCTCCTTGCTCGTAATTTAGTTGGAACTATAGCGGTCTGTGTTGGTCTATTTCAACTGTGACTAAAACACGGTCTTGAGCAACGACTCGCGGAACCGAATGGACTCAGAACTCCGCATCAAACGGATAGCTATCGGAGTTTGGCTGCCAATTGCAAGCCACTCGCCGGTTGCCCCTGGGTGTCAGTCACCTGGGTGGTAGTTCACCTGCCAGTTGTGGCCGTACCGGTCGGTGCACGACCCGAAGAAGTCACCCCAGAACTGCTTCTCGTACGGCATGGTGACCCTCCCGCCCTCAGCGAGAGAACGGAAGATCTGTTCCGCCTGCTCCTCTGAATCGGGCGCGATGCTGGTTGCGATCGAGTTGGCGGAAACCGGTTGGTCGTCAGCGCTCTGTCGATCCGACCCCATCACGGCCTGACCGTCGCCGAGCATGAGGGTCACGTGGAGGACACGGTCGGCGTCAGCTGGATCGTGATCGGGCCACATTGAGTACCGACTCGCTTCCATCAGTTCTCCTCCGAAGACCGACTGGTAGAACTGGAAGGCCTCTTCGCAGTCTCCATTGAAAGTCAGGTAAGGGTTCACTGCAGGCATGGTTGTCTCCTTTGTGTCTCGGTTCGATCCTATGCGCGACGCCGAACGACTGTGTCTCGATCCCTGATCTCAACGGGCTCGAAGCCGCAACTGTCGTACAGCCGTCTCGGGCCTCGGAATCCGTCTCCATCGTGCTGTGGGTTGTCATTAAATGGGTAGCCCTCAACCCAGTCGACCCCTCGCTCCGCTGCGTCGGCGAGTACCCGCTCCATCAGCGCACGGGCCAGGCCATGGTTCCTGTAGGGCGGGGCGACGACGAAACATGAGATGCCCGCGATGGAGCCGGGGTTTGGGCCCTGGGGATCGACATCTTCGTACTTGCGATATGCCGCTCGGCTGGAGGCGTTTACCCATCCGGCGGGTCGTCCGTCGACGTAAGCCAGATATCCAAAAGCTGTGCCGTCGCGCAACAGACCGATCATGCGCTCCCGCCTCTGGCCCCATTCGAGGGCTTCGTCAAGCGGCGGTTCGCCAGGTCGGTCGATGAATGGTTCCAGGCAGTAGCAGGCGGCCCATTCCGGCTTGCCTACGAAAGCGTCGTGGTCAAAGAAAGCCAACCAGTCTGCGATCCGCTCCTCGGTGACCGGATGAACGTCGACCTCGCCGATCTCGTCGAGACGTTGCGATGGGCCGGTCAACCGTTGGGTGGCCTCCGCATAGTTCCTTATTGCCTGGTCCGGGTAGGGCCACTCGTGGTTGGTACGAGCGTGCCCAAGGAATCGATCACCAAGTTGCTCGAGGTTGTCTGCGTCAACAATCTCCGTACATTCGAAACAAGTCAGCCGCACGTTGCAGGTCCTCCTGATCGGCAGATATCACCGGAGACTACCGAGACAAGAGTCTCACTGAATTGTCGTGATCGCGGGCAACGTCCTGTTGCGGACACTGCCGACACACGGTGGCAATCCCTCAGATGTCTATTGCGGAGACAAGAAAAGGAGGATTGCTAATGATCCGATCTCTAACGGCGAGGAGAACCACGCGATGGTTCTCTCTTATTGCCGTACTTGCCTTGGTAATTGCCGCATGTGGCGGTACTGAAACAACAGAAACCACCGAAGCCGATACGACAACAACCACAGGCGAAACTACAACCACGCCTCCAACTACCGCTCCCGCGGCCGTGGAGGGTGACTGTCCCGACGCATTCTGCGTGAAGTACAACATTCACCCGGATGCTGCATGGGCAGACGGAACCCCGGTGACCGCAGATGACTTTGCGTTCACCATGGAAACGATTCTGAACGAACAGCTCGACATCACAACCCGTGAGGGGTACAACAAGATGTCGGGATTCGAGATCGTCGACGACAAGACGTTCTTGGCCATCTTCGGTGAGCTTTATGCACCGTGGCAAACGCTGTTCGCGCCGATCATTCCCAAGCACGAACTCGAAGGCAAGCCCTTCAACTCGTATTGGGACGAGTTGATCACTCTGGGTTCGGGACCATTCGTAATGGAAGAATGGGTCCTCGACCAGCGGATCGTCCTGCAGAAGAACGAGAACTACTGGTCATCCGAAGAGCGCGCCACTGGCGACCCCATTGGTGATGTGGAGACGATCAACATCGTCTTCCTCGAAGATAGCCAGACGCAGGTACAAGCCCTCAAGGGTCAAGAAATCGACATGTTCTACCCTCAGCCCCAGGTTTCACTGGTGCAAGAGGTCGACGCCATTGAGGGTGTCGAGTGGGAAGCCAGCCTTGGTCCCGTATGGGAGCACTTCGACTTCAACCACTCCGATCCACTGCTGAGCCAGACGTTCATTCGTCAGGCATTTGCACAGGCAATCGACCGGGATTCAATTGTTGAGGCAATCGTGCGTCCAATCGCCGCCGATGCTGTGCCATTGAACAACTCGGTGTGGATGAACGGAACCGCGTTCTACGAAGACCACTTCAGCCAATACCCGTACGATCCGGTCGCCGCTGAGGCGTATCTCACCGACAACGGATGTGTCAAGGGTGCAGACGGGATCTACGAGTGCGACGGACAGCGTCTCTCCTTCAACTGGACCACTACGGCCGGTAACGAAGGACGTGAGCTGCAATTCGCATTGGCGCAGGCCAACCTGGCTGAGATCGGTATCGAGGTCAACGCGGCCTTCGGTCCTGCCTCAGAGGTATTCGCCGACGCGTTCTTGTTCGGTGACAACACGGTGTGGCAGATCTTCAACTTCGCATGGGTCGGATCCCCTGACCCCGCTGGTGGAAACACCCTGTACTACTGCGAAGGTGGAGCTTCGAACGGATTTGGTGACAACAACAACATCAGATACTGCGACGAAGAAGTCGATGCCTTGGTGAGGGAAACGGACACACTTGTTGACCCAGCCGCTCGTGCGGCCAAGTACAACGAAGCGGATGCCCTCTTCCTCAACGAAGTACCGCTTATCCCGCTGTACCAGAAGCCGACATTCTTCGCCTGGAACACAGACATCCAGGGCCCAGCGGACAACTCAACACAGGTTGGTCCGTTCTGGAATGTTGGAGCCTGGACCGGTAAGGAACTCATCACATACGGTGCTGACCAACAGCCCGACTCGATGAACGTCCTTGAGCCAGACGGCAACCTGTTTGCAGCTGGCTTGGTGTCAACGGCCGTCCTCGAGGGCGCATACGTTGTCCTCCCGGACTTCTCCTACAAAGAGCAGCTGATCACCAGCGCCGAGCCGATTGTTCCCGCCGGCTAGTTCACACATCAACGACAGAGGGACAGGGAGTCGCCGTAAGGCGGCTCCCTCTGTCATTGGGAACGCTTCGCGTTCCTTGATTCGACCTCAGGTCGAATTCCGGAATCCAGAGGATTCCGGGTCGGTTTGGCCCTTCGGGCCGCACCACGACGTCGAGTTGCGAAGCAACTCGCAAGGAACGCCGAAGGCGTTCCCGCTCTCCCTCCAAAGGCGAAACCGCACAACGACGTCGAGTTGCGAAGCAACTCGCAAGGAACGCCGAAGGCGTTCCCGCTCTCTCTCCAAAGGCGAAACCGCACAACGACGTCGAGTTGCGAAGCAACTCGCAAGGAACGCCGAAGGCGTTCCCGCTCTCCCTCCAAAGGCGAAGCCGCACAACGACGTCGAGTTGCGAAGCAACTCGCAAGGAACGCCGAAGGCGTTCCCGCTCTCCCTCCGGAGGAACGACGGGGGGAGTACCCGAGCGCAGCGAGGGGGAGGGGGGTGGCAAACCCGTCTAGGAGAGAGGTCGCGCGAGCACGTACCTGTGGTGGGAGCGTCCCCCTCCGTCTCAATCCTTTGGGGTTGAGCCACCTCCCCCTCCCGGCCCTCCTTTCAAAGGCGAAGCCGCATGGACTTATCGAGGGCGAAGCCCTCGCAAGCGACCCGAAGGGTTGTCCGAATCGGGACCAATGGCCCTAGCAAACTAGAGACCTTGGTCGGATGGTGGAGGTTGGATTAGAACCTCAAAAAGGAGAGTGCAATGCTTGGTTGGACAGGCGACATCGAAAAGCTCACCGTTGAAAACACCAACTTCCGCACAGTCGTTTACACAGGGGAACACACCCAACTGACTTTGATGAGTCTCAAGGTTGGGGAAGATATCGGTTGGGAACAGCACAACAACCTGGATCAATTCCTCCGTTTGGAGCAGGGAACGGCTCGCCTCGACCTCGGGTCCACCGAGGACCGTGTTGACGAGTCCCACGAAATCTCTGCGGATTGGGCATTGATCGTCCCAGCCGGAACGTGGCACAACGTGGTCAACACCGGTGAGGATGAAGTGAAACTGTATTCGCTCTATTCGCCACCGGAGCACGCCCCAGGGACGGTTCACGTCACGAAGGCAGACGACCCCCACTAGTTAAGAGCGGTCTCTACCGAAAGACACTCTCCATCCAGACGCTGAGTCGGACGGAATGTAGTAGCTCCGAGCGAGGATCGGGGTGGCGACCGATGATGCGAGGCCACGAGCCTGTTGGCCGTCGAGAATCGGCACTCACTGCAGCTCGGCTCGCCGGTAGGATTGGACCCTCCGTCATATCCCCCGTCGCTCCCTTTGACCTGGGGTGACGCCCCGATGCCCACCGTCGATTTCGTCCGCCATCCCGATTCGGGTGACCACACACCCTTCTCGCTTTGTAACACCAGACGTCTTTGCACAGATCCGCCGACCTCGGCCGACCAATAGATCAACAATGCTCACCCTATGCGATCGGCACCCTCGGACTAGGGTCATTTGCGGCCCAGAGGAGGTTCAGACAATCGGAAGAAGAAACCCATCACGGCCTGCCGTTAGGCTGGAAGCACGCATTACGTCTCTATCGACCCCATCGGGCGGTTCTCGGCGGAGAATGGACATCTCCTCCCCTGGTCTAGCACAGTTGACGCGCATGCAGGCGCGTCGATCCGGTGCCGCTGGCCGATGAGCATCGGAGACGTGATCGGGCAGTATCTTGCCTTCGCCGTTGGCATCGCCGTCAGCCCGATCCCGATCGCGGCTCTACTTCTGATGCTGGTGACAAAGCAGGCCCGCACCAACGCCCCTCTCTTCATGATCGGCTGGATCCTTGGTCTGGGCCTGGTCGGCGTGGTCGTGCTGTTCATTCCGGGACTTGATGGTGGGCAGGGCGAGCCGACGACGACGGAGGGAATCGTGAAGGGGACCCTCGGTGCACTCTTGCTGGTCGTCGGACTCAAGGCATGGCAGAAGAGACCCAGGTCCGGAGAGGCTGCTGAGCCACCGGCTTGGATGGCGCGTATCGACGGCTTTGGCGGCGGTGCTGCCTTAGGTCTGGGAGCTGCCTTAAGTGGGGCCAACCCAAAGAATCTGCTCCTGACGGTGGCGGGGGCTACCACGATTTCGGCAGCGGGTCTGCCTGCGTCCAGGGAGTACCTGGCTCTCGGACTCTTCGTCCTGATCGCTTCCCTTTCGATCATCGCTCCCGTGACCGTCTACTTCGCCCTAGGCAGCCGCGCCGAGACGGCCATGGGTAACGCCAAGGAGTGGCTGATCCAGAACAACCAGACCGTCATGTCGGTGCTCATTCTCGTGATCTCGATCTCGATGATGGGCGATGCCATCGAGATCTTGTTCTGACCGAGTGCTCAGCTAGCTGGCTGACTCTGATCTTCGAGCTGTCCGGCGCTGACTCGGCGCCGCCACATGACCAGTGGGACGATCCCAACGAGGATCGGGATGAACCAGGTGAAAATGCGGTGGGTAAATGCCGCGGCCATCACGGCGTCGGCAAGGTCACCTTCCTCGGCGCCGGCGATGATCAAAACGTAGACGAGTTCAACCGCGCCCAGCCCTTGGGGGAGAAACGGGATGAGCGAAGCGATGAGGCCCACGGCATAGGCAACGAAGACCAACCCGAGGTCAGCCTCGGCAGCCGTCACGCCGAGAAACCGCAGAGCGAATAGCAGAACCATGAAAGATGCGGCCTCCGCTCCGAGCTGCGCCGCGGTCGCTCTGGGCCACACCGTCCCCAAGGTCCGCACTATCTGTCCCCGGAACGCAACCAGCCGGTCACCGGCGTCTTCCATTGGCTGGAACCTCCACCGGCCCGCCAACAGCCGGTTGTACCAGCCGCCGACCATCTGGCCCATCCGTCGAGCTAGATCCTCTCGTCGCAGAATCGCCACTGCTATGGCGATGGCACCCGCTGCAATGGCGATGATGAGGCCAATCGTGGTGCCCTGGCTGTACTCGCCGCTCAGGAGCACCAGCAGTAGGGCAAATACCGGCAAAACGAACTTGACTCCGATCGTGAAGATCCCACTGAGGACGAACCCGGCACCAGCGGCTTCGGCGGAGACACCGAAGGACCGGTACATCCCGTATCGCACGGCCATATCGACGCCAGGAGGAGCAAAAGAGGCCAGCGTGCCCGATGCTTCATAGGCTTGCCAACCCGGCCAGAACTTCAGACCTGGGATCACTCCGGTGTAGACGGCAGACTGAGAAAGGGACCGGGCCGCTGTGAATAACAGCAGTATCAGTACCTCCCCAATCTTGAGGGTAGCAATGGTTTCGACTACCTCCCTGTAGTCGACAAACCGAGGCAGCAGGAAGACGAATACGAACCAGAATACGAACAGGGTCGCCGACCAACGGAGCGCCGCTTGGAGCCAAGGGCGGGCTGGAGTGTTGACTGGCTCGTCGGACATGACCGTGAAATTTACTCCTTTTTCAGAAGGTGTCTTACCTTGTCATGTATATTCCGCTGATGGGCACTGTGACAGCGTTCCTCGTCCGGCCAACTTGGGAAGGGCGCTAATGGGCTGTCTCTTTCTCATCCTGCTCGGTGTCAGCCCTCGGCTCGGAGTCTTCGCATTGTGGCTCTTCACCGACTGGATCGATAGGGCGTTCAGCGGCGGGTGGATCCTCCCTGTTCTCGGGATGATATTCCTTCCTTGGACCACGGCCCTGTATGTAACCGGGTTCATCATCGGCGATGCCGCCACACCCTGGGGCTGGCTGGGGCTCTCGATCGGGCTGTTCCTCGACGTCGCGCTCCACGCTGGTTCGGCCACTATGGGCAAACGGCGTTACGCCTCCCGTTGAATGACAGCGCCTTGGAAATTGCAGCAGTATTCGCCACCGTGTTGATGGGGGCGGTGGCCGTATTCCAGATTGCCCTGGCACTTGGCGCGCCCGCCCGATACGCCGCCTGGGGCGGGTGGCACGAGAGGGCCCTTCCCCGACGCCTCCGGTGGGCCAGCGGACTTGTCGGCTTGGTCCTGTATCCAGCGTTGATCATCTACGTACTGGCGGCATCTGGAGCAATCGAGGCTACATGGGTGCCAGGAAAGGGAAAGCTTGGTATGTGGATCATCACCGGTCTGTTCGTGGTGGGGACGATGGCCAACTTCGCTTCCCGCTCGCGCCGGGAGCGGTACTGGGGCATGGTGTCACTGGCGATAGCAATTTGCTGCGGCATCGTCGCCTTGCAACTCTGACGTCGGCATCTCGCTGTCCTATCCTTTCGAATTGGTGCCTTACGACGTCTGGCGTAGGGTGTGATTGAGGCTATGTCGAGAGGCAAGATGGTGACTGAGATCCAACAAATCGCCCACGAAGCGTATCTGTATCTGTATCCCCTGGTGACGATGGATGTGACCAGACGTTTGGCCACGAGCGTGCCCCCGGGAGCGAAACCGGGCCTGGGTCCCGCCAACACATTCTCCCATCATCGGGAGTATCCAAGTGGTGACTTCAAGGATGTCGTCAGGCCCAACTACGACACGCTGTACTCGATCGTGTTCTTGGACCTCAATGAGCCAATGGTCGTGTCCGTCCCAGACGCTGGAGACCGCTACTACATGCTGCCCATGCTCGACATGTGGACCGACGTGTTCGCCGTTGTGGGCACCCGCACCACCGGAAATGAAGCCGGGAACTATGCGGTTGTTCCATCGGGATGGGAATCCGACTTGCCCGATGAGTTGACCCGGATCGAAGCCCCAACTCCTCTGGTATGGATCGTCGGGAGGACTCAGACCAATGGGCCGTCCGACTACGCCACGGTCAACGAGTTCCAGGACCAACTCTCGGTGACTCCTCTATCGGCTTGGCCAGGGCCAGCGCCGGCTGTCGAGTTCCAGCCCGATCCTTCGTTCGACCTGGAGACCCCACCCTTGGAACAGATCCACTCGATGAACGGCGCTGCGTTCTTCTCGTATGCGGCCGAGCTGATGGCCACACACCCACCCCACCTTGCCGACCAGCCGATGGTCGCCCGCCTCCGTCGGGTCGGGATCGATCCCGGACAGCCGTTCGACTTCGGTTCTCTTCCGGATGCAGTTCAGGATGCTTTGAACTCTGCACCGGGCGTAATGCAGCAGAAGATGGTGGAAGTGATCCCTACTCTCAACCCGGTAGTAAACGGTTGGTCTATTGGCACATCAGGAATGGGTGTCTACGGGACCAACTACATGTACCGAGCGGTGATAACGATGGTCGGGCTTGGGGCCAACCTCGTAGAGGACGCTGTGTATCCCCTGCTGCTGCACGACTCAGATGGCGAGAAGTTAGTTGGTGAGCGGAGATATGTTCTCCACTTCGGTGCCAACGACCTTCCCGCGGTGAACGCCTTTTGGTCGGTCACCATGTACGACGAGGAAGGCTTTCCGTCGCCCAACGATCTCGATAGGTACGCCCTCGGAGACCGCGATCCCCTCGAGTACAACGAAGACGGCTCACTAGATATCTACTTCGGAAACGAGAAGCCCGACGAAGCTCCAACCTCGAACTGGCTACCCGCTCCGACAGGTCCCATTGGGGTGACCATGCGGTTGTACTCACCGCAGCCGCGTGTTCTCGACCGCAGCTGGGCTCCACCACCGGTTCTCAAACTGTGACGAAGATCCGTGAGCGCCATACGCTTCGCGCGTAGGAGACATTGGTCGGGTCCGCTCGGCATTGACCTGCACAGTCAGTGTTCCTGTTGTTCCGTCTAGGCTCCTCGCAAGGAAGCGGAGAACAATGAACGAAACCCCAGGATCGGCAACACCCCCATCCGTGGAGTTCGACGACGCCAAGGTGCAGGGAACACCGGCCGGCATCGAGAACTACACCGAATCGGGGCGTCTCAAGAAGAAGTTCTACGAAGCTGAGCTGGAACGTCTCCAGGAGGAGTTGGTCAAACTCCAACACTGGGTTGTCCGGCAGAACCTCCGGGTATTGATCATCTTTGAGGGCCGAGGCTCAGCAGGCAAAGGTGGTGTGATCAAGCGAATCACCGAACGGACCAGCCCGAGAATCGTGAAGGTGGTAGCTCTTCCCAAGCCAACGGAACGAGAACAGACCCAGTGGTACTTCCAGCGGTACGTCAACCATCTTCCAGCTGCGGGCGAGATCGTCATGTTCGACAGGAGTTGGTACAACCGATCGAATGTCGAGTGGGTCATGGGATTCTGCACCGAAGAGGAGCACCAGGAGTTCTTGAGAAGCTGTCCAGAGTTCGAACGCATGCTGGTCCGATCCGGGATCAAGGTCCTCAAATACTGGTTCTCGGTCAGCTGGGAGGAACAGCGTCGCCGATTCGAGTCACGCAACGATGAGCCGCTCAAAAGGTGGAAGCTCTCCGACATGGATCTCGAGGAGCACCGGCTTTATGTCCGATACTCCCAAGCCAAAGACACGACCTTTCAATACACGGACATCAAACAGGCTCCGTGGTTTGTGGTCCCGTCAGACGATAAGAGGACAGCTCGTTTGAACTGCATCAGTCACATCGTTTCCCAGTTCGATTACAACGACGTAGTGCCAGAGCCGGTGAGCCTCCCCGATAGGGAAGAGGTTGCCTATGTACGACCGCCTATAAGCGAGCAGACGTTCGTACCCATGAAGTACTGAGTTCGACTCTCTCAGTCGAGGTGGACCCGTAGCTGATCACCTTCGGCGCCCAGGATCGTCACGTCGGTGGCTCCAATTGACTTCATTACATCCGACGTCGATTCAATCTGGTCTTGCTCAGCTTCAACCGTGATGACGAAGCCGTCAGTTTCGGTGATGTCGTGAACCTCGGTTTCGGTCGTCTTGACCTTGGTTGCGTCGTGATCAGTCGCACCAAGTAGAGCGCCAATGGCGCCCCCGGCGATTCCACCCCCGGCGGCCCCCGCGGCGGCGGCAGCGGCAGCAGCTGCGGCGGTCCCTGACCCCAACATGACTGCAACTTCGGGACCGAGGACAATCCCCGCCGATGCGAGTATTGCACTGGCGATTCCGGCGGTTGCCCCTCCGACAACTCCACCCCAGGCGCCTTTCTTGGCTTCCTCTGCCGGGCCGTCGAAATGGTCGACATACGTAACGACTTCGATCTCCTCGACTTTGCGGACGATCTTCTCGCGCCACACCAGCCCGATGTGGTCTCGATCGATTCCTTCGGCCCCGAGTCGATCGATCACGGCATCGGGATCGTTGTGATCCCTGAATACCCCTAGAAGTGTCGGCATGTCCTATCTTCCCTATCGACAATGTAGCCCGGAATATTGAATCCGTGGCGAAGTGGCGGGAGATGTCCGCATGTGCGACGGGTGCGTCTACTCGACGGGATCCGACTCGTCTTTGGGTAGGGCATTTTGGAGAGCAGACATCAGCTCAGTCACCGCTGGCTCGGCGATTCGAAAGAAGGCCCACCTGCCGCGTTTGCTCCGTGTCAGCAAACCGGCATTGGTGAGAACTTTGAGATGATGCGACACGGTGGGTTGGCTGACCCCGAGCACCTCGGGGAAGTCGCACACGCACATCTCGCCATTCTCGGCAAGAAGGCTGATCAAGCGAAGTCGGTTGGGATCACTCAGGGCTTTGAAGCTGGCGGCGAGGTTCTCGGCAAGCGGATTGGAGAGGCCGGGCTCGAGTAGCTGCTCGGCACTTCGACCCTCAGTTGTGGTTCCCATTGTCGACTCCTTCACGCTAACGCCCCAGTTCATTTGTTGATTTGCCCTCGTGGGCCGGGTCGCTTCTGCCCACTCCAAAGCGCATGGTCACTACCGCCGCGGCGGCGGCAAACGCGCCAACCAACGCTGCTGCCGTTCTCGACCCGGTCACAGCCACCGCTGAAGACCCGAGAAGCGGACCCACGGCACTCGCAGCACTAGCTGCTGCGGCCACCGTTCCCCGCCCTACGCCAAGAATTCCATCGGGAAAGATCGAAACCGAGTGAATCCCGACCAATGGGGACATCGCGCCAACCCCGAATCCGGCGACGAGCGCGAATATGACCGCAAGCGTAGGAGTGCCGGCGATGATGACGATCAGGCACCCCGCAGCGATGGCGGCAAAGGCCAGTTGGATGGCCAATCGGTCACCGAGTCGACGCACGATCTGGGCTAGAGGCAGCCGGCCCGTCAGCTGGCCCAGGCTCCGTAGCCCTGCGAACAGTGAGGCTGTTCCCAGAGAGAGGCCGGCGGCCGTCATCAGGGGCACCTGGTACACAACCAGCACCGAGATCGCGATGCCCGCCAGCGCAACAGCAATCATGAACCTCGGTGCGCCGGGTACCCCGAAACTCCTTCCGAGCCCTTGGAGGAACCGTATCCTCTCAGTTGGCGCCGGATCGGTATTCAACAACACCCCACCGATGGCGAGCAGGACTCCCGCCGACACCGTCATGGCTGCAAGTGCCAGTCGCCAACCGTCGACCTCTATCAACCATCCCGCCAGCGGCAGGTAGATAGTTCCAGCGAAGGCACCCCAGACAGTGAGGGCGGCGATCGAACGCACTGCTGCCGGCTCCGACAGTCGGGCAGCAACAGTTTGGGTGATGTGATAGAACCCAAGTGCACCGAACACGCCGCCACCCAGTGCTGCCGAGATCGCAAATACGAGAAAGCTCTGGGCATTGGCCGCAACCAGGAAGAAGCCGGTCCCTGCGATCGCGGCGATTCCCAGCACAGGACGACTACCCCATCGGTCGAGAATCCAGCCTCCAACAATCGAACCAAACCCGGCCAACGCAGCGCTGGCGCTGAAGGTGGCAACGACACCAACCTCTGGCCAACCCGTCTCGGTCACTATCGGATCGAGGAGGACACCGAAGCTGTAGGCCCAACTGCCGTAGACGGCGATAGTGATGAATCCGAGTAGGGCGACATGCAGGTGCGGGGGACGTGCTGATCGCGTCACACAGCGACCTTCAGTTGGAGTTCAGAAAGCTCGCCGACTTGGCTGCAGCTTTCTGGTGTTCGGTGGTGCGTTGGAAGTGTGGTGCAACCTGGCGGGCAAACAATTCCCAGCTAGCTCGATTTGCTTGGGTGCTTGCCCAGTCCCGCGACGTGAAGAGGACTCCTCCGACACCACCAGAGACTGATTGGATCGACTCCAGTTTCTCGATCGCGTCGTCCGGACTGCCAATGATGTGCCGGTCCAGGAATCCTTCAAACCATTCCTCACGGCTTACATCAGGGGCCGACGCGCGGTTGATCGCAACATTGAACTCGTACTGCTCGGCGATGGCCGCTTCCTTGATGTTTGCTATCGCTTCTTCTCGCGTGTCAGCGATGTGCATGGCATACGAGAGCGTGAACTGGTTCTGAGAAGAGGACGTGTTGGCGGCGTCAGCGCCTCTCTGCAGGCTCTCCAGGAGATCTGGGATTCTCTCTGGAATCGGGCCAAGGAGCACTTGTCCACCG
The DNA here is from genome assembly GCA_965216445.1 of Acidimicrobiia bacterium. Taxonomy (GTDB): domain Bacteria; phylum Actinomycetota; class Acidimicrobiia; order Spongiisociales; family ZC4RG35; genus MA-ANB-1. The sequence goes on from OZ244166.1 coordinate 313,675, forward strand.
AGTCGACCCATCAGCTCCACATTCCGTGGGTCGCCTGAGGCAATGGCAAAGGGCATATGTGGTTTTGTGTACGGACCAATCTGTAGAGAGGCATGGTGAAGTTCGAACCAATCTGTGCGGGCGTCGACCGGCTTGCCAGATCTCAGTAGCTCGAGGATGACAGCGATTCCCTCGTCGAGTCGCTTGCCTGCCTGCTCCCGACTCAGCCCGAACACCTTGAGATCCGATGGCAAGCCGCCGCCGACTCCGAGGCCAAAGGACACTCTGCCCCGGGTGAGATGGTCGAGCAGGATCATCCGGTCGAGCAGAACCAACGGGTTGTGAAGCCCAAGCTGGATGACACCGGTCCCAAATCGGATGTGTTTGGTCCTTTCGGCTGCGGCCGCGATGAATACTTCCGGTGAACCTACGTTTTCCCAACCGGTGCTGTGGTGTTCCCCGATCCAGGCTTCGTCGTATCCCAACTTGTCGAGGTGGACCATGAGGTCCAGGTCGAGTTCAAGGGCCACGGTTGGGTTCTCGTTGCTTGGATGCAACGGCTGAAGAAAGACTCCAAACCTCACTGCGGGTCCTGTGTTTTTGGCGATTGCGCTCTCATGGAGCCAACCTAGTGCGATATATTGATATATGTCAATACATCGATATGTCTGGCAAGAGGCTACCGGCTAATCGATTACGGACGCTGCCGCCCGGTCGAGCAGCAGTGTCACATTGGAGGCCGCGTCGACGACCCGACGGGCCGGAATCACCGGCTCCTCGACACCGGTGCCAACCAGTCGGGACACCTGTTCGGCCTTCTTTTCCCCGGAAACGAGGAAGACGATCTCGTTGCAAGCTGCCAGCAGTGGGATGGTCGCGGTGAGACGCCACATCTCGAGGTGTGGCACATAGTTAGCGACGTAGCTCCGAGTCATTTCCTCAAGCGCTTGCGAGCCGGGAAAGAGCGAAGCCGTGTGCCCGTCGTCTCCTAGTCCCAAAAGCGCGATATCCCCATGTCCACCGGTATGTGTGAATACGGAGTGGAGAGTCTCGGCGTACCTGGCTGCCGCTGCTTCGGGATCGGACCCATCACCGAACCCAATGCGGTGAAATCGAGCACCCAATCCCGGGAGGAGCCGCTGTTCGACCATGAGGGCGTTGCTTTCGGCACTATCTGGGGCAACCCATCGCTCGTCGCCAAGCCACAGGTCGACGTCGTCCCACTGCACCGGCAACGAAGAAAGGACTTCGTAGGTGGCCGCCGGTGTCGAACCACCAGCTAACCCGAGAGAGCGTCGGCCGCCCGAGTTCAGCAGAGTCGCCAGGTGGTCGGCCGCTCCGGCAGCCAGTTGTATTGAGTCCTCGAAGATTCGGACGTCCATTCCTATCCGGCTAACCGTCTGAGCTCCGGTAGCAGCTCTTTTCCAACCATCTCAATGGTCGCGTTCGGATCAGCACTTGCGATCTGAATGGCTACATAATCGGCACCAACTTCGGTGACCAATGGCGCGTAGGCGTCAACCAACTCGTCGATGGAGGAGACAATGGTGTACTTGCTGAGGATTTCATCCCTATCCATCTCGTCCGCTCTTTGACGCAGCACCATTGGGTCGACTGCTTCGAGGCGTCCCGGTGCCCGCAACCCACGCATAGAGCCAAGTGTCTTCCAGGCCTCATCATGATCTTGGGCAAAAACGGTCCACCGGGTTGCCATGATGGTCCCGTCGTTGCCATGCTGTGTTGTCGCCTGAGAAAACGGTTCGATGACTCTCTCGATTGTTTCCTCTGGAACCTTGACGCTGGTGATCAGACCATCAGCCTTCGAACCAGCGAACTCCGCTGATTTCGGTCCGCCTGCCGCCATCCATATCGGCACAGGTCGGATCGGGGGGCTGTACAAGCGAGCTTTGTCCGTTTTGTAGTAGTCGCCTTCGAAATCGACCTTCTCCGAAGCAAAGAGGCGATGCATGATCTCGAGGGCTTCCCGCATCCTCTCGATTCGCTCTTTGTATCCAGGAAACTCAAATCCCAGTGGCCCTTCGTTGATGTTCTCGCCGGTGCCGACGCCGAGGATGAAACGCCCGTCGCAGAGTCGATCGACGGTCGCTGCTGCTTGTGCGATGAGGGCTGGGTGGTAGTGGAATAGTGGGCAGGTGACGCTTGTCGCAAGTTCGACATGGTCAGTTTTTGCCGCAACAGCCCCGAACCAGCTCCAAACAAAGCCGGCTGCCGACTCGTCATCGACCCAGGGGTGGAAGTGGTCGGAGCCGGCGATGACGTCGAATCCCGCTTGTTCAGCTAGAACGGCCTGATCGACCAAGACCTCGGGTTGGTAGGACTCGTGGCTGCAGAGCCAGGCGAATTTCATATGCTTCTTCCTCTCGGGATGCCAACACTAGATCCCATCCTGTGGTGAGTTACCTGAACGGGGTTTCGCTGAGTACGGGTTTGAGCCATAAACTGCTCTGCCACGGGGACGTAGCTCAGCCTGGCAGAGCACCGGCTTTGCAAGCCGGGGGTCGTGGGTTCAAATCCCATCGTCTCCACCACCGCCGCGAATCAATACCACTGGGACGTGCTCAGCCGGAGGGTGGCCCGCGATTTGGGTTAGATCGGTTCGAATTGAGCGGTGAAGTGACGCAACCACGGCGACTGTTTGGTGATTCGGTAGCCCGGAATCTGGGCCGCCATGGATGCCGCCTCGATTACAACCTCTGCCACGTAGTCGATATGGCTTTGGGTGTAAGTCCGTCGAGGAATGGCGAGACGGACCAACTCCATGGCTGCCTGTGTTTCGGTTCCGTCGTCATTCGGCTTTCCGAACATGACGGATCCAATCTCCACTCCCCGAACGCCGCCGGCTCGATAAATCTCGATTGCCAGGGCCTGGGCGGGGTATTGAGCCGGTGGAATATGATCGAGGAGTTTTCCGGCATTGATGTACACAGCATGACCGCCGCTTGGTTGAACGGTGGGGACCCCAGCTTCGTTGATCTTGTTGGCCAGGTATGCCGTAGACCGAATCCGATACCGCAGGTAATTCTCATCAACCACCTCTGCAAGACCCTGTGCGATCGCTTCCAGGTCATATCCTGCGAGTCCTCCATATGTAGGGAAACCTTCAGTGAGAATCAGCAACGTACGGCAGCGCTCTGCCAGGTCGCGGTCCCTCATCGCGAGAAACCCTCCGATGTTGGAAAGGCCGTCCTTTTTGGCTGAGAAGGTGCAGCCATCGACAAGTGAGAACATCTCCTGGGCGATGTCTTCAGGTGTACGCGATTCGTACCCCGGCTCCCGAGTCTTGATGAACCAGGCGTTTTCTGCGAAACGGCATGCATCAAGGAACAGCGGAACCTCGTACTGTGAACATACGTCACGAACTGATTTCAGGTTGGCCATCGACACCGGCTGACCGCCTCCCGAGTTGTTGGTCACGGTGACCATCACCAGTGGGACGCGGTCTCGTTCAGAGTCCAGAATCCGGCGGAGGGCATCGATGTCGACGTTGCCTTTGAACGGATGAGGCGAATCCGGATCTAGGCCTTCAACGATCACGATGTCTCGAGCCTCGGCGCCCTGATACTCGACATTGGCCCGGGTCGTGTCGAAGTGGGTGTTGTTTGGCACAATGTCCCCGCTCCCGAGTGTGTTGCTGAAAAGTATGCGTTCGGCGGCTCGGCCTTGGTGAGTGGGGATGACTTCGGGCATACCGGTGATGTTGGCGACGGCCTCCCTGAACTTGTAGAAGGACCTGCTCCCTGCATAGGACTCATCGCCGAGCATCATTCCCGCCCACTGCCGTGATGACATTGAACCTGTGCCTGAGTCTGTCAAGAGGTCGATCGTGACTTCGTCGGCATGAAGGCCGAACAGGTTGTAGTGCGCTCTCTCCAGGGCAGCCTGTCTTGTCGGTCGGTCAGTTAAGGCGATCTCTTCAACCGAGTGAATCCGAAACGGCTCGATGATTGTCTTGAAATCCGTGTGACCTTGCATTCGGTGCTACTCCCTTTCTCGGGTCCGGCAGCATCGGGAATCGAGATTCGTCGTCACCTCAGCCGTCACGAACTGAGAGATCGGAACAGGAGTCGGAGCCCGGCCGGACACCAAACCATCTTCTATCCCAGTGGACCTTCCAGGGGTCCCTCGGGAAAGGGTCCTTGGACCCTATTCCTTAGGGCATAGCTAAGTAATTCTGGCATGTAGTCGAGAACCTGTCGGTGAGCCGTGCGTTTGGAGATGTCGAAACGAACAGACCTTGCTCTTCAGGCTCTCGTTCATCTCGATTCACACCTCCAGGTCAGCGGTCCCGATCTCGCGGACGCAATCGGAGTGACCACCAATTACTTGCCTCAAGTCCTCAGGCCACTCGTGACCAATGGATGGATCTCGGGCACGCCGGGCCCGGGTGGTGGCTACGCCATCGAGGTCGAACTAGATGAAATCTCGGTTCTTGACGTGATCGAGATCACCGAAGGTATTCCCGAGGCAGACAGATGTGTATTAAGGGGTGTCCCTTGTCCCGCTCCCGAGCCGTGTGCGTTACATGACGTTTGGGAGCAGGTAAGGGACACCCTTTTGGCAGAGCTGGGATCCACGGCGCTTACAACGACATTGGATCCAGCTCCTACGAAAGGAGAATAGGTATGGCTAGAGGTTCGGTGACGCCCTGGTGGCGTAACCGGGTCGTTTATGTCGGGGTGGCACTGGTGACAGTGTTCGGAATGACTCTGGCGTCTTGTACGTCTGGAGACGATTCGAGCTACACCGGGATCATTGAAGACCGAGGTTTTTCCGACGACGACGTGGTAGCCGCCCTCATGACCTACAAGCCCTCGGGCGAACATGACGACTACGTGATGTTCTCCTCGGGCGGACACTCAGGTCAAGTGCACGTAATTGGGGTCCCCTCGATGCGTCTCTTGAAGACCATCGGTGTCTTCACCCCCGAACCTTGGCAGGGATGGGGTTATGGAAACCAGGCAGTTGAAGAAGTCCTTGATGCCGGCAACGTGAATGGGCGTGAGGTCCGTTGGGCGGACACCCACCACCCGGCGCTTTCCGAGACGGAAGGCGACTATGACGGTGAGTTCGTGTTCATCAACGACAAGGCGAACGCACGGGTCGCCGTTATCGATCTGCGCGACTTCGAGACGAAGCAGATCGTCAAGAACCCGATCGCGATCAATGACCACGGTGGAACGATGGTTACGCCAAACACAGACTGGATCATCGAAGGTGGTCAGTACGCAACGCCCAATGGGTGGGAGTACGCACCTATCAGCGAATACGAGTCTGAGTACAAGGGCATGGTGACCTTCTGGAAGTTCGACCGGGATGCCGGCCGGATTGACGAAGACGCATCTTTCGCAATGGAAATGCCGCCGTATTGGCAGGACCTTTGTGATGCCGGAAAGCTCGTTTCAGAAGGATGGGTTTTCTGTAACTCGTTCAACACCGAGCTTGCCACCGGTGAGGGTCTCGACGGAAGTGGAGAGCCCTTTGAAGCTGGCGCATCGGCGCGTGAGAACGACTACATGCACGTCATTGACCTGGAGACTGCCTCTGCGGTAGCCGCTAGTGGAAACACGGTCGACATCAACGGCATGGACGTCATCCCGCTGCAGACATCGATCGACGAAGGACTGCTGTACTTCGTCCCAGAGCCGAAGAGCCCCCACGGCGTGGACGTTGCCCCCAAGGGTGACTTCCTGGTCGTCTCTGGGAAGCTCGACCCGCACACCACGGTGTACTCGTTCGAGAAGATCCAGCAGGCGATCGCCGATCAGAACTGGGAACCGGACCCCTATGGAGTCCCGGTGCTCAACTTCGACGACACAATTGAAGCCCAGGTAGAACTGGGTCTTGGCCCATTGCACACCCAGTTCGACGATGAAGGCTATGCCTACACATCGTTGTTCCTCGACAGCGCAGTCGCACGTTGGACCATGGGGCCCAACTACGACCAGGACGGCTTTGAGTTGAAGGGAACGATCCCGGTCCACTACAACATCGGGCACCTGGTTGCCGCAGAAGGCGACACGGTCAGCCCCGATGGTGACTGGCTGGTCGCACTGAATAAGTGGTCGATTGACCGGTTCTTGCCGCCAGGTCCGTTGCTTCCGCAGAACTTCCAGCTGATAGACATCAGCAAGGCTGATGACGCCAACGAGACCGCGGGAATGCAACTGCTGTACGACATGCCCATCGGTTTCGGTGAACCGCACTACGTGCAGATGATCAAGGCCGACAAACTGAGCCCATTCGAGGTCTATCCGGAGATTGGTTGGGACCCAGCCACGATGTCCGTTGACCCGAATGCGCCGGTATCCGGGAACGAGCGTGTTGAGCGCAACGGCGACACCGTTGAGATCTGGATGACTGCAGTGCGTTCGCACTACACACCAGACCGGATCGAGGTGAAAGCCGGTGATCGGGTGATCTGGCACATCACCAACATCGACACGTCGTTTGACGCCACACACGGCTTCTCCGTCCCGGGTTACAACATCAACCTGAGCCTCGAGCCAGGTGAGACGGGAACAGTTGAGTTCATCGCAGATGAGAGCGGGACATACCCGTTCTATTGCACCGAGTTCTGCTCGGCACTCCATCTCGAGATGGCTGGCTACTTCCTGGTCGAGCCAGAGGCATAAGGAGAAGCACAGATGACAGTCCTGAACCGGGTTCTGGGACCAAGAGTTTCCAGAGAGGAGATGCGAGAGCATCCTGAGCTGTATCGGCGGCCCAACCAGCTTCTGATCGCTTCAGCGGCGCTGCTGCTGGTCTCTCTACTGCTGCCTTACTGGCTGCTGAACCTCAAGGCACCCCAGTTCCCGGATGGACTGCGTATTACCGCCTACGTAAACCGGTTGGAAGGAGATGTCGGCGAGTTGGAGGGCTTGAACCATTACGTGGGTTTGGGTTCCTTCGACGACGCTGCCGTTTTCGAGAGGTCGATAGCCATTGTGGCCATCGTCGGACTCGCGGCGCTCCTTCTGGCCGGTTTGGTCATCCACAGTCGGTGGCTGTTGGTAATGACTCTTCCAGCACTGCTATTCCCATTGGTCTTCTTGATAGATCTGCAGTACTGGCTATATGACTTTGGACACAATCTCGACGAGCTTGCCCCTCTGGCGGCAGCCGTCGGGGAGTTCACACCACCAATATTCGGGCCTGCTGAGATAGCCCAATTCGACACGCTTGCCCTCCCTGGCGTTGGCCTCATTCTTGCCTTCATTGCCTCGGGCATGATTGCTTACGCGTTGGTCCTCCACCGGAGGGCATATAAGCCCCTCATCGAAGCTCAGGAGGCGGGCAGCTAGTGCGACGTCTTGCCGTCTTCGTCGTTATCCTTCTTTTGGTGCCGTCGGTTCCGCTCGCGGCTGCCGAAGACCTGCAGGCTTTGATAGACGCAGCCGAGCCTGGTTCGGTATTAGTGCTGCAGGCAGGGACCTACGACGGCAACGTCAAAATTGACAAGCCCCTTGAAATCCGTGGCGAAGGATGGCCCGTCATCGACGGCCACGGGACTGGCAACGTCATCGAGATTCTCTCGCCTGATGTGAAACTCACGGGGCTTGTGATAGCCAATACAGGTCTCTCGCTAGACCGCGAGAACGCAGGTGTGTCGGGCCACGCTGAGCGGATCGAAGTGGTAAACAACCGTTTCGAGAACGTCCTGTTTGGTGTCTTCCTCCGCAACGGTGATGAATCGGTGATCACGGACAATGTGATCGGCGCCGCCGAAGCCGAGCTCGCCCGACGCGGCGATGGGATTCGCCTCTGGGAAAGCCCACGGGCAGTCATCGAACGCAACATCGTCGACGGAGGACGGGACACCGTTCTGTGGTTTTCGGACGACCTGGTGCTTCGAGACAACAGGGTGACCAACGGTCGTTACGGGATCCACTTCATGTACTCGGATCGGGCGCTGGTCGAACGGAACTATCTGAGCGGAAACAGCGTCGGTGGCTTCCTCATGTACAGCCAAGATCTGACGTTGAAAGACAATCTCATCACCAACAACTACGGCCCATCGGGATACGGGATCGGCCTCAAAGACATGGATGGGGTCGAGGTCGTCGGCAACCATATGATCGGCAACCGCGTTGGCATCTATCTCGACAACTCTCCGGCGACCCCCGGCATAGAGCATCAGTTCGAAGACAACTTGTTCGCTTACAACAAGGTGGGGCTGCTGTTTCTGCCGTCGGTGAGCGGCAACATCCTCGTCAACAACGCTTTCGTCGACAACCGGGAACAGGTAGGGGTCCAGGGGAGCGGCGAGTTTCTGGGTCAGAACGTGTGGACCGTCGACGGTGTGGGGAATCACTGGAGTGACTTCGCCGGATACGACGCCGATGGCGACGGTCTGGGAGATGTCCCCCACAACGTTTCCGACCTCTTCTCGACCATCACCGATAAGAACCCCGACCTTGAGTTCTTCGAAGAGACCCCCGCATCGCGTGCCATCAACCTCGCCGGTCACATGTTTCCCGCATTCCGACCGAGACCAAAGCTGACGGATACCGCACCCATCATCGAACTGCCCGACTTGACCGTTCCGGTTTCGGCCTCCCTGGCGACGGCTAGCGGACCAGGCGCCGCCCCGGCTGCGGCACTGATGCTGGCCGGTGCGTTGGGTTTGTTGTTCATGGCGAGGCGTCCACTGAGGAGACCCCGATGATCCACATCGACCAGCTGACAAAAGCCTACGGGTCGGCTGTGGTAGTCGACTCCTTTGACCTCAAGGTTGCACAAGGCGATTCTGTCGCCCTCTGGGGGCCGAATGGTGCAGGAAAGACCACGGTGATTCGTTGTCTTCTCGGACTCGTTGCTTACGACGGCAGAATCACTGTCAACGACCTCGACGCCCGAACCCGGGGGAAAGCTGTTCGCTCCGTTATCGGATACGTGCCGCAGGAGCTGTCTTTCTATGACGACATGGTCGTCATCGATCTGCTCGACTACTCAGCATCGCTGCGCGGTATCGGTCCTGAGCGTGTCGACGAGGTGTTGGAGCTACTCGGGCTCGAGGATCACCAATCGAAGCTGGTGAGCGAACTGTCCGGTGGTCTCAAACAGCGTCTGGGATTGGCTACCGCACTGATACCCGACCCACCGATTCTTCTTCTTGACGAGCCGACCTCGAATCTGGACGCCGCTGCCCGGGAGTCGGCGATCCGATTGCTCGACGCGCTGCGCGACGAGGGTCGGACCCTTCTGGTCACTTCTCATCATCTCGAGGAAGTCGGGATGCTGGTGGACCGAGTCGTTGCGATGGATGACGGTAAGAAGGTCACCGAATGTGCTCCCTATGACCTGGCTGAGGAGTTGGGCATCAGCGCTTGGCTCCACCTGATCACGCCGGCAGATGATGCGAAACGCGCTACTACCGCACTCGCAGATGCCGGTTTCAACGCTCGCAGCAACTCAAAGGGTGTGCTTGTGGAGGTCTCGGCACAGCAAAAGGGAAGGGCAGTTGCGGTCCTACAGGACGAGGGGATCGTGATCGAGGATCTGGAGGTGTGGCGATGACGACCACGGCTCCCGAAGTCATGGAGCGCGCCGAGTTCAGCGCAGTTCTCAAGGTGGCCCGCAAAGAGTTGAAGGGGACGGTCTCCAGCCGATGGTTCTGGATGTGGGTCGTTGCCTTCGTCGGGGTCGCCGCGCTGCTGGTTCTTGTCGCACTGCCCAGTAGTTCGGTGGATGGGGAAACGGGGTTCGGGCGAACTGCCGCCTCCCTAGTGACTCTCGTCCAGATCATCATCCCGTTGATGGGCCTGACGCTGGGGGCGTTGAGTATCGCTGGACAGCGGGAGAGTGGCGCCCTTCGCTTCCTGATGAGCCACCCGATCAGTCGGTCGGAGGCGTTCTGGGGCGTCTACTTGGGTGGCGGAGCCGTCTTGGCGATCGCTGCTGGTGCTGGGTTTGGTGTGGCAGGAATCCTCACAGCACTGGGCGGAGTTGGCTCCGACGCCACCGCCTATGTGTGGATCGCCCTCGTTTCCTGGGTTTTGGCGATGGCCATGCTCGGGGTGGGGATGCTGATCAGCACGTTTTCGGCCCGCTCCGCCGGTGCGCTCGGCATCGCAGTCTTTGTGTGGCTGATGCTGGTGTTCATCGGCGACCTCGGCCTGATGGGGACGGCCGCCGCGACCTCGATGCCGGTGTCCGTGTTGTTTGCTACAGCTCTTCTCAACCCGGTTGAGGCTTTCAGGTTGGCGGCCCTGACAGCGCTTTCAGGTTCGCTTGACGCCTTGGGGCCCGCCGGCATCTACGCAGTTGACACCCTCGGCGATGGATTGGGAGCAGCGCTCTTTGGTGTCCTCTTGGTTTGGCTGGTTGTCCCAGCGATCGCAGCTTGGCGACGGTTTATTGGAAAGGCAGATCTGTAATGAGAACGAAAGCAATAGCGCTTGCCCTAGTAGTCCTTGTTGCCGCTGCAGTTGCCGGATGCGGCGACACTGCTGCTGCTTCAGAGGCACCGGAAATCAACTATGGGCGAGACATTTGTATCGAATGTGGAATGATTATTGACGACCCTCGCTTCGCCGCTGCCTACCGGACGGCCGATGGAACCGAAAAGAAGTTTGACGACCTCGGCGGGCTGATACTGACTGGTCGTGAGGAGGGGGTGCTTGATGACGCACAGGTCTGGGTCAGTGATTTCGACGAGAAGGAGCTGATCGATGGCCGCACGGCATACTTCGTGCCCACCCTCGGTGTCGCCTCTCCGATGGGTCACGGCATTCTCGCGTTCGGCGACAAGTCACGTGCCGAAGCCATGGCCACTGAGCTGGATGGGGAAGTGCTGACCTGGGATGCCGTTGTCGAGTTGCCGGTTATCGAAGGCCTAGTGGGCCATCACCACGATGACCACATGGAGGACGACATGAGCGAGCACGACCACGGCGACGAGATGGACGACGAAGAAACGGATGGCGAGACAGAGAATCACGACCACGAGGACGGCTGATTCGCGAGCGCGAATCAACGAGATTGGAATGGCAAAAGAAGGGGAATACATGAAAAGACTGATGATCATCTTGAGCGTTCTTGCTCTGGTTTTGGCCGCCTGCGGTGGCGACTCCGACGGAGGGAACGACACCACAGCAGGCAACGGGGACACGTCGGCTACGAGCGGAGACGCTGCTAACGGCGAGGAGATCTACTCCTCCACTTGCTCGTCCTGTCACGGTGCTGATGCCCGAGGGCTCGAGGGCCTAGGCAAGGACCTGCACAACAACGAGTTCGTGGACGGGCTGAACGATGATGAGCTTGTCGCGTTTCTCGAGGAAGGTCGACCGGCCGGCGATCCTGCCAACGAAGCCGGCGTGGATATGCCTCCGAAGGGTGGCAACCCGTCGCTAACCGAGCAGGACCTCTACGACGTAGCCGCCTACTTGCGAACGCTCGACTGACCTAGAACGACCGACAACTCGACCATTGGAACAAGGCACGGTGCTGACCGAAGCACCGTGCCTTACAATTGGGGTGTCCGCATCGTGGTTCGCTCGAGGGAAGAAGGTAATTCCTTTCGGCGTTGGTGTGGGCAGGACTTCAGGAGATGCCAATGCCTAACGCTGTAATCGTTGATGCCGTACGAACCCCAACCGGTCGTCGGAATGGTCAATTCAAAGACATTCACGCCGTCGACCTGGCGTCGATTCCTCTTCAGGCCCTCGTGGAGCGCAACGACCTCGACCCGATGTTGATCGACGATGTCATCATGGGCAACGTATCTCAGACCGGGGAGCAGGCGTACAACGTGGGCAGAAACGCCGCCCTCGCCGCCGGCTTTCCCGAAGAGGTCCCTGGCGTCACCATCGACCGCCAATGCGGCTCGAGCCAGCAGTCGGCTCATTTCGCCGCTCAGGCGATCATGGCCGGAGCTCAGGACATTGTTATCGCAGCCGGTGTGGAGTCAATGACCCGCGTCCCGATGGGTATCACAGCTGAACAGGGTCCGGGTTTGCCATTCGGACCGCGAATGTTGGAGCGCTATGCGCAGGGGCTGGTTCCGCAAGGAATCTCGGCCGAGATGATCGCTGACAAATGGGGCATCAGCCGAAACGAGCTGGACGAGTTGAGTCTCGAATCCCACCGCCGGGCTGAACGAGCCACAGTTGAAGGACGATTTGAAGGCCAGATCGTCCCGGTGGAGATCACGAGGGAGAACGGTGATGTCGAGACTGTCACCCGAGATGAGGGAATCCGACCGGACACCTCGATGGAGAAGCTCGCCAATCTGCAGCCAGCGTTCAAGGCCGATGGGGTGGTGACCGCTGGGAACTCTTCCCAGATATCCGACGGTGCCGCCGCGGTTCTGATCATGTCAGAAGACAAAGCGTTGGAACTTGGCTTGAAGCCCAAGGCACGGTTCGTGAGCTTCTCGATGGTCGGAGTTGATCCTGTCACGATGCTCACTGGGCCGATTCCCGCCACCGAAAAGGTGTTGGAACGGGCCGGTCTCTCGATCGATGACATCGATCTCTTCGAGGTCAACGAGGCGTTCGCCTCGGTGACCGTTGCCTGGAGGATGGAGCACGGAGGCTCTAACCCGCATGCGCTCTGGGAGAAGACCAATGTCAACGGAGGCGCCATTGCTTTGGGTCACCCGCTTGGTGCCTCCGGCGCACGTCTCTTGACGACACTTGTTTGGGAATTGGAGCGCGCAGGTGGTCGGTACGGGCTTCAGACCATGTGCGAGGGTGGTGGCATGGCCAACGGCACGATCATCGAGAGGATCTAGGGACTCACTCCACCTTGGTGCCGACTCGGATCCGGTTGCCGTCAGGGTCGGTCAGTTCGATTTCGTGAGCCCATGGCTGCTGACGGACTTCGACCCCGAACTCAGACGCGATCGTCTCAACATCGTCGACCCAGAAGTAGGCGAGTGACTTCTTCGGAGCGTCACCTTTGTGCTCGGATAGATACAGCCGAACTCCGTTGCGCTCCAGGAACAAGAACAGCGGCAGGTCAGGAGTGAATCTGTGCTCGCCCACAATCTCGAACCCGAGCCTCTTGTACCAGGTCGATGCCTCGAGTCCGTCCTTGACCCGAAAGATGGGGACGATTGCGCCAGTCACAGGAGCACCTTATATCTCCATGACCCAGGATCGCAGATGGCCGCTCGTTCGGCAGTTAGCCGCTTGCTACTTGTGATCGCGAGCGATCCACGAACGTGATCACCGTGACCAGTCCGTTGATGGCAACGATGGCGAGAAGGGCTATCGGGCCGTACTCCGGGTCCGCGTTCCCGGGCTGGAGTGCCTGGAGGGTTCCGAACCCGACTCCCGCCAATCCGACCAGAAGGCCAATGAGGCCGGTTGTCAACCCTGTCGATCGACTAAGACGATGTGGCATGGTGCGAAGCGCGGCGAGAGTTGTTGTCCCGATTGCGGTCGTCAACGCACCGACCCACAACATGCTGGATGGCTGGTCGGCTACCGCCCAGATCAGTAGGAGGGTTAGTCCGGCGATGGCTACAACTGATGAGCCTAGGAATGTGAGTCTTTTCATGGTTCGGGCTCCTTCGTGAGTTAGTTGGCGGCGAAACAGGACATCAAACAAGACGGCAAGCGTCATGGGCACCAGGCCGAGACGCCAACGGACTCGGCCCCATCGTGAGTCGATCACCTGCAGTTCGGCGAGATGGGCTTCCACCCACCGGCGATCTCCCTCGGGCAGCAAAGCGATGAGATGGTCAATCCGCCTCATGCGGTTTCGGGGTTCGCTTGCCTCGGCGCCTGTTGCCCGCTCGATTTTGAGGCGGCCCGGGCGTATCTCTCGCCGTCGCTGGTCAATCGATACATATGCCGTGGTGGCCTTCCGTCGACCGCTTCTGACCATTTCGACTCGACGAGACCTCTGTCAGCTAGGCGAATCAGGATCGGGTAAATCGTGCCTGACGGCAGTGATGTCTCCTTCGACAGCTGGTACCCGTATTTCCAGCCCTCTTCGGCCAGGAAGGAGGTAAGGACGGTCGTGGTCTGTCTGGATGGTCTCCGGGCTCTGATCACCTCAGTAACTCTACATATATAGAGTTACAAGAGTCAAGGGGCGTTGCCGCTTTGCACATTGTGTGACAACGCTTGGGCAGCGACGCATTCAAGTGCCACAATCGGGCTGATGCCGGCCAGTCTTCGCCCCACCAAATCAGCGGTTTGGACGGCCCTCGGCTCGGTTGCGTTGCTGCTGATCACCGCATCGCGATATGGGTTCCACCGCGATGAGCTCTACTTCGTGGTTGCGGGCCGAAACCTCGACTGGGGCTACGTCGACCAGCCTCCGCTCACCCCGCTTGTCGCACGGGTCGTGGATGAAGTGGTCGACGTGTCGCCCCTCGCGCTTCGAGTGCTACCTGCGTTGGCCGTTGGCGCAATAGCGGTGATGGCGTCGCTGATCGCGATGCGACTTGGCGGCGGCAGTCGCGCGCAACTCTTCGCCGCCGTCTCGACGGGATTCGCCGGGGTGGTGCTCGGCGAAGGTCATCTTCTCAGCACGGCCATCTTCGACTTTGCCCTTTGGACGGCCGTCTTACTGGTGACGGTTCACCTTCTCGGTGGTGCGAGTCCCCGGCTATGGGTTGTCGTCGGACTCCTCGTGGGCATCGGACTCCAAAACAAACACACGATGGGATTCTTGGCTGTGGCTTTGCTGGTCGGGTTGTTGGCAACGAGCCAGCGCAAGTTGTTGGCATCGAGCTGGCCATGGATCGGCGTTGCTATCGCTGGTTTGATAGCCCTTCCCAATCTCATCTGGCAGGCGAACCACGGATTCCCGCAGCTAGAGATGGCTGGGGCCCTCCAAGCCCGCAGCGAAGGCCCACTGGCGTTTGCCCTGTTCCAGCCGCTTCTTCTTTCAATTGCGCTTGCTGTCCCAGCTGCGATCGGTTGGTGGAAGCTGGCTCGGTCTGAGACGTTGACACCATGGCGCCCGGTGGCAGTTGCCTATGGTTTCCTGTTTGTTGCCTTCCTCGTCACGGGTGGAAAGGCCTACTACATCGCCCCGATGTATTCGGTGCTCCTGGCCGCCGGCTCCCTTTGGTTCGAAGGCTTGGGCGATCGCGGGCGACGATGGATGGCCGGTGCGGCGGGTCTTGGTATAGCTGTCGGTGTGCTCATTGCCCTACCAGTAGTTCCGGAATCTTCCGCCTCAGCCTTCGACGCCACCGGTGAGCTTGGAGAAACGGTTGGATGGCCCGAGTTGGTCGATCAGGTGTCAGACGTTTATGAGTCGATCCCTGGAGAGTTGCAATCGAACGCCTTGATCTTGACCAGCTCATACGGTGAGGCAGGTGCGATAGATGTGCTGGGACCCGACTTTGGGCTTCCTCCCGCATATAGCGGTCACAACAACTACTTCTTGTGGGGCCCTCCCGGCGAACACGGCCCGATTGTCGGAGTTGGACTGGTCGGCTACGCACTGGATCTCGTCTGTCCGAGTTACCGGCAAGTCGACACAATCACCAACTCATCCGGTGTTGCAAACGAGGAGAACGGGCTTCCGATCTACTTGTGTATGAATCCTTCCCGGCAGTTGTCCGACGTTTGGGATCAGGTGAGGCATTACAACTAGGCGTACGAGGCTTCTCGGAGTTCCATGAAACCGATCGCTGTGTTCGAAACGTCTTAAGAACATGAGACGAAGCACATTCTTGGTTGCTCTGCTGCTGACGATCTCTGCCTGTGCCAATCCCGGACCGCTCGACCTTTCCGCCAGCGACTCAGCCGAAGTCATGGCCGCGGCCATCGAAGAGTTGGTCACCGAGGACCACACATTTGGGTCAGGTCCTCCACCATTCACTCTCTACCTCATTCAGAACCGGACCGATCCTGCCGCTGGTAGCCCCGAATCCGGCGAAGAGGGCACCTCCCGCCAGCTGACGACCATCGAAATGGAAGCTATCGAGGATGCAATTGCCGAATTCGGCCCAGTGCAGTGGATCGACGATCCGTCTGCTTGGTACAGCGACGACCTGATCCCGGTCGAGGAAGGCTCCGTGATCCTCGGTGTAGGGGAGCCGTCGTTCAGCGGAAACACTGCCCTTGTTCCGGTCTCTTTGTGGTGTGGTGGACTCTGCGGAACTTGGTTCACCTACAAACTCGAACGAGTAGACGGAATGTGGCACGTCACCGGGATCGAGGGCCCGATCGCTATCTCATAGTTCGCCGCGTTGAACACAAGGGTTGACACCACCAGCCGGACGCGCGTATATTCGTTCGGTCGAACGACCGAAAAGGGAAAGCTCCTAAGAAATCGTGTCAACAGCCAGCGAACGTAACCCCACAGCGGTTCGCCTTCTTGCCGCAGCGAAGGAGGCTCTCCTCGAAACCGGATACGCCGGTCTCTCCACTCGCTCCATCGCTGATCAGGCGGGCGTGCCGCTCAGTCAGATCCACTATCACTTCGGGTCGAAGCGGAACCTGGTGCTTGCTGTACTCGCCGGGGAGAACCAGAGGCTCCTCGACCGGCAGGAAGAGATGTTCGGGTCCGACCTTGCGCTGTGGAAGCAATGGGAGCAGGCCTGCGACTACCTCGATGACGATCTGAACTCGGGCTATGTCCGTGTTCTTCATGAACTAATGGCGGCCGGTTGGTCAGACCCCGAGATTGCCAAAGCGGTCACCGAGCAGCTTGGCGACTGGCAGGAATTGCTTGCCGCCGTCGCTCGGCGCGCAGAAGAACGGATCGGAGGTCTGGGTCCTTTCACGGCGGAGGAGGTTGCGGCCCTGGCCGGCGTGCCTTTCATCGGTGCTGAGGCCTACTTGCTTCTTGGTATACCGGAGAGGCTGATTCCGGCGCGCTCAGCATTGCGGAAGGTCGGCGACATGATCAGAGTCTTGGAGGAATCGGGTGACAAGGGCTAGATACCCCGACCACGTTGGTCGCATCGATGATGAGTCGGTCCCTTTTGGCTACGAGGTCTTTGGTGGGGGAGATCCCACCATCCTGCTCATGCCTACTTGGACCATCATCCACTCCCGATTTTGGAAGTTCCAGGTCCCGTATCTCTCCCGCTTCTATCGCGTTGTTACCTACGACGGTCCGGGCAATGGGAGCAGTCCACGTTCAACAGACCCAGCTGACTATGCGGTTGGGGCTTACGTAGAGCGAGCACGACGATTGTTGGACGAACTCGGAGTTGAGTCAGCGGTACTTGTCGGATACTCCGACGGCGGCAAAATGGCGGCGGCATTCGGAGCCGAATACCCGGATCGGGTTCGTGGCCTGGTCTTGATTGCCCCCAACCTTGCGGTCACAGAACCGTCTCCAGATCGAGCTCAAATAGCTCGGAGATTCCTCAAGCCCTACCCGCCAAACCCGTCGGGTTGGGAGAAATACAACGCTTCCTACTGGGAAGACAACTACGAAGACTTCATCGAGTTCTTCTTCTCTGAGTTGTTCTCTGAGACCTACACCACCAAGGCAAAGGATGATGCAATCGGGTGGGCTCGAGAGACCAATGGTGCGGTTTTGAAGGCGGAGGCATTGCGGCCCAACGATCCAGACCACTTTGACGTTGTGGCCAGAATTCACTCACCAACGCTGCTTGTTCATGGCATCGAAGATCGGCTGATCCCCGCGAGTGTCGGTCAACGCCTCGCCGAGCTCACAGGTGGAAGTCTCCTCGAGATGAAGGGCACCGGTCATGCCCCCCATATGAAGGAACCGGTGCGATTCAATCTCGCCCTCCGCAAGTTCGTAGAAGGCCTTGCGGTATGAGAGCCAAGGAACCCGATCACTCGGGTTACGTCGATCGACAGGGCGTTGAGATCTACTACGAGGTATACGGCGAGGGTGATACGACGCTTTTCATGGTCCCGCCTTCTCCCATCACCCATTCGAGGATCTACAAAGCGCAGATTCCGTTCCTGGCCCGCGACCATCGAGTGATCACATTCGACGGACGTGGCAATGGCCGATCGGGCCGTCCGAACCAAGCTGAAGAGCACAGTCGGGCCGAGAACATTGCCGACATGCTTGCCGTTCTCGACGAATGTGAGGCGAACCGCGTGATTCTCCTCGCGCACTGTCATGCCAATTGGTGGGCAGTCGAGTTCGCTTCGGAGAATCCCGACCGAGTTGAAGCAATGGTGGCAATCGAGCCGGGGGTGCCCTACATCGGCCAAGGCCACAGCCACTGGCGGGAGGCTTCGTCGACATTCGAAGAAGAGCTGCCCGACCCCGAGGGATGGGCTCTGTTCAACCGTTACGTGATCACCCATCAACACCGAAAGTGGATCGAGTTCTTCTTCTCATCCCAACTGGTCGAACCGCACTCGACCAAACAGTTCGAGGACGCGGTCAGTTGGGCCCTCGAGTCGACGGGAGAGATCCTGGTTGCCGGAGAAACCGGCGCGGAGTTGGATCCGCCCTCTCGGGAAGAGTTCGAAGAACAGTGCCGATCTCTGGACTTTCCGGTGCTGGTCATTCACGGCAACGAGGACGTGTGTCAGGCGGTTGACAAGGGCAGGTCGTTTGCGGAGTTTGTGAACGGAGATCTGGTGGTTTTGGACGGTGCCGGTCATCTGGCACTTGCACGAGACCCGGTGAAAGTCAACAACGCAATCGACGATTTCGTCAAACGTGTCAAAGGAGAAACCATGCGCAGCCACACCTGGACTCGGGCGCTCGACCGTCCCAAGAAGGCTCTATACATCTCTTCCCCAATCGGGCTCGGTCACGCACGACGCGACATCGCCGTAGCCAAGGAACTCAAGGAGATCTGTCCGGATCTGCACATCGATTGGCTGGCAGAGCACCCCGTTACTCGGGTTTTGGAAGAAGAAGGCGAGACGATCCATCCGGCAAGCGAGTTTCTGGCGAGCGAGTCGGCCCACTTCGTCGACATGACCTCAGAACACAATCTCCATGCATTCCAAGCTCTGCGGGAAATGGACGAAATCCTTGTCAACAATTTCATGGTGTTTCAAGAAGTCGTCGAAGATGGTCTTTACGACGTGGTCATTGGCGATGAGGCCTGGGATATTGATCACTTCTGGCATGAGAATCCCGAGTTGAAGCGGGGCTCTCACGTTTGGTTCACCGACTTCGTCGGCTACCTGCCGATGCCCTCGGGTGGGGAACGAGAAGCCTTTGTTGCAGCCGACTACAACGCCGAGATGATCGAGCACATCGCCCGGTTTCCGCGGGTTCGTGACCAAGCCCTGTTTGTGGGAACGCCCGACGACATCGTCCCCGAGACTTTCGGGCCTGACCTCCCCAAGATCCGGGACTGGACGGAAGAGCACTTCGAGTTCCCGGGTTATATCACCGGGTTTGTCCCACCGCCAGAGTCTGATATCCCGGGCTTGCGTGAGGAGCTCGGATTCCACCCGGGTGAGAAAGTCGTGGTTGTCACCGTGGGGGGATCCGGTGTAGGGGGTGCCCTGCTGAGGAAGATCATTGAGGCATACCCGATGGCCAAGAAACAGCTGCCCGAACTCAGGGTGATGATGGTGGCAGGTCCTCGAATCGATCCTGACTCTCTACCCCAACACGACGGTCTGGAGATTCACGGCTATGTGCCCCAGCTCTACAGACACCTGTCGGTCTGCGATATGGCGGTGGTACAAGGTGGTCTAACCAGCTGTATGGAGTTGACCGCTGCACGCAGACCATTCCTCTACTTTCCTCTGCAGGATCACTTCGAGCAGAACTATCACGTGAGGCATCGGTTGGATCGGTACGGCGCAGGTCGTTACATGAACTACGAAACAACCGATCCCGACCAGATCGCATCGGCGATGCTCGAGGAGCTCGATCGGGTTGTTGACTACACGCCAGTTGAGACCGGGGGAGCACGCAAGGCCGCTTCCCTGATCGCGGAGCTGATCTAGCGCTCTGGATCACACAACAAACTAGAACAATATTTCATACAACGGAATAGACAACTGTCTAAATGGTTGAAGACTCTGAAGTGGCTCAAGCGGGCCCGCAAAAGGAGAAGACCATGAATGGCAACCACGAGAAGACGGCACTGGTGACGGGTGCTACGTCTGGACTCGGTTTCGAGGCTGCGGCTCAACTGGCAGATCGTGCGTACGGTCGTGTGATTATCACCGGTCGGACGTATCCGAAGGCTGAAGGAGCGCGAGCCGCTCTTCAGGATCGTACCGGTCGCAGAGTCTTTGAAACCCTCGCTCTCGACAACGATCGGCTTTCGACAGTCGAGGAAGCCGGCCGAGAGATGGCGGCTCGCGGAAACAGGGTCGACACTTTGATACTGAACGCCGGTATTGCGCCCCCGGTCGACCTGAGAATCAACGAAGACGGGATTGAGTCGACCGTGGCTTCGTCTCTGATCGGACATCACCTGTTCACGATGCGTCTCATCGAGAATGGCCTCCTGGCCGACGGAGCGCGAATCGTGATCGCAAGTTCGGAAGCAGCTAGGGGTGACGTCCCGACCTTCGCTCCGGTGAATATCGACGACTTCGCAGCCGAGCACTTCGGCAACGATCGTCATGCCGCCATCGAGGCGTACATGAAGATGGAGCAGCCTGCCCGGTACAAGGCGTCTGACACCTACGCGACAGCCAAACAGTTCGTCAATTGGTGGGCAGCTGAGCTGGCGTCCCGACTTCCCGAGGGAACGACTGTTAACGCAGTGTCTCCCGGTTCCACCCCGGATACCAACGCGATCAAGAACGCTCCGTTCTATATGCGTTATCTGATGATCCCGATCTTCAAACTGATCCCGGGAATGTCACACAGTGTCGGCGACGGTGCGAAACGCTACCTCGACGCCGTGTCCTTCGGGGATGACGTGAATGGAAAGTTCTTCGCCTCACCGCCGAAGAAGATGACAGGTCGGATTACAGAAATGAGCTACGACCACCTCAATCAGCCTGATTCCCAAGCTGCCCTGTGGGATGTGGCGTCGAAGCTGGCCAACGGAGTTGGATACCCGGTCAACCACTGAGGAATCCGCATCTACTCAATGGAGACCCCTGGCCCCGGCCGGGGGTTTCTTTTGTGGCGTCCTCAGCCCCGAGGCACCAACCCGTTGATCAGTTGGGGGATGACCGCCTTCGAGACATGGTCGACATCGATCTTGCCTTCTGTGAGCAGAGCCTTCATCGACACCATGTGGAGGGCACCTGCGATCGCGTCGACGGCAACTCCGACATCCTCGAATTCCAATTCTCCAGCACCTCGTCCTTCTAGCAGCACCTCGCGAAATGGAGCCATCATTGAGCGATCCATGTTGTGCATCACTTCGGAGAAGTCATCGGCGTCTCTGATCGCATGGGGTAGCTCGAGACACATCTTCGGGTATTCGGCAAACGAACTGATGATGGCTCGCATGATGTCGGCCAGTCTCTGGCTGCTATCACCTTCCCCGGCGGATGCCTTTTCGATAGCTCCGCGTGTCCGATCCATAAGGTCGTTGAGGTAGAACCCGATGAGGTCTTCTTTGCCCGAGAAGTAGTAGTAGAGCGTGGCGCGGGGCACATCGGCGAGGTTCGCGACGTCGTCGATACTCACGTCGAAGCCCGATCCATCAGGCATCTTGTTCGATGCCTTCAGCAGCTTCTGAGCCAGTTCTTCTGGGACTTTTTTCATGGTCTTAGGATATCCAGATTCGAGCTTAAACAGGGGTCTAAAACGCAAACCGGCGTAGTGTTCTGGCTGCAATGACCGGCAACACGTTCTTGGACATCGTCCTGGCTATCGGAATCGGATTCTTGATCTGGCGAGTCTCTCTGGCGTTGATATCAATGATGTCCACCGCTCCTCCCGAGATCGACCCCGAAGACATCCAAGAAGTAGATCAGGATTACAAGTGCACTGTCTGCGGAGCTGAGCTCACGATGAGGGCGGTCAACGTGCAGGACGAGGGGGCGCCCCGGCACTGCAGAGAAGACATGGTCCCCGTCTGGCGACCGGTCTGAAGTTATCCCCAGGTTCTTCCACAATCTGTTGAGAATCACACGCGTGTAGTTTTGATTCACGCCCGTTTCGAGACGACTACGATCCGAAGCGAATGCCAGAGTCGAAACGCAGAAAACCTAAGAATCCGCCGAGGTCCCAACAGGCGATTCAAACATCGGCAAAATCAAAGGAACCAAGTCCCACCTGGTATGTCGCGACGATGACCGGTCTGATGGTGGTCGGTGTCATCCTGGTGCTGATTCGGTTCATCTTCGAACAGGATCAGCTTTGGCTGCTGGCCGGGCTTGCCGCCATCGCCGGCGGCTTCCTGATGACTACCAACTACCGCTAGCTCTTACTTCTATCTGCAAGTGGGCAGTACCGTTTGGTGATGCGGTTCATCGCCCTGTTTGCTGTCATCTCCCTGGCCGAAATGGCTACGTTCTTCTGGGTCGGCTCGAAGATCGGTTTCGGATGGGCCCTTTTGTTGGCTGTTGCCACCGCTCTCATTGGTTCGGCATTGGTCCGTCGCGCAGGTATTTCGGTGATCAATCGGTTCCGGGAGAAGGCCAACCGCGGGCAGGTTCCCGGTCGGGAGTTGAGCGACGGTGCGGCGGTTCTCGTCTCAGGTGCCTTCCTGATCTCTCCGGGCTTCATCACCGATATCCTGGGCTTCTCGCTCCTGATCCCGGCGGTTCGTGACGTCCTATACCGGGCGGTTTCCAAACGAGTCACAGGCCGTATGTCGGTGTTCGTCAACGGTCGCGAGACTGTCTGGTCCGACCGTCAGGAACCCACTCCGTCTTCATCGATTGACGACATAGTCGACGCCGAATTCGAAGACCTCGAATAGGAGAGAGCCTTCGGAGTTTGCGAGCAAACTCCCGGGGAACTATTCGCGTTCGTTGCACAATCTCCAGGGAGTCTTCGGCGTTCCACGCTCCTTCTCCGGACGTAGGACGTCTCTCCCCCGGAGGAACGATGCTCTCCCCCCGGAAGAATGACGGGGGGAGTACCCGAGCGCAGCGAGGGGGAGGTTCGAGGCTCCTTCTCCGGACGTAAGGCTCTCCCCCCGGAGGAACGACGGGGGGAGTACCCGAGCGCAGCGAGGGGGAGGGGGGAGGTAAACCCGTTTCGGAGAGTGATGAGCGAACGGGGAAGTAAACCCGTTTCGGAGCGTATTTGTTGTTGGGTACGTCCCCTTCCGCCCGTTCCTTTTCGGAATGGCCACCTCCCCCAGAGAGGGAGGAGCGTTACTACGAGCCGCCTCCTCAGAGGGGGAGGAGCGTTACTACGAGCCACCCCCCCTCCCGCACTGCGTGCTCAGTGCTCCTTCTCCGGACGTAGGAGGCTCTCCCCCCGGAGGAACGACGGGGGTTTTTCTTGCTCCTTCCCCGGAGGTACGACGTCTCCCCCCGGAGGAACGATGCTCTCCCCCCGGAGGAACGACGGGGGGAGTACCCGAGCGCAGCGAGGGGGAGGGGGGAAGTAAACCCGATTCGAAGCGTACTTTTGTTGGGAACGTCCCCCTTCCAATCTCCAGCTGTATGAGGTCAGAATGGGCCATGAGACAGGATCCGCTTCGGGAACAGGCGCGACTGAATCGCAAGAACCTGAACCACGCCGAGACGAGACTTTGGTGGGATCTGAAGGGCGAGGGATATGAGTTCCATTTCCGGAGACAGCACGTTGTCCTTGGCTACATCGTTGACTTCGCTTGTGTTTCGTTGAAGTTGATCATCGAAGTTGATGGATGGCAGCACATCGATTCTGAAGAAGACCGGGTAAGGGACGGGAATCTCCGAGACGCGGGTTGGACAGTCCTCCGTTTCTCGAGCTCCGACGTCTTCAAATACAACGAGATGGTTCTGCGCACCATCGGAGCGACGATCGATAAGTTGCTCAAATCAAACGAATAGCACTTCGCGCACTCCTCCTCCGGAAGTTCGAGGTTCCTTCTCCGGACGTAAGGCTCTCCCCCCGGAGGAACGACGGGGGTTTTTCTTGCTCCTTCCCCGGAGGTACGACGTCTCCCCCCGGAGGAACGATGCTCTCCCCCCGGAAGAATGACGGGGGGAGTACCCGAGCGCAGCGAGGGGGAGGGGGGAGGTAAACCCGTTGCGGAGAGAGGTTGCCGGATGGGGAGGCGAACCCGTGTCGGAGCGTATTTGTTGTTGGGTACGTCCCCCTCCGTCTCGACCTTGCCGGTCGAGCCACCTCCCCCAGAGGGGGAGGAGCGTTACTACGAGCCGCCTCCTCAGAGGGGGAGGAGCGTTACTACGAGCCACCTCCCCCTCCCGCACTGCGTGCTCAGCGCTCCTTCCCCGGACGTAGGAGGCTCTCCCCCCGGAGGAACGATGCTCTCCCCCAGGAAGAATGACGGGGGGAGTACCCGAGCGCAGCGAGGGGGAGGGGGGAAGTAAACCCGTTGCGGAGCGAGGTCGCCGGATGGGGAGGCAAACCCTTTTCGAAGCGTATTTGTGTTGGGAGCGTCCCCCTCCGCCCATTCCTTTTCGGAATGGCCACCTCCCCCAGAGGGGGAGGAGCGTTACAACGGCGTGCCTAGGTGTCGTCCGGAGGTGGTTCTGTGGTCGGTGGCACCGTCGTAGATGTGGTGGTTGGTGGCGGTTCGAACTTGCCCAATGTGACTGTGACCACATCACCGGGGAACACGGTCGTGCCGACTGTTGGGAATTGGGAAACGACCAGACCGTCCTGATTGGGATCGACGACCGGCTGAGTCGCTGCCGAAACGTTGATCACGAGTCCGAGGTCTTCAAGCACTGCCGTCGCCTGAGCCTCAGTGAGTCCGGTGAGGTTGGGTACCTCAACCGGCCTCGGACCTTGAGAGACAACAAGGAGAATCGTGTCACCGGACTGCGCCTGAGAGCCCGCAGGTGGATCGGTTTCGATCACAAAGCCTTCAGCTACCTCGCTGGAGAACTCATCGTCGACAGTGACCTTCAGACCGAGTTCGACAAGCTGGGCCGTCGCATCCCGTTCGGAGACATCCTTCAGGTCAGGGATTTCGACGATCTCCGGCCCGGACGACAGGACAAGGTTGATTGGGGTTCCTGAGCCCACCTCGATTCCTGACGTGGGGCTTTGCTCGATGACAACACCTTCCGCGTATTCGCCATCGGGCCGTTCGGTGACCTCACCGACCTCAAGCCCGGCGGCCTCAATCAGAGTCGTCGCGTTTTCGAGGGTTTGGCCGATCAACGGTGGGACCTGGGTTTCCTCCCGACCGGTCGATATGTATACGTCGACGACGGAGCCACGTTCGGCTTCGAAACCACCAAGGGGATCGGTGCGGATGACGTTGCCGGCTTCGACATCCTGAGACGGCTCGAATATGGGGTTGACCTCAAAACCGTCGGCTTGCAAACGATTTAACGCGGTTTGTTGGGTGAGTCCGTTCACGTTGGGTATCGCAACCAGGTCACCTTCGGTATTGGTCCCGTTCGCTGCCTGGAAGAGAATGAAGAGCAGGACCACCAAAGCGATGAGCAACCCAAATGCTGTGAGAATGAAGGGGAGCTGCGACGGTGGTTCCTCCTCGATCTGTCTGTAGACCTCGTCGGGCGGCACGGTGGGTGGCGGAGTTGCCGTCATCAGCTTGGTTGAGTCCTCCGACCCCACTGCTGCAGCGGCCGCGGCGGCTGCCACCGGAGCTACCGGAATCGCCTCGCCGCGCAGCGTTCCAACCAGATCGGCCCGCATCTCCTCAGCCGTTTGATATCGACCGGCGGGATCTTTCCGCATGCTCTTGGTGACCACGTTATCCAACGACTCGGTGGCGTCAGGGCTGAGCGATGTGGGTGGCGGCGCTTCGGTCGAAACATGCTGAAAGGCGACGGACATCGGACTGTCTCCTGTGAACGGAGGCCGGCCGGTCAGCATCTCATAGAGAACAACGCCCAACGAATAGATGTCCGATCTGGCATCTGCGGGGTGGCCCTGTGCCTGTTCAGGGCTGAAATAGGTGGCTGTTCCGATAACTGCACCGGTTCTTGTGAGTTCTTGGCTGTCGTCCCAAGCCCGAGCAATTCCGAAGTCGGTCACTTTCACGGTGCCGTCTTTGGCGAGAAGGATGTTCCCGGGCTTCACATCCCGGTGGACCAAACCGGCCTGATGAGCGACGGAGAGGGCGGCCGCGGTTTCAGCGGCAATCTCAGTGGCGCGTCGCGGTAGTAGGGCACCCTCCGACTTGATGACATCGCGTAGGGAACGCCCGTCGACCAACTCCATGACGATGAAATACGTGCCCTCTGCCTGGCCCCAGTCATAGATCCCGACGATGTTGGGATGACTTAGATTGGCGGCTGCCTGTGCCTCACGACGGAATCGTTTGACGAAAGCCTCATCTGAAGAGAACTGGGAATGAAGGATCTTGATGGCCACACTGCGGTTTAGGAGCGTGTCCTGGCCCTCATAGACGTCGGCCATCCCACCCCGAGCAAGATGCTGGGTTACTTGGTAGCGGTCGGTGAGAGATTTAGGCGTTTCCATGCCA
This sequence comes from Acidimicrobiia bacterium, assembly GCA_965216445.1. GTDB lineage: Bacteria > Actinomycetota > Acidimicrobiia > Spongiisociales > ZC4RG35 > MA-ANB-1. Next base: position 340,055 of record OZ244166.1, read on the forward strand.
GTGGCCGAAGTCTAGGAAGTCCTGGTTCCAAGTCACTGTTCGCCACCCAGCCAAACGGCGAAGAGATCCGATGCGATGGGTGCAGCAACGGCCCCTCCTGTGGCTGATTCACCCAGGTCAGGGCCGCCTTCCAGAAACACAGCAAGAGCGATGGTCGGATTCTCGACCGGGGCGAAACCGATGAACCACGGATGCGGGAACTCACCTGATCCCTGGGCCGTGCCTGTCTTGCCGGCAACCCTCACTCCCGGCACCGCTGCGTTGCGTCCGGTCCCCTCCGTGACGACACGTTCCATCATTTGCGCCAGTAGCGAGGCCGTCGTCGTTGCCATGGCCTGACCGAGGCTGTTTGGCTCGGTGGAATCGGTCGTATTCCCGTCGGCGTCGAACAAACGGGACACAAGGTAGGGAGTGTTGACTTGGCCGCCGTTGGCGACCGCTGCTGCAACCATTGCCATATGTAACGGTGTGGCACGCACATCGCGTTCCCCGATTCCGCTCTGACCGAGAGCCGCGGGATCCCCTGACAGTTCTTCGGTGTTGAAAACTGCTTGAGGAACAACCCATTCGAATTCGATGTCCCTGTTGAAGCCGAGAGCGTCAGCAGTGATGCCGAGATCCGTAGCGCCTACTTGGATGGCCAGGTCGGCGAATGTCGTATTGCAGGAGACTATGAACGCCCTGAGAAGAGTTATGGAGTTGCCGTCATTGCACACTCTGCCGGAGAAGTTGGAGATTGTTGCTGTCGAGCCCGGGAGTTCGAACTCCACCGGGTCTGGGAAGACCGTCTCTGGTCCGGCTGTCCCGGTGTCGATTGCGGCCGCGGATACGATCGTTTTGAAGGTCGACCCCGGTGCGTAGATCTCGCGGGTGGCCCTGTCACTGAGAGGAGACTGCGGATTATCCAGGAGCTCGTTCCAGACTGCGTTTGCTTCATCGCCGGTGAGGGGTTGAGGGTCGTATGAAGGGGAGGAAACCGTTGCAAGAACCGCACCGGTGCTCGGATCTATTGCCACAACCGCACCCCGCCGGCCAGCCAATGCGTCGAATGCAGCCTGTTGGAGGGCGGGGTCGATGGTCACCTCAATGCTGCTTGGCCGCAGGTCGCGTCCAAGTATGACCGACACGAGATCCGAAATCGTTAGGTCGCGACGAGAGCGCAACTCTTCTGAATAGGCCGCTTCGAGGCCGGTGTTTCCAAGGAGGAAGGAGGAGTACCCAACGGCGTGTGCAAATGCTTCACCACCGGGGTACGTCCGTGTGAATGACCTTGCACCATCTGGGTCTTCAATCGACTGAGCCAGAATCGTTCCATCTGCCGCAACTATCAGGCCTCGCTCCTTTCCTCGTTCGCTCAGAGCAGGTCGGGCATTGCGGGGGTCGTTTTTCAGCTCGTCGGCCCGTAGAACCTGGAACCAGGTTACGGCGATCAGCAGGGCAGCCATCGAAGCGAAGAGGGCGATCGCAAGACGCCGAATCGGTCCGTTCATCGTGTTTCCTCGTGACTGATCCGCAGGAGGAGGGCGACGAGAACGAGGTTGCCGACCAAAGCTGAACCCCCGTAGGACATAAAGGGCAGTGTGATTCCGGTCAGCGGGACCAGTCGGAGAACACCACCAATGATGAGAAAGGTCTGCACCCCAAGCACAAATGTAAGGCCGGCTGCGAGCAGTTTGCGGAAGGTGTCTCTGCTCCGGAATGCGATACCCAATCCGACTGCCAGGATTAGGGCGTAGAGGGCGAGAACCGCAATGCTGCCGGCGAAACCCAGCTCCTCGCCCACGGCAGCGAATATGAAGTCGGTTGCCGCATTCGGAATCAAGTCCGGCCGACCCAACCCGGGACCCGCTCCCGACAAAGAACCACTACCCATCGCAAAGAGTCCCTGCGAGATCTGATAGCCAGCATCTTCGAAGTTCTCGAAGGGCTGGAGCCACCCGGCTACGCGGCGTTGCACATGGTCGAAGGCGTAGTAGCCAGCGACGCCTGCAAAGAGTGTCAGGAACCCACCAGTGACGAGATATCCGGTCGCTCCCGTTGTGGCGTACAAGAGCAACACAAAACTGGCGAACAACAGCAACGATGCTCCCAGGTCTCGTTGCGACACGAGGATCACGACACTCAAACCCCAGGTCACCAGGAGCGGGACCAGCTGGCGTGGTTCTGGGAGTGTGAACGGACCTACCTTGCGGTGTGCGAGTCGCAGAGCGTGTTGGTGATCGGCGAGGTAGGCGGCAACGAAAGCGACCAAGCCGATCTTTGCCAGTTCGGCGGGTTGGAACTGAAGTGTTTGTTCCAGGCCGACATCGAGGATGACCCACAGCCTCGAGCCGTTGACCTCCAAACCCCTCAGCGGGAACGCCCAGTCAGTGGGGAGGTTGGGCAGGAGCAACAGGATGATCGAGATTAGGAGGATCGTGTACCGGTATCGCCTGATGATTTCTGTCGTTCCGACGCTGAGCAGATAGAGAACCCCGGCCGCAACCGCTGATGCGATCAATAGCCACCACCTCTGTAACCCGGCACGGGTTGGGTCGAGGCGATAGATCTCCAGGAATCCGATGGCGGACAGGGCCGCTACTGGTGCGATCAACAGTGACGACGCCTGAGGTGCCCACGTCCTCGCTGCCAAGAACAAACCTCCGTAAGCAATGGCGAAGACGAGGAATGTCAGACCAGCCTGGGCATCCAACGAGCCCGAGTTGGCGAAGTTGACCAGCGTTACCCCGAAGGCGGCCAGAGCCGAGGCCGCAAGAATGGTGAAGCCTTCGGCGTTGCGGGTCACGCCGCTACTCGAGCACGTCGGCGACGATCACGGTGATGTTGTCTTGACCGCCGGCTTCGTTGGCCATGTCGACCAGTTTCCATGCCGCCGCGTCCGGTGATGACTCGCTCAGGCCCTCGGCAATGGCTTCGTCGTCGAGCATTACGTTCAGCCCGTCAGAGCAGAGCAGGATTCGGTCGCCGGGCTCTACATCGATGCGCAGTTCGTCGACGTTCACGAACCTGGTCAGACCGAGGCATCTGGTGATCATGTGACGTTGGGGATGATTGGCGGCTTCTTCGGCGGACAGCTTGCCCGTCGCTACGTACTCGGCGATGACAGTGTGGTCGTGTGTGACTTGAGTCAGCTCTCCGTCTCGATACATGTAGGCGCGACTGTCACCGACGTGAGCGAAATGGGCCACAGCTTCGGGAAGTAGTTCGACCAAGGTCATCGTCGTACCCATGCCTTCGAGATTTGGTTGGCGCCCGACCTCTTCCCGAATAGCCCGATTGCCTGCTGCCACCCGGTCGGCGGGCTCGAGGTCGGAAGACGCGGCAGCGTTGACCGCAAGGCGAGAAGCGACATCGCCCGCAACGTGGCCCCCCATACCGTCGGCGACCATGAGGGTCACCTTGTCCTCGGAAGCACCGTCGGAGGTCGGGAACAATGAGTCCTCGTTGATCTCGCGAACCATTCCTTTGTGCGATGCGGTTGCCCAGACGAACCTCATCGGACCTCCATCACTGTCTTGCCGACCTGAACCGAGTCGCCCCGACGCAGAGTTGTAGGTGCGGTGACCCGCCTCCCGTTCACGTAGGTGCCGTTGGTGCTCCCCAAATCGTGAAGGATGAGTCCGTTTTCCTGTGCCACTAGTCGCATATGGAATTCAGAAGCGTAGGGGTCGTCGAGCAATACGTCTGCTTCGTCGGACCTTCCGAGGACGCGAGCATCGGCGACATCGATCTCCATGCCCTGCTGGGTTTCGGACTTAACCATCAGAAGGCGAGAGCCTCTCCTTCGTTCCCGCTTGAGCGAAATCCCGAGGTGGCTCCCGATTGCCCTGGCGACTTGCCAGACGAACAGATAGACGAGGCCGATGAAGATGATCCTCAGCAGTGTGAGAATGATCTCAGGCATCTGTGTCCTCTAGAAATCGGAAGTCAGTTGAGGCCAGACGCAGCTGCGACCCGGACGATATCTCGAAGGGTGCGTTTCCGAGTTGAGTTTCATCGACCCATGTCCCGTTGGCTGACCCGAGATCCTGAACCCAAACCGACTTTTGCCCCCGCCACATAAGGGCATGGCGTCTGCTGACGTTTTCGTCGTCGACCACGATGTCGGCGTCAGGAGACCGTCCGATGATGTTCCGATTGCGGGAGATAACCAGTGCCCCGGTGTCACTCAGGAGACGGCCCCATGTCGGCTCTTCGCCGGGCACGATCTCGGGGTGGCAGAGGAACTGTCCCGGGAGGACGTTGTCTCCGACCTGGATCGACACCTGCGGCGGTCCTACGAGGCGCAGACCAGATTCGATCACGAAGTCAGCGAAGCTCTTAGTCAGAGAGGCTGCGAGGTCGGCACCGTCACCTTCGATGTCATCAGGATTGAAGGTCAGCACATACGTGTTGGCTGTCGCCGGGCCCGAGGCGTGTTGAAAACGGGCGAGGTCGGCTTCTCGGGCGATTCTGCCTGCGATTTCTGAGGCATGGAGGCGACCAGAGAAGACACGTCCCAGAACGCCTTCGAGAAGACGTTCGAGTGAGCGCTCCAGACTACGGACGACGTTCATTGCCTGGGGAAGGTTACGGCCTCCACAGAGATGTTGCGGACTACCACAACGCCAAACCCGGCGGTACCCTTTTCCCTCTCACCACGGGCGAGTGGCGGAATTGGCAGACGCGCAGGATTCAGGTTCCTGTGATCGCAAGATCGTGGGGGTTCAAGTCCCCCCTCGCCCACGCGACTTCCCCTTTGGGGAAGGTGGCTCAACAGGAGGTCGAGACGGTGGTGGGCCGTTCTCACCAACTAGGGCTGGGAGCCGGGCTCTCCTTCCACCCTCCCTCGTTCGCTGCGCTCGGGGGTACTCCCTCCATGCGACTTCGTCCTTGGAGAGCAAGAGACTGGCTCTCCCTCGCTTGCGGAGGGAGTGGTCGCCGCCGTAGGCGGCGGTCGAGGGTGGGAGGTGCTCACCAGTTCGAGCTGGGAACAGACCCCGCCTCAGGTGGGAGCGAAGAAGCGGGTCTGCCTACGGGGTCGTGCTTTGGACGATCCCGGGTTGGCCTGACCCGGTCCCGTCCTCCAATGTCGCTTGCATTGGTCGCAACCCCCGTTGCTTGATAAATAGATGCCCGGGTCTCCGCCTTTATCAGAAACCTTTCTGATGTTTCGGTAGGTTCGGGCATTTAACAGTTATGACGTTCGTAGAGCTTGGAAAGGTGGCGCATGACCGACAGCGATGAGCGGTTTGTTGACCTCTATGAAAGGTTCTACAAGCCCGTTTACGCATATTGTCGTCGGCGGACGTCAGCCGAGCATGTGGACGACGCCGTCGCCGAGACTTTTCTGATCGTCTGGCGAAAGATTGATCTGGCGCCTCGTGGATCCGAGGTGCTCGCGTGGATGTATGGCGTGGCCTACCGCGTACTCGGCCACCAGTGGCGAGGACTGGGGAGAAGGTCTCGACTCGAGAAGAAGCTGGGGTCGATCGGGCACCAGGTAACCAACACACCGGATGATGTGATTCTGATGAGGCAGGAATCGCTACAGGTCCTCGAGGCGCTTTCCTCTTTGAAGACTACTGATCAGGAGATCCTCCGCCTCGCGGCATGGGAGGAGCTTCCACAGGAGGACATTGCCGTCGTGCTGAACATCAGCATCGGGGCGGTCCGCCAGAGACTCTACGAAGCAAAGAAGAACCTGACCAGAAAGTACGACTACTTGGACAACAGACGCAAAACCCCCGCTGCGAAGAAAGGAGGTGTGCGGTGACACGCGAAGACCAGGTTTTCACGCTCTTGGTGGAATCGAACCCAGTAGCACGAGTTGACGACATCGATTTCGAGCTGGTCGGTGGCGCCCACTACCTCGACGACATTGAACGCAGGAGCAGCGAAGTGACCCAACTAGATACCAAGACCGAAACACCTGAGCAGAACAAGACGAGGAACCGGGGACTCATACTGGGTCTTGCTGCCGCAGTCGCGGTCGTCCTTGTCCTGGCAGTGGTCCTTTCGCAGGAGGACGCACCGCCAGTAGCGGACGATCCTGTAGTAACCACGCTTTCACAGGAGGATGCGTTGGCGGAGAGGTACACACTCCTGCTGGCCAACTATGCGGACGCGTCGAACGGCGGGGACATCGCGGAGGTGATGAGTCTCTTCACGAACTCCTATCCGCCCGAAATGAGACGGCACCCGTTCGTTTCCGATGTCCAACTCTGGGACACCAATGCGGTGCGCACCGGGGTCGAGCTGTTCGTCGCGGCACAAGGTTCGGGTAGCGGTCTCGAGTTCTTTGATCTTGAGTTCGGAGATCCCGACAGCGTCGTGAAGCCTGACATTACGTTCAATTGGCGCCTCCTCTACGGGGCTGACGGCTCTGAAGCAGGAGGCGAGGCGGGGTGCATCGGCGGTAAGACGGCCAAGGTTTTCATCCGAGGCAGCCAGATCTCCTCATTCGACTGGGGGTTCGCCGACCCCAGCCTGTGCGGCACCTAGGGCCTTCCCAAACGAACTCCGAAGGGTTTGCACGCTGGCTGAATAGGCGCAGCCAGCGTACAAACCCAGGTCTGTTCGCCGTAGGCCCCACCCGGCCACCATGAGCAACGTCAAGTGGGTCGTCGCCAGCGATACCTGCCAAGCCCGGCCCGAGGGGTCTCCTCCGGGTTGGTGGCGTCGAAGGCACCGGTGATTGCGTCGAGAACTTGAGCGCTTGGCTGTGACCTGGCAGCTAATGCCTCACACGCGGGAGCCTGGCAGTCAGTCGCCGGTGTCGATGATCTTCAAAGCCGCCCAAATATCAGCAGGGAACGCTTGGCGTTTGGCTATCTGTCCGGCATCGTTGAAGTGGAGGACTTCGGCGTATGAGATATCGAGGTGCTCGTCGTCGGTTTGAGCCGTTGCATGGACGAGGGCAACCAGGTGCTCGTCGTTGGCGAAAAGGTCATGGAGGCTGTTCTCGATGCGAATCCCGCCATCGGCGGCGAGTCTGGTTTCAAGGGCTGACCTTCCTATGGTGGGTTTGCGCTCGCCCATCTCCCACCAACGACGTCTTCGGCGACGAGCCGCAGTAAATCGGAGTGATCTCCGTCCCACGAAGCACGCGCCGCCGCCTTGTAGGCGATTGCATAGGGGTGGGCTTCCACGGTTGAACTCTGCCATCCGCAGATTCAGGGGTCAAGAAAGTCAGAGACGGGCAACCTGCCGTCTGTCGGTCTTCGGGGACCGGCTGTGTCTGGATTCGGGACCTGTTTACCCTTCGGCGTGAATGGTCTTCGATCCTCCTAAACCGAAAAGGCGCGCCATACGTTGGTTCGTTCCAGTGCTCCTGGTGGTCATTGCCCTTGTGGCGTTGTCCGCCTCTGGGGCGGGGACCGAAACCCGGGATGAGATCGACTACCTGAACGAGATGTCGTCGCAGATCGAACAGCTTGCCATGGACGGCGATGCCTTGCGCGATGTGGTCTCCCGCCTTTCCCGGATCGATCGCCAGGAGTTGGTCACTGTCATCGATCGGCTCCGTGCCGACCTTTCGACGGGCATCGCATTCGTCGGCACCGAGCCGCCGAGTGATTCTCTGATCGCCGTACGCTCCCTTTATCGGCTGGCCTTAGACGAGTGGAACGACGGTATCGCCCGATTCGGATCGGGGATTCTCGCTGCAGCCGACAACCCGGATGACACGACTCCGACTGACACCATCGCCAATGGACTGGTTGGCCTCCGAGCCGGAGACAGTCTTTTTACAGACCTCCTTGACGAGGTAGATCGCATTGATGTCCCCGATCCGATAACACCATTCCGCTCAGTAGTCCTATCTCCAGCTGACGGTGAGGCGATTGGGCTGGCGGTGGGTTACACCAACGCCGCCCGCAACCCGAACAATGGTCTCTCTTTACGACCGGGGCTGGCGGTTTCCTCGCTGGTTGCCTCACCGGACTGGCAACTGAATCCCGACGACCAGGTGGTTATGCCCTTTACTGACACGGCCACCTTTTCTGTGATTGTGACCAACGTAGGCAACTTGATCTCGCCCGAGGAGCAACTGACGCTCACTCTGACCGGTACGGGTGAGCCCACTCAGCTGAGCCTTCCGATCCCTCCTCTTGATCCGGGTGAGCAGACGACGATCACTTTCGACCCTGTCGCCGTGGTTGCAGGGGAACTTCATGAAGTGAAGGCCGAGATAGTCGTTTCGGACATCGACTCGGACTTCGAGGACAACGTGATCACAGTGTTGTTCCGGGTAAACACCGAGTGAGAATCCTGCGGCGTTCGTTACCATCGCTCGTCCATGATTGATCCCAAACTCCTCCGAGATGACCCAGAGCAGATCCGTGAGTCGCTACGACGCCGCGGGTCCAGCCTCGATCTCGACGCAATAATCGCTCTGGAGGCCGAGGTTCGGTCGCTACGCCAGGATGCCGAAACTCTTCGGGCCGAGCAGAAGGAGGCAGGTCGGGAGATCGCCACGCTCCAAGGCGAAGACAAGGAGGCAGCAATCGTCGCTGTGGGTGAACTTGCCCAGAGAGTCAAAGATGCCAATGCGGCCGTGGACGCAAAGGCTGCGTCTTTGGAACAGCAGCTGTTGGAAGTTCCGAACCTGATCGCCGATGATGCCGCCGACGGGCTCACAGATGCCGACAATGTCGAGCTGCGAAGTGTGGGCAACCCGGCCGCTTCGGGAAAAGACCATGCCCAACTTGGCGAATCCCTCGGAATAATCGACACGGAAAGGGGAGCCAAGGTTTCGGGGAGCCGCTTCGGATATCTGAAAGGCAAAGGCGCTCTGCTCGAGTTCAGTCTGGTCCGCTGGGCGATGGACAAACTCGTCGACGCCGGGTTCACACCAATGGTGCCTCCGGTGCTGGTCAGAGAGCATGCCCTCGAGGGAACAGGGTTCTTCCCTGAGGCCCGGGAACAGGTTTATGAGATACCCAAAGATGAATTGTTCTTGGTGGGCACTTCGGAAGTTCCCATGGCGGCCTACCACGGTGACGAGATCATCGAATCCGATGAACTCCCGATCCGATATGCGGGATTCTCAACGTGCTTTCGAAGAGAAGCTGGCACGTATGGGAAAGACACCGCTGGGATCTTCCGGGTCCATCAGTTCGACAAGGTCGAAATGTTTGTGTTCATCGACCCCGCAGAATCGTATGAGGAGCACGATCGGCTGTTGGCTGTGGAAGAGGCTTTGGTCAAGGATCTGGAGGTTCCGTATCGGGTGGTCAACGTCGCTGCGGGCGACCTTGGTGCCTCGGCATTCAAGAAGTACGACATCGAAGCGTGGTTCCCCGGCGAGCAGAACTACCGGGAGATCACATCCTGCTCCAACACCACCGACTACCAGGCTCGTCGTCTCAAGATCCGGATGCGCGGAGAGGCCGGGAATCAGGTTCTGCATACTCTGAACGGGACTGCCTGCGCAATCGGTCGCACCATTCTTGCGATATTGGAAAACCATCAACAACCTGATGGCTCCGTCATGATCCCCGAAGCCTTGCGCAAGTACACAGGGTTCGATCGCATCTCGGCGTGAGCGAAGTTTCGAACCCGATCTTTGCCAAGATTGCGGCCCGCTACGACCTGATAAACCGGATTCTCTCTTTCGGGCAAGAGCGGAAGTGGCGACGGTCGGGAGTTGAGATGCTCTCTCCGGGAACGGTGCTCGATCTGGGCAGCGGTACGGGCGACACCGACTTCGGTGGCAGAGAAGTGATCGGTCTCGACCCGGTAATCGAAATGCTGGCAATGAGCCCGGTGACCCGTCGTGTTGTCGGTGTTGGGGAGGCTCTGCCTTTGGCGGACTCAAGCGTGGACGGTGTGTTCAGTGCCTACGTGTTTCGCAACCTGTCGTCGGTCGAGAGGACCCTCGCCGAGATCCACCGCGTGCTCGAACCCGGGAATGTGGCGGTCGTAGTCGACCTCGCTCGACCAAAGAACCCGCTGTTGCGGTGGCTTCATCGACTCGGGACGGCCATCACCTTGCCGCTCGTTGGCCTGATCTTTGCTCGAGCTCCACGTGAGTATTGGTACCTTCACAAGAGCCTCGACTCGCTTCCGCCGCCTGAAACTCTCTACGCCGACCACGACCTCGAACTAGAAGAGGTCTGGCGTATGGGTCTCTTCGGGTTCGTGTACGGGGTCCGGCTCCGAAAACCGCTTTCCTAAGGTTCAGCCGGCCATATGTGGCCGCTTTTCGGTAGAGAAGACGCTGTTCGGTCGATCTGACCTACCGACGGGCACTCGGTAACCTTGAGAGTGATCGTGCTAGGCGGGGCGCTAGGGGTGTCCTGAATCCGAAACCCTCTTCATGCGGAGCCGAGTTCCCCGTCCTCGGGGTGGTTGACAGCGGGGGCATTTCGCCCGGTTGTCGGAGATGCGATGTTGAAGGTCGGGTCCTGCGCGGCGGAACCCTACGAACCGGGTCAGGTCCGGAAGGAAGCAGCCCTAAGTAGCCAGTTCCGGGTGCCGCAGGATTGCCTGGTCTGAGTTGGCAGCCGGCAACACTGCTGGATCCTCCACTTCAAAGACGGGGGCGCGATCAACAAAACGGCCCGAATGTCGTTTCCAATTCCAGTTAGTGTCCACCAGCTGATGCTGACAGCCTTCGGTCCCACCTTTCCCCGCCTTTTTGCGGCGGCCATTCTTCAAGAACTGTCTTTCTTCTTGATGGTCCACGTCCCGGGGTATTTCGAAGATCTGGGAGTCAGCGAATCAACCTTCGGGCTTCTATACGGAGGAGCAGCCTTGGCAGCTTTGGCCCTCCGCCCTGCGTTTGGTCGGCTCCTCGATCTCAGGCACCGTCGATCAGTTCTCTTGGGTGCTGGGGCACTCAACGTGTTCTTTGTGCTGCTGCTTATCGGAACGTCGGTTTGGGGCCCCTTCCTGTGGATAGTGTTCGTCGCTCACCGGATTCTTCTTATCGGGTTGTTTACGGCGATGCTCACATACGCGGCCGACGCAATACCCGAGCAGAGGCGTACTCAGGGTCTCGCCATTTTTGGACTCTCGGGTCTGTTCTCGATCGCCATCGGTGGGCTGCTGGGGGACGTCGTCATTGAGGCAGTCGGTTTCGACGGCCTGTTCCTGGCTTCGGCGATGGTAGGCCTGATTTCTTGGGGGATTGTCTGGACGTTCCCGTTGCTCGACATCCGTGGGCCAAGTCCGCGACGAGGATTCTTTCAGGCTCTCAAACAAAAGAACCTTCTGCCTATCTGGTGGATCACTTTGAGCTTTTCAATTGGACTCGAGACTCTCTTCTCCTTTACGCGAACATTCGTGGATGAGCGCCAGGTTGGCTCGACGGGATTGTTCTTTGGGATATATGGCGTGTCGGCGGCAGCGACCAGAATCGTTGGTGGTCGTTCATACGACCGAATCCCCAGGAGGCCCTTGGTTCTTGCGTCTATCGCAGGGTATGGGCTGGCTCTGATCCTTCTCGCCCAAGCTCAGGAGGTGCCGATGTTCGCTAGCGCCGCCGTGCTTGCCGGGGTCGGCCATGGGGTGGTATTTCCCGTCCTGTCGAGCTCGGTGGTCTACCGCTCACGCGTTGCTGAGAGAGGCTCTGCTTTCTCGATATTCACATCCATCTTCGATATTGCGCTGTTGTTCTCAGCACCGGTGGTCGGCGGCCTCATCGATGGGATCTCCTACACGTTCGCTTTCTCTTCAGTTGGAGGTTTTCTTGTCTTCGGGGGACTGGTTTACTGGCTGTGGGACAAGCGGATGGTCGAGTCTGGTGCGATGGTTGGCGTCGGTTCGTGAGAGGCTTGCGCCCGTCACTCGTCCGGTAGGCGTCTCGCGGCGAAGTAGTCGACCAAGATCGAAGCACACTCCGCTTCGAGAATCCCGGCCACGACGTCCATCCGGTGGTTAAGGCGACGGTCCTGGGGGATGTTGTAGAGCGACCAGACGGCGCCAGCCTTCAGGTCGGTCGCCCCGTAGACGATCCGATCGATCCGCGACAGAACCGCCGCACCCGCACACATCGCACACGGTTCCAATGTGACCACAAGGGTGTGACCTGTCAGACGCCAATCCCCAATCTCTCGGGCTCGCGCCGACAAGGCCAGGATCTCGGCGTGAGCAGTGGGGTCGGTGAGCTGCTCGCGGCGGTTGTGATCTGATGCGACGATGATGCCGGCAGAGTCAAGCAGGATTGCCCCGACCGGCACATCCCCGGCGGCCTGGGCCTGCCGTGCTCCAAGAAGGGCCGTCTGCATCGCTGATTCGTACTGCGGAAGTGAAATAGGCTCAGTCACGTAGGAGCATTATCCTTGTTCCGTCCGCTCGGGCGAAGCCCGAGTCGTTTGAACAACCCCTGACTGGATTGGCACGCAAGTCGTGCGCGAGGCCCTGGGGGTCGGTTCGGATCCCCGCTCTTGGGTGACAAGTGAATAGTTTTCGGAGGGATCGCGGCAATGCTTTGCATTGCTTGCGAGTCTGGCTCCGCCAGACTCGTGGCGAGCTATTGCGGGGTTTTCGTGGGCGCCTCCGAGTTCTGATTGGGTGGCAAGTGAATAGTTTTCGGAGGGATCGCATAGTCTCGGCCTGTGGTGCGCGGCCATTGGGCGGAGCTGCCGTTGGGGGTTTTGTGAATCCCCAACCGTCGGGTGACAAGTGAATAGTTTTCGGAGGGATCGCATAGTCTCGGCCTGTGGTGCGCGGCCATTGGGCGGAGCTGCCGTTGGGGGTTTTGTGAATCCCCAGCCGTGGGTGACAAGTGAATAGTTTTCGGAGGGATCGCATAGTCTGGCCTAGTGCGCGGCACTGGAAATGCCGTTGGGGGTTTACGCTCCCTCGGGGGTTCAAATCCCCCTCCCTCCGCGGGAACTCGATGAAATCGAGTTCCTTGGAGCTTCCTGCGGAAGCTCTGAGGCGAATGAAATTCGCCATTGGTAACTCGACTGCGTCGAGTTACTTAGGGGAATGCTTTGCATTCTCCATGTGGCGTGAAACCGTTCTGTGAAGATCTTGGCTAGTTCTTCACCGAAGGGTAGAACCAACAACTGAATCCTTCTGGAGGGGTCGCATAGTCCGGTCTAGTGCGCTGCACTCGAAATGCAGTAAGGGGTTGACGCCTCTTCGTGGGTTCGAATCCCACCCCCTCCGCGGGAACTCGATGAAATCGAGTTCCTTTGGAGAATGCTCTGCATTCTCCATGGGCGATGAAATCGTTTGGAGCCTCGGCTCGCGTACACGCGCCTCGCCGAGTGCAAGGGGTCGGCGAAGCCTTTCCCCTTCCGATCCCCTTTTTTGATGGGCTTGCTTGGGAGAATGCGGAGCATTCTCCATGTCCTTGGTTGGTTGGGGGGATTCCTAGACTCAGGGCAATGTCTGATATGGACCGCGCTGGCGGCCGGTATCAAAAACGGCTTGCACTAGCCCTCGGCCTTGTCGTTACCTACGCGATCGTCCAGGCGATTGCAGCTTTCGCAACGGGCTCGTTGTCCCTGTTGTCAGATGCCGGACATATGGGGACTGACTCGCTGGGTCTGGCAATGGCGCTTGCCGCGATTGTCGCGGCGACGAGTGTTGCAGCGAAGGGCCAGCGCACCTTTGGACTGTATCGGCTCGAGATAATTGCGGCACTCGCCAATTCAGTCCTGTTGCTGGGTGTTGCGGCCTACGCAATTTATGAAGGGATTCAACGTCTTTCTGACCCCGTTGAGTTGATCGCCCTTCCTGTGCTGATCGTGGCAACGGGCGGTCTGGCGATAAACATATTCAGCGCCTGGCTGCTCCGGCAGGGAGCGAAGGAGAGCCTCAACATCGAAGGTGCCTATAACGAGGTGGTTGCCGACCTGATCGGATCTATTGGAGTCATCGTGGTCGCGGTCATCTATCTGACAACGGGGTGGCGTTATGCGGACCCACTTGTTGCAATCGCAATTGGCTTGTGGATATTGCCGAGGGCATACCGGTTGGGTCGAAAAGCTCTCGCCGTACTCATTGAGGCAGCTCCGCCCAATGTGGATCTTGCAGAGCTGACCGAGGGATTGGGTTCCATCGAAGGCGTGACGGCGGTCCACGACCTGCACGTCTGGACGCTCACCTCGGATATGGATGTCGCGAGTGCCCATCTCGTCGTCAACGATGACGCAGATTCACACGATGTTCTGGACCAGGCCAGCGTCCAGTTGAGAGAGACCTGGGGTATCAGCCACGCAACGCTGCAGGTTGAGCCGGAGTCGCACTCAGAGTGCGTCGAACAGACCTGGTGAGGCCTAGGTGTTGGACTAACAAGCCGATAACCTAGAACGGCACCGTATTCGTGGTGATCGGAGGGGTGGCCGAGCGGTCGAAGGCGACAGTCTTGAAAACTGTTGGGCCCTGTTAAGGGGTCTCGTGGGTTCAAATCCCACCCCCTCCGCTACGCGGCTCGCCCGAATCAGGATTCGGGCGAGTTCCTGGTTGACGGGCCTTTGGCCCGGCTGTTCTTCTTGCTCGGCTCGCCGTACACGCCGCCTCGCCGAGTGCAAGGGGTCGGCGAAGCCTTACCCCTTCCGATCCCCTTTTTGATGGGCCGGTCACTTCCAGCATCTGTGGGGTTCGAACTCAGTCTTGCTAGGCCCAAAGAATGCTTTGCATTCTCCATGGGCGATGAAATCGAGTGCCCTCGGCTCGCCGTACACGCCGCCTCGCCGAGTGCAAGGGGTCGGCCGGTCGCTTGTCGGTTGGAACTAGGAGATGTCGTGACGGTAACTTGTACCTGCACAACTTGTGTTGAGCAACGGAGAGGTGGCCGAGCGGTCGAAGGCGCTCGCCTGCTAAGCGAGTAAGGGGTTTTAAGCCTCTTCGAGGGTTCAAATCCCTCCCTCTCCGCGACACCAAAACCCGTTCTGTGCTGATTAATGCCCGACCGTGTGGGCAGCAATCGACACAAAAGGTTGGGAAGGTCCACGAGCCACTTAGGAGTAGCGTCATCTGCAATGGCTAAAGATGGGGTAGCCGCACCGGGGCCCCGGACGAGTATCGATCCGAGGCTGGAAGGCAGGCTGGCACTGGCTGGTCGTCTTACCCGTTGGCTCGCCGTTTTGTACTGCCTGCTGGTGCTGACCGGTGTCATGATTCGCTCCGTCGGCGACACGCTCCCCGAAGGACCGCCGACCGTGCGTCCCACACCCCTGTCGACGGCCGTTGCGCTCATAGTGTTGTCGTTGGGATCTCTGCTCGGGGGTGACACCCGTCAGATCGGCGGGATCCGGTTGAAACTGCGTCGTCTCGGCTTGTGGCTCTCGATTGCGACGGCGCTGTTTGGCGCAGTTGTGGTTGGGCTCTTCATCGCCGACATTCCCTGGCCATCGGGTGACGTTCGCGACGGCCCTTCGTTCGCTATGGCCGTTTCTATGGTCGCTCTTGGCCTCGGAGTTCCGTTGGCGGTAAGCAGGGGTGAGGGTCGCGTTGTCGCCGGGCAGGTCGCGGCACTCATGGTGTTTTCGATGAGTGGTGTCATTTTCATCGGATATACCTATGGCGATCCGTCTCTCGGACGACTCTTTCAACTTCCTGAAGTGACATTCCAGGCTGCACTTGCTGCTGTTCTGATAGCGATTGGGGTGCTCTTGATTCGTCCGGGGCGGGGGCTGCTGCAAGCGGCATCCAGCCCGGGTGCCGGGGGCAAGGTGTTGCGACGATTCGGACCGGTTGTCCTTCTCGCCCCTGCCCTCCTGCTACTTCTCGTCGAAACCGTTCCAGCTACCGATCGAATCGACGCCCAGGCAGTACTGGCAGTGAGCCTCGGACTCCTGCTGTTGGTTCTCTTAGGTGTCCTGGTACGGGTGATCGACAAGACAGCGGAGGATGCGGCCACATCTGGCGCTGTCGCCGAACGCGCCCAGGAAGGGCTGGATCAAGAGGCTCCGCTCGCCAGCAGATTGTCGGATCTCGTTCACATCGTCGATGTAGCCGATACCGGTGACTGGGAGGTGGCCACACGGTTCCGCCCCGCCGAAGGGGTGGTTGCAGGCGACGCCTCGGCGGTTAGAACTCTTCCGACCGGACGCCGACTTGGCGTCGTGCTCGTGGATGTGACAGGCCATGGTGCTGAACCTGCCGTGAGGGCGATACGAATTCGGGACCTACTGATGCATGCTCTTGCCCTCGGTCAAGACCCTGCCGATGCGATGACCTTTTTGGGTTCGGTCACAAAAACTGACGAGCTCGCGGCGGTGGTGGTTGCGAGGCTCGACAAGACGACAGGAGAAACGCTGGTCGCTTCAGCTGGCCACACGCCCGCAATCTTGATCGGAGCGCAGGATGCCCTCCTTTTGGGGCCCACTGGGCCGCTGCTGTTCTTGGATCCGCAAGTCAACTACGACGACCACGATCTGTCTATGGACCGAGGCGACTCCTTGGTGCTCTTCAGCGACGGCGTTGCTGATATTCAGGTCACTAGGAACGGGAGGACTCAGCCGGAGATACTCGCAGACATCCTTCTTGCTGAGGGTGGTGTGGCTACTCGCACCGCCGAATTGGTTCTCGGTTTTGGAAGGCCGGATCCGATTGATGACCAGAGTGCGATAGTGATCCGATCCACATAGTGAGTGGGCTATGGCTCAGAAATGGCCGGTGATACCATTGCTGGCGATGAGTGACCTGACACTTGAGTACCCAGATCTCAATTCCGGGTTGAGTGCGATTGTCGTCAAAGGCGAGGTCGACCTGGCGACGGTTGACGAGTTGAACGATGCAATAGGCAAAGTCCTGGATGAGACCAAGGACGATCTTGTCATAGATCTCACCAGCACCGATTTCATGGATTCCACCGGTCTGAAGTGTTTGGTCCATGCAAGTCGTTCGTTCCAGAGTTCGGATCGTCAGTTCACGCTTGCGGTGAAGCCGGGTCCAATCGAGCGGTTGGTTGACCTCAGTGGGGTCAAGTCGACGATCCCGGTTGTGGCCGACCTCAGCGAGGTCGGGTAGTAGTCAGACCGGGCCGATAGCGGGCGACGGTTCCAGGGTTAGCTCGGCCCACACTGTGCATTGCCCGCTTCTTTCGATGCCCCAGTTGTTGGCGATCTTGTCGACGAGGCCTAGGCCAAATCCCGATCCGGACAGATCACCCACCTCGAAACAAGGACCATCGTCGCTGACTTCGAGACGCACCTTGTGGTCGGTCGCCGTCACTACAAGTTCAACTGTTCCCGTGGTGCTTGCTGCGTGCCGGACGCTGTTGGAAACGAGTTCGGAAACGATGAGAGCGACATCATCGTATTTGGTGCCCAGTTGTGATCGAATCGACTCAAGCTCCGCCCGCGAGATGCCGGGGGCATTGTTATCGGGCTTGATCCTCAAGACTATTTTGCTCATGTCGAGGCAAATCATCCTTACTCAACCGTACCCCCGGCGGACCCAGAGTAAACAAAGACTGGTGCGGGTCCGGGTAGCTCGGTTCGCTGTTTCATTCGGAGCTGCCGTCATCCCCAAGCGACTCACGCAGGGCCTCCAATGACTGTCCGAGTAGCCGCGATACATGCATCTGCGAAATGTCGAGGAGGTCACCGATTTCTGACTGTGTGAGGTCCTCTTCGAATCGGAGAATAAGGATCTGTTGCTGTCGTACCGGCAGCGTCCGAATTGCGGTCTGGATCATGACCCGTTCTTCTGCATTCAACATCGCCGGATCTGCGGCGTCGAGACGGTCGAGAAGTCTCAGACCTGTTTGGTCCGATGTCTTTTCGATTGAATTGGCCGAGTAGGCCATCCCCGCTTTGAGCGCTTCGTCGACCTCGTCGGTTCTCATGTTGAGATTGTCCGCTAGTTCTTCGGGGTTCGGCTCCCGTCTCAGGTTGTGGGTCAACTCCTCGACTGCGCCGGCCACCTCTAGCGACTTCTCTTGAAGCGAACGGGGCACCCGCACCGACCAGGCACGGTCCCTGAAGAACTTCTTCAACTCGCCAGAAATGGTCACGGCGGCAAACGGGCGGATCTCGCCGTATTCGGGGTCGTAGCGTTGGATTGCCTTGAGAAGGGCCATGTGGGCAACCTGGTCGAGGTCCTCATCGTCGAGTCCTCGCCCGCGATATCTGCGTGCGATGGCTGAGGCGAGGTCGGAATGACGCCGCACGAGCTCCTCGGAGTGGGCCTGCGGGTCGGAGGCCATTCGTTGGAACAACTCTTCATCAGAGACACTCGGGGAAATCGCGACGGAACCCGGCGTTCGCACGGTAAACCATGCGTGGAGCACTCCTCCCTCGAGCCGGTATCCCCAGGTCCTCGACAGAGTCGAGACGACGCGCAGCCCAACGCCATGTTCCACTTCGCTCAGGTCGATCTTTGCGGGACTACTCACCGATACCCGGAGCCCGTTTGGTGGATCAAGGCTCAACGAGACCTCAACCCAGCCGGCATCTGGGACGTGGCGGACGACGTTGGTCACCAGTTCTGTCACCAGGAGATCGGTCTCGGTGTACCTCATGGCGTCCAATGTCGAGTTTTCCCGAACGAAGCGCCGCGCCTTGGCCGGTGAAGTGGCGTCATTGGCGAATCGCTGCGTTGTTTGAGTCATCGTGCCTGATCCTATGGAAGTCGGCTTCCAGCGCAACAAACGAGCGGACCCCTCCGTATATCGAGGGGCCCACTCTGCCGGTCGCGACGAGGGCGGGAAACCAACGAAGGGGTGGCTTCGACGTCGCGATGGGGGTTGTCGCTCCTCCTGCTTGCGCAGGCGGTGTTGATGTTCCAGTACCCCGACAGTTCGGCTTCTAAACATGTCCTAACCAGATGGACCTGGCGTTTAAGCAGAAGCGGTTGCGGGTAAGGGCCCGAAAGGCAGAAGCCTTAGGAGGTTTGATGACTGCTCATAATCATGACGCAAACGATCTCATGGATCGCATCACTCGAGTCCGCGAGCGCCTTGAGGTGATCGAAGCTGAGAAGTCGAGTCTTCCCGGCGGTGACTTTGCCCGCAGAGCCGAACTCCTCGATGAGGAGCACACGCTGTTGTCTCGACTCGCCGAGTTGAAGAGCGAAGCCGCCGCGGCAGGTGCCGGAGTCTGACAGGGAAATCGCAGGACTGAACCGGCTCGGAAGCAATGGCTCCCAATCGGGAGCCATTGCTCACTTGGGGGGTCTCAGGTCAGGAGGTCTTCAACCACGCGCTGGCGGAGCATGGGAAGGGTCATCGCTCCGTTGGTGAGCATCACGTCGTGGAACGCTTTGATATCAAAAGCGTCTCCCAGGTGCTGTTTGGCCTGGCGTCTCAGGTCGAGAATCTCGAGCTGTCCGATCTTGTAGCTAAGGGCCTGGCCCGGCATCCCGATGTACCGGTCGATTTCCTGCTCGATCGTGAGTGATCCAATGGGCGTCCACTCCGATAGCCAATCGATCGCCTCCTGCCTGGACCACCCCAGTGAGTGCATGCCGGTGTCAACGACCAATCGTCCCGCCCGCCAGGCATCGGCGCTGAGAAGACCCAGTCGATCTACGTCAGACGAGAACAGACCCATCTCGTCAGCGAGCCGCTCTGAGTAGAGGCCCCACCCCTCGGTGTGGGCGTAGACCTGTGCGTATCGACGGAATTCGGGTATCCCCTCCAGTGATGCCGCGATGGAGCGGTCGAAATGGTGGCCCGGGATCGCTTCATGGAAGTGGGTCGACTCGTACTCGAACCGATCTCGTTCTTCCGGTTTGTGGGTGTTGAGGAAGTAGGTGCCTGGTCGGGAGCCGTCACTTGGCGGCTGCATGTAATACGCGGGTGGCATTGCAGCAGCAAATGCGGCCGGTACCGCTACCACTTTGCATGGTGTTTCGGGTCTGGTCGCAAACCAATCGTCTACGGCAGCCCAGGCGCGATCAACGGTGTCCCTGGCGTGTTCCAGCATCTCTTCCTCGCTGTGGAAACGCATTGCCGGATCCGTTTTCAACCTCCCGAATATCTCCTGAAGGTCGTCGAGGCCAAGTGCAGCCTGCCCGATTGTGAGCCACTCCTCAACCAAGATCTCCGTTCCCCAGTCCAGGCCAATGTCGTGGATCTCACGGGCGCTCTTGCCGGACTGGGTGTACCTGTGGATCAGCGAGTCGTAGATCTGTTCCCCGTTGGCCATCCACTTCAGCCCAACCTTCTCGTCGGAGCGGGCCACCGGACCAATGTGCTCGTTCAGCCCATCTCGATACTCCGCCAAAGCAGGTCTGATCGTTGAAGTGACTAACTCCGTAGCGGTCGAAAGCCAATCGCGTTGTGAGGATTCACCCGGAACGTCAAGCTTGAGGAAAGGGTCGTCGTCGAGCGACGATGCGAGGTATCCGTCCAGCTGACCGAGGACCCGAGCCAGCGAAGCACCCGCTGGTGTCATTCCGGCTGCGGCGTTTTCCCGCGTCAGCCGGAGGGCACCCTCGAGGTGGGTTGGGATAGCGGCGTAGCGATCAAGCAGCGCCATCGCCTGATCGACGCTCCGGACAGTGTTCTGCTGCGTATCCGAAAGCAGTCTGGTGTGGGCCCCGAGATACGGGTCTACTGGTGCGACCAGGAACCGGTTCTCGATCTCGCTCGCCCAGACCCCCGCTTCGTGCACCAGCAGGTCCAAAGAGATCTGCTCCTGGACCCCGAGGCCTGTTGTGCCCAACGCCTCGGCATCGGCTGCGACCTCGCGAAAGCTGTGTGAAAGCGATTCGAGGTCCGCATCATCAAACGAGCGGAGCCTGTCGTCATAACGATGTTCGCCTCTAACTGTGGCGACGGTAGGTGAGTACTCGGATACGAGCGCCCAAAACCTGTCAGCTAGTCCCTGGATCGACACCTGTCCGTTTCCTCTCTTGTTGACGTTCTGTAATCGAGAGTAGAGGGATCTCCAAGAGCTTGTTGGCTGGATCCTGGATGAATGAAATATTTGACTTAATGTCAAATATTTCTTACATTGGCTCGTGTTGGATCAGAGTGAGGCTGAGATGTCGTTTCAAGAAAAGAGCAGCGCCTTGATGCTGGCGGTCATTGTCGTTGTCTATGGGTGGTATTTCGCCAAGATCCTGAGTTGGGCGCTGGAGACTCCGGTAGGCGAGATTGAGTATCAGAAACCAATGCTGGTGACGGTGGGAGCTTTGATCCTGCTTGCAATTGCTGGCCATGTCGCGATCGCTCTGGCACCGAGCTATGAAGGTGACCGCAGTGACGAGCGTGACAAGATTGTCGACCTCAAAGGGGAATGGATTGGAGGCTTCGTTCTGGGCTCGGGTGTTTTGGTCGGATTGGGCTTGGCGATGGGAGAGTTCGAACACTTCTGGATCGCTAACACACTTCTGGCGGGGTTGGTTCTCTCGGAGGTCGTAACCTCCATCGCCAAAGCTGTCTACTACCGCCAGACCTTTTAGCGGTGAGCAGACCAACGCGAATCACCAACAACGTTCGCGCCCTTCGATTCGCAGCCCATGAGATGACTCAGGCGCAGCTCGCCAACGCCATCGGTGTCACCCGGCAGACGGTCATTGCAATAGAGCAGGGTCGCTATTCGCCATCCCTCGAGACCGCGTTTCGAATCGCACGTGTACTCGGTGTGCCCATCGATCAGGTCTTTGACTATCCCGAGGACTGAAACCTGTTCGGTGTGGGGCTAGTTCCGTTTCTATTGATCCGAGTCGATTGGCCATTGGACCTCAGTTAGTTGCTCGGACTCTTCGACTTCGGTGGGGTCGTTCAGATAGATCTCGCACGGTCCGCCCGTAGTGCTGTGTCCATGTTCGGCGATCCAGGCTGAAATGGCGTGGTAAGCCGGTCCCACTTCCGCGTAGGGCCCCTTGTGGGTCGTCGATGCGACGACACCCGCAGAGATCTCTCTGGCAATCACCTCGCCATCCGATTTGATCGGACTCGAAGTAGGCATGCATACCTCGACGAACCCATCGTTTTCCTCGTCGATGACATCGTGAAAGATCACAAATGGGGCACCAGCCGGTTGGCCTCCCTGACCCATCACGGTATGGAACAGTTTCGGGAAAGCCCTCCCGATCTCGTCGCCAATCGTCTCCATGGACACCTCCGATCGAATGGCGGCCACGTTCTGAGATTCCACAGTCTTGAGTTCGATGTCGTAGGGCATGAGCTGTTCCTTTCCAGTGAGTAGGTCTGTCAGGAAGGCGAGCATCCGCTGGTGTTTGGAGAGTTTTTCTTCGAGGCGGTCCCGATGAGTCTCTAAGGCCTTTTGCGAGACATCCGGTCCTGAAGCCAATGTCAGTCGGATCTCGTCAAGAGGCATTTCCAAACCTCTGAGGATTCGAATCGCTTCGGCACGATTGGCCTGTCCAGGTCGGTAGTACCGATATCCGGTTGTCGGATCGACCAATGCAGGGCGGATGAGGCCCATGTCGTCATAGATCCTCAGCGCCTTGATCGAGAGTCGCGTCATCTGTGAGAAGCGCCCGATCGGCATCAACCCTCCGAGTTGTTCACCTTCCATGACCCCCATGATGCTGTCTACCCCTGGGGCAGAGTCAACCCGTTATCTTGGAAACCTCGAAACCCCTGGAACTGCTGGATTCCAAGCCCGAAAAGGAGAGAAGTTGACGCACACGGAGAGGTTTCGCCGCCTCCACGACGCCGGCTCCTTTGTGATGCCCAACCCATGGGACCTGGGCTCGGCCCGGGTACTGGAAGAGATGGGATTCCCGGCGCTGGCTACAACCAGCGCGGGCTTGGGCCGTGCCATCGGCAAAGACGACCAACAGGTGACACGCGAAGAATTGGTTGAACATGTTGCTGCCCTGACTGACTTCATCGGTGTTCCACTCAATGTGGATTCCGAAAGGTTGTTTCCCGGACAGCCGGGTGGGATTGTCGAGACCGTTCGCATGCTTGCCGACTCCGGCGCAGCCGGATGCTCGATCGAGGACTATGACCCGGCGTCGGGGTCGATCGACACTTTGGACGCATCGGTGAAGGCGGTTTCCGTCGCCGCCGAGGCTTGCCGGTCTCACGGGATGGTGCTCACAGCCCGGGCCGAGAACTACCTGTACGGCGTTGCAGACATCGATGACACGATCAAGAGACTTTCTGCCTATCGGGCCGCTGGTGCCGAGGTTCTATACGCACCGGGACTAACTGACGAAGGCCAGATAGCGCGGGTCGTGGAACTTGGCGCTCCGATCAATGTTCTTGCTCTTGCTACGGCGCCACCTTTGTCGAGACTGACCCAACTCGGCGTAAGGCGGATCTCGACCGGGAGTGCGTTGTACAACGAAGCTAGGGCGGCTTTTGTGGCTGCCGCCGAGCAGCTACTGACTGGATAGCGGTCGCGAGAGCAGCCCCGGGCTGACTTCCGAAATGCTGCCGATGACCGTTATCCTTAGACCTCCCAGCGCTCGTAGCTCAATTGGATAGAGTGCCTGACTACGGATCAGGAGGTTGGGGGTTCAAGTCCTCCCGAGCGCGCTCCACCTTTTGTGACAGTCGGCACCCCAGTTAGTCGATCTGGGGAATCGCTTTCCTGGCAAGGTTTTCAAGGGGGAGTGACGGTGGCAGGGTTCCAAACAGTGACCCGGCGTCAGCCTCGATCCGGCTAGCCAGATAGCTGTCGAGCAACTCGTCATCTCCAAAGCGACCGATCAGTGATGCGGCCCAGGTCTTAGCCAATACCTCGACGAGCCTCCGTGCCTCCGTTTCCGGTGATTGGGCCGACCTCAGCTGGTCTCGGGCTCGATCTATTGCTCTCTTGATCCGGGCATCACCGGCGGATGAGGCTTCCATGTCAGCGAAGAAGGCGTCGACACTGGCCGGCTCTTTGTTGATCGCCCGGAGCAGATCGAGGGCAATGACGTTGCCCGACCCTTCCCAGATTGCGTTGAGCGGTGACTCCCGAAACAGACGCGGAAGTATCGAGTCTTCTACATACCCGTTGCCCCCGAGGCATTCCATCGCTTCCCTGACGACCTCGGACGTGCGCTTGGTCACCCAGTATTTGGCGACGGGAAGCGCAACCCTCTTGAAGAGCGCCTCGTCTGGGTCGGTGTCGGCTCGATCGAAGGCTCCTGCGAGTCTGATCAGCATCAAAGTGGCGACTTCGGTTTCGATTTCGAGGTCGGCCAGAACATTCTGCATGAGAGGCTGATCGATCAGCAGAGAGCCGAAGGCGCTCCGATGCGCAGCGTGCCAAGCGGCTTGGGAAACTGCTTGCCGCATCAACGCAGTGGAGCCCATGACGCAGTCGAGACGCGTGCCGTTGACCATTTCGATGATCGTTGCGATGCCGCGTCCCTCTTCGCCGACAAGCTCTGCGTAGGCGTCGACAAACTCGACTTCGCTCGAAGCGTTGGAACGATTGCCCAGCTTGTCTTTGAGCCGCTGAATGTGCATAGCGTTTACCGATCCATCAGGTTCCCACCGTGGCATCAGAAAACAGCTGAGACCGTCCTGGGCTTGTGCCAATACCAAAAAGGCGTCGGACATCGGGGCAGACGTGAACCACTTGTGGCCCGTAATCCGGTATTCGCCGCCGCCATCGACTCGGCGGGCCTCCGTTGTGTTCGCCCTGACGTCGGAGCCTCCCTGCTTTTCGGTCATCCCCATGCCGAACAACGCCCCGTGCTTTTCTCGCACCGGCTGGAACGAAGGGTCGTAATGGCGGCTGAGGATCTTGGGCATCCAAGCTTCGGCAACTGTTGGCGATGCGCGCAATGCGGGAACCACCGAGGTCGTCATCGAAACCGGGCAGAAGTGGCCGGCTTCGATTTGTGACGCCATGTAGAGAAGGGCGGTTCTGGACGTGTGGCCGTTGTCGTCGGTTTGGGGTTCCCATGGTCTCGAATGGAGCCCGTTGGCGATGGCAAGATCCATCAAGGAATGCCAGGCCGGGTGGAAGTCGACACGGTCCAATCTGTTGCCATACCTGTCATGGGTCTTCAGGACGGGATCGTTCCTATTGGCTAAGAAACCCCACTCGATCACCTCAGCCGAGCCCACGCGCTCGCCAAACGAAGACAGGTCGTCGGTCTCGAGCCCTGGCATCTCCTTGCCAATCGCCGCACTGAGAATCGGATCGCTGTCGTAAAGGTTGTAGTCGACCAGCGGTGGCGGCTGGTTTGTGACGTCATGTGTTGGCGGCATCAGGTGGAATCGTAACGAATGGCCGTAAGCCGATTGAACCCCACATAGCACGTTGGGGATAAAGATCGGGGTATTTCCCACAGATTATGGGTCGAGCGTCCCATGTGTCTAGTCATCAGCACCCTGTACAAATAGTCACATGGCAGAGTTTGTATTGGGAGGCGTACGGATAGCTGTGGTCTCGAATCGCACCTGGCAGGCGCAGAGTTGTGCCCATCGGGACAGTCTGGTGACCACATGCGGGAGCCTCGTTCGTATTGTTTGTGAGTCCTGTGGCCACATCAGCCTTCGCCCGCATGGCGGACTGAGGGGTCCAGTCGAGAGGGAAAGATTCGCCCGGCCGGCCGATGCCCTCCACGAGACCCTGGTCGATCTCACCGAGATCGAGGCGCCCAAGGTTTTCGACGGGAGTCCATACTCACCCAAGGGTGTGTTTGCACCCGAGGAAAAAGTGAGCATCTGAACTGCTAGCGGGTAGCCCAATTCTGACCGTCAGGCAGGAGCTTCTCAGCCGACTGGGGTCCCCAGCTTCTTGGCTCGTATTGCTCGGGAACGGTCGTATCGGCCAACAAGCCGTCTACGACACGCCACGCTTCCATTACCTCGTCCTGTCGGGCAAACAGGGTTTGGTCGCCGTGCAGGGCATCTCGGATGAGACGGTCATAAGGATCCCGACCTTTGGTTCGATCGTGCTGAAGGTGTAGTTCAACCGGTCCACTCACCAATTCATCGCCGGGCACCTTTGCTTGCATGGACATGTTGATTTCGACGTCGGGTTTGGTACGGAAGGTCAATTGGTTCGGTCCGGGTCTCCCGTCTCCGTCGATGAAGAGCGATCGTGGTGGTCTGACGAACTCAACAACGGCCTCGGTCACGGTTGTTTTGAGAGCTTTGCCTGCCCTGATGATCCAAGGCACACCGGCCCATCTCCAGGAGTCGATCTCCAGGCGAACCGCCGCATACGTTTCGGTCCCAGAACGAGGCGATACACCGGGTTCGTCGAGATACCCGAGGTATTGGCCCCGGACCACGCTCTCTGGCCGGACTGCTGGAATCGCCTCGAGGACTTTGACTCTCTCGTCGCGCAACGAGTCGGCTGAGGCCGATACAGGAGGCTCCATTGCCAGAACTGATAACACCTGGAGCAGGTGGTTCTGTACGACATCACGTATGGCCCCCACGTCGTCATAGAACGAGCCCCGACCCTCCACTCCAAAATCCTCGGCGAGCGTGATCTGGACTCCGCTCACATACTGACGATTCCAGACTGGTTCGAGGATTGTGTTGGCAAACCGAAACACCATGAGATTCTGGACCGCTTCTTTGCCCAGAAAGTGGTCGATTCGATAAACCCTTTCTTCGGGATAGTGCCGGTGAACTATGTCGTTCAGTTGTGCTGCGGATTGGGAGTCACGCCCGAAGGGTTTCTCCAGAACAACCCTGCCGTTGGTGTTCAGTCCCACAGATGCCAGGCCCTCGACAACATCGTCGAAGAGGTGCGGCGGGATGGCCAGGTATGAGACGGAGCATTGTGCTTCCCCGACGAGTTGGCCCAGACGGCCGAAGGTCTCGGCCTCGGTGTAGTCACCAGAGACGAATTCCAGGTTGGCGGTCAACCTGTCTAGAGCGGTCCAGTCGAGGTCGTCTTCGCTTTCCACAAGGGAAGCCCTGACATGAGATCGCAGTTCGTCCGTGGTCCAGTCGCTGAGCGCGACGCCGACGACAGGGATATCCAGTTCGCCGGCGACCGTCAGGTCGTACAAAGCTGAGAAGAGCTTTCGTTTGGCAAGGTCACCGGTGATCCCAAAGAGGATCAGGGCATCTGCGTGGTGGTTGGCCATGTGATGAGAGTAAATGGCCGATGCTCCTTTGGTGGGTGCGTTGCAGCAACCGGCCACGGTCAGGGGCCAGAACCTGTAGCCGCCATGTGAGCTACCGCCCTTTCCACTGTTTTGGCCGCTACACCGGAGCGAACTCCTTTAGGCTCGCCCAATGGCGCACTTTCTCGGGTTCGGCGGCTACGTCCCCGAACAGGTAATGAGCAATGACGACTGGGCTCAACTTGTCGACACCGATGACGAATGGATCACGCAACGGACCGGGATAAAGCGGCGGCGGTTTGCCGCTCCAGACGAGACGACGCTGACGTTGGCCGGAGACGCCTCAGTCGACGCCTTGCAAGACGCTGGTCTCGAACCGACCGACATCGATGAGATCATCCTGGCTACCGACACACCGGAGATGTACACCCCCGATACGGCTGCCCTTCTTCAGGATCGACTCCAATGTCGAAACATCCCGACCTACGACCTCGGTGGCAGTGGCTGCGCTGGTTTCGTCCAGGCTCTCGATGTGGCGAGGGCACGCATCGCCTTCGAACCGAAGAAGATCCTGGTGGTCGGGGTGGAGTTGATTTCGAGGATGATCGACTGGAAAGACCGAACCACGGCCGTGCTGTTCGGCGACGGCGCTGGCGCCGTCGTGTTGGGTTCACATGGTGGGAGCGCCCAACTCCTCGATGTGGTGAGCGGCACCGAGGGTCGGTTCGCCGATATTCTCACCTTGGCGAGCGGCGGCACCAGAAACCCGTTCAACGAGTTGACTCTCGCCTCGGGTGAATACAACAAGGTCATCATGGATGGGAAGCGAGTCTTCGTCGAGGCCGTCCGTCGGATGAGCGAAGCCTCTGTGCATGTCCTCGAGAGGATAGGAAAGACCGCGGCCGATGTGGCCCTCGTAATCCCGCACCAGGCGAATCTGAGGATCATCGAGTCGGTTCGCAAGAGACTCGGCATGTCTGAAGACCAGGTTTATGTCAACGTCCACGAGTACGGAAACACCGGTTCGGCGACGGTGCCGTTTGCGATGGCTGAGGCTGTCGGCTCGGGGAGGATCAAACAGGGAGATCTGGTCGTTCTGACCGCATTCGGAGCGGGATTTCACTGGGCTGCAGCCGCGGTCCAGTTCTAGGCCGTCTCCTCGCCTGGTCCGAATACGCCTTTCTCGTAGGCGAGGGCGGTCAGTTCGTGACGACTCGCGACGCTCAACTTTTCGAATATCCGAGAGAGATGGTTCTCCAGGGTCTTCACAGTGATGCCGAGGCGTTGCGCACACTCTTTATACGTGTACCCCCGTGCGATCAGGTTGACGACCTCACGTTCTCTCGGGGTGAGTCGGGCGAGAGAGCGGTCGGCGATGGTCTCGTCGATGTCAAGAAGGTAGCCCGCCACTTCGGGTGAGACGGGTCTGAGGCCGTTTGCTGTCTGCCGGATCAAGTCGGGCAGGTCGGCCCCCATGGTGTTCTTGGTTATGTAGCCGTCGACTCCGCTCTCCAGCAGTCTCATGACATCAGCTCGCGACGTCGAGACCGTGAGCGCCATGAACCGAATGTCGGGAAACCGCGGGCGAATTGCGTCGATCACGACCGATCCTCCGCCGCCGGGCAGATGCACGTCGAGTACAACGACGTCGGGTGTACGTTCACTGATCAGTTCGATCGCAGACTCAACATTGTCTGCCTCGCCGACGACTTCGAATTCGTCTTTGAGGATTGTTCTCGTTCCAGCACGAACGATCTCGTGGTCGTCGACAAGGAAGATGCGAAGAGGGGAAGTCACGACCGGCTCACTGTGATCTTGACCTCGGTGCCCGAATCATCGGACTCGATCTGGACGAGACCTCCGACATGTTCAACCCGATCGGAGAGTCTTTGCTTCACCTGCTGGTATCGGTTGTCGTCGGGGAATCCGCTGCCGGAGTCGCGTATGTGAATGTGGGCATCGTCCTCGCGGAACTCTGAGAACAGCACGATTTGGGCCGAACCGGAGTGTTTGGCTGCATTTGCGATTGCTTCTCTGGCGGCCTCGACGGCCGCGGTGAGCGATGGAGTCAGCGCAGCGTCATCGCGTATGACAGCATCGACTTCGATCCTGTGGGTGTCTTCGACGTCATCCCGGACATCGAGCAGCGAAGCTCGGAAGCTGCGGTCGTATGGTGACCTCCACTCCTCGATGACTCTTCTCAGCTCTCTTTCCTGGCGTCGAGCTAGATACCGTGACTGGCTGGGATCGTCGGCTCCGATCCGAATCGCATGGAGGGTTTGGAGCACGGAGTCGTGGAGTCGTTCGGCAAGCGCGCCTCGCTCCTCGTGAACCGCCCGTGCGGACTGCTCCTCCGCTAGTGCCTCCTGTGCTTCCTGACGGGCCAGGTCATAGTCACGTAGCTTGTCGAACGTCCAACCGACGATTGCAGCGACAACAAAAAAGATCACGCTTCCGGCTGCTCGCACCGCACCGAGGTCCGCTATCACATGAACAGCAAACTGTTCGATTGCAAGCAGCGTCGCCGCCCACAGGGACCCGGGGAGGCCGGCGACCAGGGCACCAACAAACACGTAGGAGAGGGGGAGTCCTCCATGGAAGAGCTCCTCCGCACCCGACGCAACCGACGCTGCTCCGATCAGCAGCATCGCCACGGTATCGGCAGCGAACCAGGCCAGGCCGGACATCGTCTCCGGGTGCGACCGGGCCATGTACCAGGTCAGGAACGTCCACCCAGTGGCAAGCGCGACCGATCCCCACACGATTTCGATTCGAGGTGGTGGCTCAACAGCAAGAGTGGTCGCGACGAGGATCAGCATCCAGACCAGGCCCAGTGCTCTGAAGACCACCACCATTCGACGCAGCGTGGCTTCGAGTTCCGGTGAGCCTCGGTGGCGGAGTCTTCCAACCTTCATGTCACTGAAAGGTAGCGATGCGCCGGCCGCCTAGTACGGAGACCTCGTGGTCCAGTTGCGTTTGATATCAAGTGTGGCATTCCTCCCCCAGGCGTATCTCCGGCATCGTGCCCGATGAAAAGAGAGGGATCGCTGGGAGGCGATCCCCCTCTTCAAGCCCCCGATTTGTCGCTCATTAGGGACTTAACCCTGAACCCCACACTGGAATGATTCCAAATTGCCGCCTCCGCGTCTATGGGGGAAATACCCCCCAAACGACAGCAAGCAACTGCTTGCGATTGTTAACCAATTCCCCGACTAGTCTCTGCGGTGATGCTCCTGCGCCTGCTGGCACGCTCCTCCCTCCTTGCAGCCTTTGTGCTTGTTGTCGTCTCGTGTACCGGAGGCGCTAGTGAAGAAACGGTCGTTGGGTCTGCAGCAACGCCACTTGGGTCGACGACAAGCATTTCGGGGAGCCCCCCCGAAACGAGCCCTGCAAACTCAGCAGCGGGCGAGGATCTTTTGACTTTCGCCCGTGGAACCATCCTCGTTTCGCAGTCGGGTTTGCTTAGCGAGAGAAGCGGCGTGGCCCTCCGGGTCGTGGACGGTGACTTCGCAGCCGTCCCCCTGAGTTCGGATTCGAGTGTTCCGGTGGAGCTGGTTTTCAAGCTGCCCGCGCCGACGACTTTCGATCGGTTCGAGATCCCGGAAGTCTTGGATCCATCGGGCCGTCAGACCTTCTTCCGGGACATATCAGTATCCGGTTCGGCCGATGGTCCATCTAGCGGGTTCGAGCTGCTTGCCTCTGGGAGCCTGGTATCGGCAAGCGAGTCCGGGGAAGCCGAGGTATTCATCGTTGGATCGGAGATGCCGGTGAGATGGATCAAGGTGGTTCTCCAGGGCGGTCTCGAAGTAGAACCAGGCGCAGAGAACCGCACTGACCTCGTTTTCACCGAGCTGGTTGGCAGGGGAGAGCAAGAGATTCCTCCACTCTCTCAAGGCTTCGATGGGTTCTGGGACCTGAGACTCTTGGAGCGCCCTGATGTGACCGGTGACATGCTGCAACTCACCCAGGTCGGGTCGGTGGTAACCGGGTGTTTGGGCGCCTTCCCGATCTCTGGGACCGTCAGCGGAGTGGTCGGGACATTGACAGGGACTGACTCTGGCACCGGAGATGTTGTTGCCTTGGTGCTGGTCTCCGATGACGACGGCAGCATCAATGCGTCTGCATCGACCAGCGGGGGTCGCCTCGAGTCGCGGATCACCGCCACCCCGGATACCCAGCCACCCGACTGCTCCTCCCCTTCAGCTCAGGCTGCTGTGTGCGGTCCTCCACTCTATGTTGGCTTTGCCGAAGACTCTTCCCTGATTCGCCGCGAGTCGGAACAGGTACTTGCTGACATCTTCCGGGTGCTTACGGAGACAGGCGTAACGGAGATCACAGTGATCGGCCACACATCCTCGGAGGGCAGCGATGCACACAATCAGGACCTTTCGGAACGGAGGGCGCAGGCTGTCGTGGATGATCTTGTACTTCGCGGATTCCCGGCTTCCGGTGTCAGCGCTGAAGGTCGAGGCGAAACCGAGTTGTTGGTTTCACCCGACGATGACGAGTCGTCGCGCTCGATCAACAGGCGGGTTGAGATTATCTGCGGTTGAGCACCTCAGCTGAGTGCCTCGATCAATCGCCTCGAAAATCCGGGGGCCGCTTCTCCACAAAGGCAGCCGTAGCTTCCATC
The DNA here is from genome assembly GCA_965216445.1 of Acidimicrobiia bacterium. Lineage (GTDB taxonomy): Bacteria > Actinomycetota > Acidimicrobiia > Spongiisociales > ZC4RG35 > MA-ANB-1. The sequence continues at coordinate 371,529 of OZ244166.1, forward strand.
AGGTCGTTGGACAAAAGATACGATGCGTTCCACTGAGCCACGAAGTCGAGGGCCTGTTCGACAGTCCTGCCTCGGTTGGCCGCAAGGACCTGTTTCGCCCCATCAACCACCAGCGGAGAGTTAGCCGCGATTTGTTCAGCGAGTGTCTTGGCCCGCTCTTGAAGCGAGGCACGACTGTCGAGAACATGGTTTATCAGCCCGATTTCCTCGGCCCGCCGAGCGTCGATGTCGGCGCCGGTGAACGCCATTTCGGCGGTGTGCCCTGCTCCGACGATTTCAGGAAGTCTTTGCAGCGTCCCGATATCGGCGACGAGTCCCATCCGGGTTTCCCTAATCGAGAAGACTGCGTCGGAACTGGCCAGACGAATGTCACAGGCAGTGATCAGGTCCATGCCTGCCCCCAGGCAATAACCATGTACGGCGGCGATGGTCGGCTTGAGAGACTCGGCGAACACCGATGCTGTCCGCTGAAGGCGCTTGATTGTCTTGTAGAGGTTCTTGTTGGCCACCGCCTGGGAAGCGCCTTGGGGGCTAAGGCTGGCGAGCATGGAAACATCGATACCGACCGTGAAGGCTTCACCACGACCGGCGAGGATGACAGCCCGGATGCCAGCGTCGTCTTCGATCGTTGCCATAGCCTCCGGGATGTCGGACCAGATGTCTTCCGACATTGCGTTGAGTTTTTCGGGACGGTTCAACCACAGCGTCGCAACGCTGTTGTCGACCTCGATTTCGATGTGCTGGTAGCCCATCGCTATTTCTTGTCCAAAGTGCCCGCGAAGGCGAGGCCACGTTCGACCCAGCGGCCGAGGTCATGGTTGTCGGAGAGTTGGGATGCCCCAACCCAGACCCATCCGTTCATCGGTTTCTTCATCTTGGTCCCGGTATCACTGACGCCGGGTTCACTTAGGGCTTCCTCATAGTGTTCAGTGCCAACCCTCACCATGAGTGAGTCACCACTCACCGCAACGCTCATGTTCCCGTGAAGGAGAAACGCCAGTCCGCCAAACATCTTCTTCTCGGATATGTCCGGATTGGATGCGAGATGGTCTCGAATCCTCTCCGCAAGTGTCTCGTCAAAAGCCATACGTGGAGCCTAAAGGGCCGGAATCTATCCGTCGGCAGAACTCCAGGCTTCTTTGAGTTTGGTCCGTGCTCCAGATTTGAGGATGCTCCCGGCATAGATCCGTCCGGCAAAACGTACGGCTCCATAGATCGATAACAAGGTGATCAGCACCGCGAGAGCGAATTGCCAGGCGGGGATGGCCTCCAGCGAGACCCGTATCGGCACGGTGAACGGGGCGGTGAACGGTATGAACGTGGTGACGACCGCGACTACGCCGTCGGGATCGCCGAGTACGAAGAATCCTGCGAAGAAACCGATAACCGAAAACATCGTCATCGGCATCGCCGCACTTTGGGCATCCTCCAAGCGCCCCACCAGGGATCCGGCTGCGCCGAAGAGAACGGCGTACAAAAGGAATCCGAGTATGAACCAGAGGGCAAGGTTCGCCACGCTCAGCAGTGGTATCGATGGTATGTCGAACGATGCGAAGAGGTTGGCTGCGATAGCCGCCACGGTGATCGTGCCGACAAACTGGACCAGTGCAAGGATGCCAATACCGACGATCTTTCCGGCCAGCAGCTGCCAAGGTCTAATGGTCGAGATCATCACTTCGACGACACGGTTGGACTTTTCCTCAGTGACGCCGGTGAGGATCCACGTCCCGTACAAGATGATCGCCATGTACAGCAGGATCAACCCGAAGTACGCGACCACAGAGGTTTGACCTTCCTCTTCATTGGTTTCTACGAGGGCTGTCACCTCGAGAGTCTCGGAGGAGATGATCTCGACGACGTCAGATGCCGTTTGGCCGCCTGCCGCGACTGCTTCTTCCAGTGCAATCGCACCAGCAGCCTGCTGGAGGAGTCCAGTTGGGCCGCCATTGCCGAAAAACCCGCCTTGGCGCTCCACGATCAACTTGTTTCCATCGACGAGAACCACGTCGACGTCGCCCGCAAGTAGGGCGGCCTCGGCCGCATCGACATCAGCGAACTCCACGAGCTCGATGTTCACTGATGCCGGCGAGTCCGATTCGTCTCCTATGTTGGCGAGTAGCTCTGCTGTTGCTGCAATCTCCGAGTTTCCGGAGCCAACTGAACCGACGTCGTAGGTTTCAGTGTCGGTACCGATCACCGCCGGGAGGATGATGATTGTGAGCACCAGGAGAATCGTGATCACGGATGTGAAGAGGTACGGCTTGGATTTCCCCCGCTCCTTAAGCTCCCGCAGGGCGACGAGTCGGATTGCCGCTAGGGAGCTCATATGACCGCTTCCCGGAACAGATCGGTCAGCGAGGGAGTTGTGTAGGTGAAATGTCGGACCGCTCCGGCGTCCTGAGCCGCATTGAGAAGGCCCCTCACGTCGGTACTGGCTTCGATGATCGCTGTGTGGACGTTCCCCTTGCTGCTGGTATGTCGCAGACCCTCGAGCCCGGATAGCAGGGCGTCGGCGTCGCCTTCCACCTCGATCTCAACATGACGGATAGGTGCGGCGTCCTGCAGCTCCTTGACTACGCCTTCCACAACGATGGCGCCCTGATTGATGATGGCGACGTCCTCGCAGAGATCCTCGACGACGTCGAGTTGATGAGATGAAAACACAACTGCCTTGCCGCGAGCTGCCTCCTCGGTCAGGATCCCGGCCATCGTCTCGGCAGCTATGGGGTCGAGCCCGCTGAAGGGCTCGTCGAGCACAAGCAATTCAGGGTCATGGACCAGAGCTACAGCGAGTTGCACTCTTTGTTGGTTGCCGTGCGAAAGGGACTCCAGAGGATTGTCTTTCCGATCGCTGAGACCCAACCGGTCCAACCACTGGTTGGCTGATTCGTGGGCTGAGGCGTGGTCCATCCCATGCAAGCGACCCAGATAGCGGACCTGGTCGAGGATTTTCATCCTTGGATACAGGCCGCGTTGTTCCGGCATATAGCCAAAACGTCGCCTCATGTTCGGGGAGATCGGCTCCCCGTCCCAGGTCACTCTGCCGGCGTCAGGGTTGACGAGACCGAAGACCGACCTCATTGCGGTGGTTTTGCCAGCACCGTTCGGACCCAAGAAACCGAGCATCCGACCCCGGTCAACCTGGAACGAGCACGATTCGAGCGCAACTACATCGCCATAGTTTTTGGAGAGCGAGTCCACCGACAGCATCGGCTTTGACGGTAGTTACGAACCCAACCCTTCCTGTAATCTCGATCAGGACGGCCGGTGACTCGGGCCGCTAGAGATTCAGCTGGGGCCGGAAGAGTCGATCCCAGGATTTCAGGGCGTAACGATCGGTCATGCCGGCCACATAGTCGATCGAGGCAGTGAGGGTGTCCCCGTTGGCGAGTTGAAACGTATCGGGTATCTCCTGGGGGTGGTCGCTGTAATAGTTCACCAGATCCCGGATCACGTGAATCGCACGCTCCTTTTGTTGCTCGCTTTCCGGACTCAGGTAGACACGATCGAACATGAAGTCCCTGAGCTTGTCCATGACAGCCAATCGCTCCGAGTCCATCGTGACTCTCCCCGCGGCGTAGCTCGGTTCGACAACCGCACCGATCATGGAGGCGATCCATTCGCGAGACGAGGAGCCGAACGCTGTGAACGTGTCGCGTGGTATGTCGTGATACTCGATCACACCTGCTCTAATCGCGTCGGACACGTCATGAGTTAGGTAGGCGATCCGATCGGCGAACCGACACACCCACCCTTCAGGCGTGTGCGGCGGGGGATCAATCTTCCACGAGTGCGCCCTGATCCCGTCGAGGACCTCGCTCGTGAGGTTTTGTGGCTCGAGGACAGACAGCGTCCTCACTCCTTGTTCGGAATGCAGCCACTCTCCCTCGACGTAGGGGGTGAGTGCTTCTTCCCCGGTATGCCCAAAAGGCGAGTGACCGACATCGTGGGCCAGACAGATTGCTTCGGTCAGTGCCTCATTGAGGCCGAGCGCCCGAGAGATGGCCCGTCCCACCTGGGTGACATGGATGGTGTGGGTCATCCGGGTCACAAAGTGATCACCATCGGGGTTCAGGAAGACCTGGGTCTTGTGTTTCAGTCGTCGGAAGGCCTTGGTATGGATGATCCGGTCGCGATCCCGTTCAAAGGCTGTCCGAAACTCGTCGTCCGCTTCTGGGCGGGCGCGACCCTGACTTTCGGTTGACCTCGTGGCTGACGGCGCCAGCAGGCTGGCTTCTTCCGCTTCACGGTCCGCACGTGTAATGCGTTTCATCTCGTTCAAGGCTGTCGTTCCTACGTGAAACGTTGACGCAAACGGCTGGAGGCGTAGTCCATGGTGGCGACAACTATGGCGATTGCGAGCATCTGGACAGAAGCGGCGCGGTAGTTGCCCAACTGGACGTTCTGTTGGAGGAGGAACCCGATACCACCACCACCGGCGAAACCGAGAATCGTCGACATGCGCACGTTGATGTCCCAGCGATACATGGTGAAGGAGATGTAGGGCGGGACTATCTGGGGGACGACTGCGTAGATCGTGTTCTGGAGACGGGTGGCGCCGGTGGCGCGCACCGCTTCCATCGGTCCAGCCGCGATCGACTCCACCTGTTCGGAGTAGAGCTTGGCCAGGGCAGCTGAGGTGTGCAACGCCAGAGCCAGCGATCCGGCGAACTCACCGAAACCGACCCAAACCACAAACACGATGACCATGACCAAGGGTTCGATCGATCTCAGTGCGTTGAAAATGGTGCGGGCCACGTAGTAGATGGATAGGCCGATCTTGATCTCGCCTCTGCGGTGACCAAGCCAGGCAATGACCAGTCCGATAATTGCTCCGATTAGAGCGGGCAAGTAGACCGTGGCGGTGGGATTGGCGATCAGGTACAGCCAGTCGACAAGCGCACCGAGGATCACCCCGACCACCGCTCCGCCGAGCGCCATGGCAACGAAGCCGATGAGGTGCCGGAAACTGCGCGACGAGTGGGCATTCAGCCAATAGGCGGCCCGATTGGAAACTCCAATGAGAACAAAGGCAGTTGCTAGCCCGATCAGGAAAGGAAGAATGACCGTCCCCACCTCGCCAAGGGTCGTGAACAGGCCGGGAATGAAGGCGAGGGCGCCGAACGGCTCTTCAAGGGCGCCGGCCCCGGCAGTCACCAGACCGAAGAACCCCTCGAGCATCAGTGATGTCGCTATCAGCGACGCAATGGATAGGCCGATTCGCTCCAGGCTCGACCTTTCTTCGCGGCCGAAGAAGATGATGCGGGCGAGGAAGAAGGAGGCAGCAGCACCCACCGCAAAGAGTAGTAGCTGGGCTCCGACCTCGCGGGCTGAGTTCCCGAGAAAGCCGCGTTGGGCGTCGACCAATTGCATGCCAAGCAGCACTCCAGCGGGAACTGCCACCAGACCGAGACCGAGTCCGATCACGGAGGTGGAGACGTCTTTCATCAGGTTGCGGGCGGCAATGAAGCTCAGGGGCAAAGCCACCATCAGCCCGAGAGTTGTCGCGATGAGGGCCAGGAAGACGGTGTCGATGATCTTTTCGATGGTGAGAATGGTTTGTTCGGACACCCGTGGCGATAGCTCGATCTGGTCTCCGAGCGATTCGGTTGCGGCGACCTCACCGTCAACCCCGTCGTAAATCGAAACTCGCCAGCCGGACAGGTCTGTTCCCTCCTCGGCGGTGATGTTGACCGTGACCGTCGAGCCGGAGCCATCGATGCTTGCAATCGTTACGTCGTTCTCGGTGGAGCCGATGGGGTCGGCGGGCACACCCGTGGCGGGACCGGAAGCCGGGATGAATTCCTCGTCACCAGTCGTGACGAACTCCACAACCTGTCGGGTTGGGTCCAGCAGTGCTGCCGCCGGGATTTCGGGTGAAACTCCTTCGACGGTAACGGTGAGTCCATCGCCGGTGACGATGCCGTCGTCGCGAATGCCATTCTCGTTGGTGTCGGTCCACACCTCCTGGCGATTCCCCCAGGTTCCGATCCGCTCAGGCACTACGACCCGTACTGCCTGTGCGATCTCTGACGGACGGTCAGGAAGCTCGATCTCGACGGAGAAGTTTCCGTCTTCGTCGGCGGCGAACCGGCCCAGGGGGAGGTCGATGTCGAACTCGCTGTCGGGGATGAACTGGATGAGGCCCTCCTCGAACGAGTTGAATCCCTCGCCTGACAAGGTGATGATCTCGCCCGGATCTCCACAGCCGGGAGACAGGGTTAGTCCCTCGTTGGACGAGTCTGCCTGTTCTCCTTGGCAAGGTACAAACACCCCAACGTTGGTCTCGACCTGGTTGAAGTCGTAGGTGACCAGCTCTGGATTGGCCAGGTTGCGGATGTTCTGGGCTAGGCGCTCCTGGCGAGTTTCGGAGGTCAACTCGTCGAGACTGACCCCGACTTCCTCCACCGCGATTCCGTAGATGACAATGCCGAGGACAATTCCGAGGACGATGTAGAGACGGCGGCGCGCCTTTGACGTGGATTCGTTGTTAGCCAACTCGCTCCGCCTCATGTCCGTAGATGTCTTTGAACTTGGCGTCGTCGATTTCGCTTGGCGCCCCATCGAAAACCAGTTTCCCGTCGAAGAGGGCTATCGCCCGATCTGAGTAGCGGTGGACCAGATCGAGGAAGTGGAGTGAGCAGAGAACGGTCGTCTTGTCCTCTTTGTTGATCGACTCGAGGTGCTGCATGATCGAGTGCGCTAGCACCGGGTCGAGGCTGGCTACCGGCTCGTCGGCAAGGATGATCTCCGGTTCTTGCATCAGGGCTCGAGCGATGCCAACCCGTTGCTGCTGTCCGCCTGACAACTCATCGGCACGGGACTTCGCCTTTTCGTCGAGCCCAACTCGGGCCAACGACTCGTAGGCCTTGGCCACGTCTGCGGAGGTGAAGCGATTGAGGAGGCTCATGGCCGGGTTGGTATAGCCAAGTCGACCGGCGAGCACGTTGGTGAGAACCTTGGATCGACTGACCAGGTTGAAGTGTTGGAACACCATGCCGATCCGCCTTCTGATCCGGCGTAGATCCTCCTGGCCGGCGGCAGTGATGTCCTCATCGTTCCAATAGATCTTTCCCTCGGTGGGGTCGATCAGACGATTGATGCAGCGGAGGAGCGTGGACTTCCCGGAGCCGGAAAGCCCGATGACCGCGAGGAACTGGCCGTCTGGAACCTCAAAGGACACGTCCTGGAGGGCAACGGTCCCGTTGTCGTAGACCTTGGTCAGGTTCTCCACACGCAGCATTCAGGCTCCTACGTCAAAGAAGGTGGGGCCAAATGAGCCCCACCTTCTGTTGAGTGTCTATTTCGATTTCCCGATCAGCCGAGGTCCTCAGGGCTGAGGCCAAGGGCGTCAACCAGGGCACGGATCGAGTCGAAGTCCGAGTCACTGGTGTCAGCGACTCCCGACCACGAGTAGGCATCGAAGGCAGTTCCGAAGCCGTCGGGGTCGTTCTCAGCGAAGTCCTTGAGCGCCTGGACGATCGTTTCCGCCTGCATCTCGTCGAACTCGGGAGAGAACGACATGGTGTCATTGGGAATCGGTGCCGACAGGGCGAGAATCCGGACATTCTGGATCACGTCGGGGTTGTCCTCGCGGATGTTACGACGAGCGTCACGGACTTCGTAGTTGTCGCCACAGAACAGGTCGCCGTCGGCGTTGACTCCACAGCTGGAGACCAGGTCCTCGGAGACGTCGGCGCCTTCATCGGTTCCGTCCCACACCACGTTGCCCTCAGCATCGATGGCTGGTGAGAAGAACACCGTTCCAAAGTCGGCTTCGCCGTTGTAGATGGCGAGCACGGTTGCGGTGTGACCGCCGGCTTCTACTTCGCTCCCGGGCTCGATCCCCGTTGTGGCGAAGATACCCGATGGAACCAACCAACCAGAGGTGGAGGTTGCTTCGGGGTAGGCCCATGTCTTGCCGTTGAGGTCTTCGAGTGACTCAATATCGCTGTCGCGCGGAACGATGAACTCGGTCCAGTATTCGGTGTAGCCAAATCGGAGTGACTTCAACGCAACGTCGATGCCACAAAGGTCGCTACCGAGCACGTACGCCTGAGCGGGGATGAAGCCCACAACCTTTTCCGGGTTGGCGCACATCTCTTCGAGGACAGCCGAATAGCTCGCACCGACCGAAACGTCGAAGGCGTAGCCAGTCTCGGTCTCGAGGGTCTGCTCGAGTAACTCGCCTCCGGCGATGATTTCCTCAGCAGATACCGATGGCACGAAGAGCACCTGAATCGGATTCTCCTCGCTACCTACTTCGGGCTCAGCGGCCTCGGTTGTTGTCGTCTCGGCGACTGTTGTAGTGGTGTCTTCACCACTATCCGCGGTCGTCGTTGTCTCGTCTGTTCCCCCACCACATGCGGCGATGACGAGTGCCAGAATTGCCATCAAGGCAATAATGCTTTTTCGTTGCATTTCCACTCTTTCTTAGAATTACTAATGGCGAAGCCCGCATTCGCCGTAGACAACTTAGCGGGGGATGGTCACTTCATGCCAAGCCAGAGACCACTTCGCGAAAGTCGTCAAAGCTGGCGACATCGACGGTTCCTTTGACTGGATCATTCCACGGACGGACGTAGCGGCATACCGTCCGGTCGGGGCGGTTTCGCACCAAACCCGGGAGCACGTGCGGGGAATCGTCTAGGTAGACGTCACATTCCACGCGCCACTTGTCCTCGAGGATGTGCACTTCGGTGGTCGGGATTCGATGCCGCGCCAGCCACTCAAAGGTGTCATGGACGGCGAACCGCGGCTTCGTAGTGAGAATTGCGATGTGATGGCCGTCGGCGTCGAGCTGGGTCAGCGCCTGAACAGCCCCCGGGAAGGTGTCGAGGTGCCAGAAGACAGAATGTCCGTCGAGATCTGCCGACCACCGCCAAAACTCACTCATCGATTCGAAATGGGTCAGGGAGACCAAACCGTCCCAAGTCGTTGAGTCCTCGACCCTGAGCTGTGTTCCGTACTCTCTGTTGTAGAAGCGCATCCAGCCAGCGGTGAAGTCCGCAACAACACCGTCGAGGTCAATGCCCAGTTTGAGGTTTGCCATCGGTGCAGAAAAGCAGGACAGGAAGCCATTCAGCAAACCCAACGATCTGTTCAACGTTCAAATGATGGGGTTTTGTTCAAGTCGCTTGAACATTCGAATGATTTGAATAAAGATGCCGTATGGGAAAGATCGACGAGGTATTCGAGATCGAAGACGTGAGGGTCCTGGAGGTCCTCAATAACCCCACGAGGTTGCGGATTCTGCGCCACCTCGAAGAACCGACAACCGTCCGGGCTGTAGCCGATGCGATGGCCGTTCCGGTTACACGTCTCTACTACCACTTCGGTCTCCTCGAGGATTTGGGTGTCATCGAAGTGGTCGAGACCCGCAAGGCAGGCGCGATGATCGAAAGGCTCTTTCAATGCGTGGCCGGCACGTTTGCTCCGAGTCCCAAGCTGTACGAAAACAACGAGGACCTGGGACGTGTGGCCAGGGCATCTGCCGATGCGATTCTCGATGGTGCCCGTCTCGACGCAGAGCAAGGGCTCTTCCACCATTTCGAGGCACTTGCGGAGGGCAAAGAGAAGTCCGATAAGTATCCGGGGACGATCAGCCGATCGGTTCGCTTGATGTCGCGAGAGGAGGCGAATGAGTTCGCGGCCGAACTCGAGGAATTGGTGAGCAAATGGGGACGTGGTTCGTCCGAAGAGGAAGAGCGGGGTGACGAGGAATTCGCCCTTTCGCTTGTCTTCTTCCCGCTGGCGACGCCGGCACGTCGAGGACAGTCGTGAGTAGTTTCAAGACACTGTTCGGGATAGCCGACTACCGAAGGATTTGGTACGCCCAGGTCGCCTCCGATTTCGGTGACAATCTGACCTTCCTCACTCTTCTGATCCTCGTCCAGCGGTTGACTGGTTCGACGGTCGCTCTGGCCGGCTTGGTCATCTCGGTGACACTTCCTGCCCTCGTCTTTGGCTTGGTTTCAGGTGTCTATGCAGACCGATTCGATCGCAAGAAGGCGATGGTGGTCTCCGATGTCCTTCGTGGTCTGGTTGTTCTCGGTTTTGTGTTCGTCCAATCGGAATCGTTGATTCCGGTGATGTACGGACTCGCGTTCCTGCAAGCTTCGATTGCAACCCTGTTCAATCCGGCGCGATCAGCTCTGCTGCCTCGGATCGTTGGCGAAGAGAATCTGCTGGCCGCTAACTCCATATCGCAGACGTCGCGCACGATTTTCAACGTCTTGGGGACGACAGCCGCCGGGATCCTTGCTGCTGTGTCAACAACACTCACACTTGCTTTCTTGGTGGACTCTGCAACGTTCCTTCTGAGCGCGTTCCTGATCTCGAGAATAAGGACCGACGCAGCTCGCGAGGCCAGCGAAGACGGTCGCGTATGGGCCGAGCTGAAGGAAGGGCTGTCAGTCCTCGTCTCATCCCGGTCGCTTCGGGCGGTCCTGCTCGGTGCTGGGATCGCGATGCTCGGGTTGGGCGCGGTCAATGTTCTGATCGTCCCCTTGCTGATCGACGAGATGCAGCTCAGCGAAGCGCTGTTCGGTCTCGTCGAGGGTGGTCAGGTCGTGGGAATGATTGTTGCGGGCAGCTTGGTGGCGGCTTTCGCCAAGAGGCTCAATCCGCCGACTCTCATCGTGTGGGGCATGGTCGGATTGGGTGTTGCGATTGCTGCCATCAGCCAGATCGCTTCGGCCTGGCAGATCGCAATTGTCGGCTTCGCGGTTGGTTTCATGCTGGCACCGGTCAATGGCGGTGTGGGGACCCTTTCTCAGACGCTGGTTCCGGACCACCTTCGTGGCCGAGTTGGCGGAGCGTTGAACGCTGCCATCTCGGCAGCGACAGTGGTATCGATGGGTGTGGCGGGAGTTGCCGCGGCTGCGATTGGTGTCCGAAACGTGTTCGTCGCTGCTGGTGTTTTCGCCATCGGAGGTGGACTAGCTGCTGCCTTGATGTTCCGGGGGTCAGCCGATGAAGTTCGCGCCAATGCCGAGCAGCCTCATGAACCCGTCTCGCAATCCGAGGCCCAACCCTTAGAGGGTCTGGGCTAGCTGTCCAGCGCTTTTGACTCCTTGTAGAAGTCAATCCGGTCCACAGGCATCACAACAGAGGTCAAGACGTTGCTCAAGTGGGCGCTGATTCTCTTGATGTACCGATAAAACAACGCTCGCGGAGTAGCAACCCGACCGGGAAGATCCGAGTTGACGAACTCAACGATGTGGTCGTCGTAGTGGGTGGTGTCTTGATCGATCCCCTTGATCAGGTCATGTACTTTGTCGGTGTCCTGATTCCTGAATGCTTCGAGACTGTCGTGCAGAATCGACGTGACGCGTTTCCGATGGCTCATCAGTTCGTCACTGTCTTCTCCTTGGGAAAGGTTGACTCCAACTTGAGCGAGGTTCCAGATGTTCTTGCAGTAGTCGCCGATTCGTTCGATGTCCTTGGCGACCGACATGTAGGCCATCATCAGCCCGTGGTCCACCTCCGCCCCTCGGACAGTGCCATGGACGAGCATCTCCCGTCGGACTGCCCGTTCGGTCTTGTTCAAATCCCGGTCGATGGTCGCCAGTTGATCTCCTGCCTCTTTGACACCCATCTCACCAAAAACGGCCCCTGCAGCTAGTTCGAACGTGTCCTGGCAGCTGGCCAGCATGGCGGTCAGTTGCTCTTCAGCAGTCTCCATCTGGTCTGCGTCTCTGAATATGGAGAACATTGGTTTCCTTCCTTATGCAACTAACAGTATTACGAGAGGCACCACGATGAACAGGACTACCAGATAAACGAACACCAGAGACCGACGCTTGACGGCTAGGGCCGCTGTCCGTTCGGCGAGGAAAATCGGGATGCGGCGCATGGCTGGTACCGGGTAGAAGATGAGAATTCCAAGAATGTTGAAGGCAACGTGGGCAAGAGCGATGGTGAGAGCGTCACTGCTGTCGGCAGCCACCGATGCCAGCAAGGCAGTGACGGTTGTACCGAGGTTTGCGCCGAGTGTGACGGGGAACGCGTTGTGGAGCGTGATCACGCCGGCGGCCACCAGCGGGACCATTATTGAGGTTGTGATGCTGGAACTCTGCACAGCGACGGTCATTACCAGGCCCACCAGCATCGCTCCCGCACCGGCGCCTTTGGCGAGGACCGAATTCACGGCGTTCTCGATACGCCCTGACATGACCTCGCGCATTTGATGCGTGATCTGCCAAAGGGACACGAAGATCAACCCGAGTCCGAGGGCCAAGAGAATGCCTCCTTCGGCACCCTCGAGCCCTACACCTTCGATGACGTCTTTGAACCAGGTGACTGGTGCCTTGACGGCATCCTTGATCGGGGATGAGCCTTCAACCGCAGGGAGAAGTCCATCAAACGTTCTGGTTCCCCATTCGGCAATCCGGCTCACCAGGCCAAATGCGATCTCTACTGGTAAGAGGACGGCAACGGCCAAGATGTTGAAGTAGTCATGGACGGTGGCGGCGGCGAAGGCCCGCTCAAAATAAGCGGACTGGCGAAGGTGCCCCAAGGACGCCAGGGTGTTGGTCACCGTCGTCCCGATGTTGGCGCCCATGACCATCGGTACCGCGCTTTCGACAGGCAGGACCCCTGCCCCGACGAGCCCAACGATCGTCGCCGTCGTGACCGACGATGACTGGACGAGGACGGTGGCGAGGACCCCGGCAGCGAGACCTGCCAGTGGGGAGGAAACGGACGCAAAGACGTCGTCGACAAAGTCCGACCCAAACGCACTGATCCCGGACTCGAGGGACTTGACCCCGACGAGGAAAATGAAGAGAAAGACGCCTGCGAGACCAAGCCTTCCCAGCGTCTCGGTCCAAGGGGGGAATCGCGATGGCCGCGCGGGTGGGGTCTCCTGTAATTGGTTGTCAGTCGTCACTGCGGGCGGAAGGGTAGAGCCTCCCGTGGTGCTGTGCCTGGTCACGGGAAACGAAGATGGGGCCAAGCATTGCGTACAGCCGGTGCCGTCTTTTTCGTTTGCTCTACTCGGCTCGCAATGCCACTGCTGGAGCTATCTGGGATGCCCGACGAGCCGGTATTGCAGCGGCTAGGAGCGCCGCAATAGTGGGGACCAGAATCACTATCGCCAGCCCGAGCCATGGCCAGGCAAAGTCGAGCTCTGCATCGCCGAAGGTATTGGAGTTAACGATCACCTGGTAGGCAGTGATCAGCCCAAGGACGGCTCCAATTACCACGCCCTGAATCGCGACGAAGGCGGATTCCACGAGGAAGGCACCGCGAACAGTGGTCGACTCGGCTCCGAGGGCTCGTAGAACGCCGATCGCGCGGCGCCGTTCTCGCACCGCCCTGACCAGAACAACGGATAGCCCCGCGATTCCTATGACTAGACCGATCGACAAGAATCCTTGGAATAGCCTGAATATGCCGAGCGTCTCGGCCACTTCCGCCGCAACGTCTGCTTCGAACGTCGTGGCTTGGAAGCCAAAGCTGATCAGGTCTGCATTGAGACGAGTGGCGACGAACTCAGGGTCGGTTCCCTCGTCGACGCCAATGTAGAAAGTGGTGCCGCGAGGATCCAGATACCGTTCAACCGCTTCGACTCCCATATACGAGCCCGCGAAGATCCAGTCGTTGGCTAACACTCCTGCGATGGTCAGCGCGCGGGTCTCCCCGTCATGATCAACTAAGTCCACGACCTGTCCGACTGCGTATCGTTCGGCGCCAGGCCCGGACCCGTTGTCCAGGAAGAAGTCGTCGATGATGATCAGGCTGTCGTCCGCCAACACCGCTTCGAACGCTTCCCGATCGGAGGTGTATTCAGGCGATCTGGAAGCCAACTTCGGCGTCTCCGTCTCAATTAGCCGTGCGTCGAATCCGGTCACCTTCCAGCTTTCGGGCTCGTCTTGTCCGTTGACAGCGAACTCAGCCGGCGAAGAGACCAGCGGGGCCACCCGGTCGACGCCTTCCGTCTCAGCTATCTCGGATTCTTCTACAGGGTTGAAGGTCGAGGAAGATGCAACGATCTCGTAGCCGGCGCGGGCGTCATCCACGAGACTTCGGGTCTGCTCTCCGAGAATCTGGCTGAACACCGCCATGAAGGTGATGGTGAAGACAACGAGAGAGAACATTCCGAGAAGAAGCCCGGTTCTGCCTTTCCGGGCCAGCGGATAGACCAGTCCTAGTCTCGAAGAGAGGCCGCCACCGAGTCTGGATATCGCGGAAACGGCCCGGCTCCATAGCCGATCCGCGGATGCCGAGATGGTCACTGCTCCGGCGACCAGGACGACTCCTTGCACGACGAACACATCGATGTCCGCCTCCTGCATCAGGGTGGGGAACAGACTGAACACAATCATGCCCCAGGTCATGGCGGCCAAGGCACCAACCACCGCTGAAACTCTCTTGCCGAGCAGTCCACTGAGAAGTGGAATCGTTGAGAAGGCAACTATGGGAACACCAGCCATGACGGCCGCCTGCACCTCCTGCGCTTGACCGAGATAAGCCACCCCGGCACCGGCGATGACACCAAAGCCGGCAGACAGGATCACTTTCAGTCTTCCCCTTCGGGTTCTTGGTTGGGGCTGGTCCCGAACGGCTGAGATGATGTTGAGTTGGGACACCCGGATCGACGTGATCCAAATGGTGACCATGCTGATCCCCAGACCGATGGCCCATGCCAGGACCATGCTGTCGAACTGCGGGGCAAAACCGATGTCCAGAAAGTCGTTTTGCTCGAAGAAGATTGTCTTGAGGATTCTGACCAGAACCCACCCTGTTCCAAGGCCCGCGGCCACACCGAGCAAGGAAGCGAGTAGCGAATACATGGCTCCCTCCAACGCGAAGACCTTCGTGACCTGGGACCTCGAGTATCCAATGGCGCGCATGATTCCAAGTGAGACCCGGCGCTCTTCCCCAAGCATCACAAACAGGTTGACGATCAGGAGAATTCCGGCAATCACGGCGAAACTGCCGATGCTGTTGAAGAGGGTCGTGAACTCCGTCCCGTCCGCAGCTGCGTCTTCAAGCACGTCGTTCTTGACAGTCTCGATTCGTACCCCGTCAAAGCCGGTGACTGCAGCCTCGAGACTCGAAACGACCTCATCGGTGAGGTCGGCCCCGGACTCAAACCCTCCGTTGTTGGAGACCAGCACTTCGGCTCTCGGTTGTGGAGCTTCTGGTGGCCTGTTGGTCGACAGGGAATCGATCGTTCCCGGAGCGACATAAACGGAGTTGTATCCGGCCGCGCTGGATCTATCGATAACTGCTCGGACCATCACGGTCGTCGACGACCCAAACGTATGGATCACGAGTCGATCGCCAGCAGATACTCCGAGCTTGTCTGCGAATCTGGTTGTGATCACGGCTTCACCTGAGACCGGTGTGGGGCCGGCATCGACGAAACCACTGGTTGCCTCATCGCCACCGAAGGTCCTTGCCTGCCCAAAGTCCGTTTCGGCGATCCAGACTCGAGGCTCCCCTCGTGGCTCGTCGCCGACCGTTGTCACCGCCGTAGGAAGAGACAACACTGTGGCAAGGCCGTCGATTGAGTCGATCGAAGCACCGTCGATTGCAGCAACCACCGAATCCAGATCCTCTGGGTTTTCGACTACGACCGTCTCATCTATTGGTCCGAGTGTCGTGTCGACAATCGACCCAACACCGTCCTTGATGGTGTCACCGACCACAAATGAGGCGACGATGATCGCGGTCCCGAGCATGGTGCCAAGAGTGACCAGGACGGCCTCCGCAGGACGTGCGGTGAGGTTACGCCAAGCGAATCGCCTGATCGCTTGTCTCCTGGCGAACCAGACGGCCGGCAACACCAGGACAATTGCCGCGAGAAACGCCGGTGAAGTCATCAGACGACCTTTAAGACTCGAGATGCTGCCGAGGGAGGACCGTCGTACTCGACCATCCCATCGCGGATCAGTACAAGTCGGTCAGCAACTTTCGACAGTTCCAACTCGTGGGTGACCATGACGATCGTTTGGCCCGACTGGTTGACCTCGACCAGGAGGTCGACGATGGACTGGGCAGTTTCCGAGTCCAAGTTTCCCGTGGGCTCATCGGCCCAGATCACCGTGGGCAAGGAAACGAGAGCCCGAGCGATGGTGACCCGCTGTTGCTCTCCACCGGAAAGCTCGTTTGGCTTGTGGTCCAAGCGATCGGCGAGCCCGACCCTTTCCAACATCTTCTTGGATTCGGATCGTGCGGTCCGTGAAGCGGTCCCGTTTACGAGGAGTGGCAGCTCTACGTTTTCTACTGCGGAGAGGACCGGGATCAGGTTATAGGCCTGGAACACAAACCCCATCGACCCGGCACGATGCTTGGTTCGCTTGCGATCGCTCATCTCGTGTATCGACCGGCCGTCGATCTCAACCGACCCCCCGTCGATTTCGTCGAGGCCACTGAGACAATTGAGCAGCGTGGTCTTTCCGTTGCCGGAAGGGCCCATGATGACGACAAACTCGCCCGCTTCGACGGCGAGACTCACCCCGCGAAGTGCTTCGACTTCGAGAGATCCCGTTCGGTAGGTCTTACGGACATCGTCGGCCAGGAGGATCGGCATTTTGTTCCTTCGGTTGATGACTGTGCCGAAGGTACGTATCGATTCAGTGCGCTCCTATTGGGGATTCCCCTGTCGCATCCCTGACCACGATCAGGGTCGGTTGGCTAGCGATACTCAGGGTTGGGGAAGTCGAATCGACAACCGGCATCCCACAGGGACCGCTGGTTCCCATGAGCCGGGATGCCTCCGGCATCCTTGATCATTCGTGCGATGTGAAGCAGGTTCCACGTCATGAATGTCGTGTTTCGGTTGGTGAAATCGTTCTCCGGTCCACCGGAACCCTCGTCGAGGTACGAAGGGCCCGGTCCGGCTTCGCCGATCCAGCCTGCGTCAGCCTGGGGCGGGATTACGTACCCCAAGTGCTGTAGCGAATAGAGCACGTTCATCGCGCAATGCTTGGCCCCATCTTCGTTTCCCGTAACCAGGCAACCGCCAACGCGTCCGTAATAGGCGTATTGGCCTTCGCTGTTCAGGTCACCGGAATTGCCATAAAGGCGTTCGATTACCAGTGTGCAAACCGACGATTTCTCGCCAAGCCAGATAGGTGTTCCGAGTACGAGGATATCGGCAGCCTCTACCTTGGCGAAGATCTCGGGCCAGTCGTCTTTGTCGAAACCGTGCTCGGTCATATCGGGCCAGACTCCAGGTGCGATCGTGTGGTCGACGGCACGGACGTGTTCGACCTCAACACCCTGTCGTCGCATTATCTCCGCTGAAATGTCGATGAGACCCTGGGTGTGTGAACGCTCCGGCGACTTCTTCAGGGTGGTGTTGATGAAGAGTGCTCTGAGGCTGGAGAAATCCCACCGGTCTTGTGAGCAGAGTTCTTCTTGTTGGGGTGTGAGCGTGGCCATGGCTTCCTCTGTAGCGGTCCACCGAATCTAGTGGACCCCCTGCGCGGGGCCCAGGCTGCTATCCGCCGAGCGATCAGGCGACCTGAACCCAACCGAGAACTTCCGGCAGACGTCGTTTGAGGATGGCGCCAGAGATCCACAGCGAAGTGCTGTACAGCAGGACTCCCCAGCCAACGGCGATTGACGCCCCAATGAGCGGACTCAGATTGTTGCCAAACGCAACCACAAGAACAATCGCCGACACAGGTGGCACCAGAAGCAAGCCGATCGCAAAGAAGGAAAGGGTCTGACTGGCAATTGCAAGACATCCCTGCTCGGTTGACTGGGCAAACACGTCGGTGCCCTCTCGTGGTAGCCGGAGGGGGGTGAGCACCGACACGATGTTTCCGACCGCGAGCTGACATCCAATCGCGGCTACGAGAAGAGGAGGCACGAGCCAAACCCATTGCCATGTCCCTATGAAGACAGCGAGGATGATCGTCAATACCGCGGTTTCGACAGCCAAAGCGATTGCCACGGCAAGGTTCTTGCCCATCAGCATTTGTCTCGGATTCAGCGGTAGGACGAACAAGTAGCTGGCTGCGTCTCGCTCCCACCCGAACAGGTTCAAGGCAATTGGTAGTCCGACGAAGAGAACCAGAATCGGCGCAACAAGGGGACCCCACTCGCGACCCCGGATGTCGAACAGACCGGTTGTCCCCATGATCGCCCCGGCGACTCCGAGGCCGACAAAGATGACCGTTCCGGTCCAGACAAGCCGTTGGCGCGGGTCTCGCACGTAGAAGCGGAGCTCTTTGCGAGTCAGGGTCAGAACTCGACCCCAAGGGCCCGTAGCCATGCCATTGCGTCTGGCTCTCGCGGCCGGCCGGCTGCCCTCCTTTGGCGTGGTGATCATCCATTGGACCAACCACCGCCAGACCGCTGCGATGATCAACAAGCCGATGGTCGCAGCTATTAGGTAGCCAATCGCGGCCGGCGGCGATCCGGCTGCTGCTTCGATGATTGCCCTTTGTGCTGCCACAGGTGGAAGGAACCAGGCCTTGTCCAGAATTGGGTGTTCAAGGGCTGCGGTGACAAATCCGGTCTCTCCCACGATCTCGGATACAGATCGATAGGTGAGGAACGCCGCCCCCGCCATCGCAAAGACGAGGAGGGTGGCCAGGTCGCGCCCTCGTCGTCTGCGCAGGACAGCCGAAACGGCCGCTGACACGAGTTGGGATCCAACGATGAACAGCAGTACCAGCACGACAGATGCAGGGAGAATCATCCACCAGCCTTCGATGAGAATCCTTCCGTTGGCGAACCCGAGGATGAGCAGCACAACCAGCGAGGGCGCAACAAGCGACGCCGCCGAGAGTCCTGTGATCATTTGCGTTGGCGACACGGGTAGCGTGGCTAACTGCTGGGGATCGAGGTTTTCGTCTAGGGGAAAAATGATGACTGGAAGCGTTGCCCACACGAGGAAGGCAAAAAGCGCCGCCCAGCCCAGGTACTCATCGCCGGCTCCGGAGTCGACCAAAGACACCAGCTCATGCACGCTCAGGTATTTGCCGGCCAGCCAGAACCCAGCAGCTGTGAGAAGGATTATGGCGACTGGTAGACCGATCTTTCGCTGCCTGTCAGCCCGGAACCCGTTCCATGTGAGCCGGGCCTTGAGTTCTATGAATTGAGATACCACGACGTTGTCTCAGTCGGGTTGCCGCCAACAGCGGCAATGAAAGCGTCCTCAACCGTCTCGACACCCATCTGCGACATCAAGCCCGACGGCGTATCTTCGAGAACGAGGCTCCCCGCCACCATGATCCCGATTCTCGTACACAGTTTCTCCACGAGGTGCATCTCGTGACTGGAGAATACGATTGTGGTACCGCCTCCGGCCGCCTGTTTCAGCAGATTGCGAATGAGGCGTGCTGAGACCGCATCGACGCCTTCGAACGGCTCGTCGAGGAACAGCACGGGAGGGCGATGGATGATTGCGGCACCGAGGGCCACCTTCTTACGCATGCCACGCGAATAGTCCCCGATGAGCGTCGAGCGATCCGATTCGAGGTCGAGGAGCGACAGCAGCTCGTCACGACGGCTCCGAGCTTCGGTCTTCGCCAGTCCGTGCATTGAGGCAGTGAAATCCAACAGTTCCGCCCCGGTGAGCCGCTCGTAGAGATTGAACTCCTCGGGGAGGACTCCGATTCTCGACTTCACCTCGGTCGGAGACTTCCACGTGTCAAATGAGCCGATCCCGACTGAGCCTGCGGTCGGGCGAAGCAGACCGACTATTGATTTGATGGTCGTGGTCTTGCCAGCGCCGTTTTGCCCAAGGAGTCCGTAGAACTCACCAGGCTGGATCGACAGGTCAACCCCGTCAACTGCGATCTTTTTGCCGAACTTCCTGACCAGGCCTTGGGCCCAGACTGCTGGCTGCACAGATGTCGACTCCCCGGCTTGGGCAGCTAGTAGTGGATTTGTCACCAGACGATTATCGACGGGTTTGGCCGATATCCGAAGCGATAACGCGAGAACTCCGTGCCAGACGGCCCGGAGCTCATGTCCCAGGAACCAGGTACTGTTTCGGGAAGTGGAGTACCAAGCCTTATACCGGAAGTACCGGCCCCAGACATTCGAAGACGTTATTGGCCAATCGCATGTGACAACAACCCTTGCCCGTGAAGTCGCAGAAGACCATGTAGCCCACGCGTACCTGTTCACGGGTCCCCGCGGAACTGGGAAAACGACAACAGCCAGAATCCTGGCTAAGGCGCTCAATTGCGAAAACCGTGACCCTCATGGGTCGCCCTGCAACAACTGCGCCAGCTGCGCCGCGATTACCACCGGCACTTCGTTTGACGTAATGGAGTTGGACGCCGCGTCACACAACTCCGTGGATGACATTCGCGATATCAAAGTCAGTGTTACAACCGTTGCCTCAGCGGTGGGGTCAAAGCGGGTCTTTGTCCTCGACGAGGCGCACATGTTGTCCAAGGCCGCTGGCAATGCTCTCTTGAAGACCCTCGAAGAACCACCTGAGAACGTCCACTTCGTTCTCGCCACCACCGAGCCATACAAGTTGCTCGACACCATCCGGTCGCGGTCACAGCGGTTCGACTTTCACCCTGTGCCAATCGAAGAGCTCGCGGGACACCTCACCGGAATTGCCGAAAAGGAGAGTCTCGAGACCGACCCACAGGCGCTGATCGCGATTGGGAGACACGCTGGTGGGTCGGTGCGAGACGCTCTCTCCCTTCTTGAGCAGGTAGCCGCGCTGGGGGCAGGCAAGGTTGACACGGATGGTGTACGTCGAGCGTTGGGCCTCGCTGACTCCGAAGCATTCCAACGACTTGCCGGAGCTGTTGCTGACGAGGATGCCAAGTCCGCTCTCGAATTGGTTGCAGAGTTGGCGGCACAAGGGGTTGACCTTCGGCGATTCGTCGCCGAGAGCATCAGCTTCTTCCGCGGGGTCTTCCTTGCTCACTATGCGCCGAACCTCGCCGAGATCGCCGATGAGCCGGAAGAGATCTACGAGAGCTGGCGTCAGGCAGCCGACACTGTTCGACCAGCAGAGGTGCTCCGGGCCGTCGACCTCCTCGGCGAAGCCCTGGTTCGGTTGCGCGAGGGTCGCGAGGAGCGGCTCATGACGGAATTGGCGCTCATCAAGCTCACGAGACCGGAAACAAGTGGCGACCAGGCTGCTCTGCTCTCTCGTGTCGAAAGGGTCGAACGCAAGGTCAGCCAGGGTGCCGGTTCGGCGGCAGCCGTGGTGCCGGCCACACCAGCGAGACCAAAACCGGTTGAAGTTGTGGAAGAAGACCAGCCGGAGCCGGTCGCCGAATCTACCTCTGCCGAGCCCGAGACTGCCGAATCTCCCATCGTGCCTGAGCCCGAGCCTGCCCTGCCCGAGATCAACGTGTCGTTCGATGAACTCAAGAACGTTTGGGCCAGCCTGTTCGGCAGCCTTCGCGAAGTTCTCGGGGCCAGAAGGTGGGCCTACTTCCGCGAAGCCGTCCCTGCCGGGGTAGACGGCAACACAATCATTCTGGAAGTGGCTCACGACTTTCACTTCCAGTCCTTGCAGTCCGACGACGCTGTAGCGGCCATCGTGGCCACGAGGGCTAGTGACCTCCTTGGCGGACAGGTCAAAGTGCGGTTCCGTGTCAAAGAGAGCTCGGCAGACCCGACCGCAGCGGAGCAAGACGCAATCGACCTCGACGATCTGGAAGAGCGGGACGAGGCCGCCACCGATCCGACCGACCTGCTGGCATCGGAGTTGGGTGCCGAAGTGGTAGAAGAGAAGTAGTTTCGGTCGGCGCGCACGGGCGTCGGTTTCGCACCGACACCTGTACGCTTGAGGTCCTATGAATAGACAACCCGACATGCGTCAATTGATGAAACAGGCCCAGAAGATGCAGGAGGAGATGGCTGCGGCTCAAGCCAAGCTTGCAGAACAGACATTCGAGGGCACCGCTGGCGGGGGAATGGTGAAGGCGACTGTCTCGGGTACACAGGAGCTTGTCGACGTGACGATCTCACCCGAGGTCGTCGACCCCGACGATGTGGAGATGCTCGAAGATCTGGTGGTTGCTGCAGTGCGTAGTGCCATAGAGGCTTCAGCTACGGCCGCCAACGAATCGCTAGGCGGTCTAGCGGGTGGGCTCGACATGGGCAGTTTGCTGGGCTGATGTTCGAAGGTCCCGTACAAAGACTGATCGATGAGCTGGCTCGGCTCCCCGGAGTTGGGCGTAAGACCGCACAGCGACTTGCATTTCACCTCTTATCCGTCGACGAGGTGGACGCTCGACGTTTATCGAGTGCGATCAGCGATATGCGGGAACAGGTCGGCCAGTGTCAACGCTGTTTCAACGTGGCGGCCGCAGAGGAATGTGCGATTTGTCGAGACTCCAAACGTGATCCGACGGTCGTTTGTGTCGTTGAGCGACCACAAGACATTGTTGTAGTTGAGCGCACCCAGGAGTTTCGGGGGCGATACCACGTTCTCGGGGGTTCGTTGTCGCCGATCAACGGCGTCGGCCCGGATCAACTGACAATGGCGGCCTTGAAGGCACGGGTTGATGACGAAAAGGTGACAGAAGTCATTGTGGCGACCAACCCAACGATCGAAGGTGACGCAACGGCGATGTATATCGCCCGCGAATTCAAACCCTTGGGTGTGACGGTCAGTCGTCTCGCTTCTGGCCTGCCCGTTGGTGGAGATCTCGACTACGCCGACGAGTTGACTTTGGGTCGGGCCCTGGCGGGCCGCATGGAGATCTAGCTCGGCAGACTCCGGGTAGGGGCAAGTTGCCTAACCTCAGACCAGATGTCGGATATCCACATAGTCTGGGATTGGAACGGGACGCTGCTCAACGATCTCGAGTTGGTAGTGAGCTCGGTCAGCTCCTCGATCTCTCGTCACGGCCTCGGAGCTATTGACGCCGATGGGTACCGAGACCACTTCACTCGTCCCGTAAGAAATTTCTACGACGCGTTGTTCGGTAGGCCAGTTGACGACATGGAATGGTCGGATTTGAACAAAACCTTCCATGACTTGTATTACGAGGCAGTCGATGACGCCGAACTGGCATCGGGCGCTGTAGACGCATTGCGAACTGCACGCACTCTCGGCTGGAGCCAATCGTTGTTATCCATGAGCACCGAATCGCGCCTCGTGCCCACCGTGGAGGCGCATGGAATAGACGAGTTTTTCAGATTGATCAGTGGCCTCAAGCATCCAACTGGTGATGTGAAGTCGACCTATCTCAAAGAACATCTTCGCCAGTTGCAAGTCCTTCCCGGCTCGGCTGTTGTCATCGGCGACACGCCCGATGACCACGATGCTGCAGTTTCGGTTGGTTCCAAGTCGATTCTCTACGACGGTGGGTCGCATCATCGAGACGTTCTGGACGATGTTGGGGCACCGGTGGTGGATTCCCTCGCAGATGCAATATGGATGATTGAGCGAGGTGTGCTCTGATGAACCGGCGCTACCTGTCGGTGGCTCTTGGAGCGCTCACGGTCCTGCTTTTGGGTTTTGTCGTGGCGGTAGCTTCAAAGTCGCGACCTGGAAACGACGGGGACGATCCGTTGTTCGAGTTCGACCCACGGGTAGACATTGACTTGGGCCGAATCGTCGGGTGGGTCGTTGTGGTCCTGGCAGTGATGGGGGCGATACTTCTCGTCTATGGAGTCAAAGAAGCCAAACCTCGTCAGGACGGTCGCAAGCGCAACTATCTCGGCATCCTGTTGTTCGCGATAGCTTTCTTTCTGATAATCCGTTTCCTTCAACCCTGGGCGGCGGACTTGCTTGCCTCGCCCGAGACTTCCGAGATCGCCGATGACGGGAATGCGGCCGAAGGACCGTCGGGTGGTCCGGTCGGATGGCTGTTCTCGATTCTGGTCGCAGCAGTGATAGCCGCGGCATTGACCCGTGTCGGTCTGACCGTGAGGACTGCAGAAGCTCCCTTTTCCCCGGAGTCTCCCGATGAGGGCGTCGCCAACGGATCCGAGTTAGTGGCGAATCCGGGTCCGGTCGCGATTACGTTGGGCACCGATACCCGGGCCCGCGTGCTCAATAGTTACCACCTGTTTGAGATCGAGTCCGGCCGGAGGGGATACCCCAGACGCTCGACCGAAACAGCCAGCCGCCATGCCAGGCGGGTTCAGCGCGCGCTTGACCTACCGCGGCCGGCAATCGTCGGCCTGATGAACTGTTATATGGGAGCACGGTACGGTTCGGCGAAGGTGACCGAGTCTGAAGCGGAGGCCGCGGAAGCCTTCCTCCAAGGCTTGTTCGACGGGGAAACCTCGTGATTCGCCTCTTGTTGTGGGCGTCCCTGGCTGCCGGCGCGGCGGCGGTCATCCTGGTGCAAGCTAAAGGGACTGCTGAGATAGCCTTCTGGGAAGTCTTGCTGCTTCTCCTGGTGGTGCTCCAATACCGGCGAATTCCGGGAACCTCGGATCCAAGCGAGCCTCCGCTATTCAGGCTCCCAGCTTACGATCCGCCGCGTCTCCCCAGGTCGGTCGCAACATCCGAGCTTTCGGTCATCGACGCAACCACTGGGTATCTCAGCCCCAACCGGCGTCTTCGTCCCATGTTGCAGCGAATTGCCGGCCACCGCTTGGAGCGATCCGGTTACGATCTCCACTCTCCTCAGGCGGTTGAAGTCTTGGGTCGAGAGAATTGGGAAACCCTGACGGGGACAGGCGATGATCCAGTGAGTGTTGAGGGCCTCAATGCACTTGTGAACCGATTGGAGGAGATGTGACAACGCCCATACTCGAAGCCGAGAGGGTGGCCACTCTTTCCTCGACCATCCTCGATGAGGTAGAAAAGGCGGTCATCGGAAAGCGGGATGCTCTGCGTCTTGTTTTGATGGCATTCCTAGCCAATGGCCATGTCCTTATTGAGGATCTGCCCGGTCTGGCAAAAACCCTTCTCGCACGGTCGTTCGCACAGGTCACAGATATGGAGTTCTCAAGGGTTCAGTTCACACCGGACTTGATGCCGATGGACATCACTGGGTCAATGGTGCTCGACCCGGTCAGCGGTAGGCCAGTATTTCGACAAGGTCCGGTCTTCACCAATCTCCTGCTTGCCGATGAGATCAATCGAGCACCCGCCAAGACCCAAGCTTCGCTGTTGGAGGCGATGCAGGAGCGTCAGGTGACCGTCGACGGGGACACGCATCCGCTCGGCCCACCTTTTCTTGTCATCGCGACGCAGAACCCCATCGAATACGAGGGCACCTATCCTCTTCCGGAGGCGCAGGTCGATCGGTTCTTGGCGCGAATCCGGCTCGGATATCCGGACCGGGATTCGGAATGGACGATTCTGAAGAGTCGTGCCACGCGCGGCCACGATGACGTCACTCTCGACACGGTGGTGGATCGCGCAACCCTGATCGAGATGCAGACCTCGGTTGAGTCGATCCACATCTCGGAGGCAGTCGGCAAGTACATCATCGATCTTGTCTCCGCGACGCGGGCTTCGGGGCGAGTGCGCGTCGGCTCCAGCCCGCGCGGCTCCCTTGCACTAATGAAACTCGCCCGAGCGGCCGCTCTGCTCGCTGGGCGTCACTACGTGATACCAGACGACGTCCAGGATGTCGCTGCGGTGGGATTGGCTCATCGGCTCATCATGAGACCTGAGTACTGGGCTCAGGACTTCACCGAGGAGCGAGTTATCGAAGAGATACTGGAGCAGGTGGAGACTCCGCCGGCCTTACCCAACGAATTCATGCCTTGAAAGTCCGATCCAGTCCCCGGCTTCGAGCCTACGTCACGGCAGGGCTGGTCGGACTCGCCGCCGGACTGGCGGCCGGTGCAATCACCCCAGTCCTGGTAGGTACAGCGTTCCTTGTCCTGGCGGTTGTCGGCTTGGTCGGGGGTGAGGCCGCCCAACTGGAGATCTCGATACTCGAGTGGCCCGAGTCGATGGTCGAAGGTGAGGAGAAGAAAGTGCTTCTCCGGCTCACGTCTGAGCAGAACGTGGGACGGACATACATTGACCTTCGACTCACCCGGGGGCTTTCTGTGGTGAGTGCCGATGGAGCGCGTGTCTTTGGCGAAGGAACATTGATGGTCTCTAGGGTTGGTCGCCAGTGCGATGTGGCGATCATCGTGGTGGCTTCGGCTTGGGGCAGACACGGTGTCGGCCCGGTACGAACCTTCACTGAAGCCCCTCTAGGGATGTTCGAAGTGGCCAACAGTTCTACTCAGGTCGTCAGCTGGGTCGCTGTACCTGAAGACGTGACACTCCAGCACTTGATGTCTCCACTGGAGACGAATCTGCACGTGGGTGAACTTGTATCGCGACTTCGTGGCCCCGGGTCAGAGTTTGCTGATCTCCGTTCCTACCGCCCTGGGGACGACCCTCGGAATATCAATTGGCGGGTGACCTCGAGATCTGACGGCCTTTGGGTGAACGAGAGGCACCCGGAAAGAAACGGAGACGTGATACTCCTTGTGGACGCCCAGTTGGAATCGAATACGGATCTCCGTTTCGTAGTCGACAAGGCCGTCCGTCTCGCTGCTGCACTGCTTCAGGGTCACGGACGTCGGCGGCACCGCCTGGGGTTGATCACTCTCGATGGGATGTGTCGATGGATTGGTGCCGGAGCTGGTGAGGTCCACCGTCGCCGCCTTGTCGCGCAACTGCTGGGTGTGACTCCTGGTCAAGTGATTTGGGATGCGGTCGAGCGAGCAGTCGTCCGGGCAGCGAAACAGCCGGCAATGGTCATCGCTCTGTCACCGCTTCTCGATCCGAATATGGCAGGCCTTCTGAACGTGTTGAGGCGATCCGGCGTTGACGTGGCCGTTATCGAGATCGACGTGGCGGAGGAGTTGGAAGAGCCGGATCGGGAGGATCGCCGCGTTGGCCGTCGGATTTGGGCATTGGAGCGGGAGCGAATTCGGGACCGGCTCTCCGGCGTGGGAGTTCCGGTGGCTATCTGGCGCGAACCGGAGTCGCCGGAATCGGCACTGGTCCAGCTCCAAAACTGGAGGATGGCATGGCGACGGCAACTCGGCTAGCAGCCGCCCTCTCGGTCGCGCTTGCTTCTGCCCTGGTGATCCTCACTGGCGGCGGCGGCGGGATTGTTGCACTGTTGGGATGGACCTCAGTCGCCATGTTGGCGGCCGGGTTGGTACTAGGGCACCGTGGCGCTATTGCAGCTTTGGGTGTCGGAATTGTCCTGCGAATGGCGCTTCAATCAGCATTCGGTGTGCAGCCAGACATGGGACTGTGGCTCCAGGCTTTGCTCCTCACGCTTTCCATCGAGGCAGGAACAATGTCATTCACTCTGCGTAACCGTCCTGCGGATCCGCTAACGGTCATGGTGCGAGGCGTCGGCACGGCCCTGGTGGTTGCTGGTTTGGTTGAGATTCTCAACACGTTGGCTTTGAGCTCGGACACCAACGGCACCTTGGTGAGAGTTGCCGGCATCGCCGCCTTGGTCCTGGCGGCTGGCTGGGTGGTTCGTACATGGAGGCAATCCGGCCTGGTTTGACAATACCGCCCGGTTGACCTGTCAGTTCATCTTGCGCAACCGCTGGAGGAATGCGGTGTCAGGGTCGTCTTCGATATCGATTCTGCCAACTCCAACGAGCAGAAGGATTGAGAAGAGAGCGCCAAGGGCGACCGCCGCCTGCCAGTAGAGCCGGCTGGTCTCCGATACGGTGGCAAAGGCGACCATGAGGCCCTCTTGGGGTTGGAGCGCTGCTTCGTTGCCGAACGAAGCAGCGAGGATTTCAGCTGATGTCTCGGATAGGTCATCGGACGTCGGGCTCTCGGTTCCGTTACCGCCCGACCCATCGCCTCCTGCAACGACAACCGTTGTCGTTGTGGTCGAGTTGGTTACGTCCGACGGCACAATTGACGTTGTTGGGGTGTCAGGTTGTGTCGTGGGAGCAGAGGGTAGCGTTGTGGTCGAATGCCCCCGGCCGGGCGTCGTCGGAGGTGAGGGCAGCGTGGTGGTACTCCCGGGTCTGGTTGTGCTAGTCGTGGTTGGGGGAAGAGTGCTCGTAGTAGGGGGAAGTGTGGTCGTGGTGGTCGTGGACGCCGGCGGGGTAAAGGTGGC
The DNA here is from genome assembly GCA_965216445.1 of Acidimicrobiia bacterium. Taxonomy (GTDB): domain Bacteria; phylum Actinomycetota; class Acidimicrobiia; order Spongiisociales; family ZC4RG35; genus MA-ANB-1. The sequence continues at coordinate 399,491 of OZ244166.1, forward strand.
GAGTTGCAGGCGCGCCGCGTGGCTGCTGACCCCGTAGGCAAACCACATATCCTCCTCAGAGTTTTCCGTGACGATGATCTTCACCACAAGTCTCTCCCCGGGCCCATAGGTGGATTCCGGTGCGGCGAGAGGGAGTGTGATCATCTTCCATCCGGTCTGGTTCTTCAGGCTCTTGGTTGCGGAATCGAGAACAAGACACGACGAACTGCACCTCATCAGATACGCGGCCATCTCGACGTCCTTGTCTCCGTTCATGCCTTCCTCGGTGACCCAGATTCGGAAGCTTGAGACAGAAAGAGTTGCACCGGAGGCGTCGTATTCCCACTGTTGAAAGCGATCAGGGTCGGTCTCCCACGGGCCATCGCCGCCTTTCTTGATCGTCAACCCCGGTCCCGGTCCCCGGCTCGGGTCGTAATTCGGGAGGGCGCCTCCAGGGGGACTCGTCTCTGACATTGACGCAACTGGGTAGCCATCACCTGCGAGATAGAGTTTCGCGGATGCTGCCGACGCGATTCCACCCACCGGCATGAGAGCCAGCAGCAGACTGGCCCCGAGAGCGAGTCGGGTTAGCGACCTCATGACACCAGCTCGGTTTCGGCGCTTGGGAGCTGGCTGACTTCGCTGAGGAGGTCACCGATATAAGGCCGAAGTCTGAGGGTGAATGTGGTCCAACCGTCGACGCGTTGGTATTCGAGATCGCCTCCCATTTGGACGGCCAGCTCTCTGGAGATAGCCAGCCCGAGTCCGACACTTCCGGCAACAACCGCATCACGACCACCGTTGGCGAACCGCTCGAAGATCTTGCCTTCCATCTCTGGGGGCATGCCTGGCCCGTTGTCAGCAACGACCAGGGCTGGGCCTCGGGAGGTCTCGCGTCCGGTTACAACCACGCGCTCGCCTCCATGACGGAGGGCGTTGGAGACCAGGTTGTGGATCGTTTGTCTGACCCGAAGCGGATCCGCGTATGCCTTGATTGAGGGAACAGATATGTTGGGCGCCTCGCCGGCAAGTTCATATATCGCAACAACTGCCTGCACCTCGTCGGCGAGGTCGATTTCGGCGAGGGTCATGGTCAGGGCGCCTGCGTCGATCCTGGCGGCAATCAAAAGGTCGTTCACCATTCGGGCCAGGTCAGCGGAGCTGGCATTGATCATGCTGACCAGTTCCCTGGTCTCGTCGCTTACGTTCGGATCCTCGAGGAGAATGCCTGAGAAGCCCACAATCGAGGTAATTGGTGTGCGTAACTCATGAGAAAGTCCAGCAATGAGCTCGTCTTTTGCTCGGTTCAGGTCCCTTTCCTTCTCGACCAGATGGTGCATTCGTTCGCTCCGCTCTCGGACACGTTTTCGAACGAGTAACCAAAACACGAGCATCGTTACCGCCGGCATCAGGAAGGCGATAACAACAAACGTGATCTGGGCGATCCTCCCCGCAGCCTGGTCTGACTCGTTGATGGCCTGGACGAGGTCGGCTCGGTAGGCCGTGAGGGTTTCGTTGATAGCAAAGTACTGAGGCTCCAGCAGTTCCTGTCGCCGGACTTCCGCCGAGTCTCCCTCACCTGCGACAACCAGGTCGACGACCTCGCCGGCCTCGGCGATGTAGTCGATGATGGCGGCCGTTGTTGCGTCGTCGAGTTCGGCCAGTTGCACAATTTCTGAGGTCGAGTTGATGTTCTCGAATGCCTCCGCGACGGCGTTATCGGTTGCCCGCTCGTCTGATGTCGGATGGGACTCAAAGAAGACGGCCTGTGCCACCGCAGCGCGGGTTATTCCGAGTGAGCCCGCCGATGCGTTGGCCCAATGGAGCTGTCGAGCATTGGCAGCGACTGTTGACGCGCCATAAGAGTTGGCGAGAAGCACTCCAACGCCAACCAGAACAGCGACAAGCAGCAGCATCACGGCCGCGATTGCAGCACGAAACTTCCAGGTCGTACTGATGTTCATTTTCCTTGCTGTTATCGGCGAAAGCTGAAAAAAACTGAACTCACCGAAGATCAGGAAAAGGAACTGTGACTGCCTCCTTCGGCCGCAGAAGAGGGACGCGGAGTTAGTCCAGCGTTGATGCCGAGATGGATCGAAGTCGATCGAGGTCGTGGTAGGCGTCCATGTATCGGATCGAGCCCGTCCTCGAGCGCATGATGACCGAATGTGTCACCACAGTCTCACCTCGAAACTCAACCGGCCGCAGATACTCACCGCCGGTAACGCCGGTTGCAGCGAAGAAGACATTGTCCGAAGCCACTAGATCCGAAGTAGTCATCACCTGATCGAGGTCCAGCCCTTCATCCCGGGCATACTCGCGTTCGGCCTCGTCACGTGGCCAAAGGCGACATTGCTGTTCGCCTCCCATGCACAGCAGAGCCGAGGCTGCCAAAACAGCTTCCGGTGAACCGCCGATGCCCATGAGAATGTCCGCAGCGGTCTCGTCCTGGGCGGTGGCGATCGCACCAGCGACGTCGCCGTCTCGAATCAAGCTGATCCTGGCCCCTGCGTCCCTAACTGCGTCGATGTACTTCTGGTTCCTGGGCCGGTCCAGGATGAGGACTCGTAGGTCGTTGACGACCTTGTTCTTGGCTTTGGCGACCTGGCGGAGGTTGTGATCCACCGGCGCGTCGAGATCGATCGTGCCGGCAGCTTCAGGCCCAACCGCGATTTTGTCCATGTAGACCAGGGAGCCGGGTGCATACATCGACCCACGCCCTTCGGCGATGGCGATCACCGCGATGGCCCCGGGAATACCTGCCGCGGTAAGGGTGGTTCCGTCGACAGGATCAACTGCAACGTCAACAACCATGCCTTGGCCGGTTCCCACCTTTTCACCGTTGAACAGCATGGGTGCTTCGTCTTTCTCGCCCTCGCCGATGATTACCAGACCGTCGATGTCCAGGGTGGAAAGGTGCAGCCGCATACCGTCGACAGCAGCCTGATCGGCGGCCTCTTTGTCTCCCCGACCCAGCCAGCGTCCCGCGCCCATTGCTGCCGTTTCGGTGACGCGTACCAGGTCGAGACCCAGATTCCGCTCGATGGGCTCAGCCACTCCGATCAGCCTTCTACCTGGACGATGATCGCGTCACCCTGGCCGCCGCCACCGCACAATGCAGCAGCGCCGATACCTCCGCCCCGAGCCTGGAGGGCGTTGACCAACGTGACGATCAGCCGAGCGCCCGTCGCGCCGAGGGGATGGCCGAGGGCTACTGCACCGCCGTGGACGTTGACCTTCTCTTCTGGGATGTCCAGCATCTTCGCCGACCAGAGAGAAACGGCGGCGAAGGCTTCGTTGATTTCTACGACATCGAGATCCGATGCAGACAGGCCGGCCTTCTTGAGGGCCACGCCAAGTGCCTCCGCGGGTCGTTCATGGAGGGTGGCGTCAATGCCTCCTATTTGCCCATATGCGAGGATCTCGGCCAGAACCGGTGAGCCGGCCGCGTCGGCGGCCTCAGGATCGGCAACTACGACCGCTGCCGCTCCGTCGGTGATCTGCGAAGCGTTGCCCGCGGTGATTGTTCCGTCCGACACAAACGCAGGGCGGAGCTGGCTCAGGCTCTCCACGGTCGACTCCGGTCTGATTCCTTCGTCGGCAGCAACGGTTACCGGGTCGCCGCGTCGCACCGGAACCGAGACCGAGGCAATCTCCTTGGCGAAAGTCCCGTTGGATGAGGCTGCGGCCGCCCTTTCGTGGCTCCGGGCCGCCCACTCGTCTTGCTCGGCTCGGGAAATTCCGAGACGCTCGTTCTTGTTGTCTGAGGACTCACCCATTGTGCAATGGTCGAACGCACAGAAAAGACCATCGTGTTGCATGACGTCGATCATGGAAACGTCACCTATCCGGGCGCCCCATCGGACCTCCCTGACGACATGAGGTGCGTTGGACATGCTCTCCATTCCTCCGGCCATCACGAACTTGGCGTCGCCGAGTCGGATTGCGCGGTCAGCAAGTCCGACGGCCGACATCCCCGAGAGGCATACCTTGTTGATCGTCATGGCAGGAACTGTCATGGGCATTCCGCCTGCCACGGCTGCCTGGCGGGCGGTTATCTGGCCTTCTCCGGCCTGTAGAACCTGACCAAAGAGAACTTCGTCGAAGGCTTCAGGGTCGACTCCAGATCTCTCGATCGCGGCTTGTATCGCGACGCCGCCGAGTTCGACTGCCCGGATCGGTGCCAATGCGCCGTTGTATTTCCCTAACGGAGTCCTGGCGATTCCAGTTATCACGCTTCGTTTCATTGAGACCTCCATTGCTGATGCTAACGGTGTCGGATGCCCTGTTCTTCCCGCAAGACTTCCTCCCCGCAAGAGCGGTTGTGGTTATCGTCCTGACGGTGAAACTTCTCAACCTCGACCATGTTGCGGTAGCGGTGAAGGATCTTGACGAGACAATCGCGAGCTACGCCGATCGATATCACGTAAGTCCTCTGTATCGAGAGGTAGTCGAGTCCCAGGGTGTGGAAGAGGCGATGATTCCCGTCGGGGGCTCTTTTGTTCAACTTCTCCAGCCGCTGTCCGCTGATACGCCCGTCGGACGCTTTCTAGAGAGGCGGGGTGAGGGACTTCATCACATTGCCTATGCAGTAACCAATATTGATGTCGCCTTGTCTCATCTGAAGGAGAAGGGTGCGCAACTGATCGACGAAGAACCAAGAGTGGGTGGCCGGGGTGCTCGGATCGCTTTTGTGCATCCAGCTGACCTGGGAGGAACGCTGGTGGAGCTCGTGGAGTTGAGGAATGACCAACCCGCGTAGGGACATGGAAATCAAGGGAGGTGCCGGCGAATTCGAAGCAGCGGTGATCGCCGTTGTTCTCGATCGCCTATCCACAGATGCCAAGGTCCGATCTTCCCGGGCTTCTCACGCCGACAATCGGGTACCAGCCTGGGTGCGGGCGATCGACCCGGATCGATTTCCGGACTTCTTCGACCAGCAGCTCCCACACTGAGGTTCGGCGCCGGTTAGGTCTGGATTCTCTGGCGCAGCGTCGTCAACTCCGGTGATCTCAGGAGAAACGCAACAAGCGCGAAGACCGCAATTGTGGTTACTCCTCCAACTGCTGCGATGCCGAGGCTTGCTAGGACGCTGTCGTTGCGTTCGAACAGGGCATTGACCAGCGGCACCCCCGCGACGGCCGCGACCGCCGCAGAAGCCAGCCCGCGGGCGAATGAAGGCAGTATGCGTCGCACGCCTTCCCAACCGGCGTCTGTCCCCCATGCCACCAGCATTCCCAATGCATACAACGTCATAACGATTGTGGATGCCAAAGCAAAGCCTTCAACGCCTCGTGCGTCGTAGAGCACGAACCACATCGGAACAGCAATGACGGTGGCAGTGGTTCCGATCCCGACCGGGACCCACATTCTGCGTTTGGCATAGAAGTGTCGGGATAGGAGTTGGTGGAGTCCCCACGCCGGTATCGAAAAGGCATATATCACCAGGAGTCCGGCGACAAGAGATGCGTTGTCCTGATCGAACTTCCCGTACCTGTAGATCAGGGTGACCAGTGGGGTCGCCATGACCACAAGGAGGGCAGTAGCCGCCGAAGCAACGAAAACAGTGTTCCTCGCGGCGCGTTCGGTGCTCCGATTCAGTTCCTCCGTCTTCCCACTGGCAGCAAGGCGAGACAGGAACGGATATGCCGCGACACCGGCCGCTTGGGCGATCACGCCTACAGGGACCATGTTCAGTCTTCTTGCATAGAAAAGGGCCGAAGTTGCACCGTCTTCGATCTGAGCGAACCAGTTGATGAACTGTTCATCCAATACCGCAACGGACTGCCCGAGCATCAAGGGAAGAGCGAGAATCAGATACTCGCCTACCGCAGATTCGCCCTTTGGGACCTGCACCAGTCGCATTCCAGTGCGGCGGGTCCCGAACCACTGGAGCCCGAAGTTCCCGATCGCCGAACCGACTACCGCGCCCCACAGGAAGGACTCAGGGCTTGGGTCTCCCATCGCCCAGCCGATGAGGCCCCCAGTGATGATCCCGAGGTTGTAGATGAGTGGAGCAACGGCTGGTATCGCGAACCGCTTGTGGGTGTACTGGGCAGCCATCAACACGGATCCGAGAACAAGGAAGACTTGGGCCGGCAAGACAATGCGGGTCAGGGACACCAGCCGGATGTGGTCCTCGGGTTTCGCCGGGAAGATCAGTTCCACCAACTGAGGAGCCAAAACCCACATCAACACTGTGAGTCCAATGATTCCGAAGCCCACAAAGCGAAAGACCGATGAGAACGCCCGGTTCGCACGCTCGACGTCGTTGTTCTCGAGATGTCGGCTGAGAATGGGAATGAGAGTGATCGTCAGGTATGCACCGGCCAGCAGATACGAGAGGAAGTCGGGTATCGCAAACGCGTGGCGGTAGAGATCCGCTTCAGCGTTGAGGCCGATGAGTCCGGCGATGAGCCCTTCGCGGACCAGACCCAACAGTCGGGAGAGGAGGATGCCGCCCGAGACAACAGCGGCAGCCGCTCCCATCCCGATCGGGCGTTTCATCTCCGCCTTGCTCTCAGAGCGTCGAGGATCGCCTCTGGAACCATCAAGTCCCCGTAACCCGTGCCCAAGTCCAGGCCCGCTTTGTAAGTCCCGTGATAATCGCTCCCGCCGGATGGCAGGAGACCGAAGCGGCGGGCCAGGTCGGCGTAGCCGTCGCGTTCGTGCTGGCGATAGCTCGAGTAATGAGCTTCCAAACCTACGAGGCCGAAACCGATCAGCTCCTTCAGAAGATCAGCCATCTCATGGGCTCGGTTGATGCCGAGGGTATGAGGGTGAGCCAGGATGGGAACGGCTCCAGACTCGACTGCCAGACCTATGCCGTCTTCGGGGGTCAGAAGCGGTCTCTTGACGTAGGCAGGCGCGTTGTTGGCAAGCCAGAGGTCGAAAGCTGTCTTGATATCGGGAACGTATCCCTTGCGGACCATTACGGCGGCGATATGGGGTCGCCCCACCGAGCCTTCACCAGCTTCTTCCACGACTTCTTCGATGGAAACGGGCATCCCGAGTCGGGTCAGCTCGTCGACGATCGATTGATTTCGACCTTCCCGACCCTGTTGCAGCGAGGCGAGCCTGTCCTGTAGGGGTCCGGAACCCGGTTCTAGCCAGAGTACGACGAGGTGCATACCGCCCTCAGTCCTACGCAAGGACAGCTCGGTCCCCGGGATGACCTCGATATCCGCAGCCACCGACATTGCCTCGTCGACTCCTTCGAGCGTGTCGTGGTCGGTGAGGGCGATCGAGCTCAGGCCGGCTCGGGCGGCGTTCTTGACGAGCTCGGTGGGAGTATCCGAGCCGTCGGAGAACGAACTGTGAGAGTGAAGGTCTACTGGCATGATCCGATTCCTCCCCAGATGATTGCGGATCGGTGGGTCAAGAACCGGTTATGTCGATGGTGACCGTCTCGATGTAGACGGTTTCCTGGGGGAGGCTGTCCTCTCGCGTTCCTGGGCTCAGGGCTGTGTCTATGGCGACGATCGCCTCCAACGTCTCGTTCCCAGAGATAACTGAGCCGAGAAGGTTGAAGCTTGGATTCAGGATCGTTAGGTCGTCAAGGGCAATGCGGAATTGGCTACCCGTGGTCCCGCGACCCCGATTTGCCATGAACACGTCACCAGTCTGGTAGGTGTAGTCGCTGGGCGGGAACTCGTCAGGGACCCTGTACCCGGGTCCACCAGTCCCGTCAGCGTTGGGATCTCCACCCTGGATATCGAAGCCCTCGAGTACTCGATGGAACACCTGCCCGTCGAAATACCCCTCGCGGGCGAGGAACACAAACGAGTTGACCGTCTCGGGGTAGTCGAGGTTCAGGTCGACGACAATTGTGCCGCAGGACGTTTCCAGGGTCGCCGTCGCAGAGTCGGCTGTGGCTAGGTCGGCCTGGGATTCGGGCCCATCGAATTCGAGGACGGGTTCAGCCGGGGGTTGGTCGGCCCCGCATGCTGTCGGTTGGGCTCGGAACGCCTCGTAGCCGGAGGGCACCTCACCGCCACCTTCGAAGATCGACGTCAGAGCAAAGAAGCCGATGACGATCGCCCCGAACCCAACGGCTGTCAGTAAGCGTTTTCGCAGCTCCTGGCGTGCTGCCTGCTTCTTTTCGGCTTCCTTTTTGGCCGCTCGAAGTTCTTTCTGGCGTTGGCGTCTATCTGACATCGAAAGGCGACTTTAGGCGCCGAGCGGAAACAATCACCATGCGATGTTCGTATTCAAGGACCAAACCGCCCAAACTGTGGGTGATGCCGATTGTTGTTCAGAAGTATGGCGGGACCTCCGTTGCGGATCCCTCTCGAATCACCAACGTGGCCGATCGTGTCCAAGCCACCCGTGCGGCCGGCAATGATGTCGTGGTGGTTGTCTCGGCGATGGGTCAGACGACAGACGAATTGATCGCGCTTGCGTCGGATGTATCGCCCAACCCGCCTCCCCGAGAGATGGACATGCTGTTGACTGCGGGTGAGAGGATCTCAATGGCCCTGCTGGCCATGGCGCTCGACGTGCGTAACATCCCGGCCGTGAGCTACACCGGCAGTCAGGCTGGGATACTCACCGACTCTTCACACGGAGAGGCGAAGATACGGGAAATCACCGGACACCGCGTGAGAGATTCTCTGTCCGAGGGCAAGGTCGTGATTGTGGCCGGATTCCAAGGAGTGGATCCCGATTCGAAGGAAGTGACGACTCTGGGTCGGGGTGGGTCTGATGCGACAGCTGTCGCCCTCGCTGCTGCACTGGGTGCAGACGCCTGTGAGATCTTCACCGACGTTGAAGGTGTCTACACAGCGGATCCGCGCATCGTTGCAGATGCCAGAAAGCTCCCAGATGTCTCATTCGACGAGATGCTGGAGCTATCTGCAGCCGGTGCCGGTGTCTTGATGTCGCGATCAGTGGAGTTCGGCCGGCGATTCAATATCCCGATCCACGTGAGATCATCATTGAGCGACAATGTCGGGACTTGGGTGAAGGAAACATCGATGGAACAAGCGATCATTCGAGGCATCGCCCACGACCGATCTGAGGCGAAAGTTTCGGTCAGCGGCTTACCTGATCGGCCGGGTGTCGCTTCTGCAGTTTTCGCACCTATCGCCGCCGCCGAGGTCAACGTCGACATGATTGTGCAGAACGTCTCCCAAGACGGAACGACCGACATCAGCTTTACGGTCCCCCTGAAGCAAGCTGCACAAGCGGAAGGCATCGCCAAGACGGTTGCCGGACAGGTGGGGGCGCAGTCCGTTGATGTGGACACCGAGATCGGAAAGGTCTCCGTCGTTGGAGCAGGCATGAAATCGCACCCTGGTGTGGCGGCCCACGCCTTTCGGGCACTAGCCGAGGCCGGCATCAATATCGAGATGATCTCCACCTCCACAATCCGGATCTCCTGTGTGGTCCGAGCCGACCATGTCGAGTCCGCGGTCCAGGCGCTCCACGCTGCTTTCGATCCGCCGATGATCATCGAGGAGGTTGGGGCATGAATGCCAAGTCGGTTGCGATAGTTGGAGCAACCGGTGCGGTTGGCCGGACGATGCTCCAGATCGTCGAGGAGCGGGAGTTCCCTGTTGCCGACCTTCGACTGATGGCATCGGAGCGGTCCGCCGGGAAGATCGTTCATACAGGCTGGGGCGATATCGAGGTCGAGGACCTCGCCGAGTCCGATCCTTCGGGAGTCGACGTCGCACTGTTCTCTGCGGGAGGCGATCGATCTCGAGGTTACGCGCCGCGCTTCGCCGAAGCTGGAGCTGTGGTCGTCGACAACTCCTCAGCGTTCCGCATGGACCCGAAGGTTCCCCTTGTTGTTGCGGGAGTCAACGATGCGGATGCACAGACGCATTCGGGCATCATCGCCAACCCCAACTGCACCACCATGACGGTGATGATGGCGGCCGGGCCCCTTCACTCGGCGTTCGGCCTTGAATCTATGGTCGTTAGTTCATATCAAGCTGTGTCGGGCTCAGGGCAACAGGGTGTTGACGAGCTGGTCAGACAGGTGGGCCAACTCAAGGACGATGTGGCCGGACTGGTGACGGGATCGTGGGAAGACCCCGGATCCGAGGTTTACACCCGCCCAATTGCATTCAATGCTCTCCCCTTTGCGGGGAACGCCGTTGGAGATGGGTATACCGACGAGGAGATGAAGCTGGTCAACGAGTCGAGAAAGATCCTCGATATCGAAGATCTGAAGGTGGAACCTACTTGTGTTCGCGTCCCGGTGATGGCCGGGCACGGGGCATCAGTCACCATGCGTTTTGCCAAAGAAGTGACCGCTCATGACGCGGCAGCAATCCTGTCACAATCGCCTGGTGTCGAGGTGTGGTCCGACAAAACGCCGACACCGCTCGACTCAGCCGGGATCGACGAAGTGTTGGTTGGCCGGATCCGTCCGACATTGGGCGAGCCCGGTGGTTTGAACCTATGGGTTGTCGGCGACAACCTCCGCAAGGGAGCCGCCCTCAACACTGTCCAGATCGCCGAGTTGCTCTAAAACCAGGGCGACCTAGCCCACTGGCTCCAGGACAACGACAGGGATGGTTTCCCTGGTTGTCTTTGCTTCATACTCAGCGAATAGCGGCCACTCTGACTTGTGACGGCTCCAAATTGCCTCGCTCTCTTCCCCCTCGGCGACGCGCGCCTTCACCGCAACCCGCTCGGAGCCGACCTCTACCTCGGTCTCGGGGTTCTGCTTTGATGTTGTGGCAGTCAGGGTTGTCGTCCGCTCCACCTTTGGAGGCGAAGATCGCGTATCCATTGTCCAGGCTTCGGTACATGAGCGGCGACACACGTTGGGTCCCGGTTTTGGCGCCCTTGTGATGGAGAAGGAGCAAGGGTGCCCCTGGAAGGGCCCGCCAACATTGCCTTCGTTGGTCCGAAACTCCTCGATGATTCCTGCGTTCCAATCTGACATGAGCTCTCCCATGGTGTGAAGCGTTGTGTTGTCGTCCTGACGTTGAACCCTTCATTGGGCGGGAAATGATCCCTCGGCGCCAGCTCTGCCTTGGGAGGGAGAGCTCCGTTTGGCGTTGCTTCGCAACTCGAGTTCGTGCTGTGGCCGTCCTGCAATAGAATCAGAGATATCGGGACGTGGCGCAGCTTGGTAGCGCGCATCGTTCGGGACGATGAGGTCGTGGGTTCAAATCCCGCCGTCCCGACTCAGCAAGAAAGCCACCCATTTCGGGTGGCTTTCTTGTTGTGGTTCTTGTTCAATCCAAGTGCTTCAGGCGGGAACCTCTCCCGGTTCCGCCGCTAGGCGTCGGTGCCGCCAGCGATCAGCAGATACGTGAATACCTCACCGCGTTCCTCATGGTTGCGGGTGACGGTGATGATCACGGCGGGAGTTTCTAGACGCTGGTAGATGAGGTCACCGTCGATCTCCGTACGTGCGTACTCCGCAGATTGGCCCACGATCCACTGGTCGTAGAAGGCGACGATGTCGTCGAAAGCGTTCTGGTCGTAGAGGAGCTGAGCACCGGAGGCGTCGCTGAGTCCGATCTCGTCGAGAATGTCGATTTCCCAACCTTGGGGGATACCAACTGTGAAGTTCTCGCTGGCACTTGGTGGAAGGTCGCCGCTTGTGCTTCCACTATCGGAGGTGCCCTCGTTTGTATCGCCCTCGTTGTTACCGCCGTCGCTACTCCCATCGTCGTCAGCGGACTGGTTTGTCGCCTGGGTGGTGGGAGAGGCATCGTCGCCAGAGCTACAACCGACCAAGGTCAGAGCCATAACGAGCAGGATTGCAAGGGGAACTCGAAGCTTCATGTCTTGGGTGTAGCAGATTCGAGCTCTCCTATGCGGCCGTTTTCGACTTGGTGGTCCATCAGCCACCGCTCAAGACGCGCCCCTATTGCCTTGGGAACCCGCCCCGATCCAATTCCACGTCGCAAAACGGTATTAGGGACTTTCGGTCCCGCGGAATCGGATATCTGCCCTAGCAAACCAACGCCCGTTCGGCTTTACTTGTCTGACCGACTCAACCCAGCCCGGGCAGGAGTGATTATCAACTTGGACAATTCTGGACCCATCTCCGAAGCAGAAGTTGGCGAATCTGAGTTCTTAGAGGCGCAGATTGCCGAAGTGGAAGAAGAGCGCGACAAGCTACAAACCAAGCTTGACAAAGATGCTCCGCTCCGACCTTATCAGGTCGAGCTCCTCAAACTGCAACGCCATTTAGAGAAGAAGGCCATTCCGTTCGTCATCTATGGTCGAGGGCCGGGACGCGTCCGGAAAAGGTGGGACCATTCGACGGATCACGCGGTACATGAACGAAAAGCGTTACCGCGTTGTCGCACTGGGGAAGCCGACCGAGGAACAGAAAACGCAGTGGTATTTCCAGAGGTACGTCGTGCATCTGCCAGCCGGTGGAGAGATGGTGCTCTTCGACCGCTCCTGGTACACCAGAGCGCTTGTTGAGCCGGTATTCGGTTTCTGCACCAAAGACCAATACCGTGATTTCCTCAAGGGCGTTGTCGGGTTTGAAAAGGACCTCGTTCGCCAGGGGACCGTCCTTGTCAAGCTCTATTTCAGTGTTGACAAGGCGACCCAGGCGAAGCGCTTCGAACGGAGGCAGAAGGACCCCCTTCGGCAGTGGAAACTGAGCGAAATCGATGTCCAGGCACAGGAGCTTTGGGACGACTTCACCGAGATGAAGCACCGCATGTTGGAACGGACGGACTCCGGCGCTGCACCGTGGACGATCATCAGGTCGAACAGCAAGAAGAACGCTCGACTGAATGCCATGAAAGTCATTCTCAACTCGGTCAACTACGCCGATCGAGACCGCGACCTTGACTTCGTCCCCGACCCCGAAGTTGTGATCTCGGGTGATGACGAGTTGGACCGCATGGATGCAGAGCGCGACAAATTGGGTCGTCCCCTGTTCTGACGTCTATCGAGAACTCGAGGTCGTCTAGTCGGATTCTTGGGGGGTGCGTTTCTCCCGACTCCCCAACACTCGTTGGATGTCCGCGTCGGGAACCCCCGAGTTCAGAATTGCATCGATCGTCAAGTTCCACTCTTCGGTGACGGCTCCCAACCGCCCTTCGAGTTCGGTCCCGGCCAGTCCGTCCCTGAGGTCTCCGAGGACTTCCAGCAGGGCTTCGAGAACGGACAGCTGGTCACCCGCAGCCAATCTGATCTGGGAGAAGGCCGCGTGGACGAAGTCAGAACGGGATGGGGTTTCAGCCAGATACACCTTCTGTCCTTCAGGTCCGTGATAGACACGTTGAGGAGGGTCGGAATGGAGAATCTCACGTACCGTGATCTTCAAGTGGTGGACCACGTCAACTGCGGTGGTCGGGTCGTTGATCCCCGGCGAAAGTGCTTTGAGCGCAATATCGACGAGCTGTCTGAGCCCGAATGACGGGTCGTCTGCAAGCGAACGGTCACGGCCGAGAATGAGGTTCTTGGATATGACCTTCTCTCCAGTCGTGAGGTCATCGGGGTCACACCAGAGCCTGGCGATTCGGTCTCCTTCAGCGACAGCTTCCCCGAGCCGAACTTCGACTTTGGTTGTTGAGTCGGCTGGCATTTCTCTGGCCAAGAGCGAAGCATCCATTCGTTGGACCCAACCAGACTTGGAGGCATCCAAGGTTTGGGAGTCGCCAGTTGGGATCGGACTGTCCAAATCCAGTTGAGTGGCATCGTTTTCGACATGGTGCTTCCTCACGGCCCTGAGAGTTCCCCCGGCGATCCTTCTCACGACGGAGTCGACCTGGAATCGTCGCAATGAGTGATCAAGGTAGGCAACGATCCCAATTGCAGATGCCAAACCCAGGACGATCGCCAGCGTGATGGATACCGAAGGGGTTGCCTCCGAAGCCCCGACTAGTGATGACCCAAGACCACCCAAAACCACTAGAGAGTAAGTGAACGTTCCAACGATTAGACCGATAGTCAACTGCTGAAACGTGTCCTCAAAGAAACCCCGAACCGCTCGCGGTGAGTATTGGTTCGCCGCTATCTGGCTGGAAAGCGCCGTGATTGAAAACACGATCGCAGCGACTGTGATGGTTGCTCCGGCCACGGTGGTGACGATTGAGCGCCCGCCGGCGAGTGTGGCTGACAAAAGGAATGGCATGTCCTCCAGTTCATTCGTCAATGTTCCGTCTATTTGGAGAGCACCCAAGGCAAGGGCACCACACAACACCATTACCGTGACAGGGAGGAAGAACAGACTCTCCCTTACTCGTTGCCCGGTTGCTCGGAGCTTGTGCATGCGCGGAGAGTAAACCGGTCGGAAATGAAACGGGCTCCCCGGGTGGACGGGGAGCCCGTTTCGATCTAATCAACCTTGGTCAGGTCTCAGCCTTCGTTGGTAACACTCTCAACGAGACAGGCGTACTCGGGCACAACGCTGTTGGCGTGGTTGTCCCCGGTCGCAACTGAGTAGTGCTCTGCCGTCACTGAAGTGACGTCGTTGAGAAACTCAACCGACAGACCGGAAGTCACGACTCCGGTGATCAGAGTCGTTGTATCGACAAGGTCGTCTGAATAGCCACTTGGCGTGTCGCCTTGAAGCCGCCATCTTTCATTCGGCTGGTACAGAGGGTTCCCGTCGTGATCCGAGCCGCGCTGATAGTCGCCTGATATCAGGGTCACTTCGTAGGTGCCGGCTGGAATATCGATTGCAACGGTCTGCAGGGGATGACTCGGCACCAACTTGAAGCCGGGGAAAGTCACGACGTAGTCAGCAGCGGTGCCATCTGGGCACTCTTCACCAGGTGGCGGCGGAGGTGGTGGAACATCCAGGGAGCACTCGTCGTCCGGATTGACAAGTGCATAGTCGCCCCAAACGACACCATTCTTCTCCCGCAGATGATGCTCTGGTCCATGGTCGTTGCTGTCGGGATCATCCACATCCCAGGCAGCGATATCGATCAGGATTTTCACATACGGGTTCGACAAGGATCGTGTCGCATGGCAGATCCAGATCTTGTGGCCGTCAACCAGATCAGTCTCCGGATCCGGTTGCGTTGCCGTTGCTGGAGCTGCGATTGCCCCGACCAAAAGGGCCAACACCGTGACGAGCCCCAATTTGCGCGTTAAACGCTTTCCCATTTTGCCTCCTCAACGAGTCCCACTAACTCATACTGGTAATCGTCGAGGTGATCCTTCGGGATACGGGTAGATTGCGGCCATGCCTGTCATCCCCTTCTACGGGAGCCAGCACCCCGAACTCTTCCGGATCGAACGGACGGCCATGGACCGTCGGGGTCTGGTGGTGGAGACGCTCAACAATCTCTTGCCGGAACGGGGCAGGGTTCTCGATATCGGTGCGGGCGATGGATACACCGCGAGGCGGGTTGTAACCGAAGAACGGTCCGTTGTTGCTTTGGAACCCGCCGCGGAGATGATTCGGATGACGGCTGGAGGTCGTCTTGCCTGGGTCCGGGGAGACGCAGCGTCGCTACCGTTTCGGGACGGCACGTTTGGTGCTGCCTACGCAACCTGGGCCTATTTCTTCTCCAGAAACTGGGATCCAACTCCCGGGCTGAAAGAGGCTCACCGTGTGGTTCGGCAGGGCGGTCGCATTGTCGTTGCCGACAATCTCGGTGGCGACGAATTTACTGCAATGGCACCGGGCGACATTACAGCCGACCGTACCAAGTGGAAGGCATGGGGCTTCGACTGCATCGAGCTAGCAACCTCCTTTGAATTCGAGTCCGTTGAGGAAGCCAGGCTCCTACTCGGTTTTTACTTCGGCGAGCCTGGGATCGAAGCTGCCGGTACTGAGTTCAGTTTCCGGGTCGGTGTTTTCGTTGGCGAGAGTGCCGGTCCTCACGCCACGGCTAATCAGGTCGATCAGGCGCCGTGATCTAATCGTCCGCGATATCAATCATCACCGACCAAAGTCAGGTGCGCCACATAGGCGGCGGCACACGAGGCGTCGTATCTTGCCTCGTCGGCTACCAGGAGTTCCCACTCTCCGGGGTCATATCCGACGAATCCTGAGTCGGAAGTCTCGGCATACATCTCGAGTTGGCGCATCAAGTCCAAAGTGTTGTCGTTGCGGTTGTCGAAGTTGTTGGAAAGAAACTCGGTTTCGGCTCTCAGCCGGTGTGCGATTCGAGCAATCGCAGCGTTCTTGATCAGGCGGTTGACTTCCGTTTGATTGTCAGTCTCCCCGGCGATGAGGAGCTCAGGTGCGTGTGTCGAGCACCAAATTGCCTGGGCGTCGGTGACGGCCGGAGATCCGCATGAGGCCGCCAGCAAGGCGACAACGACAACAACAGTGGATCGCGTCACGCAATCGGAAACAAGTTCGACGACCGGAATCTTCCCTTCCTGGCTGTCTACTCGTCTTCGGAACCCGCCAACTCGGCCGCCTGGTCGTCTCGCGCATCCGCTGAAATTGCATTCCGCAATTCCTTTGGGTCGAACGGTTTGAGGACCGCTGCGTCGGCCATTGCTCGCTTGGCCAGAAACCGGTCGGCGGACCTGTCGAGGAGCAGGACGATTCTCGGGGTGATCTTGTCCTGGAACTTGGCCCGCACGTCACGGATGATGGCCATGCCACCCATGGAGCCAACCTGCATATCCACCAGTATCACTTCCGGATTCTGATCCAGGGCCGCATCGGCAGCGCCGTGAGGATCCGGAACAACCTCGGTTGTCCAGCCACCGACCGACAGTGCAGCACTGACATCGTTGACAACCCAGTCGGAATCGGTGACGAGAAGTGCTCTTGGCATGGAACGCGATCATAGGGCGCCTCTGCCGAATGGAGTAGATCGCAACGGGTTCCTAACCTTCCGACCGTGCGTCGCTTTGTGTTCCTGTTCAGCATGGTCCTTGTCCTGGGTGCTTGTAGCGCCTCCAACGATGGCGGCGGACTCGAAGTCATCGATGTGAGTGGGCCCCTGGACGCTTCAGCCCTCCAATTCATGATCGACTCGATTGAGGGAGCTGCGGGCGAGGGTCAGGAGCTGGCCATCTTGCAGATCAATTCGAGGGCCGTCCTAGATCAGGAGAAGCTCGATGAAGTGACTGCGTTGGTCGCCAACCCACCCCTTCCGGTGGCAATCTGGTTGGGACCAGCCCCGGCTGTGGCGTTCGGCGGGGCCGCCAATCTGGTTATCGACGCTCCGACCGCGGCTGCAGCCCCGGGTTCCACCATCGGGCGTCTCGATCCGACCATCGCCGGTGGGGCCACTGGAGGAGCAAGCGATGAGCCCATGGAGGTACCGGTAGAGGACACCGACCTCGCCCTCCAACCCACCATTCGCCAGTACCTGCAAGACCTGGACGGGACAACCATGGCGACAAGTGCAGGTGACGTCGTCGTGGAAACGATCATCCCATTTGAAGAAGATGGAGTGAGTGGTGTCACGCTGAAGACGGTCACGTTCCGAAAACCGTCTCTTGCGACACGCTTCTTCCGGCTTGCGGCAACTCCTGAGGCGGCCTTCTTCTTCTTGGTTGTTGGTTTGTCGATGGTCACCTTCGAGTTTTATGCACTTGGGCCAGGAGTTGCAGCAGGTGTGGCTGCCTTGTCGCTGTGGCTGGCCAGCTGGGGCATAGTCAATCTCCCGGTCCGGGCGTGGGCCCTGGCCGTGGCAGTTGTCGGTTGGGTGTTGCTGACAACGGCTTACCAGAGAGGTGGAGTTCTGGCTTTGACGCTGATCGGAGCAGTCTTCCTCGAGGTCGGTGGATTGTTCTACGTCGACGGTTCGGGTCAGATCGACCCCCGATGGCACCTGGTCTTGTTGTCCGTGCTGGCCGCCCTCTTCTTCTTCCTGTTGGCGATGCCGACGGTGCAACGAAGCCGGTTGTCGACCCAGACGATAGGGAGGGACTCACTTGTGAATCTGACCGGAGTCGCCGTATCAGAATTCGATCCCGACGGTGTCGTTGAAGTCGGTGGAGCACGCTGGCGAGCAACCGCTCATCGCGAGGCAGGCCTGGAGGAGGGGTCACCTGTGGTTGTCTCTGGAGTGGACGGTCTGTTCCTCGAAGTCGAGCCGCAGAACCAAGAAAACGCGAAAACGGACTAGCCATCTTCCAGTTTCTTCCTTGTGCGATTGGTCAGTTCCGATTAGCTTCTTCCCGTTGTCGCTTTGAGAGCTAGGGAGGAGACACGTGTCTCATAAGGACGAGTGGACGCTTAATGCATTGTGCCGTGGGAATCATGCATATCTCTTTTTTCCACCATCGACGTTTGAGCGCAAAGACGACCGGGAACGACGAGAGGTGAAAGCGAAGGCGATCTGCGGCGTTTGCCCGGTTCAAGATCCGTGCTCGTCTCATGCTCTCGATATCCGTGAGCCTTTTGGGATTTGGGGGGGATTGACCGAAGGCGAGCGGAAGACGCTCCTAACCGCTTCTTAGTCGCGAACCCAAGACTCGAGTGTCGCCCCGGCGACGGGTGTATTGATTCGAATCGAGCCACTCGAGAATTGGAACAACGTACTTCCTGGTGAGACCCAGACTTTCCTTGACCTCGCCTACGGTGAACGGTGAGGGTAGGGAGGCAACTCGTTCGACGATCTCAGTTATTTGCGAGGGTAGGAACGCCAGAGATTCACTAACCGGGACCAGCTGGTCTTGTCTGATCAAGAAGTGGACGACTTCTCTGGGCAAAGGGAGTTCATCGATCAAGGGCACTGCCAGCCCTGCCGAGAGAGCATCTTTGGCACGCTCCCATTCATCAACCTGTTTCCGGGTGAGGCGGGGCTCGTGTTCATTTTCGGCAACATCAGGTCCCCGGAGATCTAACCGTTGGCTTTGCTCGACAACCAATTCCGCGACCGCGCGTTCCACCCCGAGTTGTTCAGCCAGCGTGGCCAGGGCAACCCCGTTGCGCAGGGGGCGTTCAGCGTGCTCGGTGGCAACAAGGGATTCGCTCTTTTGCACGAGCGTATCGACGAGTCCCTCCGTGATTGCTGTCTCCCCAACGACGAACCCCGTCCTGGGTGTCCCACCATCGCTGTCGATTCGAAGTTCGTGGAGTGGTGCCTGACGCCGAATCGCAAGCAGCTGATCGGCACGGTCCGCGGGGTGGAGGTCGATGTCGAGCGGCGCTTCGAAGCTGGCCTTGACGGGGTGTGGGTCGAGAATCTGCCCACCGGCGATGACCTGTCTTCGGCTGGTGTCCCGGATTATGAATCTCTCACCCATAACAATGGGAATGCCTTCCGCGGCGGCCAAGATCATCCGACGCTGGTTCGCTTTCAGGATCGTCACGTTGGTCGTCCGTGAACCGATGTGGATTTGGTACGCGCCTCTCGCTGGCAGCTCGTCTACGTACCGAGCCAACCGGTAGTTGGCGACAAATCGCGTCGAGATACGCCAGTCGTCTTTCGTTAACAGATCACCTCGAGTCACATCGCCTGTGTCTACACCTGAAAGTCCGACCGCGGCGCGGCGACCCGCAGTTATGTGGTCGGTCTCCGTCTCATGGGTTTGCAGCGTCCTCACCTTCGCTTGCGAGCCAGCTGGGTGGAGGTTGACTCGATCACCGACATGTAGAGAGCCCCCGAGAAGTGAGCCGGTCACAACGGTTCCCGTGCCCGAGACCGTGAACGCTCGATCGACCCATAGACGTGCCCGGGACTCCGGGCGACCGGTACCTTCGTCGATCGCTATTGCAAGTAGCCGCTGCAGCTCGGTCATCCCTATACCCTCCGTAGAGGAAACGCGGACGATTGGAGAAGCTTGCAGCGACGTGCCCGCAAGCCGATCTTCCGCTTCGAGGGCGGCGAGTTCCGCCGTCTCGTCGTCAACGAGATCGACCTTGGTCACGGCCACCACACCCCGATTGACGCCGAGGAGGTCAAGAACCGCCACATGCTCTTCGGTTTGTGGCATCCAACCCTCATTTGCTGCCACCACCAGCAGGGCTACGTCAATAGCCTCGATACCGGCCAGCATGTTCTTCAGATAGCGTTCGTGGCCCGGCACGTCGACAAACGACACTTCCTGACCTGTTCCGAGGTCGGCCCACGCGAATCCAAGGTCGATGGTGAGGCCACGCTTCTTTTCTTCGGCCCACCGATCGGGGTCCCGACCCGACAGGGCTTCTACCAGGGTCGACTTGCCGTGGTCTACATGTCCAGCGGTACCGATTAGAGGCATTGTCTCAGATGGGCGGCGACGACCTCATCGTCATCGACTTCGACCGTACGGAGGTCTATGAGCAGATCGCCGCCCTCCCTTCTGGCCAAAACGGGTGGTGACCTGTCCAGGAGTCCAGAGTAGAGGTGGTCCTGTCCCGCCAACCTGACAATCGGAGATTCCAATCTTGCATGAGTCGCACTGCCGGCACCGATGATCGAGTCCCCGACCTCGACAGCTCCGCCGGTCGATTCGGCGAGGCGCTCGGCGCGGGGTTGCAGATCGGCTCGTGTCAGGGTCACCATGCGCCAGAAGGGGATGGAAAGCGCTTCGCCGGTCATGTACGAATTCAAGGTGGCTGCCAGTGCGGCGTCGGTTGTCGCGCTGACCCGAAGAGCACGAGCGAGCGGGTGGTTTCGAAGCTTCGACACGAGTTCATTCGATCCGGCGATGATCCCAGCCTGCGGGCCGCCAAGCATCTTGTCGCCGCTGAACAGCACCAGGTCTGCTCCGTCGTCCAGAGCTTGTCGAACACCAGGCTCGTGCAACAGCCATTTGGGAGTTTCCTCGAGCCATGGCGTCGTATTGTCGAGCAACCCGGAGCCGAGATCGTAGACAAGAGGGACCTCAGCGATCTCAGTGAGTTGCGCGATCTCTACCTCGGACTTGAAACCAGTCACTTCGTAGTTGGAGGGATGAATCTTGAGCACGACACCGCAGTCGTAAACCTGGAGGGCGGTTTCGTAGTCAGAAGATCTGGTTCGGTTGGTAGTGCCGACTTCGACCATCGAGGCTCCGCTCGCGGCCATGACTTCGGGTAATCGGTATGAGCCGCCGATCTCGATGAGCTCGCCACGCGAAACGGGCACAGCTCGACCATTGGCGAGCGCCGAAAGAGTCAGCAGGACTGTTGCTGCGTTGTTGTTGACCACAAGGGCGTCCTCAGCGCCGGTGAGCAGCCTGAGCAGTCGTCGGGTATGCTCTCCACGCGATCCACGCTCCTTTTGCACAAGGTCGTACTCGGTGTTCGTGTAGTTCAAGGATGCCGCTGAACCGGCTTCGGCTGCGCTTGTTGACAGCGGTGCTCGTCCCAGATTGGTATGGAGGACCACGCCGGTGCCGTTGATCACCTTCATGGGTTTGGCTCGATCATCGTTCCACAGCAGCTTTGCAGCGAGATCCGTCGGATCGCCCTGCTCTCCGGCAAGTGTCTTCTCGCGCGCAAGATCAATGGCGCGGCGGGCAAGGTCGACCCGCTGCAGATGTGAGAGTCGAGGTTCTTGGATTGCATCGGCCAACTTGTCGACCGACGGAAGATTCCGAAGCCCTGGGTTCTGTTCCTCCATGTCAGGCAGTTTGGCACCTATTGGACCTCACGTTCATAGGATGTCCCGATGACCGAACCCGTTGTTCCGCGTCCTGCGTCGACAGTCCTTCTGACGCGTGAGAGAAACGGCCAGGCTGTCGAAGTCCTGATGGTGAAACGCCCGGCTAAGGGTTTTTTTGGGGGGCTCATGGTTTTTCCCGGTGGCGCGGTCGAGGAATGTGACTTTCGCCCCGATGCTCGATGGGATGACACCGAGTTTCGGATTGCGGGCATAAGGGAGACGGCCGAAGAGGTTGGGATCCTGGTGACTGAGGATGGGTTCTCGTCAGCACCGCAACTGCGTGGTGAAGACCTCCTCGTCGAGGTCGAGACGCGGGGGCTGGCACTGGGTCTGGATTCGATGACTCTGGTCTCCCGTTGGGTCACGCCCACCTTTGCCCGGAAGCGATTCGACACTCGGTTCTATCTGGTTCCAGTTCACGGAGATCCCGAGATCGTTCTCGATCGGGACGAACTCGTCGGATACGCCTGGGTAACGCCGCACGATGCCTTGGCCAAGTATCAGGCAGGCGAATGGCAATTGATCCTCCCGACGGTGTCACATCTTCGGTGGTTGGAGCGCTGTCCAAGTGTTGGCGACGCGGTTCGATCGGCTGCGGGAGCCGATGGGTCGACGGTCATAGAGCCAATATCCGGGTCGGACGAGCTTCTCATCAGATATCGACCGCCCCTGCCTTCAGAGACGGGAAGAGCCTCCATTGAGGATTGAACGGGTACTGGCCAACAACCCTGGCCCATTCACGGGACCGGGCACAAACACCTGGCTTCTCGACGATGGAGCCGGGCGTCTGGCCGTCATCGACCCCGGACCAATCGACGCTGTCCATGAGAGGTCCATCCTCGAACTCGCCGGTAACCGAACTATCGAGACCGTATTGGTAACGCACACTCATATCGACCACGCCCCAATGGCTAACCCGATGGCTCGGGAGCTTGGAGTCCCCACCATGGGTTTCGGCCCCGGACCACTGTTTGACCCAGATGTTCGCCTGGACGTGAGGGATTTGGTGCCAGTCGGAGCTATGCACCTCCAGGTGGTGCACACTCCGGGCCATGCCGACGATCACCTTTGCTTTCGTGTTGGCGATGTGCTCTTCAGCGGGGATCACATCATCGGGGGCTCCTCGGTCATGGTGGACACGATGGGTCCGTATCTGGACTCGTTGCGCAAACTCCGAGGGACCGGCCTGTCTCGTCTGTACCCCGGTCATGGTGAGGAAATGGATGAGCCTGACTCGGTGATCGACTGGTACCTGGCTCACCGGTTGCAACGTCACGCGGAGGTCTATGGGGCGGTTAGGAATGGTGCCCATCGGGTAATGGAAGTGGTTGAGATGGTCTACAAAGATGTCGATAAGTCCTTGTACCCGCTCGCGGCACGATCGGTCGAGGCGCATCTGGTCTTGCTATGCGAGGAAGGACGAATAGCCTTAGAAGAGGACGGCATGACCTATCACGCCTCCAACCCCCTATGAAAAACCTTGCCCGCACCCTTGCCGGTCTGCTCGTATTGGCTCTTGCTATGCCGGCCCTGGCCCAAGTAACCGAAGAACAGGTTGATCGCGCCCGCGACGAGGTCAACGCGCTGGTTTCGGAAAGTGCCGACCTGGGCCAGCAAGTAGAGGAAGCGTTTGCGCGTCAGTTCGCACTCGAGCACGAAATCGCCGAACTCACCGAATCGATTGACTTCGCCAAAATCCAGCTCGCCGAACTCGAAGAGAAACTCGAAGAAGTGGCCGTAGAGATGTACATGGGCTCATCGACCGCTGGCCAATTGCTGGCGTTGATCTCTGGGAGCGACGAGGACTACGAAGCTGCCACCGAGTACTTGAAAGAGATCAACGGTGTTGAAACCAGTGTGATCAACGAGCTACGAGTCTTTCGTGACGAACTCGACCGCCAGACGTCCCGTTTGGCTGCGGCCTTGAATGAGCAGGAGCTCAACGCTGCCGAGTTGGAGGTCCTGGCCGCACAGCTCTACGAAGATCTGGCCGAGGCGCAAAACGTCTACGACGAACTGGTGGCTACCAAAGCCGCCGAGGATGAGGCAAGAAGGTTGGAGGAGGAGCGTCGCCGCCTCGAGGAGGAGCAGCGTCAGCGTGAAGCCGCTACAACAACGACAACAACCGCGGATTCGACTTCCACAACGGCCAATGGCGGAGGAGCCACCACGACGACAGCCCCGGCAGCAACCACGACTACGTCACCTCCACCACCACCTCCGACGCCCGGAGGGGGAGCCTGTCCGGTTGCTGGCGCCGTTTGGTTCACGGACACCTGGGGAGACCCGAGGAGCGGAGGTCGGAGTCACCAGGGGGTCGACATGATGGCCACTCGAGGAACTCCGGTAGCTGCAATATTCTCCGGAACGATCACCAGCCTCAAGAACAACAGCCTGGGCGGTAAGACGATCTGGCTGAACGCGTCGGGCGACACTTACTACTACGCCCACCTCGACACCCATGCTGCAGGGCTATCGGTCGGTCAGTCCGTCGGCGAGGGTGAAATCATCGGCACGGTCGGCTCGACTGGCAATGCCTCGGATCTATATCCCCATCTGCACTTCGAGTATCACCCCGGTGGTGGATCGGCCGTGAATCCCTACCCGCTGGTGAAAGGGATTTGCGGGTAGACCGGTGGACGCGAAGCGAGGACCCTCGCGAGTCCTCGGTTCGTATGGGCCCCCCAACCGTCCCCCGGCCGGTGTCCCTGGCACGTTCTTGGACACATAATCGACTCCACGGTCGGAATCCATAAGGATGGTTGTCAGTCAACCCCAATTGACTAGTCCCCGTTGGGCCGCACTTCGCCAGCAAGATCTGCGCAATCGTGCTTGAATGCCGCCCGTCACCGATAGGAGAGAAGAACCGATGTCAACGCCCGAGTTTCCTGAGTCCCAACCGGTGGAAGCACCTTCGAATCTCGCCGATTGGGGAACAAGATTTGTGGGATTCCTTATCGACTACTTGCCGATTCTTGTTGCGTACGTAGTCGCCTTCATTCTGGGTCGGATCTCCGGTGCGCTCGGTTTGCTCGCCAACGGTCTGGTTGGTCTCGCCGGGCTCGGTTACTTCATCTACCTCGGCCATCTCGATGGCACTACAGGGCAGACCCCAGGCAAAGCGGTGCAGGGAATCAAGGTTGTGAACACAAATGGTGAGCTGATCGGCAGTGGATCCGGGATCGCCCGCAAGTTCGCCCATATCGTCGACAGTCTCGTATGCGGACTCGGCTACCTGCTTCCGCTCGTTGATGCGCAACGTCAGACAATCGCCGACAAGATCATGACAACTTATGTCGTGACGGGGGTCGAGAAGCAAGCTTTCAGCGTCGACCTCTACATGCCCAAGCAAGGAGCCTAAAGGCTCCTTGCGCTTCTCCCCCGGAGACGGAGTCGAACGGGGGAGATGCCGTGGCTCTGGCCACGGCAGAGGGGGTGTGTGATCTCTTCGGGTTGAGCCGGAGCTGCTTAAAACCGGCCGACCTTGGCCGACGTGTTCCGACGCTCTAGACCGGTTGGGATTCCAGATCGGCGAGCAGCTTGGCAATACGGCCGGTGCAAGTCTCCATGTCGGCCGGTGGAACCAGCGCGACCAACTTATCGGTCAGTTCTAGAAGGTTCCTAGCGGCCGGCGAGTCAGGATTGTCCACGCTGACCGGTCTGCCGACGTCTCCGCCGGGTACAACGTGCGGGTCCAGGGGTATTGAGGCGACCAACGGAACGCCAAGCTCTGTCGCCAGCGCCTCACCACCTCCTTTTCCGAACAAGGCGTGGTGATCACCGCAATCGCACACAAAACCCGCCATATTCTCGACGACACCGACAATCGGCATGTGTGAGCGGCGTGCCATGTCGGCGACCCGGATGGCGACCTTCTGCGCAGCCAGCTGAGGTGTGGTCACTACGAGCATTTCGGCCTGAGGGAGCATGCGGCTCAGTGCCATCTGGACATCACCGGTCCCGGGCGGGAGATCAATGACCAGATAGTCGAGTTCACCCCATTCGACCTGCTGGAGGAATTGCTCGAGTGCTTTGGAGAGCATGAGACCCCGCCACATGAGCGCCGTCTCTTCAGTCTCGATGATGAGGCCGGTCGAGACCACCTTCACACCGAACGCATGCGTGGGTTGGATGAGTTTCGACTCAGCGTCCGCTTCCAGGCGTTCTTTGATCCCAAGCATCCGCGGAATGGAGAACCCCCATATGTCGGCGTCGAGCAAACCAACTCGAAAGCCTTGCGTGGCGAGGGATACGGCCAGGTTCACCGAAATGGAGGATTTGCCAACACCGCCTTTGCCCGAGCCGACTGCGACCACCCGTGTCGTGGGAGAGATCTGCGTTGGTTCGGCGTTGTCTCTTGCCTGGCGGCGGGCCACTGACATCAGGTTTGCGCGCTGCTTCTTCGTCATCGCTGTGGTGCGGACGGTCACTTCCGTCACGCTCGGCAAACTGGCGACGCGTCTTTCGGTGTCGTTCTCGATCTGATTGCGCAAAGGGCATTCAGCGATGGTCAGCGCCAGTCCGACCTCGACAGACCCGTCGTCGATCCTGACGTCGCTGATCATCCCCAGCTCAACAACGTTCCCGCCCAACTCGGGGTCGCGCACACCTTCCAATGCCTTGAGGACCGCGTCTTTGGTGACCATGATTTCAGGGTATTGGAAGTCCTGGTCTACCACCACCACCACCGGTAGGAAGACGTCTATCGGATATCGGCGCTTGCAGTTACAATGTGTTGAGAATTATGACTCAGGTACTAAGCATCAAGTCGAACAAGCCCGAAAAAGTCGTCAATGTCACCGATATTGCCGCCGCCAAGATCGGGGAGCTGGTCGCCGCAGAGGGTGACACCAGTCTGGCCCTTCGGATGGCCGTACGCCCCGGCGGTTGCTCCGGCTTCTCATACGAAATGTACTTCGACAGCGAAATCGAAGACAACGACCTGGTTGAAGAGTTTGGCGATGTGAAGGTCGTTGTCGACCCGCAGAGTGCCGACATGGTGCGTGGGTCGACTCTCGACTACAAGGACGGGTTAATGGGTGCCGGCTTCGCCATCGAGAACCCGAACGTCACCCGTTCCTGCGGCTGCGGCAACTCTTTTTCCTAGCCGTTAGCTCGATCGGGCGCCTAGCTGCTGATGTGCCCTTCGGTGCTCTCGCCGAGCCGGTGAGGCCTCGGTAAACTTGAACTTCCTCGAACAGGAGTCTCCGTGCCCAAGTCCGTCCCGTTAACTCCATCGGCGCCTGCGCCGGTGGCGCCGTATTCAGTTGTCAACGAAGCCAACGGCTTGGTATTCGTTTCGGGTCAGGTCGGACTCGACCCGTCCACCGGGGAGCGGGCACCAGACGACGTCGCAGCTCAGACCCTACAGATCATGAAGAACATCTCGGCGGTGCTTACTGACCTTGGACTCGAATTCAGCGACATCGTCAAGACCACGATATTCCTGACAGATATCGACGACTTCTCCACTGTGAACGAGGTGTACGGCTCGTATTTCGATAGCGATTATCCGGCACGATCGACCGTCCAGGTGGCAGGGCTACCTCTCGGTTTCCTAGTTGAGATAGAAGTGGTGGCAACAAGATGACAATGACGATGCAGCAGATATTCGACTCGCTCGACCTTGCTGAGCACAACTCCGGAGTATTCGCCGGCGAGTGGCTGGACGCGACAGGTGAAAGCGTCGAGGTGGTCAACCCGACGACGGGTGACGTGTTGGGCTCCGTTCAGATGGCGTCTTTGGTCGATTACGAGAAGGTCGTCGCCAGCTCCGAGGAGACCTTCAAACGCTGGCGCAAACTGCCCGCACCGCAACGTGGCGAGTACGTCCGCCGCCTGGGGAACGCTCTCCGTGAGAACGTAGAGGCCCTTGGCGCCCTGGTGACTCTCGAAATGGGGAAGATTCTTCCGGAGGGCATCGGCGAGGTTCAAGAGATGATCGACATCTGCGACTTCGCGGTCGGGTTGAGTCGACAGCTCTATGGAAACACGATGGCTTCCGAGCGTCCTGACCACAGAATGTATGAGCATTGGCACCCACTGGGACCAGTTGGTGTGATATCGGCGTTCAACTTCCCGGTGGCCGTGTGGTCTTGGAACTCGGCTATCGCAGCGGTCTGTGGTGACACCGTCGTTTGGAAGCCCTCAGAGCGGACTCCGTTGACGGCGATTGCGGTCACGAAGATCGCCGCAAAGGTAATGGAAGGCTCAGGTTTCGAGGGTTTATTCAATCTGGCTGTCGGAGATGGCAAAACCATTGGGAATGCCATGAATCACGACAGCAGACTGCCCCTGATATCGGCCACGGGGTCCTGCAATATGGGGCGGATCGTCGGACCGGCGGTCGCCCAACGTATGGGGCGGTCCATTCTCGAGCTTGGCGGGAACAACGCAATCATCGTGATGGACGACGCCGATCTCGAGCTCGCGGTCCGAGCGGTGCTTTTCTCTGCTGTGGGTACTGCAGGCCAACGTTGTACGAGTTTGCGTCGGCTGATCGTCCACCGGGCCATCGCAGACAAACTGGTAGGTCGCCTCGTTGAAGCGTACGGGCAGATTGCCATTGGCGACCCTCTTGAGGATGGGACCCTGATGGGTCCGGTCGCTGGACAACAGGCCGTCGATCAGATGATGAACGCCCTCGAGATCGCACGCGAGCAAGGCGCAAACGTCGTGACCGGCGGAAGACAGATCGACCGTCCCGGATTCTTCGTTGAACCGTCTATCGCGGTTGTATCCAAGGATGCCACGATCACCCAACAGGAGACCTTCGCACCGATCTTATGGGTAATCGAGTTCGAAACCCTGGAAGAGGCGATTGAAATCCAGAATGGCGTCACACAAGGTCTTTCGTCGGCGATATTCACCGAATCAGTGCGGAACGCTGAGCGATTCCTCAGCGCGGTCGGCTCCGACTGTGGAATTGCCAACGTCAATATCGGGACTTCCGGTGCGGAGATTGGTGGTGCATTCGGCGGGGAAAAAGAGACCGGCGGGGGCCGAGAAGCCGGCTCGGATGCGTGGAAGGCATATATGCGTCGCCAGACCACGACCATCAACTACGGCGACGACCTGCCCCTGGCTCAGGGCATCGAATTCGGATAGGTCAGCGCAAATTGCTGTCGAGGGGCATGGTGTAACACACCGCACTGCCTTCTATTACGACGACGTCGTCACCCCTGGTGACCGTAGTCTTGAGGTTGGTGATCGGTTTGTCACCGCGAACCCCCGTCACCTCGACGTGACCGGTGATTCGGTCGCCCGGCCGCACTGGTGCCAAGAAGTTCCAATTCACGTTGAGGAACACCGTCCCCGGTCCCGGCAGTCGCTCGGCGACCACAGCGTTGAGGATCGCGGTTGTCACTCCGCCTTGAACGACAATGTCCCCAAAGGAGGTCGAAGCCGCAACCTTGGCGTCGTAGTGGATCGGGTTAGCGTCGCCGCTGATCGCTGTGAACGCCTCAATATCAGAGGCATCCACCGTCCGCGACAACTCGGCGGTCTGTCCGATCTGCGGTTGACCGCCGGGCCAAACAGGGGAGACCATGGATTGACTTTATCGCCGCGTTCAAAAAGACTGTTGTCCCGAGACAACGGCGAATGTGTTGGATGGAACCGATCTACGGACCAGCGGTGCCGACAAATCGCACCAGGTCAAACGTGATGCACGCTCGATCGTCGGAAAGGCCGCAGATTCTGTAGCTATCCGGGCTGGCGTCGAGCGGCATTCGCACCAGCACGAGGCTGTCATCGACGTCCTGGCACGGAGGATTGGGTTGTGGTGGGTGCCACTGTCCATTGGTCGTGTCGGTCAGCGTGTGGGTTTGGCCGACCGTCACCCAGCCGAATAATCCCCATTGCTCCAGTTCGAGGCAGGGCCCGCCCATACGACGGAAAATGGAAGTGAGTTCTTCGTCAGGATTCGGCCCGGTGAATGCCAGCAGAATCAGAAGGGAGATGGCACCAATGCCGATCCCGATGATGAGGCGAACCCGTTGTGTCATTGAGACTCGGTGTCCTATCCGTTCTGTGCGGCTCAACCGCCACTATCGGCGGCGTGTTCCTAAGGAAGCGGTCAAACGATCTGCAGGGCCTTCTCCAGGTCAGCGATGAGATCGTCGGCATCTTCGAGACCTACGGAGAGCCGAACCAGACCGTCCGTTATTCCAGCCTTCTGTCGTTCTTCCGGTGGTATCGCGGCATGGGTCATTGTCACCGGGTGGGTGATCAAGGACTCAACTGCACCAAGGTTCTCGGCGAGCGTCCATAGCCCCACGTTATCCATCAGTTTCTTGCCGGAGGCGATGCCACCGGTCACTTCAAAACAGACCATCGCGCCATACCCGGATGCCTGGGTGGTGGCGAGCTGATGTTGAGGGTGATCAGGAAGCCCCGGGTAGTTCACATAATCGACTTTGGGCTGATTCTGGAGCCAGCGAGCAATCTCCAAGGCGTTGGCCGATTGCCGGTCCATTCGCTCACTCAGAGTCTTGGTCCCCTGAAGAGTCAGCCAGGCCACCATTGGAGACATCACTAGACCTGCGGAGATCCGTGCAAAGGCGATCTTCTCTTGGAGTCCGGCGTCGTTCACGACCACGGCTCCGCCAAGAGTTGCGTTGTGACCGTCGAGGAACTTCGTGGTGGAGTGGACGATGATGTCCGCTCCGAGCTCGAATGGACGCTGGAAATAGGGTGTGAGAAACGTGTTGTCGGTCACGTGGAGCACGCCTGCTTTCTCGCATATGGCCGACACACCGGCCAGGTCGGTCATCTTGAGAGTCGGGTTGGCCGGGGTTTCAGTGAAAACCATTTTCGTCTTCGGGGTGATCGCGCCCTCGATGGCGTCCAGATCAGAAGCGTCGACGAATGTGACGTCGACACCGAACTTCCGGAGAAACTGATCAGCAAATCTGTAGGTGCCGCCATAAACAACATCACCGATCACCACATGGTCACCGGTTTCGAGTAGAGCCAGGAAGACGCTAACCGTCGCGGCCATCCCGGACCCATAGGCAGTGCAGTCGAGGCCGCCCTCGAGAGCGGTCAGCTTGTTCTCAAATGCCCGGACGGTTGGATTACCAGCCCTGGAATACGAATACCCCCGGGACATGTACTCGTCGACTGACTCCTGGACGAATGTGGTTGACTGATAGAGGGGAGTGAGGATCGCCCCGGTCGTCGGATCCGGCTCCACGCCTGCGTGAACTTGTTTTGTACGAAAACCCATGACATGAGTGTATGCGTGTGGCGCGATTGGGGGGTATTCAGGGCTCCACTAGCGTCGAGGTCTCACAGCAGGAGGGTTCAGGTGATTGTCAGGACATGGCGAGGTTGGACCAAGCCAGAGGACACCGAGGCATACGCCGAGTACGTCTCCGGGACCGGTATCGCTGAATACCAGGACACCCCGGGCAATGCTGGTGCCTATCTGATGAGCCGACCCGACGGAGACAGAACCGAGTTTCTCGCCATCAGTTTTTGGGAATCTATGGCGGCGATTGAGGCTTTCGCCGGAGAGGATATTGGCAAAGCGGTCTTCTACTCGGAGGACGACCGGTTCTTGATTGACCGTGAGACTACGGTGAACCACTATCGGGTGCACTGACCGGTCATCCGCCCGATTAAGGGTCTAGGGCGATTCCGAGTTCGCCAATGAGTCGCCGAACCCGCCGCTCCAAATCGTCGCGAATGGTGCGGACCTCTTCGAGAGGCCTGCCCGATGGGTCCTCTACAACCCAGTCGACATATCTCTTGCCTGGGAATACCGGGCAGGTGTCACCGCAACCCATCGTCACTACCACATCTGACGCACCGACTATCTCGTCGGTCCATGGCTGTGGGATCGAATGGCTGATGTCAACTCCTACCTCTGCCATCGCTTGAACCGCCGCCTGGTTGACGTCTGCGGCGGGTTCGGAGCCACCTGAGAACACGGTGACCTCTTCACCGGCAAGATGGCGGAGCCACCCGGCGGCCATCTGGGAACGTCCAGCGTTGTGCACACACAGGAAGAGAACGCTCGGGATGCTCCGGGTGGAATCAGTTTCCATACCCGCCCTAACCGAACCGGTAGCCGACTGAACGGACAGTGGCAATCCAGGAGGCTCGCTCTTCGCCCAGCTTCGACCTGAGTCTGCGGACATGGACATCAACTGTTCGCGCACCTCCGTAATACTCATATCCCCATACCCGGGAGAGAAGCTGTTCCCTGGACCAGACTCGTGTCGGATTCTCCACCAGGAAACGAAGTAGCTCGTATTCCATGTATGTCAGATCCATCGGGTGACCATCGAGTTCAGCTTGATATGTCAACGTGTTGAGGATCAGGTCCTTGAACTCGAGTACCTCGATATCGCTCTGCTCCCTGGTCAGCTGCATCACACGGATCCTGAATTCAATAGGCTCGACGGGCGCGACCTGAAAGTCGGCCCTCGGTATTGACTCATCCAGCAGCGCCAATTGATCAGGTTCGACAATCAGGAAGATGGGGATCCCGAGGTCTTCGACGACCCTTCCCGCTTCACGAATGCGTCGCATCGGCTGGTCCCCCAGTTCGATCACGACCAGGTCAGCTTCCTGCAAGGAAGGCTCAGCGGGGTCGAGGCTCAGGGGTCTCTCGATCTTGTCATTGATGAGGGCAAGGCTCTCTTCAAGCGACGCCGACGGCTCGGGTGGGTAGACGACGAGCGTCACAAGACAGGGAGGTAGGTTTCCAACTCGTACCCGGACACATGCATCTGGTATCGATCCCATTCGGCACGCTTGTTGCGGATGAACCAGTCGAAAACATGTTCGCCAAGTGCGTCCGCCACGAGTTCCGAGCTTTCCATCAGATCGAGCGCTGAGGCAAGTGTGTCGGGGAGGCGTTTTACTCCAACAGCTGCTCGCTCCGATGGCGATAGACGGTCGACGTCCGCGGCCACCTCGGGCGGAAGTTCATAGCCTTCCCTAATGCCGTTGAGACCGGCGGCGAGCATCACCGAGAGAGCAAGGTAGGGGTTGCATGCTGCGTCGGCGGCCCGATATTCGACCCTCACACTCGAGGGCTTACCCTTCTTCACCGAGGGAACTCGAACCAGTGCTGACTGGTTGTTCCTCGCCCAGGACACATATATCGGAGCGTCGAACCCCGAAACCAGGCGTTTGTACGAGTTGACCCACTGATTGGTGATCGCAGTCATTTCGGGAGCGTGCTTCAGAAGTCCGGCAATAAACGCCTCCGCCACCTTGGACAGACCACCCTGGGTGCCCGATTCGTGGAAAGCATTGGTGTCATCTTCGAATAGCGACAGATGCAGGTGCAAACCCGACCCGTCGTAGTTCTCGAGGGGTTTGGGCATGAAAGTGGCGTAGATTCCGTTCTTGAGCGCCACTTCCTTGACGGTGAGTCGGGAGGTCATGATGTTGTCGGCCATGCTCAGGGCGTCGGTGTAACGGGCGATGATCTCGTGCTGGCTCGGGGCGACCTCGTGATGGGAGTGCTCAATGGGAATACCCATGTGTTCCAGGGCATTGATAGTGTCGCGGCGATAGTTTTGGGCTACGTCGAGCGGTGTCAGGTCAAAGTAACCGCCATGGTCCAGCACTTCGGGGTGTGGTCCCGAATCCTTGAAGTAGAAGAACTCCATCTCGGGAGCGGCGTAGAAGGTGTATCCCATCTCGGCGGCTCGCTCCAAGTTTCGCTTGAGAACCGTACGAGGGTCGCCCAAGAAGGGCTCGCCCTCTGGCGTGTAGATGTTGCAGAACATCCGAGCCACCTGGCTCTCTTCACGCCAGGGCAGCACGGCAAAAGTGGATGGGTCAGGTTTGGCCAGCATGTCGGCTTCCTGAACCCGTGCGTATCCGTCGATGGAGGAACCGTCGAAGGTCATTCCCTCGTCGAAAGCGACCTCGAGCTCCGCCGGGCTGATCGAAACCGATTTGAGAAAGCCTTGGACGTCGGTGAACCAGAGCCGTATGAAACGGATTCCTCGTTCTTCGACAGTTCTCAAGACGTATTCGGCCTGTCTGCTCATCTGCAACCTTCCGTGGTGTGGATGCGCGGTCCGGTCAGAATTCTACAGCCTGGTTCGGGCGGTACGTTTCCGCTCGGCTAGCCAGCGTCTACGAAGTGAGCGGCGCTCCTTCTCGGTCGTCCCACCCCATATTCCGGAACGCTGGTTGGATTCGAGTGCGTAATCCAAGCATTCACTGATGACCCGGCAGCTGGCACAAACCTCCAGGGCAGTCTCTGTTTGGGTCTCCTCGGCTTCTCCGGCCGGGAAGAACAGATCGTCCGGATAGCCGGCGCAGGCGGCTCTGTTCTTCCAGTCAACAGGAGCATCATGAATCAGATTTCGCAGGGCTTGGCTCACTGAGCCAAGTGTGGTGCCCTAGTTTCGATTTGCCAAGAGGATTTTCGTGAACTTCCGGTTAACGAGCTCGCGGCCTAAAACCGGTTGCGATCATCGGTCTCATCTCCGCCCTCATCATCTGACTTCGTAGCGGTGGATTCGGGAGTATCGGTTGACTCGTGTCGGCCGACGGCTGTCGCTCCTCCCGCAGCTGAGGTGGCGGCAGTTGCCGCCTCTTCCTCGGCGGTTGGCACCATGACGGACTCGTCAACTGGACGACGTCGGCCGGTGAGAGCGATGAGTAGGAAGATAACCAGGACAATCAGGAGAGTGATCAAAGCGATCCACGAGATGATTGTTGGCAGGAACCCACCGTCGATCTTGACGAAACCAAACCCGTCGCACGCTCCACCGGTGCCATCGATAAATCCACCGACTTCGTAGACCCCTCGGATTTGCTGTCCGGATTGACCGGTTAGCCGCTGTACGTAACCTTCGAGAGTTGGCTCGTCGCCGTTGTTCATCGTTTCCATATCGCTATTGGCAGCACCGCCATCAGCTACGACGAACTCGAAACCTCCAACGTTGACGTAGATCTCCCATTCGTGATCGGTGATCGGTCCCGGTGACGTTGCGTTCCATGAGAGTGGGCCATCCGGCTCGACAACGAACGGGTTGCTTCGGCTTGTGTCGGTCACAACGGTGCTATCGACATTGCTCGAGGCTTCGACCGTGCAACCGCCGTTGATCTCACCAGTCTCATTGAGCTCACCAATCCCGGTTAATCCGTAGGCCAGGGGAGCTATGAGGAGCAGGAGGGCTATCACCAGGGCCGTGGGAGCGGCCACCCGCCCTATTCGGGCGATCAGAATGAAGATCAGGGCGATGATCGCGGGCATCAGGAACAAGGTGAGTTTGTCGAGGGGCCAGATACCGGCCTGCTGGAGCAGGACAGCAAGGGCGACGCCGAATATCAGCCCGAGAACGAGACCTGTGATCGGCCGGGCTTTTGCGACTTCCATTGCGAACCATCCCTTTGTAAGTGCGAGTTCCGACCCCAAGTTACGCGAATGGGTGCCACGATTGTGCGATTTGGGCTTCGATTGCTGTGATAGAGCGATAGCCTGTTAGTCCAATGCCTCGTATTCGCGCAGCCTCTATCGATGAGCACAAGGAGATGACGCGAAGCGCGATTCTCAAAGCTGCTACCGAAATCATCGGCCGGACGGGCACGGCCGAACTGTCTTTGGGCGAATTGACGTCAACGGCGGGAATTGGCCGCACCACCTTCTACGAGTACTTCGCCGATCGCGACGACGTGATCGCTTCCCTCGTGGAGGAAGAACTGCCCGGAGTTATCGATGAGATCATCGCCTCGTCCGAATCTGAAGCCACCGACCAGCGGCTGGCCGACCTTGTGGTGGCCACAGTGGAATTTGTGGTTGCCAATCCTGTGTTGGGCTTGATCCTCCACCGGGAAGTTCCCCGCCTCGGACAAGAGGCACAGGATCGAATAATGGAGGCCCACATCGACCTCTCCGGCGCCATGGCCGGCCTTTACATGTCGGGAGTTGCCGAGGGCATCTTTCGCCCACTCGATCCTGAACTGGCCGGACGGCTGATTCAGGATTCGATCATGTCCGCAGCCAAGACTGTTATCGGATCGGACTCCCCTGAGCTACGAGCCCAGGTCGTGACCGCGGGGTTGCGCGACTTCTTGCTCGCCGGATTGCGAGCTCAGCCGTTTTGATATTTGAGGACCTTTGAAATCTCCTTTCTGTGTTGATGATTCACCGCACGTATGGCGAACGATCGACACGGAACAGTAGAAAAAGGTTCACCTTCCGTTAACCATCGGGCCGAAAAGCGGTCAACTGGCTTCCTTACCTTGCTCCCCAGCTTGAGATCTCTCAGGCGTATGAATCGATAAGGAGCAACATCAAAATGAAATCTCGTTCACGTGGTTTGGTGGCCCTGTTGGCCGCCTTGTCCCTGGTCTTGGCCGCATGCGGCGGTGACTCGGGCGACACCACGACAACCGGAGGGTCTGACTCTGGTGCGACCACAACCGAACCCAGCGGCGACACCACGACTACCGGAGAGAACATGGGCGACATGTCGGATCTGGGGCTTCCGATCATTGATCCTCTTGACGTTGATGCATCGATTGACATCGGCATTGCCGGTTCTTCAACCGTCTTCCCACTCTCGACCGCTGTGCTCTCACAGTGGATCGATGAAGGTGGGCCGCAGTACACCATCGACTCGATTGGTTCGGGCGGCGGGTTCGAGCGTTTCTGCGTGGAGGGCGCGTCGGATATCTCAAACGCATCTCGAGCGATCAAAGACGAGGAAGTGGCTTCCTGTAACGACACCTGGGGCGGAGACCCGATCGAGATCCGGGTTGGTTCGGACGCTCTCTCCTTGGTTATCAGTTCCGGCAACTACTTCGCTCAGGATCTAACACTTGAAGAGATCGCCACCGCCTTCTCCCTCACGGAAGACGGCGCAACTTGGGCGGATGTAAGCCCCGACTTCCCGGCTCATCCCATCCAACTGTTCAGCCCGGGTGCTGACTCAGGCACTTTCGACTACTTCAACGAAGTCGTTTTCGACGAAGCCGAGCCTGCTCCGATTCTGTCATCGATCGCCGAGATCGTTGGTGAGGACGACAACCTGACTGTTGTCGGTGTCTCCGAAGACGGTTGTACAGAAGGAGATCTGACGTCAACATGCGCGATCGGTTACTTCGGTTATGCCTTCTTCCAGCAGAACGCCGATGTCCTTCAGGCGGTTGCGGTCGACGGTGTGGTGCCAAGTGCCGAAAGCGTTGATGACAACAGCTACCCGATCTCACGTCCGCTGTTCATGTACACGTCGGATGCTGTGATTGCGGACAAGCCTCAGGTCGCCGAGTTCATTGCGTACTACCTGAACAACGTCAACGATCTGATCGGAGATGTGGGCTATTTCCCGGCTCCGCAAGAGTCTTTGCAAGAGGCCGCTGAGAACATCAAAGCCGCCGCTGGTTGGTAGGCGACAAAGCCGAGTGGGCCCTCCCGACGGGGCTGGGCCCACTCATTTTCCTTGGGATGAGAAACGGTTGTGAATAGTGAGCACTGACGGCAATGTGGATGTAGTCCGCCCAACGCTGGCTAAGAGACCCCGGCCTGGTGAAGTTGCCATCCGAGCCTTCCTCTTTCTTTGCGGTGCCATCTCCATCGCCACCACGATCGGGATCCTGTACGAACTCGGTAAGGAGTCCCTGCTCTTTTTTCAGGATGAGCGGGTCTCCCTGATCGACTACTTCACGACCACTGTCTGGCAGCCACAGGCAGGGTCATTTGGGATTTGGCCCCTCATTCTGGGGACGATTCTCATCAGTATCGTGGCCATGCTCGTCGCGGTGCCGATCGGGCTGCTCGCTGCGATTTATCTGTCGGAGTACGCCAGCCCTCGAGTCCGCGGGTTCTTCAAACCGGTTCTTGAGGTCCTCGTTGGAATTCCCACAGTGGTTTACGGATTCTTTGCCCTCACGTTCATGACCCCACTTCTTCGCGGCATTTTCGGCACCAGCGTTGTTGGGTTCTTTAACGTCGCCTCTGCGGGCATTGTGGTCGGCATTCTGATCGTCCCGCTGATCAGTTCACTATCAGAGGATGCTTTGAGGGCGGTGCCGAATTCACTGCGCCAGGCTGGCTATGCACTGGGAGCTTCGAAATTCGAAGTCTCCACGCGGATCGTCGTTCCAGCTGCCCTATCTGGGATCGCTGCAGGGCTGGTCGTCGCCATGTCACGGGCGGTTGGCGAGACGATGGTTGTGACCCTCGCCGCCGGCGCGTCGCCTCGCAATTTCGCACTTGGCGAGGACTCCCTCTTTGGATACATCCTCAATCCGTTCGAGTCCGCACAAGCAATGACCGGCTACATCGTGATCACGGCTAGTGGCGACCTCAGCTACAACACGATCGACTACAACTCCATTTTCGCGATCGGCCTCACCTTGTTCTTCATGACCCTCGGTCTGAACTCGTTCAGTCGTCGGATGGTCAAACGTTTCCAGGAGGTCTACGAATGACAGTCGAGGCTCCTGAACGCGACATACAGTCTTTCTTCCCTGTTGAAGAGGAATACCGGGGCCTGCTCGACCGACGCTCGCGAAAGGCACGTTTGTTTCAGATGCTTGCCCTCCTCGCCCTGATGACGGCGGTGTTGGCGCTGACGACTCTGATCTACACCATCGTGAACGATTCATTTGGTCTCGTAGCCGTCGTCAACGAAAACGAACCAGCGGACATCGTTGCCAGTCTGGGTTACGACCCAACGGTGACTTCGCTTTCCGACCTCAGCTACGACGAGATGGTCGGACTCCTGGAGGGTGCGGTGACCAGCGGTGTCGGTCGACGACTCGAGCGTGAACAGCGTTTCTACGAAGACCGGTTGGTATTCGAATCTGACGAGAAGTGGATCGAGATTTGTTCATCCTCCGAGCCGCCCGCCGGTTGTACCGCGGGTCCACGGGATCAGGCGAGCGTCTTCGCATTGGTTCAGGAGCGGGTCGTTGTGCCGGACATCATTGCGGCCTACGAGCTGGTTCCGTCGCTCCTCAACCCGGAAGGATTTGAGGCCGAGGTGGCGGCGGGCTTCGAATCGGATAGGTTTGGCGAGTACACGGCCGATCAGGCCAAGATCGAGTGGAGGGCCTGGTTCAGCTGGACCTTCATCACCTCACCATCAAGTGCAATTCCGGAAGTCGCGGGGATCCGGACTGCGATTTGGGGCTCGATGTGGTTGGTGATAATCACGGTTTCTTTCGCCGTGCCCGTCGGCGTCGGAGCCGCGATCTATCTGGTTGAGTTTGCAAAACCGTCGCGCATCAACGATCTGATTCAGACGAACATCAACAACCTCGCCGGAGTTCCTTCGATCATCTACGGGATGCTTGGGCTTGCCGTGTTCGTGAGGTTGCTCGAGCCAATCACATCGGGCGCGATTTTCACCTCAGGCGTACCACCAGCCGACAACGGACGTACCATCCTCTCCGCGGGGATAACGCTTGGTCTGTTGACACTGCCGGTTGTGATCATCAGTGCTCAAGAAGCGCTCAAAGCGGTCCCCGATTCACTGCGCTCGGCAGGGATGGCTCTCGGCGCGACCAAATGGCAGACAGTTCGCAGCCAGATCCTGCCCGTTGCCTTCCCGGGGATTCTCACCGGGACGATCCTGGCCATCGCCAGGGCGATTGGAGAAACAGCGCCGTTGATCCTCGTCGGGGCAGCCAGTTTCATCACCGCTGACCCAACTGGACCTTTCTCCAAGTTCACAGCGCTGCCTATCCAGATCTTCCAGTGGACGTCATTTCCCCAGGTGGAGTTCCAGAAGCTGGCAGCCGCAGCCAGCATTGCGCTGCTCCTGTTGCTTTTGACCCTCAACGCGTCCGCAGTGATACTTCGAAACCGATACTCCAGGGGAGCCGAATGAAAAGCGAAACAACGACGGAGATGACAGTGAGTATTGATTCCTCTCAAGAATCGGCCGCACAGGTCGACGTGCCCAGCGGAGAGTTCCAGCCGAGCGAACCGGGTGTCATCGAGACCGATTCGATGGACGTCTTCTACGGCGACTTCCGTGCAGTCGCCGACGTCTCGCTGAGTTTCGCGACAAATGAGATCTCAGCACTGATCGGCCCTTCGGGTTGCGGGAAATCCACTGTTCTCAGGTCACTAAACCGTATGAATGATCTCATACCCACTGCGAGGACCGAAGGTGAAGTTCGTTATCACGGTGACAACATCTATGCCGAGGATGTCGACCCGGTCGAGGTCCGGCGCACGATCGGAATGGTCTTCCAGAAGCCAAACCCGTTCCCAAAGACGATTTTCGAGAACATCTCTTGGGGAGCCAAGATCAACGGATTCACCGGTTCCAAAGCGGAGATGGAAGTCCTGGTCCAGGAGGCCCTTGAAGGGGCAGCGCTTTGGGACGAGGTCAAAGACAAGCTCGACGAGTCGGGTCTGTCTCTTTCCGGCGGTCAGCAGCAGAGGCTCTGTATCGCCCGGGCGATCGCCACCAAACCCGATGTCATTCTAATGGACGAACCCTGTTCGGCTCTCGATCCGATCGCCACGCTGCGGATAGAGGAGCTGATGCTCGAACTGAAAGAGAACTACTCGATCATCATTGTCACCCACAACATGCAGCAGGCAGCACGTGTGTCT
Source organism: Acidimicrobiia bacterium (assembly GCA_965216445.1). GTDB lineage: Bacteria > Actinomycetota > Acidimicrobiia > Spongiisociales > ZC4RG35 > MA-ANB-1. Next base: position 439,454 of record OZ244166.1, read on the forward strand.
GACAAGACGGCATTCTTCAACGTCAAGCTCAACGAAGAAGGAATGAGAACCGGCAGGCTGGTTGAATACAGTGATACCGATCGGATCTTCACAACGCCCACGGAGAAGGACACCGAGGACTACATCACCGGGCGGTTCGGATGATCGACCACAATCTCCAATTCCACGAAGAGATGGACCTGCTCGAGCAGCGGATCCTCGCCATCGTCGACAACGCTCTGAAACTGGTTGAAGAGGCTGTCGACAGTGCGGTCCTGCCCGACCTGGAGTTGGCTGAGTCTGTCGTGGCTGCCACGGCTGATGTCGACACTGAGTATTACCAAATCCATCAAGACTGGACGACACTCATGGCTCGGTACCAGCCTCTGGGCCCGGACCTCCGGCGTATGTCGGTTCTCCTCCATCTCCACATCACCTTTGGGCGGATGGGCGCGCAATGCTCCAACATCGCCAAGATGGCCCTCAGGTCGGCCGGCCTCCCATCTTCGGAGCGGATCTGCCGAGTTCTGACCGAGATGAGCGATCTGGTTCGGCCAATGATTCGGACGGCCATCGAGGCGTATGTGAGGAAGGACCTCGACGAAGCGCGTTTGTTGCCTGCGATGGACGAGCCAGTTGATCGACTCAACTCGAGCATGTACCGAGAGGTGGTCGAGGTCGGTGAAGACAAGGACTTGCTGGAGTGGGCTACGAAAATGCTTCTGGTCGCTCGAGCCCTGGAGCGAATCGGTGACCAGGCGGTCGACTTTGCCGAACAAACCGCCTATCTGATCACGGGCGAGCGAGCAAACTTCGACGAGGCCGGAATGGTCGGGTCGGCCAATGACAACGCCGGCTGACCTTCGCCCGCATCGGGTGCTTGTCGTCGAAGACGAGCCGGGCCTGGTCGAGTCGATCAGCTACGCGCTCGAAACGGAGGGTTTTGAGGTGCTCCGCGCCGAGGACGGTCGGTCTGGCCTTGACCTCGCGAGGACGGGTAAACCAGACCTGATGCTGCTCGACTTGATGCTCCCGACCATGTCCGGATTGGATGTGTGCCGGCAGGTCAGGACGTTCTCGGATGTGCCGATCATCATGCTCACCGCCAAGGATTCTGAAGCCGACAAAGTGACGGGGCTCGAACTCGGGGCCGACGACTATTTGACAAAGCCTTTCTCGATGAGAGAGTTGATCGCTCGGATCCGCGCCCAAGTCAGGCGGTCGGCGCGAAGTGGAGTCCTTGCCGAGTCGAATGAAGTGATACGTGGCGGACCGATTGAACTGGACATAGATGCCCACAAAGTCCGGGTGCGCGGCACCGAGGTGGAACTCCGTCCCAAAGAATTCGACCTTCTCGAATCTCTGATGAGAAGGAAGAACCGCCTGGCAGCTCGTCATGTCTTGATTGATGAGGTGTGGGGTCCTGGTTACTTCGGTGACACCAAGACGCTTGACGTTCACATCAAGCGCCTCCGCCAGAAGGTCGAGACGCAACCCGGTGAACCGCAAAGCATCGTCACAGTGCGTGGGCTCGGCTACAAGTTTGTTGATGAGTAGCCGACCGCGTCGATCTGGGACCCCACTTGCCACCAGATTCCTTGTCTATTACGCAGTCACATACCTGATTCTGATCGCGGCACTTGGGTGGTTTGTCGAACGACAGGTGAGGGATGCCCTCCTAGAAGACCTCGTGGCGGGTGCAGTGAGCACCGCGAAAGTTGCCAGGCTGGGCATGCCCACGGAGTTGGATCGGCTTGACGGTTGGAGTGAAGAGGTCTTTGAAGAGAGCGGTCTTCGGGTCACCGTGATCCAGGATGACGGCGTTGTGGTCGGTGACTCACACTCGGACCCTGCTGTCATGGAGAATCACTCCAACCGGCCGGAAGTCATAGCGGCCGAAGCGGGAGAAATCGGGCAAGCGTCGAGGGTGAGTCTGAGTACGGGTTTCGCTCAGGTCTATGTGGCTTTGCCACCGGAAGATGGATTGGTCCTCAGAGTGTCGGTTTCGGAACGGTCAGTCGCAGAACGACTCTCACCCATCCGACTGGGGATTCTGACGGCGTCTCTGTTGGTAGGCCTGATAGGTGTGTTCGTTGTCGCCGTTGTAGCGCGCCGTTTGGCTCGACCCATCGTCAACCTCAGCGACACAACGCTCGCAATCGCCGCCGGCGGCCTGGATGTCCGCCCCGAAAGGTCGAGTGTGGCTGAAGTCAATGAACTCGGGCAAGCGATTTCCCAGCTTGCCGAGGACCTTGGCCAGAGACTTGTCCAGTCCGAACTAGCAACCGAGACCCTCGAGGTTGTCCTAGGTGCACTGCCGCAGGGAACCCTGTTGGTGGACTCGGACGAATCAGTGGCCTATGCCAATAGCCGCATGGCTGAGCTGATTGGTCAAATTCCCGAGTCGCTCAGCGGGTTGACTCCACACCCGTTCCAGACGGCGGTTCGCGACGCCAGGGAGAGTGGGGAAAAAGTCGATGTCACCGTCGAATACGGCACCCCGGCCAAGCAATTGCGAGGCATGGCGACTCCGTTTATTGGAGACCAGCGGATTCTGCTGGTTGTTGTCGACGTAACGGATCGGGAACGAGTGGCTTCGATCAGGCGGGACTTTGTCGCCAACGCTTCACACGAGCTGAAAACGCCGGTCTCATCGATAATCGCATCGGCCGACGCCCTGAGTATCGCTGTCGAAAGAGGGGACGGGTCGGCTGTCACCTTTGCGCGTAACGTCGAGGCTTCGGCGAGGCAGCTCGACCGACTGGTTTCCGACCTTCTCGACCTATCCCGATTGGAACGAGAGGAACCCGAGCTCGACCCTGTCCGCGTGGACCTTCTCGTTCGCGAAGAGGTTGACCGATTTCAGGACACCGCGAGCGAAGCCGGCGTCGAACTAACCGTGGAGTCCGAAGCCGTTCAAGCCCTTGCCAACTGGAGGGACCTGTCAATTGCAGTGAGGAACCTCCTGGACAACGCGGTCCGGTACACCCAACCAGGCGGGTCCGTGGTCGCATCAGTGGGCAGCGACGAAGGTTCGGCGGTCGTCCGGGTCACTGACACAGGGACCGGTGTCCCAACCCGAGATCTGGAACGAATTTTTGAACGGTTCTATCGCGTCGACGCGGCTCGGTCGCGACGGACCGGTGGGACTGGTCTCGGTCTGGCAATCGTCAAACACGTAGTCGAGAGTCATGGGGGGTTGGTTGAAGCACAATCGGAGCTAGACGTGGGATCGACCTTCACGATCAGGCTGCCGCTCGCCTGAACCCGTTGGGTGACACTCCAAAAGGGGGACAGCGCGAACAGCGCACTAATCTGGTGGCTAGTCCTTATGGCAATCCTCAATCAGATTTCCGAACCTTCCGACCTCCGCGACCTCAATAGCGATCAACTCGCTGAGCTGTGCCGGGAGATCCGCGACTTCATATTGGAGAAGGTCTCCGTGACTGGCGGACACCTCTCGCCAAATCTCGGTGTTGTCGAACTGACCCTTGCATTGCATCGGGTGTTCGATTCACCCAGTGACCGGATGATCTGGGATGTCGGACACCAGGCTTATGTCCACAAACTGGTCACCGGACGTCAGGACGAATTCGACCAATTGCGTCACACAGGTGGGCTGTCGGGTTACCCGTCGCGGGAAGAGTCAGAACACGACTTCGTCGAGAACAGCCATGCCTCGACCTCCCTGAGCTATGCCCTCGGTCATGCTCTCGCTGGATATCCCGGTCACACGATTGCCGTTATCGGGGATGGAGCCCTGACCGGCGGCATGGCCTATGAAGCACTCAATCACATTGCAGTGACCCGACCCAAGAACCTCATCATCGTGGTCAATGACAACGGTCGTTCTTACGCACCCACAGTTGGCGGTCTGGCCTCGCTCGCAAACCTGGCTCACTACCGTTTCGATCCCAGGTACGAAAAGGCAAAGAAACTCCTGGGACGTGTGCTTCGCAGTGTCCCGGTCGTTGGAGAGACTGCTGACGAGTTGGCCAATCGCTCGAAAGAGGCGATCAAACAAATGCTCGAGCCATCTACCGTTTTTGATTCACTGGGTCTCAAGTACACCGGCCAAATCGACGGACACGATATCGGCCTTCTCGAGGAGACGTTCGAAAACGCTAAGTACTACGACGAGCCAGTGGTCGTTCACGTTGTCACCGAGAAGGGCAATGGGTACCAGCCCGCCATAGAGGACGAGATGGAGAAGCTCCACGGGGTCGGGTCCTTCGACGTGGCAACAGGGAAGGCTCACAAGAGTGAGTTGAAGCTCACCGAGGTTGCCGGCCAAGCACTGGCAGAGGCAGCAGCGTCCCGGCCCGACGTGATGGGCATATCGGCGGCGATGATCTCCTCAACCGGAATGAAACAGATGTGGCAACGTTTCCCGGAACGTGTCTTCGATACCGGAATTGCTGAACAACACGCCGTGACCCTTGCCGCCGGCATGGCCATGGCGGGGAAGAAGCCGGTTGTGGGGATTTACTCGGCGTTCCTCCAGCGTGCGTTTGACCAAATCGTTGCCGACGTCGCCCTCCACGACCTCCCAGTCGTCTTCTTGATCGACCGCGCTGGGATCACCGGGCCGGACGGGCCCTCCCACCACGGCGTTTTCGATCTCTCGTATCTCCGTCTGATCCCGAACCTCGTCGTAGGCACCCCGGCTGATGCCAGCGAACTGTGCGCCATGGTCGAGACTGCCGTCGATCACGACGGCCCGATTGCGATCAGGTACCCCAAAGGTGGAGCAACTTCCGTTCCGAAACTTCCGGTCGAGCCACTGAAGGTTGGGGAGGCGGAGCTACTCAGTTCGGGCTCGGATGTGATGCTTGTCGCCTCCGGTCGAATGGTCGAAGTTGCGGAGAAGGCTGCCGCGGATCTCAGTCAACGAGACTTCAGCGCCGGAGTCGTGAACGCCCGCTGGGTCAAACCGCTCGATCCGCGGATCGCGGAGTGGTCGGCGGGGGCTACACACGTAGTCACCCTTGAGGACAATGTCGTGGCTGGTGGCTTTGGTGCTGCCGTTTTGGAACAGTTCGCCGGGGTTGGCCTGACTAAGGATGTCATGTGCATAGGTGTTCCGGATGAGTTCCTGCCGTTCGGATCGGCAGGGGATGTCCTTAAATGGGCGGGTATGGACGTCGAGTCGGTTGTTACCCGGATCGAGGGTCTCGTCGCCGGCTAGTTCTCTTCGATCCGACCTGGGATTGCTATCCGCTTCTCGTACCAGCTCAGCAGCAGACTCAAGGACAAAGTCAGAACGACGTAAATGATCATCAGAATCAGGAAAGACTCCCTGAATCTGAAAGTTGAACCCGAATACAACCTTGAGAGCTGGGTCAGTTCTCTGACGGCCAACACGGACACCAAAGACGTGTCCTTCATGAGCGAAATCAGGTCATTCCCTAGAGCTGGAAGCATGTTGCGAACGGCCTGTGGGAGGACAACCTTTCTTGTGACCTGCCTGTTGGTCAAACCTAGGGCTCGGGCTGCCTCGGTTTGTGAGTTGGGAACAGATTGGATGCCCGCTCGAAACACCTCGGCGATGAATGCCGCGTAGAACAGTGAAAGAGCGGCGGCACCACGTATGGCATTTGGTATCGATCTGCTTTCCATACCCACGAGGTCGGCAAAGTCCGGTGCGATGAAGAAGGCAATGGCAAAGATGAACACGAGCATCGGAATGCCTCGGATGAACTCGATATAGAGACCGGCGGCATTTCGGATCCACACCTTCTTGCTCACTCGGGCGAGGCCAATGAATAGTCCGAGGACAGTTGCAACTACGAACGACCCGATGGTCAAGTAGAAGGTGAGAAGGATTCCCTCGCCAGCGCGCAACGGTATGGGAAAGATCCGCGTGAACGCCTCTTGGTAGTCCTCATTGAAGATGACCAGCGCCACCATTGCCGCGATGATCAGCAACATCGCTACGAGCCAGTAGGGGAACTCCTTGGCATCGAACTTGTAGGCACCGCCAGGTGCAGGGGCCAATTCGCCCGGTTTCAGTTCTGGATCGATGTCACTCATAGTCCGCCAATAAGAAGAGCGCCCCGAACCCTAAAGATCCGAGGCGCTCTTTGTCGTGAAGGTTCGGCTATTTAGCCGACTTCTTCGATGTCTTCGTAACCGATGTCGAAGTCAGGACCGAAGTACTTCCGTCCCAGTTCCTCCAGCGTGCCGTTGGCAGCAAGTTCGGCAATTGCCTCATTTACTGGACCAACGAGGTCAGAACCAAGTGGGTAGATGAACCCAAGCGGATCGGACTGCAGGGGGTCGTCGATGGTCTTGATCGACTCGGAGTTCTCCCCGATGTAACCGAGACCAGCAGCGTCGTCGATGATCACCGCGTCAACGTCGCCGGCGATGAGGGCCTGGATGGCCAGCGCAAACTGGTCAAAGGCCTGAATCCGTTCCTCGCCAACCAAGCTCGCAGCGAGCTCGAAGTTGGTCGTTCCCACCTGAGTGGCGATCGTTGCGTCCTCATCATCGATGAGATCCTGCGCAGTCGCATAGCGGTCGTCATCGAGTTGGACGACGAACTTCTGGGTGACCGTCATGTAAGGATCGGAGAAGTCAACGACTTCTTTACGCTCATCGGTGATCGAGATTCCGTCTGCTGCCGTGTCGATCTCACCAGCAGCCACTTGGTCAATGACCTGTGGCCATCCAGCCTCAACGAACTCCGGTGTGCAATTGAGCAGTTCGCAAATTGCTTCCCAGGCGTCATAGTCCCAGCCGGTCCCTTCGGTCTCGCCGAGGGGGATGTAGTTGAACGGCAAGTAGGCGTTTTCGACACCGACAGTGACGGTGCGACCCTCCAGGTCGGGAAGATCGGACATCGCCTCCGATGTGGTGGTGTCACCACCTTCAGCGGCGGTTGTTGTGGTGTCTTCGCCTTCGCCACCGCCGCAAGCGGCAAGCACGAGGGCAAGGACAGCAAACAACGCAATTAGTCTTTTTCGTGTTGTCATATTTAGTGGTCCTCCTAACGAACCAGACCGGGAAGGTTATCAATGCACCAGCCGATTACGAACCCGAACTCCACTTTTTCACACACGGCCCACCTTTATCTGATTAGGGTCATTGGACGTGTTGTGAGTGATTTGCGTCATTCACACGCCTAAATACACGGAGGAAGAATGAAAAGAATCAAGCTCTTGGCGCTCATCGGCGCCCTGACGCTGGTCTTCACCGCATGTACGTCAGACGACGGCGGCGGCGATACCACTACTACTGCAGCTGACAGCGGCACCGATGGCGGTACTGATGGAGGCACCGACGGCGGTGGCAAGCTCGACGCAGTTATTGCCGCGGACTCCATCGTCTGTGGTGTCAACGACGGTCTGCCCGGATTCGGCGTAGTCAACGACGCTGGTGAGTACACCGGTTTCGACATTGACTTCTGTCGGGTGGTCGCTGCGGCGATATTGGGTGACGCAAACAAGGTGGAGTATTTCCCCCTCACTGCTGAAGCCCGATTCCCGGCGCTACAGGCTGGTGAGATCGACCTGATGGTCAGGAACACCACGTGGACCGCTACCCGTGACGGTCAAGAAGGTGCGAACTTCCTGTTCACTACTTTCTACGACGGTCAGGGAATGATGGTTCCTGCCTCGACTGGATTCACCACCCTGGAAGATCTGTCGAACGCGAACATCTGCGTGCTTTCGGGTACCACAACTGAGCTGAACTTGACTTCGGTGCTTTCCGCCCGAGGTATCCCGTTCAACCCGGTTGTATTCGAAGACAACACGCAGCTGCGACCCGCTTATGAGAGTGGTCAGTGTGAAGCCTGGACATCAGATGCTTCACAGCTTGCTGCCTTCAAGGCATCGATCGAGGGTGAAGGCGGAGATGAGCAATTCATCATGGCCGAGATCTTCTCGAAGGAGCCACTGGGTCCTGTTGTCGCAGATGGCGACACCGCATTCGCTCAAGCTGTCAACTGGGCTGTCATGGCGACAGTGCAGGCTTGGGAGTTCGGACTGGACTCCTCCAACATCGGCAGCTACAGCGGCGATGACCCCAACATCCAGAACTTCATCTCTGGCGGCTCGATTGCAGCCGGCCTCAACTTGCCCGCAGACTTTGCGGTCCAGGTTGTTGAGCAAGTTGGTAACTACAAAGAGATCTTTGATGCCCACATCCCGGCATTGGGTCTCTCGCTCGAAGGAAGCCCGAACAACATCTGGACCGAAGGTGGTCTGATGTACGTTCCCCCATTCCGATAAAAGGGATATTTGAGAAGGGTGGCCCCACTGGGGCCACCCTCTCTACCAAACACAGATGACCACCACCCAGACCACAACCGAGGTTGCTCGTCCGCCTTTCTGGCGCGATATCAAGGTCCTCCGCGTTGTGGGCCAGATCGTTGCGGTGGTCATCGTCTTTTTCTTGCTCAGGTATTTCTACGGAAACCTGATCGACAACTTCAACCGACTGGGAATCAGTACCTCTTACGATTTCCTCCAGGATCCGACCAACTTCCGAATCCCGTTCCACGATGAGTTCGACCCGAGTTCACCCGTGTGGCAGATGGTCTTGGTCGGGGTCAAGAACACGTTCCTGGCCGGGTTTGTCGGCATCCTCATTGCATCAGTGGTCGGCCTCATCGTCGGCGTTTCACGACTGTCGGACAACTGGCTGATCAACAAGGCGTCGATGGTTTATGTCGAGGTCTTCAGGAACATCCCACCGCTCGTCATCATCATCTTCTTCGGATTTGCAGTCTTCTTCTACGGTCCTTTCCCGATTTTCCGCGAGTCATGGGAGATCAATTTCTTTGGCAGTGAGAACGTCTTCCTGATCCTCAACAAGGACCGCTGGGGGATCCCCGGCTTCACCGAAACCGGAAACCTTACGCTCTTTTGGATAGTTCTGGCCGTTGGGCTTGTGGCAGCGGTCATTGTGTGGCGATGGCGGACACGGACGTTCGACCGCACCGGACAACCCCACCACCGGGTGGCATGGGCTACCGGCGTGTTGGTCCTCTTTGCCATCGTCGGCTACTTGATCGCCTCTCAGCCGTTCTCGATCTCATGGCCATCGATCTCAGAGGATCGACGCCTCATCGAGGGCGGGTTTGCCATCAACTGGGGGTTCATCTCAGTTGCCGTCGCCCTCGGTCTGTATACAGCGAGCCATATTGGTGAGATTCTTCGCGGGTCGATCCTGGCGATCCACACCGGACAGGGCGAGGCCGCGAATGCATTGGCGCTGTCTGGTTTTCAGCGGTACCGGTTTGTGATTCTTCCCCAGGCGATGCGTATCGCCATCCCGCCCACGATCAACCAGTTCTTGAACCTGGTCAAGAACACGTCTCTCGGTACCGCGGCCGCCTACGCCGAGATCACGGCATTGACAAAGACTTCGATCGGTAACGGACGTCCGACTTTCCAGTCCGTCATCATCCTCGCCGGTGTCTATTTGGCTTTCTCACTGATCATCTCGTTTGTCCTCAACATCGTTAACCGTCGTCTACAACTGGCCGACCGATGACATCATCCAGCGCACCGATAATTCAGAGAGCGACACCGATCGAGTGGGCGCGGAAGAACCTGTTCAACAACTGGTGGTCAGGACTTGTCACAATCATCGCGCTGCCGATATTGGCGTTCGCCGCTTATCGCGCTTTCCGATTCGTCTTCGTCACCGGACAGTGGGAAGCCGTGACCCGAAACCTCACCTTGTTCATGCAGGGAACGTTCCCGAGGGACGAGCAGGGCAAACTGATAATGCAGCTGCTTCTGTTTGCTCTCGCATTCGGAATCGGAGCTGGCACAAATACCGCGTCGGCCAGAGACCGGGCAGAGGATGCCGGGTTGCCGATCCCAACCAGCTCCTTGATGGATACGGCGAGGCGGATGTGGTCGCTGATTCTCTTCATTGCTGTTCTCCTCTACTTCGCCTCGATTGACCCGGCCGGCTCGTGGTTCAACCCCTTCCTCCTTGTCTTTGCGGTCGGCGCCGTCGCGTTTGTTGGCTATCAGGTCAAACGACTACCGAGAGGCTTTCGAAACGCCGGTTGGCTGTTGACTGCCGTACTGCTTCTGTTCGGCTTCCAGGTCGTCTCCGGATTCGACGCCGGCGGGTGGGGCCCGCTTGCCTTGATCCTTGGAATCGCCGCGTACGCTTCAGTACCGGTGGATCGCCTCCAATCCGGATGGCTCCGGGTCCTGGCAAGGCTGGCCACCGCAGTCGTGGTGGCCTTGATTGTGAGGTTTGCCTACGGGGCCATCGACAGCACCGGCATCGGCTGGGACGCGTGGTCGGGTCTCCATCTGACACTGATGGTGTCCGCAGTGGCGATCGTGCTCGCTTTTCCTCTCGGTTTGCTGCTAGCCCTTGCTCGCCGCTCCACCCTTCCGGCATTGCGCTGGATTGCGACCGGATATATCGAGCTCATCCGTGGTGTCCCTTTGATCACCCTCCTTTTCTTCGGTCAGTTCGTCTTGGCGTTCATGCTTGCCGAGGGCACTGACCTCTCAGGCATCACCCGAGCGATCGTGGCAATGTCCCTGTTTACGGCTGCCTATGTGGCGGAGATCGTGCGCGGTGGATTGCAGGCATTGCCCAAGGGCCAAACCGAAGCCGGACAAGCTCTCGGACTTGCCCCGCCCACAATCATGCGGAGAATCGTCCTTCCACAAGCCCTCCGCTCTGTGATCCCGGCGATGGTCGGTCAGTTCATATCGCTGTTCAAGGACTCATCGCTATTGACCATTATCGGGATTCTCGAGTTCCTTGGTGTGCGGGAGATTGTCCACGCTCAGGCTGACTTCCGTGGTGTAGCAATTGCCGAGACCCTTGTATTTGTCGCCTTTGGATATTGGGCATTCGCGTTCGCGATGTCCCGTGAGAGTCAAAGATTGGAACGTAGATTGCGAGTGAGCAGATGACAAGCGAACAGAACCCACAGGTCTTCTCCGACGCCACACAGGCGAAAGGCGAGGCCGTTATCGAACTAACTGATGTCGACAAGTTCTTCGGCGACTTCCAGGCGCTCGCAAACATCAACATGAATGTTGGCCAGCAGGAGGTTGTGGTTGTCATCGGTCCTTCCGGATCTGGAAAGTCAACCCTGATCAGGTGTGTCAATCGGCTGGAAAAGCATGACCGCGGTTCGATCACCGTTGGCGGCATCGAGCTGACCGACGACATCAAGAACATCCAGGAGATCCGTCGGGAGACCGGGATGGTCTTCCAGTCTTTCAACTTGTTCCCACACCTGACCGTGATTGACAACATCACACTTGCTCCACGCCAGGTTCGGCACGAAGCCAAAGACGACGCTGAAGCTGAGGCGATGCGTCTACTCGAGAGGGTTGGAATCCCAGACCAGGCGCGTAAGTATCCTGGGCAGCTGTCAGGTGGTCAGCAGCAACGTGTTGCCATTGCCCGTTCGTTGGCTATGAAACCAAAAGTGATGCTGTTCGACGAGCCCACGTCGGCGCTTGACCCCGAAATGATCAAAGAGGTCCTCGACGTGATGGTCGAGCTTGCCAAGGGTGGAATGACCATGATCTGCGTCACCCACGAGATGGGCTTCGCCCGCGCTGTGGCTGACAGGGTCGTGTTTATGGCTGATGGCCAGATCGTTGAAGTCGGAACGCCAGAGCACTTCTTCACCAACCCACAAGAAGACCGCACCAAGCTGTTCCTCAGCCAGATTCTGTAGCACCCCGATTCCGCCGTCGATGCCCTCGGCACTTGCCGGGCCTATCCGGATGTTTGGTATACGCTGAAACGCAATGACCCGCAGGTCACAGCTCCTCATCGCGATTCTCATCGGCTCCGTCCTTGGTGTCGGAGCGTTCCTCGTATGGAGTTTGGAGGGTGGTCCGGCCCGAGCCGAGACCGCGTTGGCAACTGTCACGACCACCACGTTGCCGCCATCCACGACGTCGACGCTACCCAGCACGACTACAACGCCACCGCCAACGACCACCACAACCGAGCCCAAAGGAACTGTGGTCATACACGGAACTGGGGATGTGGCTGTTGACCCGTGGTACATCCCGACTCTGGCAGCCAAAGGATACGACCATGCTTGGAGTGGGCTGGACGGGCTGTTTCTGGAAGATGATCTGACCGTTATCAATCTTGAATGCACCCCCAGCGACATCGGTCAGCGAGTCGACAAGACTTTCACATTCCGTTGTCCGACGGAAGCGCTTCCCTCTATCCGGTCCAATGGAATCGACGTTGCCAACATGGGCAACAACCACTCACAGGACTTCGGTGTCGAAGCGCTGCTCGATGGCCGGGCAAATCTGATCAAAGCTGGTATCGGGGCAGTTGGCGCGGGAAAAGACGCTTTCGAGGCGGGGGAGCCCGCCCTCTTTGAGATAAACGGGTGGACGATTGCGGTTGTGGGATTTGGCGGTGTTGCACCGCACGAAGGCTGGTACGCCACTGTCGATTCTCCCGGAATGAGGAGCGGGGACGACGCACCGTCGATGGCAAGGGCTGTGGCCGCCGCCAACGAGATTGCCGACATTGTCATAGTGACCGTTCATTGGGGTTACGAGCTTGACACCCAGCCGCGGCAGGAGGACATCGATCGAGCGAATGCCATGATCGAGGCGGGTGCCGACATCATCTTCGGGCACCACCAGCACCGGCTCAACCCACTTGAATATCTAGATGGCAAGCCGGTGTTCTGGGGTCTGGGGAACTTCGTATGGCCGCACAACTCCACGGCCAGCGCCACGACGGCTATTGCGCGGGTAGTCATCAACCCGGACGGTTCTATGGATGCGTGCATGATCGATGCCTTCATCAAGACGCATGGTCGGCCCGAAATCACGGGCGAAGCGGAGTGCGGGCCACCCCTCTGATGGGAGGCGAACGCCAAGCCAGAAACCCGAGGTTCTCGACCGTAGGTGTTGTGGTGATGACCGGGATACTGCTCGGCGGTGTCGCCTTTACCGCCTTCTACTTCAGTCGTCAGACTGGGTCCGGCGGAGCCGTGGCGGCAACCGCGCTGTCCTCGACCACACAGCCACAATCGACAACTACGGCCGAGCCACCAGCCCCGAGTTCGACGACAACATCCATAGCCGGTCCGACCACAACCACCCTCCCCGTTCGCGAAACCGACACGGTTCCGGGCTTCACCGTGGGTCAACCTTGGGGTACCACTGTTGGCCTGACCATGTTTCGGGGCAACCCCACAAGGACCTATTTCGGGGCCGGGGATTTGAGTGAACAACCCGACATTCTCTGGACCTATCCGGACTCCCCGATGTGCGGGACGTCGGCCGTCGGAGGTGAGTCAAAGACATGGTGTGGCACCGGCTGGACCGGCCAGCCTGTGGTGTGGGAGCGCCCCGACGGCAAGACCGAAGTGATTTTCGGTGCGTACGACAAAGCCGTGCACTTCGTCGATGCCGAAACAGGAGAGGATCTCCGACCGAAGTTCGTGACGGGCGACATCATCAAGGGCTCGGTGACCCTCGACCCCGACGGGTATCCGCTGCTCTACTTCGGCTCCCGGGACAACCTCTTGCGAGTCGTCGCGCTGGATCGCGATGTTCCGACGCTCCTCTGGTCGCTCAACGCCAACGAAGTGAACGGAGTTTGGAATAACGACTGGGACGGCAACCCGGTGATCGTCGACGACATCATGTACGAGGGTGGTGAGAACGGTTGGTTCTTCGCGGTGGAGCTGAACCGTTCCCGTGGTGCGGACGGTCTGGTTGCCGTCGCGCCGGAGATACTTGTTGAAATGCCGGGCTACAACGACGAGTTGTTCGCTGCTTCCGGCCGCAACGTGAGTATCGAGTCGTCGGTTGCGGTCTTCGACCAGAGGGTGTACTTCACCAACTCGGGCGGGCGGATTGTCGGTCTCGATGTCAGTGGTGTCCGCCAGGGGGAGGCCCCCGTCGTCTTTGACTTCTATGCCGGCGGCGACATCGACGCCACACCAGCAATCGACGCCGAAGGGATGCTCTACGTGTCGATCGAGCACGAACCGTCCCAGATGGGCTCTTTCGAGCTACAAACCAATCTCGAGGTGGGCCAGCTCATCAAACTGGATCCCTATACGTCTGGCGACCCGTTGGTGTGGGGTGTCGACCTCACCGTGCCCGGTTCGGCCGATTCGGGATCATGGGCTTCTCCTGCGATCCGCGACGGTGTTGTTTACACGAACACTCATCAAGGGGAGCTGATCGCCGTCGATGCCGAAACCGGGGAGGTCGTTTGGAGCGACGAGGTGGGCTTCCATTCCTGGTCGTCGCCCTCCATCGTGGATGGCTATTTGGTTACGGCGACCTGCCTCGGTGACGTCAGGTCATACTCGTTGGCCGATCCTCCCAATCCGGTGCTCGCATGGTCGATCAACCTCGATGGGTTCTGCCTCGAATCAACACCTGCGATATGGGACGGCCGAATCTATCTCGGCTCCAGGGATGGGTTCATGCGCGCCCTCGGCCGAAGCTAGGACCGGCACCCATTTGCTACGAGACCGAGGCTTGCGTCAAGTGTTTGTGGTTCATGATTCCTCGTGTTGCTCCAACTCGGCCATATCATCGCCGCCAGATGCGCAAGCTCATAACTCTTCTGGCGGTCCTCCTTGCTGCCTGTTCTGGTGCTGGAGGCGAGAGCACAACTTCTATCGCTGACACGACGACTACCTCTGAGATCACTACAACCACGATTCCCGAGACCACAACGACTCAGCCTCCTGTGGAGTGTCCGGCGGCACCCTACGACCTCACAGTTCTGCCGTTTGGTGTGGGACAGGGGTTGATCGATCCCGATTCGGTCGAGCCCGATGTGTGGACATCTGTAGGTGGAACCAACACAACCTTCTGGGGAAGGACTGACGGCTCTGTTGCAATAGCTCTTATTCGGGGCACGCTGCCTGCGGTCGATTGGCCGGGAGACAAAGGAGAGGTGTTCGTCGACGGAACCCGAGCCGCGGTTGGCCCGCACCCGGACGGAACGTGGGTCATGGGTTGGTTCGTCGAACCCCAGGAACGTTGCGACCTCTACACGATGGTCTTCTACCCGCCGATCTCCCCCGAAGAAGTCGAGGACACCATCGACGGAATGGTGCGTGTCGCGGGCTGAGCGCCGAGCCGCACGCGCGGGCAAACTCCTTCCCCAGAGTCGTGAGACGAATGGGGAAGGTGGGCGAACCGTAGGTTCGGGTCGGAAGGGGGCTGAGACTGACCAAGTTGAGCTTTAGTTGGTGAGCACGCCCCACGGGTTGCGGAGCAACCCGCAAGGAATGCGAAGCATTTCCACCCTCCCCGGCTCCTGCGCCGCCGGTACTTCCTCCGCAAGCGGAGGGAGAGCCTCGGGCAGGTACCTTCCTCCCATTCGACTCCGACTCTGGGAGGACATGTGCAGGGCGTGATTGGGACGAAGGTCAATGCAAAGGCCCGTCTCCGCAGAGACGGGCCCTTGATTGCTTGCTTTTGAATCTGTCAGACCTGGCTGGAGTCCGAAGCCTCCTTGAACATCTCGCCGATGGCGGCGACGCTTCCGAGAACACCTGATGTGTCCAGCGGAAGGAAGATCTTCGTGGCTTGGCCGTCCGCAACACCCTGAAGTGTTTCCAGGTAGCGGATGGCGATCAAATCGGGTGTGGGATCCCCTGTGTGGATCGCCTCGAACACCCGCTCGATCGCTTGACCCTCACCTTCAGCCACTGTGAGCTTCTGGTACTTCTCAGCATCGGCAACTCGTTTGATGGCTTCGGCCTGACCGTCGGCTTCCAGAACCTGAGATTCCTTGACACCTTCGGCCTTGAGGATCGCTGCCCGCTTCAGACCTTCAGCTTCGGTGACGGCTGCACGACGGTCACGCTCTGCCTTCATCTGGCGGTGCATGGCGTCGGTTACGTCAACCGGTGGCTCGATCCTCTGGATCTCGACACGTACAACCCTGACACCCCACTTATCCGTGGCGTCATCGAGAATCTGCCTCAGTTTGGCGTTGATGACTTCACGAGAAGTCAATGCCGAGTCGAGGTCGAGATCACCGACCACGTTCCTCAAGTTGGTCTGTGCCAGCTTGGTGACGGCAAGTATGAAGTTGCCGACGTTGTACTGGAGCTTGACCGGGTCGGTGGCCTCGTAGTAGATCACGGCATCGACCGTGACCACCACGTTGTCTTTGGTGATGACCTCTTGTGGAGGAACGTCGATGACCTGTTCACGCATGTCTACCTTCGTCAACCTCTTCACAAATGGCATCACCCACCTGAGACCTGAGTCCACCGTTCGCTGGTATCTTCCGAGGAACTCGATCAATCCCTTTTCAAAGGGGCGAACGACCCGGAAACCGGCGGCGGCGACGAGTATCAATCCCACTGCCAGGATGACAAACAGAATGATTGCTGCTTCCACTTTCTTTCCTTTCTTTCTTCTCTAAACCTGTCTATTCCGTCTCGTAGGGCTCGACGACGAATCTCGTCCCACGTACCTCGGTAACCACAATTCGGCTACCTTCCGGAATCTCCTGGAGTGCGGTTGCCCGCCATTCCTCAGAGTCCACTTTGACCATGCCCGCTCCACTGTGGGGATCTATCTTCTCCAACACAATTCCTGGCCGCGAAACCCAACGGTTGGCTCCGATGACTGGTTGTTCACCCTCATCTTGCCTGTCGATGAACTTGCGAAGGTATGCCATCGAGAAGATCGAGATCCCAAAGAACACGAGCCACTGTGCGATTACTGCGGCGCCAATCCAGGCGAGGACGGCAGCCGCGGCGGCACCGATGGCAAACGGGAGCAAGAAGAATCCTGCGGTGAAGATCTCACCAACTCCCATAACCAGGGCAAAGACGGTCCATAACCATCTCCAAACTTCGTTTTCCACCTCACTACCTCCTTGTCCTGCCAGTGTGGCTGACGCCAGCACTGCCAACATTCCTATTCCGTACATCCACATATCCCGGCGGGCGTGACGACTCCTGGCGGTTGTGCCCGACCGAAAGTCTTCCCAACTCGCCGTCTCCCGGCGTCGCCCTCTCGAGGCAACGGCCCAGGACTCGGCAAATGCTCCGGGGTTTTCCCCCACGACATCTTCGAGGGTTCTCCCCTCCTGCTCTGCGTCGGTTAGATGCTGATCGAGTTCGATCCGCATTTCGGCAACGGTGTTTTTGGGCACCCCTGCCTCAATCCAGTATCTCTCGATCTCGTCGACCACAGCTGCGCGGTCTCTCATTTCCTTCCTCCGTTCAAAACGGCATCTACCGACTCCCGAAAGCCCGACCAGTCAGCCCGCCATTGCTGTAAGGCGCTCCGACCCGAATCCGACATCCGGTAATACTTCCGTGCTGGCCCCTCCGAACTCTGCACCAGGTAGCTCTCGATCATCCCTTGCTTCTGCAGCCGGGAGAGGAGCGGATAGATCGACCCTTCACTAGCCAGGTCGAGTCCTCGCTCCCGTAGCTTCCGGACCATTTCATATCCGTAGGATGCCTCCTCATCGATGATCGACATCAAACACATGTCGAGCACACCATGGAGAAGTTGTGTCCTCCGGTCCTGGTCCGTCTTCCGGTGGTTCGTACCTTTAGGTACCATGTGCTACAGGATACCTGTCAAGACAGGGTTGTCAATACCACAAGCTAATGAGGAATGCATACCACTGGGTCGTCTAGAGTTCTCGTGTGACGATCCGCAAGTTCTATGACAAGTGGCCGCAGTACAACCAGCGGATGATCGACGTCGTGGCCGGAATGTCCGATGAGGAGTTGGCGATCCAGCCTTCACCGGATGGTTGGCCAATCTGGGCGACGGTAGGTCATACCGCGGGCGGGAGGGTCTACTGGCTGTGTGTGGTTGCCGGCGAACCCGGCATCGAGGAAACACCTTTTGACGATCCAGCCAATGCAGGTTGGGAGGACGACTTGAGCCACCCGCGCAGTGCGGAGGAACTGGTCCTCGCTCTGCAATCCACATTCGCGATCGTTGAAGGCTGTCTCGATCGCTGGACGCCGGAGATGGTCGAAGTGGTCATCGAACGCAGCTACGCAGACCAGGTGCAGACGCACAGCAGGTCCTCAATCCTGCAACGACTCCTCACGCACGATGCCTACCACTGCGGTGAGTTGTCGCAAACGCTGGGCATTCATGATTTGGCGCAGGTCGATCTGTGGAGAAGCGCCCCGGCTTAGCCGATGGGCATTTAGTTGCTCAGCCTGTCCCTGATCTGTGTGAGCAGCTCGATTTCTTCGCTCGGACCTGCTGCTTCCTCCTTCTCCTTCATCCGGTTGTAGGCCTTGACCACGAGGAACATCACAAATCCGACAATGGTGAAGTTGATCAACGCGACGAGGAATGCGCCCAAACCAATGCCTCCGGGCATCCATGAGCCGAGTTCGTCGACATTGAAGATCTTTCCGATTATTGGGTTCACGATGTCTTCGGTGAGGCTGGTGACAACGGCCGCGAAGGCAACACCCATGACAAAAGCAACCGCAATCTCGACGAGATTGCCTTTGCTGATGAAGTCTTTGAATTCTTGGATCACTTTGCCCTCCACTCGACGGGATCGAAGAGGGCACAATACCGCAATGACCACCGGCTTTGGTGATCCTGGGTTCGAATTGTCTTCCCGAATCTGATATACTTACGCTCAAGTTTTATGATAAGAAAGCTGAGGCATTTTGAATCCGGAGAAGTTGACCACTAGAACCCGCGAGGCATTGCTCACCGCAACGCAAACGGCTCGGGACCACAATCATGGGTCGGTCCAGCCGGCTCATTTGGCCCTTGCTCTACTCGCACAGCAGCAGGGCATCGTGTACCCCGCGCTCGATCGGGTGGGAGTCAATTCAATCGAGTTGCGTCGCTCGGTGGAATCAATCCTCGATAGCGAACCAAACACATACGGGGACGTGGAGGTCTCTGGATCCAACGAATTCAACCGTGCCCTGGAACGAGCGGAGCGACACAGAACCAATCTCGGCGACGACTATCTATCGGTCGAGCACCTGTTACTGGCTTTGTCCGAGGACGAGGGCGCACTGGGGCAGTCCTTTAGAGGTCTTGGCCTGACGTCGGCCGCGCTCCTCGAAGCAATCGCGGCGGTCCGGGGCTCTCGTCGTGTCACGTCTGAGGATCCAGAGTCAACTCTCAATGCGCTGGAACAATATGGACGCGATCTCACCGAAGACGCACGTCAGGGCAAGCTTGATCCTGTCATTGGTCGTGACGATGAGATCCGCCGTGTGATTCAAGTGCTGTCACGCCGAACCAAAAACAATCCAGTACTGATCGGCGAGCCCGGAGTGGGTAAAACGGCGATCGTTGAAGGTTTAGCCCGACGTGTTGCCGATAGCGACGTACCGGAAGGGCTCAAGAACAAACGCATCGTGGCCCTCGATCTCGCTTCCATGGTGGCCGGAGCCAAGTATCGGGGCGAGTTTGAGGAGAGGCTGAAGGCTGTCCTCGAGGAGATCAGAGATTCGGGTGGGGAAGTGATCACCTTCCTGGACGAGTTGCACACCCTGGTAGGCGCCGGCGCCGCTGAAGGTGCGATGGATGCCTCCAACATGCTCAAGCCGATGCTCGCCCGAGGAGAACTGAGGCTGATCGGAGCAACCACCCTCGATGAATACCGAAAGCACATTGAGAAGGACGCAGCTCTGGAGCGCAGATTCCAACCGATTGTCACCGAACCGCCCACCGTCGAAGATGCCATAGGAATCCTCCGCGGCCTCAAAGAACGCTACGAAGTCCATCATGGTGTTCGAATCACAGACGGTGCGCTGGTGGCCGCAGCCGTCCTTTCCGACCGCTACATCACTGCTCGTTTCCTTCCCGACAAGGCGATTGACCTGATTGACGAGTCGGCTTCGCGTTTGCGGATAGAAATCGACTCGATGCCCGAGGAGATCGACGAGTTGACGAGGAAGAGGATTCAACTCGAGATCGAGAGGGAGGCCTTGAAAACCGAATCGGATTCGGCGTCGTTGGAGAGACTTGAAGGCGTGGAGCAGCAGATTGCGGACCTGACGGAACAGATCGACGCGCTGACCTCGAGGTGGGCCCTGGAGAAAGAGGCCATATCCGGGATTCGTCAGTTGAAACAGGAGATCGAGGATGCCAAAGGTGAGGCGGAGCGGGCCGAACGCGAAGGCGATCTGGCCCGTGCCGCTGAACTTCGATATGGCCGGCTGACACAACTCGAGGCAGACCTGACCGCAGGTGAGGAAAAGCTCGCTGATCTGCACAAGAACGGATCGATGCTGTCCGAAGAAGTCACCGAGCAGGACGTCGCCGAGGTGGTGGCACGTTGGACCGGCATACCGGTCTCCAAATTGATGCAGGGAGAAACCGAGAAACTCATCAGGCTGGAAGAGCACCTACACCAGCGAGTGGTTGGCCAGGAAGAGGCCGTGGTCGCCGTCGCAAACGCGATCCGGAGGAACCGGGCGGGCCTTTCCGATCCGGATCGGCCGGTCGGATCGTTCCTGTTTCTGGGACCGACCGGAGTCGGCAAGACGGAGCTGGCCAGAGCTTTGGCCGCGTTCATGTTCGATGACCCACGGGCCATGATCAGAATCGACATGTCCGAGTACATGGAGAAGCACTCCGTCAGCAGGCTGATCGGTGCTCCCCCAGGATACGTTGGCTACGACGAAGGAGGACAGCTCACGGAGGCGGTTCGTCGTCGACCATATGCAGTGGTACTGCTCGACGAGATCGAGAAGGCACATTCCGAGGTATTCAATGTGCTGTTGCAACTCCTCGACGACGGACGGTTGACCGATGGTCAAGGTCGGACGGTGGACTTCACCAATGTCGTGCTGATCATGACTTCAAATCTCGGGTCTGAGCACATACAGCCCGATCTCGGGTCGGACATCGTCGAGTCCAGAGTTCTCGAGTCGGTTCGGTCTCACTTCCGGCCTGAGTTCCTCAATCGGATTGACGACATGATCGTGTTCGACCGGTTGACCAAAGAAGATCTGCGCAAGATCGTGGAGATTCAACTGCAGGGGATCGCCAAACGTCTCGAAGAGCGGCGGACCGATCTCCAGGTGGGTGCTGATGCGATGAGCTGGCTGGCAGAACAAGGTTATGACGCCGTGTACGGAGCACGACCGTTGAAGCGTCTGATTCAAACTGCATTGACCGATCCTCTTGCCAAAGGGCTTCTCGACGGAACCTTCCAGGAGGGCGACACAGTCAAGGTGTCCGTCGTGGATGGGGAGTTGAGCTTCGCCGCCTAGGCGTCCGCAACGCTCACAAACTGGGCTGGGCGGCACTTGCCGACGATTCGCCAGCCCCGATGGCAGACTGATGGGTTCAAATGAGCGGACTCCTCTTCAGGTATTTGTTGCTGATCGCTGCCGCCTCGATGTCAGGTGTGACTGCGTTCGACGTTTCACACTCCACCATGTCGGGTAATGCCAAACCGATCCACGGTTCACCCGAGGTCGCTGCCGGATCAGCGCTGGGATCCGGCAACCTCGTCGGTTCGCCGACCTTCAGACCTTCTCGTCAGCCCATCGTCAGTGGTCATCTGGCCGACGCTCGAGGGGTCTCGTCGGTCCGATCTCCGGTAGCGCCTGAGCGCAATGAGATCACGATCGCCTTCGGTGGGGACATATTGATCCACAACGGAACGAGGGCGAGTGCCGCGGCCGGGGACGGTACCTTCGACTTCTTTCCTCTTCTCGAGCAACTCGAGCCCGTCATCGCTGGGGCAGACCTCGCCCTCTGCCACCTGGAAGTTCCGTTGTCCGGTCCCGACACGGACTATTCGAGCTATCCGAAGTTCAACGCTCCAGCCGAGTTGGCCACGGGAATCGCCAGAGTTGGGTTTGACGGTTGCTCGACCGCCTCAAACCACTCCCTGGATCAGGGAATTGAGGGCTTGAACGAGACCCTCGACATCCTTGACGAGACCGGTTTGGGCCATGCTGGTACAGCCAGATCCGAAGCTGAGGCGGAGGTGGCAACGTACTATCAGATAGACGACGTCACCGTCGCCCACATCGCAGGCACTTACTGGTTGAACGGTCTCTATTTGCCGGAGGACATGGAGTGGGTCGCGCAAAGGCTCAACCTCGACCAGATGCTTGGCATCGCGGCCCGCGCCCGTCGAGACGGTGCTGATCTGGTCGTTGTAAGTGTGCATTGTTGTACCGAGTACCGGTCCCAGCCCACAGCCGAGCAGGAGGAGATTTTCTCTCGCCTGAGCCGTTCTCCCTGGGTGGACCTGGTGGTGGGGCATCACAGCCATGTAGTCGGCCCTGTTGACCAGATCGATGGCGAACTCGTGATCTATGGTCTTGGAAATCTCCTAACGGGCCAGCTGCACCGAACCGACACCAGGGAAGGTGTGGTTGTTCTCGCCACGGCGCAGTGGACCGGTGCGTCCTGGGACGTCGTCAAAGTCTCGGCAGTTCCCACGTTTGTCGAGGGCAAGACCTACACGGTGAGCCCAACGTCGCCTGACAGCGGGAGTTTCCTCCGTGTGATGGAGGCGTTGAACTCGCGGGGAGTCTCTGTCGAGCCTTACGGTGACGCTGCAGCGTCTTCGGACTGATCCAACCTTCCGGGTACGAAGGCAGATAATGTAGCGCAGTGGTATTGCTCGCGCTCTTGGCGTTGATCGTCTTTGGATATTCATTGGTATCCAGAAGCCTCGAAGAGTCCATCCTCAGTTCGCCGATGCTGTTCACGGGACTGGGCATCATCGTCGGCTCCGCAGGGTTGGGTTGGGTGGACTACTCGTCCCTCGACGTCGGTCTCGTCGGTGCATTGGCCGAGGCGACGCTGCTGCTTGTTCTATTCACGGATGCAATTCGCATCGACATTCACCGGCTCAGGAAGCACGCCGATTTGCCTGCCCGACTTCTCGGATTGGCACTGCCGGTAACACTCTTAGCGGGCACAGCTGTTGCATATCTGATGTTCGACTCGCTGACGCTTGCCGGTTCGTTCGTGCTGGCCGCGATCCTCACTCCAACGGACGCTGCGCTTGGCAAACAGGTGGTGACCAGCCCCGATGTTCCGATTCGGATCAGGCAGACCATCAACGTCGAGAGTGGTCTCAACGATGGGATCATGCTGCCGGTCGTGACCGCCGGCGTCATCGTTCTGGCCGATGAGGCTGGCGTCAGCGAATCCAGCTTTGTGAACCTCCTGATCCGAGAAATCGGGCTAGGTGTCCTGATTGGAGGCCTCGTGGGGTGGCTTGGTGGCAAGCTCCTGGATCGTTTCGCAAATCGGGAAATGGTCGACGGTGTGATGCGTCAGCTCGGCACCCTCGCAGTGGGGGTGGGCGCGTTTGCCATCGCCGAGGTCGCCGGTGGCAACGGGTTCGTCGCCGCATTTGTTGCGGGTCTTGGTTTCGGAGTTGCCGCACGGGAGCACTGCCAGGGTGCTCACGACTTTGCAACCGATGAGGGCGAATTGCTCACGTTGGTCACCTTCTTCCTCTTCGGTGCCATCGTGGTCAATCAGGCCGTTGGGTCATTCACTTGGCTCACGTTGGTATACGCGCTTATCTCGCTAACGGTGATTCGAATGATCCCTGTGGCCCTTTCTCTGATCGGTTCCGGATTGAAACGCCAGAGCCTCTTGTTCATCGGTTGGTTTGGGCCACGTGGCCTTGCTTCGATTCTGTTCGGCGTTTTTCTATTGGAAGAAATCGAGGCGTCGGT
This sequence comes from Acidimicrobiia bacterium, assembly GCA_965216445.1. Lineage (GTDB taxonomy): Bacteria > Actinomycetota > Acidimicrobiia > Spongiisociales > ZC4RG35 > MA-ANB-1. Next base: position 463,080 of record OZ244166.1, read on the forward strand.
CGCCGATCCGATCTTCAACGTTGTCATTTGGACCGTGCTTCTATCCATTGTGGCGCACGGAGTGACCGCATGGCCGATCAGCAAGCGGTATGGCCGCTGGTATGAATCCAATGCCAAAGCTGAAGCGGAAATGGCGGAATCGATGGAGATGTTCGATTTCCCGACGCGGTAGCCGGGGTTGACTCTAGGTCGGCACACTCGTACGGTATCGCTCACATGACTGGCCAAAACCTCGCGACCTCGACAACCACCTGGTGGTGGAGTTGGCGCGCGCTCGAGGTGGCATCCAGCGGTTAGGGCAAGAAAGTCCCACACCATTCCGACCCACCTCGAACAAGGGGTGGGTTTTTTGATGCCTCACTCCCAGACAGGACGAACATCAGATGAACCAGATCTTCGACATACCAGCCGACCTAGACACGCCGGCATCGGCGTTCTTGAAGCTGGCGCCGATGGCTCCGAGATTTCTCCTGGAGAGTGTTGAACACGGCGAGCGGGTTGGTCGTTACTCGTTCATTGGTTTCGGGAAAGGTGTGACGGTCACATCGGAGCGGGGTCGGGTTCGGGTCGGCGACAGAGAAATCGAAACTGACGGGTCGATTGGTGGCCTCATGGGGGTTCTCAGGGAGACCCTCGAGACCACGCCCCGCCCCGGACCGACTTCGGATGAGGTGCCCTTTCATGGAGGCCTCGTGGGTGCCATCGGGTTCGATGTTGCTTATCGGCTTCCTGGCACGAAACCAACAGGATCCTCGGGCCTGGAGATGGCCTTCTACGCCCCGACATCGATCCTCGTGTTTGACCATCTCAGTCGTCGGGTGGCCTTGCTCCACGATGGGTCAGATAACGAAAGGTCTGCCCTGCGCACCGAGGTTGTGAGCCTCCTTGCCGGTGGGGTCCCGGAACGAAATGGTCACTCTGGAACGCACGAACCTGCCGCCGCGACGATGGACGAGCCGGCCTTTGTCAGAGCTGTCGACAACGCCAAGTCCCACATCGAAGCCGGTGACGTGTACCAGTTGGTTCTGTCCGTTGGTTTCGAAGGTTCGGCCGATGTCAACCCGTTTGACGTGTATAGAGGGCTGCGATTGCTCAATCCGTCGCCCTATATGTATTTCATGGATCTGGGTTCAGTGCAGATAGTCGGCTCGTCGCCTGAGGCATTGGTCCGTCTCACCGGTGACACCGCTGAACTGCGTCCGATCGCAGGTACCCGACCCAGATCGACAGACCCGGAGTCCGATCGCCGTGCCGAAAGGGAGTTGTTAACCGATCCGAAAGAGGCTGCCGAGCACGTGATGTTGGTCGACCTGGCCCGAAACGACCTGGGCCGGGTCGCCCGTCCCGGGTCGATAGAGGTGGATCCTTATCGTGCCATCGAGAAATACAGCCACGTCATGCATCTCGTGAGTGGGGTGAGTGGCGTTTTGGAGGAGAGCGCTGACAGTTTTGACCTGTTTTCGGCAGCATTCCCCGCCGGAACGGTCGTGGGTGCGCCCAAGGTCCGGGCCCTCCAGTTGATTGACCAATTGGAGCCAACGCGACGTGGTTTCTACGCGGGCACTGTCGGATATTTCGGTCACGGTGGAACGATGGATCAGGCCATCACGATTCGTACGATCGTGATGGAGGAGGGCCGCTATCGATTCCAGGCAGGTGCGGGGATAGTCGCCGACAGTGACCCACACACTGAGTGGGAAGAAGTCCGTTCCAAGAGCGGTGCGATGCGAGCCGCTATTGAGTTGGCTGCAGGTGGCCTGTCATGAGCCGCGTCCTCCTGGTCGACAACTACGACTCCTTCACCTACAACGTTGTACAGGCCCTGAGGGTTCTCGGAGCTGAGGTCGTGGTTCGTACCAACGACGCACTCACCGTCGAAGCGGCGCGCGCCATTGGACCGACTCACCTGGTTATCTCTCCGGGTCCCGGGCGTCCCGAAGACGCCGGTATCAGCCCGGCGATGATTGAGGAGTTCCACGAGACTCTGCCAGTGCTTGGCATCTGCCTCGGACATCAGGTCATAGCGACCGTCTTCGGTGGAGTGGTGAATCGAGCTCCCGAACTCAAACACGGGAAGGCGTCGCCCGTTTATCACGATTCACGGTCCATCTACGGTGGGTTGCCCAATCCGTTTGAGGCCGGGAGATACCACTCACTTGCAGTGCCGGAAGGTGAGCTGCCCAACGAACTGGAGGTCTCAGCTTTCACGTCCGAGGGGGTAGTGATGGGTCTCCGTCACCGCCTACTCCCAATCGAGGGAGTCCAGTTCCACCCGGAGAGCCTGCTGACTCCGGCCGGCGACCTGCTGCTGCGGAACTTCCTTGACATTGGCGGTGATGACAGATGAATCGCGTGCTGGACCAATTGCTCGAAGCCCGGTCTTTGACCGTCGAAGAGGCAGAAGCGATGTTGGTTGATATCACATCGGGCCAACGGGATCCCATTCTGGTCGGAGGGCTTCTCACCGCGTTGCGGGCCAAGGGCGAAACCGCTGCCGAAGTTCGTGGCATGTCGAACGGGATGAGGCGACAAGCACTTCGACCCAGCCTCGACGGATCCGGTGCGGTCGATGTCGTGGGGACGGGAGGCGACGGGTCTGGCTCACTCAATCTGAGCACCGGCGCCGCCCTTCTTGCTGCCGCATGCGGAGTCCCTGTGATCAAGCACGGCAATCGGGCGATGAGCAGCAAGTCCGGAAGTGCCGATGTGTTGGAGGAGTTGGGTGTTCCGATTCCCATGCGAGAGGAAGAAGCCGGTCGATTCTTCGCGAGGCACGGATTCACCTTTCTCTTCGCCCCCTACTACCACCCGTCAGTTGGGGAGGTCGTGCCGATTCGAAGGGCACTTGGAGTGCGAACGGTGTTCAATCTGCTCGGTCCACTAGCTAACCCGGGACGCCCCGAGTTCGCCGTCATCGGAGCCTGGGATCTGCCCACCGCAAGGCTGATGGCAGGTGCGTTGGCCGGTGGCGACATGAGCCGAGCGTTTGTGGTTCACGGACACAACGGGTGGGACGAACCCACGCCCATAGGCCCGTTTACTTTGCTCGACGTGAACGGAAGTGCCGTCATAGAGATTCAGGTCGACCCTGCGGACCTTGGGTTGGATCGATGTGAAGCGGATGACTTGAAGGGTGGGTCGCCAGCCGAGAATGCCGAGGCGATTCGCGATGCCTTCGCAGGGCAGATGGGCCCTCATCGAGATGCTCTCGCTTTGGGCGCGGCCCTGGCCCTGGAAGTGTCGGGTGCCGTTGAAACACTGTCCGCTGGGCTCGCCTTGGCGTTTGAGGCAATCGACAGCGATGCAGCCACAGACCTTCTCGCGGGGATCGCCTCGCCATGAGTGCCTTCTTGGACGCGATGGCCCACTCGAGCAAGAGGCGCCTTGAACGGGCGAGGCAACGCACGCCTCTCCACGATCTGCGGGCCGCAATCAATGAGGAGCAGCCGAGAGCGCTGCCCGACGGTTTCCTCGTCTTCGCTGAGGTGAAGCCCCTCTCGCCCGCGGAAGGAGTCCTGGCATGTGCTGATCCTGTCGAGGTGGCCCGGGAATACGAAGAAGGTGGTGCATCGGCGATATCGGTGTTGACGGAGCCGGAGTCCTTCGGCGGAAGTCTTGGCCTTTTGCGCCGGGTTGCCTCTGCGGTGTCGGTTCCGGTAATGAGGAAGGATTTCATCATCGATCCTTACCAAGTCTGGGAAGCGCGGCGTTACGGCGCCGACGGCGTGCTCGCAATTGTTCGTATGGTCTCGCCAGCGCTGCTTCAGGAGATTGTTGACGCGGCTCGGGCGGCCGATCTGTTTGTCCTGGTGGAGGCGTTTGACGAGTCGGATACTCATCTGCTCGATCAGCTTTCGGGTGAACGGTCTCACGTTCTGGCCGGCGTAAATAGTCGCGATCTCGACACGCTGCAGGTTCGTCCCTGGGCCCACCAGGAACTCTTCCCTCATCTACCCAGCGACATGAGGGCGATAGCCGAGAGTGGGCTGGCAACGGCAGATGATGTCGCCCGCGCCAGTGCCATCGGATATGGAGGGGTGCTGATCGGCACCTCACTTATGCGGTCTGGTGACCGACCTTTGACCGTCCGTGAGTACATCGGAGCGGGTCGCGACGCGACCATGCGGGGATCAGCCTGATGGGTCTGTGGGTCAAACTCTGCGGAATGCGCACTCATCGAGATGTCGAGGCCGCGGTCAGCGCTGGGGCAGATGCGGTCGGCTTCGTCTTGACTCCATCGATCCGCCAAGTGGAATTGAAGTTGGCCGCGGAGCTGATAGCTGAGCTTCCTCGGGAGGTGGCCAGCGTTGCGGTTTTCTATCAGCCCGAGCGGCCCGTCGTTGAGCAGGCTCGGGACGGGGCCGCGTTCGACCTATTTCAGGCCGAGACCGCCCACCTGGCGGCAATCGACGGCATCGCGACCCTCCCGGTGGTCCACGACTCGGTTCGGTTGGGCGCGGCAGTGGACGACGCCTTTCGCGGGAGCACAAGCGGAACGATTCTGCTCGAAGGGTTCGGAAAGGGCGGGCGGGGCCGGACCCCCGACGCCGACAGAGTGGAGCGTTTGGCTCCGTTGGATCACATCGTGTTGGCCGGTGGACTGACACCGGAGAATGTTGCGGGGACCGTGGTTCGATTCCGTCCACATGGCGTTGATGTCAGCTCCGGAATCGAGGCAACGCCTGGAGCGAAGGACTCAGATTTGATGTCCAGATTTGTCGTGGCGGCTCGAGAGGCTGCGTTAGGGGTTGGATCGTGAGGTTGAGAAGCCAAGACGAGTTGCGGGATACCGGTCGGGCAGGCGAATTTGGCGGGTTGTTTGTCCCTGAGGTTCTAATGCCGGCGCTTTCGCGTCTTTCTAGAGAGGCTCAACGGCTACTTGCCGATGGCTCGTTTCGCTCGGCTCTGGACCGGGAGCTGACGACATGGGTGGGTCGACCGACACCGCTGACCAAAGTGGACCGGCTCGGCGATATCTGGGGTGGCGAGATCTGGCTGAAACGCGAAGACCTGGCCCACACGGGGGCCCACAAGATCAACAATGCAATGGGTCAGGCGATGTTGGCTCGGGACATGGGGGCATCCCGTGTGATCGCAGAGACCGGTGCCGGCCAGCATGGGGTTGCCTCGGCGGCTGCCTGTGCCCGGCTTGGTCTCGAGTGCACGGTCTACATGGGAGCCGTGGACATTGAACGGCAGGCTCCAAACGTCGAACGCATGAGACTGCTGGGCACAACGGTCGTGAGTGTCGAGTCCGGGGACCAAACCTTGCGTGCGGCGATCAACGAAGCGATCAGGGACTGGGTTAGTGATCCTCAATCGACGTATTACCTGCTCGGTTCTGCCGTTGGCCCTCACCCCTATCCATGGCTGGTCCGTGAGATTCAATCGGTTATCGGTCGCGAGGCCAGAGAGCAATACCTCACGGCAAGCGATGGGCGCTTGCCCGACGCAGTGGTCGCCTGCGTTGGCGGAGGATCCAACGCAATTGGAATCTTCCATCCGTTTGTTGACGATGCCCGGGTGCGCCTGCTTGGGGTGGAGGCCGGGGGTTCGGGACCCGGCGCCGGACAGAACGCCGCAACGATCGTCCGAGGTCGACCGGGAGTACTCCACGGCAGTTACTCGTTCCTCCTCCAGGATAAGTCGGGCCAGGTGTTCGAAACTCATTCGGTGTCAGCCGGTCTCGACTATCCGGGTGTCGGTCCCGAGCATGCACATCTCGCGGAGACGGGACGAGCCAACTACGTGGAGGCGACCGATGAGCAGGCCCTGTCAGCTCTGGACGAACTTGCCAGGACCGAGGGGATTCTTGCAGCCCTCGAGTCGAGCCACGCTCTCGCCGGGGCCCGGCGGTATTTGTCCGACCACCCTGGTGAGAGTGTCGTTGTTGGCCTGTCCGGACGAGGGGACAAGGACATAGATATTCTTCGGGGACTCCGCTCATGATCGGCCCTGAACGGCTCGCAGCATCCTTGATTTCGGACCGACCATCGGTAGTGCCCTACCTCACAGCCGGGTACCCCGAAATGGATAGGTTCGTCGGGTGGATCGACGAGCTGTCCATGGTTTCGCCAGCGGTTGAGATTGGCATTCCTTTCTCGGATCCGATGGCAGACGGCACAACGATCCAGGAGTCCAGTGCCGCAGCTCTCCGAAATGGGACGACGCTGAGTGGCGTCTTGGACGCTCTCGGGAATCGGCGTTCAGACACACCGCTGGTAGTCATGAGTTATGTGAATCCGCTGTTGGCCTTCGGACTCGATCGGCTGATGCCCAGACTCAGCGATGTTGGAGTCTGCGGCCTGGTTGTGCCCGACCTGCCTCTCGAAGAGGCGGCCCCCGTTGTCGAGGCGGCCACGAGTGCATCGATCGGCATGGTGCAGCTGGTTACGCCATTGACCGACCCCGACCGCCTGGTGACGTTGTGTGCAGCGAGTCAGGGATTTGTATATGCCGTGACTATGACCGGGACGACGGGAGGGACGGTGGCGGACGGTGCTGCCGTGAGCGACTATCTGGATCGAGTTGTGGACTGTTCTTCGGTTCCCGTGCTGGCCGGATTTGGAGTGCGCACCGGGGAGCAGGTTGAGTCTCTGTCGGCCCATTGTGATGGTGTCATCGTCGGTAGCGCAATCATCGAGGAGATAGCGCAAGGTCGGGACCCGGTCGCCTACGTTTCAGGACTGAAAACATGATCGCCACTCTCACTCGGAACTGCACTCTGGCGAACAAGGCGGCCATTATCCGCCACATCGAGGGCCAGGGTTTACGGGTCTACGTTGGAGAATCGGACTCGCGTCCGATCGTCAGTATCGTCGGCAGCGCCCCCGAGCGTCTCGCTGAGGAGTTATCGGCATTGCCCGGGGTGGCTTCGGTGAGTCTGGAAGCCCCTACATACCCTTTGGTCGCTTTGGATTCGCAACCGAAACGGAGCGTCGTCAAAGTCGGCCCTGTGCCAATCGGAGATCGACCGTTGGCTGTGATTGCGGGCCCCTGCTCGGTGGAGTCCGAGGACCAGGTGACCACCATCGCATCTGGCGTAGCGGCATTGGGAGCCGTCCTCCTGCGGGGTGGAGCTTTCAAGCCGAGGACTTCTCCCTACAGCTTCCAAGGGCTTGGCATAGATGGGCTGGAGCTTCTGCGGGCGTCCGGTGATGCCACGGGATTGGGCGTGGTGTCGGAGTGTGTTGCGCCGGAGGACGTCGAGTCGATGGTCAAGCACGTAGACATGATTCAGATCGGAGCCCGCAACATGCAGAACTTCCGGTTGCTATCGGCTGTGGGGGAGCAGCCCAGACCGGTGCTGCTGAAGCGGGGAATGATGTCCACGATCGATGAGTTCTTGCTCGCTGCCGAATACATCGTGTCAGCCGGCAATCCCCGGGTTGTCATGTGCGAGCGCGGGATCCGTTCATTCGACACTGCAACGAGAAGCACCCTTGATATCAGTGCTGTTCCGGTCCTCAAGGAACGGACGCACCTTCCGGTGATCGTTGATCCGAGTCATGCAGCAGGAAGGCGCTCTCTCGTGCCGAGTCTCGCCGCTGCTGGAGTTGCCGCCGGGGCGGATGGGCTGATCATCGAAGTGCATCACCGGCCGGATGAGGCTCTCAGCGACGGCGCACAGAGTCTCACTCTCGACGGTTTTGGCGAAACCATGAAGAAGGTGGGCAGCGTCGGGTCCGCGCTGGAGCGCCCCCTCGCCACACTCTGAATCTCCAGAAACGGCATTTCTGGAAGAGGTGTTCTCGAGGTGACTGATTCGTGGTCTTATCGCTCCAGGTCGAGACCGTGGCGAACGGCCAGGACCGCAGCCTGCGTCCGGTCTTCGAGGCCGAGCTTGGCCAAGAGCGAACTGACGTAGTTTCGTACCGTGCCTTCGGACAGGAATAGCCTTTCGGCGATATCGGAGTTGTTCATGCCCTTGCCCAGCAAACCGAGGACTTCCAACTCGCGTTCGGTGAGATCTGCACCGATGGCAGTTGTTTCCGATGATGGTTGAGCTGCGAGTCGTGTCATCAGGTCGCCGGCGACGCTGGGATCAATGTGGGACTTTCCGTCGGCGGTCCCTTTGATTGCCTCCACCAGCCTTTCTCGCGGAGCATCCTTGAGTAGATAGCCCGACGCTCCGGCCCGTATGGCATCCAGGACCCAAGACTCGTCGGCATACGTCGTCAACACCAGAACCCATGTTTCCGGGTGCAGTTTGCGGATCTCCCGTGTCGCTTGCACGCCGTTCATGACCGGCATGTGCAGGTCCATCAGGACGACGTCAACTTGATTGTTGCTCAGGTACTCCAACGCGGAGGCACCATCTGACGCAACCCCCACGACGTCGAAGCCGGAGACCAAATCGACGATTGTCCGCAGGCCCTCCCTCACGACCTCTTGGTCGTCGCAAATCAGAATCCTGGTCACGTGCCGATTATGGGTGCATTGAAGATGACCTTTGTGCCTCTTCCATCGAAAGATTCCACATCGAGTGTTCCTCGGACCAGTACAGCTCGTTCCCGCATTCCCGTGATCCCGTGGTGGCCGTTCTCGACGGACCCCATATCAAATCCGGAACCGTCATCCGATACCAGAAGGCGGAGTTGTTGGGCCTCCCGCGACATGGTGATGGTCACCCTCGCCGGGTCTCCATGACGAAGAGCATTATTGACGGCCTCATCGGCGATTCGGTAGGTGGCATGCTCCAGGTCCGGTGGGAGGTCCCCTACCGGTTCAACGACAGCCTCGATTTCAACCTCCGATGTGGCGGCTACGTCGGCCGCCAAGCGTTCGAGTGCACCCGTCAACCCATGCTCCTCAATTGGGCTGGCCCGAAGCGCCTCGATTGCCCTTCGTGCTTCGGCGAGACCGGAGCGAGTCATCCCCAACGCCGAATCGAGGAGCTCACGGGCTCGATCCGGCTCTGTCTCCCAAAGAGCCTTGATCGCCTCGAGTTGCACGGCCGTGGCCGTCATCGTGTGGGCCAACGTGTCATGGAGCTCGCGTGCCAACCGGTTTCTCTCCCGGACTGTCGCCAGTTGTTCCATGGTCACAGCCTGGTTTTGCAGGATCTCCCGCGCTTCCCTCTGACCGGCCACGAGCTTGGTCACAAAAAGGCCGAGGAAAGCGAAGAGGGCACCGCGAGCAAAGAGGAGTGCACCAATAATCGAGAGATCGGCGTTGGTTGGTTCCAACAGAGTCCCGACGAAGACCATGTCCAGGACGGTTGACACAACTGCAAATACGAGGACCCACCGATATCGGTATTGCCATGCAGTGAGGATGAAAGGCACAAACAGCAAGAAGAAGGCGAGCCAGTAGTCGCCAAGCGCCTCGTTGGGCGAAAACCCGAGGTCCAACCGGCCGGCAATTGTTGCGGCAGAGTCAACGATCGGGGCGATAGTTGCCAGGGCGATGGCAATGGGTAGAAATGCCCGGCCGAGTCTTCGCTGTGCGAAGGGCCAAACCAGCAAAAGGAGCAGGGCACCAAAGAGCACCAGGCCCGGCGTGGGGAACTGTGGTGGATCGGGTGGATTGTCCCCACGGACGCCGATGAGAACCAGCACGAGAAAAACCCATCGGATCACCACGTACCAACGGAAGAGCCTGAGGAGTCCGGGTTCTACGGTTGTTGGCATTGGGAGCATTATCGCCGCCGGGCGGCATGGAACACCAGTGATTCCCGTCAGTCCTGCATATGACAGATGTCATGGTGGTTTGTGTTTCCGCGCACTACCCGCTCCAGCACCTCCGCGGTCCAATGACACCAGGACATACACCACAGGAGGTGGACAGATGAGAAGGACAGTTATCGCATTGGCAGCTTTGGCCGTAATGGTCTCGGCTTGCTCGATTGATGTTGAGGCAAACCCCGACGGATCCCTTTCGGTTCAGAGCGTCTTGCTCGAATCCGATATGCAGGAGGCAATCGGATACACGATCGATGACCCGGAGGTGGAACGTCTCGATATCGAGTTCTTTGATGGGTACGCCACCGTCGATGGGCGTGGGGTTGATCCTCGTACGGGGGATGTCAACGAAGTCTCGTTCGAGGTGCGGCTCTCGGTTGTTGATGGACATCTCGGCGCCGACATCTCCAATGGGATGTGGAACGGTTTTGAGATGCCACAGTGGATCGTAGAAGCCTGGAACCAGGCGATTGCTCGGCAACTCGAAGCCGAGGGGCAAAAGGATCCCAACAGCACCCTTACAAGCGTCAGCCTGACTGACGACGCTCTCACCATGGAGTGGCGGGTTGAGGAGCGTTGAGAGACATCCCTCCAACCGAGAATGAGACCCCCGCACAGGGGGTCTCAATTTGTCATCCCGACCCTCAATCAGAACGGTTGGGGAGTGCCTAACCCTTGTACCCGGGACAGGGCACGGTCGCCCGATTCGGTGGCCGGTATGAGCTGTGCCATCCCGCTTCCACCTTCGGGAGTCTCCAGAGTCACTACCAAAGCTTTTCCAGCCACACCGGTGTTGGCGAGTGTCTCTAGGACGCCGCCCCAGGTTCCCAACTCGGGATCGCTTTCCAGCGAAACCCGCCCGGTGGTCAGGAGGATTCCGTCCCCGCCGAGTACCCGGACCGGACCCTGGTAGGCATCATTCATTGCTACGACCTTTCGATCCCTCATCCATTTTCAGTAGGGGCTTGAGAGACCTCCGCAGAATTATCTCAGAGCGATACGACCGCCGGATGTCTTCTGCCATCGTTTGCGCTGCCATCTCCGTCTCAGCGAGTCGTTCCCTCAGGTGATCCACTTTGCGCTTCAACTGGCGATTCTCCTCCTGGAGGGCCAGGACCCTGCGCACACCCTCTAGGTTGAGGCCCTGCCCGGTCAGGTCCTGAATAAGCTGAAGTCGCTCGATGTCTTCGCGGGAGTACCTCCTGGTGCCGCCAGGTGTTCGGGCCGGATCGATGAGGCCTTTTCTCTCGTAGATCCGGAGTGTTTGCGGGTGCATGCCTGCCAACTCGGCGGCGACCGAGATGACAAACACAGCCTTCATTGACTTGCTCATCTCTAACCCTTCAGGTACTCGCGTATGTCTTGGTCATTCTTGCTCTCGAGTGCTTCGAGTAGCTTCTTTTCTTCCTTGGAAACCTTTGTCGGTACGGCAACTTCGACTGTCACGAGGAGGTCTCCGGGACGCCCACGTTCGGGCTGCACCCCGTGTCCCTTCACCCGGAATGTCTTGCCTGAGGGCGTGCCGGCGGGGATTTTCACCTTCACACCACCGTTGAGTGTCGGCACCTGGATCTTGGTGCCGAGGGTTGCCTCGGTGTAAGTAACCGGCACCTTGAGCGTCAGGTTGTTTCCGTCCCGACCAAAGATTCGACTCGGTGCGACCCGGATCCGGACGAGTAGATCGCCGGGAGGGCCGCCCATCGACCCCGGCGCACCCTTCTCGCGGAGTCTCAAGGTTGATCCGTTTTGGACACCAGCCGGCACCCGAACTGTGATATCCCGTACTTTGGTTTCCGAGCCAGAGCCACGGCATGTCGTGCACAGCTTCTCGATCTCTTGCCCTCGGCCGCCGCAGTTCGGACAAGGCTGAGTAAATGAGAAGAAGCCCTGATTCTGGGCAACGGTTCCTCTACCACCACAAGTCGGGCATGTCGTAACCGAGGTGCCCGGCTCGGCGCCGCTACCTCCGCAGTGTGAGCATGATGTGGCGCCACGCACGCTGAGTGTCGTAGTGACCCCCTGCGCTGCATCGTCGAAGCCGATCGTAAGTTCGGTCTCCATGTCGGCACCACGACTTGGTCCACCACGTCCGCGGTCGCCAAAACCGAACAGATCTCCGAAACCACCAAGGCCGCCGAGGAGGTCGCTCAGATCCTCCACCCGGACCTGTTGGCCCCCGAAGCCGCCAAAACCGCCGCCACCTGGCCCCCCGCTGAAACCGCTGAATCCACCGGAGGCAACCAGTCGACGGACCTCGTCGTACTCCTTGCGCTGCTCCGCGTTAGAAAGGGTCGCGTATGCCTCGGAGATCTCCTTGAACTTGTCTTCAGCTGCCTCGTCACCTGCGTTTGCATCCGGATGGTGGGCCTGGGCAAGTTTTCGATAGGCCTTCTTGATCTCTTCGGCGCTGGCTTTCGAGTCCACGCCAAGAGTTTTATAAAAGTCCTTTTCGACCCAATCGCGGTTCATGATTCCTTGTGTTCGAGGGTCACCAGGGCTGCCCTGATAAGGCGCCCATTGAGTAGGTACCCTCTCCTGAGCTCTTGGCTGACCACGAGATCGCCATTCCCTCCTGGGGCCCCGATCGGCTCGTGCAATTCAGGGTCGAAACTCTCACCAACGGTTGGAATGGCTTCGAGTCCCTCTTCTGAGAGGGCAGTCATCAGTTGTTCCCTGGTGTTGAGCATCCCCGTGAGCAGTTGTTGGCCCGCTTCTGACTCAACTTCGGTTGCCGCAGCGGCATCGAATGAGTCCAACGCCGGCAGGAGTTTCTGTATGACCCGTTCTGCCGCACGGTCGAGCATGGTTCCCTGCTCTCGCATGGTTCTCTTTCGGAAGTTCTCAAAATCGGCGGCAACCCGCTTCAGATCCTCGAGGTAAGTCGACGACTCTTCACGTGACTGGGCCAGACGGACGAGCAGGAGTTGGATTGCCTCGTGCTCGTCTTCGGGAAGTTCGATACCCAAATCGTGCGGCGTCGGTGGCTCGTCAGTCTTCAAGTCTGACGGTGAGACGTGGCCGGCTGTGGCTTCTTCTTCCGTCTCCGGTGTGTGGGTGTCAGACATGGACTAGGCGTCCTCGTCCTCTTCGTCGATGATTTCGGCCTCGACGATTTCTTCGTCGCTGCCATCCTCGCCTTCGGCTTCCGCCTGTGCTGCCTGTTCCTGGGCTGCCTGCTGGTAGAGACGTGTCGCCATTGCTTGGCTCGATTCGATCAGCGCCTCCATCGACTTGCGAATGAGTTCAGTGTCAGCTGACTCGTCTTCGATGTTGGCCTTGAGCTCTGCCAAGCCCGATTCGACTGCGGACTTCTCGTCTTCAGTCATCTGGTCACCGGATTCGCTCAGGAGTGTCTCGGTCTGGTGTACCAGTTGATCGGCCTGGTTGCGGGTCTCCACCGCCTCGCGCCTCTTGGCGTCCTCCTCTGCATACTTCTCGGCGTCCTTGATCATTTCGTCGATCTGGTCGTCGGCAAGAGCAGACCCGCCAGTGATGGTCATGGCCTGTTCTTTGGACGTGGCGAGGTCCTTGGCATTGACGTGGACGATCCCGTTGGCGTCGATGTCAAACGTCACTTCGATCTGCGGAACGCCCATCGGCGCTGGTGGGAGCCCGGTCAAACGGAATTTCCCAAGGCTCTTGTTGTCTGCCGACATGGTTCGTTCACCCTGTAGTACGTGAATCTCCACTTCGGGCTGGTTGTTCTCGGCGGTGGTGAAGATCTCGGATCGCTTCGTCGGAATTGTCGTATTCCGCTCGATCATCTTCGTCATGACCCCACCTTTGGTCTCGATACCGAGGGTCAGTGGTGTGACGTCGAGCAGGAGAATGTCTTTTACGTCACCCTTGAGCACTCCGGCTTGAATAGCCGCTCCCGCAGCTACCACTTCGTCGGGGTTGACGCCTTTGTGCGGGTCTTTCCCGGTCAGGTCCTTGATCAGCTTCTGGACGGCTGGCATCCGGGTCGAGCCACCCACCATCACGACGTGTTCGATTTCGTCAACGGAAATCCCTGCGTCTTTGATTGCTTGCTCGAACGGAGCCTTCGTCCGCTTCAACAGGTCTGCCGACAGCTTCTCGAATTCCGACCGTGTGACCTTCTGCTGCATGTGGATTGGTCCGGAGTCGGTAGCGGTGATGAAGGGCAGGTTGACCTCCGTTTCCGCGACGGTAGACAGTTCGATCTTCGCCTTCTCGGCTGCCTCTTTGAGACGTTGCATCGCCATACGGTCAGTGCTGAGGTCGACGCCGTGGTCGTTCTTGAATGTGGTCACCAGGTGGTCCATGAGGACTTCGTCCCAGTCGTCACCACCCAACTTGGTGTCGCCAGAAGTCGCTTTCACTTCGAATACACCGTCGCCGATCTCGAGGACGGAGACATCGAAGGTGCCACCCCCCAAGTCGAATACGAGGATGGTCTGGTCGGTCTCCTTGTCCAGGCCGTACGCAAGAGACGCTGCTGTCGGCTCGTTGATGATGCGGAGGACGTTGAGACCGGCGATCTGCCCTGCCTCTTTGGTGGCCTGACGTTGCGAGTCATTGAAGTAGGCCGGAACCGTGATGACGGCGTCGCTCACGGTGTCCCCAAGGAATGACTCAGCGTCGCGCTTGAGCTTCATCAAGATGCGCGCTGAGATCTCTTGGGCGGTGTAGGTCTTGTCGTCGACGTCAATCTTCCAATCCGTGCCCATGTGGCGTTTAACTGAACGGACAGTGTGATCGGGGTTGGTGATTGCTTGGCGTTTCGCCGCCTCGCCGACCAGCACTTCGTCTCCCTTGAACGAGACAACGGAGGGGGTGGTCCGGCCACCTTCAGCGTTGGCGATAACTGTTGGTTCACCACCGTCGAGGACGGAAATGACACTGTTGGTGGTACCGAGGTCGATACCTACTGCTTTTGGCATGGTTTCGCTTCCTTTTTCGAATGAATTCTGAGTCTGGCGCAATGGTACAACTTGAGTCTACTTATATCAAGTTTGGGCAGGACCGCCAGGAATCGGATCTAGAGGGCTTAGTCCTCTCGGCCATGGCCAAAAAGCCAGCCAGACGCGGGTTTTGAGGTGTCGAGCCCGTGGTGGCTCAGTCAGCCAGTGACTGCATGTAGGCGACGAGGTCGTTGATTTCGGCTTCGGTGAGTTGGTCCGAATAGTCGGTGGGCATCACTTGCGGAAACCCGGCAACGACCTGGGCCGCCGGATCGATGATCGAGTTGAACAGATATGCGGTGTCAGCGATGACACTTTCTCCGGATTCCAAAGGCCGGCTCGATCCAGCCATGCCCTTCCAGGTAGGTCCAGTGCTCGTCGTCCCGTCGACCGTATGACAGGCCAGGCAGCCGGTGTTGGTGGCTAGCGCCATACCCCGCGCCGCCGCTTCGGTGTCCACGACCAGCGTTGTCGTCGTTGCGGTCGATCCCCCGAGATCGAGATCTTCGCCGCTGAACAGCCAGAAACCGGCACCAAGGAGCAATACGATCGCAAGCGCCAGTCCCGCCTCGCCAAAGCTTTTCAATTGGACCCCTTGCCAAGAACTCTCATGAGGAAAGAACGGTAAACAAATGCCGGGCCAAACCTAAGCTTTCTTGGTGGTGAACAATTCTCCGACGCCGGACCGTACATATCTTTCTCGTCGACGCTTCTTGTTGGGAGGCACAGCTGCCGTTGCCGCCGGGACGATTTTGGTTCGTCCACGTCGAGCTGATGCTTTGACCATCAACCCGAGGTCATCATGGGCAATCGATCGTCCGCCCAAGGGTCCTTTGCCAGGCGAGGATGTTCGTTTTCTCCTGGTTCATCACTCCGCCTCGCGGAATGGGCACACAACAGCCGAGGCGCCCGGAATCCTGCGTGCATTCTATGACTTTCACACCGGCCCCGAGAAGGGTTGGAACGACATTGCGTACAACTTCCTCATCGACGCCGAGGGCGGTATCTGGGAAGGACGCGAAGGAAGCATCGCAGGTTCGGTCGCCGGTGATGCCACGGGCGGGAATCAAGGATTCAGCCAGCTGGTATGCGTAATCGGCGACTACAACCTGATCAGCCCACCTGAGGCGGCGTTGAGCTCGTTGACTCAATTGCTGGCGTGGCTGGCTGACAAACATGGTGTTGCGACCAGCCCTGGCTCGACCGTCACCTTCACGTCACAAGGGTCGAACAAGTGGCCAGCGGGTACGTCGGTGACCACACCGACAATCAACGGGCACCGAGCTATGAGCGCCACCACCTGCCCGGGTGACAATCTGTATGAAATTGTGGCCGGATCACTTACTGCCGACGTAGATGCAACAAGAAATGGCGCCCCTCCACCAACCAATCCCACTACGGTCCCCCCGGACCCCACCACCTCCTTTGTGGACGCCACAACCGTCCCAGAGGAGACAGCCACCTCTGCTGTACCGACGACGGCACCGGCGGACCCGGTTCCAACAGCCAGTACCCCCAGTACCCCCGCTGGCGCGGTTGTTGCCAGCGTGGTCTCCTCGAGCTCAACATTTCCCGAGGTGGAGATCCTCCCCGCGACTGCAGAAGCCGCAGCCGAAGAACCTCAGGGGCGCAATCCGCTGGTCTGGGGAGCCGCTGGCCTCGCGGCAGCTGCGACGGCCGGGCTCGCATGGCGATACAAACGGATGGTGAAGTGACCACACTGTCCAACTTGTGACAATTTGGGATAGATCATCGGCGAAGCGACATTCTCAAGTTTGATGTAAGGAGGAGCTCGTGGATCAAATTGACGTTGCCGTCCTGATTCTGAGGATTTGGGTCGGTTTGGTCATGGTTCTCCATGGTGTCAACCACGCCAGGAGTCTGGAGGGCACTGCAAGCTGGTTCGCGTCTAAGGGATTCAAATCCGCCGAGCTCAATGCGCGGCTCTCGGCCTTTGCTGAGATAGCGATGGGACTCGCAATTGCTGTCGGGTTCTTGACGTCTTTTGCTGTCCTTGGCCTGGTGGCGACGATGTTCGTTGCGTTCTGGTCGATCCACAGGTTTGCCGGATTCTTCAACTTCCACCGACCTGACGAAGGCTTCGAGTATGTGGCCACGTTGGCTTTGATCGGGACTGCAATTGCAATTGCCGGACCGCACGAGGCTTCTCTCGACCATCTCATTGGGATAGATGACGCGCTGGATGGCTGGGTGGGTGCCCTGTTGGCAGCCGGGGGACTGGTAGTGGGTTTTGGACAAATCGCAGCCTTCTGGCGCCAGCCGGTAAAGGAGAACAATCAATGAACGAGCGGAAACTATGGGACCCTGTCAGCGACACGTTCGCCCAATCGAGGGACCACCTGCACCAGTTGGCCTTCTTTGCCATCAGTCCGGCCCGGTATGCGGCGGCGGGTCGAATGGGTTTGGAGCCAACACCCGGAGGGTTCGGCACACCCGAGTTCGAGGGTCGAGTTGCACGCGTCGAAGGATCCCAGCTCGTTCATACGGTCGGGGAAGACATCGCGACACAACAAATCTCAACTATCCGCGAAGGTGCGACTTTCTTCGGTGTTCAATACGAACCGGAGTGGTTCGCAGACTTTCACGATCCC
The DNA here is from genome assembly GCA_965216445.1 of Acidimicrobiia bacterium. Taxonomy (GTDB): domain Bacteria; phylum Actinomycetota; class Acidimicrobiia; order Spongiisociales; family ZC4RG35; genus MA-ANB-1. The sequence continues at coordinate 480,300 of OZ244166.1, forward strand.
CTTCAGCCAATGGATCCTGACGTCCCGCTCGTAGTGAATCCCGCTGACACTCTTGCTATCGGCGAATGGCTGGCTTTCGGCTTCGAAGTTCTCAACCGGCTTCGCGAGACCGGAAACGAAGAAGACGATGTCTCTGAGGCGCAGATTTGGCCTGAACACTTCGATGGGGCGACCGAATTGGGGAACCCCGACGAGGGCCAGCGGGCAAGCTACGGCGTGTCGCCAGGTGACGGTGCGCATCCGGAGCCATACATATATGTGGCTGCCTGGGGCGAGATCGACCGCGCAGATTCGTACTGGAATGACGAAGCGTTCAACGGAGCGAGCCTCAGCTACAGCGAGCTAGCTGGGAGCGCCGACCCGAGGCAGGCCGCACTCGACTTCTTCGTCACTGGTTACCGAATCCTCCACCGATCTGCTTGAACTAGGCATCCTGTAGCGATTCCACGAGGCCGGCCGCTGCTCCGAGGACAATCCTGATCGTTTCGTCATAGCCGTCGGTGGGTCCACCCCATGGGTCGGGCACCTCCGTCTCTGAAGTCGTCGGGTCGAAGGTCCGGAAGAGCCTGATTTTTGCCTGTGCCTCCTTTGTCGGGGCCAGGTCGACAAGATCCTTCAGGTTCGCTGCGTCCATGGCCAGGATCATGTCGAAACGATCGAAGTCGGTCGCATTGACTTTGCGAGCCCGGCCGACCACGTTTAGCCCCACCCGCGCCCCGGCGGCCACAGACTCGGGATGAGGAGGCTGTCCGATGTGCCAGGATCCGGTGCCAGCCGATTCCACCTCGACGTCGAGACCGGCAGCAGCCGCCTTGTCCCGGATCGCCGCCTCCGCAGCCGGTGAACGGCAGATATTTCCCAGGCAGACTGTGAGGATTCTCATGAGGTTTAGAGCTGGGCGTTGGAGATGCGCTCCCGAGCAAGTGTCAGGTAGCTGTTATCTGTGTCAAAGCCGACATAACGTCGGCCCGTCTCGATGGCTGCAATGGCCGAGGTTCCTGAACCCACAAACGGATCGAGTATCAGATCAGACCGATACGTGTATAGCTCGATCAACCGCTGTGGCAGGGCTACCGGGAAGGGTGCCGGATGTCCTACCTTGCTCGCACGTTCGGAAGGGATCTCCCACACATCGAGTGTGGCATCGAGGAATTCGTCGCTCTCGATGGTCGCTTGCGACGGCAGGCCGGCTTCCTCCCGATCGGCTCTCTTGATGGCACGGTCGAAACGCCCTTTCGATGCGACAACAACACGTTCGGTGACATCCCGCAGAACGGGGTTGGATGGCGAACGGAAGGAACCCCATGCGCAAGAACCTCCAGCGCCTCTGGCTTTCTGCCAGATGATCTCACCACGAAGCAGCATCCCCAGCTCGTCCTGCAAGATACGGATGACGTCCGCGGACAGCGACCGGTATGGCTTTCGTCCCAGATTGGCGACGTTGATCGCCATCCGCCCGCCTGATTCCAGTTTGTCCAGACAGATTCGGAGCACTTCGGTCAGCATGGAAAGGTACTCCACGTAGCTGGAGGGGACGTGCCCGGCGGCGAGATCGGTTTCGTATTCCTTGCCCGTGAAATACGGGGGTGAGGTCACGACCAGAGCCACCGAGTTGTCCGCCACCTGATCCTGTGTCATCTCTCGGGCGTCGCCGTGGAAAAGCGTGTCTATCGCTGCCGGTGGAGCCACTGTCGAATCCGCGGAGATTTCGGGAGCGTTGAAGCGCTCATAGAACGGTGTCGCATCGTGTGCTTCCCGCCGCCCCGAGCCGAAGTCAGATGTGGCAGTTGCCAACCTACGCCTGGTCATCCAGTGAAGTTACCGGTGCCGCGCGGCCCAACCGCGGATATGACGGATGATCCGACCAAACCACCCAATTGCCAACGGGAGGTCTCCGGTGTCTCAATCGATCGCTAGAAGGACTATGCTTGCTTTAGCAAGCGGATTCTTAGCGCGAGATAAGCATGGATATCAGCCCATCACGCCCAACCCTGAAGGTGCAACTCAAGGACGATCTAATTGCCGACCTGAGGCCGGTCTTGCCCGACGACGCCCATCTGTTGGAAGAGGGTCTTCACGAACTCTCGGAAGCCAGTCGTTTCGCCCGTTTCGGTATTGGCCTGGATCACTTGAGCAAACACGAGCTGGCGTATCTGACCGATCTGGATTTGGTCAATCATGTCGCCTTCGGAGCGATGATCGGCGACGAAGGTGCCGGCATCGCACGCTACGTCATGCTCCCCGACCGGCGATGCGCCGAAGTCGCTGTGACTGTTGTAGACCGGTTTCAACGCAAGGGACTCGGGAGGCAGCTATTCAATGCTCTGGTTGCAGTTGCACGACACGACCAGATTCCAGCTTTCTGCTTCGAGGTCGAGCCAACCAATGAACCGGTGAAGCGATTGCTGCGGGTGGTCGCCGGCGCGGCCGCCGATTTGGACCTGCTTCACCGAGAAGTGGCGATTTCGGACATTCCGGCGAGCCCCCTGGAGGCTGATGCCGTTGCGCTGCTGCAGGAGTACCGCAGCATTCGTTAGACGAGGGCGCCTCTACTCCTCTTCCAACTCGAGGGCAGCACTGTTGATGCAATAGCGGAGCCCGGTCGGCTGCGGTCCGTCATCAAACAGATGGCCAAGGTGGCCGTCACAGGTCGCACATCGGACCTCGGTCCTGATCATCCCAAACGATGAATCCCGGACCTCGGTTATCTTCTCGGGGTCGAGCGCCTCGTAGAAACTGGGCCACCCCGAGCCAGATGCGTACTTCGTCTTACTGGAAAAAAGCTCCGTGCCGCACCCGGCGCATTTGTAGCTCCCAGGCGTCTTGGTCTTGTAGTACTTGCCCGTAAAGGGCGTCTCAGTTCCCGATTCGCGAAGAACGCGATACTGCTCGGGGTTGAGTTTCGTTCTCCACTCGGTTTCGGTTGTCGGCATATCGGTCATGCTTCAACCCTCCTCACTCTCTCGTACGGCTCCGATTGTGGAGCATTTCCTCTAAACGGTCGATAAAGACACCCTGTGCTGCGTTGAGCTTGAGCCGGGCCGCTTCGGGGCGAAACCATTCAACTCGGTCGATCTCAGGATGGGTCTGGTCTCCCATGGTGAAGTGACCGGGATTCAGGCTTGCTGGGTCGAGGTCGGCTTCCAATGCCCAGGCGACCACCACCTTCCTGGATCTCAACCGGGTCTCGCCCAGTGGTAGCCAAACACCCTGAGGAACGTCCCAGCCGGTCTCTTCCTCGAATTCGCGGCGTGCTGCCTCTTCGTCGCTCTCGTCGGCCTTGACCAAACCCTTGACCAAAGACCACCAACCGGCATCGCGCCGTGCGAAGTACGGACCACCGGGATGGGCGATCATGACCTCAAAACCGTTTTGGTTACGGTACGGGAGAATCCCGGCCGAACGCAGACCTCTCATTACCCTTGCCGTGTGACGGTCATAACTGCAACCACTCCGATATCTAACCAGGTTGTGGTCACTCCTCTTCCCGAGTTTCGTCTGGGTCAAAACGAGCCGCTCCCGGTAGGACTCAAGCGGCTGACACTCCGAGAGTTCGAGAAGGCAGTAGACGGTTTCTACAACGGCGAAGATGCTTTTGCCGATGCGGTTCACGAAGCACGCAAAGCCACCAAGCGGGTGAGGTCTGTTCTGCATCTGATCAGACCGGAGATCGGTGAGAAAGTTTTTCGCTTTGAGACCGATCTCCTGAGACAGAGCTCGGGGATGCTTTCGTCGGTCAGGGACTCGGTGGCAATCCTGGAGAGCTTTGATGTTCTCGACCGGATCTACGGACATCTGCTGGTCGACGGAGCCTTGTCTGAGACCCGGTACCGACTCGAACATCAGCGTGATCGGATCCAAACCCGGGTCATGGAAGACCCCGACATTGTCATGAACGTCGTGGAGAATTTCGAGAGGGCCCACAGTCGCTATTCCAACTGGTCTGTCGACCCGGACTCCCATGCCATCTATGGAAGAGGTATCCGCGACGAGTTCGACGCAATCGGACCGGGATTTCGGCGCACCTATGAGAAGGGCCGTAAACGGATGGTCCGAGCGTATGTGTCCATGGAGTCCGAGCGGTTCCACCAGTGGCGGAAGAGTGTCAAATATCTAAGGCATCAGCTCGAGCTGATGACTCCACTCTGGCCCGAGGTGGTCGTCGGGATGGCAATCACGATGGCCAGGGTTGGGGAACTTCTCGGACAGGATCACGACCTTGCCGTGCTGCTGGAGAGATTGGAAACCGATGTCAATCTCTGTCCCGATCCGGTGCAACGATCATTGATCCGGGCACTGGCCAACCAACGGAGGTCGGATTTGCGGACCGCGGCCCGCATACTCGGCCGCCGTGTGTTCGCCGAAGAGCCCGATTCGCTGGCCTCCCGGTTGGACGTCTATTGGGAATCGAGAGAGCCCGGTGTTCTCGAGGCACTTGAGGCAGTTAACATCTAACTACCCATGGACACCGGGAAGGTTGACGACGACGGTCAACTTCGGGATGGACCGTTTCGAATCCACTTCAAAGATGGAACTCTTTCAACGGAGGGTGCCTACGACGAAGGTGCGAGAGTCGGTCATTGGCGCTATTTCTACGTCAACGGCCAGCTTCAGGCCGAAGGTGACTACGTCGACGATGTCATCTCGGGTGAGTGGACCTGGTTCCGCAAGGATGGTCGGTTGGTCCAAAAAGGCAGGTTCAAGCAGGGCAAAAAGGACGGTCTCTGGGTCCGTTACCAGCCAAGCGGGGAGTTGCGCGACAGAGGTGAATACCGGTCGGGTGTGCGGTGGGGCGTTTGGGAGTACTTCAACGCAGAAGGCGAGCTCGAACGCACCGAGGATTTCGGTACTGGCAACTGAGTCGACCCAACAAGGGAATCTGGCAGCAAGATCGTTTGTTGTCCTTGGTGCATCAAACAAGGAGCCAAATCTCAAATGAATGCTCGCGGACACGTGCGTGTCGAAGAATCCACCAAGTGGGTAAGGGTCATGCTTGGCGGTGAAATCGTTGCGGATACCAAAGCACCCCTGTTGGTGTGGGAGATTCCCTACTACCCGACGTACTACTTCCCCGAAAACGACGTCAATATGGACGCCCTCGTCGACACCGGCGAAACCAAGAAGAGCCCTAGTCGGGGAATAGCCACCCTGTACCAGGTGAAAGCAGGAGGGGGAGAAGGGGCTGCATACGCGTATCCCGAGCCGAAGATCGAAGAACTCGCAGGATATGTGGCCTTCAAATGGTCATCGATGGATCACTGGTTTGAGGAGAACGAAGAGGTGTTCACCCACCCCAGGGACCCGTATACGCGCGTCGACATCCTCCCTTCCAGCCGCCACGTGCGTGTAGAGGTAGACGGTGTGACAGTCGCCGAAACAACAAACGCCTCATTTCTCTACGAGACCAACCTGCCAACTCGCTACTACATGCCGAAGACTGACGTCCGCATGGATCTGCTTACACCTACCGACCTCGCGACCGAGTGTCCCTACAAGGGAACGGCCCGTTATTGGTCAGTCAATGTGAACGGTGAGACACACGACAACCTGGTGTGGGGCTATGACACGCCACTTCCCGAATCACAGAAGATCATGGGCATGGTGGCGTTCTATAACGAGAAGCTCGACATCTACATTGATGGAGAGCTCGAGGAGAAGCCCAAGACGAAGTTCAGCTAGGACCTTGCTCCGGCCGCTTAGCGGTCCGGGGAGGTATATCGCTCATCCTCGGAATGGCTCCATGGGCCAACTCAATATGTCTGAGGTGATCGACACATTCGATGATGAGCTCCTTCAGGACCTCGATGTCGATTTCGGAAAGGGAAGAGAATTGTACGGTTGATTTCGTCGACCGGACATTGCCAAGCCGACTGAGAATGTCTTCGAATCCACGAAGCCCGGACATCACGTAGAGAGTCAGGTTTGTCGCGCGTGGGGCAAAACCAATCCGGAAGAACTCACCCTCCTGACCGGATTTGTATTTGTAGTGGTATTCGCCGAACCCAATGGTTCCCTTACTCCATATTCGAGGGGCTTCCCCGGTGACGTCGGCAAGCAACTGTACGAGTTGTCTGGTATCTGACCTGCGGCGTTCGTCGGGGACACCCTCGATAAGGGCTTCAATCGACGGGCTGAGAATCTCGGCCAAAACGGGTTCTATGCGTAGGACATTCCTACGCGCTTCTCGAAGCGCTCAGCTTTCTCGAGAATCTCCGCTGGCAGTGCCATGATCTTCTCCTGTAGTTCGGCAGCAGCGGGCCGCAAATCAGTCAGCTCCGCGATCTTCCAGTCCTTCAGCAGTGGAACCAAGACGCGATCGTGATGGATCCGCAGGTTGTAAACACCAGCCTTGGCCACCGCAAGCGACCGGCGGAGGAAGTTGGGCATCGAAACTCCCGGCATCTGGAAGTTCGAAAGGGTCCGATGGATTCCCTCGAGAACCGCAGATGGATTCTGGTCGAGCATGGCCTGCATGACCCCTTTGTAGAAGATGAAGTGATGGTTCTCGTCAGCGGCGATGTTCTTCATCAACTCAAATGCGGCGGGGTCGTCGGTCAGTTTCCCGGCGTTGCGATGGCTCACGCGAGTGGCCAGTTCTTGTGCGGCCGTGTAGGCGAAGATCTCGGTTGGATCGTCGTAGGAAGGGTGATAGCCATTTGTCATGGTCGCCATCCGGTCGTCTTCCAGCTCGTCGGGGTCGCAGTTTCGGGAGGTCAAGAGGTAACTGCGGATGCCGATTGCGTGTTGCCCCTCCTCGGCAGTCCAGAGGTGGTTCCACTTGTTGAATGCCGAAGTCTCCGGCATGTGTTTTTCGATGAGCGCGTGGTAGTACGGCAGGTTGTCTTCCGTCAGCAAGTTGAGAACGAGAGAAGTGCGGGCGTTCTCCGAAATGGTGCACTGGGACACATCCCACGGCTTGTCCCGAAAGCTCTCACCGCGTTCCCATGGAACGATGTCATGGAAATACCAGTGGGCACGCCGGGCTTGATGGGCGTCCATCAAAACCTCAACTTGGGGGTCGATGGACTCGACCAGTTCGAATTTCTCGTTTAATGCCACGATGGGCGCCTTTGGTTGGCTTCTGGTTAGACGGTAACCGTTTGCAGTTGGTTACCGGGCAGACGGCCCGAGCCGAAGGCCGAGGCGTACGCCTCGGCCTCCATTCTCGACTCCAGATTCGATATGGGCACCACCGGTTGGCTCAGTCCACGGGTGTCGCGTTCTTCATCACGGTGAAATAGGCACCTTGCGGGTCGGTGCCGCCGACCATGACGCCGACGCCTTCTGTTTCCTGTGGTCCGAACGACACCTTCCCACCGTTGGCTTTCATCGCCTCGGCTGCCGCATCGGCATCATCCACAGCGAAGTATGGGCCCCAGAAATTGGGCATGTTCGGATCGGGCTTTGCCATAACACCCGCGATCTGGCGGTCTCCAACATCGAGCGTCGAGTACATGAAGCCTCCACCCATATCCACAGTCTGAGTGCCATGGCCGAACACGGTCGAGTAGAACTCGAGTGCCCCGTCCACGTCGTCTGTCATCAACTCGTTCCAACTCAGCGAGCCGTGTTCGTTGACGATGCCTGCTCCGAAGTGGTTTTTCGCCTGCCAGATCCCGAACACCTCACCGCCGGGGCCGGCAGCGATGGCCATACGTCCCGCTTCCATGGCATCAAAAGGATCGGTCAGGACTTTCCCACCTGCGTCTGCGATCTTCTGGGCAGAGGCGTCTGCGTTTTGGACGGCGAAGTACGTGGTCCAAACCGGTGGCATGTTCGCATCGAGGCTCTCGCCAATCCCGGCGGCGGCTAGTCCCTTCTTCATCGCCATGATGTAGGGGTTGGAATCGGTCGGTGCCTCCTCGTATTCCCATCCGAAGAGGGCGCCGTAGAAATCTTTTGCTGCTGATACATCGGGGGTTGAGAGGTCGACCCATGACGGGATGCCCTCTGCATAGCTGGTTCTCGTTGGCAATGATCCTCCTAGATCGCGTTGTCAACCAACCTACGCGTCGGGTGGGACAGATATGTCAGCGGCAGCTGGTGACAGGTGGGTTACAGCTGGCCGGATTCGACCCCGGTCGAAACGGAGTGGACGTAGGCAGGATCCTCGTACCGGGCGAGGAGGAAGTCGGGAGCATATTCTGGGAGTGGGCCACCGGTGATGTGACTCCGGACCAGGTCGGCGGCGCCGGCCGCGATCATCACACCAAACCCTGAGTATCCACACGCCAGATAGAAGCCTCTGGGTCCCGCTGGCCCAACCAGTGGCCGGTTCTCGGGCGTTTTCGTGTAGTAGCCGCCATCGACAACGGAGGCCGGCAAGCCATCGAGATAGGTGCCGAACGCCGGCACCATCGTGGTCAGACCACGGGCTACGACCTCGGGATACATGTCGTCGGCCGGCAGGGGCCAGGATGGTTCCTGGACGATATCGTGGTATTCCCAGAGAGCGAGGAAATACGGCGAGTCAACCCCACCTTCGGGCCGACCGTGGCAGAAGACCGGCATCTCGCCCAACAGATCGGATCGACCGGCCTCCCGGAGGGCTTCGCGTTCCTCGGGGGACCAACCCAAGTGCTGTGGGTCGCTCCAAATGACCATCGGGGCCTCCCGAGGTATCACCTGGCGATGATCACGAAACGCAACCTTGAGGTGCACCTCAGATGAAAGAGGAAGGTCAACTCCAACCATGGCCGCGACGTCCTTTGCCATGGGTCCCGCCGAGTTGACCACGCTCTTGGTGGCAATCGACTCGCCGGTGTCCAGCACGACTGATGAGACCTGGTCGTTCTCAGCGACAATCGAGTCAACCGTTGCTGTGACATGGATCAACCCGTGTGCCTTCGCCTGATCGAGCAACCAAGACCCCAACTGCTGTGCACTGAACCATCCCGCACGGCGAACGTGCATCGCACCGACCGCGTTGTCGGTTATGAACGGGAAGTGAGTCCTGATGGTTTCTCTGCCGATCAACAGATCCACCCCGTCTGGTTCCTGGTCGTAACCCTCGGGTCTGGCGGGCACGTAATCGCCTGAAGTCTGGTGGATGCGAACACTACCGGCTCCGTAGCCGGCGATTTTGGTGGCATTCGATTCCCAGGTTTTCAGCGTTTCGGGGTTCGAAGTAACAAAGAGATACCCACGCCGGGTCAACCCGATCGAGTGGTTCGACTTCGACGAGAAGTCTTCAACAAGATCGATGGAGCGGTTCATGATGCCAACCATCGGCCGGTTCGGCCACCAGTTTCGATAACACTCAGTGGACTTGTCCGAGGTGAGTGTCAGTGGTGGGCGAGGGTCAACCAGCACCACGGTCCCGACCCGAGAATCCATGGATAGTTCGTGAGCGACTGCCACACCAGAGATCCCGGCGCCGACGACAACGACGTTGGCTTCCATGTGGTCAGCCGCCGAGTTTCTCTTTGATCCGATCTGCGATCGATCCGGGAGTGAGCCCAAACTTCTCGGCCAGGATGTGATCCGGTGCTGAGGCTCCAAAGTGGTCGAGCCCGATGCACAGGCCGTCATCACCGACCAATTCCGCCCATCCGAACGTCGATGCGGCCTCGACCGAGACCCGGGGTGATTTGCCCAGGACCTCTTGTTGATACTGCTCATCTTGCGTACGGAACAGCTTCCAGCATGGAAGGCTGACAACCCGGGCCGAGATACCTGAGTTTTCCAGCCGGCTTGCGGCCTCGAGCGAGGTGTGTACCTCCGAGCCCGATGCGATGATCGTGACGTCACTCCCGTCTCGAACGACATAGCCCCCGCGAGCAACGCCGCCGGCCACCGGCTCGAGCGTTGGCAGGTCTTGGCGTGTCAACACCAGTGCAACCGGACCATCTTGACGGTTCAGCGCAACATTCCAGCCCGCAACAGTTTCGTTGGCATCGGCCGGTCTGATCACCCAGAGGTTGGGCATTGCTCGCAACGAGGCGAGATGTTCGATGGGCTGGTGGGTGGGCCCATCTTCACCGAGGAACACAGAGTCGTGGGTGTACACCCATATCGATGGAACACCCATCAGTGCGGATAGGCGCACCGCTGGTCTCATGTAGTCACTGAAGACAAAAAACGTGGCTGCGTAAGGCTTCAGCCCGCCGTGCAGCGCCATGCCGTTGACGGCAGCCCCCATGGCGTGCTCCCTGATACCGAAGGCGATGTCGCGTGCCTCTCGGTCGTTGGCGGAGAAAAATCGCCCTTTTTCGATGACCGTTTTGGTCGATCCAGCCAGGTCCGCGGCACCGCCAATGAAGCCGCTGGCCTTTGAGGCTATCTCGTCGAACAACTGACCTGAAGAGGCCCTGGTGGCAAGTTTCTTGCCTGGCTCGAAGCCCGGGCCTTCGATAACAACCTCCGAAGGTGTGAAGAAGCTGTCGTATCGAGACCTGATTTCGGGGTCGGCGTCGTCGAGTCGGGCACTCCAAGCTTCGTGTTCCCGTCGCCCGCGAACGAGGGCCTCGTCAAAGAAGCGATACACCGACTCATCGATGTAGAAGGTCGGATCGATCGGATAGCCCATCGCCTCCTTCGTCAGCTTGATCTCCTCTTCGCCCAATGGAGAACCGTGTGAGCCGGACGTGTCCTGGGCGTTGGGAGCACCGTGAGCAATGTGTGTCTTGCACACGATCAAAGTCGGGCGATCGGCGTTGGAAATGGCCGTTTCGGTTGCCTCGGCAATCGCTTCTCGGTCGTGGCCGTCAACGGTCAACGTGTGCCACTGTTGGGATTCAAACCGCTTGGTGACGTTCTCGGAGAAGGTTATGTCGGTGGAACCGTCGATTGAAATGTCGTTGTCGTCGTAGAAGTAGATCAGCTTTCCCAAACCGAGATGTCCCGCCAGGGAGGCAGCTTCCGAGCTGATGCCTTCCATCAAGTCTCCGTCGGAGACGAAACCGAAGGTGCGATGATCCACGAGATCGGCACCAAGCCTGGAACGTAGATGAGATTCGGCTATTGCCATGCCCACTCCCGTCGCGAAACCCTGACCGAGCGGGCCAGTGGTCATTTCGATTCCGAGTGATTGGTCTATCTCCGGGTGGCCGGCAGTATGAGACCCCCATTGGCGGAAGTTCCTCAGGTCGGCGAGGGTGAGGGGAAATCCGGCGAGATGAAGAAGCGAATAGAGAAGCATCGAGCCGTGCCCATTCGACAGCACAAACCTGTCTCTGTCGTGCCACCGCGGATGGTTTGGATCGACTTTCAGGAAGCGCGACCACAGGGTTACGGCGATATCGGCCATGCCCATTGGCATTCCCGGGTGCCCGCTGTTCGCGGCCTGAACCGCGTCCATGGATAGGGCTTTGATTGTGTTGACGGCTAGTTGTTCGGGACTGTGGTCTGGCATGGGGTTCGAGAGTAACGGATCGAATCCCCGCCGTTGATGCCTGAAGTCACTTCATGCAGGTTTGCAGAGCTTGCAGGGCCGGAATCCGCCCTCCTGCGCCAATTCCGCCGACTTGAAATCGATCACATTCGACACCTTCGATCGACGAATTGCCCGGCATGTTGGGTGGCAGAATATCCCGGTGCTGGCGTTTGCCTGGACACGGATGTGGCTTGCGGCCAGCTTCTCGAGTCGGCCTGGTTCGGCGCCTTCGACTGTCAGTAGCTTCCACTTCTTGTCGGGCCCGCCCAAAGAATAGGCCCCGACCTTTCCGTCTGATCTCACGACGCGGTGACAGGGAATGATCAGTGGTATCGGGTTCCGGGCCATGGTCGAGCCGACGGCTCGCACGGCTCCGGCTCGTCCCACCTGCCTGGCCAGCCAGCCATAAGGTCGAACCTCACCCCGAGGAATTTGGGCTGCCTGGCTCAGGACGGCTGCTTGAAATGGAGTGACCGAACGGAGGTCCACAGGAAGTTTGCCAGGGGTCCCCAACTCGATTCCGCGTGGAATCAAGCGCCCCCAGCTTTGGGGTGCTTCGGCCCTGATCAGGGGGCGCTTGAAACGCTCGACGAACTCGGCCTCGAAGTCATCCTCAGCCAGTGAGAGGGAGGAGACGCCGTCGGGGTTGAACGTGACCACGACCTGTCCGACCGGTGACTCGAATAGGTCGTATCCGTCAGCAAGTCCGGTTCCCAGGGCTGTTTCCTCCGATATCCGGGACGGGACTTCGCTGCCGAGCAAGGCGGCCAAAGATTCTTCAACTGACATTCTCTGCCTCCACAAGTGTCTTGAGCTTTTCGAGTCCTCGATGGATGTCGGCTTTGCAGGTTCCCTCAGGCCTTCCCGTTGCCTCTGCGATCTCTTGGATCCCCAACCCCACAACGTGCCGCAGGACAACAGCTTGCCGTTGGGCAGAGGAGAGATGGTCGAGACGGTCAGCCCAGAGCCGGGAATCGGGCAGTTCTGGATCGTGCGAGACAGGTTCGGATTTCGCCTCGACGAGCGTGGGTCGACGCGATCGGTCGCGGAGGTGGTTTCTTCCCAGGTTCAGGGCGATTGTCCACATCCACGCATCCACCTTGAGGTTCCGGATCCGTGGTGGGTCATAGCCTTGCAGCGCCTTATAGGCACGGATCATGGTTTCCTGGGTCAGGTCCTCGGCGTGGTGGGGGTCACCTGTTATCCGGCGCAGTCCCCAATACAGCTTGGTCTGCGTGGCTTGGACCAGGTCGGGAAACGAGCTGTCGAGATCGCGAGATAGCCTTCTCTTTAGATCATCCATCGACATGAAGAACCCCGCCCGGGCGTAATGGTTGCAACGAACTTTCCTCGCGAGGTCATGAAAGAGGCACGGTACCCCGGCATAATGGATGTAGTGAACGCAACCGCCACGATCAATGCCGCGCGGAGCGCGGTTGAAGAAGGAAAGGGCCTGAAAGGCACAGGATTCTGGAAGCTCGTGAGTGAGATCAAACGGGACCCTTCCATGGATCGGTACATCGAAGATGTAGCTGAGATCGATCAGAGGGCCTTTGAGAATTGGGCGTTGTTTCAACTGCCCCTCGGGTTGGGGACGGCTCTCATGGTCGTCGGCACCTTGTTCGGACTGTTCCTCATTGGCCTGTCATACAGCGCACAGGATGTCTGGTCGGGTACCTGGCTGGTTGTAGGAACCGGGGTTGTCCTGGTGACGACACACGGTCTGGCCCACCTCGCCGTTGGGGCTGCGGTTGGTATCCGATTCACGTCTTGGTTCATCGGCACAATCGGAAGGCCGCAGCCAGGAGTCAAGACGGATTACGTGACCTATCTCCGGACACCGGCAAGGTCTCGTGCCTGGATGCACGCCTCCGGTGCCATCGTCTCCAAACTCGTTCCCTTCTTGATGATTGGCGCCGGGCTGGCGGCCAATAGTCCTGGTTGGTCGATTCTCGTTCTTGCCGTGATCGGCATTGGTTCGGTTCTCACCGATATTCTGTGGTCGACGAAAGCGTCTGACTGGAAGAAGTTCAGTCGCGAAATGCGTTTCGCAAACGAGACCGACTGAGTGATTGGACGATCCAGAAGGCCATCCCCATAGACGGGATTGCCCCTTAGGGTGGTAGCCGTATGAGCTTCATGAAGGCGATTGACCACCTCGTTCTCGCCGGTCCTGACCTCGGACAATTGGAGCAATGGTGGAAGGACGTTTCCGGTATCTCCGCCCATCGCGGCGGTATTCACGAGGGTCGGGGCACCAGGAACGCCCTCGTTGGGATTGACCAATCCACCTATCTCGAGCTCATTGGCCCCGATCCCGAACAGGATCACCCCGGTCCGATGCCTTTCGGGCTTGACTCGATGGATTCGATCCGTCTCGCCACGTTTGCCTTGGCGGTGACGGACCTGGAGTCTGCAGTCGCGGCCTACACCGAGAGTGGCGTTGAGTTGAACCCCGTGGAAACCATGAGCCGGAGGCAAGCCGATGGGACAGTGCTCGAGTGGAGTCTTGCGTTTCCATCCGAAACTGCTCATGGAGGAGTTGTGCCTTTTCTCATCGAATGGGCGGACAGCAGCCCACATCCTTCCCAGGATCTCGATCGTCGAGTGGATCTGGTCAGACTGGAGCTGACCCATCCTGAGCCCGACCGGATCCAAAACGCACTCAGCACGATCGTGGGCTCTGATGTCGACATCTCCGTCGGACCTCCGGCCCTGGCTGCGGTGTTTGGCACCCTTCGCGGGCCGGTAGTTGTGGCAACGGACGACGGAGGCTGACGTGCGAGACCTTGCCTATTTCATCCAGCCGACCGGCGGCCCGGGTCCGGGATTGCTGATGCTCCACTCCCTGTGGGGTTTGAGTCCTGATGTCAAGGGACTGGCGGATGGGCTGGCCGATCGTGGCTTTTCCGTCCTGGCCCCTGATATCAACTTCGGATTGCTTCCGGGGAGCGAGCAAGAGGCGCTCGATCACCTCGGCAAAGCGAGTCCGGACCGGTTGGCTTCCCTTGTGCTTTCGTCCGCACAGCTTTTGGCCGAAAAATCCAGCACGGACGGGATTGCTGTTGTGGGGTTCGGGATGGGTGGATCTCTGGGTCTGTGGGCGTCGGTCCGACTCCACTCCATCATCAACAAGGTCGTCTCCTTTTACGGGACACAACAGATCGACTTTGCCGGATCAAAGTCCGCCTATCAGCTGCACTTTGCCGAAGAAGACGACTTCGTGTCCGACGATGAGGCAGTGTTCATGGAGGCAACGATGGGGCTGGAGGAGCTCAACGTCGAGGTCTTTCGCTACCCCGGCACAAAACACGGTTTCGGGGACCGAAGCGGAGGCTCGTTCGATCCCAATGCCTTTGACCTGGCGTGGGAGCGGACAGTCGAGTTCCTACGGAGCTGAGTATTTGTCCTTCTGTGTCGATCCTTTCCCACCCGTCCCGGGCAGGAATCGACACAAACCCGGATTCACTCTTCGATCGGCTCGACGGGATCACCAGTGGTGACCTCACCCGGTTGCAGAACGCGTGCATACCAGCGAGAAGACCCCGGGTTTTTCTCATGGGACATGCGCCGAAAGTCTCCCTCCAGGAACCATTGCGCGTTCTTCGCACACGGAGTCGCCGGATCGGTGAGTTCGATTTGCAGTTCTTCGCCTATTTGGAACCTGTCTCCCTCGGCTAAGTCCCCCCAGGACAAGCCGGCGATAGTGAGGTTCTCTCCGGCTGATCCCGGTCCGATCGGGTGTCCCTCCAGCTGGAGCAGCTCAATCACATCGCGCGAGTAGAGACATAGAGTCTGACGCGGTCCGCCATGGTGTTTGGTGTCAGCCTGGCGGTCGCCGACGATGTGATCGTTTCCCACATAAACCGAATCGACGGGGAGCTTGGGCACGCCCCCGTCAGACACATTGATCTGGTGGATGTGTGGCATTGGATGGAGGCTAACCGCAAACAACATCTGTCTTGGTTGCGTCGATTATGCCTGTCCGCAGCCGTGCTCCTCGGCCGGTCGGAGGGGATGTCATCTAGGCTCGTGTTATGACCACAACCCAGGATCAAGCCCTGGCACCCAACATATCTCCGGAGTTCTTGCGATCGCTGGAGGCTCGCATCAACGTTCCTGCTGAAAGGGAGTCCATTCCGATTGTGGCTCCATTCACGGGGTACCAGATTGGATCAACTCCAAGAGCGACGGATCCAGACATCGAAAGAGCTGCGGACGCATCGCGGAGGGCACAACAGTCGTGGCAACAGCTTTCCGTCAAGACTCGGGTGCGGATCTTCGAGCGTTTTCATGATCTCCTCGTGGACCGGGCAGATCAAGCAATCGACATCGTCCAACTGGAGGCTGGCAAATCGAGGGTTCCGGCGTTCGAAGAGGTTTTTGATGTGGCCGGTTCCACTCGCTACTACTTCAACACCGCGCCCCAGTTGCTGAAGACGAGACGCAGGGCCGTTTCAATCCCAATCGTCACGAAGACGTACGAGGTCAAACACCCCAAGGGGGTTGTCGGATTCATTGTGCCCTGGAACTTCCCCTTCACCCTCGGCATCTCCGACGCCATCCCCGCCCTTCTCGCAGGGAATGGCGTTGTCATCAAACCTGATGAGAAGACGCCGTATTCGACTCTCTACTCGGTTGCTCTTCTCGAGGAGGCTGGACTTCCTGAAGGCCTTATTCAGGTGGTGACCGGAGAAGGGGAGGTTGTCGGCGATGCGCTGATCAACAGCGTCGACTACGTGATGTTCACCGGGTCGACGGCTGTCGGGAAGCTGGTGGCGGAACGTGCTGCAAGGAGACTGATCGACTTCTCGATGGAGCTGGGTGGAAAGAACGCTGCGATCGTCCTCGGGGACGCCGATCTCGATCAGGCGATCCCGGGGGTCGCCCGGGCGTTCTATGCAAATGGGGGTCAGCTGTGTCTCGCCGCCGAGCGGATCTACGTACACGAGTCGATCCGGGAGGAGTTCACCCGACGTTTTGTCGACTTCAGTGAGGGGCTGAATCTCACCACCGCTTATGACTACTCCAGCGACATGAGTGCTCTGATAACGCCTGAGCACCTCGATGCAGTCCATGCTCATGTAGAGGACGCGGTGAGCAAAGGTGCGGTACTGCTAACCGGTGGGAAAGCAAGGCCCGATGTTGGCCCTACTTTCTACGCACCCACAGTTCTCACCAACGTGGATGAGTCCATGGACTTGTGCCGTTCGGAGACCTTTGGCCCGGTGGCCAGCATCTACGGGTTCTCTGATGTAGATGAAGCGGTCAGCAAGGCAAACGATTCTGATTTCGGGCTGAACTTCAGCGTGTGGACTTCAGATATGTCCCGTGGTCTTGAAATTGGTTCAAGGCTCGAGGCGGGAACCGTCGGCATCAACGATGGTTACGCGGCAGCTTGGTCTTCGTACGGTGCTCCGATGGGCGGTTTCAAGGAATCAGGAATGTCGCGGCGTCATGGCGACATCGGAATTCTCAAATACACCGAACCTCAAACCCTCGCGGCTCAGAGATGGGTGCCGGCGTTCGCGCCGCCAGGCTCAGCGATCACCTACTACACATACCGCCGGATCCTCGGACCCGCACTCAAGCTGCTGCGCCGTCTTCCGTTCTACAAGTAGAAGCCTAGGTCTCCTGGCCGGTGTCGAACTGATCGAGGTCAGCCTTGAGGATGGCCCGATCCCCGTCATCTTCGATTTTCTCCAATTGGGCTCGAGCCGCCGCCAGGCTCTCTTCGAACGTGGCTACGTCGTCGACCGACGCAGCTGCCCTGGCGATTGCCTCGTGGGCGAACCCGACAACAAAGGCATCGAGGTCGTTGTCGAGGGCGACGGCCAAAGATCGTTCGCCAAAACGACGGGAGAGCTCTTCGTAGCCGATTACCGCCAGCACACGGGACACCTGCCAGTCGGCGATTGCCTTGTTTCTTGCTGTTCCCACTTGATACCAGTGATGCCGTTGAGCCATGGTGGCCGCCAGCATTTCTTCTTCCTGCTCCCGAGTCAACTCGGTCAGATCAAGCAGGCTCCAGGTGTAATTGAACGCCCGAGGCGCAAAGGTCCTGTGCCACCTGGCGATATCCTCCTCGGTCGGGTTCTCGATTGGTTTGATCATTTTGCTATCTCCGCAGGCTTGGGAAACCACCGTAGTTCTTCAGCTTCAGCGGGCAGTGGAATCGCGTCGAGCCCGGAGTGTACGGGCTCAGCGAAGAGTCGAGCCGCCTCTGCCAGCTGAGCTTCCAACTGCTCGATGGGCAGAGTCTCAGGCGGTACCTGAACCGTGCCGAACTGAACGTTCCGGAGCGAAGCCGGTGGTTTAGGGAGTCCGTCCCGATGCCGCCACAGCGCGGTTGCCGGGTCGAACCGATACAGCGGGAGAAGCTTCCAACCATCGCGGGCGATCATGTGGACGGCTTCAATGATGTATTCGAACTCTTCGTCGGGAATGAAGTAGTTGAAGTTGACCCGTACCCAACCGGGTTTGATCACCTCGCAGCCCTTGGCGACCACAACCTCGAATCGATCCGACGTCTCCCGGTCGATACCAAGTAAGCGATGTCCATACGGGCCAGCACAGGAGCATCCGCCTCGGGCCTGAATACCGAAGATGTCGTTGAGCAGCGCCACCACGTAGTTGTAGTGGAGCACTTGATCGTCATGGCTGATGACAAAACTCACGATGGAGAGTCGGTCAGCCTGCGGGTTCCCGAGGATGCGGATTTTGGGGTTCGTCGACCATGAGTCGATGGCGCGGCGGATGTAGGCATGTTCCAGATCCCTGATTCGGTCTACTCCAACCTCCATCTTCAGCTTGAATGCCAAACCGGCTCTGATGGACTCGACGATCGCCGGCGTCCCTCCTTCTTCACGATGCTCGGGGTCAGCGAGGTAGGTATGCCGGTCCGGTGAAACGTACTGAACAGTCCCTCCGCCAGGGACTGCGGGTACCGGGTTGGTGAAAAGGTCCTTACGCGCCACAAGGACTCCTGGAGTGCCCGGTCCACCGACCAACTTGTGCGGCGAGATGAAGATGGCGTCCTTGTAGCTACCTGAAACCGATTTTGAACCCATGTCGATTCCGACGTACGGCGCCGCAGCAGCAAAGTCCCAGAAGGAAAGGGCTTCGTATTTGTGGAGGAGGGCGGCTATCGCTCCGGTATCCGACGTGATGCCGGTGACATTGGAAGCGGCCGAGAACGAGCCGATTTTCACCGGTCGCTCGTTGTGCAACTGAAGTTGATGCTCTAGGACATCGAGATCTATGTGCCCATCAGCATCCTCAGCAATTTCTACAACGTCAGCCACTGTTTCTCGCCATGGCAACTCATTCGAGTGGTGTTCGAACGGTCCAACAAAAACCACCGGACGTTCATTGGCGGGGATCAGTGATTCGAGTTGGTATTGGCTGTTGATCCCTGACGGCAGTCTGAGACCCAGGATCCCGATGAGCCGATCTACCGCGCCGGTGGCGCCACTGCCGGCGAAGATCACGGCGTGCTCATCATGATTGGCCCCCACGGCCTCTCGAATGATCTCCCGGGCATCCTCACGGAAGCGGGTGGTCTGAAGCCCTGTCCCGGAGGTCTCTGTGTGAGTATTGGCGTACATCGGGAGGACTTGTTGTCTGATGTAGTCCTCGACGAAGCTGAGTGACCGGCCCGAAGCCGTGTAGTCGGCATACGTGAGACGCTTGACTCCGAAAGGTGTGGCCACCGCAGTATCTCTGCCGATGATCGAACTCCGGATGGTTGCTACCAGGTCCTCGTTTGTGTTCTCTAGTGTTTCGCTCATGTATCGGTTTTCGGTTCACAGGTAAGCATGCCAGACCACGTCATGGTGTCGGTAGGCGAGGAAGAAGTCAGGATTTCGAGCCCCGATCGGGTGGTCTTCCCGGACCATGGTTGGACCAAACTCGATGTCGTGAATCACTTTGTGGCCGTCGGCGAAGGGGCAGCGCGTGGCATTCGCGACCGTCCGACCATGCTCAAGCGGTACATGAAGGGTGTCGACCAGGCTCCGATCTATCACAAGAGAGCTTCCAAGAACACTCCGTTCGATACTGTTCAGATTCGGTTTCCGTCCCAGCGACCGGGGAGAATGAACGTTCCGAGAACGCCTGCTGACGTTGTTCGTCTTGCCCAACTGGGGTGTTTGGATTTCCACCCGTGGCCGGTAAGAGACAGCGACACCGACCACCCCGACGAGTTGCGTTTCGACTTCGACCCGACACCAGGAATCACTTTTGCCGACGTCAAGACTGCTGTTCTCGGAGCGAAGGAACTTCTCGACGAAATCGGGTTGGTGGGTTGGCCAAAGACCAGTGGCAGCCGGGGGATCCACGTCTACGTGCGCATCGAGCCAATTTGGGACTTCTTCCAGACTCGCCGAGCCGTCCTGGCGTTCGCTCGCGAGCTGGAGCGTCGGATGGAGGGCTTGGTCACCACGAAGTGGTGGAAAGAGGAGCGGCACGGTGTATTCATCGATTACAACCAGAACGCAAGAGACAAATCTGTGTCATCGGCATATGGCGTGCGACCAACCGGCTATGTGTCCGCCCCTCTCACGTGGGACGAGGTGGCGGATGTTGAGATCGAAGACTTCCCTATGGATCGTTTTGCTGGCGATCGCTACGAGATAGTTGGCGATCTGACCAAAGGGATTGACGAGTCGGCGTGTCAGATCGGGATTCTGATGGAATGGGTGGTCAGAGACGAAGAGAATGGTATCGGCGAGGCGCCGTGGCCACCCAACTACCCGAAGATGCCCGGAGAGCCTCCCCGTGTTCAGCCAAGCAAGCAACGCCGGCCAGACGAGGATTACTAGCCCAGTCCGACCGCGGGGTCCGCTAGAGGGCGTCCCGTTTCTTGAGGGCCCAGGTCAGGACGGCTAAACCCAGGGCAAGAACCACCGCGATCTTGGCAATGCCGCCACCAGCTCCCACAGAAATCGGGCCCAGACCATCGGCAGCTTCAACTCCGAATTCCTGAAAGCTGCCATAGATCGACATCGAGATTCGCCAGATCGAGAGCTGAGCCAGCCCGGGTATGACAAAAGCCAAGATCGTCTCGCCGACGAGCACATATCCGAGACCAATCAGAAGCGATCTGGAGAACAGGTATCCCAGCGGGACGAAGATCGCCGAGTACCCGATCCCAGCTGAAACAAACAGTGTGATCGCGGGACCGGTGATGGAAGGGCCGGCCCCAACCAAAAGACCGGTGACGACTGTCATCGCCCACGCTGTCACTCCGAGAGTCACGGCGGCAGCAGATCCTGCAGCGATGGATGCCGTGGCCAGTTTCAGCCGCGAATACGGGCGCATGTAGATGTAGGGAAGAGTTCCGTTGTCTCGTTCTTCTCGCAGGGTTGCGCCGGCGATGACAAGGGCTGCAATCGCAAACGTGTACCCCGCCCCGGTGACGATGGCGACATAAGCTTCCTCCAACTCGATGTCCTCGAGACCGCTTGATACGACGATCGGAAAGACCACGGCTGGCACCGCCGAAAGCGCGGTAAGTCCGATGATCCGGCCCCTCCGCATGAGCCGGCGATAGAGGTGGACAACCAGGGGTATCACGAGCCCTCCACCAAGTAGCGAAACACGGACTCCAACGATTCGTCTGTCGGCTCGACTCTGCTGATGCCGTAATCACGACCGACCAGTATGCCCGGTAGTCGCATTGCAAACTCACGGGCGTCGGTCACCTGGAGCGTCACCTTGGAGTCTCCAAGCTCAAGTCCGACAACTCCCTCGATCGATAGAAGATCGGAGGCGAGTGGACGTGGCTCCCTGGTCTCGATGTGCACGAGCCGTGGCTTGTCGCTCATCGCCGCCCTGATTTCGGAGATGTGACCGACAGCTGCCAGCCGCCCATCGACCATCGCGACAACCTGGTCGGTCATGCGTTCGACCTCGGCAAGGACATGGGAAGAGACGATCACCGTCCGTCCGGAATCGCCAAGCCTTCGGAACAACTCGATGAGCCTTGCTCGTTGCACTGGGTCCGCTCCATTCAGCGGTTCGTCAAGCAGCAGAACTTCGGGCTCAGAGACCAGGGCGGCAGCAATCTTGGTTCGCTGGCGCATGCCTTTGGAGAAACCTTCCAGCTTTCGCTCGGCCGAGTCGGACATCTCAACCGTCTCAAGGGCTTCGGTGACTCGACGATCAGGACTCTCGATCCCCGAAAGTCGTGCGGCCAAGCGCACGAACTCCGATGCGGTTAGGTGACCGTAAACGGCTTCATCCTCGGGGACGAGGGCCACTTTCGAATAGATATTCGGGTTGGCCCTTGGGTCCGATCCGAGGATGGCTACCGAACCCTGGGAGGCAACCTGAAGTCCGGCAACAACGCGCATCATCGTTGTCTTGCCTGCTCCGTTGGGGCCGAGGAGGCCAGTCACGCCGGGGGAAAAGTCGATAGAGACTTCTGATACCGCCACTTTGTTCCCAAACCATTTGGACAGCCCGGCGATTTCTACCGTTGGTGTCATGCCAGGCTCCGATAACGCCGCCGGACCAAAACTGTGGCGATGACAACTGTCACCGCGATCACCGCGACCGAGGTCCACATTCCAAACCCTGCGAGCTCGGCGGGGTACTCGACGGTATCTCCGAGCAGTTCATCTCGGATGATTCGGGGATGGTGATCCAATGCCAGCAGAGAGACCCATCGGGCACCGGTGAAAGTGGCTTGGGAGACCTGACCGGCAATAGCGCCGCCGGCGACGAGGATTCCGAGGAAGGACGCGGCTGCGATCCCGGTCCGATTGATCCAAGAAGAGAGAGTGAAGATCACGGCGGCATGCAGAGAGACGTAGGCCAAGGTGATCGCCGGGACCTTCCACAGAATGTCGAGATTGTCACCCATGTAGGGAAGGAAACCGTCAGTCGCGATCAGTCCCAGTCCTAGGTGGAGCACGATCTGGGGCACCAGGTAGATCGCTCCAACGACGGTGGCGAAGGCGCGCAGCTTGGCAGTCAGGTAGCCGTCGACAGTGAGCGGCCGGGAGAAATAGACCGATAGGACGCCCTCGGTTCGGTCTGGAATCAAAAGGAGGGGGCCTGAGAAGGCAATGAACAGCAGGGAGATCCCGGAATAGAAGTCGAAGAGGCCTCCGTAGGTTGGCACGCCCTCCCGGAGGCTCTCCTGAATGTTCCCTATCACCCAGTGGGTCCCGACGATGATCGCAGCAGCCACCAACGCTACGGCAATCAGCGACCACGGGAAAACCTTGCGTCGGGCTTTGCGTCCCAGTCCAAGTACCCGGCGGACCCCGTCGCGGTACACCGCTGACCGGGCCCCTGATGGTCCGAGTCGGGGGCCATCGTATTTTCGATAGCCGCGATCAAAAATGACCCGTTCAGTCATCGCGGCTCCCTTCGATGAAGAGATCTTCCAGTGAGGCAGAGGACCGTGTTAGTCGAACGAGGCCAGCTCCCTCGGCAGCGACGGCTCTCAGGATTGTGGCTTCAAGCTCTGAATCTCCAGGTCCAACAACGAGACGCCGGCCGTCGACCCGGCTGGTCAGTCCGTGGGCGACCAACGCTGAAGACACTCGGTCGGCGCCTTCAAGAACCTCGACGAGGACTGTGCTTTTTTGGTCGAACTGACCCAAGGGTCCTGAACGGAGCAGGTTGCCGCCGTCGAGCATCACGACCCACGAACAGGTCTGTTCGATGTCCGTGAGTACGTGTGACGACATGATGATGTTGAGTCCCAGTTGACCCAGACGGCTAATGAGGGCAAGCATCTGTTCCCGGCCCTTGGGGTCGAGGCCGGATGCTGGCTCGTCGAGTAGGACCAGATCGGGATCGTGGACGAGGGCCTGGGCGAGCTTGACCCGTTGTTTCATCCCGGTGGAGAAGTCGCCGAGGAACCGGAAGCGCTCTTCGGCAAGTCCTACCAGGAAGAGGGTTTCGGAAGCACGCCTCTTCGACTCGCTTTTCGGAAGACCGGCAAGTTGAGCGGTATATGCGACGAATTCGGCAGCTGTCAGATCGTTTGGAATGCAGTTGCCCTCCGGCATGTACCCAACCTGGCTACGGACGAGAAGAGCATGGTCTTCGCTGTCGTGGCCCAACACCTGGGCGGTACCGGCGGTTGGATGCAATAGACCGAGCAGAATCCGGAGCAGTGTCGTCTTTCCGGCGCCGTTCGCCCCGACTAGCCCGGTGATCCCGGGAGGTACGGCGACGTCGAGATCCCGCAGCGCAACTACCTCGCCGTAGTCGTGAGTCAGTTGGGTTACTTCGACGACAGAGTCAGCCATCTATCGCAGCTCGGTCGGCGTGGAGGTTGCGGGTGCGTTACACATCGAAGGTCATGTTCGGCGATTGAGCGCACTAAGCCAATCAGGGCTGACCCTGATCGAACCCCGAGATGGCGCGCTCAAGGAGTCGGGTCCGCGCTCGAGGAGCTTGGGAGTGTCGTCACCGTGCCTCCCCTTCGGAGGCCACAACTTCTCTGAAACCAGGACCTTGAGGTAGTTCGAGCTGTTCGGTGGTGCAGTCGGTCCCTTCCTTGTCTGGCCGCCATCGATGGAAACGTGTCGCGTGACGAAAGCGATTTCCCTCGAGCTGGTCGTAGCTGACCTCGACTACGACTCCAGGTTGCACCGGAGTCCACGAAAGGTCTTTGTCGCCAGACCATCGGCTTTGGCCGCCTGGCATCCGCGCTGCCTCTCCGAAACTCTCCTCTGAAACCAACTCTTGGAAGCGTTCGAATATCTCCACCCTGTCGACATCAGGGAAACCCGAGCAATGTCCGATGAAGTGGAGATCCCCTTCTTCGTTATAGAGACCAAGGAGGAGCGATCCGATCTTCCCTCCGTCTTTGTGCTCCCGAAAACCACCAACCACCACGTCGATCGTGCGTCGGTGTTTGATCTTGATCATTGCCCGTTTGCCCGACTGGTAGACAAGGTCAGTTTTCTTGGCGATGATCCCGTCGCAACCGGCTGACTCGAACTCGTCAAACCAGCCGCGGGCGACTTCTTGCTCGGACGTCTGCGGCGTTAGATGCCAGGGATGTTGCAACTCTTGGAAGAGCTGCTCGAGCCTCTCCCGGCGGTCAACAAAAGGTAGTTCTCGCAGGTCTTCGCCTTCGACAGCGAGAAGGTCGAATGCCACCAGTTCGGCCGGTGTCTCCTCTGACAGTCTGGTGATTCGAGACTCGGCCGGGTGGATTCTCTGTTGAAGAACGTCGAACTGAGTGACGCCATCGATCACAACGACAATTTCGGAGTCGACGACGGTCCCCGGCGGAAGCTGGTCGAGGGCGGTTTGCAGCTCGGGGAAGTATCTGAGGAGAGGCCGTTCGTTGCGAGAATCGATCCGGTTCTCGGGGCTCGACCAGGAAAGGGAGCGGAATCCGTCCCATTTGGGTTCATACAAATAGTCACCGCTGGGCCATCGCTCGGAGGTCTTTGCTTCCATGGTCTTCAGGGGCGGTGGGAAGGGATGACTCACGGATTGCAGTGTATGCGCCGATAGTCTTGAGACGATGAATCAGACCGCCCGTGCCAACCTTCGCATGACTTTCGCCGTTCTGGCCGACGCTTCGAAGCAGTACGGTCGCAACCTCGTAACTCGCATGGCAGCGGCCATTTCGTATCGGACCGTCTTTGCCATCGCCCCTCTCCTGGTTGTCGCAGTTTCAATCGCGGGCTTCTTTCTTGGAAGCAACCAGGACGTTCAGGCCGACATCGTTGCCCAGATCAACGATGTATTCGGAGCAGAGTTGGCGGACTTTGTAGATGGAATACTCGACCAGGCCTTCGAAGCGGCTGCGACCGCAGCCGTCGTTGGTATCACCCTGCTCCTGTGGTCATCTTCCACCCTGTTCCTAGAGTTGCAGCGAGCCCTGAACCAGATATTCAGCATTCCAATCCCCGAAGAGAAGCGGTTGTTCGTCGTAGCGATTCAGCGATTGGTTGGTGTGATCTGGACTGTGGGTTTCGGAATTGCCCTTGCTGCCTTGTTCTTTGTGGGCACGGCTGTGCAGGTAGCCGGTGATGCAGTCTCCGACTGGTTGAATCTCGCCCCTTGGGTTGTAAATCTGCTCGGCTATCTGGTGACTTTCGGATTCACTGCCCTCATGTTTGGACTCGTGTTCCAGACTCTGACGTTTGCCAAAGTGCCATGGCGGCCAATCTGGCTCGGTGCGGTATTCACAGCCATTATCTTCACAATTGCCGGTCTGGGCACGGGTTTGTACTTCCGACTCGCCGGCCAACCCACTGCGCTCGGCGTCGCCTCCTCGATCGTCGTCCTGCTATTCGTCGCCTATCTCCTTTCGGCAGTCTTTCTATTCGGTGCTCAGGTCACGGACGCTTATTGGCGGCTTGTCTATCAAAAGGATCAGAACTATCTGCTGTTTTCGTCAGATTCGTCAGACGATCAGGACCATGAGGACCGCAGCGAAGCCGGCCTTTCCATCGCCGCTCTGGGCACATTTCTCATTGGGCTATTGGTGGGAAGGTCAAGCCGGCGATAGGGCAGTCTGTCCTTTGGTATTGGATTGCAATATCCTTGCGACCAATGGCCATTGACATCGCTGGGTTTGTCGCCGACTTGAAAGAACACGCCACCGAGCACGGATTCCACGTGCACGATGAGCGCCACATCGTTGAGACCTATTCACTAAGGCAGTCTTGGGAGGTCGATCTTCACCCTGAAGCCGGATGCGGCGGACCGATCGATGTGCATCTCGCCCTCGATGTCGACCCCAAGGTGTTGATCTCCCTCATTGACACAGTTGAGGAAATGGGCCAGGACTTTGAGGAGCCTGAGGGCGAATACAACCTCGATTTCTACTTCAATTGGGCGGTACCGCCGCTGACACTGCCACCAGATCTGTTGGTTCTGGCGACCGACCTTGCTGGTATTGGTGGTCTGGACCTTGTGATTGAGGTATCCGCCATTGATTCTTATGGGGCGATGGCAGATGCCCCGGAGAGACGGCTCCACTTGGTGGGGAAGAGCTCGGTGAATCTTGTGGAAATCATGATGGGTCGGGAGCAGCTCTGTGAGGTTCTCGACCGGTCCCATGACGTTTCGCAATACTTGCTTGACCGGGTTGATAGCTGGCTTGATCCGGCGATCTAACCCCAACCTCCAGCAGACTCGAATGGGGTTTGCTCAGCAGGCTTGATCCTCAGCCGATGAGGCTCACCACTGCCCAAACCCCCGTTGCGACCGTCGCCAACAAGAGGACGTAGAAGAGGACCCTGGTCAACAGGGATGGTGCCGGTCCCTCAACCACCTCAACCGGGTCGGAGTAGAGATCGTCGTTATCGGATTCTTCACTCGGCTCCACTGAAGCTGCTGGTTGGTCCTCAACCGTCGCTTCTTTCTCCGCCGGCAGAACGGTCGGCAACCCTTCGAGCTCTGCCGCCAGTCTTGCGCCGTTATTGGGCACAAAAGCGAGGACTTCGCCTTCGGCATGAAGCGTGAACAACTCGCCTCCCTGCTCAGCGACCAGTTCGTATTCGCCGGCGGGCCATGCGCCGATCTCAGCGTTTTGGGAGAACAGCTTGAGTTCAGCTGCCCGCAGGATGATCGTCGCTGCGACGTCGTTGCTGCTGAATCTGATGACCCCGTGATGTTCGGACATGTGCCCCCAGCGGTGAAGCCCTCAATCTAATAGTCGTGCGCTGCGGAATCGGTGGTTCCTACTGTGGTCATACCGTTTGGATCCGACTCATTACGTGGGCGTCGAGGTATTCACCATTTCGGTAGACGTATCTTCTCATTGTTCCCTCGACGGTGAAACCGTGGCTCTCATACAACGAGATCGCAGTCGTGTTGGTCGTCCAGACAGACAATCCCAGCCTGCTCACCTGGAGCCAATTGTCGGCAAGGTCGATCGCTGCATCCATGAGGGCTCTGCCGACTCCCTTGCCACGGAACTCGGGGTGGGTAGCAATCAGATGGATGTCCGCCGCGTGGCTGTGGGCAGGGTTTCCCGGGTATGTCTCAAGCTCGAGGAAACCTGCCAACACCCCATCGACATCGGCCGCGAGCCGGATGATTCCTTCGCTCTTCTCCAGCCGCTTGAGTACCTGTTCCAGCGATGGGTAGGGGAGACGCATGGTTCCCGCAAGGAGCACAGGATCAGCGAAGATTTCGTGGACTCTCGGCAGGTCATCTTGTTGTAGGTGTCGGATCCTGATTTCGATGGCTGCTCCGATCGTCGTCGGACGAGGCTACCAAAGGCGGCGGTTGCCGGCGTCCCAGAGCTCGTGCTGCGGGCGCTGAGTTGCGATTTCTCAGTAAGGGAGCCCGATCGCCTCGCACAGGAAACGATTGAATGGCGACGCTTTCTTCAATTCGCGTGCGAAAACGGTTGCGAAGTCGTCGGACGTGACAGCCTTTTGCGTCAAACGCTGGCCGGCTGTGAACGATTTGCGTCTGATGTCGTCGGCGTAGGGGTGTTCTTGGTCATACTCCTTGGGCACGCGTTTGAGGGCATCTTCGGGATGTCCCAGACTCCACGAATCAGTGAACGACTTCGAGTGAGCCACCTTCTTCCACTGTGCTGGGTCGTCGTTGATCTTGCGTCGGATGGCATGGGCGACTTTGGTCTCCGGACTCCATAGACCGACGCCCGCAAAATTCTCACCAGGCTCGAGGTGTAGATAGAAGCCGGGAGCGTGCACGTCCTTGCCCGCTTCGTGACGGAATTGGATCCCCACGTTTGTCTTGTAAGGCGTCTTGTCCTTCGAAAACCGGACGTCACGGTAAGGCCTCATCAGAGAACCGCCGACGGTGCGAGTGTCTGTCCGGAAATGCGGTGAGATCTTCTCCAGGTGAGTTGAGAAGTCGTCGATGAACTCGAGGGCAGGCTCACGTATGGCTTCTATGTAGCGGTCTTTGTTGTCCTCCCACCACGGCTTGTTGTTGTTTTCCTCCAACTCCTTGAGGAACTTAAACGTGGCCTGTGTGAAGTATTTCTTGCCCATTCGCAGACTCCTTTCTCAGCAGCAGGTTATGGGGCGACTATGACAGATTGTCGAAAGGGATCGTCTGGGATCGACATCTCTTTGTTACCGTCTCCGTCCATGACGATCATCGGGGGAATCTCGGGGCATTTCAATAGGGCTCGATGTTGACAGGTCGTCGCCCACCCGAATGGCTGGCCAGGGCTTGGGAGCTCGGGGGATTGGCCGGTATGACTCTTGCTCTGAGCGGAGCCGTCGTTTTCGGTTTGGCCGTCGGGCCGTGGGTGCAGACTTTGTCCGACAGTTTTGAAGTGACGTCCGAGGCGCTTGACGTTGTTGACACCACCATCGAGATCGTCGACGACGCCCTTGTGGTGTTTTCCGAAACACTGGTCGGTGTTGACGGTGTTTTTGTCCAAACTCAGGCAACGTTGGGGGAAACCAGCCGTGTCGTCCTGACGACGGCTGGCCTATTGACTGATGATGTCCCCGGTCAGATCGAATCGATCCAGGCTGCGATGGACGGTCTGATCGACACCGCCAATGTCGTCGACGGCATCTTGGGAGCGTTGTCGTTCGTCGGTGTGGACTACGACCCCGAGGTCCCACTGGACGAGGCTTTGAGCGATGTGAATCAGCAACTTGGCGAACTCGGAACATCGTTGTCCGATAGCGCCGCCGACCTCTTTTCAATGACAGTCTCGATCAACCGCCTCAACGAGGAGGTTGCGTTGGTCGGAGAGTCTTTGGTCGGCCTCGAAGAGCAGATCGACCAGTCCAGGATGCTGATTGCCGAGTACCGAACGACTGCGGGTGAAGCACAGGCAGTGGTCACCGAAGCGGCCGACAGGCTTTCCTCTCAGGTATGGCTCCTGAGGTTGCTCGGCGTTGCCTTGCTGCTGGCCTTTGTCGTCGGATTCAGCGTCGTTTGGTGGATGGGACGGTTGTATCGACCGCCCACGGAAACCGCCGCCTGAAGAGTCAAACGGGTTTCGGTGTGGGTTCTTCCTCCGACAGTTCCGACCACTTGGCCCGGAATCCATCCCTGATGATGGTCCTCATCTTGGAGACGTTTCCCCAGAGAGCCCATACGGCAGCCAGGATGAACGCCAGCGCCACCATTTCTCGGGCAAAAAGCGACGCCGATTCACCGATAACGCCGAACTCAGCAAGGAGTGACTCGACAACCTGAGCCAGGAAGAGGCCGAGCATCAGGAGAGCCTCCCGGTTCGACATGGAAAGGCTGGCGAGGATCGCTACCGCAAACACCGATTGGGACGCGGTGACGAGAAGCTCGACACGCTGGACCTCGTCGAGTGGCAGGCCGTTGAGGCTCCTGGAGAAGATCGCAAACACGATCGGCAGGGTTCCGACTAGAAGGGTCCACTGGTTCACTTTCGACGAGACGAGGGCGCCCAGCCCCGTTCTGGCGGAGAGACGCCAAGCAAACAAAGAAGCAACGAGAAGCTCGGGTGCTTCCGAGGCTGTCGGTGCGATCCACTTGATCAAAAGGAACTCGCTGACCCCAATCGACTCGCCCATCGCGATGATCGATTCGGCGAAAGGCTCGGCACACAAGAGAATGACCCCAGCTGCAACGACAAACCCTGTGTAGTTGACCATTCGTCGCGTCCGTCTGGGCAAAGAACCTATGTAGGCGGATGGCCCGACGAGGTGTGGTTCCTCAGGCGGTGCTCCGCTGAGCCTGACGAGGTACAGGGCGTAGATCGCCACGAGGATCGCGGCGTCCACGAGCGTGAGTGACTCCTTGAGGGCGAGCGTCATCCCGTAAACGGTGGCGACAGCCAGGAATGCAATGTCGACGGACTGGCTCCGGGCCAGGTGGATCTCGTGCTTGGTTGTGCCCTGCGCAATTTCGGGAGTGGCTCGCATCTTCCGGACGCGCCAGGTACCCAAAAGCACCACCAATGGCCATCCCAAGCCAATCAGGAGCTGGTTTCCACCGGTCATATTGGCCAAAGCAAGGTGGCCGTATTGCTCAGCAGCACCGGTTTCGAGGAATTCGCGCCCAGCGTTGGCTGTGAGCACGAAGTCGACCGCGTATTCGGGCAGGACAGCGATCAGAGCCAACAAGGCGAGAGCGAGACCGGCGGCTATGTCGAGCTGGACCACTTCGGCGGCCCAGGCCAACATGAAGGCCGCCCCGACTATCGCTATGCCGAAGAGAAATGCGCCGAGAATCGGATCGGGATGGGCGCCGCTGAGGCTTATCACAACACCGGGTATCACCGCCAGGAGTGCCAGGGCGATGTATGCGATTTGGCGGCGAGGTCTTGTAGTCCCTGACTCCATCAGTCGGCGAGTCTAAGACCTAGCGGGCATCAACGTGATTTGGTCAGTAGAGCACACGCTTGCAGTTCCAGGCCTGCCAGTAATACTCGCCGAGCTCCTCATACCGATTGGCCAGCCATGCCGCAGACGCGGTGTTGGCCACGGGATCGAACGGGCTGGCCCCTGGGAATCCGGCGGGGCCGGCTGTGGTCGCCCACGTCGAAGGTATGAACTGGAACAGACCTGATGCACCCGAGTAGGGGTTGTACGCGTCGGGGTCACCGTTCGACTCACACGAGATGATGTGCAGCGCCTGGTCGACTCTGTCGGCCGGAAAGTACTGGGAGACGAGTCCACGCCATTGCTCTACTTCGGGAGGCGGTGTCCATGGGTACCCGCCGCCTCCGACAGTGGTTGTCACTTGTGGGGCAGTAGTGGTCGTTGCTCCCGACCCAGGTGGCGACGTGGTTGTGGTCGTTTGCTTGGCTTCTTCGGCTGCTTTGGCCTCTGCCTCAGCAACGCCATCGAGAGCCTCGCGGTAGGCGGCGTCTGCAGCGTTCGCAGCCCGCACCGCATCGGCAACAGCGGAGTCGGCTTGCTCGAATAGCTCGGCAAGCCTCTCGACTTCAGCGTCGAATTCGGCTTGTTTGGCGGCGACTGCTTCTTGACGAGCCGCAAACTCCACCTGGAGTTTCTCGAGATCACGCTTCTTCAGTATCAGGCCGTCTATCTCGGATTGACCCAAACCGATGACATCCTCCACAACGCGACCGGTGATCATCGCCTCTTCGACTGACTTGGAGTTGACCACTGCCATCGAGGCCGAGGAAAGAGCCGTCATATAGGCGTCAACCGCACGTAATTCGATGTCGCTTTGGATTCCGGCCATTTGGGCGTCGGCAAAGCCGAGTTGTTCGGCGAGTCGGTCAAGTCCGACGGAGAGCTTTGACAGTTCTTCGGAAAGCTCGTTGATTCGGGTGATGGTCGCAACGAGCTCTAGTTCGATGGCCGCCCGGTTGGCAACGGCGGTCTCGACCAATCCCTGCGCAACCTCGGCCCGTTCCGCCTCTTCGTCGGCACTCTGGGCGCGAGCAATCAGGTCGTCGGTGAAAACGATGGAAAGGAGGGTGATGAGAGCCAGAAAAACTGAAAGGGCGCGTGTAGAACGCATAAGTAGGGTGCCAAGGGTACTCACTTACTCGCCGGAGGAGAACTGGGATCGGGCTCCCAGGAGCTTGTTGGAATGCCAGGCCCTCGGCCTGCGTTGCGTTCGTCTGACGCCTTCAAGAGGAATTGATCCAATGATCCCCGAAACACATGCAGATCTGGTGGCCTGGGACACCAAGAGTTTTGCTCATCTCGCCACACTCGGTCCGGACGGCGAACCGCAATCGAGCCCGGTGTGGTTCGAGTGGGACGGAACGCACATCCGTTTCAGTCTCACCACAGGTCGCCAGAAGTATCGCAATCTGCAGCGGGACAAACGCATTGCAATGTCCATCCTCGATCCGGACAACTCATACCGGTACATCGAGATTCGTGGCGAGCTGGACGAAGTCGAGCCGGATCCGAACATCGACTTCATTTCCCGGATGGCGAAGAAGTACATCGACAAGGATCGCTACCCCTGGCATCAGGAGGGCGACGAGCGGGTCATCATGAAGGTCCGCCCCGTCAAGACCTCAGGAATGGGTTGAATTTACGATCACTTGACGATGGAGAGTGTTGAATAGTTGGTGGAGGTTCTTGATGTTTGGACGAAAAAGCAACGAAATACCCGAAATCGATGCAGCACTGCCGGGACGTGAGCAAGCAGTGACCGTCCCGCCCGCCCACTTTGTGAACGGAAACCCACTCGAGGGTCCTTACGCCGACGGTCTTGAAGTTGCGGTGTTCGGGATGGGCTGTTTTTGGGGGGCGGAGCGGCGGTTCTGGCAACTCCCCGGCGTATACACAACGTCGGCAGGCTATGCGGGCGGACACACACCCAACCCCACCTACGAGGAAGTCTGCTCCGGGCGAACCGGGCACACTGAAGTGGTCATGGTGGTCTACAACCCGTCGGAGGTTTCCTTCGACGAGCTTCTCCGTGTGTTCTGGGAGACTCACGATCCCACCCAGGGCATGCGTCAGGGCAACGACCTCGGTACCCAATATCGCTCTGCGATCTACACGACTACCGACGAACAACTCGACCAGGCGAAACGGTCCCAGGATGTCTATCAGGAGGTTGTCTCGGCCGACGGGTTTGGCGAGATAACTACCGAGATTGCCCCTTTGGCTGAGTATTACTTTGCCGAGGACTATCACCAGCAATACCTGGCGAAGAACCCGAACGGTTACGACTGCCACGCCAACACCGGGTTGGCATATCCGGGTCTGACCTAAAGACCGAGCGGGGCTTTCTGTACGCACAGGCGGCCATATATGGCCGCCTGTTCCTAAGGAAGCCCTAATTCAGCGAGGAGGCCAGTGCAGTGACTGCTTCGGCGTCCATCTCGGGGGTGAAATCAGCGGGGACATCAGGGGTGACCCCGTCGCCACCAAAGTCATGCCCGCCTGGTGTGACCCACCGAGCGATGGTCACCTTGAATGCTCCACCGTTGGAGAGCGAGAATTGCTGTTGGACGGTGTTCTTGCCGAATGAGTTCTCACCGGTCACGGTTGCCCTGCCCCGTTCCTGAAGAACGGCGGAAACTACTTCCGATGCGGAAGCGGAACCGCGATTGACGATAACCACAACAGGTATCTCTTCCGGGACCAGAACCTCACCCGTTACCGGGAACGACCTGTCGTTGTCCGGACTCTGAGTTATGACAACGTCGCCGTCGGGTAGAAAGATCGACGTAACTTCAATCGCGGTGTCGAGGAGGCCGCCGGGGTTATTCCTCAGGTCGAAAACCAACTCGTTGATCCCGGCTTCCAGCAGCTCCTGAATTGCCTCTTCGAGCTGTTCGTCGGCGTTGTCGCTGAAGATGTTGAGGGCGACATATCCGACATCTCCGAACTGATCGCTCTGAACCACAGGGATCACAACGGCAGCCCTGGTGATAGTCACGTCAAAGGTGCTGCCGGAGCGTTCTACTTTGAGGAGAACATCGGTGCCCGCTGGACCTCTAACAGTGGCTGTGACTTCGTCGAGTGTCCATCCGAGGATGTCCTCGCCATCGACCCCGACGATGATGTCTTCGCTCAAGATTCCGGACGCCTCGGCGGGGCTCCCCTCGATAGTAGAGACGATGATCAGCCGGCAGGTCTCGGAGATCGTGGAGCACTGGGGGCTCCCTTCGGTGATGGTCGAATCCTCCGCCGTCACCAGAGCTCCGATACCTTCGATCTGGCCCTCCTGTTCCTCTTGGATGAGATCCACAGCCGCGGGGTCCAGATAGACCGAGTTCGGGTCCAGGGCTTCTGCCATACCGCGAACAATCGCCTCGGCGCCCTCAAAGCTGTCTTCGGCTTCGTCTGGCAGAACCTCGCACGTGGCGGCGAACGTCGGTGAAGGAAGTGCACAAAGTAAGTCGCTTGTCGCCGTGGAGCCGTCGAGGTTGATCACCGAAGCGGTAGCCGCTTCGGCCAGGGTCAGGTCGGCGACTTCGTCGACGTAGTTTCGGTTGATGATGTCATAAGCCTCGCAAACGATCGAGACGTCGTCATCAGCGTCGGCGCAGCCCACGGATTCGACCCGACGACCGTTTTCAGAGACGGATGTGCTGGTCTCCACGACCTGGCTCGTACTGGTTTGGTCCGAGGTCGTCGAGCTAGCGCTGTCAACGCAGGCGGTCAGCACAAGGGCAAGGGATATCAGAATCGGTGTTGTCTTGTTCATTAAGAATTCTGGAGGGCGAAGTTCACGAGATCTTCCGGGCTGGCATCGGTGGGCAGTTCGACGACACGGTCGGGGACCAGCCCGCCATCCACCACCGACGTGCCGTTCGGCGTTGTCCAGTGGGCAATCGCGACGTGGAATTCTCCGCCGTTTCTGAGCTCGAATGGTATCTGCACCGCGTTCTTACCGAAGGTAGGTTGTCCGATAATCACCGCACCACGGCGGTCGCGAAGGGCCCCAGCAAGAATCTCCGCCGCTGAAGCGGTGCCCTCGTTGACGAGTACGAGCAGACGTGGGCTTGTGACCGGCGCTCCGCCTTCGGCGCTATAGGTGAATTCGCCCTCGGGGCTTTGTGTGTGGAGGATCGGCCCATCGGCGATGAACTGGGATGCGACGTTGACAACTGCGTCGATCAAACCGCCCGGGTTGTCGCGCAGGTCGATCACGATCGTCCTCGGTCCTGCTGCCATAAGTGCCCCGACGGCCGAGTCGACGATGAAGGGGATGTCGAAAGAGAAGTCGGGGATGCGCAGGTAGCCAACCCCATCGACCGGTAGCTCAACCTCAGCGGATGGGAATTCCAATTCCGCTCGCGAAACAGTCACGTCGACGGCTGTTCCGTCTCGTTCGAGGGACAGGACGACATCGCCTGTCTCGTCACCGCTGATTTGGGTTGCGGTTTCGACAAATCCCTGGCCGATGACAGAGTTGCCGTCCACACCTGTGATGATGTCGCCTGGCATGAGTCCGGCGGCAGCGCCCGGGTTGCCTTCCAAAACGAAGACAATGCGGAGTTGACATACCTCGGCGATCTGGGTGCATTTCGACCCAGCTGCGTCGGTGGCATCGAGAAGAATCCCGACACCCGCTACAACACCATCGGACCTGAAACCTGCAGCTGATTCCGGATCGATGTACCACGTGAAAGGATCCAGGCCGCGGTCGATCATCGCGGTGACTGCAGCTTCGACGGCTGGCCCCACCGGGAGGAGTTCGTCCTGGACTCGCTGTTTGAGAACGTCACACAGGTCTGCAAAAGCCGCGTCCGGTATGGCGCAGAAGAACGTTCGCGGTGGATCCTCAGTGTCGGTGCTCTCAAACTCCTGTGCGGCTGTCGATGCAATCGCAGCAAGCGCAGTTATGTCAACGGGGCCGTCTACATACCATTCATCGAGGAGTTCGATCGTTTCGCAAAGCGTGGAAAACGTGACTGGAGGCGCACCGCATCCTTGGACCTCCATGGGGAGATCCAAGCTCGTCGACGTCGTCGAGGACACAGGTGGCAGGGTCACCTGCTGCGTCGGGCTGGTGTCAGTTTGCGGGGAACACGCAGCTGCCACGACGGTGAGTGTCAGCAGAAGACGGCGCATGGTTCATCATTATGCGACGAGCGATTGGTTACCGTCCGTCTTGTGAGACTACGAGTACATCTCAGAGACCCCGAGGGCGGGTCACAGATTCGAGACATTGTGGATGGCCGATGGATCGAGCCGACAGGAATAGCTGACGAGACCATCGGACAGGATTCTTACGCGATACCCGGGCTGA
The DNA here is from genome assembly GCA_965216445.1 of Acidimicrobiia bacterium. Classification (GTDB taxonomy): domain Bacteria; phylum Actinomycetota; class Acidimicrobiia; order Spongiisociales; family ZC4RG35; genus MA-ANB-1. The sequence continues at coordinate 516,283 of OZ244166.1, forward strand.
TTGACGCTCATGCTCACCTCGCTGCTCCTATTGGCCAAGATTGGAAGACGGATACCTACGAGAATGCCGTGTCAAGGGCACTCCAGGCCGTCACCAACGGTGTGATGTTTATCTTCGACAAGGGCTGGTCCAACCTTGACACCGTGAGGATTCTCGAAGAGGTGAGCCCGGAGCAACGCCCCGACATTCAGGCGGCTGGAATCATCAACGCTGTCGAAGAGGGCTACTGGCCCGACTTTGCTCACGAATTGACCGAAGCGACATTCGAATCCGGCATCCGGCGGTCAATTGAAGAAGGCCGGGGATGGGTGAAGCTCGTCGGCGACTGGCCGCGGCGGGGCCGGGGACCGGTGGCCAATTTCGATGAAGATCAGTTACGTCGCGCTGTCGAGTTGGCAGAAGCCGCCGGAAGCAGGGTCGCCATCCACACAATGGCCCGCGAAGCACCGTCGATGGCGGTCAGGGCCGGTGTTCATTCAATTGAACACGGCTTGTTCCTGGACACCGATGACCTGGAGGCGCTGGGGTCGCGATCGGGGATGTGGGTACCGACAATTCTCCGGATGGAGGCCGTCGTCGAACAACTCGGGGCGGAGTCGTCGGGTGGCAAGCTCCTGGTAGAAGGGTTGGACAACGTGCGACGTCAAATGGAGTTGGCAGTCGAGGCTGGAGTCCATGTACTGGCTGGAACCGACGTGACCGTTGGAACTCACGACGTCGCTCTCGAAGCCGAGAAGATGATCGAGTACGGCCTCCCGATAGAACTGGCATATCGGTCGGTCACTTCGGCTGGCTATCTCGCCGGAGGCAGGTCCGATGGTTTCGAGGTTGGGGAACCCGCCAATGTTGTTCTGTTGCGTACCAGTCCGCTTGAGGACTTCACAACGCTGGCTCATCCAGAACGGGTCATCAGAATGGGGCGCGTGTTGAGATGAATCTGATTCTTGCTTCGGGCTCACCGCGTCGAAAGGAGCTCTTGGATTCGCTCGGCCTCAGCTTCGATGTGCACGTCCCCAACGTGGATGAGACCAGGCATCCAGATGAGATGCCTGGTGTTTACGTGGAACGAGTGGCCCGGCTGAAAGCCTCGTCCGTGGAGGATGCTGATGCCATCGTTCTCGCCGCCGACACCACGGTCGTGTTGGAAGGTCGGATTCTCGGGAAGCCGGGACACCCCGAAGAGGCGAGGTCGATGTTACGTCGGCTATCGGGGGCAACCCATGAGGTATTCACCGGAGTAGCCGTAAGCCGTCGGGAAGACTGTTACTCCGTAGTGGCGACAACCGACGTAACGATGATCGAAATGACAAACGAGGAAATCGCCTCCTACGTGGAATCAGGGGAGCCCATGGACAAAGCCGGTGCGTATGCACTCCAAGGCAAAGGTGGCATCTATGTCGAGAAGGTCGTCGGATCTCCTTCCAACGTCATCGGACTTCCCATCCATCTCATTCCCCGACTTCTGAGTCGTGTTGGTGTGGAAATTTCCGATTTCGGGTCTCGTTGATTGGCCACATCCCGACTAGCTTGGAACGTCATGCGCCGACTCATACCTGCTGTTTGCCTGCTTCTCGTTGCTGCCGCCTGTGGCGGCGACGAAGGCGCGGAAACCACAACATCAGCTTTGGAAACCACTTCCTCCACAACGCCTGAGACGACGACGAGTACGGTCGCAGACACGACCACAACAGTCGCTGAGACAACCACGTCGACCGAGGGGACGACAACCACGACTGAACCCCCCGGCAACTGGGCTGCTGAACCTCTCGTTGTCTCCGAGTTCGGCGCTCTGGGCTGGTGGGACGGCGGTAACTGGGTCCAGGTAGATGAGCTGACCGCCCTTCCGGTTTCGGGAGGAGAGGACTATCAGGTGGCATTCCTGGGGTTGGAAGCCGGGGTTACCGGTGGCCCTGAGACATTGTTATGCGAGCCGTTGAACAATCCCGGTGTAGAGCTGAGCAACACCGACATCCTCGGAGGTTTCCCGGGCCCGAGTGGCGTTGCCATCTCCGCTCCTTGGGAACTGGTTCCCCACTTTGTCCAAGATGAAGTCGACGATGGCACCTACTCGGATTTCGCCCGCCCTCTTCTGGCTTCGCGGGGACTCGACGTTGAGAATCCAGTCATCAAACAGGTCGTCCGGTTCGATATCGAAGGCGATGGTGTGAATGAGGTGATCGCCGTAGCCGAAGACATCGCTGACGACGGGCTCTTCGCCCAGGTCGGCGACTATTCGCTGGCCTTCCTTCGCAGGGTTGTTGATGGCGAGGTCCAAACCGCCATCCTTGGTGATTCGGTTGTGACGCCGCCCGATCCTGGTGTGACCCCATTTGTCCTTTCGTACGCGGTTGCAGCTATTGCTGATCTCAGCGGGGACGGGAAGATGGAAATCGTCATGAACTCGGTGTATTACGAGGGCGTGGGTTGGGGTGTTTGGGAGTACGTCAACGACGATCTCGGACCGGTGCTTCAGATTCAGAGCGGCTGCGGGGCCTGATGGAAAATCCGTTCACTGACCGGGTCACGTACGTCGGTCATACGAGAATTGAGCTGACCGAAGCCTCCGTCGATCGCGTTGTCGGGCAGATCGAGATCGACGACATCCACCATCAGCCTTATGGAGTGGTTCATGGCGGCGTGTACGCCACACTGGTCGAGACACTCGCATCGACAGGTGCCGCCATCTGGGCCATGGGCAACGATATGGGTGGAGCCATGGGAGTTTCGAATACAACTGACTTCATCCGGGCAACATCGGAGGGGGTCATCGAAGGTGTCGCCACTCCGATTCACCGTGGTCGCAACCAACAGCTGTGGGAGGTGGCGGTCACCCGGAAGTCGGATGGAAAGCTGGCCGCTCACGGTCAGGTCCGTCTCCAGAACGTCCGGGATACAGACGCCGTCGCCAAGTAGACAACATGACCGACAACCTGGCAGCCAACCAATGGAGCCGCCAGCTACTACAACGCGATCGCCCACTTCGCGTGGTCGAGGTCGTTGAGCTCGCCGGCGGGATCTACAGCACCGCACCGACCAGTTATCTGTCATTTGCAGCGAGAATCCCCGGTTTCGAACGCTCCCAACTGGACAAAGCGTTGATGGAAGATCGGTCCCTCGCGAGGCTCGCCACACTGCGCGGGTCAGGCTTTCTGATACCGATCGACAAGGTCGATGTCGTGTTGGCAGCTGAGGATCGAGTCTCCTGGTATCAACGGCATGCAGACAAGATTGCCGGCCCGAAGAAGACAGAATTGTGGCGAGAACGAATCATGGATCTGCTCGGAGAAGGCCCGCTTCCGGCGAGGACGATCCGTCGGGAATTGGACGTCACAGGCAGGGAAGCCGAAGCGCTGCGCTACGTACTCTCTGCGATGACCCAAAGCAGGGACCTCGCGGCAGCCACACAACCCGGGGGATGGCGGAGCAACCAGTACTCGTACGCCTTGTGGTCGCAGTGGTTCCCAGATCATCCGCCGGCATCTGTCGACCCCGAGGCAGCTCGAGCCGAGGTGGCCAGGTGGTATCTCCATGGCCATGGACCAGGATCGGTCGACCACTTCGCTTGGTGGTCTGGACTGAAGAAATCCAACGCCCGGTTGGCGTTGGATTCGGTCGGTGTAGTCGGTGAAGCAGGTCAGTACGACCTCCCGACACGTCCGGGGACGGCCGAGCCCTCGGGCCTTCGACTACTCCCGATCTGGGACACCGCATTGGTCTCGCCAAAGGGACGACGTCGCATGGTCGAGTCGGGCCACGAGAGGTTCGTGTACGACTCGTCCGGAAATGTCACCTCCACAATTGTGCTTGATGGAGCAGTCGTCGGCGTTTGGGACCGGGGTGGCGACGATGAGTTGCTGGTGGTCAAGGCGGCGGGTTTCGAACCTTTGGAAGCCTCATTTCGAGCTGACATTGAGGAGGAGGTGGAGATCCTTGCCAGGTCCGTCGGCGCAAGGGACTGGGAAGTGCAATTCGTCGAAAGGCCAATCGACCTCACCACAGCGTCTCGGAATCGGTTCATGTCCCCGTTGTCGGAGCCGAGCTAGCTGCCCGAAGTTCCGCTGGTGACGTAATCTGGTCTGCTGATGCTTCAGATCGGGAATCTCCAAGTCGACCCTCCGGTGGTTCTGGCACCCATGGCTGGTGTCACCAACGCGCCGTTTCGCCGTCTCTGTCGCGAATACGGTGCTGGTCTCTATGTATCGGAGATGATCGGGGCTCGAGGTCTGGTGGAGGGCAACGAGAAGACACTGGCGCTGGCTCGTTTCGCTCCGGATGAATCGCCACGGTCCATACAGCTCTACGGAACCGACCCGGGTGCATTAGGCGAGGCAGTTTCGTTCCTCGTCTCAGAGATTGGCGTCGATCACATCGACATGAATTTCGGCTGTCCGATGGGCAAGGTCACGAGGCACGGCGGAGGTGCTGCCCTTCCATGGAAAAGAAGCCTGTTCAGACAGATAGTTCGCTCTGCAGTGGAGAATGCCGGATCCACCCCGGTGACAGTGAAGTTTCGGAAAGGCATCGATGACGATCACCTCACATTCATCGAGGCCGGTCTCGCCGCTGAGGATGAGGGAGCGGCGGCAATTGCGCTCCACGCACGTACGGCTCGTCAGCTCTACTCGGGCAAGGCAGATTGGTCAGCGATTCGCACTCTCAAGGAATCCATCCAGTCGGTTCCCGTTCTGGGGAATGGTGATATCTGGACGGCACAAGATGCTCGGCGAATGATGGATGAGACAGGGTGCGACGGAGTCGTGATCGGGCGGGGCTGTCTGGGTCGACCCTGGCTTTTCCGCGACCTGTCGAACATGTTCGCTGGTGAAGAGTCCGTTGCGCCCCCGAACCTGGGTGAGGTCGGAGAAGTCATGGTCCACCACGCGGCGCTGCTCGTTGAGCACTTTGGTGAGCACATGGGGATCAGGCTCTTTAGAAAACACCCGTCTTGGTATCTGAAGGGCTTTCCAGCAGGTCCGCGGTTGCGCGATCGATTCGCAAAAGTCAACTCGGTCGACGAAGTCCGCGAGTTGGTCGATCAACTCGACCCAACAATCCCATTCCCTGAGGAGGCCAACCACATGGTTCGCGGCCATTCCCACGGTCCTCGTCCGGTCCGTCTACCCCACAACTTCCTTGCTACCCAAGACACGGAGTCGCTCTCGCGGGACGCTGACCAGGTAGTAAGCGGCGGCTAGTTCTCTTTCCTTAGGATTAGCGGGCCATATATGGCCGGATTCCTGAATAGAACAAAGATGCCCGTGAGTGCCACGGAACCGATACGCGAAAGCGGCCAGATATGGCCGCATATACCTAAGGAACGGAAGTTCGGTTCCGCTCAGTGAAGCCGGCCGCGGCGGAGAGAATCAGGTGAGTCATGGTGTCAAGCGTCAAACCGTTGATGTCAGCCTCAGCATCGACCTCGACGAAGTCCATCGCTGAAACAAGCGGGTGGTTTGCGCACATGCGAACGCCCATGGCGAGGTCTCGAACCGTCAGCCCACCCGGTCGCGCCCCCGGACACGCCGGCGCGTAAGAGGCGTCAAGCACGTCGATGTCCACATCGACGTAAATCACATCAACCCTTCCAGCCAAGTGGCTTAGCCCAGCGGCAACTGCGGCCACCATCCCGTCTTTCTCCAGGTCCTCGACAGTCACGACCGTTATCCCGGCGTCGTCGCACCAGCTCCGATAGGCAGCCGAATTGGCGAAGGAGTGAATTCCGATTTGGACGACGTTCGATCCGGGAAGTTCGTCCTCCTCGATCAGACCGCGGATCGGTGTTCCATTGGCCGGTCCGAGGTCGAGGGTCCGGACATCGTGGTGGGCATCGAACGTAAGGACGCCCACCCGAGTGATGTCCTCGTGACATGCTCTCACCAGCGGTCGGGTGATCGCGTTGTCTCCTCCGAGAAACAGCGAAAGTGGAGTCTGCGGGAGCGATCTCGCCTGGCGTTCTACTTCGATAGGCATCTCATGCATGTCGAGGTCGCTCACGACCCAGTTGCCCTCGTCAAAAACTTTGACGTCAGCGAAGTCAACCCCCCATTCACCGTGGAACGTCGAGAAACGACCAAATCGGTCCCTCACTCGCAGCGGCGTCAGGTCCGCGCGACTCGGAGACAGGGAAGCGCTGGACGACGGGACCCCCACAACCCTTATGTCTGGTTCGGCAGCCTCCTGGGCCAGCCACACGTCGGCTCTTGGCCAGAACGGGTCGTTGATCGGCATCAGATGTCCAACATCGGGATGTCGACCCCACGTTCCTTGGCGACAGTCCGCGCGATTTCATACCCGGCGTCGGCATGGCGCATGACGCCTGTGCCGGGGTCGTTCGTGAGAACCCGTTCGACCCTCAGGGCGCCCTGGTCAGTTCCGTCGGCGACCACCTGGGCTCCCGAATGTATCGAGTTTCCTATTCCAACGCCTCCACCGTGGTGGACGGCCACCCAGGCTGCGCCCGAGGACACGTTGACCATCGCGTTGAGGATCGGCCAGTCGGCGACAGCGTCCGACCCGTCCATCATTGCTTCGGTCTCCCTGTACGGCGATGCAACAGACCCCGAGTCGAGATGATCTCGCCCGATCACGATCGGAGCACTTACATCTCCGGACGCAACGAGTTCGTTGAACTTCAGCCCCGCCAGGTGACGTTCGCCATAGGAGAGCCAACAGATTCGGGCAGGCAATCCCTGGTAGTGCACCTTCTCCCCGGCCATCCGGATCCACCGGTGCAGCGGTTCGTTGTCGGGGAACAGTTCGAGCAGGGCGCGATCCGTAGCTGCGATATCGGCCGGGTCACCACTGAGGGCTACCCATCGGAACGGGCCGGAGCCCTCGGAGAAGAGGTCGCGTATATAAGCCGGGACAAAGCCGGGATATGAGAATGCGTCTGTGAACCCTGCAGTCTGTGCCTCTCCGCGAAGGTTGTTGCCGTAGTCAAAGACCTCGGCGCCAGCTCCTTGGAATCCCACCATGGCTTCGCATTGCGTCGCCATCGATTCACGTGACGCCTTGATGTACGTGTCAGGGTCGTCGTCTCGAAGAGACAACGCCTCGTCGAGGCTGTAGCTACTTGGGATATACCCGTAGAGCGGATCATGGGCCGATGTCTGATCGGTGACGATGTCGACATCGAGCCCCATCTTCAGTAACTCGGGAAAGACATCAGCGGCGTTGCCGAGGAGGCCAATCGAAACTGCCTCTCGGTTTGCTTTTGCTTCCAGGGCCCGCTTGACCGCCTCCCTGGTGTCGGTGTAGCTCTCATCGAGGTACCCCGTCTCGAGCCTTCTTTCGATTCGGTGTGGGTCGACATCCACGCACAAGGCAACGCCGCCGTTCATGGTTATGGCGAGTGGCTGTGCGCCACCCATTCCTCCCAGCCCGCCGGTGAGGGTGAGAGTCCCGGCCAGGGTCCCGCCGAACTTCTGGTCGGCGATCGCCACGAATGTCTGATATGTACCTTGGAGGATCCCCTGGGTGCCGATGTAGATCCACGATCCGGCCGTCATTTGGCCGTACATCATCAAACCCTTCGTTTCCAGCTCCCAGAACTTGTCGAGCGTGGCCCACTTCGGAACGAGCAACGAGTTGGCAATGAGGACCCTTGGCGCCATGTCGTGGGTCCGAAACACACCGACCGGTTTGCCGGATTGGACGAGCAAGGTCTCGTCGTTCTCGAGCCGTTGCAGCGTGGCGACAATCGCGTGGAGCGATTCGAGATTCCGCGCAGCCTTACCCCTACCGCCGTAGACGATGAGATTCTCGGGGTCTTCGGCAACGTCGGGGTCGAGGTTGTTGAGGAGACACCGCAGGGCTGCTTCCTGAAGCCACCCTTTGGTGTTGAGGTCGGTCCCGTGGGGTGCGTGCAGGGGGAAAGTGAGATCAAGCATCGATGAGGAGCCTAGATACATCCGAATCTGTTCTAAACGGAAATCCCGCCACTATTGGCGGTGTATTCCTTGGGAACGCGGTTTTATTTCCTCAGGAGGCCGTCGAGTCGTTTGTTGGCGATGAGGCCTCCGACAATGCCCATGGTCAGGAGGAAGGCGACGTGGCCGAGCATCGACCAGTCGAGGACACCGAGTGCGAACCCTCTGAGCAGTTCGACTCCGTGGTAAAGCGGTGATATCCAGATCAGCTGCTGAAAGGCTTCCGGATACGCCTCGATCGGGAAGAACGTGGCAGAGAACAGGAACAGCGGCATGGTCACCAGGTTGACCAGGTCGAAGTCCTGCCAGGAGCGCATGTATGTCGTGGCAGCGAGACCGACGGAGCCGAAGGCGAAACCGATCAGGAATGAGCCTGGGATCGTCAGTATGGCCGTCCATGAGTTGGTCAGCCCCATCGCCACCATCACGACGAGGAACGCGATCGAGTAGAGCAGCCCTCTCAGCAAGGCCCAACCGATTTCACCAACGGCGATGTCCATGGGCCGCATCGGCGTGGTGAGAATCCCCTCGTAGACATTTCCGAACTTGAGCTTGAAGAAAATGTTGAATGTGGTTTCGAGGACCGAGCCGTTCATTGCCGAGGCGGCCATCAGCGCCGGTGCGACGAAAGCGGTGTATGAGACCGGGATCCCCCCGGGCCCCGTGAATTCCGGAACGAGCTGGGCCAACCCAATCCCCAGCGAGAAGAGATAGAAGACAGGTTCGAAGAAACCAGTGAGAATGATCTTCCAGTACCGCCGGTACGACAGGTAGTTCCGTTCCCATATCCGCTGGGCCCGGAATGGGCTCATCTTCCCAATTGGGGTCAAACGTGTCGGTGCGGAGACGCTCACTTGCGCAACCTCCGGTCGAGCAACCTCATCGCCAGGAACAGCCCGACAAGCATCATCGTGACGAGATAGGCCACATGGACCCACACCGGGGTGGCCGTCACAACTCTGGTGTCCACACCGGGTAGGGCGAACTTCCGCACTAGCTCAACACCGTGAAAGAGCGGAGTGGCGTAGGCGAGGGGTTGGAGAAAACCGGGAAGTTGGCTGATCGGGAAGAAGGTGCCCGAGAACAGGAAGAGCGGGATGATCCCAAAACGGAAGAGCGTCGACAGGCTGGTGTCGTCCTCACGCGTAACCGTCCATGCGGTGATCGCCGTAGTGAAGGCTAGGCCCGTCAACACCCCCGGTGGAATCGCCTTTAGGGCTGGACCGAGGTCTATGGCATCGAGCATTGTCGCGATGAGAGCAAAAACGAGCAGAACAAACGAGAGACGGACGATCGACCACAGAAACCGGCCCACCACGATGTCGGCCGGGCTTATCGGAGTTGAGATCGCACCCTCGAAGCTCTTCCGCCATTTGATCCCAGCCATCACTGGGAAGGCCCCGTCGGCAGCTCCGTTTTGCATCGCTGAGGCTGCCATCAATCCGGTGGCGATAAAGACCAGATAGCTAATCCCGAGGTCGGAGTCACCGGAATCAACGTAAGAACCCAGGCCAAGACCCATCGCGGTCAGGAACAGCAAGGGATTGACGAAGGAGCTGATCGCGGTGCCTCGCCAGGTCCGTTTGTATCCGAGCAACTCGGATTCGACGACTCTTATCGGGCCTCGCAATGCGGTCATCAGTCGATCAGTCTCCGGCCCGTCAGTTTGAGGAACACGTCTTCGAGAGTGGAGCGTCGAACCAGGACTTGCTCGGGGTGAAGGCCGCGACGGTCGACCTCGTGCTGGGTCTCCTCGGCATCGTCTGTGTAGAGCAAGACACGGTCGGCGAGCACCTCGGAGCGTTGGGCTACTCCGTCAAGTTTCAGGACGTTTTCATCTTGAGTGCCCGCTTCGAACCGGAGTTCGACGACCTCGCGTGGAGCATGGGTTTCGATGAGGCGGCGTGGCGAGTCCTCGGCCACGATCTTGCCCTGGTCCATGACAACCAGCCGATCGCAGAGTTGTTCGGCTTCATCCATGTAGTGGGTGGTGATGATCAGGGTGGCTCCCTGCTGTTTGAGCCGATACAGACGATCCCAAAGCACATGACGAGCCTGAGGATCGAGCCCGGTGGTCGGTTCATCGAGGATTACCAGGTCTGGATCATTGATCAGTGCCCGAGCAATGGTCAGCCGGCGCTTCATCCCACCGGATAGCGACTCCACCTGGTCTTTGCGGCGTTCGGTGAGCTGGGCGAATTCGAGGAGCTCATCGATACGTTCGTTTATCTCTGCGCGACTCATGTCGTGGTAGCGCCCGTAGATGTAGAGGTTCTCGGCGACCGTCAACTCCAGGTCGAGATTGTCTTCCTGGGGCACGACCCCCAATCGCTGCCGGATGGCGCGGCCTTGCGTCGTCGGGTCCAACCCAAACACGGTCATCTTCCCTTCGGTGATGGGGCTGACCGTTGTGATCATCTTCATGGTCGATGTCTTGCCCGCTCCGTTGGGGCCGAGGAATCCGAATGCTTCACCCTTGTGAATGTCGAAGTCGATGGCGTCGACAGCTGTGAAGTCCGCAAACTTCTTGGTGAGGCCGCGTGCCTCTACGAGTGATTCTGTCATCGAGTTGGTGAGGTTAACCGGGATGTGTGACGGGAAATCGTCGAATTATCCGCTCGCCGTGCGGGTTTCACATCCATCTGACAAGTCGGTCAGTTTCTTTTCGACCACCGAATCTGGCTGGTGCCGCGTCTGTCGACGGATATCCGAGAGCAACCGCGTAGCGTGCCGTCTGGCCATGTTCCAGATTGAGGAGATCGGCGATGGCCTCAGGTTTGTGGAGTGTGATTGGACAGCTTGCGACGCCAATTGCCTTGGCTGCGAGCATGATGTTCTGCGCAGCTCGCCCAATGTCGAACTCATATCCGTTGGATTCTTGAACGAGAACGATGGCTGCAGTGGCATTGTGTATTGGGTCGGTGAAGCTGCCGCCCCTGGCCAGCTGGTCGAGTTGTGCCCGATCGGTGAACACCAGGAACGACCAGTTCTGGGTGTTCTTTGAGCTCCCGGTCCATCGTGCCGCCTCGATGATTCGCTCCAGATCCTCCCGACTCACCGGTTCGTCGGTGTACTGGCGTATTGCTCTCAGTTTCAGGATGAATTCGTAGGTATCGGTCATGACGCCAGCCTAAGCCAATTTCGAGGCGACCCGTCCTGGCCTGGTCCCAAACAGCGCGTCCAGAAACAGAAAAGCCCCGGGCGGGACCGGGGCTCTTCTGCTCTGAGTGGATTTCTTAGCTAGCGGGTGGAAGGAGGACCGCGTCAATCACATGGATTACGCCGTTGCTTGCGAAGATATCCGTTTGGAGGACGTTGGCCTCGTTGACCATGACAGCGTCTCCGTCGATGGTGACGAGGACCGTTGCGCCGTTGACTGTCGCCACCTCTTCACCGTCGAGTCCGAGCACCGTCTCAGCCGGTGCCTCGAGCGGAAGAACGTGATAGGTGAGGATTGAAGTCAGGGTCTCGGTGTCAGCGAGCAGCTCTTCGGCTGTCAGGTTTAGTGCGGCCAGTGCGGCTTCGAACGCTTCATCAGTGGGTGCGAAGACCGTAAATGGCCCTTCACCGCTCAGCGTGTCGACCAAACCGGCAGCCTGAACCGCAGCAACGAGGGTGGTGAAGTCTTCTGACGCGGATGCGACATCGACAATTGTCCCCATCTCGTCCATCTCTTCATCGTCCATGTCCTCGTCTTGCGTGGCTTCGGCCGCAGTGGTGGTGGTCGATTCGAGAGCTTCTGTCGTGGTTGTCTCGTCAGCTGAATCACTGCCACAAGCGGCGACGACGAGGGCCAGGATGGCCATTAGCGATAGGAGTCGGACTCGGTTTCTCATTGGTTTCCTTTCGGAGTTGGTTGTTTGGGTTGTTGGTGCTTATTCGGACCAGACATCGAGATCGGATGGAGTTGATCCGGTTAGCGGTGGAGTCGGTATCGTCCAGCAGGTGTTGGGTGACGTTTCGCTCGAGGGTCTGAGATGGGGTACGGGACCCCTCAGCTTCAGGGACCCGGCTGATGTCTTCGCTGCGACCGATCTGGCGGACGTCGAACCCGCACTTCGGGCCGCTCAGGAGTCAGCCATTGGAGGGAACTGGGTCGTCGGGTATGTCAGCTACGACGCGGCCCCGGGATTGGACCCCGGGCTCCGCACGCCAGGCTCAACCAATCTGCCCCTGGTTTGGTTCGCGGCCTATCCGTCTCCGGCGGAGCGGCAGACGTCATATCGACCAACGAGCGTTGGCCAATGGACTCCAACCATGAACCGTGATGAGCACGGATCAGCTGTAGAAGCGATCCGGGAAGCAATCAGGGCCGGAGATACTTATCAGACGAACCTGACGTTTGGCATGGATGCGAGGCTTGATGGGAACGGAGTAGATCTCTTTCGTCGGATGGTTCGCTCCCAGCGGAACAGCTTTGGGGCAGTCATCGATCTCGGTGCCGAACAGATTGTGAGCCTGTCACCGGAGTTGTTCTTGAGAGGTCATGGTCGCAAGGTTGCGACCAGGCCCATGAAGGGAACGGCACCCCGAGGTCGATCATCGGCCGAGGACAATCTTCGGCGCGACCAGCTCGTGGCGTCAGAAAAGGAACGAGCCGGGAACATCATGATCGTTGACCTGTTGAGAAATGACCTCGGTCGGGTATCGGTGACCGGCTCGGTACAGGCCCCTTCCTTGTTCAACCCCGAACGCTATCCAACCGTCTGGCAGTTGACTTCGACTGTTGAGAGTGAACTGCGACCCGACGTCGACCTGGTTCAACTGTTTCGGGCCACCTTCCCGTCCGGTTCGGTTACCGGAGCGCCGAAGCGGTCAACCATGAGCATCATTGCTGACCTCGAATCCACTCCGCGCGGGGTGTACAGCGGCGCGATTGGTTATATCGCCCCAGGCGGATCCGATTATGAGTTCTCAGTTGCTATTCGCACTGGCGTGGTCAGTGACGGAACAATCCGTTACCACGTCGGCGGTGGGATCACTTCGGACTCCATCGCAGGATCCGAATACGAAGAGTGCCTGTGGAAGGCGCTCGCTGTGACAGCTGAAAATGCGGTTCCGGACCTCTTGGAGACGATGCTTTACGAACCGAATTCCGGAATCGAGCTGCTTCCACTTCACCTTGCTCGTCTGGCAGCCTCTGCGGCGTACTGGGAGATTCCCCTGAACCTCGAGGCCGTTGGTGAGGCGTTGTCGGGCATCGAAGGTGCCCATCGTCAGAAGGTGCGTCTGGTTCTCGACTCGGCTGGGGGAGTGGCGGTCGAATCGCATAACCTCGAGATTCCAACCCAACCGGTCGAGTTGGGCCTAGCTGCAGTCAGGACAGATCCGTCAGAAAACCTGTGGTATCACAAGACTGTCGACCGGAGCCATTATCCGAGTAATGAGAACCGTGAGGTTGTATTGGTGAACCTCGACGGAGATGTCACCGAGACGACCATCTCGAACTTGATGGTTCGACTGGGCGATGATTGGTTCACTCCGCCCGTTTCGTCGGGTTGTCTCCCCGGGATTTTTCGGCAGAAAATGATCAACGACGGACTGGTCGCCGAGCGCACGGTGAGCCTCGATGAGTTTCGTTCGGCCGACGAGATCGCAGTGACCAATGCTGTCCGTGGTTGGCGTAAGGCCGTCCTCGTTGACTGAAACGCTTCCGTTGACGGCCTCGGTTATCTTGGGGCCGACTGCTTCAGAAACTAGGAGACCAGGCCATGCCCACCCCACATATCAGCGCAGAAAAAGGCGAGTTCGCACCTTCGATTCTCCTCCCCGGTGATCCGCTGCGGGCCAAACACATCGCTGACAATTTCCTTGACGATGCGACGCAGGTGAATGCGGTTCGAAACATGTTCGGATACACCGGCTCGTATGACGGTGTTCCGGTCTCGGTGATGGGCACCGGTATGGGCATCCCCTCGGCGTCGATCTATGCAACGGAGTTGGTCACCGAATACGACGTGGAACGTTTGATCCGTGTCGGTTCTTGTGGCGCGGTGACCACCAAGGTTGACGTACGCGACGTCATCCTGGCGATTGGCGCCTGCACCGACTCCGGTGTCAATCGGGTGCGCTACGGCGACTACGACTTCGCCGCGACTGCGGACTACTGGCTCCTGAAAGCCGCTGACCAGGCTGCCAAAGCCAAGGGGATCGATGTCAAGGTGGGCAATGTGCACTCCGCCGACTTGTTCTATAACCCCGATGCCGAGGCATTCGATCGAATGGAGAACATGGGCGTGCTTGCGGTCGAAATGGAAGCGGCAGGTTTGTACGGAGTTGCTGCAGAGAAGGGGGCAAGAGCCCTGACCATTTGCACAGTGTCTGACCACATCAGGACCGGCGAGGCGACCTCCTCAGACGAACGCCAAGAAACCTTCAACGAGATGGTTGAAATCGCCCTCGATGCCATCAGAATCGACGTCAACTCGCCTTCCTAAGGATCAGCCGGCCAGATATGGCCGTTTTTGTGCTCAGAACGTCATCAAACCCATCTTTTGATGGATGGCGTGGCGTGGCGATCGTCCGTACATTCGCAGCTCACCGAATAGGAGAGTTCAATGGGCGAATTGGCGTTGGTTGTGAAGTCGACCGCACAGGATGGAAAACGGGAGCAGATCTTCAACCTCTACAAGGAGTTGCTGGCGCCTCGCGCCGCAGAGAACACCGATCAGGAAGTGGTGGTTTGGTGCGCCGACCAACACGATCCCAACGTGTTCTATCTCTTCGAGATCTATTCGAACGGAGAGGCAATGGGTGCAAATGCTTCCGCACCCTGGTTCGCCGAATACATGGGGACTGTAGGCCCGCTTCTTGCGGGTGAGCCCGAAGTTGGCATGGCAACGCCGATGTGGTCGAAAGGCGTCTGACTAAAGACGGCCGTACCAAGCCGCCGCAACCTCGCCGCGGGATGACAGGTCGGTCTTCTTCAGGATCGAATGAACATGATCCTTCACAGTTGCCTCTGAGATGAAGAGAGTGTCAGCGATCTGTCGATTCTTGAACCCGGCGGCAACCAACGTGGCAACCTCCTTCTCCCGATCGGTGAGAACGTCGAATCTCCGGTCGGGTCGAGGGGTGACATAGACAGTGGTTTCTTCGGTAGTGCGGTCGATGGCCAGGTCGACGTCGCTGTCCGCAAGTTCGACCAAATGGTCGGCGGGGAGAACGGTTGGGTTCTTCCGCACCGCCTCGAGAAGACGGTTGATTCGTTCACGTAGTTTCGGATCGACCATGGACGACTCAACGTAGCATTGGAGATCAGATGGAAAGTGTGGTCAATGCCTACTTCGCTGCAATGCGAAAGGGCGCTGAAGCTGAGGACGAGATGATGGCTCTCTTTGCGGAGGGAGCCGTGTACACCGAGCCCTTTCTTGCCCCTGATGTACCAGCCGTGGGCAAGGATCAGATCCGCGACCGTCTCAAAGCGGGCTGGGCGAATCCACTCCCCGATATGGAGCTCGATGTCCTGGAGGTGGCGGTAGAAGGGGGTAACGCCCGCTCAGTATGGGAGTGCCGCTCGCCGGCACTACCCGGTCCGGTTCGCGGTGAAGACCACTACGAGATTGAAGATGGTCGGATAGTGCGACTTGAAGTCCGCTTTTCTGCGCAGCCCAGCGACTAGATGTGAGCTCACGAGCATTAGGATCTGGCTTAACCCCCGCCCTCCAGCAGTTCTTTGAGTCGGTCGTAGTCGGCGTCGACTGATCGTTGCGCTTTGCCGGCCATGAGGGGCTCGAGGAGCCTCATGAATCCTTCGGGGCCGCCACCGATCTCGGCGTTGACCGTGCAGGAGTTGGGTCCCGTCGATTCAACCCAACGGTGAACATTGATGGGGAACGTCGACGCGATGGTCTCGATCCTGATCGATTCGCCGGGTTTGAACTCTGTGACCTTGAACACCGACTTGACGTCTCGCCCCATGAACCTCGCGTGTTGTTCGTAGCTGGACCCAACCGCAATCGGGGGATCTGTGAGCCATTGGCAAGACACCATCCCGTCTTGCCACTTCGGATTATTCGCCGCGTCAGCGAAGAATTCGAAGACCTGATGAGCAGGTTGCGCAATATCGCGTGTTGCCGCCAGCCGCATGTTCGGAGGCTAGCGATCAGATGCTTGGGTTAGTCGTTTGTGTCCAACACATAAGCAATCGATATCCCACCTTCGTAGAACACTGGGCTGGATGGGCACTGGAAGTCTTCAGTGATGGTCCCCTTAACCATGAAGTCGGGCTGTTGGGAAACGATTACCTTCCCATCCTCCTCGTACCAGACTTCCCCATTCCGAGGGACGACCTCAATGTCGACCAGGCCGACCCGACTGAGGTAGTAGTCGTTTTCATTCACTTCTGCGGCAATGATCGAGGAGACCACAAACGCTTCGACCACTTCGCGAGAAGTTCCGCTGACGTGCGGCAACGCATCGGCACCTTCCATCCCGGTCGCGACGACTACGTCAGCCGCTGGGCAAGCCGTCCGATAGCGCAGCCACCCGTTCTCGTCTGTGTAGACCGCGAAATCAGGATTGAAATCAAGGGAAGGGTTCATCAACTCGCCGCACTCACCATCAGGGGCGGTTCTCATGCCCACTGTCTCCCAAGGGTTCAGCTCGGTTCCGGCCGCCGGTTCCTGCGCACAAACCACATATGACGAAACTGACGAGTCGAAGAACGATGGTTCGTACAGAGAATCGTGGAGAACGTTCCGGGCCCGTTCGACTGTCATGCCCACGACGTCGGGCACAACAACCGAGTTCGGGTCGCGACCGTCGTCGTTGTAGTAGATGTAGGTGAGGCTGGCACCCTCGAAAATGGCGGTGACCTCCCAGCAACCTTTGATGTCTGGATCGATCCCACCGATCATGAACACACCGTCTTCGGACGTACTTCCGTTAGTGGCGGGATCTCCGTTGGATAGAACCATCTCACGAGTTGAGTTGAGCAAGATCCAGCGAACCGTCAGGTCGGGTTGTGGGTTGAGCCCCGGGTCCCTGTAGTTGACACTCCACCACAAGCTCTTCCGTGGTAGGTAGCTGCCGTCCGCGGAGAGCACGGTCCAAAGCTCATCTTTCCCAAACCAGAGCTGACCGGGATCAGACCTCTCGGCCCGCCAAGGATCGGGCGGGCTAAAGGATTGTGCAGGCACTGTGACGGGGCACTGTTCCCGGCCGAGGTCGATCACTTGGTCGAATTCGATTGCCGTCAGCCCGGCCACGTCGTAGGAGACCGAGTCACCAGTCACTCGGTCCCTCTCGACCAGCGTGATGTCGATTTCGGACTTCCCGATACCTACGTAATCGATTTCGGCGGTCTGCCTGAGGAGAGTGGTGTCGTCGTCGGCGACGTAGACATCGATTGATTGGGTGGCTGTTTCAGATTCTTGAAACAGCGAATAGCGTAGAGCATTGATGCCGTTCCACACGGTGACTTCGGGTTCAGTGTCTCGGAAGGTTTCGCCGAAAGTCTCATCGGGGGGCGCAAGGAAGAACAACGGGATGACCGACCCGTATCTCGGCTCCGTGAAACCTGTCAGCAGAATCAACTCATCTGATCCGGTGCCTTCGCATCGGACAATGCGGAACTGGGTATTGTCGGGGTAGCTAGCGGGATCGTTGACCCAGCTTCGAACCGGTCGCCACGGGTCGCCCTCGATGATCGTCCGTTCCGTCGATCCATCGGGAAAAGTCGCCACCATCAATGTCAAGGCGTCCCGGTTTGGGCCCCAGATCTCGATCGTTGCATCGTCGAACCCACCGTTGTCCACGATCGTCCCGCCTTCACACACCGGGTTCGCTGTCGCCGAGTACTCCAGTTTGACGTAATCGATCAGGCCTTCGTCCGGAGCGGCCAGGTCGGAACCTCCCTCGCGTGTGAGGCCGAGCGCACCCACCACCACCATCACCAGCAGCGATACGCCGACAGCGACCATCCACGGTTTGAAGGTCAGCGAAGTCGTGGGCGTAGCCTGATGCAACTCCAGATCAGAGAAGGTCGGAGCCTCCGGCGTTTCGGAGGTCAGCCGGCGGAACACTTCCTTGAAGCGCTCCTCACTCATGTGCCGTCACCGCCAAGGGCCTCCTCCAACTTCCTTCTGGCGAGGTAGAGGTAGCGACGTACGGTGCCGGCGCGAACCCCCATCAGCTCGGCAGCCTCCGAAGGCGTGTATTCGAGAAAGAAGACCAGAAAGGCTGCCGCCCGCTGTTGTGTGGGCAGTTCCATGACGAGGGCATCGAGGTTTCCGACCTCGAGTTCGGGAACACCTACATCGGGCACCCGGGCCATCGGATAAGTTTGACGACGGGCACGCTGTCGTTTGAATCCCATCGATTCGTTGAGCACAGCCTTCATCAAGTAGGGCCGTGGATTCTCGAGCCCCACCAGACCACCCGACCGATTGAGTGCGCGGGTGACGACAGTCGAAACAATGTCGTGTGCGTTGTCTGGTCCTACTAGGGCTGTGGCGTATCTCATGAGTTCAGGAGCGATCTCCTCGTACACCTCCCGATCGTTCACACCCATATCACGCTCCACAACCCCTCAGCGTTGCATCAGATTCCCTCCACCAGGTACTGAATCCTGGTTACAGAACCTTTCACGGCTTGGATCTGGTTCCCGATCAGTTCGAGATGAGCGGGATGATCGAGATACGAACGCCAATCCGATTCCGACTCAAAGTCGGCAACCAAACCCAGATCGGGGTTGGAGTCACCAAGGCCTAGATCAAGGCCAACCTCGTAACGGAGAATTCCCGGCACCCTATCCGGCATGGTCCGCAAGCCGGCCACGGCGGCTTCGATCTGCTCAGTTTTCGCGGTTTCGTTGAAGTTCATCAACATGATGTGTCGGAAAGTGCTCATGGTGCGGAGTCAACCACGCCCTGGCTGGGGAGTTGGCGTCTTCTACCCAGGCTGGTCTGGGCGAGGAGAATTCCGACCGACACCAGGAGTATGCCGGCCGCTTCCGGGAGTCCGATTGCTTCTCCGAGAAACACCCAAGCGAAGACTGCAATCTGAATCAGCATCGTGTTGTTGATTGCGGCAGACTCGAGCGCGGTCAGATGTTGGAGCGACCGGTTCCACAGTGTGAACGCCCATGCGGTGTTCACAACCGCAAGCCAAATGATGATCAGCCAGGCTGGGGAGGATATGTTTGGCGTGCCTTCGAACGCGAGCCCTGTGCCAATGAGGAATATGGCTCCTACCGCCATGCTCATTGCAGTCACAACGAGTGGAGATGTCGATTTCTGACGGTTCACGTTTCGTCCGAGTAGCGCACCCACGACGTTTGCTCCGAGTCCGATCAACGCTGCTGTCATTCCGGCCGCTGTCGCCCCAAGGTCGCCGGCGAAATAGAGCCAAGCTCCGGCGACGACGAGAACTGTGCCGACTAGTTGTGTTGTCGATGATTTCTCCTTGAGAGACCAACCCCCGAGAAGCGCTACGAAGAGCGGGGTCATCGACAGAACGAGACTCGTCGTGGCCGCGGGCTGGTTGTCGATGGCGATGAACTGGGCACCCTGGGTGACCGCGTAGAAGACGATTCCAAGAAGGACGATCTGGGCAACATCTCCGGTTTTTAGCGATCTAGCGCTTGCCCTCGACTCGGTCCCGGCGATCACCCAACCGATCAGGATCAGCGCAGCAAGCCCGTAGCGCAAGGCGGCAAAGGTCAGTGGTTCGAGGTGCTCATCGTCGAGTCCGATCCGGATCAGGACCCATGACGAACTCCACAAGAAGGTGACGAATAGTGCTTGCAGCACCGCTCGTGAGTGGTCTCGGCTGGTAGGTGTGGACATGTGGCCTCCTTGTCGGCACGCGTTTGACCGTGCCGACCTATCCCCTCGAGGCTTTTGTCCAGTGAGGTGCGAGCCCTTTTGGGCCTTCTGTGGCGCTCGGACCTGACCCCCGCACCAGCGGGGCGGAACCCTAGCCACCCTTCAGTCGACTCCAGCAGCGTAGCGATCGGGATCTGCCTTTTCTGGAAATCGGTGGCCGGGAGCCAAACCGTTGTGTAAGGTACGTAACGTAAATAGCCCGCTACGAGTTCATGATGAGTCTCACTTCCTCCAAAGTTGATCGGTCGATCGTTCGCAAGGCACTCGGGGACGGTCTCCCTCTGTTCATTCCGGGAATTCCGTTCGCTTTGGTCATGGGGCTTGCGATTACAGAGTCGGGGATCAACTCCTTGATTGGATGGTCGAGCTCCCCGATCATCTTCGGTGGTGCTGCACAGCTAACGCTGATCTCGCTGCTCGGCACCGGAACAGCTGTTGCGGCATCCGTTGTGGCTGCCCTTGTCGTCAATGCCAGACATCTCATGTATTCAGCTGCGATGGTCCCGATCTTCCAGAGACAGCCACGATGGTTCCGCTGGGTGGGGCCGTACTTCTTGCTCGACCAGGTTTTTGCCCTATCGATCCTCCGCAGCGACGACGAACCCCGAGCGTTCCGTACCTACTACCTCTCGGTTGGGATCTTCTTCCTAGCTGGCTGGATCTTCTTCACGGGACTGGGGTTGGTCGTCGGTCCGGTGATCCCGGAAGCCTGGAATCTGGGATTTGCCGTCCCCGTGATGTTTCTTGGTCTGGTCGTCATGTCTATCGACCGCTACCCGAAAGCCGTGGCTGCTTTTGTCGGTGCAGGGACCACCTATGTCTTTGCCGCTTTGCCCAATCGATCCAGCCTGTTGGTCGGAGCGCTCGTGGGGATCATCGCTGGTGTCATCGCAGAGAGGGTCAATCAATGACTGCATTCCTTGCGATCGTCATTGTCGGCATTGGGACCTACCTGAGCCGTGCGATCTTCATACTTGCTCTTGCGGATCGCACGATTCCTCCCCGCGTAGCCAGCGCGCTGCAATATGTCGGCCCCGCAGTCCTATCCGCCTTAGTGGTTGCGCTGATGATCGATGGAGACGGGAACGTCGCCGCCGGGATGCCGGAGATTGGTGGATTGGCTGCTGCCGGCCTTGTGGCGTGGAAGACACGCAACTTGATCTACACCCTGGTCTTGGGGATGACCGTGTTTTGGCTACTCCAACTCTGGTTCTAGAACGCCTTGTCCACCAATGAGGAAGACCCCCGAGTTGGGGGTCTTCCACTTCCTCCGCCCGCTTATCGGCTGATATCAGCCGAATATCTTGTCGATGAAGCCTGCCTGGTTCATCACGATGAGTATTGAAAGCACCCACATCACAGGGTGAACATCCCGCACCTTGCCGGAAACAGCCATGATCAGGGTGTGGGCGAGAATCCCCAGACTGATCCCGAACGTGATCGAGTACGTGAAGGGCATTCCGACGATCGCCAGGAAAGCGGGGATCGCCTTGCGGTAGTCCGACCAGTCGACTTTGGCCGCTCCCGTCATCATCATCGCTCCGATGATCACCAGTGCCGATGACGTTGCCACAGTTGGGATGGCCTGGGCGAGTGGGGAAAGGAACATGGCCAGTAGGAACATCGCGGCGACAGTGAGCGATGTCAGGCCGGTCTTTCCACCTTCCTCAACACCTGCGGCGGATTCAATGTACGTCGTCGTGCTTGACGTACCCAGAGCCGCACCCACCGAAGTAGCAATACCATCGGTGGCGAAGGCTGCTCTCGGTGCCTCGATGTTTCCTTCTTTGGTGAGCATTCCCGCTTTTTCCGACAACCCAATGAGGGTTCCGGCTGTGTCGAAGAAGTCGACAAACAGGAATGTGAACACGACGCTCACGACGCCCAGCCCAAGGGCGGCACCGATGTCCATGGCAAAGATCAGGTCACCGGGTGAGGTGAACCCAAAGATCGACCCTCCGAAGCCGGCAAATGGCTCGAGTCCCTCTCCTCCGTAGTTGTAGGCGTTGAGGTCGAAGATGATGGCAACGACCGTCATCGCCAGGATTCCGATGAGGATGGCGCCCTTGACCTTGTGGACCAGGAGGACTCCAGTGAGGACGACACCGCCTAGGGCTACCCATGGAAGCCAGTTGGTGAAGTCACCGACGGTGACGAAGGTCGCTGCACTGTCCTGAATCCAGCCTGCTCCGACAAAGCCGATGATGGCGAGAAAGGCACCGATTCCGGCTGTGATCGCATGCTTGAGATGTAACGGGATCGCATTGAGGATCAGCTCTCGCAATCCGGTGAGTGCGATCAACGCAAACAGGATTCCCGAGATGAACACCGCACCTAGGGCCGTCTGCCAGGGGATTCCAAGCGTGAGCACCACTGTGAAGGTGAAATATGCGTTGAGCCCCATGCCGGGTGCAAGAGCGAAAGGCAGTTTCGCCCACAAAGCCATGATCAACGTTCCGGCCGCTGCGGCCAGAGCCGTGACCGTCAAGAGCTGGGGAAACGCACCTTCGAAGTCGATGGCGTTCGACAGGATCGCCGGGTTCACGAAAACGATGTAGGCCATCGCCAGGAACGTTGTGATCCCTGCTCTGATCTCCGTACCGACGGTGCTGCCCCGTTCGGTGATCATGAAATAGCGATCGAGGCCGCTTGAGCCCTGTGCTTTCGGTGGCGATTCGGTGGTCGCCATATTCGCTTCCTCCCTTTAGGTGGCGGCCCGAAGGTAGCTCGTCGGGCCGTGCGATGTCGCCGAGATCGGAGGTTTTGTGCCTTGTTTGCTGGCTAGTCGGCGACTGCCCAGTCTGCGGGCAGTTTGATCTCAGTGTGTCGTGCTGCGGCTTTTTGCTGACCGTCGATCGTGTAGAGGGCTGCGTCGGTCATCAGCTTGCGTCCCTCCACTTCGAGCAGGCGCGCTGTGATCACGTGCTTCCGACCCGCCTCGATAGGTGAGTCAATTGTCAGGGTCATCAAACCAAGAGCGGGGAAGTAGTGATCCTTCGACCGATGAGATGTGATTGCAGCCCAAGCTCCAGGACAGTCAAGTGCGCCCCAGATGATGACGTCGGGAATCGCACCATCAGGGTTCGCCAGCGTCTGGTTGGGGATCCAAGTCGCTGCGACCAGATCTGTCCCTTCGATGGGCCCCGGGAAGATGCGAAGACCATCGTTCGGAAGACGATTTGGTCCGCATACAAAGCAGCTTGGCGCACCGTGAAAGTTGAAGCCTTCGTACTTTTGTTCGGCCTCCTTTGCCTCTTCCCAACTCACCGGCGGTGGTCCCTCGGGTTTAGGAGTGGCTGGGTAGGCCGTCATCACGACTTGGTCGTTGTGCACAGCCTGCATCTGGCCACGGTCCTCGACGACACCGAGTGGGGTGTCTAGTGGCGGTGGTGCGTCGAGACGGACTTCGGTTATTCCTGGCAAGTACTGGGCGAGAGAACCGGCGGCGATGCCTCCGTTGCCCGACTCATCAGGGCCGTTGAAACGAGACTCGATTACGAATTCCAGTTTGAAAGCTCCCGTTTGGCTGTGGCCAGAGAGTAGTTGGGAGCGGTGGGCCGGCAGGGGCGGCGGTCCTAAATAGCCCGCATCCGATTGCTCCTGCTGTTGTGTTTCGACTTCGGCGAGGCCCAATGCTCCCAAGACTGGTGGGATGTAGTTGCTTACCCGCCCTCGCAAACCCTTCTTGAGTCCGTACCAGCGCCCGATCGGATTGTGTTTCGATCTCGCCCATGCCTTGCCGCGGTCATGCTTGCTCCAGATCGGTAACCTTTTTGTTACAGTAGCAGCCAGGTCGAAAGGACATATGTGACCAAGTATTCGATTACTCGAAAGATCAATGCCACACCCGAAAGGATCTGGGGCCTCTTGACCGACGCATCTGCTTATCCGGAATGGAATCCTGCGGTCCTGAAGATCGAGGGCAAAATCGCGGAAGGTGAGAAGATTGCACTCACCTCGATCGTCAACCCGAAACGGGAGTTCAAGCTGAACGTCGCCGATGTTGACGCACCCCATTCCATGGTCTGGTGGGATGGCATGCCCCTCGGTCTGTTCAAGGGTGTTCGAACCTTCCGGCTCACTCCACAAGAAGACGGAACCACTGAGTTCTTCATGGAAGAGGTCTATTCGGGGCTGATGGCACCATTGATCACCAAGTCCATTCCTGACATGACGGAATCCTTCGAGATGTATGCCAATGGTCTCGAGGCCGCCGTCAAGGCTTGATGCCTGCGCAGCCCCTGGATCACGACCCTTTCGACGCGCTCGGCGATCCCAATCGGCGGGCGATAATCGGCAGTCTCGTTGAGGAGGACATGTCAGTCGGCGAGATCGCCGAGCAGCTGCCAATCAGCCGGCCAGCTGTCTCCCGTCATCTCCGTTTGCTCAAGGAGGCGGGGCTCGTCACGGACAGGCCGGAGGGGACAAAAAGGGTCTACAGCCTCCACTATGAGGGCGTTGTGGCGATTCAGGAGTACATGAGCGAGGTCTGGGGCGACGTGGCCAACCGGTTCAGGATTGCTTCGGAGAACACGCGAGAATCGGGTTGATGGACCCAATCGTCGTCGAGTTCGAGGTCGAGTGCACCAGCGAGCACGCTTTCAAGATGTGGACCGAGAAGGCTGCCTTGTGGTGGCCACGGTCCCACACGATGAGCGAGGACCCCGGTCTGACTGTGACATTCGAACCAAAGGTCGGAGGACGGATATATGAGGTCGGTTCGGACGGAACTGAACACGAGTGGGGCGAGGTAACTGTTTGGGATCCACCGGTGCGCATCGAATACCTCTGGCATCTGTTCTTTGATCGGTCCCAGGCAACCCAACTCTCCGTGACCTTCGATGACGTGAGTAGCGGAACCACGGTTCGGTTGGTTCAGACCGGTTTCGATCGATTGCCCGAAAACATTGCTTTGACCCGGCGGAATCGCACCGAAGGTGCGTGGGGTGAGGTCACTGGTTTCTATTGTGACGCCCTAGCCGCCGAATGACAGACGCTGTTGGCTCCAAGGAGAATCGCTATCCACCGTCGCTGCTATTCGAGCGGCTTCGAGCGCTCAAGCTAAATCCGGATCACCATGCCGTCTTCGGCAGTGGTCCGTTGGCAATTCGTGGGCTCATGGATGAAGTCGGCGATCTAGACATCTTGACCCGCGGCCCCGCCTGGGACCAGGTTAGAGCCATAGGTGAAGTGGTCATGTATGGCGACGATGTGACAATCGATTTGGGCAACGGCCTGACTTTCGGGCGTTCGTGGGCCTACGGCGATTTCGACATCGATAAGTTGATCGATGAGGCGGAGACGATCCGCGGAATCCGATGTGTCCAGCTCTCCGCCGTGGTTGAGTTCAAGAGAATTGCCCGTCGCCCCAAGGATCTTCAACACCTCGAGCTGCTCGAGCAGAGGGGCCTGATCTAGCCAATCGATTCCATCCGACGCCCACTCTCCGCGTTTGGTAATTTCCAGTTAGGAACGCAGGAGGAGCCCAATGAGAACTCGTCGCGGTGCGCTGCTGGTGGCGGCGGCCATGATTGCAGCACTACTACCCGTGACCGCAGCATCGGGCCGGGTCGACAACCCCGGACATCAGTCATACTCGATCGACGTATTGTCCAGCCCGGCCGAGCTAGTAAGCGGGGGGACTGCCCGTCTCGAGATCACCGCCCCTCCGGGGGCCCTCGGCAGGTTGGTCGTTACCTTGAATGGCGACCCGGTGACTGGCGAGTTTGAGGCGACATCGGCGCGCACCGTCGAAGGCGTTGTCCAAGGACTCGTGGAAGGCGACAATCTGGTCGAGGTATTCAAGAGTGACAACGCGAGCAAGGCCTCGGCGTCCGTTGAACTGACCAACCATCCGATCAGCGGTCCGATGTTCTCCGGACCTCAACAGCAGCCGTTCCTCTGCTCCACTGATGGGGATAGGGCCGGAGCAGAGCTCGGGCCCGCCGTCGACGAAAACTGTTCCACCGAGACGGTCGTTTCGTTCAAGTATCGGACAACGGCCGGCTCCTGGGCCGCCTATGACCCAGCAGGCGAGCCGCCAACAGACATGGCCACCACGACAACCATGGATGGCGAGACAGTCGACTACATCATCCGCTGGGAACGAGGAACGATCAACCGGTTCATCTACTCCATTGCCATGCTGTCGCCCAATACCCAGGATGTGGACTCTCCGGACCTGTCGACGTGGAACGACCGCCTGATCTACTACTTCCAGGGCGGGGTCGGCATCGGCCACTACCAAGGTGACCCGTCGCGGAGCCGGATGCTCTACGACCACGGCTTGGGACTCGGGTATGCCGTTGCATACTCCACCGGCACCAAGACGGGCGAGCACTATAACCTTCAGGTCGGCGGCGAAACCGCAATCATGGTCAAAGATCGGTTCGTCACCGAATATGGCGATCCGTTCTATACCGTCGGCGTAGGTGGCTCCGGTGGGGCGATCCAGCAATATGTTTACGGGCAGAACCACAAAGGTTTGATCGACGCAGGGATTCCCCAGTACTCGTATCCGGACATGTTGACCCAGACCATTCACGTTGGAGACTGTGAGCTGCTCGAGCGTTGGATCGACTTCCAGTTGTTCGCCGAAGGCAATCTCAAATGGGCCGACTGGACGGCACGCACCCATCTTGAAGGCATGAATGCGATCAACGGCTTCGAGAACGACTTTTTGCCGGTGATGCCACCGGGATACCCGGAGGGTTCGTCGGAGTGCATCAACGGGTGGCGGGGCCTTTCGCCTTTGGCTCTGAACCCCCACTTTGGGACCGCTCCAGGGATCAGCCCTGAAGACCAAGTGTCAACAGAATGGACTCATTACGCCGACGCCGTGAACATCTACGGAGTCGCTGCCGACGGGTTTGCCGCCAGCACCTGGGACAACGTGGGTGTGCAATACGGTCTGGAGGCGTTGAGGTCCGGATTCCTGACCCCCGACGAGTTCATCGACCTGAACGCCAACGCCGGCTCGTGGAAGAACGAGCCGGACATGGTCCAGGAAGGCTGCCCGTTCATCAGCGCACTCTGCCCCGATCCGGCTGACCTCGCCGGGGTCAACCCGATACCCGACATTTGGCCCAACCTGCTCGACCCGTGGAGTATGCGGAACATGGCACTGTCGCCCGACGGTGGGATTACTCCAGCTCCCCGGAAGACTGCCGACCCCGGTGCCATCGCCAACGCCTACAACGGTGGGCATGTCAACGTCGGGGACATCGACATTCCGATGATCGACTGGCGCAACTATCTGGAAAGAGAGCTGGACATGCACAACTCGCATCAGTCCTTTGCCTCAAGGCAGCGGATGATCGACTTCGACGGTGATGCTTCGAATCAGGTCATTTGGTTCACGGACGGGAATGATGCAGGGGACGAGTTCGATCAGACTCCGCTTGCGTTCGAGATCATTGATCAGTGGATGCTCAACATCGCGGCCAACCCACGTGCCGGTGTTGCGGCCAACAAGCCTGATGCCGCGGTTGACTCGTGCTTCGACTCGGAGGGCAACCTCATCTACGCAGGAGCCGATGCATGGGCCGGAATCCTCGATGACGGGCCTTTGGGGCCATGCGCAGCGGAATTCGAGATCTACTCGAACTCTCGGATCGTTGCCGGCGGTCCGATCTCTGGCGATGTATTCAAGTGTCACCTCCAGAGTCTGGAATCTGCTCAGAGGGCAGGCCTGTATGGCGATGTCCGGTTCACTTCGGACCAGATCGCACAACTGCGCAGCATCTTCCCGACCGGAGTGTGCGACTACCGGCGAGGTGACGCCCAGCAACCGTAGAGGTCTCGAGCCAAGCCACCACCTCCGGAACGGCGCCCCCTCGCCTCCGGAGGTGGTGGTTACCCTGTCAGGTTCCAATGCAAGCAACTGTCTACGACCGGTACGGGCCACCGGAGGTTCTTGAGCTCGCCGAAGTCGACAAACCCGTCGCCACTGGCGATCGAATCCTGATCAAGCTGCGGGCGGCGTCATTGAATCGGTCCGACTGGGAAGCGCTCACCGGGACTCCTCTGTACGCCAGGATGGGCGGTCTCCGCGCACCGGGAACTCCGATACTCGGATCTGACATTGCCGGGACCGTGGAAGCTGTTGGTGAAGATGTGACCAGATTCAAACCGGGCGACGACGTGTTTGGCGACGTTCTCTACTTCGGTTCCCGAGGCTTCGCCGAATACGTGGCCGTCCGAGAGAAGGCCACCTTGACTATCAAGCCCCCGACCTTGAGTTTTGAGGAGGCTGCTGCACTGCCTCAGGCTGGTGTGATCGCGCTGCAGGCATTTCGGGGCCGAGGCAAGGTCAGCAAAGGTCAGGATGTGCTCATCAATGGAGCAGGTGGTGGTGGTGGATCGTTTGCGATTCAAATCGCAAAGGCCCAGGGCGCACGAGTCACCGGTGTCGATACGGCCGAGAAGTTCGATTTCATGCGGTCGGTCGGAGCCGACCGGACGATCGACTACAGAACCGAAGACTTCACGAAGAGCGGCAGATACGACGTGATTCTCGATCTGGTCGCCCACCGATCGTTGTTTGCGATCAGAAGAGCGTTGAAACAGGGCGGAAGGTATCTCCTCGTTGGTGGATCGATGTGGAGGTTGTTTCAAACGGCAGTTGTCGGCTGGCCCCTCTCGAAGTTGGGGAGTCGGTACTCAGGCGTTCTCGGCGTGAAGCCGAATCGGGAGGATCTAGAACATCTGGCGGATCTGGTGGTGAAAGATGGGCTGAAAGTTCATATCGACCGGACCTACACCCTGGATCAAGTTCCCGCGGCTTTGGACGACCTCGGTGCCGGTCGATCCCGAGGAAAACTTGTTATCACGATCTAGGCAAGAAAAAGGGGGGCAACCATCGGCCGCCCCCCTTTTCTGGTCTTTGCCGCTGCTAGCTGCAGCCGGTGGTGTCACCACAGGTCAGACAGACGTAACAGCTCCCGTTCCTGATGGTCATGTGGCCACAATTGGAACACGCAGGGGCATCCCCCATGTTCTCGGAGAGCACAGCGTCCACCGACTCGGCGGTGCCGGCGGCGGCAACTGCAACCTTCTCCTTGACTGGAGCGGGTGCAGCAACGTCAGCAGGTGATGCTCCAGGTGAGTCGACGTACTCGACGGCACGCTGCACTAGATCCACATCGCCTTCGGCGGCCGCATCGGATAGGTCTAGCTGGACCCCCGCTTCGACCGCCAAACCTGATGCCGGCTCAGGGAGCTGCATCTCACGATCAGGTGGTACCTGTGCCAGTTCATCACGTTCGAGGTATTCGACACCAAGGGAACGGAACACATAGTCGACGATCGAGTTGGCCATCTTGATATTGGGATGACCTTCAACCATGCCTCGTGGCTCGAACGTCTGGAACGTGAAGGTGTCGACGAACTCCTCCAGAGGCACTCCGTACTGGAGACCCTTAGAGACCGCGATGGCGAAACAGCTCAGGATTCCCTTGAGCGTTGCGCCCTCTTTGGCCAGATCGATGAAGATCTCACCCAGAGTCCCATCGTCGTATTCGCCGGTGCGGAGGAACACCTTGTGGCCACCGATGCGGGCTTCCTGATTGAAGCCCTGGCGGCGTGCTGGGAAGCAAGAACCGGGGTGGTTTCATTCCCTGGGCGTACGCCTGCGTTGGTGATATTCCTGCCGGCAGGATCCCCCAATGGATCGCCTTCTCAGCTTCCACTGCCGAGGTGATCGCGGCGTCTTCGTCCTCGTTGCTGTCACCTTCGTCGTCGGAGACCGAATTCAGCGGCTGTGCTGCCTTGGAACCGTCCCGATACAGCGCCATCGCCTTGAGTCCGAGCTCCCATGAGAGTTGGTACGCCTCTTCGATGTCCTCGGTGGTCACCTCCTGGGGCATGTTGATCGTCTTCGAGATCGCACCGGAGATGAATGGCTGTGCTGCCGCCATCATCTTGATGTGCCCGATGTGGTGGATGAAACGTTGTCCGTACTTGCCGTTCTTGTTGGCGGTGTCGAACACTGACAGATGCTCATCCTTGAGATGTGGAGCGCCCTCGATGGTCTGTCGCCCACAAATGTGGTCGTTGGCCGCAGTCACCTCTTCTGCCCCGAAGCCGAGGGCTTTGAGAAGGTCGAAGTCGAAAGCCTGGTACTGATCTGCATCGATCCCAAGTCGTTGCATGGTCTCTTCGCCAAAGGTGAAGACGTTGAACGCATGCTTGAGTTCAAACACCGACGGCAGAGCGGCTTCTAGCTTCTTCAAGTCCTCATCGGTGAAGCCCTTGCCAAGAAGGCTCTCACGGTTCACGTGAGGTGCATCCTCGATCGAAGACGTACCGACGATGTACTCGACGATGTCCTTGGTCTGCTCAGGCGTGTAGCCGAGACGGGTCAACGCCGGCGTAACGGACTGGTTGACGATCTTGAAGTATCCACCGCCGGCCAGCTTCTTGAACTTGACCAACGAGAAGTCCGGTTCGACTCCGGTGGTGTCGCAGTCCATCAGCAAGCCGATGGTCCCCGTCGGTGCCAGAACAGTCGCCTGGGCATTGCGGAAGCCGTCCTTCTCGCCACGCTCCAAAGCAAGATCCCAAGAGCCGCGTGCGGCTTCGAGTAGGTCTGCCGGGCAGTAATCGGGGTCGACAGTCATCACATCTGAGCTGACGCCTTCGAAATCGGTCTTGTCGTGGGCCGCCCGGCGATGGTTGCGGATGACTCGGAGCATCGAGTCCCGGTTCTCGTCGTACTTGGGGAACGGTCCGGTAACACCCGATATCTCGGCCGAAGTGGCATAGGAGTACCCGGTCAGCACAGCGGTGAGCCCACCTGCTATCGCCCGACCCTCCTCGGAATCGTATGCGATTCCCTGACGCATCAGCAACGAACCGAGGTTCGCGTAGCCAAGGCCGAGGGTCCGGTAATCGTATGAGCCCTGGGCAATCTCCCGTGAGGGAAAGTGCGCCATGGCCACCGAGATCTCGAGCACGATCGTCCATAGACGAATGGCGTGTTGGTAGCCCTCAATGTCGAATGCCTGTGATTCGTCGTCGTAGAACTTCACCAAGTTCAGCGAGGCGAGGTTGCAGGCAGTGTCGTCGAGGAACATGTACTCCGAGCACGGGTTAGACGCACGAATTGGCCCCCCTGCCGGACTGGTGTGCCACTCGTTGATGGTGGTATCGAACTGAAGACCCGGGTCTGCACATGCCCACGCAGCTTCGGCAATCTTCGACCAGAGGTCCCTTGCCTTGATCGTCCGACGCACCGAACCGTCGGTTCGGTTGATCAGCTGCCAATCGGCGTCCTTTTCGACGGCCTTGACAAAGTCGTTGGTGATGCGAACCGAGTTGTTCGAGTTCTGCCCTGAAACCGTGGCGTAAGCCTCACCGTTGAAGTCGGCGGGAAAGCCCCCGGCTCCGATGAGGAGGCGGGCTTTGTCCTCTTCGACCTTCTTCCAGTCGACAAAGGTCTCGATGTCGGGATGGTCGACATCGAGGATGACCATCTTCGCCGCTCGACGCGTGGTTCCACCAGACTTGATTGCGCCGGCGGCACGGTCGCCGATCTTGAGGAACGACATAACGCCCGATGATTTGCCGCCACCGGAAAGACGCTCGTCGGCTGCCCGGATAGAGGAGAAGTTGGAACCGGCACCGGAGCCGAACTTGAAGATCCTGGCTTCCCGGACCCAGAGGTCCATGATCCCGCCCGGGTTGACGAGGTCGTCTTTCACCGAAAGGATGAAGCAGGCGTGAGGAGCTGGCCTGCTGTACGAGTCTGGTGACGCCTTGAGTTCGCCGTCCTCGCCGTCGACATACCAAAAGCCCTGAGCCGGACCGGTCAACCCGTATGCGTGGTTGAGTCCGGTGTTGAACCACTGCGGCGAGTTGGGGGCCGCCATCTGTGTTGCCAGCATGTAGCGGAGTTCGTCTTCGAAGGCGGAGGCATCGTCAGATGATGCGAAATAGCCTTCCTTTTCGCCCCAGTGGCGCCAGGTTCCGGCCAATCTGTTGAAGACCTGTTTCGCCGAGCGCTCTGGTCCGGTGATCGGCTGGCCGTCTTCGTCGAAGACCTGCTCGCCGTTCTCGTCGAATTGGGGGACACCTGCCTTGCGGAAATATTTGGAGACCATGATGTCTGCTGCGACCTGAGACCAAGCGGCGGGGATCTCAGCGTCCAACATCTCAAAAACTGTCGAACCATCCGGGTTGGTGATCCGTGAATCGCGACGCGACCACTCGACCCGATCGTAGGGGTCTTCGCCTGCGGTGGTGAAGCGGCGATTGACCCGCAAACCTTTACTCATTGATAGTGCCTCCTCTGCACTTCGGTTCCGTCCCGGTCGAACCGAACCATCCAAATTTCCTGCTCCAACCACTACATGTTGTGGTCTGTGGGGAAGTAACCACGACATCTAGTGTGAGCTTCAACACTGTAATTACACGAATGTGATTGGTCAAGAACCAGTTATCCACAGGTCTGAACGGGTGCGAAACCGGTGACAAAACAACCGACTTCGAGGGGAAGAAGACGTCAGATCAGGGACGTTGGGGAAGTGTTGGAGACTGTATAGGTGGCTACCTAGCTGGGCGAGTTTTTGACCTTTCGAATTTTCGCGACCTCGAATTCTCGGCATCGGTTTCGGTCACGAAGCGTCAGTTGCTGGTTGCCTAGACTTCTTCGGTGACCGCGATTGGCTCACTCAACGAAAAACCCCTCCACGCCTCGCTGAAGGACTGGTATTCCCGTGAGGGCGATCGTGTTGAGGCACCTGTCGAGGGTTTTGTCGTCGACATAATCCGAGGCGACTTGCTGATCGAGATTCAGACAAGAGGCTTCTCGGCAATGAGACGGAAGTTCGATCGGTTGCTGGACACACATCCGATCCGACTCGTTCACCCGGTTCCTGCAACCAAGTGGATCGTGAAGCTCGACGACGAAGGAAATCCCGTCTCGAGGAATCGGTCTCCAAAGCGCGGCGTCGGTCTCGATGTCTGCGCCGAACTGGTTTCGTTTCCCTCACTGCTGAGTCATCCGAATTTCTCAATCGAGGTTCTGATGACTGAAGAGGAAGAGGTTTGGGCTGCTTCGTCGAAGGGTTGGCGTCGGCGGGGGTATGTGGTTGACCATCGACGTTTACTCGACGTGCGAGAGACCGTCCGCCTAGATGGCCCCGGCGATTTAGGGCATCAGCTTCCGGATGATCTGCCAGACATCTTCAACACCGCTGATATCGCCGGTGGTCTGGGTCGGTCACGCCATGCCGCCCAGGAAGTCGCCTACTGTTTGCGATTGTCCGGCGCGGCCGCGGTCGTCGGCCGGGACAAATCGGGGATTCGCTACCGCCTTACCTAGCGAAAGCTATTACCGAGCTTTGTGGAACTCCTGCTGGGGTTTATCCAGGGGCCAAATCTTGAACGACAGTTGCACAATGGGTCCAATGAATAGTGCAAAAGCAATCGTTCCAACCCCGAAGGTGCCTCCAAGAAGCCAACCGATGGCCAGCACTGCGATTTCGATCACGGTCCTGGTCAACCGGATCGAGGGGCCGTACTTGGCGATACCGGTCATGAGCCCGTCCCGTGGTCCCGGTCCCAGGTTTGCGGCGATGTAGAGACCGGAGGCAAGGCCGATGATCACAATTCCGGCGACCAGCAACGCCACCCGCCAAACCATCGCCTCAGGTGACGGAACGACGAGAGCGAAACCGTCGATAGCCACCCCGATGATCAACATGTTGAGCAAGGTCCCCAGTCCGTAAGGCTCTTTGATCGGGATCCACAGCAGCAGGACGATCGCGGAGATGATTATCGACCAAATCCCAACCGTTAAGCCGAAACGCTCTGCCAAGCCTTGATGAAGCACATCCCATGGGGGGAGTCCAAGCTCTGACTGCAGCATCAGGGCAATCCCGAATCCGAAAGCTGTGAGCCCGATGACTAACTGGGTGATCCGTGCGGCCAGATTTGGGCCGGAGGTGGGTATCAACAGTTGCTGTTTGGTGGTCATGGATGAAGTCGGTTCGTAAGGGGCTAACTTGTCAACACCACTTTCACAGGGTCACGTGGCAATAGCAAGAGGTTTTGTCTCGTTCAGTTCTTTTCTCGATTCCGGCCATATATGGCCGGGTATACCTAAGGAAAGCGTTTCAAGTCGTATCGTTAGGCCATGGCAAAGTCGACGGTGCAGCTCATGGTCACATGTCTTGTCGACGCATTGGCACCCGAGGTCGGCAAAGCAACACTCAGCGTGCTCGAGGAGGCCGGTTGCGAGGTCGAGTTTCCTGCGGGCCAGACCTGCTGTGGACAGCCTGCGTACAACGTCGGATTGATGGCCGATGCCAGGAAGATGGCCATCCACACGCTGGAGGTGTTCGAAGGCACCACCGGTCCGATTGTTGCCCCATCGGGGTCGTGTACCGCCATGGTTGCCAACCATTATCCAGAGATCCTCGAGGGGACCGAACACGAGGAGGCAGCCAAGAAGGTTTCCTCACGGATCCGCGAGCTTTCCCAGTTCCTCGTTGATGATCTGGAGAAGGCCGACTCGATCGATGCTTGGTGTGCCGGCTGTTCGATTGCTGTCCACAGGTCATGTCACGGCCTCCGCGGGCTTGGAGTGTCCGGGCAGGTCGACAAGTTGGTGGAAACAGTCGCCGGCGTCGAAATCGTCCCACTGGACGGAGCCGAGGAATGCTGTGGTTTCGGCGGGTTGTTCAGTGTTGAAATGCCTGAGGTTTCCGCGGCGATCATGGACACAAAACTCGACCGGGTCGAGGCCTCGGGTGCCGATGTCCTGGTCGGCGGAGACATCTCCTGTTTGCTTCACATGGAGGGTGGTTTGCGACGTCGAAACTCGCCAGTGTCGGTTCGACACTTTGTTGAGCTGATAGCTAGAGAAGATGATGAGACTTAAAGGACTGCGGACAGCCGCGCATGCGGTGAAGGACCTTGAGCAGGCCAAGCTGTGGTACGCCCAACTCCTGGGAGTCGATCCCTATTTCGACGAGCCCTTCTATGTCGGTTTCGACATTGGCGGGTACGAGTTCGGGCTCGCACCGGGAGACGCAGGTGTTGGCGGTTCGGTGTTCTACTGGGCCACAGAAGATCCGCAGCAATTTGTCGCCAAGGCAGTGTCATTGGGCGCCGTCGGCAGGGAGCCCGTCAGAGATGTTGGCGACGGGATCCAGCTCGGTACGTTTATCGATCCGTTTGGCAACGAATTCGGCGTAATCAGAAACCCTCACTTCGCACCGCACCTGGTTGCCGCACAATCCGAGGACATAGCCGACGCCATTATCGAGTGCTCGGTCGTAGTCAGTCTTGACTCCAAATCGGCTTGGGACATGTGGGCTACGGAAGAAGGGCTGGCGAGTTGGTGGACCGAACACGCGGTTGTCGATCTTCGACCCGGAGGGAAGTACGAAATCCACTTCTTGCCAGATGAAGCGCCGGGCGACAAGGGGGGCGACTGGTGTCGCGTCCTCAGTTTCCTCCCCGGACGGATGTTGTCATTCACTTGGAACGCCCCACCGACCCTGAAGACCAGGCCCGAACACACGTGGGTGGTACTGACATTCGAAGCCGTCGACGAGGGGTGCCGGGTCAACCTGAGCCATCTTGGGTGGCCTGGCGCCGGTTTGGCTGACACCGACTCGGATTGGCCAGCGACATTCGAATACTTCACAACAGCCTGGCAATACGTGATGGATCTGTTCCAGGGAAGGTTCTCCGGTCAATGACTTCTCAGCCTGTGACATTCTTGGGAAGGGCGAGGAACCTGGTGGGAACACCGGAGGCCGACGCCGTCAATCACGGCGTTCGCACCCTGGCCGCAAAACGCGACCGGGCTGCACAGGAGTTCGACGGTTGGGAACAAATGCGCGATCGGGTGAGGGCGATCCGACTCCACTCCCTCAATAATCTCGACCGGCTTCTGGGGCGTTTTGCCGATCAGCTGACGGAGGTCGGTGGGTTTGTCCACTTCGCCAACGACGCGGATGAAGCAAACCGAATCGTTGCCCAGATTCTTCGTGACACCGGCTCACGACGGGTGGTCAAGTCGAAGTCGATGGTGACTGAAGAGATCGAACTCAACGAATACCTGGATCAGCGAGGGTTCTCCGTCGTGGAGACCGACTTGGGTGAGTTCATCGCTCAGCTAGCCGGTGAAACTCCGAGTCACATCATTGCCCCGGTTCTGCACAAGACCAGGTTCGATATCGGAGCCTTGTTCTCCGAACATCTCGGGGTGCAGGAGACATCTGACCCGACAGAACTCAATCAGATAGCCCGCAACCACCTCCGTGAGATCTTCCTCGGTGCCGATGCCGGGATAAGCGGTGTCAACATGGCGATCGCTGACACCGGTTCGATCGTCACCGTGACCAACGAGGGCAACGGCCGTTTGTGCACCACCGCGCCCAGGGTTCACATCGCCGTGATGGGCATGGAACGCATCGTCCCCAACTGGGAGGACGCCGCCGCGACGCTGGAAGTTCTGGCACGGTCGGCTACGGGGCAGCGCTTGTCGGTATACACAAACGTCGTGACCGGACCGAAGCGAGCCGAAGATCCCGACGGGCCCGAGCAGGTCCATGTTGTCATAGTCGACAACGGACGCAGCGAGATCCTTGGTGGGGAAACGGCGGAGATCCTCGCCTGTATCCGTTGTGGGGCTTGCCTGAACATCTGTCCGGTCTTTCGCGAAGTCGGTGGACACGCTTATGGGACCGTCTACTCGGGACCTGTCGGCTCCGTGGTGACTCCGGGTCTCCACGGTCTCAACCCTTGGTGGGAGTTGCCCTACGCGTCCACGCTTTGCGGTGCGTGCGAGGAGGTTTGCCCGGTTCGGATTCAGATCCCGTCAATGCTGGTCAAACTGCGTGAACGAGCCGCATCCGAGGAGATGCTTCCAGGCTGGCTGGAAAGAGGGATGTCGCGATATTCCAAGGCGGCATCCGAGCCGAAACGATGGGCCAACGCCAAGAAGTGGGCCTATCGCCTGACTGCGCCCTTCTCGTCACGTGGCTGGATACGAAGGATTCCGGGGCCGGGCCGGGGCTGGACCGCGTACCGCGACCTGAGAAGACCCGCCAAAGAATCGTTCGCTGATTGGTACCGGAGTCGCAATGGAACGTAATGCATTCTTGGCGCGTGTCGCCGCTGCCATTGACACGGCGGAGATTCCTCCTTCTGGAGATGTCCCGTTGGCTCTTGTGGACCGAGAGGCCATCGATCTGGTCGAGGTGTTCAGAACGAGAGCGCAATCGGTGAACACTGTGGTCCACGGTCCGGTCAGTCGTCACAGTGCCCCACGGGCGATCGTTGGGATAGCCGCTGGCCACAACATCACCTCCTTCGCGACCTGGGACGATCTACCCGCTCCAGGAGTCAGTGCAGCCTTGGCTGCTGAGGGTTGGGATCGAATCGAAGGAGATAGTGGTTCGGTCGAGGAGTTCCGGTCAACGCCGTACGGTCAGGTTGACATGGGGATTACCGGGGCATCCTTCGCCCTGGCCGAGAGTGGCAGTATCGTTCTCCGACATCACTCGGGTCGCAGCCGTCTCCTCAGTGTCTTACCCGACATTCATGTCGCGCTGGTCCGTGTCGAAACGATCCATCCCACTTTGGCTCACTGGGCTCAAGAGTTCCCGGATGCCTTAGATGGGACGGCAAACTTGGTTATCGTGACCGGGCCGAGCCGGACGGGCGATATCGAGCAACAGCTCAATCTGGGGGTCCACGGACCGAGACATATGCATGTGGTACTGATTAGATGACCGGGTTACGACCGCCTCCGTCTGAGGACACACCGTCGCGCCAAGTCGGCCGGATCCTTTTCCTGTTGGTTCTGGTGTCGATTTTTGCCGTCGTGATTTGGGCGGCCGTCACCAACCAACAGGTCCCTCTCGTCGAGGATGTGCCGCTCTCCGCAGTCGAACTCGGTGACGAGGTGATCGCCGACGGTATTCAATTCCATGTCGACGACCAGGGTCGGGGAGACACAACAGTCGTCCTTCTTCACGACGTTGACATAGCTGGAATGGAGGCCCTTCGACCGCTGGCAGAGGCCTTGCAAGAAGAGACTCGCACGCTCTTGATCGACTTGCCGGGTTTTGGGCTGTCGACCCGACTCCCTTCTGAGGGGCCGCCACACACGGTCAGCTCAATGGCCGAACGGGTAATCGAAGTGCTCAGCCAGCGTGTCACTGATGAAGAAGTGATCCTCGTTGGAGTCGGGCTGGGGGGGAAGGTTGCTGCAGAGATTGCCGCCACCGATCCTGACCTGGCCGTTGGTCTGGTGATGATCGACGTCGATTTCTATTCGGGCGGCGGCTGGCTGCAGACTTTCGAGAGGATGCCGTTCATTGGGAACGCGGTCACGTATGCGTTTGAGGTGTCGGGCTCGTTCAGTGACGACGCGGGGCAACCGTATTGCGAGCAGGGTGGTTGGTGTGCCACCGAGGAGTACCGGCAGGCACGCGGGGTGGCTTCGCAGATTTCGTTTACGACCGAGTCGTTGAATGCCTTCCGCAACACCCCAGAGGCAGCCAATGTCCCGTCCCGACTGGTCGATGTCACTGTTCCAGCGATCTACGTGTGGAGCGAGAATGGACCTGTCGGTGAGGGCTCGATCGAAAGGATCGTTGATGCGTTGAGCGGCCTCGTGATAAGGCAGATGGATGTCTTTCAGGCCCATCTCGAGACAACCGCTCAGGTCGCCGACATAGTTCTCGAACTCAAGAACTAGACGCAGGAAAACGCCACTCGGTGGACAACGTTGTTGGCGTAGCCGTTGCCGTTCCAGCGGGGGCTCAGAGGCTGGGTATTGCCTGCCGAATCCCGCGCTCGAACTATCACCTCGTGGTCTCCCTTGGCCAGGTCGATGGTGGCCTTCCAGGAGGTGGCCGAAGTGTGGCCGGGACGTGGTTCGAGAACCGACGGAGACCAGGTCACTCCCTCGTCCAGGGAAAGGTCGACCGCCGTGATCGTTCCGGTGCCGGTCCAAGCAGCACCCGCGATCGTGACCGCACCAGAACGGACGGTTTCTCCAGTTTCAGGCGTGGCCACAATGGAACGGACCTGGATGGCTCCGACTGGAGCCCCCTCCGGCATCTCGTCGTCTCCGAAGTAGCGGTATTTGTTGACGAAGTACCCGTCGAAGGGTTTCGTCGTACCAACGATGGATCGAAGCCACTTCACCGACTTCATCGCGTATTGGCCGGGAACAACCAGTCGCACCGGGCCTCCGTGGTCTTTGGGCAACGGTTCACCGGCCATCGTGTCGGCCAGGATCGCCCTATCCCAAAACTCTCGACCCAGGGAGAACTGATAATTGACCGTTCCTTCGGGTTCGACGTAGCCGCTATCGGACCCGGTGAAAACCAACTCCTCGATTGCATCTGGAATCTCCCCGACGGCCCCGAGAAGTGGGACACCTTCGAATGTCACGGGCGATGCGCCACCGAGATCCCATGGTGTACCGGGAGGGACTGGGTCCATGAAGATCCGGCCATTGCCCGCGCACTCCAGGACCATTTCCACCTCGGTGCGGGGTAGATCCTTCAGGTCAGCAACGTCGAGACGGCGGTCCGTTTCTCCTATCTCAATCTCGACGTGCCGATCTACGGACGATGGCAGGGGAAAGTTGTTGCGCATGTAGACCAGGGACGTGTCCAGGCTTTCGCCGTCGAGCACCCGCAATGGCGTTCCAGCGTTTGGTGGATCGGTGGTGATTACGTCGAGTCGGTTCATGGCACCAGCAGCACCTTCCCGGTGGTTTTCCGCCCCTCGAGCGCACGATGTGCGGCTGCTGCATCCTTGAGGTCGTAGGTCGCTCCGATGTTGACTCGGACTGCGCCGGTTTCTATCCAGCCGAACAGGTCTGTACATCTATCCGCCAACTCGGCCCTCGTGGCAATGTGATGCCCAAGGGACGGTCTGGTCAAGAACAGCGAGCCCTTGGCAGAGAGGAGCAGGGGCGAAATCTCCGGAACTGGTCCCGAAGCATTGCCGAATGTGACCATCACGCCTCTGGGTCTGAGTACGTCGAGACTGCCCATGAAGGTGGCAGCTCCAACTCCGTCGTAAACCACGTCAACCGAGTTTGGGCCGAGGAGTTGGTTCACTGCTGTTGGAAAGTCCTCATCGGTGTAGATAACGACATGGTCTGCTCCTGCGGCTTTGCTTATCTCTGCTTTTGCGGCGTTGCCGACCGTCGTCACCACCGTCGCTCCAGAGTGTTTGGCAATCTGGGTGAGGAGCTGACCGACGCCCCCGGCACCGGCATGTATCAGGCACGTTGCTTCGGGCCCGAGGGTGTAGGTCGAAGTCGCCAGGTAGTGGGCCGTCAAACCCTGAAGGAGAGCGGCGGCGGCGACATCGGTCCCGATGCCCTTGGGAAGTAGTACGAGACGATCGGACTCGACGGAGATCAGTTCCGCATAGCTGCCCAGTGTGTTGGGCCAGCCAACTCGGTCGCCAGGTTGGAAGCGCTCCACACCGTCGCCGACAGCCTTAACGGTTCCTGCGCCCTCCGAACCCGGCACAAACGGCAACGGCAATTGGTAGAGGCCGGAGCGATGGTAAGTGTCGATGAAATTGAGTCCCGAAGCTTCTACCTCGATCAGCACGTGGCCCGATTCGACCTCGGGGTCGGGGACATCGACATAGACCAACTTTTCGGGGCCACCCACTTCAGAAACAACGATGGCCTTCATTTCTCCACCGTCCAACCGCGCAGTCTCATTTCATCAGCGAGCACGTCATCGGGGATGTGGCCAAGATCGAACTGTGGTCTTTCCTCGCCCAGGCAGCGGACTACGGGATCCCGCAACGTTCGGGCCCACGCCTTGCCTTTGGCCTCTGCCTCCACGGAGAGGGTTCCATCGGGGTTCACGGTATAGACGACCGCGGCTATCTGAGGGTTGGCCCTTGAACCTCGTTCGCCGTATACGA
This sequence comes from Acidimicrobiia bacterium, assembly GCA_965216445.1. Lineage (GTDB taxonomy): Bacteria > Actinomycetota > Acidimicrobiia > Spongiisociales > ZC4RG35 > MA-ANB-1. Next base: position 556,967 of record OZ244166.1, read on the forward strand.
GGAGTGTGGCCCCGGCAGGCACATCCTGGATTCCACCAGTGGCGACAAACGGACCCTCATAAGCCCAACCGGTCGCCTTGCTCGTGTCGACCGACTCGATGATCTTCGCCCAGTTCTTGTGGCGCTCGTCGCCGACCTGAGGTATCTCCGCAGCAACTAAAACTTCATCACGCATGGGACGAGGCTAGGCAATTCTGGACAAGAGTCGCATATGAGACTCCTGATTGCTTACGATTGCTCCATGGCCAAGCTCCGTCTGTTCGCAAACCTCCGAGAAATCGCCGGTGAGAACCAGGTCGAGATCGACGCGGACACGGTCGGCGGTGTGGTTTCCACAGCAGTTGAACGCTACGGGTCTGAGTTTGGGCGGGTGGCAGAGACCGCTCGGGTCTGGATCAATGGCGACCCGGCGAACGCCGAGACTCCGGTATCGAATAACGACGAGGTTGTCCTGCTTCCCCCCGTCTCGGGTGGGTCCCAGCCTGCGTCAGCCCTTGCCCCAACCGACTTTGTCGGGTTCCTACCTTTGGTGCTCGGTCTGGTTGGAATTCTGGCGAATCTTCAAGGTCAGGCCATTTGGGGAGCGTTTTTGGTTGTGGCGGCGGCTGTGTGGGCAGTCGATCTCAACTCCGTCTTTGAAGCCCGCGGCCGCACGTTCGGGGCGATGCCGGTTGCCGTTTCCACTGCCGGCGCTGTGCTGGCAGCTCACACTCTCGGTTCGACTGGGTACGGTCTCGCCGTTGCGATTGCGGTGATCGTGAGCCTCGGTTGGGCGGTCGCCTTTCGACCCTATCGGGAGGTCGACACTTTCAGTCCGATGTTGCTCACATCGCTCATCGCGGGACTAGCTGGGGCTTCGATGGTGCTATCACGCTCGGCATTCAGCCCCTCCGAGAGTGCCGTGGACGTCTTCCTCGTTGCGGTTATTGCCGCAGTCGCCCTCGGTGCCATCGCAATACGGATGCCGCAGATGCCTCTCCTGGATCCGTTCACAGTGACAGCGTTGGGAGCCGTGATCGCGGCAACTGCAGTTGCAGCCTTGTGGGACCTCGACATTGTTGGGTACCTACTTGTGGGATTGGGTGTGGCCGTAGCCTTGATTGCAGGTCGCGGGTTGAGTGCGATGTTACGTCTCGGCACTGTCAGTCTCACTGAGATCCCGCCGGGGTTTGTCGCTTCGCTGGACGGGGTCATGCTGGCGGCGGCGATCTACTATCCGCTCCTTCGCATCATTCTGTGATCCAAGCCCACCCAGGTCGACCCACCACCCCAGCGAATCTCTTGCCATGATCACCGCGATCTGGGTTGCTCTCGGCGGGGCGGTTGGCTCTCTGGGACGGTTCGCAATCTCGGAAGGAATGAACGGCAGGTTCCACCCTTGGGGAACAGTTCTCGTCAACGTCGTGGGCAGCCTCGCCCTCGGATTTCTCGTGGGTCGCTGGGGCTTCGACGACCCGTCGGCACAGAGATTGGGTATCACTGTTGGTCTCCTCGGCGGTTTCACAACCTTCTCGACCTTTTCAGTTGACGCAATAAGGATCTGGGAGAACGGCCAGGGAATGGCGGCGTTTGTGATGGTTGCGGGAACCGTTCTGGTCGGCATCGGTGCGGCCACCATTGGGGTTTTGGTTGGAAGAGCCTGAGGAGTTGGACTGTGAGCACCGACTCCGCTCGCTGGACAACTACAACAACCGTGCGACACCCGTTACCATCTAGTGCGCATGGCAGTTGAGAAATCACCCTTGCGCGTTCCGCTGGTCGTCCTGGCCGCAATCCTGATCGCCGGACTTTTCCCGCAGAGCACCCAAGCAGTCACCAAATCCCAGGTCGATGCAGCGTGCGCCAACTCGCGTGCGCAGTTGGATGAGTATCGTGCTGCCCAGAGAGACTTCGAAGAAGCTGCCCTCGAGTTTGAGGCAGCACTGCTCGATGTCGCCCGCGTCGAGGACAAACAAGACAGGGTTTCCGGTTCGGTTGAATCTCAAAGCGCAGAACTGGACGACATGCAATCCAAGTTCGAGGAGCAGGCCGTCGAGTTGTATATGAGAGGTGGGTTTTCCAACCCGGGAATAATCCTCTCGGCATCGTCCGTCGACGAGTTCATGACCACATCCCAGTTCTTGACCTCGGTTGCAACAGGTGGGCAGTCGTCAATCGATGAGTATCTTGCCGCCCGAGGCGAGCTGAACCGCTTTCAAGATGACCTCGCTGCAACCAGAGTCGAGTTGAAAGCTGCCGAAGACGCTGCGCTGGCCATCCGAGATGAGCAGGAGTCCGCGATGATTCGCGAGCAGGACGCCTACGCCAAGCTGAGTGGTGAGTGCAAGAGCTTGCAGGTGAAATACGACCAGGAACAAGCTGAGATCAAAGCTCGAGCCGCCCAGCGGGCTTCTGGCTCGGTTCAAGTTGGATCCTTCATATGTCCTTTCACGCCGGGTCGGACTTCGTTCATCGACTCTTGGGGATTCCCGAGATCTGGGGGACGCACCCACAAGGGGACAGACATGTTTGCTGCTTGGAACGAACCCATGTACGCAGTTGCGGCCGGAAAGGTGAGTGTCGGAAACAGCGGATTGGGCGGGAAGACGATCTGGTTGACCGCCAATAACGGTGTCGCCTACTACTACGCCCACCTTGCCAGTTTCAACGTCTCCAACGGTCAGAGCGTGAGCCAGGGTCAGACCATCGGGTTCAACGGTGACTCGGGGAACGCCAAGGGAGGCGCCCCCCATCTCCACTTCGAGATCCATCCCGGGGGACGGGGCTCCGCTGCCGTCAATCCTTATCCAACACTCGCCAAAGCTTGCAAGTAACCTGGCTGCTGTGAGTGATAGTCGTCGACGCATAGACCGGGTCCTTCAGCCCGAATTCGTATCAGATCTGGCAGACCTCGAGTTGAGCCAACTACGAGAACGCCGCGATACCACCGAAGACGTTGAGAGCCAGGTGTCCTACTACCGACGGCTGCTTCATGGTCGAATGGATCTCCTCGATTTCGAGCTGAGCCGTCGCAAAGGTGAAGAAGAGCGGACGTTGTTGGAAGCCCTCCCCGAAATCCTTGCCAAAGGAATGATCCTCGGGAACGAACCGACGCTGCGGTACATCGAGGTAATGCCGCCCCTCCCAAAGTCGACCGGACGTCGATTGATCGACAAGATCATGGATGACGGTGTGCTTACTCAGTTGAGCGAGCTCACCGAAGAGGAGATTGCCTCAGCCCTCGAAGAACTCCGCGACTTCGAGAGGCAGCTCTCCGCACAGAGGAAGCAGCTGCACTTGGTGATCGACAAGATCCAGGAGGAGATCGTCGACCGCTTCAGAAGCCAGCACGGCACACCCACAGCCGCCGGCTAAGCGGTGCTCGCGGCGCGAATCCGATCCGGATTGCCGGAGACATTCCATGACGGGACCGTTGCTGTGGTCGATGCCCACGGCAACCTCAGAGCTCACTACGGCAACCTGGACCAACCCTTCTTCCTCAGGTCGTCGGCAAAGCCGTTTCAGGCCTATGTTGCCCAGCTTGCTGGGGCGAAGCTGAATAGACGGCAGTTGGCTATGGCAGCCTCATCCCATGACGGGGAGCCGGTTCACGTCGCTCTTGTCGGCGCCATGCTCGGCGAGGCCGGACTGGATGAGTCCTCGCTCGGTTGTCCCGTGTCGTGGCCGCTCAAGGCATCGGCACGTGATCGGCTTCTGGGTTCTGGTGAGACGGGGCCGCGTCGTATCTGGCACAACTGTTCGGGCAAACATGCGTCGTGGCTTCGAGCGTGCCTTGCCTCAGGCTGGCCTACCGAGACCTACCTCGACCCGTCGCACCCGCTGCAACAAGAGATCCAAGAATTTGTAACTGAGCTGGGGGAGTATCCGGTGGAGCCCGTAGGTGTCGACGGCTGCGGAGCTCCGGTCCTGAGGACAACCGCCCGGGCGATGGCGCTGATGTTCTCTCGGTTGGCAACCGATCCCAAACTCCACGAAGTGGCGAATTCGATGCACACATATCCTGCTTTGGTTTCAGGAACCGACAATGGGGATGCTTCAATCGCCACGGCCCTCAACGCTGTAGCCAAACGCGGAGCAGACGGCTGCATTGGTGTTGCGGTGGATGGGCACCTGGGAGTCGCCGTCAAATGCTGGGATGGAAGTGATGTCGTAGCGGCGCAGGCCGCCGTAGCCGCGCTGGAGGATACGGGTCTCTTGACCTCGGCCCAGAGGTCGTCATTGCGACCTGTCGCTGAGCCGATGGTATTGGGCGGCGGCGAGCCGGTGGGTGTCCTCGAGTCACGTCTCGAGTTGTCCTTTCAATGATGACCGGTCCCGATTTGAGGGAAGTGCTGACGAGGCAAATCGACACCTGGCTGGCCGATCCCGACTCGGCGGTGGAGTATGCCGAAGAGCTCGACGGACGTTGGGCAGTGCGGATTCGGCAAGAAACCCGGGATGCCACAACCGTTTGGTTCACGCCGGGTGAGCGAAGTCTTAGGTATGAGGCGTATGTGCTTCCAGTCCCTCCCGGTGCTACCGACGTCTTCCGTGAAGTCCTCGTTCGCAACGGCAGATCGTGGAGGGCATTCTTCGCCCTCGATGACGAGGGTGGGTTGGTCCTTCGGGGAAGGATGGCCAGGCATTGGGTGACTCCCGACGAGCTCGAATTGGTTCTCGGTGAGATCTACGAAATGGTCGAAGTCGCTTTTCGATCGTTGGTCAGGTCAGCGTTCGAGACTCGCGAAAATTCGGGTTAGATACTTGTAAACACAGCCATGTGGACAAACCCTGTGGAAAACCCCTGTTTCTGTGAATAAGCCGGGTGTCGCCTGCCAGAATTACGGACTTGGACCCACTTTGCGATACTTAACGATAGAAAACAATTGCCACGACACCATTGAACTCAACTTGACCGATCCCTACATTCCCCAATAACGCCCGAGAGGCAAGCCAGAGAAAGATCCGTTCGGGGAAGTGCGGAGACGGCTTTGGAGGGTCACTCGGGCGTTTCTCATGGCAGGTGGTACCTCGTCTTCGGCGTCAAGCGCTGATCAGATATGAATACGATGTGTTTGCGCCGATCCTGGAGATTCAGGTGATTTGGTCAGGACTCTTGCGGTGACTCTGCGAGTCTTTGGAATAGCGTCGGGATTCTTGTTGCTGGTCTCGGCCTGTTGGACCTCTGGTGGCTCGGATCTCATGTGTTTGAACAAAGACATTGTGGTTCCCGCTGAGGTGATGGATCGGCCCCCTCTCAACAGGAGCGAGTTTGCCCGAATAGGTCTTGGTGCTGCCGTATTGGATCTATATCAAGAAGGTGGCCTGTTCGAAGAAACCCCTGAACTGCTGGAAGAGGCAAACGGGTTTGCCGTTGTTGATGACAGCCTTGCCCTGTTCTTCAGCGATGAAGAGGCCTTTGCTGCCATAGAGATGAACGAGACGGGGGGAGCCTATGAACTGGTGAGGGTCTCCTCATGCACCTTGGTGCGTGCTACCGCACACGAAGACTCGGTGGTATCGACATTTGAGGTCATCGGTGACCCTTCGGAATCTGACTCCACCTTCCAAATCAGGTCTGTGCACGAGAAATGCGACAACCGGTCTGATAATCCGGGATTTGCCGCCGTCGAAGTAAACGAGTCAGGCGAAGCCGTTGAAGTTGCGGTCTGGCTCGAGCCGTTCGATCCACCCCTACTGGGGTGCACCTTGGTGGGAAACGAAATCGTATACACCGTCGAACTGGTGGAACCACTTGGTTCCAGGGTGATTGTGGACGGCCAAACGGCGCCGCCCTCGATTGTTTGGCCGTAGTTGCGACAGCAAGTTTGGGTGTGTGAACCGGTGGTTTGGACTCTCGGACTAGCCAATCGTGGCAGCCCACTTCCGGATGTCTGGCGGAGCGGTAGCCCTGGCCGACCGGCGTCTGTTTGGCCGACGTCCGAATTGAGCAATATCAGCTCGAGGTATGCCCCGGCCGCGAACGAACCGGACTGTCTTGGAGGTTGGTCGGCCAAAGTCGGCCAGCAAATTAATCGTGGCACATGTGCCAGAAGCGGGTCGCTTCGAGGCAGGTAACTCCGGGGGTCACGGCCTTGTCCGGTGGGACGATCAGCGTGGTAGTTGTGGTCGGCGGGATGGTGGTCGTGGGTGCTGCGGTACCGGTGGACCCTGAGCCCGACGATCCCGATCCACTAGCCCCGGTCGAACCCTTCTTCATGAACACCATCGTCACGTACACGTAGCCATCCGACACGGTCGTCCCAATGCCTACGTAGTTGTAGTCACCAAGGATGTTGGCCTTGTGCCCCGACGACCCCATGAAGGCGCTGTGCAGCGCAGAAACCGACGGTCCGCGACCGACGTTCTCTCCGAGTTTTGACCATCCGGACCCGGCGGCTGCCGCGAGCTGTGAACTGGTTGAGTGAAAGATCGAGCCGGCGTCGGCCATGGCAACGCTATGGCTCCTGGCGTAGGACTGAAGCCCACCTGACATCGTCAGTGGGGCGAGACCAGCAGCGGAGCGGGAAGCGTTCACCTTGGAAAGGAACTCACTCTCCTGTCCAGCGTCAGCTGTGGCGGAGATGCCGAATCCCATAAGGGCGAGGGAGAGGGTTAGTAGAAGGGCAACCCAGCGCTTTCGATTCGGCATTGGACGTCTATCGGCACGGCCTGCCGAGCGCTTGAGAAAGGCACCTGGGGCTAAAGACCCCTTATCTCAGTCGTTTTTGACTGGTCGAACTCTCAGATTCCGAACATGACCTCACGTAACGAGAGCATCGTGCTCTCGAAGGTCGTCGGATGGAGGCGCATCGAACCGAGCCGTAAGCCCTTCATGCCCTCGCCAACATTTGTCATCACCCGGAGCCCATCGGCGTCGTGCGACAGAAGCCCGAGACCGAGGCATCCGCCGACTTGGTCCTGGACGCCAACCAGCACATCGTTCAGCCTGTCGAGGTTGAGTCCCACGGGCAGTGTTGGAGCAAAAACTGTAGGACGCACTTTCCAGCGTTCCATCGGACCCACGAGAGCCTTGGAGAATGCCTCGATCCGGCGTTCCGCCCTCTCGTCAGGAGACACGGGAATCACGTTGGGGTCACTTGGAGCGACGGTCACGTCCACCCCGAGGAACCGTCGCAGCATTCCAACGACGGGCTCCATCTCTCCACCTCTTTGCAGGGCCACCACCTTGTCGGGACGGCATAGCTCGGCCTTGTGGTACTTCAACGTTTCGCCCGAAACTCCAGATATGACTGCGGTTGTGTCAATTATCACCAGGTCAGCTTGCTGACGAGCAACCTGTGTCAAAGCAGCGGTCGCCACGACCTGTTGCAGGACCAGTCGTGACGGAGTGATTGTCCCCACAAAGTGGAGTTGGTCTGGTTCAGAGATCGTGTCCAGATCTTCGAGACCTCGGAGAATCTTCAGGCCAACGCACGCAGGCGGTCCCACCGTGGTGTTGCCGACGTCGGCGTCAACGATGGCGACGGTTCGGCCCGCGGCGAGGGCGAGACGCGCCGCCTGGAGACCCAGGGTCGTCTTTCCGGTGTCGACTCCGCCCATGAGCATCGACACGTCGGTCCGGGCAACTTCTTTGGCCAAGCTCTCGTACGTCTGGTCACCCATGACAGCAATATAGGACTGGTCGTCTGGCTTGAGGATTCGACGGTGGTTAGCGTCGGTGGACAATGACGTTGCCAATCAGCTTCCTATCCGACTTCGGGCTCAAAGATGAGTTTGTCGGTGTAGTTCACGGAGTCCTCGCCAAGCTTGCTCCTGAATCCCAAGTCATCGACGTGACACATGAGATTGCGCGTGGGGATGTGCTTGCCGGCGGACTCGCCATGACGCGGGCAATCCAGTACTTGCCTGAAGGTGTGGCTTTGATGGTCGTTGACCCAGGTGTTGGTTCCGATCGCAAAGCTCTAGCGTTGGAAACCGCCTGGGGCTATTTCGTGGGGCCGGACAATGGGTTGATGTCTCCCGCGGTTGCGTTGGCGGGTGGGGCGACGAAGATCGTCTCAATCGAGAATCCGGAAGCGATGATTCCCTCTCCGGGAGCCACCTTCCATGGCCGTGACATATTCGCACCGGCAGCCGCACTCCTCGCCGCTGGGGACGCTGCGATCGAGGATCTGGGGCCAACGCTGAGCGGAGATGACGTGAGTCCACTTCTGCTGCCCCTTCCAGAGCTCGAGCCGTCCTCGATTTCCGGGCAGTGCTGGTGGGTCGACAGTTTCGGAAATGCGCAGACGAACGTGGGTCCCGACGATCTCGCGACCCTCGGATTGTCAGTCGGCCAGATGGTCAACGTGCAGATCGGTGCGACCTCACACCAGGTCTTGTGGGCGACGGCTTACTCCGACGTTGACGATGGAGGGGCACTGCTGCACGTCGACTCGGCCGGTCTTGTCGCTCTTGCTGTCCGTGGTGGAAACGCATCAGAGCAATTCCGCATCTCGACCGGAGTGTCGGTCAGCTTCACGGCATAGGGGTGTGCTCAGGCGTTGAGTATCTGCACCAGCTGAATTGCGCCCGCAATTGCAATCACTGCCAGCAACACAACGATGATGATGGCTGTGGCCGGTCTCAGATCTGTGCTCCTGGGTTGATGCGTTAGGACAGAATCGAGAATACCGGGTGTGAGTTTATGACCCCAATACGCGTTGAGGCCCTCGACGAATCGAGGGCCTCAACTACATGTAGGAGAGGATCGTTACCGTGGGGCGGGCTGGGAGGCTATCCATCACACCTAGGACAGAACGTGCCCTCTGTATGAAGGGAAAACGACCGCCCTCCTGTTCATGCAGATGGAATATCGGCGATCGGTCGCTCAATCTTGAGTCAAAACTCGAAGAGTGCGAAAGCCTATGCGTCGCCCTCGGTCCCGGCTTCGCCTGAGGGTTCGCCACCCTCTTCCCCTGCCGGCTCCTCACCCTCGGGAGCGGTCTCGCCACCGTCGGTAGCCTCCTCGGCCAGGCCGCAGTCGGTTAGTGACTCCTCCGGATCCTGACCACCAAACCGAACCCGCTCGAAGGCACTCACCGCAGCGATCTGCTCCTCTGAGAGCGAGTTCCCAAACCCGGGCATTGGAGCTCCAAATCCTCCCAATGGTTTGTTCGTGTCGCCGTAGGTGGTTTCTCCTGCTGCCTGAAGACCTGGTGTCGCCAGGTCGATCCATTCGATGTGGTCAGCACACGCACCGAAAACGTTGAGTACTCCGTTGAGGGCCGGACCGGCACCACCACCGCCGCCGGCGCCATGACACCCGGCGCAGTTCACACCGGAGACTTCCTCGCCCAGGTAGATGGCTTCGCCAAGTGCGATGAAGTCGGTTCCTCCACCACCAACGCCCGATCCTTCGAACGTTGAGCCGTCACAGTTGACAGCCTCACCTGAAACCACATCCGTCTCCAGCTCGGTCGCTGATCCACATTCTCCGGTTGCCGATCCACCGAGTGCAAACAGGGCAAATAGGGGGACGATCAGAAAGAGGGTTGCCAGCCACTTGGGAATAGCGAAGTTGGTGCGTTCTTTGATTCCCACTGTGGGCACAGTGACGACAACGGGCAGATTGGCTGCTTCGGCCATCGTGACTTCCGAAGGCACTGGAGCCCTGGTAATTGCACCGACCGGTTGTGCCTCACTCGGTGGGAGATCGATCGAGATCTCTGGCTCGGCTTCGGCTGCCGCTGTGTCGAGTTGAACGTCTGGTTCTGGTTCGGTCGCAGGAGACGCCTCCTCCGTTGACGTCTGGCCTGCTGGGGCAGGTGCTCCACCGGCCCAGGCCGCCAGGATCTCATCGACTGTTGAACCGGTTTCGGTCGCCCTGGCCTCTGCTGAGCGTCGAACCAGGTCTTCGGGTATCCCGAGAGCTGCAGCCGCGGCGGCGATATCGCTCAAGACCCACTCCCTTCAGCGGTCGATTCCAAAAGATACGCGACGAGGGCCGCCATATCCGCTTCACCGAGGTTGTGCCCGGGATGGCCAGCCGATCCGGCGACCGTCAATTCGATTTCTGTGGCGCTCATCCGGGAACCGACGTCGGCGAGATCGGGGCCATGCCGACGATCTCCGAGAACTTGGTTGGTGTCGCTGAGCGAGACGGCGCCTAGTCCGACGTCGGCCACAATGGGGCGTATCGATTGGGTGTGGCAGGCTGCACATCCGAGTGATGTGTACAGGTCTTGTCCGACCATGCCTTGATCGCTATGGGCGACGGCACTTGTCCTCGCACCTGGCTCATCTGTGGGTATGGAAGGGCCCAGTAGACCGAGCAGCGCGACCGCAAAGAAGAGGGCTAACGCGCCGTAAAGGACGGTCATCGGTTTGTCCTTGGCCCCAACCAACACTGGCGGCTCGTAATCTCCCGCGGACTGGGGAGCGACCGGTGGCGGGGTTGCCACTTCGGGTATCTCAAGTGAGGGGGCAGGTGGTGCCTCCGCAGCTTCGGGTTCCGGAGCGGATGCAGCTGGTTCGGCAGGGGTTGGTTCAGGTGTCGCGGCAACTGCCTCACCACCAGACCATGCTGCGAGAATATCGTCGATTGATGAGCCGGTCGCCTCAGCTCGTGCCTGGGCGGAGCGCATTACGAGGTCGGCCGGGATGCCGAGGGCCTGAGCAGCGGCGTTGACGTCAGCCACTGTCATCCTCCTTCTCGACCAAAACCTCCTGGGCTACGACGTTTCCTGTGGTGACCGTACCCAGGACAACTCCGGCATACGACAGTTGGCCCAGCAGAGATATCACTCCGAATCCGACCGCGATCAGAACGAGGGTCTCAACGGTGGAGCCGCCAGCCTGAGCCCATCCCTCGCCAGCGTCGATGTACGCGGCGCTGTTCGATCCGCCGATCCAGGCGTACCCGGTGTAGAGGCCAGCCGCAACGAGTGAAATGAGCACTCCGACCACACCTACAACGGTCATCCGATTGAAAGTCCTGACACGGTCGATATTGGCGATGTTGCGTCCCGACAGGCGGGGTAGGGCCGGGAACACCAGTCCCGCTGCCAACAGTGGTCCGATTCCGAGCAGCGCGGCATATTCAACACCGTCCCAGAAGCTGGTCAGCGCTACCGCGGCACCGATCGATGGGAAAGAACCGAAGGCGGCAAGTCCACCAACAACCACCGCCAGGTAACTTCCGATGACCCCCGAGCTGAGCCCGGGATGGTCGGGCAGATCCCGCCACGACTTCTCGAGAGTAAGGGAGAAGTTTGCTGCATTCGCCAGCGCCCCGATAGGAAGTGCAAGCCCAAGGGCGGCGGCGACGCCGTCGAGCCAGTTGGGGCCCGGACCGAAAATCAGTTGAGCCGAACCCCACCAGAAGGCAGCGAAGCCGAGAGACCAGAGTCCGACGAACGCGAGTTGGCGACTGGCAAGTGGCACATCCAGCTCTTTGACAATCGAGTAGTAGAACAGCCCCGAACCAACGACGAGGAGCCACATGTTGACGAACCCCGCATCGAACGAGACGTCGCTGAAGGCAATTGATACGGCGTTGGCAAAGTCCAAAGAGGCAAGCGACGTGGCCAGATAGAGAAGGGGAAGCCAGACAGCTCCGGCAATCACGAACCAAACGGTGACGTAACTGCGTTGCTCTGTTCGTTGTCGCACCGTCCCCAGTACGACCAGTGCCGGAACTGCCAACGTCGCGGCGATGGGTATGTCCAGCCACCAGGGCAGGCCCAGCGGGCCGGTTCCGTCTCCTAGACCCAAAAACACCGCAAGAATGGAAAGACCGGCGAGTGCAGTGGCTCCCAAAAGGCCGAGACTGGCCACACCTCGGTGGGCGAGCCGCGCACCGGTCAGTCGGGGCATTACGTAGTAGACGCCGCCGGTAAGGGTGATGGCACCGAATCCAAGCATCACAGCGATGGATGCCATGGGTTGAATCCGTCCGAAGGAGACAGGCGATTGGTCGGGGAATCGGAGTGACAGAAGGGCAAATAGGGCGAGGAGTCCCCCCAAGACCAGATACATCGCCCCGATTATGAAATGGGAGAGGGCCAGACGATCTTCGTCGGCACCTCCACCCAATAGGGCTCGAATGTCAGTTGATTGGCTAGTCGCCACTCTTAGTCCTCGTCAACAATCCGTCCGGCGGGAGCATAACTAGTTCCGAAGTCCGATTATTCATTGTGTGCGGCCAATTAGTAAATCGGGTCTCGGTTCCATCTCCAGGCTCGCGGTGTGGTAGAAACTTGGGAACAACGCACGAACGCGTCTGAAATAGCACAGAGATGTATCGACTAGCAGAACTTAGCGACAGCCGCCGCAAGAGCATTGGATGGGCGATGCTTGGTTTCGGCACTCTTCTTCTTGCCATTGCCGTCTGGTGGATTCACTTCTCCAGTTTCCCCGAAACCGAGGTTGTCGACGGTGTTGAGATGCCTGTGGTGCTGACCGCCTTCGACTGGGTCCCGCGCGGTTGGTTCTGGAAGAGCCTTGGATACCTCGCAGCCTTCGCCGCTAGCCAACTGATGCTTGCTGGGGCCGCTTTGCTGTGGGTGCTCAACCAGAAGATGACCTGGGCCCGTGCACTTTTCGCCGCCTTCCTGGCGTGGATAGAGTTGCTGCTGATCTTCGGGATCGTTCCGTCGGAATGGTTGAACCTTGCACAGACGGACCTCGAGTGGTCTTCACAGCGGATAGCGTTCACAGTCCCGCCGTTCCTGGTCCTAGGAAACTCCGTGGACATCAGCTGGGCAGTGGTCAAGGATGCAATCTCCATGGGTTGGCACCTCGTAATGATTCCCGCCGTCGCGATTTTTGCTCTCGAAATCCAGAAGATGAACGACGGGAAGCCGGCAAGCGCCGAGAAGCCTGAGCCGAAGTCACCGTACGGCCGACCGTTGGTCAAAGGTGAGAGCTAATGCCCAAGGGTGTAGTCGATGAAACCCCGCCATTCCGTGATGACTACCAACTTGCTGTTGTCGAAGGTGACTACTTCACCGACAAGCTGCGACCCAAGCAGTTTCTACATATCGACCAGTCTGAGTGCATCCTATGTGAAGGATGTGTCGATATTTGTCCATGGAAGTGCATTCATTACCTCTCATTCGAGGCGATCGATGAGGCTGTCAACGTCGACCATCCCGCCGAGGACACACAGAACTACGGCTTCTTCGTCGTCGATGAGGATGAGTGCACCAGGTGCCAGCTGTGCATCGATCGATGCCCGACGGGAGTCATCTCGCTCGGGAAGTTCGAAGGCTCCCTCGCCGACCAGGCTGCTGAGTTGGGCCTCGACCGTCGACCGTGGGATTTTGACACTGGTCAGAGGGATTCGAAGAATGGGTATGCCTATGGAATTCGCTGGTAGGAGACGCAGTGGCTGAAGGACGAACAAGCCTCAAAGACCGAATCTCGGAGACGAAAGACAAGATCTGGGGTAGCCCCGCTGTCGAGTCCATTCTCCGGCCCGGTTCACCCTTCAAGAAGGGTTACTCGGACAGCCCGAGAAACCGTTCGTACGTAGTGATGAACAACGTGCTTTATCACCTCCACCCAGTGAAGGTGAAGCGGCACGGCGTGAAGCTCTCCTACACACTTTGCCTTGGTGGGCTCAGCTTCTTTCTCTTCATATTGCTGACCATCACCGGCATTTTCCTGATGTTCTACTACACGCCGAGTGCTGACACGGCCTATGTAGATGTGCAGGCGTTATCGACGAACGTGGCTTTCGGGTCTCTGGTTCGAAATATGCACAGGTGGGGTGCCCACCTCATGGTTCTTTCGGTTTTCCTTCACATGAGTCGTGTCTTCTACCACGGTGCCTACAAACCTCCTCGTGAGTTCAACTGGGTCGTTGGTGTGGTTCTACTCCTACTGACCTTGCTGCTTTCGTTCAGTGGCTATCTGCTCCCCTGGGACCAGTTGGCGCTGTGGGCAGTGACCGTTGGAAGCAACATGGCTTCGTTCGTTCCGGTTATCGGGGCCCAGGTGAAATTCGGATTGTTGGCCGGTGCCGAGGTCACTGCAGCGACGCTGCTGCGCTTCTATGTCCTTCACGTTCTGGCTTTCCCGTTCATCATCGTCATATTCATGGCGGTCCATTTCTGGCGTGTCCGCAAGGACGGCGGCATATCAGGGCCGCTGTAAGGAGAACTGGTGGCTGATATCCCAGAGAGCCTCTTGAGAAGATCCGCTGAAGCAAAGGCGAAGGCCTTGGGCGTGCCCGTGGAGCAGGTTCTTGCCGAAATGAAGGGCGAGGGTCCTCCCGTCGAGGTACCTACTCCAGAACCAGAGGCTGAGACCGAAACGGTTGTTGCAGACACCGCGGAGGCTGTCGAAGAGATTCCCGAAGACGCCGATACCCCGACTCCGGATGTCTCCTCGGATCCTGACCAGGACGTTCAACCCGAAGAGCCCAAAACAGCCGAGTATGCGGATGAACCAGACCCCGATCCTGTCCCTGAGCCCGTAGCCGAAGAGCCCGAACCGGCCGTCGAAGAGAAACCCGCCGCAGTGGCAGTTGCCGACCCGCCTGCCGCCGAACACGATTCTCCGCCGTCGGCAGGCAATGGATCGGGCAACGGAAAGGTTGCCGCACTGGTAAGTCCCAGGCCGACTGTTCCTCCCGCCGGCACCCCCGACGGCGTGCGCACACAACGTTTGCTCACTGTGGTCAAGGCCCGGGCAATCCAAAACGTCAAAGCGGAGCCGACTGACAAGGTCAACACCTGGCCGCACCTGATGCTCATGGAGTTTGGAGCGTTGCTGGCCATAACCGGACTGTTGATAATCATGTCGATCATCATCCATTCGCCTTTGTTGGATCCTGCAAACTTCAACGCCACCCCGAATCCGTCGAAGGCTCCCTGGTATTTCCTCGGACTCCAAGAATTGCTCTCCTACTTCGATCCTCAGATCGCAGGGGTGCTGGTGCCGACTGTCACCGGTATGGGACTGTTCATGGCAATCCCGTTCCTCGACCGCAATCCGTCTACACGCCCGTCGGATCGGAAGTTCGCCATAGCGCTTTATTCGATGTTCATGGCTGGTGCCGCCACGTTGACCATCATCGGCGTCCTCTTCCGCGGAAAGGGGTTCAACTGGTCCTATCCGTGGAAGGACGGCATCTTCTTTGATGACCTCAAAGACTGGGTGCATTTCGAATGAGCGCCGCGAATCTGATTCTGATCGGAGTTGCAGTTGTCGCCATCATTGGTGCTTTCGGCGCATTCACGATCGCCTTCAGAAGGTCGCAGCCCAAACCGGATCCGCTCGCTGGGCTTTCCAAGGAGACTCGAACTGCCGATCGGTCAATGGAAGGCGTCAGAGTCGAGCCCATTGTCACCGCATCCGAAGAGGTCGTTGAAGAAGTCGATGACGAGATCAATGTTGTCGCTGAGGAAGTCGAAGAGGAGGAAGTCGAAGAAGTTGGCGTCGAGGTCGTAGAGGAGACCCGCGTCGTGGAGGTTTCCACCGAGGAGGCGGGCGTGTCCCGTCGCCAGTTCTTCAACCGGGCCATCCTGGCCACGTTTGGGTCATTCATGGCCATCATGAGCCTCGACTACCTTGCGTTCTTCTGGCCGAAACTGACCGGTGGGTTCGGTGCCGACATCGATGCTGGCTCGGTGGGCGAAATCGAGTCTCAACTCCTCACCTCCGACGGGGCGGTCCTCCCACTGTTCGTGCCCGAGGCCCGTGCGTACATCGTGCCCGCACCTGCATCGCTCAGTGACCAATACGTCGACAGGTCAGTCGAAGCAGCAGGTTTGATGGCGTTGTTCCAGCGGTGTGTGCATCTGGGCTGTCGGGTTCCATGGTGTGCTCCTTCTCAGGGCTTCGAATGCCCGTGCCACGGGTCCAAATACAACTCGGTTGGTGAGTACTTCGCAGGGCCGGCCCCTCGAAACCTGGACCGTTTCGTGGTTGAGTTGAACGGCGATCGCTTCGTCATCAAGACAGGCACGATCATCGAAACGCCAAGGGCCCCCACCCTCTCGACCAGCTATCCGCAGGGTCCCAGTTGTATCGGTGCGACGGCTGAAGGCGAAGCATGACGGCAAGCGTCATAACGGTTATTGCCGTTGTCGCCGGTATCGCCTGGTTGGCGATGATGGGCGTCTCCGCCATCCGCAACCGCGGGTCGGAGGAGATCGCACCCAATCTCGCACCAGGACTCACCAACGCTGAGCTCGAGACCAAACGGCTCGAGACGGGTCAAAAGGCAGCGATTGCGTTTTCGGCGTTCTTGGCGATTTCTCTACCGCTCTACTTTCTCGGAGAGCTCGACCGCCAGGAGAGCTTCGTTGAGGAGTTCGCCACCGAATCGATCGATCGCGGAGCTCACCTCGTAGAAGAGTTCGCCTGTTTCAGCTGCCACGGCCCCGAGGGAGTGGGTGGCTCGGCTTCCTTTGTCGAGAAGCGATCCGGGGTCACAGTTTCGTGGGAGGCTCCGGCTCTCAACGACATTCTCTACCGCTACGACCGAGACGAGCTGAACTTCTGGATCACCTTCGGCCGAGGTAACACCCCGATGCCGGCATGGGGCCTCGAAGGGGGAGGGCCTCTCAACGAGGCTCAGGTAGAAGACGTGGTCAACTATCTGGCGACGATCCAAGTCCCACAGGCCGAAGTGCTGGAGAAGCTGGATCCTGCGATCAGCGTCCAACTCGACCGTTTGGCGAACGCTGATGCAACGGTGGCTTCGGCGATCCTCAACCAGGATCAGGTAGTCGCCGACATCAGGTCCGCCCCCGAGGAGTTTGCGGAGTTCGGCCCTCTGGCTGACCGTGCCGACCTGATCCTCGAGGAAGCCGAAACTGGAATCGATACCGATGGTGATGGTCTATCCGACAGCGCCGAGGTGGAGCTGTCCGAACTGACCGTCGAAGCGGCAGCGATCTTCGCTGTGGTCGACGCCATAACGATGGATCCTGAAGTCGCAGACGCCGAGCTGGCCACTGAAGCAGTGGCCCAACTCGAAGCCGGCTTGGAGCGAGATCCGATACTTCGAGTGAATCTCGACGCGGTTCAGGTCGCGATTATCGAGGGCACGATAGACCCAGCAACAGGGCTGACGGCCAGTGGGCAGGAGACCCTCGAAGCGATACTGGGTGAAGCAGGAGGGCTCGGCGTTGCCAACCTCCCGACATCGCTCGAAACGGCCGAAGATGTTGAAGGGATGCTGACGGCGTTGGAGGACGCGGCTGCCGCCGAAGGGGCCGATCCGGCAGTTGTCACTCTTTCGACCGATGCTCAGGCTGCCGTCGCCGAGTCGTCGGATCCAGACGGTGACGGGATTTCGAGCAGCGCAGAAGACACCGTATCCGCACAGATGGCTGACGCAGCCTCCAAGACCATTCCACCCCAAATCGCTGTCGTGGAGCTTGACCCGACCAACCCGGCCTCTGTTGGTGGACAGCCAGATGAAACGACAGCTCGCACAGTTGTTGGAAACCTCGACTCTCTGCGGATCAGCCTCCAGGTCACCACTGAAAACAACGCCAAACTCCTCGACGCCGAGAAGGAAGGTCTTGCGTTCCTCCAGGATGCTCAGGCCGCCATGGAGTGGGCGATCGACATGGAAGGTGTTGCGGAGGCGATGGGTGTTTCCGTTGCCGAGGCTGAACGAGCAGTGGGGATCTACAACGCGAGCTGCGCTCGATGCCATACCGCGGGTTTCACGGCCGGCGTACCGTACACCCAGGAAGTCGGATCCGGTGGGTTCGGTCCGGCTCTGTGGGACGGGCGCCCCGTTGTCCAGTTCGGCGACGCAGCTGAGCTTCCGGAGGACGATCTGCTGGTCCAGTTCTTGGTCAAAGGCTCGGAGGCAGAAACCCCGTACGGGCTCAACGGCTTTGGCTCGGGCCGGATGCCCGGTTTCGGAGCCATCCTTTCGTTGGAGGACATCGAGCTGCTGGCCAAATACCTTCGATCTGGCAACCTGAACGGAATGGAGTAGAGAATGCGCGAACTCTTCCGAGACCTCTTTTCTGCGAACCTCTTCGTCACCGGCATCATCCTGACCGCGGCGGCGGTGATCCTCTTCTACGGCTCGATCTACCTGTTCAACTACACGAACTTGGGAAAACGTCTTGGCTTCCTGGTCACCGGCGCGGCGACGTTCGGGTGGCTGACGATCAGCTCGATGCTGTTCATCATCTATGCCCCACGAGGGCCAAAGCCCGATGACATCGAAGGGCTCAACGCCTTCGAGATCAGGATCATCCCGATTACCTACACCCTGGTATCAGCTGTCATTTTTGCGGCTTTTGTCGTCGCCCTTCACCAGTACGAAGAGGCACAGGAGCGCGCTGTTACCTAACCGGCCGACTTTGGCCGCCAATGCTCCAAGACCAACTGCTCACACATGAAGGCCCGGGATGGATCGGGGTGTCGGCCAAACAGACGCCGGTCTACCGCACCACGACGGGTTGGCCGCGTGTGCTGATGGGGACTTTGGCCGCCAATGCTCCAAGACCTCTGACGCTGGGGCACACATGAAGGCAGGCCCGGTTGGATCGGGGTGGGAGACGCCGGTCGGCCGGGGCTACCGCACCACGCCTCTCCCCAACACGGGTTGGCCGCGTGTGCTGATGCCGGCCGACTTTGGCCGCCAATGCTCCAAGACCCTTTTCTGACTGCTGGGGCTGCCGCACCTCACGCTTACCTTGTGGTGGGAACCTCCCCCCTCCGTCTCGAACCTTCGGTTCGATCCACCTCCCCCTGCGTCACCTCGTTCCTTGGGGGAGGAGATTTAGCCGAAAAGCTCCACACTCAAAACGCTCTCCCCCAGGAGTCGGAGACGAAACGGGGGGAGTACCTCCGATCGAAGATCGGAAGGGAGGGGGAGAAAAAACTCTTCCGAGTTGAGCACAACTTGGTGTCCAGACTCCATCAGTGTCCGTAGTACGAGAGAATCTGTAACTCCGTCGACAGGTCAACCTGGCGAACCTCGGTGCCTTCTGGGACCCGCACGCGAACGGGTGCGAAGTTGAGAATCAGATCAATACCGGCCGCCACCAAACGATCTGTCACATGCTGGGCGGCATTGGCCGGCACAGCCAGAATTGCCATGTCATGGTTCTTCTCAGCAATGTCTTGTTCGAGGTGGGTTACATCGCGCACTGAGACTCCACCCACATCGATTCCAAGACGGTCGTCGGATATGTCGTAGATCGCGGCCACATCGAATCCCCGCTTCGACAAACCGCCGTAGTTGGCAAGGGCCTGACCCAGGTTTCCAGCGCCGATGATGATGACCGCTCTTCGCTTGTCGATTCCAAGTTCACGTCTGATTCGGTCCCGTAGATCGGTGACCGAGTATCCGAGGCCGCGCACGCCATGGAAGTCGAGGTGCGAGAGGTCACGGCGGACGTTTGCTGCGTTTGCACCGGCTGCAATAGCCAGTTCGTCAGAACTGACAGTATCCCGTGATGTGCCTAGGTCCTCGAGGAGCCGGAGGTACCTCGGAAGTCGCACAACCGTTGCCTTGGGAAGTCCGCTCATTCGGTGCCGACGTTACTCCCGGTCCTGTCGATTTCCGACATCGAGGAACAGTTGAGTACAGCCAATTCCGCCTGTCTCCTAACCTCAACCTCGATGGACTACCCAATTCTTGTGGTTGGCGGCGGGCCGGCTGGATCAGCGGCCGCCTTCTGGCTCGCCCAACAAGGTCACGACGTCACGCTTGTGGAGAAAAAGGAGTTCCCCCGCGACAAGACGTGCGGTGACGGTCTGACGCCGAGGGCCATCAAGCAGATGGATGACATGGGGTTCGATTTCGATGTCCCCGAATTCCACCGGATCACAGGTCTCCGCTCTTACGCCGGGGATGATCTGATGCTGGAGATGGAGTGGCCTGAGCATTCCAGGTTCCCCAATTGGGGTGGGGTCATGAGAAGGCGTGATCTCGACATGCAGATTGCCAATCTGGCGCAGAAGCAGGGTGTGACGATTCGGCAGAAGACAACTGCGAACCCTGTCATCGAGGACGGTCAACTCGTTGGAGCCGAGCTCGTCAGCGGGGATGAGACGGAACGGGTGGAGCCGGCGGTCACGGTCATCGCAGACGGTTCGATGAACCGGTTCGGGCGGGAGCTGGGGTCGTCTCGCCGCAAGGATTATCCGATGGGAATGGCAGCGCGCGGTTACTACTCATCTCCGATGTCGACCGACCCTTTCCTCGAGAGCCAGCTCGATTTGCGCGACTCGTCGGGGGCAACAATGCCCGGATACGGGTGGGTGTTTCCCTTGGGTGACGGAACGATCAACGTCGGTGTCGGGCTGCTGTCGACTTTCAAGCGTTGGAAGCACGTCAACACGACTCACATGATGGACCACTATGCGAACACGGCCCCGGATCATTGGGGTATCTCAGCCGAGTCCCAGCTAACCAGGCCGGTCGGAGGGAAGCTGACGATGTCGTTCTCGAAGAGCCCATTGGTCGGTTCCAACTGGATCACCATTGGAGATGCGGCGGGTGCGATCAACCCTTGGAATGGTGAGGGGATCTCTTACGGATACGAGACCGGCCGGATTGCCGCTGACCATGTGTCGAAGGCCATTGCCAACAACGACCTGAGCCTGCTCCGCCGGTACCCCCAATACCTCCAGGACGAATATGGCCTCTACTACAAGATGGCGCGGATCTTCGTGAAACTGATTGGCAATCCGCCCGTGATGCGAACACTGGCGCACACCGGTCTCCGCAACAAGCCTCTGATGGAGTGGACCCTGAAGGTGATGTCGAACCTCCTCGATGAAGATGACAAGCACATGGGCGAAAGAACCTATGACGCGTTGGCACTGTTGGTGAGGGGTCTTCCGGTCAAGTAGGTCGTTTGAAGACCCTGTTTGCGATTTAGTTCACAAGCAGGGGCCGTTCTATGCTCCAACCCGTGGCTCTCGTCGACTACGCACCAGTTGGTTTGATGTTGCTTCTCGCCGCGGCTTTTGTCGCGGTTTCCTTGGTTGCTTCGCGACTCTTTCGACCTGACAACCCCACACCCGAGAAGCTTGAACCGTACGAATGCGGAATCGTTCCCGAGGTTGAGCCTGCCCAGCGTTTCCCGGTGAAGTTCTACTTGGTCGCGATGCTCTTTGTCATCTTCGACGTAGAGATCATCTTCCTGTTTGCTTGGGCATCCGTTTGGGTCGATCTCGGTTGGTATGGCGTTGCAGCCGTGGCGATATTCACCTTCTTCGTCGCTGAAACTCTGGCGTATGTGTGGAAGAGAGGCGCCCTTGACTGGAACGTCAAGCGACGGTCCCGCTACATCCCCGACGAAGTGAAAGAAGCCGCCTGATGGCCACAACACCTCCCGGGAACCTCCTCATGACGACGGTTGAACGTGCTGCCAATTGGGCCCGCACCCGCTCCATGTTCCCGGCCACATTCGGCCTCGCGTGCTGTGCGATCGAAATGATGGCTACTGGAACGGCCCACTACGACCTGGCCAGGTTTGGTATGGAGGTGTTCCGGGCGTCACCCCGTCAAGCCGATCTGATGATCGTGGCTGGCCGGGTCAGCCAGAAGATGGCTCCGGTTTTGCGTCAGGTCTACGACCAGATGCCGGAACCAAAGTGGGTGATTTCCATGGGAGCCTGTGCTTCGTCGGGTGGAATGTTCAACAATTACGCGCTTGTCCAGGGAGTGGACCAGATCGTACCCGTCGATATCTACGTTCCTGGCTGCCCGCCGGGCCCGCAAAGCCTCATGCACGGAATTCTTTCACTCCATGACAAAATCATGTCCGGGGAGATTCGCAATTGAGCGATATCCATCCTGTTCTCCAGAAACTTGCCGACGAGTTTGATTCCGTCGTACTCGACAAATCTCACGGCCAGGATGTCGCGCACGTGCCGGCCGATGAGTGGAAGAAATTCGCCGAGGCTGCGCACGACGCAGGATTCGAAGTTTGCGTGGATGTGACCGCCGTTGACTGGATGAGGAAACGACCGGATCGCTTCGGGGTGGTCGCCAACCTCTTGTCGATGGAGCATGGTCTACGACTGCGTCTGTTGGCCGGACTACCCAGAACTGAGCCGTCTATTGAATCCCTAGTTCCCGTTTGGCCCGGAGCCAATTTTGCCGAGCGTGAGGTGTACGACATGTTCGGCATCGAGTTCATTGGTCATCCCGATCTGACTCGAATTCTCATGCCTGACGATTGGGAAGGCCATCCACTGCGAAAAGACTTTGGAGTTGGTGGTGTCCCGGTCCAGTTCAAGTCAAGTCACCAGGTGGATTGAAATGGGCGAAGAGAACAGCACTGTCAGAGCCAATGACTCCGAGTCTCTCGAGACGGTGGATCTCTGGGTGGCTGGAACAGAGGAACCCCAATTCACACCGACCGACGAGGGTGATCAGGAGATGGGCGGCGACGAGTCGCCGGAGCGTCTCGATGAACAGTTCGGACGTGTCGTCACAGATGACTACGTCTTCGATGATGAGGTGGCTGAGGACGAGAGGACCGTTATCAACATGGGTCCACAGCACCCATCAACCCACGGTGTTCTCCGCCTCCAGATTGAGCTCGAAGGCGAGGTCATCCGGCGTACCAAGCCAATCATCGGTTACCTGCACACAGGGATGGAGAAGACCGCAGAACAACTCACGTTCGGCCAGGGGCCAACCAACGTAACGAGGATGGATTATCTCGCACCACTCCATGGCGAGCTTGCCTATTGCCTTGCGGTCGAACAGCTCCTCGGGGTGGAAGTTCCGGAGCGGGCGGCAGCCATAAGGGTGCTCCTGACCGAGATGAATCGCGTTTCATCACACCTCGTCGCATTGGCGACGAACGGGATGGACATCGGTGCCCTCTCGATGATGATGTATGGATTTCGCGAGCGGGAAATCATCCTGGCCTTTTTCGAGAAGACGACCGGCCTCCGCATGAATCACAACTTCATCCGGCCGGGCGGTGTCGCAGCTGACCTGCCGCCAGGGTGGAAAGATGACGTTGCTGGAATTCTGAAGGGTATTCCCGAAGGGTTAAAGCAATATGACGACCTTCTGAAGGAGAACCCGATCTGGTTGTCCCGCACCCAGGGCGTCGGTGTCATATCTGCCGAAGAAGCGACGGCGTACGGAATTACCGGGCCCGCACTCCGAGCTGCCGGTGTCAAGTGGGACCTTCGCAAGGCCTTTCCCTACAGCGGGATCGACAAATACGAGTTCGACGTTCCCGTCGGGAGCAAAGGAGATGTCTACGACCGGTACCGAGTGCGTGTGGACGAAATCGAGGAGTCGCTCAAGATCGTCGAACAGGTCATGGACGCTATGCCGTCTGGCGACTATCGGGTGGACGACCGCAAGGTCACACCGCCTCCGCGGGCACGCATCGACGAATCGATGGAGGCATTGATCCACCACTTCAAGTTGTTCACCGAAGGGTTCAAGGTTCCTGCCGGAGAAACCTATATCGCCGTCGAGTCACCCCGCGGCGAATTGGGTTGCTACCTGGTCTCTGACGGCGGTGCGAATCCATATCGGATGCATACGCGGGCGCCCTCTTTTGCGAACCTGCAAGCGCTGCCTATAGCCATGGCGGACTCGCTCATGGCTGACACCGTGGCGACCATTGCCTCGATGGATCCGGTCATGGGGGATGTGGACCGATGAGTATCTGGTCGCAGGAAACCCAGAATCGGGCCAAGGAGATCGTCGGCCGCTACCCGGAAAAGCGATCGGCTGTCATGCCTCTCCTGTACCTGGCTATGGCTGAGGAGGGCTATCTGACCGAAGCCGGCCAGGAGGAAGTCGCCAGTTGGGTCGGACTGACACCGGCCCAGGTTCAATCCGTTGCCAGCTTCTACACCATGTACAAGCGAGAGCGCACCGGGCAGTACCTGGTCAGCTGCTGCACCTCGATTTCTTGCATGTTGCTTGGTGGAGACGAGGTTTTGCATGCCATAGAAGAGGAATCCGGCGTCCCTCACGGTGAGACCGACGAGGACGGTCTGCTGTCAGTCGAGCACGTTGAATGTATCGGCGCGTGTGGGGGAGCGGTTGCCGTTCAAGTCAACTACGAGTTGATCGAAGGGGTCACTGCCGAAAAGGCAAAGGAACTGGTCCGCTGGCTGAAAAAGGCACGTCCCGAAGCCGTGAACACCGACGAGATGCAAGAGCTGTTCGGAGGCCGAAAGAGCTTCGACTGGGGGATCCGGGAAGAGGATGGCGCGACGGGCCCATACCCCGCCTTCCAACCACTCGGTACCAGCAAAGAATCGGGTAGCAGTTGAGCGTTCCACTTGTTGTCACCAAGCGCATGGTCGACCATCCTGCCGACTCTCACACGCTGGATCGCTACGAGGCCACCGGCGGTTACGAACAGGCAAAACGTGCCCTCGGAATGACCCGGGACGAACTGGTTGAGGATGTGAAGAACTGTGGCCTGCTGGGTCGCGGCGGCGCCGCGTTTTCGGCCGGTCTGAAGTGGAGTTTCCTCGCACCTGCACGTCCCGCCTACCTGGTCGTGAACGGCGACGAGTCGGAACCGGGGACCTTCAAGGACCGGCAACTACTGGAGCGTGACCCCCACCAGATGATTGAGGGAATCATCATCACGAGTATCGCCAACGAGGTCCATCACGCGTTCATCTACATCCGTGGCGAGTACCCCAAGCCGGCGCGTCGGGTCCAAGCCGCCGTCGATGAGGCGTACGCCAGCGGATACCTCGGGAAGGGCATCTTCGGGTCGGACTACGACCTCGAAGTGACCGTCCACCTCGGTGGTGGTGCCTACATCTGCGGTGAGGAAACAGCGCTGATCAACAGTCTCGAAGGCCGCCGTGGCGAGCCGAGACTAAAGCCGCCTTACTTCCCTGCGGCCAAAGGTCTCTACATGCTTCCGACGATCGTCAACAACGTCGAAACGGTCTCCAACCTGCCACACGTCCTCCGGATGGGTGCCGAGAAGTACGCGGCTCTCGGTCACGGATCCGACACCGGCACGTTCATGATGTCTCTCTCCGGTCATGTCAACAATCCCGGAAACTACGAGGTCGCTCATGGGATCACCTGGCGAGAGTTGATCTATGAGATCGGTGGAGGGATTCCCGAAGGGCGAGAACTGAAGGCCTGGATTCCCGGTGGAGCTTCGGCACCTTGGTTCGTGCCCGATCAGCATCTGGATCTAGAAATCACCAAAGATGCAACGGCGGCGGCCGGTTCAATGCTGGGCTCGGGGGCGGTAGTGGTCATGGACGAGACCACCTGCATGGTCAGAGCAGCCGAACGCATCGTGCGCTTCTTCGCCCACGAGTCGTGTGGCCAGTGCACACCCTGTCGCGAGGGGACGACGTGGCTGGAGATGATTCTGCGGAGGATCGAGGAAGGGCAGGGAAGACCCGTAGACCTCGACCTCGCGATTGGCGTTTCTGACGGAATAAGTATCGACCTGGCGTGGCCTCCAAAGATGACCACCATCTGCCCGCTCGGTCCATCGGCGGTCTCACCGATCATTGCGCTGAAGGACTACTTCCGGGATGAAGTGGAGGCTCATGTCGAGGCTGGCGGGTGTCCCCTATGAGCGAACCGGTGACCATCAAGATCGATGGCCGAGAGGTTGACGTGCGCCCCGGAGAGCTTCTCATCACGGCCGCCGAGGAGAACGGGACGTACATCCCGAGATTCTGCTGGCACAGCAGGATGAACCCGGTCGGTATGTGTCGGATGTGTCTCGTCGAGGTGGACACCGGGCGTGGCCCCATGCTGGTCACCGCCTGCACCAACCCCGTGGTGGACGGCATGGCCGTCGACACCGAAAACGAAACCGTCAAAAAGGCGCAAGAAGCGGTTCTCGAGTTCTTGCTCGCCAACCATCCCCTTGACTGCCCTGTCTGTGACAAGGGCGGTGAGTGCCCACTTCAGGATCAGGCGATGGCGTACGGGCCAGGCGAGAGCAGGTTTGTCGAAATCAAACGGACCTACGAGAAACCCATTCCGATTTCGGATCTGGTCCTCCTCGATAGGGAGCGATGCATCCTCTGTGCCCGGTGTACGAGGTTCTCCGTGGAGATAAGCGGCGACCCCTTGATCGAATTCAAAGATCGGGGGAATGCGACAGAAGTCAACACCTTCCCGGACCTTCCGTTCAGCTCGTACTTCTCAGGGAACACGGTGCAGATCTGCCCGGTAGGTGCGCTCACCGCAAAGCCCTATCGCTTCAGAGCGCGTCCATGGGACCTGAGAATGGTCGAGAGTTCCTCTTTCTTCGATCCGGCGCAACCCCGGCTGTCCATTCATGTGTCTGAGAACGAGATCCTGCGCCTGGTTGGAGTGGATTCGGAGCCGGTCAACCACGGCTGGCTTTCGGACAAAGACAGGTTCGGTTTTGAGCATGTCCGATCGGAACACCGCCTGACCACACCTTTGGTGAAACGTGGGGGCAAGTTGGAGCCAGTCGAGTGGACCGAAGCGATTGAGATTGTCGCAAACCGTCTTGGTTTGATTCTGGACGAGTCCGGCGGAGAATCCGTTGCGGTGATTGGCGGAGCCAACGGGACCAACGAAGACGCCTTTGCCTTATCGAAATTCGCCAGGACGGTGCTCAAGACAAACAACCTCGACTCACAAATGGGCGATGGCATCTCGCCCGAGTTTGCGACGGCGTCGATCGATCGCGCCCTGATCTCAGACTTGGACAGCGCCGACACCATCTTCGTATGGGCATCCGATCTCAAGGAGACCCACCCAACGTTGTACCTGCGGGTCCGCCGGGCGGCACAGGAGTTGGGCGTGAATCTCGTGGTTGCCCACCCGAGAGTGACGGGGCTAGATGACAGAGCCACTCAAGTCTTGCGGTATCGACCAGGAGGTGGGCACGATCTCCTCTCCGATCTGGTAGCCGGAGAATTCCAGGAAGTGGCGAGTCTGCTGGAAGGCAATGTCGTGGCGATTGTTGGCCGGGCTTCGCTTGCCGACGATCCCCAACTAGCCGAGTCCGTAGCGGCGTTCTTGAGGGACAGGGCGAGCCAGGTCAGAGTCATGGCTCTGGAAACCCGGTCCAACAGCTACGGCGCTTTGGACATGGGTCTAAGCCCGGGTCTTTTGCCGGGACGAGTGGGATATGGGTCAGCGGCATTTGAGTCGTGGGGGGACCTGCCGGAGGGCCCGGGGCTCGACACGGCTGAAATCCTCACGAAGCTGGCCTCCGAAGAGATTCGGGCTTTGCTGCTGGTCGGAGCAGATCCGGTCGATGACTTCCCTGAGCCAGGGGTTGCCAGCGAAGCCTTGGACCTGGCCGAGTACGTCATCAGCATTGACACATTCCTGAACAATTCGAATGAGATGGCCGACGTGATCCTGCCCGCTTCAGGGTTCGCCGAGAAGGAGGGGACGGCGACAAACCTCGAAGGCAGGGTCCAGAAGATAAACAAGATCGCCCCGGCTCCCGGTCAGGCGAGGGCCGACTGGGCCATTCTCGACGACCTTTCAACGGCCATGTCGGCCCCGATGGGTTTGGGTAGCCCTGAACTCGTCGCGAAAGAGATAGCCGAATCCGCACCGGCCTACGAAGGTGTGACGTGGGATCTCCTCGAGTGGGAAGCGAGGGACGGTGTTGTGGTGCCGATCGGAGGCGAACAACCTTTGACCCATATCCCCGTGATGCTCCCAGGACCAAAGGGACCCTCCGCCCAGCTGTTGCTTCACAGTGCCCGGGTCATGTACGACAACGGTGTGAGGCTTCGGAATTGCCCTTCACTTCTGCCATTGGCCCAGGGACCCACCGCCTACCTGAATCCGGACGATGCCAAGAGCCTTGGTGCCCGCGATGGCGTCGCTCTCCGAGTGGTCACCAGTAAGGGGGAGGGCGAGTTTGCCGCCAAGGTCGACCCGGGAACCCCGTCCGGTGTGGTCTTTGTTCCGCTCAACCAGCCCGGCGCCGCTCCGCTGGGAACCGATCCGGTGGTCCGGGTAACGGTGGTCACGTGAGTACCCGGCGAGACTCCAGGGTGATGCCGTGAGCTGGCCCGAATTCGGAGTGATCGTGCTGCGGGTAATCCTGGTGTTCGGGCTATTGCTGGTGCTGACGATCATCAACGTTTGGCTGGAGCGCAAGGTCGTGGCCGACATGCAAAACAGGATCGGACCCAACCGGGCCGGTCCGTGGGGGATTCTGCAGACACTGGCCGATGGTCTCAAACTCTTCTTCAAAGAGTCGGTCACTCCACGCAAGGTCGAGCTCGGGGCGTACATTCTCGCTCCGTTTTTGGCGGTGATTCCGGCCTTCCTGATCTTCATGATGGTTCCGTTCGGGACCTCCTTCACCATTGGTGAGCAGGTGGTGTCTCTTCAGGGAGCAGACCTCAACATCGGGCTGTTGTTCATCCTGGCAATGTCGTCGATGGCGGTTTATGCCGTTGTGCTGGCTGGTTGGTCGTCGGGTTCCAAGTACCCCCTCATCGGTGGGGTACGAGCGACCGCACAGGCAATCTCATACGAAGCGGCGATGGGCTTGTCGATGGTGGCGGTCGTCATGTTCACGGCAACGCAGGGCGACGGAGGCACGCTGTCGCTTGCTGAGATTGTCGAGCGTCAGAGTGGAACCTGGGGTGATGTGGTACCCGGACTCCACAGTGTTCTCCAGTTTGTCCCCCGATGGAACATCTTTCCTCAGGTTGTTGCCTTCGTGATCTTCTTCATCGCCATCGTCGCCGAAACCAACAGGGCACCCTTTGACCTCGTCGAGGCCGAACAGGAGATCGTCGGGGGTTTTCACACCGAGTACTCCGGCATGCGGTTTGCGATGTTCTTCCTCGCCGAATACATCAACATCTTCTCGATGTCGGCAGTTGCCGCCACCCTGTTCCTCGGAGGATGGAATGGCCCCACGTTCGATGATGTGCTGCCCGGGTTCGTTTCCGCCCTGCTGCCCACCGTCTACTTCCTGCTCAAGACTTATGCGTTGATCTTCGTCTTCTTCTGGCTGCGGGCCACCCTGCCCCGGCTCCGCTACGACCAACTGATGTCGTTGGGGTGGAAGCGTCTGATCCCCGGCGCTCTCGGCTGGCTGATCTTCTCCACGTTTGTTATTGCTATTCGTCAATTTGGACCGCCCTGGAGTTAGAGATGGGACTACTTGGAGAGCTCTGGAAGGGAATGAAAGTGACCGGCGGCACCATGCTCCGCACTATCGGCGGATCGGGATTGGTGACCACGGAATACCCGAAGGTGATGCGCGAGAAGCCGCAGCGCTTTCATGGGCGTCACGTCCTCAACCGGTACCCGGACGGTATGGAGAAGTGCATCGGGTGTGAACTCTGCGCAGGTGCCTGTCCGGCGAACTGCATCCATGTACGAGGACAGGACAACGACCCGGCCAACCCGACGAGTCCCGGTGAGCGTTTCGGTTTTGTATACGAGATCAACATGTTGAGGTGCATCTTCTGTGCACTTTGTGTTGAGGCTTGCCCAACCGAGGCAATCACGATGACCCATCTCTTTGAGATGTCGACCACCAGCCGACAGGATGCCATCTACACCAAAGACGAACTGCTGATGGACCAGTCCGGGCGGGTTCCGCACATGTTCCCCAACGATGAGCTAGCCGATCTCAACGAGCTCCAAACCGCCGACGGCTGGGTTCGGGCAACTGCACCGTCAGGGGCGGCTGCATATGAGGGAGTCCAGATGTGGCAGGGCACACCCGGCCCCGCAACTTGGGACCCCGAACCCTCACAAGCGGAGCGGGACAGTCAATCGACCGAGGAGCCGTCGGACGATGATTGAGACGATCGTGTTTGTTCTCATGGCGGTGAGCGCCATCGCCGGTGCTCTGACAGTCGTCCTGGCGCGCAATCCGGTTCGGTCAGCCATGGGGCTTCTCGCGACCTTGTTCTCTGTCGCAGTGCTCTACGTACTTCAGCTTGCACACTTGGTGGCGGCAGTTCAGATCATCGTCTATGCCGGAGCCGTCCTCACGCTATTCCTTTTCGTCATCATGTTGATAGGCGTCGACAAGGACGAATCGCGGGAAGAGAAGCTCCCACTGCAGCGGGGAGCCGTTGCTGTCATTGGCGCCGTGATCGTCCTCCTCGCCATAGGTCTTGCGGTATTCGGTGACTTCGAATGGGTTCCGGCGGCCTCAGAAGCACTGATACCGGAGTCGACCAACGGCACTGTCCAGGTGATCGGGGAGAGGCTCTTCACCGATTGGGTCCTTGCCTTCGAAGCGACTGCGCTGCTTCTCACCATCGCTGCTGCAGGGGCGATCGCACTGGCGCATTACAGACGGAGATCCGAGTAATGGTCGATCCGAGCTGGTACATGTCCCTCGCCGCCGTGCTCTTTGTCATCGGCGCCCTGGGCATGCTGGTGCGTCGAAACGCCCTGGTGATGTTCATGTGCATCGAGCTAATGCTCAACGCCGTGAATCTGACGCTGATCAGCGCGGGGCGGGCTATGAACGACCTCAACGGCCAAGTTGCAGTCTTCTTCATCCTCGTCGTGGCCGCGGCTGAGGTGGTTGTCGGTCTTGCAATCATCGTCGCCATCTTCCGACGCAGGTCTACGGCTTCGGTCGATGAGCTGAACGAGTTGAAGGGTTGAGCGCTGTGATGACAGACCTGATCTGGCTGGTTATTGCGATACCGCTTCTGGTTTCCGTGCTCCTTCATTTCATCGGTCGTTTCATTGGTGAGCCCTTGTCAGGGTGGTTGGCGTCCGCTGCCATCGGATCGTCTTTTGTCATCGCCCTCGTCGCTGCCGTTCCCTTCTTCGAGGGTGGCGCCCACGCCGAGACCGTTCACCTGTGGGACTGGATGCCGGCTATTGGTGCGAATCTGGAAATCCAATGGGATCCGCTCTCGGCGTTGATGACGCTGGTCGTTACCGGTGTGGGCACCTTGATCCACGTTTTTGCGATCGGCTACATGCATGGCGATGACCGGTTCCACCGCTTCTTCACCTATCTGAACCTCTTCGCCGCTTCGATGTTGACGCTGGTCCTGGCGGGCAACTTCGCCATGCTCTTCCTCGGCTGGGAACTGGTTGGGCTCTGCTCCTACCTCCTCATCGGCTTCTGGTTCAGCCGACCCTCCGCCGCTGCCGCAGCCAAGAAGGCATTTGTCGTGAACCGAATTGGAGATGTCGGATTCATGGTCGCCCTGATGCTGGTCTTCACGAGCTTCGGGACACTTGCGTATTCGGGTGTCTTCGAAAGGGCGCCAGAGGTGCTGTCCACTGGCACAGCGACGGCGATTGGGTTGCTGATTCTGGTTGGTGCCGCCGGCAAATCGGCCCAAATCCCGCTGTATGTGTGGCTCCCGGACGCAATGGAGGGCCCCACACCGGTGTCAGCATTGATCCACGCCGCCACGATGGTGACGGCTGGCGTCTACGTGATCGCCCGGTCGGCAGCGATATTCGAGTTGGCCCCGGCGGCCTCGTTGACCGTTGCCACCGTCGGCGCCGTTACCGCGTTGTGGGCCGCGACGATCGCACTGGCCCAACACGACATCAAGAAGGTGCTCGCATACTCCACGGTCTCACAGTTGGGTTACATGTTCCTGGCGGTTGGGTCTACCGCTTACGTGGCTGGTGTGTTCCATCTGATGACACACGCCTTCTTCAAGGCCCTCCTGTTCCTTGGGGCCGGGGCTGTGATCCACGCCTTGGGCGATGAGCAGGACATGCACAAGATGGGTGGGTTGGCGAGGAAAATGCCCGTCACTGCGGTGACTATGGGTATCGCAACTCTTGCGATCGCCGGGATTCCGCCGTTGGCGGGCTTTTGGTCGAAAGACGAGATACTTGCCTCGGCCTTCGAGCGGGGTGGCTGGTTCTCGATCCTCTTCATCGTTGGGCTGATCACCGCCCTGATCACTGCCTTCTACATGGCCCGACAGTGGGTGTTGGTGTTCATGGGCGAGCCACGTTGGGCGGAAGGAGCTGACCCACATCGGGCTCCGAAGGTGATGTCGATACCGCTGATCGTGTTGGCCGGGCTATCGATCGTGGGCGGTCTCGTGAACACACCATTCCGCACATCGCTGGAGCATTTTCTCGAGCCTTCATTCGAAGGTATCTCCCTACAACACCCTCCCGAGGGGATTGGAATGTTCTTGATTCTCGGCGGGCTTTCCGTCATGGCCGGTCTCGCTGGTATCGCAGCCGCCTACCTCACGTATCGGCGTCCAGTCGATTCATGGCAGGCATTCGAAGAGGGCTTCCAACCTCTATGGGGAACCTGGGAAGAGGCGTATAGAGTCGATGATCTCTACGGGCGCACCCTGGTGTTGCCGGGACGCAGGCTATCCGAGAGTTTGGCCTTCGGATTCGATTCCGGGTTGGTTGACGGCGCAGTCAACGGCATTGGACGGTTCGTAAATCGGGTTGGCGAAGAGATGCGTCCGTTGCAGTCAGGGTATGTCCGGAATTACGCAGCTGTCTTGCTGGCCGGGACCGTCGTAGTTGTGGCTTGGCTGTTGGCCGGTGGTCTCTAAATGCTGACGGCGCTGATTCTCCTCCCGGTGGTGGCAGCGGCTCTGGTCGCTTTGGTTCCAGCCGCCCGACGGGAGATTCACCTTCCGCTTGGAGTTGCGCTGTCGACTCTTCCGCTCGGACTCGCTGCCTACCTGTTCTGGGTTTTCGAACCGGCTTCTGGCTATCAATTCGCGGTTGATGCAAGTTGGTACGAACCGTGGGGGATCAGCTGGTCACTTGGGGTCGACGGAATCTCGCTCCCGATGGTGGTGCTGACCAGCTTGTTGGTTCCGATTGCGCTTGCGGCATCGTCATCCATAACCAAGCGAACGAAAGAGTTCGTCGTCTACACGCTTCTTCTCGAAGCAGGAATGATTGGAGCATTCCTGGCTCTGGACCTGTTCCTCTTCTTCGTGTTCTTCGAGGCGATTCTCATCCCGATGTATTTCATCATTGGGATCTGGGGCGGGGAGCGCCGGGTGTACGCTTCCGTCAAATTCTTCATCTATACGGCCTTCGGCTCCGCCCTGATGCTCGCCGCCATTATCGGACTTGCCTTCAACCACTCCACCGAGTTCGGGACCATGTCGTTCGCCCTGACCGACTTGATGAACGTTTCACTGTCATCGACGACGGAGTTGTGGTTCTTCGTCGCCTTTGCTTTGGCCTTCGCAATCAAGGTGCCCTTGTTTCCTCTCCATACCTGGCTACCCGACGCCCACGTCGAGGCACCAACGGCCGGATCGGTGCTGCTCGCAGCCGTTCTGCTGAAGCTCGGTACCTATGGGCTGATGCGATTCAATCTGGCGTTGTTCCCCGAAGCCTCGGTCGACGCAGTACCGGTTATGGGTGTACTCGCTGTGATCGGCATCATCTATGGCGCCCTCGTGGCCATTGTCCAACCGGATCTGAAGAAACTCGTGGCCTACTCATCGGTTTCGCACCTCGGGTTCATCGTGCTCGGAACCTTTGCGCTCACTTCAGGGGGTTTGCAAGGGGCGGTCATTCAGAACGTCAACCACGGACTGACGACGGGAGCGTTATTCCTGTTGGTGGGGATGCTGTACGAGCGTCGCCACACCAAACTGATCGCTGACTTCGGCGGCTTGCAAAAGGTAATGCCCCTTTTTGCCGGCTTTTTCCTATTCATGACCTTTGCCTCGATAGGGCTGCCAGGGTTGAACGGATTTGTCGGTGAGTTCCTGATATTGGTGGGCTCGTACACAACTCTTCCCGTCCTGGCCATAGTCGCGGCGTTCGGCGTGCTCCTCGCCGCGATCTATCTGCTCTGGGCTTATGAACGTGTATTCACCGGTGTGCCTGACAAGGAAGAAAACCGAGTACTCAAAGACTTGAGCGTCAAGGAAATCGGCCTCCTCACCCCGTTGGCGATTCTCGTGCTCGTCCTTGGTCTGTATCCGGCGGTGCTACTCGACAAGATCGCTCCCTCAACGGAACAAGTGCTCGATCACATCGAGTCCACGACCAGCTACGTAGTACCGGCGCCGGGCCGTCTTGGTGACGTGTTCGTGGGTGGGGAGGTGGCAGAGTGAGCATCCCTCCGATCTCCTGGGTTGCCATCGCTCCGGAGTTGGCGCTTGCACTCGGTGCCGCCGTGATTCTGCTGGTCGAAGTGCAGTGGAAGCCAAGGACTCGTGACCTGGGTTTGATCGCCGCCGTTTCCTTGCTCGTAGCGTTTGGGGCGACTCTCCTTCAGTGGTTCAACGCAGCGGACGCTGTGGAAGCAAGGGACCTCGGGGCTCTTCAATCTTTCTCGGGGATGATCCTGGTTGATGGGTTTGCCGTGTTCGGCCGGTTTGCCCTGCTTGTTGTCACCGCACTCGGACTGGCAGCGGGCTGGCAGTTCTTTGTCGATCTCGGTCGCCGAGGTGCGGAAGGCTTGGCACTCGTGCTCCTCGCGACCACAGGTTTCTTCATCATGGTTTCGGCCAACAACCTCATCTTCCTTTTCCTGGGTTTGGAAGTGGGTTCCATTGCCCTCTATGTGCTCGCAGGGTTGACCCGTGAGGACAAGAAGGCCGATGAAGCTGCGATCAAGTACTTCCTCATGGGGTCGTTCGCCTCGGCGATCTTCGTCTACGGCGTTGCGCTGATCTACGCAGGTACGAGGCAGTTGTCTGTCACGGCCTTGCATGACTATCTGGCTTCTTTCATCGTCAACAGCCCTGGCGTGATACTTGTGGGAATCGCCCTGGTTGTGGTCGGGCTGGGATTCAAGGTTTCGGCTGCGCCCTTTCACACATGGGCTCCCGACGTCTATCAAGGCGCACCTGCCGGGATAGTCGGCTACATGGCGGCTGTTGCCAAGATCGCCGGTTTTGCTGCCATCGCTCGGATTCTTCTCACGGCAGTCGATGAGCTATCGCGGAGTTACCTGCCCATGATTGCGGGCCTGGCGGTCCTTTCGATGCTGCTGGGATCGATCATGGCCCTGGTGCAGAGTGACGTGCGAAGAATGCTTGCGTACTCCGGTGTCGCCCATGCCGGGTTCATCATGACCGGTGTGGTTGGCGGCAGCACCGATGGAGTCCTCTTCTATCTCGCCGTCTATGCCCTGCAGTTGGTGGGAGCGTTCGCCGTCGTCGCCCTTGTCTCTGGTCCGTCGACCTCCGGTTCAGACTTGAGTGCCTACCGGGGCCTGTCGAGAAGGTCTCCTGCTCTGGCAGGGAGTCTCACGGTGCTGCTTCTGGGTATGGCCGGTTTGCCATTGACCGCGGGGTTCGTAGCAAAATTCGGGGTATTCGCCGATGCGTGGGCTGCCGGCTACCAGTGGTTGGTCGTCGTGGCCGTCGTGGCGTCGGTGATTGCGTTTGCCTTCTATCTCAGAATCATCGTCATGATGTACATGGAAGATGACGAGTCTGCATCGATCGAAGTCCCCGTCACGGTCAAGTGGGTCCTGGGAATTGCGGTATTCGCGACGGTGCTCTGGGGGATTCTCCCTGCGTCGCTCTTGGATGTTGCCGCCGATGCGTTTCCCCTTTAAGCCACTCTTCGCTCTCGCTGTCGGTCTCATTGCCCTGGTGGCGCTGCCACTCCCTGCACAAGCCGCCGAAGTCGATAGTGCCGAACTAATCCTCATCACAGAGGACACCGTCGTCGAAGACGATCTCTACGTGGTCGGAAGTCGGGTGCTCGTGCGCGGGGTGGTGAACGGCGACCTGATCGCAGTTGCGGGTCAGGACATCCGCATTGAAGGACAGGTGACCGGCTCAGTCATGGCTGCCGGTTCAGAGATCGTTGTGACCGGGAACGTCGGAGGTTCGCTCCGAGTGTCGGCAGCCACGATGAACGTAACCGGTGTGGTCGGCAGAGATGTGTTCGCAGCGGTACAGCGTGCCGAACTCGAGAACACCGCAGAGGTGGGTGGCGACGTGATCCTGTGGGCGTGGTCGGCTTCCTCGCTTGGATCGGTTGGCGCAGACTTGAGCGGCAACATTCGTAGCCTTGAACTGGGCGGTGAGATCAGTGGTGATGTGTCCGTAAGCGTCGGCACCGTAGAAGTGGTAGAGCCTCTCGGGGTCGGAGGAGACTTCAACTACAGGTCGGACCAAATGTTGATCGGTGGGTCCAATGCGACGGTCGAGGGGGCGACGGTCCAGCAAGAGCCTCTCCCAGCCAACATACGGGTAAGGGCTGTTCAACTGGTTGGCCGGATTCTCATCGCCATCGTCCTCAGCGCAGTCGCTCTCCTCGTCGCGTCAACATGGCCGGCAAGAACAGAGCGCGGGCTCGATGGCCTCCGTATTCGGCCAATTGCCTCGCTGGCGTGGGGCGGGGCGGTGATGCTCTCACCGGTGGTTCTGGCCGGCATCGCTGTCGGTTTGTTCGCCATCGCCCCTCCGGCGGCCTCGGTGCCGCTGATTGCGATCATGACACCTGTAATCGCCGCTGCGATGGGCCTTGTCCTCGTCGTTGGCGTGGTTGCCGGTATCCCCACCGTGGCCTGGGTGGGCACTCTGCTCCGAAAGAAGACAACCATTGCTGGAGCTGTGGCCATTGGGTCGGCCATTGTGTCGATTCTTTGGTTGTTGCCATACCTCGGCATTGTCGTGGCATTTGTCACCCTCGTGGCTGGAGCCGGGGGGTGGATCGCGGGCCTACGGTTGTCAGCCGATGAAGAAGTTGATCGGCACGGGCCCGATCACGGAGTTGTGGTCGAGCCTGTCAGCTGACCGCTTCCACGGCTTTGGCGACGTGGTTTGTCATCACGTCTTTCTTGACCAGGCCGGACTGGCGCCAGCGCTGGTGTAAGCCGCCTTCTCGCGGATTGAGAACGATAAATGTCGGAGTCGACTTGACCTTGAACTTGTAGAACAGGTCGGGGACAGCTTCGAGGTTCGCCTTGACGACAATGGCGTCGTCGGCGAACTCCTCGGCGACCTCATTGACGATTCCGTCCATCACCTGGCACGGCTGACAGCCGTGTTGATAAAAGTCAACGAGAACTGGTTTGCCTGAAGTCGTGATCGACTCGAATTCCTCCACAGATTTGAGCTGTGGAGCTTTGAACCGCTTCTTGAAGAGTGACATTCAACTCCATTGTCGTGTCGAGTAGCCACAACGCCGAATCGGCAGGATTTGTTCCATCAAGCAATCGGTTCGTTCAATCGCGAAACTGGAGAAATCTTGGGCGGGCAATAACGTAGGCTTGGGGCGTGGCAGAACCCCGCGACACACTCAACCGGCCTATTCGTGATCTCCGCATCTCTGTGACGGACCGATGCAACTTCCGGTGCACGTACTGCATGCCGAAGGAGATTTTTGGAGCTGACTATGAGTTCCTCACGAGAGACGAGAAGCTCACCTACGAAGAGATTGCCCGAGTTGCCCGGATATTTGCCGAACGCGGTGTCAACAAGATTCGGCTGACCGGCGGCGAGCCCCTTTTGCGGAAGCAGATCGAGGTGCTCGTCGGCATGCTCGCCGAGATCGAAGGTGTCGAAGACCTAACTCTCACCACAAATGCGTCGCTTCTGTCACGCCGTGCCCGACGACTCAAAGAAGCGGGCTTGAATCGGGTAACAGTGAGCCTCGATGCCATCGACGACGAGACATTCCGGAAGATGAACGATGCCGACTTCCCGGTATCCGACGTCCTCGAGGGAATAGAGGTGGCGGCGGAGGAGGGTTTGGGCCCGATCAAGATCAACGCCGTCGTGCAAAAAGGCGTGAACGATCGCGGCATCGTCGATTTGGCTTCGTACTTCAAGGGAACCGGCCACATCGTCAGGTTCATCGAGTTCATGGATGTGGGCACGACGAACGGGTGGCGGCTCGACGATGTCGTTCCATCTTCCGAAGTCATTGCCCGCATCAACGCCGAATTCCCGTTGCAGCCTGTCGACCCCAACTACGAAGGGGAGGTGGCAAAGCGCTACGAGTACTCAGACGGCACGGGCGAGGTCGGTGTCATAGCCTCTGTCACTCAACCGTTCTGTCAGTCTTGTACCAGGGTGAGGCTGTCTCCAGACGGATCGATCTTCACCTGCCTCTTCGCCACCACGGGCGTCGACTTGAAGCAGCCAATCAGGGACGGAGCGACCGATGACGAACTGGGGCATCTTGTCGACTCGACGTGGCGCGCCCGCTCCGATCGCTATTCGGAAGTCCGCTCGGCGCAGACCGTGTCCATTGGGCAGCGGATCGAGATGAGCTACATCGGCGGATGAAACTATTTTCAGATAGGCGTTGGCTGGCCGGTGCCATTGTTGTGTGGACGTTGGTTGCCTGGGGTGGTCGCATCACACTTATCGCCGTTGGGGACGATTGGTTCGACATCCTGCGGATCGCTGGCTCGTTCCTGGTGGGTCTGGCGGTTGGCGCGGTGTTGTGGCTCTCAGAGCGTCCACCTGGGTGGGCATTGAACGGGTTTGCGGTGTGGACTGTTCTGATCTGGACAAGAAGCATGTGGGTCAATTGGACCGAATCAGGAACCCTTGGTTTCAAGCTGATCCATACGCTTCTCGCCGTTGGGTTCTTTGTGCTCGCCTACGCTGCCTGGACGTTTGCCCGAAGCGACCTTGTAGCCGGCCCAGATGAAGGTCACCGCGATCAACAAGGAGACAGCGAAACCGCCACCGTCTCCTAAGGCCAGGCCCGTCCCGCGCCAGGCTGCTGCGGCGACACCGGTGACGATCAGGGCGTTTCCCCAGACGATCGGACGATTCTTCCGCCAGAAACGGAAAATGCTGACCAGGGAAAGGGCGACGAGGATTGTCGTGCCGAGCGCTCCACCGATGATCGCAAAGAGACGCGGGCCGAAGCCGAGTGCGAAAATGTCTTCCGGTATGCCTCC
Organism: Acidimicrobiia bacterium; assembly: GCA_965216445.1. GTDB lineage: Bacteria > Actinomycetota > Acidimicrobiia > Spongiisociales > ZC4RG35 > MA-ANB-1. The sequence continues at coordinate 595,651 of OZ244166.1, forward strand.
CTCCGGTAGGGGGTTCTCGAAAGGGACCGTCAATGTGAGTGTCGTCGAGATCGCGGCAAGAGCGCCAAGGAAAATGGTCATTGCGTGACCGGATTTCCGTCCGACGACAAGGAACATCGAGCCCAGCGCCAGCACCGGGATGTTGAGAATCGCCCCGAACAGAAAGAAGACCCGGTAGGCCGCACCGGTCCATCCAAACGTCAATCCGATGAACAGGGCCCATGTGGCCACCGCAAACATGGAAATACCGGCTCCATACGCGGCCACATGGGGTCGAGGCTTTCGGGCGTAGTCCCGCCACAGATCTCCGGCAAAGAGGGTCGCAGCAAGTGCGGCGATCAAAGAGGTCAACGCTTCCATTGGTCGCCGATGGTAACGATCGCCGCTAGCTGGGTCGTTGGAACACCCGAGCGTCAATGGCACGTGCCCGACACTGTTGACCGACCTGGTAGTGGGGGCGGGACCCGATCCGGGATCGTACGCGCACTCCACCTTCCATCGCCAGGCCGACCAGTTGATCGTGGCCGAAGTACTCGATGTTGGTCACGGTGGCGTTAGGCGTTGTGCCGACTGAGAGTTGTACATCCTCGGGTCGGACCATGACCGCGACAGGTCCGTTTAGGTCGGTCTCGAATCGGCCCAGCACTGTCTCGGCTACGCCGCCAGAGGCGACCGAATCGAGAAGGTCGGCATCACCGAGAAACGTGGCGACCCACTCGTCGACCGGGTTGGTGTACAACGCGGCCGGGGTATCAGCCTGAAGGACTCTTCCGTCGTTCATAACTGCAACGATGTCGGAAGTAGCCAGCGCTTCTTCCTGATCATGGGTCACAAAAACAGCGGTGGTCCTTGCCTCGGTCAGGATGACCTTCAGCTCTCTTCGTACTCGGTCCCGGAGAGCGGCGTCGAGGTTGGAGAAGGGCTCATCGAGAAGAATGACGTCGGGTTCCGGGGCCAGGGCGCGGGCGAGGGCAACCCTTTGTTGCTGGCCCCCGGAGAGGTCGCCAGGCATACGCTCGCCGAACCCGGTGAGACCTACCAGCTCCATTACTTCACCGACCCGACTGGAGCGAGTTCCCTTGCTCAATCCGTAGGCAATGTTCTTGTGGACCGTCATATGGGGGAACAGGGCGTAATCCTGAAAGACCATTCCAACCCGACGCTTGTCCGGGGCAACAAAAGTATCAGCGTCGAGCACCCTCCTTCCCCTGATTTCAACGATCCCCGACGCCGTCTCGAATCCGGCGATGACCCTCAAAGCGGTGGTCTTCCCACATCCCGACGGCCCCAACAAGGTGACGATGCTTCCCTCCCAGACATCGAGGCTGAACCCATTGAGGGCCGGGACGGTTCCGTTGTGCCGTGAGGTGCCGCTATCCACACCCTCAGGAACCTCATACGACTTCGTAAGGTCGCGGGCTCGAATCGCGAGTTGATCAGTTGCTGAGTTCACGACTGGTTACCAGGAAGAGGGGGACAATAGAGACGGCAATAAGGGCAAGGCTCGACAAGCTTGCCCGAGTCAGGAAGCCTTCGCCAGTCGCACTCCAGATTCGGACGGCCAAAGTCTCGAACTCGTTCGGCCGAAGCAGGAGCGTTGCTGGAAGCTCTTTCATGACTGCGATGAACACGAGGGCCGCTCCGGCAAGCAGGCCGGGGCTGATCAGGGGGATCGTGATTCGAAAGAGCGTTGACAGCTGCCCGCGGCCAAGACCCATGGAAGCCTCTTCGAGATATGGATTGAAGCGGCGGATGGAGTCCTGGGTCGTGCTCATCGATTGGGCGAGGAACATGACGACATATGTGGCTATGAGCAAGGCGAGAGTTTGGTAGAGCGGGCGGACGGCACTCAACGCAAAACCAACGACGGCCACTCCGACTGTGATGTGCGGCAGTGAGTAGGCGCCCCATACGGTGGTTTCCACGACTCCAGAAAACCGTGACGTGCGCCGAGCCGTGACCATCGCTATTGGGAGGCCAGCTATGACGGCGACCAGGGCGGCGATGACCGCAACCGAAAGGGACCGACCGATCTCCGGCCAAATCGCCGGGAGCTCCTGTCCCACAGCCAGGCCTCGCCTCAGCCAGTAGATGAGTACTGAGACTGGAAGGGCCAAGCTGATTAGAGCCATGAAAGAGACAGCTCCGGTGGCCAATGCCCGGGTCCTTGGTGTCAGCTGGATGAACTCGCGGGGTCGGGGCGTCCTACGACGTCGATAGTCGCTCCTTCCCCTGGTCCGCCGCTCCGCAACCAGCAGCAGCACCGCAAATACCATGAGGATCGCCGACAGAGTTCCCGCCGGACGACGGTCGATCTGGCCTTCGTAGAGGGTGAAGATGGCCCTTGTGAATGTGTCGAAACGGAGAAGGGACACGGCTCCGAAGTCTGAGATCGTGTAGAGGCCGACCATAAGTGCTGCCGAAACCAATGCCGGCCGTAGTTGAGGGAGTGTGATGGTGAAGAAGGCCCTGACTCGTGACGACCCGAGACCGATTGCCGCTTCTTCGGTTGCCGGGTCGATTTGCCGGAGGGCGGGTATCAGGATTAGGTGGGCCATCGGTGCGAGAAAGACAGCCAGGGCCAGCCAGGCACCCACAAATCCGTATGGCGTCGGGATTGCCCATCCGAATACGTCTGCAAGCATTCCCCGAGAGCCCGTGGCTCCGATGAGGGTGAGGGCCGCCACGTAAGAAGGAATGACCAGTGGTAGGGCTCCGACGATCATCCATATCCTCCGGAACCGGATATCCGTTCGGCTGGTGACCCACGCTGTGACGGTGCCCAAGCCCAGTGCGGTAACTGTGACCGCGACTGTCAGGAGCAGCGTGTTGAGGAAGAGTTCGACGAGCCGATCCGTGGGGATGCCGATACCGGAACCTGAAGCCAAGACCTGCCACAGCAAGCTCACCGGTGGTACGACCACCGGAATCAGAACCAATAGAGCTGCGGTCCACCAGCCCCGGGACAGACTTCGCGTTAAGCGAGGCCCCTCCCTGGTAACGGGTGGGGCTGCTGTCACGTCACACCAGTCCGGCTTCGCTCACGAGACGGGTTGCTGTCTCCAGGGTGTCGGCAAGGCGGGAGAGGTCGATATCGGGAGCGTCGATCGAGTCCAGGCTGGGTAGGAGCGGATCGGATACCGCACCCGTCAAGGAGAACTCGTGGGTTTCGGCGACGAAGTACTCCTGTGCCGCATCGGACAGCAGATACTCGACGAACTCAAGCGCATCTTCGGGGTGGTCGGTGCCGGCCAGGATGCCTGCACCGGCCGGCATCACCAGACTGCCGACGTCACCGGCAGGGATGAACCAATTGTCAGCGTTCTCACCTGCTCCCTCGTCCTTGAGGCGGAGGAGGTAGTAGTGGTTCACCAAACCGCCGCCGATCTCACCTCCGTCCACCGCGGCAACGATTGGACTGTTCTTCTCATATGAAGTCGGTTGGGCGACGGCCAATCTCTCCAGCCAGTCCAGAGTTGCGTCTTCACCGCGCTCGATGATCATCGCGGCGACGAATGCGAGGAAGGAGCCGTTGGTAGGAGCAACGCCGATGTCGCCAACCCATTCGGGGTTGTCGACTACATCGTCGATGGTTTGGGGGAGAGTCTTCGTGGTGGCCGAGTCGTGTACAAACACTCTCACTCGTCCTGACGCCCCAACCCAGCGACCGTCAGTGTCGGAGAACTTGGCATCGACACGGTCCAAGACCTCCGCGGGCAGTCCTGTCAGCATTTCTTTGACCGACCCGAGTGAGGCCGGATCCTGGGCGAAGAACACGTCAGCCTCGGTGTCTTCACCTTCGGCCAGGAGTGTTGCCGCCAGTTCAGTTGAGCCGGAATAGCGGACTTCGACCTCGATACCGGTCTCTTCTTCGAAGCGGTCTATCAGGGGTTTGACCAACTCCTCGCTTCGACCCGAATAGATCACCAGAGGTGTCTCGGCGTCACCTGCGCCTGGACTGCAGGCAGAAACCACCAGTGCGCCCACGATCAGGGTCGCGAAGAAACGCCTCAAGATGCAAACCTTTCGTTGACTCGAACAGAATCGTTAGCTACCAAACGATCCAAAATCTATTAGCACTATGGCCGTAGTGCAAATGTTATTTCTACGCCTGCACTGTGCAAATACGTTCGGATATCAACCGGTTCTGCGCTGTGCCAAGCAGGAAGAGCTAGCCGATGAGGAGGGGGATTTCGAGTTCGGCGGCGGCCAGGCCACCGTGATAGGCGCGGAGGCGTTTGTCGAAGCCGCGGGGGAGTAGCAGTTTGCCGGGTGGAGCGAGGAGGAGGTGGTCGCCGGTTCGTCGGGTGAACTCGTCGGTTGGCTCGGGTCCGAGAAGTGACGCCGGTTCGACCAACTCACCACCGGTCACCTGAGCTAGTTCTTCGACCGTTGCCCGATTGCCCCACAGGTGGAGACCTCTCGGGTCGCCGGCGAACCGCATTGTGTCAAAACTCGGTTCCCTGATCAGGTGTTTGTCCTCTTCGTCGTAGTCGATCAGACCATGGTCAGCGGTGCCGATCAGCGATGCCCCCGGCGGGAGTCGTCGTCTCAACTCGTCCCACACCCGATTCGCGAGCTTCATCGCCTCGGCAAACTCCGTGGAGTCCTGTCCGTGGACGTGGCCGGCGAAGTCGACGTGTGGAACATACGCGAAGATCAAGCGTCCCGGAGTTTCGGCCAGTTGGACTGTGGCGCTGACGAGGTCGTCGATGTCCCAGATGCCCTCAAACCTCGCTCCTCGATAGAGGACCCTGGTGAGTGGGGTCCCTCGAAAGTCTCCGGGTTGAACCGAGATGGGCTCGATCCCGGACTCACGAAGCCGCTCCCACAGGTTCCGTCGGGGCAGGACTCCTGCGTAGTCGTGTTCGACGGGAGCTCCTGCCGGGTCGACCCACTTCAAGGTGTTGACCACACGTTGATGTTCTGGCATCCATGTCAGGTGGGCGATGATTCCGTGCTGGCCCGGAGGGAGGCCGGTCGCCACTGTCGCCAGTGACGTACTGGTCGTAGCGGGGAACCCGGCGTGCAGTGTCCCTTGGTTGGATTCCCGAAGGCTCCCTGCTCTCGGATGTTCGAGCTGCGCTACCCCCAAACCGTCGAAAAGGACGAGGACGTACGTCTGGCCGTCGGGAATTGATGAGGCGAGATCGGATCGGAGGGGCGGAGCCTCCGACTTGGACGTGAAACGCATTTCGATCTCTGCCATCAGATTGACCAGTCCATGTGAGTCGTAAGACGGTCGCGTAATCATGAGCGCACAGGCTAAACCCTCCCTGGATTCCCCTTATCGCGATTAGTCAAAACCTGACTTCGACCTAAACCGTCTCATGCGTATACTCGGCGCCGGTCACCTCTAGCAACGGATGTATGAGCGCTTACTTTGAAAGCTATTTGACTGTTGGAACCTTCGCCGCCGTTGGTGCGGTGTTGGTCTTTGCAATGTTGGGAATTGCCTCGGTTCTCCGACCGAGCAACCCAACGGCAGCCAAAAAGACCACATATGAGTGCGGGGTCGATCCGGTCGGATCCGGATGGAGCCAGACCTACGTCCGCTATTACGTTTTCGGCCTCCTCTTTGTCATCTTCGACGTCGAGGCGGTATTCATTTTTCCCTGGGCTATCCAGCTGGAATCACTAGGAGTGTTCGGACTCGTCGAGATGGCGATTTTCATTTCGATCCTGATACTCGGGCTTGTCTATGCCATTCGTAAAGGGGTCCTGCGTTGGGAGTAGCTCAGAAGTTCGGGATGCCGAAACCAGTCACATGGTTGCTCAACTGGTCCCGCAAATACTCGCTATGGCTCTTTCAGTTCGGACTTGCGTGCTGCGCCATTGAGTTGATGGCCGCATCTGGCCCCCGATTCGACTTCATGAGGTTCGGGATCATTCCACTCCCCGCATCACCCCGTCAGGCGGATCTGATGGTCGTCGCTGGCACGGTGACCGACAAGATGGCTCCATCTGTGAAACGGCTCTACGACCAGATGCCGGATCCCAAGTACGTGATCTCGATGGGGTCGTGTTCAAACTGTGGTGGCCCCTATTGGGACTCATATTCGGTCACCAAAGGGGTCGACCAGGTGATACCGGTCGACGTCTACATCCCCGGTTGCCCTCCCCGCCCTGAAGCCCTGATGGAGGGAATTGTCCTCCTCCAACAGAAGATCCAGAGCGAAGACATCAAAGAGAAGTGGAATCAGCGTGACCTCGAGCCCGTCTGACATCGAGCAGACCGAGACGGTCGACCATCCGATGCAGGGCTTCGCAGACGAAGTGGCTAATGCGGTGGGAGGCAGTGCGGAAATCACCTACGACACGGTCAAGGTCACAGTCGCCACCGATCGTTGGGTCGAAGCGCACACCACCGCACGGGACGATTTCGACTTGGTGTTCTTCTCGTTTCTTTCGGCCATCGACTGGACCAAAGAGGTCGCCGTCGGCGACGAGCTCAATGCCGAAGAGGTCAGCGAGCGGATCGAACTGATTACGACTGTTGCCGATCTCACCGAGGGGAGAAGGGTCACCTTCTCCACCGATCTGCCTCACGAGAGTCCCTCAGTGCCAAGCCTGATTGGCGTCTATGCGGGCGCCAACTGGCACGAACGAGAAGCCGCCGAGATGTTTGGCATTGCCTTCGAGGGACACCCCAATCTGGTCGGCCTCTATTTGCCCGACGGCTTCGAGGGCAACCCGCTGCGGAAGAGCTATCCCCTTCTCAGTCGCGAAGTGAAGCCATGGCCGGGAACCGTCGACGTCGAGGCGATGCCCGAGAAGGCTTCCGACGACAAACCGTCAACCGAGAATCCCGAGGCATGAAGTGACGATCGATCACGACACATTGCGCCACATGAGTGAAGCCTCGGTTTCGGTTGAACTCGAAACCGAGGACATGACGCTGAACATCGGACCGCAGCACCCCTCGACCCACGGTGTCCTGCGTCTCGTGGCTCGTGTCGATGGAGAGCGAGTTCACGACGTGCAGCCGGTTATCGGGTACATGCACCGTGGATACGAGAAGCTTTCCGAAGTTCGCAGCTATCCCCAAATCACCGCTCTCATCAACAGGATCGACTGGGTCTCCGGCTACGCAAACGAAATCCCGTTTGTGGTGGCCGCGGAGAAATTGCTGGAAATCGAAGTCCCCGAGCGCGCCCAGTACATCCGTCTCATCCTCACCGAGATGGCGCGTATCTCCTCGCACATGGTGTTCATGGCCTCGTATCCGTTGGAGTTGGGCGCGGCGACGCCTCTCTTCTTTGCCCTCCGGGAACGAGAGCGGATCCTCGATATTTTAGAGGGTGTCACCGGCGGCCGTTTCCACCCCAACTTCAACCGCATCGGTGGCGTGAAGCCGAATGCCGGCGCCGGACCGACACAGAAGAAGACCCCCCAGGACTTGCCGGCCGGGTTCCTTGCCGACACCAAAGAGGCAATGTCGAGGATCAGCCATGCGGTTGATCAACTCGAGGACCTCGTGGCTGGCAACGAGATCATCCTGGCCCGTACCAAGGGCATTGGAGTCCTTCCTCTCGAGGTGGCTGCAGCTTTTGGCGTCTCGGGACCCAACCTGCGTGCTTCCGGAGTTGCCTTCGACATTCGGAAAGTGGAGAACTACCTCCCCTACGACAAGTTCGATTTCGATATACCCAAGGGCGAAAACGGGGACAGCTGGGACCGTTGGTGGGTTCGTCTCGAGGAAATCCGCCAGTCGGTGCGAATCGTGGAACAGGCAATCGAAGGTATCCCGTCAGGTCCACTCCAGGCGAAGGTGCCGAAGGTGATCAAGGTCCCGGCAGGTGAGACCTATGTCCGGGCCGAGAACCCGAAGGGGGAGATGGGCTACTACCTGGTGTCAGACGGCGGCCAGGGCCCGTACCGGCTGAAGATCCGTTCGGCGAGCTTCTCCAACATCTCGATTCTTCCTTGGATCCTCGAAGACGTCCTGGTGCCGGACATCATTTCCATCATGGGATCGCTCGACTTTGTGCTCGGAGACGTTGATAGGTAATGCCCGACGTGATCCTCGACCTCTTCGACAACTTCTGGATCTCGCTGATCGGCAAGGTCCTACTTGTCGCTTTGATGATTCCTCTGATCGGCATGGTCATCGGCTTCGCCGAGATGAAACTGTCCGCCAAAATGCAAAACCGGGTCGGTCCCTATTTCGCCGGTGGACGTTGGGGATGGGCTCAACTGATCGCAGACGGTGTCAAGTTCTTCCAAAAAGAGGATCTGATCCCCGAAGACGCCGACCGGCCTGTGTTCAAGACAGCCCCCATTTGGGTCCTGGTAGGGACCGTGGCCCTGTTTGTGGTGATCCCGTTCGGTCCCGATCTGATTTTCCGTGACCTCTCGGTGGGTATCTTCTACGCCCTGGCCATCTCATCGATCAGCACCATCGGCGTTCTCATGGCCGGATGGTCTTCGGCCAACAAGTATTCGCTGATGGGTGGGCTCCGCGCGGCTGGACAGCTGATTGCATACGAACTGCCGTTGGTTTTGGCCGTCGTCGGTTCGGTGATCCTGGCCGGGACGATGAGTATGAGCGGGATCGTCGAAGCCCAGATCGAGGCCGGCTACCCCTACATCATCTTCCAGTTCGTCGGATTTGGGATCTTCATGATTGCCGCTCTCGCCGAGTTGACCAGGACTCCGTTCGACATGCCCATAGCCGAGTCCGAGCTGGTCATGGGTTACCTCACCGAGTACTCGGGTTTCCGGTTCCTGTTCTTCTTCCTTGCCGAGTTCGCAAACATGTTCACGATGTCGGCAATCGCCGTGACGTTGTTCCTGGGTGGGTACTGGCTTCCCGGGTTCAGCACCGAACAGCTGGCCTACCTCGGACCGATCTTCCTGATCGCTAAGGTATTTGTGCTGGTCTTTGCGATGATTTGGTTCCGCTGGACATTCCCTCGCTTCCGGGAAGACCAACTCCAGAGCCTGGCCTGGAAGTGGCTCATCCCACTTGCCCTTGCCAACATCCTCGTGACGGCAACGCTGAAGGTGCTTCTCTGATGGCTGAGACACAACGTTCGTTCCCCGGTGGAGGGATGCTCAAGGGTCTTCGGGTGACGATCACCACGATGTTCAAGACGATCTTTGCTCCGGGAAAGAACCTCCGAACTGTCAACTACCCTAAGGTCAAGGAGACGCCGGTGGCCCGCGCCAGGGGAGTAATCGCCCTGGATCAGGAAGCTTGCACTGTGTGCATGTTGTGTGCCCGACAGTGTCCGGACTGGTGTATCTACATCGAGGGGCACAAAGAGGAGCAGCCTCCTTCCAAGCCCGGTGGCCGCGTCAAGGTTCGCGCCACTCTCGATCGGTTTGATATCGACTACGCCCTTTGCATGTACTGCGGCATCTGTGTCGAAGTATGTCCGTTCGACGCTCTCTTCTGGTCGCCAGAGTACGAATACTCCGAACAGAAAATGGGAGACATGCTCCACGACAAGGACCGGCTTCAGGACTGGCTGAAGACAGTCCCCGACGCACCGGGGTTGGAGTCTTGAGCTTCGCCGACTGGATCTCCGAACCAGTGAACTGGGTCTTCCTCGCCATCGGCCTGGCTGTCCTGGGCGCTGGATTCCGGGTGGTCACGGCCAAGAACGTGGTCCACTCCGCACTGTTTTTGGTCGGAGCCCTGGCTGGCACCGCCGGACTATTCCTCCTTCTCGCCGCCGAGTTCGTCGCCTGGGTGCTGGTGCTGGTCTACATCGGAGCGGTCATCGTCTTGTTCTTGTTCGGAATCATGATCACCCGCGCTCCGACCGGTCTCGACGAAGGGCTGGACGCAGAGAACAAGGCCCTACCTGCTTTGCTGTCGGTTGGGTTGTTCCTTCTTCTGGCGTGGTCGTCGGTCGCAGCTTTCGGTGATGCGGAAGTGGCTGCTGTGGGTGAACCGACATCTACGGAGACCATCGCCAACAGCCTCCTCGGTCGTTTTGTGATCCCGTTTGAAGTTGTCTCGTTTGTTCTCCTTGCGGCGCTCATCGGAGGAATCACGATCGCACGCCGCGACCTGACTCCTCTCGAGGAAGAGATGAGGGAGTCGGTATGAAGAGGCTCACATGTTGGTAAGCCAATTCCTCGTGTTGTCCTCAGCCCTCTTTGCCCTAGGGGTCTACGGACTGCTGGTACGACGCAACATCGTGTTGATCCTGCTGTCGGTCGAACTGATGCTCAACGCGGTCAATATCAACCTGATCGCTTTTGAGTCGATGATCCGCTCCGCCGACGCAACCGGTCAGGTCTTTGCGATCTTCATCATCACCGTGGCCGCTGCTGAGGTCGGGATTGGCCTCGCCATCGTTTTGATGATCTTCCGGAATCGCAAGTCCGCAAATGTCGACGACCTCAGATTGATGAGGTGGTAACGGATGTTTAGGAATCTCGTTCTCCTCGCCGCCGAAGAAGCCGAACACGCCGAGATTCACGCCGGCGATGGTGGTTGGTGGGCGGAAACCGCCGGGATCATGCTGGTGTTGCCGTTTGTGGCCTTCCTTTTGATTCTCTTCTTCGGTAAGCGGATGAAGCACCAGGGTGGCGAGTTCGCGGTGGCGGCGCTCGGGATCAACCTGATATGGGCGACGGTGCTGTTCGTGATGAACATGACTGAGGGTGTCCTTCACGAGGAGACGTTCGAAATCGCCCGCATCGGAAGCGACATCGTCTTCGAGTTGGGATGGATGGTCGACGGTCTCTCGATCATGATGTATTTCCTGGTCAACTTCGTCGGTCTTGCCGTGTTCATATACGCACTGGGGTATATGGAGGGGGACATCAGGGTCAACAACTTCTTTGCCTCGTTCTCGATCTTTGCCGGAGCAATGTTGATCCTGGTGGGTGCTCCCAACCTCATCCAGCTGATCGTCGGTTGGGAGGGAGTCGGGTTGGCCTCTTACCTTCTGATCGGGCACTACTGGGAGGACATCGACAACGTCAAAGCGGGCAACAAGGCGTTCCTCACCAACAAGGTCGCCGACGTCGGGTTGATCCTTGGAGCGATTCTGGTTGGAGTCTCCATCGGCGGGTTCAGCTTCTTCGAATTGAGCGAAGCTGCGGTGGCCCACAACGAAGTTCTGGGCGCAGTTGCGATCACCGGTGGTCTCCTCCTTTTCTTTGGGGCGATGGGCAAGAGCGCCCAATTCCCATTGCATATTTGGCTTCCCGACGCCATGGCCGGGCCGACGCCGGTTTCGGCTCTGATGCACGCCGCGACGATGGTCACGGCGGGGATCTATCTCATGGCACGGGTCTTCCCTCTGTTCCAGAATCTCGCTCAGGATGCCCGGCCCTGGATGATCGCAATTGGGACGATCACGCTCTTTGCTATTGGCCTTCTCGCGCTTGTCGCCAACGACATCAAGAAGGTGCTGGCCTATTCAACGGTGTCACAGCTGGGCTACATGATGACCGCAGTCGCCGCCGGGGGGTACACCGCCGGCCTTTTCCACCTCTTCACCCATGCCTTCTTCAAGGCGCTCCTCTTCCTCGGAGCTGGCTCGGTCATCCACGCGGTTCACTCGAACAACATGAGTGATATGGGTGGCCTTCGCAAGTACATGCCAACCACCTATTGGACCTTTGTGGTGGGTTCGCTGGCTTTGGCCGGGATTGTGCCGCTATCTGGTTTCTGGTCGAAGGACGAGATTTTGGCGACTTTGGGTCACGAGGGATACACCGCGGTGATGTGGATCGCTATCGCCGGCGCATTCGTCACGGCCTTCTACATGACGAGGGCAGTCGCGTTGACGTTCTTCGGCGAGTACAAGGGACACGGTGAACCCCATGAGTCTCCGAAGATCATGACCTGGCCCCTTGTGGCCCTGGCGATCCCTTCGATCCTCTTCGGTCTGCTCAACATCCCCGGAGTTGAGATTCCCGGCATCGGCAACTTCACCGAATGGCTCGGTGTGAGGGTTGTCCCGATGGGTGACCACCACGCTGAAGCGATCAACTTCGGCCTCGCCGCCGCCGGTTTGGGTGCCGCGCTCCTCGGTATTGCGCTCGGCTGGCGAATCTGGGGCGATGACAAGGAGACGCAGGAGGCGAGAGACACGCTCGAGGTCCCCGTGCTGTATCCCGTTCTCCGTGAGAAGTACTACATGGACCATGCTGCGCTAGGCATCGTGGCGACGATCATGGGTCCGATCGCCCGGTTCGTTGAATGGTTCAACACCTATGTCATAGACGGCATCGTCAACGGTGTGGGGATGATCACCAGAGGTTTAGGAACGTTCGTCTACAACATCCTCGACCAGAGGGGTGTAGATGGGTTCTTCAACGGCTTGTCGGCTGCCGCTGACGGAGCCGGGTCGGGTCTGCGCAAGCTGCAGACCGGTCGTGTGCAGCAGTACGCGGCGTCGTTCGTTGCGGGGGCGATTGTCCTGGCAGCTGTGTTTGTCATCGTCAATTTGAATTAGAGAGAGGCAATAGAAATGGAATGGTTAGACAGCTGGGGACTGACGCTTGTCGTCTTCCTTCCGCTTGCCGGCATGTTGCTCTTGGGGTTGATCCCCGGCGACAAGGAAAACATGCTCAAGCGGACCGCTCTGGTCGTGACGGTTGCCACTTTCATCCTCTCTCTCGTTCTGATTGGTCAGTTCGATTTCGACGGTGGCGCCTACAACACGTATCAGTTCGAAGTGAATACGTCGTGGATCGGTGCAATCAACGCCAACTATCACATGGGACTCGACGGCATCAGTTTGCCGCTTCTCGTCCTCTCCACGTTTGTGATGGTGTTGGCGGTGATCTACTCCTGGAATCACTGGGAGGAGCCGAAGAATCCGAAGGCATTCCTCATGCTGATGCTCCTTCTGGCAACCGGAATGAACGGGACTTTCGTCGCACTCGATCTCGTCTTGTTCTTCATCTTCTTCGAGATTGTGCTTCTGCCCATGTACTTCATGATTGGAGTCTGGGGCGATAAGACTCCAAGGAAGATCCCTGGCTTCGCCAAGGAGATTGAGACCCGGCTTTACGCCTCGATCAAGTTCTTCCTGTTCACCTTGTTCGGGTCGGCGTTCATGCTTCTGGGTTTCCTCGCCCTCTACTTCAAGTCGGGCGACTTCGGGGAGCGGACCTTCGACATGGTGCAACTCACCGAACTCGGCGGGATGGGTGCGTTCACCGGGACGTTCGCCTTCCTCGTCTTTGGTGCGATGTTCCTCGGATTCGCGGTCAAGGTGCCGATGTGGCCCCTGCACTCCTGGCTACCCGACGCCCATACCGCGGCCCCGACAGTTGGCTCGGTGCTTCTGGCAGCCATCCTGCTGAAGCTGGGGTCATACGCATTCATCCGGATTTCGATTCCGATCCTTCCGGAGGAGGCGGCTTCCTGGGCGCCGGCCATAGCGATTCTGTCGGTGATCGGGATCATCTACGGTTCGCTGGCCTGCCTGGCTCAGACCGACATGAAGCGTCTGATCGCCTTCTCATCGGTCGGCCATATGGGCTTTGTCATGCTGGGCATCGCCACCATGACCGACATAGGCATCAACGCGGCCATCATCGGAATGGTTGCTCACGGATTGATCACCGGTCTCCTCTTCTTCCTCGCCGGATCGATGAGCCATCGCTACCACACCCGGGAAATGGCCCGACTGGGCGGGAACATGAAGCTCATGCCGATCATGGGTGGGATTCTCGCTTTCACGGCCATGGCGTCCTTGGGATTGCCGGGACTGGCCGGGTTCTGGGGTGAGTTCATGTCACTCGTCGGCTCTTACAACCCACTCGACGGTCTACCTCTTGGCGTGTTCCGGACTTCGATGGTCCTGGGAGCCATCGGGACGGTGTTGACGGCCGGCTACATGCTTTACATGTTGCAGAAGGTCAACCTCGGTGAGCCCAAAGCCGAGTGGAGCGGGCACGAATTCCATGACGTCGACAGATACGAGATGACTGCTTGGGTCCCTCTCATCATCTTGATCGTTGTCATCGGTTTCTACCCGAAGATCGTTTTTGAAGCGACCACCGACACCGTTGTCTCTCTGGTTGACACGGTCTTCGGCTCCGAGTTGACCGCCACGTTGACGAGTGGTGGCTGATAGATGAACTTCGAGATTGATTATCTCGCGCTCGGACCCGAGCTGGTCATCGTCGCCACGATGCTGGTCGTGTTTGCCCTGGACTTGATCCTCACCAGGCCGAACAAGTACTGGACGGCGACCGCAGCGGTAGCCGGGACGGCCCTGGCCGCCGTTCCGTTGATCCTGCTGGCAGTCGAAGGTGAGACGGTTTCGATGTTCAACGGAAGCTACGTCGTCGACGAGTTCGCTTTGGTGCTGAAGGGTCTGTTCATCGTCTCGGCGTATCTAGTGCTCTTGTTGTCCCACCACTACATCGAGTCGGAGCGCTTCTATCAGGGTGAGTACTACTTCTTGCTTCTCGCTTCGATCCTGGGTTCGCTGGTGATGGCATCTTCGCGAGATCTGATCATTCTCTTCATCGGTCTCGAGCTGACGACCGGTCCGCTGTTTCTTCTCGCCGGATGGCGAAAAGGTGACTCCAAGTCGAACGAAGCCTCCCTCAAATACTTCATCCTCGGCGTTCTCTCAACGGCGATTCTGCTCTGGGGCATGTCGTTGCTCTACGGCCTGACCGGGGAGGTCACCTTCGACGGTCTGGCCAACGCCACAGCGGGAATGGCAGACGAACCGGCGATGGTGGTGGCTGTCCTCTTCGTGATTGTGGGGTTCGCATTCAAGATCTCGGCGGCGCCTTTCCACTTCTGGGCCCCTGACACCTATGAGGGCGCACCAACCCCGGTGACGGCCTACCTGTCCGTCAATTCCAAGGCAGCGGGCTTCGTGGCGATGTTGTTGGTCATGTATCTGGCCCTCCCGGGGCTTACCGCGATCTGGGGCCCCGCACTGTGGGTGTTGGCAGCGTTGTCGATGACGCTGGGGAACCTGTCGGCCCTGCGCCAAACCAACGTTGTTCGTCTGCTGGCATACTCGTCTATTGCCCAAGCCGGATTCATGCTCGTCCCCTTCGCTGCTTCGGCAGTCGCCGGAACCAACCTGGAAGAGGGTTTTGCGGCGACGATCATCTACCTGGTCATCTACGCAGTGATGAACTTGGGCGCTTTCGCTGTCGTCATCGCGGTGGCCAACCGGACCAAGTCGGGCGAGATTTCGTCGTGGAACGGTTTGGGGAAGATCGACCCTCGTCTCGGAATCCTCGTAGGGATCTTCTTCTTCAGCCTCGCCGGTATCCCACCGCTTGCCGGGTGGTTCGCCAAGTTTGCGATGTTCCGTTCCATCATTCTCGCCGGCGGAGCCTGGACCGTGGTGTTGGCCGTCATTGCCTCGGTCAACGCAGTGATCGCCTTCTACTACTACGCCCGGGTGATCAAAGCGGTTTGGCTCGACGACGTCAGCGATGAATCAGCTGAAGAAGTCGAGAAGCCATCCACCGGTTCGTTGCGTCTCGCCTTGTTGCTTTCGGCGGCGCTGACCATCGTGATTGGGATCTTCCCTGCCGTGGCCACCTTTGTGGCCGACGCTTCCCGGGTTATCGCCGGCGGCGGTTTGTAGGTCGTTCGCTTTCCTATACCGGTCGCCAATGGTGACCGGAGCCGGATTCTCCATTGTCCCGCTCCACGTCGTCGAGCGCTGAGATCTCGCCGGCTTCGATCACGGTCACATCGAACCCCTCGATCTGGTCGGGCAGCAGGGACAGGTCGACAACCGATCTTGAAGTGACCATGACCACCACAACTGGCTCCCCCGATGGGGACGCACCTTCGCCCACGGCCACGACGCCGTCGACTTCGATGAGGCTCTCGGCCTGGGACCGTGCCCGAGAAAAGGCATTCATCTCGGGCACGGTACCCCGATCACGGCCAAAGGCGGATGCGCAGCAGCGCCTGAACGAAGTTGATCGGGTTGAGGATCGTTACCACAGACGAGCCGGCGAACAGCAACCCAACTGGGTTGTTCTGTTGGTCGAGCACCAGACTTCCTGAGTCTCCGGGTGCGGACATATCCGTTGTGAGGATCTGTCGGCAGAAGCGAGCGATCTTGCCGCCGCCGTAGTTCACATTGACGGTGCCGTTGACCACGGTCACTCGTCCTGTTGTGAAGTTGGTGGTCCGTCCGGTCTTCTTGACGATCATGTTGACCGCCGCTGGCACTCCGAGGCTGTTGGTGTGACCGACGTAGTAGATCTCGCGGTTGAACCATTCGAACCGGGTCTCGGCAACCGCAGCATCCACATAGTTGCAAGTTCCGTCGAAACGGATGGGGATGAAGCGGGCGAGCCGTCCGATGAAATCCGCAGGCAGGGTCCCACCGTCGAAAGGCCCGGGTTGGAGTATCGGGTCTCCCAGGTTGGCGTTATTCGAGTTCGCCAGGACGTGATTGTTGGACAGGATGTAGTAGCGAGACGGTTTCGCGGGGAAGGGAGTCAGGTCTATGGCCCCCGTCGCCGCGGTCCCGGCAGTGATGAGGTGGTGGCCTATTGAATAGCCACCCATCGACGGACGGGTTCGCTGGGTCAGACTCAGAGTCGTCACGTCTTGGGGGACAGGCTGGTTCGCCGGCCGCACCTCAGTTGTCGGTGGCGCCGTACCTCCGGCGAACAGCTCACCAACCTCGTAGACGTCGGTCTTCATTTTGTTCAGCGTTTGGGAATCCGATCACCGGCTGGAGAGGAGACCTTCGTCGATCTTGTTGTTCACCAACACGACGACGGCGACGTCTCCGGTGTCCTGCCCGTCGGTCCACTTGTGGCCCTACTCCTACTCCAACGACGTTCTCTTTTGCCAGGAGTTCGTCCTGGCGATCTTCCTGAATATCAGCTACGGCTTGGGAATCTGCATCCAATTCGATTCCGGTCAGTTCAGCATCCATCTTGTACCCCTCTGTGCTTGGTGTGTCCGGGTCGGTAGCGCCCGGACCTCGAACGTATCGGAGGGCTGTTTGCAACTCGTTTGCGGGTTCACCCCACGGGAGGCTGATGAATGCGTAGGGTTTGTTGTATCACCTGGCGGGTTGGGAGCTCTAGCTGAGGTGGACGCAATGGAGCACCCAAAATGAGGTTTGCGGCTCTTGGAGTTATCCAGGTCGAGGCGCCTCGGTGTCGGACGATCTCGATAACAGCCCCCAAGACGCTGGCTCTCCTCGCATATCTGCTGGTGAATCGCGATCTGGTTGTCCCTGCAGAGAGGATTGGCGATGCGCTGTGGACCAGCAAAAGCGCTCGGGACCAGTCGACAGCGTTGCGGTTTCATATCTGGAAACTGAGAGCCGCATTGGAGCCTGGTCGGCGCCGGAGGGATGAGGGGACCGTTGTTCGCACCGATGGCGGGGGATACGGTATCGACATGACGGACCACACCTTCGATGTTGTTGACTTCGAGACACTGCTCGATTCGGCAACGAACTCACTACCCGGTGACCCTGATGTTGCCCTGGGCCAACTTGACTCGGCACTTGGGCTATGGCGTGGTGAGCCGTATTCGAATGTTCGGAATGAGCGGTTCATCGAGCCTGATGTCAGACAACTCGAGGCATTGAAGGTGCAGGCCGAGATCCTTCGGTTCGACTCTTTGCTGCTGCTGGGCCGACCCTCTGAGACCATCGCGCCTCTGGAAGCGGTTGTCACGGAGCATCCGCTCACGGAACGCTTCTGGGGTCAGCTCATGACAGCCCTATACCTGACCGGACGTCAGGGAGACGCTCTGGCGACCTATCACCGTGCTTGCGACACCATGGAACGCGAGTTGGGTTCCTTTGCATCGGTGACACTCGACCGCCTTTACAAACGGCTTAGGCAACCTTTGGAACGACCGATGCGTCCGGCCGAAATCCTCAGCGGGGTTCCTACTTAGAGTCTGGATGTGGTGGCTGCGGTTGTGGCTTGCTGACGGTTGTGGCGGCTCTACCGGTCTTGGCCGACTCCTGGCACAGGTCTAGTACCGTTGCCGGTCTGGTGGTTGTTTTGGGCGTGGGTTGGTGCTGGTCTGGAAGGCTTCCGGGGTGATGGGGAAGGCTCACCCCTGTGGTCTTCGACCCGAGGCTTCGGACTGTGGGGGTTTACGGAATCTGATTCTTCCGTGGTCCGGGTGTTTGTAAAGCTCGAAGCCTCGTTCGTGGATGACGATGTGGTGGTGGAACCAGCACAGGGGGATGAGGTTTTCGGGGTCAGTGGTTCCGCCTTGTGAGTAGGGGACTAGATGGTGGGCTTCGACCCGGTACCGGCTGTCGCATCCGTCGGCAGCGCAGTACCCACCGGTAGTAGCGAGAACTGCTCTGTGTAGTGCGGGTGGTGTGGCCCGAACCGAACGTCCATACCGCATTGGAACTCCGTCGGCTGTGTTCACGGTGACTTCGGTGACCGAATCGCAGAGGACAGCTCCGAGGGCTTGCTGGCCGACTTTGGGTCCCGCCAGAAGACGCACTCCCGCCTCCCCACTCGTTGGGGTGGCGGTTTCGGCGTCGACGAACATTGTGATGTGGGCTTTCGGGGATGGACCACCCGATGCCAACTCGTAGAGGGCGGTGGCCCGACGCCACGCTGCAGACCCCTGAGAGCCGTCGGGTAGGTCAGGCAGTTTGTCAGCCTTTGCGGTCAGAGCACTATCAACAACGGCACCGGTGACCCCATCGAGACCACCCCAGATCTTCCACCACGACTCGTCAATAGACGGTTGCATGACCAAGAACCGGTCCTCAACTGATCTAGCTTCGTCTTCGGTGGACAACCGGGTGTGGTCAGCAGCAACCCGACGCACCTGGCCGATATCGAGATGACCCAACGTATCGGTGTTGTCGGGGATGCGAGAGAGGGCTTCGGCCCGGTCAAACGAAACCTCACCAGAACCCAATGCTTCCCGCAGCCACGGTTTATCCACCGTGCGACGCATTGTTCTAACCAGCTTCTTGGCGGTGTCAGAACCAACATCAGCCCTAGCCGCATACCATTCAGAAAGGTTCCTAGAACCATCAGCGGTGAACACCTGACGTCGGTCCAACTCCTCCAAAACCTCGATTTTCAACGCCCGACCCTCAGCCTCCTTACGTTCAACAACAGCAAGAAACTCGTCGAGCTGATCGTTAGTGAACCTCTCCCAATCCATGTCTCAAACGTACAAACCACCTGTGACAGATTCGCCCAGATAAAGCCGAGAACCAAAGATATCTCAGAATTCTCGCGACAGCCCCGATCACAGCTGAGTGACGGTCGACATGGCCGACGAATGTGAATTGTCCGTTGGGGTCCAGTAGTTGTTGGGGTTTGCTCAGGCGTAGGTGTACCGCGTTAACGAGATCGGTGTCCGATAGTTCTCCGAAAACAGTGTCTCGGTTGAGGAACGAAGCTGTTTGCTTCGTACCATCTGGCTCCCATCCAGACGTGCCCGGTGGCCGGGTCGGTCCAGTCGCCTTGATATCCGACTTGAGGATCGAAGGTCCCGGTAGAAACCAGTGGGTCTCCGTAGGGGTCGTAGACCACAGTGTCAGTAACGACTCCGTTGGCATCGTGTAGGTGGGTGAGGTCGCCGTGACGGTCGGCACCGACGAGAAGGTCGGTGGTGCCGTTGGTGATTCCGACGAGACGTCCTGCGGGGCTGCGGGAGTAGGTGTGGGTGGAATCCGAGGTGGGGTCGCGACTGGTGCCTTGGTAGGTGAACGCATCTGACCCACGGGTAGAAACCCGGTCTAGTCCGTCGTAGGAGTAGGAGACGGCATCCACGGTGGACAACCGTCCGAACGGGTCGAAGTCGTATGAGATAGGAGTTGATCCGTCGTCGATCTCCGACAGGGTGCCTCGGGGGGTGTGGGTGTAGTCACCTTCGGGTCCGGTGACCAACCGGTTCCGTTGGTCGTAGGTCCAGATGTCGGTTCCTGCGGCCAGTCGGTTCCCGGCTGGATCCCATTCGTAGTCGACTGTCGTGGTGTCATGGGTCCATGACACCAACCGTCCCGCATTGTCGTAGGTGTAGGAGTGGAGACCGTCGTCGGTGTTGCCGGGAGGGCCATCTAGACAGCTGCCGACCGTCCCGTTTCGTAGCTTACGCCTTGAAGCCGCTCAAAGCGGTCAAGGCAGTCCGCGACGACTTCGGCGTGAGACAGGTCAGTCGCATCCACGGCGCACAAGTTCTCCGACGACCACTCGAGGAGAGCGCCCAACTCGAGTAGCTCAGACTCCAGTTCCGATCGCGGATAAAAAGAGTTGCCGAACCAAACACGAAACACGTAGCGACCCGACGGTTCCATGACTCTTTTGACAATATAGTCGCCGTCGGTTTCGACGATGTCACCCAATGCGACGTCATAAACAAAGAATGGGATACAGCAGATTTCGAAGGTAGCTTCGCCGCAACGGCGAGCCCAAAGCTGCTCAAAAGCAGGTGTATCGCCTGGTACAGGCATCTGGATGACGAAGTCGGCCTTCTCGCGCCAGATTGGCTCAGCGTGAGTAAGGAACGCCGGTTCCGTCATGGTGTTGGCCACCACCATGGTGGCGGCCAAGGGCCGACATATGAAGGCGGTGGCGTCAACGGAAAGATGGCCGCTCCTTTCGAGGCATTGCAATGACCACATGTGATGATCGTGGTCGACAACATTAGCGCCCCAAGAAAAGTCAATTATGAAGGCTTCGTTCAGAAAGCCCTGAATGAGCCATACTCCGAGGACGATTGGCGTGTCGTTTCAGTAATGCGAATGGCATCCGAGGCATGCTGGGGCTTCCAAGTGGTCGACCTTTTGACCGGTGCTGTCCACTTCGCGCACCGACTCGCCGAAGGCGAAGGCAACCTCAATCCCGCCAGTCTTCGAGGTCAACTTGTGGACCACGTGCGGGGCGCTTTCAACGTTTCCAAGCTAAACACGGCAACTACGCCAAGATTTCATGTCTTAGAAATGTTCAAGTAATCCTGGATTCAGACGATAGTTCGATATAGACGACTGGCCTCCAACTCCGTAGGCTGATGTTCGTGAGGCGTGGGCCAACGGCACATAGCCTCGAATCAAAATCCACGAAATGGGTGACCGACCGGCAGAAAAGCCCAAGGTCACCCATTTCAAGTATTCCAGGTTCACCACCTCTTCTAAGTGCCACAGCACACAGTTCCGGTCACGAGCGACATTGGCGAGCTTCGGTCCCCTTGGCGTACTTCGACACAAAGCGTGTAGGACTCTGCGGGAAGGTCCGTCCTAACGCCATTCGAGTGGCGTGGCGGGTGGTCTGCTGTGGGGATAGTCTTTGGCTTGCAGAGCGACTGACGAAACCGTGCCTCCCGAACGAGTCCAGAGTTTCAGCTACACGATGTCATGTGACATCGTACTTGTCTGTGCGCCTCCTTCTAGCTTGATGAGTAGGTAGTTCTCAGCTCCGCACGAGGGGCAATACATCCGATATTCCCCGCGATTGTCGGATATCGGAATCCACTGCACCAAGAGTGTCGAGTCGTCGTTCACCGGACAGCGGAGGCCGTCGCGGTCACCGGCCCACACCCTCTGTGAAACTTCGATCCAACCCTTGCGGCTCACGTCAACCTCCTATCAGGTTTGTAAGCATCTTTATGGCGAACTCTGCCGCAACTGCCGTCTCGGACGATGCCAAGGAACCTGTTGC
The DNA here is from genome assembly GCA_965216445.1 of Acidimicrobiia bacterium. Classification (GTDB taxonomy): domain Bacteria; phylum Actinomycetota; class Acidimicrobiia; order Spongiisociales; family ZC4RG35; genus MA-ANB-1. The sequence continues at coordinate 617,239 of OZ244166.1, forward strand.
CCCGCTTGCCACCTGTGACGTCGTTAGACGGTAGCTTTCGTGCAATATGGTAGTTGCGAGTTCTGCCTCGCTACTAAAAGCATGAGGACCGAGCACGAAGCCACCCTCATCGAACAGTGTCATACCCGACGCGGGAAGTTTCGGCTCGTAAACGACCGGAAACCCGTTGATATTGACTTCGGCGGCTACACCTGTGTCAAATGCCATCCGCAGGTTGTTCAAGTCGTCAGAGTGATAGACCCCCGCGGCCCTGTTGAAGGCGCTTGCCTCTAAGTCCGTAGTTGCGACGCCAGCCCGGATGTTAAACGGGGACTTCAGTGTCGGCTTGATTGGTCTGAATGCGCCCGCCAACGCCCACGATGCGATGAGACCCAGCGTCGCGCTTGCTGAGACCTCACCGAACATTCTCCCCTCGGATGCCGCCGAAGTGTAGAAGCCAGCATTGACTGAGCTCGCAGGCAAGAAGGACTCGCCATAGGCGTCGCCGACAAACTGGTTGTTCGTCAGCGTCTTCAGAACCCCAGCCAGGAATCCCTTGGTCTGGTTCACCTGTGCGATTGACTGAGCCCAGTACTGCTCAAAGACGAAGGTGGAGGCATAGTCCGCGTAGAGATCGGCGACTGAATAGCCAACATAGCCTGATGTGAAGGCGACCGCTGACTCGCGCTTTGCTTGTACAAACCCCGTCTCTTCGGCCTTCTCGCTTGCCGTGGTGGTCCTTTTGATTGTTTGGGTCATGAACGCGGTTTCGGGGTCGACCGTGCTCGAAGACGAAGACGACGAACTAGACGAACTGGACGAGCTTGAAGAGCTTGAGGCGCTGGCGTCTCCGTACCAGATGCCGTCGGCGACGAACGTGTATTGGCCGTTGGGATCCCAGTAGTTGTGGGGGTTGGCCCAGGCGTAGGTGTACCGGTTCAACGAAATGGGTGTGGTGAGTTCTCCGAATACGGTGTCACGACTTAGGAACGAGGCTGATGATGCTTCGTACCAGCGGGCTCCCATCCACACGTGTCCTGGGGTGGGGTCGGTCCAGTCTCCTTGGTATCCGACTTGGGGGTTGAAGGTTCCGGTGGTGGTGAGTGGGTCTCCGTAGGGGTCGTAGACCACAGTGTCCGACCCGGTCCCGTTTGGGTCATGTAGGTGGGTGAGATCGCCATGACGGTCGGCACCCACGAGAAGGTTGGTGGTGCCGTTGGTGATTCCGACTAGGCGTCCTGCGGGGCTGCGGGAGTAGGTGTGGGTGGAATCTGAGGTGGGGTCGAGACTGGTGCCTTGGTAGGTGAACGTGTCCGACCCTCGGGTAGAAACGCGGTCTAGTCCGTCGTAGGAGTACGACACCGCGTCGACTGTGGTTAACCGTCCGAATGGGTCGAAGTCGTAGACAACTGGGGTTTGCCCGTCGTCAATCTCCGACAGGGTGCCTCTTGGGGTGTGGGTGTAATCACCTTCGGGACCAGCAACCAGCCGGTTGCCGAAATGGGCTGCGTCTGCCCGTTAGAGGTAGTCGACGACAAAGATCAGCAAAGTGAGGACAATAATCCCAACTGAGACTCCGATAGCGATCCGCCGCCGCCTTGGGCGTTCGTCCGGAGAGGTGCCCCACAACTCCTCGGCGACCGAGAGGAAGTAGTCATTCCAGACAATTCCAGCCAGACCGATGGAGATCCCGGCTAGTGCAAAAAACCAGATCGGCCCGGGCCTCCTCCATTAGTGCTACGAGGACGACTGACGACTCCGTGCCTCAATCCCCGGCTGTGATGGCGTTCCACACGTCGTCGGCTGCAATGGCTGCAGTGAAATCTCCGAAGGCGCGGCGGAATTCGTCTCGTCGCTGCTCGTAGGCGGATTCAAGCGCCGCCCAAGAATCGTCATCGAGGGTCTCGAACCTTTGGTCTGCTCCGAGATCGACGAGAGTCGACGGTCCTAGAGCCAAGAGTACGGACAGCACCGTTCTCAGCTTTGATAGTGCTAATGGCGGGTTGCAGAATGCCAAGCGGACACTGGCAAGTTGTTCTGGCGGTCGTATTTGGACTTCTATGAAGTAGTCCTCGCCTCGTGCTGCTGACTCGTTTCCTCCGTCCATGGCTCTCAAGTGGCTGGCGCCAATGACGGTAAGGGCTCGGTCAGCACCTTGAACGGGACCACGATACCGGATCTGATAAACAGCCGACTCCACGCCCATCCAGTTTCCAATCCTTAGCCCTCGTAGAGCACTTTCAACCAATCCAACAATCCGAATGGCCCCGGTCCGTCTATGTATTTGATTTTGAGGGGGATCCCTGTCTGCTGGCTCGCGACGTACAGGTGGTGCCCGTCAAGTATATACATAGACCCGTCGGCGTGCCGTTGAACTGTGATCGCCCCGACGTCATCTCCGGCTTGAAGTCTCAGAACATAGTCATCGACCTGGGACCTAAGAACCCAATCCTGCGTTGGTTTCAGCGCCGAATGCTCAGTCCCAACTATGTCCACCCCACCGAATGAGCTATTCAGAACGGGCTTCGGACTTCGGAATGCGCCTGCTAGCGCGTTGGAGGCTATGACGCCGAGAGTTGTGCTGGCGGCGATTTGGCCAGCTATCCGCCCTCCGAGGCCGCCGACGAATAGAGGTCAGCGTTGACCGAGTGGTCTGGAATGAATGGTTGGCCGTAGGTATCTCCAACGACAACGTTGTTGGTAATCGTTCCAAGGATTCCAGCGACGAACCCCTTGTACTGATTCACTTGACCAACCGACGGTCCGTAACTCTGCTCGAACAGATAGGCCGCAGCAGTATTCATATAGTCTAGGTCCCGTCCCGAGAGGTCTCTGTAGCCGGAAGTAAACGTCACCGCAGATTGTCGGATGTCTTGCACCATTTGGGTTTCGACCGTCTTTTCTGATGCGGTGGTGGTCTTTTTGATGGTTTGGGTCATGAACGCGGTTTCGACGTCGGCCGTGTTCGAACTGGAACTCGAACTCGAAGACGACGAGGAGGATGAGGAACTGGTGCTGCTGCTGGTTCCGCCGTACCATTGTCCGTCGGCGATGAAGGTGGCGGCGTGTCCGTCTGGATCCCAGAACATGTTTGGGTTGGCCCAGGCGTATGTGTACCGGTTCAACGAAATCGGGGTGGTGAGTTCTCCGAAAACGGTGTCTCGGGACAGGAACGTGGCTGTGCTTGCTTCGTACCATCTGGCGCCCATCCAGACATGGCCGGTGGTGGGGTCGGTCCAGTCGCCTTGATACCCAACTTGGGGAGAGAAGCTTCCGGTGGTGGTAAGGGGGTCACCGTAGGGGTCGTAGACCACAGTGTCAGTAACGACTCCGTTTGGAGTGTGGAGGTGGGTTAAATCGCCGTGGCGGTTAGCGCCGACGAGGAGGTTGGTGGTGCCGTCGGTGATGCCGACGAGGCGTCCACCGGGGCTGCGGGAGTAGGTGTGGGTCGAATCCGAAGTGGGGTCGAGACTGGTGCCTTGGTAGGTGAACGCATCTGACCCTCGGGTGGCGACCCGGTCCAACCCGTCGTAGGAGTACGACACCGCGTCGACTGTGGTTAACCGTCCGAATGGGTCGAAGTCGTAGACAACTGGGGTTTGCCCGTCGTCGACCTCGACCAGGGTGCCTCTTGGGGTGTGTGTGTAGGTTCCTTCGGGTCCGGTGGTCAACCGGTTCCGTTGGTCGTAAGTCCAGCTGTCGGATCCGGCTTCCAACCGGTTCCCGGCGGGATCCCACTCGTTTTTCGGGCTATCGTCGAGCTTGCATATATGTGGCGATGCTTATCCGAAGCCGAAGGTCGTTCTTGCGCGAGCGATCGGGTGATAATCACCCACCGATGAAACGCGCTAGATCTGTGCCCAACAGAGAATCAATGTAGATCCCTACGAACATCGGGATCGTGGCAAATGAGACGAACCTGAGGTTATCAGTTAGCGTCTGACCGATGACTGTGCGGGGGCGTGAGTTCTGCACGTGAGAGTCTTCTGCTTCAGATCGCGCCCGCCTTCGACGGTCTCGGTAGTAGAGGGCGACCCCAGTGATAAGTAGCAGTACTGCAAACACTATCTACTTACTCCCCGGCCAACCGAAGGGATTGAAAGGGGGAGGTGCCTCGATGCGCTCGTTGCTCTCGTCGAGTGATGCACCAACAAAACTAGAGAGAAGATCGGCGAGGATCGAGTCTCCCAATGCCGTGCGCAACACTTGATGAGACACTCCCGGAACAATAGCAGCACCGACATCCGCCGGGCAGTAGGTCGTAAAAGCCCTGTCGACTGCACAGCTATCGACTATCGCTAACACATCACTAGCTCGCTCGATTTGGCTAGCTGTGGTAAGGATGCCCGCACATGGAATAGTTGTCACGAAGGCCGTAAACTCGCTGGCAGCGAGACATGCGGCGCTCGCGAGGGTCACCGTGGATGCGACCGTCCCAACAACCTCGTTGACCTCCATTGCAAGTGACCAGCCCTCTGCTGAGATCAATGGCGTGTCGAGGTCGGGGCCAATCGCAGCGTCTTGCCAGGGAAAGTCCCACCAGAACGACGGGCTGGCTTCGTGGCCTGAGGTGAAGTTGAGGGCGTCTTGGCGTTCTTCTTGCACGAATATGGTTTCTTCTGCTTTTTCGGACGAGGTCGAAGTCTTCTTCACTGTTTGGGTCATGAACGCGGTTTCGACGTCGACCGTGTTTGAACCGGAACTGGACGAACTAGACGAACTGGACGATGTGCTGCTGCTGCTGCTGCTGGTGGTGGTTCCTCCGTACCATTGGCCGTCGGCGATGAAGGTTGAGGCGTGTCCGTCTGGATCCCAGAACATGTTGGGGTTGGCCCAGGCGTAGGTGTACCGGTTCAACGAGATCGGTGTGGTGAGTTCTCCGAATACGGTGTCGCGGGAGAGGAAGGTGGCACTGGTGGCTTGGTACCAGCGTGCTCCAATCCACACGTGGCCTGTGGTGGGGTCGGTCCAGTCGCCTTGATATCCGACTTGGGGGTTGAAGGTGCCGGTGGTGGTCAGTGGGTCTCCGTAGGGGTCGTAGACCACAGTGTCCGACACGGTCCCGGTGGGGTCATGGAGGTGGGTGAGGTCGCCGTGCCGGTCGGCACCGACGAGAAGGTTGGTGGTGCCTTCTGTGATTCCGACTAGGCGTCCTGCGGGGCTGCGGGAGTAGGTGTGGGTGGAATCACTAGTGGGGTCGAGACTGAACCCTTGGTAGGTGAACGTGTCCGACCCTCGGGTAGAAACCCGGTCCAGTCCGTCGTAGGAGTAGGACACGGCGTCGACTGTGGTTAACCGTCCGAACGGGTCGAAATCGTAGACGACAGGGTTTGATCCGTCGTCGATCTGCAGCAGGGTGCCTCGGGGGGTGTGGGTGTAGTCGCCTTCGGGTCCGGTGACCAACCGGTTCCGTTGGGTCTCCCTACAGGGTGAACTAGTCGATTGCGAGTATCACGGTGCCGATCACACTCAGGACAATGGTAAAAATGCCAAGGCCTATGACCAGTTGACGTTGAAAGTCCTGTCGCTCCCGCGGAAGCTTTCCGAATTCTACCGAAACTTCAACTAGCCATTCCCGCCATCGGAGGACAGCCACGCCGAGCAAGACTCCGAATAAGGGCCCTAGGAGCCGCATGTGACAACTCTAGCCCAGTGAACTCAGCGAGGCCGTGGTCAGTTTAGTGGCCACGATGCGGATGGTCCGATCTGAAATCCAGGGACACCAACGGAGAGCCCTCCACCCCACCAGTATGAGCTCCCATAGTCGCCATCGTTCTTGAATCCCCACTCAGTTTAGGCTCCGGCGGAGCCTGGAACTACCTCAGCTACCAGGCCTTCAACGTATCCCGACCCGCTCGATGCGATCTCGTCCGGGTACCCAGACCGAAGTCCAAGATCGCCACTAAACCCTAGTGTTCCAATAGACCCTGCGCTTAGGCCGAATTCGACGGAGCCGTCCCTCCGAGATTGGAGGTAAATCCCCCCACACAATATGAAGCAGGCGGTCATGTCGACGTACGATGACTGCTCGATCACCGGTGCAGTTGGCTTCAATTCCTCCCATCCTCCGACGGTAGCGTTGATATAGGCAACATCGACAGCTGATTGGGAGACGTGGTTTCCCACGATTCCGGGCCAGGCCAACGGGTTGATCGCATCGAGCCAGCTGTATCGTGGAGCACCCGTCGTTCTCGACCCGCCTGGTTTCCATTGATATGAGAACAATGACGGCGACGGTCTAGATGAATCGGAAACCGATGTGAAGTTGATGGCGTATTGGCGTTCTTCTTGCACGAACACGGTTTCGACGGTTTTCTCAGATGGGGTGGTGGTCTTTTTGATGGTTTGGGTCATGAACGCGGTTTCGACGTCGACAGGCTGACTCGAAGACGACGACGAGGAGGTGTTGCTGGTGGTGGTTCCTCCGTAGTAGATGCCGTCGGCGATGAAGGTGGATGCGTGTCCGTCTGGATCCCAGAATGAGTTGGGGTTGGCCCAGGCGTAGGTGTACCGGTTCAACGAGATCGGAGTAGATAGTTCTCCGAATACGGTGTCCCGGCTCAGGAAGGATGCTGAGCTTGCTTCGTACCATCTTGCTCCCATCCACACGTGTCCTGTGGTGGGGTCGGCCCAGTCTCCTTGGTATCCGACTTGAGGGTTGAAGGTTCCGGTGGTGGTGAGTGGGTCTCCGTAGGGGTCATAAACAACCGTGTCAGTGACAGCGCCGGTCGGGTTGTGTAAGTGGGTGAGGTCGCCATGCCTGTCCGCTCCTACCAGAAGGCTGGTGGTGCCGTCGGTGATCCCGACTAGCCGTCCCTGCGGGGCTGCGGGAGTAGGTGTGGGTGGAATCTGAGGTGGGATCCAAGGAGAAGCCTTGGTACGTGATCGTGTGATCGCGCCTGTATCTGCGACAGGTTTCCAAAACGGTTCCCCTTGAGCGACCTCCGGGTTGACACACCGGAGAGGGAGTTCCGCACACTCATCATTTCAATGGAGTCCACATTCGGTGCGACTTATGACTGTATCGGCGCACCTCTCCTGTCACTTGTTCGTGCATGATGTGCACCCACCGGTGCACTACTTCCAGTCGCCACTCAATAAGGTCGATACCGGTAGGTCGCCGCGGATCTATTGTCGCCACTGTCGCTTGGACTTCTTTGATAGCGTCGGCGTGGGCAAAGGGCATCTTGTCGTCGCCCGTGATCAGCACCCAGTCGGTCAGCCGGGAGTCGAGCTTGTAGAGGAGCTCTGGGTCCTGGCTATTCTTTAGGCCATAATACTGAACGCGCTGGACGTTACGACCTCGATGTCAGATTTCCGTTCGGGTGCGACTCGGCATATCGGCGTCGATGACCAGCGTCCGAGAGGGGTGCACCGCTAAGCAGCTTCCTCGAATCCTCTGACGGTTTCCCACCAAGCGACAGCGTCCCTGATCTGCGCTTCGCTTAGTCCAAACTCTGCCTTGACGACCTTAGGACCAGATTCTGCAGCGATTGTTGCGACATCTTCGGCGGCGATACGAAGTCCCTTGATCGATGGTTTCCCCGACATTTTGTCGGGGTTAACCTCGATATGCCGCAGTTCCGGAACCGTACGGACGGCCCAACCTCCACGATGCAGCTGCTCGGCGATAAGTAGCAGGTTCCCGGGGTCCATGACTGGATGCCATGGAGTTAGAGCGTTCGGGTCGAGGCGGTCGTCACCCTCAGCGACGTATACAGGCAACCGATCAGATGTCGGTTCGTCCGGCACATAGAGTCGCTCAGCTTGTAGCGGCCATCCGCGACCAGTCTCTGTACGCAGCTTCTGAATCAAGCCCTTGATGTATCGAAGCGGCACGGCATGGTCCACCAAATCATGTACCACCATGGCCTCGGCCACATCTTGATAGGCGTAAACGTTCGGATATCCAACAGTTGATTGTGACGCGTGGATGTATCCTCTCCGCGCCCATTGACCAATCGTATTACCTGAAACACCGGCCAGTTGACCAACCTCTGCCGCGAGATAGAAGCCTCTTGGCGGCATCTCACGCGCCTTCGAGGCGGCTGATGGGAAAGGGTCGACCACGTCGTGAGTTTAGACCGACTCTCCTAAGACTCATGCGGTTCGGCTCCTCCACCCCTATGAACACCGTGTTAAGAGCAAGCTCAGTACACCCGCAGATACTCCACCCACTAAGCAATGAGACGGATTGCAGGGAACAGGGTTTCGTGCGACGGTCCCCCCAGCGGACCGAACCTGCCCGACACTTGTGACACCGATTTGGTTGTGAGGGATACCACTAGCCGCCGCTCCGATTGTGCGCACATAGACTGGCTATTGGGCAGCTGCCACCAACGAGAACACTACTCCAAAGATGATCATGACTATCGAGACGGCCGTTTGAACCTTGATCATCAGGTCTCGGTTTTTCGCTGCTGACGGCCAGACACTCTCGCTGGCTGACACGAAGAACTCCCGCCAGCGGAGCCCAGCTGCTCCGAGCGCCACTCCGACAAATAGGATGACTATTGGCATAGCTGTTCCTTTCTCGTCGTGAGTGTAGGCGTGTTACTCGGTCCCAATTGAACCTTGTGGCCCGATTTGGAAGCCAGGAGTCCCGATTGATCCGCCAAACCCCCACCAGTAGGAGCTCCCGTACTCGGCGCCTTCTCGGAACCCCCACTCAAGGTATCCACCTCCACCAACACCTGACGCTTCGGCCGACAGACTCTCGACCAACCCGTCCTGTCGAGCTGCGATCTCGTTGCTGAAAGCAGTCCGCAGACCAAAGTCGAGAGAGGCACCAAAGCCGATTGAACCCATGGTGAGACCAAAGTCGGACGATCCATCTGCCTCTGACTGCGTATACAAGCCTGCACACAGAATCACACACACAGTTCCGTCAACGTAAGACGAGAACTGGAGCGCCGGCGTCTCGGGGATGGCGTCGCCGTAGCCCCAAGCGTAAAAGTTGAGGAGCGCAGTGTCCGCTACCGAATCGCCAACTCGGTTGGCGCTGTCCAGTAGCCAATAGAACGGATTGATAATGCTTGCAAAGCCTGGGCTTGGCCGCTCGGACTCGATCTCGGGAGATCCCCTCCAAGGAAATCCAAAGAGACTTGGGTACTGGAACGGGTCCGAGCCATCCAGCGCCGACCCGCGGGACTCCTGAACAAACACAGTTTCGGTGGCTTCTTGGCTTGCCGTCGACGTTTTGGTGATGGTTTGGGTCATGAACTCTTGTTCAACATCGACTGGTTTGGAACTCGAACTGGAACTCGATGAGCTCGAAGAGCTTGAGGTTGCGTCTCCGTACCAGATGCCGTCGGCGACGAAGGTGTATTGGCCGTTTGGGTCCCAGTAGTTGTTGGGGTTGGCCCAGGCGTAGGTGTACCGGTTCAACGAGATCGGAGTAGATAGTTCTCCGAACACGGTGTCCCGGGAGAGGAAGGATGCTGAGCTTGCTTCGTACCATCTGGCTCCCATCCACACATGTCCCGTTTGGGGGTCGGTCCAGTCGCCTTGGTAACCAACCTGAGGTGAGAACGTCCCAGTGGTGGTGACTGGGTCTCCGTAAGGGTCGTAAACAACCGTGTCAGTGACGGTCCCAGCCGGGTTGTGTAAGTGGGTGAGGTCGCCATGCCTGTTGGCTCCTACCAACAGGTTGGTGGTGCCGTCTGAGATTCCGACTAGGCGTCCTGCGGGGCTGCGGGAGTAGGTGTTGGTCGAATCCGACGTCGGGTCTAAGGAGAACCCTTGGTATGTGAAGCTGTCGGCTCCTCGACTAGAAACGCGGTCTAGTCCGTCGTAGGCCTAGGGCATCCCGGTATGAAAAATTTGCTACTGGTCTTGTGGCTGGAGAACCTCGAGGGGCAATTTGTGCGTCGCGTCGAGAATCTCGATCCCGATTAGTACCCCCTTTTCGTTGAAGTCGAGATTGATCATGCCATCAACCTGCGAGGTGTCGCATGTGTAAGTGCTTTCGACGTCGCCCGTCGCCACATTGTTGGCGAGATAGATGTACGCGGCGTCAGCAGCAGCGTCGTATTCCAGTTTCATGGTTGACCCTTTGGAAGACTTTCTATGTTTCGTAGCCGTCTGTGCCGGAGGTCACCCGGTCAGACAATTTAGGCCGTCTGACGTCAGCTCGCTTCGAAGGGACAAAGAGGCCAATCAATGATAAATGTCGCAGTAGCAACCATTCACGCGAGTTCTTCGACTGAGTCAGCCACAATCAGTCATTTGTTCCGTGCACGTCCGATACCGGGGTTGGACCGACCTCGCCATGTCCAACGAACCCGCCATACCAGATTCTGAACGATGCACCGGTCGTCGCATAGATTCGAGCTAGGTCATTCCAGAACCCGACTGTCGCTACAAAGGGGCCCCCGTTCGGGTCACCCTCCCCAAGTTCTTGGATTATCCCGCCGAACTCGACCAACTCTTCAGAATCTTCGAGTCCATTGAACGCGAAGATCAGGCTTCGGCTCCCTTCCTCGAATGCTCGATGGCCCACCGGTCGCTCTAGCACTCCTCTTGTCTCGACTTGATGCATGCACATGGAGATTAGCCGGCTGGTCCGTGCACCACGATGTTGTCGATGTAGGGGAGTAGCTCGTTCGGTATGTAATATGCCAGCCCTTCACCAACTGGGTGGATCTCGTCGACGAGGCCCAATAAGGCCGGCGGTAGGCATCCCGATGTAATGCAATACTCCCCACTCATCGCGTCGGTCTTATTCGCAAGGGCAGCAAATTCATCTGCTTGGTCGATTGTCGGGAAAAAGAACTTGCCATTCAGGCCCTCAGCGGATCGGTAGGTCCCCGACCCGACGATATCCTCAAGCTCCTCGGGGCCCACCGCTCGGAATATCTCGACGGTGTTGTCATGGAGGAGTTCGTCTCCGGGTCCTTTGAATAGTTTTCCGAGCCATTCGCCGGCTGTTTTGAAGAGTTTGCCTCCGACGATGGGTGTGAGGATTCCGAGTGCGGCGGCTCCGCTGTCTATTCCGGATCCTCGGCCTTGTGCTCCGTCTACTAGCGCGCCGATGTCTCCAGCGTCGGTGAACTCGAGGGCAGTAATCCACCAGGGGATGCCTTGATCTGCATAGGTGGGCGTCGAAAGCGGCTTTGGAGGGTTGGGTGGGGTCGAAGTGGACACCAAATGAATAGCACCCTCCGTAGTAGCAGGTGCCGATGTGGAATGGCTGGCCGGTCGCAACGTCCGTTCGCGCTTGTTGGACGAACACGGTTTCTTCTGCCTTCTCCGACGCGGTGGTGGTCTTTTTGATGGTTTGGGTCATGAACGCGGTTTCGACGTCGACCGTGTTGGAACTGGAATTGGACGAACTAGACGAACTGGACGATGTGCTGCTGCTGGTGGTGGTTCCTCCGTACCATTGTCCGTCGGCGATGAAGGTGGAGGCGTGTCCGTCTGGATCCCAGAAGCTGTGGGGGTTGGCCCAGGCGTAGGTGTACCGGTTGAGGGAGATGGGTGTGGTGAGTTCTCCGAATACGGTGTCTCGACTGAGGAAGTTGGCGGTGGTTGCTTCGTACCATCTGGCTCCCATCCACACATGCCCTGTGGTGGGGTCGGTCCAGTCTCCTTGGTATCCGACTTGGGGGTTGAAGGTGCCGGTGGTTCCGAGGGGGTCTCCGTAGGGGTCGTAGACCACAGTGTCCGACACGGTCCCGGTGGGGTTGTGCAGATGGGTGAGGTCGCCGTGGCGGTCCGCACCTACCAGAAGGCTGGTGGTGCCGTTGCTGATTCCGATGAGTCGTCCTCCCGGGCTGCGGGAGTAGGTGTTGGTCGAATCCGACGTGGGGTCGAGGTTGGTGCCTTGGTATGTGAAGCTGTCGGCTCCTCGACTAGAAACGCGGTCTAGTCCGTCGTAGGAGTAGGAGACGGCGTCGACTGTGGACAACCGTCCGAACGGGTCGAAGTCGTAGGCGACAGGAGATGTGCCGTCGTCAATCTCCGACAGGGTGCCTCTTGGGGTGTGGGTGTAGTCGCCTTCGGGACCGGTGACAAACCGGTTCCGTTGGTCGTAAGTCCAATTGTCGGATCCGGCTTCCAACCGGTTCCCGGCAGCGTCCCATTCATAGTCGACAGTCGTCGAGTCGTGGGTCCATGAGTTGAGGCGGCCCGCATGGTCGTAGGTGTAGGAGTGGAGCCCAGCGTCAGAATTGCCGGGGAGGGTGATGGTCTTCGACACCAGGTTCCCGTCGGCGTCGTAACCGTAGACGTAGCCAGCTGTGGTTGCCGGGGTGGTGTCGGTCAGAGTGTCTGTGGTTAGGCGTCCCTGGTTGTCGTAGGTGAACGAACGGGTAGCTCCAGACGGGCCGTAGTCGATACTGGTGAGCTGGGAGGCGTCATCCCAGGTGTAATCGAGGGTGGTCCCCGTCAAAGGTTCGACCAGTGTGTCCAACTCTGAACGAGCAGTCCACGTAAAGGAATGGGTGCCTGCTGCGTCGACCCGTTGGGTTAGCCGCCCCGCCGTGTCGTAGGCGAACGTGACCACACCAGCACCACCAGTTTGTGAGGTGACCAGGTTGCGGTCGTCGTATTCGAAGCTGATCGTCGATGTCGGATGCGACACCATGGTGTTGTTCCCAACCAGGTCATAACCCAGAGCCCGCGAGGAGGTTCCGTCACCAGTTTTGACCGCGTCTAACCCTTTGTAGGAGCACGAAAGGCGTCACCCTGGTGAGCAGACCGAACGGCTGGAAAATCGTTCACTATTCAGTCGAGCCGTGCGGCGCCAGCTCGTTCACATGGGATCAGGTGGGATCGACCACCACTCCAACTTCGGACGCCTCGACGGAGGAGTCTGCGAATATCGAGATGGTGCGGCGACCCGCCTCGACTTCGATGTTGAGCCAATTCGCCTTAGTGACGTCGCTTATACATATAGTTCCGGTGGGTACATCTATTTCACCCGCAAAGACCAACGAACCGGAGCCATCGTCGCCGCCGAGCCAGGCCCTTACCCGTACTTCTCCCTCCTGGCGGTGAAGGGCGCGCATGACGATAGAGGATCGGGAAGTCGTGACCTGGTCGTCCGCGGACTCCCACGGTGGCAATTCGCCAATGTCTTCGATGTCAGCGATCACGAGAATGCCGTACTCGAGGCCCACGTTCATCTCTCCGACCAGCACCAGTCCATCCTCTCACCCGGCTGGGCCTGGGGGCCATAGCCCTTTCCTAATTAGGTTCAGAATCCACAGGCCCTGCTCATTGCTGCAACCAAGGCATTGCGGGTACAACACCTGTGGCGTGCCGGATGGTACACCACTGGATATCGGCTGGTGATCACCCACCCAATTGCCGCTCTTTGTGCCAGGGGCGGTGGCTCCGCAGGAGTGGCACCCGTAAGACTCACCCAAGGCATTGACCGTACCGCGTTCTGATGCCGTGATTTTCCCTGGGGCACTTGCTGGTGTGGATCCCTGCGCCCAGGGTCCGGGCCTGAGTAGATCGTCTCCTGTGGCTGGAACCTTTTCGGGTGGTCCTTTGAGGGCTTCTGCTTGGAAGGTGCGGAGGCCGATGCCTTCCATTTGGGCGAGTTTGTATCCGAGCCATTGGTTTGCCCCTTTGATGGCGGCGGTGCCGAGGGTTGCGACCATGGCGAGGTTGGTGAGGTATTCGCCTTCTGAGGTGTAGACGGCGTCTCCTCTTTGAATCATCTGCCCGTTTTCGAGGGCTTGGTCGATGATTTGTAGGGCGTCTCGGTAGAGGCGTCGTCCTTGGTCGTTGCTGTTGGCTGAGGCGTATGCGTATTCGCGGGCTGAGGTGATGTTCCTTCGTAGTTCGTCTAATACTTCGACGACTGCCCACTCATAGGGGGTGAACCCGAGGTATCCGGAGGTGAGATGAACCGGGTTCTGTCGGGTACTTTGCACCACTTGGGTTTCGACCGTCTTTTCTGAGGCTGTGGTGGTCTCCTTCACTGTTTGGGTCATGAACGCGGTTTCGACATCGAACGTGTTCGAACTGGAACTGGACGAACTCGACGAACTCGATGAGCTCGAAGAGCTTGAGGTTGCGTCTCCGTACCAGATGCCGTCGGCGACGAAGGTGTATTGGCCGTTTGGGTCCCAGTAGTTGTTGGGGTTGGCCCAGGCGTAGGTGTACCGGTTCAACGAGATCGGAGTTCGAAGTTCTCCGAACACGGTGTCCCGGGAGAGGAAGGATGCTGAGCTTGCTTCGTACCAGCGTGCTCCCATCCACACATGGCCTGTGGTGGGGTCGGTCCAGTCACCTTGATAGCCGACCTGATGTGAGAAGGTGCCGGTAGAAGCCAGTGGGTCACCGTAGGGGTCGTAGACCACAGTGTCAGACACGGTCCCGGTTGGAGTGTGGAGGTGGGTGAGGTCGCCATGACGGTCAGCGCCGACGAGAAGGTTGGTGGTGCCGTCGGTGATTCCGACTAGGCGTCCTGCGGGGCTGCGGGAGTAGGTGTGGGTCGAATCTGAGGTGGGGTCGCGACTGGTGCCTTGGTAGGTGAACGCATCTGACCCTCGGGTAGAAACCCGGTCCAACCCGTCGTAGACATACGACACTGCGTCAACGGTGGTGAGACGTCCGAACGGGTCGGAATTGTAGACAACTGGGGTTTGCCCGTCGTCAATCTCCGACAGGGTGCCTCTTGGGGTGTGGGTGTAATCACCTTCGGGACCAGCAACCAGCCGGTTGCCGAAATGGGCTGCGTCTGCCCGTTAGAGGTAGTCGACGACAAAGATCAGCAAAGTGAGGACAATAATCCCAACTGAGACTCCGATAGCGATCCGCCGCCGCCTTGGGCGTTCGTCCGGAGAGGTGCCCCACAACTCCTCGGCGACCGATTCGACTCAATAGTCGGAGTCTCATCGCCAACAAAGGACCAACCAGACTCCCACGGGTCATTGTCCACGCCTGAAAAGTCATATGAATAGGTGACGTCTGGAGGGTCAGCCACAACCGGCAGAACAGGAACAAGTGTGGCAACAAGACCAACGGCCAACAGGAGGGAAACGTAACGACGTCTCCGGCCGACCGTCAAAAGCGCATGGGACATACCCCTCCACGCCTCCGAACCCGGACCCCCAAGCCAACGAATCTCGTCAGCCGATCAACACCGTACGCATTGGATCGCGCAGCACAAGACCCAATTAGTGAGGAATTTCGCGATCTCGGCTGACGTCTACTCGCGGCGGGAGCGTTCCCGTCCGTGGCCTCCTCAGGCAGCGCTCAACTTGTGGAGTCTCAGTCCCCTTCCGACCCGGGCCTTTGGCCCGGCCCACCTTCCCCATGCGACTCCGTCTTTGGGGAAGGAGCCGCCATTTCGTTCCTGGTGGCGGACCATGCGGCTTCGTCTTTGGGGAAGGAGCCGCCCTCGACTGCACCGTTCGGCTTCGTCTTTAGAGGAGGAGCGTCGCTCCGCTCCTAGGCCTCGGAGGGGTGCTCGCTGGACCGGTCGCCTCGGCGGAGGGTCGTGTATTCCCTGCTCAGGAGTGACCAAAGGGAGTGGTCGACCCAGTTGCCCCTGATCAACAACTCCTCCCGGAGAATGCCTTCTTTGGTGAAACCCAGCTTCTCGGCAACCCGGTTGGAGGCGTCGTTGCCGACGGCGATACGCATGATCACCTTGTGATACTTCAAGGTCCCGAACGCCTCTCCGAGAATTGCCTCGGCCGCCTCCGTGCAAATCCCATTGGACGTTTCGTCGCTTCGGACCCAGTACCCGATTTCGGCGCTCTTCCCCAGTTTCGACACGGTCCACATTGATAGGTTCCCGACATGGCGGTCGGGTTCGGCCTTGAACCGGATGGTGTAATCCCAGGCACGCTCCTCTTTCCACGCTTGGAGAGAATCCCGAATAAAGGCAGTGGCGTCGCCGGACTGGTAGTTGGTTCTGGCCCAGGGCAGCCATTCGTTGAGGTCCGGCAGGGAGACCCTGATGGCGTCGTTGAGTGTGGCCGAGTCGCGACGGGTGAACCGCCTCAGGATCAGTCTTTCGGTTTCCAGTTTGGCCGCAGGCACGGACACAGCCTATCCGGCGTCGTAACCTGACTCACCCATGTGGAATGAACTTCATCACATCGCGTCCGCCCCCGACCCTGGCGACAAGGCTACGGCTGCGGTGCTGGTCCCCCTCTACGAGGACGACGAGGGCGATGTTCGCGTCATATTGACCAAACGTCCTGACACGATGCCAACGCATGCTGGACACATCTCTTTCCCAGGTGGTCGACCAGAGGATGGCGACGACGGACCGGTGGGAACCGCGCTGCGTGAGGCCCATGAAGAAGTAGGAATCGACGAGGACCAGGCCACCGTCCTTGGGTTTTTGGAACCTATCGACACCGTGGAGTTCACGCTGATGGTGATACCGGTGGTGGCGCGTATTGAGACACCGCTCAATCTGGTTCCGTCCGAGCGCGAGGTGGCGCGGATCTACCAACCACGGTTGGCCGATCTGGCTGATCCTGGCCAATGGGCCTACGTGCCTTGGGAGGCATGGAAGGCTTGGTACTACGATCTGGGGAGCGACACGCTGTGGGGAGCGACCGCTCATATGGTGCGGCTCCTCGTCGGCTTGAGCTGATTCAAGAAAGGGAACCGTTCTGCCGAATCGTGTTGACCGTCGTTTCCCTTAGAATTGTTTTCTGCGTGGTGAAGATTCCTTGAACCGCAAACGCATCCTCCTTGTTGGTGCCACCGTCCTTGTCCTGGTGTTCGGGCTGGGGCTCTACTTGACCGCGTCCACATGGGGAGATGTTCAGCGGGTCACCATCGATCGGCCCATGGCCGCCGGTGAAGACGAGGTCGAAACAAATACAGAGTCTGTGGAACTCGTTGACGAGGAGGGAGTCGAGATAACTCTCCCACCTTCTGGCGACGGTCTCGACGTTCAGTTGATCGTGGGTTCAGACTCTCGGGAGAATCTCGAGGACACCGAAGGTTTTGGTGAGTTCGGCGGGCAGCGAGCAGACGTGATCATGGTCCTGATTCGTGACCGCGAAGCTGGGGGACAGCCGGCCATCCTCTCTATCCCGCGAGACCTCTGGGTCGAGAGAGTGTGTGGCGAAGGATCACAACGCATCAACGACGCCCTCCAAGGTTGTGCTTCGATGAACGGACCCACGGCGTTAGTCCAGACCGTGGAGAATCTCATCGGTATACCTATCGACCACTTCGCCATGGTCGATCTGGCAGGCTTCCAGGAGTCGGTAGACGCCATCGGTGGCTACGAGATTTGTGTCGAGAACCCTGTCCGTGATTCCCGTGCCGGTCTCAGTCTTCCCGGAGGCTGCACCCACGCCGACGGTGAGCAGACTCTGGCCTGGCTCCGGTCCCGCCACACCCAGGAGCTGACCGAGGATGGTTGGAAGACGATGGCTGGAGTCTCGGATCTCGCTCGAAACGCACGGCAGAGGGAGTTCCTTGTCAGCATGATGAGCCGGGTCGCTGATTTCTCCAACCCTCAGGACATCATCGGGATCGCCCAATCCGTAGCTCCCTATATCACGGTTGATGCCGACCTGTCGTTGATGGACGCCGTCGGACTAGCAACGACGCTGCGCGGGATCGGAAGCGACTCGGTTGTGGAGTTGGAACTGCAGGTGGCTGACCATGTGGCCGAGAACGGTGCTTCGGTGCTTCTGGCTGTCATCGACCCTGCCCAGGTGGTTGCAGACTTCCTGGCGCCGGCGACAGCCGAAGGTGGCTCAGGCGACACCTAAGTGAATCGTCTGCCCCCAGGTCAGATCGAGACAAAGCGTTTTCCCGTCGTTGGGGAGAGAGGCCCGTCTTCAGACCTGGCAGCTGCACCGGAAACCTGGACGCTTCATGTCGAAGGGCTGGCGTCAGACCCGATGACATTCGACCTTGCGACGTTGTCCAGTATTGCCACCGCCAGCATCACCTTCGACATCCACTGTGTCACTTCGTGGACGAGATTTGACTCCACCTTCACCGGAGTTCCTCTACGCCAGCTGGTTCCCTCCACCGCACTGCGGCCTGAGTCGAGATTCGTGTCGTTTACCTCATACAGCGAACGGGACCACCACACCTCGCTGCCGATGGATGTTGCGATGGAGCACTCATGGCTAGTTCACAGTTTCGAGGGAAAACCGCTCGGGCTCGAGCACGGAGGTCCCGTCCGGGTCATCACACCGGGTCGGTATTTCTACAAGTCGCTGAAGTGGGTCCGCTCCATTGAATTCCTGGAAGCGGATCGTTTGGGCTGGTGGGAAACGAACTCCTCCTATCACAACAACGCTGGTCCGGAAACGGGTAAGGAACGTTTCACTACGGGCTCGCTTGCTCCCGAACAGCTCCAGCGGTTCTTGACCGCCCCCAGGTACGACAAGTATCGGGGACGGGTCATGCTCGGTCTGGATCTTCGTGAGTGGCGGCCAGCGACCAACGAGTTGCAGAGACTCCACCTCAAGAACTGCGACCTGCGCGGAATCGATCTCAGTCGAGCCGACCTCGGTGGAGCCAACCTTTCGTTGAGCGATCTTCGCGGCGCAAATCTCAGCGGTGCAAGGCTCACGGGGTGCGATCTCGAAGGTGCCAACTTCGTCGGCGCCGATCTGAGCGGTGCCGACATATCCGATTCTGCGCTGTCGGCGACCCGGTTTTCTGATGGAGTCACCGGGGCAATCGTCGATGGGCTCAAAGCCGACAAGGTTTGGGGTCTGGTCGAAGAGCAAGAGGAGTATCTGCGGGCGATAGGCATTGCCGTCGACCGGTCGTCTGGGTAACCTCAAATCGTGTTCGACACGACTCGTTGGTGGCGGCCTTCCCCCTAAGGTGTCCAGCGCGTCCGTATGACCGTCGGCGGCACCGCCCCGGCGGTTTTTGTTTGTATTGAGGTAAGAAATGTCAACTGAAAAGCGAGTCTTCTCCGGAATCCAGCCCACCGGTGACCTCCACCTGGGCAACTACGTCGGCGCTCTCCGCAACTGGGTAACGATGCAGGACGAATACGAGACGATCTATTGCGTCGTCGACCTCCATGCCATGACTCTCCCGTACGATCCCGAAACCCTTCAGGCGGCGCGACTCGATACGGCGCGCATGGTGCTCGCCTCTGGCGTTGATCCCGAGCGGTCTTTGGTCTACTTCCAGTCCGACGTGCCCCAACACCCCGAACTCTCGTGGATCCTGAGCACGATCACCGGGCTCGGGCAGTTGGAACGGATGACCCACTTCAAGGAGAAGGCGGACCGTGCTGGGCAAAACCTAGGGATCCTGTCCTACCCGGTGCTGCAAGCAGCCGACATTCTCATCCACAAGGTGCACGCGGTCCCGGTTGGCGACGATCAGGCCCAGCATCTCGAATTGACTCGGGACATCGCCACCCGTTTCAACTCCCGTTTTGGTGATGTGTTCCCAATTCCGGAGCGGATCACACCCGAGCTTGGGGCGCGGGTCATGTCGCTGACCGACCCAACCGCAAAGATGTCGAAATCGGATCCAAGCCTCAAGTCGCGGATCCTCCTCACCGACTCCGCAGACCAGATCATCAAGAAGATCAAGTCCGCGGTTACCGATACCGGCACCGACGTGGCGTTCGACTGGGAGTCAAAGCCGGGGATTTCCAACCTGCTCGAGCTGTTTTCCTTCTTCAGCGGCAGGCCGATCCCCGAACTCGTAGGTGAGTATGGGTCCTCCGGCTATGGAACGTTCAAGCTGGCGGTGGCCGATGCTGTCGTTGAGGGAGTGAGACCGATCACGTCGGCTTACGAGGCAATGAGCAGGGCAGAGGTTGCTTCCCTGATGGCTGACAATGGGTCGGTGGCTCGGGAGAGGGCCGAAGCCGAGATGATCCCGATTCGCCAAGCGACCGGGCTGAGCTGAAGCTCCGCCGGTTTCAGCCGCCCAAAACGTCGGGCGGGAGCAGCAACACCAACGCAGCCAGCAGGTTGTAGCCGCTGTGGATGAAGATCGCCGGCCCAAGTCGACCCACCCGCAGGGTGATCCAGGCCAGGATCGCACCGACGATGAAAAGCTGAGGTAGCACCACCAAGGCAGCAGCGACAAAGCTCCCTGAGGCGAGTCCCAGCACGTGGAACAACGAAAACACCGCCGCGCTGACCAGGATCAATGTCCGTTTGGACCGGTCGCCCATTGCTTTGATCAGAACTCCCCGGAAGGTGAGTTCTTCGGTGATGGGCGCAATTACCACTGATATGAGGAGCGAGCTGATCCGAGTAAGGCTCGACTCCAGTCCCGATAACACCGAGCCAATCTCCTGAGCTGGTCCGCCATCGGGGAAGAGTCGCAAGACCAGTGGCAGGAACAGGATCGATAATCCCAGTTGCAGTCCGACACCGGCAACGACGTAGAGGGAGTCCCGACCCCTCACCTCAAAGCCGAGTGAGCCCGACGGCCGTCGTCGATTCAGGTACCAAAGGATGAAGAGATGGCCGGCGTACTGGCCCGCCAAAGCGAGCACAACGAAGATCTCATCGTCCTCGATAGCGACACCGACCACCGCAAACACTGCTGCGCCGAGGAAGCCACCGAGTATGACGAGGACAAAATCAACGACGGACCAGGTGCGATTCAACCGGGGTCAGAGTACTGACTTGGATGCGTTCAAGCGCCCACTACGATCCACCTAACTCATCGGCGGAGGATGACTTGGAAATCGAGATCGGTATTGGCAAATCGGGCAGACAGGCATTTGGTTTTGATGACATCGCCATTGTCCCCTCGCGGAGAACCCGCGACCCTGACGACGTAGACATCTCCTGGCAGCTCGATGCGTTCAAGTTCGATCTGCCCATGATGGGCTCGGCGATGGACTCGGCCATTAGCCCAGAAACCGCTGTCGCTATCGGGAAGCTGGGTGGTCTCGGTGTGCTCAACCTCGAGGGTCTGTGGACCCGGTATGAAGACCCGATGCCTTACTTCGAAGAGATCAGCAAGCTCGACAACGAGAAGGCGACGCTCCGGATGCAGGAGATCTACCTGGCACCGGTCAACCCCGATCTCATCGGCCAGCGGATTCAGGAAATGAAGCAGGCGGGGATCACAACAGCGGCGTCGCTGACACCACAGCGGGTTCGTTCATGGGCGCCAGCCGCGCTCGACGCGGGCTTGGACATTCTGATCATCCAGGGCACTGTCGTCTCGGCTGAGCATGTCTCGAGCAAAGCTGAGCCACTTAACCTCAAGGAGTACATCGGCGACTGCCCGGTGCCAGTGATTGTTGGCGGGTGTGCCAGCCACTCCACGGCTCTGCATCTGATGCGGACCGGAGCGGTAGGAGTATTGGTTGGCGTCGGTCCCGGTGCGGCCTGTACGACGCGAGGCGTCCTTGGAGTTGGTGTGCCGCAGGCAACGGCGATCGCGGATGCTGCCGGAGCCCGCATCAGATATCTCGACGAGACCGGTCGCTATGTCCACGTCATCGCGGACGGTGGGATGAGGACCGGCGGCGACGTGTCGAAGGCGATTGCGTGTGGTGCCGATGCCGTGATGATCGGCTCGCCACTCGCCTCGGCCAACGAAGCTCCTGGCGCTGGATACCACTGGGGTATGGCGACGTTCCATCCGACCCTCCCGCGGGGTGCGCGGGTCCATGTGGGCGCACGAGGGTCGCTGAAGGAGATCCTCGTTGGTCCGGCCCACGAAAACGATGGGAAGCTGAACTTATTCGGAGGCCTTCAGATGTCGATGGCGACCACGGGATACTCCGATGTGAAGGAGTTCCAAAAGGCTGAGGTGATGATTGCCCCGTCTCTGCAAACAGAGGGTAAGTCTCTGCAACGAAGCCAAAAAGTCGGAATGGGATGAACACCGGCCCGGACGACCGCTGGAAGGACCATGACGGGTATGTCGCCGCCTGAGTTCGACGGCGATTCGGTCCTTGTCCTCGATTTCGGAGCGCAATACGCCCAACTGATCGCTCGTCGGGTACGAGAGGCACATGTCCACTCCGAAATCGTCCCGAGGGACATCACTGCCGAAGAGGTGCGGAAACGTCGCCCGGCTGGCCTGATCCTGTCAGGGGGACCGGCGTCGGTTTATGCCGAGGATGCCTACCGGATGGACCCCGAGATCCTCAAGCTGGGTATACCGGTTTTGGGCATCTGCTATGGCCATCAGCTCATGGCCGACGTCGCTGGTGGCAACGTTCGCAATACCGGAGAAGGTGAATACGGCAAGACCAACTTGGAAGTCAATGCCGATAGCTTTCTCCTTGCTGAACTGCCCAAAACCCAATCGGTGTGGATGTCACACAGCGATCAGGTCGTCGAGCCACCGTCGGGTTTCGTCTCAGTGGCCGCCACACCCGGTGCAGCCGTTGCAGTCATGGAGGATCGAGAGCGTCGCCTCTACGGAGTCCAGTTCCATCCCGAGGTAGGTCACACGCCACGTGGCACCGAAATCCTGAAACGGTTCCTCTATGACGTGTGCGAGATCGTTCCAAGCTGGACCAGCCACTCGATCATCGAAACCCAGGTGGAAGCGATCCGGGCCCAGGTCGGGGAGGGCAAGGTCATATGCGGGCTTTCAGGTGGCGTCGACTCAGCGGTGGCGGCCGCGCTTGTCAGCGAAGCTGTCGGCAACCAGCTCACGTGCATCTTCGTTGATCATGGTTTGATGCGTGAAGGGGAGTCCAAACAGGTGGTGGACACGTTCCGGTCTCATTTCGATGTCGAACTCATCCACCTCAAGGTCGCCGATCGCTTCCTGGAGCGGCTTGCCGGTGTCACCGAGCCGGAAACCAAGCGGAAGATCATCGGTGAGGAGTTCATTCGTGTCTTCGAGGAGGCGGCCCTCTCCGTCGGTACAGTCGATTTTCTCGTCCAGGGAACCCTCTACCCGGACGTGATCGAATCCGGTTCCGGCACTGCGGCGACTATCAAGACCCATCACAACGTCGGTGGACTGCCCGAGGACATGCAGTTCGAGTTGGTCGAGCCGCTTCGGGACCTGTTCAAAGACGAGGTTCGAGCGGTGGGAGAGGACCTCGGGCTCCCCGAGGACATTGTGTGGCGCCAACCGTTCCCGGGTCCAGGGCTGGCGGTGAGGATCATCGGCGATATCACGTTGGAACTTCTCGACTTGCTTCGAGCTGCCGACCACATCATCAACGAGGAAATCAAACGAGCAGGTCTGTATCGGGAGATATGGCAGGCATTCGGAGTGCTTCCCGCCGTGAAGACAGTGGGGGTGCAAGGCGACGGTAGGACTTACGCGTACCCGCTCATCGTTCGCGCTGTGACGTCCGAAGATGCCATGACCGCCGATTGGGCAAGGCTGCCGTATGAACTGCTGGAAAAGATCTCCAATCGGGTAATCAATGAGGTTCCCGGAATCAATCGCGTGGCGTATGACATTTCCAGCAAGCCGCCCGCAACAATCGAGTGGGAATAGGGCAAGTACGCGAGTATCCGTTCAAGACATTTTTCCCAGTGCCGATAAGGCTGAAAAGGCCAGGAAGAACACTTGGACATGAATACCCCGGAGCTCACGAGGATCTTTCGTGAAGAGCTCCAACAACGATCGGATCGGTTGGTCGCGGGAGCACGAGCTCTGCGCGATCGGACGATTGCCGCAACAGACGTTCCTGACCTGATTCGGGATGCTCACACGATAAAGGGCTCATCGGGCTTGCTCGGCCACGACCGCATTCGTGAGGCGGCTTCGTGTCTCGAGGAGTTGTGGAGAGGAGTCTCCGACGGCAAGGCACCATCGGGGGATGTCGTCGTCGCCATGGAGGCCGCAGCCGGGCGTCTACCCGCAGCGATAGAGGATGAAGGAGAGGAACTGGCTCCGCTCGTCAAGCGTCTAGCCGAAGGTATCAAAATCAACCCCGAAAACAATGAGGTGCTCACACTTCCGCAACCGGAGGCCGGATCGCTAGGTGGCCTTCTGACCTCCGTCTCAGAATCGCTTCTCGGAGGTGTCACCAGAGTCGACACAGGAGACCTCTACCGGCTCATCAACAGGGTCGTCGAGGTCTCGCTCGACGCAGATGCCCTCGCCGACCTTTCCCTCGTCTCAATTGAAGGAGCCGATCCAGAGCTTTTTCGCAAGGCATGGAGGGCGCAGCTCGAAAAACTGAGCAATTCGATCAACGAAATCCAGGATCAGGCAGTGGCTCTCGCCGACGTGAGCTTCGCCGAAGTGACCTCCACATTTCATCAGTTCATTCGCTATCTGGGACGCCGAATCGGCAAAGACGTCCGACTCAACCTCACCGGCGACCCCATCCATCTCGATCGCCAGATCGTCGACTTGCTTCGTGAACCGCTTCGACATCTTCTCGTCAACGCGGTCGATCACGGGCTGGAAGACCCTGAGGTTCGTGAAGCTCTCGGTAAACCCGTGACAGGGACTATCTCCGTCGGGATCAGGGCCATCAACGGCAAGGTTGAGATAACGGTGGGAGACGATGGTTGCGGGATCGACTGGGGGAAAGTGGCCAGCGAAGCCACCGATCGTGGGCTGACCCCTCTTCCGACGGATCTGACTCCGATCCTCTTCCACCCAGGATTCTCGACGGTGGAGGAGCCCAATGAGTTCTCTGGGACAGGTGAGGGTTTGACTGCGGTGCGCGAGGCCGTCGAACAGGTCAGAGGAGTGCTCCGTGTCGAGTCTCGCGAAGACGTGGGCACCAAGATCATCATGACGCTGCCACTCTCGATGGTGCTTCAGAACGCAGTCATCGTTGTCTCCGGGGATCAGTTCTGGGGTCTTCCTGAAGCATCTGTTGAGGCTTCGATGCCTCTGTCCAACGCCGAAATCCTGACCACCGAATCCGGGCGCATGCTCCGTTTCGCCTCTGGTTCCATCCCGTGTGTCTCGCTGGCTTCGGCGGTCGGGACGGACGGTCCAGTCAACGAAAAGGAGATCGTCGTCGTCAACACCAGGTACGGCTTGGTTGCAGTCTCAGTTGACGAACTGGTGGATCGTCGTCGAGTGGCGGTCAAGAACCTCGGACCGATCCTCGAAGGTGCCGGGCATGTCACCGGAGCCGCTCTCCTCGGGGCCGGCCAGGTGCTCGTCGTACTGGATCCCAATTATCTGGGAATGTACGCCGGTCGCCGCCCCCGCGGGGTTGATTCACGACCACAGGTGCTTGTTGTCGACGACTCCGCCGGGGTTCGCCAGCTGTTGTCCGCAACCCTGAATGCAGCCGGGTTTGACGTGACCGTCGCCGGGGGAGCCAGGGAAGCGGTCATGTCGATGGGCGAGATCGCCTTTGATGCCCTTGTCGTCGACTACTCCATGCCACGGTCGAGCGGGACAGATCTGGTGCGCGCCTTGCGCAGGGCCGACGTTGAGGTGCCGATTGTGATGGTTTCCGGTGTGGCAACGCCTAATGAGAAGCAGGAGGCCTGGAAGGCAGGAGTCGACGCCTATCTCGACAAGTTCGACCTCCGCCAGGGCGTCCTTTCTTCAACCATCCGACGTCTGATCGGAATCGACGAAGCAACCGCTTAGGCCTCGGCCGAGGCGAAGCTGCAGCGCTGGACCGAGGGCGAAGCCCTCGCAAGCAACCCGTTTCGCTCTCCCTCCAGAGACGGAGTCGAATGGAGGGAGTACCCGAACGAAGTGAGGGGGAGGGTGGTAGGTGAGCCCGTTTTCCAGCTTTAGTTGGTGGGGACCTTCCACCCTCGACCGCCGCCTGCGGCGGCGCCCACTCCCTCCGCAAGCGGAGGGAGAGCTCCAAAGGCGAAGCCGCAGCGCTGGACCGAGGGCGAAGCCCTCGCAAGCAACCCGAAGGGTTGCCACTCTCCCTCCAAAGGCGAAGCCGAAGCCTGAGCACGAAGGTCGAGGTGCGGAGCAACTCGCAAGCAACCCGAAGGGTTGCCACTCTCCCTCCAAAGGCGAAGCCGAATGCCGTGGAGTCTCAGTCCCTCCAAAGGCGAAGCCGAATGGATCTCTCCCTCCAAAGGCGAAGCCGAATGGAGGGAGTACCCCTGAGCGTTAGCGAAGGGGGGAGGGTGGGCTGAAACTCTCCAAGTTGAGCTTTAGTTGGTAGGCACCTACCGGATCCACGGTTTCGTTGTGGAGTCTCAGTCCCTCCTACCTCCACTCGGCTGGGAGGACAGCCGCGCCTCGTGCAGGGACCTTCCTCCCATTCGACTTCGTCTCTGGGAGGACAGCCGCAAGCGGAGGGAGAGACTCGTGCACCGGGACCTTCCTCCCATTCGACTTCGTCTCTGGGAGGACAGCCGCAAGCGGAGGGAGAGACTCGTGCAGGGACCTTCCTCCCATTCGACTTCGTCTCTGGGAGGACAGCCGCAAGCGGAGGGAGAGACTCGTGCAGGGACCTTCCTCCCATTCGACTTCGTCTCTGGGAGGACAGCCGCAACCTTCACTCCCATTCGACTCCGTCTCTGGGAGGACAGCCGCAAGCGGAGCGAGAGACTTGGGAGGACAGTCGTAAGCCGTAGGTGAGTTATCGGTGTTTGAGTCGGTCGATGGTGACACCGATCGTGTGCAGGACGGTTTCGTTGTTGTCGAATATCTCGGGACTTCTGAAACGAAGAATGGTCCAACCCGCCTGTCGCAGTCTGCGATCCCGAATACGGTCCGACTCCGATTCGTGGTGCTGGTATCCGTCGACTTCAACGTTGAGTTTCAAGGACAGACATGCGAAATCGAGGATGTAACCGAGGGCGATATGCTGGCGACGGAATCTGACACCGAACTGTTGGCGACGGAGATCCCACCAGAGTCGTGTCTCAGAGTGGTTCATCTCTTTGCGATTCGCCCTCGCTTGATCGAGAAGTTGTTTATCGGTGGCCACGTCCTAGCTATACGTCCCGCATGAGCCCAAAGTCAACGGAGGTGATCCACTCTCTCCTTCCAAAGGCGAGTCCGGATTCTTCTCTCCCTCCAAAGTCGAAGACGAATGGAGGGAGTACCCCTGAGCGTTAGCGAAGGGGGGAGGGTGGGCTGAAACTCTCCAAGTTGAGCTTTAGTGGGTGGGTGCCTTCCACCCTCGACCGCCGCCTTCGGCGGCGCCCACTCCCTCCGCAAGCGGAGGGAGAGCTCTGGGAGGACAGCCGCAGGCGGAGGGAGAGACTCGTGCAAAGGAACCGAAAGGTTCCCACCTTCCCTCCCATTCGACTTCGTCTCTGGGAGGACAGCCGCAAACGGAGGGAGATTCTGGAGCGGTGGGAGAGTCTGGAGCGGGGGAAGGGGGAGCCCAGCCGTGTAAGAACTCAAGAAGGTTCCGCTCAACAAGGTGTCGGGTAGTGTCGATACTGATTTAGATGTTTGACCTGCCGCGTCTACCCGATTACGTGGCGTATCTGCTGCCAATAATCGGTATTGCCGCCATTATCTATGCGGTCAAAATCACCGCGTCCGGTCGGGCCAGGGAGAAAGAGATCATCCGGCTCTCTGAAGAAGCCCACAACATCAAAAACGACTTCGTGACCCTGGTCAGCCACGAGCTCCGAACACCCCTTACGTCAATAGCCGGCTTTGCCGATGCCCTCGTCTCCGATTGGCGAAGTCTGCCCGAGTCGGAAGTCGATGAATTCTTGAAGATCATCAACGTCCAATCGGTTTACTTAGGCGATCTCGTCGAGGACGTTCTGGTGATCCCACGTCTCGAGGCCAACCGCCTGCAGTTCTATCCGGAGCTCTTCGACCTCGGTTCGTTGATCGAGGATGTGGCGGCGGTTGTCTTCCCCTCAGGTAGCGGCAAGATCGCCGAAGTGACATTGCCGGAGGGGGTTCGGGTCAATGCCGACCGTCGACGGGTCCAACAAACACTCCGTAACCTCCTGGAGAACGCCCGAAAATACGGTGGCGATCAGATCATGGTCGAAGGCTTTGTGATGGGGGACCAGTACATGGTGATCATTGCGGACAACGGGCCAGGTGTACCCGATGATGAGCGTCAGCGTGTCTTCGAGAACTTCGAGCAGGTGAGCAAAGGAGACGCCAGGGAGAGCACCGGGATCGGACTCGGGTTGCCCATCGCACGTCGTCTCGCCCGGGCCATGGGCGGTGATGTCTGGTACGAACGGCGGTTCCCGACAGGTGCGCGATTCTGTTACTCGCTGCCGCTCCGGAGACGCGAGATCGGGAGCGACGGGCTTCCGGCCGAGTCGGCGGCACCGTGGAACGCCGAGGTCGATATCGAACATCTGATCCCCAACAACAAATGATCACATGTTTGTGATTCAGTCACACCGTGGCGGTACTATCGCCATAGATGCAGACCGAATGGTTCCTGGACGATGTCCCCGCCGATTCGCCCCTATTTGCTGACCTAAATCCCTCTCAGCGCGAGGCGGTGGCGGCAACTGAGGGCCCTGTCCTCGTTGTGGCAGGAGCCGGCTCGGGCAAGACCCGCGTCCTCACTCACCGGGTTGCTCACCTCATCAGCGATCTTCGGGTGCCACCTGCATCGATACTCGCCATCACATTCACCAACAAGGCCGCTGACGAGATGCGAGATCGGGTCGGTAGCCTCGTCGGTGGCGTTGTCCGGTCGATGTGGGTCTCCACATTTCACTCTGCATGTGTCCGGATTCTGCGGAGGGAAGCGTCGAAGCTCGGGTATAAGACCGGGTTCTCCATCTACGACGAGGCCGATTCGCAGCGCCTCCTCAAGCTGGTCCTTAAGGACCTCGACCTCGACCCGAAACGGTTTCCGCCCCGGCAAGTCAAAGGTGCGATTTCGAAGGCGAAGAACGAGCTGGTGGATTTCGAATCCTTCGCCGACCAGGGCGATGGGTTTTATCACGAGCAGGTTGCGGATATCTACCGCCTTTATCAGCAACGTCTACTTGCGGCTTCGGCAATGGACTTCGACGACTTGCTGATGATCACCGTTGAGCT
Organism: Acidimicrobiia bacterium; assembly: GCA_965216445.1. Lineage (GTDB taxonomy): Bacteria > Actinomycetota > Acidimicrobiia > Spongiisociales > ZC4RG35 > MA-ANB-1. The sequence goes on from OZ244166.1 coordinate 646,018, forward strand.
CTTCGGAGCGTTTCCTACCGTCCTCGATCATTACCAGGAGCGATTCCGATACGTCCTTGTCGATGAGTATCAGGACACAAACCGGGCTCAGTACATGCTGGTGAACCAGCTCACGGCCAAACACCGCAATCTCTGTGTGGTGGGAGACTCGGACCAGTCGATCTACAAGTTTCGGGGTGCTGACATACGCAATATTCGGGACTTCGAAAAGGACTATCCCGATGCCCGTGTGATCGTCCTCGATCAGAACTACCGATCAACCGAAACCATCCTCAATGCCGCCAACTCGGTGATCTCCAACAACACGAGCCGGTCGCCGAAGAACCTCTGGTCGGACCGGGGAGAGGGCAAGCCCATAGTTCGCTTCGAAGCCGAAGATGAGCACGACGAAGCCGGCTACGTAGTGGACGAGATCGAGCGTCTGCTCAAGGAGGGTTACAACCTCTCCGATGTTGCCGTCTTCTATCGAACCAACGCGATGTCACGCGTCATCGAAGACGTGTTTGTGCGACGGGGAGTCCCATACAACGTTGTCGGCTCCGTGAAGTTCTACGACCGCAAAGAGATCAAGGACGCGGTGGCCTACCTGAGGGCTGTGGTGAACCCTGCCGATGAGGTGTCTCTGAAGCGGGTGATCAACGAGCCCCGCCGTGGGATCGGGTCCACGACAATCGCCCATCTCGACAGGTTTACCCAGGCGAATGAGATCAGCTTTGCCGAGGGCCTCGCTCAAGCATCAAATGTCCCTCAGTTGAACGCAAGGGCTCAGGCGGCTGTGGGTGAGTTCGCCGCGATCCTCGACATCATCCGTGAGAAAGCGATTGAAGGCGGTGTGGAGGCTGCGGTTCAGTCCGTTCTCGACGATACCGGTCTGGTTGCCACTCTCGATGCCGAGAAGACAATTGAGGCTATGGGGCGAGTAGAGAACCTCAGGGAACTGGTGGGTGTCGCCGCAGAGTTCGAATCATCGAACGAGGGCGCCGTCATTGGAGACGAGGAGTTCGATTCGCTGGACAATCTGAGACGTCTGGAGATCTTCCTGGAGACGACGGCGCTGGTTGCCGACATCGATGAATGGGAAGAGGGTGCGGGTGCCGTCACCTTGATGACCCTCCACACCGCCAAAGGTCTGGAGTTTCCGGTCGTGTTTGTCGTTGGACTCGAAGACGGTGTGTTTCCTCATATGCGATCTCTGGGTGAGCCGGCAGAACTGGAAGAGGAGCGACGTCTCGCTTACGTCGGGATAACCAGAGCGCAGGACCTCCTTTATCTCACCAGCGCATGGAATCGGATGTTGTTTGGCGGATCGAACTACAACCCGCCTTCGCGGTTTCTCAAGGAGGTTCCCGACACCCTTCTGACCAAAGCCGGGAAGCGTAAGAAGGTCTCGCCGGTTGACCGTGCCGCGAGGAGTGGGCCCAGGGTCCAGGTGGATCCACACGAGGTCACGGCCGGAGATCGAGTCAGGCATGACAAGTGGGGTCTCGGAACCGTGAGGGAAATCGTGGGCAAGGGCGATCGCGCCGAGGCCGAGGTCATGTTCGACACTCAGGGGAAGAAAAGACTCCTCCTGGCCTGGGCCCCTCTCGAAAAAGCCTAAGTCCTAGAAGGGGAGGATCTTGGGCAGGCTGACGAGCACAATCGTTGCCCCAACGAATATGACAGTGGCGACCGCAATTGCAAGGAACCCGTTGCGGGGGTTCTCCAACTTCGAACTGACGCCGCCGAAGAAGAGCACCAAAGCGAAGGCGACGGCGGTGAGCACGTAGTCATCTGAGTTCTGGTTGGCCTGCCCCGCATCGTCGGCATGCTGTTCGGCTTCTGCCAGTTTTTCCTGAGCAATCACCCTGTTCTCCACGACGTACTCTTCCATGGCGAAGGGCGATGGAGGGGCAGTTTCCCTGTCGGCGTAGAACTCGTCTAACCAGATGTCGAAGGCTGGTTTGAACTCGTCGCGGACTCTCTCGTACAGGAACCCCGACAACGTACCGGGGGTGGGTTCGTATGAAGGGGCCTCCAGGTCAACGAGGCCGTCTTTGGAGTCTTGAACGACGGCTTGGAGCCAACTCGTGTACACGTTGACGTCGATCGCAGTCTGCTGGGCACCCAATGTGTCGAATCGGGTTGATTCAGTTCGCGCTGCACCCGCCATCGAGAACGAAGTTGCCTGCTCGCCAGACCACTTCGCGCTTTGGAATGCAGCCCAAGCGGTAAAAATCGCGGACAGGGCCATGATGATGGTGGCGACCAGCTCGACACGTGACCCAGCTGCGAAAAAGCCCCTTCGTGGTTCGTCAGACATAGTCGGCGAGGCTAGTCAGGCGACACTCAGCACACAACGCTATGGCGGCGCAGTAAAACCTCTCAGGCGCTCTCTACGTCCGCGAGCATTTCGTTCCAACTGTCGGTGAACTTCTCCACACCTTCATCCTCGAGGGTCAGCACGACATCGGCGTAGTCGACGCCCACAGCCTGGAGGCGGGCGAGGTCGACGCGTGCCTGCTCAATCTCGGCGGCTCCGAATGGCACGGGCTTGGGGTTTCCATGGTCCTGGTAGGCGTCAATCGTGTCCAGCGGCATGGTGTTTACCGAACCGGGTGCGACCAGCCCCTCGACGTAGAGCAGATCACTGTATTCGGGGTTCTTGGTCGACGTGGAGGCCCATAGCGGCTTTTGAGGGCGAGCACCACGAGACTGGAGCTGCTTCCATCGGTCTGATTCGAAGAACTCGAGATAGTCGCCGTATGCCGCCCTGGCGTTTGCAACCGCGGTGACGCCTTTCAGCGAGTCGGCCTCGTCGGTCTCCAACTCGGCAAGCCTCTGATCAACCTCCGAGTCGAATCGTGAGACAAAGAACGAGGCGACCGACGCGACCTGCGACACATCCCCTCCGTCGGCGCCGAACTTCTCCAAGCCTGTGATGTACGCGTTCATCACCTCTCGGTACCTGGGTAGCGAGAAGATGAGGGTCACGTTGACAGAGATGCCCTCTGCCGTCAGTTGTTCGATCGCGGGAACTCCCTCCGGTGTAGCCGGAACCTTGACCAGCAGGTTGGGTTTGTTGATCTGTTTCACCCAATCGCGGGCTTCGGCAATGGTCGCTGCGGTGTCGGCGGCAAGTGTCGGGGAGACCTCGACGGACACATGGCCGTCGGTGCCGTTTGAGGCGCCGTGAACGGTGGAAAGAGCATCACAGGCACGCATCAAATCCGCGGCCATGAGGGTCTTGACGATCTCCTCAGTTGGAGTGCTCGCCGCCTTGAGCTGGGATATCTTCTCGTCGTAGGTGTCCGACCCCGTGATTGCCTTGGCAAAAATGCTGGGATTTGAGGTGACTCCGGTAACGGCGTCTTCCTTGATACGCCGGTCGAGCTCGCCTGTATCGAGCATTTCGCGAGAGATCTGATCCGACCAAACGCTTACCCCGGCAGCAGCCAACCCGTGCAGGTTCGAATGTGTCATGGCCCAAGCGTAGGCCAATCCGAGCTTTCCTTAGGAACAGCCGGCCAAATGTGGCCGTTTTTGTGTCGAGAAAGGGTCGGGACCGAATGTCGTCAGGCTCGAACGCCCACTAGCCTTCGGCGACGGTATGCCGCGCAGAATTCTCATTGCCAAGCCAGGTCTCGACGGCCACGATCGCGGTGCCAAAGTGATTGCCCGCACACTCCGTGATGCGGGCCATGAAGTGATCTACTCGGGACTGCACCAGACACCATCCCAGATCGCCGAGACTGCCATCCAAGAGGATGTCGACGCCGTCGGGCTCTCGTCGCTTTCCGGTGCCCATCGGACTCTGTTCCCACAGGTCGTCGAACGGCTTCGTGAGCGTGATGCCGGAGAAATCGTCGTCTTCGGCGGCGGTGTCATCCCGGATGCCGACCATCGCGCACTCACCGAGGCGGGAATAGCGATGATCTTCACACCCGGGACACCTCTCGACGTGATTGCCGACTGGGTTGACATGAACGTTCCCCCCAGGTTTGAAAAGGAAGGAAACCATTGAAGATTCACGAGTATCAGGCCAAGCGTTTGATGGGAGACCGGGGGATCCCGGTGCCCATGGGAGTCATGGCCACGACCGTCGAAGATGCGGTGGCCGCCGTTCGGCCGCTGGTGGAGGAATCGGGCAACCCGGTGGTTGTGCTGAAATCCCAGATTCACGCCGGCGGACGGGGCAAGGGAACGTTTCGCGAACACCCTGACGTGAGCGGAGTGAACGTCATCACCTCGGGTATCGACGGGGGTGTTGAAGCCACTGAGCAATCAGTGAGGGAACTGGCTGAGAAGATGCTCGGCTCCACGCTGGTGACCATCCAGACGGGACCCGAAGGCAAGGTCGTCAACCGGCTCTACCTCGAACAGGGCATCGATATCGCCAATGAAATGTATCTGGCGGTACTGCTGGATCGAGCCAGCGGGCGGAACATCGTCATGGCCTCCACCGAAGGTGGGATGGAGATCGAGAAGGTGGCCGAGGAGACGCCGGAGAAGATCCTGAAAGTCGAGATCGATCCCGCTGTCGGCCTATTGCCGTTTCAGGCCAACGAGTTGGCTCACGGTCTCGGTCTTGACAAGAAGGCCTCGGGGAATCTGGCGGGCTTCGTGGCCTCTTTGGCCGCTATGGCAATGGACATGGATACTGACCTGATCGAGATCAACCCACTGGTGGTTACCTCCGAAGGTGGCGTGATGGCGCTCGATGGGAAGATGGCATTCGACGACAACGCGCTGTTTCGCCATCCTGATGTCGCCGAGATGAGGGATGAGACCGAGGAGGACCCGTCGGAACTGGCCGCCAAGGAGGCCGGCCTCAACTACATCAAACTGGATGGGACGATCGGTTGCCTGGTCAACGGGGCCGGACTGGCCATGGCCACTATGGACACCATCAAACATGTCGGAGGCGAACCGGCCAACTTCCTCGACGTTGGGGGTGGTGCGACCGCCGATCAGGTCACAACGGCGTTTGAGATCATCACCGCCGATAAGAACGTCGAGGGGATCTTCGTCAACATCTTTGGGGGGATCATGAGGTGCGACATCATCGCCTCCGGCATCGTCGAGGCGGTGGGGAGGGTAGGTCTTTCTGTGCCACTGGTGGTCCGCCTCGAGGGCACAAACGTGGAGATCGGGAAGAAGATCATCGAAGACTCTGGGTTGGATGTTGTTAATGCCTCGAGCCTCCGTGACGGCGCCGAGAAGATCCTGGAACTGACAGGATCGTCGGCATGAGCATCCTTGTTGACAAAGAAACCAAGGTAATCATCCAGGGTCTGGGCAAGACGGGCCAATTCCACACCGAGAAGGCAATTGCTTACGGAACCCAGATGGTTGCGGGTGTGCATCCTTCACGGGCGGGCTCGAAGATGACCTTCGAGGGCGAGACCGATCATTCCGGCGTTCCCGACCGGGCGGAAACCTTCAGCGTTGAGCTCCCGATTTTTGCGACCATGGCCGAGGCGGTAGCCGAGACTGGTGCTGACGCTTCAGTGGTCTACGTCCCACCACCGTTTGCGGCTGACGCCATCATGGAAGCTGCCGCCTCTGGCGTCGACTTGGTCGTTGCCATCACCGAAGGCATACCGGTTGCGGACATGATTCGCGCCAAGCGTTATCTGGAGGGGAAAGGCACGAGACTGGTTGGTCCGAATTGCCCTGGAGTCATCACACCCAAGGAGTGCAAGATCGGCATCATGCCCGGGTACATTCACGAGCCGGGACGAATCGGTGTCATCTCCAGGTCGGGGACTCTCACCTATGAGGCCGTGCACCAGCTGACGTTGCTCGGTCTGGGCCAGACGAGTGCTATTGGGATCGGTGGTGATCCTGTCAACGGGACCAATTTCGTTGACATGCTCGAACTGTTCGAGGCGGACGATGAGACAGAAGGTGTGATCATGATCGGCGAGATCGGTGGCAGTGCAGAGGAGGAGGCTGCCGAGTTCGTCGCTTCTTACATGTCCAAACCGGTCGCGGGTTTCATAGCCGGAACAACAGCACCGGCGGGCAAGCGGATGGGACACGCCGGGGCGATTGTTTCGGGTGGCAAGGGGACGGCTGAAGCCAAGATCGAGGCCATGCAGGATGCCGGCATCGTTGTTGCTGAGACGCCGTCGGACATGGGTGACGCCATGGTGCGTGCACTTGGGTAATCAGATCGACCTGATCCGGAGCGAAGGTGCCCGGATTCTCTCTATCGGCGGGGAGAACCCGGACCGGACCGTGCCCCAATACCCCGAATGGACCTTGCGAGACCTTCTCGGGCACACCGGTGCGATCCTGGGTAGGACCGCAATGGTGTGCCGCGATGGGCTGATGGAAAGACCGTCTGCTCCACGCCCCGATGACGGCGTGGACCCGATCGACTTCTACGAAAGCCAACTTGAAGCCGTTGTGGAGGTCTTGTCCTCGACTGATCTGGATAGGCGGGTCTGGGGCTTTGGAAAGGAGCCAACCGTTGCTTCATGGGTGACCAGGATGCTCGTCGAAGTTGGGGTCCACCGCTTCGACGCCGAGCGATCTGTGGGGACTCCGGCGCCATTGCATCCTGACGTGGCACGAGCCGGACTGGACGAGTTCGAGGAGATGTGGCTGCTACGACTGGAAGGCGTGTCGCCGCTTCGTCTCACCGCCACCGACCTGGACGCCACCTGGGAGTTCGGTTCCGAGCCAACACGGCGTGAGGTTGAGGGGACGGGATCGGACCTCTATCTGCGTCTGATGTCGAGACCGTCGCCGGTTGTCCTTCCGGGGGATTGGGTCGCGGCAGTAGATGCGTTGGCGCCTCCCCGGCGCTAAATCGGCAGTACTGTTCTAGAAACGCTCCATGTCGGCCTTGGCATAGCCAACAACTGCGCTGTCGGCGGCGCGGACAGGGGCCAGCGCCTCGGCCAGCTCCTCAACCCGAGTCCCGGGAACGGCCACAGTGAGCTCGTCATCGCCCATGCCCGTCCGCTCGCGGGACAGTGCGCAGCCCATGGAAGCAGCAATCACGTCCCGGTTCGCCGCCATGGGCAGGATCTGGCATTGCGGCTTGCTTCCCCACTCAACCGGTACTGCGTCGTTGATTGCCATCATTTGCTTCGGCGTAACCCGCAGGAGGACGACGTCGGGCACTGACGTCGCCTCGCCGAGCGGTCCATAGCGGACACCCTTTGGTTTGCGGCTCAGAGTCTCCACGCCGGCAAATGCTTCCATGGTGACCCAACCCACATCCAGCAGTGTCCCGACGTCGGACTTGTCGACGATCTCTTCAGCTCCGACGAAACCGTGGGTGAATCTGCCCACTGAACAGTTCCCATGGTCTTCGGCCACGGTGTCGAATGTCGAGTCGTGACCATGAATCCAGAAAACACATGGCGCCGCCACCCGTCCGGTGCGGCCGTCTTCAGTCGGCTCAGTCATCGGCTCATCGAATCGAGGCACACCGTTGGACGGTTCTTCGTCCATGAATGTGATGGCCACGGGGTCGTGGGTCAGCCCGAGGGAGCTGATTATCGCGTCTGCGTGGGCTTTCATCGGATCTCCTGAAGGATGGGGTCTAATCAGCAACTTAGTGCTGGAATCTGCAAAAGCGAAGGGCGCATGGCGGGAGCTACACTTCGCAAATGACTTGGTTATACGTGGGTATCGGGGCGGTCGTACTGGTCTTACTGGTTACGACCTACAACAGTCTGGTTAAGTCGAGGAACAGGGTCGACAACTCCTGGGGTCAGGTTGAGGTGCAGCTGAAACGCAGGTACGACCTCATTCCGAACCTCGTTGAGACTGTCAAGGGATACGCGTCCCACGAGAAGGACACCTTCGAGCAGGTGACCAAGGCAAGGGCCGGAGCCCAGGCGGCTTCCGGTCCCGCTGCGCAGGCCGGAGCGGAGAATTTCCTGACCGCTGCACTCCGCCAGCTTTTCGCGGTTGCGGAGGCCTACCCGGAACTACGCGCTTCGGAGAATTTCGCTTCGTTGCAGGAGGACCTGGAAGAAACGGAGAACAAGATTGCCGTTTCCAGGCAGATCTACAACGACACGGTGCTCAGCCACAACAACAAAGTGCAACAGATTCCAACCAACATCGTTGCTGCTGTCACCGGGTTCAAACCGCGTGAGTTCTTTGAAGGCGGTCCCGAAGCTGAGGAAGCACCCAGCGTCCGTTTCTGAATGAAGCGACTACTTCTCGCTTGTGCCCTAGCGATCGTCTTGCTTCCGGCGTTGCCGGCTCAGGCGAAATCGTTCTGGATCGACAACGCAGAAGTCGATGTGACGGTCAACTCAGACGGTTCGCTTTTTGTCTCGGAGCGCATCACGTTTGACTTCTCCGGTGCATTTAGCGGGGCCTACCGTGATATTCCACTGTCGCCGGGCATGACGATCAGCGACATTCTGGTCAGGGATGAAAGCGTCGAATATGTCCTCGGTGGTTGCACCTTTCTCGGCTGCAGCTCACCTGCGGGGACGTACGGTGTGGAAGCGAACCAGGGGTTTGTGCGGGTGGTCTGGCATCACGCCTCTTCGGACGAGCTGCGGACGTTCCAACTGACCTACACGATCTCGGGTTTAGCTGTGGCTTGGGACGATGTGGTTGATGTCAACCTGAAGGTCTGGGGCGACCAGTGGTCGGTTGGCCTCGACTCTTTGGATGCCAGCATGAATCTTCCTTCAGGGCTCGCACCTGGTGATGTGCTGGTGTGGGGTCATCCCTACGGAGTCGACGGCGAAACGTCGCTCGGCGAGGGCAATGTTGCCCCGGTTCTGACCGCGTCGAACATTCCTCCGGAGCAGTGGGTGGAAATGCGAGTGACCTTCCCGACATCTGCTCTCGAATCCACCGACGGCGCGATTCGGGTGGCAGGCGATGGTCTGGAGTCGATCCTCAACGATGAGGCCGAGTTTGCTGCTGAGGCGGAAGATGCCGCCGCCGCGGTCCGCACCGGTTCGATCTGGGCCGGGTTTGCGGTGCTCCTCCCGGTCCTCGGGCTCGGAGGCTTCCTCTATTTCAACTACGGGCGTGAGCCAAGGATCGAGTACGACCGCGACTACGAGCAGGAGCCACCCAGCGACATGAAGCCAGCCGAGGTCGGGGTTCTCCTCACGCAGGGGAAGGTCGACGAAAAAGACTTCACCGCAACCCTTTTCGACTTGATCCGTCAGGGTGCGATCAAAGCGGAGCCTTCACAGGTGGAACGTGTCACCTGGGCCGGACTCAAAAAGGAGATGATCTCTGATCTGGTGCTGTCGTTGGGGGACAAACTGACCGGCTATCGCGATTACGAGCAATCGGTTCTGACGGTCGTGAAACGAGCCCTGGAAGCCGGACCGCGGCCTTTGAGTGAGTTCCGGACTGCAATCCGAGACGACGTCGCGGCGAATGCCAAGACATATCAAGACTTCCGCGACAAAGCCCGTGACGCCGTTGTCCGGACTGGAATGATCGATGACCGGGGAACCGCAATCGCGACGTTCATCGGTGTGGCGATGGCGCTGACGGTTTTTGGTTCGTTTTTCTTGTTACCGAGCGTTCTTCGCAACCGACCGGGTGGCTCGGTTGTTGCGGGACTGGTCATTATCGGTCTTGTGGTGGGGGCGGTCCTGACGATCATCCTGGTCTCGTTCCGGAGGGTCCGTGTGAAACGGTCCAAGGAGGGGGCGTTGGAAGCAGCGCGATGGGAAGCCTTCCGCAAGTATCTGCGTGATTTCTCAGCTCTGGAGAAAGCCCCCACGATCTCGCTTGACCTTTGGGACCGCTACTTGGTTTACGCAATCGGATTTGGCGTCGCCGCCGAAGTACTGGAACAGGCCAGGCTGCATGCGCCGGAGGTTTTGGAGCAGTCGTCGTCGATCTACTGGTATGGGAGCCACGGTTACACCGGTGGCGGTACCGAGAACGCATTCGCCGGGTTGGAGTCCGCTCTGAACGGCGCCTTTACCCCGCCCTCCTCGAGTGGTGGCGGCGGAGGTGGATTCTCCGGCGGTGGCGGCGGTGGCGGCGGTGGCGGTGGCGGCGGTGCCTGGTAGCAGCCCCCTGTGCACATGACGCGGCCCCGGTTTGCCTACTGATACGGGTTGATTTCGGATAGCGTTTAGGGGATGCGACGTCTCCTGCTCGCAACTTCCATTCTCGGGATGGTGCTTGCACCTTTGCCCGCAGTCGCCGACTTTTCCGAATTTCCCGAGTACACCGGTGACGAATTCAAGGCGCTCTACGACTACGCAGTAATCCACGAACTACCCAATCTGACCCAGCCGTCCGGCCAATACACGGTCACGGGTGACTCCGAGCTCGACGCGCGCATCTGGGCAATCGCTTTCAACCGGGGCTACGAACTTCGCCCAGAGGCCGCTGGGAATCTGGGATCGGCCGACGGTGTCACCATGCAGCCGCAAGCGGCAGAGGCGTGGCTCGAGCTGAAGGCGGCGGCGCGGGAAGCCGGGTTGAGGTTCATAGTGTCCTCGGCGTATCGATCCCCGGCGGCGCAGCGGACTCAGTTCCTTTCCAAGCTTCAGGGAACGTCTGACGATGCGATCGATGCCACCCTGGTCTGGTATTCGATACCTGGCACTTCGAAGCACCACGGTGGGTATGCGCTCGACTTTCGCTACAGCGACGGCACGTTCGGCGAGTTCAGGTCGACGCCGGACTACGCATGGCTGTCGAAAGACAACTTCTACAACGCCAAGAGGTTCGGTTTCATCCCGTCTTACCCCGATGATGTCTCGGCGCAGGGTCCCAACCCCGAGCCTTGGGAGTTCGTCTGGGTGGGGGTCGACTTGATCCGCTGTGGCACACCCGTTGAGGCGAGCTCAATAGGGCCGATGACGGGACCCACAGCAGACATCGTCGCTGAGGTGGCTGCTTGTCCGGGCACACTGGTGACACCCGGCGAGATTGTCGAAGGTCTGCCGACTTGGTGGCATCGCCTGGCCTGATATCTCAGCCGGGATTACCAACCACAACACGCCCACCAGAGATCACCGTTTCGACGAGGTTGGACGCCGGTCGATAAGGGATATGGGCGGCTGCTGGGGCGTCGAGAACCAAGATGTCTGCTCTCGAGCCCACGCTGATCTGGCCGCGGTCCGGGAGGTCGAGTGACAGCGCCCCGCCCCGTGTTGATGCCCACAACGCTTGATCAACACTCAACCCCATCTGCACCACCGCAAGCGAGATGATTGGCGCCATCGACTCGAAGTAGCTGGTGCCAGGGTTGCAATCTGTTGCAAGGGCGACCGTGCACCCCGCATCCCACAACATGGGTCCAGGCGCCTGCTCGGACCTGAGGCTGTATGAAGCACCCGGCACCAGGACAGCCGAAACGCCGGCGTCAGCCAGGAGCCGAGCGTCGTCAGCTGTCGCGTGGTCGAGGTGGTCGGCACTTGCCGCACCGACCTCCGCGGCCACTCGGGCGCCGCCGGTATGAGTGAGCTGCTCGGCATGGACACGGGCGCTGAGGCCATGGCTCGCTCCCGCGTCAAAGATGGTTCTTGCCTCGTCTACGTCAAAGACGCCCTCTTCGACGAAAACATCGCAGTAGTCAGCGAAATCGGCGACAAGCGGCAGCATCGTCTCGATCAGTAGTGCCACGTAGTCTTCCCTGTGCTCTTTGAATTCGGCCGGCACCGAATGTGCCCCGAGGAAGGTGGTTTTCACCGTGACCGGAAGTTCTTCGCCGAGGCGTCTGGCGACTTTGAGGATCCGTAGCTCGGTTTCAGGATCAAGCCCGTAGCCGCTCTTGATCTCGACGGTTGTTGTCCCGGTGGCGAGCATCCGTCTGATCCGTGCTGCGGCCAAATCGAACAAGACCTCATCGCTCGCATCTCTAGTCGCTGCGACCGTGGAGAGGATCCCTCCACCCGAACTGGCGATGTCTGCGTAGCTGGCTCCTCCCAACCGGGCGGCGAACTCGTCGGACCTATCGCCAGCGAAGACGAGATGGGTGTGAGCGTCGACAAACCCGGGCAGCACGGACTTGTCCTCACAGTCGATGTGAACTCCCGAGCCAACTTCGGGCGCATCGGCCGTCGGACCGACATAGGTAATGACCTCGTTCTCAACGGCCACCGCATACCCCGAGTCTCGCGATCCCCAATTGGTTGTGAGCTCGCCGATCCCCGTCAGCAGCAGATCAACCATGTCACTCCGGCACTTTCATGGATGGGGAAGCCTCATAGAACCGGCGCGGATCAATTCTGCGACTACCTCTATCTCGTCGGCCGGGGAGCGGTCGCTAGCGAGCGATGGCACTTTCTCCCGAACCAGATCCATGATCTGCCTGGTCTTGGGGCCAGGTTGCAGCGGCGATCGGTACTCGATTCCCTGTGTCGCGCAGAGGATTTCGATGGCCAGGATCCGTCTGACATTGTCGAGGAGAGGGAAGAGCTTCTTCCCGGCGCCCCAGCCCATTGAGACGTGGTCTTCTTGACTCCCCGACGTGGGGATGGACTCGACCGACGCAGGGTGGACGAGAACCTTGTTTTCGGCGACCAGGGCGGCTTGCACATATTGAGTGATCATGTACCCCGATTCCAGACCCGCGTTGTGTGCGAGGAATGCCGGCAGACCCGCCGAACGGGCCGGGTCGAGAATCCGATCGGTGCGGCGTTCGGATATCGATCCGAGTTCGGCAGTCGCGATGGCGGCGAAGTCGAGCACGAAAGCCAGTGGCTGACCGTGGAAATTCCCGCCGGAAATCACCTCGTTGGATTCAGGGAAGACGATCGGATTGTCCACGACGGAACCCAGTTCCACCTTCAGGACACGCTCCATGTGGTCGAGTGTGTCGCTCACAGCACCGTGGACTTGAGGTGCGCAACGCAATGAATAGGCGTCCTGGACTGCATGGTCGAAGTCGTCGGCGTGGCTTGTGCCGATTTCAGATCCGGTGATCAAAGAAGCAATCCGGGCTGCCGATGAGGCCTGGCCCGGGTGTGGGCGGAGTGCATGCACCTCGGGTCGGAAGGGACGCGAACTTCCCATAAGGGCTTCGACGGTCAGGGCACAGGCAACATCCGCGGCTTCGACCAGCATCCTCGCCGCGTGAAGGCCGAGCACACCCATTGAGGTCATGCCTTCTGTGCCGTTGAGGAGGGCTAAGCCCTCCTTGGTCTTCAGCTGCACAGGTTGCAGATCGGTCTCGGCAGTTGGCGTCGGTTTGCCCTCGACGGTCACACTTCCCTCGCCGATCAGCGGCAGAGCGAGATGGGCAAATGGGGCTAGATCACCCGACGCACCGACCGACCCCTGACCCGGCACCACCGGGAGAATGTTGCGATTGAGCATTTCGAGGAGTCTCTCGACGATTACCGGTCGAACACCGGAGTGACCTTGAGACAACGTCCGGGCGCGGAGCAAAAGCATCGCCCGCACCACCTCTTGTGCCAGGGGTTCGCCGACTCCTGTCGCATGGGAGCGAATCAGGTTGTACTGGAGGGTCTCCGAGTCGCTACGACCGATATGAGTGGTGGCGAGAGCACCGAACCCGGTGGTGATCCCGTAGACGGTTTCCCCGGATTCCACGGCTTGGTCGACCAACAAACGTGCCGGATGCATACGTTCGCCGATCGATGGAGAGGCAGTCGCCTTTGCACCATCGAGCGCAACCGACACGACCTGTTGCGGGGTTAGTGGTCCACCGTCGATCACGACTTCTTTCACGTCTGGGGACGGTAGTACGAGCCACAGGCGAAAGGCTCCTCAGCATCGGTTTGATCGACAGGAAGCTAGGGGTCAGGGGAAGTCAGCAACGGGGTTTAGGGTTGTACCTGTTGTGAACAAAGATCTAACACCACTTCTGAATACACCCGGGACATCGCTGGCGATCATTGGGGCAACCGACGCTCCGGGGAAGTACGGCGGGATCATCTATCGCGACATGAAGGCAAAGGGATTCACCGTCTATGCGGTCAATCCCGGTCGTGACACAGTCGCCGGTGACACGTGTTACGCCAGAGTCACCGATATTCCCGAAACCCCGACCATGGCAGTCTTTGTCGTCCCGGCACCAAGAGGGCTCCGTGTGCTCGAAGACTGCAAGGAGGCGGGCATTGAGAACATCTGGATACAGCCCGGGGCGTTCTCCTCAGACTTGCGCGAAGCGCTCGAGACAGGGGGCTTTGACTGGCTCGCCGAAGCTTGTGTGATGGTTCGGGCCCGGGTCGGGGTCAGCTAGCGGAAACTCCCTAGATCCGCCCACGGTACATCTCTCTGGCGATGATGTTGCGTTGAATCTCCGACGTTCCCTCGTAGATGCGGGGTGCACGGACATCCAGGTAGAGGTGGGCCAGGAGTGAGGACTTCTCCAATCCCCGCCCTCCGAGGACCTGAATGGCGACGTCGACCGCGTTTTGTGCAGTCTCGGTTGCGTGGAGCTTCGCCATCGCAGCCAGACCCGTCAGCGACTCTTTATCACCGTCGTCGTACGCCTTGGCGGCTGCATATATGAGGTGTGTCGATGCTTCGATGCCCACCCTCACGTCAGCTAGCTGGTGGCTCACGCCCTGAAACTCGCCTATTGGCTTGCCAAACGCCTCTCGCGATTGGGCGTGGGCGACGGCTTCTCGTAGGGCAGCTTCGGCCATGCCCAGGGCGAATGCCCCAACACTGGGTCGGAACAAGTCGAGAGTTGCCATGGCCACTCGAAAGCCGTTATTGACCTCACCCAGCACACTCGCCTCATCGACCAGAACCCCATCGAATTGCAGACTCCCAATGGGGTGGGGGGACACCATCTCGATCGATGATCCGCTCAGACCGTCGCTGTCGGAGGGAACGACAAACGCCGTCACTCCACGGCTGCCGCCGTCGGGGTCGGTTCGGGCGAAAACCGTGTACACGTCAGCTTCGGGTGCGTTGGAGATGTATGTCTTTCGTCCGGTGAGTCGATAACCGGCGCCGTCTTTCTCGGCCTTTGTCGAGATGGAGGCGGCGTCCGAACCAGCCCCCGGTTCGGTCAGGGCAAAACCGGCTACGGCTTGTCCGGACTTGACCTTCGGTATCCATCGCTTACGGGCCTCTTCGCTGGCGAACCGTTGAATTGGGGTGGCACCTAGACCTTGAAGTGCCAGGGCCGTCTCTGCGGCGGTGTTCGTCCTGGCCAGTCCTTGACGAATCGCACATAGCTCAGTGGCTGTCACCCCATCAGTATGAAAAATGGGGTCGAGGAGACCGCTCTTACCCAGGGCAGCCAGGAGAGGACGGTTGACTCTCCCCGGTTCGTGGGAGTCGACGGACTCGGAGAGGGAGCGACCGACTTCCTCGGCCTCCGCGATCCGCTCCTTGATCCGACTCATCGACTCAGTTGGCACTCTTCATTTGTTGGATGATCTCGGCCATTCGCGCCTCGACCTCGTCGTAACCCGCTCCCGCCTCGATGGCCCGGTTAACCGCATTGAGAAAGATGTTGTCTATGCCGGCGTCTCCCACTCCTTCTCCGCTGACACTCAACCGCTCCGCGAGCATGCGGTCCCTCACCGCTTCGAGACGTTTGTAAGCTGCTTGCAGGGCCTCCTTGTCGTGGAGAGGAAGGCCTTCAGCTAGTTCGTAGGAGCGTTGCCGTAGCTGAGTCTGACGCTCTCTGAGTTCGGATCGGGCTGCGAAGTCATCAGCCGGCAGGGCGAGAAGTTTGTCGTGAATGGTCGCGAGCTCTTCCCGGATCTGATCAAGTGTTGGTTCCATACGCAGAACTTAGCTATCTGAACGCTTGTGCGGCCGCTATCTCCATTTGCTTGGATTAGCCTTCCGGGTCGTGAGTCCATTTCGTGCCTCAGCGCAATTCACCGACGACTGGTCCAACTTCGATTTCTCGGTGGTCGATGGGGTCGCAACGGTCACCTTCACCAGGCCGGACAAGTTGAATGCCCTGACCTTTGATGTCTACGCCGATCTACGAGATTTGCTGGCGGAATTGGAGCACCGGGACGATGCGAAAGTCCTTGTGATTACGGGTGAGGGCAAAGGCTTCTGTTCGGGCGGTGACGTCAATGAGATCATTGGCGAGCTCGTCGAAATGGACAGCAAAGGTCTCCTTGAGTTCACAAGGATGACCGGTGCAGTTGTCGAGGCGATGCGACGACTCCCCATGCCCATTATTGCCTCTATAAACGGTGTTGCCGCGGGTGCAGGTGCAGTGATCGGCCTCGCTGCTGACCTCCGCATCCTGGGCGAAAGCGCCAGTTTTCACTTCCTGTTCACCAAAGTTGGTCTGGCCGGAGCCGACATGGGCTCGGCTTATCTCTTGCCCCGGGTAGTCGGCCTCGGGCGCGCTTCCGAATTGCTGCTGCTTGGCGAACGGGTCGATCCAAAGTCAGCGCTTGCGATGGGTTTGGCCACGAAAGTGGTGGCTGACGACGATCTCCAGTCGGCTACCGCTGAACTCGCCCGCACGCTTGCTGACGGTCCGACACTGGCATTTGCGTCGACGAAGGTGTTGCTGAGTCGAGAACTCGACATGGATCTGGCCTCTTCGATTGAACTCGAGGCGTACACGCAGGCCCTGCTCATGACCACCGAGGACCACGCTGAGTTCTATAAGGCCTTCACCAAAAAACGCCCGCCACAGTGGCAGGGTCGATGAGCGGTCTTCCCATTAACCCGTCGAATCTGGCACCCGCGTCGGGTTTCTCTCACGGGATTGTGACCGAGGGAGGAACACTTCTCCATATCGCAGGGGAAACCGGCCACCACCAGGACTTCTCGCTGGACGAAGGATTCGTCGATCAGTTCGCACAGGCGTGTCGCAACGTAGCCGCTGTGATCGCCGAGGCGGGCGGTGGTCCCACGGACCTCGTCTCACTGACGATCTTCTCGACCGATGTGCAGGCCTACAGGGACAGCCTCTCCGACATTGGCATCGCCTATCGCTCGGTGTTCGGACGGCACTTCCCGGCCATGGCGTTGATCGGAGTCACCGAGTTGGTCGACCCCAAGGCCGTGGTCGAAATGTCCGGCGTGGCGGTCCTGCGCCGGTAGCCGTGGGTTGGTTACCTGGCCGTGAAGTCAATGAGACGATCGACATCCGACTCGGTTTGATAAACCCCGAAGCCGACTCGCAACCGGTCCGCCCTACGGTCGGTAATGACACCCAAGTCATGGAGACGTTGGTAGTGCTCGGCGGCACCATCGGAACGGAACGTCAGGAAGTTGCCGCGGCCGGTTGCCTGATCCGGTACCAGTTCGCCGAGATGAGGATTCCCATTCAGGAACTGAGTTTGCAGTGCTCATAGCGTGGTCGTGGATGTCCTTGGGGATTGACTCCGAGTTCCTCCAACCATGACAAGACGGCGCGCAGCCTGTAGACCCCTGATGGGTCGTAAGTCGCACCGGCGAACCGCGAACCGTCTTCCGTATAGGGGACGGCCCCTGACACGCCAGTTTCGAGTTGGCCGAAGCCCGCGTACCAACCCGTGTCCACCGGTCGAAGGCCGTATCCGCTCGGGGCGTGGAGGAAACAAACCCCTTCTCCGGACATTGCATATTTGTACCCACCGGCCAAGTAGAAGACCCGGTCGGCGATGGTGGAGATATCGGTGGGAAGAGCCATGAATTGGTGGTAGCCGTCGATTACGACAAAGGTCGCATCGTCATCGACGGCTTCGACGACGCCGTGTAGGTCGGGCACGACAAAACCTGAGTCGTAGAAGACCGACGACAAATAGACCATGTCGTACCGATCGGTGCCCGCCTTATCGGTGAATCGGTCCTGAAAGGTATCGAACGGCTCGGTAGATACCCTTTCGACGATGGCGAGCCCTGCCTCCTCCCAGCGACGAGACTGGCGGGTGAAGGAATGGAACTCCGACCCGGTGGTCAGTATCCGCACTGGAGGCCTCAGGCAAGAGAAGACCCTCTTGAGGAGCTCATGGGTATTGGGCGCAAAGGTCAGGGTCTGTGGGTTGGGGAGCCCCAGAACCGAAGCTATGAGTTGGCGGGTCTCGGGAAACACCGACCCGAATATGTAGTCCCACTTGTCATCGACGAGCTGGGCTGAGTCAAGCCAGTACTCCTTGTGGGCCTCGAATGCGACGTCAGGCCAGGGATGGTGCGAGTGGGCGGCGAAGTGCATTCGCTCCGGATCGTTGGCGAAGAATTCCGAGAAATGCTCTTTGAGGTTCACGTCTGATACTTGAACTTCATCGACTGGATGACCTCGTCGGGAAGTTCGGGACGCTCCTTGTGCGGAACGAGGAATGTGGTCAAGTTGAACAAATCGGAGAAGATCTTGGACCGTTCCGCCGACTTCTCCAGGTACTTCGCACCGGCCGATCCGCCCGTGCCGATCCGGCGTCCGATCATCCGGAGAGCCATCTGGGCGTGACGGTACCGCCACGCGGTAAAGCCCTCATCTATGTCCATCAACAGCTCCAACATCCGATGCGGTTCCTGGAGGGCCGGGAGGTCCCGATAGAGATTGATGAAGAGGGCAGCTTGAAAGGCTCGGTGGGAAAGTCGTCGTTCTCCGGTGCGCGACATGGCGGCGTGTTTTGTTTCGTCGAATACCGCCTCGTACTGGCGCATCGTCAAGTCGAAGTCCTTCAACTGGCCGGCGATTTGATCCTCCGTCAGTTGCGGATTGGCCGCAACGACGGATCGGTCTGCGTCGAGCCTGGCCCGGACGGCACCTTCGAACGCGTCCCAGAATCGGAACTCGCCGTGCTCGAGGAAGGGTGTCCGCTCCAGCCATTTCTCGACTGCGTCGAAAAGAGTCAAGCCTTCTTCAGTCTCAACAACTTGGCTTTTGTCGGCATCATCGAAACGCTCCGTGTACACCGCACCTTCGAACAGCAGTCGATCCTCCCGACGCATACCCAGTTTGTTCTCGACCATGCGGAATTGGGCGGACTGGAAGCCGGATGCCGGGAAGAGGTGGTCCCGGAAGTCCAGGAAGTCGAGAGGGGTCATGGTTTCCAGGACAGCGATCTGTTGGATCAGAAGCCTTTGGATCTCGGCAATCCTGCGTAGTCGGGCAACAACCCGGCCCATGTCGCCTTCGGCGACCTCCTCGCCGGCGAACATCTCAAGAAGATCGTCGAGTTCCCAAAGAATCTGCTTGAACCAAAGCTCGTAGGCCTGGTGGACGATGATGAACAGCATCTCATCGTGAACGGTGTCGCCCGCCTTCGCGGTCTCCAGATGCTGAGCGTCCAACAGCTTGTCCAACTGGAGGTAATCGGCGTAGTAGATACCGTCAGAACTCATGGCTACCCCTGAAACTAGCGGTCTCCACCGTCACTTCACCAGTTGATACCGCACCACTGCTCAGATCGCACCCAAAGTTCCTTTGCCAATTGGTCATCCCGTGCGGCCGGTGACGGCCGGGCCGCGGCAAGACGTGCGTAATAGCCCCCGGACTCGTTGTCCACGTCGGGATCGACCGCACACCAGATAACCGTCTCCGCACCTTCCTCGGCCGAGTTGAGCCGACCCCTTCTCACGATCCTGAACCACCAGGGGAGAATATTGGTCGAAGTGAAACCGGGGTGTACGGCGTAGCTGTGCCAGTTCGGCTGACGGCGGGCCAGCTCCCTGACGTACAGAATGTTGGCGAGTTTGGAAACTCCGTATGCATCCAACCGGGGCCACCGCTTGGCCGGCCGGTTCAAGCTGTCGAAGTCGATGCCATCAACCCGCTTATGGACCGAGCTGGCGACAGTCACAATTCTTGCTCCAGGTCGGATGGCTCGTCGAAGGTGCCAATTGAGTGCGAAGTGGCCGAGATGATTGACTGCGAAATGCATCTCGAACCCGTCCTGCGAGAGGCCCGATGCCAGCCCAACGCCGGCGTTGTTCACAAGAACATCGATCGTGCGGCCCCTGCCTTCGAACTCCTCGGCGGACTGGCGCACATGGTCCAGCGACGCCAAGTCCAGGTCCAAGAACTCCGCCGACCCACCAGCGGACTTGATTTGCTCGACTACGGGTCTGGTGCGGTCACGTGAGCGCCCAGCGGCCACGACGTGGAATCCGCGTTCCCCCAACGCCAGAGACGTTGCTCGGCCGATTCCTGACGACGCTCCGGTCACTAAGGCGGTTTTCATCACGTCGGACGGTAGCCCTTGTGTGCGGAGTATCTTGCGGGTCGCGGACGTGAAACATGAGGGGGATCGCCACCGCTAGCCTCCGGTCCGTGACCGAGTGGCCCGACATCCTGAATATTGATAGCTGGATCTTTGGCGATCATCTAGCGGAACGTAAGGATCGGGTGGCGCTCAGGCTGGACGATGGCACGGTGACCTATGGCCAGGTCGACAGTGCGGTCTCCGCCTATGCCCACTTGCTGCTTTCTGCTGGGGTCGAACCATCAGACCGGGTCCTCATCGTCCTGCCAGACGGTTTGGACTACGTAGCCGCCCTATTTTCGGTATTCCGGGTTGGAGCGGTCGCCGTGATGGTGAACCCGAGTCTCGCCAGCGACGCACTCGTAGGCATCATCGACCGGTCTCGGGCTTCAGTGGCTGTGGTCGCCGGGCAGCACCTGTCTGCCTTCTCGTTCGCGGAGCGCCAATCGAGCCAGGCAGTCGCGACCGTGGCTCCCGACCAGGTGGATATGGATGCGGGGCACCGTGTTGCCGCGGCTGCCACATCGCCTGACGATCCTGCGATTTGGTTGTTCTCCGGAGGGACAACGGGTCTCCCCAAAGCCGTTCCTCAAACTCATCGCAGTCTGGTCAACACGACGCGGCTTTATGGCCAGGGATCGCTCGGTCTTGGTCAAGACGACATAACGATGGCGATCCCCAAGCTCTATTTCGGCTACGCCACCGGCTCCAATCTGCTCTTCCCGCTGTCCGTCGGAGCAAGCACGGTGTTGTTTGAGGAGCATCCAACTCCAGATGCGGTGTTCCGACGGATCGGACAACATCAGCCCACGGTGCTGGTCAACGTACCGTCCGCTGTCAACCAGATGCTGTCCCATCCGGGTGCACAGGACCAGGACCTTTCGTCGCTCCGACTCGCAACCTCGGCGGGTGAAGCCCTACCGGAGAGTCTCTATCGACGGTGGAAGGAGACTTTTGGTGTGGAGTTGCTCGACGGGTTGGGCACAGCCGAAATGTGGCACATTTTTGTGACCAACGTGGTTGGGGACGTTCGTCCGGGAACACTTGGCAAGGTGGTCCCAGGGTTCGAGATCAAGGCCTGTGACGAAGATGGCAACGAAGTGCCTCCGGGAGACGTGGGCCGACTCTGGGTCAAAGGCGATTCGCTCGGGCTCGGCTACTTCGAAGATCCGGCCAAGACCGAGGACGCCTTTCGCGGGGAGTGGTTCGTCGGTGGTGACCTCGTGTCGATCGATGAGGACGGGTACGTCACTCACCGAGGGCGAGCCGACGACGCGATCAAGGTGAAAGGAAAGTGGTTCCGGCCCCAAGAGGTGGAGTCGGTCCTTCTCGATCACGAGGCTGTCAAGGAGGTCGCCGTTGTCGCTGTCAACGACGAGGCAGGGTTGGCCAAACCGGTGGCTTTTGTCGTCCCCACGAAGGACGTCACCGAACAGGAGTTGATCGACTGGGTTCTCGACCATATCGAGGCGTACAAGCACCCCCGGATGATCTATCTGGTCGAACGTCTGCCCCAGACCCATCTGGGAAAGGTCGACCGTTCGGAGTTGAAGAGGCGCGCGGTTTAGGCGAGAGAATCTGTCCCAGATGGGCGCGAAGGTGGAGACATGGAGCCCACGATTCTTCATGCCGACCTCGACGCCTTCTATGCGTCCGTCGAACAGCTGCTAGACCCGAGCCTTCGTGGCATTCCCATGGCGGTTGGTGGTGGCGTGATCCTGGCGGCCTCATACGAAGCTCGGCGCTACGGAGTTCGGGCTCCTATGAACATCCGGGAGGCTCGTTCGTTGTGCCCCCATCTCCGGGTGGTCGATGGCACCTTCAGTCGGTACCTCGACTACTCCGACAAGGTCATGGCAATCATCGACGATTTCACGCCTGTCGTCGAGCAGATCTCCGTTGACGAAGCATTCCTCGATGTCCTCGGCACGACACACCTCTTGGGCAAGCCGAGCGAAATCGCTGCCGAGATCAGGTCCCGCGTTCGGGCCGAGGTGGGTCTGCCTATTTCCATCGGTATTGCCAGCACCAAATTCCTCGCCAAAATCGCATCGGCTCGCGCTAAACCCGACGGTCTGGTGCTGGTAGATCCAACAACCGAGTTGGACTTTCTTCACGCACTGCCAATCGAAGCGATGTGGGGCGTGGGTCCGGTGACGGCCAAACGGTTGCGATCGCTGGGGATAGAAGACATAGGCCAGCTCGCATCAATCCCGGAATCAGTGCTCGGACACGGGCTCGGGTCAGCCGCTGGAACAAGTCTGTACGCCCTCGCCCACAACCGTGATCCTAGGCCGGTCCTGAGGGGTCGGAGGGCCGGGAGTGTCGGCAGCCAGCAGGCTCTCGGCCGGGGATTGTCGGACCGCGGAGCGATGGTGTCGGTGGTGCGGGGTTTGGCGGACCGGATCGGGCGGAGGATGCGTCGAAAGGGCCGATCCGGCTCGACGGTGAGTCTTCGAGTCCGGTTCCCCGGTCGGCGGATTGTCTCCCGAAGCCTCACGTTGCGCTGGCCAACGGGGTCGACTCGGGCCATCGGCAATGTGGCGGTCGAACTGTTGGATCGTGCCGTTGATGGAGAGCATGAGCCGGTGACGTTGATCGGGATATCGGTCTCGAAGCTGGCAGTAGACCGACACGTCCAATTGGAACTTGGCTTCGACTCGCGTGACGAAATCAACCCAGGGTCGGTGTTGGGGGCCCGTCAAGACGCACTCGACGCGAAGGTAGATCAGATCAGGGAGAAGTTCGGTACAACGTCGTTGCAGGTTGGATCCCGGAAGAGAGACGGGAATGACGACCTAAGACGACTTGCAGAGAAGTCATGAGACTTCGGTGGACTCTTCCTTGACCCGCACATCGCCTTCGCCGTCGGGGTTGCGGCCCCTTTTGCCCAGGTAGAAGGCTCGCAGTCGGTCCATGGTGTCCTTTACGTTTTGATGGTGGATCGCCTCGCCGAGAGTTATCACTTTGGTGGAGAAGTCGATGCCAGCGGGAACGATTGGAGCCCCGGTTGCTTGGGCGATCTTGAGAAAACCGGACTTCCATCTCGGTGCTGCCTTCCGGGTGCCTTCTGGTGCGATTACCAGTGCGAAATCCTCGTTTGAGGCGAACTCCGCCTTGACCTGTCCGACGATTCCTCCCGGCTTGCTTCGATCGACGGGTATGCCACCCCACCGCCGGAAGAGCCAACCAAAAGGACCTTCAAATAGCGTGTGTTTCCCGAGGTATTTGGGACGGATGTTCCAGTGCCGTATCGCAGCAAGGAACGCGACGAAGTCCCAGTTGGACGTATGCGGTGCCCCGACGACTATGAAATGCCGGTCCGGGGGGATTGAGCCTTCAAAAACCCAGCCTCGGAGTCTGAAGTATGTTTCGGCGAGCCATTTCACAGGGTGATCATCGCAGAATTGAAAGTCTTCGCCCGTTAAGTCGCCGGGACGACGTTGAAGCCTTCGTCGTCAACCCACACGATGGAATTGACCCCTTGTGTTGCGGCCACTATTTCATCCGCCATTTCTGCATCGACAACGCCGACACCGTCACCGCGGTGAATCATTCGCAGGGAGGCTTCCTTCGGCAGAGCCGACGCCAGCTGGCCGGGATGAGAGGCGATGACTGTCACCGAATAGGGTCGAGACTCCGGGCCCTCCCTCAGTTCTTTGTCTGACTTGTTCTGGTTGAAGAGGTGCCAGGTCGCAGCCCCACTCGCAAGGGCCAATGCCAGCTCCGTGGCCAGCGTGGACCCGCGTGGGTTGAGGTCGAGAAGGGTTTGGAAGATGAAAAGGAGCACCCCTACTACTGCTCCGGCGGCAGTGAGCCCTAAGACAATCGACAACCCGATGACATAGAACTTCCGGGGAAGCGACGTAGCCTCTTCAGCCCGTGGTGCTGACTGAGCATCGGTCCAGAACATCCACCAGGTCAAACCGCCGACAACAGATACCAGGAGGGCACTGATTGCGGCAGAACCAAGATCGGAAACCAGAAGGTCGTCAGAGAAGACGATTGTCACCAAAGCGGTAAAGGCTGCGATTGCCGCGATGAGGCCACCGGCGGCGAGGACATACTGATACCACCTCAGGGCGGTGGTGCGTTCGCTTCCTAGTCGAGGGCGATGATGGAGCCAGATTGCCCCTGCTACGACTGCGACCGACAGGAGAGCGGGAACCGCTTCGAAGTGGGCGCCCGGGGAATCTGGTCGTTCGAAAAGATACAACAGAGTGATGATGGCAATCGATGTGGTTGTGCCGAGGAAGGTCACCAGTGACACAACCGACACCACCACGGTGTAGGTGAGGAGTGTCCCGTCCGGTTTGGACGTCCAGGGTGCAAGCCATCGAACCGCCCATACGATGGCACCAACAATCAGGAAGGAAAGCCCGAGACCAACGTCCACATCCCCAGCGCTTGGAGTCAGGCTCTCGTAGATCGAGTTGAGGACCCAGTAGAGAACCCAGCCAAGTCCGATACTCAATGTGACGAGGCCTATGCCAGACCCGACTACCCGGTGAATCTGGCCAATGGAACCACCGGGCCGGTCGACTCTCGAAGCCCACTCATGGAATCCGACGACAGCCGCGATGATCAATACGTCAGTAAGGCGCGGCATGTCGCCGTCCGTGAAGAGGGCACTAAGTATCAACACTCCGTAGACCACGAGCCAAGTCAGATAGACCAGATCGGTGACAGCCAGATAGACGGACCACCCCGGGTTGTCGGGATGGACGTCGCGTCGATCATCCTGTCGATTCCAAAGGACATAGGCGACGGGAGCAGAAACGATCAGGCCGGCGAGTGCGCCCGCAAGGTCCTGTTGGGACATTCCGACCAGGTCGGTGCCGGGGAAAGCAGCCCTACCGAGGAGAAGCAGCGACCAAACGGTCCCTCCGACAAAGATTGCCAGAAGGCCGTAAGCGATCAGGTCTCCGATCAGCGACCCGGAGTTTTCGCTCTTGGATGTCGCCTTGATGATCAGAATGATCACACCAGCAACAATTGCAATCAGGACGAGGGGTACAAGGAAGAACGTCATCAGAAGTCACACGAATAGGTGAAATACGGCCACGGGTCTCCAACGATTACCCACTCTCCCTGTTCCATCTCTACTCGAAACGGCTCGGGGAAATAGCCGGGACCGGCGTCGACAAACCCCGAGTCGGAGCCTTCCCGTATCGAGACTTCGACCGAGTATGCGTCGCCGACTTGTTCGACGTCGCCCAAGGTGGCGGTGAACGACGTATAGAACCTGTTTCGGGAGATGTCGTCCGGCTCACAGCCATCGGCGGTTTCCGATCCAAGCATTTCGTAGGCGGCGTCATAGTCCTGGTCGGATATCGCCTGCAGATACGCCTGGACTGTTCCCTCCGGGGTGTCCGGATCCAGGGTCACGGGCTCCCTCACGAGAGCGATCACGGTGAGGATTCCGACGACTACGAGACCGATCGTCGGTACCAGCCAACTGCGTTTGCGAGCTTCGCTGTCCACTTCACCTTTCCCCCTACTCCTCAGATTAGACCCGACCCCGGGCCTTTTGGTTTCGTAGAATCTCGACTACGAGGCGGCCCGGACAACATCGAGAACGCCGGCCCCCACCAGCACCTCGGGTTTGTAGCCGGATTGACAGAGGATCGAAGCAGCGATGGAGGCTCGATACCCCGTCTCGCAAGCAATCAAGATTGGCTCTTCGCTCGCGATGGCTTCGGGTGTCGCCACAACGAGGTCGGGAGCGTAGACCTTCACGGATCCTTCGATCTGGCCCTCCTCCCACTCGTTCGGCGCCCGGACATCAAGGACTTGCTTTCCTTCGCTGATCTCGGTCATGAAGGTCTCCAGTGTGTGGACGGGGTGCGTCTCCAGTTCAGCGTCCCAACTCTCGAGATCGGTTATCACTCCTTCTATCCGGTCATATCCGATCCGGGCCAGCTGCCGGATCGCTTCGTCAACATCCTGCTCCGAGTCCATGACGAGCACCAGGCGCGAATTGAAGGGCGTCACCCAGCCGACCCAGACCCCGAAGTCTTTTCGCAGCTCGATTCCGAGCGACCCCGGGATGTGTCCGGCAGCGAAGGTGGTTTTTGGCCGAGCGTCGACAACAATCGCATCGTGCTCCAAGGCGGCGAAATCGTTCTCCCTCAACTCGGGTACCCCGGCGAGATCGACAGGTTTGAGTCCCCGGACGTTGGCCGGGCCCATATGTCGGTAATAGGTAGGGAAAGGAACCAGCCCGCTGAGGTGGTCACCGACGAAACTATCAACGTCTTTGTGCTGTAGGCCTGGGTTGGATTGCTTTTCGGCCCCGATCGTTGAGGTGTGACTCGCCGTCTGCGAAGCGGTGCAAAAGCTCCCGGCACCGTGGGTGGGGTAAAGGCCCGTTTGGTCGGGGAGCTGGGCAAGTCGCCGAATTGATTGGTATTGCAGGCGGGCCAGCGAATCTGCTCGTTCTGGGCCCAGTAGATCGCTGCGTCCCGATGAGCCAACGAGGAGACTGCCACCGGAGAAAACAAGCCGGATCGAGTCTTCGATGACGGCCATGTAAGAGACATGTTCGGGGGTGTGGCCCGGTGTATGGACCGGTCGGATGGTGAGTTCGGGGACAGCGAGGTCCTCGTGGTGGAACGCTGGGGTGTGGCGGAAGGTCGGAGCCGCACCGGCAGGCACAACAAGCTCGGCTCCGAGGTGCCTGGCCAAGTCCCGACCGCCTGACACATAGTCATTGTGCAGATGTGTCTCCAGGATCCAACGAACGTCGACGTTCAAGTCTTCGATCAGCGTCGTGAACCGGTCAATGTCTCTTTGTGGGTCGACGACGACGCCAATTCCCTGATTCACCAGAATGTAGGTCGAGTCGCCCAGGCCTTCGGTTCGGACGGTGTGGATTTGCATTTCAGCTCTGCATTCCGAGGGCTTTCATCCCGCCAACCATATTGGCAACTGTTGAGAACCCGTTGGCCGTCAGATAGCTGGCTACGCGGGCGCTTCGCGCCCCGGATCGGCATATCACCAGGGTGGCGCGGGCGGGGTCCAGCGTCTGTTGCTGCTCGACAATCTGACCGACACTTATCCGCAGGGCACCAGGGAGCGTTCCCAGTTCCCACTCCTTGGGTTCTCTCACATCGAGCAGCACCGCGTCGTTAGCCGTCGCCCATTCTTCCCAATTGACGGCATCGACCTCTTCGAATCCTGACATTGAAACGGTTCTCCCGGAATAGACACGTGACATGGTTGATGCGTTGTCACCTCGCACACAGCGAGACAAGGGTACCGAATGGGAGTACCTCGACGAACTCGACGCTATGGCCGAGTGGTTGTACCAAGGCGACGAGGCCTCACCTGCGCTCATCGCCGCCACCGAGTCGCTGGACACATTCCGTGGTGCTTCGAGCGTCAGAGTGTGGATCCACAATGTGGTTAGCTCCCGAGTTCAACGGGCACGGCCGGATCGGGCAAGCCGAGACGACGACCTGGACCGCTATCTCGACCAAAGGGTCGCCTTGAGCAGCAGCCATGGTCGGTACGCCGGCCCGAGTACGCACAACCCAATGACGATGAGGATGCAGATCGGTGCGAGGATGCAGGTCCTCGAAGACCTGTGTCGCCTCCCCGATAACTATCGATGTGCGCTGCTGCTGAAAGAAGGTGCGAACCTCTCGGTCAGCGGTACGGCCAGCTTGATGAAGGTCTCGGAGGGATCCCTGCGATCGATCCTTTATCGGGCACGTCAGAACTTCCGAAGTTAGCGATCGGTGTCCTCGGGTAGCTGACGGCTCCGATTCTCCTACAATCCCCACCCGGATAACACCGGAGGGAACCCATCGACATTGCAGTGCTCGCATCAGGATCGGGTACCAATCTCCAGGCGCTGATGGATTACGACGACCTTGGAGCCGAAATCACGCTTGTGATTTCTGATCGCCCCGGTGCACACGCATTGCAGAGGGCCGACGGTGCCGGAATCCCCACTCAAGTTCTCCCTTACCGTGACTTCCCCGACCGAGACGCTTTTTCTCGCGCCGTTGTCGACAGTATTGAAGGTGCCGGCGTCGAGGCCATCGTTCTCGCCGGCTTCATGAGGATCCTGTCACCTGTTGCGGTTTCGCGATTCCCCAATCGAATACTCAATGTTCACCCATCTCTGCTCCCGTCATTTCCTGGGGCGCACGCCGTGGCGCAAGCACTGGCCCACGGCGTGAAAGTGACGGGAGTCACCGTCCACTTCGTCGATGAGGAGGTCGATCATGGGCCGATCATCGCGCAGGCTCCCGTACCGGTCCGGGTGGGCGACACGGAGAAGACCCTGCATGAGCGGATCCAGCAAGAGGAACACAGGATTTTCCCCGAGATAGTTGCCCGATTCGCCCGTGGTGAAATCTCCGTTGACGGTCGGGAGGTGATCGTCGGTGGGAACTGACGTCAAGCGGGCCCTGATCAGCGTCTACGACAAGACGGGACTCCGGTCTTTCGGTCGGGGACTCGTTGAGGAAGGCGTCGAATTGGTTTCTTCGGGTGGGACCGCTGCTGCGCTGGAGTCGTACGGACTGCCCGTCACCCTGGTCAGCGACGTCACAGGTGCGCCAGAAATCCTCGGCGGAAGGGTGAAGACACTCCACCCGGCCATCCACGGTGGCATCCTCGCCCGCCCTGGGGTCGCTGCCGACTCCGCCGATTTGGTCGAGAACAACATCGAGTTGTTCCAACTCGTGGTCGTGAACCTCTATCCGTTCCGCGAAACTGTCGCTGATCCGGACTCAACCGAAGCCGACATCATTGAGAAGATCGACATAGGTGGCCCGGCAATGGTCAGGGCTGCTGCAAAGAACCATCGATGGGTTGGCGTGGTCACAAACCCGAACCAATACGACTTGGTCCTGGAGGCGGTTCGCTCGGGGGGTATCGATGACGGGCTCCGTCGCGATCTGGCCGAAGAGGCCTTCTTCGCCACAGCCTCCTATGACGCCGCGATCGTAAACTGGTTGGGTCGAGACATTGCGGTGCCCTTGCGGCACCACTCGAACCTCCGATACGGCGAGAACCCGCACCAGGAAGCGGCGATATATGTTGAAGATGGTTTTCACCCGTGGTGGGCCGAGGCCCGTCAGTACCAGGGAAAAGAGCTTTCGTTCAACAACATCGCCGATGCCGAGGCGGCATGGCGTTTGGTCACGAGCAGTATGCCCGAACCTTCCGTCGCCATCATCAAACACACAAATCCGTGTGGGTTTGCCCACGATGAAACGGTGGCCACTGCTTTCTCGAAGGCATGGGATTGCGATCCTGTTTCTGCGTTCGGCAGCGTCATCGCCGTGAATGGGCGGGTTGATGTGGACACAGCCAGTCTGGTTGCCGATCGCTTCGTTGAGGTACTCGTGTGCTCCTCGATCACGCCCGACGCCCTGAGTGTTCTGGCCAAGAAGAAGAATCTCAGAGTGCTCGAAGCGCCCCCGCCTACCGGAGGCGAATTGGACTTCCGTCGGATCGACGCAGGTTTCTTGGTGCAAAGTCAAGACTCTGATGTGGGCGAGGTCTGGCACACCGTGTCCGATGTGCAGCCTTCACCGGGGGAGATGATCCAGCTGAGCATGGCCATGACGGTTGCCATGCATACGAAATCGAATGCCATCGTGATCATGTCTGATTCGGCCGCAGTCGGGATTGGCGCCGGTGATCAGTCGCGTGTCGGCGCGGGCCGAAGAGCCGTGGCCCAGGCGGGGAATCGAGCCGAGGGGGCGGTCGCAGCGTCCGACGCCTTCTTTCCGTTCCGAGACGGACTCGACGCTCTCGTCGAAGCTGGAGTAAAGGCCATCGTGGAGCCGGGAGGATCGAAGAACGACCAGGAGCTGATTGATGCTGCCAACGAACATGGCGTGGCTCTTGTTTTCTCCGGAACAAGGCACTTCAAACACTGATGAGCGCCAGGATTCTCGACGGCAAGCAGGTGGCAGCGACGGTCAAGGAGGAGGTCAAGGGCCTCATCCCGGATTTGGGATACACACCGGGGTTGGCGACCGTCCTCGTTGGGGATGACCCCGCTTCGAACACCTATGTAAGAGGCAAACGTCGCGATGCGGCTGAGGTTGGTATCCGCTCGGTCCACCATGAGTTGGGCGCCACCGTTTCCATGGCCGAGCTGCTAGCCCTGGTCGACTCGCTCAATGAAGACGACTCGGTGGATGGCATCCTCGTCCAACTGCCACTCCCTGAGGCACTTGACTCCGAAGCCATTGTCGAAGCCATCGACCCCGCCAAGGATGTCGACGGGCTGCATCCGTTCAATCTGGGAAACCTCGTCTTGGGCCGGCCCGGGCTGCGGCCATGCACGCCGGGTGGGATCATGC
Organism: Acidimicrobiia bacterium; assembly: GCA_965216445.1. Lineage (GTDB taxonomy): Bacteria > Actinomycetota > Acidimicrobiia > Spongiisociales > ZC4RG35 > MA-ANB-1. The sequence continues at coordinate 676,391 of OZ244166.1, forward strand.
GGATTCTCGACCACTACAAAATCTCGACACGTAGTGCACGGGCTGTAGTCGTCGGTCGGTCGTTCCTCGTTGGTCGTCCGCTGGCACTGATGCTGGCGGCGAGGGGCGCAGACGCAACGGTTTCTGTCGCCCACTCGCGTACCACCGACCTGGCCGCTATCTCCAGCGAAGCCGACATACTCGTGGCAGCGGTGGGTTCACCCCGACTTGTCAAGACAGAGCATGTCAAGCCGGGGGCAACGGTCATCGACGTTGGAATCAACCGGGTCGACGGAGTCCTGGTGGGCGACGTCGATTTCGACCGGGTCTCCGAGGTCGCAGGGGCGATCACACCGGTTCCTGGTGGAGTAGGCCCCATGACAAGAGCAATGCTGCTTGTGAACACCGTTGCCGCGGCTCAGGCCCGCAGGCTCTAACCAAGTGTGGCGGTTGAGAAGATCACATGGAACGGCTGACAGTAAATGACGACGCTTCCGAATTCTGAGAGGTCGAGATCGGCCGGGATCTCATAGTTCTGGTCGCCAATATTCCCCTTCAACGACCCGAGATCGACGTAGCCTTCGACGTCCTCCCTCGTGGTAGGCGAGGAATTCGGGACGAGTAAGACGTGTAGGTCGGGCCCGTTGGTTACCTCAAAGCCTTCGAAGCGCAGTACTTTCGACCCGTCTTCCAGCTCATAAACAGTTGCTGTGCCCGATCCCATGTGAAAGTCGTCCGCATCCTGGAAGGTTCCGCTGGCAAGGGCGGTCGGGCCGGGTTCCGGCATTGGTTCCTCGCTGGTCACTGGAGGGGAGTCGGCCGCTTGTTCCATCTCCAATTCCACCTCCTCCTGGGTCATATCGTCGGGAATCTCGGCACTGGCCGACATGGGGAAGGCTTCGTCGACCTCGGTGTTCAGGAACAGCGGCGATAGCAGCCACCATCCGACGGCGATGACGGGAACGGCGACAACAATCGCCGCAATCGTGACATTTTTCTTTGTGAATAGTTTCATTTGGGTTCACGGTATCCACCGCCCAGAAACCTGACATAAAGACTGGCCTTCGCTCGGACCACTCGTCTTCGTGTCAATCAGGGTCGCCACTAGGCTCCAGGTCCGTTCATCTTTCAGGAGAGTTCTGCCATGGGCACCCCGATAACAATGGGACCGGATGGTCTCAACGTCCCCAACGACCCGATAATCCCCTTCATCGAGGGTGATGGCATCGGTCCCGATATCTGGGCAGCTGCCGTACGCGTCTTCGATGCGGCTGTTGAGAAAGCTTACGGGGGAGAGCGGAAGGTGGACTGGAGAGAGGTTCTGGCCGGCCAGAAGGCGTTCGACCAAACGGGGGCATGGCTCCCCGACGAAACCGTTGAAGCCTTCTCCACCTACCTGGTTGGAATCAAGGGCCCGCTGACAACACCCGTGGGTGGCGGGATCCGGTCCCTGAACGTGGCCCTCCGGCAGTTGCTCGACTTGTACGCGTGTGTCCGTCCGGTTCGCTGGTACGACGGAGTGCCGTCGCCGGTCAAAGATCCGGGTGCGGTCGACATGGTGATCTTCCGGGAGAACACCGAAGATGTCTATGCGGGTAAGGAGCTCGAGGAGGGGACGGAAGACACGAGGAAGCTCCTCGACTTTCTCGAATCCGAATTCGGATGGGAGATCCGTGACGACTCCGGGCTTGGACTCAAACCCGTGTCTGTCACAGGATCAAAACGCTTGATCCGCGCAGCCATCAACTACGCAATCGCCAACGGACGCAAGTCGGTGACCCTGGTCCACAAGGGCAACATCATGAAATTCACCGAAGGCGCCTTCCGCAGTTGGGGCTACGAGTTGGTCAAGGAGGAATTCGACGACGTGGCCGTGTCGTGGGAAGACAGTGGTGGCGACGCCGGCGACAAGCTCCTCGTCCAGGATGTAATCGCCGATGCGATGTTGCAGCAGGTCCTCACCCGTCCGGCAAATTACGACGTGATAGCGACGACCAACCTCAACGGTGATTATCTGTCGGATGCTCTCGCAGCCCAGGTGGGCGGAATCGGTATCGCGCCAGGTGGAAACATCAACTACGACACGGGTGTGGCGATTTTCGAGGCCACCCACGGAACGGCGCCGAAGTACGCCGGTATGGACAAGGTCAACCCTGGCTCCGAAATCCTCTCCGGCGAGATGATGTTCCGGTATCTCGGGTGGAACGAGGCAGCCGACCTGATCGTCAAGGGAATCGAAGGAGCCATAGCGGCCAAGACAGTGACCTATGACTTTGCACGTCTGACCGACGATGCAACCGAGGTCAAGACCTCGGAGTTCGGCGACGCCATCATCGCCCATATGTAGGGCAACGCGTTCGGCGTTGCCTCTCTCCCTCCAGAGTCGGAGACGAATGGAGGGAGTACGGGAACCTCTGCGAGGTTCCTTGGGAGTTTCCTTCGGAAACTCCCCGGCTCCTTCGTCGCCGGTACTCCCTCCGCAAGCGGAGGGGGAGGGTCTGAACGGAGGGAGACACAATATGTAGGGCAACGCGTTCGGCGTTGCCTCTCTCCCTCCAGAGTCGGAGACGAATCAAAACCCACCGAGAACCCGTCGACCCGGAGTCCGGCCCCGACCACCAGGACGTTTATCAGTGACCAGCCCGGCGACCTGGTCCAATTCGACTGTTTCTACGTGGGGTCTTTCAAACAGACCAAACTGACCACCAAAAAGATCCCGGGGAACGCTTCGCGTTCCTTAGGAGTTTGGCTTCGCCAACCTCCACTTGTTGAGCTTTAGTTGGTCGAACGGTGCCTTCCACCCTCGACCGCCATCCTGCGTCGCCGGTACTCCCTCCGCAAGCGGAGGGAGGGTCTGAACGGAGGGAGTAGATGCTTTCAGTCTCGGCCGCTGATCAATGCGATCAGACGGAGCATCTCCAGGTAGATCCACACCACGGTGACCATCAGACCGAAAGCAGCAAACCAGGACATCCAACCCGGTGCCCCTTGTTTGATCCCGTTCTCGATGAGGTCGAAATCGAGGAGGAGATTGAAAGACGCCACCCCGACGATCAGGAGACTGATTCCAATACCGATGGGGCCAGATTCCCACACGTATGGAATGTTGAGACCGAAAAGGCTCATCACAATCGACGCCAGATAGAAGATTGCAATTCCAACCGTGGCCAGGACGATTGTCGATCGCAGCCGCTCGGTGACCTTGATGATCCGAGTCGCGTAAAGAAAGAGCATGGCCGCGAAGACGGCCATGGTTGCCATGATCGCCTGGAGCACAATCCCGTCGTAGAACGTTGCATACAAATTGGATATCGCACCGACCAAGACACCCTCGGCTATTGCAAACAGCGGTCCCGTGACCCGCACCCACTGGGGTTTGATCATGGTCACGATCAGGAGACCGAAAAGTGCGAGTATGGAGATCAGGAGGATTCCCGAAATGGCGTCGGCGTTCATCCAGCCGAACACGGCACCAATCAAGAGCAAGGTAAAAAGGGTCCCAGTTGCCCGTACCGTGTCACCCATAGTCATCCGGTCGCCGGGGGCGGTGATGATCGACGGTTGTGTGGAGACGACTTGCCCGTCCTGGGTTTTCTCGTCGCCGAATGTTCTGGTTAAGACCGGATTAGACATAAGACAATTGTAGAGGTGTCGGCTGATTGACCAGCCGAATGTTTCACCCTGCAAGATGGTCCGGAAAACGCCGATTTGTATACGGTGCCGATTGGAGTCGGATCGCCGGCTTGCGAACTTTGCAAGAATGCTCCTTTCCTATATGCATTGGGACGTGCCCTCGTAGATTGCCGCGCCTAAGCAGAGGGCACCCGGCCCTTTAGACTGCCGCCGGTGGAATCGGACATCGCTAGACATCAGACTGCCGGGGTGACGACATAGGCACCTTCCTAGGGCTGGCAGTGGTTGTCCTTCTCGTCTTGCTCAATGCGTTCTTCGTTGCCGGCGAGTTCGCCATCGTCAGCGTGGAGCGAAGCGCTGCCGCGCGGCGCGCCGAAGAGGGCGAGAGAATGGCGCAGCGAATCCTGCACTCGCTGCGTAATCTCTCCTTCGAGCTCTCCGGCGCTCAACTCGGCATCACGATTACCTCACTGGTTCTCGGTGCGGTAGCCGAGCCAGCCATCGCGGCCGTGCTCCAGCCATGGGTGGAGAGGTTTCCCGCCCTGGAAGGGAGTTCGACAGCTATCGCTTTAACTGCTGCCTTCATACTCGCCACCGGAGGCCAGATGGTGTTCGGCGAGTTGGTCCCCAAGAACCTCGCCATCTCACGACCCTGGTTCTCCGCGGTCTGGTTCGGGGTCCCCATGCAATACGTCAACCGCCTGCTTCGTCCTCTGATCCTCTTCCTCAACGCGTCTGCAGACTGGACCGTGCGAAAGCTTGGGATTGAGCCGCGCGACGATCTGGCTGGGGTCCGGTCCATGGAAGAGCTTGAGTTGATGATCCGTTCCTCGGGCGAGGAAGGTCGCCTTGATGAAGAAGAGCTCGTTTTGCTCACCAGGGCGCTCGCTTTCACTGAGATGGTGGCGAGCGAGGCGATGATTCCGCGCGTCAACCTGGTGGCTCTCGGGGCCGATGACTCGGTCGAAGACATGCGGCGCGTGTCAAGAGAGTCGGGACACTCCCGGTTCCCCGTATATGGCGGGGATCTCGACAACGTGGTCGGAGTGGCCCACATCAAGGACACCGCCGAGATGGCCTTCGCCGACCTGTCAACCAGGAAAGTGGCGGAACTGGCTCAACCCGCCCTGGAAGTCCCGGAGACGAGCTCCCTAGAGTTCGTGTTGGGAGAGTTGCGCACCTCAGGGAAGGGGATGGCAATCGTCGTCGACGAGTACGGCGGCACCGCCGGCATCGTCACTCTCGAAGACCTTCTAGAAGAGATTTTCGGCGAGATCGAGGACGAGCACGACCTGGGTTGGTCGGACGCCTCTGAAGAGGACTCGCCAATACTCTCCGGACTGCTTCATCGCAACGAGGTCGAGGAGTCGATCGGTTTCAGCTGGCCTGAGGGTCGCTACGAGACCTTAGGTGGGTTCATCATCTCTCGGCATGGCCGATTCCCCGAGGTAGGCAACGTGGTGGTCGAGGGCGATCTCGCCTTCGAGGTGGTAGAGATGGACGGTCTGCGCGTTGACCAGGTTCGGGTGACTCGCATCAAGGAGAGCGATCGATGAATTGGTCAGCGCTGGTATGGCTGGTCGTGCTGCTTCTGGCCAATGGCTTCTTCGTCGCCGCGGAATTCGCATACATCACGGCCCGCCGGAATGTGCTTCGAACACTGCCGGGGCGGTCGGCTCAGATCGCCGCTGGTCTCAGCGAAAACCTCTCGCTGAGCCTGGCTGGAGCCCAGCTAGGCATCACCATGGCTTCGCTGGTCTTGGGCGCAGTCGCCGAGCCGGCGATTGCGGGGATGCTGGAGCTTGCCCTGGGATTTCTCAATCTCCCCGAGGCGACGCTCCATGCGATCGCTCTGGTCATAGCGCTGCTCATCGTGGTGTTCCTGCACATGGTGATAGGTGAGATGGCGCCGAAGAACATTGCAATTTCCAGCCCAGAAGCTTCGGCAGTAGCGATGGCACTTCCATTCCGCGCATACATCATTGTCTTCCGCCCCCTCATCGCAGTTCTCAACGGCATCGCCAACGGGGTGCTCCGTCTGTTCCGAGTTCAACCGGCCGACGCCCTGGAGATGGGCCATTCGGCCGACGACTTGGCAATCGTCATCAGCGCCGGTCGTAGCGAGGGGGTGATCGGCGACTTTGCGCACAACCTGCTGACGGGAGCGATCGATTTCTCGGAGAAGGATGCCTCAGATGTGATGACCCCCAGACCTGACGTCGTTTCGGGGCGAGCCGATGCGCCGGCCGAGTCCATCCTCGAACTCATGAAGCGCACCGGTTTCTCGCGCATCTTGCTCCATCCCGGTGATCTCGACGACTTGGTCGGCTTCGTCCACATCAAAGATCTACTCACTCTGTCAGCCGCGGACCTTGCAAAGCCCGTGGAGTCAGGCCTATTGAGGCAAGCGCTGGCTGTCCCGGAGTCGGCTCGGATCCAGTCGGTTTTGCAACGTATGCGGCGAGACCGGATTCATCTCGGGGTGGTCATCGATGAGCATGGCAGTGTTTCAGGTCTCCTCACGATGGAGGACGTCGCCGAGGAGCTAGTTGGAGAGATCACAGATGAACACGACGTCGATGTCGAGGACATCGAGACACTAGGCGATGAGGGCTACCTGGTCGCTGGTGGTGTCCGCATCGACGAGCTCGCTGAGATTGGTGTGCAGCTCCCCGATGGCGACTACACGACAATCGGCGGCCTGCTCATGGAGCAACTCGGACGCATCCCTCGGAGGTTCGACACCGTTGAGGTCGAAGGTTGGGAATTGGCCGTGCGAGCGACGAGGGGCCGAAGGGTCAGTCAGGTACGGATCAAGACTGCCGAAACGGGGGCAGCGGAGCCGGTCAGCGACCCATCGTGAAGTATTCGGCGTTGGGCTGCATATCCGACAGCAGAGCGATGCGGTTGGAGAGCCCGTAAAGAGCGGCGATGGCGCCGATGTCCCAGATGTCCTCGTCGCTCAACCCGTGACTGTTCAACGCCTCGAGGTCGAAGGAACCAATCTCCTCGGGTCTCCGTGCCACCGTGACGGCAAAGTCGAGCATTGCTCGCTGTCGGTCAGTGATGGGAGCCGTGCGCCAATTGGCCGCTATCCGGTCGGCAATTTCGGTGTCGCGCGCCCTGATCCGGAGGATTGCCCCATGCGCCACGATGCAGTAGAGACAGTCGTTGGCCGCGCTGGTGGCGACGATCACCATCTCCTTCTCGGCCTTGGACAATCCTGATTCTCTTTCGAGAAGTGCGTCGCTGTAATCCATGAATGCGCGCAACTCATCAGGTCTGTGACCCATGTTGAGGAAGACATTGGGGACGAAGCCGGTCTTTTCGGCAATGGGTCGAATGCGGTCTTGGAGGTCTTGAGGTAGGTCGTCGAGTGTGACGATGGGATACCGACTCATGAATCTTCACCTTTGTTATAGGCGCGGTCGGCCTCTTCCCACGCCTCGTTGCGTTCCTTGACTCTTTCAAGCGCTTTCTCGGCCTCGGCACGGCTGGGGAACGGTCCGATTCGGTCCATGATTCGACAGCCCAGCTTCTCCTCAACAGTCTTGTGCTCGATGCAGTAGTACCACTCTTCAGCCATGACCAGAATGTAACCGTGTCGGGCGTGGCCGGTGGCACGCTGTCTCCAATGCGCTCTACGTCTCCTACACTCGGTGGCAATGGCGACATTGCAGATAACCAAACCCGGCGAGGTCCTTCCCGAGGCGGAAGTCGCCGCGCTTCAACCTCTGATAGACGACATCAATCGACTCAAAGTCGAACGCAATGCAATGGTTGCCGCTCACAACTACATGACGCCGGACATCTTTCACCTTGCCGCCGATTTCACCGGTGACTCGCTGGCACTGGCGTACTTGGCCAAAGAGACGGAAGCTGAGGTCATTGTCCTGGCAGGTGTTCACTTCATGGCGGAGACAGCGAAGTTGATCGCTCCTGAGAAGACGGTGCTGATCCCAGATCTTCAGGCGGGTTGCTCGCTTGCTGACGGAATCACTGGCGCCGACGTCCGTCGCATCAAGGAGCAATACCCCGACACGCCCGTGGTCACTTATGTCAACACTTCCGCTGAAGTCAAGGCCGAATCGACAATCACGTGCACGTCGGGCAATGCTGTGGCGGTTGTCGAGTCGCTGGGCGTGGATCGGGTGATCTTCACTCCGGACCAGTACCTGGGCAAGTGGGTTGCTTCCCAAACCGACGTCGAGATCATCAACTGGGAGGGTGCCTGCATGGTCCATGAGCGCTTCACCGGTGAGGAGATAGCTGCGCATCGGGAGGGTCTGGGTGGGATCCAAGTCATCGCTCATCCCGAGTGTCCGCCAGATGTCCTCGCGGAGGCTGATTATGTCGGGTCGACGCATGGGATGATCAATTGGGTCACCAGCAACCAGCCCGATCGGGTGATGATGATCACCGAATGCTCGATGGCTGACAATGTCGCTTTGAGCACTCCAGACACCGAGTATGTGCGCCCTTGCAATCTGTGTCCCCATATGAAGCGAATCACTCTCGACAACATCAGGACGTCGCTGGCGACCATGACCCATCAGGTCGAGATCGATCCCGATGTCGCATCCAGGGCGAGAACAGCCGTGGAGCGGATGCTTGCAGTCGGTCGCCAAGACTGAACCGACCAGATGACTGACGTTACCCGCCTCGATGCCCCTTTGGTTGTGGGCGCCGGAGTCGCGGGCCTCACCGTGGCTCTGAGCCTCAAGAGGTCGTACGTCGTCGCCGCTCCGGAAATGGGTTCAACGTGGTGGGCTCAGGGTGGAATTGCCGCTGCGCTCTCTTCGGAAGATTCGCCGCTACAGCATGCCGAGGACACGGTCGCCGTGGGAGGTGGTCTTGTTGTCCAGAAGGCAGTTGAGGTTCTGACGGCTGGTGGACCCGAGGCCATCCAAAGACTCACTGCAATGGGCGCAGAATTCGACCGAGGTGAAGACGGTCAGCTCCATCTTGGTCGTGAGGGCGGCCACCAGACACGTCGTGTTGTCCACGCCGACGGCGACGCCACGGGGGCTGAAGTCATGCGTGCACTCAACAACGCCGTAGAGGGCGATACCTCGGTCCGCACTATCTCGGCACGCGTAGTCGACCTTGTCGTGGCCGCCGGTCGGGTTGTTGGCGTCGTCATCGCTGATGGGAAGGAGCGCTCGGTTTTGCTGGCACCAGCCGTCGTCTTGGCAACTGGCGGTGCGGGACGGCTTTTTGCGAGGACCACCAATCCATTGGGTGTGACCGGAGATGGAATAGCTATGGCGGCCCGCGCCGGCGCGCGGTTGGCCGACCTCGAGTTCGTCCAGTTTCATCCCACGGCGCTACTGGCGGGGAAAGACCCGCTGCCACTCTTGACGGAGGCTCTGCGGGGCGAGGGTGCGCAGCTCGTGGATGCACATGGACGCCGTTTCATGGATCAATACCACTCGATGGCTGAACTGGCGCCGCGGGACATTGTCGCGAGGGCAATCTTCTGGCAATACGACAAGGGTCTGGGTGCTTACCTGGACTGCACCTCGATATCCGACTTCTCCGAGAGGTTTCCCACCGTGTCGGCCCATGCCCACTCGGTCGATCTCGACCCAGGCACCGATCTTCTGCCTGTCTCGCCGGCAGCGCACTACTACATGGGAGGGATCGACGCGGACTTCCACGGTCGAACCTCGCTCCAAGGGTTGTGGGCAGTCGGCGAGTGCTCGTCTACCGGAGTTCATGGAGCCAACAGGCTTGCCTCGAATTCTCTGCTTGAGGGTCTGGTGTTCGGAGCGAAAGTAGCCCTTGATGTTGCAGACAACCAGGTCGACCCTGTCGGTGAGCTTTCCGCCCCTGCCGAAGCTTTTGATCTTCCGCTCATTGCCGGCCCCGCCCTCGAAGACGTGCGTCAGTTGATGTGGGACCGAGTGGGTCTCGTACGGATCGGGTCGGGTCTGTGGGATGCACGGAACGGCTTGATGGATCTGGAGTCAATCTTGCGTCGCACGATCGCGGGGCGAGTGGCAGTTGAGTTGGCACTGATGATTGTGTTGGCCGCATTGCGGCGGAGCGAGTCACGCGGAGGTCACTATCGGGCGGACTATCCCGAACCCGACCCAATGCAGGCGCACCGCACTCTCGTCGACCCCCTACCCAGTGAGATGGTCCCGGTCGCATGATCAACGAGTCGATGTATGAGGAGCTGGTGCATCTCGCTTTGGACGAAGACTTGGGAAGTGCCGGAGATCTGACAAGTGAGGCAACGATTGCCGAAGACGCTCAGGCGACAGCTGAGTTCGTCACGCGAAAGCCGGGGGTCGTCGCCGGCCTTGATGTAGCACGCTATGTATTCAGCACGTTTGACGACTCCATTGGGTTCGAGGCTGTGGTGGACGACGGCGTCCGTGTTGACGCCGGAGAGGTGATCGCCCGAGTGTCGGGCAACGCTCGTTCCATCCTGTCGGCCGAACGCACGGCGCTGAATCTTCTTGCCCGGATGTCCGGCGTTGCCACCCAGACGGCCCTCCTCGTTGAGGCTGTCGACGGCACGCAGGTTCGGATCGCCGATACCCGCAAGACAATGCCGGGGATGAGAGCTCTAGACAAATACGCCGTTCGCATGGGTGGGGGGATGAACCACCGGTTTGGGCTACACGACGCCGTGATGATCAAGGACAACCACATCGCATCGGTGGGCTCGATCACCAAGGCGGTCGAGTCGGCGAGAGCCCATGTGGGCCACACCGTTGCTGTTGAGGTTGAGGTGGAGAATCTCGATCAGCTGGCTGAGTTGATCGAAACGGACACCGACATCGTCTTGCTCGACAACATGGCTCCGTCGATGCTGAAAAAGGCTGTCGAGATGGTCGATGGACGGATGACAACTGAGGCCTCGGGTGGTGTGACCTTGGCCACGGTCCGGGAGATCGCTGAAACCGGAGTCGACGTGATATCGGTTGGCTGGATCACCCACTCAGCTCCGCAACTCGATATCGGCCTCGACTTTCTGTAACCACTCTCGGCACTTTTAGAGGAATTGGCTGGACCAGTTACTCTCCAAGGTCATGAGAAACCCCGTGAAAGTTGCCGTAACCGGCGCCGCCGGGCAGATCGGTTACAGCCTCCTATTCCGAATCGCATCCGGCGAAATGCTCGGTCCCGAACAACCGGTACAGCTCCAGATGCTCGAGATTCCACCGGCTCTGCCAGCACTAGACGGTGTGGCCATGGAGCTCGAGGATTGCGCTTTCCCATTGCTCGCGGGCATGGTCAAGACGGACGATCCCGAGGTTGCTTTCGGAGATGTGGACTTCGCCCTGTTGGTGGGCGCAATGCCTCGAAAGGCGGGTATGGAGCGCTCTGACCTCCTCTCCGCCAACGGTGCGATCTTCACCACCCAGGGAGAGGCGATCGCCTCTGCTGCCTCGTCTGATGTGAAGGTGCTTGTGGTGGGAAATCCCGCCAACACCAACAGCCTTATCGCCAAGGCCAATGCCAAGGGGATGGACGCCGCCAACTTCACCGCGATGACACGACTCGACCACAACCGTGCCATGAGCCAGCTGGCCGGAAAGACCGGGAAGCCGGTCGACACGATTCGCAGAATGACGATCTGGGGCAACCACTCCGCGACCCAGTACCCCGACCTGTTCCATTGTGAGGTCGATGGCCAAAACGCTTATGAGTTGGTGGATGACCACGATTGGGTAGACACCGAGTTCATTCCAACGGTGGCGAAGAGGGGAGCGGCGATCATCGCGGCACGGGGTGCCTCATCGGCGGCGTCGGCTGCCAATGCTGCCATCGACCACATGCACGACTGGCTTATGGATACCCCTGACGGAGACTGGGTTTCGATGGGGGTCCCGTCGGATGGTTCTTATGGCGTTCCCGAGGGTCTGATCTCGTCATTCCCGTGTATCACCAGGAACGGAAAGTGGGAGATCGTCCGTGGCTTAGAGATAGACGATTACTCCAGGGCAAAGATCGACGCCTCCGTCGCTGAGCTCGTCGCCGAACGGGACGCGGTGATGGAGCTAGGTCTTATCTGAAGCGAGGTCTTTTTGAGGCTTGGTCCTGTTTGAAATTGGGGTCGCCGGTGAGACTTGCGGTTCACCGACGACCCTGAAAGGTCGGCCTATTCCTCGAATTCGATGCAGGGCCGCACCTCGACGCGTCCGTGCCATGCACCCGGGATCTTCTGAGCCCACTTGAGGGCTTCGTCCAAGTCGGCACAGTCGAGCAGGTAGAAGCCACCCAGGACTTCCTTGGTTTCGGCGAATGGACCGTCGGTGAACACCGCATCACCACCTTTGCCGCCGTCGACCTTGATGGTCGTTGCCGAGGAAGTGTCATGGAGTGCCTCGCCACCGGCGATGACCCCAGCGGCACCGGCCTCTTCTCCGAATGCCGTGTATTCGGCCATGATGTTTTGCATCACATCGGGCGGGACGTCCATTCCCTCTGTCTCGGCTGGGGAGTAGATCAGGGCTGCGTACTTTGGCATCTTGTCTCCTTGTCTTGTGACGCCTTACAACAATATGACGTTCGGGCCTCCCACGTTTCGACAACGAGGAACGAAAAAGCCGGAGTCGCGTGACTCCGGCCTTTCTTTGCGAGGATGCCGCCACTATTGGCGGTGTTTTCCTAAGAAACGATTGTTTAGAACTCGACGTCCATGTCGGATACGGCAGCGCTCCATTGCTGGATTGCCGACTGGTGCATCATCAGCTTGGCGAGGTTGCCAGAGACCTTGAGTTTGCCGGTCATGAATGCGGTTTGGGTGTTGAGCTCACCCTTGGCGATTGCGGCCGCAGTGTCGTAATTCTGCTTGACGGTTACATCGGCACCTTCAAGGGTTCCTAGGGCCAGACTCGCGTTTCCACCCGATGTCGACAGGTAGTAATCGACTTCGCCATCGGGAGCGTCGGTGGTGTTGAACTGGATCCCGAGGTCGGCGGCGCCAATGGCGTTCTTGAAGCCTTCGTGATCGTTCAGCGCGGCGGTGGCCTCGTTGGCCCATTCCTCACTAAGAAACTTGGACATGTCTTCCCTTTCACAGTGGATTGCAGAACGCGATGTTAGCTGGAAGGACGAAGTTTGAGTAATCACTCAAAAGGGACGAACCAAAACCGTTCTGTGAGGGTCTACGCCGTGCCAGGCGGACCAGACCTTCACAGAACGGTTAGATGAGCTTGGCGATTGAGGTCTCGTGACCTCGAGAGAGTCTCGTCAGCGGTAGGCGGGGATGTCCTGGTTCCAGGCCTGCCGCTTTTGCCGCGGCTTTGACGCCGGGGAGACCGTGCGCTTCGACGTCGGCGCTGATAGCGCTGAGTTTCTTCTGGAGACGGCGCGCTGACGACGGATCCTCTTTCGCTTTTCGCATGACCTCCTGGACCAGGTCGGGTAAATAGTTGCCGGAGCCGGTGATGGCGCCGTGGCAGCCGATCGCCATTGCTGCGGTGAGGGCACGTGAAGACCCGGAGTAGAGGATGAAGTCACGCGGTGTCGCGTCGATCAACCCCTGGAGTCGGACCACGTCGCCGGAGGAGTCTTTCATCCCGACGATGTTGGGATGGCGTGCCAGCTTGGCAACTACCGGGATTGGCAAGTTGTATGCGGTCATCGGTGGCACCGAGTACAGGAACACAGGGAGCTTCGACCGGTCCGCAATCGTCCTGTAGTGGGTCAACATCGCCTCGTCCTGCCCCTCGCCGATGCGGTAGGCGTAACCACCAGAATCGAGTCGGCTTTGCCCTCTTCGGCCTCTGCGACCTGGCTGAGTGCCATCCGGGTTGACTCCCCAGCGATCCCCATCATGAGGTGCGCTTTGCGACGACGGACCGACTTGACCAGTTTCAGTCGCTCACCGGGCTCGAGGTAGGGGCCTTCTCCGTTGGAGCCTCCGATCAAAAAGCCAGTCATACCGGTTTCGGCGAGATGGCGCACGTTGCCTCGGAAGGCTTTGGTGTCGACACCGCCGCGACTCGTGAACGGGGTCACCAGCGCCGGCATGTAATGGGGTGGGTTGGTCATCCGCTGATTATCGCTCCAACGGAAAGGAAACGATGGTTACGGGCTCGAGAGCTTAGAAAGCGTCGGGCTCGAGGTGGAAGACCGCGTCCTCTTCCCATTGCACGGATCCGTTGAACCAAAGGAAGTTGGTCTTCCAGGTGTGGTCCAGGATGATCTTGATACCGAGCCAATCCCGGGTGACACCGTCATTGTCTCGAATGGTGGACGCCCAGCTGATGGGTGGAGTGATGTACCACGAACCACCGGTGCAGCGGAGGTTCGCCGGGTTGTCGCCGGGAAGAGAAGGCCTGTAGGTCATCCGGTTGGCTCCGACGGTTCCGTTGACATCGGATTCGTAAATCCAGAGCTCTTTGATCTGATTCCCCGAGATAGCGCTAAGTGCACCTGCCGCTGCTTCGAGGATTCGACAGTCAGCATCTGGTTCGTCCCCGGCGGCGCTGCCCAGTCTTCCGGCTTCCCGCGTCGCCTGAGTGACGGCAATCCGGTCTTGGAAAGCCACTCCCCATTCGAAGGCCCCAATGGCAATCATCAACAGAAGAAGGAAGACCAGGGCGAATTCCACCATCGCCGTGCCGTCGTCTGAACGTCGGAATCTGCGAAGCATCACGGAACCAACTGCACCGGGTTGCCGATCACACGAGCAGTCCAGGTGGTGCGTTCATTGGGCTGTGAGAGGTCGAGTTCCATCCTCCAGAAGCAGTCCGTGGACGATGGGCTGGCGGTGGGACCGCAGTCGTATCCGCTCGAAATGTCGATCTCTGCGGTGATCCATTCGTTGTTATAGATCCGTGTTCCACCGGAGGTCGTCGTGAGCCACTCGCACGAGCCTGATCCCGACCCAGTGATGGTGCCTGAAGAGTCCTCTGAGAACCACGTGCAGTTGGGGATGTTGCCAAACGGGTCGCGGACTCGCATGTAAGAGAGCCCTGAGGCATCACCAGCATCGAAGAACCGAAGTTCGAGGGTCTTTCCGGCGTGCACCGGATCGATTTCAGCGAGGTAGAGGTTCGACGGTCCGGTCAGGTTGTTGGAGAAGATCGACATGTCGTTGATGCCGTAGACACGGGGTTGAGGTCCCGACCCGGTCGAAGCAGCAACGGAGTACTGATTGGTTCCTGACCCGTTACCGGACGAGAACACGTGGAGCGGGTACACACCAGCGGGTGAGCCGGCCGGCAGCGAGCACAGAATCCGCCATTGGTTCTGATAGTAAGTGTTGGAGTTGGGTGCCAGGTTCCATGTACACCCAGCGAGGACGGCCGTGTCGCCGGGCGAGTTTGGCGTGGTGTCCAGTGCATGCAACTGGAACGACGTCCTAACACCCGGGTTGCTGTTGCCCGGACTGAACCTGGCATCAGCCGTTTCGACAGTTGGATAAGAGGGACGCTGGTTAAATCGTGCGTCATAGATCGCCACGTCGACTTGAGATGTTGCAGTCGCTTGAAGCTCAACTGCGAAGTAGTAGCCGGTGTATAGACCGCCGCGTGCGTATTCGACGTTGCTCGACGCACACGATGTTGCCGAAGTCGAGGTGTCGAGGCAGTTTGTCGAGTATGGGTCGCCATCCCGTTTGAAGGTGTATGGTGCGGAAACGGCCGCCCAAAAGTCGTTGATATTGGCCGGGCAGTAGGTTCCGGTCGGGTCTTGCCCGAAACAGCGCGACGGACTCCCCAGTGGGACCGGCAGAACGTATTGCGCGGTCGCTTCGCGTGTGATCGACATCGTGTTGATGCCGACCACTTTCAAGAAGAAGGTTGGTATCTGTGTGCGCAGTTCGACATGGAGCTTGTTTTCGGGAAGCGGTGTGGCCACAAGTGTGTTGGTTCCACCGATTGGGAAGTCGTTGGCGGCCGCGGCGTTCTCCGCATCTGTTTGAGCCTGAGCCACGAAACTAGGCAGGTTCACAACTCCGGCGAGTGCAGCCGAATCGGCGGCTTGCTGAGCGCGGGTCGAGTTGAGGTACACCCAGCCGAGGTCTACCGCAAACGCTGATACGGCGAGGAGGGCGACGAGCGACCCGGCCACCCACAAAAGCGTGGCGCCTTTTTCGTCTTTGAGCTTCCTACCGAATATGCGTCTCATTCGAATGCCTCGGGTTCAAGTCGACTGATTGATGTCTTATCAACTACGTAGCTGCCACTGAATGGTGGGAGGCCGGTGATCCAGCTCCGGCTCATGGTTACGCGGACACCAATGATGTCGAGGACGCTCGTTGGGCCCGAGATGACTGCGCGTGATGTCGATGGCCAGAGAACCGTTCCCGACCAGTTTGCTACGCAATCCATGGGGTCTCCTCCGGTGTAGGTGTATGTGTTGATCGAGCCTGGAACCGGAGCTCCCGTCGATGGATTGGTCTCAAAGATCTCGAGTGTGTTGAGGCGGTCGAGGTGGCTTTGCCGGAGAACACCGGCAACTCGCTGGATGACAAAGCAATCAGCGTCGATGTCATTGCCTGCAACGGAGCCGATCTGGGCGCCCTCTCGCGTTGCTTGTGTGACTTGCATCGAGTCCCCGAAAGCGAGACCGAGCTCCATGATGCCGACTAAAAGCAGCACAAGAACGGGCATCACAATCGCCATTTCGATTAGTGCTGCCCCTCGTTCTTTTGTTGTCTTCGCTGGACTCAACATCTCCACCACCCGCTGCGACCAAGCACAGCAAGACTACGCGCAATGACGGAGCAACACGCTCCGTGGTCATGTATCGGCAAAAGCTACTCAAACATTGAGCGCTGAGATACGGGTCGTTGGACCCATCGAGTTAGCGGCAAAACCTCAGTCGATAATGTGGATCGGGTTACCAATCATGTAGGCACGCCAGGTGGTGGTGTCCTGGATACCACCGCTGTACACGTAGTTCATCTTCCACCAGCAGGTTGCGCATGAGTAGGTGGGAGGAAGGTCCATCTCGAACTTAAGCCACTTGTTGTTGTACTCCTGTGAGGCAACGAACTCTTCGCAGTCTGCCCCGGCAGGAATTGTTTGGAACTGCGTCCAGGCCGACGACGGACTGGGACGGGTGTACAGCCGGCACTCGCCACCGTTGAAAACGCTTCCTGTTGGGTCGACGACTTGTAGGACCCCTGGGTCAGGGCCATCGCCCGCATCCCAAAGCTCGACCACGAAAGTCTTCCCGTTGTAGTAGGAGGGAACTTCGGCGAGGTAGAAGCTCGTCGTCAGCCCTGATGCGTTGTTGTATAGCGAGAAATCGCCGAGGGCGAAGAGGTTTGCCCCTGCACCATCGGCCATGATCGAATAGCGATTCAATCCGGCTCGATCAGTGTTGGGCCCGGGATCCAGGTGCTTTATCTGGAGGACAAACACACCTGCACCGGACTGAGTCCAGCAAGCCTGACCGTCGGGCGGGCTCGGCGCTGGGTAGGGGTCTGTGTGGAGGATCTGTGCGACTGGTGGAATTGTGGCTGTACACAGGGCCGTGTTGTCCGACACGTCTAACGGCGTCGGATCAGGGAGCATAAAGGGTGATCACCATTGTCGGGCCACAGTCGGGCGCCGTCGATGGGCCCCAGGCCTCGCACCCACGGTCGCCCGTCCTGATGAGGTCGTGCGTCGGGATTTCCACCCGACGTGTTATGGAACGCCAGATCGATGCCCTTGACCGTGAACGCGGCACCTGACTCGATGCCGTAGAGGTAACCCGTGGCGCGAGCGTGTGGGTTCTGAGGGCAACTGGGGTTGTCCGACTGAGAGGTGCACCACGAGGAGTAGGCATCACCCATGCTGTTGTCAGTATATTTCCCGTGGATGTTCGCCCAGAAGTTGGATTGACCCGTACAGCCGGGTTGGTTGGGTCACAGAGGTTTCCGAATAGGTCGTCAGGACTCCCCAGCTTCAACGGTGGGATGAACTCGGCCACAGCAGATCGTGACACGGTGATCGTGTCAAAGCCGATGACCTTGCCGAAGAATGTTGGCAAGTACATGTTCGATGTCGACTTGGAGCTGGTTCTGTGATCCGGGAACAACTCCGGAGGTAACGGTGACATCAGAGGCTGAAGCGTCGTAACCGTTGCGGTTGGCGATATCAAGAGCGGTTGCATTTGCAGTACCCACCTGGGTGGGCAGGTACACGACCCCGGCAAGTGCCGCCCCATCAGCGGCCCGTTGTACCTTGCTGGCGTTGAGATAGAACCAGGCTAGGTCGGCGCTGATCGCAGCGACACCCATGAGCAGGAACAGGCTCACGGCGACGATCGCCATGGCTGCGCCTTTGTCTTCTTTCCACTTCTTTCGGAAGTCGTGGATCATGAGCCACCTCTCGCGTCAGGTTCGATCTGCATAACTGCGTATTCAGACCATGTCACGGTCGGGAACGGGAAGAAGCCGGTTACGTCGGAATGAGAGAAGATGACTTCGACTCCCAGAACGTCGAATCCGGGAGGTGTCCGGTCCCGACTTGCCGGTGCCCAGGGGCACCCGTTGTCACAGACGAAGCCGTTGGCGGAGTTGTCACATTGGAGGCCACCTAGAGATGGGACGTAGTGGTTGACCGAGCCGACGATGGGATCACCATTGCTGTCTGCCTTGAAGATGGAGACTTCCTGCACAGTTCCAAACTTGAGGTTACACACGGCTTCTTCGACGGACTCGAGAATGAGGTCGTCGGCGTCTACTCCGAGCATCGTGTCGTTGTAGTCGGCCGCGGCTGCACCTGTCCGGGCCCCCTCACGTGCCGAGTTGGTGACCGTTACGTAGTCGATGACGAGGAAGCCAATCTCCGAGATTCCAACCGCAAGGAGGATCAGCATAGGAAGAAGCAGAGCCGCCTCGATGAGGGAGGCGCCTTTCTCCTTCTCACGACGGAAGAGCCTTCCGATCATGGTGTTCCAAACACTTGCGGTTCGATCTGGAAGTCGGTGGAAGTGCTGAAGTCAGCCGCAGGAGAGAAGAAGCCGGTTATCCACTGGTGCATGAACCGGACCTGGACACCAACACGGTCAGTGATTGGAGCCTCCACGTCTCGAGTGGCCGGATCCCAGTTTGGTGTGGTATAGGTGGCACGGAACGGTTCGGGACAGGGTGTCCAGTCGCAACACCCGACCAGGATCATCCCTGGTGAGAGGTCGCTGCAGTCACTGCCCGGCGTGTAGTTGTAGTTGGTCCCCAGACCGCCGGGCTCGAAAATCCGCACCTGCATTCCGTCGGCAATTGAGGCTGCGCCCAGGGTTGCCTCGACGTCGCGGAGGATCTGGATATCGGCATTGGGATCATTGCCGTAAGTGGCACCAGCACGGGCGCCTTCACGTGAGGCATGGCTAACCGAGAGCCAGTCTTTGAACGCCAAACCGAATTCCAGGACGGCGAACAGGACAAGAAAAAGCAGGCCATAGACGATGGCCGCTTCGACGATGGTTGCCCCTCGGTCGTCAGTTTTCTTGAAACGGGATAAACCCATTGTCCACCCTCCACCCGTAAGGCGGAAATATCGTAGACGACGTCACACGTTCGTGTGGCGACGCTGTTAGTGGTCAGGTTAGGGGAAACTAGGGCTTTCTCAAGAGGCCGTTAGGCCTATTAACCGTCTCTTAACGTCCTCATCTAGCTCTGCGAAGCCAGGCGACGGTTCTTGAATTTCGCCTTCACGTAGTCGGAATTCATCATTGCGATGAAGTCGATCGAAATCTGCTTGGGACATGCCTCTTCGCACTCTCCGTGGTTGGTGCACGAACCGAAGTGCTCCTCCATGGTGTCGACCATGCCCTCGACCCGTGTCCATCGCTCCGCCTGGCCCTGGGGGAGAAGGCTCAGGTGGTTGACCTTGGCTGCCGTGAACAGGTTGGCGGCCCCGTTGGGGCAAGCTGCCACACAGGCACCGCAGCCGATGCAGGCCGCGGCATCAAACGCGGTTTCGGCGACGTCGTAGGGGACGGGGATGAGATTCGCGTCGGGTGCCGACCCGGTGTCGACCGAGATATACCCGCCACTCTCGACGATTCTGTCGAACGCCGATCGGTCGACGACAAGGTCCTTGACCAGTGGGAAACCGGAGGCTCGCCAGGGCTCGACGGTGATGGTTGCTCCATCTTCGAATTTGCGCATGTGAAGCTGGCAAGTAGCGGTACCTTGCTGCGGTCCGTGGGCTTGACCGTCGATCATGACCCCGCAGGTTCCACAGATCCCCTCCCGGCAGTCGTGGTCGAATGCAACCGGGTCTTGGCCGCTTTTAATGAGTCGCTCGTTGAGAATGTCGAGCATTTCAAGGAAGGACATCTCCTCGGATATCCCGCCCAGCTGGTACGTCTCGAATCCGCCACCAGTTTGCGGTCCCTTTTGTCTCCAAACCTGGAGTGTGATGTTCATTTGTAACTCCTGGTTGTGAGAGCGACGTTTTCGAATTCGAGTGGTTCAACGGATAGCTCCGGGTTTGCCGCATCGCCGGTCCACTCCCAGACCGAGACGTTGGCAAAGTCTTCGTCGTCGCGAACCGCTTCCCCTTCTTCAGTCTGATACTCCTCGCGGAAGTGACCTCCGCAGGACTCCTCACGGTGGAGGGCGTCACGGCACATCGCCTGGGCCAGCTCGAAGAAGTCGTCGACCCTCTGCGCTTTCTCCAACCCCTGGTTGAGAGTGTCGGCGCTGCCCATCACCCGGACGTCCTTGCGGTACTCCTCATGGAGGGCGGGTATGTCCGAAAGAGCTTTTTCCAGACCGGATTCGTTGCGGGCCATCCCGCAGTGCTCGAGCATGATCTTGCCCAGCTCCTTGTGGAACCAGTCGACCGACCTCGATCCATTGGTTGCGAGGAGTTGGTTGGTGTTATCCGCGACAGTCTGGGCAACCTCGGAGAAGACCGGGTCGTCGGTTGGGACGGGGTCGTCGTTGAGATATTGACTCAGGTAGTCGCCGATTGTGTAGGGGAGTACGAAGTAGCCGTCGGCAAGACCCTGCATCAGAGCTGAAGCCCCGAGGCGATTGGCACCGTGATCGCTGAAGTTGGCCTCGCCTATCGCATAAAGACCCGGCACCGTGGTCATCAGGTTGTAGTCGACCCAGAGGCCGCCCATCGTGTAGTGCGGCGCCGGGTAGATCCGCATTGGAACCTTGTAGGGGTTCTCGTCAGTGATCCGCTCGTACATCTCGAACAGGTTCGAGTACCGGCTTTCGATTACGTCTTGGCCGGTTCGCTCGATGGCGTGTTTGAAGTCGAGGTACACCCCGTTCTCGAGGGGCCCCACACCTTTACCCGAATCCACCATCCTCTTGGCGGCACGAGAAGCGACGTCGCGGGGCACCAGGTTTCCGAACGCTGGATAGATCCGTTCCAGGTAGTAGTCCCGATCCTCTTCTGGGATTTCGTTCGCAGGCCGCTTGTCGTCTGCTCTCTTGGGAACCCAGATTCGGCCGTCATTGCGGAGGGACTCCGACATCAATGTCAGCTTCGACTGGAACTCGTCAGAGGCAGGTATGCATGTGGGGTGGATCTGGGTGAAGCAAGGGTTGGCAAAGCCAGCGCCTTTGCGATGGGCGCGCCAGGCGGCAGTCACGTTGGACGCCATCGCGTTGGTCGAAAGGTAGAAGGCGTTGGAGTAGCCGCCCGTGGCAAGGACAACTGCGTGCGCGGAGTGTTTTGTGATTTCGCCCGTGATCAGGTTGCGGACCACGATCCCGACTGCTCGTCCGTCTTTGATGACAAGGTCGAGCATCTCCGATCGAGTGTGAAGTTTTACCGAGCCGGCGTCCACCTGGCGCATCAACGCCTGGTAGGCACCGAGGAGGAGTTGCTGGCCGGTCTGGCCCCTCGCGTAGAAGGTTCGGGAGACCTGGGCGCCACCGAAGGATCGGTTTGCCAGCAGTCCGCCGTACTCCCTTCCGAAAGGGACCCCTTGCGCGGTTGCCTGGTCGATGATGTTGAGAGAGACATCGGCGAGGCGGTAGACGTTGGCTTCGCGACTGCGGTAGTCGCCCCCTTTGACGGTGTCGTAGAACAGTCGGTAGACGGAGTCACCGTCGTTCCGATAGTTCTTGGCCGCGTTGATTCCACCCTGGGCCGCAATCGAGTGTGCCCGCCGTGGCGAGTCGTGGAATGTGAAGGCTTCCACCTCATAACCGAGTTCGCCGAGTGTGGCAGCAGCCGATCCGCCGGCCAGGCCGGTCCCGACGACAATCACCTTGAATTTCCGCTTGTTGGCTGGATTGACAAGCTTCACGGAGAACTTGTGGTTTTCCCACTTCTCCTCGATGGATCCCGAAGGGACCTTTGGGTCTAAGTCGAAAGCCATAACCTCACTCGATCAATCCGAATAACACTGCCAGTGGCATGACGCTGTTGCCGACGACTACCAGCGAAGCGATGCCTGTGGCCAGATATCGCCGCCATTTGTTGAACCGGGGGTTGTTGATTCCGAGACTCTGGAACATCGACCAAACCCCGTGGTCGAGGTGCAGACCGAGCGCCAGCATCGCCAGGACGTAGAAGATCGCTACCGGCGCCCGACTGAAGGAACCAACAAAGTTGGCATAGACCTCGCCCCTCTCCCAGACTTCCGGCGCGGCGGGCTGAACCCCCCAGGTGAGGTCAGCGAGGTGGAAGATGAGGAAGAGAAGGAATATCACACCGCTGTAGCGCATGGTGCGACTGGCGTAGTTCGCAGCTATGTAGTCCCGTGGTCCCCGGTAGTCCTCCGGTCGTGCGTTGCGATTCATGATCGTCAACGCATATGCCGCATGAATGTGAAGAGCGAACGCAACGATCAACCCGGTGCGGAGAATCCACAATGCAACCGTGTGGGGGAGGAAGGGGACGAACAGGTCGCGTAGTGCTTCGCCGTAGATGTCGATGTCGGGCACGCCGTCAACATCGGGGAGGAAGATCTTCCAGTTCCCGACCATATGGGCGAGAACAAATCCGATGATCATGATCCCGGTGAGCGCCATGATCCACTTTTTGCCGACCGCAGATCGGTAGAACTCAAGAGGCCAGGGAGCCTTCGTCTTCTCTGCGGTGGTGGTCACGTTCCCACTTTGTAAACGATCTACCCATTATGTCAATTCCTGTTTCCTGCCGCGTTTTCTCCGCTCTTGCACTGTGCACGGAAGGTTGTTTTCTGAACGGTTTTGCACTGTGCGGGAACGCCTTCGGCGTTCCTTGGGAGTTTTCTTTGAAAACTCCATGCGTAGTGGTTGTTTTCTGAACGGTTTTGCACTGTGCAACGCACGTCGTAGCCGGGCCCTGATGGAAAACCGTGGTGCTATCGACCTAAATCGCCACGAGTGGTCTTGACGGCGCGCGCGGGGTTCCGTAATGTCAAACATGTAATTACACGGTTGTGAGGAGTCTGTGAATGCAAAGCAAGCTTGTTGAAGCGCTTGCAGTGGGCAAGTTGGCGTGGCAGGACTATGCCAATTGCAGAGGAGCTGATGCGGACCTCTTCTTCCCTGAGCGGGGGGCATCCACCCGAAAAGCGAAGGCGATATGTGGAGCCTGCGAAGTAAAAGGCCAGTGCCTCGACTACGCCATCGACATGGGTGAGAAGTTCGGAATCTGGGGCGGGCTCTCGGAAAGAGAGCGAAGGCGCGTACGCCGGGAACGTGCGCTCCGCCAACGCAAAGTCAGTTAGACCAACCAAGACGACGCCGAGAGGGGATGGAACCGTGTTGTGCGGGTCCATCCCCTCTCGCTATCAGTCCTCGACTATGGGAGCTTGAAGACTTCCGCCAGGCCAGGGATAAGGGAGTTCTGGGTGACCCAGATCGCTCGATTCTGTCCGAAGGTGACCGCAGTCAGCATCGGGATGCCAGCGCCGGCTACATCACATGTCCCGGTGTGGACGTTGCAGGCGTTGAGGGTTCCTCCTGTGACCAATCCGAAAATCTCAACCGCTGCCCAACTCGCTTCATCGAGTTCCACGACATACAGAGTCCCATCCGGAGCGAAAGCCAGGTCAACAATCGACGTGAATCCGCCGTCGAATACTTTGACGCAGTCGGGGCTTGATCCACATTCTGCCCAGGACGCGCTCGGATGGACTCTCCAGATGTTCGACTCATCCGCAGGTGCGGGGAAACCTTTGAGTTCTCCGACGTAGTAATAACCATCAGGTCCGATTGCCACGCTCGTTGGAACGGCCTGACCTGGTATCGCGTCAGGCAGGAAGCAGAAGTCGGCCCCTGAGTCAGGGCAGCCGGCGAGTCCCTTGATATTTTCTGTTGACACCAGCTCGTCGGGGAATACAGCGAGAACCTCGACCTCTCCCTCACTGCTCACTTTGAGGAGATCATTTCCACCAGCATCAACCACGAGGGCGTGGGACGCGCCGAGCGAAGCGACATCGTACGGGTTGGAGTCGAAGGGGTCGTTGCCGTCGGGATTGACCGTTGCCTCGAACTCATAAAGGTCCACAACGAGCGAGGAAGTAGTCCCTTCCGTCAGGTACAGCGCCTGTCCGGTATTCATCGTCGGGTCACCACCCGCGCCGGTCGTCGCCCAGAAGCTCTGTCCGCTGATCGGTCCGACGGCGGTGGCACCGGGAAGCGGAACCACTGGTCCGATAGTGTCGTTTCGGACGGTGATGATTCCCGTACTCGCATCAGCGACCATGACGGCGCCGTTGGGCGCAGTGGTCAGGCCAAACAGCGGGCCGTTGAAACCTCCGGCGGCGCCGCTGGACATCGGAATTGCGATCAAGGCTAGAACAACCGTCAGCACCCTGAGTTTCTTCGATGACATGAGCATTCGCTGATACCTCCGCATCCCCAAATGGCTTGCACGCCCTGGTCCGAACCCTACTCATCCGGGGGTGGCCGATGTCTCGCCGATCGTCTTCCAAAGTGGGAAGGTTGACAGTCAGGTGTTGTGGACCCTCGTCATGCGATTGCCGACTACAGGTATAGGCCCGAACTGCGTTCGTCTCCGTCACCTTCAGGTGGCGAAAGCGCCCTTCTTTGCATCTCAGCTAGTTGGCTCTGGGCTGCCATTTGTTGAGACCACAACGATGCCTGGATTCCGTGGAACAGTCCCTCGAGCCAGCCGATCAGTTGGGCTTGGGCCACTCTCAGCTCCGCTTCACTGACGCCGTCATCCCCCAAGGGGATCATGATCCCGTCGAACTCTTCCAACAGAGCCGGCGATAACACGTCCCGGAGTTCAGCGATGGTGCGGGCGTGTACTGCTGCGAGACGCTTTCTGCCGCTCTCGTCGAGCGCAGCTTCTCGGACCTCCTCAAGCATGGCTCGGGTCATCGAAGCGATACGGATCAGCTTGGTCGGTTCCGAAACCGGCGCCTCTTCTTCGTTGACCTCGACTGCACCAGGCGTCGAGTCAACGGTGTCGGGAATGATCGAATCTGGTTTTACTGAGTCTTCCATGCTCAGTTGAGCCTATCGGCGCTCGACGCGATTACAGAAGTCAGAGTCGGTCGATTGGGTTGACTGCGTGTTGGCCGTCCATTTTCGCGCCACAGTATTGGCAGTTGGGCAGACCGAAGGCGACCATCGAGTCGCACGACCGACACGGAGTGGCATTTGGTATCCCGTCGTTGGCTTCTTCGTGGCGCTGCTTTTCGATCTCCTCGATACGGTCCATCAGCTGATCGGCCGACAAACCGGTCTCTTCGAGGAGTGACCACATCGCGCGAAGTATGACTCCGAGGTTCTCAACCTTCTCGTTGACCTGTTCGACCCTCTCCGAGTGCCGACTGCTCTGAGAGACCTCCATCGACCGTGCCAGAGATGCAGGCTTCTCGTTGACCTGGACCCCTCCGAGGCCCTGTGAGAGCCCCCATGCCGAGTATCCTGTGATCGAGTATCCACAAATTCGAGCATGTTCGATAATCGGCACGTTTTTGGAGCCGGTTTAGCGCCGGACGACTCCATTCCATCCCAGCGGTAGATAACGTACGATGACGTTGAGCAACGATGAGGACGGACAATGTCAGAGGATAGGAAGGGTGATCTCCCCCCGATCCTTGACGCGGCGCAAGTAGCGGACCTTTTGGGTATGAACGTTCAAATGGTGCGAAGGTACGCGAGGGAGGGGCGGCTACCCGCCTATAAGCTCCCCGGTGGCCGCACCTTCAAGTTCTTCAGAGAAGAGATATTTGAGTTTCTGAAGGCCCATCCGGTCACCGCGGAAAGCGATGACGTCAATGCTGGACGGCCGAAAAGATGACTGCCCGCAACATCTCCGTCGGGATGTAGGTCCCACGTCCGTCGGGATCTTCGACTTTGATGTGGTCGGTGCTCACTGCCTTGATCACCCCGGACAGACCGAGCCCCCCACCCATTTCAATCCGGAGTCGCCTGGCATCGGCGACGTGCTCCTCGAGTCTCGCCCGGAACGTCATGTCTGTGCGCGTCGGCTCCGTCGGGGCCGCGTCGGTTGCGGCGAAGGTCCAGGTGGCCGAATCCAACCGAGTTTCGGTGTCCTGCTCGCCGAGCCGCAACGTCACGTAGTCGATCCCAATCGCAACGATCGTCCCGCTGAGCATCTTGCCTTCGTATTCGGCAGTTGCTCGCTGACCACGTTGGGCCGCATTGGCGGCGACATCAGCCAGACTCGACTGGCGCTCTCGTAATGCCTCGGTCAGTTGTTCGTCTTCCGCCGCTTCGGCATTCCACTCCGAACCGGGTCCCTGGCGAAGCTCGGATTCAAGGTTTTTGTCTTGCAGGTATTCGTTTTCCATCGGATTTCGCGCTCTCGACATCGCTTACAACCCATACGATAGGTTGACGGAAGTGAACGTGACACCCTTAGTGGCGACGAGGGAAGCGGGCACCTCACAATCGGGGCGGCGTAGATTCTTCCGCCTCCCGTCGGCTTCGCACGTTCTGATCGCTCTTGCTGTCGTTCTTGCATTCAGTTTCAACTTCCTCGCTCTTCAGGACCGCTCCGAGACATCTTTGGTGGCGGTAGCTCGGAACCCGCTACAGGCTGGTTCGACGGTTGGACCCGACGATGTTCGATTCGTCAGCATTGACGCAGACTTTGAAGGGCTGGCCGGATTGATCGGTGAGTCTGATTGGCCCGGGTTGGAAGGGGCCGTGCTGCAACGGTCCATAGACGCAGGCGGGGTGATCGATATCTCGTCTCTCGCTGCTCCTGCAGCTAGCAACGGGCTTCGCTCTATGAGCCTGCCGGTTGCAATTGAGCACGCCGCGGGGGGCTCGCTTGTTTCCGGAGACGTAGTCGATGTTATTTCGACCTCCCCTGGTGGGGCCGAATACATCGCCGTCGGACTCCCCGTCATCGGTGTAGCAGATAGAGACTCCGGTTCCCTCGGAGCCAGTGTCGGATACCACCTGATCTTGGCAGTGACCGCAGATCAGGCGCTCGCTCTGGCTAGCGCAATCGACGGCGGATCCGTGGAAGTCGTACGTGCCACTGGTGCAGCCTCGGTGGAGGTAGGTGGCGATGGGTAAACCTTCGATTGGCTTGGCAGCTTCGGTCAGAGATTGGAGCGACCGTCTCCACCGCTTCATCCTCGATCATGGTGGGGCATCGGTAGCGGGCCGGGTGATGTCGACCGACCAAGCGGTCAACGGTGAATTCGAGGTGCTACTGATTGACGACATCTGCTCGTTTCTCACGCCGAGGCTGGTGTCGGATCTCAGGTCAAGGCTTGTGGCGGTCGTAGGGGTTTACTCACCGGACGACGGACCTGATGCGAAGCGGCGCCTCCTCGATGTCGGGATAACGGACGTAATCGAGTCCGACGCGGCTCCGGACGAATTTCTCGCGCTGGTTCGGTCAACTCTGCAACATCGGCCGTCAGGCACGGGTGACCAATCCGAGACCCGTTCGAATGGTCTCTGTGTCGGTGTGACCGGACCTCCAGGGGGAGTCGGTGTTACCGAGGTCGCCTGCGCTTTGGCTATTGATCTGGCCAAGGTGTCCTCGGCTATCCTCGTTGACTTGAATCAAGCCTGGCCCGGAGTGAGCCAGAGGCTGAGCCTGCCTTTGCATCCCAATCTGAGGTCGGCCGTTGACTTTGCCCTTCACGAGCCGGGCCGACTCCTCGAGGCCTGCCATAGCGTCGGCCCTCTGCTGGTGGTGGGTGGGCTTGCCAATCCGGAGGCAGGTCCCATTTCCGCGGCCAACACGGCTACTTTGGTTGGTGCCACCACGGAGAACGCAACACATGTTGTTCTGGACCTCGGACAGGCGTCCAATGACCAACCAGAGTTGTTAGTCCGCCGTTGCGATGCCGTTCTGGTGGTTGGGACCGCCGACCCGATGGGGTTGGTCCGGTTGCGTCGAAGCCTGGATTGGGTCCGGCAGGCACGGCCTGATTCTCAAGGAATCGGTGTGGTTGTGAATCGCGCACCTGGGTCGTTCCAGCGCCGAATAGAAATCCGATCCCACGTCGAAGAACTGTTCGGGGTGGCTTCCGTGATGATGGTCCCCTTCGATAAGAGAATCGAACGGGCAGCTTGGGACGGTGACCCCGTACCCGACGGTCGTTTTAGCCGGTCGATCAGGCGACTCGCTGGGGTCTTCGCTAGTGGGAGCATCAATGGCGCTTGATGCGTACGCCGCCATCCGCCAGGAAGCCCTCGACCGGATCGACCATGCGGGCATCGATGCTGGCACCGACACCCAAGCATTGCGCGATCTTGTTCGCGGCACGGTCGAGGAGTATCAGAGGAATGCCCATCTCGGAACAGGTCGCTCACTGGCCGACACGTCGGCAACCGTTGAGCGACTGATCCGTTCCGTAAGCGCGCATGGGCATCTTGGGGGGATTCTTGAGAGGCAGGACGTCGAGGAGATCTTCATCGAGGGAGACATGGTCACCTATCTCGACACCTCGGGTCATCTGAACGCCCTGGAAACGCCAACCACGGAGGAGGAGAATCGTCAGATAGTGCAGCGGCTGGTTGGCGAGACCGATCGCCGGCTCGATATCTCGACGCCGATTGTCCAGGCTCGAATACTTGACGGCACGGCGCGGCTTACCGCGGTTGTTCCGCCTGTTTCTGACCACCTCTCGGCGACGATTCGTCGCTATGCACTGAGAAGACAGTCCTTGGATGCCCTGGTCGAATTGGGCTCGCTCAACCGCCCTGCCGCCAACTTCCTCACCTTGGCGATGCGGGCATCCGCCTCAACCATCGTTTCGGGACCGCCGGGTTCCGGAAAGACCTCCTTCCTATCGGCTCTCCTCTCGAGCGTGCCAGCCGGACGGTGCATTCGCTGCGTCGAGGAAGTTCGTGAGCTTCACGTTCCACTGGTACATGGCTCTTACTACGAGGCGAGGCCACCACTGATGGATGGGACGGGGGAGATTTCGCTTCGTGATCTGGTCAAGATGACCCTGGCGATGCGGCCCGATCTGATCGTTGTCGGAGAGGTACGTGGTGCAGAGGCGTTCGAGCTAACTCGAGCAGCAAACGCCGGGTGCGGGATGACTGCAACCATTCACGCGAACTCAGCGACCGATGCTTTGAGCGCGTTGGTCAATGCCGCGCTGATGGCTGGTGAGAATGTGCCTGATCATGTCGTTCGTGGAGTCTTCTCAACCTCCATCGACCTTGTCGTCCACCTGGACCGGACTACTGACCCTGAAGGTCGGGTCATCCGGGAGACCATGGAAATCCGTTCCCTTGTTCCGGCGCTTCATAGTGACTTCTCTACCCAGCCCATCTTCGAGAGGAAAAGAATGGGGATGCCGCTGGTGTGGACCGGTGCGTTGCCGTCAGATCACCTAGTGGATCGGATAGAAGAGGGACTCCCCACGGGCGTGACCCTCGCCGGTGTCTTGCAAGGTCAGGAGGTAGTGCTTTGACGGTCCTCGCAGCGGCAATGAGTGCGTTCGCACTGGGGTTGGTCCTGAGAGCAGTGTCCGAGCGAACTCGGCCAAAACTTCCTGGCCGGAGAACCACTGAGGTCACCGGACTCGACGTCACTTGGACTCAGTTCTGGCTTACCTCAATCGGAGCTGGCTTAGTGACATTTCTTCTGGTCCTTGGCCTCACCGGATTGGCCGTCGTGGCTCTGATCCCGGCTGTGGTCGTTGCGGCCTTGCCTCGGTCGTTCTTTGTACGTAAGCGAGCGCGCCGAATCGCGGCCGTGCAAGCGGCCTGGCCCGACGGGTTGCGGGACCTCGTTGGCTCGGTCAAAGCGGGATTGTCTCTCCCTTCGGCTCTTGAAAGTCTTGGTCGCTACGGACCAGAGCCCCTTCGGGACGCGTTCGGGAGCTTCGACGTCTACTCAAGAAGTCTGGGAGTAGTCGCGGCTCTGGAGATGGTACGAAGTGACCTTGCCGATCCAACCTCGGACCGTGTGATCGAGGTCCTCATACTGGCCCATGAGCGAGGGGGAAAGGTGGTTCCCGAGATACTGTCCGACCTCGCCGAAGCTGCGACCCGTGATGTGTGGACCCTCGAGCAGGTTCGCAGTGAGGCCCTCGAACAGACGATCAACTCGAGGATCGTTTTTGTCTTGCCCTGGTTCGTCCTTGTCGCGATCACATTTCGCGATGGTGCCTTTCGCGAGTTCTACGCAACCAGGACGGGCCTGGTCGTCGTTCTCATCGGCGGTTTGATGAGTCTGGTCGGCATCGCGTTGGCCTCGCGTATCGGCTCCCAACCAACTGAGCCGAGGGTGTTCATCGGAGCAAAGCCGTGATTGCTGTTGACTCAATGGTGGTGGGGGCGTGTGTGGCAAGTGCTGTGGTTTCAGGACTGGTTATCCGAATGCTGATTCCGCCACGGGCGGACTTGTCGAGTCGGACAACCCCTTACATGAACCCAACCGTGAGCAGCCGTGAGAGGGCTACGGCGGGCGTATTGGGTCAGGTGCTGGGTCCGATTCTCCAATCTGTAGCGGACGGCCTGAACCAGCTTGTCGAGCAATTGGGTTCGCGTGTGACTTCTCTCAGGGTCCGACAAGCTGGTTGGTTCCAGGACGCCTCGGACGTCGACCTGTTGTCTGCCTATCGCGTTGCTCAGCTCAGAAGCACCCTCGTCGGAGCCGTGGTCGGCTTCGGCGTTTCCCGACTTCTGGGGCTCCGTTTCGCGCCTTCCTTGCTCCTTACTCTGCTTGGGTTGACGATCGGGTTGACCCGACAGGCCGGATCGGTCGAGAAAGCCATAGAAGCTCGGCGGGAGCTGATGCGAGTTGAGATCTACACGGTCAACCAATTGCTCGCGATGCGGGTTCGAGCCGGCGGTGGAGTGGTGCAGGCTGTTCGGGCAACTGTAGAGAGGGGACAGGGTGAAGTTATCGGAGAGTTGGCGGTAGCGCTGAGGCTTCACCGGGCAGGATGGCGAGCCAGTGATGCTTTTCGCAGGATTGCGGAGTTGACGCCCGAACCCTATTGCTCACGGACATACCGCTTGCTGGCAGCAGCGGAGGAAAGAGGCTCCGACCTCGCATCGGCACTGTTAGCCCTCTCCGAAGACGTTCGGGAAACCCGGCGAGAAATGATCAAACGATCTGCGACCAAAAGGAGGGCGGCGATGTTGGTTCCCACGATCGCTGTGCTGGCTCCGGTTTTGATTCTCTTCGTTGCGGCTCCACTTCCATTCCTAATCACGGGCTGGCGATGAAAGGAGAAAAAATGCCTGCTGTCCGTACTCTGATGAATCAGCTGAGAACCGATGATCGGGGGCTGAACACCGCTGAGCTGATGGGCAATGCCGCCCTGGCGATTGCAGCCCTGGTTGTGATCTGGGGTGCACTGCAAGTACTGGGGGTCGATATCGTCGATTGGATAAGAGAGTCTCTGCTGGGCAGCTGACCCTTGTTCCCTCGGTGAGTGGCAAGCCTCCCTCGAGCGAAGCCGGCTTCACCTCGGTCCAATTCCTGCTGGGATCGGCGATTGCTTTGGTCTTCTTTCTGGCGCTCGCCAATCTCGTGGTAGTCCAGTTCGCCGCCGGGGCGCTGCGATCGGCACTGGACCAGGGTGTGCGAGCGGGTTCGATCGCGCGGTCCGCAAGTGTGTGCGAATTGAGAGTCAGCGAGGTTCTCGAAGACCTCCTCAGTGGCACGATCGGCGAGACGACAGACATCAAGTGTGAGATCGACGGCCTTTTCGTCGCTGCGGAGGGCTCGCTTGTCGTCGAGTCGTGGACGATCTTCACCGGTGACTACTCCGTGTCACTGACTGCGGAGGCATCTTTGGAAAACGATGCTGGCTGACAAGGGACACGCAGCGATTGAATTGGCCCTCGCGGTAGGGCTCCTCTTGATCCCCGGTGCCCTGGTCGTGCTGGGCTTTGGACCATGGGCGGAGAGCGCAGTTTTTGCCGAGGCGGCAGCAGCCGAGTCGGCCCGCACGGCAGCAATACACCTGGACGTCACTGACGGGAACGCGTTGGTCGACGAGATGGCCACGAACTACGGACTCACACCCGACGAATACCGGGTGGGTTGGTGTGGCGCCACCCCGGAAGCTTCTGGCAATGGAGATTGTCTGTTCGGTCGGGGTGACGTCGTGTCCGTCGTCGTTGAGGTCTGGGTGCCTCTCGTCAACACCCCTTGGGGGACCATTGGCGGCATTTGGATCGGTCGGAGCCATAACGAGGTGATCGACTTGTACCGGAGCCTTGGATGAACGATCGCGATTTGGAACGTGGTTCTGTGACCTTCTGGGTACTCGGATTGACCATTCTGCTGCTGGCATTTGGTGGACTGGCACTCGACTTCTGGAGGGCGCTGGCTGTGCAACGAGAAGTAGCCGCGGTCGCCGATGCCGGCGTGGCCGCGGCGGCTTCCGGTATCGACGAGCTCCACTACCGCTCCACAGGAGAGATCCGCCTGTCTGGGGACAGAGCCGTCTCTCTGGGTGCAGCATCCATCGATGGCCAAGGTGCTGACGTCACCTCTTACGTGTTCACCGTCGCAGCCGACGGTTCGAGGGTTGATGTGGTTGTCACTGCCGAGATTGAGAGTGGTTTTGTTGCGTTCTTCGCAGACGACGGTCGCCTGGAGATCCGGGCCTCATCGTCGGCTGAGCCGAGGCTGATTCCGTAGCCACCACCTTGGGCGGTTGGCGAATCCGTAGGGCGCGAGCTGGCGTAGGCTTGAGAGGGAATGGCTCGACTCCCCAACCTGTACATCGTCGGAGCCCCCCGATCGGGTACAACGTCCCTGGCCCGGTGGCTCGGGTATCACCCTGAGATCTCGATGAGCCGTCCCAAAGAACCGGCTTACCACAACGTCGATCTGGTCATGGCCACACCACGCACCACGGATCGCCAGGCCTATCTCGGTTTGTGGAGCGACCAGAATGCAACCTTCCTCGTCGAGGCCACAACCTGGTACCTCTACTCAGAGACTGCTGCCAAGTCGATACGTCAGATGAATCCCGCTTCGAAGATCGTGATCTTGCTTCGCGACCCGGTGGAGATGCTGGCATCGCTACACAACCACCACGTCTTTCTGGGTCTCGAGAGAGAGAAGGATTTCGAAACTGCAGTATTCGGTAGGCGACAACCGCACCATCGGGACTTCCGGTATTCCCTGGATTACTTGGACGTGGGCCGAAGGGCTCCACAAATTGCGAGGTATCTAGACCTGTTTGGTACAGATAGCGTTCACTTCGTCGAGTTCTCTGGGTTGGCCAGCCATCCCAGAGCGACGCATGTCGGTCTACTGGAGAATTTGGGATTGAGTCCCGTGCCGTTGGACTTCTACAAACGCCTCAATCCGGCACGTCATCACCGGAGCGGAACCTTTCGTCGAACGGTCGACCGTTTGTCAGCCATACCGCTACCCCAGTACTTCTGGAATCGAGTTCGCCGTCTCAATGTTGCCCGTGGGCGGGGTCGGCCATCGCCCGAGCTGCGTCGACGACTCATCGACACTTTCGAGGATGATGTCGTGGAGATCGAGCAGCTGGTGGGGAAGTCGTTTCCGGAGTGGCGCGAGGTTCGCTAGCCACCGAGGCCAGTTACCCGCTAGAGAAGACCGGAGGCAGAGAATTCTCAGAGTGGGCGACCTTCAGTTATTCTTGTCTTCTCCCCGCAGGCCCGATAGGTGTCTGCATGTTCGGGGGTGGTGTAATTGGTAACACAGCAGGTTCTGGTCCTGTCGTTGAGGGTTCAAGTCCTTCCCCCCGAGCGAGACAAGAAGTAGCTTCTTGTCGTCAATACGGTCCCGTCGTCCAGCGGCCTAGGACGCCGGCCTCTCAAGCCGGAAACGCCAGTTCAAATCTGGTCGGGACTGCAAAGAAACCCCAGGTCAGAAGCCTCTCTCGGCTAGGCCCACGGCTGCTTTCTCAAAAATGCTCAAACGATTGTCGAGACGATCGCCGCTGGAGGGTGTGACGAAAATCGGGTCTTTCGGCCCAAGGGACCGGAGTTAGCATTTCGGTTGTGGGAGAAGCCGTCAAGATCCGTTACGAGATCGACCTGAAGCGAACCAAATTCGACGTCTACAAGGAGCCTGGCCACGTCTTGTCCAGGCGTGACTTGCCTCGTCTGGCCCAACTCATGCTCGACGCGTACGCGGGCACGATCGACTCGGAGGGCGAGACCCTTCGAGATGCCGTCGATGAGGTTTCCGCTTACTTCGATCGCTCGCCACTCCTGAAGCACTCATTCCAAGTCAAGTCCGGGCAGGTTCCGCTGTCTGCGATCTTCGTTTCGGAATATGACGGTGTCCCGTTCATCAGCTACGTAATCACCGATCCCAATCACAAAGGGCGGGGTCTGGCAACCGAAGTTGCATCCCGAGCTTTGGGCAGCCTCCAGAAAGCCGGCTACGAGCGCGTCGTGTTCTTCGTCACCGACGGAAACCGGGCATCGGAGCGGTTGTTCAAGGGGCTAGGTGCCATCGCGATGGAGGCTTCAGGGACTGGGTAGCTGAATCTCTTTGACGACTTCCTCGAGGAGTAACTCGCCGTCAAGGGTTTCGGTATCGATCTGCAAGATTCGGTCCGCCAACTGGAGTTGCATCTGGATGCGCGCGCAACCGAGCTTCTCGGCCAGCTCGAAGTACTGACTCACCGAGAGCTCATCGACAGCCTCCCGTACGTCGGAGATCGGGACACGCCCTCCGCTCACCTCGTTGAGGTCATCTATCCCGGTCGCGGCACGTTTCACCAGACCCACAAAGGCGTCCGATAGGGCATCACAGCTGGTCAGACCACTGAGGGTCTCCCGGACGTCGATCGCGTCGATCCGGGCCCGGATGTCGGCAGCGGACTCCTCGAGCCCAGCGCATGCAGGCAGAACGAGGATCAGGAGTGCGACAACTACCAATTTGGCCCGCTTCAAGGACTTCCCTCCCAAGATCTGAGAACCCGTTCGATGAAACCTAGCCAATCGGATGTTGCCCCGCGGTTGCGAAATCGCATCCCGTTTCGGTTGAGCACCCTGCGACATCTATACTCCCCGGCGCCCCGATTTCCCTTTTCTTTGCGGAGGATTCACGAAAAATGACGGAAACGATTCTGTACATCGCGCTCGGCGCTGGAGTGCTGGCGTTGCTGCTGGCGATGTATTACACCCGAGCAGTGCTCGATACCCCACGGGGGAACAGTCGCATGGTCGAGCTTGCCGACGCCATTCGGGCGGGTGCGATGGCATTCATCAAACGCGAGTACACGTGGGTGTCGGTGTTCGTCGTCGTCATGGCCGTGCTTATTGCCACGTTGCTCGAATGGGGGGCACCTTGGGGTGCGGTTGCATACGTCTTCGGCGCTTTGCTTTCGGCAATTGCCGGTTTCGTGGGCATGCGGATCGCCACCGCAGCTAACTCCCGAACGACTGAAGCTGCTCGCACCGGTGGTATCCCGGCAGCCTTGCCGGTCGCCTTCCGGGGCGGTGCCGTGATGGGATTCACGGTCGCAGGTCTCGGTCTGATCGGTGTCGGGCTCGGATTCTGGTTGTTCGGAGCCGATGGTCCGCTTGAAGACCCCAACTGGGTCGACATTGTTACTGCCATCGGTCTTGGTGGTTCCTCGATCGCCCTATTCGCCAGGGTCGGCGGTGGTATCTACACCAAGGCCGCCGACGTGGGTGCCGACCTCGTCGGAAAGGTTGAAGCTGGCATTCCTGAGGACGATCCTCGAAATCCCGCAGTGATCGCCGACAACGTCGGTGACAACGTTGGCGACGTTGCCGGCATGGGTGCAGACCTCTTCGAATCCTACGTCGGGTCCCTTGTCGCACCCGTCGCCTATTCCGCTCTTGCCTTCGGAGGGCTTGCCTTCCAGGCCGAAGCAATCATTTTCCCCTTGGCCGTCGCCGCCCTGGGAATGTTCGCCTCGATCATCGGATCGTTCCTGGTCAAGGCCAAGGACGAGAGCCACCTCGCCGCCGCACTACACCGTGGTACCAACTTCGCCATGATCGCCACCGCAGCCGGCGTCGCCGCTCTCGCCTTCTGGGTCTTCGGTGACAAAGTCGACAACTGGCTCGGCATCTGGTTCGCAGTTGTCGCCGGTTTGATCGTCGGTTGGTTTGTCGGAAAGATCTCCGAGTGGTTCACATCGGACCACTACAAGACCGTCAAAGAGATCGCCCGCCAGTCCCAAACCGGACCGGCAACCGTCATCATCAGCGGTATCGCCGAAGGCATGCGCTCAGCCGCGTTCTCTGTGCTGGTCGTTGCGGCCGGTATTGGTGCGGCCTTCTGGGCCGGTGACTGGGCGATGGGCGAGGGTGGAGGAATCTACGGAGTTGCGATCGCCGCGATCGGTGTGCTGGCCACCTTGGGTATCACCA
This sequence comes from Acidimicrobiia bacterium, assembly GCA_965216445.1. GTDB lineage: Bacteria > Actinomycetota > Acidimicrobiia > Spongiisociales > ZC4RG35 > MA-ANB-1. The sequence continues at coordinate 712,647 of OZ244166.1, forward strand.
TCTCGGTCGATGCGTACGGGCCCATTGCCGACAACGCTGGTGGTATCGCGGAAATGGCTCACCTCGACCCCGAAGTGCGGGAAGCGACTGATGCTCTCGACTCACTCGGGAACACGACGGCCGCCGTGGCGAAAGGATTCGCTATCGCATCAGCTGCGGTGACGTCGCTTGCCTTGTTCAATGCCTTCACCCGGGCTGTTGACCTGGATCAGATCGATATCTCATCGGCACCCGTGACCATCGGGCTGTTCATCGGCGCGATGTTCCCCTTCCTGTTTGCCGCACTGACCATGAACGCGGTCGGTCGGGCAGCCGGGAAGATGATCGATGAGGTTCGTCGCCAGTTCCGTGACATCCCCGGTCTGAAGGCCGGTGATCCCGAAGCCAAGCCCGACTATGAGACTTGTGTCGACATTGCGACAACCGGTGCCCTCCGGGAGATGATCATCCCGGGTGCCCTTGCCATAGCGTTGCCTCTGGTTGTCGGGTTCTACGACGTTGAGATGCTCGGTGGCTTGCTAGGTGGCGCTCTCGTTACCGGATTCCTCCTCGCGATATTCATGGCTAATGCCGGTGGTGCTTGGGACAACGCCAAGAAGTTCATCGAGACCGGTGCGTTTGGTGGCAAGGGAAGCGAGTCGCATCATGCGGCCGTGATCGGAGACACGGTCGGCGACCCGTTCAAAGACACGTCCGGTCCGGCAATGAACATCGTCATCAAAGTGATGACCATCGTCTCGCTGATCTTCGCCTCCGCTTTCATAGGGTGAACGGCATCGGGGGCGCACGACACCACGGAGGCTCCGGCTCGACCGGTGCGGCAGCGTGAAAGAGATCGTCTTTGTTCGCCATGCTGAATCACAGGCGAATCGCGACGGAGTCTGGAACGGTCGATCCGATGGACCTCTGAGTAGCGACGGCGTCGCTCAGCTGGAGCAACTCAGCACCCGCCTCGCCAACTCCAAGTTCGATCTCGTCGTGTCTTCACCACTGGAGCGGGCGCGTCAAACCGCTGAGTCGTTTGCCGACACCTACGAGATCGACGATCAACTCATCGAGATCGATCTCGGACGCTGGGAGGGCTGGGTATTCGATGAGGTTCAGGCACAGGACGGCGACCTTCTCAAGCAAGCCGTCAGTGACCGGGTGACACCGATGGGTGCCTCCGGCGAAAGCCTCAACGAAGCCGGCAAGCGGATCATGTCGGCCGTCGACAAGTTGGTTGAAAGTGTGCCCGACGGCTCACGGGTTGCGGTTGTGACCCATGGCGGCCTCCTGCAAACCGCCCTGCACAAATACATGCCTGGTGACGGAAAACGAGTCCATGCCTTCGTCGGGAACACCTCCCTGACGCGGCTCATGTTTTTCGACGGCTACCCGTCCCGTTTGGCCGGGTTCAATGACACCGGTCATCTCGGGCCCCAGTCAAAACAGGTCCGGGAGTTCCTGGACTCGGGCAATCCGGTGGTCGCTTTGGTCCGGCACGGTCAGACCAAAGCCAACGTCGAGCAACGCTGGCAGGGTCAGGGAGACTGGGATCTCAACGAACTTGGCTACCGACAAGCCAAGGCACTTGGTGACTATTACGGCCAGTGGGATCAGGTCTTCAGCTCCCCGTTGAAACGGGCCAAGAATACGGCCGGTTTCGTAGCTTCCACTGAGCCAGCACTTGTCGACGACCTCAAAGAGCTCAACATGGGCGTGTGGGAAGGATTGACCACGACCGAAATCGAGGAGCGGTGGCCGAAGATGCTGGAACGCATCTATCGCCACGGAGAAGACTTGAAACGTGGCACGACCGGTGAGTCTTGGGCCGAGCTGACCAATCGATTTCGAAATGCTGTCCACGGTTTGGATCTGGTCGAACAGGAACCGACGGTCGTAGTCGCCCATGGTGGTGCTATCCGCTCTTACATCTCGTCCCTTACTGCCACCACCGACACTTACGCCGAAAGTTTGTTCACACCGCCAAACACCAGTGTGACTCACGTGGCAATGACCGACCGCGGACCACAGATCGTGGACTACGCAGTCGCTCCCCATCTCAAGGATTTGGAGTCCTGATGTCGGACTACGACTCAAAGCAGTATGCAGCGGTCAACCGTTGGGACCCAATGCACCTCAAGAGGATCGACAAACTCCTGCCGCTCAAGTCGGGCGATCGAGTCCTCGAAGTCGGATGTGGTCGAGGGCACCTGACCAAACGGCTTGCCGATCGTGGGGTCGACATTGTGGGAATCGACGCCAACCCCCAGGCGGCGAGTCTTGCCGAGGGTGGTCACGTGGTCCACATGGTGGCCGAGGACCTTGACTTCGCAGACAACGAATTCGACGCCATCGTTGCGGTTCACTCTATTGAGCACATCCCACCTCTCGAGGAAGCGTTCGCTGAAATGGCAAGGGTGCTGAAACCGGGAGGCAAGGCGCTATTTATCTATCCCGCCGAACCCATCATGGGTCTGTATGCAATCCCCACCGCCGTAATCCTCTATCGGAATCCGCTCAAGGCCCGGGAGGTCCATTGTCAGAAGCTGACTCCGAAGAAGGTGCGGGCGATGATGGCTCCTCACGGTTTGACCGAGAGGCACCACGAATTCAACCTTTATAAGAGCCCCCAGTTCATTTCGGTGCTGGAGAAGGCATAGGTAAGGCGATGTTCAAATGCGAGGAGTGCGGAAAGTCGTTCGATCTCCGTCAGGATGTTTTGGATCGGTATCCCGGCTGGACCCCTCGCCAATGTATGGACTGCCGAAACAAGAGCGGACAGGCGTCGGCGAAAATGACTGAACGCCAACGCCCGGCGTCCAAGAGCAAAAGCCGCGACCTGACAGTGGGAGAGGTTCTCTCGTCTTTCACCGAGGGCCCAGACACTGGAGTCTTCACCGACGGAGCTACCGAGGGAAACCCCGGCCCAGGTGGTTGGGGGGCGGTCCTCGTCGTTGACGGGGAGATCGTTAGCGAGGCGATGGGTTCTGAGCCTCAGACAACCAACAACCGCATGGAGCTGACTGCAATGATTGCCGGGCTTGAGATGCTCCCCCTCGACTCCGAGATCGACGTCTACACTGACTCGAAGTTGGTTGTCGATACCTTGAACAGTTGGGCTGCTGGGTGGCGAGCCAACGGGTGGAAGAAGAAATCGACCGGGCCGATCGCAAACCTCGACCTCGTCCAGAAGGCGTACGCGCTCTATGAAGCCAGACCAAACGTGACCGCAAAATGGATCCGCGCCCATAGCGGCTATCGGTGGAACGAATATGCCGACTCGCTAGCGACGTCTTATCGACGAAGCGAGCATTGACCGACCGGTACAGCCCCGAAGCCCTGCGCGAGTGGGGCCGGCACACCCACGGTTCCCCGCTCTACGCCCGTTTGGTGGAGGTCACGGCCGACAATCCGGAACTGCTGTCGGTGGTCCAACGGATAAAGAACAAGCCCGCACCGAATCTGTTTTTCGCTGCCATCCACTATTTGCTCATGGCCGACCGCGACCTGAAACTGGCAGCGTTCTACCCCTCCTTGGCTGACCATCCTCGACCAGTCTCCGACGTTGATTCCCATTTCACTGATTTCGTGATGGCGAACAGCGGTCGGATCATCGAGATCTCGAATAACAGGTACACCCAAACCAACGAATGTCGTCGGTGCACTGCGCTCCTGCCTGCCGCTATGACAAGTCCGTTCTCCGACTTCGATCTAGTCGAGATCGGCGCTAGCGCCGGGCTGAATCTCGCGATGGATCGCTATCGCTACAACTTCGGGGGAGCGGAGTGGGGACCGGACTCACCGGTGTCTCTGCAGGCAGACTTTCGCGGTGATCCACCACAGCTGCGCGAGATCGTCATCGGTCGCAGGATTGGTATCGATATCAACATTCTGGATAGAAGGGATCCCGAGGACGCTCGTTGGCTCTTGGCTCTTGTGTGGCCGGAGCATCACGAACGTCGGAGCAGGCTCCAGCAAGCGCTCGACCTTACGTCGAATATGGACATCGAAATGCGTCAGGGGAGCGCCATTGACGAATTGGACACCATCCTCAACGATCTCCCGTCGGGCCGGCCGGTCGTGATCAGCAACAGCTTTGTACTCAATCAGATGACGACCGACGAACGACTGGAACTGAGCGAGATCATTGATCAAAACCGCTCCCAACGGCCGATCTATAGGGTGTCGCTCGAATATCGAGACTGGTCAGACGACTGGGCCCGATTAGAGGTTGGAGGAGGTATGGAGTTGGAACAGCTGGGTCAAGCCCACCCCCATGGGGAATGGGTCGAACTCAACTTTGACGCGTTACGCGGTGATCCGCTTAGCGGCTAGGCCCGGCCGTATACCGGAACGAGCGAGCCCGTCATCACGCTTGACTCCTCACTGAGTAGGAACTCTGCGACGGCGGCGATTTGGTCCGGTGTTGGCCAGTTCACGTAGTCGGCGTAGGGAAGAGACTGCCTTGTTGCCGGTGTGTCGATGACCGACGGCATGATCACGTTTGCAGTGACTCCCGAACCGTCCAACTCATCTGCGACCGTCTTGCCCAGTGCGACCACTCCAGCTTTGGCGATGTTGAAGGCTGCCTGCCCGGTGGGGCAGTCGATCGCACTTCGGCTGCCGACGAGAAGAATGCGACCCCACCCAGCATCACGGAGATGAGGGACCGCTGCTCTCACCGCGTAGAAGGCCGATCGAAGATTGAGGTCAAGCATTCGTTCGAACCGAACGTCATCGGTCTCGTCGACATCCCGGCCACCTGCCCATCCGCCAACAAGCGAACACAGCCCGTGGATCCCGTCGTTCTTTTCTGCGGTCTCCTTCATGAAGTTGGTAACAGCTTCGGCGTCGGTGGCGTCGACCCGAGACAGAACGAGGTCCTCCTCAGGCACGTCGAATTCAGATTCGAAAGCGGCCGCCTCGTCAGGCAGCAGGTAGGTGACCACCAGTCTGTGGTCCTTGCCGATGAGGCGTCGGGTCAAGGCAGTTCCAAGACCTCCCGTTCCTCCAGTGATCACAATTGTCTTTTTCAAACGAGTCCTTGTTCGATGTCTTCCACTCTATATTCGTCGGCTGATATTCGTCGTTGGCCGTCCGCGCCTACTCGGCGGCGCCTAATCGGGGCGAATGTCGCCGATGACATTCTTGACCCAAGCACCACGGGGGTGGGTCAGGGTCGATCGCAGATCGTTCACCGAATCCAGGTCGTGCAACAAGCCGGTTGTGGCGAGGATCGTTGGCTCGACCATCGCTGCCAGGTGTTTGGTCGAGCTGCCCGGCCCGTAGGAGAACTCCGAAATCGAACCTGCGGACAGGGCTGAGGTTCCTCCATCTGACGATGGGCCAAGCAGTTCTCTCCCTGTGGCCACAATCTCCATAGCCCTGCTCAGTTCCTGAGCGGTCACAAGTGGAAGGTCGGAATGGAGAACCATCCACGCCAGGCTCGAGTTCGTGGCCCACCGCACTCCTTCTCCAGCCGCGCGGTTGAGACCCTTCCCGGTTTCTTCGACCACCTGAAGCCCGAGACGCATCGCCCAGGCAGCCACCTCCAGGTCCGCAGAGACGATCACGGGCAACATGCCGGCAGCCTCGCTCTCGCTGACAGTGTGATCTGCCAGCGCCTGGCTCAAGTCGCGCCGCTGGTTGAGTTCAAGCACTGACGACAGGCGGTCCTTGCCACCGACAAAAGACCTGATGGGGATGATGGCTGCGACCGGCACCCGGTGGAGCGTATCGGGAATATTGTTTAAACGAACCCGTTGTTTGTCATGAGTTTCAAAAGGAGTGTTCTCAATGCCCACCGCAACCTGGAACGGCAAAGTCATCGCCGAGTCGGATCACACCGAAATGGTTGAGGGGAACCACTATTTCCCTGCCGACAGCGTCAAGAAGGAGTTCCTCCAGGAGTCCTCTGCGTCATCCGTATGTCCGTGGAAGGGGACGGCGTCTTACTACGACGTTGTTGTCGATGGTGATGTGAACCCTGGTGCTGCCTGGTATTACTCATCGCCGAAGCCCGCGGCGTCAAACATCAAAGACCACGTCGCCTTCTGGCGCGGAGTGAAGGTGTCCCGCTAGCCAGCGAAAAGGAAGCGGGATGCGAGTAATCCCGCTGCCAAACCGTACAAACCCGCAACGAGGTCGTCGGCTGTGACCCCGACGGCACCGGGGATTCCCTCTGCTTTGGCGACGCCCGGGAAGGACCCCTTGAAGATGTCGGCAAGCCTGAAGACCACAAAGGCAACCAAACCCGCTTGCCAGTCGAGACTGACGGTTGCCAGGAACATTCCAGCTGCTTCGTCAACGACGATCCACCCAGCGTCTCCCGCGCTTTGAAACAGGGGCTTGATCGACCAGAGCGCAAGAACGACGACCACACCCGTTGCCAACACCTGGACCCAGACGCCAAATGTCCCCAGCCAAATGGCAATCGGAAACGCAAATATGGATCCGACCGTCCCGGCGCCTCCATCGGAGCCACGAAGCCGACCCATTATCAGGCCCGTCCCAAACCATGATGCGATTAGCTTCGCCACGGAGGATCAGACTAGGCGGTAACGGCTAGCCGACCGGGATGCCGATTGAACTCAATCCCGAATCTTCTCAGCAAGGACTCTTCGCAGGTAATCCTCGTCGTTTTGGTAGTGCTTGTCGGCCGTGACCCGAGGTTCGAACCGCTTTCTCAGCTGGGCCGCGTATTCGCGTCGCGTGGCCGCCGGGAGGCCCGACGAACGTGCCAGGAACGATCTCAAAACGCCAACCTCGCTGTCGGTCAAAGCAGAGACGTCCCAACGAGTCTCGTCATCGCCCAGCGTGGGTAACCACTCAGCAGAGGCCACTACAGGTTTGACACGATCTCGCACCACAACCGTGTTGGCCGCGAAGTCCCCGATACGTTGGCTCTTCTCAGAGGCGAACATCGAGATCACCCCTATGCCGAACAACAGGACGTCCACCGGTAGGAACAGTGTCCGGATCACAGCCGAACCGAATCCGACCGGTGCGCCGGAAGTCTTCACCACCTTTGTGCCGGCCGCCATCTTTCCCAGTGTCTGGCCGCCGTTGAGCGACTCCATTCCCACGAGATAAGCAAACGGTACAAACAGCGTTGCCAGGCTGAGGAGGCCCACCGCTAAGAGGGAGTCTGCTCCACTGGTGCGGAGTCCGACTAGGCCGAGAAGGATCAATGAGAAGCCGATTAACAACCCGTCAAGAAGCCATGCCAGAGTGCGTGACCCGATGCCAGCTATTGTCATCCCGACCGTCACACCCTCGGAGGTCGTGATCTCGAGCTTGTCTTGGAATGTCAAGTCCAAATCCCCATTCGTGAGTTCATGAAGCTACCCCAGTTTCTGGAGGACGGAAAGCCCCGTTGGGATGACCTCGAGGCTTTGTGCAACGAGGCGGGTCGGCGTGCCGAGAAGCTAGGTGCCGAGCGGCTTCGCCACTTCGTCGACCTCTACCGTTCGACGTCGGCGGATCTGGCAATGGCGAGACGCCTGTTTCCCGGTGATCCCATAGTGGTGAAACTGGAACGTCTCGTGTTGAAGGCCCGAGGAATTCTCTTCGATCGCAGTGGTCGCAGGGAGTCGATTGCGTCATTTTTCGGCACGACCTACTGGCAGCTGATCGCACAACGATCGCGGCAGATGTGGTTGGCCGCAGCGATGCTGATGATTCCGGCCACCCTTGGGTTTGTCTGGGCATTGAACGACCCGAGCCAGGTGGTGTCGGTTATGCCGGCGGAGTTTCTGTGGGTCACCGAAGCCGAGACCACCGACCAGGGCTATGGCACGGCGGGCCTGGTCGGGTTTTCTACGTTTGTCATGCAGAACAACATTCGTGTTGCCCTGCTCAGTTTCGTCCTGGGGATCACTTGGGGTGTGCTGACCGGATTTGTCGTCGTCCAGAACGGCCTGATCCTTGGAGCACTCGCGGGCCTTGCCGTCGACGCCGGAAACGCTGAAGTATTCACGGCAGCCGTTGCAGCTCACGGAATACTTGAGCTGTCGTGCATTGTGGTTGGAGCAGGGACCGGTTTCTCGATCGCCCGGGCAATGCTCCGACCGGGGACGATGACACGACTGGAAGCGTTAGGCGCTGAGGCGCGCCATGCCGGCCTGATAGTCCTGGGGACGATACCCTGGTTGGTTCTCGCAGGTGTCGTTGAGGGCTTCGTGTCTCGGACTGGAACAACGTGGTTTCCGGCGCTGATCATCGGCATCATCCTCGGCGGCGGCTTCTGGTTTTTCGTTTGGTACGTCGGTGTCAGGCCGGTTCCGGATCATGCCATGGTTGTCCCCCCGGCTGTTCCGCTACAACCGGGCCTTGGACTTGGCGCGGAGGTAGGCAGCGACGCAACGAGCCGAAAAATTGGCGAGGGGAGCTTCGATGACGTCGACTCCTCGGTGGGTTAGAAGACTGGTGACGCTCTCCTTCGAATCGAGCAGCTGAACCGAAGCTGCGGCTCGCATCAGGTCACCCTGCGACCGAGCCCTGGTCTCAATGGCTTCGGCGAGGTCGGGGTCGGTGACCGAAGCTACCGCAACCGCATGTTTTCTGGCGAGGATCGGAACAGCCGAAGCCAAGGGCCGGGCTGCAGCCTCGTCGATGAGATCGGTGAAGATGAGAATGAAGGCTCGCTTACGGCTCAACACAGACCGGAATGCCAGGTCGAAGTCGGAGTCTTCGTTGTCGGGCTCGAGGTCGTGTATTGCCTCGACCACAGCCCTCCCTCCGTCTCGTCGCGGATTCAAGGATCGCCTGATCCCTTTGGAGAAAGCCACAACGCCAACCCGGTCTCCAACCTGGTCGGCAACGGCGGCGATTGCCGCCACGGCATCGACTGCGGCGTCGAGTCGCGTCCGGTCTTCGATTCGGGCCGTCATCAGCCTCCCACAGTCGATCAGGGCCAAGACATCGCGGTCTTGTTCGACCCGGAACTGGTTCGACATTGGCGTCCCGAGGCGTGCGGTGGCCGACCAGTTGAGCTGTCTTATGTCGTCGTCGGGTCTGTATTCGCGAACCGACTCGAATTCAGTACCCAGCCCGAGCGGGCCTCGCGTTCGCCGCCCTTCCTCGCGGAAGTGACCCTGGCGAACCGAACTGGCAATTCTCCGGGCCGCCGGCATATCTGGATAGATGGTGACTGTCGACTCCGTGCCGGTCCGGTGATACCAGACGCCCAACCCGAGCGGACCGACAGACCGCGTCGCCACTTTGGCCAATTCGTGCGAACCGCGACGAAGGCCGACAATTTCCGCGTCAAGCAGCCGATCAGCTTCCTGAGGTTCGATGACCAGGTCAGGTGTAGCGGGTTGCCTCAGCCTTATCCGGGGCCATCTACCGAGAGGTCGTATTCGAAGAGTTGACGGAACGGCGCGGCTCAAAACGTCGCTGACGTCTCGCTCGACGGGTGGCACCGCCCGCACGTTCCAGGCGTCAACTGCAGCGAAAAGAAGAATGGCCACCATGATCAACGCGGCTATTCGCCACCCGAAGGGAATCGCCGAGAACGCTCCCAATACCAGGAGGAAGATCGTGCGCGGTGTGAGACTCACTGTGGGGTCTTCATCGTGGAACCTCAACTGAGCCGAGGGCTGTCTTCACTGCCTCATCTGGGTTGTAGCGCTCCAATTCCGCCTCCGGTCGAAGCAGGATCCGGTGTCGAAGCACGGGTAGTGCTGCCCGTCCGATGTCATCGGGAGTTACGAAGTCGCGCCCGGCAAGTGTGGCTATTGCCCTCGCTGCAGCGAGAAGGTGCACGGCTGCCCTCGGGCTCGCGCCTACCTCAACCGACGGAAGAGTTCGTGTCGACCGGACCACCGAACTGAGATAGGAAAGGACTGGCTCTTCGACACGAGTGCCGCTGACCTTGGAGCGCAACTCCAGAATTTCAGAAGCGGTGGTAACAGATCCAACATCATCGAGAGTTGCCGGGCGGGTCCCATCGCGCTCGAGCCGAAGCATCGCAAGCTCCGAGTCCTCCGAGGGATAACCAACGTCGATCTTCATCAGGAAGCGGTCGAGCTGTGCCTCAGGGAGCGGGTACGTCCCCTCGTACTCAATCGGGTTCTGGGTGGCCACGACGAGGAACGGTTGGGGAAGGTTGTGCGATGTCCCATCAACGGTCACTTGTGACTCAGCCATCGCCTCGAGGAGAGCTGCTTGGGTCTTCGGTGGCGTGCGATTGATCTCGTCGGCCAAAAGAATGTTGGTGAAAACCGGACCCGGACGGAAGGTCAGTTCGCCTCCACGAAGGGCCATCGTCCCGGTTAAATCGGAGGGCAACATGTCGGGAGTGAATTGGGCCCTGCCGAACTCGAGCCCGGTCGACCTGGCGAACGCCTTGGCCAGCAGAGTCTTGGCGGTACCGGGAACCCCTTCCAACAAGACGTGTCCGCCAACCAGGATCGCGGCGACCATTGCATCGACCGCACCTGAATGGCCTTTCACCACTTTGCTGACCTCGTTCTGGATGCGCTCTCTCAAATCGTTCACGACCCCTCCTTTTCCGATAGCAAGGCAAGCATGTGCTGCGCTTCCATCATGGTGTTTTCGTTTGCAACCTCCAGCACCGCCTCCAGTTCGGTCGAAGGCAGACCAAGTGCTTCTCCGGCTGTGACGACCTCGCTGTCTGAGGCCGCGGCGGGCAACCCAGCCCGACGAGCAATGACCGTGCGCAGCCGAGCCCTGACCGGCTCGGCGGTGTCGGGCTCGGGAATCCGGGTCATGATGCCGGCCACTGCGTCGACCAGCTCCTTGCGAGGCGGTGCAAGGTGTCTTTCGGTCGCCTCGGGCGGTCCGAAACGACGTGCATAGACGATCAGGGCAATACCGACGACGGGTAGGAGCAGGAGAATCACTGTCCTCACTTCCTCAGGAAAGGCAGAAAGAAGGCCGGTCGGCGATGCGGCTCCCGGATCAACAAGGAACCCATGCCGTACCTCGTCGACGAGAACCGGTCCTTCGGGAATGAGGGAGATAATCCAGGGACCATTGTCGACGAGGGAGGGGTTCCAGAAGATCGAGCTGTCGGCAACATAAACCACGAGACCGTCGCCGAACTCAAAAGCGGCGGCGATGGGTGGCGACCCGGCCAGTGTGGTCATGTCGAACTCCGTCTCGATCGAGTAGAGGCCACTCGATTCGAGGCTGCCCTCTGCTCCGCGGATCGGCATCACGATGTCGGCCGGCGACTGCCCGGAAAGGCCGAGTCGGAGGTCGTCGGGGAGAATCGGGCCTACGAGATCTGGGTGGGGACGCCCGGACACTATGAGCCGGCCGCCGTTCTCGACCCACTCTGTGATCGCCTCCAATTCCACGTCCTCGTACGTTGCCCTGATTTGGGGATCGAGGATCAGCAGTGTCATCACCTGGTCGAGGTCTTCTAGTGGTGTCACTGCAGGTCCCACGCGGAAATCAAGCTCGGTGAGCAGTTCGGCCAGGGCTGCGGTTCCGTTGACGTCGGTGACGAACATCGAGCTGTTCGGTCCCGTTTCGATCTGATTGCGACCGAACTGTGTCAGTGCCCATCCGAAGACCGCAATCGCGAGCAGAGCCATGAACAAAGTTCGCAAGTTCCCACGGATCAGACGCCCTTTCGGCGTGATTGTGGTGCTCTCCACCCGGAGTTTCGACCGATCGCTCATATACGCACACCAAGAAGATCGGCCCATTCAAGGGCCGCTCTTTGGGCATCGGCGGCCTCCGCCTGAGCTCGGCCATAGACGACTTCGTCGAATTGGCTGGCTAGCCGTTCGAAGGTTGGTTCGCCGAGCTCGTTGGCGATTGCCCCATTCGGCAGACCCGGATAGAAAACGATTCGGCCCTCGGCATCGAGACGTAACAATCCGGCGACGAACCGAAGGCGGATAGCCTCCGAGAAGTCACCCGCTTCGGCTGCTGCTCTCGCCAGTGCCTCCAATTCGACCGGATCGGCACCGAGTTCGAGGATTCTCTCGATTGTCTCGCGGCGTTGGATATCGCGTGCCCGGCGTCGAGCGAGAATGAATGCCGCAAGCACGACGGTGAGGAGGACAAGGAGTGGGCCGACCAGGGTCATAACGTCTGTTGTGATTGCCCGTGAGAGCCACTCGAAGATTCGAGTCACCATTTCGATCACGAACGCGATCAGCCATTCCAACCAGTCGTACACAGGTCCGAGGATTCTCTCGAGAAGCGTCGGCGTGTCGCCCGCGTATTTCGGGTCGGAGAGTATGTCCTGTGCTCGCTCTGAGATTTCGGTCGCGTCCACAGGGTCGCCGTCCAGTTGTTCCGCTACCCCAAAGAACACGGCTGAGGCGGCGGCCGTGCTGGCGCTAATCACGTCAACCGAGGCCGAACGGGTCGTCCGAGTCGGTGCTGATTTCAGTGTGGGTCGCTGGTGGCTCACCTAGATCCGCAATGAGCCTTTCCAGGTCGTAGCCCTCCTTGCGAACACGCTGGTCGTAGTAGAGCGCGACGACAACGGCGGCAATGAAGGGGAGGGTGACTGTAGAGACCAGTCCTTGGATCAATGCGTTTGCAGCAAGGTATCCGGAGGAGAGAGTTGCTGCTGCCGGATCTGCGAAACCGGATCCAAAGGTGAAGGCGAGTTGAATCGGGGTGACGATCACGCTGGTGATGACAGTTGCAATCAACGAGGTGAGGACCAAGATGCCGAAAACCCGCCACCAGGAGCCCTTGACCAAGTTGAACGAGCGCTTCAAGGCGGTTATCGGGCCTGACTTCTCCGCGATCAGGCTCGCCGGGGCGAGGCCCCACATCCCGTACAGCCACACTCCCGGGATGATGCAGAAGAGGAAACCGAGAAACGTCCCAATGCTGGTGAGGATGGTCAAACCAACCATCGCAAGCATGCGGGAAAGGCCATATCGGAGTGCATCTTTAGCCTCGACCTTTACCCCTCGGTAGTTCTCGCTGTAGATCCGGGTGGTTGCAGCTTGGACGAGGACAGATCCAACCATTTGCAGAAGTGCTCCAACTCCGATTGCGCCGAAGAGCCCACCCATGAGCGAAAGCACTTCCTCCGGGCTGACATTCGGGTCTTCGAGGGCGCTGAGATCGGATGGGGCCAGACCTGCTGCTGCCAAAGAACCGAGGACTGTCAACGGGATCATGATCACCGCGGAGGTGATCACCGCTGATTTGAAGTTCCGCTTAAAGAGGTTGAACGAGGTGTCGAGGACCTCACCGAAGGAGAGTGGTCTTAGTTCGATTGGCTCCACAGCGGTGAGGCTAATCGAAGGCTTGAGCAGACCCCGGCGTAGTGCCCTCGACGGTTCTTGGGTCTGCGAAGTCGTTTACCCTTGGCGTATGGAACAGGCAAAATACATCTGGGACGAGGGAGAGTTGATCCCTTGGGCTGATGCGACAGTCCATTTTCTTTCCCACGCGCTCCACTACGGAACAGGGGTTTTTGAGGGCATCCGGTCCTATCAGACCAAAGACGGCGCAGCAGTATTCCGTCTCGACGACCACATGCGTCGTCTCGAAGCGTCTGCCCGTTCGTATGCGATTCCGATGGCCTGGTCGGCGGACGATCTCTCCAAGGCTGCCATTGAGCTCCTTCGTGCCAACGACCTCACCGGTGCGTACATCCGACCGTTGGTTTTCCATGAACTCGGCGAATTCGGGCTCAATCCTGCCAAGAGCAATGTGAAGACGATGATGGCGGCGTTCGCCCTTGGCAGCTATCTGGGCGAGGAAGGAGTCAAGAACGGAATCCGGGCGAAGGTTTCGTCGTGGCGACGGATCTCCCACGCCGATTTCATCCCCACCGCCAAAGGTTCAGGGCAATACCTCAACTCCGCTCTCGCCAAGTCCGAGGCGGTCAAGGCCGGCTACGACGAGGCGATCATGCTGAACCAGTCGGGATCGGTGTCGGAGGGGAGCGGGATGAACCTGTTCTTGGTTTCGGACGGAGTTGTTCTGACGCCTCCAGTTTCGGCCGGAATCCTAAAGGGGATAACGCGCAACTCGGTGATCGAGTTGCTGAGCGACGAAGGCTACGAGGTGCGAGAGGTGGAGATTGCCCGCGGTGCCATGTACGTGGCTGACGAGATGTTCCTCACTGGCACGGCCGCTGAAGTCACACCGGTCGTAGCAGTCGACGATCGTCAGATCGGCCCCGGTGTTCCTGGTCCCGTCACCAAACGAGCCCAAGAGCTGTTCCGCAAAGCTGTGACCGGAGAACTCGACGAATACAAGAAGTGGCTCGAGGTCTTCTAGGTGGGCCAACAACCCAACCTCGAATTCGATGAGAGCGACCTGCCGCGGCGATCGTTAGAACCGGCGCCGGCCCGACGTTGGCGACCAACGAAGGCGGGCCTCGTGACCTCGCCGGACGACATGCCCGGTGGCGGGCTCCACGGAATGATCGGTCCCGACCCGGGATGGGCGGCGCGGATAGTCAACCTGTTCGAGCTCCCGGATGACGATCCAGACTTGCGGTCGGTTGTTACCGGGCTCGTGATGGCCCGGGCGGCATCGCTCGGCAGAGCAGCTGTCAAGGAGGACATCGAAGTTGCTCTGAGCCTGTGCGGCTACGACAAAGGCTCACCCCAATATCTTCAAGAACGTCGCGCAAGATGGCTGGCTGCCGCCTCTCACGACAAACGGCCCGGTCAGACAGCAGTGTCGGAGGTTGACAGGGATCTGCTGACCAAGGCACCGGACCAGATTCGGTCGGTGTTGCGTCGGCCGAAGACTTCGAAGCCTCAAAACGACACCGGATAACTACGGTCATCCCCAATGAAGATCGTTCGAATCAAATCTGGTGACGACATCACCTATGGAATCGCAGACACTCAAGGTGTCCAGGTCTACCGCGGTTCCCCTTTTGTCGCATGGGAACCAACCGAATCACTGATTCCATGGACCCGGGTTCATCTCCTGGCACCGGTCATTCCCACCAAAGTCATCTGCGTCGGAAAGAACTACGAGGATCACGCCTCCGAGATGGGTGGCGAGCCGCCAGATGAGCCGTTGATCTTCATGAAACCGGCCACATCGGTCATCGGTCCCGAGGGATCGATCGTCAAACCGCCGTTGACTGAGAACCTCCAGCATGAAGCAGAGCTTGCGGTGGTCATCTCCAAGGTGGCGCGCAACGTCAAAGCCGAAGATGCGAGCCAATACATTCTCGGGTACACCGCTGGCAACGACGTGACGGCCAGGGACCTCCAATACCGGGACGGTCAGTGGACCCGGGGGAAAGGCTTCGATACCTTCTGTCCGATTGGCCCGGCCATCGAAACCGAGCTCGACCCGCTTGAGAGGCTGGCCATCATCTGCCGTGTCAACGATGAGGTCCGTCAGGCTGGCTTCACTTCCGACATGATCTTCGGGGTCGGCGCCATCATCGAGTTCGTCACCCAGGTCATGACACTGCTCCCCGGTGATGTGATCCTCACCGGCACCCCATCAGGGGTTTCCAAGATCGAGGTGGGCGACCAGGTCGAGATCGAGATCGACGGCATCGGCACTTTGCAAAACCGGGTCGTCGAGAGATGAGCGTTCGGGTTCGAATCGCCCCTTCGCCGACCGGGAATCTCCACGTGGGGACGGCTCGTGCTGCCCTGTTCAATTGGCTGTATGCGAGGGCCAAAGGTGGTCAGTTCATTCTCCGCATCGACGACACCGACGAGGAACGCTCCACAACCGCGTTTGAAGAGGGGATTCTCGACTCGTTGCGATGGTTGGGACTCGACTGGGATGAAGGTGTTTCCGTCGGTGGTCCGCATGGGACCTACCGGCAGTCGAGTCGATACGACCGCTATAGCGAGGTTGCTCAGCAGTTGGTCGACTCCGGTGCCGCCTACTACGACAGTCGTTCGGCCGAAGAGCTCGAAGCGATGCGACAGAGGGCGCAAAAGGAAGGCAAACACCCCGGTCACTACATCCGCCGACCCGACAACCCCGGAACTGATGGGGTCATCAGGCTTTCCATTCCTCAAGGTCAAGCCGTGGTATTCGATGACCTGGTTCGAGGCGAGGTCAGTTTCGAACCAGCTGACGTCGACGACTTCGTGATCCTGAGGAGCAACGGCACCCCGACCTATCACCTGGCTTCAACTGTCGACGACGTCGATTACGAGATCACCCATGTTGCCCGAGGTGAGGACCTCCTTCCCTCGACACCGAAGCACATCGTCCTGACTCGTGCCATCGGTGCAACTCAGCCGACGTATGCGCATCTTCCGTTGCTATTCGGGACCGATGGCAAGAAGCTCTCCAAACGCCACGATGCAACTTCACTGGTTGATTACCGCGACAGGGGCTTCCTGCCCGAAGCGGTCTTCAACTACCTGTGTCTGCTCGGCTGGTCTGTTGACGGTGAGACCACCCTCTTCTCCAGAGACGAAGCTGTCGAGGCTTTTGATCTCGCCGACGTGTCGAAGAATCCGGCGACGTTCGATCCGGCAAAGCTCGAATGGATGAACGGCGAGTACATCAGGGCGATGTCCGACGAAGGCTTCGTTCGTCAAGCTCTGCCTCTACTCGAAGAGCAGTTAGGCAGATCGCTCACCGGCGAGGAGCGGGAAACGTTCACTGCGATCGCTCCTTTGGTTCAAGAGAGGACCAAGCTGCTTCCCGAAGCTGGAGCACAGGTTCGCTTCTTGTTCGAGGACATCGACGAGTACGACGAGAAGTCGTGGAACAAGGTGATGACCAAAGAGGGAGTCGTTGGGATTCTGAAGGCTGCAACCGACAGTCTTCGTGGTCTCGACGATTGGACCCACGACTCGATCGAGTCGAACTTGCGTGAGCTTCTCGCACAGCTCGAGGTGGGCGTCGGCAAGGGTCTACAACCGATGCGAGTGGCGGTTACCGGTTCCTCAGTGAGCCCTCCACTGTTCGAATCGATGGAGGCTCTGGGCCAGGACCGTACCGTGAGCAGACTCAGCCGTGCAGTAGAGCGCCTCGAAGCCGCCTGAAATGAAGTTTGGGCTGAGGTCCTGATGGGCTGTATCCTTGAGGTCTCTCCACCTCTTTGGTCCCGTCGTCCAGAGGCCTAGGACGCCGGCCTTTCAAGCCGGAAACGCCGGTTCGAATCCGGTCGGGACTGCAAACTTGTTCTCCCTGGTCGTCATCAACCATCAGGCCAGCCATCGCGAGGGACAAACGGCCACCCGTAGGAGTTCCTAACCGCTACGCCTCCCATGCGAAAGCAAATTGAGGGTGCGGTGACACCGACGTCTGAGTGCCGCCGCAAGGGCGTTAGCTGTGAGCTTCTACGAAGTCATGAATCGCTTCGACGCGAACCATATGATCAGCAGGTTGAACCCCACGTAGAAAGCACCGAGGTAGTACTCCCAGGCGTTGGCAGCGTCGACCAGGAACCCAAGATTCAACAGCAGGTATAGCGGAGCGATGACCAGGTTGGTTCGCCGGACGAGAGCGATCGTGCCAACCAGACTCAACACTGCCATCGATGCTTGGACAATGGCCGTCGACGGGGCAACGATCAGGAATATCGGTTCGCTGACAGCCTCCACCGTCCCCTGGAGCAATGCGAACATGTCGCCGAAAGTCCAAAGCAAGAAGTGACTCAGCCACAACACGGCCAGAACCATCCGTGGGCTCACGTCGCTTTTCGGGTCGGAACCCGCAATCGGGTCCACGCTACGGTTGATGCTGTCGCCAAAGGCCTTGGGTGCTGTCACGTCCCTCTGTTGCCTGGTAGTCACGTCATCTCCTTCTCTCCACGCCTGCCCAATGCAGGCAAGCTGTTCCGTCACGGTTCTCGTGATCTGGTTTACATTGTAATCCTATGGGATACTAAGTAAGCTTGTCAAAAGTGACCGCCAAAAAATCTCCCGAACGGCTCCCGCTGACCCGGGATCGCATCCTCCGCGCTGCCATCGACCTCGTCGACCGTTTCGGACTCGACGCTCTCACAATGCGGAGACTGGGCTCCGAGCTCGGATTCGAAGCAATGGCGCTTTACAAGCATGTCGCCAACAAGGATGAGATTCTTGACGGCATGGTCGAGCTGGTGGTGTCGGGAATCGTGATTCCAGACGAAGGATCCGATTGGCGGGACGCTATGCGTCTAAGAGCGCTGTCGGCGAGAGAAGTATTCGGCAGGCACTCCTGGGCGATCGGCCTACTGGAGTCTCGGGGTTTTCAAGGCCCAGGCTCCATGCGCTACCTCGACGCTATTCTCGGGCATCTCACGTCGAGTGGGTTCTCGATTGAAAACGCCGTCCACGCGTTCTGGCTTATCGACTGCTATGTGTACGGTCACGTCGTCCAGGAAACCTCCATTGAGTCAAAAGGCAGCGACGAGTCGACCGACACCGCCCCTCCGGTCGACCTGGCTTCGGCGTTCCCCAACCTCGCCGCCATGTACGAACACGCTGCGAAATTCGAATACACATTTGACGGCGAGTTTGATTTCGGGCTCGAGCTCATCCTCGACGGTTTGGCGCAGTACCAGGGCAGGTGAGCTCAGCATCGACTTGCGGAAGGGGCCGTGGGAGTCGAGTCGCCCCCAAGGGATGGATCGCCAAGGCACCAGCGATGAGATCACGACTGCTCGATGCTCTCCGGTCGTCTGATCTGGGTTCATTTGGTCGCTCCAAAGTGAGGCCATATGGGTACGTCAGCGGCAAGATGGGAGTACATTCCGAGCTACCGAGAGTTCCACCGATGAGAAGATTTCCGAATGTGGATGCCCTAATGTGTTGGGGAGTCCTAGCGACCATGTCGGGCGTTTGGTGGTGGGTGCAAGCTGACATCAGCAGATCATTGCGGTCGCGGTCCTGGGCTATGCCTTTGCAGGACGGTCGATCGCCATTGCTTGAGGGGCAGGTCGGCCGCTGGGAGCCTCCGTTCGTCTTCTCGGTGTGCACCGTTTCAGCGAGGGTTCACATCGCAAAAAAACCTGAAGAAAACCCTTGTGCTGTGGCTGTTTCTGTGCCATAATCGAACGTATGTTCGATACTACGCAAGTATCGAGAGTGGTCTTCTTCTCCCGGAATCGGTGTGGCGGGTCTCGAACAGACACATCATGGTTCCGTCGGAGACTTTGAGGTTGGCCTCGAGGCCGGCGGTACACCGACTTTGACTTTGGTCGGTGGCACTGATTCTCAGGAAGATCACCACGCTCGGGTTGAATCAGTCGACACGTCGGTTGCTGCCTTCAACCAGTCACATCTCGTTTTCTTGGATCACCTGACCGACATCTTGTCTTCTGAGTTGTGGCTGCTGGAAGGGTCACCTTCGCTTCCTGAATGGCTTGCATCCCGGTACAAGTTCAGTCTCTACACCGCCCGGATCCTGGTGAAGGTCGCGAGCAAGCTGGGTGAACTCCCCAACATTCGGTGCGCCTTCGAATCCGGCCGGCTGAGCTGGGACCAGCTGAAGGCTCTAGCCGACGTCGCCACCGCGGACACCGACTCCGAATGGGCGGAGCAAGCGGTTGGGCTGACCTCGGTTGACATCAGGAAACTGCAACGTGAGGTTTCGCCGAGCGATGAGGACAAGATTCGAGAGGAGCGGAGTGTCACGTACTGGTTCGACGAGACCGAACCCCGTTTCGAAATGAACGTTTCGCTGCCGTACGACGAAGGAGCAACTCTCATAACTGCTCTCACCAGGAAGGCAGACCAAATCGACTTCGATCCCCACGATGGGCTACCAATGCCGCATCGGTATTCGATGGCGACAGCACTTCTGCAGATGGCATCTGAGTCACTCTCCGCCGACGCCGACCACGATCGAGCCACGTTGTTGGTTAGAGCAGATATCGAAACGGTTCTCAATGTTGATGGTGCTCCCCAGGCCACCATCGGCGATGGGACTCACATCCCGAGGCAAACACCAATCACCAATGAGACTCTCCGGCGACTGATTTGTGACGCGCGAATCCAACTCGTTGTCGAAGACCCAACGAACGGAGTGGTCGGTATTGGTCGCACCAGTAGGACGATTCCTCCATGGCTAACACGGGTGGTGAGGGCACGGGACCGAGGGTGCATGTTCCCCGACTGTTCCAGAACCAAATGGACTCAAATCCACCACATCATCCATTGGGCGAACGGTGGACCCACCAACTTGGACAATCTGATCACACTCTGCGGGTTCCACCACAGGCTCATCCATCACGACGGCTGGGCCATCAAAGGGAACCCCAATCATGAGGTGAAGTGGATCAACAAATGGGGACACGAATTCCGCCAGCATCCCCAGTCGGAGCGCATGGAGAGCTTCCGACGGGTCAGACCCTTCATCAACCCGATGATTCCTCCTCGTCCGCCACCTCGAAGAAGCTAAGGGCCGCCCGCCGCCCCGACTCCATTGATCCTGCTGTTCGTTAACCTCCGTGCGAACCCGCATGTCCCCACAGAATGTTGACCTTTACAACACGTTTCTTTCTATCCTGTCGCTGATTGCGCTCGCCAGTGCCGTGGGTCTCGTCGGATATCGCGTCGCCAAAGGACGAGACGCAGCCCATGCTCTCCTGGGGGATTCCGCAGTCTGGCTTGCCTGGCTGGTGGCGGCAGTAGCCACAGCAGGCTCTTTGATCTATTCGGAAGTGATCCACTTCCTCCCATGTCGCTTGTGTTGGTTCCAGCGGATCGCCATGTACCCACTTGCGGTGATCCTCCTCGTTGGTGCCATTCGCAAGGAAATGGTCGTGCGGTACTACGCACTTCCCTTTGCCCTTGGCGGCGCTCTGATCTCGATCTGGCACTATTTGACCCAAACGTTCCCGTCGCTCGAGGGCGGTTCGTGCGATCCCAATAATCCGTGCTCGGCCAAGTATGTCGACACCTTCGGGTTCGTCTCCATCCCATTTATGGCCGGGACCGGGTTTATCGTTATCGCTGTATTGCTTGCCTTCTATGTGAGAACTGAGAATGAATAAGAAGATTCTGGGAATCGTCGGCGGGGTAGTTGGCCTGGCCTTGATAATCCTTTTGGCGATTTCGATTGCCGGTGAACAGGAAGTGGATGCCTCGATCGGGTACGGCGATCCGGTAGTGACCGGTGATCCGTTGCCCGTCTACAACAGCCAGGCAGCCCAGGACCCGGTGGTTGGGTTCCCCGCTCCGTCGACCGTCGGTGCGGACTGGGAAAACAACGAGGTCCGTATAGAAGCTGATGGGCGCCCCAAGATCATCCTCTTTCTCGCCCACTGGTGTCCCCACTGCCAAGCTGAGGTTCCGGTTGTCCAGGATTGGCTCGACGCCGGCAATCTCCCCGAGGGTGTTGACATCTACTCGATCGCCACGTCCACCGACCGGCTTCGCCCGAACTGGCCGCCACAGGATTGGCTAGTAGACGAGGGCTGGACGGTTCCAGTCGTGATGGACGATCAGATAGGCACCGTTGCCGCGTCTTACGGGATGGCTGGGACACCCTTCTATGTGACGCTCGACGGCGACAACAATGTGATCCGTCGGGTCTCCGGTGAGATCGGGGTTGCCGGTCTCGATGCGTTGGCCGCCGAGGCAGCCGCCGCCGGTTAAGCCTCTAGTGCCTTGATCTTGTCGAGGCGTCGTACGTGACGGTCTTCGCGTGAGAACTTGGCTTCGAGAAACGAGCTGATCAAGTCTTCTGCCAACGCCTGACCGATCACCCGCGAACCCAGGCACAAAACGTTGACGTCGTCGTGTTCCACCATTTGATGGGCGGTGTAGACGTCGTGGGCCACAGCGGCACGAATCCCCTTCAGCTTGTTGGCGGCGACTGAGGCTCCGGCACCGGAACCGCAGAGGACGATGCCACGGTCGGCACGGCCGTCGAGAACTGCCTGAGAAACCGAGGCGGCATAGTCGGGATAGTCGACCGGGTCGGCGCTATGGGTTCCCAGGTCGTAGACGGCGTGCCCGGACTCGGCCAACCAAGTCGCCAGGTGTTCCTTCAGTGGATAACCGGCGTGATCTGATCCCAAAGCGATTCTCATATTGCGATTCTCATACGGACCGAGAGGGTAGCTTCAGGTTGCCCTCAACCGTGTCAGACACCACCGGTTTTGCCTGGAGCGAGCTATCTTCGATGTCTATGGCACATCTCACCATCGAAGGGGGAACACCCCTGCGCGGGACGGTTGGCGTGCTTGGTGCCAAGAATGCGGCCCTTAAAGAGATGGTTGCGGCCTTACTGGCGCCCGGAAGACACAAACTCAAGAACGTGCCGGGCATCCTCGACGTTGAACTGATGGTTCAAGTCCTCCGTCACACCGGTTGCCACGTCGACCGCGATGATCACGAACTGTCGATTGTTGTACCCGAGGTCCTCAACGCAGAGGCACCCATCGACTTGGTTCGGCAGATGAGGGCGTCAATCGGCCTGCTCGGACCACTGCTGGCGAGATCGGGCGAGGCGAGAGTCGCCCTTCCTGGTGGGGACGACCTTGGTGCCCGACCCATTGACATGCACACAGGCGGTCTGGAGAAGCTGGGCGCAAGCTTCGAACTGGTGCACGGAGAGCTGGTGGGTAAGGTCGACGGACGTCTTCAGGGCACGGAAGTGGAACTGCCTTTCCCCTCAGTCGGCGCTACCGAGAACATGCTGTTCGCAGGGGTGCTCGCTGAAGGGCAGACCGTGATTGTGAACGCAGCCCGTGAACCAGAGATCATTGACCTCATCGATCAGTTACGGGCAATGGGCGCTCAAATCGATGGAGGTGGTACTTCGTTGGTGACCATCGAAGGGGTTGACTCATTGGCACCCGTTGATCACTCCATTATCCCTGATCGCCTCGAGGCTGGGACGTATGCGATTGCCGCAGCGATCAGCGGTGGCGATGTGACCGTCACCGGTTGTCTGCCCGATCACCTCCGCATGGAATTGCGCAAGCTCGAAGACACTGGATGTGAGGTTGAACGGGGCGACGGCTGGTTCCGGGTCGTCGGGCCGGAGCGTCCAAAGGCGGTCGACCTGGCCACGCTGCCTTTCCCCGGCTTTCACACCGACATGCATCCGCAGATGGTCGCCTACCTCTCGGTCGCCGACGGTGTATCGGTGGTGACCGAGAATCTCTACGACGCCAGATTTCGCTATGTGGGCGAGTTGGCAAGGATGGGTGCTGACATCGTCACCGAAGCACAGCACGCTGTAATCACCGGCGTTGAGAACTTGTCCGGCTGTCCTGTGCTTGCTCCCGACATAAGGGCTGGTGCCGCACTCGCCCTGGCCGGTTTGCGTGCCGAAGGTGTGACCGAAGTTGGAGACATCTCCCATATCGACCGGGGATACGAAGGGTTTGCCGAGCGTCTGCAACGACTCGGAGCCAAGGTAGAACGGCACGAGTAGCCTCTTTTCCGGCTTCCCCGGCCCCTTACTAACCTGATTGGCATGAAAAAGAGCCTGGCGATCACCTTTGTCCTCGGTCTGCTTGTCACCGCCTGCGGCGGAGACACAGCCGATACCACCACGACGACCGTATCCGGCGAGTCGACGACGACTGTGGCCGAAACCACAACAACCGGGGCCGACACCACCACAACCATCGGAGAAACCACTACAACGCTTGGGTCCACCGGCGGCGGGGGAGAGGACTGTGTTGTCGGAGAGTGGGTTCTCGACGACCAGGCCTTCTTTGATGCTGTGTTTGCCGAGTTCGCCGAAGAGGAAGAGTTCGAAGAATTCTCGATCAATGAGGACGGCGAGTTCCGGGTGACTCTCAACTCGAATGGAAGTGTGAGCGCGGCTCGCAACGATTGGGGCTTTTCGATCTCGACGACGGAAGGAACATTCAACATTGTCGTCAACGGAGAACAGACGGGAACTTGGGAAGTCAACGGATCGATGCTTGCGTTGAATCTCGACGGCGGTTCAGGGTTCGATGTGAAGACAACAGTCGAGGTCGACGGTCAGCTGATCGACCTTCCGACAAGCCCGGTCGACGTTCCGACCGAGTCTCTGTCCTCTTCGAGCGACTTCGAGTGCGACGGCAACACCCTGTCGGTGACCGCCGAGGGGATAACGTCGAATTTCAACCGGGGCTAGGTTGCAATTGCCTCTGGGTAACCTGGGAACAGTTCGAAGCGAAGACTTGTTGATAGAGACCCATGAGTGACGCAACACCAGTGACAATCTCCAGTTCGGTCCCACACGATGGCGACATCGACATGGCCAAACTGGAGGAGACTCTCGACTACATCCGCCCAGCCGTCCAGGCCGATGGTGGTGACCTCGTGTTGCTTGGGGCCGACGAGGGCAAGGTATCGATACAGATGGTCGGAGCCTGCGGTGGTTGTCCTCTTTCCATGATGACTCTCAAAGCCGGCATCGAACGCATCCTCATGGATCGGGTCCCCGGAGTCACCGAGGTGACGGCAGTTGCCGATGCCCCCCAACCTGAGGACGCCAACGCCCCAGGGATAGACATCTCCGGCATTCTCGGCTCGAGCCCGACAACCAACTAGCCGCACAAGCAATAAGCTGTCCGGCGTGACTTCCGACCAGCTCCTCACTGACGCACGCATGGGGGACCGCCGCTCGCTGGCCCAGGCAATTAGCCGCATTGAGGCCAGTCCCGATGATTTCGAAATGGAGCCGAACCCCGGTGTACCGGTGATTGGGGTGACCGGTCCGCCAGGTGTGGGCAAGTCAACCCTGGTGAACGCCCTGGTCACTGAGCTACGTCGCAACGGGCGCCAGATCGGTGTTGTCGCTGTGGATCCGTCCAGCCCACTTACTGGTGGGGCGCTGCTCGGTGATCGGATTCGTATGCAAGATCACATCGAGGACAAAGGAGTGTTCATCCGGTCAATGGCGGCGAGGGGTCATCTGGGCGGGCTGGCCGTGGCGACGCGACAAACGGTCAGTCTCTTGACGCAATCCGGGTTCGACACGGTGATCGTTGAAACCGTTGGTGTGGGTCAGTCTGAGGTTGAGGTGATGGATCTGGCCGATCCGGTGGTTCTTGTGGTGTCGCCGGAGTGGGGAGACCAGATTCAGGCAGACAAAGCTGGCATTGTCGAAGTTGCCGACATATTCGTGATCAACAAGGCGGATCGACCGGGAGTCGACAAGGTGCATAGAGTTCTCACCGAGATCGCCGAGAACGGCGGACGTTCCCGCCCGGTCGTTCGTACCGAAGCCCTCTCTGGTGACGGTATCCCCGAGCTGCTGGACTACCTCTTCTAGGACTCCGCCCGACTGAGTTTTTCGCTCTGGCTTTCCCTGAGCTCAGCCTGTGCCGCTGCCAGGCGCGCACCTTCAACTCTTGGCGGGCTGCAGGACACGTAGTCGAGTCCCAATGAGTGCACGTACTCGATCGATTTGGGGTCTCCACCGTGCTCGCCGCAGATGCCCAGAGTCAGGTTCGGGTTGGCTTCCCTTCCTTCCATGGAGGCAACGCGAATCAGACGACCGACACCCTGCTGGTCGATGGTCAGGAAAGGATCGGTTTTGAGCACCCCGTGTTCCAGGTAGTCCCGGAGGAAGTGAGCTTCGGCGTCATCGCGACTGAGGCCGAAGGTCATCTGGGTCAGGTCGTTGGTTCCGAAGCTAAAGAAGTCCGCAGCTTCGGCAATCTCACCAGCGGTGAGCGCGGCCCGGGGGAGCTCAATCATCGTCCCAACGGGAACATCGATTTCGACCCCGGAGTCGGTCGTCGCGGCTGTCATCTCCGCCTTGATCATCTCCCGCATCCGCTTGAGCTCCTCGACAGTGGCGACAAGGGGGATCATGATCTCCATCTTGGGGTTGCCCCCTGCCTCGAGCCGTCGAGCGATGGCTTTGCCGGCCGCACGCGCTTGCATCCGGTAGAGCTGGGACACCATCAGTCCGAGCCTTACTCCACGTAGCCCAAGCATCGGGTTGGTCTCCTCCCACCGGGCGACACTGTCCGACATTGCATGGAGGTCGTCGATTGGCCTGCCTGCCCGTACCCGGCGCAGCGCCTCCTGTTCGAGTTCTAGGCGGGATGGGAGGAATTCGTGAAGTGGCGGGTCGAGCAATCGAACAATGACTGGATGTCCATCCATTGCCTCGAGGAGACCTGCGAAGTCCTCGATCTGGAGCAACTCGAGCTCGTGGAGCGCAGCAGCTCGTTCCTCGTCGTCGACCGACAGAATGATCTGTTGCACGACGGCTTGACGGTCACCGAGGAACATGTGCTCGGTCCTCGCCAGGCCGATGCCTTCGGCGCCATGGTCGAGAGCAATGCGGGCGTCTTCGGCGGTATCAGCATTTGCTCGTACGCCCATATTCCTCACGTCATCAGCCCAGCTCAGCAATTCGATCAGTTCGGGCAGGGGCTCGGGTTCGACGAGTTCGACCGCTCCCGCATAGGCGACGCCACTAGTCCCGTCGATAGTTATGAGGTCACCGGGACGAACGTCGACGTGTCCCGCGGTGGCGATCTGGTTGGCGACGTCCACGTGGAGCTTGGCCGCTCCCGTGAGCGCAGGCTTGCCCATTCCCCTTGCCACGACCGCAGCGTGGGAGGTCTTCCCTCCCTGGCTGGTCAGAATGCCAACTGCAGCTGCCATTCCGTGGATGTCGTCTGGGGTGGTCTCGGGCCGGATCAAGAGGACAGACTCACCCTCCTGAGCCATAGCTACAGCACTGTCAGCGTCAAACACCGCCTTGCCGGTGGCGGCGCCCGGCGACGCTCCAACACCGAACACAAACGGCGGGTTGTCGATATCGTCAGCTATCCGTGGTCGTCGTAGCTGCTCCAGTGACGCGGGGGCGACTCGCATCAACGCTGTGCCAGTGTCGATCAGACCTTCTTTGGCCATCACCACAGCCAGGCGGATCGCGGCCTCTGCGGTCCGTTTCCCGATCCTCGCTTGCAGGATGTAGAGAATGTCTTTCTCGATGGTGAACTCGATGTCGCACATGTCTGTGTAGTGGTTTTCGAGTCCGTCCATGATGGCTATGAGCTCGCCATGACACCGTGGGTGTAGATCGGCTAACTCGTCCAGCGTCAGGGTGTTACGGACGCCGGCCACAACATCCTCACCTTGGGCTCTGGGCAGGTAGTCACCGTAAGCGACTTTCTGACCAGTGGATGGGTCACGAGTGAAGCAGACTCCTGTACCCGAGTCTTCTCCGAGATCGCCAAACACCATCATCTGAACGTTGGCTGCAGTCCCAATGTCGTCGGGAATTCCTTGGATCTTCCGATAGCTGATCGCCCTACGGTTGCTCCAGGAGGAGAAGACGGCGTTGATTGCGCCCTTGAGTTGCTGGTAGGCGTCGCTCGGCAGTTCTCCGGGCTTCTCAGCCTCCACTATTGCCTTGAAGCGGGTGGTTGCTGTTTTCAGGTCTTCCGCAGTCAGCGCCGCATCGTTCTCAGCCCCTCGCGCCTCTCTCAGCTCTCTCAGGACTTGCTGAAACTTGTGCTCGTCTACGCCGAGCACAACGTTGCCGTACATCTGAACGAACCGGCGATAGGCATCCCAAGCAAAATGGGCGTCACCAGACCAGTTCTCGAGTGCTTCCACCACTTCATCGTTGATGCCGAGGTTCAGAACGGTGTCGAGCATCCCGGGCATGGAGATAGCGGCTCCCGATCGTACCGACAGAAGTACCGGCACGGGTCCCGCGCCAAATGTCCGCCGCGACTTCTCTTCGAGGCGCTTCACGGCAGCCTCAACCTCATGCCACAAGGCGTCCGGTGCTGAGCCGGTCTCCATGTGCTCGAGACACACCTCGGTGGTGATGGTGAAGCCTGGCGGCACTGGCAGGCCGAGGGAGGTCATCTCAGCCAGTCCGGCACCTTTCCCACCGAGGACGTTTCGGTCCGGGGCATCCGGCGAATCAAAGTCGTACAGATAAGGCACGTTGCTACTCCAAATTGATCGGTAGGCGTTGTTGGAACGGTTCGACTATTCGTCCTGGACAACCAGGGCTGTGACCATCCCGAACATCCCGGTGTCCCGTTCAACGTGGGTCAGGATGTGGCAGTGCCATACCCAGACGCCGGCACGATCAGGATGCACGAGGACCGAATACCGTTCACCGGGTGCCACGTTGATGGTGTCAGCCCAATACGGGTTATCCAGAGGGATCCCGTCCTTGGCGAAAACCAATTGTGGGAATTGGTGCTGATGCATCGGGTGGACTGTCAGGCCTTCGTTGTAATAGTGGTACACGAGCCAGTCGCCCGTCTCGACGACGTATGGCTCAGTCGCCGGGAACGATTTCCCGTTGAGGCTGAAACCAATGACTCCGGCATCGTTGAGAACCATCGGTATTTCTTGTGCCACTTCGAGATCTTCGGGAATCTCGATTCCGGACACAGTTTGTCCAAGTGGAAGTGGGGTGTCACCGATCATTAGGACACCAAACATTCCGTTCGGAACGCTGATCTGGCTATGGAAGTGGGCGTGATACATGCCGATGGCGGGGCGTTCGGCCTCAAATGCGTAGGTGAACGTCTCCCCAGTGAGAATCGGGTCCTGGGTGTAAGGAGCCACACCGTCCATTGCGTTTGGTGTCGAGACTCCGTGCCAGTGGATGTCGGTGCCCATGGGGGTCTCGTTGGTGAGGTTGATCTCGACGTTGTCGCCAACATCGAGACGAATCCACGGTCCGGGCACCTGGCCGTTGTATGCCCATGCATCAACGAACTTCCCTGGTTCCACCTCCCAGGAAATGATCTCTGCCGTGAGATTGAAGACTTTGGTTCCGTCGGCCTTTACCTCGTCAGGCTCCATCGGGGTGTTGCCTTTTCCTTCGGTCTCGGCCGGGAACGCGAGCATTGAATCGATCATCAATTGATTCATTTCTTCGGGCGTCAGGTCGTCGTGTCCGGCCGTCGAGTCGTCCGTCGCGTCCTCGGAAACCACGAGGATTGTCTCCATGCCTGCCTCGCGATGGCCCGGAATATCACAGAAGATGGCGTATTCGCCGGCTTCGAGCGTGCCCACGTCGAGGGTGGTGACACCTCCCGGGTCGAGATCTTCGGTCCTGGCGCCGGTGTCGAGAACCAGGTTGTGCGGGGCGGCCCCGATGTTCTCCACCATCATCTCGACTTCACCAGGTTGTATTTCCTGCGGTCCGAGGATTGCGAATTCGGTCAGGTCGTAGGTGACAACTTGGGCTCCGCCACCCGCTGCTTCACCTCCACCGGAGCCTGACGATGTCGTCGAGTCGGTGAGGACGGCGACAACCGCCAGAATTGCTACTAGAGCGCCCATCAACGCAAAGATGAGGAGAGCGCGGTCGAACGTCTTGCTCGAATCACTTGAATTTGCCATGTGGCAATTAAAGCCGAATCACAGCAGGAACCGAGAGTCAGAAGTCCCGATCTGTTTGGGACTAATTCACCTTCATTGGGCCGCTGTGTAGATCAATGTCTCGGCCCCGGCAGCCGTGAGTTTGAGCCTCTGTCCGACGATCTCGACGGTGTAGGCGGCCTCGAGAACCGAGACCACCAACGTGTCCTGGTCGACGACCTCCTGAGGGCAGGTCCCTTCCGCTTGCATTGACTGGGTGGTCACACCGGCCCCGGATTCGGTGTAGGTCCCGATCAAAGTCCTGCAGCCTGTTGTGGCGATGAACGAACCGTCGGTGAAATACTCGAGCATTGCCCTATCTCCGAGCACGTTGCTTGCCGAATCTCCCGAGACGGTCTCGGTCAACTCCCAAACTGTTCCCACCAAATCAGCGTTTTCCAACTCGGGTAATGGTTCAAAAGCGAGTGCGGTGATGGGACCGTTCAGGCGCAGGATTTCTCCGGCCGCCGAGACGTCGACCGAGATCGTGTCGACCGAACCCAACGCCTCAGCAAACGCCGCCTCCAAGATCATGGTCTCTGGGGGCATACAGGCCATTTCGGTCATGAACAGATCTTGGATGGCGATTGACGACCCGTTGATTTCGAACGTCCCGCCATAGCCGTTGCAGGAGGCGGTTCCCGTCACGCTCCCGTTGTCGAACTCAATTGTCACCGGGTGCGACCGCACCAGGGTCAAATCAGATCCGGCGTGGGTTCCCGAGGTGAGCTGCCAGGCACCGTCCGGTGTGGCCGTAGGCGTTGCTGTTCCGCCGCATGATCCGAGTGCCAGCGCGACCGTAAGAGCAAAAACCATGTGTCCCCATCTCATACCGATAAGACGCTTCGGGCACGGCAACGGTTCCCCTCCGGACCTGGAAGCAGGGGAGAGCCTTAGAGGGCCAGAGCTGCCCCGGCGGCGAGGGAGAGACCGGTGAGAAGGTGGAGTCGAGCGGTTAGCTTGAGGGCACGAATCAGGGCTGGGCCATCGGTCTTCTTCATGACGATGTTGACCGGGCCAGTGGCAAAGGGAACCCACAGGGCTGCGAACAGGGTCGGCAGTGGGGTCCATCCAAAGGTGCCGAATACAGCGATCAGGGGAAAGGCTCCATAGACGAGACCGGCAAACAGGTACCTGGTCCGTTGGCGGCCGAGGATCACGGCCAGTGTCCTTTTGCCAGTGGAGCGATCTGTTTCGATGTCCCGGTAGTTGTTCGCAACCAGAATGGCGCTTGCCAGCATTCCGATTGGTATGGCGAGCAGCCAGGCTGACAATGGAGCCGTCTGATCGTGCACGAAACGGCTGCCCACCGTTGCGACCAGACCGAAGAAGAGAAACACAAAAACCTCACCGAATCCTCGGTATCCGTAAGGGACCGGCCCACCGACGTATCCCAGCATTGCGATGATCGAGACTCCACCGATGAGCAGTATCAAAGGTCCTGCTATCAGGGTCAGAGCGATGCCGGCAACCATCGCGACGATGACGGCAACCGCGGTAGCGGTCCACATCTGCCGGGATGAGATGACGCCTGATGCCACCATTCGTTGTGGCCCGATTCGGTCTTCGGTATCGGCTCCACGATGCGCATCTGAGGCATCGTTGGCGAAGTTGGCAGCGACCTGGATAGCCACGGCGCCCAGCAGCGCCCAGACGAGAGCATCCCAGCGAAACACGTCATCGTGGACAGCGAGGCCGGCCCCAACCAGCACGGGTGTCACTGCGGCGGGGAGGGTGTGGACCCGCGCAGCGGATCGCCAGGCTTGAGCCGAACTCACCGGGTCAAAAGCGCCAGGGGAAGCGGCTGAAGTCGGGATCGCGTTTCTCCAAGAATGCGTCCCTGCCTTCTTGCGCTTCGTCGGTCATGTATCCGAGTCGCGTGGCCTCACCGGCAAAGAGCTGCTGTCCAACCAAGCCGTCATCAATCATGTTGAATGCGAACTTGAGCATTCTCTGTGCGTTTGGGC
The DNA here is from genome assembly GCA_965216445.1 of Acidimicrobiia bacterium. Lineage (GTDB taxonomy): Bacteria > Actinomycetota > Acidimicrobiia > Spongiisociales > ZC4RG35 > MA-ANB-1. Next base: position 743,797 of record OZ244166.1, read on the forward strand.
TCTTCCGAACGATTTCGCCTGCCCACTCCAGTGAAGTCTGTTCCAGGCTCTCGTGTGGCACGACGGCATTGACCATTCCCATTTCGAAGCCTTCTCTGGCTGAGTAGTTGCGTCCAAGGAAGAAGATCTCACGAGCCCGCTTCTGCCCGACTTGTCTGGCCAGGTAGGCCGAGCCGTATCCCGCGTCATAAGACGCAACATCGGCATCGGTCTGCTTGAAGACGGCGTGTTCTTCCGATGCGATCGTCAGATCACAGACGACGTGAAGGCTATGACCTCCGCCAACCGCCCAACCGGGTACGGCGGCGATGACAACTTTGGGCATGAACCGGATGAGCCGCTGCACTTCGAGAATATGGAGCCGCCCGAGCCGAGCTGGGTCGACAGAATCTGCCTCCTCGCCTTCGGCGTATTTGTACCCGTCTCTTCCACGGATTCTCTGATCACCACCGGAGCAGAAAGCCCACCCTCCGTCTTTGGGAGAGGGTCCGTTACCGGTGAGAATGACACAACCGATGTCACCGCTCTGGCGGGCGTGGTCTAGCGCGGTGTACAGCTCGTCGACAGTGTGAGGACGAAAAGCGTTGCGAACCTCGGGGCGGTTGAAGGCGACCCGAACGGCAGGTGTGTTCTTCGCTCGGTGATATGTGATGTCGGTGAACTCGAAGTCCGGCACGACATCCCAGGCAGATGAATCAAAAATCTCAGAAACCACAATGAGAGAGGATAAGGGGCAAAATCAGGTTGTGAATGATTGGCTACTCAACAGTGACGCCACCGGCGTCTTCCTCGAGGTCGGAGAGGAGACGGTGTCATATGCCGAGCTACGCGATGTGTGGCGTCGAAGTCGGGGAGGACGGACGTCGTTTGTCTACCCCAGGCTGACCAGGAAGTCCGTCGTGGAGATCTATCAGGCTGTCGCCGGTGGTCCGACGGTGGTGGGTTCGGGCGCTGAAGACGGGATCGAGCCTGAGCTGCTGGAGACGATTGGCTCTGACGTCATGACCGTGCTCTTCACATCGGGCACGACCGGTGAGCCGAAGCTGGTTCCTTTAACGAGTCAGAATTGGCTTTCGGCAGTCGAAGCTTCGGCGTCTCATCTGGGACACGATTCCAGCGATGTCTGGCTGCTGGCGATGCCCCTGCACCATGTCGGCGGCCTATCAATCCTGTTCCGCAGTTCGTTCGTTGGTGCCCGGGTTCGAATGCTCCCCGATTTCGAACCGAAGAGTTTTGCCAACGCGCTGAGTAGCGATGTCACCATCGCCTCGGTTGTGCCGAGGATGCTTCGACGGGTTCTGGATGTCGACGATCGTTCGTTCACAGGACTCAAGGCGGTTCTGGTGGGAGGGGGCCCGATTCCCAGCGGTTTGCTCGAAGAAGCCCAGCAAAGAGGTATCCCTGCATTGCCGACCTATGGCATGACCGAAACCTGTGCTCAGGTGGCAACCCTGAAGCCCGGTTCCGACATTGAGTATGCGGCGCACTTGCTGCCCGGTTTGGAAGCGAGGATTGAACCAGATGGACGAATCGCTCTCCGAGGCGACCAAGTGTTCAGCGGATATCTGGCCGAACAGACCAGGCAGCGAGACGATTGGTTTGTCACCTCGGACCTGGGGGCCCTCGCGAACGGAAAGGTCACCATCCTGGGTCGGGCCGACACCGTGATCGTCACCGGGGGAGAGAATGTCGATCCGATTCGCCTCGAGACGATCATTGGAACGCATGCAGGAGTCCAGCAGGCGCTGGTCGTCGGAATCCCCTCCGGGGAATGGGGAAACGAGGTGGTTTGCCTCTACGTCGGGGACGCGGACGCCAAGGCCGTCGACGACTGGACCCGTTTCAGGCTTCCTCCGCACGAGGTTCCAAAGCGTTGGCTCCGCGTCGACAGGATTCCAACTACCGCCATCGGCAAGCCCGACCGTGATCGTGGTCGTTCCCTAGCGCTGGAGACCTAGCTCTCGAATCCAGCGCTCGACATCTAGCGCTCGACATCTCGCGCTCGAGACCCTCACGTCTTCCTCGCTATGGCCAGGCCCTGTCTCAACGGCACGGCCACGGCTTCAAAATCCGGATCGGCGGCGATCGCTCGATTGAATGGGTCGGTTCCATGTCCTTCATCAATCCAGCCGGCACCGGTCCCAAACACATTGTCGGCGACGATGAGGCCACCGGGTTTGACGATTGGCCTGACAGATTCGAAGTACTCCAGGTATTCGGACTTGACCGCGTCGACAAAGACGAAGTCGACAGAGTTCGGTCCCCACTTGGCTTCCAGATCGGGAATGACGTCTAGCGCGGCGCCAACAACGACGTCGACTTTGTCGGCGATGTCCGTCTGTGCGATCTCGCTACGGGCAAAGTCGGCGTGGAAGGGCTCGTATTCGATGGTCGTCAACCGGCCATCTTCTGCAAGACCTCTCGCTATCCAGATAGCGCTATACCCGGCGAGAGTACCCAACTCGAGAGCACGCTTCCCGTCGGTCATGGCTGTGAGGATCATGAGCAGCCGTCCCACATCTGCGGAAACGGCAATTGGCGGCAGGCCTGCGGCCGCTGCGCGATCCATCAGACCTTCAAGATGAGCGTCCTGGGTCCCGAACACCTCCAGCGAATACCGGTTTGTGGCGTCCCATCGCTCCGGCGTCATCTGCATGTGTCGAGACGCCTCACTCGTCGGATTTGCGGTTTCGTTTGATCCAGGAACGAACCCACCAAAGGTCGTCGTCTTTCTTACCTGCCCCGGGTATCGGCTTCCCAGTTCCCGGAAGGTCTTCGAACTCGCCCTCTTCCTCGGCCTTCTTGATGATCTCGTCGATCCAAGTCGCCTGCTCTTCGGGATTCTTCACAAGCAAAATGGTAACCCGGGTCGCCGCCTGGCTACCAGTCGTCCGGAGCCTGACGGTTCCGCTTCTTTTCCGAACGGCGCCGTTTCTCGGCAAGTCTTCGCTCCTTGGACGAACGTGTGGGTTTTGTGGTCCTTCGGGGCTTGGCTGTTCTCGACGCTTCTTCGAGAAGTTCTGCCATTCGCTTGCGGGCGATGGACCGGTTTCTCCACTGTGAACGGGACTCTGTTGCAGTGGTCGTGATCGTCGATGTGCCCAAACGGCCAGTTAGCCGAGCCAGCACATCGTCCGGTAGAGGGGTGTTGCTCAGGTCGACACGAAGGGTGACACCCGTCGCACTTCGGTTGGCATGCTGTCCACCGGGCCCACCGGTGGTGCTAAACGACTCCTCGATTGCCTCTTCGGGGATGAACCACAGGCCGAAGGCAATCCCTTCCTGGCTCATCCCTCGTCGTAGTACTCGGTGCCCAGGTGTGTGATCAGGTCCTCACCCATCATGTCGCGCAGGTTGTTCTTCAGCTTTGTCAGCTGGATGAAAAGATCGTTTTCGGCGTAGAGGCCTTCGGCGTGTTGCGGGCTCTTGAAGTAGAACGACAGCCACTCCTGGATTCCGGAACGGCCAGCCCGTGCCGCGAGATCCATGAACAGCGCTAGATCGAGGACGATCGGTGCCGCGAGGATTGAATCCTTGCAAAGGAAGTCGACCTTGATCTGCATCGGGTAGCCCAGCCAACCGAATATGTCGATGTTGTCCCAGCCCTCTTTGTCATCCCCACGCGGTGGGTAGTAGTTGATCCGCACCTTGTGATAGATATCCCCGTACAAATCCGGGTAGAGCTCCGGTTCCAGGATTTGGTCGAGGACACCGAGTTTGGAGACTTCTTTCGACTTGAAACTTTCGGGATTGTCCAGAACTTCACCATCGCGATTCCCCAAGATGTTCGTAGAGAACCACCCGTTGATTCCCAGCATTCGGGCCTTGAGACCTGGGGCAATCATCGTCTTCATCAGCGTCTGGCCAGTCTTGAAGTCCTTACCGCTGATCGGAACGTTCTTCTCCTTGGCGAGTTGGAGTATTGCCGGAACATCGACCGTCAGGTTCGGTGCTCCATTTGCGAAGGGGACACCCATCTGGAGTGCGGCATATGCATAAATCTGGGAGGGGCTGATCGACGGATCGCTGTTTCGGAGGCCCTCCTCGAAGGAGGCGAGGTCGGCATGTGCAGCTGTTGGCTCCCGGTACGCCTCGGTCGATCCGCACCAGACCATGACCAGGCGGTCGACCTCTTTTTCAGCTCGGAACCTATCGATGTCCTCCATGAGTGATTCGGCCAGAGCCATATATGACGGAGCGTCCTTCACCTGATCGACGGCATCCAGATTCTTAACCCACTCATGGGAGAAGACGGCCGACATCGGTTTGATCTGCCTCAACTCATCGCCAATGCCCTCGACGTGACGAGGGTCGAGCACTCCTGCCTTCATCGCGGACGTGTAGGCATCGTCCGAGTAGGGGTCCCAACCGCCAAACTCGAGATCATCGAGCGAAGCCAGTGGCACAAAGTCCTTGATCATTGGATTCCTGCCGTCGGTCCTCTTGCCCAGCCTTATGTGGGCCATTTGAGTCAGGGAGCCGAACGGTGTCGCGTAGCCCTTCCGGGCAGCGAGAACCCCCGACACGAATGTGGTGGCTACGGCTCCCATACCGGGAGTGAGAATTCCGAGCTTGCCCTCAGCAGGGGCTAGCGGTTTGGTTTCAGACATCGACTCAGGTTACTCGGATCGACCCGGGTACCCTGAGGTGGTGGAGACAACCCCAGACTCATTGGGTCCAGAGGTAGATGTTGCACTACTGGCCGACTCGGTTCAGGCGGTCCGAGGCAAACTGTTCATCCTCGGAGGCGGTTGGGACACGCTTTGGGTCAGGAGTTTCCCGGCCCGCCACCCTTCCCTTGCCATTGGTCTGCGTCTTAGGATTCCGACCTCTTGGCACAGTGAAGAGATGAAGTTGTCGGTTGAGCTTCAGGACGCCGACGGCTCGTCGATCTTCCCCCAGCCACTGACTCAGACGATCCGGCTCCCGCAGCGAACCGATCCGCAGGCGACGGACTACGGGCTGGTGCGGTCGTTCACATTCAACAACCTCGTGTTTCCGAAAGCGGGTTCCTACTCGTTTGTGATCTCAGTCGATGATGACCCCGTCTCCCGGTTGAGGTTTTCGGTACGGAGTCGACCGTCACGGCCCGACCAAACGGGTGGCGCGGAGTAGCCACCAAGGCTGGGTGAAGTCGACCGTCGGGTTTGCGTAGCCCGAACATCGTCATAGCCTTCCGGGTTCACTCAGGGACCCCAGGTTTGCGTCCCGAAACCCTTACAACCAATGGAGGCTAAGTGCCGTCCAAAAAGACGATCCTTTACGCGGTCGTATCGCTGTTGGTGGCAGCGTTCTTCGTATTCGCGTTGACAGCAAAGGCCGAGGCGGCCACAAGCGACCCGCCGTTTGAGGTCAAATTCCCCCAAGACACTTCGGTGACAGAATTCGACTCAACCTTTGGAGCAAGACGCTCCGGCGGCCGACGCCATAAGGGCAACGACCTGATGGCGCCGAAAATGACTGCGGTCTATGCAATTGCCGATGGTTACGTGGAGACGGTCAGTGACGGCCGCTCCTCAGGTAGATACCTGACCATTGTCCACGCAGAAGGATGGAGTAGCTCGTATATGCACCTCAACAACGACGATCCCGGCACCGACAATGGACGCGCATCTTGGGAGCACACTCTCGCTCCTGGAGTTTTCGAGGGCGCCTTTGTCCAATCAGGCCAGCTGATCGGTTACGTAGGTGACTCCGGGAACGCAGAGTGGACAGGGTCCCACACGCACTTCGAGCTCCTCTACCAGGGGAGAGCCGTGAATCCCTACGAGATTCTGTCGGATGCGTGGGAACGCGATCACACCGAATACCTGCGGACGCTGTGGGTGGTAGGCGACCGGTACTTCTCGGTCTAGATACCACCGGCGGGTAACGATTTCAGGTCGTCTAGTTCGACGACCCGTCGTACGACATCTGGATCAGAAGGCGACACGTGAGCTACCTCCTCGACATTGATCGGTGGAACTGTCCCGTCGTGGACCCAGATGACTCTCTGGACGCCGGCGACGCCCCGAGCCCACGCTTCGAGAACCTTGCTCTCAGAGTCGGCGAAGGATCGTTCTCGGTCATCGGTCGCCGCCGCGGTGACCAGGACCGCCGAGAAGCACCGTGTGGCTGCTCCCTCGATATGGGAGTCGTCGGACACATCGCCCAAGGCAACCTTCGCACCGCCCCGCCGCAACTGTTCAGCTTGCGACTCGTCGGAAACGAACACCCGCACCTCGCGTTGAGGCTCAAGCAGGGCATCGGTTATCTGGCGTCCCAGTTTGGTGTCGGCACCGACAACGATGACAGGCATATCTGGGTGGGACGCTAATGCCTCCCGGTGTGTATAACGTCACGTTGTGAACGACACGACTTGGGAATCGACGCGCAGCTGGCATCAGATGCGATGGCTGGTGTATTACCTCCTGGAGGATCTCGTTCCGCCCGCAATGGTCTCAGGTTCGAACGTTTTGGATTTCTCCGCAGGTCTCGGCGATCTGTCTGCCTACATGGTCGCCCAGGGTGCACGTTCCGTCATCGCCACCAGACCTGAACCGACACCGGGCGACTACGTCGAAGGAGTCGAATGGGTGACTGGCGTGGCCGCCGGGAACTTGGTCGAACGCCTTGGAGGACGCGAATTCGACTTGGCCGTGGCAAGGATGGTGTTCCAGTTCCCGACCTGGGAAGGAGACCGTGCTGATCCGGACACGATGGCGGCTGAGTTCATCGAGGTTCTGAAACCCGGGGGCCGTCTGGTTATCGCGTTCCACGAGTTTGTTGCCATCGAGGACGGCCCTTTCGGCCAGGAGCTCCCCGATGTAGAGGAGGTACTCCAGGTCCGACCCGATCTGGCGGCGGTCGTCCGCTACTTGAATCTGCCACCACGGGAAGGTCCACTGGGTCAGACCGGATTCGGGCTGAAGGTGCCGATGCTGATCAGCTCCCTCGTTGCAAACGGTTTTGCGATCGAAACTGCATCCCATGTCGAACCTTTTACGTTCCCGACCGACGTCGAGGCCCTGTCGGACAGCGAAATCGAACAACTCGGCAACCGAGTAATGGATCTGAAGGCTCGACTGATCGGTCACGTTGCGGACCCCTATGAGCGACCTGGAAGAATTCGCAAACTGATCCTCGAGTTGGCCGGCACCATGCCTCACGTTGCCTGGCCCATTGTCCGCATCGTTGCCCGTAAGCTCTGAGTGGCCAGGCGGCTTTTGTTGTCGTGAATGTGTAGCTAGAATTCCCACTACCGGGATAGTGGAAATGGCTCGGGACCGCCCCACGTTGTATTTGTGGGAACGCATTCTTTTCTTGAGGTGACACCAAGTGGCAACAGTTGACATCGATCTAGGCGGCTATCAGCTCGGATGGCGAGATGAGGTCGAACTTGCATTCGAGCCCCGCAAGGGCCTCGATGAAGACGTCATCCGCGATATGTCGGCCATGAAGAAAGAACCAGAGTGGATGCTCGAGTTCCGTCTCAAGGCCTATCAGCGTTTCTTGCGGAAGCCGATCCCCCAATGGGGTGGCGGCGGCGCACTCGACACCATCGACTTCGACGACATCTACTACTACGTCAAGCCAGAAGGTGAGCAGCAGAAGGACTGGGACATGGTCCCCGACTCGATCAAAGAGACTTACGAGAAGCTCGGGATTCCCGAAGCCGAACGCAAGTACCTCGCCGGTGTCACGGCACAATACGAGTCTGAGGTGGTCTATCACCGCAACCGAGAGGACCTGGAGGAACTCGGGGTTCTGTTCACCGACATGGACACTGCCCTTCGCGAGTATCCCGAGATTGTGAAGGAGCACTTCGGCACCGTTATTCCGCCGAACGACAACAAGTTTGCGGCCCTCAACTCTGCGGTGTGGTCGGGCGGCTCCTTCATCTACGTCCCGCCGGGTGTTCATGTCGACCAGCCGCTCCAGGCGTATTTCCGCATCAATTCCGAGAATATGGGTCAGTTCGAGCGGACATTGATCATCGTCGACGAAGGCGCCTATGTGCACTATGTCGAAGGCTGTTCTGCGCCGACCTACAGCACCGACTCTCTGCACTCGGCCGTTGTCGAGATCATCGTGAAAGACGGCGGCCGTTGCCGCTACACGACTATTCAGAACTGGTCGAACAACGTGTTCAATCTCGTTACCAAGCGTGCTGCCGCATATCGGAATGCGACCATGGAATGGGTAGATGGCAACCTCGGCTCACGTCTCACCATGAAATACCCCGCCGTCTGGCTGATGGAGCCGGGCGCACACGGTGAAGTGTTGTCTATTGCGTTTGCCGGTGAGGGCCAGCATCAGGATGCGGGCGCCAAGATGGTTCATGTCGCTCCCGACACCACCTCGACAATTGTGTCCAAGTCAATATCCAAAGGCGGGGGTCGCTCGGGATACCGGGGGTTGGTACGGGTGGAGCCCGGCGCCGAAAACGCCAAGAGCTTCGTTCGATGTGACGCGTTGATCCTCGACGAGGACAGTCGTTCCGACACCTATCCCTACATGGAGATCGAAGAGAACGACGCCGAAATCGGCCACGAGGCAACGGTGTCCAAGGTCGGCGAAGAGCAGCTCTTCTATCTGATGTCACGCGGATTGACCGAAGACGAGGCAACGTCGATGATCGTTGCCGGGTTCATCGAGCCCATCGTCAAGGAGCTTCCGATGGAGTACGCCGTTGAGATGAACCGGTTGATCGAACTCAACATGGTCGAAGCCGGAGCAGTGGGCTAATCCACCAAATCTTGGTCAGTTGCTGCGGCTGATAGCGAAGCCCAGAACAAAGCCGCCGACAGCTCCCCACAGCAGGGAATACTCACCATCTCCGACTGAGTAGATCGCTGGCCAGTTCGCGATTCGAAAGATGGCGGAAAGAACGATCCCGCCAATCCCACCCATCAACAGGGTTCCGATCAGACGATCTGCGCCACCAATGAAACCCCCGATGAGCCCGGCGAAGCCGCCGACACCGGCGATGATGGCAAAGGCGGTTAGGGCTTCAGCGTCCATCTGTACAGGCTATCCGCGCCCGGCTGGCATGTCGATGTTTGTTTTGCCAACACGGAACTAGCTCGCAGTTACGATCTTCTCCTCGACAACGTCCTCGATGGGGAATTGCACCGAGCGGCCGGCAAGGCCGAAGGGTTCGGTCAGAAGCACCACAATGGTCGTTGGTCCCCGACAGACCACGTGCCCGGTGTAGGTGTGGTATCCGTCCCGATCTCGAGTGATAAAAGTAACGACCATTTCTTTCTCGACTCTCCCTATCGGCATTGCACAGGCAAAAGTTGATCGGTCGAGCGACCTACATACTGACTTGCGATTTCCGGAATCGATGGTTTATCCGTTTCTTATTCCATCGCGTATAACTTCTGAGGGTGAGATTGTTGGTAGTTGAGGACGAACCCGACCTCGCAGACGCACTTGCCCGCGGGCTGCGCAGGGATGGCCATGCCGTCGACGTTGCGCTGACCGCATATGACGCGGACTACAAATTGAGGACGGCTGGCTACGACCTGGTCTGTTTGGATTGGAATCTCCCGGACGGTTCCGGGTTGGATCTGTGCCGCGATCTCGTGAGCGGTGAACTGCCTCTCTTCGAGTCGGAGCGCCCCCGCATCCTCATGCTTACGGCCCGAGATGACGTGGCCGATCGTGTTTCTGGTCTCGACTCCGGCGCTGACGACTACCTCGTGAAGCCGTTCTCCTTCTCTGAGCTGTCGGCCCGGGTACGGGCCTTGCTTCGTCGCGAGGTTGCACCGGCTCCGGTGCTCGAAGTAGGTGAACTGGAGATGAATCCTTCGCGATTCGAAGTCTCCCGAGCGGGAGAACCGTTGTCCCTCACAGCGAAAGAATTTGCGCTCCTCAATTACTTCATGAGCCGACCGGGCGAGGTCATGACCCAGGAGCATCTTCTCGAACATGTCTGGGATGAAATGGCAGACCCGCTGACGAACGTGGTTCGGGTCACTCTCAGCAACCTGCGAAAGAAGATCGGCGAGCCCCAGCTCATCGAAACGGTCCCTGGCCGTGGCTATCGCTTGGTCGATTCGTGAGTTTCGTGCGTTCGATCCGGTTCCGGCTGTCGGTCCAGTATTCGGCCATGGTCTTCGGTTTGGGAGGTGCTTTGCTCGGGTTGGTGTACCTGGGGCTGAGGTACTGGCTCCGCAACCAGTCGATGAACCGTTACGTCGTCTCCGGCGAGCCGGTGTGGATCGACGGTGTCCTGGTTGGATCGGTCCCGGACCTCAGTGAGAACGACATGGCGATGATCGAGACGGTTTACAACGAGATCGTGCTCGACGAGGTGGCCAGGTTCACAACTATCGGCGTAGTTGCGCTCTTCCTGCTGAGTCTCGTTGTCGGGTGGTTCATGTCCGGGCGAGTTCTCAAACCAATCGATCAGATCACCCGACGAGCCCAGGAGATAGAAGCCTCAGATTTGAGTCGTCGCATTGACCTGCAGGGACCCGACGACGAGCTGACCCGGTTGGGCGCAACGATCGATGGGATGTTGGAGCGGCTCGATCGTGCTTTCAGCGGTCAGAAGCGATTCCTCGCCGATACGAGTCACGACCTCCGAACGCCACTTGCCGTTGTGAGGTCGAATGTCGAGCTCGCCCTGGGAGATCCGGAGGTCACGGCCGCGGAGTGGAGAGAAACAGGTGAGATCGTTCGGCGGAACGTCGAGAAGATGGGGCAGATGATCGATGGGCTTCTGATCGTGGCGCGGGCGGAGACCACAAACGCCAAACCCGAAATCGTAGATCTGTCGAGTCTGGTGGAGAGAAAGGCCCGCGAATACCAACCGGTGATTTTCGAAGCGGGGATGCGAATTGAAACTGCCGCTGGTGAGGCTTCGGTTGTTGGTGTCGAACTCGCACTGGAACGGGCTCTGGCCAATCTCGTTGACAACGCGGTCCAGGTAGCTCCAGTGGGATCTACATTGCGCCTCGCGTCGGGCACGGAGGATGGTTGGGTGTACCTCGCAGTAGACGACGAGGGGCCCGGTCTACGTCTCGAGGACGACGAAATGCCGATTGGCCTCGGGTTGTCGATTGTCGAGCGTGTTGCCAAAGCTCACCAGGGAAACCTGGTGTCGTTCACCGGGAGTGCAGGTATCGGCACAACGATGGTGATTTGGCTGCCGACGTCTGACGCCAAGAATCCACATCCGGATAACTCGCCCTTAACGAATGTCTAATGAAATTTCTCTACCGTTTGCTTGTTGATAACGACTGGAATCCTCAATGACCGAATACCCGAACCCCACTGAGCCTGTAAATACTGAGCCCGCTAGACCGGAGAAAAAGTGGCCAACTCGCATGTTGGCGCTGCTTCTGATTGCGGGCACGGTGGCAGGTGTCACGTGGTTGGTTGCTTCGAATCCCCCGGAGACCACGACTGTGGCCGTCGAGCCGACAACAGTCACAACGGATCCGATCAACGTCGAAGCACCGACCGTGGTCGCCGGCACCGAACCAATAGCGGATGCCGCCGAGAAGATTCTTCCGTCGGTAGTTCAGATTCAGACCAGCGACGGTGTGGGATCCGGGATCGTGTATGACGCAGGTCTGATCCTCACCGCCGCTCACGTGGTCGAGGGTGAGTCAACAGTCCTGGTTGTGCTTGCCGATGGCGAGAACGTCGAGGGCACGGTTCTCGGCGGTACCACCGAGGCAGATATCGCCGTGATACAAATCGACCGAACAGACGTGCCTGTGGCTGAGCTGGCGTTGGATTACACCCCGCGTGTGGGCCAGATGGCGATTGCTGTTGGATCCCCGTGGGGTCTCACTTCGACGGTTACTGCTGGAATCATCTCGGCCGTCAACCAGCCATTGGGCTGTGGTGGCGGAGGGACCTGCCGTTCCATGCTGCAAACCGACGCAGCGATCAATCCCGGGAATAGCGGGGGAGCACTACTCGATCGTGAAGGCCGAGTCGTCGGTATCAACGTTTCCATATTTTCGCTTTCGGGTGCGAATGACGGCGTCGGCTTCGCAGTCCCCATCGATGTTGCTTACGACCTCGCTCAGGCTGTCGTAGCGGGCGAAGACATCCAGTTTGCTTTCCTTGGAGTCCAGGGCTCTGACGTTGACTCCGGTCGGGCCGGTGCCTTGATCTCAGAGGTGATGCCGGGTACCGCCGCCGACGAAGCGGGTTTCGAAGTCGACGATCTCGTGGTGGCTATCGATGGAGTAGCTGTCCAAGGGATTTTTGATCTTGCTTCACAGGTTCGGACACATCGTCCCGGTGAGTCGATCGAATTCCTCGTCGTCCGTGACGGCGCCGAAATCACGATTGTCGCCACACTCGGCATCCGGGACGACTCGGTTAGCTGAGCCCAGCTATAGTCATCATCGCCCACCACAAGCGGTGGGTGCTTCGGAATCAGCGAAGGTGGTTTGAATCCGCCGCTGTCCCGCAACTGTGAAGTCTCTACAAAGAGAACGAGCCAGGTCGCCTGAACCCGGAGCCACAAGGAAGTCTCGGATGAAGACGGAACCGTGGGTTCAGGGAAACCACCCCCATCTTCATCCTCCACACGGAGGATGTTTTTTATGCGAAAGGTATCGCTGGTAACAGCGCTTATTGCCCTAGTCGTCGCTGCATGCGGCACAGACACAGTCACGACCACAACCGGTGCGGCGTCGACCACAACGACAGCTACCGAAACCACTGTGGCAGATGCCACCACAACAACGGAAAGCTCTGCGTTCCCGGTCACCGTCAACGTGGGCGGAACCGAAGTCACGGTAGATGAAATGCCCACCCGGATCGTCTCGCTGTCACCTTCGGCCACCGAAACGCTGTTTGCCATCGGAGCAGGAGATCAAGTTGTGGCGGTCGATGAGTTCTCGACGTACCCCGATGAAGCTCCGATGACCGACCTTTCAGGGTTCACGCCAAACATCGAGGCGATCTCAGAGTTTGAACCGGACATGATTGTTGTGTCGTTCGACCCCAACAACCTGATCACCGACTCCTTCGCCCCACAGGGTATCCCGATCATCACCCAGTTCCCGGCGGTGGACAGGGCTGACCTCCTGGCCCAGATGGAGCAACTCGGAGCTTTGACGGGCCACCTCCCCGCAGCGGTGGCCCTGACCGCCCGGATCACAACGGAGTGGGACGAGGCGATACAGGCCGACGCTGGTGGTGCAACCGTGTACATCGAGGTCGATCCAACGTTCTTTGCTGCGTCCTCACATTCGTTCATGGGAGCGGCCTTGACCGATCTCGGTTTCGTCAACGTTGCTGACCCTGCCGACGAGAGCATGTCGGGCTTCCCCCAACTGAGTGCGGAGGCAATTCTGGCGGCTAGTCCGGATGTCATCATCATCGGCACGGATGCCGGGACTACAGCGGAGGACGTGGCGGCGCGTCCTGGATGGGAAACGATCAACGCCGTTGTTGACGATCGTGTGGTCGTGATCGACTCGGACCTGTCCTCTCGTTGGGGCCCGAGATTCGTCGAGTACGTGAAGATCATGGCCGAATTGGCCGAGAACCTGGTAACGGCTTCCTGATGAGCGCCGCCACCGTACCCTTCAAGGTTGGCAAGGGTCAGACCATTGTCTGGTCCCTGGCTGTCATCGGTGCGGTGGTCCTCTCGATAGCGGTCGGAGCAGCTGACGTCTCATTCCTCGATGGTCTCAGCACTTCGGAGGAGTCGATTCTCTGGCAGTGGCGCCTTCCCCGGATAGCGCTAGGTGCAATTGCGGGCGCCTCGTTGGCGGTTTCTGGCTCTGGGTACCAGGCGGTCTTCCGCAATCCACTGGCGGAGCCGTATTTGCTTGGTGCGGCATCCGGCGCGGGTCTTGGCGCGACTCTCGTGATTCTGGCCGTTCCGAACGCACCGGCAATCATCCTGCCCGGTGCTGCCTTCCTCGGAGCGGTGGTAGCGGTTGGGATTTCGATGATCACCGGCCTTCGCCGTGGCGTCTTTGGGTTGCTCCTTGCCGGTATCGCTGTTGCGGCGTTTGTTTCAGCTGTCCAGACGTTTCTGCTCGTTGCCAACCTTCCCCGGATAGCCGAGGTGTATTCGTGGCTCATCGGCAGGCTCACGACAGCGGGCTGGTCGGAGCCTTTGGCGGTGGCCGCTTGGGTTCTGGTTCCGGTCGGGTATCTCGTCTTCGCACGGGCAAGACTCGACCTCTTTCACCTGACCGATGAAGAAGTGAGTGGGCTCGGTTACAACGTTGGCCGGCTGCGCATTCGCATCCTCGCAGCGTCGACCCTGGCGACTGCAGCCGTAGTAGCCGCGGCGGGGTTGATCGGGTTTGTCGGCTTGATCATTCCGCACGCTGCACGGCGATTGGTCGGCGGTTCGTATCAGCGAATCGTTCCACTCAGTGCGGCGATTGGAGCGGTGTTCCTCGTCCTGGCCGACACCGCCGCAAGAACAGTGTTTTCCCCAGCCGAACTTCCCGTGGGAGTCATCACTGCCGTGGTGGGAGCACCAGCGTTCATCTACCTGCTCTACAAACGATGAGACTCGACGGAGCCGCTGTTGATGTCGGACCAGGTCGCCGGATCCTGGGCCCGATCTCGATCGAATTCGCCGCAGGCGAATGGACAACGATCCTGGGCCCAAACGGAGCCGGAAAAACAACCTTGTGTAGAGCCATCGTCGATGGAGTCAAACTGTCGGAAGGCAATATCGAGGGGCGGACCGGCCCAATCGGTCTGCTCAGCCAGAGTCCTCATCGCCCGATCGGGCTGACCGCTCTCGAATACACCTTGGTCGGACTCAGTCGTTGGGGAGGAGGGGCCGGCGACATCGTGGTCGCCGCCCGGGATGCGCTCGAGTTCTGTGGGGTGGACCCCGGTCAGATGGTCGAGACCCTGTCCGGTGGCGAATTCCGCAAGGCCGGCATCGCCAGGTTGGTCACCATGAGCCCTGACGTGATGGTGCTTGATGAGCCTTCGGCGGGCCTCGACCCACAAGCCCGGATCGAGATGCTCGAGCTGCTCGAAAAGGTCCGGGCTGACCGGATCCTCATCACCGTCATGCACGACCTCTCCACCGCATCGCAGTTCGGCGAACGATTTGTCGTCCTCGATGAAGGTGTGGTGGTTGCAGACGGTCGGAGTATCGATGTCTTCCGGAGCGAAGGCTTCACAAATGCCTTCGGCCATTCGATCCGTCTCATCGAGAGTCGATGGCGTTCTGATGCCCGTCGTCGTCCGATGATCGCTGTCACCAACGAGTTCCTCGGAACGACATCCATTGCGGATACCATCGAATGGCTGCACCAATCCATGAGTGGAGACTGAGATGAGCGCTGACAACCCACCAACGGAACCCCCGCCTCGAGCCACGGTGAGAGAACCGTCTTTGGTCCTCGTGAACACCGGGGACGGAAAAGGCAAGTCAACAGCCGCGTTCGGGACGTTGTTGCGCGGCGTATCGCGGGGATGGAAGGTTGGCGTGGTCCAATTCTTGAAGTCCGGTGACTGGCAAGTAGGCGAGGAGAAGATTCTCAATACCCATGGCGTGGACTGGTGGGCGCTCGGTGATGGGTTCACATGGGACGCCGAAAACATGGATGAGTCCGAAGCCATCGCCAGGTCTGCATGGCAGCATGCTGTCGGTTTGATTCACTCGGGTGACTACGACGTGCTACTTCTCGATGAGATCACCTACCCGATCAACTGGGGCTGGATTGACATCGGAGACGTTGTGGAGGCCATCCGGTCCCGACCCGACAGAACCAGTCTCATCTTCACCGGACGTGATGCTCCCGAAGAGCTAATCGAGGTTGCCGACACGGTCACGGAAATGAACAAAGTGAAACATGCCTTCGATCGCGGTGTGATGGCCCGTCGGGGAATCGACTATTGATCGAAGCCAGTGCCCGACTGGATTCCGAAGAGGTCCAATAGGAAGGTCTTGCGATCCGAATACGCCTCGGCGTTCGTCATATCGTGGCCGCCTTCGTAGAACTTGAGCTGACTCCCCTCTGGTGCCGAGCGCTTCAAGCCATGAGCGGTCATGGCGGCTATGTAGAAATCGGATGTGCCGAACTGAAGTAGAAGAGGGGCCTCAACGTCGGCGATTCGATTGATCGGGTCGACTTGATCGAGTATCCGCATGTAGTCGAATCTGTCTCCAGCAATTGGCCAGAAGGCGAGAAACCAGTCCGCCCACCGGGCGGTAGGTGCAACAAAAACCGCTCCGACAGTTGGGACCGAAGACATCAACAGGACCCCGTACATCGCACCAAAATCGTGACCCACAATCGCAATCTGGCTCGGGTCAACTGTTTCTAGTGATTGGAGGTGGTTGATCGCTTCGGCGAGGACGCTCAGCTCGTAGTCGATTCGCTTCCGGTCCGACTCGGCATCCGATGGAGCGGACTTCCATGGGAAGGACAGTTGGGGGAGCAGGGAGGTTATGCCGTGGTCAGCCATGGCTTTTGCTTCTTCGAGAAACTGGGACCGGTTGGCGTTGGGCGCCTCGTCGAACCAGTGCAGGTAGAGCACGGCTGGACCGGTGTTCTCTCGTGTCGGCGTCACAATCAGCGCCGGATCGGAGGACCCAGGCACGGAAACATCTGAAACTTTGGGACTCATGGTCTTCTATTCCCTGGCTGCGTTTAGCGAGTCAGCGTTGGCCTGAGGTAGGCGCCTCGGGACCCGACTCAGGTTCGGATCGGAATCGCCGGGACAACGTGTATCCAGCGGTAAGGACGTCATACGCCATCTGTTTGATCAGACGGAGGCGGTCATCGAACAGAAGGCGTCCAACGGCGAGATAGCAGAGCAAACGGTTCTTCACGCCCAGGGGTGCAGTTGTCACCGCAGCCAGGTAGCCGCCAAGTCTGCGCCAGTTCGGGAACACAATGTGCCCGGAGCGATTTGGGTCGTACCAGGCGTCTCGAGCATGACTGAACTTCTGCTTCTTGCGGCTGTGGCTACGAACCGAGCGTTGCCGGTGTTCACGGAGATGGAACTCACTCTCCCCGGCCCACACCATCGGGCCATAGAGCATGGTCTCGGCCACGAAGTTTCGGTCACTGCCAGAAAAGTGCCCGTGGAGGTGGGTGTACGCCAGAGTCTTCGACCGGAACAGCCCGAAAACGAGTCCGGCGGGGCTGCTCCGCGCCGCGGCGCGGAACCGAATATGGGGGTGCTCCGACCCGAGTTCTTCTGGTACCGGGATTTCTTCGGTCTTCCTTCCGGAAGCGTCGACCCGGTAAGGCCGGGCGATCGCCAAGACTGCATCGGAGTTGGCTACCAGCGCTTCGACCCCTGCTGCGATGAAGTCGGGGGTCGTGAGGTCGTCGTGGGCGTTCCATGCGAAAAACTCGCCGGCTGATGCGCGGAAGACCTCGTTGTAGTTCTCAGCTGCACCGATATTGGATTCTTGGACGATCAGTCTGACGCGCTCATCAGCTTCCTGATGACGTTTGACGATTTCCTGTGTGCTGTCGGTCGAAGCGTTGTCAGAAACCAAAATCTCGAGGTTGGGGTAGGTCTGTTTGCGAAGAGCAGTCATGGTCTCATCGAGGAAGTTCTCACCCTGAAAAACCGGCACACCAACAGATGCCAGGGAAGGGGAGCTGTCGTGACGGGGGATGTCGCTCATTACTCCTCTATGCAAGAACTAGCCGGGTTGTGTGAAACGCCTCGGCATGGCCATCGGGGGCCAACGACTCCAAACCGCGGAGCCTCATCACCGCTTCGAAGGTCTCTCCGTTGTACCAGGGCTTGTCTTGCTGGCTGGCGAAGTGCTTTGCCAGGTGGTCGACTTTGGCCTGTGCCTCGGCCGCAGTCATAGGGACATACACCGAAGGTTGGCTGAGGTCGCCTTCGAGCTTGGGTATCTCGAATTCAAGGATCGGCTGGTTCCGACACAGCTGATGAGCCATCTCTGCGACCAGTTGATGATCCTGGTGGCGGTCGAATCGATGTGGTGCCACCACAATGTCGAACCGTTCGCTTCCGATCTCACGTCGGAAGAACTCTTTGACGTCCGTCGCGTGACGATAGGGGAGCATGTTGTCGGTGAGGCCGCCGAACTCGACACGCACTCGGTTTCCGAGCATGTCGGTGGCACTGGCCTGTGCTTCAGCGGCACGGCCAGCGTCATTTGCAGCAATCAGAAACACGAAATCGGCATCTGGATGATTGGTTGCGATCCTGTTGATAAGGCCAAATGCTCCGATCTCGATGTCGTCGGGATGAGCGGCCAAACACAGGACGGAATTGACTGGCCGTTCAAACTCGAGTCGGATCATCAGTGAGAGCCGTTACGCCAAATGGCCCACGGGGCCTCAACGGTCCGATACAGACTGTCGAGGTAGGTCTGCTCCTTGAACGTGTCCATCGGTGACCAGAATCCTTCGAACTTGTGGGCATAGAGCCGTTTCTCTTTGATCAAACGGTGGAATGGGTCTGCCACCAAGTCTTCGCCCGGGTTTATGTAGTCGAAGATCTCTTTGCGGAAGATGAAGTATCCCGCGTTGATCCAAAGGTCCTCCTCACCGATCGGGCCCAAAGCGACGGCGTCGTCGCCTTCGACCTGAGCTACGTGATAGGACTGGGGAGGGCGAACCGCGAGAAAACCGGCCACCTTGTCCTTCTCCAAGAATGCCTCCGAGTACGCGGCGAGGTCCAGGTCGGTCACGCCATCGGCATAGTTGGCGAGGAACACCTCATCATCCCCGAGGTGGTCCTCCACCCGGCGAAGTCGCTCACCAATCTCGGACCGGAAACCAGTGTCGACAAAGGTGATGGTCCAGTCGTCGATGTCAGTGCCGAGCATGATTCGCTCGGAACCCCCACCCTTGATGATGAAGTCGTTGCTGACGGCCTCCTCGTATTCCAAGAAGTACCTCTTGATGGCCTCGGCCCCGTAGCCGAGGCACAAAATGAATTCTTTGTGACCGAAGTGGGCGTAGTACCGCATCACGTGCCACAGGATTGGACGGTTACCCACTGCCACCATGGGCTTGGGGACCGCGCTGTTGTGATCGCGGATCCTCAATCCCTCTCCACCGCAGAAAAGTACGACCTTCATGCGCCCACCGGTTCCAGCACCATTGCCTCTGGTATGGGCACGATGAATCTGCCACCCCAATCTGCGATGTACGACAGCTGGTTCATGAGTTCCTCTTTGATGTTCCACGGCAGGAGCAGGACGTAATCCGGCTTCGTCTCGGCAATCTTCTCCGGTGGGAAGATCGGAATGTGAGTTCCCGGCGTCACCCTTCCGTGTTTGTAGGGGTTCATGTCGCAGGCGTAGTCGATGAAGTCGGTCCCAATCCCGCAGTAGTTGAGGAGTGTGTTTCCTTTCCCGGCAGCCCCATAGATCACTATCGATTTTCCCTCGTCTTTGATGTCAACCAGCGTCGTGAGCAGCTTTCTCTTCGTCGCTTTTACTCGCTCGCCAAATCCTTCGTAAGTTGCCAGGTTGCGAAGCCCGAACCCGTCCTCCCGTGCGATCAAGTCGCCGACGTTCGAGCTTACGGGTTTCGACTGGTCTCTGGTGTGCTTCGCGAAAACTCGCAATGATCCACCGTGTGTCCACAGTTCTTCAACATCAAAAACGGTGAGCCCATGGGTCGAGAAGATCTCCCGGACCGTTCCGAGCGACAGATACGACCAGTGTTCGTGATAGATCGTGTCGAACTGGTTCTGGTCGATCAGTCTCATGATGTGGGGGAACTCGAACGTTGCTACCCCGTCGTCGGCCAGCACTTCGGGCACTCCGGCAACAAAGCCGTTGATATCCGGGGTGTGTGCCAGCACGTTGTTTCCGAGGACGACATCAGCGCGGTATCCATCGCTACTCAGACGCTGTCCCAACGCCAAGCTGAAGAACTCACCAATCGATTCGATGCCGAGCGCCCGGGCCGCATCGGCAACATTGCTGGATGGTTCGACGCCAAGGACATCGATGCCTTTCTGCTGAAAATACTGGAGCAGGTAGCCATCGTTGCTTGCGATCTCGAGGACTCTCGATGACTCGTTGAGGTCAAACCTCTCAACCATCATTTCAACGTAAGAACGAGCGTGATCGAGCCAGGACTGTGAAAAGGAGGAAAAGTAGGCGTATTCGTCGAAGATCTCCTCCGGTGCGACATATTCGCCGATCTGCGCGAGAAAGCAGTTGCCGCAAACCCTCACGTGAAGGGGATAGAAGGGCTCCATTGCGTCGCTGCCGGCCAACGGGAAGGTCTCACAAAGAGGGTGCATCCCCAAATCAACCATCGTTGTGTCAAGCGGAGCGTCACAGAAGCGGCATGTTGCGTTCAAGACCACGCCAAATTCACCGCCCCCCTTTGTTCCCATGGCAATTCTTGCGTCCCCTTATCGCCCAAACACAGCGTAAACGCCCGCCGTGTCCAATCAAGCCTGATCTTCCTCGATTTCCAGAATTATTGGTAGAAGCCGAGAGACTGTCGCGGCACTTGGCTCAGTCGCTCACTCTCCGATATAGCCAGACCGCGAGCGGGGAAAACACGAGAATGATCCCTCCGATCCATGCCAAGGATTGCCATATGAGAGTTCCTGTCTCGAGTCCGATGAACGGCAGCGCTTCCTCAGGCAACATCAAAGATCTGACGGTGTTGGCCAAAATCGTGATCGGCTGGTGGTCGGCAAAGGTCTGCAACCACGAAGGCATGCTTTGCGTAGGCACGAAGACTGAGGATGCAAAGACAAGCGGGAAGATCGGAAGGAACCCGGCAACCTGCACTGCTTCGGTGTCCTTGATTGCCAGTCCCATACATGCCATGACCCACGACATCGAGTACGCAAACAACAACACCAGGAAAACCCCGAGCGCCATAGCGGCGAAACCCTGTTCGTACCTCCACCCGATCAGATATCCGACGAACAGCATCAACGAAAGGACCCATAGATTCCTGAGCAGATCGGCGAAGGTCCTTCCGGTGAGCACAGCCGAACGGGCCATGGGCAACGAGCGGAAACGGTCAATTACTCCTGCACTGAGATCTTCAGTCAAACCCACGGCCGTTTGAGTGGCCCCGAAGACAGCAGACTGCACCAGGATCCCGGGGATCAGCCAGTTTATGTACTCACCCGCAGCTGCAGCGGGCCCGCCCTGGGTCAATGCCCCACCGAAGACGTAGTTGAAGAGCAAAAGGAACATGACCGGCTGGATCGTTGCGAATACCAGTAGCTGAGGCAGACGGATATTCCGAAGCACGTTGCGCTTTGTGATCACCCGGGTGTGGGTGAGCGTCTGGGAGATGCTGGGGCGGACTTTGAGGCTTTCGGTTGTCATCGCCGTGCCCGTCTGCGGCGTCCGGACGGCTGGGCCTCGGCGTCTTCGGTCTCCCCGGCTTCTGCCTCATGTCCGGTCAGGGCTAGAAAGACGTCGTCGAGAGTTGGCTTTCTCAGTGCGATGTCCGTGGGTCGAATCTGGAGGGCGTCCAGTTCCCTAACCACCTGAGTAAGAGTGTCGACACCGTGCGACGCCGGAATACTGAAGGAGTTGTTCCTGGTCTTGGGGGCTTCGCCGGCCATTCGACTCAAGACCTCGGTTACCGCCGTGTGGTCTGAGGCACCAACGCTGAGTTCGACTACGTCACCACCCAGCCGATCCTTCAGTTCGTCAGAGGTCCCTTCAGCAATGAGCTTTCCGTGGTCGATGACTCCGATTCGGTCAGCAAGCCGGTCGGCTTCCTCAAGGTATTGAGTCGTCAGCAGCAGGGTGGTTCCGGTTTCCACCAACTCTTCTATCAATTCCCACAAATCGAGTCGACTACCTGGGTCGACCCCGGTGGTTGGTTCATCAAGGAAGAGGATCTCGGGACGTCCGATGATCGATGCCGCCAGGTCGAGGCGTCTTTTCATGCCACCCGAGTAGGTCTTGACCGGTCGGTCGGCGGCTTCGGTGAGACTTATCTTCTCCAGGACCTCTTCGGCGCGTTTCTTGGTTTCTGCTTCGGAGAGGTTGTAGAGGCGACCGACCATCTCGACGTTTTCGCGTCCCGTCTGGTATCCGTCCACGGCAGCGAACTGCCCGCCGAGGCCGATCCGGTTTCTGACCGCCATGGGTGCCTCTGCGACGTTGATACCGGCCACGTGAGCGGTTCCGGCCGTTGGTTTGGACAGTGTTGCCAGGATCCGGATCAACGTCGTCTTGCCTGCCCCATTAGGTCCCAAAAGGCCATAAACGATTCCGGGCTCGAAGCCGAGCGTCACCCCATCGAGAGCACGCACATCTCCGAAGTGCTTGGCGAGGTCTTTCGTTTGGACTGCTTGCAAGTCTTTCCCTACTGCGAACCAGTGATGATACGACGTCTCGGTTTTATCTCCGTCGGCTGTCAGCCAGGTCGAACAGTTGATCTGCGCCCTTCCCCAGCACACTGAAGCGATCGTCCTGCGTTTGGCCGCGGAGCCAGCGGATGTAGATCTGCTGTAGGACGACACCAAGCTTCCAGGTGCCGAACACGACGTACCACGTGATTTCGGCGAGGTCGCGACCCGAACCCTCCGCATATCTATCTAGAGCTTGGTCACGAGACAGCCAGCCCGGCACCGACGTCGGCATCGGATTCAACGAGCTGGGTGATTCCTCGTCGTCGTACCAGGTTGCCATCAGGGTGCCCAGGTCGGCGAGAGGATCTCCGCGAGTTGCCATATCCCAGTCGTATACGGCGACGCAGGTTCCCGGATCGTCAGGGGAGACGGCCATGTTGTCCAGTCTCCAATCGTTGTGGATCAGCGTCGGTGTGGGGCTTGTGGGGATATTTGAACGCAGCCAGTTCCCAACATCATCAGCCCGTGGATTCTCCTCGTGGCGGGCTGCCTCCCATCGTTTTGACCAACCCTCGACCTGCCGCTCCAAGAATCCGTCGGGTCTGCCCAACGTTTCCAATCCACACTCCCGGGGGTTTACGGCGTGGAAGCGAACCAACGTGTCGATGACGACGGTGGCCAACGCTTCGTTCATTGCCGGGTTCCGGCCTCCACCAAAGATCTCCGGAACTTGTTCCTTCACAACAGCTCCTGGAAGACGCTCCATCAGGATGAATGGGGAACCAATCACGTCGGGCTCATCACAGAAGGCGAAGGCTCGTGGAGCGAGCGGGAAGGATTCCCAGAGTCGCGACA
This sequence comes from Acidimicrobiia bacterium, assembly GCA_965216445.1. GTDB lineage: Bacteria > Actinomycetota > Acidimicrobiia > Spongiisociales > ZC4RG35 > MA-ANB-1. The sequence continues at coordinate 766,888 of OZ244166.1, forward strand.
AGACCCGGTATTCGCGAGCCATGTCGTGTGACCCTGCTGCCACAGGTCCCAAGGGCGGCCGTCGTAGCACGGCTTCGGTACCGTCAGGAAATCTCAGGAGGTAAGTGAGGTTGGCTCTTCCGTTGGAGAACTGAAGTACCTCAGGCTCATCGGCTGGGATGTCCGGCTGGTGTGTGAGCCACTTGCGCAGACTTTCCGTGTCGAACCCCTCGTCTTCCCGTACGTCTATCAAGTCGTCCACTCACCAAAGACTAGATAGTCGATCCCCGATGGAGACCTTGCCGAAGGTGCCAATTACGCTGTGTCGACCCGAAGGAGACCGATGCCAACACCCTTTGACCTTTCTGATGAGCTCGTCGATGCGTACGCCGACCTCGATCCAATAGCCGCGACCAGCTATGGAGTCGCCGGTAGAGACCACCTCTGGACCGATCTGTCTCCCGAGGGATACGGGACGAGAGCCGATTTGGCAAGAGACTATTTAGAGCGACTGTCGGGTCATTTGGATCACCCGGAGCCGAAGCAGCGCCTTGCGGCGCGAGCCATAACTGCTGACCTGGAGGAGAAGGTCAGAAGATTCGAGAATCGTGAGCATCTCATTTCGCTGAACCACATCTTCTCGCCTCTGCAGATGATTCGGGACTCCTTTGACCTCATGGACCACAAAACCGAGCAGGGCTTTTCTGACATCCTCATGCGTTTGAGGACGATCGATCAACCCATCGAGGGTTACAGGCGGTGTCTCGAGCAGGGCCTGGATCACGGTGAAGTGGTGGCGAGACGACAGGTGAAATCGGTCATCGCTCAGTGCCGGAGTCTTGCGTCTGCAGATTCGCGTTTCAGACAATACGTACCTGCCGCCCGTGGCGTTGGTGCTGATGAAGCCGATGCCAAGGAGGCTGTCGATCATGCCCGGGCTGCCTACGACCGGATCGCCGATTGGCTCGAGATGGCATATCTGCCCAAGGCGCAGTCAGGTGATGCGGTAGGCCGGGATCGGTATTTGCGGGCTACCGACTACTTCTTGGGAATCGAAATCGACCCGGAGGAGACTTACGAGTGGGGTTGGAGTGAGGTACACCGCTTGCGTCAGGAGATGAAAGAGACCGCAGCGGAGATCAACGCTGATATGTCGATCGAAGAGGTCATCGAGCTGCTTGACACCGACCCAGAGCGTTCCGAGCCGAGTCATCAGGATTTCGCCAAGTTCGTGGAAGGTATCCAGGCGGAGGCGGTTGAACAGCTTGCAGGCGTCCACTTCGACGTCCCCGACGAACTGAAAACGGTCACGGTGAACATCGCACACGGTGACGGTGCGCTAGGAGCCTGGTATCACAGCCCTTCCGAAGACCTGACTCGACCGGGATCCATCTGGTACGCCCCCGGTTCGCGCACCGCTATCCCGGTTTGGCAAGAGGTTTCAACTGCCTACCACGAGGGCTTCCCCGGTCATCACCTCCAGGTGGGTATTGCCTTGATGCTCAACGAAGAGGTTTCGCGTTACCACCGGCTTTTCATGTGGAAGTCAGGTGCCGGTGAGGGATGGGCACTGTATGCCGAACGACTCATGGACGAGTTGGGCTACTTTGCAAACGCCGAGTATCGGCTGGGCCTGCTCGCCAGCCAACTCTTTCGGGCCACGCGCGTGGTCGTTGACATCGGGACCCAACTGGAGCTGACAATTCCCGACGACGCTCCGCTACATCCGGGCGAGATGTGGAACTACGACATCGCCGTCGACTACATGGATCAGATCGGTCTTCAGGAGCGCGACGTCGCGGAGTCTGAAGTGAAGAGATATCTCGGATGGTATGGCCAGGCAATCTCATACAAGGTTGGTGAGAGAGAGATTTTGAAGATGCGCCAAGACTTGATGGACCGTGACGGCGAGGATTTCGACATCAAGCGGTTCCACAAGGACCTGCTCAAGCTCGGAGCAGTCCGGTTGGACCTTGTGAGGGAGTTCGTCGTTGGCTAAGCGGCGATTCGACACTCCCGAGCTGGAGGGGAGAGACCGCTACAAGCTCCTGACCGGGCTGGTCGTTCCTCGTCCGATCGGTTGGATTGGTACCAGACGTGCCAATGGAACTTTCAACCTGGCACCCTTCTCGTTCTTCAACGTCGTGGCGGCAACGCCGCCGACAGTGATCTTCAGCGGAGGACAACACACCGACCGTCCCAAAGATTCGGTGACTCTCGCCGAAGAGACGCAGGAGTTCACTGTGAACATCGTGTCCGAGGGTGTCGCACATGCGATGTCGCTCACCGCTGGCACATACGGCCCCGAAGACGATGAGTTTGAGATAGCTGGTCTCACTCCGGTTCTTGGGGAAGCCGTCAATGCACCGATGGTGCTGGAGTCACCGGCCAATCTGGAATGTCAAGTGGTTCGGGTTCTCGACATCGGCGACGGTGGCAATCGGTTGGTTGTTGGGAGAGTCCTGGCCATCCACGTCGACGAGCGGCTACTCGATGGCACGAGAATCGACAATCTCGGCCTCAAGGCAATTGGTCGCATGGCGGGCAATTCGTACGTGGCGACCGATCGCTCCTTCGATATCGAACGGCCCGGTTGACCGTACAGCGACTTAGCGTTTGCAACCGAACTTGAGCAGGGTCGGGTACGGGTTCTCCGCCTTCCCATTGATGTAAATACCAAAGTGGAGGTGTGGCGAGGTTCCGACCGCGTTTCCGGTTGTGCCGACATACCCGATGACTTCGCCAGCGTCGACATTGCGACTCTTACCGGCGAAGGAGTCCATGTGGCTGCCGAGATAGCGAACGCCATCGTCACCGTCGAGGTTGAACTGTTTCCCTCCGATTGATCCCACGATGAACGTGACTTTCCCGGACACTGGTGCGTAGACCGGCTTCCCTCTTCCGGTGAACAGGTCGTTTCCTTCGTGGTATCTGCCTCCACTCCTCGGGAAGCCCCAGTCGTTGATGAAGCTGGCTGGTCCGACCGGGCATACCCAACTCGACCCGGCCGGGACCTTGAGCACCTGGCCCGACCTGATCACGTTCGGGTTGCTGATGTCGTTCAACTTGATGAGGGTCGAGACACTGGTCGCGTGACTTGCCGCGATATCTCCCAATCGGTCGCCACGTTTGACGGTGTAGGTAGATGTTCCGGCCGAGCCAGCTGCAACAAATCCGGGCCCGTCGATGAAGAGGCGCGTTCCCGTGTAGATCGTGTCACCGACGATTCCGTTGGCCGTTCGAATCGCAGCTGCGGTTGTTCCGTATTTGCGGGCGATCGATTCGACGGTGTCGGTGCTCTTGACGATGTGATAGTCGCCGCTTCGATTCCCGCCTGAACCTGTGTTAGTGGATCCCGACCCCGATGTACTGCCGGATCCTTCACCTGGAACGACGATCTCTTGTCCGATTCTGATCAGATTGGGATTGGCGATGCTGTTGGCATCGGCGAGAAAGCGAGCCGTTGTGCCGTATTGGCTTGCGATCCGGTTCAGGGTTTCGCCTCGTACCACCACATGAACCACATCGGGCTCACCCTCCTCGCCGGGGATGACGAGCACCTGACCGGGATGGATCAGGTCAGGGTTGGAAAGAGCGTTGGCATCGATCAGATCAGTGAGTGATACGCCGTGTTCCTTGGCGATTTCTGAAAGGGTGTCACCCCGTTCGACCGTGTAGTCGAGGGAAAACAGACCCACGAGCAACGCCAGAATGGTGGCAACGATTGCGGCTCGGGCGCGACGATTTTCAGGCATCGAAGGTTCAGCTCCTTCGCCCCTGATCCGCTCCGCACGAGAAGACTAACCGCTGTCGGGCCGATTTCCAGTGGTCATTCGCTTTGAGTGGAGTTTCCGATGATTGGGGGTCCGCCCTTAAGCCGTTCGGTACCAGGGCTCGATTGGCCTTGGATTGGCTGCCCGTTCTTTGATGAGTTTGATCCCGGGCCACCTGGGGTGACGTTCGAACTTGGTTCCCCACTTCGTTATCCAGGTGACTTGGTGGTTGGGGTTGCCGTCGATGGCCCAGCCGTCGTGGTGGATTAGACGGTGGTGGTAGCCACAGAGGGTGATCAGGTTGTCGAGGTCGGTGGGGCCTCCTTCCGACCAGTGATGAATGTGGTGGGCTTGGAGCCAGAGTGTCCGTTCACATTCGGGGAACCTGCAGCCTTTGTCGCGAGTGCGGACGATTCTGGAGAGCCACCCGGGGATTGTCCTGGACGTGCGTCCGATTCCAATAACGCCGTCAATCGGATCTTCGACGACCAGTTGGATCCGGGCGTCGCAGGCGAGCCTTTTCAGAGTTTGGTTGGTGATTGTGGTCGTGGCTGGAATTGTGGTTCCGTCGCCGAGTGTTGCTTGTGGGGAGCCTTCAAGTCCGAGGAGTGTCTCGATGTCTGTTTTGACCAGGAGCGTGGCGCGATCGTGGTCGGCGTCGGAGGCGAGAGACTCTGAAGTGATTCGGATGAGAGCGTTGGCGAGCATGGTCCCGTAGGGAAGAGGGCTGCCGTCCTGCGGTTCGAGGTCGATCTGCCCGGCCTTGCGAGCGAGGGCGGTGATGAAGGTGGCACCTTCCTCGTCGGGGAGGACGACCTTCATTTCGAAGAGAGGTTCGTTCTCATGAAACCAGAAAGTGACGTCTTTGCTGTCACGAGCTTTGGCGACCGTGTCATCGGTGACTTCACGAGCGATGGCCTTGATCTGAGCCGGATTCAAATCTGGTGCCGTTTCGGCAAGTTCGGCGTCGGTTTCTGGCGTAGCCACATTGACCAAAGCACGGAACTGGTCCCAAGAGAGGCGACCGTTCTCGTATGCCTCTCGGATGCAGGGGAGTTCGGGCAGTTTCGTGGCGATCTTGACCAGGATTCGAGCCGAGTATGTGCTCATTCGATAACGGGCGGCTAGCCATTCGGGCAGCGACGGAGAACCGTCAGTCGCCCACACACCGTTCGTCAAAGCTTCGATCAGAATATCGATCAGAAGAAGCTGTGATGTGTGGAAGCCGGCGATCGCCTCGTCGACCATTCGGACCTGACGACGATAGCGTTCGAATCCTCCGGGGCCGTCGGTCGGTTCCGTGTCAATTCTCTCCAGGTCGGCCTCGAAATCGTTAGCTGATCCTGAGTGGCTTCCGGTTGTCGTATGTTCGAGTCCCGCTTCCCTCGACACTGAAAGTGTATCGAACATATGTTCGATTGTAGGCAGATTGCCGGCGCTGGGTCAAGGCTTTTCGCCAAGGAGTTATTGAGAAATCTCGGTTAGCCTCACGCGGCTTCGGCTTTGGGGAGGGTGTTTGGCGGTGTCTTTGGGGAGTGTTCGGGCTAGCCGGAGTTGCCGGCCACGACACGCAGTTGGCCACAGGCGGCATCGATGTCCTGGCCTCGGGTATCCCGAATTGTCACGTTGACCTTTTCTCGCTTGAGAAGGCGCGCGAATTCGTCAATGCGTAGCTGTGAAGACGCCTCCTCGGTGGTGAGTGGAGTTGGGTTCAGTGCAATCAGGTTGACGTGTGCTTGCAACCGTCGTGCGATCGCGGCCAGTCTGAACGCCTGGTCTTCGGTGTCGTTGACACCGTCCATCATCGTCCACTCGATTGACAGTCGCCTCTTCTTCTTGGCGAAGTACTCAGCAGCCGCCTCTTCCAGCATTTCCAACGGGTATCGCTTGTTGATGGGGACCAGGGACGTTCGCAGATCGTCGTCAGCAGCGTGAAGGCTTATCGCCAGATAGACGGGCCAGGGTTCCTCAGCCAGGCGTCGGATGCCGGGGACGATCCCCACGGTGGAAACGGTGATTGATCTCGCTGAGATTCCCATCACGTCGATCATCCGCCGCAAGGCCTCCCGCACCCGGTCGTAGTTGGCCAGTGGTTCACCCATCCCCATGAACACGATGTTTGTGAGTCGATCTGGGACACCGGGCATTCCAATCTGACGGAGGAATGCTTGTGCATAGGCGACCTGGGCCACGATCTCTCCCGGCTCGAGGTGTCGTTCGAATCCGAACTGTCCGGTAGCACAGAATGTGCAGGCAAGGGCACACCCTGCCTGAGAAGAGATACACAAGGTTGTTCTTTTTGGATACCCCATCAGCACGGCTTCATAAGCGGCACCGTCGTCAGCACGGAACAGCCACTTTCTAGTGCGGCTCTTGTCGGAGGATTGCTCCATCTCGACTCGAAACGGCCAGAGGTCATCACCGATTTGCTCTCGAACTTCCGCCGGGAGGTTGGTCATGTCGTCGGCGTGCAGGACTGGATTCCTGTACAACCAATCGTGGAGCTGTGTGGCTCGATAGGTCGGTTGGTCCGGAAGGAGAGTGTCGAGTTCCTCGGGTGCAGTCAGATAAACCAATTCAGGTCCGTGCCTGATCGATCCAGCCCTGGACACGGTCGGCCCCGACTCCAATCGCCTCGGCAACAGCTGCAGGATCGGCATCTATGAGGTCCCCAACGGAGGCGAATCCAGCTGCTCGGAGACGATTCGCATACCCGGGACCGATCCCGTTGATCGACTCGAGATCTACGCGGTCGCTGCCGCCTCCGGAATCCTCTCGGAAAGACGGCAGTTCGGGTTCTCGGGATGCCGCCACGGAGATGAACCTGTCTCTCATGGCCCAAACCACAGCTGCGACTCCGCCGATGAATCCAATTGCCTTTGCCAACTTCGAAACCATCGCCGATAAGGGTAACTGACCGATTCTGTCTCTACGATACGCAAATGAAAGTCGACTACTACTACCCGCCGTCTCCGCCACAAGGGGCCGTCACCGCAGTTCGGGAGGCCGCAGAGTTGGGATACGACGGCTTCTTCTCAGCCGAAACCCAATACGACCCTTTCTTTCCGTTGGCGATAGCGGCCAACGAAGGAACAGGAATCGAAATCGGGACGTCAATTGCAGTAGCGTTTCCCAGGTCTCCAATGGTCACAGCCATGACGTCATGGGATCTCGCTCGGATGTCTGACGGGAAGTTCGTCCTGGGGCTCGGCACACAAATCCGAGCTCACATCACTCGCCGATTCTCCACAGAGTGGGGTAATCCGGGTCCGAGGTTGCGCGACTACATCCTCGCCCTCCGTGCGATCTGGGACACATGGCAGAACGCCGCCCCTCTGCGCTACGACGGTGAGTTCTACAAATTCACGTTGATGACGCCATTCTTCAATCCCGGTCCGATACCCAAACCGGAAATCCCGATCTATATCGCAGGTGTTGGGCCTTGGCTCTCGAAGATGGCCGGGGAGGTCTGCGACGGCTTCTTCATCCATCCTTTCCACACTGTTGACTACCTCGACGACCTGGTACTGCCCAATATCGCCTCGGGGGCTGAAGGGGCGGACCGAAGTGTTGACGAGGTGGCGACGGCTACGTCGGTCTTCATAATGACAGGGGAGAACGAGTCGGAGGTTGAGCAGGCGATGGAGCCGGTACGCCAACAGATCTCCTTCTACGCCTCGACCCCTTCCTACCGGCACGTCCTCGAAGCCAACGATTGGGACTTTGGGGAGCAGCTCAACGCGATGTCAAAACGCGGGGAGTGGGCGGAGATGCCTGCTGTTGTTCCCGACGAAGCGGTGCTCGCGGTTGGAGTAGCGGCACCTCTCGGCGAGTTGGGTTCGGCAATCAAGGATCGGTACGAGGGAAGAATCGATCGCGTGGGTTTCTATGCCGTCGGGTCGGGCGGTTCGCTCCTTCCCGACCAGGTCCGAGACTTGATGGCTGACATCAAGGGCTAAACCCAGTCGTCGAGACGCCTCCAACGAAGTCGGTTCTCAACTCGCTTGTTGTCTTTCGTTTGGGAGCTGGCGGAGAGGATCAGATCGTTGCCGCCCGCGTCGTTCGGTTGCCAAGTGATTTTGCGGACCTGTTGGGTTCCGAGCCAGTTGGGGAAGAGACTCACTTCCACGATGTGAGTCACGCTGTCTCCCTGGTACTCGTATGTGCCGGCGTAGTTGAGGTAGCCAGCAGCGGCCGCAGCCCGAGCGTCGACGTTCGCAGCAGCCAGAGTCGGAGCATCGATGGGATTTCGGTCGATCCTCATCAGCGTTCCCCACATTCTCCCGTCCTCGGAGTAGGTGATCAGCCCAGTGGTGCTCCCGCCGAATGGTTTCACCGGCTCGCCATCGACGGTGGCGGTCCAGGCAACAAGTCGCCATGTTCCAACGAGAGGATCTGTCCTGGACATCAGAAGAGCAGGGCACGAGCCGTGTCGACTCGTGGATCGGCTGCAGCTTTGGGGGAGGGGCCACAGTCGATGATCGACATCGGGCCCCAACCTGGCTGCATTTCGCTCTTCTCGATGACGTCGTGCCCCAGCGACCGCAATCGGTCTGCGACGCCGCTCCCGGGCTCGACCGAAACTGTTGATCCGGACCCCGCCTCGTATTCGGTCATCGACCATCTCGGCGCCTCAATCGCCTCCTCGAGTGGTTGACGGCCGACGATTGCTCGGGCCGCCACTTGGGCGATGAGCTGCGGTTGAATCTCTCCACCACGGGTTCCCAGAACCCATGTCGGTTCCGTTCCTCTGGTCCATATGGTCGGAGACAAGGTGTGGGCGGGTCTTTTCCCCGGAAGCAGTTCGTTGGGGTGTCCGGGGGTAAGTGTGAAACCAGCTGCGCGATCGTGAAGCAGGAAACCCGAGTTCTCAGCCCCAAACGGTGATCCGGTGCCGCGGTAATTGGAGTTGATGATCGAAACCGCCAACCCGGCGTCATCTTGAACACACATGAAAGCCGTGCCTGATGGCCGCGCAGGTTTTGTCGGCCATGTTCCTACCGAGCCACGTGAGACCGAGGTCGCGGCACGCTCGATTGTCGACGGTGACACCAATTCCTCAGGCTGCACCTCCGTGTGATCCGGGTCGGCGACCGTCCGTTCTCTCTCCCAGGCCAATGAACGGTGTGCCTCGATCAGCAGGTGCCACCAGAGAGGGTCGGTGGGATCGTCGGGTGGGTCGAGAGCAAGGAAGACCGCGAGAGTCGCCGGCCCAAGGTAACCGGCAGAGTTGGGTGGGATTGTCCATGCAGTTTGGCCGTTGATCTCACATCGGAGCGGTTCAACCCAGTCAGCGAACCTCTGCTCGAGATCTTCGGCAACGACGTGGTCGGAAAGTGCCCTTTGGATGTCATGGCCGGCCCGGCCTAGATAGAAACCATCCCTGCCGTCCGAACCTATCTGCTCCAACGTGCTGGCCAGGTCCTCGCGGACAACGAGGTCCCCAGGGCTAACCGGCCCTCCTCCGGGATAGAACGAACTGACAGCGGGATTTGCTCGATAGACATCGGCCGTAGCGGCGAATGCCGCGGCTTGCTCGTTGGAGACCTCAAATCCCTCTTTGGCGACCGTGACTGCTGGTTCTAGGACCTCGGACAGTGTCTTTGCGCCAAGCCTGGAGCTGAGTTCAACCAATCCATCGACACAGCCCGGAATCGATGCCGTTAGTTGGCTTTCCCTGGGGACGACAGTGTGTCCAGCCTCCCTCAGCTGGTCCGGATTGGCCTTCGATCCCATCCGTCCCGATGCGTTGAGTGCCAGCGGCTTGTCCCACGCGGGGGCCATCACCAACGCAAACAGGTCCCCGCCAACCCCGCAGGTTTCGGGAGCGACCACGCCTTGGGTCGCCACCATCGAGATTGCGGCGTCTACTGCGTTGCCTCCGGCGAGCAGTGTATGTCTCCCTGCCTCAGCCGACAGGAGATGTGGGGTGACAACCGCCCGTGTCGTCAGGGCAACCTCAAGTCGGGAAGTAGGCGGTTCAGCGCATCCAGCACGGCCCGGACAACCGCTCGGGCTTCATCGTCTTCAACAAGCGCCGACCCGATCAGCATCCGCTCGGTGGCATCGGTCACGAGTACCACTTGGGCCACCGCCACGGGGCGACCGCCGAGCACCGGAACGTCCATCGAGCCCACGGCTAATGCCGCGTCGGGATGTATGCCTTGACGGAGCGCGTCGATTGTTGCTTCTGCGATCTGACGAGATCTGGTTGTCGTCGACGCGGCGCCCGATGAGTTGCCTTTGAATACCTGGCTGTTCCAACGGAGGCTGACCTCAACCCGGGCTTTTGAACCTTCCAACGTCTCTGCGATGTCGACCAAGGCGGGACGGAACCCGCCGTCTAGGTCGCCGTCGGCGAGTTGCACTATCGACACCACACGTCTGTCGATATCCTCGCCGAACAAGGCGTGGCCGAGTGACTGAACGTCGCGTACTAACTGTTTGGGCGGTTTGGTCTTCCTGGCGAGAACATGTATCTCGTCAATGCCGTTGCTGCCGGCCACCACCCGGACTGCTTCGACTCCATCGATCCGACCAATCTTTTCCTGGAGGGTGACTGAGTCCACGGGTGCAGCGTACCCCTCCGCCTACCTCCATCGCTGGAAACTCCGAGTGTTTTTCCACCACAGAGTGTGATTTCCTCTTGTCACAGCAACTTGAAGCGGATAGATTTGTGCCCGCTGGAGCTTTTCCTTTGGTGGGTTGGAGGGCATTCAATCGACCGGTTGTTTGTTCTGCTATTCCCGGCGGGCGAAGTCAGGGGCCTTTTGACATGTAAAGGGTTCCCGAGGAATCGGGAGCAGTGGGCAAGTATCGACGTCTGTAACAAGGCATCAAGCAAATAGACCCTCATCAACCCCAGCGGAGCGGATAATTATTACCAGCCCCCAAGGTCGGTGAAATAAAAACCGTAGGTGAGCGTCCTGAGCCTGAATAAACGTTCGGATGCAAGCAATCGTGTGGCCGCCACCTCCTGGAGGCACGTGGCCTACACGGCCAGCTCGCGGATCGGCTGAGTTAATGACGTCGACTTGCCCCTCGCATCAGGCAACATGTCACCCCTGACTATGGATAAGAAACTCAGAAGGCGGTATGGGGGATGGTCAAGCCATCTCCGACTCACGGTACGTCGACGACTCCGTGTGGCTATTCCCTATGCCCTAATCGGGTTTCTGGTCCTGGTTGGTACAGCAATCGTCTCGACCCACCCGATTGGGGTGTTTGGGTGGCGTTTGCTGCCCTCTTTGTGCTTCTCGAGTCATTTGCGGTTGAGGTCAACGATCGACTCCTTCAGTCGGCTCCTCGATCATGGTGATCATGACCGCCGGCGTCATTTTTGCGATCCAAACCGGCTCGGATGCCGTTTTGCCATGGCGCTGATGGCTGTCGTCGGTTCGGTAACTCCTACTGACCTCAAGGAGCGGCGGTGGTTCCAACCGTTGGCCAACTTTGGCCAGTTCGCTATAGCTGGGGCCGTGGCAGGACTTTGTCCTCGATGCCAACCTGGGTGACGTTGGCGCCGTTGACCACTGAGGACCTTACCGCGGGTCATGGTGGCCTCAACCCTCGCCGCGTTTGCCTATGTTGCGTCCCAGACAATCTTGATCCGTCGAGCGGTCAAAATTGTTTTCGGATCGGACAATCTCGAACCCTGGTCCAAGATGGGTGTTCTCTTCGGTAGTCAGGTGGCGATGGGTCTTCTCGGAGGTTTGATCGGTGCCGCCTATCTGATTGCCAATCGGCCCGCCATCCTGGTTCTGATTGTCGGTGTCTACGGAATTGGGCACATGTCTCTATATGCCTTCGCCCAACTGCGTGACTCCCATATCGGGTCGCTCCGGGGGTTCGTCAAGACTCTCGAAGCCAAAGACATGTACACGAGGGGTCATACCGAACGTGTTGCCTACTTTGCACAACTGATCGGTGAGGAGCTTGCTTTCACCGGAACCCAGCTCGAAGAGATCAGGTGGGCCGCCCTCATCCATGACCTGGGCAAGTTGGCGGTGCCGACCGAGTTGATTCGAAAGCGTGGTCGTCTCGATGAAGGGGAATACGACGTGATGAAGGAACATGCTCATCTCGTCGAGGAGATTCTCGCCGAGGTCGATTTCCTGCAACCGATGGTCGAGATCGCTTCCGGTCACCATTCACATTTCGATGGGAACGGCTATGGCGGCCGTGGTCATATCGAAGGCAAGACGCCGAGTCTCGAATCTTGCATCGTCGCCGTTGCCGACTCCTTTGACGCGATGACGTCAGCCCGGTCTTACCGGATGGCGTTGTCACAGCAGTATGCGATCAGCGAGCTCAGACGTCACGCCGGCGGTCAGTTCCATCCCGACGTCGTGGATGCTTTCGAACGAGCGTTGGAGAAGACGCGTCGCCGCTGGGGCGCCCCGCACGTCAACGACGAAGAGATGGCCCGACGACTTGCTGAAGAACCGGAGTTGACCCTTCGTGGCTAGCTGGAATAGAAGAGCATTGGTCTTTGTGTCGTGGTTGTTTCCTCTGACAGCGCTGGGGCTGGCGGCATTGGCGATGCCCAACGCGGCCGCTGACCCGGTTGAGGTCACGGTGGGCGTGACAGCACTTGTTCTCGCCTCCCTGATTGGTGTCGCCACGTCGAACTCGGGGAATCGGTTCACGACTGGCCTAGCTGTTGCGGCTGCACTCCCTTTGGTGATGACTGACGGAGGTGGAGGAGTCGACACCGCGGGCGCGATTGTGGTCTATGGCGTCGGTCTGGCGATTGTTTGGGCGTTACGGCTATCACGCGGGGAACCCCACAGCGAACTGCTGCCGACCCTGGTTCGTCGACTGGCCGGCTACGTGGTGTTCGCCATCACCTATTCATTGGCACGGGTGGGAGTGTTTGCCGATTTCGACGGTGGATGGGAAGACCTTCTCCCGTTTGGTGCTGCCTTGGTTGCCTGGTTGGCGGTCGAAGTTCTGCTTCGCGCCGTCATTGTCTTGGGGCCACGTGAGCTGTCCCGCACGTATCTGGCACGGGCTTTGATCCACGACCTGAACGTGTTCCTCGGCCTAACCCTCACTGGTGCTCTTTTTGGGGAGCTGTTCCCGGCCCTTAGTTGGTGGGCATTGCCGATCGCACTCCTCCCGTATTCGTTTGCCCACACGGCTTTCGCCCGATTCCAGGAGACCAAGGTCACGTACAAGCAGACCATCCGCGCCCTGGCCCGGATACCCGAGGTTTCCGGCCTCGGTATTGACGGTCACGCCGACAGGACCACCGAGATCGCGTCCGCTATAGCCAAAGAGATGGGTCTGGGGCCGGTTCAGGTCGAGGACATAGAGTTCGCTGGCCTGATGCACGACATCGGAAGAGTCAGCCTCAATGAGCCTCAGATCTTGAAGATGGGATTCACAGACGACGACATTGCTCGCTGGAGTGCCGAGATCATCGCTGAGGCTCCATACCTGGACCGTGTCGCAGGCGATGTCCGCAATCAGTATGAGCCGTTCCGGCGACCCGGCGAAGAAACGGACCCTGAGATCTCACCCGTTTCCCGCATAATCAAGGTCGCAGCCGCCTACGACTGGCAGGTCCACCGCGAGGGAAGGACCCCATTGCAGGCGCTAGAACACCTGCACGCTGGGACGGCGTACGAGTATGACCCCCAGGTCGTCGCATCCCTGCGCCGGCTGCTCACGACACGTGGTGTCCTCAGAAACGGACAACCGGTAGCCGCGGGCTGAAGATTCAGTGCGCCGATCCGGCAGCGGCTGATGCGCCCTTCTTGAAATAGCGTCTTGGCTTCCGCAGCTCGTATTCGAGGAAACGGCCCAAACCCACGGCCAGGAACACATCCCCGAGGCTGATCACCTGTCCGTTGCCTGCCAAACGCAGAGGGATCACATCGGCAAGCATGGGCAGGGTGGTGTTTTCGTCGAGCACAACATGCTTGAACGACCCTGCGATGTCTGGCGTGGTCTCGGCAAAACCGCTTGCCGCCAAGGCTGCTTCTGTGAGCACGGGCATTCCCCCGTTTAGGGAGATGACGGTGAAGTTCATGAGAACTCCCAATCCCGCCAACCACATCCCAGGACGCTCCTTGTTGATGACCACAAGGATCATCAGGAGCAGAAACGAACCGAGGACCATCACCAAAGCTGTTGTTTCCGCCCAGTCTTCGTCCGGTAGAAAACGTGTGGCTGCCTGAAGCCCGAATCCGACCAGCAGCAACCACCAGGAACGGAGCTCGATATCGCCGAGGTTGGCCAGGCGACCACCGCGTAACATTGCGGTCGCCAGTGCCACGAAGAGAACGAGCGCGAGCCATAGCATTGGCATGGACGGTAATAGCCGCCGCGGCGGATCGGTAGATGACAGGGAAGAAATGGGAACTATCCAATACGAGGTCGTCGAGAGACGGGCGACAATCACCATCGACGACCCCGAGCGGCACAACCCGTTGTCCAACGAAACCATGAAGCAGCTGTTGGTCGCGACCCAAAGGGCGGTCGATGATCCTGGAGTTCAGGTAATCGTCTATACCGGCTCGGGAAGCAAGGCGTTCAGCGCTGGTGGAGATCTCTCTGGCGGATTTGTAGACGACCCATTGGGTGGCCACGTCGAACGTGGCGTGCTTGCCGACCTATTCCGGCTGATGGCCAGAAGTGGCAAACCAACAGTGGCACGTGTCAACGGTCATGCTCTGGCTGGGGGTTTCGGTCTTGCGGTTGCATGCGACCTAACGATCTGCGTCGACGACGCCAAGCTGGGGACAACAGAAGTCAAGGTGGGCCTGTGGCCGATGATGATCTCTTCGGTCCTCTCCAGGGCGATGCCCAGGAAGGCAGCCCTGGAGTTGATGCTCACCGGCCGCATCATCGACGCACAAGAGGCCCACCGCCTTGGTGCGGTGTCGCGAGTGGTCAAAAGGGACGACCTGGACAAGGTCGTAGATGAGGTAGTTCAGTCGCTGGTTTCAGCGAGTCCGATCAGCCACTTGATCGGCAAAGACTCATTTGTGGCAATGACAGACCTCGACTTTGACGCCGCACTCGACCGACTCCACGGCGGGTTGACCGAGATCGGCATGTCAGAGGACGCCTCCGAAGGCATAGATGCCTTTCTCAACAAGCGGAAGCCTCGATGGTCGACAGGATCCGAATCTGGCTGACCCGAGTACCGGATCACCCGGTATAGCCTTTGTTGGTGGCAAGGAAAATCCAGATCTTCGGTTGGACCCTCATTTGGTCGGGTCTTTTCGTTCTCGGTTACGTCGGGTTCGAGCTGTTTGTCACTGACTTCCTGAACGCCAGAACCCAGGAGGCAGCAAGCGAACAGGTTGTGGAGGTCTTCACCGAAACCAGGACTGAGCTCCCTGAAGTTGAAGAGATCCCAACCAGCGTCCCGCCTGAGGATGGTCCCGAGGTCGTGGAATACCACCCTGAGCCTCAACCCGCTGAGGACAGTGAGTTTGCGATAATCCGGGTTCCCCGGCTCGGGCTTGAAGCGGTTGTGTTCGAGGGTGTTTCATCGTCAACCTTGCGCAAAGGCCCCGGACACATGCCCAATACTGCCCTTCCCGGGCAGCCCGGGAACGCGGTGATCTCAGGTCACAGGACAACATATGGTCGTCCATTTTTTGACTTCGATCAGCTGAAGCCGGGCGACATCATCGAGATTGAGACTGCGATTGGGGTGCATACGTATCAGCTGCAAGATGAATGGTTTGTCGTCAAGCCAACCGATGTATGGGTAACCAATGATCGACATGGTGGGTGGCTAACACTGACGACGTGTCATCCGAAGTTCTCAGCTCGAGAGCGCCTCATTGTCACTGCTGAGTTGGTCGACGGACCCAACCTGGACTACATCCGTTTGCTCGAGGGTCGACTCTCAGAGTTGAGCTGAGACACGAAGATCTCAACCGATTTCGGCGACAATCTCCTCGAGGATCTCGGCGTTGAGGATCCCGTTGAAGAGCTCCACGATGTTCCCGTTCGAATCCAGGAAGAACGTGGCCGGCAGACCAATACTCCGATAGGCCGCCCGCATTTCACCATCGTCGAAAGCAACCGGGTAGGTGGGTCGGACTTCGGTGACGAACTGCTTGAAGTCGTCGTAGACGTCCTCCACAGCAACACCCAAAACCAGGACATCGGGGTTGGCGTCGGCGAATGCACTGATCTCAGGTATCTCGGCTCGACACGGCCCACACCACGACGCCATGAGGTTGAGAACGATTGGTCGATCGCTCGCCGCTACCAAATCACTCAGGATCACCGGCTCGTTTGCAACGACATTTCTGACTTCGAAATCCGGGGCCTTGGCCCCGATCGTTGCTGTTGCCGGCGCATCGGCTTGCAATACCCACGCGACGAGGAGCCCTACCGCGACAATCGCAACGAACACTCCCGTGAGACGCAGCATCCGGCTTGGCACTGGGCCAACGGGATCCCCGGAGTCGGTTTTGCCTTCTGAAGTGTTGTCAGGCTCTGGCCATCTGTCTGAGGACATAGTGCAGGATCCCACCGTTACGGAGATATTCGACCTCTATAGGTGTATCAACACGAGCCACGGTCTCAAATTCCGTGACGCCATTGGTTGCATGGGTGGCCGTCACCGCGATTGTCTGCCTGGGACGCAGGTGGTCAGAGAGGGCAATCGAAAACTCCTCGGTTCCGTCCAGTCCTAGGGAGTCAGCGTCCTGACCTTCGATAAAGACCAAAGGCAACACTCCCATCATCACGAGATTTGAACGATGGATCCGCTCGAACGACTTCGTGATCACCGCTTTCACGCCGAGCAGGAAGGTTCCCTTCGCGGCCCAGTCTCGAGACGATCCCATGCCGTAGTCAGTTCCCGCCAAGACCACCAACGGGATATCGGCCTCTTTGTAGCTCATGGCTGCCTCATAGATCGACTTCACTTCCCCGTCCGTGAAGTCCGTAGTCCAACCACCCTCGGTGTCTGGTGCGAGCTGATTTCGCACACGGATGTTGGCAAAGGTGCCTCTTGTCATCACACGGTCGTTGCCGCGCCGGGAACCGTAGGAGTTGAACATCGCGGGCTGAACCCCGTTCTCGATGAGGTAACGCCCTGCAGGCGAGTCGATAGCAATCGACCCGGCCGGGGAGATGTGGTCGGTGGTAACCGAGTCACCGAGTTTGGCTAGAACACGCGCCCGCTCTATCGGGGCCAGGGGTGTGACATTCGGTGTCAGTTCGGTGAAGAAAGGCGGCTCCTGCACATAGGTGCTTGATTCGCTCCACGAGTACAGATCGGACTCGACCGTCTCAATGGATCGCCACTCGTCCGACCCCGTGAAGACGTCAGCGTATTTCTCTGTGAACTGAGACTGGAGAACGTTGCTCCCGACGACCTGCGCAATCTCGTCCTGAGTGGGCCATATGTCCGCCAGCATGACGTCGTTGCCATCGGCATCGGTGCCGATCGGTTCAGTGATGGGATCCCAATCCACGCGACCTGCGATTGCGTAGGCAACGACAAGTGGAGGCGATGCGAGATAGTTGGCCTTCACATCTGGCGAGATCCTGCCCTCGAAGTTGCGGTTGCCGGACAACACTGAGGCCGTAACCAGCGAGTTCTCGTTGATTGCCTCCGAAATCGGCACGGGCAGCGGCCCGGAGTTGCCGATGCAGGTGGTGCAACCGTATCCGACGACATGGAACCCAAGACCTTCGAGATCCGGCAGGAGCCCGGACTTGGTCAGGTACTCCGTCACCACTTTGGAGCCGGGTGCCAGCGATGTCTTCACCCACGGCTTGCGGGCAAGGCCCAACTCTCTTGCTTTGCGGGCAACCAGGCCTGCACCGACCATGACATCAGGGTTAGATGTGTTGGTGCAGGAGGTGATCGCAGCGATGACGACATCACCGTCGGCGATGGTGAAGGTCTTGCCGTCGTATTCAACCCTTACGTTTAGGGTGTCTTGCGGTTCGGCAGCCGGGCTTCCGCCTTCGTCCACCCACTCGGTGGTGGTCCCTTTTTCTGCAGCGCTGACCTTGCCAAAGACGTTGGTCAAGTCCTGTTCCCATTGCCCCTTCATGGCCGACAGGTCGATGCGGTCCTGAGGACGTTTCGGACCAGCCAAAGCTGGCTGAACCGTCGACATGTCCAATTCCAGTGTTGAGGAGTATTGGATCTGACGCGAATCGTCACGCCATAGTCCTTGCTCTTTGTAGTACTGCTCGACGGTGTCCACGAGTTTGTCGTCGCGCCCGGTGAGCTGGAGGTATTTGAGCGTCTGCTCGTCGACGGGGAAGAATCCAACGGTGGCCCCGTACTCCGGCGCCATGTTGGCGATTGTGGCCCTATTCGCCAGGGGCATGTCGGCCAATCCCGGGCCGAAGAACTCGACGAACTTGGAGACGACCCCGTGGGCCCGAAGCATCTCGGTCACGCGGAGAACCAGGTCAGTAGCGGTTGCACCCTCCGCGAGCTTTCCGGTCAGCCGAAACCCGACAACCTCGGGCAGGAGCATATAGATGGGTTGTCCCACCATGGCCGCCTCGGCCTCAATCCCGCCGACGCCCCAGCCAACTACTCCAAGACCGTTGATCATGGTGGTGTGGCTGTCGGTCCCCACGAGACTGTCGGGGTAAAGCTGCGTCCCGTTGTCCCATACAACGCTGGCCAAATACTCCAGGTTGACTTGGTGGACGATGCCCGTTGCCGGAGGAACGACACGGAAGTTGGCAAAGGCCGACTGGCCCCATTTCAAGAATTCGTACCGTTCTTGGTTCCGCTCGAATTCCTTGTTCGAGTTGATCAGCAACGCGTCCGGTCGTGCAAATGCATCCACCTGGACCGAGTGATCAACAACCAGGTCGGCGGGAATCAACGGATTGACCTTTTGAGCCGCGCCCTGATCGTCGGTCATACGGACGATCGCAGTTCTCATCGCAGCGAGATCAACGATCGCGGGGACTCCGGTGAAGTCCTGGAGGACGACACGGCCCGCGATGAACGGGATCTCCTGTTCACCGACGTTGGCTGCGTCGTATCCGGCGATCCTGCGTACGTCGTCTGCGGTTACAGACACGCCATCGAGGTTACGGAGGGCCGACTCGAGGAGGACCTTGATCGAATAGGGAAGGTTTTGGGTCCCCTCCACTGCGTTTAGTCGGGCGATCTCGCGACTACCAAGAGGTGTATCAAGGGTGGTCCGGGACCCGAATGGATCGTTACTCATCCTGGGACCTTTCGGGTTGATTTGATGAAGTGTTGTCCTCTGAGACTACCGGAGTCAAAGGCGCAAACCGGACGGTCTTGGGGGTGCAAAAGCGTCGGTTCTTTCTGAATTCGGCAGTTATGGAGCGGTCAGTGTCACGGGAACCCGAGTTACACAATCATCGTCCGGGCGGTGATGTGGGATAAGCACTGGCTCACAAGGTGCTGACAGCTCGCCGAACAGCCCTGAAACGATCCCGCGATCCAAAGAGCAGACAACCTCGGGGTGGTTGGTTGCTGCCTCACCGAACGGGCAGTGAGACGTCAGCAGCTGTTGACCGGAAATGTCAGGGTCCATGGCAAAGCCGAGTCCGGTCATAGCCTTGGCTACGGATTGGACCGCTTCGCCATACCCGGTTTCGTCTTCCACACCGATTTCGGCGGCGAGCTGTTTGCCGTATTCACGACCGATTTCTTCGGCAATGCCGGAGAGATCGTCGCTGCTTACTCGATCCAGCACCTGCATCAGCAGCTCGATGAGCATTTCCGATCGCTCGGGGGCAAAGTGAACTGAGACTTCCTTGGAAGTGGCTTCATACGATTTCGCCGGCCGGCCTGCTCCAGGACCACCCTTTCCGCTGGGTCGACTTGTCGATACGCGGAGGTACCCATCAGCGGCGAGGCGATCCAGGTGATGACGGGCAACGTTGGGGTGGAGCCCAAACGCTTCTGCGATTCTCGAGGTGGTAAGTGGTTCGTTGGACTCCCTGACCGCGATGTAGATCCCGCGCCGGGTGGGGTCACCCAGGGCCGAGGTGAGATCGGAGATCCTGGTGTCGAGAGTCTTCTTGTCCATGAGAGGTATGAGCCGAGCAAAACTATAGTTCCAGGAGTCTTCTAACCACTGCCGTCGTAGGAGAAATTCCATGGATCCGGACAACCAAAACCCAGGCCAAGACGCGCGTGGGACGAGATCTCATCCCGAAATCTACGACGCGGTTGCGGACCTCGAATCGCCGCTTCTCGTCGGGAGGACCCTCGGGGACCTGGGCCTGGTCAAGGAGGTTGCCAAGACATTGACGGGAAAGATCAAGGTTGATCTGCTGCTCCCCGTGCCAGGTGGGCCCGAACTGGACGAGAAGCTGAGGCACGCCCTGAGCCCGTTCGGTCGAGGCGCCGACATCTCAGTTGAGTTGATGGACGAAGACCAAGTGTCGACGTGGATGGAAGGTCTGAAGCAGGATGCCGGACCGGGGATCGGAGAGCCGGGCTCCTCCACAAGAGTGGTTGCTGTGTCGTCGGGAAAAGGCGGGGTGGGGAAGTCGTCGGTGAGCACGAATCTCTCGGTCGCCCTAGCCCGAGCCGGGAAAACTGTTGGCATCGTTGACGGCGACATTTGGGGCTTCTCCATTCCACGGATGCTCGGAATCCATGAGCCGCCGATGATGCTGGGCGAATTCATCGTTCCTCCAGTGTCGAACCGGGTGAAGGCCATGTCCATGGACTACTTCGTCGGTGATGACAAGGCAGTCATCTGGCGGGGTCCGATGCTGCACAAGGCGATTGAGCAGTTCCTCAAGGACGTGTTTTGGGACAACCTCGATTTTCTAATCGTCGATATGCCACCCGGCACCGGCGACATCGCGATTTCGATGTCGCAGTTCTTGCCCCGTGCCCAGGTCGTTCTGGTCACGACGCCACAACCGACTGCTCAACGAGTCGCAAGGCGGGCCGCCCTGATGGCAGCTGAAATGGATCAGCAGGTGATTGGTGTCGTCGAGAACATGTCTTGGTTCACCGGAGACGACGGAAAACGCTACCAGCTGTTCGGCTCGGGTGGCGGTGCCGAGTTGGCCGAGGAGCTCAAGGTTGATTTGCTTGCCCAGGTTCCACTTCTCCCCGAGATGGGTCGTGGTGCTGACGATGGAGTACCTGTAGCGGTCGCGGCAGCGGGCTCTGAAGCGGCGCTGGCATTCGATGAGCTTGCGAAAGCGGTCGTAGAGAAGCGTCCCAGAATCAGAACCAATCCAGCGCTGGTGATCAAGAGTTGAGGTCGAAGTCCGCTCGTGCGATCGGCTCGACGGCAGCTTGGTTCTTCGGTCTCGCAACCACGATCTTGTTCATTAGCCTCTGGGGTCGGGCCGTCGTCACCGACACGGATGCCCTTCAGGAGAACCTGGAGCCACTGGGCCAATCCGAGCAAGTGGTTGGGATCTTCAGCAACTGGATGGTGGATCAATTGGTCTCGGCCGGCGTACCCGCCGGCATCGCCGATGAAGCGACAGCACTAGCCATGCTCACACCCGAAGTCGAAGCCTCGTTGGAGCGTCTTGCCGGTGAGGTCGTGGCGGCTGCGGCCACTGAAGGCGCTGAGGGCGGTGCGGTTGATGTTGCCTCCATCATGGAGCCAACCGTTCCCGCGGTCACTGGTGCTTTGGCGGCATCGGGAGCACCTGTTCCCGAAGAACAGGTTTCTGCTTTTGTTGCCAGGTCTCGACCCGTTGACAATCCGTCAACCAACCGATCCGCCGACTGTGGGTAGCTTCTTCGCCAGACGGCGCAACGGTTGGGTACCGCTGCAATTCTCTCATGTGGTGGTTTTGATCAGCGTTCGGCAGCTCTCTACGTGGCGGCGGCGCCCAATCGGATGAAGGCGTTCCGCACTCTCCTGACGCGGTTTGGACTCACCGGGCTTTCTTTTGCTCTCTTGCTCAAGCTGGGAGCGTGGGCTCTTGACCCCGGCGGTGGCCGAGCACCGCTGTCACAGTCTTTGTCGATGGTGGCTGACTCCAAGTGGGCCATCCCAGCCGTCATCGGTGGATTGTGCACCGTCGTGGCATTGGTTTTCTGGTTGGGCCGGACTACACCGGTGGCAACGCACCAACACCCATCCGGACAACCCATACAACCAACAGGCTGACTGCGGTCCCGACCAGGATTGCGCTGGTGAGTCGGCTGGAAAAGGGCTTCACCCGATCTCCTCGGCGCAGCATGAGCCAGGCCCAGCCAACGATGGCTTGAATCGCGACCAGGAATACCAACGGGTGATACCTGACTGCGGCCGCGATGTCCCCGCGTACCAGGTAGCCGAAGGCCCTGGTCATGCCACAGCCTGGACACGCCGTTCCTGTGACCAACGCAAACGGACAGATCGTGGGCCCGTCGTCGGTTGGGCTGGCCAAAGCCAGGAATCCAACCGCAATCAACGGGGCAATCGTCAGCATCCGGGTTCGAACGGTGGTCATTGGTTCGGTTTAGAGATTGTCGAATGCCGCGAACGAGAATCCGAGGATCAGCCAGGCGATGAAGAAGAGGATGCCGAGGGCGAGGAGTGCGGTCGCCACAATCCCGATTATCCGACCGGCGTTGGCAGTTCCCCGGTTCTCGGGATTCCTCCTTCCCGCATCGATAGCCTCGAGTTCCTTGTTGCCCATGATCCATGCAGCAATTCCTAATGGACCACAGCAGACGATCCCGAGTATCCCGAGAACGAGGATGGTTGTGGCTTGGCTTTCTTCCGGGTAGGCGGAGGCGGTTGGGAATGACATGTGGGCGATCCTAGTGGGCCGCGATGCAGCGAAGGACTTCAGAACGACTGCCACCCCAGACGTCAACGCTGGGTTCAGAGTGTGGCAAGGCCCCGAGCGAAGAGATCAGCCATTTCCACGGTCTGAGCTTTGGTCATCGTCAGTGGTGGTGACACCTGCAAGCCGCCGCCGCCGACAGCACGGGTGAGCACGCCTGCGGAGCGACATGCCGTCGCTGCCCTGCCCGGTAGCGTCTCGTCGTCGCCAACCTTCAGTTGCACCGCAGCCAACGCCCCCACACCCCTGCGAATGTTGTCGACTACTTCGAGTTCCTCCAGCGGCAGCAGTGCTTGATACAACTCTTCTTCGAGTGCTGCTGCTCGCTCCAAGAGGCCCTCTCGCTGGATGATCTCCATCACTTTCAGACCAGCCACACATGCAGTCGAATGACCCGAGTAGGTGTATCCGTGTCGAAACATCAAGCCAGGAGTGGTAAAGAACGGTTCTGCGATTCGTGGACTAGCAACAACACCTCCGAGTGGTGCGTAGCCGCAGGTGACGCCTTTGGCGAAGGTCATCAAGTCGGGCTGAAGTTGGTATTTGTTTGCGGCAAACCAGTCGCCGACTCTTCCGAAACCGGTAATCACCTCGTCGGAGATGTAGAGACCGCCGGCGCTCCTTATTGAATCCCGGATGTGTGTCAGGTACTCCTGGTCCACGGGACGGATGCCGCCCGCACCGATCACGGCTTCGACAAAGATGCCGGCTACCCGATCCGGGCCAACATGCTCAATAGCTTTGTCAACAGCGTCGGCGTCGTCGTAAGGGACCATCACGACGTCGGAGACAAGGTCGCCGCCGTACCCCAAGCGGTTTGGTTCCATGCCCCCGAGAGACGTGCCGTAAGAGTGCATACCGTGATAAGCCCATTCCCTGGCAATGAAGACCGTCCTGTCTGGTTCGCCGACCGCCGAGAAGTACCGTCGAGCCATCTTGGCTGCCGTGTCCACCGCGTCAGATCCTCCGGATCCAAAGAACACCTTCGAGTCAGGGTCGGGCGAAACAGAGGCGATGGCGTTGGCCAGGTCGATTGGCGGTTGGGTGGCGTAGTCGACAAATGAATGAAACGCCGGAAGTTTGCGAGCTTGCTCATCCATGGCGTCCACAATCTCGTCGCGGCCATAGCCGACGTTCATGTACCAAAGTGAAGCTGCTGCGTCGAGGTATCGGTTGCCGGACTCGTCGAATGCGTAGATGCCCTCACCACGCTCGATGATGAAAGGCTCGTGTTGGACGCTCGACATTTCTGCGAATGGGTGCCAATAAGCGGACATGTGGGCAGCGTAGTTCTCAAACGATTGATGAGACCACCCGGCGCGGTGGTTGACACCGCGCCGGCTTTGTCATTTGGTTATTCGCTGGGTAGAGGCTCGGGTGTGCCGCCAGCCGGACGATTCGGCTTTCGGTTCTTCCAAAAGCGATAGGCGACGAACACAACGAGGCCAGGGATCACCAGGAACAGCAGCAGGAGCGGAAGGACTGCGATCGTGAATGTGATCATCCAGTCAGCGAAGCTTTGTAGTCCTGCTACGAGCTCGCGGCTCGCATCGCGCGCGGTCTCGGCTGGTGCCCATCCCTCTTCGACGATGGGTATCGCCGCCGGCGTCGGATCGATGCTGATGTTCACTGTGGCGAGGTCAACGGCATCGTTCAGGTAGTTGAGCTGGCCTTGTATCTGCTCAATCTGGCCCCGGGTGTTGGAGATTTCGCTGAAAACCCGCAGAAGCTTCTCAGGATCTGCGTCGGGTTGTGCCCTGACGTCCGTCAGCAGTGCGCGTAGCTCGGTCTCCAGAATCGTGAGATTGGCCAGTTGTGCTTCGAGGTCGATGAAACTCTCGGTGACATCCTGGGCGCCCTGGGATTCAGAAATCACTTCGTTTGCCGTGTCCTTGATCTTGGCAAGGGCGTCGGTGAGATTTGCCGATGGCAACCGAACAGTGACAAAGACGTGAGGAGGAAGGTCCTCGCCGACCGGGCTCACCTCTGCGCTGCCTACGAAGCCTCCCGCAGCCTCTGCGATTCTGACGATTTCGTCGTATGTCGCCCTCGTGTCGTCGGCTTCGAGCTGAAGCGAGACATTCCGGATGACCTTGCGGTCAGCTGAGACCGCGATGTCGAGGTTCACCGTCTGGCTTGAAGCAAGTCTTTCCTCATCAACAGGAACCTGTTCGGTCCCATCGTCGTTGAAGACGACTTCACCTCCGCTGTCGAGACCGGAGCCGATCTCCATAAATGTCTCTGACGCAGAGTCACTCGAGCTGCATGCCGCCAGCAGCAATCCAAATACCCCTATTGCGATGATTGTTCGTTTCATGTCCATTACCCCTTTTGGTCGACCGGACTTCTCCGGTGATATGTCTTGGACGGGACGGTCAGAGATTTCGGTTCCCGGTACCGTGGCGGGATGTACGGCGGAAGACTGCGTGCGGTCGAGTTGGCTGGCGAACCCGACAACCTCGGAAGAGTCCACGGGGAGCTCTTGGTGGACGACATCAATCGTTATCTGAAGGACAGGATTGCGCTGGCCGGAGACGCCTACTGGTCTGGTCATTCCGCTGATCCGCAAACGATTGTTGATCTTGCAGAAGCAACTCTCTCGGCACACGAACGTTTCTCGGAACCTCTTTTCGCCGAGATGTCTGCCCTGGCCGACTCAGCCGGGATCTCTCGGGCGGAAGCCGTGGTTGTCGGTGGCTTCACCGACCTGATCGACGTGGTGAGGGCATCCGGTGGCTCCGGATTGATCGAGGACGACTGCACAGGAGTGATTGACGCCGATCGTGGAGTGTTGGGCCAGACCTGGGACATGCACGCGTCAGCAGGGGAGTACGTGTATCTCGTTGACGTTCAACCCATCAACAAACCCCGTGCTTTGGTGCAGACCACGGCCGGGTGTCTGGGCCAGATCGGTATGAACGATGCCGGTGTCGCGGTAGGCATCAACAACCTGACCTCTTTGGGCAGGCCCGGTGTGACATGGCCTTTTGTCGTTCGGAAGATCCTCGAGCAAACGAGCCTCGACGCCGCGATAGATGTCGTTCTTCAAGCCGATCTGGCTGGAGGGCACAACTTCTTTTTGGTGGGTCCCGACGGTACGGGCTGCAACATAGAAGCGATGCCGGACAACAGAAAGGTCACGAGGGTAGGAGAGGGCTACTTCGCTCACACCAACCATTGTCTGGATGCTTCGACCAAAACCGAAGAAGGTGCTCGGAACCCGTTCAGCGAAGCAAACTCAGAGGTGAGGTTGGAGCGTGCCCGTGAACATAGGGGTGACCTCGTCAGCTTTTTTGCTGATCCGGAGATCAGCCGTGAGGCGGCCAACATCCATGACGTCGCCACCTGCGGGGCTGTCGTGATGAGTCCCTCGAATCTGAGCCTGAAAGCTGTTTGGGGTCGTCCTGGTGACTTCCCCTGGGAGGAGTTCTCGCTCCGTTGACGGATCAGGCTGGCAAGTCGATTGGCAGGGGCTGCCGGAACCGGCCTTCGGGCACTGGTGTTCCGGTCCGAATCAGCGCGACCTCCCAAGACGGCGAGTAGCTCATCGACCAGCGAAGCGCTCGGATTACCAAACGTCCTGCCGGGATCGCGGCGGGTGAGGCTCCCAACCCAAGAACCCGTCGAATCCTGATCGGGATTGTCGCTGTGGCAGCCTGTTGCAGAATTCGATAGGCCGGTTTGATAGCCCTGTCGAGCGGGGGATCGCGGAGGAATTCGATGGCTTCATGCATCGCTTGGGACGGTGCGACATCAGGATGTGTGGCAATCCATCGGTCGAGTTCGTGCGCCGACTGTGGCATCGGATCGGCGTATAGCAATCTGCCTACCCGCGACTGTTCCTTTACAAAGGTGTCAGCCTCCTTGGCGGATAGCTCTGACGCGCCGTAGGTCTGGTGGGCGACCAGGAACGATGCCGTCAACGCGTTGTGGACCCACGCGGAGAAGTCAGGGTCGGATGCCCTGTATGGGACACCGCGCTCCGACACGCCGCGGACCCGCTGATGAATCCGCTTCACTACGTCGACAGCTGCTTCCACCTCGGGCATGGCACCAAAGGTGGTGGCAGTGACGTACGCGGAGGTTCTGGAAAGGCGACCAAGAGGGTCTTCGCGGTATCTCGAGTGATCTCCAACTCCGGCAACCACTTCGGGATGAGCCGCTTGAATCAACAGGCCGCGAATACCGCCAATCAACGAAGCGACATCGCCGATGACGCTCCAAGAGACAGAGCCTGGTCCGTGAAGACCGGGATCGCCGCGATATTGAAAACTGTTGGCCAGGGGGTACTCGACGTGCCGGAAGGGAGATGCGGCTGCGCCCGCTAGCCGCTCTCGTATCTGCTCGACGGAACGGGTGAGATCAACCACGCCTGTCACTCAGCGAGTTTTCGCTCCGCCATTCCGTTGAGAACTTCCAGAACGACACGATTGGCGAGATAGGCCGTTTGTTCACCCGGCCCGTCATAGGGCGGAGACACCTCGACCACATCGGCACCGAGGACATTCAACTCACGGGAGATCCTCCTCACGGTGTCCAACACTTCCCTGGAATTGAGGCCACCCGGTTCTGGTGTGCCGGTTCCTGGTGCCAGGCCCGGGTCGACCACGTCGATGTCGAATGAAACAAAAACTCCTTTTGCGCCTCCCTGCAGGGCGTAGTCGACGGCTTCGTCCACGACGGCGTCCAATCCCCTGTCCACGATGTCGGTCATCATGTAGGAACGCATCTTCTGTTCTTGCATCCACTCCATCACGTGGGGCTCGGGCCAGTAGCCCCGCAGACCGATCTGGACAAAGCGATGCCCTGGGACCGCGCCCGACTCGACTAGCCGGCGCATCGGAGTCCCGTGACCGACCAGCGAACCATGATCGGACTCAGCTGTGTCGGCATGTGCGTCGAAATGAACCAGGGCTACTTCGCCGAAACCGTGAACACGAGCCACACCCAGTGCATCTGCCCAGGTGATTGAATGATCACCACCCAGGATTATGGGGATCTTGCCTGCGCTTGCCAGAAGCTCCACAGCGTCGGCAATCCGATCAATTGACCGCTGTAGCTGCCCCGGATAGACATAGACATCGCCGACGTCGACAACTCCAAGAGTTCCGAACGGATCGATACCTGTCGGTAGGTGGGGTCGGTAGCCATCCATGGCGCCGTAGTCCGCGTTGCGGATCGCTTGAGGGCCAAACCTCGCCCCGGGTCGATACGTCGTGCCCCAGTCGAAAGGTGCACCCATTATCACGACGTCTCCATCACCCAGCTTGTCAGGGGTAACGGATGGAACCCCCAAAAAGGAGTTGCGCGACGCAAAGGAGATGTACTCAGCCGATGCGAACGGGATCTGGTACTTGCGCTCGTCGTATGGAGTCGGCATCGAGAAGGTACGCTAACTGACCCCAAGACTTTGGTGTGCCTTGACCCCACAACTCGTGCAGCGCACGTATCTCACGCTCCTTCTGTTGCAGACGCTGGCGGCGTCGCTGATTTGGGGAATCAACACCTTGTTCCTACTCGATGCGGGTTTGTCGATCACTGGAGCCTTTGTGGCCAACGCTGCGTTCACGGCGGGGATGGTGCTCTTCGAGATACCAACCGGTGTGATCGCCGATGCCAGAGGTCGGAGAATCTCCTTCATTCTCGGGGCCGCGACCCTACTGGTCACGACGATGGCTTATCTAGGCCTCTGGGCCGTGGAGGCTCATCTCGTTTGGTGGATCCTGGTATCCGCGCTCATCGGCCTGGGTTTCACTTTTTTCTCCGGTGCGACCGAGGCATGGTTGGTCGATGCGCTGGAAGCCACCGGGTACACCGAGCCCATTGAAATGGTCTTCGGAAAGGGTCAGGCGATCGCAGGCGTCGCCACTCTCATCGGGACGATCCTGGGAGGATTCCTCGGAACGGTGAGCCTGGGGATTCCATATGCACTCCGTTCGCTGCTCCTTCTGGTCGTCATCATTGCTGCTTGGCGTTGGATGCACGACATCGGGTACGAACCGCACAGTGAGGGCAGTATCAACGACCAAGCCAGGGCAATCCTGAAGGCGTCGATTACTCATGGTCTCAAGAACCCCCCTGTCCGGATGTTTTTGCTTGCGGCGCCGTTCTCCGCCGGCATCGGTATCTGGGTGTTCTACGCCTTCCAGCCATACCTCCTCGAGCTGTTCGGTGATCCTGACGCGACCTACCTGGCCGGAATCGCGGCAGCCGTGTTCGCAGTAGCGCAGATGATCGGTGGGTCTTCGGTTTCGTTGATCCGGAAGGCATTCCGTTCTCGCACCGCCGTTCTCATCGGGGCAGTTGTTGCAGGTTCGATCTTCATCGTCGCCGTGGGCCTGGCCTCGCTTCTCGAATCGCCACTTGGGTTTTGGGTTGCCGTGGTCCTTCTTGCCCTCACGGCGTTGATATGGGCCTTGTCTGGCCCGATGCAGCAGGCCTACCTCAATGCTGTGATCCCGTCGCAGCAGAGGGCGACGGTTCTGTCCTTCTCTTCGTTGACCGGATCCGCAGGCGGTGTTGTTGCACAACCTGCGCTGGGCCGTGTGGCCGACGTCTGGTCCCTGGGAACGGGGTATGTCGTGGCCGGCATCCTCTACGCGTTCCAACTGCCGTTCCTGCTCAGGGTGCGATCGATGGGTCTTGATGCCGATCGTGTGGGTGGTCCCGAGGTCGAGGAGACTGCGACGAAGTGAACCTCCTTGTCGTTGGCGGCCCGCTTGGAGGATTTCTGGCATCATGGAGCTATGGCTGACAGTGAAATCACACCAGCAGGCCGGATGGGCAAGGCGATTACGCGCGGTGTCCTGATCGGACTTCCATCCGTGGTCATCATCCTCACGCTGGGTGTCTTCTTGATAACGGACAAGGACATCTTCGATTCGTTCGCCACCGCAATACTGCCCGGGATACTTCTTGGGGTATTCGGCGGTGGATTCGCCGGCATGGCCATGACAATGGATAGTCATTAACCGACCTCGAGAGGAGTGAGGTTTTGGGCCTTCAAGGAGATCAGTCCCAAACAAGAGTTGTTGTCTCGGGTGCCGGCGGGAAGCTGGCGACTCCGATCACTACCGCAATTTCAACGGCCTCCGATCTGGAGTTGAGTGGTTTGTTCAACCCGAACCGCGCAGGGTCCAGCATCGACGGCTTGGAGGTCGCCGGCAACCACGCGGATGTGACGGGCGATGTGGTCGTGGAGACCGCTCATCCCGACAACGTGTTCGGGAACCTCGAGGCGTGGAGACATGGCGGCATGGCGACCGTGGTGGGGACTTCTGGATTCACCGAAGACCGCCTCAATCGGCTCGCGGAGCTGTGGGGTACCGAAGGCCCTCCGTGCCTGGTCGTTCCCAACTTCTCAATCGGAGCCGTGTTGATGATGGAATTCGCTCGAACCGCGGCTCGCTACTTCGAAGCGGTCGAGGTAGTCGAACGCCACCACTCGACCAAGCCCGACGCACCATCTGGTACGGCGCTCGCCACTGCTGCCGCCATTTCGGCTGGGGGAGGCGCCTCGGTCGCTGACACCGACGAGTTGGTACCAGGAGCGCGTGGTGGTGACGTGGGAGATGTTCGAGTCCATTCCCTTCGATTGCCTGGCCTGATCTCCCATCAGGAGGTGGTCTTCTCCAATGAAGGCGAGCTCCTGTCGGTCGAACACATGTCGACCTCCTATGAGTCCTTCGCAGAAGGAGCCCTTTTGGCGATTAGACGCGTCACCGACCTGGAGCCAGGCGTTCACTTGGGATTGGCGTCCTTGCTTGGATAACGTCCGCTGATGGCGCAGATTCACGGCGGCCAGATCGTTGCCCGGGCACTCAAAGCCGAGGGCGTCGATGTCGTCTTCGCTCTCACCGGCGGCCACATTGTCGGGATCCTCGACGGTTGCGTCCAAGAGGGGATCAACGTCGTTGATGTCCGCCACGAGCAAACCGCAGCTCACGCAGCCGAGGCGTACACCCGCCTGACGGGAAAACTGGGTGTGGCGGTTGTGACGGCCGGACCCGGCGTCACCGACACCGTGACGGGCGTTGCCACGGGCTATTACGCAAGCACGCCGATGCTGGTGATTGGCGGCCGGCACATGATTCGCCAGGAGCTGAAAGGTGGTCTCCAGGAGATGGACCACGCCCGCCTTTTTCGTTCCATCACGAAGTGGGCCGCCACCGCATGGGAAGTTGATCGTTTGGCCGAGTACGTTGCCACTGCTGCCCGGCATGCGTTTTCCGGACGGGGGGGTCCGGTCTTTCTCGATATCCCCATGGACGTCCAATTCGATATGGTCGAGGAGACCGCGGCGAGGTTCCCATCGATGTATCGGTCAAATACGACTGCGGGCGCCGACTCGGAGACTCTTGGGTTGATAGTTGACGCCCTCAAACGGTCGGATCGGGTGATGGTCTTTGCCGGCGCGGGTTCCCGACACGGAGAACCAAATCGCCTCAGAGAGCTCAGCGAGATTCTCATGACGCCCACCTTTGTGAACAGCCGGGCGCGAGGCTCACTTCCCTACGGGCACGAGCTCCTCGGCAACTATGCGCGATCTCAGGCCATGGCCGGCGCCGAAGTAGTCCTTGCTCTCGGGGTGGATTGGGACTTCCGAACGTCGTACGGCGAGAAGGTCCCGGCTGATTGCAAAGTCATCCAGGTTGATGCTGACCCGGCCAAGGTGGGGTGGAACCGGTCGGCACATATTGGTGTGGTCGCCGATCCGATGAGGGTTGTCGCCCAACTTGTCGAAGAATCCGAAGCCCTGCGCCGAGAGGACATTCCTGTCTACACCAAGGAAATCCTTGCAGTTGAGAGTGAGCGTCGTGCTTCGGCTTTGGCTGAGAGCGAGGACTCGAGCGTCCCGGTGGCGCCCCAGAGGTTTGCCCGGGAGGTAGCTGAGTTCTTTGGCACTGACTCGATAGTTGCCGTCGACGGCGGTGACATTGTCTCAACGACGGCGCGCTGGCTGCAGGTCTCAACGCCAGGTCACGTGCTCGACCCGGGGCCGTTCGGGACATTGGGAACTGGAGCTCCCTATGCGATTGCTGCCGCGGTCTCCCACCCGGAGAAGACGGTAGGGATTGTGTTCGGCGATGGAGGGTTCGGCTTCAACGGGATGGAATACGACACGATGGTGCGTCTGGGGCTGCCGGTGATTGGAGTAATTGGAAACGACGGTGTGTGGTCAAACATCAAGACGTTCCACCGGATGGCCTTCCCTGATCGCTTGGTTGCAACCGATCTCGGGATCCGGCCCTATCACGACATGGTTACGGGCCTTGGCGGGTATGGCGAGTTTGTCGATTCACCCGATCAGATTCGTCCTGCCCTGGAACGAGCCAAGGCATCAGGCCTACCCTCCCTCATCAACGTCCACATCGCCGAAACCATGCGGATGTCGTCGAACTACTCCCAGTAACGCGTTCCTTAGGAATCGCCCCGCCAATAGTGGCGGTTTTTCGACACAGTTCGGGCCTGAGCCGCTACAGCCAGAAGATGGAGATCGCGCCAATCGCAAAGCAGTAGATGGCGAAAGGTGTCAACCCAACCCGTTTCAAGGCCGCCAATAGCAGGGCTATCGCGGCGTACCCGGATATCCCGGCGACGAGTGTTCCAACCAGGAGTTCGGCTCCGCTGGTGCCGGAATCGCCCACCTCGAGCAGTTGGCTCAAGCCTCCGCCAGCGATCGCAGGGATACCAAGCAGGAAGGAATAGCGGGCGGCCTGCGCGGGGTGGAACCCACGTCCGTTTCCGGCGGAGATCGTTATGCCAGACCTCGAAATACCCGGGATGAGTGCGAACATCTGGGCAAACCCGACGACAACCGCATCCGGAATCCGCCCCTCGGCGAGAGTTCTGACTCCGGTCGCTAGTCGTTGACCAACCAGCAGGATTATTCCGGTTGCCACCAGTGCCCAACCAACGTTGCTCACTGAGTCCTGGAATGTGTCGATTCTGTCAGAGAAGGGGAGACCCATCAGAGCGGGAATGGTGCCGACACCAACCAGGAGAGCGATCTTGCGACCTTCGGGGTCGGTACGAAAACGCAAGACCTTGGCGATATCCGCCCGGAAGTAAATCAGAACTGCGAGCAGGGTTCCCAGGTGGAGGACAGCCGTTACCGCGAGGTCCGGCTGTTCGACGTCAAGTCCAAGCTCGGAGAGCAACGCAGGGATCACAACGAGATGTCCCGAGGACGAGACGGGAAGGAATTCGGTTAGACCCTGGATCAAGCCCCAGATGATTGCCGCGAGCACGTAGGCACGGTAGTGGTCCGGCTCATCGATTTGAGACGAGAACGACTATCTGGCCGGAGGCGACTGCCACTGCCACGGCTGCAGAATGCTCGGGAGGTATGGCCACAGCGCCGGTACCCGCCCCGAGTGGGTCTTCGTCGGGCACAAGGCTGACTACACCCGGAATCGTTTGACCAGTACCAGTCAGAACCAGCTGCACGCTGTCTCCACGCGCCGCATTCCTCGGCAGCGGGACCTCGAGAGACCACCAACCGGGTTGGGTGTTCATCGGTTCGTTGGCGATAGCCCTCGGATTGAGAGGCTGGCCCGCGAGGATCTGACTGGTCGCAAATCCAGATGAAGGAGCTGGGTCCAAGAAACCCGCAGGCACGGGCTTGAGTTCGGTGTTTTCCTCGGTGATAGCGTCACCAACTGCGATGTCTACGACAGCGAACGGGTGCTCTACCCCGGTTTCCGAACGAAACTCAGTCCATATTGCAAGAGAGGCGACAACGATTGCCATTGCCCATCGGAGCCAAGGTGAGCCTTGAAGCCAAACCATTCCCTCACCGTATTGGGCGTCTGGTTGGGCGGCTAGGGGTTTGAACGTCTTCGGCCGGTCAGCGGTTGAAGCTAGGTCGAGGAGGAGTCCTTGGTTGCGGTCGCCTTTGCCTCGTCCTTCTTCTTGGGCTCGGACGTAGGTTTCTTCTCAGTTTTCTTGGCAGATTCGCCGGATGCCGACGCCCCGTTTTTGGAGTCCTTGGCATACCAACCGGATCCTTTGAATACGACGCCCCGCGCGTGAAAGACCTTCTGTAAGTCCCCGCCACACACATCGTGCTTCTTAAGAGGCTTGGCGCTGAAGGATTGGAATACCTCGATGTTCTCGCCGCATGACTTGCAGGTGTATTCGTATGTGGGCATGGAAGAGAGTCCTGGTTGGCTGTGACCGAGTGGAGATGATACCTCTCGACCGGAATCAAATACCAGATGCCGGATACGTATGATTGCTCGGTGCCCATCGCCATCGTCATCGCCGTCGTCGCTGCCTACTTGGTGGGAAGTATCAACTTCGCAGTTGTTGTCGGGCGCATGCATGGCATCAACATCGATGAAGAGGGGAGTGGCAACCCGGGTGCTTCGAATGTGCTCAGGACCTTGGGCCGTTTTCCGGCTGCGATGGTCTTTGTGGGCGACACGCTGAAAGGCACAGTGGGAGCGGCCATGGGAATGATCGCATCTGGCACGGCCAACCCGCAGATCCATTGGGCATTCCTGGCTGGTTTGGCCGCAACGGTCGGGCATTGTTTCCCGATCTTTCACCGGTTTCGCGGCGGCAAGGGTGTAGCCACGGCAGGTGGCGTGATGCTTTTCACCGTTCCACTTGTGGCGCTGATATCAACCGCAGTCTGGGCCATCCTCGTGAAGCTGACGAAAACTGCTTCGATTGGTTCGCTCGTTATTGCCGTCTTGACCGTCCCATTAGCGATGTGGCGCGGGGTGACGGGCCTCAGTGTCCTTTGGTTGGCCCTGACAGTTCTGCTTGTTATCTGGCGTCACCGTGGGAACATCAAGCGCATGTTCAAAGGACGAGAGCAGAAGGTGCCGGCTTGAGTATCGATGTAGCAGTTATCCCGGCAGCTGGCCGGGGGACTCGGATGAGGCCAGCCACCCGCGTAGTGCCGAAGGCCTTGGTGACTGTGATCGACAGGCCCGCAGTTCAATTTGGAGTTGAGGAGGCGGTACGGGCCGGCGCCAAGGAAGCAGTCGTGGTGGTCGACCTGGACGCTGGGCATCTCATTGCCCAGCACTTCAGTCTCGAGGGACGGCTACCGGGTCTCGAAGACGTCTGGCTCCGTCCCGCCGTTCAGGAGGAGCCTCTCGGATTGGGTCACGCGGTGTTCGAGGCTCGTGAGATGGTTGGGGATCGCCCCTTCTTCTGCATTCTTTCTGACAACATAGTTAGACCTGGCCAGGACGTTCTGACGGCACTTGCTGAAGGGTCCAATAACGGACAAACCTCAGTGATGTGTCTTCGAGAGTATGGAGACGAATACCTGGACAAGTACGGTTTTGTCGTCCCCGCCTCCGAGCCTTCCAGCGGATACTTGGAGCTGAAGGGCTCGATTGAGAAGCCGGGCAAGGACCGCGCTCCGTCCAATCTCGGTCTCGTCGGCCGATACCTGTTCACCCCTGAGGTTTTTGACATCTTGGAGGAGACGCCACCTGGCGCCCTTGGTGAGATCCAGCTCACTGATGCAATCAACGAACTCGGCAAGAGGGGAAGGCTTCGCGGTTATGTGGCGGAAGCGGATCTTCTCGATGTTGGCACACCAATTGGGTTGCTCGAGGCGAGCGTCGAACTCGGTCTCCACAGGTTCGGCTCCGATTTCGGATCGTTCTTGAACGGCCTGAGCAACTGATGAGGCCGCTGGCCGAAGCGACTGAATCGGTCATTGACGGAGCACGTCGTCTCGGCTCCGAGACCGTCGAGTTGGCTGATGCGCTGAACCGGATCACGGCTCACGATATCGTCGCCAGGGAGGACATTCCGCCATTCCCGAACTCGGCCATGGATGGCTACGCCGTCCGTTCGGGAGATGTCGCAGTCGAGGGTGCCATGCTCCGGGTCGTGGCTGAGATAGCCGCTGGGCGACCCGCCGACCAGGAACTGGGTCCCGGTGAGGCGATGAAGATCATGACCGGAGCCCCGATTCCCCAAGGATCCGACACCGTCGTCAAGGTTGAGGACACCGAGCAGTTGGATGACGTTGTCAAGGTAAAACCTATCGTTCCTCCGGGTACCTCTTGCAGGGCCGCCGGGAGCGACGTGCCGAAGGGGGCAACGGTCATCCAGCAGGGAACACGGCTGCTCGGGACCCAGCTCGGTGTGTTGGCGACGATCGGGGAAGCCCGGCCGTCGGTCTCGCGGCGGCCACGAGTCGCACTTTTCTCCACCGGAGATGAACTCACCGCACCCGGTGCTGCAGCCCTGAGACCAGGCCAAATCCGGGATTCGAATCGCGTTTTGCTACATGCCGGGCTCGACGAGGTGGCAACCGTTCTCGATCAGGGGATTGTCCGCGATGACCCGGTTGAACTGCACGCTTCCTTCACTAGAGCCGCCGCTGGGTCTGACGCAATCGTCACATCTGGTGGTGTTTCCATGGGCGATCACGACCATGTGAGGCGGATCCTCGGCGACCTCGGCAGTATCGACTTCTGGAAAGTGGCGATGAAACCGGCCAAGCCTTTTGCGTTTGGCAGCCTTGGCGGTGTTCCCTTCTTTGGTCTCCCCGGCAATCCGGTGTCAGCCTTCGTAGCGTTCGAGCAATTGGTTCGCCCGGCGTTGCTGGCGATGCAAGGGGCAAGTCGACTGTTTCGACCCAGGGTCAAGGCCCTGGCCGGCGCCAAAATCACCAGCGATCCTGATCGAATGGAGTTCGTGAGAGTTCGAATCAACACGGACGCACGGGGTCGGGTAATGGCAACTCCATCCGGGGGTCAGGGCTCTCATATGCTCGCGGCACTAGCGGACGCCGATGCCTTTGCATTGATCCCGGTCGGTGTCGCGCTCGTCAAAGCGGGTCAGAGCCTCACAGTTGAGCTGTTTCGCAACCCCGAGACAAGGAGCTCTTTCAATGACTGACAAGCCACTTTCTCACCTGAATGAGTCGGGCGAAGTCCACATGGTCGACGTGTCGGCGAAAGCCGTCACAGCGAGAAGTGCGACCGCCGAGGCGACGGTTCTGATGAGCCAAGAGCTCGTCGACCTTTTCTTCCAGGGTGACCTTCCCAAGGGCGACGCTGCAGCGGTGGCACGAATCGCGGGTGTCATGGCCTCGAAGAAGACCGCTGACCTGATCCCTCTTTGCCATCCTATTTCGATCACGGGTGCCGAGATTGGGCTGGAGCCGACTGGGCATGGAATACGGGTGCTTGCTACAGTTCGCACCAACAACGTCACTGGCGTTGAGATGGAGGCGCTGACCGCGGCGTCGGTCTCGGCTTTGACCATCTATGACATGGTCAAGAGTGTCGAGAAGGGTGTGGAAATCAGCAACCTTCGACTACTCAGAAAGTCGGGCGGACGTTCTGGTGAGTGGGTGCGGGGTTAGATCGTTGGACGGCGCGCGGCTCGAAGCTACGCTCGTACTTGGACGGAGTAAGAAGAAGCAATGGAAACCCCACTGATTGTCGGCTTGCTGGTAATAGCCGCAGTTTGGAGCATTTACCTGCTGCCATCCGTCTTTGGTGACCGTCGAGAAGCTGCTCTGCATTCTGCAGATGAATTCGATAAGTTCACCCACCTCATGGCCGACGTCCAAAAGCGCCCTCGGTCGTCGATCGTTCCCGAGTCTCGTAATACGGTGCGGAACCGCCGACGGATTGTGCTCGGGAGTCTCGTTCTCCTCGCGGTGGTCACAGGAGGCCTGGCTCTGTGGCAGAGCTCAATGACCTGGCTTCTGGTTCACATTTTTGTGGACGGCCTCGTCTTTCTCTACGTCGCGGCTCTAGCCCAGGTCAAGCAGAGGCGTCAGGAGCGACTCAAGATCAGCCACGTCTCGGAACAACGGCCCGCCTTCGAGGAACCCCAGATCAAGGTCATCGCCAACTAACCCGGCTGGTCAAATCGACGTCGGGTACGTCCCGACGCACTTCTACAATCATCCTCCCCTACAAGGGGCTGTAGCTCAGCCTGGCAGAGCACCTGGTTCGCAATCAGGGGGTCAGGGGTTCAAATCCCCTCAGCTCCACCAATCATTCTGATCATGGCGATGTCTGTTCGCATGCTACCTCGCCCGGTTGACGCTCATTTGGTGTTCGCGCTCAACAGGTGACCCGCAAAACTCATGCTGAGGCCCCGATATTTGTAGGGAAAAACGTCCTAGCCATAGCTGTCGCTAGGCGGGACTGGGCGTTGAGATTCCTCGGATCCTCAGGTTGCGTCCGCGCTGCTATTTCCGGGAGCATCGCTGGCTGCATGGAGATAGGTGAGGACGGCAGAGACGCGCTTGCTAATGCCGCTCTCTTCGGTCAGGCCTAGCTTGGCGAAGATCGAGTTGATATGTTTCTCGACAGACCGGATGTTGATCGACAGGGTGTCTGCGATCGTCGAGTTGTCTCTCCCTTGTGCCATCTCGGCGAGGACTTGACTTTCCCGTGGAGTAAGCCACTTGATTCGAGACGAGTCAGATCTCCTCGCGTCGACTAGGCGATCGATCACCCTGGGATCTACGAACGAGCCGCCTCGGTTCACTTTGTCGAGAGCTTCGACCAGATGAGCAACGTTCGAGACCCTTTCCTTCAGGAGATAGCCGCGACCTTTGCTCCCGCCTTCGAGCAGCCTCACTGCATACTCGGGTTCGTCATATTGGCTCAGAACGACGACACCGACACTTGGATGGCGGTCCGCAATAGTCAAGGCAGCCTGTATCCCCTCGTCGGTGTGGCCTGGCGGCATCCGGATGTCGGTAAGAACGACGTCGGGGTGATGCTCGGTGACGGCAGAGAGAAGCGTTTCCAGGTCTTCCGCCGTGGCGACGATTTCGATGTCGTCCTGTGTGCTTAGGAGAGCGACAACACCGCGGCGAACCAAAAGATCATCTTCGGCTACCACTACTCGCATTGTCATTGCTCCCGCATGGCCGTCGAAAAGCTACGGAGAAACACTATGAGCTGCTCACACGTGGCGGCGGCCTCGTCGAAATCGCTCGCTACCACGGACGACTCCAGCTTCCTAAGCATCGGCTCGGCCCCGGCGACAACGTCTTCAGCGACCCGCTCCCTTTCCGCCGCTTCGGCTTCGACGACAGACCTTCTTCTCTGCGTGATGAGTTCGATGGTGCGATCCAGCTCCGAGATTCTCTCCTCGATGCTGCCGATGGCAACAGTATTGGCTACAACTACTCCCACTGACGATGCCAGCTGCTCCACTCTCAATCGCTGCTGAGGCTTCAGAGGGCTAGAACTCGTCACAGTTATCGATGCGATTTCACGGCCTCCGTAGTTCACCGTAGTTCTGAAGGCGGCTGAGCTGGGCGTGCCGGCTTCGGCTTCACCGATTTCGGATTGGACCTTGCCTGAACTGCCACCTGCAGACCTTCGGGCAAGCTCGGCCAGTTCGCTGAGCACCGCATTGGGCCCAGTCTCAGGTTCCAGGCGCGATCCGGCCGCCATTAGTTCATACGAGTCCGGGCTCGCCCATCTTGGATTGCGCTGTACGAGCTGCGAAATGAACCGGTGAACCGAGGGCATCACCATGGTCAGGATCCCGGCACCCAGGATTATGGGCGCCGGTGTAGGAGTCGTGAGACCGGCGAATCCGAACGGCAGCGCCATGAGCGAGAAGACCGTCACCGCGACGAGGCCGCTAGCACCGGAAATCATGATGCGTGCTGTCGCGGGAAGGCTCTTGGGTGTCATGGCGTCACGGGAATTGTGGCTCGGAGATTGGTTCCAGACCCGGGCGTAGATTCAACAAGAAGAGTGCCTCCCAGGGCCTCAACTCTCTCTCGGATGTTGTTGAGTCCCGAGCCACTCGTCCGTACAGAAACCGAGAAGCCGGGTCCGTCGTCGTTGACAACGATGTTGAGCTCGGAACCAACCTTCGAGCATCTGATCCTGGGTGCGTTATGCGACGACTGCGCGTGCTTCGCCACGTTCAAGATGGCCTCGCTGGCTACCAGGTACGCAACTGCCTCGATTTCTTCGGGTACCCCGTCAGCTTCGACTTGGACGACTGCTTCCGGCAGGAGAAGGCGAGTTTGAGCCCGGATGGCGTCGTCGAGTCCCCCCGTGCCAAGCGCCGCGGGGTACAGGCCGTTGGCGAAGGAGGCGACGGCCTCTTCCGCGTCCTCGATCAGAGCGGCAAGTTGGCGCGGGTCTGCTGATTCTCCGGAGACCCGGGCCAATCCGATCGCCGACGCGACGGCAACAGCCCTTGCCTGCGCCCCGTCGTGTAGGTCGCGCTCGACGTCCGATCGTGTCCGATCAATTACGTCGTGCAGACGTCTCTCGGCGGCGATGAGCTCGCTTTGCCTGGTTTCGAGTTCGACGACTACGCCGTCCAAATCTCTACGCAATTGCTCGTTCTTGATGAGACGCCCAGCGAGAACCGCCAGGTCGTCGACAAGTCTCCTCTCCCGTCGCCGGAGCCGGTCGCCTGGTGACATGTTGACTGCCAGAGCTCCGTTGTCTCCGACCGCGGCTACGTGATCCCACCCATCGTCCGGTGCCTGTTCAAGATCCGACGGAGCTGTCGCCATCAGCTGGAAGTCTTGCCCGTCGTCGATCCAAAGTGCAACGCGGCGGGCATTGGTGGCCTCGGCAACCGCGTCCACAATGGTCGCCATGCCCTCATCCTCGTGACGGTTCTCGATTGACGTAAATACTCCGGATAGGGCGACGCCTGGATCTGATCGCCTCCTCCAGACAAGCCGATCGATTACGGATACAGTCCGCACCCGCAGTGGCTCGAACGCGAAGGCCGTGACGATCATCGCAATGAGGGCAGACGTCACATTCCCGGCTCCCACAATCGATCCTGCGACTGCAATTGCCGCGACATATGTCAATGCCACGAGCAGAGACAAGATACCAAACAGCACTGTGCGGTCAATCACTACGTCGATAGAGAAGAGGTGGTAGCGAAACACCGAGAAGAGGAATGTAAGTGGCAGAAGAACGAAGAAGCCGGAGCTGGCAACCGGCCCCCAGATTCCTGGATCGCCACCAACACGCTGCGCGATGTCGGACAGAGCCAGAAGCGACAACGAGACGATAAGTCCGTAGGTGACCCACTTGAGCTGATCCCGCTCTTCGCCATTCGATCTGAGAAAGCGCGCGACCAGAGACGCGCCCGCCGCTCCCAACACGAGCATCCAGAGGTAGATGCCCGCACCGAAGAGCGCGTCGTCGATCTCGAGGTCCACGTTGGCGTACGGAGCGAGAGCACGGCCGTCGTAGCGGCGGGGATGGACGAGCTGGATCAACAGAAGCGCGCCGGACAACGCAGCTACCCATGGAACCCAACGCCATCTCCTCGTCAGGAGCCATCCATTGGGAAACGTAAGTAGCAGGATTGGGCCCAAAAAGACGCCCAGGGGAATCCAGAGCGTGTCCGCCAACGCAAAGGCGAATTGGGCGCCGATGATCCTTGTTGACGGTGTGTGAACCGCGAGATCGGAGACTGCCCGCGCCACACCCAAGGTGGCGGTCACCACTCCGACGGTGATCAAGTACCAGCCGAAACGATTGGCAGCCCGCGTCCAGGCCAATACCCCGAGGAGAGTCGTCAGTACGGCGACAGCGGCCCATCCGAGACCCGCAGGCTCCGGTCCCTCGATTCCCGACAGCAGCGGGTATTCCGGCCGCAGATCCTCTACTCCGAGGCTGGAGTCGTCGAGTAACAGACTCCTCACTTCTGCCAGGGTGCGCTCGGCCTCCTCATAAACGAAGCCCTCTGAATCAACGATCGGTACTCGGGTGTCCGGTGCGGCAAGCGTGATGACGAGAGTGGCTAAAGCGGCGGTAATCACAGCTATGAACAGCAACCAAGCCCGGGTCATCGCCCAATCATGCCAAACACGGCCTAGCGGATACACCGTCGACACACCGAGAACAGGGTGGTGTGTGCACGGAGATCACTTGTGGGGCGAGCCATCTGTTGCTCTACCTGGTCGATCCATACGTTCGAGTCACGGCTCCAAAGGAGGACAAGTGAGTTTGAACAGAACCGTCGATCGCAGTGTGTGTATTGCACCACGAGGGAGCGACAGGAACCGAGTTCTTGGGTTGGTCGCCCTCGTCCTAGGCCTCGGCGTGTGTCTCGTAGTGCTCGAATCGGGTTTGTCGGGTGAGCCGGTTCCGAGCTACGTCAGTTCCGGTGACTTCGACGCCGACGCCTACGAACGGTTGTTCTACGAAAGCGATGTCGTTTGCTCTGAAGTGGGGGAGATCGTTTTCTCTGGTGGGGTGGAATGCGTCCCATTCGATGATCACGGTGGGCTCGCTTATCCCCTGCTGATGACGGCACTCGCAGGCGTCGGCGCTGCCCTTATCCTCAGATGGGGCAACCAGATTGGGTGGATGCTGATACTCGGACCGCTGGTCGACCTGATCGGAGCGGTTGCCACTGCA
Organism: Acidimicrobiia bacterium; assembly: GCA_965216445.1. Classification (GTDB taxonomy): domain Bacteria; phylum Actinomycetota; class Acidimicrobiia; order Spongiisociales; family ZC4RG35; genus MA-ANB-1. Next base: position 808,760 of record OZ244166.1, read on the forward strand.
TACGTCATAAGAGGTGAGGTGATCGAACCCGGGAGTCTGCCGGCCAGTCGACTCGTTGCTGTGATCGGCTCCGTCGCGTGGATCGTGCTCCTTGTGGTGATCGTCCCTAGGTTTCTGATGACGATCCCCAACGGCCGCATTCCATCCCATGGCTGGCGATGGGCCGTTCGCTTCACCTACGTCGTTGCTGGCTTGCTCGGGCTAATCGCCGTCTTCCATCCCATGCTCGTTGGCTCAATACCCAACCCGATCTCACTGCCTTGGTCGGTCGAAACCGCCGACTCCCTTTTCGGGTTCGCAATTCTGGGCATGATGGCCTGCTGGGCGATTGCCGGTCTGGCCCTTGTGGTCAGGATCATCGCCGGTTTGCGGCGAAAGCTGGTCTCGTGAGACGCCTCACCACCGTGGTCACGACAGTGGTGTTGGGTGCATGTGGTGTTGCTCCTAGCACCACGACCATGGCTCCTGTGCCAGCGACGGTGGAAGAACTTGAAGTGTTCTGCCAGGTCTACGAGAGCCTCGCCCACAGGAGCAGACCAGAGATGATGGCCGCTCTCTATGAGTTCGCCCCGAGTGAGATCAAGGGACCAATAAAGAGGGCGTCAGAGCATGGTGCGACCTTTGGGGATGATTCTGCGATCGCGAATTTTCTCCAGGGATGCTCGTGACCACAGGCTGGGGTTTGACCGAATGGGTTGACTTAGTTAGCTGATTGATCGAGGCCGTTGATCAAACGGCAACGACGCTGGGCGGCCTCGACGGGTTGGTCAACTACGCCAGGAGTCAAATTCGACACCATCCTTGAAATCCCCTCGACTTGGTCGACGCCTGATGGCGATCAGGGCCACTGGCAACGCTACTCCTCTATCGACCCGATCGCCGTACGCTCACGCTTCAAACAAACACTCAATTCTTCAGGAGTACCCAAGTTGGGTATAGACATATTGCTTTTGCTCGTCGGGATGACCGTGGTTGTGGTCGGCGCCGACAAGATGGTCGTCTCGGTGGGTTCACTCGCAGCGCATTGGGGAATCTCTCCGATCGTCGTTGGTGCTGTGATCATCGGTTTTGGGTCCTCGATGCCCGAGATGCTGGTCTCGGTTCTGGCGTTGGACCAGCCCAACGGTCTCGATCTCGCCATCGGTAACATCCTCGGTTCGAACATCGCCAACATTTCCTTGGTGCTCGGCGCCGCCGTGTTGGTATTCCCGTTTTCGGGCCAAAACGGGGTGCTACGACGTGAGGGCTCCGTGATGTTCGGAGCGCTCATCTTGCTTTCGATTTTCCTATGGGACCTCGAGTTGTCTGTCGTGGAAGGTGGTGTCCTGGTCGGAGCCCTGGTGCTGGCCGGGCTCGTTGTCGTCCGTTGGGCAGCGGAGTCACCGACAAGTCGGGTAGAAGAACCGGAGGTGACCGCACGACCAGGTCGGGACCTCTTGATTGCGGTTGTGGGATTGGTCGGTCTCGTTGCTGGAGCGCGTGCGATGGTGGTGGGTGCTGAAGGTCTCGCAATCGAGTTCGGCCTGAGCGAGGGAGTTGTCGGTCTCACGATCCTGGCTTTGGGAACGAGCTTGCCTGAGCTGGGCGCCGTAGTCGCCTCGGCAAGGCGTGGTCGAAACGATCTGGTCCTCGGCAACATTCTCGGGTCGAACATCTTCAATGCTTTGGGTGTCGCCGGTGTGAGTGGGATATTCGGCGCTGGCGTGTTGACAACCGGGTTCCGTCCTGACCTCGTCGTGATGGTTGCGGTTGCCGCGCTGGCAGGTGTGGTCGCCTGGACTGGCGATCGGCTGCGCAGGGTCGAGGGAGTCCTACTGTTGGTGGCGTACCCGGTTGCAGTGATTCTGGCTCTATGAGGTCCATCGGGTCTATTAGACAGCCGGACGGTCTCTCCTACCTCTTGGGCAGGCGGTAGCCTGATTTGTGATGTCGAACAGCGTTCAAATCGTCATTGCTTGTGAGGATCCTGGTGCCCTCACCGAATTCTGGGCAGGGGCTCTCGGCTACGTGCCGCAACCACCTCCTCCAGGTTTCCAGTCCTGGGACGAGTTTGCTGACTCCGTGGGGATCCCCGAACAAGCACGCAATGACATGGGTGCCGTCGTCGACCCGGCCGGTGTGGGCCCACGAATTCTCTTCGAGCGTTACGACGGTGGAGCCCCGAATCAGAGAATCCACTTCGATGTCAACTCAGTGGGTGGTCACGGTGTGTCTATGACCGACGATGAAAGACGTAGCGCATTGGCCGCGGAGAGACGGCGGCTGGAAGGGCTTGGCGCAACCTTCAAGAGAGAGGCAACGGGCATGGCCGGTGAAATCTGGATCGAGATGTTCGACCCGGAAGGGAATTGGTTTTGCGTGCAGTGATCGCTTGCTTCCTCGGTCTCGCATTGGTCTTGACGGCCTGTAGCGACCCGCGGCCCGCTGCAAGTTCCTGGGCGGACGAATGGAACCGCGCGAAAGCGCTTGTCCCTCAGGAATCGGCGGTTGCGGACGACATGTCGCCTATTGTCTGCGACCAGGTCTTGACTGCACTCCGCGAAGACACCGACACACTCTTTCCTACTCCGTCCCAGGCATTAGATGAACAGGTTGAACAATGGTTGGAAATCGCCAAAGGAGCCTATTTCGAATGTCCACCAGCCAACGGGGGGTTTGCTGCCGCCTACAAGGAGTTGGATCCTCTCGTAGCGGGAATCGACGCTTCGTTGGAGTCTCCCGGCGGATAAGTCCTCGCCGTTTAGCTTCCGTCGGGCGGTCGGAGCCTCATGTACATGATGTGGACGGGGATCATCCCTTCTGACGGATGCCGGAAGGCGTCCGGTACAGTGCCCACGATTTCGAAGCCCAGTGCCTTCCACAAGTCAATGGCGACTTTGTTGGTCGAAACCACGGCGTTGAACTGCATTCCGTGGAATCCAAGGTTCCGAGCCTCTGCAATCACATAGGCCGCAAAGTCCCGACCTATCCCGAGTCCACGTGATGACTTGGCCACCATCCATCCGGCATTGGCAACATGATCGGCGAGACCGAGGTTATTGGGTTTGAGATAGGCCGTACCAACTATCACGCCCGCACGTTCAGCAACGTATGTGAGCCGACTTCCGGCACCGTCGAACAACCAGAGACGACGAGCATCGAACTCGGATATGTCGGGCGGGTAGGGGTAGGTGTCGCCGTCTGCAGCCGTCTCTTGGAATATCGGCCAAATCCACGGCCAGTCAGATGGGAACGCCTGCCTGAAATGAAACTTTGATTCCGCCATCCTGCACCCAAGATACGCGACCGGGCGGCTCGGCGATAGGGCGATTCTCGACCTGTGACTGTCCGTGATTGGAAGCCACGCTCTGTTGTTGGGATGACCGCAAAGCGCACCGACGCAATGGCTCGAGATCTCGGTAAAGGCGGGCACTCTCAGTATCCTGTGGCGCTCATGGGCAATTCCCGCTGGATAACAATGCTGTTGGTTCTTGGGCTCGTCCTCGCGGCCTGCACCGGTGGCAATACGAACGAAACCACGATCACGGCTTCAGATGGTGTCACCACCACCACGGCCGGGCCGTTGGAAACCACCACGACCCTATCGCCGCGGCTGGAGATCACCGAGTTGCCCGGGACCGAGGAACTCCCTCAAGGAGTCAAAGATGAGCTTCTCGAACTCGTTGAGATCGCGCAGGACATACGGGGGATCAACTTCTTAGAGCCACCAACCATTTCTGTCGTCAGCGATGCAGAACTCGAGGCACTGGTACGGAGCCAGATCGAGGAAGAGTCGGAGGACTTCCCGGTCGACGAGGCCCTTTATGAGTTGCTTGGACTCCTGGATTCTGAGACCGACCTGGGGACGCTCCTCACGGATTTGTACGGTGAACAAGTAGCTGGCTTTTATGACGGTGAGACTGGCGAACTTGTGGTTCCAATCAGGGATGACGGCTTCAGCGTTGTGCAACGGGCAACGCTCGTGCACGAATTGGTTCACTCCTTGACCGACCAGAATTTCAGCTTCCATGAGAAGTACCAGGCAATGTTCGAGGAACAGCGTTACGACGAGGCGTCCGCTTATCAGGCTTTGATCGAGGGCGACGCCAGCCTCACTGAGGTCCTCTATCTTCAGACTCTTTCCCAGGCAGAGCTTGGCGAATTCTTCGCGGAGGCGCTCGCCCAGGGGACGGGTCAGCTGGATGCGGCCCCTCAATTCCTGCAGGACTCGTTGATCTTTCCTTATGACACTGGTCTGACCTTCGTGCAGGACCTCTACATGTCGGATGGTTGGCAGGCGGTAAACGATGCCTACGCACGTCTGGTGGAGTTGCCGGGGTCCACAGAGCAAGTGATCACTCCCGACGACTACGCCCGCGACCTGCCGTTGGAAGTTGTGATGCCTCAAATCTCGGTGCCCGGCTACGAGGTAAAGGAGGACTCCGTTTGGGGTGAGTTCGGCCTGCGGATCCTTTTTGACGAAGTGCTCAACGACAGTGACACCCTGACTGCCGCAGACGGATGGGGTGGCGACCGGTATTCGGTGTGGTGGGACGGTTCCAATGTGGCGTTCGTGCTTGTCTATGAAGGAGACACCCTCACCGACCGGGATGAAGCCGAGCAAGCGCTCCTTCGGTTCGCGCGGGAGTCGGTACCCGACGCCGCTTTCGTCTGGGTAGAAGTCATCGAGGATCAGCTGACCTTCATAGCAAGTGATGTGCCCACGGTCGGTGAGGCCATCCGCGACGGCTTGAAAAGCTGAGACTCTGTAACCGCGTGGCGCGGTGTTCTAAGTTGGAAGTATGAGGATGCTTCGACTCTCGGCTCCGGGTTGGCCAGGTGTAGAGGCCGGGCTCGCTTGTTCTTTCTGGGAAAGATACCGGGGTGTTAACGCCAGAGCTGTCCGGAATCTCTTGCTCAACAGCGCGAGTATTCACACTTTCGGGCTGCGTTCCGACATTGCCGTGATTGCCGTCGATGACTCCGGGAGAGTACAAACGGTTTCTAAGGTCCCGCCCGGTCGGATGGCGAGGTTCCCCGGTTCGTCGTTTCTGATAGAAATCAGCACACCCCAGGCCCTACCGGCTGTGGGCACCACGATCGAAGTGCATGAATGAGCACCGGACATCTCTTTGTGTGTGCCACGCCGATTGGAAATCTCGCTGACATGTCCGAGCGACTTCGTGAAACTCTGCGCTCGGTCGACATCGTCTATGCCGAGGACACGAGACGTACGGCCCGCCTCTTGCAGCACAGTGACGCCAACGTTCCCATGAGGTCGCTATTCACAGGCAACGAGAAGGCTCGAACGGACGAGTTGATTGAGGACGTCGTCTCCGGGAAACAGGTGGCGCTTGTGTCGGATGCCGGAATGCCCACGGTTTCTGATCCCGGCCACCATGCGATCAGCGAGGCGCGGGAGAAGGGGCTCGATGTCACCGTTGTACCGGGTCCGAGTTCGGTGACAACTGCAGTTGCAGCATCGGGTTTTTCAGCCGATCGTTTTGTTTTCGATGGTTTTCTCCCCCGAAAGGGAAAAGAACGCAACACAAGAATCTCTGCCCTCGTGTCCGAGGTGCGGCCTGCGGTCATCTTTGCAAGTCCACACCGACTGTCCGAGGATCTCGCTGACCTGAGGCTCACACTCGGAGACGAGCGGGAGATAACTGTCTGTCGAGAGCTGACCAAACTCCACGAGGAGGTGTGGACGGGGACGCTCGGAGAGGCTGTATCCCGATGGGTCGGAGACACCAAAGGCGAGGTGACGTTGGTCGTCGGACCAGCGCTTCCCCAGCAGGAGTCAATCGAAGACGTCTTGGAGGAAGCCCTGATCCTGATGGAGAGTGGGTCTTCGGTATCGGACGCGGCACGGAAGGTAGCCGAGACGTCTGGTCTCAGAAGGCGCGATATCTACCAAGCATTATTGGAACGTCAGGAGCGCAATTGACCCCGGCAGCTATCGCAGATTCCCTTGTCTTTGAACTGCCGCACCTTGGTGTCGCCGCCGCAGAAGGTGCAGGTGTCGGTCATCTTGCGGATGACGATGGATCCTCCCTCGACCGTAATGAAGAGATGGTCCCCTTCGCGGATGTTGAACAGCTTTCTCGTCTCGGCAGGTATCACGATTCTGCCGAGATCGTCGATCTTTCGGGCGATACCACTGTCCATGTCCTGAGTCCTCCTTGGTCGCCGAGACTAGACCTGACCTGGAGCCGATTGCCTCACGAAACGGGATCTTATGGGTTGGGTTGACACTCACTGCCATCTTCAACTCGACGAGAGAGATCCCGGCGAGCTTCTGGGAAGAGCCGAAAACATCGACTGGGTTGTCGTTCCCGGCGTCGATCAACAGTCGTCTCGCGATGCCGCTGTGCTCGCACACCGCTACGCCGGGCGGGTCTTCGCTTCGGCGGGGCTCCATCCTCACGATGCTCAACGTTGGCCCGAGGAATGCGAAGCCATCGTCGGACTGGCCAAGGACGCCGTGGCGATTGGAGAGACGGGACTCGATTTCTATCGGAACCTGGCGCCGCGGTCGGCTCAACTGGACAGCTTTCGCGCCCAGATCGATCTTGCGGTGGAGATGGACCTCCCGTTGATCGTCCACTGTCGAGACGCGTTTAGCGACGTATTCGAGATTGTTGAGTCCGCGGGTGTGGGGGAGCGGACTGTGCTTCACTGCTGGACCGGTGGCACCAGATGGACCAAACGCTTTTTGACTCTTGGTGTGATGTTTTCTTTTGCCGGCCCGGTTGCGTTCGAAACAGGAGACACGATTCGATTGGGTGCGGCCTTGGTCCCGCCCGAACGTGCCCTCGTCGAAACCGACACTCCGTATTTGGCACCGCCACCCCACCGAAGGGAGGCCAACGAGCCGGCTTGGGTTGCGTTTGTCGGCGAAGCCCTTGCCCGAGTATGGGACCTGCCAGTCGACGAAGTGGCCCGGGTTACCTCGGAGAACGCGATGCGGACCTTTCGCCCGTGACAGCACAAACCAGGTCCGAAATCGCAGAGCTGCTGGAACGGCACGACCTGAGCCCGGTCCATCGGCTGGGTCAACACTTTCTGGCCGACGCGAATATCACGCGCAAGATCGTGTCTTTGGCGGCGGTTGGTCCCGGAGACCAAGTACTTGAGATCGGGGCTGGTACCGGGACGCTGTCCCTCGCCCTCGCCGAAGCAGGTTCTTCAGTTGTGGCTTATGAGATCGACAAAAGGTTGCAACCTCTCCTCGCTGAGGTGGTTGAGGGCCTACCGATCGAGGTTCGCTTTGAAGACATAACCAAGGTTGACCTGTCTGAAGCTCTGGGGCCAGGTTCGTGGAAGATGGTCGCCAATCTCCCGTACAAAGTCGGCACCCCCCTGATTCTGGATGCAATGCGAAATCATTCTCGGATCGTTAACTTCGTCGTAATGGTGCAGCGCGAAGTGGCGGATAGATTCTGTGCCAACCCCGGCGGCAAGGATTACGGATTGCCGTCGGTTGTCACCCAAATCCATACGAATCCGGTACTTGCGTTTCGTGTGCCCCCACAAGTCTTCATCCCGGCACCAAACGTCGAGTCGGCTGTGGTTGTGATGCCGAGGAGGGAGGCGGCCGCGGGGGCCGAGCGGGCAATCGGACTGGCGGCAGCGGCGTTTGGCCAGAGGAGGAAGATGCTGCGCAAATCCCTCGCCGGTGTTTTGGAACAGCCGGCCCGCTGCCTCGAAGCTGCCGGCATTCCCGAGACAGCTCGTGCCGAAGAGCTATCACCGGAGATGTACATCAAGCTGGCCCAGGTCCAGCAATGAGACTGGTTGCGCCGGCCAAGATCAACCTGAGTCTTCTCGTTTCGTCACGGGACGAGACTGGTTTCCACCCCCTCCGCTCCCTGGTACAGACGATCGATCGGTGTGACACCCTCGACGTCGAGGAGTCCGAAAAGGACGAACTCGGCGTTGTAGATGATGCAGCGCCGGTCGAGGACAATCTGGTGTGGAAGGCCGTCAGCGTCGTCAGGGAGCAATTCGAAGTGGCTCCGATTGCGATGAAGCTGGCCAAACAGATCCCGATGGAAGCCGGCCTCGGCGGTGGATCGACTGATGCCGCGGCCGCCCTCGTTGCGGCGCTGGCTCTTGCCGGTCAACCTCCGTCATTGGCGGCCGGGATGGCCCAGAAGGTCGGCGCCGACGTGGCTTTCCCTCTCGTCGGCGGAACCGCTGAGATGACCGGATACGGCGAGGTAGTCAACCGAGTTTCCTCTCTCGACGGCTTCGCACTGGCTGTCGTGGTGCCCGACTTCGGGTTGTCCACGCCCGATGTCTATCGGGTCTGGGACGAGCTTGGCGAACCCGTCGGATTTGACGTGCCGGACCGTTTTCTGCCCCCGCAGCTGCGGCATGGATACCCGATCAGGAATGATCTCTTCCGGGCCGCAGTCGAGATCGAACCTCGTCTGGGCGACTTCGTGTCTGATGTTGCAGCCCTCTGGGATAGCGCAGTCCTCATGACCGGGTCCGGAACAGCATGTTTCGGCTTCTTCTCCAGCAAGGAGGAGGCCGCGGCGGCGGCGGCGGGAGTTTCTGGTACCAGGGCGGCCTTCGGTGCGAGCCTTCGTGACCGCGGTGTCGAAGCTATCGATTCAATCTCAGATTCTTAGGTGTGTCAGTTAGTCTTTTGCGCGTCCCTTTGGGGGATGGTGTAACCGGTAGCACAATCAGGCCTGCGGTCCTGTAAGAGTGCTATCGACTCAATCTCAGTTTCGTAGGTGTGTCAGTTAGTCTTTTGCGCGTCCCTTTGGGGGATGGTGTAACCGGTAGCACAATCAGGCCTGCGGTCCTGTAAGAGTGCTATCGACTCAATCTCAGTTTCGTAGGTGTGTCAGTTAGTCTTTTGCGCGTCCCTTTGGGGGATGGTGTAACCGGTAGCACGGCAGGTTTTGGTCCTGTAAGAGTGGGTTCGAGTCCTGCTCCCCCAGCGTTCGTTCAGGAAGGCTGAATTGCCAACTCATGTGATCGTCCTGGCCGCCGGCCAGGGCAAAAGAATGATGTCGCAGTTGCCCAAGGTGGCTCACACAGCTGCAGGCAAGTCACTCATCAGCTGGGTCCTGCAAGCGGTCGCCCCCGTGAGTCCCACCAGCACTGTTGTGGTGCTCGGGCACGGTGCGCCGGTAGTCCGGCCGATCTTGGAAGACGGTGTCATCGTATCCATCCAGGAAGAGCAGCTGGGCACCGGTCATGCGACCCAGGTTGGTCTCTCCGGTTTGGGAAAACTCGACCCTGACGACACGGTGGTGGTTCTCAACGGCGACATGCCACTGCTGACGCCCGAGCTCGTTGGTCGGCTTGCGAATCGCGACAGCGCTACGGCGGCCATGATCGTGACAACCGTGTTGGAAAACCCGTCTGGTTACGGCCGGATAATTCGTCAGGATGGATCTGTCGTAGGCATAGTTGAAGACCGCGACTGCTCGGCTGCGCAACGCGAAATCAACGAAATCAACGCTGGCGTCTATGGATTCAAAGTCAAAGATCTGACGGAGGCGTTAGACAGGGTCGATCGAGACAATGCCCAGGGCGAGTTCTATTTGACAGATGTAATCGGGATTCTTGCGGCGGAAGGTGCGAGACTGGAAGCTGTCACCGTCGATGAGGAAGAGGTGGTTGGTATCAACTCGCAGGATCAGCTGGCCGACGCTCGAATGAAGTTGCAGCAACGTATCAACCGCGGTCACCTCGAAGCCGGCGTGAAGATCATCGATCCGACGCGGACATACATCGATGAGGCTGTCGTCATCGCCCCCGGAGCCGTGATCTATCCAGGCGTTCATCTCGAAGGCACCACGGAAGTAGGTGCTGACGCTCAGATCGGGCCAGATGTATTTGCTGTGGACACAACCGTCGGCGACGGGAGTGTGGTGTGGTACTCCGTGCTCCGATCGGCTGAGATTGGAGCGAATTGCGAGGTTGGGCCTTACGCCTCACTACGGCCCGGCACCGTCCTCAAGGACAATTCCAAGGCAGGCACCTTTGTCGAGGCCAAGAACACGGTGATCGGGGAGGGTTCCAAGGCACCGCATCTGACCTACCTTGGGGACGCAACAATCGGCAAGAAGGTCAACATCGGGGCGGGAACCATCACGTGCAACTTCGACGGCTATGAGAAGCACCAAACCGTGATCGGCGACGAAGCGTTCATCGGATCGGACACCATGTTGGTGGCTCCGGTCTCGGTAGGCGATCGAGCAATCACGGGGGCAGGTTCGGCGATCACGCGGGATGTCGAAGCGGACGCCCTGTCGGTGGAACGAAGCGACCAGAAGACCATCCCCGGCTACGCTCGTCGCCGGGCCGAACGGCAAGCTGCGAAGAAGTCTGAGGAGGCTTAGGTGGACATTGTCTCGCGCAACCGAATGATGCTCTTCTCCGGAAGTGCAAACGTTCCTTTGGGTGAGGAAGTTGCGGAGTTTGTCGGGCTCCCGCTGGGCAAGCTCGAGCTTTCCCAATTCGCAAACGGTGAGCTATACGCCCGTCCCGGTGAGTCAGTCCGAGGCTCCGACTGTTACGTGATTCAGAGCCATAGCCAGCCGGTCAACGACAACATCATGGAGCAGCTCATCACGATCGATGCGTTGCGTCGCGCTTCAGCTCGAAGAATCACTGCGGTGATGCCGTTCTACGGTTATTCGCGTCAGGACAAGAAGGTGCTCCCGAGAGAGCCGATTACAGCGAGGTTGGTTGGTGACCTGTTCATGACAGCAGGGGCTGACCGTTTGGTTTCGGTGGACCTGCACACCGGTCAGCTCCAGGGTTTCATCCAGAAACCGTTTGATCACTTGACCGCCATCCCGATGATCGCTGACTACGTGTCGCAGCAAATCGATGGTCGGATTGCCGTGCTTTCGCCAGACGCGGGTGGTGTGAAGCGTGCGGAACGTTACGCACGTCGCCTTGGTGACGCGTCAGTGGCCTTCATCTATAAGCGGCGCGACCCCAGCGAACACAACGTATCGCAGGCGCTGTCCATGGCCGGGCGGGTCAAGGACAAACATGTTGTGATCGTCGACGACATGATCGACACGGCTGGCACCGTCTGCAATGCGGCCGAGATGATGCGGGAATACGGCGCTTTGAGCGTGAGAATCGCGGCCACACATGCAATTCTCTCCGACCCTGCGATAGACCGAATCAAGAACGCACCGATCGAAGAAGTGATTATCACCAACACCCTCCCTGTGAGCCCTGATGCACTGGCGCTGGACAAGGTGAAGGTGCTTTCGATTGCACCGATCCTGTCAGAGGCGCTCCAAGCCATTTTCATGGACTCCTCTGTGTCTGAGATCTTTTTGGGCGACAACGTCTAAGAGATTCCGGTTTAGTCCACCCTTTCCTACACTCCAACATCGTGAGTGCTCGTCATCGTCAACCGGTCACACCGGCCCAGGCCAGAGTTCGTGCCCTAGTCATTGGTCTGGTAGCACTGTTTGTTGTCGTCTTTCTGTTCCTCCGCAGTGAGGGTCGCGAGGGTTCCTCGGATACCACCGCACCTGTGGCCGGCGAAACCACAACCACCGCGGGCAGCGTCACTTCGTCCACCGCAGGGGACACGTCGACAACGACGCCTGGGGACAGTTCAACGAGCAGCGTGTCCAATCTGCCGCCTCTCCAAGGAGTGACTCTCGAAGTCGTGTACGACAGCCCCAACCTCGCTGACGACGTCAAGCTGAGACAGCCGATCGCGGCGGTCTCACCACCTGGCGACAATCGCCTCTTTATCGCCCAACGGGGTGGGGTCATTCGGATTCTCGATGAAAACTACGAAAGACTCGACCCGCCTTTCCTTGCGATCGATGACCGGGTCCTTGCGGGAGGGATCGAGCAGGGTCTCCTGGGCCTGGCTTTCCATCCTGACTACGCGACGAACGGCAGGTTCTTCGTTTACTACACGGACAAGGGTGGACGAAGGCAGCTATCCGAGTTCGCCGTGTCCTCCACAAACCCCAATCGTGCCGACCCCGATTCAGAAAAGGTCCTTTTTGAGTTTGAGCAACCTGAGGACGCCACGGATATCCGACACTACGGAGGCCAGCTGGCGTTCGGCCCCGACGGATATCTGTACACCTCTCAGGGCGATGGAGCCGACTCCCGGGACCAGGGTCAGGACCCGAACACCATGTTTGCCGCCGTGTCACGTCTCGACGTGGACAGCGGCGACCCGTACGGGATACCTCCGGAGAACCCTTTCGTGTCCGGTGGAGGCGCTCCGGAGGTTTGGGCATACGGTCTCCGTAACCCGTGGAGGTTCGCGATCGATCCGGTGGACAATCTGATCTATATCGCAGACGTCGGGCACGCTGACCAAGAAGAGATCAACGTGGTCTCAATCAACGAAGGTGGGTTCAACTTCGGCTGGTCCGACATCGAAGGAACCCGCTGTTTCCACGTACAGGACTGCGATCTGTCGTTGTATACCCTCCCCGTGATCACCTATCTCCATGGATCTGAGCCGGACCAGGGTTGTTCGATAACCGGAGGACAGGTCTATCGGGGGAGTGAGATACCCGAATTGGACGGGACGTACTTCTACAGCGACTGGTGTACTCAGTGGATCAAGTCTTTCAAGTATGTCGACGGGCAGGTCACGGAGGAGAAAGACTGGACTTCTGAACTCGGAACAATCGGCCAGATCAACTCATTCGGTCTTCGCGGCGACGGAGAGCTTTTTGCGGTCACCCATGACGGTGTCGTCGCCAAACTGACCGCTATTCGTTAGACGGTTCCGGGAGGATCACGACCTCGCCTGGGTAAATGAGGTCTGGATTCCCCGACCTCAGTGCGGCTACGTTGAGGTCTATCGTCTTTCGCCAATAGGGAACAATCTCCCGAGCCCGCGCGGCTCGGTCGAGTTCCTGAGTGAGCGCCCTCTCCGAGATCGCCCAGAGATGGTCCCCCGGAACCACAACAACGCTTCGTTCCGGTGACTCGGCGAACGGACTGATCGGGACGTAGCCGGGCTCCACCCTTTGGTTCGCCGTCGCCAGTGTCGAAAGCACGAAGAGCCCGCCGGTGAGGATCACGAGTAGCCAGGTCCGCGACATAGCTCCAACGTATGAGATCAAGTGAACGTTGGGAAGGGGGTTACGATCAGTGGAAGTCGACAGATTTGGAATGGACATGGTCAAAGTAAGAATCGGTGTTGCCGAGTCGAGCAAGCTCGTTGAGCTCGAGGTGGACGACGTCAAGAAATTCAAAGCGGGTCTGGAGTCGGCAGTCGCCGATGGTCACGTGTCTTGGGTCACCGATGTGAAGGGCAAGGAAGTCGGCATCCCTGCCGGAAAAATCGCTTACGTTGAAGTCGAGTCTGAAGAGTCGGAGAGAGCCGTCGGCTTCGCTCCTGCGGTCTAGCGATCGCAAAAAAAAAAAACACCCTCCAATCCGGAGGGTGTTTTGCCTTCAATCCTCAGGCAGAACGCCGACGACGTTCGGCGAGCCAACGCTTGCGGAGGCGACGGCGGTCGTCCTCGGCATAGCCGCCCCAGACACCAGATTCCTGATTTGTCTCGAGCGCGTACTGCAGGCAGTCTTCCTGAACCATGCAGGTAGAGCAGATGGCAATCGCTGATTCGATCTGCTCGATCGCGGGACCAGTGGTCCCTACCGGAAAGAAGAGGGTTGGTTCGGAGTCCTTACAAGACGCAAGGTCTCTCCAGTCAGTGGTGATTGTTGTTGTTAACACGAATTATTCCTTGTGTTTGTGATCTTTTTCACAAGACAGGCCACAAGAATGCGGCGGTTTTCAGAGGATGCAGATCCGAATTTAGTGGTCTTGTCTCGAGTTGTAAACGAGTTTCTATGATTTCTCCGAATATTCTCCGATGAGCGGCCCGACCCAGGTTGTCGGGCATCGCGGTTGGCCAACCAGATTCCCGGACAATTCTCTGGCGGGTTTCTACGCCGCGGCGCCGGTTTGTGATGCCATTGAGCTCGACGTTCGACGATCGAAAGACGGGAAGCTAGTCCTTTCTCACGATCCGACGATCGGCGGTCTCGTCGTCGCCGACACTAATTGGGAAGTCCTCGCCGAAGTCGATCTCGGCGTTGGCTCCAAGCCATGTCTGCTCGACGAGGCGCTATCGGCTTTGCCGGACACTCCAATCCTCCTAGAGGTGAAGAATTCACCCAACGAGACGGGGTATGAGCCCGATCACCGCCTTGCGCTCGAGGCCGCCCAACGGGCGCGCCCGTTCGACGCCCTGATCTCCTTCAATTGGTCTACGGCCGATACCGTCAAACGTGTTTTCCCGGACCTGCGGACCGGGGTAAACGTCGGACTTCTCGGTGACCTCGACGAAGGCATCCGTCATAGCTTGGACGTCGGACATGAGCTGGTGGTTCCACACTTCCAGAAGGTTCTTGCCCGGACCGGGGAGTTTGAAGGTGCGCCGGAGATCTTTGTGTGGTCCGATGAGAAAGGGGAAACGTTTGCGTCAACGGTGGAAGAGTTGGTGTCTCAGGGTGTGTCAGGCATCATTACCGACGACCCTCAAATCACCCGAGAATCACTACGGAGCCAGTCATGAGCATCAAAGAGCAACTCGCCACCGAACTCAAAGAAGCGATGCTCGCAAAGGATGCAGCGCGTCGCGATGTAATCCGTCAGATCGAAACCGAAGTCTCCGTTGTCAAGAGTGACCCCGGATACGAGGGAGAGGTCGATGACGCCTTGTACGAGAAGGTGATTTCGAGCTACGTCAAGAAGATGGACAAGTCGCGAGAAGAGTATGCGAGTTATGGCGATCGAGGAGCCGCAATGGCGGCCAAGCTTGAATTCGAGGTCGACTACCTCTCAAGGTGGCTTCCGAAGACGCTCGATGAGCCCACTACTCGCCAGTTGGTCGAGGAAGCTATAGCTGAGTTGGGGGTGCAGGGCGATGAGAAATCGGCCGGCCGAGTCATCGGGCACATCATGAAGGCCAACGGGAAGGCCGTTGACGGCGGTTTGGTGAATCGACTCGTTCGGGAGGCCCTGGCGGCTGATTGATGTTGCCGTCGTACGAACCGATGTTGGCCACTAAGTGGCCGGTTGCCTTCGATGACGAGGCCTGGTGGTACGAGGTCAAATGGGATGGGTACCGAGCCCTGCTCGGCAACGACGGAAGGGTCAATGCCCGATCTCGGCGCGGGATTGACCTGGTTGACCCCTTCCCCGAGCTGGCAACCTTGCCAATCCCAGAGGGTGTCGTTCTCGATGGAGAGATAGTGGCATTCGACGAGGATGGGCGGCCGAGCTTCGACCTCATCCAGAAACGGACGGGATTCGGCGGATCCGGGACCATGAGTCGAGTTGCCGTCAACTTCGTCGCGTTCGATGTCCTGTTCTCGGGTGGTTTGGAGCTGATCGATCTCGGTCTCGAACAGCGCAGGGACGTCCTCGACGAACTTGATCTACCTTCCCCGATCGTCACCCCCACACCCACGGTTGGATCCGGTATCGCACTATTCGATGCGGTGCAAGACCAGGGCATGGAAGGAATCGTGGCCAAAAGGAAGGGGAGCCGGTATCTGCCCGGACGTCGGTCAGCAGATTGGCGAAAGGTGTCTGTCCGTCGTCAAATGCGTGCCATCGTCGGGGGATGGGCCGAAGGAGAAGGGGGGCGGGCATCGACCTTCGGCTCCTTGCTGCTCGGACTCTGGGATGGGGACCAACTGCGGTTTGTTGGGGCTGTCGGTTCGGGGTTTCGTGACGAAACTCTGCGTGCGATCTTCGAAGCATTGCACCAGATCGAGCGGACCAGCCCAGCTTTCGACCCACAGATTCAGTATCCGGGGAAACTCCATTGGGTCGAACCCGGAATCGTGGTCAACGTCGAGTACAAGGAGTGGACCGCTGATGGTCACCTGCGGGCCCCGGTATTCAAGGGAGTTGAGATTGCGGAGGCGGCAGCAGTCGACTGGGCTAGCGAAGGGCCTGACGCGGTTAGCTAGCTGCCTTCTTGGTCGCTTCGACAGACGCCTTGAGAGCATCGAGAAGGTCGACGACTTTGGTCGGCTCGGGTGATGACTCAACGGCCACGATTTCTTCGCCGGCAACCTTCTTGGCGGCGAGCTCTTCAATCTGCTCGCGGGTGTGGTCGACAAATTCGTCTTCGGCGAAAGGCCTGGTGAGGTTGTCGATCAACGATGCGGCCATGTCGACCTCTTCCTTGCGGATCTCGAATTCGGATTCCAACTCTTCGAATTCGGCCGCCCTGATCTCGTCTGGCCAGTACATGGTCTCCATGACGATCACACCGTCTTTGGCGCGGATGGTCGCCAACTGCTGCTTCTCCCGGATTGACACCTTTGCGATACCAATCCGACCCTTCTCTTCGAGAGCCTGTTCCAGGATCTGATAGGCCTTTATTCCGGTCTTCTCCGGGGCGAGGTAATAAGTCTTCTTGAACAGGATTGGATCGATTTCGCTTTCGTCGACGAACTGGACGACGTCGACCAGTTTGTTGCCTTCGGGGCTTGCTGAGGCAAGTTCGTCGTCGGTGAAGACCACGTAGCGGCCTTTTTCGAACTCGTATCCCTTGACGATGTCATCCCAGCCGACTTCCTGACCGTCCGCCTCCGCAACACGCTTGTATTTGATTGCCGAGTGGTCGTCCTTGCGAAGTTGCTTGAACTTGGGCGATTTCTCGTCGGTTGCGCTGTACAACCCGACCGGGATGGTCACCAGCCCGAAGTTGATAGCGCCTTTCCAGATAGCTCTTGGCATGACCCCATTCTAAAGGTTGTCACAGACAGAACCTGCGGAGTCGGTCCGTTCTGGGGCGCCATGTCAAAATGGTCCGATGCTGCAAAGGTTTGGCCTTCTTCTGTTGGCGATTGTTCTGGTTGCGTGTTCACCGCCGACAGTTGACGAACTACACGGCCAACGATCTCTGAAGGCCCTCGAAGTCGATGGAGACGTGATCGATTTGACTCCCGTTGAATACAAGACGGGTATCCGATTCAACCAATTCACCAACGAGATCGAGGGGATCATGGGTTGCAATGACTTTCACGGCTCGTTCACCTATGAGGATGGGAAACTCCAAACCAGCGACGTGTTTCAGTCGATCGTTGGCTGCAGTATTGAAGCCGAAACCGTCGTGGATCTTGCTCTTGGCAGACTGCTTTCCGGGCCGATATCGGTCTCAGGCAATTCCGACGAGTACGTGCTCAGCGGAAGTGGTGTACGCGCCACGTTTGTCCTTCTCGAGGACTGACCTGGGTGCCCCCGGCAGGATTCGAACCTGCGCACCCGGCTCCGGAGGCCGGTGCTCTATCCCCTGAGCTACGGGGGCAGGGGAACCCGCAGTCTAGAGATTGATGTGGAGTACCGGCCGGGCTCTCCCTCCGCTTGCGGCTGTCCTCCCAGAGACGGAGTCGAATGGGAGGAAGGTCCCTGCCCGAGGCGCAGCCGAGGGGAGGTAGGAGGGACTGAGACTCATCACCAAGAGCTGGAAACGGGCTCTCCTTCCACCCTCCCCGTCGGTTTGGCCCTCCGGGCCAAGCCCTAACTGGAGTTTCCTCCGGAAACTCCCAAGGAACCTCGCAGAGGTTCCCGTACTCCCCTCCATGCGGCTCCGCCTTTGGAGGGAGAGTCCATGCGGCTCCGCCTTTGGAGGGAGAGTCCATGCGGCTCCGCCTTTGGAGGGAGAGTCCATGCGGCTTCGCCTTTGGGGGGAGAGCGAAAGGGTTTGCCTTCCTTTGGGTCTACACGGACGCGATCGTACGATGAGTCAATGCGTGTAGGAATTGGGCTTCTTGGCGGCGGGAGTGTTGGGGGAAGCCTCGCCCGGCAACTCCTGTCGGACGCCGATGTCATCAAAGCCAAGTCCGGTGTTCAGATCGACCTGGTTGCCGTCGGAGTGCGGGATCTGACCAAAGAGCGGGAATTCCCGGTCAGATACGCCACGGACGCCCTTGAAGAACTGGTCGATGACCCCAACATCGACCTGGTTGTCGAATTGATGGGTGGCGTGGAACCGGCTTTCTCGCTGCTGACCAGAGCCCTCGAGTCGGGTAAACCCGTGGTCACGGCGAATAAGGAGCTCATGGCCCGCCACGGCCGGGAACTGATCGAGTTGGCGGCTTCGGGCGGGGTCTCGCTTCTCTTCGAAGCAGCAGTGGGGGGAGCCATCCCGATCATACGACCGTTGTCTGAGTCGTTGGCAGGGGAGCGGATCGACCGTGTGATGGGGATTGTCAACGGGACGACGAACTACATCCTGAGCGCAATGGAGTCCGATGCTCGCTCCTATGCAGATGTCCTCGATGAGGCCCAGAAGCTCGGCTACGCCGAGGCGGATCCAACTGCCGACGTCTCCGGTCAGGATTCGGCCGCCAAGGCCGCCCTACTGGCCGGGTTGGCATTTGGGGCCTGGGTCGGAATTGATCAGGTCCACTGCGAGGGAATCGAAGCCATCTCAGACGTCGACGTAGAGATGGCGGCGGATCTTGGATACTCGATCAAGCTTCTGGCGATAGCCGACGGCGGGGCAGGCGGTCACGTAGCCAGAGTCCATCCGACACTGCTTCCCTTCTCCCATCCGCTGGCGTCTGTCAGAGGCGCATCCAATGCGATTTATGTTGAGGGCCCCAACCTCGGTGAACTGCTCTTTTCCGGACCGGGTGCTGGAGGTCAGCCAACTGCTACCGCGGTTCTCGGCGACGTCATCACTGCATCTCGAGAGTTCCTGGCTGATAGCCAGGTGGCGCCCCGGATCCGATTCTCGGAGGCTGTGCCGGGGAGCTTCGAAGACGTCCCGTCGCAATGGTATGTGCGTATGGATGTGGTTGATCGCCCGGGTGTGCTCGCATCGGTCGCCGGCGCTTTTGGAGCTGCCGACGTTTCCATCAAGTCGGTTTGGCAGGAGGGCCGAGGGGAT
Organism: Acidimicrobiia bacterium; assembly: GCA_965216445.1. GTDB lineage: Bacteria > Actinomycetota > Acidimicrobiia > Spongiisociales > ZC4RG35 > MA-ANB-1. Next base: position 827,635 of record OZ244166.1, read on the forward strand.
CTGGTCAATCTCATTGTGGTGACCCATGAAGCTCAAGAACGGCACCAGAGGAGCGCAATCGACAAGGTGAGATCGGTTGAGTCTGTCATTCGAGTGGCCAACACGATTCGGGTTCTCGACGCACCGTGACGGTCTGATGCTCGGATACCAGTCGACGCGGGGAGCCTCGGAGCCGAAGACGTTCCGAGAAACGGTCGTAGAGGGTGCAGCACCTGACGGGGGTTTGTACGTGCCCCACGGAGACATCGTCTACGAACATCCGCCTTCGGGCTCGGAGCACGGCGAATATGTCACGGCAGCCTTGGAAGCGTTCGGAGCCGTTCAAGTGGGCGATCTGGTCGAGAAGGCCATGTCGCGGTTTCACCACAAGGAGATTGCACCGATTCGTGAAGTTGGCCCGTTCCAGGTCCTGGAGCTGTTTTGGGGCCCAACTCTCTCTTTCAAGGACCACGCCCTCCAGGTGCTTGGTCAGCTATTCAATCGGTATCTCGCGGAACTCAATCAAACCCGGATGGTGCTGGTTGCTACCTCCGGCGACACCGGCTCAGCGGCGATCGAAGCCTTCCGTGGATTAGATGCGGTTCGTCTGGTGGTGCTCTACCCGGCTGGAATGGTCTCCGATTTTCAGCGGCGGCAGATGACGACGGTGGCCGACGACAACGTGGCCGTGGTTTCGGTAGCAGGCACGTTCGACGAGTGCCAGCGACTGGTCAAGGAGGCCTTTGGGTCACTGAGTGGTCTGGCTTCAGCCAATTCGATCAACTGGGGGAGGATCGCCGCACAAGTCGGCTATTACATGTCTGCATCTGCGCGTTCTCCAGGTGACGTCGAGGTCGTGGTGCCAACTGGGAACTTCGGCAATGCGTATTCGGCGCGGCAGGCGAAGTCCCTGGGGGCGAGCTTCTCCAGTATCACAATCGCGACGAATGCCAACCGGGTACTGCACGATTTGGCCGAGACTGGTCAACTCGACGCGTCGGGCACCATTCCGACGCTTGCGCCGGCTATGGATATCCAGGTTCCATCCAATCTCGAGCGCTACCTACACGAGAGAGACCCGTCCTCTTTTGGCTCGGACTTCGGCTCGGGATGGGCAGACGATGCCAAGATCGAAAAGACGATCCGAAATGTCTACGAGACCTTCGGCTACATCCTCGATCCACACACGGCGGCAGCTTGGTCCGTTGCCGAGTCTGTTGAGTTCGCCACTGCATCCAGGTTGATCGTTGCAACAGCTCACCCCGCGAAATTTGCCAACACAATCGAGAACGCGACAGGGGTCACCCCAGAGGTTCCCCGTTGGGCAGTCATCGATCCGGAATTGGAGGAACGGCACGTGGAGATTGGTCCAAGCCTCGACGACTTGAGAAACGTCCTCGACACCTAGATTCCCACCTAGAGTCCTCGGCCTTCGGTCCGGTCCGGCGCTTTGCATGTGCAGGGAAGGGCGTTTTCCGCACGTTTTTGCACTGTGTCACACCTTTTGTGCAGGGAAGGGCGTTTTCCGCACGGATTTGCACTGTGCAGCCCTGTCCGGTCCGTTGTCGGGGGAGAGGCGCTCTCGCCGCTGAGCGTCGAGAGCTTGGCACAAGCTTTTTGGGAGGCTACGATGTGATAGTTATCGGAGCCACGGGACATCGATAACGCTCCACACACAGGCCCCAAAAAGGCATGCCCTTTTGTTTTGGGGAACTCCCGAATCCGATTTCCCGACAGGGACCAATCGCGAAGGACGAAATGACCACCAGAGCTCAACTTCAGGGCAAAGCAATAGACGAGCTGAGGCAAATCGCATCGGCCGTAGGCATCGAAACCGACGGACTCCAGAAGTCCAAGCTGATCACCGCACTCATGGAAGCCGGAGAAGTAGTCGAAGGCGCACCAACTGATGCGGTCGACCTTCCGCAGGCGACACCTCGCACCGACAAAGGCGATCGGCAGGCCAAGAATGGGGCCAAGGCCGACAAACAGGACGACTCGTCTGATGGGCGCAACGACTCTCGTGACAGCCGGTCCGACAAAGACAGCCGACAGGACAATCAGGGCAACCGGCGCAGACGTAACCGTCGCGGTGGTAATCGGGAAGAGGAGTTCATCCCCGAAGGCGATTTAGAAGTCAGGGAAGGCCTGTTAGACATTCTCCCCGAGGGCTACGGGTTCCTTCGCGTCACCGGGTACCTCCCAGGCGACAAAGATGTCTACGTTTCTGCCAATCAGGTCCGTCGTTTCCGCCTCCGCAAAGGCGACGTGGTCAACGGCCCGATTCGACCTCCACGGTCGAAAGAGAAGTTTCCGGCCATGGTTCGAATCGAGACCGTCAATGGCCTGACGCCAGAGGAGGCGATGAAGCGACCCAAGTTTGAGTCTCTCACGCCTCTCTTCCCCGACGAGCGTCTCCGTCTCGAGGTCGAGGGTAAGGCAGGCAACACCCTGACTCGGATCGTTGATCTCATCGCACCTATTGGAAAAGGTCAGCGTGGGCTGATCGTGTCACCGCCAAAAGCAGGAAAGACCACAGTTCTTCAGGAGGTCGCGCAGTCGATCACTGAGAACAATCCCGAGTGCTACCTCATGGTTGTGCTTGTCGACGAGCGGCCCGAAGAGGTCACCGACATGCAACGCTCGGTCAAGGGTGAAGTCATCTACTCGACATTTGACCGCCCGGCCGAGGAGCACACACAGGTGTCGGATCTAGCCATCGAGCGAGCAAAGCGTCTCGTTGAAACCGGGACCGACGTGGTGATAGTGCTGGACTCGATCACCCGCCTCGCCCGAGCCCATAACCTGGCCACTCCGGCATCTGGTCGCATCCTGTCCGGTGGTGTGGATTCTCAGGCGCTCTATCCGCCGAAGCGGTTCTTCGGAGCTGCTCGGAATATCGAAGAAGGCGGGTCGTTGACAATTCTCGGTACGGCACTCGTGGAGACGGGTTCCAAGATGGACGAGGTCATTTTCGAAGAGTTCAAAGGAACTGGAAACATGGAGCTGCGGTTGGATCGCCGCCTCGCCGACAAGCGAATCTACCCGGCCATCGACATCGAAGCTTCGGGAACAAGAAAAGAAGAACTGTTGTTTGACCGCAAGGAACTCGAGCAGGTTTGGAAATTGCGCCGAGTGCTGCTGGCATTGGAAGCCGGTGCAGCAATTGAGCTTCTCATCGACCGACTCAAGACCACCAAGACGAATGCAGATTTCCTCGCCGAAGTGGCGAAGAGCACAAGTTGATTAGGAGAAAACGATGAAGACCGAGATTCATCCAACCTACGCGGAGACAACCGTGACCTGTTCCTGTGGTAACACATTTGAGACCAGGAGCACCAAACCAGGTGACATGCACGTGGAGTTGTGCAACGAATGCCATCCTTTCTTCACTGGCAAGCAGAAGCTTGTAGACACCGGTGGCCGCGTTGAGCGTTTCCAGAAGCGGTATGGCAAGACGGCGTTCACCAAAGCCGCCGATGCCGGTGATGAGGACGAGGCCGCTGCCACAGAGTGAAGGTGTGGCTCGCTCAGCGAGCGGGCACATCGACCCAGCTAAGACGGTAGGCGGTCAAGCAGTAATCGAGGGTGTGATGATGCGCGCCCCGACAGCCTGGGCCGTTGCTGTCCGCCAACCCAACGATGAGATCGTTGCCCGACGCGACGAGGTTCCACGCCTTTCCAGCCGAAGTGTCCTGGCCCGAATCCCTTTCGTTAGGGGAATCATGGTTCTGGGTGAGTCCCTATCGCTCGGTTTTCGAGCACTCTCATGGTCGGCACAGAAGTCCACGGGCGAAGAAGAGGAGCCACTGACGAAATGGGAGATCGGCTCGACGATGGCAATCGCCTTTCTCATTTTTGCTGGGTTGTTCATCCTGCTGCCTGCAGGCGCGGCAAATCTGGTCTCCGGTGACAACGACCTTCTGTTTGGTGTCACCGAAGGAATCCTGCGACTAATCCTCTTCATCGGCTACATCTGGTTGATAGGTCGTTCCGAAGAGATCGGACGAGTCTTCGAGTTCCACGGCGCCGAACACATGTCCATCTACGCCTACGAGGGTGGAGAGCCGTTGAGCATCGAGTCGGTTCGGCGTTACCCGCCGGAGCATCCCCGCTGTGGAACGAGCTTCTTGATGATCGTTGTGCTCGGCTCGATCCTTCTCTTCTCCCTGTTGGGACAGCACGGGTGGGTGTTCCTCGTCGTCTCCAGACTTCTCGGGATCCCCGTCATCGCCGGGGCCTCCTACGAGCTTCTGCGCTACTCAGGAACCCGGGGCGATGGATGGCTGGCGCGATTCTTGGCTGCCCCCGGTCTGTGGTTGCAGAAGCTGACTACGCGTGTGCCTGTCGATGATCAGATCGAGGTTGCCATCTCCAGTCTGGTGGTCGCGCTCGACGAGGAAACCTTCAGTGAGGTGTTCGACCGAGGTGGTGTACCCGCATCGGCAGTCGCGGCCCGTCGCACGGTGTTCGATTCAGTGTCTGAGGAGTCAGCAGATGGATGATGCTGTCGTGAAACGCCTCGAGGAGATAGAGGAGGCCTTTGCCGAAGTGGAGAAGTCCCTAATTGACCCCGACATCGTCTCCGATCACGAGCAACTTGCCGAGCTCGGAAAGAAGCATTCCGATTTGAAGGAAGTCGTTTCAGACATTCGACGCTGGCGTTCCGCGTCACAAGATCTCGCAGAGGCTCAGGAGATGGCCCCGGATCCCGATATGGCAACGATGGCAAAGGATCTTGCCCGGGAAATAGAAGCTCTGGAGGGTCGAATCCGACTCGCCTTGATCCCTAAGGATCCCAACGACAACAAAGACGTGCTAATCGAAGTTCGCTCCGGTGTTGGAGGTGATGAGGCTTCCATCTGGGCCGGCGATCTCGTTCGGATGTACGAGCGATACGCCGACAAGCACCGGTTCAAGATCGAGGTCCTGGAGGCTTCCCCTTCCGAGGCTGGCGGGTACGACAAGATCACGATGTCTGTCAAAGGTCGTGGTGCCTACTCGCTACTCAAATACGAAGCCGGAGTGCACCGGGTACAACGAGTCCCCAAGACCGAGTCTCAAGGTCGAATCCACACTTCGACCGCCACCGTGGCCGTCCTACCCGAAGTGGACGCAGTCGAAGTCGAGCTCGACCTCAACGATGTCAAGGTCGATGTCTATCGGTCCACGGGTCCCGGTGGTCAGTCGGTCAATACCACCGACTCCGCTGTTCGACTGACTCATGTTCCGACAGGGGAAGTTGTGACCTGCCAGGACGAGAAGAGCCAGCTTCAGAACAAAGAAAAAGCGTTTCGAATATTGCGGGCTCGTCTCTACCAAAAGGAGTTGGAGCGGCAGCAGGCCGAGTTAGCCGGGGCAAGGCGTGACCAGGTCGGCACCGGGGGACGATCTGAGAAGATACGAACCTACAACTTCAAAGACAACCGAGTCACCGATCACCGAATCGGTCTCACGATCCGACGGCTTGACTACGTGCTCCAGGGTGAACTCGACGAGTTTGTCGAGGCACTGCTTGCCGACGAGCAGGCTCGTGCTTTGACAGAAGCTGAGGTCTGACCCGGCGTCTTCCTCGGGCCCGACAGTTGAAATCACCTCGATTCGCACGCGGCCCTATAGCTACTCTCGCAGTCTGATGTCCCGGGTTGTCGAAGCAGTTGTCCCCAAACGGCTCGGGATTCCCTTCCGTTGGTTGCTAGCTTCGTCGTGGACGACCAACCTGTCGGACGGGATCTCGCTGGCCGCCGGACCGTTGCTGGTTGTTTCAACGTGACATTTGGGGCCGCCTGGTCGGTCCTGGTCCTGTACGCACAGAGCGGCTGGGTCTCGGAGAAATCGGCTTCGGACTCGTCACCTCAGCCGGGGCTCTCGGCGGTCTGGTCGGGACAGTCTCGTACGATTGGATCACGCGCCCAGTGAGCCTGGGAAACATCATGAGGGTTGGTTTGGTTATCGAACCGCTGACGCACCTTGGGTTAGCCGTAACTACGACGCCTGCCGTAGCGCTTGGGATCTTCTTCGTGTTTGGGGCTCGTGCTTTTGTTTGGGGAACCACGTCAATAACAATCCGTCAACGCGTCGTCCCGCTGGAGCTGCAGGGGAGAGTGGGTGCGGTCGACCTGGTGGGAGTGTTCGGAGGGCTGGTTGTGGGCTCGGCGATAGGTGGAGTGATCGCCCAGATCGATGGTCTCGCTGCGCCCTTCTGGTTCGCATTTGGTGGCTCGGTCGTCTTCTGATTCTGATTTGGGGCCAGCTGAGCTATATAGGCAACGCGGACGAAGACGCCGTCCCTCTCGATGGGTAAATCCGAGCCGTGGTTCGGTCTCCGGACTATCGAGCCTCAGCGCTCAGGTTGGCGACGCCGCGCCGTTCCATATTGCCCCACTTCTTGGTTGCCTTGCCCCCAAACAGAGCGCGGATCCTCCAGAAGACCGTGAGCTGTCGAAAGCCGAAGTTCTCGACCAACGCGGCCGTGACGAGGCGTCTGGTGTCACGAGCGCTGTTCATGTGTCCGAACGACTCGTCGATCAGCATGGCCAGCATCGAGTTGGTGAGGCCGGCTGCGAACGCAATGAGGAGGAGCATGACCATGGCCGCAATGTTGAGGGCGCCGGTCCAAGCCGCAATCGGGACAACAAACCACCCGACAAACTCGACGATGGGTGCCACGAACTCGAACAGAAACATGCCGGCCCAGGTGACAGTTCCAAGCTTGCCGTAGTTCGGGTTGAATGTGATCGGAAGGCTGTCCTTGACCACGGCCATCATCCCTCGGTGCCATCTGATCCGTTGACGGCGGAGGACACGAAGCGATTCAGGCACCTCGGTCCAAATAACCGCTGATGCCTCATAGACCATCCGATAGGGCTTTTTGTTCGCTAGATGGTGACGGTGCATGCGGATCGTCAAGTCCATGTCCTCGCCAAGGTGGCCCTGTCGAAATCCGCCGATGCCGATCACGGCCGACCTCTTCCAGATTCCAAATGCACCAGAAATAAGCGGGAGAGCGTCGAGATCCGACCATGCGGGTCTGCTGGCTGCAAAAGTGCGCATGTACTCGATGATCTGGAATCTCACCACGTGGTTTTTGGGAACACCGGCGCTGATCAGGTGGCCTAGCTCCACTCGGCTCCCGTTCAGAGGTCGTACGTTGCCCCCCACCGCGACCGTTCTCGAGCGGTCCTCCACAACACGGCTCATCGCGTTGACCAGGCAATCGGCATCCAGAATCACGTCGGCGTCGGTGCAAAGCGCATACGGATAACGGGCAGCATTGATTCCCGCATTGAGAGCATCTGCGCGCCCGCCGTTCACTTTGTCAATGACAGTCAGTCGTACGGGCGTGTTGGTTCTGTAGATCGCCCTCACTTCCATCGTCGCGATGTCGGGTCGATATGGAATTCGCACTCTTTCCAGATCGAACGCTTCGATGAGCCGTTGCAGGGTGTCGTCGGTTGATCCGTCGTTGGTGACGACGATCTCGAGGCGAGGATATTCAACGATCGACATCGATCTCACCGCGTCAACGATCCCTTCGGCCTCGTTGTATGCCGGTATCACAATGGATACAGGCGGGGTCCGACTGCTGGACAGCATGTCCCCGGCTTGCCCGAACCGGCTGATGTGGCCATTGCGACGGACCACCGACGCCGACCTGAGGGCGATGAAGAGCAGATAGAACTGCATTAGGCAGAAATACGCCAAAATGAAATACCCAACCCATGTGAGGACTTGGATCATGTGAACACCATCTGGGGCGTCTGCATGTAATCGATCAGGCGGATGTCTCGTGGCTGAGGCACTCCACGCTCCATCCTGTCCCTCGCCGCCACGAGCTCTCCGATGTCGGCCAAGGCTTCGGCCGACGCATCCCGTGCATATCGGTCTTCGGATGTCAAGCCGTCAAAGAGAAAGTCAACACCGCCAGGCAGCATGGCGAGGGCGGCGGCACTATTGCGTCTGGTCCACCAAGAAGTGTCCGTTAGGCCCGTGGCGAGAAGGGGATTTACCGAGGGGTCTCCAATGCTCCCGAGTGCGGATGCCGCTTTGGCGCGAACCCGCCAGTCGTCGGAGCGAAAAGCGCGCCTCAACGGTCGGAGAGCAAGCGGGCCCCCGATCGAGCCGAGGGTTTCTATCAGCGCAAGTCGGACTTCAACGTTTTGCGACGTGTAGAGAACCTCCGACAAGGCCGGTCCGACTTCCATATCACCTATGACCCCGAGAGCGCGTACCACCTCGGGCACCCCGCGACCCTCGGAGTGTTGATGAATCCTGATGTAAGCGACAAGTGGCCAAATGGCCTCACGGCCAAAGCCGGGGAGGATTTCTGCAAACCGTGATTGAACCCAGGCTGTTTCGGCGTGATATCGGTTCAGAATCAGATCCACTGCGGGTGTGTGCTTCATTCGCGCTAATCCGCGGGCGCTTTGAACCCTTATCTCTGGCACACGATCAGACAGGTGGTGCATGAGGACGCGAGCAGTTCGAGGATCACCGATCTCGGCGAGGGAGGCCGCTGCTCTGAGGCGCCGGCCTTTACGCAATCTTGCTCTGAGCCTTGCGGCTTGATGACTGGCCAGTCCGGTCCGGTCGATTATCCCGTCCAGAGACTCCACCGATGGCCCTAGCAGCGTGTTACGAATCTCTATCACGGCCTCGAGGAAGGCATCGTCTTCGGCTTGACGCAATGAGAGTTCTGGCGTGCTGCCCGGGTCCATGACGTGCCGGCTGAGGAGTTTTAGATAGATGGAACGTCTGAACCGATGCCGCCGCAAAGAGCGACGATGGACGGCCTTGTAGACGACGACAGCTACAACCAGCGCAGCGCTGAACGCCAGTGCCACCGCCACGGCCATCATGGCGTAGTCGAAACCGTTCATTTCTCCTTGGGTTATCGGCGTTTGTTACGCCTGGGTTGAGTGATTGGAGGTATAGAGAAAAGGAGACACCGAAACCGATGTCACCCGTATTAGATGGCAGTTTCTTGGCTACGTCCGCGAGTGTTCAAGCGACGTGGCGTTTCACTCTCGCCAAGAGCTCCGGGAGTCGAAACGGTTTGTGGATGAAGTCAGCTGCGCCGGATTCCAGGGTCCCGACGACTATCTCATCGTCTTCGACTCCTGACAGGACAATGACCGGTGTCTGGACTCCGGCCTCATTCCACCCCCTCAGGACCTCGATTCCAAGCAGACCCGGCATCAATTGGTCGATGATTGCCAGATCGAAATCCCCTTCGAGCCCGAGCTCAAACGCTGTTTGTCCATCTCGACAGACCACAACTTCGAACCCGGAGATTTCCAGGGCAGTGACCAACAACGTTGTGACGGCGTCGACGTCATCAGCGATGAGGATTCGCTTTTTCTCGGCTTCTTCCAATTGATTTCTCGTAAGGGGTGGCACCGATTCTCGCAGGGTTCCCTGTCCTGTCGACCCATTTCGATCATCTGCGAACCCGTTTTGCCAGCTTGGGACCCACATTTCTGTAACACTTGAGCTGATGGGTAGTCTCCCCGAGCACGAGTTGAGACGTCTGCGGGCACTGGCCGAGGACGAAGACGCTATCGATCAATTGATCACCCGGAGACTCGATGGTGAACCGTTGCAATACATCGAGGGAACCACCCAATTCGGTCCGCTTGAGTTGGACGTTGACTCCCGTGTTTTGATCCCACGACCCGAGACCGAGACTCTATTCGAGCTGGCGGTTCGCATGGTTCGATTACCCGACGTCATAGTTGACCTCTGCACTGGTTCTGGCGCCCTTGCTTTAGCCTTGAAGAGCCGTTTTCCGGCGGCCTCGGTATTCGCCACAGACATCTCTGCCGAAGCGATCCAGGTAGCCGCGGCCAATGTCGTGAAAACCGGTCAGTACGTCCACTTGTCCCAAGGTGACCTCTTCGATGCGCTACCTCGGTCGCTAGAGGGGGAAGTCGACTTGATGGTCGCCAATCCTCCTTATGTAAAAGAGTCGGACTTCAAAGACCTCCCCGAGGACGTAAGACGGGAACCGAAAGTGGCGTTGGTTTCCGGGCCGTCTGGCCTTGAGATCATCGAGCGGATCGGTGCCTCAGCCGCTAAGTGGCTGCGTCCAGGCGGAGTTGTGATCTGTGAAATCGGGGAGAAGCAGGGGATCGCCGCGATTTCTTCGTTTCACGGCATTCCAGTTGTGGTTCGAACGGACCAGACGGGACGTGATCGGTATGTGGTGGGAGCCAAACCTTGAGTCTCGAACGGGCACTCGCCGCGATCGGCGATGGCCACGTGGTAGGAATTCCCACCGACACGGTCTACGGACTGGCGATAGATCCCTTCAACGACCACGCGGTTCGGCGTTTGTTCGACCTCAAAGGACGTCCCGTCGGCAAACCTATTGGCTTACTGGCGGCCTCGATGCCGCAGGCAGAAACCATCGGAGAATTCGATTCGGAGGCAAGGTCTCTCGCCGAAGAATTCTGGCCAGGTGGTTTGACCCTGATTCTGAGACCCAAAGTCATCTTGTCCGACTGGGTTGGTGATTCCCAGAGGCAGACCGTGGGTGTGCGGATCCCCGATCATCCGGTGGCGCTGGATCTGCTGGAGCGGAGTGGTCCGCTTGCCGTCACCTCTGCAAATCGAAGTGGCGAGCCCGAAGTTTTCGACGATGTGATGGCCCGGTCGATATTCAGCGACGAGGTCGCCGTATACGTTGAAGGAACCTGCCCCGGTGGTGTCGCTTCAACCGTGGTAGACGCAACAAGCCCCGAACTCGTAGTGCTCAGAGCGGGTGCGATTTCATTCGATTAGATGGCGGTGACCGGTGGGGATTACTGTCATCTCATGATTTCCATGGACTCAATCGAGCAAGTCGATCCAGCAATCGCCGGTCTGATCAAAAAGGACCTGGGGCGGCAGAACTCGCACATCCATCTTATTGCCTCTGAGAACTTCGCCTCACCCGCAGTCATGGCTGCTTCCGGCTCCGTATTCACCAACAAATACGCCGAGGGCTACCCCGGTCGGAGGTACTACGAGGGTTGTCAGGTGGTCGACGAGATGGAGCAGCTAGCCATAGATCGTGCGAAGGATCTGTTCGGTGCGGAGTTCGCCAACGTCCAGGCTCATTCCGGGGCCCAGGCCAACATGGGCGTCTACTTCTCACTACTCGAGCCGGGTGACACCGTGCTGGGCATGAGGCTCGATCAGGGAGGCCACCTGACCCATGGGTCGCCGGTGAACTTCTCCGGTTTGTACTACAACATCGTTGCCTACGGGGTGAATCCGGACACCGAGATCATCGACATGGATGAGGTCCGCAAGCTTGCCCTCGAACACCGCCCCAAGATCGTCCTCGCGGGTTACTCCGCTTACTCGCGCACTCTGGACTACGAGGCCTTTCGCTCCATTGCCGACGAAGTCGATGCCATCTTCATGGTTGACGCTGCCCATTTCATCGGTTTGGTAGCCGGCAAGTCTCACCCGTCGCCAGTCCCATTCGCGGACATCGTCACTGGTACGACCCACAAGGCGCTTCGCGGGCCCCGAGGTGGTCTCATCCTCGCCAAAGAGGAGTACGGCCAGACGATCAACAAGGCGGTCTTTCCCAACGTTCAGGGCGGTCCGATCGAGTCACAGATCGCCGCCAAGGCTGTTTGTTTTCACGAGGCGGCACAGCCGGCATTCCACGAGTACACCGAGCAAGTAGTGGCAAACGCGTCGGCGATGGCGGCCACAATGCAAGAGGAAGGTCTCCGGGTCGTCTCGGGCGGAACGGACAATCACCTCTTCCTGGTTGATCTGCGGTCTGTCGACGAAGACCTCACTGGCAAGGAAGCTGCGAAGTTGTTGGACGCTCAGGGAATCACGCTCAATTTCAATACGATCCCCTTTGATCCGAGACCACCGTTCCGTGCTTCTGGATTGCGTATCGGTACCCCGGCTGTCACCACTCAGGGGATGAAGGAGGCGGAGGTCTCGGAGGTGGCATCGCTGATGGCCCGTGCGCTGAAAGAACGGGAAGACAACGCATCGCTATCGGAAATCCGGGCCCGGGTGGGGGAGCTCGCCAGCCAATTCCGCCCGTATCCGGAGGACTTTGCCGGACACGTTTGAACGATTCGTGAATCGTCGCTGTGCACCTGAACCCGAGGTTGGTAAGGTCAATTTTGATTAGACACCACTTAGCCATATTCTCTTTGTGAAGGTTTTCACAAGGATCGCTTACCCAGTACAAATCCTCCGTACGTCGCAACTCCCAAGGATGCCGTGAAGCAAAACTCGATCACCGAACAGACAACAAGCGCTGTCAATGACGGCTGGATGGAGGGCGGTTCATTCTTCAGCTCGATCATTGCCGGAACCCTTCTTGGTTACTTTCTCGACATGTGGCTCGGCACTGAACCTTGGCTGGTGATAATCGGCATCGTGTTCGGTAGTTATTCAGGCTTCATGAAGGTTTGGCAATACTCGAAGAGACTGGATGACAATCCCCGTGGCCGTTGACCAACAGACGCCAGTACCGGTGGAGTCGATCCTTGCTCGCAACACTGTCAAGCGGGCCGTTTATGTAGCTCCGATACTGATGATTGTCTTCGGGCTCGCCTCGGGCTGGCTTGGAGTTTGGAGTTCGGCTTTGGGTAGCGCTGTTGTCGTAGGCAACTTCCTTCTAGCGGGAGCGATCCTCTCGATTTCCGCCAAGGTCAGTCTTTCGGTTTATCATGCCGCCGCCCTGTTCGGCTTTTTCCTAAGGCTGGCTTTGATTGTGTTTTCGATGTTGCTCATAGCGCGCTTCGTCGAAATTGATCGCCCGGCCTTCGGAATCACAGCAGTGGTTGCCTACCTGGTGCTGTTGTCGTGGGAAGCGGTTGCTGTGGCTAAAGGACAAGAAAGGAATCTGGATTGGACCCGTTGATCCTTGCGCTCTCGGAGTGTGACTTTGTAAACGAGCCGGTGTGTGCACCCAAAGACGTTGCCGAGCTCTTTGTGTTGGAGCACATATTCGGGCAAGTCAACCGGACCATCGTCCTGATGTTCCTGGCCGCGATCATCGTTGTAGCCCTTCTCTACTTCGCACTGAGGAAGCCAAGCCTGCAGCCGTCCAAATTCCAGCTGGCCATCGAGTCACTCGTCTCATTTGTCAAAGATGAGGTGGCGATTGGGATCATCGGGCCCGAAGGGGTCAAGTACTTCCCTTACTTGTTGTCGATCTTCATGTTCATCTTGATCGGCAACCTCTTTGAGGTCACTCCATTGATCAACTTCCCGATCACCTCTCGTATGGCGATTCCCGCCTTCTTGGCCATCGTGACGTGGGTGATCTTTGTCATCGTTGGGTTCAAGAAGAACGGGTTCACCTATTTCAGCGACATCGTTTGGCCCAAACACGTGCCATTGGCAATGCGGTGGCTCGTAGGAATCATCGAGTTCTTCTCGGTCTTCTTCATCCGGCCCTTCTCTCTGGCGGTTCGACTTTTTGCCAATATGGTGGCCGGACACGTCATGCTCTCACTGTTGCTCGTGACTGGATTCGTCTTTGTCATCAACATCGGTGAGATCGGAGTCAAGGGAGCAACTGGATTCCTGTGGTTTGCCCTTGGTCTCGGGATCTTCGTCTTCGAGTTACTGGTTGGCGTGCTCCAGGCTTACATCTTCACCTTGTTATCAGCGGTCTATATCCAGACCTCGGTACATCCCGAGCACTAAATCGGGAATTGGAAAAGCAGATCAATAGAAAGTCTCGTAGGAAATCCACGAGAGGGAATAGAAAGGAAGCAGCATGGACGCAGTTCTCGCAGTGGTTGGCGCCGCAGCGCAGGTCCTCGCTCAGGAGGCCGGCGGTGGAATCACCGGAAGCCTCAACGTAGTTGGATACGGATTGGCCGCCATCGGCCCGGGCATTGGAGTCGGCATCGTTGCCGGCAACACGGTGCAGGCAATGGCACGTCAACCCGAAGTAGCCGGAATGCTCCGGACCACGATGTTCTTGGGTATCGCCTTTACTGAGGCGTTGGCCCTTATCGGGTTCGTTCTCTTCTTCTTAGGCTGATGCAAATGTTCGCCCAAATCCTCACCTTCGCCGCCGAAGAGGCGGAAGAGGGCGGTGGGGGCGGTCTCGATCTGCTCCTCCCGCCATTTAACGAACTGGTTGCGGGGATCATCGCGTTTGCAATTGTCTTCTTCTTCATCTGGAAGTGGGCGGTCCCTGCCTTCAACAAGATGCTGGAGCAGAGACAACAGGCAATCGCCGGACAGCTCAGCGAGGCTGAAAAGGCCAAGCAAGAAGCCGAAAGCCTCCTCAACGACTACAAAGCACAACTCGCTGATTCCAAAGCCGAAGGCAATCGGATCATCGAGGACGCCCGGGATACAGCCGAGTCGATGAAGGCTGAGGTGCTGGCGAAGGCACAGGCTGATGCTGACCAGATCCTGGCCAAAGCCCGCGAGGAAGCAGAAAACGAGAAGGACCGCGCTCTTGCCGACGCCCGCCAGGAAGTCGGGTCGATATCTGTCGACCTGGCAAGCCAAATCGTTGGTGAGTCGTTGAATGCGGATACGCATCAGGCGCTGGTCAATCGTTACCTCGCTGACCTGGAGAAGATGTAAGTGGACGACCGGATTACCGGATACGCCAAAGGGTTCATCGAGTTGGCCCGTGCCGAAGGCTCGCTCGACCGCGTGGAGAGTGAACTGTTCTCCATTGCCGAGTCGATCGACTCCTCGGGTGAGCTGAGGTCTGCACTAACTGATCCTCAGCTGCCAGCTGACAAGAAGAACGCCATACTTGACGATTTGCTCGGGGAGAAGGCCTCTTCCCTCACTGTGGACCTGGTACAGCTTGCTGTGAGCCAGGGTCGTGCTTCCGAGGTCCCATCCATCGCGAGAGCTTTCGTCGAGTTGGCCGCTGCCTCTCGTGACCATGCTGTTGCCGAAATCCGGTCTGCTGTACCCCTCAACGAAGAAACCGTTCAACGTCTTGCCGCGGCTCTGGGCAAGGCAACGGGCAAGCAGCTCGAGGTAAAAGCCGTCGTCGACGAATCTGTCGTAGGCGGAATTGTTGCCAGGGTGGGCGATACCGTCATCGACGGTTCCATCGCCAGCCGTGTCGACTCCCTTCGAAATGCCGTCAAGAGTCGCTAGTGGTACGCCACAAGGAGATTTATGTCTGATTTGACCATTACTGCCGATCAGATCACCTCCACTCTTCGCTCCCAGCTCGAGGGCTGGAAGCCGGAGATGGGCAAGGAGACGGTCGGATACGTTTCGTCGATCGCCGACGGTGTGGCTCGGGTAACGGGCTTGCCTTCGGTGATGGCCTCGGAGCTCCTCGAGTTCCCCGGCGGCCTCATCGGCGTGACCTTGAACATTGATGAAGAGGACCTTGGAGTGGTCCTCATGGGTGAAGCGAGCCATGTCCAGGAAGGCGATCCGGTCAAACAAACCGGCACTGTTCTCTCCGTCCCCGTCGGTGACGCTTTGCTGGGACGAGTCATCGATCCATTGGGCAATCCAGTCGACGGCAAGGGTCCGATAGAGACGACGGAGCGACGACTTCTCGAAACTCAGGCGCCGTCCGTAGTGGAACGTCAGCCGGTCAACGAGCCTCTACAGACCGGTATCAAGGCCATTGATGCCATGACTCCGATCGGACGCGGCCAGCGGCAGCTGATCATCGGGGACCGTCAAACCGGCAAGACCGCAATTCTCATTGACACCATCATCAACCAGCGGACCAACCAGGGGACACCCGACGCCGTCAAGTGCATCTATGTCGCCATCGGCCAGAAGGCATCGACGGTTGCCGAGGTTGTCTCGTCTCTGGAAGAAGCCGGTGCAATGGAATACACCGTTGTCGTCAACGCGCCGGCCTCCGCCGCACCGGCACTCCAGATGTATGCGCCGTACGCGGGCTCGGCCATTGGACAGCACTGGATGTACAAGGGAGAGCATGCGCTGATCGTCTTCGACGACTTGTCGAAACAGGCCGTTGCCTACCGGGAGATTTCGCTCCTGCTTCGGCGCCCACCTGGACGTGAGGCCTATCCAGGAGATGTCTTCTATCTCCACAGCCGGTTGTTGGAGCGTTGCGCCAAGCTATCTGACGAACTCGGAGCCGGGTCACTGACCGGTCTACCGGTCATCGAGACCAAGGCGAACGACATTTCGGCTTATATCCCGACCAATGTGATTTCGATCACCGACGGTCAGGTCTTCTTGGAGACCGACCTGTTCTACCAGGGGATTCGTCCGGCCGTGAACGCCGGTACGTCTGTTTCTCGCGTTGGTGGTGCTGCGCAGATCAAGGCGATGAGAAAGATCGCGGGCCCACTCCGGCTCAACCTGGCTCAGTTCCGGGAGTTGGCCGCATTTGCCGAATTCGGCTCCGAATTGGACGCGACTTCGCTTGCGCAGCTGGAACGAGGCCGCAGGGTCGTTGAGGTGCTGAAACAGCCCCAGTTCGATCCTGTTCCGGTGGAAGAGCAGGTGTTGGTGATCTATGCGGTCACTGAAGGGCACCTGGACAAAGTCGAAACCGACGACGTTCCCCGTTTTGAGAAGGAACTCCGCGAGACCTTCCAAACCCGCTACAGCTCCATGCTTGCCACCATCCGTGACACCGGTGCCCTACCCGAAGGCGACGCCTTCGCTGAGGCGGTCGCCGAGTTCGCCGCCGGCTTTGACGGCAGTTCGGACGGGGAGTAACCAGGACCGATGGCCAGCGCGCAACTTCGAGATACCCGACGCCGAATCAGGAGTGTTGAGGCAACCAAGAAGATCACGCGCGCCATGGAATTGATCGCAGCCAGTCGGATTCCCAAAGCCCAGGCACGCGTTCTGGGATCACAGCCGTACACGGCCAAACTGATCGAGGTCATTGAGAACGTTGGAAGTGCGGGGACCAGCAGTTCCCACTCACTCCTCGAGCGTCGGGACGTGAAGACCGTCGGTCTCCTGATTGTGTCCTCCGATCGGGGGATGGCCGGGGCCTACGCTTCCAACATCATCCGTCTGGCGGAGGCTCGGATCAACGAGTTGGACCGCCAGGGAGTCGACGTCGTCATCTACGCAGTGGGAAAGAAGGCACAGGCCTATTTCCGCTACCGCGGATATCGAATCGATCAGGCCTATTTGGGAGTGACCGACACGCCCGGTTACGTCGATGCCCGCGCAATTGCGAACACAACCATGGCGGCGTATGCCGAAGGTCGTATCGATTCGCTAGAGGCGTTTTTCACCCACTACGAGACCGCCATGCGGCAAAACCCGATTCTTTTGGAGATGCTCCCGATAACGCCACCGGAGCGCAGCAGCGACGAGGGCGAGGCAGCCGTCTCGTACGAGTTTGAGCCTTCACCCGAAGAGATACTCGACCGTCTCCTGCCGCGGTACGTCGAAGCGAGCATTTTCAACATGCTCCTGGAGGCATCGGCGTCAGAGCACAGCGCTCGACGTCGGGCGATGAAGGCGGCAACCGACAACGCAGACGAGCTGATCCGGGCCCTGACCATTGCTGCCAACAGGGCACGTCAGGCCGAAATCACCACCGCGATCACCGAAATCGTCGGCGGAGCCGAGGCGCTCAACGAATGAGAATTACCAACAACAAGATCAACGAAATGAAGGATGCAACAGATGAGTGACGCCGTGAACGTAGGACGGATTGTCAAGGTCGCTGGACCAGTTGTGGACGCTGAGTTTCCACCCGGGAACCTGCCTGAGATCCTCAACGCAGTAGAAGTCGATTTCGAACTTGGTGGTGAGAGTTTCACTGTGATTGCCGAGGTCGCCCAGCATCTGGGCGGGAACACGGTACGAGCAGTTGCACTTGCTCCTACCGACGGCATGACCCGTGGGGCGACGGTCCGCGACACCGGTGCTCCGATCACCGTGCCTGTGGGAGATCAAACCCTCGGTCACATCTTCAACGTCTGGGGCGACTCCCTCGACGCGCCCGACCAGGATTTCTCGGGGGAGCGTTGGCCGATTCACCGTACCCCGCCGGCTTTTGAAGACGTCGAACCCCAGAAGACAGTCTTTGAGACCGGGATCAAAGTTCTCGACTTGATCTGCCCCTACCTCCAGGGTGGAAAGATCGGTCTGTTCGGTGGCGCCGGTGTCGGCAAGACCGTTTTGATCCAGGAGATGATCAACCGTGTCGCCACTCAGCACGGTGGTGTCTCCGTGTTCGCCGGAGTCGGGGAGCGTACCCGCGAAGGAAACGACCTCTTCCTCGAAATGCAGGAGTCCGGAGTCATTGAAAAGGCGGCCCTCGTCTTTGGTCAGATGGACGAGCCACCTGGTGTCCGTCTTCGTGTGGCTTTGTCGGCCCTGACCATGGCTGAGTACTTCCGTGACGTGCAGCGGCAGGACGTCTTGTTGTTCATCGACAACATCTTCCGGTTCACCCAGGCCGGTTCGGAGGTTTCGACGCTCCTCGGGCGTATGCCTTCGGAGGTCGGCTATCAGCCGACGCTGGCCGACGAGATGGGATTCCTTCAGGAGAGGATCACCTCGCTGAAGGGTCGTTCCATTACGTCGTTGCAGGCCATCTATGTCCCTGCTGACGACATCACCGACCCCGCTCCGCACACCGCGTTTGCCCACCTGGATGCAACGACCGTCTTGTCCCGTCCGTTGACAGCGTTGGGTATCTACCCAGCCGTTGACCCGCTCGACTCTTCGAGCCGGGCGCTCGACCCGCAGTTGGTCGGTGAGGAGCATTACTTTGTCGCCACCGAGGTGCAGAGGATCCTCCAGCGCTACAAGGATCTTCAGGACATCATTGCCATTCTTGGTATCGATGAGCTTTCGGAGGAGGACAAGCTTGTTGTCTCCCGGGCCCGCCGGATCCAGAAGTTCTTGGCACAGCCGATGTTCGTCGCAGAGCAGTTCACCGGGCAGGAAGGTATCTACACCCCGCTCGAGGAGACAATTGCGTCTTTCAAGGCGGTCATCGACGGCGACATGGATCAGTATCCCGAGCAGGCCTTCTACATGGTCGGTGGGCGCGAGGACGTTGAGCGTCGTGCTGCTGAGCTTTCCAAGGACGCCGCCTAGTGCCCAAACCCTTCCAGCTCGATGTCGTATCGCCGGAGGCGACGGTTTGGAGTGGTCAGGCCACTTTTGTGGTGGCCAAGACGCCGGAAGGGGAGTTGGGGATCATGGCCGATCACGAGCCACTGATGGGTGCCCTGGTCACGGGCCCGGTGACAGTCGAAGACGAGTCGGGCAATCGCACGACGATTGGTGTCCATGGGGGCTTTCTCCAGGTCCTCAACAACCAGGTGACTCTCATCACTGACCGTGCTCAAGTAGCCGAAGGCGGCAAAGAAGAAGCCAAGGAATTGGCCGAGGAACTTGCCGAACAGGCCGACGAAGCCGAGTAACTCGCTCGAATCGCGTTCCTAACGAATACGCATCCAATAGCGGCGGGGATTCTGTGAGCAAGGTTGCCAATCAGCCATCGATCAACTCCGATCGTCGATAGAGCCAAGGTATCGTCGATTTGTAAATACGGCTTCTCCCAGACCAGTCGCTAGCCCTCGGGTGTAGGGCATTGACACAATTGGGGGGGGGGACCTGTATGTTCGAAAGGCGATGAGACGGGTAATCCAGCCACGGGTGATTCGGACACTCCTTGTGATGAGTCTCGTTGCAGTTGGCCTGGTTGTCTTCGCCGAAAGTGCCTTGGCTAACTTCGGATCTCAAGGCACTTGCGGCGATGATGTCGGGTCCAGCGCCCCGAACGGCAACAATTGCGTTTCGCTCGCCAACAACAGATGGCACGCTGTTAGGCCGATCGTTTTAGGAAATCAATGGCTGAATATCGATGACAACCTGGCAGACATTGTCAATGACGAATACGATCCGACGGATCTGGTCGCCTACATCACAACGACCGACTCCGTTCCAGATGTGTGGGCCTATGACTATTACTACCCGATGGTGAACCTCGTAGCGTGGGTCGATTGTCCCGAGGACAACTCAGGGACGGGGAGTTATGGCCCATCGCTGCGTTGGTGTCGGGGTCAAAACCTATGGTTCAACGCCAGTCTAAGCGGTCCGTACTCGGGCAATTCTGCTTCAAGGGGTATCGCATGCCATGAGCTAGGCCACACTGTTGGGCTCCGTCACACGACCTCAACCGCTTCGTGTATGGCAAGCAAATTCGTCCAAGATCCTCCGATAGACAACCTCTCAAGCCATGACAAGACGAGCCATCTCAATCCGTTCTACTAGGTCAGCGATCGCTGCGGCGCTATTCGCGCTAGCAGCTGTTAGTGCCTGCGGGAGTCCGCCAGAAGTTTCGTCGGACGATGTTCGCAAGTCCGATGGGTCTTCGGAAACCACCACAACTGCCGTGGTTGATAGTGCAGACGCGGTTGCACCTACTTCGCCGGTATCCACCAGTGAACCGGTGAACCTAGAAGCGGCGCTTGCGGCTCTACGATTTGTTGACCGTGCAGACCTCGACTTTTGGGCTAGCCAGGCTGTGGTCGCGGGTTTCGAGGGCGAGTATTTCGACGGACTTGAGGTAATGGCGCAAAGCGCGTCGACGGTTGTAATTGGACAGATTCTGTCTGCAAATAAACAGAGAACTTATGGCCCTGAGGAGGAAGGTCAGATAGCAATCTTCCAGGTGGAAGTTGAGGTTCTGGCAGTCCTTGGCGGACCGAACCCGGTTTCGACCGGCGATACCCTGGTAGTTGAATCTCCCTTCACATTCCCGGAGACGACTCCCTCGGCCGCGGCCATACTGTTTCTTCGTCTCCATGACGACGCAGACATCATCGGTCCGTTGGATCCAGAATCGCGTGGAAAATACCGGCTGATTTCTTCGCAGGGTGTGATTGTTGACTCGCCGGATGGTGCAGTCAACCCGGCTTCTGATCGTGCCCACCTAGAAATCGAACATCCGGATCTGGCAGGTGAGCACGACGCCGATGACCACGAGCACGACGTAGTGGTTGATCCAGTCGCTGAGGAGGTACGCGGTCTGTCGATTGAACAGCTCGTAGCCCTCATTGAGTCCTACACGGATGGTCAATAGCCCTTCGTTTCCTAAGGAATACGCCACCAATAGTGGCGGATTATTCGCGCAGAAGTGATGCTCGACTAGCCAATGGTCAATCCTGACTACACAACTCTCCTGAGACATCGGTCAACACCGGTCATGCGCGGCACGCCACCAATTCGTACTTTGTGACCAGTGGGCGTCGTCCACTCCGCGGCAGAGCCCGCGGACGACGGTCCGAGTAGGGTTCGGACCAGAAGGAGCCGAATATGCCTTTGTTCATCATCGAAAGACAGTTCGCCGAGCAACTTGACGTCAGTTCCGACGCCGCAGCGGGGATCAACCAGATCAACGACGACGAGGGAATCAAGTGGCTCTACTCGTTCTTGTCAGCAGACAAGCGGAAGACGTATTGCTTCTATGAGGCACCGTCCGCTGATGCCATCCGTCGTGCTGCGGTCAGGGCCGGACTGCCATCTGATGTCGTCACCGAAGTGCAGTCCCGAGTGCTGCCCGACGCCACCGAGGGATCGTTGCTGCCGGCCTAAGCGGAGCGACTAGTCCAACAGTCCCTTTTCTGCGGCGTAGATCGCGGCCTGCGTCCGGTTCGTAGCCATCGTCTTGATGAGTATGTTCCGGACGTGGTTCGCTGCCGTGTTTTGACTGATGTAGAGCTCCGCCCCGATTTCTCGGTTGGTCGCTCCGGCGGCCAGCAAGCGGAGAACGTCGACCTCGCGTGGAGTCAGACCGTCGGGTAGGCCATAACCATCAGGTTGGTCAAAGAGCCGCACCACTCGCATTTGGCCTCGTGGTCTGGCGAGGTCCAGAGCCTTCTCCCGATAGCTTGCGGCCAGCTCGAGGTCGCCTGGTTGGGCTCGTTCGGTGAGGAACAGCGAATACCTGGCCATCGTCTCGGCCTGGTGCACCAACGACTGCATCCGCGTGTCCATATCCAGCGCATTCCTGAATAGTTCCTCTGCCGAGTGGTGGTCACCGAGCGCTGCATCAATCTGGGCCAGGTAGCGGTCGGCACTGCCGAACACGGCTATGCCCGCTCCCGCGATCAGGCCATATCCTCCAAACTCGGACGCCAGAGACCGCACCCTTGCCAGTAGCTCGGGCTTCCCCAATCTCAAGGCTGCTTCGCACATGAAGGCGATGACAGCGGGCCATACGGCCTCGGTCTGTTGTTCGCCACCTTCGGTTTCGACCAGGCTCCAAAGCAGCTGCTCAGCTGGCTCGAGCATCCCGAGCTCCGTGTAGATGGCGAGGAGACCAGGTGCCCAGGATCCGTCTTCTATTGGGTCGCCACTCAGCAGCGGGCGCATTGGCTCCAGCGTCGCCATCTCCCGGTTCAGCACGTACATCTGGATTCCGTACGGACCTTCGGTGTCGTCCGTCCCAAACTCGTAACCCAACTCGAGCGCACGTTCAGCTGTGGTGGAAGCTTGCTCGAAGTCGCCTCTCATGAAGTGGCGGACGTAGGTGATCGACTCCTGAACCCACAACCAAAAACGCGACCCCGTCACGTCGATACTGCGAGTGATGTCATCCAGCGCCCCCATCCACTCCGCAGGACGTCCCGCCATGTAGGAGGTGATGACTCGAAATGCCCCGGCCTGAGCAAGGGCCTCGTAGTTGCCAGTCTTCATGGCCAACTCCCTGAGTTCCACAGCGAGGTCGTAACTGCTGACTCGCTGTGCCGGAGTGATGACACGCATGCTCGCGTGAAGGGTTTCGCAAATCAGTGAGTCGTCACCGATGGCCTTGGCCATCTCGATTGCCTTGGTTCCGACGTCGATGGCTCGGGAGTGGTCTCCGGTCCAGGCATAAGCGCGACCTAGTGATGAGATTGCGTGGATGTATAGAGGATCACTCGGATCCTCCTCCATGCGCCCGACAGCTGCTTCCAAGAGATTGCGAGCCCGGAAACCGGGTAGCCCAACCCGCCACGAGGCATCTTCGAATCCGATGGCAGCGCGTATCGCTACGTAGTCGCTTTGCGATTCGGTCAAACGGCTAAATGTCTCTCGGGCCCGGGCGAAGTCGGCCGCACGTACGTAGCAGTTCGCAGCCCTGAGCTCTGCCAGCTGCGAGCTCTCCTGATCCAGTTCGGTCTTTGCCGCCTGTAGCCAGAGGTCCGCGGCTTCCTCATGAGCCAGGCTTCGTTCTGCCTGTTCCGCCGCTATGGACAGATACCGGGCGCATTCCTCCTGAAATCCAAGGGACCTTGCTCCCAGATACAACCTGGCCAGAACCGGCGCTAGGCCGGGCCGGTCGTCGGCGAGGGGGGCGATCGATGTGGCCATGTCGGCGTGGATTTGCGCCGACCGTGATGAGCTCACCCCATCCAAAACGGCTTGCCTGACCAGTGCATGTTGAAAGGAGAACTCCCCAGGTTCGGGTCCGGCGCGGAGGAGCCCGTGCTCGATGGCAGTGTCTATCGAAGTCATCGTTTCGTCCATGGACTGCGCACTGGCGGCGACCAAAGCACCCGGGGAGAAGCTGTCACCGGCGACTGCGGCAAACTCGATTGTCGACCGTTCGGCGGCCGTGAAGGACCGGATTCTCTTCTCGAGTGTCTCTTTAACAGACGAGGGGGCAGCGAAGTCGTCTCGCCTCAGAGATGTGATACCCCCTCGTTTTGAGATCTCACGCCACAGCTCACGTAAGAAGAACGGGTTTCCCCCAGTGAGATCGCGGAGAAGCGCGGATAGTTCCTTGCCGGACTCGGCGTCCGCGGTTTCGCCTTTTAGGTATAGCTCGATGTCGGCCACTTCGAGGCCCGTGAGGTCAATGCGATCGACGCCATTGAGTCGATAGAGGTCAGCAATAGCAAATGAGAGGTCATCAGATCGGTCCGGCGCGGTGTTTCTGAACGTGCCGATGATGAGGATTGGACTCTCGTCCGTCGTTTGGATGAGGTGGGTGAGCAGGAGCCTCGTCGGAGCGGTTGACCAGTGAAGATCTTCGAGAACCAGGACCAGCGGGGCCTGGTGCGCCAGTGCTTCGCTGAAGTCGACGACTGCGTCGAATAATTCGCGCCTGTACTCCTGTCGCTCGCCTCCGGAGATTTCCAGATTGTCACGGTGTTTTGTGACCTCCGGCGTCAACCGCGCTAGTTCCCCGGCCGTATCGGGAAGCACATCATCCAAATCACCTGGCTCGAATGACGTAAAGACCTGATTCAACGCTTCCACAAATGGTCGGTAGGGGTAGCCGAGGTCAGCCGACGCCGTTCCCAATAGGACCGTGCACCCTTCCTTGTGGAGCGCCCGAGCCAAAACCGACACCAGGCGGCTCTTTCCGGATCCGGGCTCGCCCGTGATGAAGACGGCGCGTCGCTGTCCGGTCGCAACGCCATCCCAGATCGATTCCAGGATGTCGAGCTCTTTCGATCTACCAACGAATGTGGGGTCTCCGCCATCTGAGAACCGGGTGGGGAGCGGCGGCTGGACCCAGGTCTTCATCCACCAAAAATACATAAAGACGCACCGACATGTCGATAGTCAATTCTGACTAACGAAGACATCGCTGATTATGCGCGGTCTGGTCATGTGCGGACGGATCCTTTCCCATACGTTCGAGTTGTTGGGTGGATTCCCGAGAAGTAGGGAATCCGCAAATGTCTGACGATGGGAGAAGTAGATGAGACGTTCGATTGCAATACTATCAGTGGCCCTCCTCACCGTGGCCACAGCCGCCCCGGCAGTAGCCGAAACAGGAAGTGTTGAGACACAACCAGTTGTCGAGAACTTCACACCCGACGGAACACCGTCCGGGGAGTCGATAGGCACGGCTCGGCTGGTTCGTAGCTCCGACGGGCTTCGGGCCAAAGCCTTGCTTGGTGGGCTGACACCCGGCGGGGTTTACACCTTCTGGTGGGTAGTCATTCCCGACGGTGGCATCAACCCCGATGACGCATTCGTGACTGGCGCGGCATACCGGGTTGTCGGCGAAAGCGGCAAGGCACGTGTGAACATGCAGGCGAGAGCGGGTCAGGAGAGTATTGAGGGATTCTTGATTCCGTTCAATCCCCTGGACTTTGATCTGGGTTCGGCAGAAGTGCACATCGAAGTCGCCTACCACGGCCAGGTCGGAGAAGCCGGTGCTGATCTGCCTGTATGGCTGTCTGATTTCTGGACCGGGACGGCATGCCCACAGGCATTCGGTCTCAACCCTGGGGGAACACCTGGCGATGTGAATGCGATCGGCCAACCACATTGCCCGGTCTACATCACGTCAATCTTCCCAGGCGGTTGACGATGTGATGAAGGTCGTCGGGTGAGTTGAGGGGGTGAAAGAGAGGGCCCGCAAGGGTCCTCTCTTCTTGAGCTTGAGCCTCCACCTGTATGACTCACGAGCCGTGACCTTGATTCTGGTTCGAGGGTTGATCGTCTCCGGAATCGGCGAAACTAGTGGCAAAGTCGTCGACTGTCTCCTGGAAGCCGTTGCCGATGACGGCCGCAATGACAGGGAAGCCGAAGGAAGCCATCATTGAGACACTCTCCACCCGCATCGTTACTTCGATGGCGGTCCCGGGGTTGGCGGGTTTTACATCGACGATGATCCGACCCTGAATTTCCGATGTCGAGATATCCCAGGTGAGCGATTCGCGCTCGGAGCGAGGTCCCGCCTTGGCCACACCGACATACTGTTTGCCCATCGCTGTGGAGTGAAACTTGAACCCGCCCAATCGACCGCCAGCGGTCCGCACATCATCAAAAACTTCGTCGACGCCACTGATCCCCTCCCATGTTTCCGGTCGATCCATTGCACTCCAAACCGCTTCGATAGATGCATCGGTTGTGGCGAATCCAGAGAAGGTTTGTGCGGGCATGGGTGGCACACCGTATCGGAAGGTGCGGATGTATGTGGTCGATCCTCAGTCGGTGACGCTGACCTCTTTGGGACTGAGTTCGAGCTCTTCTTCAAGGTCGTCGTAGGCAGTTGAGTGCTCCAGAGGACTGAGCGCTCCCAACGACTCGGCGACGACGATCAGGTCGTCGCCCACTTCGAACATGAAGTCGGTCTTGGGATTGGTGTACGTGTGGTCATCGCGGGTGACGGCTAGCAAGGTCGCATTGTGCTCCCTGCGCAGCATGGCTGACACATCGTCGATCGGACGGCCAACGCAATCGTCTGGCAGTTCCACCCGATACAACTCGTCGCCCTCGCCACCGGACACCAGGTCTGTGACCAGTTCCGAGAGACCCGGATACAGGGCTGATCGAGCCAAAAGGTGCGATGCAAGACGCGACGTGACCATAACCTCATCGACATTGGCTCTACGGAAGTGGGCGACATGTTCGGGATTGTTCACCTCGACGATTGTCCGCACTCTCGGGGCAATGGACTCGATTGCGAGGACGGTGAGGATGGATGCCATGTCGGCCTCGTTGGTTCCGTCAGCCGGGCAGACGATTGCTGAAATCGCATTCTCTACACCGGCCCTTCTCAAGTCGGCCTCAGTCGAAGGGTTGCCTCTCACGAAGTAGACACCGTCGGATGCGGGAGATCGCTCCATATCGGCGAGAAGCACAAGTTTCGTCTCGTAATCGTCGGTAGAAAGCTCTGCGATCAGGTCCCTGGCTGTCGAGTTCCAGCCGCAGATGATGACGTGGTCGCGGTATCCGGACGCACCCATTCCTTGTCCCTCCTTAAGTAGGAAATCAATTACAAAACCGACAAGGGCTCCAGTGATTGTTGCGACGATGG
This sequence comes from Acidimicrobiia bacterium, assembly GCA_965216445.1. Classification (GTDB taxonomy): domain Bacteria; phylum Actinomycetota; class Acidimicrobiia; order Spongiisociales; family ZC4RG35; genus MA-ANB-1. The sequence goes on from OZ244166.1 coordinate 854,318, forward strand.
TCACGCCGAACAATCCGAGGAACCAGCCAACGGCCCACCCCGCCGGGCCAGATACGTACGAGGCATCGCCTTGGCCGAGGACCGTGGTGATCGCCCAGTAGAAAGATGCGCCGAAGTCGCCAAGCGTTCGGTCGGTCTCAGTGAGCCAGACGATCGCCGCCGCGATCGCAAGGACAATGCCGAGGATGATGAACAACGACGTGAAGAACCGCCGGTCCATCTTGTCGGCGATCCGCTTGACGTGCCAGGCGACGCGTCGCAAGAACGGTGAGTCGAACATCCCTCTGAACCCCATGGGCGAACCTTACTCGGAGGCCAGTTGGCTGAGCGCCCGAAACCAGGGGAGATGAGCTCCGTCAAATGGGGGGCGACCATTCTCGATAGCAACAGCCACTTCAGCCGTGGTCGCCCTTGCCTGATCGACGAGCCATCTGGGGTAGTCGAGCTTCGACCTGTGTTCCTCGAACTCATCTTCGTCGAGGATTTCGATTTTGCCTCCGACGAGGCGGACGACGTCGAGGTCGATGTCAACGGCCTCGATGCGTTTGGGTCCAACCCGTTCGGGAACGGTCGTGATGTCTACATAGATCTCGGTTCGTCGAGGCTTGACGTTGAAGATGGGTATCCAAGGCCTGCCGGGTTGGATGAGTTGGACAAACGGCTCGTTCCACTCCACCTCGGGCTCGGTACCTCGCTGAATTGTCGTTCCCGCCGGAGCACCCAGCCAGATGCCGTGCTGGTCTTCGCCGAGTAGCACCATGTCATGGCGCCAGTGCAAGGTGCGGGGGTATTTGTAGAACTGCAGAGTGACAGATTCGGTTCCGGGAGTGACGCTTTTCACGACCGAGCGCTCACAAAGTCACTTCGGGTTGCGTCATAGAGGTGCTCGTCGACCCAACGGCCTTTTAGGACTGCCTGGTTCGTCTGGTCAGGCGCCGGTCCAGGGGTGGTGGAAGGCATCAGATCGCGAGTACACCCTGGATCGCTTCCATTCGACGGACCCGGTCCATGGTCACCGCACTGGAACCGTCGAGCAGTGCCTCGGTTTCGCGAAGCACATCTTCGATTGGAAACAACTTGATCCAACTATCGGAAGTCTCGACACCTGGGCCCTCCAGGTTCCAGCCTGTCATGACATCGTTTTGGCCCGATAAGAGTCCATCAACCGCGGTGAGGCCGAAGCGTCCGGCAAGGAGGCGATCGCGGAAGGAGGGGTTGCCCCCTCGAACCAGGTGCCCGAGGATGGTCGCGCGCACCTCGACGTGGGAGTTGCCGTCGAGCTCTTCTCTCACCCGGTCGACCAAGGCCTCAGTGGGGATGGCCACACCTTCGGCTTTGAGAATCAGCACCCGGGTTTTGCCTCTGGCTTGGGTGAAGCTCCGTCTCAGCGCGCTGACCACGGCTTCGACAATTTCGTCGGGGGTTTTGTCCTGTTCGGGAAGCAGGACAGCGTCGGCCGCTGTGGCTACCGCAGCTGCCATGGCCAGATATCCCGAGCTCCGTCCCATGACCTCGATCACAAATGCTCGATGGTGCGACCGTGCCGTATCTGAGATCTTGTCGCATGCCTCGACGATGGTGTTGAGGGCACTATCCACCCCAAGCGCTTCACGGGTCAGTCCAATGTCGTTGTCGATGGAGGCCGGAATTCCGACGATTGGCACAGGTTGCTCGCTGGCGAGGGCGTGAGCTCCCGCAATCGACCCGTTCCCACCGATGACAATTAGTCCTTCGAGGGAGTACTCGTCGAGCATTGCTGCTGCTCGGGCCCGTCCTTCCCTGGTGTAGAACCTCTTTGATCTGGCGCTCCCCAGGATTGTTCCGCCAAGACCGCCGGAGAGCTCGATGTCTGGCTCGGGCATCAACAAACTGCCACGGCCCGATTGCTTGGTGAGAGGTTGAAACTTGCCGTCGATCAACCCGTCGAACCCCTCTTTGATCCCCCACACGGGGATCGATCGAGACGCAGCGACCTTGGTTACGGCGAGGATGGCGGCGTTCATCCCGGGAGCATCACCGCCGCTGGTTAGGACTCCAATTGACACGTGGGGAGGCTAGTCGACACTGCGTGTTCCCAGGCTGGCCGTAATTGGCCGGACTAGCGAACCCGGGATACGTAACCTGACTTTTCGCCCATGATCATTGTTCGCGACGTTCAGATAGAGGTCGGGCCCCGGTTGTTGCTCACCGGGGCTTCGTTCAGCGTGCAGTCCGGAGACCGGATTGGCCTCGTCGGACGGAATGGTGCCGGCAAAACGACACTGATGAGGGTTCTGATGGGCGAGCAGGTTCCCGAGGAAGGTTCGGTGTTGCGTTCCGGTCAGATTGGGTACTTCTCCCAAGAAGCGGCTCTACCCGATCTCGAACACCCCGATGCTACGGCATTGGAGCGGATCTTGATGGCGAGGGAGATTGGCGCACTGCAACGTCGCATTGAGCACTCCCGACGTCGCCTCGAGGACTTGACCGGGACCGAACGTGACCGTGGGATCGCAAGGTTCTCCAGGCTCAATGATGAGTTCGAGACGAAAGGTGGGTTTGTTGCCGAAGCCGAGGCAAAACGGATGGCAGCCGCTTTGGGTATCGGCAACGACGAGCTGGATCAGCCTGTGGCCACGATGTCGGGTGGGCAAAGAAGGCGCGTCGAGTTGGCCCGCATCCTGTTCGCAGAAACCGACATCCTGCTCCTCGACGAGCCAACCAACCACCTCGACCTCGACGCCAAGGCTTGGCTGGTCGATTGGCTGAGCACGTACAGGGGAGGGATGCTCGTCGTCTCCCACGATCTGCCTTTGCTCGACGAGGCCATCACCTCCGTGCTCGCCCTCGAGAACCGCAAAGTTGAGCCTTATCGGGGGAACTACTCCAACTACCTGGTCGAACGTGACCGGCGCCGCGAGCAAAAGGAACGGGAGCGGAGACATCAGGACGAGACGATTGCCCGACTCGAGGACAACATCCGACGCTTCAAGGGGAAGACCGAAAAGATGGCCCGAGTCGCCAAGACGATGGAGACCCGAGTCGAGCGGATGAAGCGCGACTTGGTTGAACTCGAAAAACGCGGCAAGTCGGTCAGGGTCGACTTTCCCCAACCCGAACCCTCAGGACGGGTTCCGTTGGCTGCGACCGGGTTGGCCAAGGCGTTCGGTGACAATCTCGTGTTCGTCGACATCGAGTTTGCGGTTGAGCGCGAGGAGCGGATGATCCTCATCGGACTAAACGGAGCCGGTAAGACGACGCTGCTTCGCATTCTGGCCGGCGTCGAGCGGGCGGACCTCGGAGAAGTGTCGCTGGGATACAAGGCCTCGCTCGGGTATTACGCACAGGAGCATGAGCAGATTGTGGCCGGCAAATCTGTCATCGAACATATGCACAACGCAGATTTGCCCGACACGACCAAGCGCTCTTTGCTCGGACGGTTCTTGCTTGCCGACAAGGTCGAACAAGACGCGGCAACTCTGTCGGGCGGAGAGAAGACCAAATTGGCCCTTGCCATGCTGGTTGCGGAGCGGCCAAACGTCCTATTGCTCGACGAGCCGACGAACAACCTCGACCCCCAGGCCAAGGAGGCCCTGCTCGACGCCTTGTCGATCTACGAAGGGACCATTGTCCTGGTCAGCCATGACACCGACTTCGTTGCCCAGCTGATCCCGGACCGCGCCATGATGATGCCCGAAGGCGACATGAAGTACTTCGACGCGGAGCTCCTGGACCTGGTCGCCCTCGCCTGAGGGGATTCCCAAAACCCCTTTCCTAAGGTACAGCCGGCCATATATGGCCGTATACGCACATAGAAAGCGCCACGACAGGCGGTGGGCGGCCCCGTCAGTCGAAGTACGAACGAACGTTCGTTTGTGCTATGGTCCGAGGATGACACCCGAGGAAAAGTTTGAGGCGTTGATCGACGCCGAGGAGAAGATTGAACCCACCGATTGGATGCCCGAGGGCTATCGAAAAACCTTGATCCGGCAGATCGCCCAGCACGCACATTCCGAAGTGATCGGCATGCAACCCGAAGGCAACTGGATCACGAGAGCCCCCAGTCTCCATCGCAAGGCGATCCTCATCGCCAAAGTGCAAGACGAAGCCGGCCACGGTCTGTATCTCTACTCAGCGGCCGAGACCCTCGGCGTCAATCGTGACGAAATGCAGGAACTCCTCCACCAGGGCAAGCACAAGTACTCGTCCATCTTCAACTACCCAACCTTGACTTGGGCCGACATGGGAGCAATTGGATGGCTGGTCGACGGAGCGGCAATAACGAACCAGGTGATGCTGACCAGGTGCTCTTACGGTCCCTACTCCCGCGGAATGGTCCGGATCTGCAAAGAGGAGTCCTTCCACCAGCGTCAAGGCTATGAGTCGTTGATCAAACTCTGTCAAGGTTCACCTGAACAAAAGGCGATGGCGCAGGACGCGCTGAACCGGTGGTGGTGGCCATCACTCATGATGTTCGGTCCTCACGACAGCGACTCTCCGCACACCGAGCAGTCGATGGCCTGGAAGATCAAACGGGTCAGCAACGACGACCTTCGCCAACAGTTCGTCGACATGACCGTCCCTCAGGCCGACTATCTCGGGATCAAGATTCCGGATCCCGAGTTGAAGTGGAACGAGGAGAGAGGTCACTACGACTTCGGCGACATCGACTGGGACGAGTTCTGGCGAGTGGTCAAGGGCAACGGACCAATGAACCGAGAGAGGCTGGAAAACAAACGCCGTGCCTGGAGCGATGGCGCCTGGGTCCGGGAGGCCGCCACCGCCTATGCGGCCAAACAAATGGATAAGACGAAGAAGGACGCAGCCTGATGACATACGACGTTCCCGTGCTGGCAGGTGAATCTGCCGAACTTCAGGAAACCACCGAGCTAGCAGCTGACGCGTGGCCGATGTGGGAGGTCTTCGTACGTGCCCGCCGTGGGATTTCCCATGTGCACATCGGCAGCCTCCATGCCCCAGACCCAGAGACAGCGCTGCAGAATGCGCGCGACGTTTACACGCGTCGCGGCGAGGGTGTCAGCGTTTGGGTGGTGCCCAGCGACGACGTCCATGCTTTCGAGCCCGATGATGCAGCTGACTATGTGGATGCGAATGAGAAGGTTTATCGGCACGCCACCACATATGACATCCCCGACGAAGTGGGGCACATGTGACCGAACCGATCGTCTCCACCGCTCCGCAGGGAACCCCACAGCCGGAATGGCCCTCCGGCACCAGATCTCTGTTGGCGCACGCCGACGACAATCTGATCCTCGCCCAGCGGCTGGGCGAGTGGATCTCCAAGGCTCCCGAACTCGAGATCGACATAGCTCTGGGCAACATGAGTCTCGACCATCTCGGTGTCGCCCGGTCGTTGTACCAGTACGTTGGCCAGGTCGACGGCAAAGGCCAAACAGAAGACGATCTGGCGATGGGTCGCACCGAGCGGGAGTATCTCAACCTGCTCCTGGTTGAGCAACCAAATGGTGACTTCGCCACGTCCATCGCGAGACAGTTCTTCTTCGACGTCTACCAGATCCAACTGTGGGAGGATCTGGCCAGCTCGGACGATGCGATCGTTGCCGGGATCGCGGCCAAGGCCGCCAAGGAGGCCGCATATCACTTCCGTTTCAGTCGCGGGTGGATGCTGCGAATGGGTGACGGGACGGAGGAGTCGAATCAGCGGGCTCAGGCTGCAGTTGAGAAGTTGTGGAGATTCACCGGCGAGATGTTCGAAGGAGGCGCGGCGGCATACCGCTCCGCTTGGGACGAGATTGTGGGAGATGTCTTCGGCGAGGCGGGCCTCGATGTACCGAGCGACCCTTACCAAAAGATCGGTGGTCGGTTGGGGTACCACACCGAGCACCTCGGCTATCTGCTGGCGGAAATGCAGTGGATGCAGCGAACCTATCCGGACCTCGAGTGGTGATGACACACACAGCCGTCGAAGCCATCCGGGACATCGTCGCGAGAGTGGTAGATCCCGAAATCCCGGTCTTGACGATCGACGATCTCGGAATACTGCGTGACGTCCAATTTGATGCCGATGAAGTGGTGGTCACTATCACACCGACGTACTCGGGATGCCCCGCCATGCGGCAGATCGAAGACGACATCGCTTCCGCTCTCACTTCTGCGGGGTTCAAATCGCACCGGGTCGTCACGACCTATCAACCCGCCTGGACCACAGATTGGATCAGTGAAGAAGGCCAACGGAAACTCGCAGAGTTCGGGATCGCACCACCAACCGCTCCAGAAAACGTTCTGTGCCCACGCTGTCAGACGGGATCGCCGCGACTGATAGCCCAGTTTGGGTCGACCGCATGTAAGGCGCTGATGGTCTGTGCCGGCTGCGGGGAACCCTTCGACTATTTCAAGGAGCATTAGTGACAACGTTGGACCTGACCTTTCACAAACTCAACGTCACCGAAGTGACCCAACTCACCGATGACTCAGTTGCAGTGAGTTTTGACGTACCGGCTGATCTCGCCGACACGTTCTCATATCTTCCCGGCCAGCATGTGACGTTGCGCTCGTTGGTCGATGGTGAGGATGTGCGGCGTTCCTACTCGATTTGCGCCAATGCGAATAGCGGAAAGCTGCGGGTGGGTGTCAAGAAATTGCCCGGTGGAGTCTTTTCGACGTGGGCAACCGAGGAGTTGAAGGCGGGCGACCAGCTCGAAGTGATGGCTCCGGTAGGAGACTTCGTCATCGAACCGGAGGAGCTCGGCGGAGGTCACAGGGTCGCGATCGTGGCTGGTTCCGGGATCACTCCCGTTCTGTCGTTGATCGGGACAACCCTCGAATCTGACCCCAAGTGCTCGTGGACACTCATCTACGGGAACCGGACCGCCAACAGTGTCATGTTCCTCGATGAGTTGGAGGGAATCAAAGACAGGTATCCGGATCGGTTCCAGCTCTTCCACATTCTGAGCCGTGAAGGATCAGATCTTCCTTTGCTATCGGGGAGGATCGACGAGAAAAAGATCCGAAAGATCTACTCGATGTTGGGGCGCCCGCCTGTTGGCTGGTATCTGTGCGGTCCGTATGACCTGGTGATGATGGCGCGGTCCGTGTTGGCCGAACTCGGTGTCGCCGAAAACGCGATTCATGACGAGTTGTTCTTCGCAGGGCCTGTCGACGTCTCGACGCTGCCGCCGGAGCCCCCATCGGGAGAAGGCAGTATCGACTTAACAGTCATCCTCGACGGCCGATCAATAGAGACCCGGATGACACCAGAGACATCGATTCTCGACGCGGCCCTGCGTGTCCGTCCGGAGATGCCGTTTTCCTGCAAGGGTGGGATGTGCGCAACGTGCAAGGGTCGGATTGAGGAGGGCGAAGTCGCGATGGCAAAGAATTACGCGCTTGTTGAATCTGAAGTCGATGCTGGGTTCGTGCTGACCTGTCAGGCTCATCCGGTGACCGACCGAGTCACGGTCCGTTTCGATCACCGCTGATGGTCACGACTCGAAACACAAAGGCAGACGTCGTGGCTGCTGCCGGCCGGATGTTCGCCGAGAAGGGCTACCACGGCACCTCGATGCGCGAGTTGGGGAAAGAGATCGGCCTCTTGGGATCTTCGCTCTACTCACACATCGACTCGAAGGAAGATCTTCTCGTCGAGGTCGTCGACGAGGGAGCCCGGCTCTTCCTCAACTCTGCTGATGCAGCGACATCGGGTGAGAGGGTCGCCACAGCAAAGTTGCGGGCACTGATTTCGGGGCATATCGATGTGGTCCTCGACAACCTCGACGTGGTTCGTACCTATCTCAACGAAGCCCGAATGCTCGAAGATGAGCACCGTTCACGTGTGGTTGCCTCGCGTGACAAGTACGAAGCCGTTTTTCGGTCAGTGATCGAGGAAGGGCAGCTTCGGGGCGAGTTCGGGAGTGATATCGATCCCAAGCTCGGCGCGATATTCATTCTCTCGATCCTCAACGCGATCGAACGGTGGTATCGGCCGAGCGGTGCACTCGACCGTGATGCGCTAACCGATCAGTTGGTCGAGTTCTTGGCGTCCGGCCTGGCTTAGCCGGAGGATCCGTTGGACGAGGGCTCCGAGACGGTCCACGTGCCCCGGCTTTTGATCAGGGACCCCAAGTCACCAGCGCCCATCTTCTCCTTGGCTGCCTCCACCTGGGCGTTGACCTCGGCGTCATAAGTCGGCCGGTTCACACTGCGGAAGATCCCCAGAGGCGTCGGGCCGTACGGCCCATGTGAAAGCCTCGAGAGGGCAAAAGCGATAGATGGGTCGGGGCGGGTCTCATCGTGGATCAGGATGGCTGAGGGGTCGACCGAGTTTGAATCGACAACCGTTGCCTCTCCGTTTCTCATGACTACAGCCTTGGCTCCACCATCAAAGACAACTGGCTTGCCGTGCTCGAGGTCGATGCGGTTGTGTACGCGCTCTTCCTTGCCGGTCACCTGGATGAAGGCCTTGTCGTTGAACACGTTGCAGTTCTGGTAGATCTCGATGAAGGCTGAACCCTCGTGGTCGTACGCGGCCTGGAGGATGTTCTGGGTGTGATTCCGATCCATGTCCACCGTTCGGGCGACAAACGTTGCTTCGGCACCAATGGCCAATGACACCGGGTTGAAGGGGTAGTCGATGGATCCGAATGGCGAAGACTTGGTCGTCTTCCCCGGTTCTGATGTTGGTGAGTACTGCCCTTTGGTCAAACCATAGATCTGGTTATTGAACAGCAAGATGTTGAGATTGACGTTGCGTCTCAGGGCGTGAATCAGATGGTTGCCACCAATAGAGAGTGCATCTCCGTCCCCGGTTATCACCCAAACCGAGAGATCCTGACGGGTTGTGGCGATTCCGGAAGCAATGGCGGGCGCCCTCCCGTGGATCGAGTGCATGCCGTAGGTGTTCACGTAGTAGGGGAAACGTGACGAGCAGCCGATCCCCGAGATGAAGACAAACTCCTCTCTTGGGCGTCCGATGTTGGCCAGGAATTGCTGGACAGATGCCAGGATCGTGTAGTCACCACACCCCGGGCACCACCTGACTTCCTGGTCTGTCTGGAAGTCGCTTCTGGTGTATGAAGGAGTTGTCACTTTGTCATCTCCAAGATCTTGTCTGTGATTTCCGATACTCGGAACGGCTCGCCTGCGACCTTGTTGAGACCGACGACGTCGAGCAGGAACTCGGCACGAATCACCTTGAGCAGCTGACCAGTGTTGAGTTCCGGTACGAGCACCTTTTCGTATGAACGGAGAATGTCGCCGAGATCGTTGGGCAGGGGGTTGAGGTAGTGGAGGTGAGTCGTTGCGACCTTCACACCTTGATTCCGAGCCTGACGGGCCGCAGCTCTGATTGTCCCAAAGGTGGACCCCCACCCCAGAACCAGGAGATCCGCGTCCTTGTCGCCGTCGATTTCCATCGGAGGAATGTCGTTGGCCACATTTGCCACCTTCCAGGCCCGACTGTCAGTCATCAGCTGGTGGTTGTTGGGATCGTAAGAAACGTTGCCGGAAATCGCTTCTTTCTCCAGGCCGCCGATCCGGTGCTCGAGTCCGGGGGTGCCGGGTTTGGCCCAGGGCCGCGCGAAAGTCTCGACATCCCTCATGTAAGGAAGGAATGTTCCGTCGGGCCCATTTGGGTGCTCCGCGAATGTGACCGGGATCGGTTCGAGGGACTCAACGTCTGGCAATAACCAGGGCTCGGAGCCGTTGGCGACGTAGTTGTCGGAAAGCAGCAGAACCGGCGTCATGTACTTGATGGCGATCCTTGCGGCCTCGATAGCCATCTGGAAGGCGTCAGCTGCAGACGCGGCCGCGATGACGGGAATCGGTGACTCTCCGTGACGACCGTACAGGGAGAAAAGGAGGTCCGACTGTTCGGGTTTGGTCGGCAGTCCCGTCGATGGTCCACCTCGCTGCACGTTGATGACGATCATTGGCAACTCGGTCATGAACGCCAGAGAAATCGCCTCGGATTTGAGTGCGATCCCCGGTCCCGATGAGCCGGTCACGGCCAGGTTCCCCGCGAAGGCGGCACCGATCGTGGTACCGACCCCGGCGATTTCATCTTCGGCTTGGAATGTCCTCACCCCGAAGTTCTTGTGGCGGGACAATTCGTGAAGGATGTCTGAAGCAGGCGTGATCGGGTACGTCCCATAAAACAGGGGTAGGCCCGACAACTGAGATGCCGCTACCAGGCCCCACGCCAGCGCAGTGTTTCCATTGACGTTGGTGTAGGTGCCGGGTTTGAGGGCGGCCGGCTTGACCTCGAAGGTGTTTTTGGTTGCTTCTGTCGTGAAACCGAAGTTGTAGCCGGCCTTGAATGCGGCAACGTTGGCAGCGACCACCTCAGGTGCCTTGGCGAACTTCTTCTCGGCCCACTCAATTGTGGGTTCGGTGGGCCGGTGAAAGAGCCATGCCAATAGCCCAAGAGCGAAGAAGTTCTTGGAGCGAAGGACGCTCCGCCCACTCACTCCTGTGTCCTTCACGGCTTCCTTGGTGAGGCTGTCCATGGGCACCTTGATGGTCCGATACGAGTCGAGGGAGCCGTCCTCGAGCGGGTTGGCGTCATAGCCGGCCTTGGTGAGGTTGCGCTCCTCAAATGCGTCGGTGTTGATGATCAATGTCCCGCCCTGGCGAAGGTCTTTCAGGTTCTTCCTGAGCGCGGCGGGGTTCATCGCGACCAGACAATCGGGTGCGTCACCGGCAGTGAGGATGTCGAAGTCGGCTATCTGCACTTGAAAGCTCGAAACCCCAGGCAGGGTGCCGGCCGGCGCGCGGATCTCCGCTGGGAAAGAAGGGAGCGTTGCCAGGTCATTCCCAAACAAGGCGGATGCGTCGGTGAACCTCGACCCAGCGACCTGCATACCGTCTCCGGAGTCTCCCGCGAACCGGATGACTACCTTGTCGAGGACTTCAGTTGGTATAGATGAGGGATCAGCGGTGGCGGACTCGTCGGCCACGTTTCACATCCTTATATGGGTAGTTTTTCGTCTTCAGGCAGCGCAAAAACACGGTGTTTTCTGGGGGTAGAACTGAGTCGATGCGCCGCATTCAATGTCTTGTTTCCAGTCTATCCACAACAGGGGTTACTTCGTAGCTTGCGCGGCGATATTCGGGGGCAGCGCGAAACCCACGAGACCCTGTCCCTCCCAGGAGCGCGCCAAGGTGAGCAGAGTCAGCTCCGAACCTGGAGGACCGATGACCTGGATGCTCACCGGCGGTTGGCCGGAGCGCAGCAATGGCAGGGCAACTGCGGGGAGGTGGGCAATGTTGACGATTGAGGTGAACCAGGACAACACCGTTCGATAGTTACTCCCGGCTATCTCGTTCTCTCCGATCGTCTTTCTCATAGCCCCTACGGTCGGGGTGATCAGTAGGTCGACTTCGGCGAATGCTTCGTCGAAACGATCTTTGATCATCTGTTGCCATGCCTTGCCTTCAGCAATCTGGGACTCGGTTGTTGCGAACGAGCTTTCAATTCGAGCAGCTACGTCATCACCATATGGCATCCCGTGCTCGACGAACCCGCGATGGGTCGCCGAAACCTCAGGGGCGAACACACCTCCGAGACCGGAATCGGGGAAGACATTCGCTATCTCGATTTCTCGAGCATTGTTACCGAGGCTGCGGATCTCACTCACTGCCGTTTCGAACGACGCTGAGACATCTTCGGAGACCGGTCCATTATCGAACCACGGTTGTGGGATGCCGAACCGGAAGGGCTTGTGCTCGGGGAGTGGGTCGGCGTCATCGGCGAGAACGCGGTAGACCCTTTCCAGGTTGTCCACGGAGTCAGCAATCGGACCGACCGTGTCGATTGAGGGAACCAATGGGAACACCCCATCGAGGGGGATTGAGCCGTGTGTGACTTTGAGACCGAAGCAGCCACATAGTGCCGCCGGCACCCGGACTGAGCCTCCAGTGTCGGTACCTATCGCGACCGGAACTATTCCAGCTGCCACGGCGGCACCAGAACCACCAGAGGATCCCCCGGCTGAGGTATTCAGATCCCATGGATTCCTCACGGGCCCGAAATGCGGGTTTTCCGAGGAGAAGCCGTATGCGAACTCGTGAAGATTCGTCCGGCCGATTATCACTCCGCCCTCCGCTTCCAGTCTCGAGACACAAGTCGCCGATGTAGTCGCGCGATGTCGATAGAACGCTGATCCCGCGGTCGTGGTCCGGCCGGCATGGTCGATCAAATCCTTGAGAGCTATCGGTAACCCGGTCAGGGCCCCGGTCGCGGTCGAGCCAGCGCTGCTCTCGTCCTCGATCTGAGTGAATGCATTGAGCATCGGCTGGCTCGCCCGGGCATCTCTGATTGCTTTTGCAATAGCCGAGCTAGTGCTATCGGTCATTGGGAGTCAACCTACCTCCGAGTATTGCCTTCGGGTCGGGAGGTCAGGATGCCGGAGTGAGCGTTATGTTCCCGCCGGGGACCAGCGAGATCCATATCTTTCCAGGAGGAACCGGGATGACGTCACCCGCCTCGTCTTTGAGGATGAACCACTCCGACTCCGATTCCCTCTCCCAGGTTCCTTCGACAACCTGGCCATCGGCGAAGACATATGCAACACCCGAGCCCGTTGTACGAGAACTGGGCAGCGACGAACCGGAAACTCCTGAAGGTGGTGATGCCGTGTATTGCTGCACAGCAAGAGCAACCATTACTGGCATGGCGATCCGGCCGGTGGTTCCGTCCTCGTCCCGGTAGTTCGACTCGCTGCCACTGGCCGTTCTCAGCCAGGCTGCTTCGGCGGCATCCCAGGTCCAATCGACAGTATTACCCGAGAAGTTGAACCGGACCGATTCCAGTTCGGTGCCACCGGCGGGTAGCGGGCCGAACTCCCACATCGGCCCATCCTGGCCGTCGTCGGGATAGCCCCTGCCGTCCGCGTACTCTCGAAGGAGGTTGGTGTCCACGTAGAGGTTGTGGGGTGCGCTCCGCCAGCCAACTCGGAAGGTTGCGGGTCGGACTTCGCCGGTGAGGTGGATCCCTTTGCTTCGGATCAGGCTTTGGACCCAAGGCTGCGCACCTGAGATCGAAAAGGTCGGTTCACCGAATGCGGGGAGGAGAGAAGCATCGGTGGGTCGTCCTGACCGCATTGGGCCGAGATAGTCGCTATCGCTTTGCTGCCAAATAGATATGAACCGGGTCACTCCTTCGACGAGGACTTCTACGACAGCGTCGGCATGGTTGATGCCTGACTGAGGGCGTGCCCTCGGGTGGTTGTCGATCTTGACAGCCAGAACACGTCGATCCAACAACTCAGGATCGTCTACTGGTAACCCGTTTATGGGTGACAGAGGGCGTTCATCGACGGTTGTTGTTGGTGTGGTTGTTGTCGTTGTAGTCGTTGTTGAGCTTGTCGTTGATGTCTCGAGGGCTGAAGTTGTTGTTTCCTCCGCGTCGGATCCTGAGCAAGCTGCGAGAAGGAGTCCAAGCGCGGTCAGAACGACCCAGATTTTGCGCATTGACGGGATGGTATAGGTGGTCGGTTTTAACCGATAGTTATTCCGCCGGTGACTTCTAGATGCGGGAGTGCAGTTTCAGGCTGGTCGACGGACAGGGCGAACTCAACACCATCGCTCGTAGATCGGAGAACGTAAATTGCCTCGATGTTGACTCCGACGTCGGCCAGGATCCGCGTCATGTTGGCTAGTTCTCCGGGTCGGTGGGGTAGTTGAACCGACAAAACAGTGTTTTCCTCAAAGTTGAGCGCGGCTTCATCGAGCACCCGTCGGGTTGTGGGAGCGTCGTCCACAATGAGACGCACTGCACCGTCTCCGTCGTAGCCATAGGCAGTCAGAGCCTCGATGTTGACACCGAACGCCGCAAGCGCTTCTGCAAGGGAAGCGAGTCGGCCCGGTCGGTTCTCCATCTCGACTATGAATTCAGTCATCCTCAAACCCTACGCCGAAACTGGGTTGCGGTGCACAGCTAATCGTGGATCGGTTCGGAGCGACCCCTCCTGGAGAGGTACCCATGCCAAATGATCCGCGCCGCCACCGAGCGTATGGGCCTCCATGGTTCTGAAAGGATCTCCAGTTCGTCGGGGTCGGGGGTCGACGACATGCTTAGGACTTCGGCGGTACCCACCTGCAGTGCGCGGTCCCCGAGAGGGAAGATGTCGAGTCTGCGATCGGCGGACAGTAGATAGGCTTCGGCGGTCCAGGTCCCGATACCACGAAGACCGGTCAGCATCCGCATTGCGGCCCGATCGCTGGAAGCAGCGATCTCGTTGAAGTCGACGGAGCCGGCTTGCACCGCATCGGCCAGATCTTTGATGTAGGTGGCCTTTTGTTTCGTAAGCCCAAGTCTGTTGAGGTGGTCGACGTCAGTCTGTGAAATCGTCGCGGGGACAATCTCGCCGACTTCCGCCCTTAAACGCGAAAACACCGCTGCAGCCGACTCCAACGAGACCTGCTGTTCGAGGATCAAGATCACCAATGTCCGAAACCCGGGTGGTCTTGCCCAGAATTCGGGACGGCCGAATGTTTCGCACACCCGTGAGAGTGCTGGATCTTCCGAAGCCAGCAGCTCGACGCCGGATTGGAAGGTGTCAGCATCGAGTCTTGTCACCCTGGGTGCGAGCTGACCCAGTTCGACGGGTCCGAAGCGGAAAGAGTCAACCGTGTCAGGGTGTCGGTTGTCGGAAACGAGCCATGCTTCGCCCGGTTGAAGCTCGACTGGTCCGGCACCGTTGTCCACCATGTCGCCGGGTACCGCTGCGAGTCGTTTCACCAACCAGAAGTCTTCCCGGTGGGGGTGAGGCGCAACCACGATGTCTCCCCTTCTTGGAGTGCCGGATGTGTTGACGACAAACTCATCTCCGGGCAAAAGACCTGGAGTCATAGAGTCCTCGGACACCCGAAATCTGCGTAATGACATAAGGCGAAGCCGAGTATGGTCAGTGGAAATCACGAAAGAAATCCCCAACACAAGGAGTTGGCTGTTGCGACAAGTCACCATTGCCCATGCACATTGCGATCTCTACTGCGGTGTCTACGACCCCGCGCAAGCAAAGATCGAAGCTCTGTCGGTCCAGAAGATCGCCCAGAAGTATCAGGACTCAGACGACGATGTCTTCAGAGCGCGTGCTCTTGCGTTGAAGGAGGAGCGAGCCGAGGAAGTCAAGCATCATCTGATGGTCCTGTGGGCCGATTTCTTCACAGCGGATCATCGTTCGGAATTTCCTAACCTCGATGACCTTTTCTGGCGTGCGATTCACCAAGCTGGCGACGCGAAGAAGTCAGTCGACCCGGCTGATGGCCAGAAACTCGTCGACCTCATCGATGAGATTGCTGCCATCTTCTGGCAGACCGAAAAGGCAAAGTCGATGGGTGTTTACCCCGTCTGATCCTCGGTAGCGGTATCTGAGAGCCGCTCTCCTTCCGACCCTCGGAGGAGAGCGGTTTTCTCTTTGGCCCAGTCGACAACGCCCGAGGCCCACTCAAACTCGCTGGCGATGAGAGTGATACCAGCGAAAATCGTGATGAAGCCTGGACCCGGAAGAACTAGCAGCGGGATTCCGAGCAGGATCAGCCCGAAGCCGGAGACAATGCGGATGGTCTTGCGCATGCTGATCACACTACGTCGGCTCGGGGACAAAAAGCACTGGGGTTCACCCTGATGTGACCCCGAAAATGCTGTTTTCGTTTCAGTTGTCCAGTACGTCCGGATCGAGTTTCCTAAAGAGTGGTTCGACCGAGTCCAGGGGCAAACCCGCCGCCACTTTCGGTCGGTCCCAGGAGTCTGGCGTTTCGGTGAGCCCGAGAGATTTCCCTAAAACGGCAGTAGAAACCGGCAGATATGGGGACAGGGCGACCCGGATCCCGCTAATCGCCTGAAGAGCCGTCCACAAGATCGTTCCAGCTCGTTCCTTATCGGTTTTTGCGGCTTTCCATGGTTCCTGATAGTTGAGATACGCGTTGACCTCGGTGGCAGCGTGCATGGCCGTGCGCAGACCCGCTCTCAGCTCGACCTTCTCGATCTCCGAGCCTGCCTTGGATAGTGCGTCGTCGACCAACGCGAGGAGATCGGTGTCCTGAGACCGCAATTCTCCTTTGGTTGGCGTCTCCCCGAAGTTCTGAGAAGACATGGAGAGAACCCTGTTCACGAGGTTGCCCCAGGTTGCAACCAACTCTTCGTTGACACGGCGAATGATCTCTTCGTCGGAGAGATCGGTGTCGTTTTGCTCGGGGAGGACCGATGCAACGGCGAACCGCAGCGAATCCGGCTCGAGCCGGTCCAGGTACCAACCCATCGAACGGCCGATCCCGCGGCTAGAGGATGCTTTTTCTGATCCGAAGGTCACGTATTGATTCGCAGGCACATCGGTCGGGAGATTCAAGTCTCCAGAGCCCATTAGCATTGCTGGCCAGATAACCGTGTGGAACGGGATGTTGTCTTTCCCGACGATGTAATACGACTCAGCGTCAGGATCTGTCCACCACGCTTTCCAGGCGTCAGGTTCACCCGAGTTCTCTGCCCATTCGATAGACGCGGAGAGGTATCCGATGACGGCGTCAAACCACACGTAGATCCGCTTGCCCGGTCCGAGATCGTCGACAGGCACCTCAACGCCCCAATTGATGTCTCGGGTGATGGCGCGATCCGGGAGCCCTTCATCGACCATCCCCAGCGCCCAGTTTTTGACGTGCTTTCGCCAGCCCTCACGTGACTCGAGCCAGTCTTTGATCCTGTCTTCGAGCTTGGACAGCATCAGGAAGAAATGTTCGGTTTCCCTCTGAACCGGCTTGGTCCCGCTGAGTTGACTCCTCGGATCAATTAGGTCGGTTACGTCGAGAGTGCGACCACAGTTGTCACATTGGTCGCCGCGAGCCTCGCCATAGCCACAATGGGGGCACGTCCCCTCGACGTATCGGTCGGGCAGGAATCGCTTCGCCTTTTCGTCGTAATACTGAGTCGATGTCTGTTTCTCGAGATATCCGTTTTCGAGCAACTGGAGAAACATGTCTTGAGTGACTCTGGCGTGGTTTTCCGTCCCGGTCGATGTGTACAGGTCCCAAGTAATGGACAACCGGTCCCATGCCTCGAGGAATTCTTTGTGATACCGGTCGACGATGACTTGGGGATCGACGCCCTCCTCGTCGGCGCGAACGGTGATCGGTGTTCCGTGCACGTCCGATCCGGACACCATCAGCACATCGTGTCCTGCGCTGCGGTGATAGCGGGCGAAAATGTCCGCGGGAAGGTAGGCACCGGCGAGGTGCCCCAGATGGCGGGGCCCGCTGGCATACGGCCATCCAACAGCTACAAGGATGCGACGGGTCATGGTCCGGTGGAGGCTAACCGTGTCACGCGCTTTTGGTTCACCAGGTCATCGGGCAAGGGTTAATGGATTAGGCCGAACTGCCGATAACCTTCAGATATGCTCAAAAGAAATCTGGCCGTCCTGGCCACTCTCGCCCTGTTCCTAGCCTCTTGCGGCGGGAACGCCAGTGACGACGCTTCCACCACCACATCCAACGCCGATCCTGAAGTCACCGCAGACCTGCCCGATGAGGTCCTGCTCAGCTACACCCTGAAGTCAGGCGACGTATTTGTCTACGACGTAGATCTGTCTCAAACCATTCAATTGACCGCTGAGGGAAGTTCCGGAGAACTCTCGGATGAAGAGATTCCTGGATCGGCCAATATCGAGCTGGACGCAGAAGGCGTCTTCACCTATGAGGTCAACGAAGGACCGGAACCTGGAACCTTCGAGATCACCATCACCGGTGAGTTGACAGACGTCAGCGCCACGGGCGACGTTGACGGCGAGCCCATCGACCAGGGAGAAATACCCGAATTCGCATCTCTGGACCCGGTTGAGACGACCGTGGTCGTGGATGAACAGGGCAACATCGTTCCCTCATCTTCGGACGAACTCGACCCGTTTGCCGACATGTTTGGCGGTATGAGTGCGCTCGAGGGCGGATTCCCGGGCCAAGAACTGGGACAGTTCTTCGGACCACCGTTCAACGATGAAGAGGTGACTGTCGGGTCTACCTGGTCCTCCACCGTGGAGATCCCCGGCTTCGATGATGAGCCGATCGTGACCAACGTCCAAGCCGAGGTAACCGGCACCGATGTCGTTGGTGGCGCGGAAGTCTTCGTGATCGAATCGAACGCAACGACATCGCCGATCGAGTTCGACCTCGGGCAGTTTTTTATCGGGATGATGACGGCCTTTGCCCCTGAGGACCCGACACCCGAGGAGCAGGTTGAGATCGATGCTTTGATCGAAAACCTCAGGTTCGTCATCAGCATCGACGAGACCGTCGCCAACACGACAACGTACTTCGATGCAGAGGCTGGCCTGTCCCGGCAGTTCAGTCTTGATTCGTCGGCCAACATTGGCATGGACATGAACTTCCCGGACGAGGAGAGCGGGGAGTTAGCTGGCTTCGTCATGGACATGAGCATCAGCCAGATCATCAACCACAGCCTGACTACCGGTCCATCGGCCTGATTGATCCGCCACTTACGGGTGGTACTGGCTGAGATGGGCGATAGGATTGGTCCCCTGTGACTCTTGCCTCCCCCAGAAGTGCCATCCTGCCGGACCGGATAACGACGCCAACACTCAGGACTTTTCTCAGGAGCGTCCCGTCCGTTGACGATGTCGGTGCGGCGGAGCGTGTTGCTGCACTGAGCAAGAGGTCGATCAAAAGGGAGTCAAAGCTGGACGCCCTGATGTTGATCATCAGGATGATCGATCTCACGACCCTGGAGGGTCAGGACACCGCAGGCAAGGTGGCTCAGATGTCGGCCAAGGCAATCCGTCCGGACCCGCTCGACCTCACAATCCCGTCGACTGCTGCTGTCTGTGTCTATCCCAACATGGTCAAGTACGCAGTCCAGGCAACTGAGGAAACCTCAGTAAATGTTGCCAGTGTTGCGACGTACTTCCCGAGCGGTCTTGCCGACACCGACCTGAAGGTCGAAGAGACCAGTCGTGTCGTCAAGGACGGTGCGCACGAGGTAGACATGGTTATCGATCGAGGCGCCTTCCTCTCGGGGGAGTATTTCAAAGTCTTCGACGAAGTCCGCCGGGTGAAGGATGCCTGCGGAGAGGCTCACCTCAAAGTGATTCTCGAAACGGGCGAGCTTGGCAATCTCGATAACGTCAGGCGCGCCTCGATGCTGGCCATGGCTGCCGGCGCAGACTTCATCAAGACCTCAACTGGGAAGATCCAGCCAGCTGCCACCCTGCCTGTCACTCTGATAATGCTCGAGTCGATCCGGGACTTCCACGACGCTACTGGCGTCCAGGTGGGTATGAAACCGGCCGGGGGCATCCGCACCTCAAAGGATGCAATCAAGTACTTGCTGGTACTCAATGAGACCCTGGGGACCGACTGGATGACTCCTGAATGGTTCAGGTTTGGAGCGTCTTCGCTCCTCAACGATGTTTTGATGCAAATCCGCTGGTTGAAGACCGGTCGCTACTGGTCAGCCGACTACTTCACGAAAGACTGATTTTGAGCACCGCAGAAATCGCCAAGCCATCCCAGGCGCCCCTCGAATGGGAGTACGCCACAAGCCGAGAAGCTACCGACCTGCTCGATTTGAAGGACAAATACGGCCTTTTCATTGATGGGGATTTCGTCAAACCCAAGTCAAAGAAGTATTTCCCGTCGATCAACCCAGCAACCGAAGAAACGATTGCTGAGGTCGCCCTTGCCAGCGATGCCGATGTCGATAGCGCGGTTTCCGCTGCGCGCAAAGCACAGAGTGAAGTCTGGGGCCCGATGTCGGGCTCGGAGCGGGCAAAGCACCTCTTTCGCATTGCGAGGATGATCCAGGAACGATCACGGGAGCTTGCCGTCCTCGAGACTGTCGATGGAGGAAAACCCATCAAGGAGGCTCGTGATGTCGACCTTCCCTTGGTGGCAGCACACTTCTTCTACTACGCAGGTTGGGCTGACAAGCTCGAATACGCCTTTCCTGGGATTCGCCCCGAACCGCTCGGGGTTGCAGGTCAAGTCATCCCCTGGAACTTCCCGCTCATGATGTTGGCCTGGAAGATCGCACCCGCCCTCGCCACTGGAAACACCGTCGTTCTCAAACCCGCCGAGACCACCCCTCTGACGGCGCTGCTCCTCGCTGAGATCGCGGCCGAGTCGGGGCTGCCGCCTGGCGTCTTCAACGTGGTAACGGGAGCCGGGCCGACCGGCCAAGCAGTGGTGACCCATGACGATGTCGACAAGGTCGCCTTCACCGGGTCGACGGCAGTCGGCAAACTCATCCAGTCCCAACTTGCCGGGACGAAGAAAAAGCTGACTCTCGAGCTCGGGGGCAAAGCAGCCCACGTGATCTTCGAGGATGCGCCGCTCGACCAGGCGGTCGAGGGCGTCATCAATGGAATCTTCTTCAACCAAGGGCACGTCTGCTGTGCCGGATCGCGCCTCTTCGTGCAGGAGAACATTCACGACCAATTTGTTGCCAAATTGAAGAGACGTCTGGCGACTCTCCGCGTCGGCGACCCACTCGACAAGAACACCGACGTCGGAGCCATCAACAGCAGGGCGCAACTGGACAAGATCAATGAGCTGGTCGACGCCGGTCGGTCGGAAGGCGCCGAGATCTACCAGCCCGACTGCGTTCTGCCCGAGCGGGGATTCTTCTTCAAGCCAACACTTTTCACCAACGTTGCACAGTCACATCGAATCGCACAGGAAGAGATCTTCGGGCCGGTGCTTTCGATTCTCTCCTTCCGCACTCCTGAAGAAGCGGTCGAGAAGGCCAACAACACGCCTTACGGTTTGTCGGCAGGTGTATGGACCTCGAAGGGATCCAGGATCTTGTGGATGGCTGACCAACTCAAAGCCGGCGTGGTCTGGGCCAACACCTACAACAAGTTCGACCCGACCTCTCCCTTTGGTGGGTACAAAGAGTCGGGTTTCGGTCGCGAAGGTGGCCGTCATGGGCTCATGGCATATATGAAGTGGAGTGAGGGATGAGCCGGCTGGACGTCAAAAAGACGTACAAACTCTATATCGGGGGCAAGTTCCCACGCTCGGAGTCAGGTCGGACATACCCGGCTTTGGGCAGCAACGGTGAGGTTCTGGCCCGCGTCGCCTCGGCCAGCAGAAAGGATCTCAGGGATGCAGTCCGTTCAGCGCGAGGTGCCGTCGCAGGCTGGGCCGCTAAGTCGGGGTACAACCGGGGCCAGGTGTTGTACCGGATCGCCGAGACCCTGGAGGATCGTGAGGGAACGTTTGTCGAGCAGCTGAGTGATCTAGGAGCATCAAAGGCTGCGGCAACAAAAGAAGTCAGGCAAGCCGTCGATCGACTCGTCTGGTACGCCGGTTGGGCTGACAAATTCGCCCAGATCTACGGCAACCTCAACCCTGTCGCCGGACCGTTCTTCAACATTTCGGCACCGGAGCCGACCGGTGTCGTTGGTGTTGTTGCACCGGAAGAACCTGGGCTCCTGGGCCTCGTTTCGAGGTTGGCACCGGTACTCGTTCCCGGCAACGCCGCTGTTGTCCTCTGTTCTGAGAAGGCGCCGATGCCGGCGATCACCCTTTCAGAAGTCATGAATTCCTCCGATGTCCCTGCTGGGGTGGTCAACCTGTTGACCGGGCACAAAGACACCCTGATTCCGTTCCTTGCCGACCACATGGATGTCAATGCCATAGACGCGGGCGGAGCCTCGGGTGAGCAGCTCGTCCGTATCCAGGAGGGTGCGGTTCACAACGTGAAACGGATTGTCGTGGCCGATGATGTCGAGCAGAGTCCGTATCGGGTCGCGGCGTTCACCGAGACCAAGACGGTTTGGCATCCCAAGGGACTGTGATGCAGCCAGACCATAGGTCAGGGGCCATGACCTGATGGTCGGCATGGTCGTGGGAAGCGGTTGGGCCTCTGGCATAAACCTCTATGGAGTTGTTGTCTTACTCAACATCTATGGGCGCCTTGGGTTGGGAGAGATTCCCGATGTCCTTCAGCGGACCGACGTGCTCGTTGTCGCTTCGATCATGTATGCATTGGAGTTTGTTGCCGACAAGATCCCTTACCTCGACAACATCTGGGACGTAGTACACACCGCGATTCGTCCACTCGGTGCCGCGGTTCTCGGTTTTGTCCTGGTTGGTGACGCCAGCGGGTTGGAGCAAGCGTTGGCGAGCTTTGGTTCTGCCGGTCTTGCGCTCTCATCACACGCAGCCAAGGCCACAACTCGTGTCGCCGTCAACACGTCACCGGAGCCGGTAAGCAATTCGGTCGTGAGTCTCGCTGAGGACGGTCTGGTTGCAGCGGTTGTGTTCTTCGCTGTTGAATACCCGTTGGTGGCAGTGATTGTTGTGGTCCTGCTGCTGGTTGTCGGTGTCTACGTGATGACCAAGCTGATTGGAATCGCCAGAAAAGGGATCACGCGGGTACGGGAGGCGTGGCGGGGCGCCACCACACCGGCGAGTACCTAGCCGGCAACTCTCCGAATATTGCTTCAGATAGCGAGAATTGCCTTGCTATTTGGGAGGGCTATCCCAGTCCTGAACGTTTTTCCCGGCCTCGAGGGCCATGATGTCGAGGGCGGCGGTAGCGCCGGCGCCGGCTGAAATGATTGCCTGGCTCCGCTCGGGTCGCGCCGAGCGACCGACCACATAGACACGGTCCATTGATGACCGGTAGTCCCTGTCGATCAGGACGGCTCCGGACTCGTCAACGTCGAGCCCAAGACTCAAAGCGAGATCGGGTTTCTTGCCTTCCGTGAGAATCAAGTAGTCCGATTCGACTGTGCCGGATTCGGACGTGACGGTGAATCTATCCCCGGTCGCAACCGACGTGACTTCCTCGTCACGGATATTTGCGCCGAAGGCGGCGACCTGGCGTTTGGCTACCTGCTGGAATTCGGTCCCCGATATCTCGCTGATACCTAGGTAGTTGTACAGGTAGGCGTAGTTCATCGCCGTCTTGTCCGTTCCGAAAACGACAGTCTCGTGACCGTTCTTCGACAGAAAAAGGGCCGCCGACAGCCCCCCAGGGCCGTCCCCAACGATTGTCACAGTTGCCAACTAAGTCTCCTCCTTATGACGTGCCATCAGTTGAACAAAGACGGACGGGAACTTATGCCCGACGGACTCCGAGTATGCGACGATATGGCAACATCGGATCGTGTTGGAACGTACGATTCCTGTTGAAGGGCCGTTGGACTTGAGGGCGACGCTGCGCCCGCTGCACGGGCGCTTTGCTGCTGACGGTTGGTGGTGGACCTCCCGGACCGAGTCAGGCCCAGCGACACTCAGGCTGACCCGAAGCAAGGAAGGAATTCACGGCGAAGCTTGGGGGCCTGGAGCAACCATCTTGTTGGAACGTCTCGGTGGTTATGCAGGTCTCGATGATGACCCGTCTCGCTTTCAAACCGACCACTCCGTTGTGTCCGAGTTGGCGCGGCGCAATCCAGGTCTCAGGTTCGGTCGAGTCAGCGAGGTTTTTGCTCCGTTGGTCCATGCTGTGGTGGGTCAGAAGGTCACCGGAACGGAGGCAGCTCGAGGCATGCGCGGCTTGGTCAAGAGTTTCTCAGAACCGGCGCCAGGCCCATTTGAGGGTTTGCGGTTGCCTCCAGACCCCGAGCAGATGAAGGCAGCGGCCTATTGGCAATTCCACGAGCTCCACCTCGAGAAGAAACGCGCGGATGTGTTGCGCGCTTTGTCCTCGAAGGCGAGTCAGGTCGATGAGCAGGCGGCACTCCCCCCGGAGGTTGCGGCATCCGGGCTGATCGGTTTGCGGGGTGTGGGAGTCTGGACTGTCGCTGAGACCCTGGTGAGGAGTCACGGTGACCCCGATCAAGTCCCAGTCGGAGATTTCCATGTCAAAAACATGGTTGTCTATCACCTGACCGGCAAGCCCCGTGGCACTGACGAAGAGATGCTCGAGTTGCTCGACGAGTTCCGACCCCACCGGGGACGAGCCCTACGGCTCATCCACACATTGGGCCATGCACCCGCCTTCGGGCCAAGGTCTGTCCCGCGCAACTTCACCGCCTACTGACGGGACGTTTAGCTGCCCAGCCAAGTCAGAATCAGAGATCCCACGATGTCGGGGTCGCGGGCACCGGGATGGTCAACACCTTCTAGTACCTGGAGTGTGGTGTTGATGCCGGCGTCTCCCAGGTCAGAGTGCAGTCTCTCTGAGAACGAAACGTCAACAACGAAATCCTCATCACCGTGGAGCAGCAGGACACCCACGTCGGGGTTTTCCGCAACGTGATTGTGGGGATTCCCCGCATCCCAGATCTCGGGTGCGGCATCGCGGGCCTGACCGAAGAACGCAAACATGAGGGGGCCAACGCGGTCCGTGTCATATGGTCCCGCCAAGCCAACGAACCGCTCCGGTACTCCGTCATTTTCCACGGCGCACTCGTCGTCGTAGTCGCTTCCCGTAAGGGCGACCAGCGCGCTGATGTGCGCACCGGCCGAATGTCCGACGAGGACGACGGTTCCGTCGCCCAGGGGGTGGCCGCGGGCGTATGACACTGCGCAGCTGACGTCTTCGATCGCCGTAGGGAATCCGGGTGCCTCGATTGAAAGCTGGTACGTCGTGTTGACGGCTAGATATCCGTTGGTCGCGAAGAAGTCAGCGAGGTCTGCCATTGAGGAGATATCTCCGACGAGCCAACCTCCTCCATGCACCAGAACCACGGTCGGAAAGGGACCTGTTCCATCCGGCACGGTCACCTCGGCACCTTCCGGCGGCGCCGCTTCGGGCGGAGCGGTTTGCGGCGGCTCCGGCGAGGGCGGGGGTGGCTCAGTCGATGGAGGGAGAGTGATGGTCGTGGGGAGAGTCGACGCCGTCGAAGTTGTTGCGATGTCAGCCGTTGCCACAGTTGTTGGAGCATCGGTGGTTCCGGCACCGGTCTGGCACGCTGCGAGCACGAGGGCGAGGCAGCTGATGAGAAGTAAGGGGTTGCGGATAGACGGCGATTTCATGGGGTTCGCCTCCGACGGTAATTGGTAGCTGGAGTTGTCGATCTAGATTTGAGCCCATGCCAACAAAGATCGATATCGAGTGGGATGGAGGAGCGGTGACAGGCCGTCTCGCGGGTGAGGGTCCTCTCGGGATTCTCCTTGCTCATGGCGCCGGCACCAACCAGGACCATCCAAACATGGTCGGTCTGCGAAATGCACTCGCCGCGGCCGGGCATCAGGTGCTGACTTTCAACTACCCATACACCGAACGAGGGTCGCGCTCGCCTGATCGCCCGGAGAAACTGGTGGCGTGCCATCGCGCCGCCGCGGCGGTGCTCCAGGGCAGAGTGGGTGACCTGTTCCTCGCGGGTCGTTCGATGGGCGGGCGGATGGGAACGTACCTGGCAGCTGAAGGTTTCTCGTGTGCCGGCCTGGTTCTCTACTCGTACCCGTTGCACCCGGCCGGGAAGCCTGAGAAGCTCCGAGTGGCGCATTTCCCGGACGTCATCCAGCCGATGCTTTTCTTTCAGGGAACGAGGGACCCTCTCAGCCGGATGGAGTTGTTCGACCGTCATATTCGGACTCTTCCCAATGCCCGGGTTGAGCTACTCGACGGTGCGAACCATGGCTTCAAAGGCGGGGGGTGGACCCCGGAGACCATGATCGAGCGATTGGCTGAGGGAACAACTCGATTCGTTTCCGAGGTCTCGTCTGGCAAAAGTCCGAAAAACAGGTCATAATTGGGGCTTCGTTCCTCACCTCCCAAGGAGTTTTCTCAATGTCGCAAGTCACCTTGCGCGCCGAAGCGGGCCGAACCCCTGGTTCCCGGGAAGCGCGCCGCATCCGCCGAACCGGAAACATCCCTGCCGTGGTCTACGGACACGGTATCGAGGCGCGTCCCATCGCCGTCGATGCTCATGATCTCCAGCTCGCCCTCCACACCGAGGCCGGGGCGAACGCCCTGATCAACCTGGAAATCGATGGCGAAAAGCCTCTTCTGACCATGGCGCGAGTCATCGACAAACACCCGTTCCGCAACGAGTATCGTCACGTCGACT
Source organism: Acidimicrobiia bacterium (assembly GCA_965216445.1). Taxonomy (GTDB): domain Bacteria; phylum Actinomycetota; class Acidimicrobiia; order Spongiisociales; family ZC4RG35; genus MA-ANB-1. The sequence goes on from OZ244166.1 coordinate 880,249, forward strand.
TTGTGGCGATCTCACTCGACGAGAAGTTGAGCTTCGAGGTAAGTATCAACTTCGAAGGCACGCCGGTCGGCGTCAAGGAGGGTGGCGTCTTCTCGCCACGTAGGACGACGGTTGAGATTCTGACGTTGGCTTCGAGTATTCCTGACTTCATTGAGCTCGATGTCACCGAAGTGGGAATCGGCGATTCGCTTCGAATCTCCGACCTGCCTGCCCTCGACGGGGTGGAGTACACCGAGGATCCTGACGCTGTTGTCATGTCGGTGACGGCGCCCGCCGCCGAGATCGAGGAAGAGCCCGAAGAGATCTTGCTGCTCGAGGGCGAAGAAGGCTACGAGGAGCAGGAGGCTGCTCGTGCCGCAGACGAAGAAGAGGGAGCCGAGGGCGAAGAAGCCGAGTCCGACGAGGACTCCGGCGAATAACCCTGGCGTCTGCACCAGACCACGTGGGCCGGGTGTTCTTGAGGTGAGCGAACGTACCCTTGTGGTCGGGCTCCGCAATCCCGGCGCCGATTACGAAGGAACCCGTCACAATGCCGGGTTCGAGGTGGTGGCCAGAGTCGTGGATCGGCTCGGCCAGTCGTTCAAGAGAGCACCGCTCAAACTTGGCGGTCGGATGGCGCAAGTGGGTCGAGGCGATAGCCAAGTCACATACTTCGTATCGAATCGATACATGAACGAATCTGGAAGTTCGGTCCGAGCAGCCCTCTTGTACTTCAAGGTCGTTCCTGAGAACGCTCTGATTGTCCACGACGACATCGATCTGCCGTTTGGTCGACTCCGGCTCCAGGTGGGCGGCGGCAGTGGTGGTCACAACGGGATTCGGTCAGTTGAGAGTGCCTTGGACACCAGGGAATTCTCTCGACTGAAGTTCGGTGTTGGCCGTCCTCCGTCCTCAGTCGACCCCGCCGACTTTGTGCTCCGGCGCTTTGCGAAAAGCGAAAGACCCGAGGTTGACCTCATGGTTGAGACTGCTGCAGACGTCGTGGAGTTGTGGCCCCAGGATGCCTCGAAGGCTCAGGAGTTGGCGGCGAGATATGGGGCCGAATAGCCTCAAGGGCCATGCCTGAGTTCATCGGATCCCTGGATCAGGGGACCACATCTACCCGATTCATGATCTTTGATTCATCGGGTGATGTTGTCGGCTCGGCACAAGAAGAGCATCGTCAGGTTTTCCCACGTCCAGGTTGGGTTGAACACGATCCAATGGAGATCTGGGATCGAACCCAATCGGTCATAGCGACGGCACTCCAAACAGCCGGTTTGTGGTCTGCCGACCTTGCCGCCGTTGGGATCACCAATCAGCGGGAGACAACAGTTGTCTGGGATGCGAAGTCCGGTGAGCCGGTTGCCAATGCGGTGGTGTGGCAGGACACCAGGACCGCCGACATTTGCGAGTCACTCCAAGCAGAGGAAGGCCCCGACCGGTTCCGTTCGAAGACTGGCTTGCCTATAGCGACCTACTTCAGTGGCCCGAAGCTTCGATGGCTGATCGAAGAACACGGACTGCAGTCAGCGGCCGATGGTGGCGATCTGCTCTTCGGGACCATGGACTCTTGGTTGACCTGGAAGCTGACGGGCCGTCACATAACGGACACCACCAACGCCTCCCGGTCGCTACTTATGGATTTGGATACCCGCGACTGGGATCCGCAGCTTTGTGAAGAAGTCGGGATTCCCGTAGCTGTCCTCCCCGAAGTCGTCGACTCCCTTGGGGTAATTGGCGAATGCAGCGGGCCGTTGGACGGTGTGCCGCTTGCGGCCATCCTCGGCGATCAACATGCAGCGTTGTTCGGCCAAACCTGTTTTGAGCCGGGAGAGGCCAAGAACACCTATGGGACGGGAAACTTCATGCTGATGAACACCGGCGACGCCCCTGTCCCATCGCAGGCAGGGCTGATCACCACCGTTGCCTACACCGGCGTGGACGTCGAGCCCGCCTATGCCCTGGAGGGCTCAATCGCAGTGACCGGCTCCCTTGTCCAATGGTTGCGAGACAATCTCGGCCTGATAGCGGACGCAGGCGAGATTGAAGCAATGGCCGCTGAGGTAGACGACAACGGGGACGTCTACTTCGTGCCGGCTTTCTCCGGGTTGTTCGCACCTCATTGGAGGCCAGACGCGAGGGGAGTGATCACCGGTCTCACCCGTTTTTCCAATCGCAGTCACATTGCCAGGTCCGCCTTGGAGTCGACCGCATACCAGTCTCGGGATGTCTTGGAAGCGATGACAGTTGATTCGGGGGTAGAGCTCACCGAGCTTCGTGTTGACGGTGGCATGACCGCAAACTCGTTGTTGATGCAGTTCCAAGCAGACATCCTGGATGTCGAAGTCGTGAGACCGAGACTCACCGAGACGACTGCTGTAGGTGCTGCCTTTGCGGCCGGTCTCGCAGTCGGCACGTGGAAGTCTTTCGACGATCTGAGATCCTTGTGGTCGGAGGATCGCCGGTGGATCCCGGATATGGATAGTGCCGACCGTGATCGGCTCACTTCCCGATGGGCTGCAGCACTGGAACGGTCATACGGATGGGTTTGAGCGTCCTGAATTCGCCTTCGTTCTCACTAGAATCGGTGCGTCACCCTGAGGAGCTTTTCGATTTCGCTACCTGACATTCTGGCGCTGGTCCGCATCGCACTGGTTCCGGTAATCATGGCCTTCACCCGCTCTGATCGAATCGATCACGCGTTGGGTATCGCCGCAACCCTTTTTGCGATCGCCGCATTCACCGACTTCCTGGACGGCTACGTGGCTCGCCGTACTACCGGGGGCACCACTCTCGGTGCATTCCTCGACACCACTGCAGACAAGATCTTGGTTACGGGGACCCTATTCGCCCTCGTTTCCATTGGTCGGGTCTCGATATGGCCCGCAGTCATAATTGTGTTCCGAGAATTCACTGTCATGGCCCTGAGGGGAGTGGTCGCTGAGCGGGGTGGGCTGATAGCACCTTCAACGTGGGGGAAAATCAAAGCCGTCGCCCAGTTCGTTGCGATATTTGCTGCTTTTCTGCGTCTTCCGGAAACATGGGGTCCCTGGTATCTCGACCAGTGGTTGATGCTTTTTGCCGTTGTGGCGACCATCGGATCGGGATGGGGTTATGTCGCGGCGTTCTGGCATACGACAAGGGATGAAGAGAGCCCCGCGATTTCTGTCGAGGTCGATGCCGATGGCCATCGATTTGTGGTCCCGGTGGCCGAGAGTGCTGACAATTCGGAGGCTCCGGACTCCCCGGATTCTCCGGGCGACTGAGTAGTGGAAACGGTCGGCATCACCGGAGCCACCGGGACCGTTGGTGCCGCGTTGGCTAGACATCTGGTCGAATCAAACATGCGGGTAAGGGCATTGAGTCGATCCACCAGGGCCGATGAAACGCTCGCTTCCCAAGGGGTCGAGCCGGTGAGGGGGGATCTCCTGAACGCACAATCCTTGGCACGGCTGGTTAAAGGTTGTCGTTGGGTATTCAACGTTGCCGGAGTCAATCAGATGTGTACAAGGAACCCTGCTGCAATGGAGGCAGCGAACGTCGATGGAGTCCGGATGCTGATGTCCGCCTGTCGACGGCAAGGTGTGGAGCGGCTGGTTCACACGTCCTCCGCCGTGACCCTTGGTGAAAGTCGAGGCACCATCGGATCTGAGGAGTCGCCGCATCGTGGCTCGTTTCTGTCCGAATACGAGAGGACCAAATACGAAGGTGAGCGGGTTCTGTTCGAGGAATGTGATGGGCTCGATGTCGTCGCGGTGAATCCCTCCAGCGTCCAAGGCCCGGGCAGGGCCACGGGGACCGGCAAAGTCATCCTGGACGTTCTCAACGGTGATCTCCGGTTCTTGGTCGACTCCAACGTGTCCTTGGTCGATATCGACGATTGCGCTAGAGGGCATCTGCTGGCAGCAGCCAAAGGTGTGGCAGGCGAGCGCTATGTCCTGAGTGGGGCAACCGAGACCGTTTCGGCTCTGGTCGCTTTGGCTTCTGACGTGACGGGAAACGAGATCAGTCCCAGAGTTCTCCCGGGCTACTTGGTGGCAGGGGCAGTTGCGATCGCCGAACCATTGGCCAGGTTGGCGAGAAAGGAAGTCTCGTTCTGTAGGGAGATGGTGAGGGTCATGCGGTTCGGTCACCACTACGACGGCCGCAAAGCGACTGTCGAGCTCGGACTCGTCTACACCGGGATCGAAGACACTCTTCGACGAACCGCGGATTGGTTCGCCAGCGAAGGTCTCCTCAGAGGTCAAATCACGACCTGAGTCCTATCGGGCGGTCCCGGTTAGCATCCGCAGGCTCTATGACAGCACCGCTGGCCCCATTGCTCAGTGCCTGGAACGCTGCACCCATGCCGGATCCAACCGGGGTTTGGGCCGTGTCCCGCGCCGGTCGAGCCTTTGCATTGGCTGGTCTCGTGAGTCAATTCGAAAGACTTGCATTGGTGGTTGTCCCCGGCGAGACCGAAGCCGAGGAGCTGGTCGACGACCTCGAGCTCTTTTTGGACGATGTGACCTTTGCCCCAGCCTGGGAGACTCTGCCATTCGAACATGTCTCACCCAACACGTCGACCATGTCACGACGGGCGCGGGCTCGGGAACGGTTGCTTCGTGCCGGGGACGGTGGCGTGGTTGTCACCAGTGTTCGGGGTGCAATACAAAGACTATCTCCGTCTCCCTATGGGCCGCTGCGTCTCGAGCGCGGCGGCGAATTTGAGATTGTTGCCCTTTCGCAACGACTTGCCGAGTTCGGGTATCAACGAACGGACCGTGTCGAAGCACGTGGAGAACTGGCCGTTCGGGGCGGGATTGTCGATGTGTTTCCAGCTCAGTCGGATGATCCGGTGCGCCTGGACTTCTGGGGCGACCAGATTGAGGAGATTAGGCGGTTCTCCGTCGCTAGCCAGAGATCCGAAGATGCCGTAGACAGCGTTGAGATCTACCCAGCACGGGAGGTCCGTCCCGACCCAATTGTCAGGGAAAGAGCGGCTGCCCTTCTGCGGACTGAGCCATGGGCAGCAACCACCTGGGAACGAATCGTCGAGGGCCAGTTGTTCGCGGGAATCGAGTCATGGCTGCCGTGGCTGGCAAACGGCGAGTCGATCCTCGACGGCCTCGATCCAGAAACCGCCGTTGTAGTGGTCGATCCCTCTCGAGCGGTGGACAGGGCGAGGGATCTGCGAACCGAGGAGTCAGACCTGGCTGAGGCTCTAGCGCCGACCTGGGGAGAAGCAGCACCGACGGCCGGTGAGCACCCGATGCTCTTTCTGGATCTCGAGAGCATTTTGGGCTCGGTTCCCCATCTTTCGATGCCAACTACGCCTACCTCCCCGGGCGATCCAGTACTGGAGATACGCGGGTTTGACGCCGTTCCCGGCGATGTGGATTCGGTGGCCAAGGGCATCAGCCGCCTGATCAGTCGAGACATCACGACCGTTGTTGCCATGGATGGAGCTCCGGCCGCCGATAGGGTCCACAGACTGATCTCTCAGGCGGGCTTGGATCTGGCCCGAATCGACCTGCTGGAGAATCGTCGACCCGCCATTGTGGCTTCCGGAATTCACGCCGGATTTGTAGCTCCTGCACTGAGCACCGCGGTCCTGGGTGAGCGGGAAATCGCCGGGAGGCGGCGTGCTCACCGGCGGGTGGGAAGGAGAAGCGCCGCACCGCAGGCCCAATATCGGGATCTAACCGAAGGCGACTACGTCGTTCATCACCAGCATGGAATCGGGAGGTTCGAAGGGTTGGTCACTCAGACGATGATGGGAGTTGAACGTGACTACCTCATCGTCAGTTATGCCGGCGGAGACCGGCTGTATGTGCCGGTCGACCAGCTCGCTGCTGTCAAGAAGTACACCGGAGGCGATGCCCCACGAGTGTCGAGGATGGGTGGGAAAGATTGGCAAGATCAAAAGAGCCGGGTTCGTAAGGCCGTTGCGGCGGTGGCACAGGAGGTCGTTGAGCTTCATAGGCAGCGCGCCAAAGCATCTGGTCACTCTTTCGAATCAGACACCCCGTGGCAGGTTGAGATGGAGGCGGCGTTCCCATTCGAGGAAACGATTGATCAAGAGCGTGCCATCGTGGAGGTCAAGGCCGACATGGAATCGGGCATGCCCATGGATCGTCTCGTGTTCGGCGACGTCGGGTTTGGTAAGACCGAGGTAGCAATCCGCGCCGCATTCAAGGCGGTGCAGGCCGGAAAGCAGGTGGCGATTCTCTGCCCGACAACCCTGTTGGCCCAGCAGCATCATCAAACCTTCTCAGAACGGTTCGCCACCTATCCAGTACGTGTCGAGCAGTTGTCCCGTTTCCTAACTCCAAAACAACAGAAGCAAGTTGTGGCGGGGATTGCAAGCGGGGAAGCGGATGTGGTCATCGGCACCCACCGCCTCCTATCGGAGGATGTATCTTTTCGGAGGCTGGGCCTTCTCGTCATCGACGAAGAGCAACGGTTTGGAGTGTCCGCCAAGGATGCGATGAAGCGGCTCAAGGTCGGGGTGGATGTGCTGACACTCACTGCCACGCCCATCCCACGCACATTGGAAATGGCACTCACCGGGATCCGTGAGGTGTCTCACATCAGGACCGCACCTGAAGACCGGCACCCGATCCTCACATATGTCGGACCACTTGATGATCAGGCGATTTCGGCCGCTATCCGGCGAGAGTTGCTCAGGGAGGGCCAGGTCTTCTACGTACACAACAGGGTGCAGTCAATAGACCGGGCGGTGGCTCGCCTGAAGGAGCTGGTACCCGACGCTCGATACGTGGTCGCGCATGGCCAAATGTCGGAGGGACAACTCGAGCAGGTGATGATCGACTTCTGGAACGGCGACTACGACGTAATGGTCGCAACCACCATCATCGAATCGGGATTGGACCTCCCAACGGTGAACACTCTGATTGTCGAGCGTGCCGATCTTCTCGGTCTGGCGCAGCTGTACCAGCTACGGGGTCGGGTTGGGCGGTCGGATCAAAGGGCCTACGCATACCTTTTCCACCCCGCTGATCGAAGCCTGACCGAGGACGCGCATCGGAGGCTGGAAGCAATCGGCGAAGCGACTGATCTCGGATCGGGGTTCCAGCTCGCGCTTCGTGACCTCGAGATACGAGGAGCAGGATCAATACTCGGTGAGATCCAGACCGGGCACATCTCGGCGGTCGGCTTCGATCTGTATGCCGAGTTGGTAGCCGAGGCTGTTGATGAGCTGGAGGGTCGACCTCCAAAGGCTGAGAAACCGAGTGAAATCAGAATCGACCTGCCCGTCGACGCCCACCTGCCTGAGTCTTACATCGCCGACCAGGAGCTGCGGTTGGAGGCGTATCGTCGGTTGGCGGCGACCATGACCAACGACCAGGTCGACGATGCGGTTGCCGAATGGGCGGATCGGTTTGGTGACTTGCCCGACGCGGCTAACACGCTGGTCGAGCTGGCCCGGCTCCGGGTTGCGGCAATTCGGATTGGCCTGACAGAGATTGTGAAGCTTCGCAATGAGGTCCGTCTCGGACCCGTCGATTTGAAGCCCTCCCAGGAGGTCAGGCTGCAGCGGCTTCAGCCAGCGGCCGTGCTGCGCGCGGCGGAGGGTGTCCTTTTCATCCCGGCTCCGGATGACATATTGGGCGGATTGCTGGAATTTGTTAAAGAAATGTGGTCCTAAACGAGTACGTGTTGACCGCAGGAACACCTACCATTCTGTCAGTTCCCCTTATCCAAGGATTTCCTCTTGAAGAAATTTGCACTCCTAATTGTGGCTTTCGCGCTCCTGGTTAGCGCCTGTGGAGCCGGTGACAGTGAATTGGCAGCCAGCGTCGACGGTACCGAATACACCGTTGGTGACGTGAACGCCCTCGTGTTCGATTCCGGCGAAACAGTCTCCAAGGACCAGTTTGCACAGTTTCTCGGGTTTCTGATCCAGTGGGACATCGTGACCAACGCCGCCGAAAATGATTTTGAAATCTCGTTCACTGAAGAAGAGATCAATCAGGCCGGCATGGACATATACGAGACAAATGCCCAGCCAGGTATCACCTTCGAGGGTTTCCTCGAGGCAAATGCTGTATCCGAGGAGTTTCTCTACAAGGTCGCCCACCTGCAGTTGGTTGAGGCAGAGCTTGGCGAGAAGCTCGCCGAGACCGTCGAACCGCCCTCCGAGGAGGACATCGAGGCTCAGCGCCAGGCCTCCTATGACAGCCTCACCGAGGTTTGTGTGAAGCACATTCTGGTGGAGACGATGGAGGAGTCCGATGATGTATTCGCACGTTTAGAGGACGGCGAGGCCTTCGAAGACTTGGCGATGGAGCTGTCAACGGACACCGGTAGTGGCCAGGACGGTGGCGACCTCGGTTGCTCATCGCCGACTCGGTACGTTCCCGGCTTCCTCGAGGCAACGATCGACGCAGAACTGGATGTTCCCTACGGTCCAGTGGAGACCCAGTTCGGATATCACACCGTTTTGGTGACCGACCGCACCTTCCCCGAGGACGATCAACTGCCCACCGACGAGGAGATCGTCGAGTCCCTGAGCGCCTCCCAACTTCCGACCATTCTCACGGGCTGGATCGGGGACAAACTGGCAGCCGCCGAAGTTGTTGTCGAAGAGAAGTTTGGCACCTGGCAGACGGAGCCGGCAGGGGTAATCCCGCCATCGGACGACCCCACTCCATCCACCGAGGCGCCATCGGATCAGACAACCACAACGGTGGCTGAGCAAACCGATCAGACCACCACGACAGTCGCCGAATAGGACAAACCTTGATCACAATCACCGGTCTCGGACCAGGCGACCTCGCCCGGATTCCAGGGCCGGTGCTTGAACTGCTGCTCGATCGCGGACGGACCTTGATCGTCCGCACCGCACAACACCCCGCGGCAGAGCAGATCTCCAAGCAACGAGATGTCATTTTCTGTGACGACATATACGAGTCCCAAACGACTTTCGAGGCGGTCTATGCAGCAATCGCCGATCGGGTTCTCGCGGCAGGTGCCGATGGTGATGTCGTCTACGCCGTACCTGGTGGACCAAGCGTAGGCGAGTTCGCGGTGCGTGAGATCTTGGCCAGGGCCGAAGATGTCGAAGTGATGCCTGCCGAGACTTTTGTCGATGCAATTCTCGCCGAGACCGGATACGACCCTTTTGACCGTGGGATCCAGATTCTCAACGGGCATGACCTTCCGACACCGCTAGTGATCGATAAGCCGACAATTGTCGGCCACCTCGACCGACCGGAGATTCTGGCCGACGTCACGGCCAACCTTTCCCGTGTTGTCCCCGATGACGCCGAGTTGACTGTCTTCATTGGCCTCGGCGCCTCGGACCAGAGGGTCTGGGAAGGGAAGGCTGACGACGTCTCTCCTGATTTCGCCGGTTACCGAACCTCGATTTGGGTCGATACCCCTCCCGGAGGGCTGGTCGGTGCCGTTCAGACCATGCTGAGGTTGAGGGAGGAGTGTCCATGGGACGCCGAACAGACACATGAATCACTCATCAAATACCTGGTTGAGGAGACCTTCGAGCTGGCCGATGCGGTGTCCGAGCTCGGCACGGACTCTACCGACCACGTCGCATACGCCCGAGTTGAGGATGAGCTGGGAGACGTGCTGTTGCAGACCCTTTTCCATGCTGCAATAGCGGCCCAAGGTGGAGCATTCGACATCGACGACGTCGGTGAGGTGCTGAGACAGAAGCTGGTCCGAAGACACCCCCACGTATTCGGCGACGTCGAGGTTGCTGATGCGGCCGAGGTCAAGAGAAACTGGGATCAGATCAAGCAAGGCGAGAAGCAAAGCGAAGACGGATCCGCCTTTGCGGGTGTGTCTGCAGGAATGCCCGCTTTGCACAGGGCGGCAAAAGTGCAGAATCGCGCCTCCAAATTCGGCCTCGATGAGGGCAGGGCGTCTCGAGAAGAGATCGCAGTGGCACTGGAATCGCTCGGCTCGAACGCGCCCATCGACGACAGGACTGTGGGAAACTTGTTGTTCCATCTCGTGGCGGTGGCTCGAGAATCGGGGATCGACGCCGATATGGCTTTGCGTTCCGCGGTAAACCAGTATGAGCAGCGCCTACGTGAGCTGGAGACCTCCTGACCGGGGTTTGTTTTCACTGAGAACACATGAGATAGACCTGTGCGCTGGTAGTTTGTTGACCGCCAGAGACTTTTCGGAATTGGACCATGAGCAGCACAACTATTGAACGGGTGCACGCCCGTCAAGTTCTTGATTCGCGGGGGAATCCAACCGTCGAAGCTGAAGTATTCACCCGGTCAGGCTTCGGGCGGGCTGCTGTGCCATCTGGAGCCTCGACGGGTATCAGTGAAGCCGTCGAGCTTCGGGATGGAGGCGAGGAGTACGTTGGCAAAGGGGTGTCGGGCGCCGTGTCCAATGTCAACGACGCCATAGCACGGGCGGTAGTTGGTCGGGATGCGACCAGCCAGGAGTTGATCGACCAGGTGATGATCGATCTCGATGGCACCCCGAACAAAGCGAAACTCGGGGCGAACGCGATCCTGGCCGTTTCTCTGGCGACCGCACGCGCCGCTGCGGCAACTCTTGGCCAACCTCTATTCCGCTATCTGGGTGGGCCCAGTGCTCGATACCTTCCCGTGCCGTGCCTCAATGTCCTGAATGGTGGGGCACACGCCGCCAATAGTGTTGACATCCAGGAGTTCATGATTGTGCCCGCCGGTCTTCCCAGTTTCAGCGAGGCGCTCCGTGCCGGTGTTGAGGTTTACCACTCCCTGAAACGAGTCATTGCTGGGCGAGGCTTGGGCACGAATGTTGGAGACGAGGGAGGGTTCGCCCCGGATCTGGCCACCAACGAGGCGGCACTGGAGCTTCTGGTCGAAGCGATCGACATAGCCGGCTACAAACTTGGTGACGAGATTGCACTTGCCCTCGACGTGGCAGCCACAGAGCTCTATCGGGAGGGACGGTACTCTCTCGATGGTCGAGAGTTGACCTCGGGTGAGATGGTCTCCTACATCGCCGACCTTGCAGAAAGGTACCCCCTCGTGTCCATTGAGGACGGCATGGACGAGGGCGATTGGGATGGCTGGAAAGAGCTCACCAGCAGAATCGGACATCGGGTCCAGCTCGTCGGTGATGACCTCTTTGTCACCAATGAGGAGATCCTCAAGCGCGGTATCGCCGAGAAGAGCGCCAATGCAATCCTGATCAAGGTCAATCAAATCGGTTCGGTTTCCGAGACACTGCACACAATGAGCCGAGCCGAACGCGCCGGATTCGGGATGATGGTCAGTCATCGCTCAGGTGAGACCGAAGACACCTTCATCTCCCATCTAGCCGTGGCGACCAATGCCGGCCAGATGAAAACCGGCGCACCTGCCCGCGGTGAGCGCACCGCCAAATACAACCAGCTCCTTCGTATCGAAGAACGCTTGGGTTCGGAAGCCCGCTATCCGGGTTGGAGCACATTCAGGCGAACCGGATGAGTCTTACCAAACGACCAACCATGCTTCTGATTGTTGTGCTGTTCCTGGTGATCGGCGCGGCCTTCCTCACCCAACTCATCCCATATCGGCAGATCATTGACTCCAATCGGCAAGTCGAGAGTGCCCGATCCGAACTTGCTGCTCTCGAGGAGGAGAATCGTCTGCTCCAAGCCGACGTTGAAGCGTTGGGAACGCCGGAAGAAGTCGAGAAGCTAGCTCGCGAGAAACTCGGCTACGCACGACCGGGAGAGATCGCTTTTGTCGTTTTGGACCCGCCCAATGCCGGAACGCCATCCACTAAAGACGATCCCGCACCGCCCGTTGTCGAAAGGACCTGGGTAGAGAGGGTCTGGGATTTCATCTCGGGCGGCGACCAGGGGTCTTAGCTGTTGGTCCCAATCGAAGATAGCGAGGTCGTTGAGGTCCAGATCGGCCGACCGTTGCGGGCCAGGTCACAGGTGGTCTCACGCTGTCATCTTGGACTGCCAGTCGTCGTGCAAGTGCCACCCAAACTCGACGACGGGACGCCGTTCCCAACGACGTATTGGCTGAGCTGCCCTCTTGCTGCAACCAGAATCGGTCGTTTGGAAGGTGCCGGTGGGGTTCGTCGAATGGAACAGAAGGCTATCGCCGACCCGGTGTTCGGGTCTGCCCTCGAAGAGGCTCACAGATCTTACGAGGAGGAGCGGACGTCGGCGCTGAGTGAAGACGATGGACCGCAGCCGAGTGGGGGAGTTGGTGGCGCCAGGGCGGGTGTCAAGTGCCTGCACGCTCACTACGCACACAGCGCGGCTGGCGGGGAGAACCCGGTCGGTGAGCTGGTTGCATCGTGGATTGAACCGCTTGACTGTTCGGCCCCGTGCGTGTCGGGTGGCACTATGAATCCGGAGTGGGTCAACAGTCCGTGAACATCGGTGTGGTCGACATCGGGACGAACACGATGCGGCTTCTGGTCACAAGTGCGGAAACCGAGGTGGGCCGTTGGGTAGAGGTGACGGCACTTGGGGTCGGTGTGGATGCCACCGGTGCCCTGAGCCAAGAGGGCATGCGACGATCGCTCGAGGCCTTCGAGAGGTTTGGCGGCCTCATGGATTCCAACGACGTTCGGATACGGAAAGCCATTGCGACTTCAGCTTGCCGTGACGCATCCAACCGAGACGACTTCTTCGATCGGGCAGCCGTGGCTTTGGGAGTGCGACCGACCCTGATTGATGGTGAGCAGGAGGCACGCTACGCCTTCGACGGGGCGACACACCCGGCTCGTGGCCCATCCGGTGTGGTGGTTTGCGATATCGGAGGCGGCTCAACCGAATTCGTCACGGCAGACGAATCCGTTTCGATCGACATTGGCTCGGTGCGGCTCAGCGACCGACTGTTACCTCACCGACCAGCCAGCGATGTCCAGATCGAATCGGCAGGGGCTCACGTCAATGAGCTTTTTCGGAAGATCCGACTCCTTCCAGATCGAGGGATAGGTGTCGCCGGGACCTGGACGGCACTTTCTGCACTAGCGATGGGATTGGAACGGTACGATCGCCTCGTCGTTCACGGCTCGGTGATTTCGGCCAGGGATCTGGAGGGGTTGGTTGACCGCCTCGCCGTAATGACCTTGGCGGAGACGGAACGGTTACCCTCTCTTGATCCGAAGAGGGCTCCAGTGATCCTTCCGGGAGCGGTCATAGCGTTAGAGGCGATGCGAGTCCTTGGACTCGATGAGCTCGAGGTGTCGGAGAGCGATACCCTCGATGCTGTCGCTCACGAGTTGATCGAAGAGATTGACGACCGAAGCTGATAATGCCCGGGTGGCGGAACGGTAGACGCGAGGGGCTTAAACCCCCTTGGGCCAAATTGGCTCGTGTGGGTTCGATTCCCACCCCGGGCACTGCGGCATGCTCAGGTTCTGACGATGTCTGCTTGTACCGGTCTGGGAGTACCGGCGCCAAAAACGGGTCGTGGAACCCGGGCCGGTGGGTGGGGGAGGGGAGAGGAACCGTACCCGGGCCCCACGCTGACCGGGTAGGTCCTGCATAACGCTTCCACCCTGGACCCTTCCCTTTTGAGGGAGTGTAACGACAAGGTGCTGTTACAAATTGAGTCGGTGTTGATGGCTTTTCCGTTTCCCGCCGAAGATGTGCCCAAAAGAGGAGATACGTGTTGAGTGGTTATCCGGCCGAATATGAGCTCGATGCCGTCCTCCGCGATGGCAGTGGGGTGCGGATCCGACCGATCAGACCGGATGACGATCAGCTGATCGTTGGGTTCTTTGAGACGCTGGGACCTGAGTCGAGATATTTTCGCTTCTTTCGGATCAAAGAGACGCTCGACCCTGAGGAAGTGGAGTTCTTCACCAACGTGGACTACGCCGACCGAATGGCACTGATCGCGACAAGTGACGACGAGATGATTGGCGTGGCCAGATACGACCGTGATCGCAGCGATCAATCCCACGCAGAGGTAGCTTTTGCAGTTGCTGATGCTCATCAGGGTCGGGGACTCGGCACCAAGCTTCTCCAGTTGCTTACCAACCACGCCAGAAACAACGGTATCCAGGGTTTCCGTGCTTTTGTCCTGCCTGAGAATCGGCAGATGATGCGGTTGTTCCGAAACAGTGGCTACGAGCTGTCGAGAACGATCGAGGAGGGTGTCTTCACGGTTGACTTTCCTGTTTCGGAGAGTGAGGACACTCTGGCCGCCTCCGCCGAGTACGAAAAACGAGCAGTGGCAGCCTCTCTACTTCCGATGTTCTTTCCCAAGTCCATCGCGGTAATCGGAGCCTCCAATGACGCGAACTCAATCGGCGGGAAGCTCTTTCACAACATTCTGTCAGAAGGTTTCACCGGCCCGCTGTATCCCGTGAACCCGAAGTCGAAAGTGGTTCATTCAGTGAGGGCCTACCCGTCGATCCTCGACGTGCCAGATGAGGTCGACCTCGCCTACGTCGTCGTCCCCCAGCGGTTTGTCATCCAGGTTGCACAGGAGTGTGCCGAAGCGGGCGTTCGAGGAATAGTGGTGATTTCGGCCGGCTTCTCCGAGGTGAGCGAGGCAGGTGCGGAGGATGAAAGGAAACTCCTGGAGGTCGTGCGCAATGCGGGCATGCGAATGGTGGGGCCGAACTGCATGGGTCTCCTGAACACGGCGTCCTCCGTCAGGCTCAACGGGACGTTTGCGCCGGTCTTCCCTCCGCCGGGAAATGTGGCCATGTCGAGCCAGTCCGGAGCACTGGGAATCGCCATCCTCGACTACGCAACACGCAACAACATCGGGATCTCTCAGTTCGTGTCGGTGGGCAACAAGGCGGACGTGAGCGCCAACGACCTTTTGTTGGCTTGGGAGGACGATCCTGCAACAGATGTGATGACCCTGTATGTGGAATCGTTCGGAAACCCAACGAAGTTCTCTCGTTTGGCGCGGAGAATCGGCAAACACAAGCCGATCATTGCAGTCAAGTCAGGCCGCTCCGAAGCCGGAAGCAGAGCGGCTTCCTCGCATACTGGAGCCCTTGCCTCCTCAGATGTCGCTGTCTCTGCTCTCTTCCGACAAGCCGGTGTGATTCGGGTGGACACCATCGAAGAGCTGTTTGATGCAGCCAGCTTGTTGGCCAATCAACCGATACCTGAAGGTAACCGGGTTGGCATTGTCACGAACGCCGGAGGTCCCGGCATACTTGCGGCCGACGCCCTGGAGGCTCAGGGCCTCGAGTTGCCGGAGCTTTCGAAAGACCTGCAACGCAAGATTCACGAGGTACTGCCCGCGGAGGCATCCACCCGAAATCCGGTGGATCTGATCGCATCGGGCGGGCCTGCCGAATTCGAGCACGCAACCGAATTGATGCTCGAATCAGGTGAGGTTGACTCGGTGATGGTCATTTATGTACCCACGTCGCCGGAAGGTGCTCGAGATGTGGCTGCCGCTCTCCGCACGTGTCAGGACGCCTACAGCGGTTCCGTTCCTCTGTTGTCGGTCTTCATGCAGGCAGCAGACGCGTCGACATTTCTGGCTGGTCAGCCCGGAAGCAGGTCGATTCCGACCTACATGTTCCCTGAAGCAGCCTCAACAGCTCTGGCGCGTGCGGTGAGGCACGGCCGCTGGCGTCTCCGTGACGCTGGACGCGAAGCATCTCTAGATCGCTCGGCGGTGAATGAGATTCGCTCCGTCCTCGACGAAATTGAAGACGGGATCCCAGAGGAAGGCATGTGGTTGGAGTCGGAGCACGTCGACCGGATCTTGACGGCTGCGGGCCTCGGGGTGCCCAGGACCGCCATTGCACGATCAGTCGATGAAGCTGTCGCAGTCGCCCGCGACATCGGAGGGCCCGTCGTGCTCAAGGTCATCGCCGATTCCGCATTGCACAAGTCTGACGTTGGCGGTGTCGTTCTCGACTTGGACGGGGACGAGGATGTCAGGCGGGGGTTCAAGCAGGTGACCTCGGTCGTGGAAGACGCAGACGGAGTTCTAATCCAAGAGTTCGTCGAAGGCGGGCACGAGGTCCTCGTCGGAATGACCCAAGATCCTAATTTTGGGCCACTGGTCGTTTTCGGCCTGGGTGGCGTATACGTCGAGTTGCTTCAGGATGTTTCCTTCCGAATCCATCCTCTTACCGACATCGATGCTTCCGAGATGATCCGGGAGACCAAGGGACATCGTCTTCTCGAGGGCTACCGAAACGAGCCGGTGGGAGATATCGATGCCCTTGAGGCGGCTCTGGAGAAAGTGTCCGGACTGATATCAGCCGTACCCGAATTAGTGGAAATGGATCTCAACCCGGTCAAGGTGCACGAGCCCGGTCATGGAGTGACGGTGGTTGACGCCAGGATGAGAGTCGAGCCGCTTCCGCCCTCGGCAAGACCCGAAATGCGTGATCTGCCGTCGGCGCAGCGGCCTGTCTCACCGGTGTCTGCGGCACGAGGCTCAAAGGAATCAAACTGAAGTCGTTTCCTGATTGTGGTGCAGATGGAAGGTGACACTTTTGAGTTTCCGTTCGAAGACTCCATGCTGGATGCCGAAGAGGAGATTTACGAGCCTGAGCAGCCGACCTGGCGGCGAGGAGTGCTCATTACTACTGCCCTCCTGGTCGCTGCGAGCCTCATCCTCGTGCCGATCTACAACGTGCTCGTAACCGACGACAACGTTGCTGACAACGGGCTTGAAGTCTGCGGTTTCGACTACTGCGTGGTCAATGATGCGGTAAGGGCGGCCGGGCTGGAGCTGGTTCAGGCCCGTCTCGCCGCCTCGATCCTTGATGACTCCGAGGCTGGACAACTCAAGGACCACCTGGTTGGTCTGCTTGCCATTGAACCCATTGAGCTGCGCATTGTCGATGACCTCGAAGGACGCCTCGGAGGCTTCTATGACGCAGAGAGTCGGACGATTGTTGTAGCGCGTCCAGCAAACTCTTGGGTCATTCTCCACGAAGTCGCACATGCTGAAGCACGTGGACATGGAGCGGAGTTTCAGACGGTGTTGATTGATCTAGCGCGGAGTTTCTCAATAGACAGCTAGCCGCAAATCGACGTCGCCGGGGTGGTGGTTCTACGTCTAGCCTGGGATCATGTCACTTGTTGAACTAACCCGCAGTGGCGCGGTCGCCGTTGTGCAACTGAACAGACCACCCGTCAATGCCTTGAGCGAGGAGCTCGCCGAGGATCTGCTTGATGCCTTCCACCAATGTGAGGACTCATCCGTCCGAGCTGTCGTGGTCACAGGCGGCAAGATCTTTGCCGTCGGAGCAGATATCAAGAGATTCAAGGAACAAATGGATTCCGGGGCAGACGAGGAAGCCTCGGCCACAGCATTGGTTCGCGCCATCGATGCCCTGGAGAACCTGGCGAAACCGACAATTGCTGTGGTTCAGGGATTTGCGCTCGGTGGTGGCCTCGAACTGGCGATGGGAGCTGACTTTCGGTACTTGGCCGAGGACGCCAAGGTAGGGCAGCCCGAGATCCTCCTGGGTCTGATTCCGGGTGCTGGTGGCACGCAACGACTACCGCGTCTCGTTGGATATCAGAGGGCCAAGCGGCTGATACTCAACGGCGACCAGGTCGGAGCTGGTGAGGCACTCGAAATGGGTTTGGCCGACAAGGTGGGTTCGGCCGACTCGATATTGGACATGGCGATGGAAGATGCGGGGCAGATGGCAGGTATGGCGACTGTCGCATTGGGTGAGGCGAAACGCGTGCTCAACTCGTCGGGTGTCAACGCCAACTTTGGGGAAGGACGAGTGGCGGAGGGAGAGGCCTTTCAGAGACTGTTCCACACCGCTGATGCCAAAGAGGGAGTGGCGGCCTTTGTCGAGAAGCGAGACGCCGACTTCAACGGGGAATAGCCATCAGCGATGAAATCACTCGATCTCGACTTTGAGTGCGCCGTTCTCCCATTCGACCCTGACTGACACTTCCTCTTCCTCGCTCTCGAAGTCGACGCGCACCTTTTCTGGTCCGTCGTCTTCGATCTCCATCGAATAGCCAATGGCCGGGGTAGCGCCGGTCAGATGCACCTCGCCATCGGCGTAGGAGACAGTGATGGTTCCGCCGGACGAGGTAACGGTTTTGACCCCCGACTCGGAGCTCACGGATGTGGAGGTTGTCGCCGACGAAATGGTTGAAGTGCTGCTCCCGGCGACAGATGTAGAAGTGGATGAGACGGAAGATGTTGTCGACGTAGGAACACTCGACGTGGTTGTAGAGATGTCCGTGGCCGCCGATGACGTTGAGGAACTGGGGGGAAGGGTTGTGTTTGGTTCGGACTCGGCTGTGGCCAGGATCACCGGGGCTGCGGGCGAGTCGCTGACCTGATTGGACGCGGTGGCAACCACCCACCACGCGGTCACTGTCACCAGTCCCGTCGCCAGAATCCAACCCAATGCGTACCGCCCGAATCTCACAAGCTCATTGTCCCAGACGACCGGTCAAACGGACATCAGCGAAGTCTCAAGATTTCCTTAAGGCGTGCCGGTCAAGACAATTCAGGGGATAGGCTCTCTCCGATGGCACGTGTGCATCTGGTCGAAGATGACCCCGAAATCCGACGTCTCGTGGCGGCTTCATTGGCCAAGATCGGCCACGATGTCGAAAGCTCGGCTACCGCACTTCACGGGTTACAACAAGTAATTGACACCCAACCCGACGTGGTGATCCTCGACCTTGGTTTGCCGGATCTCGATGGTGATGAGATGTTGAAGATGTTGCGTGCAGTCAGCGACATCCCGGTGATTGTTGCCACCGCTCGGGAGGCTGACTCTTCCGCAGTGCGGCTCTTGGACGCCGGTGCTGACGACTATGTCGTCAAGCCATACTCAGTTGAGCAGTTGGAGGCCAGGATTCGCGCCGTTCTCCGTCGGGCGGGGTCCACGGTATCGGCTCCCGGGTTGTCTGTTGGGGGTTTGACCATCGATGTCTCTTCTCGGGAAGCGTCCCTTGACGGTAAACCGCTGGGTCTGACGCCCAAAGAGTTCGATCTCCTCCTTCTTCTCGCGGATCGGGCTGGGCAAGTGGTCAGCAAGAGGGAAATGCTGGCTGAAGTTTGGCGGGAGCCTTACGGGGGATCCGAACGAACCGTCGACGTGCACCTGTCGTGGCTTCGAAAGAAGCTCGGCGAATCGGCTGCAACACCCCGCTATTTGCATACTGTCCACGGTGTCGGGGTGAAGTTGCTGGCCCCGTGAGGTCCCGACTAAACCTCATGGTGATTGGGATTGCCTCCCTAATTGTTGTGGCGTTTGTCGTCCCATTAGCCCTCACTGTTCGTCAGCAAGCTGACGAACGGGGTCGCCTCGTAGCAGAACGCAATGCTCAGACTGTTGCCGCAGTTGTGGTCAGGGCCACCGCCGCGTCCGGTGCTGACGTTGGTGAGACCGACTTGGCTGGTGCGATTGGTCCAATTCCCGACGGTGTGGTGGTGGTGCTGCCCGACGGTCCACCTGTCGGGGACGTCGAACCTGATCCGGTTCTCGTGCAACGAGTTGAAACCGATCGGACAGCCTTATCGGCTTACACCGAAGACGGATTCGGCTTGGCCATACCTATTGCGACCGATCAAGGCATCGTGATCGTTTACGCCACTGTCACAGACGATGTCCTGACGTCCGGTGTGGCCACCGCATGGTTACTGCTGGCCGCGTTGGGGCTGGGTCTCGTCCTGGCTTCATGGCTGGTAGCTGACCGTCTCGGTCGAACCGTGGTCGGACCATCCGAGCGCATTGCAGCAGCAGCTGGGCGCCTCGGGACGGGTGATCTTGAAGTGAGGGTCGAAGAGGAAGGTCCCCCCGAGCTTGTATCGATTGCCGCAGCCTTCAACGTTCTGGCTGGACGAATCCGGGATCTCTTGGAAAGCGAGCGCGAGGAGGTTGCCGATTTGTCGCATCGATTGCGCACACCCCTCACCGCGCTTCGGTTGCAGGTCGAACAACTCGGGCCGGGCGAAGAACGGGAGGCTTTGCTGGAGAAGGTCGATCGTCTTGGATTGGCAGTCAACGAGCTGATTGAAGAAGCTCGGAGCCGACCCGGAACCGAGTCAGAGGCCTTTGATGTGCTGGCCGTAGTAAGGAGCCGATGCGAGTTCTGGCGGGTGTTGGCCGATGAACAGGAGAGGCAGGTGAAGTTCGACCTTGACGATGGTTCAGCGCCGGTCTTGGGGCGCGCCGTCGATGCCGGTGCTGCCGTTGATGCACTGATCGGAAACGTGTTCACTCACACACAGCCTGGGGTGGCATTTGAGGTGCAGGCTAGAAGGGTAGGAGATCGTGTTGTCCTCGAGATCGCAGATCGGGGTCCAGGCTTCGCAGTCGACTTCGATCCAACCATGCGAGGGCAGAGCGGTGGTGAGTCAAGCGGCCTGGGCCTGGATATCGTTCGTCGTTTCGCCGAGAACGCAGGTGGTGTGATCCGGCTGAACAACCACAAGGACGGAGGAGCCATTGTCTTCGTCGATCTTCCGATCAATCAGTCGTAGCTGAAGCGTTGCGGCGGCTAGGCGACTTCATACGTTTGAGTCGGCCCCACTTCTTGTTGGGCGGGTTCTTGATGTTTGCCCTTGGGGTTGAGGCAGGACCTTCGATCGACCTATCGACGTATCTTCTCGGGCAGTCGGTCGTCTCTGCTTCGCAGTTGACGGCACACTATGTGAACGAGCACTTTGACCAAGCGGCTGACAAACTGGTTGTGAACCGAACTCTGTTCTCAGGGGGCAGCGGCATCCTGATCGAGTGGAGTCCAAAACCCCAAGTTGCCTTGCTGGCTGCGTACGTGACTTCGGTCTTCTCAATCCTTGCTTCAGGTTTCCTGTTCAGAGTTTCTCCGCCCGCTGCAGGCCTGGGGCTCGCCGCCCTCGCAGTCGCATGGGCTTACTCGGCCCCGCCTATTCGCCTTCTGGGCAGTGGTTGGGGTGAGCTCGTCACCAGCATTGTCGTCACTGTGGTGGTGCCTTCGATGGGTATAGCTTTGGCGGGTGGGACGATCAACGCCGAGATCGGATCGACGCTGGCGGTTCTGCTGACGTTCCATATCGCAATGATCTTGGTCTTCGAGCTACCGGATCTCGAGACTGACAGGCTGGCCGGCAAACGTGTCCTCGCAGTCCGAATCGGCGAAAAGCGATCCGTACAGCTTGTCTATCTCATTCTCGTCGTCTCGGTGGCGGGATTTCTTGTCCTCCCTCTGGGAGGTCTCGAAACGCCGGCATGGTCGCAAGCTGCAGTCTTGGCCGCGGCAGGCTTGCTGAGTTGGCTGCTGCTCCGTCGGCAATACCAGCTCTCAACAGGTGTGGCGGTTCTGGTGTTTGTTCTATCGGGAATCGGTGCACTTCTCGCGTTTTGACGGTGAGCAACCGGCTTGGGTTCTGACACCCTCGAAGTCGAGGGGCCCCCGTTCTTGGAGGCCCCTCGTCTTGTCGATTGGATTGCTCTAGGGAAGGAGCACCGATTCGCTGAGTACGTTGATTATGCCGTTGGAGGCGTAGATGTTCGTCGTCGAGACACCGGCTTCTATCAGCTGGTGTCTGGTGACCTTTTCACCGTTCAGCATCCAGTAAGAGCGCTGCGAGAGCACGTCGCGACGGTGGCCGACGGTTACGTGATAAGTGAGGATGTCGGCGAGTGCACCCTCTCCGAACGCAGCGTCAACTCCACCACTGTCGATGAAATCGATTACAGCCTGCTCGGTCAGCGGGCCGCCGAGGATTCCTTCGAAGGTCGAGACGAACGCGGCGTCGGTGGGTGCGAAGACCCGGAGTTTGTCATCTCCGCTGAGGGCACCAACCAGGTCAGCCTCGATGACTGCTGCCTGAAGAACGTCGAACTCGCCATCGTCGGCCAAGACAATGTCGACGATTGTTCCGGGTGCTGGTTCTTCTTCAGTGGCTGCCGATGCCGGCAGAGCCATTGTTAGCGCCATCGCCGTCGCGACAGCCAGGGCGGTGAATCGTTTCATTTGAGCCTCCTATTGCTCTCTCTTGCACCTCTTATTCGGGGCGGAAGAGATTCCGGATGAACCGAAAGCACGTAGATGTTTCTTTGAGCGATTCAGGAGCACTCGGGCGGGCACAAAAGAGGAGACGCCCTCGGATCGAGGGCGTCTCCAGTTGTCCAGGTTGTACCGGATTAGCTAGCGATATTGATTCTGTCCTGTGGTCCCGGAGCCACTGGCGAATTGAGACCGAAGTACGTGATCAAGGCGTCGAGGTCAATCTCTCCACCAAGGCGGTCTGTCCCGTCGATGAGAACGGAGAAGTTGTCTCCGCCATCGGCAAGGAAGCTGTTGACAGTCACGCGATATTCGGCTGCCAAGTCGATCGGCACTCCGTCAATCATGATCGACGCAGGGTCGACTCTTTCGCCATCGGCGGCGGCTGGATCCCACGTGTAGGTGAACCCTTCAGACACCTGCAGAATGCGGGGGCTGGTTTGTCCAACCCACTGCTGCTCGAGCAGCGTGTCGATCTGTTCACCGGTGAGGGTCATCGTGACCAGGCTGTTTCCAAACGGTTGCACCGTGAAAGCTTCGCCATAAGTCACTTCTCCGTCTGCCTCGACGCCGCTAGAGGCGAAGAGGAGGTCCTCTCGAATGCCGCCCGGATTCATGAACGCCACAACAGCGTTGCCCGTTGTGCTACTTGATGTGGCAGCAAGTTGCGCATCGGCGATTACGTCACCGAGAGCTGACTCGCCTGCTGGGGTCTCCTCTTCGGTGATGTCTTCGGTAATGGTTCCGATAACTTGATTCGCCAGCGGTGCCGACAGGGTGTCGTACTTGTCGATGAGTGCCTGAAGGTCAGGTGCGTCCTCGGCGCTTTGCAGGTTGGGAACATTGTCGATTGCGACAACCGTGAGTTCACCGGTCATCCTGTCCAGGGTCACGTCGATGTCTGTGAACAGACGACCGCGGTTGTCGGCCATGGTCACCCACTTGCCGTCTACTTCGCAGATGAATTCGTCATTGACGTGACCTGCGATCACGATGTCTACAGCGTCATCAAACGCCGGGACAATCGTTGCCAGCGGGCCCGTCAGACCACCTTCACATTCGTCGCCTTCGTCGCCTCCGTCGGAGAAGCCGCCCTCGTGCAACAGGATTACGAAGGCTCTCACGCCTCGTTTCTCCAGTCGTGGTACGAGAGCGTTGACCGTCTCGACCTCGTCGAGGAACGTGAGGCCGGCTACACCCGCGGGAGTAACAATGCTTGGGGTACCTTCAAGGGTCATACCAATAAAGGCAACCTTGACGCCGCTGAAGTTCTTGATGGTATACGCCGGGAAGAGTGTCTTCCTGGTGGCGTCGACCACAACGTTCGCTGAGAGGAATCTGAAATCAGCTCCGCCGAAGGTATCGCCGTCGAGATCTCCGTCAACCGGATGGCTGCCGCCATTCTGCATACGTAAGAGCTCGGCCGGGCCCTCGTCGAACTCATGATTCCCGACACCAGCGATGTCGAGACCGATGAGGTTCATCGCCTCGATGGTTGGCTCATCATGGAACAAAGCCGAGATCAGCGGTGAGGCACCAATCAGGTCGCCCGCGGAAACAACAATCGAGTGTTGTTGGCCGGCCTCAGCGTTGCGTATGTTGGTCGCGAGGTTTTGCGCACCACCCGTTCCGCCGAATGAACCTGAGAATGTGTTGATGTGCCCGTGGAAGTCGTTGATCGCCAGGATTTGCAGGGGGACTTCCGTCGGCCTGTCGCCTGATCGATACGAGCTCTCCGGGTCATCGATGGCGCCGGCGGGTATCGCCAGCATTGCCGCGACGAGGGCGGCCGCGGTGAACGCCACGATCCATCGCTTGGATAAGTGTCCCGATTTGGTCACATGGACTCCTTGGGTTGTGGGCAGGATACGTGGTCAAACCTACACTAAGAGTGGTCGCTCGTGCTTCGGATTCTGGCCCGTTTCTCTGAACTTTCCACAACCGGTGTTGGACAACGATCAAGCCTGACCAACCAGGTCTGCGAAACGGGAGAGATTGCCTTTCCAAACCCAACGGAGAATGGGGGCGGCAAGAATCTCCCCAAGCTTGGCCCCCATCCACCACGGAAAGCTCAAGTCCTCGGCCCATATAATCGTCGTCGGAGAATTGCCCTCGAGACGAAACTCGCCAGTTCCCGCAACTACGCCACGATGTTGGACGGCCATCCGACGGCCCTCTTCCCATTCGGTTATCTCAAGGACATCCTCGGTCCGAAAGGGGCCAACCTTGGTCGGCACACGCATCTGGGTGCCAACACCGCGAGTGGTCGTTGTGATGAACTCCAGGTCGACTGCATCTTTCATCCACTTGGTGTGCGCGGACAAGTCGGCGAGGCGGTCCCAGACGACCTGTCTCGGTGCATCGATGGTGTGCTCGACCCGTATCGCCATCGTAGCATTGTGCCACCATCTGATCGTTTGAAAAACGCTCCAAGACGAGCCTTCCAACGGGCCAGGACGGTCCGACATCAGCTCGCAGAATTCCAAGCGGCTGCGACAATGAAAGCTTGATCTATCTCGACCATGCAGCAACAACCCCAATGCGCCCCGAAGTCTGGGAAGCAATGGCACCCTTCAGCAACGACGTCTTCGGCAATTCCTCAGGCATTCATGCTGTGTCGCGCCAGGCAAAGAATGCCCTCGAAGAATCCCGTGAGGTCGTCGCCGAGCATCTGGGTTGTCACCCGCAAGAAGTGGTGTTCACCTCAGGCGGAACTGAAAGTGACAACCTTGCCCTGACCGGTGCGGTGTTCAACGCGACGGCACGAACCGGAGTTGTCGTAGGGGCCACCGAACATGAAGCAGTGTTGGAGTCAGCCGACTTCCTCCGTCGGCGCGGGAATCACGTCGCGATCGTCTCGGTCGACGGCAACGGCCGGGTTGATTTCCCGGAACTGATCGATGTTGTCGGAGGTTCGACTGCGATTGTGTCGGTCATGTTGATGAACAACGAGACGGGGGCAATCAGCGACGTAGCTGCGATATCGGATTCGGTGAAGTCGATCGACCCGGGGATTCTGATCCACACAGATGCGGTGCAGGCCTATGCCGCCCTCAAGTTCGACGTAAATCAGCTGGGTGTCGACATGCTCAGCCTCACGGCACATAAGTTCGGGGGTCCGAAAGGTGCAGGCCTCCTCTATGTCCGAGAAGGAGTGGCACTGGAGCCCCTGATGCACGGTGGTGGGCAGGAACTCGGCAGACGTTCCGGCACGCACAATGTCGCCGGGGCTGTCGGGCTGGCCGAAGCCATGTCGATGGCAGTTAGAAATCGCGACGCTTTTGCAAGTGATGTTGCTGCAATTCGGGACCAATTCGAGAAAAGGCTCTCCGCCAGCTTGCCTGACACCGTGGTCAACACCCCTGTTCAGGGAAGGTCGCCGCACCACTTGAATGTCAGGTTTCCCGGTGTCCGCAACGAGACGCTTTTGGTCAGGCTTGATCGGGCCGGAGTTGCGGCGTCGGCCGGTTCAGCGTGTCAATCGGGAGCCGCAACTGTGTCCCATGTCCTCGAAGCGATGGGGTTGTCGCCAACCCAGGCCAGGGAAAGCGTCCGCTTCAGTTTTGGGTGGACGTCGACCATGGAAGAGGCCACCGAGGCGGCAGATATCGTCACGACGCTGGTTTCTGATCTGCGATGAGAGTTCTTGTCGCGATGTCAGGTGGTGTCGACTCGTCGGTGGCCGCCGCCTTGATGAAAGACAAGGGCCACGAGGTAGTCGGTGTGACGTTGAAACTGTGGTCCGGACCAAACGGTGAGGCTCCGACGGCGGGTTGCTGCACGGTGTCGGATGCCGAGGATGCGCGAAGGGTGGCCGCACAGCTCGACATTCCCTACTACGTCCTTGATTATGCGGACGACTTCAAAGATGGTGTGGTGGACAAGTTCGTCGCCGACTACGCATCAGGCAGAACCCCGAATCCGTGTATTGAGTGCAACCGAACTGTGAAATTCGACCGCCTCCTGTCGCGGCTGGAAGACTTCGAATGTGACGTTTTGGCAACGGGACACCATGCAAGAAACAGGAAAAAGGACAGCTTCTGGACGCTTTATCGTGGCGAGGACACGGCGAAAGACCAGTCTTACGTTCTTTCCATGCTCACTCAGACTGAGTTGAGCCGAACCCGGTTTCCCGTTGGTGAATTGACCAAACCGCAGGTTCGCGCGGTTGCTGCGGGTATGGGGCTTCGTACCGCCAAGAAGCCGGAGTCGATGGATATCTGTTTCGTTGGGCAACGCGACTACAGGGGCTTTCTCAGCGAACACGCTCCTGAGGTTTTCAGAAGGGGTGAACTTGTGGATACCTCGGGGAACTCCCTCGGCGAGCATGACGGGATTGTCGGATTCACCGTTGGCCAGCGTCGCGGTCTGGGAGTTGCCGTCGGTGAGCCCCGCTTCGTGATCCGGATCGAACAGGAGACGTCCACGGTGGTTCTAGGCGAACGCGACGAGTTGGGTGTCTCGGCCGTGGACCTTTCCGACATGACTTGGACGTCCGGGTCCGCACGATCCGGTCCGATTAACGCACAGTATCGGGCCCACGGCGACCCGGTGGATGCAACTCTCGAAGGCTCGCGGCTGGAATTCGAGCAGGCACAACGAGCAGTGGCACCTGGTCAGACTGTTGCCTTCTACGAAGGTGATCAGGTTCTGGGTGGTGCATTGATCGCGCACACATCGTGACAATTCCAGCCGGCGGTCGTGCGGTGATCTTCGGTGAGAACGCTGCGACTTATGACGAGACGAGACCCGCGTACCCCAAGGCGGTATGGGACCATGTGCTGGCCAGGGCTGAGGTTGTCCGCGCCGTCGAGGTTGGTGCCGGAACCGGCATCGCGACGGCGTCGTTCGCTGCTGTTGGCAGGAAGATCATCTGTATCGAGCCGTCCGCCGAAATGGCACAGCTTCTGGAAGAGAAGCGCCTTCCCGATGTCGAAGTTGTGGTTGCAGACTTCGAGACCTGGACAGCCGGGTTGGAACCGGTGGACCTGGTCTACGCGGCGCAAGCCTGGCATTGGATCGACCCCGGGATCGGTTACGAAAAGGCAAGGGGGCTTCTGCGGCCTGGAGGGGTCCTCGCCTTGATGTGGAATGTGCCTTTGAATCGATACGAGGGGTTGGAGTCGGTGTATGAGCAGTACGCCCCCGAGGTGCTCGCTGAACAGGACGCCAGAATCAAAAAACGAGACCGCTCCGACTGGGCCGATGATTTGGGAGCAAACGGTTTCTCCGAAGTCGACCGGTTCGTCTATCCCTGGACGATCGATTTGTCTCCAAGTGAATTGGCTGCGTTGTATTCGACCTATAGCGATCACATGTTGATCCCTGAGTCGCGGCGTAGGCAACTGCTGAGAGCCCTTGAGATGGCAGTTGAGGACGTAGGGGGCTCCGTGGAGGTTGCGTACGAATCGAGAGTCTTTTCCGGCCGAAAATGACTGCCTCGCGGTGATGTTGAAATACCCCGCAGGTATCGTCGCGTCTGATGCCGCAGATTGAAGATCGGGTCGAGGAGCTTCGGCAGCTGATCCGGACCCACGCCCATCGCTATTACATTCTTGACGACCCAACCGTCAGTGATGCGCAGTTCGACGCCATGGTCAAGGAACTGCGAGAACTCGAGGCAGAGCACCCTGAGCTGATCACGCCGGACTCGCCTACGCAACGTATCGGTGCTCCCATCGGGGACCTCTTCACGCCAGTTGAACACATCAGACCGTTGTTCTCTCTCGACAACGCTGAAAGCACGGAAGACCTGGAGGCGTGGGAGCAGCGCCTGGTCCGTCAACTCGGAGAGAAGCCAGCTCGGTATGCATGCGAACTCAAGATTGATGGTTTGGCTGTAGTCCTTGTCTATCGAGATGGAGTCCTCACCACCGGCGCCACCAGGGGGGATGGGACAACCGGTGAGGACATCACCCAGAATCTGAGGACGATCGACTCGATCCCGCTCCGGCTACATACTGAGGAGCCACCTCAGCTACTCGAGGTTCGTGGTGAGGTCTACATGCCCTTTGCCGCATTCGACCGGCTCAACCAGAAACAGGCAGAGGCCGGTGATCGCCTCTTCGCCAACGCCCGAAACGCCGCGGCGGGGTCGGTGCGTCAGAAAGACCCATCGGTAACGGCGAGTCGCGGGGTCGATATCTGGGTATATCAGCTGGGTCATATGGTCGGTGGCCCGTCGCTGACTTCGCACACCGAGACCATGGCATACCTCGGTTCCCTGGGGTTCAAGATCAACCCGGCGGGTGTCACGGTTGACTCGATTGATGCAGTTGAGAAGTATGTTCTCGACTTCGAAAAGAATCGGCATGATCAGGCGTATCAGACCGACGGGGTCGTGATCAAGGTCGATTCCCTGGAGGAACAGGCGACTCTTGGCTACACCGCCAAAGCCCCGCGGTGGGCGATCGCCTACAAGTTCCCACCCGAGGAGCAGGTCACCACCCTCAAGGACATCATGATCAACGTCGGGAGGACCGGGGCGGCGACCCCGTTCGCAATCCTGGACCCGGTTTTTGTAGGTGGCGCCACAGTTGGAATGGCAACACTCCACAACCAGGATCAGGTTGCACTCAAAGACGTTCGAATTGGGGATCAGGTCATTGTCCGAAGAGCTGGTGACGTGATCCCCGAGGTTGTGGGTCCCGTCGTAGCAGCCCGAACAGGAGAAGAGCAGGTTTGGAAGATGCCGCAGAACTGTCCGTTCTGCGGGAATCCAATCGTACGTATCGAGGGTGAGGCCGTCGCTCGTTGTACTGGCGGATATGAGTGCCCGTCTCGTCTTCGGGAATGGTTGTTCCACTTTGCCAGTCGCGGCGGCATGGACATCGAGCACATGGGCTACAAAACCATCGACATGCTTCTCCAGGAAGGATTTGTTGGTGATCCGGCTGACCTTTTCACCTTCGACGTGTCGAAGTTGATGGGCCGAGAAGGTTGGGGCGAAATCTCGGTCAACAACCTTGCAGCGGCGATCGAAGAAGCCAAAGACCGGCCGGTGGCGAAGTTGCTCACCGCCCTCGGCATCCGTCACATCGGGGGGACGATGGCCCGACTCCTCATCAGACACTTCGGGGGTCTCCCGGCAATGATGGAGGCGAGCGAGGAGGATATCTCCGCGATCGATGGCGTCGGAGGCGTCATCGCAAAAGCTGTTGTGGAGTGGTCGGCCGACCCAGCGAATCGAGAGCTTGTGCGCAAGCTCGGCGATGCCGGGGTGCGCCTCGTCGAGGAACGTGATGAATCCATTCCCTCCGACCTCCTGGCCGGATCGACTTTCGTTATCTCCGGGACGATCGACGGGTTCAGCCGGGAAGGGGCCAAATCGGCGATTGAAGAGCGTGGTGGCAAGGCGACAAGCTCTGTTTCGGGCAAGACCACCGCCTTGGTTCTCGGTGAGTCACCCGGTGCTTCAAAAACCAAGAAGGCTGAGGAACTGGGTATCCCGATAATCGACGGAGCCGTGTTCAACGAGCTCCTCGAGAAAGGAACGCAGGTTCTCAACTCCTAGTGCAATCTCAGGTGACCCAACTTCACCCAACGCGAAACGTCCATTCGAACTCCCCGGGGTCAGGGAGTCCGTTCACCGTGTCGTAGACGATCCTGATTGTGTGCTCTCCGGGAGTCCATTCGTTCAAAGTCGGATTCGACGGAGAAGGTGCCCAACGGTACACGCCGGTGCCTTCCACGAAATTTGTGTCTTGCATCAACCACCCATCGACGTAGATGTCGGCTGAATACCCAACCTCCATGTCGACCTGGATTTCGGTCTGAAGCGGAACCTGGTCCCCGGGAGCGGGGTATATCGCCTCTATCGGAGCGGGAAGCACAATTGGCTCACCGGGGTCGCTGAAAGCGAATCCCAGGGCGATGGCGGCGACGGCGACCAGTCCCAGCCCGATGTAGATATAGCGATAAGGCACCGTCCAGCACGCTAGCGGTAGCCTTGAATTGTGGAGAAACTGGAGCGCCGTCTGCGTGAGATCTATGGCGAGCGGAGCTGGATCATCGCGATTCAGGCAGCGACGGCGGCCGGCGGCTGGGTGGAGCGGCTCGCCAGCTGGGACGCACCGTCCCTCGTTGTCGCATCCAATCCCGGAACCGGTGACCCACCGGACACCGACGTCGTCTATACCGGCTCGGGTGGGGCCACTGCTGTCGACTCCATTCGACAGTTCTCTGCTTCGGTGGTGAGTCCGAGCCACGAGGTTCAGGCTGCGGTCGATGCGTTCGATATCGAAGGGAAAGCTCAGGTCCTTGCCGAGCCTTTCGCCACGGATCAGCGCATGCTGGGTCGCAAAACGTTTGGGGTTCGAAGGAAGGAGTGGGCCGCATGGGAGGACAAGATGCGAGCCGACCGGCTCTGGGAGGACCTGGGTATTCCCCACTCTCCGTATGAGATTTGTTCACCTGCAGAAGGACCGGCGGCGGCCGGGCGTTTGGCTACAGCCCAAGGAACCGTCTGGGTAGCCGATAACTCTCAGGGGTGGCACGGCGGAGGTGAATACGTGCGATGGGTGGCTGACAACCGAGAAGTTGGCGACATCGCTCAATGGTTCGATGAAAGGGCGGATCAAGTGCGGGTTATGCCGTTTCTCGACGGTTTACCCTGCTCGATCCACGGCTGGGTGACTGACAGTGGTGTAGCCGTGTTTCTCCCGGTCGAGATCAACATCCTCCGTCATGCCGATCGATCCGGGTTTGCGTTTGCAGGCGTCTCGACGCTCTGGGAGCCGGCGGAATCGGCAACGGCCGAGATGAGGGAGGTCTCCAGGCGCGTCGGATCCTTTTTGGCTCAAGATGTTGGATATCGGGGGCCATACGGGATCGATGGAGTGCTCACAGGAGACGGTTTTCGCCCTACGGAGCTCAACCCGCGGATGAGCGCCGGTGCCGGGGTTCAGCTGGGCTCAGTCGATGTTCCTCTGGGGGCTCTGATGCGCGCTGAGATCGAAGGCCTCGTAGAAGTCGACCATAGTTGGCTGGAGGCGGCTGCCCTCGACCAACGGAGGCCAGTCGTTCACTTCGGCAAAATGGTCACAACCGAGGTTCGAGACTCTATGTTCGTGTCGGTGGATTCGGCGGGGGCGGTCGTCAAAGCGGATGAGGGCTCATCTTTCGGTCAGGTCACGGCAGGGCCCGCGGCAACCGGCTCCTACATCATGGGCTCATTCGAGCCAGAGAGACTTCCCAAGAGGGGTTCGGTCGGGTGGTTGGTTGCGGGATGCCTCAACCTCGCCTCCCGAGAGTGGAGTCTTGGTCTTCCCGAGTATGAGCCTGCGCCCGATCTGGTGACCTAACAACACATCGTTGGAGATCGATGCCTAGTTGTCGTGTAGAGCTGCATTCAGCCCACCCCATGAGCCGGACTTGGGCAAGGCCTCGACGGCCCCGGTCAACGAGTTGCGTCTGAACAGCATGTTGCTCACTCCCGAGAGCTCGCGGCCTTTGGCGGTGGTTTCATCTGGCAGTCGCACGACAGTTCCGGCTGTCAGGTAGAGGCCTGCCTCAACAATGCAGTTGTCCCCGAGCGAGATCCCGAGGCCAGAGTTTGCGCCGAGCAGACATGCCTCGCCTATGGAGATGACCTCGGACCCGCCCCCGGAGAGCGTCCCCATGATTGATGCACCACCGCCGATGTCGCTTCCGTCTCCTACGACCACACCGGCGCTGATTCGACCCTCCACCATCGAAGCGCCGAGGGTTCCGGCGTTGAAATTGACGAAGCCCTCATGCATCACCGTCGTCCCTTCGCCCAGGTATGCGCCGAGCCTGACCCGATTGGCGTCGGCGATCCGCACACCCGAGGGGATCACGTAGTCGGTCATTCTCGGGAATTTGTCGACACCATGGACCGTCAGGTGGCCCCCCATGCCGGCGTAATCCATTTTGACCGCGGCAAAGTCGTCGACCCGGCAAGGACCGATGTTCGTCCAAACCACATTGTTGAGAGCTCCAAATATCCCTTCGACATTGATTTCGTGAGGTCGGAATACCCGATTGCTCAACAAGTGCAGTCGCAGATATGCATCCGCGGGATCGGCGGGTGGCAGCTCTGGGTCAATTGTTGTCACGACTTGCGATGTTGTAACCCTTCGGACATCTTGCTCGGCCCCTTGCGGTTGGATGTCTCGGTTGAGATGAGACCCTGTGGGGTTCGGGTACCAAACTGCGAGGGTCTCTCCGTCGCTGCCGATGGTGGCCAGCCCGGCGGCGGTGATCGAATCTCTACTCACAGCCGAAGAGAGTAGTGCCGGCTGGTACCTTGATCCCGCAATGAACGAATTGGTCGAGACGCTCCGTTGGTTGGTGGACATCCCTTCGCCAACTGGTCGGGAAGTCGACCTCCGCGACGCAATAGCCTCCAGGCTCGAATCACACCCGAGTTCCAAGATCGCTGACTCTCTGGTGGTGGGCCGACCCGGTGCTGGCAAGGTTTTGCTCGTCGGTCATCTCGATACGGTCCCGTTGCAGGGGGAGACCGGGAGCAGGATCGATGACGATCGTGTTCATGGGCTCGGGTCGACAGACATGAAATCCGGCTTGGCCGTCATGATTCATCTGATAGAAGCTCTCGGCACGGACTCTGTCCTGGGGGTCTTCTATGCCGGAGAGGAAGGCCCATTAGCTGGAAATCAACTGGGGCCGATAATGGACCAGCTTCCGGAGTTGCAGGAGGCGTCGGCCGGCGTCGTGCTCGAGCCGACGAATCGAGCGATCGAGGCGGGATGCAACGGAGCCATCAACGCCTCGGTTTCGTTCTTGGGAGAACCCGCACACTCTGCCCGGCCTTGGCTCGGAGTCAACGCGATCACCCGAGCCGGCCAATTTCTTATGGACCTCGATGACCTCGCACCTGAAGATCATGAGATAGACGGTCTCGTTTTCCGCGAGGTCACCTCTGTTACGAAGGCCATCGGCGGAGTTGCCAACAACGTGATTCCGGGAAGGTTCGACCTGAACATCAACTACCGTTTCGCCCCGGATCGAAGTCTCGACGAGGCGATTGAGGTACTACGAGAAGTCTGTGCTATCGCTGATCAGTTTGAAGTAGCGGACGCCGCCCCGGCTGCGGCACCCGATGTGGAACACCCGCTTTTTCTCAGGCTGGCCGAAGCCTCCTCGGCTTCTGTATTGCCGAAGCAGGGCTGGACCGATGTCGCTCAACTTGCCCAACGTGGGATTCCGGCGGTGAACTTTGGACCAGGCGAAGCCTCTCTGGCTCACAAGCCCGGCGAATCGGTTCGGGTTTCTGACCTAGCGTGGTCCTACGAGGCTCTTCTCGAGTGTCTCAGCTGAGGTTGCGGGCGAGAAACCCTTCTGAACGAGACCGCCAATGGCAGCCGCAAAACCGATCTGACCTACACATGGTGTTTCCGTAGACTCCCTGGGTCATGCCAGTTGAAATCGACATCGCACACGTTGCCCACCTCGCCAGACTCGACCTCAGTGACACTGAGCTCGACCAGTACCGCGACCAGCTGGGAATCATCCTCGAACACGCGGCCAGGGTGCAAGAACTGGAGGGCGACCCTGAAGTCGACGTTGCCCATCCACTTGGTCTGATCAATGCGTTTCGACCCGATGACAATCGACCGTCCTTGGATCGTGGGGAGGTATTGGCCCAAGCTCCTCAGGCCGAGAACGGTTACTTCGTCGTGCCCCCGGCACTAGACAACTGATTCAGCGATGCTCTCGATTGCCGAAGCCGCTAGAAGACTCCGCTCTGGAAGCCTCACCGCCTCCCAGCTACTCGAAGGCGTGCTGACCAGAGCTTCCGAGACAGAAGCTCAGATTCACGCATATCTCAAGATCGATCACGATGGAGCCCGTGAAGCCGCGAGCAGGGCCGATGCCGATTTTGCCGATGGAATAGACAAAGGACCTTTGCAGGGGATACCTGTCGCAATCAAGGACAACATGTCCACAAGGGGTTTGGAGACGACTGCCGCCTCCCAGATCCTCGAGGGGTACCTGCCGCCCTACGACGCCACGGTTGTCACCAAGCTGAGGGAGCAGGGCGCCGTCTTGGTTGGAAAAACCAATCTCGATGAGTTTGCCATGGGTTCCTCCACGGAGAATTCGGCTTATGGAACCTCGTACAACCCGTGGGATATCAACAGAGTGCCCGGAGGTTCTTCGGGAGGATCTGCTGCTGCGGTGGCGGCGGGTTCGGCATTGGTGGGACTCGGTTCGGACACGGGTGGTTCGATTCGCCAGCCTGCGTCGCTGACAGGGGTGGTGGGCATGAAACCGACTTACGGCACCGTGAGTCGATACGGCTTGATCGCCTTCGCCTCTTCGCTAGACCAGATTGGGCCTTTGAGCCGGACCGTTGAAGATTCGGCGCTGACCCTCAGTGCGATCTGGGGTCACGACCCACTGGATGCGACATCTTTCCGCGGCGACTATCCGGATCCCCGTGCTGGACTGGGGAGAGGTGTTGAAGGTCTCCGTGTCGGAGTGGTCAAAGAACTGGGTGGGGAAGGGTACGAACCGGACGTGGACACAGCCGTCCAGGAGATGGTCGGCTCGCTCGAGTCGGCCGGTGCGGAGGTCGTCGAGGTGAGCATGCCGACCTTCGATATTGCCCTTTCGGCGTATTACCTGATCGCTCCCGCAGAGTGTTCGGCCAACCTCGCCCGATTCGACGGAATTCGATATGGCTTGCGCTCCCAGGGGGGGACGACAGAAGAGATGATGTCCAGGACCAGAGCAGAAGGGTTCGGGCCTGAAGTCACCAGGAGAATCCTGCTCGGGACGTATGCACTTTCTGCTGGCTACTACGACGCTTTCTATGGGCAGGCCCAACGGGTGAGATCGGCAATTCGTCAGGACTTCTCTAATGCGTACAGCCAGGTCGACGTTCTCGTTTCACCGACGAGTCCGACGGTCGCCTTCCTGGCGGGGGAGCGAACCCAAGACCCGCTGGCGATGTATCTGTCGGACATATGCACGATCCCCTGCAACCTCTCGGGTGATCCCGCGATTTCTGTTCCGATTGGCCTCGACCGCGCGGGGCTTCCGATCGGATTCCAGGTCATGGCACCCGCTCTCGGGGAACCGATCATGTATCAGGTTGCTTCCGCCGTCGAAGAGCTGGCCGGATTCGACCTGAGTCCCGAGATGAAGTTGGTGGCTTCATGAATTGGGAAGCAGTCATCGGAATCGAAGTGCACGTCGAACTGGCTACCAAATCGAAGATGTTTTGCGGTTGCAAGGTCGATTTTGGTGCGGAGCCGAACACCAACGTATGTCCCACCTGCCTCGGTTTGCCCGGGGCGCTGCCGGTGCCTAACGAGAAGGCACTCGACTCGATCATCGCAATTGGGCTGGCTCTGAACTGCTCGGTGTCGCCGACTTCGGTGTTTCACCGCAAGAACTACTTCTACGCCGACCTTCCCAAGAACTATCAGATATCACAGTTCGACGTTCCTGTGTGCGTTGATGGGTATCTCGATGTGACCGTGGACGGCGAGACCCATCGTGTCGGAATCGAACGAGCACACATGGAGGAGGACACCGGAAAGTCGACTCACCTTGGCGGGGGAGGTCGGATCCACTCCGCCGAGTTGACACTCCTGGACTTCAACCGCTCGGGAGTGCCATTGGTTGAGATCGTCACCCGCCCCGAGATTCACTCTGCGGCTCAGGCCAGGGCGTACGCCCAGAGTCTCAGGTCGGTAGTGGCTGAGCTCGGTGTCTCGGACGCCAGGCTAGAGGAGGGTTCAATCCGCTTTGATGCCAACATCTCCATTCGCCCCGACGGTGACACTGAGCTCGGGACCAAGGTCGAAATCAAGAACATGAACTCCTTCAGATCTCTCGAGCGCGCCGTCGACTTTGAGATCGCCCGGCAAATCGATGTTCGCGAGGAGGGTGGGGACCTCATGCAGGAAACAAGGCACTGGGATGAAGAGGCTGGGGTGACTCAGTCTATGAGATCAAAAGAGGGGTCATCTGACTATCGGTATTTCGCCGAACCCGATCTAGTCCCCATGGAAATGCACGCCAGTTGGGTCGACAGGGTTCGATCCGGGCTCCCAGAGTTGCCAACGGAGCGTATCGAGCGGTTCGTGGCAACCGGATTGGACCGCGCATTGGCCGGGGTGCTCTCGGCAATGGACGGGCAGATGCACCGGATCTTTGGTGACGCGGTTGCGGCCGGTGCCGAGCCCAGAGCTGCCGCAAATTGGTTGACCGGAGAGGTCAATGCGTGGATGCGACGCTCGGACACGTCTCCGGACGATCTGGGGCTGACCGGAGAACAGTTGGCCGAGCTTGTTGCCCTGATCGACGATGGAACGCTCTCGGCATCGGCAGCAAAAGAAGTCTTGGAGGGAGTCTTGATGGGTGAGGGAGAGCCGGCTCGAGTCGCGGCGTCGCGGGACCTCATTCAGATTTCCGACACCACCGCAATCGAGGCTGCGGTCGATGGGGTATTGGAAGAGAACCCTGATGCCTTGGCGTCGTTGCGGGATGGTGAGCAGAAAGTTCTGGGCTTCCTGGTTGGTCAGGTGATGCGAGCCACCCAGGGCAAGGCGGACCCGAAGCTCGTCAACGAAGTCATCCGCTCGCGCGTGGCCGACTAGGCGCACCAACTCCACATCTAGGCTCTGAATATGGAATTCCTCGGAGAAGTGATCGGCGACGCATTCGACGCATTCGCCGAGTTCGGGCCCGAGCTTCTGGAGGTTGTTGTCCTCACAATCTTCGTCTCGGGTGGAGCGACCGTGATCGGCGTCTCTATAGGGGTTCCCTTGGGCTCATTATTGGCGTTGGAGCGCTTTCCCGGATCGAAAACCCTCCGCCTTCTGGTGAACGTCGGTATGGGCATCCCACCAGTCCTGGTGGGCTTGTTCGTGCTGCTGCTTTTCTGGAACGCGGGTCCTTTCGGCTCTCTGGGCCTTGTGTTCACGCCAGTAGCGATGCTCGTGGCCCAGGTGCTGCTGGCGGTCCCGATCGCTGCAGGCGTGACGCGCGGGGCTGTGCAGAGTCTCGGAGGGAATGCCCTGGATCAAATCCTGCTACTCGACCTGAACATCATCACCAGGCACCGGCTGGCCATCGGCGAGGTGCGATCTGGCGTCGGCTCGGCAGTGGTCGCCGCGTTCGGCAGGGTTATCGCTGAGGTGGGGGCAGTGCTCATCGTGGGAGGCAACATCCTCGGCGAGACCCGTGTATTGACCACTCTCATCGTCTCTGAATCCCGACAGGCCCGATTCGGAGTCGCCATCGCGGCCGGTGTGATCCTCCTGGGTATCAGTCTCGTTGTGAATCTCGCACTGAACAATCTGCAAAGACCTGTTGGTACTCACGTATGACAGTCGCTGCGGAGCCGGTGGACCGATGAAGGTTGACGTGCTGCTGCCTGATGACGGAAGTCGACTCGAGGTCCGGGGCCTCGAGCTCCCGAAGGGCCAAACGACAGTCATCTTCGGTCCCAACGGGGCGGGGAAGACATCGCTTCTGAGGTTCTTGAGCAGCCTGGGAGATGCAAGTCCGTTGGAGACGTCGCACCTGCTGCTTCAGCAGCCCTTCGTGTTTCGAGGCACCGCCGGATTCAACCTCGGTCTTGGTCTGGAGCCGGAGCGGGCGGCCTGGGCTGGTCAGCTCGCGATGCGTCTTGGGGTCGGAGATCACCTCGAACGTGAGGCACGAGATCTATCCGGCGGAGAGCGTCAGCGGCTTTCGTTGGCAAGAGCCCTTGCCTCCGGTTCTGAGTGGCTACTGCTCGACGAGCCGTTGGCAGCAGTCGATCTTGCCGACCGCGAAGACGTTTTGTCTCTGCTTGTTTCTGCACTGGATGGGCGCAGCTCGGTTGTGGTGACCCATGACCTTGAGGTTGTTGTTGCTCTGGCCCATCACCTCGTCATCCTCGATGACGGACGTGTCGTCGAGCAAGGAGCGGCGGCTGATGTACTGCGTTCGCCGGGCAGTTTGAGAACGGCACAGATACTGGCCACCGCGAACCTCGTTGACGGTATTGCGACCACTGCCGGGGGGCTCTCCGAACTCGACACGGGCGACGTCAGGATCACTGGTGTCGGCCACGTCAGTGGACGTGCTCGAGCAATGTTTGGCGCTGAATCCGTAGCCCTGAGACTTCCAGATCAGCAGAATGTGGGTTCGACGCGAAACACCTGGACGGGCTCGGTCGTGTCGGTTGAATCTTCCGGCCAACTGGTCAAGGTGATAGTCGACGTTGGGGTCGACCTCGTCGCGCTGGTGACACCCGGAGCGATTTCAGACCTGGGCTTGGTCGCGGGTGACCAGGTGGGCGTCGCTGTCAAGGCCAGTGCGGTCCGGATCGTGGCTGCGTGAAGAGGCTCCTGCTCGCTCTCGCATTGAGCGTTGCGATTGCGGGGTGCTCACCAGGCACGGAGCGGGTGGTGGTCGCTGCCGGCACGACACTTGTCGACTCGGGTTTTCTCGATGACGTCGCTGCCGTTTACGAATCGAACCACCCGGGCATCGAGGTCTCGATCGTCGCCGAGCCCACGGCTTTGGCACTCGAGTTGGGGCGTCAGGGCGCCGCTGACCTGCTCATCGTCCACGCTCCTGCCTTGGAAGCCGAGTTTGTAGCTGAGGGACATGGGCAAGAGAACCTCCCGTTGTTCGAATCCACGTTTGTGCTTGTCGGCCCGTCCGACCTCGAGCCGACGATGACTGGCCTTGATGCTGCAGAGGTCTTTGCGAGAGTCTCCGAACGTGGTCTCGCTTTTGTCAGTCGCGGCGACGGTTCGGGCACCCATGAGAAGGAGATGGAACTCTGGTCGGCTTTGGGCGTCGATCCGACAGAACAAACCTGGTATCTCCAAACGGGTTCGGGGATGGGTCCGACACTCTTGGTCGCGGATCAGAGGCGGGCAGTAACCCTCTCCGAACTCGGGGCGTACAAAGCAGCGCTTCCAGCACTTGAACTGGTGCCGTTTGACCTTGACGATCCGGGGTTGGCGAATCCCTACACGGGCTATGTCGCTTCGAACGGCGCCAACCCCTCGGGTGCCTCGGACTTCCTGGCCTGGCTCACGTCACCGGAAGGAGATTCCGTGATTGAGCAAGCCAACCTTTCTCTTTTCGGAGAGATCGTTTATGCACCTGCCACCAGCTAGACCGATTCCCTGGTTAGCTTGTATTACGCATGAACCGCCACACGAAGATCATCGCAACCATGGGCCCGGCTGTCGCCGATCCAGAGTCGGTGGACGCGATGGTGGAAGCAGGCATGGATGTCGCCCGTCTCAACTTCTCTCACGGCGATCACGACCTACACCGGAGTTTCGCGGGATGGGTCCGGGATGCCGCCAAGCGCCACGGTCGCTCGGTTGCCGTCCTCCAAGACATCCAGGGTCCAAAACTTCGCGTCGGGACGTTCCAGCAGCCAATTGAGCTGGTGGCGGGCACCGAAGTGGAACTCCTTCCATCTCTGGGCGAAGGGTCTGAGTCACGGATTCCGGTTGGTTATCCGAGTCTCGTCGACGACATCTCTGTAGGTGACAGGGTGGTTCTCGCCGACGGACTCATCACTCTGGAAGTTGCAGGTGTTGGCACGGACACTCTCACCGCGACCGTGATCCAGGGCGGGACGCTATCTGACAACAAAGGGGTTGCCTTCCCCGATAGCCGACTGAGTGTCGATGCCATCACCGAAAAAGACGAGATCGATCTCAAGTTCGGCAAGAGTCTGGGTGTCGAATATGTGGCGGCTTCTTTTGTGCGGACTGGTAACGACGTTCGTCGGGTCCGAGGTCTTGCCGGTGACACGCCGGTGATAGCCAAAATCGAGCTGGCGCAGGCGTACGACAATCTCGATTCGATCCTCGATGCCGCGGACGGGGTCATGGTGGCAAGGGGCGACCTGGGCGTGCAGTTGCCGCTGCAACGGCTCCCGCTCATTCAGAACGACATACTCCTGAGAGCCAACGCCGCCGGCCGGATCTCGATAACGGCGACGGAAATGTTGGAGTCGATGATCCATAGCCCCCGTCCGACACGAGCAGAGGTGACCGATGTCGCCAATGCGGTTTGGGCGGGGACTGATGCGGTGATGTTGTCCGGTGAGACCGCCGTCGGAGAGTACCCGATTCAAACCATCCAAGCGATGGCGCTGATCTGCCTTGAAACCGAAGAAGGAACGCTCTCATCTCGGGGCCATCATCCGGTTCCGTTCGTCGGTGACGGCAATACCGTGGCGTCAGCGGTGGCCCAAGCAGCCACCGAAATCGCCGTCAACGTCGATGCAGGGATGATTGTGGCCTTCACCGAGTCCGGTAACACCGCACGGTTGATCTCGAAGTATCGCCCCCAGGTTCCCATCAATGCCTTTACTCCCAACCCAACCACGGAACGGCGAATGGCCCTGTTCTGGGGGGTGATCCCGCACCCTCTCGATCGTCGGACCTATACCGATGAGGAGATCGCGGCAGCCTCCAGGTACCTCGAGTCCCAGCAATTGGCGTTGCGCGGCGAACGGGTGGTGATGGTCGCCGGTGTCCCTCCGAACCGGAAGGCATCGACCAACCTCGTGAAGGTTCACGAGATCGGTGAAGATTCCGGTGGGATGGGATCCTGAAGTAACATCGCAGCTCTAATGGGACAGACTGTTGAAATCCGAGACGTGGTTGAGTTGGACGAGGTGTTGCTGATCGACACCGACCGCAGTTTCACCGGTCAGGACGGTCACGAAATCACGCCAGACTCCATCGCCGACGGTGTGCCCGGTCTGTTGGCCAACCAACTCTTCGCCCTTGACATTGGGATCAACCACGTGTTTGTGTTGCAGAACACCATCTCGGTCCGTCGTAACGCCG
The DNA here is from genome assembly GCA_965216445.1 of Acidimicrobiia bacterium. Taxonomy (GTDB): domain Bacteria; phylum Actinomycetota; class Acidimicrobiia; order Spongiisociales; family ZC4RG35; genus MA-ANB-1. Next base: position 920,941 of record OZ244166.1, read on the forward strand.
GTTGGGATCAGGAAACATCTGATCGGGTTACGGAGGCGACGGCGAAGTTCCTCCGCTTCTACGAAGGCTGATCCGACCTACGGATCGGGTGGCGGGTTCGTCGTAGTGGTTTCGGGGACAGTTGTTGTTGTCGTCGGGATGGTGGTTGTGGTCGGACATGTCTCAGTCGAGTCCGGCATCATGCACGGATGCACTTCGTAGACCGCGAACCTGGGTGCATAGCGAACAACCCACTGTTCGGACTCAACTTCTTCTCCATCGATCAGAATGCGACGGGTGACGGTGACACTCCATCCGCCTTTTTCGGTCTGTTGGGTGATCACAGTCTCAGGGTCTAGCTCAGGGTTCTCCTCGTAGCGGGGCTCTGGTGGCTCGGTTTCGGCAAACCGATCAGAGACGTCACCTTTGACGTGACGGGCCTCAGGCCCACCCGTCTTGTCGACCCAAACACTCAAATTCCCACCGCTTTGTTCACCCTTGAGGGTTCTGCCGTCGTTGTCTCCGAAGAACCTGACCGTGATCGATGTGTCCGTGAATCGAGTGTCGATCAAGATTGCATGATCGCGGTTGTTGCGGAACTTGAGATCCGGAGTACGCCAGTTCAGGGTCGCCTCGATGCCTTCCGGATATCGAGGGAAGTAGTACGAGTGAGCTTTGTGCTCCACGTCTTGATATCCACCCCAGAAGACCGCACCGTAGAGAGTGGTCGTGAACTGACTAACACCTCCACCAACGGTGTCTTCGATTTCTCCGGCCACAATCGTTCCCGCAGGAACGTACCCGCCGGCTTCGGTTCGTTGCCCGACGTGACCGTTGAGGCTGAACGTTTCTCCTGGAAGAACCAGGGTCAGATCAACATCGCGAGCGATCTGATGGATATTTGTGACTCGTGCGGCACAGCAATCGTGGTAGGTAGTGAATTGAGAGACCAAGTGATTGACGTTGAGGCTCTCCAGGTATTCGGTCGTTACCTCCGGGTCGGCTCCCTCGACAAGTGGCAGAACACCGGTGCGTGACGGCGACGTACCCGCTTCGTAGAGGCGCATCGCAGTTTCGGCAGCGTCAATCTCGGTGCCTTTGCTGCCGGGGATTATCGAGATGGAGTCGCCGCTGATGTCGAACTCAGCGTTGACAGGCTGCAGTTCGAATTCGGAACGGATCGGATCGAGGAACTCGTCGACGATTGAAGCATCAAATCCGAGTTCGATCCGGGCGGGCTCGCTGGTGATCGTGGTTGAGACGAAGGCCTTTTTCAGTTCACCGGAATCCACAGTGAGTGTTGTCCCGTTGTGAGTCATGTTGATCGGTGCTGACAGCAGCTCCTGTGCAACCTCGAGGGCCTCGTCGACCTGAGCCGCGGTCAGGGCGGGTTCGATGACCCGTGTTTGGAGCAGTCCGACCTGGGGTTGTGGGTCCAAGAGCACACGCAGGATCTCAGCGTGTGCTTGCCCCCCGAGAATACCGGTACCGGTGGCCGGGTAGACCGGAGATGGCTCCCCTTCGACCAAAACGATGCTCCCGGGGATTGCCGGGTTGGCGATGACCTCCGATTCCCACTCCATCAGCGTGATGTCCACGAGCACAGGGTCAACCGTTCCCAACGGCTCCAACTCGTGTTCGGCGAAAATGTGGGTGAACCACCACCAGAACTCCCCGAATGGATTTCCACTTCGACCCACCTTCATTGCAGTCCCGACGATGGCGTTTTTGTCCATGTCGAAACCAACCTCCGGCGGTGGCAACTGCACCGTCTCGCCTTCAATGGTGAAGATCGCTGTTCGGGTATTGAACTGCTCCTCAACGCCAACCATCGTGCCCAAGGCCGCTTCGCGATCTAGCCCTCCCAGCTGGGTATCAGCGACCTGGACCCGGCCCATGACCTCGCCCTGCGATGCAAGTCGGGTCATCGTGTAGGCGAACAGAAAGAGAAGAAGCACTCCGGCGAGGAGTATCAACGACGCGGTTCTAGGAGATCTGCTGAAAGAGAAGTGTTCGTGCATTAATGGGTCGCCCCATAATTGACCCGGGATATCTGGAGGATGGTACCGGCCCCATACCCGTTTGATGAATCATGTGGTTCTACTCTTTCCGACGTGGCAAAAGTACGGATAGTTCCCAAAATCGCTGGCGCACCGCTTCAGATATCTGCCACCAGTTACCTCCTGTATCGCCAGTGCCCTGCCCGAGCCAACGCCAGGTTCCAAGGTGAGTACGGGAAGACATCACGCCCCGCATTCGTCGGCAGCCTCTCTCATCAGATATTTCGACGTCACCTAATGGAGGGACCTATCTCCGAGGAATGCTTCGCACAGGTCTGCCGGGAGGAGATCGGCTCGTCCGCCGGGCTGAATAATTCGATGGCGGAGTTGGGCCTCAAACCTTCAAATCTGGACGGTGTCTTTGCCGAAGTCCGAGGGTTCTATGAACGTTTCCTCAAGCTCTCTCAGGACGGGTTCGAGGGTGCGGAGATCAGATTTGAAGTCGAGCCGGCTCAAGGCCTGACTGTGGTAGGACTGATCGACGCCGTCTATCTCGAACCCGACGGTGGTCATCGCCTCGTCGACTGGAAGACCGGCGATCTTGGAGAAGCACCGATCCAACTCGAGTTCTATGGGCTGATCTGGACTCTCTCGCGTGAGAAGATCCCCAAACAGGTAGAGGCGGTCTCGGTCGGTACCGGGGAAAGCTATCGGTCTCAGCCCACTCTCGAGAGCTTGCAAGTGGTCGGCCAGGCCGTGGCATCGATGGTTGATGAACTGCGGGACGGTTGGAACAGGGCCGACGAGTTCGATCGTCGCGGCGGACCATGGTGTGTTCACTGCCCCATTCTGAAGGGTTGTAGGGAAGGCGAAGCAACCGTGAAGCTTCTTGAGTAGGGGAAGGACGGGAGAGCGCCGACCAAAGCCAGCGCTCTCCCGGTCACAGGCTGGGGACTAGCAACAACCGTCGCCGCCGCAACAACCTGGACCCTCAAAACGAAGTGACATCTGAACTCCTTTCAGATAGACGATCTTCGATGTATTGAATAATATCGATACATCGAGTAATGTCAATGTGACATGACATCCGTTTCTCAATACTGCTGCTCACCAGTTTTCGATGGTGTTATCGACGAGGAAGGTGCGGCCTCGGTGGCCGCCGCTTTTTCCGCCTTGGGTGACCCAGTGCGGCTGCGAATTGTCTCGATGCTGGTGGCGTCCCCGGACGGCGCCGCATGCGGGTGTGATATGGAACAGCCGCTTGGTCTCTCACAGCCGACCGTTTCTCACCATCTCAAAATCCTGCGCGAAGCGGGTCTCATCGAGGGCGAGCGGCGTGGTCGCTGGGTTCACTACCGAGTTGTTCCGGCACGTCTCGCGGACCTTCGGGACGCTATTGCGCTGCCGGTTGAGGTTTGAGTTCCCTTATCAGGCAACCGACCTCTCGATCGCGTCCCGGAAGGCGCCAAAGAGGGGTTCCTTGTGGTCCATGTCGAGGCGTTCGGGGTGCCACTGGACTCCAAGCGCCCACCAAGAACCGTCGCATCGGGCGGCTTCGATCAGGCCGTCTTCGGTCCGTCCCTCGACGATGAGTCCGTCGGCTAGGACCGCTATTCCTTGATGGTGGAGGGTATTCGTCTTCAGCTGTTCCGATCCATAGACCCCGGCCAGAAGGGAATCGGGCTCGAAATCAACTACGTGACGTCTGGCGTTCAGATCATCGGGGTCGGTGTCCTTGGTGATGAGTTCGTGGACGGACCCAGATGACGTGACCTCCTGTTGAAGGGTGCCGCCCAAAGCGACGTTTAAGAGCTGAATTCCTCGGCAGATCGCCAGGACCGGTTTGTCCTGTTGGCGGGCAGCTCTCACCAGCGCAATCTCGAACGCATCGACATCTCGGCTAACGCCGTGAACAGACTCCGTGTCCTGGCCGTAGGTGGCCGGATGAACATCGTCGCCCCCAGAGATAACCAATCCGTCCACCAAGTTCATTAGTTCCGCAGCTTTTTCGGGATCCTGCCCGTTGGGGAACATGATCGGCGTCATCCCCGCCTCAATCACCGCGTCTGAGTAATAGGCGCTCAGGGTTTGCAGGACTTCGGGACCGAGGAATGTGTTCAGCTCGCGGCGCCAGGCCGTGATCCCGACGATTGGCTTGTTCATTCTTCCAACTCCGATTCGTAGTGTTTCGCGCCAGGCCCCCGAGGAGCCCGAATGCCGCGGAACTCCCAATCGCCCCCGAATGCAGTAGAGAGTACCTCCTCAGAGTCGCTGGGCTGTGCCCCGACTTCACTTCCGACCGGTTCTGGTCCGTGGACCACGGTGTTGGTCAGAGCGCCAAGACCCTCCACTTCGACCGTCACCACGTCCCCAGGCTCGACGGGTCTTGATCCAGCCGGCGTACCCGTGAGGATCATGTCGCCAGGCAGGAGGGTGATGGTTCTGGCCAGGTCTGCCACGAGATAGTTCATGTTCCACACCATCTCGCTGGTGTTTCCGACCTGGGCTTCATCGCCATTGACGAGGGTCCGCAGTTCCTTGTTGTGGAAGTCCCACTCGGTGTTGAGTCCCGGCCCGACCGGACAGAGCGTGTCCGACCCCTTGACCCTGAGCATCGATCCGGCGTCTGTGTCGCGGAAGTCGTGAAGGCCGAAGTCGTTGGCGATGGTGTACCCGGCCACCACTCCAGGGACATCATCTGGAGAGATGTTGCGTGTTGTTGAACCGATGACAATTGCGATTTCTCCCTCGAAGTTGAGGTACCGGCAACGTTCGGGACGGACCACATGCCCTTTATGGGAGTTCAGCGATGTCGTCGGCTTGTGGAAGTAGGTCGGAGCAGGAGGCAGTTTGGTCATGAATTCCTCGACCCGACTGGTGTAGTTGAGATGGCAAGCGAGGATCTTGGTCGGATTTGATGGCGGAAGGTGGTTGGCTTCATCGGGGTCGACAGTCCTGCCGTCCTCGGCGACGAGGACACCGTCGCTCATCTTGACGGTGGTTTCTGCACCCTCCAGGAGGATTCTTCGGTATTCGGCCATTGCGTCTCACAGTACATCTCGATTGAATTGCGATTATGTTCGCTTCCTAACGACCTCATGGCAATAAACGTTCTCCACGAAGATCTCGGCGACCCCCACGCAGACATAACTTCCCACGACACATACGTGTCCGGGTTCCCCCATGCGGCGTTCAAACGACTCCGCGAGGAGTCACCAGTGGCATGGATTGAAGAATCCGACGGGTCTGGTTTTTGGGCTGTGACCAAACATGCCGACGTTGTCGAGGTGAGTCGTGACTACCACCGCTTCTCCGCCGCCCGTGGCATCCGCCTTGAGCAGATGGCCGAGGATGAGCTGATGTCCCGGAAGACGATGATGGAGACCGATCCGCCCGAACACACGAGGCTGAGACGGTTGGTTCAGCCGAGCTTCACACCGAAGGTGGTCTCAACGTACGAGAGTGCGTTCCGGAAGCTGACCGGTCATGTCCTGGACAAAGTGTTGCCGCTCGGCGAATTCGACTTCGTAACTGAAATCGCAAGAGATCTCCCGATCCGACTCCTCTGCGGGCTGCTCGGAGTCCCCGAATCTGATGCTGGGAAGCTGGTGGCTTGGGGAGATCAGATGATCTCCAACGCCGACCCCGAATACACGCCGGTCATCATCGACAAAGACGACACCGACGAATTTCGCCTGCTGCCTTTTCGTTCACCTGCGGCACTCGAAGTGTTCCGGTATGCCGAAGAGGCTGCACTGGAACGACGTCGAGAACCAACCGACGACATCATCAGCGACCTGCTCAACGCTGAGCCCGACGGACGTCCGCTCACCGACCTGGAGTTCAAGAACTTCTTCGCACTGATGATGGTTGCGGGAAACGAGACCACCCGCCACACGATCAGCCACGGTCTCATCTTCTTGGCCAATCATCCTGATCAGCTTCAGGCCTGGCATCGTGATCCGTTCGAGAACTCGGTGATAGCGACCGAAGAGATCTTGCGGGCCTCCGGCGTGACCATGCACTTTCGTCGCACTGCAACCGAGGACACCACCATCCGTGGAGTTCCGATTCGGGAGGGCGATCGGGTTGTCATGTGGTACACGTCGGCGAACTATGACGACGACCAGTTCGAAGATCCCTTCACGTTTGACCTGCATCGGCAACCCAACAACCACGTAACGTTTGGCACCGGACGCCACGTCTGTCTCGGTGCCGCATTGGCCCGTCTTGAGGTCCGGATCGTTTTTGAGGAGCTCTTGTCGCGGATCGAGTCATATGAGATTGTCGGTGAACCCGACCGACTCCGCTCCAATTTCATCTCGGGGATCAAACACCTCCCGGTGTCGGTGAAACTGAAGACCCAAAGCCCCTGACGCCTAGCCGATAAGAGTCTTCTCGGCATGATTATGCGGGGGACGACCCCCTGCACCCCCGTGGCAGTGGGAACGGGTTGCGGAATGCACTTGAGGCGGTGACGCCTAGCCGATAAGAGTCTTCTCGGCATGATTATGCGGGGGGCGACCCCCTGCACCCCCGTGGCAGTGGGAACGGGTTGCGGAATGCACTTGAGGCGGTGACGCCTAGCCGATAAGAGTCGGCATTTATGCGGGGGACGACCCCCTGCACCCCCGTGGCAGTGGGAACGGGTTGCGGAATGCACTTGAGGCGGTGACGCCTAGCCGATAAGAGTCTTCTCGATGATATCGAGGGCGTGGTCGATGTGGTCCTGCGTCGTTCGGCGGTTGAAGACCGCCAGTCTGAGGATGAAACGGTCGTTGACCGTAGTGGAACTCAGATGCACCTTGCGGTCGTTGTTGACGGCAGCCATGGCCGCACGTCCCAGGTCGTCGTCATCAAAAGCCAAAGCCACTATCGAGAGGTCGGGCTTCCACGGGGTACTGATCCCGTCGATTCCCGAGGCACGTTCGTAGGCGTAGTGAGCGAGGTCGAGGGACCTGTCGAGTGCCTCACGGAAGGGTGCGATTCCGTGAAGTTGAAGCGGTAGCCAAACCTGGAGTCCCCGGAAGGGCCGGCTCAGTTCCGGACCCAGCGATGAGATATCCCTCAGGCCCTGGGTGACCTCGTCATGGTTCAGATAGGCACCGCGACCAAGATTGGCATCGATCAGATGGTCTTCATTCTTCACGACCAGGGCTCCCACCCCGAACGGTATCGAAAGCCCCTTGTGAGGGTCCAGGGTGATTGAGTCCGAGTTCTCGATGCCCTTGAAGCGTTGACGTCCCCTCTCGGTCAGCTGGAAGAACCCTCCGTAGGCGCCGTCGATGTGAAGCCACAGGTTGTGAGCCTGCGCCACGGCTGACAACGCTTCGAGGTCGGCGACGGTTCCCGTATCGGTGGTTCCAGCCGAGGCGACCACCAAGAAGGGTCGCATGCCTTCCTCGGTGTCTGCGGTGACCATGTCGTTGAGAGCATCGGGTTTCATCCTCAGCTCGGCGTCAACTGGAACTTTGCGAATCTGGTCATCGCGGAATCCTGCGATACGGGCAGATTTCGCCACTGAGTGGTGGGTGTGTTCGGTGACGTACAGCAGACCATCGGCGAAGTGTTCGCCGAGTCGATTCACCCGAGCAACCACTACGGCTGTCATATTGGCGAGAGAGCCTCCTGACAGAAGTATCGAAGCTGAAGATTCGCCGAGGCCAAAGAGAGATGCGATCCACTCGGTCACGCTGTTCTCGATTGCTGTCATTCCCGGAGCCGCACCGGCGACACCCGTGAACCGGTTCAAGGCTGATGCGATGTGCTCCCCGACAGCCCCCGTGAACAGGCCGGCGTTAGGGATGTACGACATATGGCCACCCGACGGGTGGTTGGTTCCACCGAGTCCGGCAGTTTCGAGGATCTCGAGCGCCGCCTCCATCGAGATACCTGTTTCCGACGGAGGAGCAAGCAATCCGGCGATTTGGTCGTCGGTCAGACCGGGTCCGCTCGCATCCATGGTCGCGGCGGCTGCGTGCCAGGCTTCGACGAATCGAATCGCAAGCGCATCAATTTCGGCGCGCTGCTCAGCACTGGGTTCGAGCGGGAAGACCATGAGAGAAAGTTAGCGCGCTCGCTGCGGCACGCTCAACCCGAGGGAACCATCTACGATCATATGCGCAGGTTCCGAGGAGGGAAATGCCTGATAAATACAACAGATTTCGGTTGCTCTGGCCCGACCATTTGGGCCTGGCCCGTGGGAAGTATCTGCCCGGAGATGCTGCGTCCGGATCCACCGGCCACTGTCTGACTCTGTTCACTCTCGGCTTCGACCGTGACATGACACCACACGACGGAGCTTTGTTCTGGAAAGGGCTCCCCGACCTGGAGGCGACGTTCAACACCGAAGACGTTCGTCCCGGATGGGAAGAGGGAACCGGGGTCATCATTCCTGAGATTTCTCGTGGTAGCGAACTGGTGCCGTTTGCGCCGAGAAACCTCCTCAAGTCGGCGGTCGCTGCGTGGGAAGCTCATGGGATAACAGCGAAGGTCGGAATCGAGCTGGAGGCATTTGTCTTCGAACCCGACGGTTCGGGTGGATGGCAGCCTGTCAGCACGCCAGGCGCTTATGTTTATGGGACGGGGATGGCGGTCGACCCGGCCGGGATTATCGACGACATCATGACAACTTCTGCCGAGGTTGGCTTTCCCCTCGAAGCCGTCAATAGCGAATACGACAACGGGCAGTTCGAGCTGACACTCACCTACGACGACGCAATAACCGCGGCCGACGACGCCTTCTTGTTCAAGGTCATGGCTAAAGAGATCGCTGCGCGGAAGGGATACCTTCTTACTTTCATGGGCAAGCCGATTAACGGCCGCGGGGGGAGCGGATTCCACATCAACCTCTCTCTTCACGACGAATCGGGTGGGAACCTGTTCAGCGACCCTGAGGCAGCTGACGGGCTGAGTGAGGCTTGTCAGAACACCATCGCCGGCATGTTGCATCACCACGTTGGTATGACTGCGCTCCTTGCCCCCACGGTCAATGCTTACAAACGGCTCCAACCAGGTTCTTTGTGTGGATATTGGGCTAACTGGGGCTATGACCATCGTGGCGTGACGGTGCGTGTTCCTCCCGCAAGAGGGAAAGGGACCCGTTTGGAACATCGTCTCGGGGACGGGTCAGTAACGCCCCACCAGGCGATCGCAACCGTGCTCACCGCAGCTCGTCTCGGCTACGAAAAGGCGTACGACCTTCCCGACGTAGAAACCCTCGACTGCATCGAGAGAGCATCGACCGACGTAGTGGCCCCGCCCAGTCTCAGTCATGCCCTCGACGAATTAGAGGCAGATACCGATCTCGTCGAAGCGCTGTCACCCGCCTACGTAGACGGGTTCTTGACGGTGAAGCGCGCCGAGTGGGATCGCTACCAGCGGTGGACCACAGACTGGGAGATGGCCGAATATCTCCCGTTCCTCTGATGGCCGGTTTTCTCTTCCCCCAGACGCCGTCAGGTAAATCGTCGCTGATCCCTAGTCCGCCGTGGCATTACTCGGGTGAGATGGTCACCGTCGAATATCAAACCGATCCGGAGCGGGTTGCCGATTTGTTGCCCGACGGTGTCGACCTCGCCCCTGACAATCCGGGGGCGGTCGCCGTGATCTGGGCAGACTGGCAGAGTTGTGGACCTGACTTTGCGGAGGTGCTCGACCCGGTCCGATCCCAGTACAAGGAGTGCTTCGTCGTGATCCGGGGAAGCTGGGAAGACAAAGTGTGGAGCCGTTGCGCCTACATCTGGGTCGACAAGGACTTTGCCATGGTTCGGGGCTATCACCAGGGATACCCCAAGAAACTGGGGGACATCTGGATGACCCGCCCGATCACCGTCGGCAAAGCCGGTCCGCGCCTGGAGCCAGGAGGGAAGTTTGGCGCCACAGTGTCAGCAAACGGTCGGTTGATCGCCGAAGCCAGGGTGACCTTGACCGGTCCCGCCGAGTCTCCGGGGTTTGTCAACGGTCATCCCATGTTGCACAACCGAACCTGGCCTGCGATCGAGTCCGACGGTTCGAACTCGATGGACGAGTTGGTCACCATGAGCGGCTACGACGGCGAGGTTGCCGATGTTTGGGCCGGCGATGCCGAGATAGACCTGTTCGAGTCTCCAACCGAGGAGCTCGCTCTACTGGCCGACTCAGAAATGATCGGTGGCTATTACCACAAGGTCGGCGTGTCCTGGAAGGGCGGAACCACGCTACGGAGCTAGGGAGGCTTTCTCCCCAGCTGTAGGATGGCCCGATGTCCACAGCTGAAGGCGACGAACGCGACGAACAGCTGGTGTGGGAGCATTCGGCCACTGAAGTTGGTCCCGACCTGATTCTCTTTCGAGCTCGGTTTGACACCATGACGCATCCCTCGTCAGCTGAACCCATGGAGCGAGTGGTGTTGGAGTCGCCCGACTGGGCAAACGTGGTCGCACTAACTCCGGAAAACCAATTGGTCGCGGTCCGTCAGTTCCGTTTCGGGAGCAGGCGAGTCACAACCGAGATCCCAGCCGGCATTGTCGATCCGGGTGAAGAACCTCTGGCGGCCGCCCGCCGCGAACTGCGCGAGGAGTGTGGATACACGAGCGACAATTGGTCCTATCTCGGCTATGTCGAGCCCAACCCGGCTTTCCTGGACAACCGGTGCCATCATTTTCTTGCCGAGGATGCGATTCAAACCCACCCGCAGGAACTCGACTCAGGCGAGGCCATTGAGGTGGTTGTCTTCGATGAATCAGGTTGGAGAGAAGCGATTCGTTCCGGCGAAATGCGTCACAGCCTGGCGATCAGCGCACTCTCGCAGGTCTTTGATCTCAGACCTTCCTGACGAGATCCAGCCCAAGTGAGTCGATCGATCAGCAACGCGCCCGCGCGGAGAGACCCTGAAGGTGTGGGTTCACTTTTTGACAGTTGGTGGTCGAGGTTCTTGTTTCGGGGTGAAGCGGAGGGTCACCCCTAGGTAGGTCGAGTCCCCGCCGTCGCCCAATAGTGATCGGACCCGGTTCTGCACAATTCGTCGTCAACGGAGTCGTGGCGGTGTCGGAGTGTGTGGTGATAGCGACACAGCAATATGAGATTGTCGAGATTGGTTTCACCCCCGTCCGCCCAGTGGATGATGTGGTGCACATCGCACCAAGAGGCGGTTCTGACACAACCAGGATGTTGGCAATGGCGGTCGCGGGCGATGACAGCACGTCGGAGTCCCGCGGGAATCACTCTGGTCTTCCGGCCGATATCAAGGATTTCGGACTTGGGACCGAATACGACCCTGGTGATCGAGGCGTCGCAGGCGAGCTGTCGGATGGAGGCCACGGTCAGAACTTGGCCGTCGGTGGTTTCGTGAAGTCCGCCGGGTTCACCCTCCAGGGCGTCGATGTCACAGTGGACGTTGATGTGTGGTTTCTCGCCGCCTGAGGTTCGAGTATTGGTTGATTCCAAAAAGGAGTGGGCGAGGTCCTGAACAGCATCGTGTCGTCGCTGAGTGGCATTGCGATCGTCTTCGGCTCCTGGTGGCGACATCAATGCTTCGAGGGCGGTTCGCAGGCTCAGGCCAGCCTGGCTGGTCATCAGGAACTTGCCGGCCACCATCCCATTGGGTCTGGTGGACATTTCAAAACTGCGGCGGGTCATTTGTTTCGCGAGGTCTAGCTGCACACCTGCCTTGTCGACGGTGTTCTTCCAGTAGTTCAGTGTCTTTCGGGTGTCGTCCGGAGTCTCCCCAACGATGTCGAGCAAAACGGATTCGGCAGCCTCGTACTTGTCGGGCAGTTCGTCAGACACGTCGAAGAGCTGCTGGGCTTGGTCGGCTGAGATCTGGCCGAATCTCCAGGCCGAGAACGTAGCGGCATGTCTCGATGCGGCCTTGGCAGCTTTGACCAATCGCCGTGCCCGTCCACCAGCCATCGCACAGATTGATTTGAGGAAGGCGATTGCGTTTGGGAACCCAAAGACTTCGTGTCCATCGCGAGACTCGAACTCTGCGAGGACAACCAAACGATTCTGTTCGAGAATCGAGATGTCCTCTTCGATTCCGACCAGCCATGAGGCGAGGTCGTCCACCGACGTCAGCTCTAGTTGTTCGGTTGTGACCCGCCGGTGGGGAAGAGGCCTAGCGGGAATCTCTTCCCGTCTCATATTGACCAACGTACAAACCGGGTGTGACAGAAAACGCCTTCTTCGTGAGCCAATCGGGAAAAATCTTCAGAAAACTGCAGACACCTTTTCCCAACGGCCAACTCTGTTGGGTTCACCGGAGCCGCTCAACTCCGTACTATCACAACATGGGGATGAAGTTGGTCACAGGGCTCGTCTTGGCAGCCTTTCTGGTAGCGGCTTGCTCCGCCACCCCGGACGGGGATAGTTCCAACCGCTCACCGGTGGTGACTGAATCCGAGGGCGGTGTCGATTTGACGTTTGGCAGGATCATCGAAGAGATCCGTCCTGAGCCCGGTACCACTGTCACGTTCGAGATCCAGAGGTCTGGAGAAACGATCTTCGTCAACACATATGACGTCACCTTCGGGGGGTCGGACCATCAAGCGGCCTTAGCGACGGTGGCGCTTCCGCCCGTCCAGCTCGGAGTCCGTGCCCAAATCCAACCAGTGGGCACCGAATGTGAAACGACAGTGGACTTGTCAAATGGGGTGCCGATGTCAGTAAACGCCCTGATTCGTAGCACCTGCTTCCTCGAGGTTGAAGAGACCGAGGGATGGCTCGACAACTCGGGGGCCGTGTTGACCAATGAAGAGATCGAAGAGTTCTATGGCGGTGGTCACTGCGGATGGGAGGATGTTCGTTTCATTGCCCTGGGTGAGTACTTCGTTGGCGACGCGTACATACGGGACGAACGTGGGGTGTTTGATACCGGGTGGTTCGCCACCGCGGCAGCGCGAGAGCGTCTCGGCCTAACGAAAGAGGATCGAGCGAACCCTGCCAATCTCGAGGCGGACGAGGTACTCAGGCTGGACCTGGATGCCGAGTTACCACCTGACGTCGTTCCCCTCGGATACCAACGCGGAGTGCGGGAGCTATTCGTCAGCCCCGACGGAGACTATCTCTTCGTTATCAGCCCTCAAGTGATCGAGCAATGGCCAAGAGTCACACCACACCCCGGTTGCGCCTGAAGTTGAGCAACATCACTTTGATCATCGATTTGTCGAGTTGGCAGCCAACGCACGCGCCGAGCCCTTCTCACCGACTTCGTTCAATGTCCGAGGAGGACGTCGATGAGCTGGGATGCCTCGATTTCAACCCTTACCCTTCCGGACTGGTGGGAAACGACGTGGAGGAGGCAACAGCCGACATTCAGGCTTCCTTCGACGGTGAGTACGGCCGGATCTGGCTGGACCCGACGTCGGTCGTTGAAGTAGATGGCGTGTTGGATGGGGCCCTGATGATCTCGTGGCCACCACTGATCCACCAGCGGAACGGAGCGTCGGCGAGGAGGTCCATCGCCTCTTCCACCGTCATTGGCTCCCATCGGCCCAGGTCGCTGTTCATGGGCACGAGAGTATTGCGTTCGCGGCTCGGAAGGAGTCTCATTCCATCCTACCTCCCGGCCTGCGGCCGGCAGGGACCTTCCCTCCATGCGGCTCCGCCTGTGGAGGGACAGCGGTTGTGGTTCCGCCTGTGGAGGGACAGCGGTTGTGGTTCCGCATATGGAGGGACGGTGTCTTGGGCTCCGCCTTTGGAGGGACAGCGTTGTGTGGCTGGGACTACGCAGGGACAGTGTTTCTGCACACCGGAGGGGATGGTACCGGTATTCAACCAACTGGTTGACAACAGGGTCCCAGGTCCTCTATATTCAACTAATCGGTTGAATACCCAAGGAGTCAAGTGAGTGCCGATCCATTGAGCGATGTCTTCTCCGCATTGGCCGACCCGACGCGAAGGGACATCGTGGCGCGTCTCGCTGTGGGAGATGCCACCGTCAATGAGTTGGCTGAGCCCTACGACGTAAGCGTCCAGGCCATCTCCAAGCACCTCAAGGTGTTGGAGGATGCGGGGCTAGTAAGTCGGTCTCGTGACGCCCAGCGTCGTCCGGCGCACCTCGAAGCGGAGGTATTCGACCTGATGACCAAATGGATCGAGCGATACCAGCGTCAGGCCGAAGAGCGTTACAGCCGTCTCGACGACGTGCTCGCGAGGATGACGAACCAAGCATCAGATCAAGACACCAAGAAGGAGAGTTGACATGACCACCACAAGACACGAAACCGAAGTGACCCTGGATCCGGATGTCCCCGTCGTCAGGATCGTTCGAGACTTTGATGCACCACGGGAGGCAGTCTTCGAGGCTCACATCGATCCCGAGTTGGTAGCTGAGTGGGTTGGGCCGCGCGGCACTGAGATGGAGGTGGATACCTGGGACTGCCGCACAGGTGGGTCGTATCGCTACATCCACACGATTGAGGGTGAGGACTATGCCTTCCGTGGCAGCTTCCACGAGGTCCGGCCCACCGAATTGATCATTCAGACCTTCACCTACGAAGGCTTTCCCGACAGCGTCTCACTCGAGAAGCTACAGCTCGAGGATGTTGGGAACGGTGGAACCAGACTCACAGCTTTGTCGTTGGTTGACTCGTTCGAAGCTCGGGATGCTCTTGTGGCTCATGGGATGGAACAAGGGATTGTCGAGAGTTATGAACGTCTCGACGAGGTCTTGGCCCGGTAGCCGACGCGAGTCTCATTCCACCCTACCTCCCGGCCCTCGGCCGGCAGGGACCTTCCCTCCATGCGGCTCCGCCTTTGGAGGGACAGCGTTTTGCGGATCCGTACTGCCAAGCAGGGGCTAGAACCCTGTGGTCCTGCGTATATGTCGAAGACGGAGCGCGGGGTCTCGGTATCGAACAACTGCAGCGGGAAAGGGACCGGTTTCGCCTATTCCACCGTGCCTTCGCTGATTTGGAGGGTTTTGAGATCGGAGTGGAAGTCGAGGGCGTAGTCGCCGCCTTCCCGGCCGATGCCGGAGATGCGGCATCCCCCAAACGGAGCGGTGAGATCTCGCACCAGGAACGTGTTCACCCAGACGGTTCCGGCCCTGATGTTCCGACCGACGCGTTCGGCGCGTTCGGCCGATCCCGTGTAGACGATTGCGGTCAAACCGTATTTGGTGGAGTTGGCCAGATCGACGGCCTCCTCCTCCGAGGAGAAGGTCTGATAGGTCAGAACCGGTCCAAACACCTCCCGTTGCACGATTTCGGCATCGTTCGACTTGGGAGCGATCACCGTCGGTTCGTACCAGAGCCCATCTTCGGTGTGACGTTGCCCGCCGAGGAGGATGGTGTCCCCCGCGTCGCGAGCTCGCTCCACGAAACCTTCGACCACTGCCAGGTGGTCCGGGTGGATCATCGGTGAGATCGTGGTGGATGGTTGCCGGCTGTCTCCGAGCACGTGTTTGGATATCTTGTCGACAAAAAGCTCCCAGAACTCGTCAGATACCGACTCTTCGACCAACAACCTGGTCCCAGCGAGACAAACCTGCCCCGAATCATCGAATTGCAGCGCAGCCTTCTCGGCTGCCGCTTCGAGGTCGGAGTCGGCAAAGACAAGAAATGGACCTTTGCCACCCAGCTCGGCAGTGAATGGTGTGATGTTGCGCGCTGCCGACACACCGATGTGACGAGCGGTCTCGGGCGACCCGGTGAAACTGATTCGACGCACCCGGGCATCGTTGACCAAGGCGGCGCCAACTTCTTCTCCGATCCCCTGGACGACATTGAGCACACCCGGAGGAATTCCAGCTTCTTCGCACAGGTCGGCAAGGAGCGAAGCGGACAACGGCGCCCACTCGGCCGGTTTCAGAATCACGGTGTTCCCGGCGGCGAGCGCAGGAGCGATCTTCCAGGTGGACAGAATCCAGGGGGCATTCCACGGTGTGATGATCACCGCAGGGCCGGCCGGCATGCGTTGGACGACGTTGTTGGTGCCTTTTGAGGTCCACCGCCGTTCAACATGGCCGACGGCAAGGTCGGCGTAGTTGCGGAAGTTCTCGGCGCCTCGGTGTATCACCCTGGCTTCCAGGCTCTCGAGGAGCATCGCCATGTCGACGCACTCAATCCTGGCCAGCATCTCGGTGTTCTCGTCGATGAGGTCGGCGAGGCGATGGAGATGTTCTGCCCGCTCCTTCACACCGATCGCGGCCCAGCCCGGGAATGCCTCAACGGCAGCTGTTACCGCTTTGTCGGCCGTGAGCGCATCGCCTCTGGCCACCTCCGCGAGCTTCCAGTCCCAGTCGAGAGGAGAGCGGACCTCGAAGGTCGAGTGTGAGGAGACCCGCCGACCACCGATGTAGTGATCGGGCGAGACGGCAAACTCTGAGATCTCGACTCGGCTTGACGGCATCAACAGGTCCTCTCAACAGGTGCTTATCTGGTCAGAGCCTGAGGATAAACTGCAGCCACCCTTCTGAAAGAAGTTATGCCAATACCGCTGAGCCATCATGATCCCGATGAACTGCTCAGCGCAGAACGTGACATCCGCGCCCGACTCGACGGAAAGGCGTTTGATTTCGACGCTCTGCTTGCAGTTTCCAACATCTACCGTGCTGCCAACGCGGTGCGAAGCCGTATGGAGCGGGAAGTCCTCTCACCGGCTGGTTTGAGCTGGGGTGGGTTCACCATCCTCTTCGTGCTGTGGGTTTGGGGTGAAAGGGAGACAAACGAACTGGCCGAAGAGTGCGGACTCGCCAAGGGAACTCTCAGTGGGATGCTGACCACACTGGAGCGATCAGGCCTTATTGAACGATCGAAGCACCCCGAAGACGGACGACGGGTCGTAGTCAACATGCTCCCAGCCGGTGGCCGGCTTATTGAGTCCGTTTTCCCGATGTTCAACGATTACGAGGCCCGTTTCACCGAGCGTCTTTCATCGCAAGAAATGGCGGAACTCGCTCGTCTGCTCCGAATCGTCACCGCCACCGCCTCGGGCTCGGAGCTCGTTCCGGGAATGGCACCGGAAACCGAGAACGCGTAGAATGTCGTTAGCTTCCAAACGATTTTGAGCTCGTTACAACAATGACAGGAGTGGATGATGGGTGAAATAGTTGGTGCCGGTCTGATCAGTCACGCCCCGACAATCATGTTCGACGAAGCCACGCGTCGTGAGCTGAATGACGGCAAAGAGATCTCGTTGGTACCTGGGATGCACCGACTGCGCTCCGAGGTTCTGGATCGCGTTGAAGCAGACACGATTGTGATTGTCGATTCACACTGGTTTTCCACCGTTGAGCACCTGCTGACTGCCCAGGAACGACAAAAAGGCACCTTCACGTCGTCTGAACTCCCGAGAGGTATGGCCCAGATCGCTTACGACTATCCCGGTGACCCGGAACTGGCGAAGCTGGCCGCTGAGCTAGGCGACGAGTTGGGTACACCGACGCATGCGTCTGACGACCCTTATCTGCCCGTCTATTACGCCACGATCAACCTGGTGCATTACCTGCGCAAGGACGAGAACGTGGTCTCGGTGTCGGTGTGTCAGACAGGAGAGACAGACGACTTCATGACCATGGGAGAGGCCATTGGCGAGGCAGCTGCTCGTCTCGACCGCCGGGTCGTGATACTCGCCTCCGGTGGAATGAGTCATACATTTTGGCCGCTGAAGGAGATCTCAAAGCATGAGGCCTCCGACCCCGTACACATCATCACCCCGGAGGCGCGGGCCGCCGACGAGAAGCGTTTGGAATGGATGAAAGCCGGCGATCACGCCGCGATCGTCGACAGCATGGACGACTACTTCCAGCATGCGCCCGAGGGGAATTTCGGTCATTACCTGATGATGCTCGGCGCCATCGGGGGGCGCGATTGCACTGCACCTGGAGAGATGTTCTCTGACTATGAGAACGCAACCGGTACCGGTCAGGTTCATGTCTGGTTCGATAAGCCTGATAAAGGTTGGACTGGCTAAAACCCGAATCGGCCAATAGGCGTGGCACAATTGCTCCATGCCAAAGATTGGCCGCGGGATACCTGATCCTGCCGACCTTGCGCAGATCGCCAACGACCTGAAAAAACTGCAGGGTGCTTCGGGGACAATCGCGGCGGAAGCCACGGCACTCATCGAGCGCTGCAACTCGACGATTCGGAACTTCCTGATACCACGGTTGGAACATCCCACGGCTCCGTTCAACGTTGCGTTTGTCGGTCCAACGGGGAGCGGAAAGTCGACTTTGCTCAACAGCGTCGCCGGCCAGTTGATCGCCGAGTCTGGGGCTATTCGACCCACCACAACCACGCCCCTCGTCTACACGAGCCAGGCTGAAGACGAAGTCCTGATGTCATCGAGCGTCGAGTTCGAGTTGGTGGCGGGCAAGTCGCCCGTTCTGAACCGCCTGTCGCTGATCGACACCCCCGACATCGACTCGACCAACCGGACAAATCGGCGAGTGGCCCTCGACGTCCTCGCCACTGCCGATCTGATTGTCTTTGTGACCTCGGCTTCCCGATATGCCGATTTGGTCCCTTGGGAGCTGCTTCGTTCGGTTACTTCACGAGGGGTTCCGGTGATCCACTGTCTCAATCGGGTGACGGCCGAGTCGGCGGGTTGTGCAACTGATTTGAAACGCCTTTTGCGTCGTGAGGGAATGAAGAACCCGGTAGTCACTGTCGCAGAACACCGACTAGAGCCAGGTTCATATCTTCCTGCTGCGTCGATACGAGATCTCCGTCGCGAGTTGGTCGGAGCGATCTCTGCTCTTTCCCGGCAGCGATTGCTGGTAGACGCCCTTAATGCGGTCCGTGCCGACCTTTCCGAGTTGGAGGAAGTTCTGGAGCAGGGCCTTGCTGAATACGAGGCGCTGAAGGATCAGATCGACGGCCAGTTGGGACTGAACGAAATCAGAAACTTCGACCTGGTTGTCGCCGGCTGGCGCACCTTGGCGGAATCGGCGCAGGGTCGCTACCCGTGGATCGGGCATGGCCGGAGGTCGAGAGTGCTCCTTTCTCGCCTTTCCAACGACATTGTGTCTGAGCTTTCGGGTCTCATTGAGTCCGACCTTCGGATGTTCGAAGTTGAGCACGGAAAGCTTGTCATCAATCTCACCGCAACGGACTTCGAGACACGATTGGGACTCGTGGACGACATTTTCGAGGATTGGTTCAGAGACGTCGATGAATCGGCGGAGCATGCTTCTATCTCCAACCGTCGGGTGAGGCGACGTGTCTTGACGGCGGTGGACGCGATCGATGAGGTCTTGTGCGGCAACATTTCCGACCTTGGGTCGAGAACCCGTCGTGCAGTGGATACTCTGCGGTCGGCTCTGCACGCAGCGTACAAAGAGGTGCGCGACGAGATCTTGTCCGGCATAGACAACGGCGACGCCGAAGCTCTTGAAATCGTCCGTGCTGCGCGCTCCCGATTGGGAACGGAACCGGCACTGCTCGATGCATGACCACATCCCACCGGTCTTAGACACTCTCGATGCAGCTCTGGCGGAGGCTGCCGAGGTCGCCGAGCCCAAGTCGGTTGATGATGTCGCCAGAGTGGCCAACCGGCTTCGGAACCGTTTGGACTATCCCGACGACTTGATTCTGGTTGCACTGGCAGGAGGCACCGGTTCGGGTAAGTCTTCATTGTTCAATGCGTTGACGTCTTCCGACACCGCCGACGTTGGAGGAGTGCGGCCGACAACCTCTGTCCCAATGGTATCTCTGCCCGATTCGAAGCCACATGTCTTTGGTGACTATCTCGAGTCGTTCTCACCTCTTGAGACCACGACGCATCCGGATTTGGACTGGCTTGCTCTGATCGACCTACCCGACACGGATAGCGTGATTGTTGATCACCGTTTTGCCGTTGAACGGATCCTGCCCAGGGTGGACATGGTGGTTTGGGTGGTCGACGTTGAGAAGTACCGAGATGACGCACTTCACCGGGGCTTTCTTCGTGACCTGGTCCCGTTCGAGGACCAGCTTCTGTTCGTGATGAACCAGGTCGACCGTCTCCCGGCAGCTGAGCAATCCCCGCTTCTCGAAGATCTGAAGAGGGCGCTCTTGGAGGACGGCTTTGTCGATCCGCTGGTCCTGGGGACCGCTGCTCGACCGACGATTGGGCCAACTTCGGGCGTCCCACAACTCCTGGATGCGCTCAGAGCCAAGGCAGGGGGATCGGTAGTTGCCAAGCTCCTTGTCGACCTCGAACGCGTCGTCTCCGAGATGACAGGCGCCATCGGTGCATCGGGCATTGATTTTGAATCCCGGCGCGGTGAGCTGTGCCGGGACGTTGCTCGCCTGGCGGTTCAGGGCGATGCCGTCCAGGCATCGCGGCGCGTTGCCGGGTTCTTTGCCGCACTTGCAGACGAATTGGTCGGCAAGCCTTCTGAAGCGGCGCTGGAAGTGTCGGCCCACGTCGGTGAGGAGTTGCGGGGGATTCTTCGCACCGCGGAGGCTGAAGTGCCGATCGACCTTATCTCCAAGCGGGGATTCTTGTCGTCCAACGTGCAGGACAGGAACATCGACGCCCGAACCGATTTCGTCGAACGCCGGTTGCTCTCCTATGTCGACGAGATGATGAAGCCCGTACTGCGTAGCCGCGCCGTTGCGATCTCCAGGCTTGCCGAGCTTGCGACGGCCGCAGGTGGTTTGCGTAGCGCACACGAGCGTTAGGCTCGCTCGCATGCTCGACGACCTCTTCAGTTCCCAAACTCAGTCCCGGCTGGTCTCGTCGCTGATCGCCGCCGCCATCTTCTACCTCGTCTATCTGCTGATCAAGAGCGTCGGGCGACGAATCCTGATCCGAGTGGTGGGGAGTGGCGACCAGAATTCGCGACGCGTTGACACCCTCTACAAGGTTGGCAGCAGGGCACTCCTGATTCTGATGATTCTCGTCCTCTTCCTGGTATTTGGTGAGATCTGGGAGCTGAACTTTGGTGGATTGCTTGCGTTGGGTGCGGTGTTTGGTGCAGCACTTGGTTTCGGAGCGCAGGACTTGGTCAAAGATCTGATTGCGGGTTTCTTCATCATTGCCGAAGATCAGTTTCACATTGGAGACGTCGTCAAGATCGCAGACACCGAAGGGACGGTCGAGGACATCCAATTCCGGATCACCGTCCTCCGGGATGTCGAAGGCAACAAACATTTCGTTCCCAATGGAGATATCACAGTTGCCAGCAACTACACATCAGTATTCGCCAGGCCTGTTTTGGATGTGGGTATCGCCTACCAGGAGGATGTCGACAACGCCATGGCCGTCATGCGCGACGAATTGGAGAAGATGGTGGCGGCGGACGAGTGGAGCTCCATCATCAAAGAGCCACCGGAGGTCCTTGGTGTTCAGGATCTTGCCGACAGCGCGGTTGTGATCAGAGCCAGGCTGACGGTCAGTGCTGACAACAGGTGGTCCACCCTGCGGGAGGCGCGTCGTCGGATCAAGAACCGCTTCGATGCAGAGGGGATCGAAATACCATTCCCGCACATGACAATCTATCAGGGTGAGGGGTGACCCTGAACCACTCTTATTGAGTCTGGCACCCAGCGAGCATCTGCCCTGTCCACCATTCCCAGTGACTCTCCGTCGGCTTGAGCCGCTACTGGTTTTGCGGCGACTGCCGACAGCTGGTTGACAGATTCCCACGCCTCCATCTCGCGGAGTTCGCCAAGATCACGTCGGGTAAAAACGCGTGCCGCAATCGTCGGAACACGTCTCCGCTTCACACCCTCCACCAAAAGCGCAGTGATCGGATCGGGCTTGTTCTTGGAAATCGCCAAAGCCAACTTCCCGAAATAGGTGTACACATCCCGAAACTGCAGGAGGACCGCCGAAACATCCGCAGTGCGATCTTCGCTCATGACTTGAATGTCTGCCGCTTTCTTGGGGAAGCTGCTGAGAGCGATTCGAAATGCAGTGGTTGCGTAGTGCAACGAGCCGAACCGGTACTTCTTGTAGGGGTCTTTGTCGGCTTCGACCACGACATCGGCGTCCAAACCGAGTCCGCAGGCGAAGAGGGAGTGATGTGTCGAGACGACGGTGCCGCGGGTCAACTTGAGCTCAACGGTCCCAATCGGCACAGGATCTCGATTGTCCACGACCAGCCGCGCTGCCTTGGAAGGATTTGACGGGATATGAAGTATCCGGCTGATCACATTGGTGGTTCCCACCGGAATCAAACCGAGGGCTACTTCAGTTCCAATCAGACCCTGGGCGACATGGTGGACCATGCCATCGCCGCCCATGGCGATCACGACTGCGGCGCCGGCAGCTACGGCCTCCCGAGCTGCTTCGGAGGATGCGGGCCCCGATCCGGGCCAAACGGCGTCGACCTCGAAGTGCTGGTTGAGAATTGCCATGACATCGCGATGTGATCCACCGGTGAATTGGGACGCGACAGGGTTGGCGATGACTGTTGCTCTAAGCATTCGAATTGCAACAGCTCTGGTCAATGTCCATCGAGAGGAGGGTACAGCTTGGAGACTCATTGGAATCGTGACGTCGTGATTGCATGTTGGAAGGGGCGGTTTGCCTTTACTGTGGGCCGCCATGACTGAAGCCCTTTACTCACTGGTGGCCGGTGAAGGTGACGGAGCGCTGTTGGGTCTGGCCGCCGGCGATACCGCTGGTGGCGCATGGGAACTTGGCTACTCGGCGATCACTGAGCAGGCGGTTGTGATCTCTTACGAGCTGATTGCAAACGGTCAGCTCGATCGAACCCGGTTGCTGCACGGGCTGCTCGAGCTAGATGGATCCCGTGATGAAGAACCCGTGTACCGCGCGGAAAGCCCTGAGTTTCGCGCTTGGCTCGACCGGGCCGCCGCTGGCTCTCCCGACCCCGATGAGACACCGTCACTCGACCCGATCGGACGTTCAGCCCCGCTTGGACTCGCCTTCAGAAAGGATCCCGAGGCCCTGGTCCGTGAAGTTGTCGGCTTGAACCGAACCCTTCACTCGGACGCCGGCTCGATACTGGCCGGTGTGGCCATCGCTTCCGCAGTGGCGGCCTCGTGCTTCGGGCAGGTAGGCCGTGACTTTCTGCTGGGTGTTGCTGAGTCAATTGAACCGGCGGTCGACCAACTCGGTGAGGAGTCGGTCGGGTTGGTAGGCGTCGACCGAATCGAAGGCTATGCGGATAGGGTCAGGAACCTAGTCGACCACTATGGGGTCGTTGATGCCGATGAGGCGGTAACGGCCCTGGCGCCGGGCATAGCTCCCGGGCCTCTCGATCTGTCGCTCGTGGGACTTCTGCTGGTCGCTCCGGCGGCGGACAAGCCCCATGAGCCGGTGGCAGAAGCTGTCAAGGTCGGTGGTAGCAACCTGGGGGCGGGAGTGGGAGCCATCATGGGTGCGAGGGTCGGGATTCGTGCTTGGCCATGGGCGTTTGCCAACGACACATGGTTTGCCGAAATGGGACGGCGTCTGGTCCGGGGGCCGAAAGAAATTCGAGACCTGCCAATTCCTTATGCGGTGGAGCAACATCTCATATCTGGAGTGCGTCAGGACCACCCATAGCCTGCTCGCCCCAGCTGCGGATTCGGTCGTCGACACCCCTGAGCAAGATCCAGCCAAGGAATACAAAGCCGATGAGCACCGCCATGGCGACGGAGCGTCCGAGATCGAGTACGTCGACCACAAAAGCCCACATCAGAGGTCCGAGAATGGTGGCGAATCGACCCACAGTTGCGTACAGGCCGTAGAACTCGCCGATGTGGTCGGGGGGTGAGATGCGTGTCATTACTACCCGGTCACTCGCCCACGTGGCACCGAGTGCGATCCCTCCCAGGGGCCCGATGGTCCATGCGATCCAAGTTTGACCTGTGGCCGCTGCAATGATTCCAGAGCCGATCGCAACCATCCAGATCACGAGTACCCATCTCAGTACGCGGTTTGGACCAAACCTCGAGATGACGCGTCCGGCACCGATACCCCCGGCGATTGCGGCGGTGATCGCCAGTCCGAGCAAAGCGGTCACGAATCTGCGGTCAAGACCCAACTCCTGGATCACGAAGATGGTCAAGAACCCGCCGATGAGCGTGTTGATGGCATCGGTGTAGAGGAAGCGGCTGACAAGGAAACGAACCACGCCCGGGTATTCAGAGGCCTTTCGCCACGAGCGGACAAGGCGAAGTGGTATGTCGAGCAGACCGGGAGGAGGTTCCCTGGTATGGCCAGGTCGCTCCTTGATGAAGACGAAAGCCGGGATTGCAAAGAGAAGGAATCCCAAGGCAAGGACACGGAACGTGGCCGCGTAGCTCCAGTCGAGTAGATCTAGCGTGATGATGCCGATCAGCAGTCCAATATACGAGCCGAAGTATCCAATGCCGACGCCGAGTCCCGAGATCCTGCCCCGATCTTCTTCGGTGCTCACGTCGATCAGCAACGCGTCGTAGACAACAGATCCTATGTTGAAGGCGACCAATGCGACCGCCAAAAAGATCGCCGAGGATGGGACGTTGATCCCCAGCAGTGCCGTTGCTGCCACCGCCACCACTGTGGTGTAGGCAAGAGTGCGGACCCGAGTCCCTCGGACGTCACTTCGGGCTCCCGCCCATGGCGCTACGAAGACCACAACGACACCTGCGGCGGCCTCGACGATCGCGAGAACGCTGTCTGGCTGGTCCATCGACGTCAGCCAGTCAGGGAAATACAGGCCAATGACGCCCAGGGCGAAGATCGTGTTTGCCAGGTCGTAGACAATCCACGACCTCACGGCGCGGCGATCAATGACCGCCGTAGCTTTCATCTCAGAATGTGACTGCGACGGAGATCAGTTCTTCTCGACCCAGCAATCCGGCTGCAGCCTGAAGGGCGCGTGGAGCCTCGGAAAGGGGGAATTGGTGGGAGACGAGATCATCGATTCTCGGATCGGTTTCCAACTGACGTGCAGCCCATTGGTATCCCACCGTTGTTGCACCCATCGCACCGCGGATGGTCAGTTGCTTGGCAACGATCACATCCGACAAGAAGTGAAAGGCGCGATTCCCCTTGGTAGAGGCGAGAACAACTCGACCGCCACTTCGTACCAGGTCGAGGGCAGTGAAAACCGCCTCTGGATCATTGGACGTAACGTCAACAACCACGTCGGGTCGCCGGCCGATGGCTTCGGCGATGGCACCCGCAACGTCGGTGGTTTCGATGTCGATCGCAACGTCGGCGCCAAGCTTGAGGGCGAGGTCCAGTCGGTCCCGGTCATGGCTGAGCCCGGAAATGCCAACCCACCGCGCGCCCGCCGCTTTAGCCGCGATCAGGCAGGCGAGACCGCGCGGCCCTGGTCCGAGAATCATCACATCTTCACCTGCCTGCAATCTCGGCAATTCAACCGACCAGGTGTGGCCGGCGGCGAGGGGATGGACAAATGTCGCCACCTCCGCGGGAACGTCGTCGGTTACTTCGTGAACCCGGGACGACGGGTCGAGGTACAACGTCTCGGCAAGGCCGCCCCAGAGACCGGGTGGTTCGGTCGAGGGAATGAACCCATATGAGTTGATCGGTCTTCTCCGCGCACATGTGGCGAGGTTCTGCAAGCAGCGATGGCATTCGCCACAGTGAATCCTGGGCTCAACTACCACGCGAGTTCCGACCGGGTAGGGGATGTTGGGGCCGGTCGTTGCGATACGCCCGATGACTTCGTGGCCAGGGATGAGCGGGTAGACCACGTCTCGGGCTTCTCCACTCCACACCTGGACATCGGCACCGGAGATCGAGGTTGCTTCGACGGCTAACCAGCCACCACCTTCGACCTCGGGTGTCAGGATGGAAGTCATCGAGAAGTGCTTCGGCTCGACGAGCATCATTGCGCGGGCCTGAGTCGCAGAATCCATAATGTTGCTAGCGAGTGTAAACCAGCTTTTTGGTATCGAATTCAGCCCCGTACCAGCTGGGCGATTCGTTCAACGCCCTCCTCAATATGGGCGTCGCTGGTCGCATACGACAGACGGAGGAACCCGGGTGCTCCAAACGACTCGCCGGGGACGAGTGCCACGGCAGACGTCTCGAGAATGTCCTCAGCCATCGCGGATGACGTCGCCCATCGGTCGCCTAGCAACTCGCTCACGTCGGGAAATGTGTAGAAGGCTCCCTCGGGTTCGAGACAGCTGACCCCGTCAATGTCGTCAAGCATTGAGAACATGAGTTTGCGACGTCTGTCAAAAGCTTGACGCATCTCTTCGACCGTGTCCTGCGGACCAGTGAGCGCCGCCAAGGCGGCATGCTGGGCGACATTCGCCACGTTGGACGTAGCGTGCGATTGCAGCCGTGCCGCTGCGTTGACGACTTCGGAAGGTCCGATCATCCAACCGACTCTCCATCCGGTCATCGCGTAAGACTTAGCGACTCCGTTGATCAACACCCAATTCTCGAAGCGGGGGGCTGCGGCTGCAATTGAGGGCGCAACGTCAGTTTTGTACACGAGGCGTTGATAGATCTCATCAGCCATCACCCAAATGTCGTGCTCCTGTGCCCACTCTCCGATCGCTCTTGCTTCCTCGGCCGTGTACATCGCTCCCGTCGGGTTTGACGGAGAGACAAACACGAGGAGCTTTGTCCGGGGGGTGCGATGGCGTTCGAGGTCCTCAATCGTGACCTTGAACCCCGACTCGATCCCGGTGTGGACCGACACGGGAATCCCTTCGGCGAGGTTCACGCCTGCGGGATAGGTAACCCAGTGCGGTGAGGGAAGCAGCACCTCGTCTCCGGGATCTACGAGAGCTGCAAATGTTTGATACACAGCTTGCTTTGCCCCGTTGGTCACCACGACCTCCGAGGGGTCAACCAAAACGTTGGAGAACTGCTTGGTGTACTCAGCGATGGCCTCACGCAGCGGCGCCAAGCCGACGTTTGATGTGTAGTGGTGATTTGCCGGATCGTGGCTGGCACGCGCCGCTGCGGCGGTTATGTGCTCAGGGGTGGCGAAATCGGGTTCCCCGGCACCGAACGCGACCACATCGCGGCCCTCAGCGGCAAGTTGTCGGGCTCTGGCCGCTATAGCCATGGTCGCAGACCCCGGTAATGCTTGCAGACGCCTGGAAACGGGACTGCTCAAACTATCCCTCTCGGGTGCCGTTTAGTTGTCAGGGTTGGTGAGGTCTTCGGCAACGTCTCCGGCCTTCTCCGCGGCGTCATCGGTCATCTCTCCAGCACTGTCGGCAACATCTTCGACCTTCTCCGCCGCGGCGTCACCAGCGTCTGCCACTCTTTCTGCGGCGTTCTCTCCAGCTGACGAGACGGCCTCGGCCGCTTCATCGGCTTTCTCAGCTACCGCTTCTGATGCTTCGTTGGCCTGCTCGGCGACTGTTTCGGCCGCTTCATCAGCCTTTTCGGCAGCTGCACCCGAGGCGTCGGCGGCCTTCTGTGCGGCTTTGTCTTTGAGTTCACCGGCCTTCTCTCCGATGGTGCTGGCTACCTCCGAAGCCGATTCTTTCGCCTTTTCCACCATGGGCTGGGCCTTTTCGGCGGCCTTTTCCACCATCGGCTTGGCCTTTTCGGCGGTGTCGCTGGCGAAGTCCTTGGCTTTTTCCACCGCCGGTTTCGCCTTTTCGGCGAGATCTGAGGCGCTGTCCTGGGCGGTGCCCATCCATTTCTTCAGTGTGTCCATGAAGCCCATGTTTTGTCCTTTTCTCTGCTTATTCCCATCGTAGGCCTTGTATAGGCAGCCCGCTGCAATATCGTCCTGGTGTGTTCAAGTTCCTGGCTCTGGCTTCCCTCGTGGTGCTCGTGGCCGAGGTAGCAATGGTTGGCCCGCCTACGGTGGACGCTCCTGATCTCGAGTATCCGGCCGGACCCTTCGATATGGAATCCAATCTCGACAGCGTGCGACTTGCACCGATACTGGTGGTGACAGGATTGGAAACACCAACCGACGTGGTGGGTTCACCCGTGGACGACAGACTGTTCGTCGTAGAGAAGGCAGGGAGAATCGTCGTCGTCGAAGAGGGAGAGGTTCTTCCCGAGCCAATGCTCGATCTGTCGGTCTGGATCAATAGCTCGGGCAACGAACAGGGAATGCTCAGCCTCTTGTTGCATCCCGATTTCGAATCGAACGGTCGTGTCTTCGTGTTCTTCACGGATCTCGCAGGGACCTCGCAGTTGGTTGAAGCGAGAGTGGAAGCAGACAACCCAAACCGTATTGCACCTGGATCGTTGCGATCTGTCTTGACGATTCCCCAGTACGGGCAATACCACCAGTCAGGATCGATGTTCTTCGGGCCCGATGGCTTCTTGTGGCTCTCCCTCGGCGACGGGGGCGGAATCGGCGATCCAGAGGGTCGCGGGCAGGACTTCAGCAATATCGACGCTTCCATCTTGAGGATCGACGTCGATGCCGGCCGCCCCTACGGGATTCCAAGTGACAACCCAGTTTTGGGTGATGACGCTCGACCCGAGATCTGGGCATACGGGTTGAGGAATCCGTGGAGGATCAGCTACGACGAAGCGACTGGATTGATCTACATCCCCGATGTTGGTCAAGAGGGATCCGAGGAAGTCAACATCGTCAGGATGGACGACGGTGGTCATAACTTCGGCTGGTCGGTCTCGGAAGGGACCGGGTGCTACCAGACCGAAGACTGCTCCTTCGAGGGGCACACGTTGCCGGTCTACCAATACCTGCATGAAGGGAATGGCTGTGCGATTGTCGGCGGTCAGGTCTATCGGGGAGAGCTGATGCCCGAAGTCGTTGGTCACTACTTCTTTGCCGACTTCTGTCTCGGGTGGATACGCAGCATCGTCGCCGACGACTCGGAGGTCTACGTCGTCCGGAACTGGATCACTCAACGCGAAGACCGTCTGGGCAACGTCACAACAATTGGGTCGGACCGCAACGGTGAGCTCTATGTTGCGACCATGGACGGGGAAATCTGGCGGCTCGAGCTGGAGAGTCGGTAGGCGTCAGTAGCGGGCCCGGGCCATCACCGTGCCGTTCTGGTCAAGCAGCAACACGAGGTCACCGTCGTTGTTCCAAATGGACTGGCTCCCACACCACCCGGGCTCGGTGGAGCACCCGGATGCAATCGTCAGCCGCTCGTTCTGGTCGATCGTGGTCCCGGCCCGAAACACGAGCCGATTGCGAGATGACTCGTCGCGCAGTACCCAACCTGACATGTCGACGATGGTGGATCCTCGATTCACCAAGACGACGTACTCCTCGTCGAGGGCCGTGTCGTCGGGGCCAGCGGGGTTGACGCTCGACGCGTCCAGATCTATCTCAATGCCATAGACGGAAGATCCGTCGGCGCACGCGGTGGGAGACCAGAGCCCGGCGGATTCGTCGAAGGCTTTTTCCTCAGCCGATGTCATCAGCTCGCCGTAAGGGTTTTCCTCGTCCGGCGTTTGTGCAATCGCCAATCCCTGGGTCACCAGCGTCAGGTTGATTAGCTCTTCCCCGATCCACACATTCGCCAGGGTCCGGTTGAATTGGTCGATGGCGACCGATTCGATGGCAACTTCTTTGTTCTTCACGTGTTCAATGAGGAAATCGAGGGGCTCATCGGAGTAACACTCGTCCCTCTCTGGTGTGTTGATCCCCACCAACCTCACCTCCACGGTCACGCCGTCGATCTCGACGTCCAAGGTGTCTCCGTCCGCTATCCATGTCACTTCGCCCGTTGCCAGTCCGTCTGGTCGGGTTGGGATCTCGGCGCTGGCGGGCTCAGTCGGACGCGAGGGGTCGGCACAGGCAGCTACAAGCACTGCACATGTGGCAATCAGGACCAGGATCTTTTTGTCGAGGCTCAGTCAGAGGCCTCGCGTGCAAGCGACTCCGCACGTTGGCGTCTCTTGCGTCGGCGGTAGAAGTAGCTGATGATTTGGTCGAGGGCGAGCGTCAGTAACACGATCGTGACGACAATCACCCAAATGGGAAGCTGCATGTCGAGCCATAGGAACTCCACCGTGACCCGTTCCGGGTTTTGGACGATAAATGCGATGAACAAGACGACAACGATCAGGAACGCAATGAGACCCCAGGCGATGCCAACTGGCTCGTCGCCGACATCCACTCGCTCGACGGAGTCCGATGGAGTTTCCTCGAACTCTGGGTATCGGTCTTCGGTCATGCGCTAATCCTATTCAGAAGGAACCGGCTCGGTGGTCAGCACAAAACCGCTCGGATCATAGAATCTTCGCATGCGACGATTCCTTTGGTTGGCCGTTGTCCTCGCCGGGTGTACCGGCGCTCAGGAGGTGGCTTCCACAACCTCTGTGGCACCCACCACCACGCTTCCGGAGGCTACGACAACCACTCAGCCACAGACGACAACTTCCACAACCCAACCGACCACTACGACAACAACTCTGCCGCCGCTTACTTCACTCCAATACGAAGAGATCGGTGGTTTCGCTTTTCCAGTCCAGGCGTTCCCGGGATTCGAGGAAGGGATTCTCTACGTGGTGGAGAAGGTCGGGGCAATCCGGGCGGTTCGTGATGGGGAAGTCCTAGAGGAACCGGTTTTGGATATCAACGAACGTGTGAGGAACAGTGGCGAGCAAGGTCTGCTTTCCGCCACATTCCATCCTGAGGACCCGACGCGGCTGTTCGTTCACTACTCAAACAACGGTGGTGACACTGTTGTCTCCGAGTTCAGACTCGACTCGCCTCTATCAGGTGACGCCGGCAGTGAGAGGGTACTTCTCGAAGTCAACCAGCCGGCCGGAAATCACAACGGAGGGATGATCCAGTTCGATTCCCGGGGGGCCTTGATTGTCGGCCTCGGTGATGGGGGCGGAGCCAACGATCGCTACGGCCATGGTCAGAACACCGACTCGCTCTTGGGTGGCTTGGTTGCTATCGATGTCGACACCGCCGAGCCGTTGCTATATGCCCATGGCTTGCGTAATCCATGGCGTTTCTGGATTGAAGGGGAGCGAATCTTCATTGCCGATGTCGGACAAAACGCATACGAGGAGATCAACGATGTCGTCCTCGAGCCGGGTTTGAACTTTGGTTGGCCGATCACCGAGGGGCTCCATTGCTTCCGCCCGTCCTCGGGCTGTGACACCGACGGCCTCACGCTGCCGGTCATCGAGGTTGCCCATGGTGACGGTGGAACTTGCTCGATAACAGGGGGATCGGTCTACCGAGGTTCGCTGATTCCTGAGCTGACCGGCCACTACCTGTTCAGCGACTATTGCGGAGGATATCTCCGTAGCTATGACACAGCTGCCGATGAGGTCGGCATCGTGGATTGGACCGATGATGTTGGCGTTCCCGGAAGAGTGACCGGCTTCGGTGTGGATCTCGATGGCGAGGTCTATGTGACAACCGAGAGCGCTTTGTTCCGCCTGATTGCGATCCGCTGAAGGCGATGGCTTAACCTTCACCGATGCCAACGCTGTTCACCAAAATCATCAGTGGCGAAATCCCAGGCACCTTCGTCTGGCGCGATTCCAAGTGTGTTGCGTTCATGACGATCGCTCCGATCAGTCCCGGGCATACGCTGGTGGTGCCGATCGATGAGGTCGAGCATTGGATCGACCTCGAGGACGACCTCCGTGACCACGTCATGGCGGTGGCTGCAAGAATCGGGAAAGCCATCGACGATGTGTACCGGCCCGAAAAGGTCGGCCTGATGATCGCAGGACTCGAGGTGCCGCATACCCATGTCCACCTTGTCCCGGTGAACGACCTCAATGGTTTGGACTTCGCCAGAGCCGATCACTCCGCGAAAAGGGATGATCTCGAAGCAAACGCCGAGAAGATCCGCTTGTCCTTGGACGCGATGGGCGCCGACGGCATCAGCCACTAGTGACCCACCACTAATGGATGTCCTCCTCGGGGGTGTGACCTCGATTCTTTACGGCGTTGCCGACTTCCTCGGCGGAGAGGCGGCAAAGAAGGTCACCGCGGCCACCGTCGTTGTCTGGGCTGGCATTCTCTCGATTCCTCTGTTGATTCTCGGCAGTCTTTTGATCGGAGGCGATCCCGAGATTCGCGACTACGCGATTGGGGTGGCTGCTGGTTTTTCGGGCGCGTTTGGCCTGGTGATGCTCTTTGCCGGGTTGGCATCGGGTCGAGCCGCCGTGGTTGCGCCTCTGTCTGCAGCGCTCGGTGCGATGGTGCCAGTAGTGGTCAGCGTCATCGCCGGCGATCGTTTGCCTGCCTCTCGTTGGGTCGGGATTGCGATTGCAATTCCCGCCATCGCAATGTCGGCATGGGTCGATGACGACGGCGGGTCGGTTCGAAAGGGAATCTTCTATGGGTCGGTTTCCGGCGCAGGTTTCGGAGGCTATGCCTCGATCATCAGGCTCACCGATCCCGAGTCGGGAATGTACCCGCTGGTATCTGCCCGATCCGGTTTGATCCTTTTGGTGGCCGTGGTTTCCGCATTGGGCATTTGGAGGGTCCACTCGTTTGCCGTGGCGCCGAGGTCGGTGATCCTCGCCAATTCCGTGTTGGACGCAACAGCAAACATCACTCTTCTATTGGCGCTTCGAGCTGGATCACTCGCTAAGGCAGCGGTGGCTGCTTCCTTCTATCCAGCCGTGACCGTGATGTTGGCCGCCCGGATCAACGGCGAGCACTTACTCCTGCGTCAGAGATTCGGCATTGTGATGACGTTGGTGTCCCTGGTCTTGATCGGAGTGGACCTCGACTCGTTGTTCGCTTAGTGGTGTGCCGATTCCCGGTACGTCTTGATCGTTGAGGCGAGATAAGCCATCGCCCTCTCAAAGCCATTGGTGACTTCGGTATTCGTGTAGTTGAGCACTCGCGCCACCCAGAGCCGGAACAGGAGGTCTTGCGAACCTTCGTTGCCCAACACAAACCGCTCAGTCTGGTGTTTCAGGATCTCCCACCAGGTTGCGGCATCGAGGAAGGTGGTTCCGCCGGTTTCGAGCATCTCGTGAACCTTTGCCCTGAGTCCCCAGGGAAGTTCATCGATGCTTGCCAGTTCGGCCGCTTTTGGCGGGTCGGTGATCAAAGGTGTGGTGGTCTCGATCGAGTATCCAACCTGGCTCCGTAGGTCCTCGGGCACCGGTGACCCGGCTTCGGCGTGATGGCGTATGTGTGGGATCGATATGTCGGGGAGTGAGTTAGCTGCGTCAAAACACTCGATCAGCATGTCTTTCAGTTCAGCAAGGGAACCGTAAAGCGCATGACGCTTTCCGTCGGCAACGTGGTGCTCGTAAAGGGAAAGTCCGGACGCAACCGAGTGGAAGGTGAGGGCAGTATCGATTCCCCAGTCCGACCTGGCAGCCACGTGTGGGTTGTTGGCGAGCGCCTCGATTGCGGGTCTGGTGAGGAGCAATTCTCCGCCGAGGGGTTGGCCGATGGTCGGCAGTACCGAATCGGGGTACTTCATAGCCAGCATTGGTTTGGTGATCATCCACGTGATCATCGCGTCGGTGGCCGCCCTTGGGAATCGGTGGCGAACAATGCCAAACCCCTGGTCAGCCGCCTGTTCGGCACCCTCGATCCAATCGGGGCCGAAGTTCGTGATGTCGGCGTCGAAGAAGTGGAGTCGGTCGACCTTTTCTGCCGCAGCCTTGCGGAGCGCGGTGTTCATCGCATCGCCCTTGCCCTTGCGGAATTGCCCGACACGTTGATCTGGGAAGACCTCGACAGTCACTCCTGAGCTCTCGCTGATCGTCTCGGCTCCAGCGGAGACAACCGGAGAGGAGCCGACCGCCCACACCCGGTCGACACGGGGGTGAGTCGAAGCAATCCTGAGGTTGGAGAGCACCACGTCGTCGCTTTCGTTCTTGAAAGGGATGGCGACGACACTCATTGATGGGACCCTAAATCAATCAGTCATTTGTGATGACAAATACTGTCGGGGGCGCCGTCTACGCTCGACGATGATGACTGAGATAGTCGGAAGGGTGATCGGGACCCGCGATTCGACACCCCTCGAATTCTGGGTGGGAGTCGGAGAAGGTGAGTTTCTGCAACTCGACGATGTTGTGGCGCTCGAGCGGGTTCTACCAACCGGTGAACAAGTGAAGATGTACGGCATGGTCGGGCAGGTGGTCGCCCGGCATGAGGGTGCTCGTTTCGATTCGGATGTGTTTCTGATCGAGGACGGGATACTCCCGGCCCAAGTGTCCGAATCAGCTCAGGTCACATCGACCCGTTTCGAGCCTGAGGTCTTTGTCCCGCCCAGCCCGGGGCAGGCGGTCCGGATTGCGACCGGAGAAGAACGGGACAAGGCGTTGTTCTTCGACCAGATGGAGCAACGTTTCCCAGTCGGCTTGGCTCGGAACGGAGAGCCTCTTTGGGTCAACTTCGAATTCCTCAACGGCGAGCGCGGAGCACATGTCAATATCTCCGGTATCTCAGGGGTGGCCACGAAGACTTCGTATGCGACGTTCTTGCTCCACTCGTTATTCACCAGCGGAGTCCTTGGGAAGGCGACGGTGAACACCAAGGCACTGATCTTCAACGTCAAGGGAGAAGACCTTCTCCATCTCGACCGCCCCAACTCTCGCCTCGATGACGACCAACGGCTCGGCTATACCCATCTCGGATTGCCATCGACACCGTTCGAATCAGTTGGTTTGTTCGCTCCGCCTCGACTTGGCGATGATCGGGCCACGGCTGACGTTGCCTCCCGTCACGATGTCACATCCTTCTTTTGGAGTATCCATGAGTTCTGCAGCGAAGATCTCATGCCGTTCCTCTTCGCCGACGCTGAAGACGACAGGGCGCAATACACCACCGTCGTTTACAACGTCATGGCGCGCCTCCGCGAGGCAGAGTCAACGGATTCTGGAGCGGCCATAATCGACGGCGTCCGAACCAGAACGTTCCGGGAACTCGTCGATTTGGTGACGGCCCGTGTTCAGGATGAGGAAACTCGACACAGCTGGGCGGGACCGGCGATCGGCACCGGCACGATCAATGCCTTTGTGCGAAGGCTCCAGGCATCGGTGCGGCACATCGAGAGGCTGGTCCGCTCCGATGTACCCAACTCTGATAAGCACCGCATTCGCCTTGATCAGAACCAAGTCACGGTGGTCGACCTCCACAACCTCAACGACCGCGCTAAACGGTTTGTTGTTGGTGTGACGCTTCGTCGTGCCTTCGAGGACAAGGAGCGGGCAGGCCAGTCGAAGGAGCTTCTGATGGTCGTTCTCGACGAACTCAACAAGTACGCGCCTCGGGAAGGCACCAGCCCCATCAAAGAGGTGTTGTTGGACATCGCCGAGCGAGGTCGATCGTTGGGTGTGATTCTGATCGGGGCCCAGCAGACAGCGTCGGAAGTCGAGCGTCGCATAATCGCCAACTCTTCGATACGTGTCGTCGGACGTCTCGACTCGGCCGAGGCATCTCGGGAGGAGTACGGATTCCTTCCCGCTGTCCACCGCCAGAGAGCCACCATCGTCAAGCCGGGCACCATGATTCTGAGCCAGCCGGAGCTCCCGGTTCCCCTCGTGTTGGAATTCCCATTCCCTGCTTGGGCGACTCGGGCCACGGAGGCGATTGTCACCGAAGGCGACAATGTGCCTGAAGATCCGTTTGCTGACTTGTAACTCTCGGCCACATCGTCCCGGTGAACGGCGCACTCTTCTCCGATACCCGAATCTGTCACTGGCACCCGATACGATCGGATTGTGGCTGTAAAGATCCTTCACACATCTGACTGGCACGTCGGGAGACGGATCGGTGGGCATGACCGCTCCGCTGAGCATGAGGCCGTGCTCGACGAGATCGCCGAGATCAGCGAGTCAAACGACGTGGACTTGGTGTTGGTTGCCGGGGACCTATTCGACTCCGCTTCGCCAAATCCCCGTTCTGAGGCGATTGTTTGGAGGTCGCTGCTCCGGTTGTCCCAAGGGGCGCAAGTGCTTGTGGTCGCAGGCAACCACGACAATGCAGCACGGTTGGAAGCCGTTTCTCCTTTGCTGGACATGAGTCGGGTAAAGGTTGTCGCGTCTCCCACGGCTCCCGCTCGAGGTGGCGTCGTTGTTCTGCCAGAGCTCGAGACGAAAGTCGCCTTGCTTCCTTTCGTTTCTCAGAGAGGAATAGTGCGCGCGGAGCATCTGATGGAAGCAGACTCCGACGAACACGCGGGACTCTACGGAGAGCGAGTGGGAGTGTTGATCGAACGACTCACCGCAGACATGGGTTCGGATACGGTCAACGTCCTGACCAGCCACCTCACTGTATATGGTGGGTTGGCGGGCGGTGGCGAACGGCAAGCCCACATTTTTGGGTATGCCATACCGAGCTCAGCATTCCCGGGACACCTTTCTTACGTCGCACTTGGCCATTTGCATCGCCAGCAGAAAATGCCTCATGGTGCCGCTGTCTGGTACTCGGGGTCCCCGCTGCAACTGGATTTTGGTGAAGTGGACGATCAAAAGGGCGTGTTGCTCATCGAGGCCAGCCCTGGTCTTCCATCGAAGGTGACCACCGTGCCTCTGACCAAGGGTCGTCGGTTGGTTTCGGTCTTTGGGACATTGGATCGAGTGTTGGCCAGGTCTGACGAACTTGGTGATGCGTACGTACGCGTCGAGCTGGACGAGCCTGCGCGTGTCGGGCTCGCGGACGAGGTGCGCAGTGCTATTCCCAATGTTGTTGACGTCAAGTTGCGCACGCAGGAGGAGACCGCTTCAAGAGCCTTCGATAACCGGAACACCGTTACCGGACCAGAAGCATTCAAGACCTATCTCACGGAACAAGATGTCGACGATGCCCGAATCGAGGCGCTGTTTGCCGAGTTAATGGACGAGGCGAGCAAGTGAGACCGATGAAGATCACGGTCGAGGGCTTTTTCGCCTATCGAAGAACGGCCATTGTCGACCTGACGGATATTTCCTATTTCGCCCTCGAAGGTCCGACGGGTTCGGGCAAGTCGAGTCTTATCGATGCGATGGTCTTTGCCCTGTACGGTCGGGTTCCACGTCTGGGTGGAGGCACCGTTGCACCTGCGATATCAGCCGGAGCGGAGCGTGCGAGGGTGTCCTTTGACTTCGAGGTCAAGGACGCGAAGTACACCGCAACGAGACTGCTCACCCGCACCAAGAGCGGAGGAGCGAGCACTACCGAAGCGAGGCTGGAGTCCGAGGGCCATGTCCTCGCCTCGGGGGCAGCGCCGGTGACGGGTGCGATAGCGGAATTGCTCAACCTCTCCTTCGAGGACTTCACAAGAACTGTCGTTCTGCCTCAAGGGGAGTTCGCTCGATTCTTGACCGCAACACCCAAGGAACGCCAGGAGTTGCTTCGCGGCCTGCTCGGGCTGGAAATCTATCGGACCATGGCAACGTTGGCTCGATCGCGCGAGCAATCTGAAAAGGCGAAGCTGGAGTCCTCGTCATCCCTCCTGCAGTCGCTCGAGGTTCCCACCGAGGAGGAGAAAGAGGCTGCCGTCGCCCGGGTTGAAGCGCTCGACAAGCTCGCTGGCGTTGTCGCAGCCGGTGACAGTCGGCTGAAAGAGCTGGAGAAAGACGCAACTTCGCTGGATGGTTCAATTGCCCAAATCGCCGACGGAGTGAAAAGGCTGAGGACGGCTTCCATCCCGGAGAAGATCGACGAGTTAGCCCAAGCCATATCCACCATCGAAACCAGGCTCGTAGACCTCGAGGACGAAAAAGCGAGAGTCGAATCTGAATGGCAGGCATCTTCGGAGCGCCTCGAGAAGCTCCCGGATGTCGACTCCCTCGATCGCTTCGCGGACCTTTATGGCCGCAAGGACCGTCTAAAAGCCGAGTTGGCCGGCTACGACGTCGAAGGTCTAAGGGCCCGACTCGAAGGCCTCGAAGCTGAGGTGGCTGCAAAAGGGCAGGAGCTGAGGCGGACCCGAGATCACTACGAGTCCGCCAGGGTTGCGCATTCGGCGCACGACATTGCGACCCGGTTGACCGACGGAGACTCATGTCCGGTTTGCGGCAACACCGTTCGCGATTTGGAGCCCTCCGGTGCCCCAGTCGACGTGCAAGAGGCGAAGTCCGGACTCGAGGCTATCGAGGACGAGCTCAACGGTCTGCGAGATCGGATGGCGGAGGCGAAAGCTGGACTTGCTTCCGCCGAGTCTGCGGTCAACCAGAAAGCGGCGAGCGTCAAGGAGATCGAGGCTGACCTGCGGGAGGCACCTCCATCTGAAGAGTTGGCCCGGAAACGGACCGAGTTGGTTGCTGCTACCGGAGAGCTCGACAAGTTGGGCGACCGCAAGAAGAGTCTGACGGAAGATGCCGCGAAGCTTCAGAAACGCCTGTCTGAGCTTGCAGAACAGCAGAGGTCACTGGGTCGAATGTTGATGCAGGAGCGGGAGCGCCTCGCAGATCTCAAGCCGCCGCTTGCGGAGAGTGAGGATGTGCTAATCCAGTGGAAGGAGTTTGCCAGCTGGACCCTGGTGAAGCGTGAAGAGCTGGAACAGGACCAGGAACTGCTGACCTCGAAGTTGGCCGAGAATCGATCTTTGGCCAAACGGACCGTTGCCGATCTCGAACGACAGTTAGAGCAGCACCGGATCCCACTCGACGACAATCTCTCGGTTGCGGTTGCTAGAGCTCAGGAGAAGGCAATGCAGATGGTGGAAGCACATCAGACCGCCACCGAGCAGGCTCAGCAATTGGAGTCGGGCATCGAAGCAGCGAAGGAATCCGCCGAGGTTGCCGCGGCACTCGCAACCCACCTGCGTTCTGACGGTTTCGAGCGTTGGATGATGGCTGGGGCTATTTCCGGTTTGGTTGCGGGGGCGAACACGATCCTCGGTCAACTCTCCGAATCGAACTACTCGTTGCGTGCGGACTTGGAGGGCTCTTTCGACATCGTGGACCATCGAAATGCCGATGAAGTGAGGCCGATCTCGACCCTTTCTGGGGGAGAGACGTTCTTGGTCTCCTTGGCCCTGGCGTTGTCGCTTGCCGAGACATTGGCGGCTAGCGGTGGATCCAATCTCGACGCCATAATTCTCGATGAAGGGTTCGGCACGCTCGACGAAGAGTCGTTGGACGTTGTCGCGGCTGTTCTCGAAGGCCTCTCGGTGAGTGGGCTGATGGTTGGCATCATCACCCACGTCCGAGCGCTGGCGAGCCGGGCTCCCACCCGCTTCGCCGTGCGGAAGGGCCCGGATGGTTCTTCTGTAGAGGTGGTTGTGTGAAGTACACGGTTGAAACCTGGGACCCCGACTACGGAGCACCGTCTTCGTCTGACCTCGAGGACGCATCCGAAAAGGTGGAAGTAGGGATTGAGAAAGCATCCGATGACTGGGAGCCGGTCCTCCCGGATGCGCCACCGCCGGCGGAGTTGCTTTTTGTCGACGGGGTACGGCGGGTGGATGCCTCCCTGTGGATAGAACAGCCGCCCGACTTCCCGGGTTTTGCGCTGGCGGCCACGTATGCGGCCGGCGCCGTCAGATGCAACCACAGAGCAGTCCTCGAAGCCGCCGTCGTGGAACGGGGCTTATTCACATCGGCAGCGGCCTCCGACATCGACTCCAGGGTTGGTAGCTATGAGGTAAAGGCCACAAAGGGGAACACGCCGGAGGAGTTGTGGCTGGGCATCCAACAACGAATGGGAGACCTCGAAGCCCGCATCACACGGGAAGCCGGGAACGCCGAGTTCGTAGTTGTCGACGGGCCCTTGTCCCATCATCGAGACATCGATAACGCAGTTGGCTACATCAAAACCCAGAAGGTGCAATACCTGCCCCTCGAGTTGCGCCATGTGCTGACTTCGCTTCCCGTCGGCTACAGGACTCCACTATTCCTGACTACGACATCGTGGAGCAGATTCTCCTGGTATTTGCGTCTGGCGAACCACGCCGGGCCTGCAGGTGGTCTAGTCCGTTGCGAAATCGATGGAAACACTGATCGTGTTCAAGCGATTCGCATAGCCAATCAGGTCAGCGCGGCGTTGCCAAGGTTCGCCTCAGATCGACACAAAGATCCGCGTGCACCGCAGAACCTCTATCCGATTGGCGGTCTGGAGCGAGATCTGAAGCATCGTCTGGGTGATAGGGAGCGAGCAATCAGAGCTCTGAGGGTGGCTGCGGCATCTGCCGCATGACGTCGCAATCCGGGGGTGGTTGGCCACCCCCGATTTGCGATGTGGAGGACCGCTATTTTCGCGGTCTGATCGGTAGCTGGTTTCCCAATCCACCGATATTCATAAGCATTCAGGGAGGAATGCGTTAACGGTCTATTCCGCCCCGAGTGAGGCTATGTCTGAAATGTCGGCTTCCTGAATAGCAATGGTGTCGTCTGCCGGAAGAAAGTCGATGAACTGGCTGTCGCTCTCAATCAGCTGTTGGGAGCTTGGTGCAGCCAGCGGGGTTTCCGTCGGTGTGACGAGGTCACCGGATCGGGCTGCCGGGGTAGCGCTGATGGCCACTATGACGGCGAGGGCGGTAAGTGCCATCGCTCCGGACTGGGCCAGGGGCTTCGCCAACGCTCTGAGTTTGCCGAACACAACAAATACGACCCTCGGCAGGGCGGCACGCCGGTAGGACAGCACCTCGAGTCGGAGTCTTTCCTCGAGAGTGTCCTTGAATCGGTCGATTTCGGGAACCTCTGGTATTCGCATTTCAGAAGGCATATGTCGGATCCTCTTGCCCCGTGCCAAGCACAGTCGTCGAATCAAGATGGTTCCTGACCGCACGTCGGGCCCGCGAGAGACGGAGGCGGGCGGCGTTTGGTGTGATATCCAGGGAATATGCCGCTTCGCTTGGGCTGAGGCCATCGTATGCAACCAACTCGAGGACATCGCGCTCGGAACGGGTCAGGCGTGCCATTGCCTCTTCGAGAGCGGGAGCCTGGCGCGACGCGTCGATGGCTGACGCTACTGCATCGTCTTCGGCTGCGGTGAAGACCGGGAATGAATTGGAGACTTTGACCTCAAGGCGACGGTTGCCGACATACTTGCGCCTCTGTTTTGCCAAGAGTCGCCGTGCGATTCCGAACAGCCAGGGGAGTGCGGTGTCGGTTTCAGGGCGGTAACGGTGGGCAGCCTGCAGAGCCACGAGGAAAGTCTCGCCAACGAGATCGGCTACGTCATCTGGGTTGGCGCATCGTCTGAGCGAATAACGGGTTATGGGGTCGACGTGACGGCGAAAGAAGACGGAGTAAGACTCCGCCGAACCCGCCGCTGCTGCGACGAGAAGATCCGCATCTGAACGGTCCACCACATCACCATT
This sequence comes from Acidimicrobiia bacterium, assembly GCA_965216445.1. Classification (GTDB taxonomy): domain Bacteria; phylum Actinomycetota; class Acidimicrobiia; order Spongiisociales; family ZC4RG35; genus MA-ANB-1. The sequence continues at coordinate 961,904 of OZ244166.1, forward strand.
ATGACGGCAAACCCTTGTTGCATGTCAACGAATGCCAGGACTGGGACAATCCTGCGCGACGTTCAGCTAGATCTCTACCTGAACTCCGTGGCTCTCGCCGATCTCAATGATGTGTTTCCTCTCGGCCGGTTCGAGGAGGCGATCGATCAACACGTGTCGCTTGCGATTGGTTGTCACCAGTACCAAGCCCCGTCGTTTCGGTTTGATGATCGCACCAACCGTGTCCCACGGAAGCGACTGGCGACGGATCAGACACAACCGGTCGAGACTGTCCGTCGAAACGTCGATCGCCAGGGGAAAGTCGAAAAGGACGACGATTCCCAGCAGCGCACCTAGAACCCCAAACGTGATCGGGACGGCCACCGGTGATTCGACGGCGAGTGTCAGGAGCGCCATCCCTATCAACATCGGGGGCGTCAGCAGCGCAAGTGCAACACGCACCTTTGATTCATTGATTCGCATCGTTCGCGAGAGCCTTTCCTGGCTGGTTACCGCTGACTTGCCGGCGCCGGGACAGCTTTCACGTTCGTGGACTCCCGCCGCGAGGCGAGACCGGCGCCGAAGATGACCAGCACGATACCAACGACTGCGATCGGAGATACAACTTCGTCCCGGAAAATGACACCGAGGATGAGGGCGACGACGGGGATGACATAGGTGATGAATGTGGCTCGGGTCGGACCAACCCTCCCGACGAGATTGCCCATCAAAACAAACGCCAGGCCGGTACCAAGCACGCCGACAGCCACGCTGGCCGTGAGGGACGGCCACGAGAACGTCGAACTCGGAAGCCCGATGAGCCCAAAAGGAACGACAAAGGGGAGTGCAAACCAGAGAACCCTCGCCATCACCGGGATTGATCCGTACTTCTGCTGCAAGGGAGCAACGATGTTGGTGGCGAATGCATACCCAACGGTTGCAATGAGGATCATCGCCAACCCGATGGCTTGGGTCGAGCCCTCACCTGCCGATGGCAAAGCTATGGCCACGATTCCCACGAAGCCAAGGAGCAAGCCAGCAGTCTGCAATCGCCCGGGCAGCTGACGGAGCAGCACAGAGGCAACGACTGCGGTCAGGATCGGTGTTGCGCCGTTCAACATCCCGGCAACACCGGAAGCAATCCACTGCTGGGCGAGTGGGAAGAGAGTGAATGGGATCGCAACCCAGATGAGCGCAAGAAGCAGGAGGGATGGCCACTCGCTTCGTGGAATGCCCGCCTGTCTCGTCTTTGGAATGAACGCAAGAAACAGAGCGCCAAACCCGACCCTGATCAAGGTGACCAACCCAGGGTGAAAGGAGTCAAGGCCGATCGCCATCAACAAGAAAGAAGAGCCCCAGATTGCACTGAGAGCAACGAACAGACTCCAGTCTCCATTCGAGAAGGCTTCGCGATTGGTCCCTTGGCTTGTCGTAAGTAGGCGTGTCATGCCCTGTTCAACCCCATTGACGCAGGTGGGTTGCATTTATTCGCGACCCACCACCTGGCTAACGATCAATCGAACGCCTATAGGGCCTCAGATAATCCGGAATCGGAGTGTTTGGCTTCAAGTCAGGCGCCGGCACCGGATCTCCTGATACGAGACTCATCGGAACCACACCGGCCCAGACTTCGGCTTCGAGATCAGACTCGTCGTCGTTGGGTGGGCCCGTTCTCACCTTGGCTGATGCCTCGTCCAGCGGAACCGAGATGCTCGCCGTTTGACGCAATTCCCCGTCGGTCGGGGAGCGGAGCTCGGCAAGTCGCCCGGGGATGAGGCGCTCCACGGTCTTGTCGAGAGCTTCCAGGTGCTCCTCTCCCTCCAGGAACGAGCCGAGGCCATGAATGACAACACTGCGGTAATTGGCTGAGGAGTGAAATCCACTGCGCGCCACAACCAGTCCGTCCAAGTGAGTCACAGTGATCGATAGTGGCGAGCGGCGGCGTACGGCTCTGGAAATGCCTGAGGCCGTCGATCCGTGGAGGATGATGCGGGTGCCGTCCCGCACGTAGAGCGTCGGAATCACCACCGGCCTGTCGTCGTGTATGTAACCGACGTGGCAAAGGATCCCCTCGTCGAGGATGGCGTTGATGATCTCAGACTCGGTGGTGGCCCGTTCCGGAAGTCTGCGCACCTTGGTCTTGTCGGTACTCACTGGTTTTCCGGCTTCGCATCGCGCGTCATGAGCCTCAGCATTGCCTCTCTGGGATCAAGACCCTCGTAGAGAACCCGGCCGACGTGAGTGGCAATCGGCAGCTCAACACCGGCCTGGCGTCCCAGGTCGAGCACCGCTCTGGTGGTTTTCACGCCTTCGGCGACCATGTGCATCTCTTCGATCACTTCTTCGAGACTCTTTCCCTTCGCCAACCCGAATCCAACCCTGTGGTTCCTGCTGCGATCCGAAACGCATGTGGCTATGAGGTCGCCCATCCCGGCAAGACCGGCAAAGGTGGGTTCGCGGCCGCCGAGTCTGGTGCCGAGTCTGGTCAGCTCCGCGAGCGCTCGCGTTATCAGGGTCGCACGGGTGTTGTCGCCAAAACCCAACCCGTCCGACATCCCGGCAGCAATCGCCATCACGTTCTTGAGTGCCCCGCCGAGTTCACAACCGACCACGTCGTCGTTCGTGTACACCCGAAAGAGCGGACCCATGAACACGTTCTGGAGTGCCTTTGCCGAAGCTGGGTCACGCATCGCAATAACGCTTGCGGTCGGTTGCAGGTCCGCTATCTCCGAAGCGAGGTTGGGGCCGGTGAGAACGCCAATCCGATCGGGGTCAGTGTTCGGACTGACGTCGGAAACGATCTCAGTCATTCGGGAGAGGCTCTTCTGCTCGATTCCCTTGGTCAACGAGACCACCGGTGTTTCCGGTTCTAGAAGCGGGTGCAATTCTTCGAATACCTGGCGGAACCCATGCGATGGCACCGCAACGGCGACCGCGTCTGCCATTTCCGTTGCTTCTTCGAGGTCCGATGTCGCGGTGAGGCTGTCGGGAAGAGAACGCCCGGGAAGGTACTTCTGATTCTCCCGGGTTCGATTGATTGTCTCAGCCGTGTCGGGGTTCCGAGCCCACAACCCGACTTCTGTGTTCGCTGCCGCGAGCCAGGCGACAGTGGTTCCCCATGAGCCTGCGCCGATGACCGCGATCTTGTCCATCCCGGCACGGTAGTGGTGTTTGTTGTGCCCAGGCGGGTTACCAACCCCGAACCCCTACCCTTGCTTTCTGATGAGCCTGTCAATAGGCATCGTCGGTCTCCCGAACGTCGGCAAATCAACGCTGTTCAACGCGCTGACCAACGCCGGGATCCTGGCTGCCAATTACCCATTCGCCACAATCGAACCCAACACTGGAGTCGTTCCGATCCCCGACGATCGGCTGCCGGTTCTTGCTGCGCTGTTTGGGACAGAGAAGATCGTCCCCGCCACCGTGACTTTCGTAGACATTGCGGGCCTTGTTGAAGGCGCGAGTGAGGGCGAGGGGCTGGGAAACAAGTTCCTGGCCAACATCAGGGATGTCAATGCCATCTGCCACGTGGTCCGGGCCTTTGAGTCCGACAATGTGGTTCACGTGGACGGCGCACGGGACCCGGCCCGAGATATCGCAACAATCGAGACAGAGCTAGCGATCGCCGATCTACAAACGTTGGACAATCGGATTCCGAAGCTGGAGAAGGAGTCGAAGCTCGATCGCTCCCTCCTCCCCAGACTCGAGATCCTCTATCGGGTGCGTGAGTTGGTTGCCTCGGGAGGGATGTTGTCGAGAAGCCCCGACCTGATGGCTTTCCGGGAGGCATTTGACGATCTGCACCTGTTAACGGCCAAGCCGGTGATCTATGTGTTCAATTCGGACGAGAGCCTTTTGGCAGACGAAGCATCCCGAGCGGAGTTGGTCGAGCTGGTGTCACCGGCGCAAGCACTGTTTCTCGACGCTCAGATCGAGGCCGAGCTTTCGGAACTCGAAGAGGAGGAGAGTCGAGAACTTCTCAGCTCGGTCGGTCAGGATGAACCGGGCCTCAACGCGGTTATTCGGGCCGCGTACTCAACTCTTGGTCTGCAAAGCTTTTTGACCGGCGGCGAGAAAGAGGTCCGAGCCTGGACAATTCGCGCCGGCAGCACGGCACCCGAAGCAGCTGGGGTGATCCACACCGACTTCCAGAAAGGCTTCATTGCCGCCGAAGTTGTCGGATACGAGGATCTCTTAGACGCGGGCTCGTGGTTGGATGCCAAATCCAAAGGAAAAGTAAGGACCGAAGGCAAGGCATATGTGATGCGGCCGGATGACGTCGTCGAGTTTCGGTTCAACGTTTGAGGAGGAAGATCTAGATTGGCACCCGTGATCCTGGCAACAGCTGAAACCGGCGGCGCCTTCGCTGCACCATTGAGTGAGCACGAGGTCCTCGTCTTTCTCGTGCAGCTGTTCTTGCTCGTCGCAGTTGCGCGAGTCCTCGGCTGGGTCATGAAGAGTATCGGGCAGCCTCCGGTGGTTGGTGAACTCCTTGCCGGTGTTCTTCTGGGGCCGACGGTCTTCGGACGCATCGCACCAGGTACCTTTGAATGGGTTTTTGAAGAAGCGACAGTTCGATCCGTGATGTTCGGCCTCGCTTGGCTCGGAGTGATCATGTTGCTGGTCGTTATCGGGTTTGAAACCGACCTCGGAATCATCGCTCGCTATCGCAGTGCGGCGCTATCGGTTTCGGCTGGGGCTTTGTTGTTGCCTTTGGGCTTGTTCGTAGCCTTGGCGTTTGTCGCTCCAGATTCGTTCGTCGGCCAAGGCATGGACGGTGCTGGGGTCGACCGGGGTGTATTTGCAGGTTTCTTCGCTTTGGCGTTGTCGGTGACCGCATTACCGGTTGTGGCGAAGATATTGCAGGACCTTGGATTCCTCAGGCGGAACTTTGGGCAGGTGACACTGGCTGCGGGAATGACCATGGACTCGGTCGGCTGGCTGATACTCGCCGGACTTTCAGGAGTTGCCTTGGACGGTTTCCAACCGGAACTGCTGGCCACGTCGTTCATCGGCCTCATTATCTTCATCGTCCTGGCGTGGACTCTTGTCCGCTGGGTTCTGGACCGGCTCTTCCGATTTGTTATGGCCAAGGGCTCATCCATCACGGCGGCCCTGTCCATCACCCTCGCCGTAGCTCTGTTGGGAGGTGCGGTGACGCAGGCCCTCCGCCTGGAGGCGATCCTCGGTGCGTTCATCATGGGGATCGTGGTTGCCGGGCTGCGGCATCAGTTGCCCCAGGTGCGGCACGTCCTCGAGACCGTGACCGCCGCATTCTTCGCACCGATATTTTTTGCTTTCTCCGGTCTCCGCGTCGACATCGGGCTACTGAACACAGCTGAGGCGATCTGGTGGACAATCGGCGTGATCGTGCTGGCGATCGTTACCAAGATCATTGGCACGTTTGTTGGAGGATGGTTCGGCAAAATTCGAGGCCGGGAGGCCCTTGCTCTCGGTTCTGGCTTGTCCGCCTTGGGCGCCATGGGGATCGTTGTCGCGATCGTCGGCCTGAACCTGCAGGTGATTTCCGAAACGGGATACACGGTGATGGTCTTGGCGGCAATCGTGACGTCGGTTGTCTCGCCGCAGCTGCTCCGAAGCGTCGTGCGTGGTTGGGAGATCCCTGCCGAGGAAGCGCAAAGGCTTGAAGTCGAGGAGTTGCGTGACGCCTCCGAGATCCTCGGTTCGAGACGAATCCTCATCCCCACCCGTGGAGGGCCGAACATCACCTATGCAGCTCGATTGGTTGCAGCCGTGTTCCCCGATGCCGACGTGTCGGTATTGGTTGTTGATGCGGCGAAGGGGGGGTGGTTCCGAAGTTTGTTCCGCAGGATCGACGGTGCCCCCGGCGACCCATCGACGGTCCTCGAGATCATCCCGGAGGCAAGATCGGTCCGGCGTGTGGCAAACGATCCGGCTTCCGCAATAGCCAAGGAATCGGCCCTCGGTTACGACCTGGTGGTTATGGGTGCAACTGAAACAGGTGACTCGACATTCAACTCGATAATCGATCGGGTACTGGGACGAGTTGACATCCCTACCCTGGTAGTCCGGTTCCCACAGAATCAAGAAATCTCAAACGAGCTGCCGCAGCGTGTCTTGGTTCCGGTTGCTGCGACGAGGTCGACTCGTGCAGCGGAAGAGTTGGCCTATTCGATCGCGCGGGCATCCAATGCCAGGACATTTGCGCTCCATGTCGTAAACCGCCCCGAAGGCCAAGGGATGATGCTCAAGTCCGCCTCAATCGATGATTCGCTAAAGGCCGGACAGGAGATGGTGAGTACGGCTGCCGCATTTGGCGAGAGGCTTGGGGTCGCGGTGGAGACTGGCGTTCGGGTGGCACCGAATGCCGAAGAGGAGATTGTCGGATTTGCCAACTCTGGCGCGTTCGATCTGCTGGTACTCGGCACGAGCACGCGATCGCTGACCAACCGGCCGTTCTACGGCCATCGTGTGTCGTATATTCTGGAGAATTCGCAGCTCCCAGTAGCGGTGGTGAGTCTCCCACCGTCGAATACTGGCGCATAGTCGACACACCTTTAAGATAGGGCCGGCTTTTGAAACCGAACGGGAGAGTCCGGAGGAGCCGGTTGAGCTTGTCGACGTGAGGTCGACGTGATTCACCCGGACTTCGGGCGCCGAAGGGGCAATCTCCTCCGAAAACTCTCAGGCATATGGACCGTTCGGGAGAGGCAACGCTGAAGGTCGAACCGACAGCGGGAGGGCAGCAAGTGAAGGACCACGAAATGCCCAATCCCAACGACCGATTCGTAGACCGCCATATCGGCCCCAGCCCTTCCGACATCGAATCGATGCTCGCCACGATCGGTGTTGAGTCTCTTTCCGAACTCATAGACCAAACAGTTCCGTCCTCAATCCGCGAGGAAAGCCTTGACCTGCCGGAGGCGCTGGACGAGGTGGAAACCGTCGCTCATCTCCGTTCGCTGGCCGATCAGAACAATGTGGTTCGCTCGTTGATCGGCCTCGGATACCACGACACAAATGTTCCTCCGGTAGTGCAGCGCAATGTCCTCGAGAATCCTGCCTGGTATACCGCCTACACCCCGTATCAGCCTGAGATATCTCAAGGAAGGCTCGAGGCCCTACTCAACTTCCAAACGATGGTGAGCGATCTGACCGGGCTCGAAGTCGCCAACTCCTCTCTTCTCGATGAACCGACCGCCGCTGCCGAAGCAATGGCAATGTGCCGAAGGCTGGTACGGGAGGATCGATCGGTGTTTTATGTCGATCCCGATTGTCACGTGCCGACCATCGAAGTTGTCAGGACCAGAGCTAAAGCTGTCGGCGTTGATGTGAGACTCCTGGACGAGGACGCAGACCCCACGTTCGCCTTTGGCGTTTTGCTCCAATATCCGGGCTCATCCGGTGCAGTGGTCGACCACAGTGCCACTACTGCTGCTTTCCGCGAGGCTGGTGCGCGGGTGGCGGTGGCCACCGATCTCTTGGCCCTGACTCTCCTCAAACCGCCCGGCGAATGGGGAGCGGATATCGCCGTGGGTTCTGCGCAGCGTTTTGGTGTGCCAATGGGATTCGGTGGGCCACATGCCGGCTTCATCGCCACCAAGGAGGAGGACGTTCGGAGCCTCCCGGGTCGTCTGGTTGGAGTGTCGGCAGATAGTGCTGGTCGGACTGCCTACAGACTGGCGTTGCAGACTAGGGAACAGCACATTCGGAGGGAAAAGGCCACGTCAAATGTGTGCACGGCTCAGGTCTTGCTTGCTGTCATGGCCGGGCTTTATGGCTGCTGGCACGGTCCCGAGGGTCTCAAGTCGATCGCAGGCGAGGTGCATCGTCTCACCGGTGCTCTGGCGTCGGGCCTCAGCCAGGCAGGTTTCGAGTTGGTGAACAAAACTTGGTTCGACACCGTGAGTGTTCGAGTTCCCAACGAGGCGAGTTCGATCGCGGCCAAGACCCTTGCCGCCGGCTTCAACATAGGAATTGTCGACGCTGACACGTTGCGAGTTGCGCTTGATGAGAAATCGGACGATGAAACCGTCGCGGCAGTCCTCGGTGCTTTCGGAGTCCATCAGTCGACGGACGTGGTCTCTGGTGTTCCGGAAGAGTTGGCTCGTGAATCCGAGTTCATGACCCATCCCGTGTTCAGCAACTATCAATCCGAGCACGAGATGCTCCGATATCTTCGCCGCATGGCCGATCGGGACCTCGCCCTGGACCGGTCGATGATTCCCCTCGGTTCGTGCACTATGAAGCTCAATGCCACGACGGAGATGATTCCGATCACCTGGGGAAAGTTCTCCGACGTTCACCCTTACGCGCCAATCTCGCAAGCCGACGGATACATCAAGCTGATCAGGGAGCTCGAGGGATATCTGGCCGAGGTAACCGGATACGACCAAGTGTCGATCCAACCAAACGCCGGTTCGCAGGGTGAGCTGGCGGGTCTCTTGGCGATATCGGCATATCACCGAAGTCGCGGGGAGGAGCAAAGGAACATCTGTCTCATACCCTCTTCGGCTCATGGCACCAACGCCGCGTCCGCCGTGATGGCAGGCATGAAGGTAGTCGTGGTCAGGACCGATGATTCCGGGAACGTCGATCTCGATGATCTCCGTGCCAAGGCAGAAGAAAATGGCGAAACACTTGCGTGTGCCATGGTTACCTATCCATCGACCCACGGCGTTTTCGAGGAGGGGATTACCGACCTGTGTGAGATCGTCCATTCCCACGGAGGTCAGGTCTATGTCGACGGTGCCAACCTGAACGCACTGGTGGGCTTGGCCAAGCCAGCCCTCTTTGGGGCTGATGTGAGCCATCTGAACCTCCACAAGACTTTCACCATTCCCCATGGTGGAGGGGGTCCAGGTGTCGGACCGATTGGAGTGAGGGAGCATTTGGCACCATTTCTTCCTAATCACCCTTTGGTCTCTGAGGCCGGTCCCGAAACCGGTATTGGCCCAATCTCTGGCGCCCCTTTTGGATCAGCAGGAATCCTCCCGATCCCATACGCCTACGTGCGCCTCATGGGTGCCGAGGGCCTGCGCCGGGCAACTGAGATTGCCATTCTGTCGGCGAACTACGTCGCCAGCCGGCTCGATCACCACTACCCGGTCCTCTATTCGGGCGCACAGGGTCGGGTGGCTCACGAGTGCATCCTGGACCTCAGGGCAATCACCCGAGATTCAGGTGTCACCGCTGAGGACGTTGCCAAAAGGCTTGCCGATTATGGGTTCCACGCGCCAACCCTGTCGTTCCCGGTGGCCGGAACTTTAATGTTCGAACCAACCGAATCGGAGAGCCTGGCCGAGCTGGACAGGTTCTGCGATGCCATGATTTCGATCAAGGGGGAGATCGACATGGTCGCAACTGGACAGTGGCCCCGGGACGACAATCCGCTTGTGAATGCACCCCATACCGCAGAGGACCTCGTGGTGGAATCCTGGGAGCACCCCTACTCCCGCAAGGTTGCGGTGTATCCGGTCGATTTTGGGCAGCGTGACAAGTATTGGCCACCCGTCGGTCGGGTTGATGGCGTCGGCGGCGATCGAAACCTAATTTGCGCCTGTCCACCAATGGAGGCTTACGTTTGATTCTCCTTGACTTTGACGGCAGAAGTGGGAAGGTGATAACCCTGATTCCGGCCATTGTGGGGCAGGCAGAGGGGACTGCGGTTTGAAGTTCACTGGACAACTGAAAATCCCCGATCTGGATGCTCCGGGTGTTCCCGCTGCGGTACATATCGATGACAACCAGACCGAGATCATGGTTCAGGGCGAAAGTCTCGGCAGATGGTCCCTCGTCGACGTTCGCGCCGAACGACTGGTGGCGAGTGCGTTTTCCCTCAAACTCGACGATGAAGAAGTCACATTCATTGCGGACGAGCCAACAGATTTCGCCTATCGAGGCGTCGAGCACATGGCGAACGTGTGGGCCCGGTACAAAACGATGACTCTTCCCCGCCGAACCGTAGCTAGTGCCAGGTCGCGGAAGGGAACCAAGGTTTCCCGGATCAGTGATTTGAGGACAGCAATCGAAGAGACAATTGCTGGAGAGACGGTCTCCGCGCCATCCCAAGGCAAGGTTCCCGGAGAGACCGCAGTGGCCCCGCCGCCTACTCGTGCGGCTAGTGATCTCTCCTCACCAGCGAAAGAACAAAGCACGCCCGTCTGGGAGCCGGGTCCCGCCGAAGACGAATTGCCCGAGGCCGCACTGCCTGATTCGATCACCGAACATGTCGAACCAGCCGAATCGGTTGAGTCGCATCCGGCCGCAGAGCCTGAACCCACTCCGACACCGTCCGAACCACCGACTGTTGATCCCCAATCGGTACCAGGGCGTCATGAGGTTGTTCAGGCACCAACGGAGATTCCTGTCCACCCGGTACAAGCTGATGAGCCCGGAGCCGGAGTTCTCCCCGAGACACGACCAGAGTTCGAGGAACCTCCTGCTGCCACGGTTGAGCCGGCTGAGCCCGAGTCGGTTTTCAAGGACACGGTTCCGTGGGCCACGGCTCAGACAAGCTCCTCTCAACGAGAGTCTGTTCCTCTTGAACCCGCTGAGCCGGACACTCCTGAGCAAGATCTCGGGGAGCCTGCCGGCCGTCTGCCCGACTCCGAAACAACGGGTCCTGCAACTGAAGCTCTCCCGTCAGTTTCCCCAATCAGCCAACCGCCGGCAGCAGCAGGCACCGGAGAAGCCGAGGTGCCGAAGATGCCTGAACCCGAACCCGCCTCAGCCGTCCCCTGGATCGATCCTTCTGCCAACGCGGAACCGCCTGTCGAAGATTCGCCAGTTCAGGAACAGGTCGAGGTCCACAAGCGCGAGCCGGAGTCGACGTTCTCGAACGAGTCCACGCCCGGAGCCGATGGGGAGCCTGAAGATCGGGAACCCAAATATGTCGTCGATCTTGGCGCATTCGAAGACAGGGGCGTCACCCCGCCTGACGATGGGCAACACGACGACGCGGAGCCGGCACTGGCTGGAGTCAAAGAAAAGGCTGGGTTAATGGGCGCTGTCCGATCAGCATTTGTCAGGAACCGTGAAGAGCACACGCATGATTATGTTCAGGCACCGGGTGGACTCGGCATCGTCAGGCAGATTTGCACGGAGTGCGGCCATATCTCCATCGGAGTTGCTGAATAGTCGAGCCAGGCGAGCCACCGTTAGTACCGTTGTTTCGTGATTTCGATACGCCCAGTTGTTTTGACCGGTGGTTCCGGTACACGGCTTTGGCCGATGTCCCTGGAGCGCCGACCGAAGCAATTCCTTCGACTGTTCGGCCCTGAGACCCTCTTTGAAGCAACACTTCGCCGTGTTGGCAAAATCGAGGGTGTCCGCGACCCAATCGTGATGACGGGGGAGCAGCAGGCATTGCTGGCCGCTTCGGCGATCGAAGGTATGGAGGAGATAACCCTCCTGGTGGAACCGGCCCCAAGAAACACCGCCCCAGCGATTCTGGCGGCGGCCCTCAGCGCCAACCCCGATGATGTCCTCCTAGTGGTCCCATCAGATCACCTGATCAAAGACGAAGACTCCTTTGCCCAGGTCGCAGCCACGGCATCTCATCTCGCCGTCGACGGCAACATCGTCACGTATGGTTGCGTTGCCGACCGACCCGAAACCGGCTTTGGTTGGATTGAACCCGGAGAAGCGGTCGGGGAGGGTTTCAGGATCAAGAGGTTTGTCGAGAAACCTACGCCCGAGGTCGCCGCGGAGCTCCTGGCGTCGGGCCTTCTTTGGAACTCGGGCATGTTCATGGGCCGGGCAGACGTGATAGTTCGCGAGATGAGGCAGCTAGAACCTGCACTCAGTTCCTCGGTGGCCGACGCTTTCAGGGAGCGTGCTGATGGTCTGCTGGGTCAGGCGTTCCTCGATGTGCCTTCGATTTCCTTCGACCGAGCGGTCATGGAGAACACGAACTCGGGTGTAGTCGTCCCGCTGGACGTCGGGTGGAACGATGTCGGATCCTGGCATGCGGTCTGGGAGCAGTCCGCCAAGGACACCTCGGGCAACGCGCTCAGCGGCAGCGTCGTGACGGTTGGGGTGGAAGAATCGTTGGTATTCGCCGAGTCGAGACCCGTGGCGGTTATTGGGCTGGACAACGTCGTCGTCGTGGAGTCCGACGATGGGATTCTCGTGGCTGCCAAGGAGCGCGCACAGGAGGTCCGTGGCGTCCCCGAGCTGTTCAAGCCCCAGAGTGACGATTTGTGATCAGGACGGCCCTGGTCGTCGCAATTGTGCTCATCTCGAGCGCCTGCGTGGGTAGGCCAGCTGACGATGCAACAGGCGAGGAGATCTACCTGCAGCTGTGTTCAAATTGTCACGGTGACGATCTCGGCGGGAGCACCGTGGGTCCTGCGATCGGTCCTGGATCCAATGCCGTCAACCAGCCGGACGCGTTCTTGGAGATGACGATCCTGGATGGGAGGGGGAGCATGCCTTCATTCCAAACCTCGCTCGATAGCGATCAGGTCGATCTTCTGGTTGCCTACATCAGAATGGAACAGGGTGTTGAGAACGGTTCTTGAAGATCTCGAACTGCATCCGATCAGTATTCCGATGCGACATCGCTTTCGGGGTGTCGACGCCAGGGAGTCGGTCCTCATCAGAGGGCCAGGCGGTTGGGGCGAGTTCTCACCGTTTCCTGAGTACCCGGTTTCCGTTGCGTCCCGTTGGCTGGAGTCGGCTTTAGAAGCCGCGCGTGGCTCGCTGCCCGAACCAATCAGAACCAAGATTCCGTTCAACGTTACGGTTCCCGAGGTTTCTGCAGGGACCGCACACGCTCTGGTCAAAGAGTCGGGGGCTTCGACGGCCAAAGTGAAGATCGGAGGCAGCGAGAGCGATCCGTCCGCCGAAGTGGAGAGACTCGATGCCGTGAAGGATGCCCTTGGATCTGGGCGGATACGGATCGATGTCAATGGAAAGTGGTCTGTCGACTATGCGACGCAGCGCCTGACGCAGCTGGCGAGATTCGACTTTGAATATGTCGAGCAACCTGTAGCCACAATCGAAGAGATGGTGGAACTCCGGCGCCGCGTCGATGTTCCGCTTGCGGCGGACGAATTGGTGAGACAACAAAGCAACCCCCACGCGGTGGTCGCCGCTGGCGCTGCGGACCTCGTTGTCCTGAAGGTGCAGCCGATGGGTGGCGTGCGGGAAGTCTTGAGGCTCGCATCCGACCTCCCCGTCCCTGTTGTGATCTCCTCGGCTCTGGAGACCTCCGTTGGCATGTATTCGGGATTGGTGGCGGCTTCCGTGCTCGAACACCTGCCCTTTGCTTGTGGACTGGGGACCGTCGCCCTACTCGGAGCCGATCCGACCAGCGATCCACTGGTTGGGTTCGACGGATTCATCGAGGTGCGACGACCCGAACCCAATCCAACACTGCTCAAAAGATGGCGCCCGGAAAAGGAGCGTTCATCGGCGATTCTCGGAAAGTTGTATGCAGCCGCACAGTGGCTGAGTGAAAGGTCGCCAGCGTGAGTCTTCGTCCATGACATACCCCAACGCAAGCACCGCTCTCGCCGCCGTCATCGTCGATGAACTTGTCCACCAGGGCGTGCGCCGAGCTGTCATCGCGCCGGGCTCTCGCTCGACAGCCCTGGTTCTCGCCTTGGATGCAAACGAGGACATCGATGTTGTGGTCCACATCGATGAGCGGTCAGCTGGCTTTCGTGCCCTGGGACATGCGATCGGTGGGGTTGAAGTGGGGTTGGTCGTCACTACGTCCGGCAGCGCTGTAGCCAATCTGCTGCCTGCCGTTGTCGAGGCGGATCGCGCCTCGGTGCCACTGGTTGTATTGAGTGCTGATCGGCCTCGGGAAATGGTCGACAGACGTACCAACCAGACCATGGACCAAGAGTCGGTGTTTTCTGGGTATCTCCGCCTATGGAGCGGAATAGGTCCCGGGCGAGATGTTGCTGGCGAAAACACAGAATGGAGGAAAGCCGTGTTCAACTCCGTCACGGCTGCCACCGGTGCTGTGAGCACCCCCGGACCCGTTCAGATCAACGTTGCCTTTGAAGAACCAACGGTGCCGGTCAGCGATGATGGCAGGGTTCAAGTCCGTGACTACACCAGCTCGACTGAGCGAGTCGATGCCGATCATCACGGCAATGTGCAAGCTATCCAGGGCGCGGAGCACACCTCCAGGCAGTCAGTTGATCTGGGTGATAGAGCTCTAGTCATCGCCGGGCGTGGGGACTATGACGCACTGGCTCTCATGGATGTCGCGCATTCCCATGGGGTTCCAGTCTTAGGTACTGCCTTGTCGGGCACCCGTGGTGCCAACCCAATCGTCAGCTACCACCATCTTCTCGTGGACGGCGTGCCCTCGGGCCTCGAGCCTGAAAGCGTTGTGGTTGTCGGTCAACCTGGTCCCAGCAATCGAGTCGATGCGCTACTTCGGAGCGGAGCGCCGGTGCTCCATATCGATCGATGGGGTCTCCACACCGACCCGGTTGGAAGCGTGTCTGAGCGAGTGGCCGAAGACCCGGTCGAGTTCATGGGGCGGGTTGCCCGAAGCCAGAAAGCCGGATGGGCGGAGGCATGGCGAGAGGCGGATGGCTTGATGGGCCAAGCCTTGTCCGACGCGATCGGATCTTCTGGTGTTCCGACCGGTCCTGGCGTCGCATCAGCCCTTGATGAGGCGAACTGGTCGGCTCTGGTCGTTGGTTCCTCTCTGCCCATCCGCGACGTCGATGCCTATTCGAGGAGAGCGGGATGGATCCACTCCAACCGTGGTGTCTCGGGCATCGACGGGTTTGTCTCGACGGCGTTGGGCGTGGCCGACGAACGGGAGAGGACCGTGGCGCTTGCAGGCGACCTCACCTTCCTGCACGATTCGAATGGACTCCTCAATGACCGGCCATCGGGGCTCGTCTTTGTGGTCGTCGACAACAACGGGGGCGGCCTCTTCGACTTGTTACCGCAATCAGAGCACGCCCCGAACTTCGAGCGTCTCTTTGTCACCCCTCCTGATCGAGACCTCGATCGTCTGGCCGAGTTTCACCGTTTGGACTACTCCGAAGCTACGTCATTGGCGGAACTGGTTGTCCAGGTTGACCTGAGTCTTACCGTCGGGAGGCCTTCTTTGATTCGGGTTGCGGTGGATCGTGGAGCCGACGCCGCGTTCCGGGGTGAGCTGGATGAGATCGCCAGGTCGGCGTTATCAGCGTAGTGATAGGCCAGTTGCGTCGATCATCGGCTCCAGCTTCCAATCTGTCTCCTCGAGCTCGGCGTCAGGATCGGATCCAGCCACAATTCCCGCCCCCGAGTAGAACGTGGCGCCGCGGCCTGACAACAATCCGCATCTGAGCGCAACCGCAAACTCGCCTTCTCCGGAGTTATTGAACCAGCCGACAGGACCCGAGTATCGGCCTCGGGACGAGCCTTCGAGATCCCGGATCAGTTCGATTGCCTTGACACGTGGAGTCCCGGCAACCGCCGCGGTGGGGTGCAGTGTGCGAAGAATGTCGCTGAACTCGAATCCCACGGGTCGATGTGCGCGAAACCTGGTGCCCATGTGCCTGATGTTCCCTACCCGCACCACCTGCGGTTGTCCGCGTGTGAACTCCAGGCCCGCTTGAGCAAACGCTGACTCGACTGAGTCGGCGGCCAGCCGATGTTCGTTGATGTTCTTTTCGGTTCGCAGCTCATCGGGGTCGGTTGTGGCGGATCCGGCCAACGGGAACGATTCGATCATTTTGTCGCTAACCCTGATCAACAGCTCCGGACTCGCTCCGACGAGCCCGTCAATGGCGAAAACGTGACAGTCGGGTTGTGAAGCCACAAGATGGGTTGCCACCTCCATCTGGTTCAAGGGCTCGTCGAAGATGGCTGTGATCCGACGGGATAGCACCACCTTCTCAACTCGATCACCCTCGATCTCGACGAGAGTCTCGTTGACCATCTTGCGCCACAAATCAGCATCGTCGTCTTCAATGGTTCCCGCAGGAGCTGGGACCGCGGTCCGGTCGTGGCCAGTGACAACAGTTTCTGGAACCAGCACGACTGATCCCGGTTCTTCGGGATCAAATGTGAATGAAGCGAAACCGATTTCGCTTCCACTCTCTCGAAGGAAACGTAGGGCGCGTTCGTAACGATTGGGACCGACACCTGGATCGAAACGTCGTTTGAGACCATGTCCGGTCATAGTCAGACCGGGTCTCGACCAGAAAGCGATCGTTGGCTGTGAGGGGGTGTCACGTGTTGGCATAACCAAATCCCTACAAGGGTAGGACTCCGCCAGGGAATTCAATACCTGAGAGCCGGTTGGCAAGGTCCCGGAACTCCTCACGGTCACCGGACACCATCGCGTTGAGGCCCCCTGTTGATGAGCCCTGTGGATGAACGAGACGTGCTTGCTTGGCCACGGCCGGCGCCGGATCGATCACGGTTACTGATTCGCCAACGATCCTCCTGATCGTCGGGGTCAGGAACGAGAAGTGTGTGCATCCGAGGACGAGAGTGTCAGCCCCCGAATCGACGAGCCGCCCCACGTCTTCCCTCACCTGGCCGTCCACTCCATCACCTTTCGTCTTGCCCGATTCGACCAGAGCTACCCATTTCGGTGCGGCTCGGGTCAAGACGGTGATGTCGGAGGCATACTGGTCGATGAGACTTCCAAACAACTCACCCTGAAACGTTGCCGCAGTAGCCAGGACACCAACGACACCTGACTTCGTCGCCTGGGCTGCTGGCTTCACGGCTGGTTCCATCCCGACAAATCGGGTATCGGGCATCGAATCCCGAAGGGAACTGAGTGCGGCCGCAGAGGCGGTGTTGCATGCGAGGACCACAGTGGTCGCTCCCGCATCGACGAGTGTTCGAGCATTTTCGTAGGTGAGTTGGCGCACCTCTTCGAGCGATCGAGACCCGTAAGGCGCATTCTGGCGGTCGGCGCAGTAGGTCACAGACTGGTCGGCGAAATCGGAGAGCATTTCTCGGAGAACGCTCAAACCGCCCAAACCAGAATCAAAGACGGCAATCATCGTGGGTATCTCAGCAGGATCAGGCCGCTATGGCTGGTACCGTCCCGCGACGTCTTTGTGAAAGGTGACCCATGCATCTAGGAGAAGTAGTCGCGCTCGTGACCGGTGGGGCTTCCGGGCTGGGTCTTGGGGCTGCACAGGCCATAGTCAGAGCCGGGGGCCGCGTTGTCCTTGCAGATATCGATGAGGACAAAGGCCAAGGCGAAGCATCGAGGTTGGGCGACGGTGCGCGCTTCATCGCATGTGACGTCTCGAGGTCCGACGATGTGTCTGCTGCGGTTTCCGGAGCTGTGGAGGCCTTCGGCAAAGTGAATACCGTCGTAAACGCAGCCGGCATAGCCCCAGCACAGCGGATGGTTTCCCGTGACGGAACGCTCCACGATCTTGGCCTCTTCCAGCAGACGATTGCCATCAACCTCATCGGTATGTTCGATGTCATCAGGTCCGCCGCCGGTGCAATGGCCCAGAACACACCAAACGAAGACGAGGAGCGAGGCGTGATAGTGAACGTTGCTTCGATTGCCGCCTTCGACGGTCAGGTTGGACAGGCCGCCTACTCGGCATCCAAAGGTGGGATTGTTGGCATGACCCTCCCCATTGCTCGAGATCTCGCAAGTATCGGCGTTCGTGTGATGACCATCGCTCCGGGAATCATGGACACTCCGCTCCTTGCCAAGGCCCCACAGGAGCTCAAGGACTCCCTCGCCAACCTTGCTGCGTTCCCGAAACGACTTGGAACCCCCGAGGACTTCTCCAAGCTGGTTCTCGCCATCGTTGAGAATCCGATGCTCAACGGCGAGGTGATTCGTCTCGACGCCGCGGCCCGCATGCCTGCTCGATGAGAATCGCCCTGATCTGTTTCGACGGCATGGAGGAACTCGACCTGGTCGGGCCTTGGGAAGTTCTCCGGATGTGGCAGCTGCAGTTTCCCGGAGATGGCGTCGAGGTCGTCACGGTGAGCCTGAGCGATGAGATCGTTGAATGCGCCAAAGGCATGAAGATCGTCACTGACCTGCCGGTTTCCGAATTCGAGGGTTGCGATGTTCTGCTCTTCCCCGGTGGTCAGGGCACCCGACGAATGGTCGGCGACCCTGACGTGAGCGAATGGCTCCGAAATGTTGCAGGGGAAGGAACCCTCATGACTTCGGTGTGCACTGGATCTTTGGTCTTCGCCGGCGCCGGCCTGCTTAAGAATCGCCCGGCCACTACCTACTGGTCTCAGCTCGACACCTTGAAAGAGATCGATCGGTCAATTGAGGTCCGGCGGGACGACCGTTTTGTCGACTCCGGCGAGGTAATAACTTCGTCTGGCGTCTCGGCTGGTATCGACATGGCATTGCATCTGGTGCGAAGACTCCAATCCGAAGACCGTGCGCGGCAGGTCAAAAAGGCGATCCAATACGACCCGGAACCACCCGTCTGACCACGAGCAGGCCGTCGGAAGAAGTTCTGACGAGTCTTCGCAAGGCACCTGGCTCCGTCCCGGCTTAGGATCCCGTTCGTGATCGGTGAACATCTCCTCGACTGGCTGAACCTTGGTGTTCGCTGGCTCCATGTCATCGCCGGGATCGTTTGGATTGGCACCTCCTTCTACTTCGTCTGGCTGAACAACCACGTCCGACCTGAGCCAGGATCAGATAGCGACGCCGAGCTGTGGGCGGTTCATGGGGGAGCGTTCTACCAAGTCGCCAAATACGAGAAGCTGCGCGCATTGCCCGAAACCTTGCACTGGTTCAAATGGGAGGCGTACACGACGTGGATGAGTGGGTTCTCACTTCTTATCCTTGTGTTCTACATCGACTCACCCGCCCTGCTGACGGGAAGCCGAGGCGACCTGGCTCTCTGGGAGGCGGCCGCAATCGGAGTCGGGTTCTTGGTGTTGGGATGGATCATCTACGAGTTCATGAGTCGCTCGCCGCTCCTCGAACGACCGCTCTGGTTTGGAGTCGTTGCTTTGGTATTGCTGATCGGTGGCGGGATCCTGCTGTCACAGGTGTTCAGCACCCGCGCCGCCTATATCCATGTGGGAGCGGTGATGGGCACTCTGATGGCTGGGAACGTGTTCTTTGTGATCATCCCGGCGCAGCGCGAGATGGTCTCGGCGATGGAAGAAGGTCGTGAGCCAGAGGTCGCAATCGGTCGGCATGCGGCCCTTCGCTCATTGCACAACAACTATCTGACTCTCCCGGTTGTGTTCATAATGCTCAGCGGACACTTTCCTTTCACCTTCGGTGACGATCGGGCGTGGGCAGTCCTTGCGGGGTTGATCGTGGTCAGCGCGGCGATTCGCCACTGGTTCAATTTGCGCGCCAAGGGTGTAGAGAACGTATGGCTCATGCCAGCGGCCGCATTGGGAATGCTGGCGCTTGCGTTTGTGACACTGCCAACGTCAGACCTGCCGGATGTCGACCCTGCAACTATCACCTTCGATGCCGGCGTTGCGATTGTGGAGACCCGTTGCACACCGTGTCATTCGGAGAATCCTTCTCAGCCAGGATTCACCCAGCCCCCCAAAGGAGTCGTCCTGGATACTCCGGAGCAAATGATCGCTCTTGCGGACATGATCAGACAACAGGCGATTGACTCAGATGTCATGCCGCTCGGGAACCTCACCTCGATGACCGACGAGGAGCGGGCGATGCTGGAGGCATGGCTGGATGAACACGCCGGCTGACCCGGTCTAGCCAGAGCCGGCAGCGAGGTCCTCGAGGCTTTCCGGGTTCTCCAAGCTGGTCAGGTCTCCTGGGTCCGCGCCCATTGCAACTGCCTTGACGACGCGACGCATGATCTTGGCCGATCTTGTTCGCGGCAGGTCTCGCACCCAAGTGATCGACTTGGGTCGGAATGCTTTTCCAAGAGTCACAGCTACCTCTTGCTCAACTCGCGTTGTCAAAGTGTCATCCGGAGTGACACCGGGTGCGGCCACCAGGAACAAGGCGATTGTCTCTCCCTTGATCTCGTCGGGCAGGCCTATGGCGGCGGCCATAGTCACTTCTTCAAAGGCGACGGCAACCGATTCAAGCTCTGCGGGACCGATCCGCTTCCCGGCTATGTTCAAAGTGTCATCGGAACGGCCGTGCAGATACCAGAAACCGTCTTCGTCGATCTCGGCCCAATCTCCATGGACCCAGGTGTCGTCGAATCGCGACCAGTAAGTCGATATGTATCGCTCGGGCTCCTTCCAAAACCCCCTGGTCATGCCCGGCCATGAGCCCCGGATCACGAGTTCACCAACCTCCCCTCGGACCGGAGCGCCGTCCGGCCCGTACACATCGGCATCCATTCCCAAAGCAGGCTTGCCCAGCGAGGTTGGTTTGAGGCCCTGAAGAATGTTGCAGGAAAGGATGCATGCCCCGATCTCGGTGCCCCCTGAGATGTTGATGATCGGTCGTTTGCCTTCACCGACCTCTTTGAAGAGCCACATCCATGGGGCGGGGTTCCAGGGTTCGCCGGTGGATCCGAAGATCCGAAGCTGCGCAAGATCATGGTCTCGGGCGTGCCGGGCGCCTTCGGGTTGAAGGGCTCGGATCAACGTCGGAGAGATTCCAAGGGCAGTGATGCCTAGATCCTCGACTTCCTCCCAGATTCGATCGGCAGCCGGGTAGTTGGGGGCTCCGTCGTATGTTGCGATGGCCGTGCCGTTGGCCAGTCCGGCGATAACCATCCAGGGCCCCATGATCCAACCCATGTCAGTCGCCCACATCAATACGTCATCTCGCTTCAGATCGAGCTGGAAGGCCCCTTCGGCGGCAATCTTGACGGTGAGACCTGCCTGGACGTGAACAGCTCCCTTGGGCTTCCCCGTTGTGCCAGACGTGTAGGCGAGAAGCACGGGGTCCTCCGCGTAAGTCCTAGCCGGTGGGACCGGTGTGGCATTCTCGAGCTCTCGATGCCACCAATGGTCGCGGCCCTCTTGCATGGGCGTGTCATTGCGACCGGCGTAGTCGACGACGAGCACCCTGGTGACGTCTCCAGACTGGGCCAGAGCAGCATCTGCCGTTTCTTTGGACTTGACCAACTTTCCCCGACGACGGAATCCGTCGGCACATATCAGAGCGGCCGGCCTCGGGTCTTCGAGCCGGGTGGCCACTGCATCGGTCCCGTATCCCGAGAAGATCGGTATGAACACCGCACCGATCCTTGCGATGCTGAGAAAGGAGACGACGGCCTCCTCGCCCATCGGAAGGTACACCGCCACGGCATCGCCCTGTTGCACGCCCAGATTCGTGAGGGCTCCAGACAGTGCTTCGATCCTCCGGTGCAACTCGCCGAAAGTCAGCTCTCTCTTTTCTCCAGTTTCTTTCTTGGATCGGATCGCAACCCGATCCGGTGAGTCGAGCCATCGATCAACGCACGCGGTACTCATGTTGAAACCGCCACCGTTGAACCACGTCGACCAGGGGTGGCCGCGTGAGGTGTCGACCACTGTTTCGTAGGGGGGATCGAATGGGATACCCAGGAACTCGACTACTGCCTCCCAGAACCATTCAGGATCCTGACTTGAACGCGTTACCAGCTCGTCGTAGGCCTCGATCCCGTGGCGAGTCATGAACCGTTGGGTATTGGACGACTCGATCTCCTCGTCTGAGGGTTTCCAAACAATGTCGTAGCTCAAAGTGTCCTCACTTCTCGTCAGGCTAGATCGCCAGAAGCCGGGGGTTCAGCCGGTAGGGTGTTGTCGCTTCAAAACCTCGACACGAAACACCCATGACGACCAATCCCGAGACAGCAAGCCAGACGGAGCCGACTGGAACCGAACGGGTCTTCCGAAAGAGAATTCTGACCGTCGTGGCGGTGCTCCTCCTTGTGGCTGCTGCACTCTGGTTTGCGTTCAAGATCGGCAACTTACTCTTTATGGTCTTTGTCGCCCTTTTTGTGGCTGTGGCAATGGAACCGGCTGTGCACACTCTTTCCAAGCGCGGATGGCGACGAGGGTCAGCCACAGGTGTCGTTTTCGCTGCGGCGATAGTCGGTTCTCTCATCTTCATCGTCGCCCTCGTGCCGCTGATCGTGTCCCAGGTTTCGGAATTGATCGACAACATCCCAACCTATGTCGAGGCTGTTACCAACCTCGCCCGGGATTGGTTCGGAATAGAGGTTGACTCCAGCGAGGTCACTGCGGAGGCAAGTGTGATCCAGGACTGGGTCACCGGGAATTGGGACAACCTGCTCGGGGGAGTTGTTGGTATTGGCTCCAGCATCTTCGGCTTCTTCTTTTTTGCAATCACCGTTGCGCTGTTTGCCTTCTACATGGTTGCCGAACTCCCTCAGTTGCAGAGGACCGTCCTGTCGCTCATGCCCGAGTCAAGGCAACGCGAGGCAATGGCAATTTGGGCAACGGCGGTCGAGAAGATGGGTGGCTATATATATTCGAGGCTGATTCTGGCCGCGATCGGAGGAACGGTCTCAGCGCTCTTCCTTACGTTCCTCAAGGTCCCGTTCAGTGTTCCTTTGGGAATCTTCGTTGGTGTGATGAGCCAGTTCATCCCGGTCGTCGGAACATATCTAGCGGCAATCCTTCCCGCTGTGGTCGCACTTTCCGTCAGCGGATCGACTGCTATCTGGGTAATCATCTTCTTCACGCTCTATCAGCAGATCGAGAACTTCTGGATCTCACCCAAGATCACCTCGCGCACGATGTCGATTCATCCGGCCATTTCGATCGCGGCGATCATCATTGGAAGCTCGATAATGGGTGCAATAGGAATAATTCTTGCTTTGCCCATGGCAGCCATTATTCAGGCAGTGATTTCGACCAGTATTCATAGGCATGATGTGGTGGTTTCCACAGAACGAGAAGTCGCGTCAGACTGACAGATTGCCGACCACAGCGTTTGGTTTTGTGCCCAGATCGCTTTACCTTTGGTTTATACCGGGATATATTTCCGGTCGGCCCTTCTTTAACTTTGTTGGAGTAGGTCTGAGGTGAAGGGCTTCGGTCCCGATCCTTGAAGTAAGCCAAAAGGGAGGAAATAAATAGTGCGATCCCTGCGCACCAAGCGCGTCGTCCGATGGATGTCGCTCCTCGCCGTGTTCGCCCTCGTAGCTGCCGCCTGTGGCGACAGCGAAGGAGGGGATACAACGACCACCGCTGGGGAGACTACAACCACCGCGCCGCCCGCTGACACCACCACCACAGCTCCGCCGGAGACTGTGGAAGGTGACTGCCCGGACGCATTCTGTGTGAAGTACAACATTCACCCAGATGCCGCATGGGCTGATGGCACGCCCGTAACAGCTGATGACTTCGGCTTTACGTACGAGACCATCATGAATGACCAGCTGGACATCACCAGCCGTGAGGGATACAACAAGATGAGTGGTTGGGAGGCTGTCGATGACAAGACCTTCGTAGCCCACTTCACCGAGTTGTACTCACCATGGCAGACCCTGTTCGGAGCAATCATGCCGAAGCACGAGCTAGAAGGTAAGCCCTTCAACTCGTACTGGGATGACCTCATCACTCTTGGTTCTGGACCTTTCCAGATGACAGAGTGGGCCAAGACCGAGCGTATCGTTCTTGAGCGCAACCCGAACTACTGGGCCTCCGAAGAGCGCGCCTCAGGCGCACCTCTCGGTGACGTTCAGACTGTCAACATCGTCTTCCTCGAAGACTCACAGACTCAGGTCCAGGCCCTCAAGGGTCAGGAAATCGACATGTTCTACCCGCAGCCTCAGGTTTCGCTGGTGCAAGAAGTCGACGGTATTGAGGGTGTTGAGTGGGAAGCCGGTCTCGGTCCCGTATGGGAGCACGTTGACTTCAACCACAGCGATCCACTGCTTAGCCAGTTGTTCGTTCGTCAGGCAATCGCCACCGGTATCGACCGTGAAGCGATCGTCGAAGCCATCGTTCGCCCAATTGCTGCTGACGCTCAGCCCCTTGGTAACACCATTTGGTTGAACACCAGCTCCAACTACGAAGACCACTTCACCGACTACGCCTACGACCCAGTCGCGGCTGAGGCATACCTCACCGACAACGGCTGTGCCAAGGGCGCGGACGGGATCTACGAGTGTGACGGACAGCGTCTCTCCTTCAACTGGGCCACCACGGCCGGTAACGAAGGACGTGAGCTGCAGTTTGCTCTCGCCCAGGCCAACCTGGCTGAAATCGGTATCGAGGTCAACGCGGCCTTCGGTCCCGCTTCAGAGGTCTTCGCCGACGAGTTCATCTTCGGTGACTCGACTGTCTGGCAGATGTTCAACTTCGCATGGGTCGGTTCGCCTGACCCCGCTGGTGGAAACACCATCTATTACTGCGAAGGTGGAGCACCTTCCGGATTCGGTGACATCAACGTGACTCGTTACTGCAACGATGAGATGGAACAGCTTGTTCGTGCAACGGACTCGGAGGTCGATCCGGCCGCCCGTGCCGCTCTGTACAACCAGGCTGACGCTCTCTACCTTGCAGACGTTGCGTCAATCCCGCTGTACCAGAAGCCGACGTTCTTCGCCTGGAATGCTGACATTTCAGGTCCGCAGGACAACGCCACGCAAGTGGGTCCGTTCTGGAACATCGGTGCATGGACCGGTAAAGAACTCATCACATTCGGTGCTGACCAAGAGCCCGAGTCGATGAACACATTCGAGCCCGACGGCAACCTGTTTGCTGCCGGTATTGTTGCCACTGCGGTTCTGGAGGGTGCTTACACCATCGCTCCGGACTTCTCATACGTGGAGCAGCTCATTACAAGCGCCGAGCCGATTGTCCCCGCGGGCTAATCGACCAAGCGTTTAACGACTGATAAGAGAGGGCTGCCTTCGGGCGGCCCTCTCTTTATCCCTAAACCCGCAAGCGAAATGGCCTTTTCCGACATGGAGGGGTTGGAGCGGGTATATTGAAACGACGGCTTCCCAGTAGGACGAGAGGCGGAGAATGGGCACATTTATTGCACGGAGACTGCTCTACAGCATCCCGGTGTTGTTGGCAGCGACGATCCTTGTCTTCTTCGGAATGACAGCCGTAACCGACCCGATTTCACAGATCCGGCTCCAACCGAATGTGAGTCAGACCACGATCCAGAACATTATCGATCGCAAGCACCTCGACGACCCGCTCATCGTGCAATACGGTTTCTGGCTCAGAGACGTCTTCTTCAACCAGTTCGGAAACACCGCACTTGGTGATCAGCCGATATGGCCCGACCTTTCACGGTCCATCGGTAACACCCTCCAGCTCGTGTTCGTATCCGAGCTTATAGCCGTAGTCCTTGCGGTTATTCTGGGGGTCTTCTCAGCAAAGAAGCAGTACTCCTTCTTCGACTACGCAACTACCACGATCAGCTTCTTCGGGTTCTCAGTGCCCATCTTCTGGTTTGCATTGATCCTGCAGGCGCTCACGACAGCCTTCTTCCTCAAAACCGGGTTTAGGTTGTTCTACACGTTCGGGCAGTCGTCTTTCGACCCGGCCAACCCATTTATTGACCGTATCCAACACATGGTCCTCCCGATCGTGACTCTGTCATACGTCTCGATTGCCACGTACTCGAGGTACCAGAGAGCATCGATGCTCGAGGTTCTCCATTCCGACTACATCCGGACCGCCCGGGCCAAAGGGGTCAAGGAACGCGTGGTGACCTTGAAACACGGGTTGCGCAACGCACTCATTCCCGTGGTGACGATCGCTGCGTTGAGCTTCGGAGCTGTTCTCGGTGGAGCTGTCATTACCGAAACCATCTTCGCATGGCCGGGAATGGGCAAGTTCTTCATCGACGCCCTCGCCAGGGGAGAGGTCTACACGCTGATGGCATGGCTCATGGTGACAGCCATTGCCGTCATCCTCGCCAATCTTGTTGCAGACATCGTGTACGGCTGGCTCGACCCAAGGATCCGACTTGACTGATCAAGAAACCCGCGTACAAGAAGCGTTGGAGGAGGCCCAGACACAGGCCGCCCTCGACTCAGTCCACCTGGAAGGTCTGGAGGTCGAGTCTCTAACCCAGTGGCAGCTGGCCCGGCGCAAATTCTTCCAACACAAGCTGGCGATGACCTCGCTGATCATCCTCTTATTGGTTTTTGCAGCCGCAATGTTGGCGGACTTCATCGCCCCCTACGACTTTGCCGCGACGGACGTACCAAACCGGTCACTACCGCCAACCTTCGAGGACAGCCACTTCTTCGGAACGGACAAGATCGGACGTGACTACTTCAGCCGAACGTTATACGGAACCAGGACGTCGGTCTATGTCGCCTTCATCGTTGCAGGACTATCGACAGTGATCGGGGTGATCATCGGTGGCATCGCGGGGTACTACGGCGGTGCGATCGACAACCTCCTGATGAGAATGACCGACCTGTTCCTCACGGTGCCGTTCCTGGCCATTTTGCTGGTTCTCTCGGCGTTCCTCGGAGCCGGCAGCCCGGTGCGGGTGGCTTTCATCCTCGGGTTCCTGTTCTGGACGGGTTTGGCGCGAATAGTCAGGGGTGAGTTCCTCGGGTTACGTGAGAAGGAGTTCGTTGAGGCGGCCAAGGTGCTAGGAGCGTCAGACAATCGGATCATCTTCAGACACATCCTGCCCAACACGATGGGACCGATAATCGTCAATGCGACACTCACCGTGGCAAGCGCCATCCTGGTTGAAGCTGCTCTCAGTTTCCTCGGTTTTGGTGTCCAGCCGCCCTTCCCGGCATTAGGGGTTCTGATTGCCGACGGGCAGGACTCCTTGACGACACTTTGGTGGCTGGCTACGTTCCCTGGCTTGACCATCGTACTCATTGCACTCTGTATCAACTTTGTTGGTGACGGACTTCGGGACGCATTCGATCCGAAGCAAAGGGTCTCGTGACCGAACCCGTTTTATCAATCCGCAACCTGGTCGTTGAGTTCGACACGACCGACGGCGTGGTTCACGCGGTCGACGGAGTCAGTTATGACGTTTATCCAGGAGAAACCCTCGGTGTTGTCGGTGAGTCCGGCTCCGGCAAGAGCGTCACTGTCATGGCGGCCCTTGGCCTAATTCAGATCCCACCGGGGCGTATCGTCGCCGGAGAGGTCTTCTACAAAGGTCGTGACATACTCGGTCTGCCGGTCGACGAGCTGCGCACGATACGAAACAAAGAGATCGCCATGATCTTCCAGGACCCGATGACCTCGCTCAATCCAGTCTTCAAGGTGGGCGAGCAGATCGCTGAAGCTCTGTTGGTCCACGACGACGACCTGTCCACCGAGAAGGCGAAGAACGAAACGATCGATCTCCTCGAAATGGTCGGCGTTCCCAACCCGGCGCGACGCTACGACCAGTATCCACATGAGTACTCCGGTGGAATGCGACAGCGCGCGATGATCGCGATGGCGATGGCCAACAAGCCGTCCGTCCTGATCGCTGATGAACCCACCACTGCCCTTGATGTCACCATTCAGGCCCAGGTACTCGAAGTGATGAGAGTTGCCGCCCAGGAGACTGGTGCCGGGACGATCATGATCACACACGACCTGGGTGTCGTTGCGGAAATGGCCGACCGGGTAACTGTCATGTATGGCGGCCGGGTGGTCGAGAGTGGAACGGTTGATGAGATCTTCCACAACCCCCGTCATCCCTACACCCTTGGGCTCATGATGAGCCTTCCCAGAGTCACCGGGGAGATCAAGAAGCTCCTCCCGATTCCGGGCAACCCACCGTCGGTTATCAGCCTGCCGCCCGGTTGTGCCTTCCACCCCCGGTGCCGGATGTCGGAGGGTCGCGAGCTTTGTCGGACCAAAGTGCCCGATATCCTCGTTACCGAGTTGGGTGCCCATCCCAGCGCTTGCCACTTCCCCGACGAAGTGGTTCTGGAAATCGAACGCGAAGCAAAAATCACCGGTATCGAGATCTAAGGGGGAGTGGTGGCAGACGAGAACATCTCATACGCTGGCAACGGCGCCGCCAACGGCGAGGCCGTGCTTGATGTCAAAGACCTCAAGATGCACTTCCCAATCAAGGAAGGTCTGCGTCGCAAGACCGTCGGCTATGTGTATGCCGTAGACGGTGTCACTTTCCATGTTGGCCATTCAGAAACACTTGGTCTGGTCGGAGAATCAGGGTGTGGCAAGTCGACAACAGCGCGTGCCATTATCAGGCTGCTCGACCCCACCGACGGTGAAGTCAACTTCA
Organism: Acidimicrobiia bacterium; assembly: GCA_965216445.1. Lineage (GTDB taxonomy): Bacteria > Actinomycetota > Acidimicrobiia > Spongiisociales > ZC4RG35 > MA-ANB-1. The sequence continues at coordinate 989,943 of OZ244166.1, forward strand.
TGGGAACTGACATCACCACGCTGGATCGGAAGAGCATGCGGCCAATCCGCCGTGAGCTCCAGATTGTGTTCCAGGACCCCTACGCATCTCTGAATCCCAGGATGACAGTCCGAGAGATCGTCGCCGAGCCACTTCGAATCCATAACCTGTATGACGACGGTGGTGAAGATCGTGTGGCCGAGTTGCTTCGCACTGTCCAGCTATCGCCGGAACACGGGAACCGCTTCCCCCATGAATTCTCTGGTGGACAGCGGCAGCGCATCGGAATCGCCCGAGCACTAGCACTGAATCCGCGGATGCTCCTCCTCGACGAGCCGGTTTCCGCACTCGACGTCTCCATTCAGGCTCAGGTCATCAACCTCCTTCAGGATATTCAGGGCGAGCTCGACCTGTCATACCTCTTCATCGCCCACGACCTTTCCGTTGTCCGACACATATCCCACCGGGTCGGCGTTATGTACCTGGGTCACATCGTCGAGTTGGGTACGAAAGAAGAGATATTCGAGAATCCGACGCACCCGTACACGCAGGCTCTGCTGTCGGCGGTTCCGATACCCGATCCTCGATCGGATCACGCGAAAAACCGCATTGTCTTGTCGGGAGACGTACCCAACCCCGCCAACCCGCCTTCGGGTTGTGTTTTTCGTACGAGGTGTTGGAAAGCCCAGGACATCTGTGCCGAAGAGAAGCCGCCGCTGGTAGAACAGTTCGGCCACTTGAGTGCCTGTCACTTCGCAGCACCGCTCGAGATCAAGTCCAGCGCACCGGTTTAGAGCAAGGGGGACGACCCCCCTTGTATCCCCCCGAGCAAACCATCTTCTCCGTTGTCTTTCTGGTCGCAGGTCCTCTACTCCGCCGCGGCCCGGACTAGATCTAGTGAGTCCGTGAGGTAGAACCATGCGGTCCGCACAAAGGCGTTCGACCCCCGCAACTCGAAGGGTTGCCGGTATCGAGCGAACCATCTTCTCCGTTGTCTTTCTGGTCGTATCTTCGCCGCGGCCCGGACTAGGTCTAGTGAGTCCAGGTAGGTTTCCGGCACAGGGGCGTTCCCGACGACCCCCAAGCAACCCGAAGGGTTGCCGCCGGTATACCCCCGAGCGAACCATCTTCTCCGTTGCCTTTCTGGTTGCAGGTCCTCTACTCCGCCGCGGCCCGGACTAGATCTAGTGGATCCGTAGGTCGAACCATGCGGTCCCACACAGGGGCTCCCGATCCGTAATCGGCATTCGCCCCGACTATGTCAGGAATCTGACACATGGTTTGTCGAAATGTCCCCAACCGCGTGCGCATAGACAGGTAGCAACTCTGTAGGACGAGAGGCCACAAATGGGTACGTTCATCGCGCGGCGACTTCTTTACAGCATTCCGGTGCTTATCGCCGCATCATTGTTGGTGTTTTTCGGGATGACAGCTGTCACTGATCCCGTTTCTCAGATCAGACTCCAGCCAAACGTGAGTCAAACCACGATCCAGAACATCATCGACCGAAAACACTTGGATGACCCCCTCATCGTCCAGTATGGGTTCTGGCTGAAAGACGCGATTTTCAATCAGTTTGGCAATACCGCACTTGGTGACCAGCCGATCTGGCCGGATTTGTCACGTTCGATCTGGAACACCCTCCAGCTCGTGGCCGTGTCTCAGGTGATAGCGCTGATCCTTGCTGTTGTCCTCGGGGTCTTCTCGGCCAAACGGCAGTACAGCTTCTTCGACTACGCGACGACCACCATCAGCTTCTTCGGGTTCTCGGTCCCGATCTTCTGGTTTGCGCTGATTCTTCAGGCTCTCGCGACCGCGTTCTTCTTATCCACTGGCATCAGACTCGTCTACACCTTCGGGATCTCTTCGATAGACGCGGCGAATCCGTTCCTGGATCGAATTCAGCATATGATCCTGCCGATTGTCACCTTGTCCTACGTGTCTATTGCCACGTTCTCCCGTTTCCAAAGGGCGTCGATGCTCGAAGTCCTGCACTCCGACTACATCCGAACTGCTCGTGCCAAAGGAGTCAAAGAGCGTGCTGTGACGATGAAACACGGATTGCGGAACGCCCTGATTCCGGTGGTAACTGTGGCTGCGCTGAACTTTGGCGCTGTCCTCGGAGGTGCCGTCATCACCGAGACCATTTTCTCCTGGCCCGGAATGGGCAAGTTCTTCATCGATGCCCTCAACCGTGGGGAGGTCTACACATTGATGGCGTGGCTGATGGTCACCGCTATCGCCGTGATCTTCTTCAACATGCTCGCCGACATCACCTACGGCTGGCTGGATCCGAGGATCCGACTCGGCTGACCTTCGCCCTTCAACCGTTCTGTGAAGATTTGGTCACCCTGGAGGTGCATAGACCTTCACAGAAGCGGCATTCACGAACGTGGCCACTTCTTGCGCCACGCGTCGGCGTTCGAGTCTCACCTCGGTGGCTGTGAACCGGCGAATCTCCCACCCCAGAGCTAACAAGGCGTTCTGTCGGCGAAGGTCCCTTTGCAGCTGCTGAGGTGTCCCATGAGCCTCAAACCCGTCAACCTCGACCACTTTCATTTGGTCCGGCCAGCAAAAGTCGGGGTAGGCATTTGAGCCATCGGGCAACGGGATCTGCAGTTGCTGCACCGCTGGCGGTATGGGTGCATTCTGAATGATGTGTTTGAGATCGATCTCGGCGACACTTCCAGACAAGTCGTCACGTATCACGCCCACCAGTGTTCGCATCCGTCTTGTGCCGGCGACTCCTCGTCCGCCAAACCTCCCAACAGCGTGATCGAGCCTTGACGGTGTGGTCAGGTTCTGGTGAACCGCCGATCGTGTGGCCTTCTCGAGCACACTCCATGGGACGATAGGTGCGAGATCAAACAGGGTTCGCTCAGGCGTCGTGATCGGGATGCCGTCGACGACATCTTGTGGGTTTGCGCGTCGTGATCTGTGAACAATCGTCGAGTTGGGCACCGGAGACTCTGCATATGGGACGGTTACCTCGATGACCCTCGAGTAGAACGCATCGAAGTTCCACAGGATGGCTGCAGTCCTGTGCGAGGAGAGGGCGTCTGGACCCGCAGCGAGGACCGAAGCCAGGACAGCCGTCTTCCAGGTAGCGGCTATCGAATCCAGGTAATAGACGCCGGGATGCAATTTCACGAGACGTCCGCTGCGAATTCGGTCGGCCATCTCCTTTCGGCTCACGCCAAGCGCCTGAAGTTGCGCCCTCGAAAGCAGCCCGTGCCGTCCACCGGCTTCCTTTCGGACACGCATCTCATCCCACATGCGTCCAACATGTCCGCTTCCGCTTGACTTATCAATAGTTACGACCCTCCCCAAACCGTTCTGTGAAGATTTGGTCACCCTGGGGGTGCATGGATCTTCACAGAACGGTTGGAGGTATGGTTTCTCAGATGGGAGGGCCCCTTGCAGGATTGACGGTTGTTGAGTTGGCCGGGATTGGGCCTGCACCGTTCTGTGGGATGGTTCTCGCCGATTATGGAGCAGAGGTCATCAGGGTCGAGCGGCACCCGGCCGGACCCAGTGTGCTCGGTACCAACCCCAAGCGGGACTTGCTGAACCGCAACAAAAAGTCGATTGCGTTGGATCTCAAGGTGCCCGAGGGCCGGGAAGCGGTTGGCCGTCTCATACGTAATTGCGAGATCCTCATCGAGGGATACCGGCCTGGCGTAGCTGAACGGCTGGGCGTTGGTCCTGAGGACGCTTTGGAGGTCAACCCCGCGCTTGTCTACGGCCGCATGACAGGTTGGGGGCAGGAGGGCCCCTACGCCGGCATGGCTGGTCACGACATCAACTACATCGGCATTTCGGGGGTGCTCCATGCCATCGGCACGGAAGATGAGCCGCAGATCCCGCTCAACATGATCGCCGATTTTGGCGGTGGCGGCATGCTCCTCGTGGCGGGCCTGCTGGCAGCATTGCTCGAAGCACGAGCAACCGGTTTGGGCCAGGTCGTCGATGCTGCAATGGTCGATGGTGCGGCCTTGCTGAGCACCATGGTTCACAGCTTGAAATCTGAAGGACGTTGGCTCGACCAGCGAAGGACGAACTTCCTTGATGGCGGCGCACCGTTCTACTCCGTCTATCAGACCTCTGATCATCGCCATATGGCTGTTGGGGCTTTGGAGCCGCAGTTCTTTGCTGAGCTGGTTCGTCTGCTCGACGTCGAGGAGTCCTGCCCCGCACAGACCGATGTCCCGTCTTGGCCGGAGATGAGAAGGCTGTTTGCCGAACGGTTCCGAACCAGGTCTCAGGCGGAGTGGACTGCCCTCTTCATCGGGACCGACGCATGTGTGACTCCAGTTTGGTCACTCAGTGAGGCTTTGGCGGACAGTCACCTCGCTTCCCGAGAGACCTTCATCGCCGTAGACTCGGTGGCCCAACCGGCTCCTGCGCCTCGCTTTTCAAGAACGCCAGCAGCCGTACCGGACTCCCCGGTTGAACCGGGCGCCGACGCCGACGATTTACTGGTCTCCCTCGGATATAGCCCGGAAGAAATCGGTAAGCTGCGTTCCAACGGAGTTGTCGGCTGACCCAAAGGAAGAGTCATGAATCAAGATGCCGTTCTTACCGAACGCGCCGAAATCGATGCAGTGGTCGAAGGAAAGACCATCGTCGACTATTTCAACCGCAACGCCGATCGACACGGCGACAAGCCAGCGATTCACTGGAAAGGCGACTCCGGATTCGATCAGCTGACCTGGGGTGAGTATCGCGATGTTGTCCACAAGGCCGCAGCCGGTCTGGCTTCTTTGGGTGTAACGAAGGACGAGTTTGTCGCGATCATGGCCGGGAACCGGCCCGAGCACGTCATCGCCGACCTCGGTGCGATCCACGCAGGGGCGACTCCGGTCACGGTGTATTCAACGCTCGCCGCCGAAGAGATCCAGTACATCGCTGAGAACTGTGGGGCGACGGTCGCAATCCTCGAAAACCTCGACTACATGAAGCGTTGGGAGCAGATTCGGTCCGAGCTGCCCAACCTCAGATACGTCGTGTTGATGTCCGGCGCCGAGAACTACGACACGGCTGATTGGGTCCTCTCCTGGGAAGAGCTGCTCGCCCGTGGCACTCAGCAGCTGCAAGACGATCCCGAGACCGTCAACCGTGCCGTTGACCAATTGACTCCCGACACGCTGGCCACACTCATCTACACCTCCGGAACCACCGGAACCCCCAAGGGTGTGATGATCAGCCATTACAACGCCGTGTGGACGGTGGAGTGTGTCAGACGGGGAGCGGATCTCAAGCTTGGCGCTCGGATGGTCTCCTACCTCCCCTTGGCCCACATCGCCGAGCGGATGGCCACCCACTACGTGGGCATCTATCTCGCTGGTGAGGTGTGGTTCTGCCCCAACCTGGCGAGCGTCCTCGAGTACATCATCGAGGCGAGGCCAACTCTGTTCGTCGCTGTCCCTCGCGTCTACGAGAAGTTCCACTCTCGACTTATGGCCCGGTTCGAACAGGCCGAAGGCATTCAGGGCAAGATCCTCAACGCGGCCCTAAAGGCCAACGAGAAGCGTGTAGAAGCCGAAGCCAATGGTGGCCAGGGGAGTGCCCTCGCGGGGATCCTCGACAAGATTGCGCTCTCCAAGGTGCGTGAAGGTCTGGGCATGGATCACGTCGAGATTGCGATCACGGCGGCGGCACCGATCAACCCTGACCTGGTCAAGTTCTTCCAGACCATTGGGATTCCGTTGTATGAGCTCTACGGCCTCTCGGAGACCACCGGTCCAGCAACGTCGAATCTCCCTGGAGATGCAAAGATCGGATCGGTCGGCAAGGCACTCCCCGGCGTTGGCGTCAAGCTTGGCGACGACGACGAGGTGCTTCTCAGCGGTGGTGTGATCACGGCTGGCTATTACAAGCTGCCTGAGGCGAGTGCCGAAGGTTTCACCGATGATGGATGGCTCCGGACCGGCGACTTGGGTCGGATCGATGAAGACGGGTTCGTCTGGATCGTTGGCCGAAAGAAAGAGATCATCATCAACGCCGCTGGCAAGAACATCGCCCCGGCGAAGTTGGAGACGCTCCTCGGCAATCATCCGCTGATCTCCAAGGCTTGCATGGTCGGGGATGGCCGTAAGTTCCTCACCATGGTCGTCGCTTTGGATCACGAGGAGGCCCCAGCATGGGCCGAAGCGCGAGGAATTCCTTACGCCGACCTCGAGTCCTTCTCGAAGCTTCCCGAGGTGGAAGAGGAGATCAAGAACGCCATGGAGGCCGCCAACGAGACGGTCGCACGAGTGGAGCAGATTAAGAAATGGGTCATCGTCGGAGACGAGTGGACACCAGACTCTGGCGAGGTCACACCTTCGCTCAAGCTCAAGCGTCGCGTTGTCCTCGAGAAGTATGCCGACGAGATCGAAAGTCTGTACGCAGGGGTTTGAACCTCGTGCGGGTCAGGTGCGATGGGTGCGGGTCTGAGTGAATCGAACACTCTTCGACTCCGATCATGACTTGTTTCGATCTTCGGTTCGGGAGTTCGTCGCCAAAGAAGTGACCCCCAATGTCTCTAAATGGGAACAAGCGGGAATCGTCGACAAAGCTATGTTTCGCAAAGCCGGCGCCTCTGGTTTCTTGGGGATGGCCATCCCCGAGGAGTACGGGGGCGGCGGCACTGATGATTTTCGCTTCAACACAGTCATAGTTGAAGAGCTGGTCCGTGGAGATGCCATGGCCTCAGGCATGTGCATCACTCTTCACAACGACGTGTGTCTTCCCTATTTCTTGCGCCTGACCAACGATGAGCAGAAGGGGCGTTGGTTTCCCGGGCTTGCATCCGGTGAGCTGATGGCAGCTATCGCCATGACCGAGCCTGGCGCCGGTTCCGACCTGGCTGGGATAGCGACCACTGCAATCAGAGACGGTGACAACTATGTGGTCAACGGTTCGAAGACCTTCATCACCAACGGAATCAACTCAGATCTCATAGTGACCGCAGTGAAGACGGATCCGGGCCAGCGTCACTCAGGTATGAGCCTCCTCGTCATTGAAGAGGGCATGGAAGGATTCACTCGGGGCCGCAACCTCGAAAAGATCGGGCTTCACGCTCAAGACACGGCCGAATTGTTCTTTGATTCGGTGCAGGTGCCCGTAGCCAACCTTCTTGGAGAAGAGGGGAAAGGCTTCATACATCTAGTGGAGAATCTGCCGCAGGAGCGGCTTGGGCTGACTATCGGTTCGCTGGCCCACGCCGAGACGGCATTCAATTGGACGCTCGAGTACATCAAGGAACGCAAGGCATTTGGCCAGCCGATTGGCTCATTCCAGACGATCAAACACGCGATGGCTGAGATGCGTACGGAGCTGGACATCGCCCGGGTTTATGTGGACCGCCAGATCATGGAACACAACGAAGGGGAACTCAGTGCCGACGAGGCAGCCAAAGCCAAGTGGTGGGTGACCGAACTAGAGAAGAGTGTCATCGATCGATGCCTCCAATTCTTCGGTGGCTGGGGGTTCATGGAGGAATACCCGATAGCCAGGGCATACCGCGATGCCCGGGTGCAGACCATCTACGGCGGCACCACCGAGATCATGAAGGAGATAGTGGGGAGATCCCTCGGCTTGTAGTGGCTTCACCCTCCGAGACCCTTTCGGGCCATACAAGTGGTGCTCGTCCCTCTTGCTGAAACTGCTGATTTGACTGGGTCGGGGATCTGCGATTCAGTAACCCCACACTTTGATCAAGCCAGGAGTAGAGCATGAGTGAACCAATCACGTTTGATGGCCGGGTAGCCGTCATAACCGGCGCCGGAGGTGGTTTGGGTCGAGGCTACGCACTCGAGTTGGCGCGTCGTGGTGCGCGGGTCGTCGTGAATGATCTCGGCGGCGCCGTTGACGGCAGTGGTTCCTCCCAATCAGCAGCCGACAAGGTCGTAGACGAGATAGTCGCAGCCGGCGGCGAGGCAGTGGCCAACTACAACTCGGTATCAACACGAGAAGGCGGAGAGGGAATCATCCAAACCGCCCTGGACGAGTTCGGGACAGTAGATATCGTTGTCAACAACGCCGGGATACTCAGGGACAAGTCGTTCGCAAACATGACTCTGGACGAGGTCGAAGCTGTGCTCGATGTCCACCTGAAAGGTGCGTTTTTCGTCTCTCATCCGGCGTTCAAGGTGATGAAGGAGAACAATTACGGCCGGTTCGTTCACACGAGCTCAGCCTCGGGTCTGTTTGGAAACTTCGGACAGGCCAACTACGGAGCAGCTAAAGCGGGTTTGGTCGGACTCTCCAATGTCCTGGCAATCGAAGGTGAGAAGTACGGGATCAAATCGAATGCAATCGCCCCAACCGCAAAAACCCGAATGACCGAAGACATTCTGGGTCCCTTCGCCGACATGTTCGACCCGAACCAGGTGACGCCGATGGTGGTTTATCTGTGTTCTGAGGCCAATGACTTCACCCACCAGGTGTTTTCGGTTGGTGGTGGACGCTACGCGAGGGTGTTTATCGGAACCAACAATGGCTGGTTTGCTGGCCAGGGCGTCGTGCCCGACGTCGAGACGCTGGCCGCTCACATTGAAGAGGTTCGGGATATCTCTGAGTATCAGGTCCCCATGAACAACAACGATGAGTTGATGATGCTCGCGCAGATCCTGGGTGGCTGAGAATGCCAATCGATATTGACAGGGCCGTAGGAGCTGAGTTCGCGCCGTCCCAATACAGTTGGAGCGACAAAGACGTGATTCTGTACCATCTCGGTATCGGTGCCGGTGTCCCGCCAACAGATGAAGACGAGTTGCGATACACCTACGAAGGCGACCTGAAGGTCCTACCCTCTTACGCGACGATTCCCCCTTTTGGCACCATGATGAGCCTCGGGAATGTAGATGGCATTGACATCAACCTGACCCAGATCCTCCACGGTGAGCAGGAGATCGATATACGCCGACCCCTGCCGACAGCGGGTGCTGTCACGCAGACGGGCCGGGTTCTCAACGTCTTCGACAAGGGAAAGGGCGCTCTCATTGTCATCGAAATCGAATCAGTCGATGAACGCAGTGGCGAGCCACTGTTTGTCAACAGATCTTCGATTTTCGTACGTGGAGAAGGTGGCTTTGGAGGTGAGAGTGGGCCGTCGGTCGGGAACGAGGCGCCTGACCGCGATCCCGACTACGAAATCGAATCAAAGACTCTGCCCCAACAGGCTCTGCTTTATCGGATGTCATCCGGTGATCTCAACCCCCTTCACGCCGATCCCGGGTTTGCGATGTTTGCCGGCTTTGAGAGGCCGATCCTTCATGGTCTCTGCACATATGGGATCGCGTTGAAGGCGGCGGTCGACTCAGCACTCGACGGAGACACCGACGCAGTTTCCGCTTACAAGGCCCGTTTCGCCGGCGTGGTCTACCCCGGAGAAACGGTGGTCACAAAGGTTTGGGAATCGGAAGATGGGCTGTTGCTATCTTCAGCGACCTCCGAAAGAGGAGAGGTTGTTCTCTCCAATGCGCTGGTCACGGTGGCCTAAAAGTCAGGCCCTGATCTCGACGGGCGTGCCGATGGCAACCAACTCGTGGATCGAGGTGATCACGTCGTTGGGGAGGCGAACGCAGCCGAGTGAAGCCGCGTTCCCGATCGAACCTGGCCGGTTTGTCCCGTGGATACCAATGATTCCGTCACCTCCGTTGTATTCGGTGATCGTGTCACTTCTCCCGGAGAGACCCAAGGCGTGTGGGCCCCAAGGACTGCCAGGGTTGGCGAGGGTCACGTTGTCGGTCACATAGAAGTGCCCGGTTGGTGTTGGATTGCGGGGAGTCCCAATTGCCACCGGACTGGAAAGCAACTCCTCTCCATTCCGGTAGTAGGTGAGGGTCTTCTCTGAAAGGTCGACGACTAGTCGTCCCTCAACCACGAAAAGGTCTACGGCATCGATCTTCACCCATCCGGTGGAGCCATTGGGACGTATTGGAAGCATCACCTCAGCCCACCCATCGATCGGTCCGCTGACAATGGTTGCGACCGTTACGGTCCCCAGGATTGTTGTCTCGGGAAGTGTCGTCTGTGGCTCGGGGGCGTCCGGTTCTGCAAAGACCTCCATCTCTCCTCGCGCCTTGGCAACCAGCGTCGTGTCGGTCGGCAAGACATTCGCCGTAAACCCGTCGTAATAGTCAGCGACAGTCGTTGTGGTCGCCGGCACCGTGGTGGTGGTGGTGGCGGCGATCGTCGTCGTAGTTGTGGGAAGACTGCTTGTGCCTGTCCCAGCGTCCTCGACTCCGCAGGCGGCGAGCAGCAGCGCGGCTGAAACGAGGGCAGTGCTTGGCGTGAGGAAGGGGCGCACCCGCCCATAGTACTTCTCGAACAGGTCCATCAACAGACCTGAGTGTCGAGGACCGAGGTCGGATAGCGGTTTTGTGGCGGTTAGCATCTCCTCAGCATTCAAGGCCCCTCTGGAGACCGGTAATTTGTCAACACTTCCTTCTGCGCGCTCTGTTCAAGTGTCTCCGTCCAACGATTGGCTACGAGACCGTGCGTTGAGTGTTATGCCGCGGGTCACGGTCACCGAATTCGGCAACATCAACTATCAGGCAGATGTGACTGCCCGATTGAAGAATTCCACATTCTTCGTTTCCGATGAAGAGATCAGCCAAAACCGGATGACACGTGCCGAGGCCGAAAGGTGGGCGCAGAAGCAAGACGACTATGTCGCCGAACAGGACATGATCCTTGTTGAAGGATACATCGGCCCTGACCCCGAGTTCCGCACTGCGTGTCAGCTCTTCATCGAGGCATCGCAACCGAACATCGCCGCGATGCAAGCGCAGCTGTACTTTCCGAAGGATTCGAGCTGGGACCCCGAATTCACTGTGATTTACACCCCAGGGCTGCCCGCTCCCGGCAAACCTGACGATCGGCTCATTATTGTGGATCTCGAAAACTGGACCACACGAGTTTTCGGCTCTGACTACTTCGGAGAATCGAAGATGGGCGGACTCCGAATGTGGAACCGCCTGGTGTATGACAGGGGTGGTCTTGCCCTCCATGCCGGATTGAAGGTCTACCCGTCGGATTCAACAAGAAGTGGCGACGAAGAGTCGATGCTGATCATCGGTCTTTCCGGGACTGGCAAAACCACGACGACGTTCAGGCAGCAAGCCGGTTCTCTGCCGGTCCAGGATGACTTCGTCGGTTTGCTTAAAGGGGGAGCTGTGCACACCACCGAGGCTGGCTGTTTTGCCAAGACTTACGGGCTTGATCCCGATGACGAGCCGACGATATACGGTGGGACAACCCGTCCCGACGCATGGCTCGAAAACGTGTCGGTGAGTCCGGAGGGGAAGGTCGACTTCTTCGATACGTCTTACACAGCCAACGGGAGATGCACCTTCCCGATGGCCAACATCCGCCATAGGGATCCAAGCAACGTCCCTAAGGCCAGGTATCTGCTGATACTTAATCGGTCCGACCACATCATCCCCGCAGTGTCCAAACTGAAACGGTCTCAGATCCCCGGATACTTCATGCTTGGTGAGACTAAAGGCACGTCGGCAGGTGGCGCCGCTGAGGCAGGGAAGAGTCTCCGTGTTCCCGGCACCAACCCGTTCTTCTTTAACGATGACGCTCTCCAAGGAAACCGACTAATGGAACTGCTCGATTCCATGCCGGACCTCGAGGCCTATGTGCTCAACACCGGCCGGGTTGGGGGAGAGGGTGAACGCTCCAAGAAGGTCCGAATCTCGGACTCGTCGTCAATTGTCCAGGGAATCGTTGAAGGGACAATCGAGTGGGCACCCGATCCGGACTTCGGATACGAGGTGGCGACCTCGGTTCCGGGAGTGCCCGACCCGCAGTTGTTGCGGCCCCACACCCTCTACGAGTCACAAGGTCGAACAGATGAGTACACCGCAATTGTGAAGCGGCTCAAATCTGAGAGGTTGGCCTATCTCCAAGGCTTCTCGGCTCTTGACCCAGCGATTGTGGCCGGTCTGAGTCAGTGACTCAGGACGATGGGATTATGACCAGAACGCATCCGCTGGCGACGGAGATGACCGCTTCTGTCTTCTCAAACTGATTACTGATTCCGAGCGACGTCCCTGAGTGAAGGGTGGCGTCGTCGAGCGTCCATTTCAGCCCAACGGTTGACACCCCGGTGGCGTCGCCTCCAAACGGTATGAGAGAAATCGTCTCGCCTCGATCGCCTTGTATGCGTCGTGTTCCCCGCACTATGTGGCAGATACTGTCCGACCTGACCCAGTCGATTTCCGGGACTGAATCCCAACGGTCACTGCAGATGGTCGCCAGTGCGCCTACCTCATGGTCGAAACGTCCCCCTTCGGCACCTACCAAGACCATTCGGCCCGGCTGATCTCGAATAGCTAGCTCCAAGGCAAGATCGAGATCCGTGGCGTCTTTGTCCTTTGGATGGGACAGGAGATCAGTGGTCTCGGGAATGGCGGTTCCCGCAGGCAGAGAATCCATGTCGCCAATGATCGTGTCGACGCCATATCCCAATGCTTCTGCCACCAGATACCCGCTGTCTGCCGCTATCACCTGGTCTGGTTGGGGGAGTTCGTCGATGATGCCGAGCGGAGGAGGGTTTCCGCCCGCAAAAACAAATACCGTGCTCATGTAAATGACAAAATCGTCTTACGCGCGATCTCGCGGGTAAGAACTAACCCTAAAGTCGAACTTGAACCTTGCAATTCCACTTTCCTTAGGAATACGCGGCCAGATATGGCCGGTTTTGCGTTGAGAAACCTGCATGGTACCCGGCTCACCCGATTTGTACTTCTATCAGCTTGTTGGCGCGGGTCAGTGCTGCTTCCACTTCGTCCGGTGTTTCCGATTTGGCGAATACAAATCCAAGATACCGATCACCTTGGGGTGGTGGTGCGACTTGGGATCCTATTGGTGCGGTGATTTCGTGACCGACAATCGCCGGGTCTTCGGCTAGTGCGCCCAAACCGTCGATGGATTCGAGAAGGCCGGCGCGAGGAATCGGAATCATAAGGACTCCACTTGCTCCGGGAGCCCTGCGGAGCTCACGTTTGTCCCGTCCGATGGCATTGCGCAGTATCAACGTCTCGAGCGACGTGTCCATGAGACCGAAGCTGAGGCTTCGGGAGCACAGACCCCCGATCGATCTGGCTGCTACCTCAATCACCTGAACCCCCTGAGGGCCGAGAATCAGTTCTATATGCACCGGACCGTTCGTCAAACCGAGAGCACGGATCGACATCTCGGCTACGCGGAGGATCTCGTTCTGGAGCGGACCAGGGTGACGTGATGGGGTCACGAGGATGGTTTCTGGAAATGCTGGGCCCGTCGGTCGGTCGGGCTTGTCGAAGATGGTTAGAGCCACCAAACCCTCGGGGCCAACAACACCTTCAACGGCTACCTCATCGCCTTTGACGTACTTTTCCAACAGCAGCGTTTCATCCCTGGCTCCGTCGGCAGCGAGTATTGAACGTACTTGTGAGACGACCGAAGGTAGGTCGTCGGGTGTGTCGGCTCGAATCACGCCTTGGCTCGCTGCTCGGGAGAGGGGTTTGACCACCAGCGGATAGCCGATCGGTTCGGCGGCCCTTTGAGGGTTGTCATCGGCACCCAGACTCAACCAATCTGGTTGGGGCACTTCACCGAGGGTCAGGAGCCGACGCAGCTGTGCTTTGTCTCGGGTGGCTCTGGCGGCATCGACTGGGTTGGAGGGCAGACCAAGCCTGGTGGCGGCGAGTGCTGCAATGACCACCCCGCTGTCATCGGCTGCAACAACCCCGTCGATCGCGTTTTGGTCCCCATATGCCACGATTTCCTCCGCAGCACCCTCCACATCGGAGCAGTCGATCCTGATGTATCCCGGTCCCATGTCGATTGGGGCATCACCTTCGGACGCAACAACCAGGTCAACCCCAAGCTGGTTGCTAGCTTCGATGAATTCGGCCGCCCGGTAGGTCTGTGTGGGCAGGATTACGACAATGCGGGACACCTGGTTGACTCTAAAGAGCCACTACGATTGTGCGCAGATGTCTGATACCAACGCCCTTACGATCGCGCCCGATGCGCTTGAGATGATCCGTCAGCTGCGAGACCAAGAGCCCGGCGACAACGAGTTTGCGTTGTCAATCGAGGTGACCGGGTTTCGGGGCCCCCAGTTCTCCTACGAATTGGCCTTTGTCGAGCTCGATTCCAAGAAAGCTGACTGGACCGAGGAGCGTCACGGCGATATGGCCGTCATCTACCCCGAAATTGATCGGGAAAAGCTCGACGGCGCCGCACTTGAACTTACCGACCAGGGATTGGTCATGAACAATCCCAACTCGCCGGCACCGCCTGAGATGACGGCTCCTGCAGGCGATCTCGAAGGGCCACTTGTCGAGCGAGTGCAGCAAGTGATCACCCAGCAGGTGAACCCTGCAATTGCGTCTCACGGTGGTGGGGCGGAACTGGTCTCGATCGACGGAACAATCGCCTACCTGAGGCTTTTTGGCGGTTGTCAGGGTTGTGGTTTGGCCCAGGTCACGTTGAAACAGGGTATTGAGCGAATCCTCCTCGAGTCGATCGAAGAACTCACTCAGGTGGTCGACGTCACCGATCACGCTTCGGGCGACGACCCCTACTACCAGAGCCAGAAGAAGTAGTCGTCAGAGGATGGCGGAGTCCCGACTCAAAAAGCAGGGCTCACCGAAAGGCCTGAAGCGCTGGCTATTCCGAGCACCAATCCTTCTCTACCGCTGGCATCTGGGTGCACTTCTTGGCAAGAGGTTTGTTCTTCTCGAGCACATCGGTCGCAGCTCAGGCCAGGTCAGGTCGACGGTCCTCGAGGTCGTTTCGATCGAAGAAAATCGGGTGTATGTCGCCGCTGCCTGGGGAGAGAAGTCGGACTGGTTTCTGAACGTCCGGAAAGAGCCCAGCGTCACATTCCAACTTGGATCAAGGCGCCGAAAGGCCCAGGCCTCTGAAGTCGATGAGGCTCGCGCCCTCGAAATCCTGACCACGTACAACACGAACCATCCCAAGGCCTTTGAGAGACTCGCAAAGTACATTCTCGAGGACCCAGGCGGGACCCCTGCGGATTGGGTCGAAAATGTTGCATTCCTCGTACCGGTTGTGGAGCTTACCCCGAGCCAATAGCTCCGAAAGTCCAGCGTTTAGGGGGTGTTGGGGGTTCAGAATCTGAGAATTCTGCCGATATATCACCCCAATGGCACGTCTGGGATCGAGCGGAGAGATCTTGGCTGTCGCGACCTGCGTCGACGGCTTTGAATTCTGTCGCGCCTCCGGGGCTCTGTAATGAGTGGAGGCGAGGAACGCTGGGTCGACGTGCCCAGACGTGGAGCGGTCCCAGAAAAAGCACCGGAGGGCTTCGTAGCTGAGGTCGTATCGCGGGTGTCGGCGGGATCGTCGCCATCTGCAATCTCGGGAAGCACTGCAGTTCTGAGTCCAAAGGCTGCCCTCCTGATGGGCGTTGTGGGCCTCCTAGTTGTGCTTGGAGCCTTTGCCGCTTTCGGGAACAGCGGTGGAGAGGGCTCACCGACCCTGAACGCCGATGATGTCCCGTTCTATGCGTGCCCAGGAGACGGCGAAGTCGGGTCGTTCGGGGCAGGGGATCGAGTTGAAGTGATGGGGCAAGACGGCGAGTGGTTGGCGGTTGGTACCGCGGAATCCGAACTCGCCAGGGTTTATGTCCATGCCGACTTTCTCAACAATGTCGGGAGCGTCGATGATCTGGAAGGCGAACCATGTGATGTAGCGGCTTTGTTGGGGCTTGCTGCCGACACGTCGACGTCAACAACCACAGGGGTCTCGACGACGACGCCGGAGGAGACCACCACCACAGCGCCCAAGACCACCAACACCACTGTCAAGAAGTCCACGACAACAACTAAAGGCTCGGTCGCCTCGACCAACACTACGACCACCACAACGTCGACGACTACGACCACGGTGCCGGGATCTTCGACCACGACTACCAGTCCGACGACGTCAACCTCGACCTCGACTACTTCGACCTCGACATCGACTACGTCAACGACTTCAACATCCACAACGTCGACATCAACGACCTCAACATCCACAACGTCGACGTCCACCACATCGACGACGTCAACGACCTCGACCTCGACCTCGACTACGTCAACCACGTCTACGTCGACCACTTCGACTTCGACGACCACCACAACGACCATCCCGTAGGGCCTTTGCGTCGCGGCCATATAGCGGCCCTTATGTGGCCTTTGGATTACTCCGATTCGGTGAGATCGATTAGACCGCCGTTGGTCGGGCGAAAACCAACCGTGTCGTAGTAGAAGGGCTTCAGGTCGTCATCGAAGTCGACGTGAAGCCACTCACATCCAGCCTCTCTCGCCGCATCCCTAGCCTGGTGAATCAGTTGCAGACCAATTCCCTGATGTCTGGCATCGGAGGCGACCATCTCATCTTGGATCCACGCATGAACGAAACCATCTGATATCAAGTTCACAAACCCGACGAGGCGTCCATCGGTTCGGGCGGTGACCCAGCCGAGGCTGTTCTCTTGGCACAAGGCAGCCCAATCCCATTCGGTGTCTGCATATGTGCGATGTTGGAATGCGTCGGCGTGGAGCTCGTTCACTTCTGCACTGGTGAACTCTCCCCGCCACTGGTACTCAACTTCCACCCAAGCAACAGTAGGCCTTCCTTGGTTGGGTGGGCGAGTAATTTCTGGGATGCAGTGTGAACAGAGAGTCGTCCGAGAGAGAGCAAGTTGGGCTTTAGCAAAAACGAACTAGGCGCGTTTCGCGATGCGACGGTTCCGGACCTGATCGGGGCGAATTGTCGTTTGCTCTTTGTTGGCATCAACCCTGGTCTCTGGACTGCGGCAACTCAGACTCATTTCTGCCACCCCTCAAATCGGTTCTACCCCGCCCTACGTGGAGCTGGGCTGATCGACTTTGCGATAGATACAAATCTGGGCATGACTGCCGAACAGAAGTCGCAGTTCACCGATCGTGGCATGGGAATCACCAACCTTGTCCGACGTGCCACGGTTCGAGCTTCAGAACTCGAACGTGATGAACTTGTCGAGGGGGGTCGGCGTCTTGGTGATCTCACAGCAACAGTCCGCCCTGAGGTCGTAGCCATCGCTGGCGTTACCGCATATCGGACCGCGTTCGGCGATAAGAACGCGAAGTTAGGGCGTCAGGGGTCGACGGCTTCGCCCGAGACCTGGGTTCTCCCCAATCCAAGTGGACTAAACGCCCATGTCACGACGGACGACCTTGCCGAGTGGTTCCGACGAGTCGCAAAAAGGGCTGGACTGCTGTGAGCGAACCGACACCTCGCCAAGTCCTCTATGCGTTGGTAGCCGGGGGTTTCCTTGCGGTTGTGGTCGTGTTGGTAATCGGAGCTGCGGCTGCTGGTCTGGTCCCCAACTGGTGGACGGCGACGATGGCAGTCACAACTGGTGTGTTGGGCATCTGGTGTGGATTTAACTGGCGGAGGACGCCGATCGTCTTGTCGTTGAGCATTGCCCTGTTCTTGGTGTGGACAGTGGGGACTCTGCTGGTCGCCTGACGCCCTGAACCTATGCAGGGAATCCGCCACTATTGGCGACGGATTCCTAAGGAACGCGAAAGGGGGACGGCACAGTGCCGTCCCCCTTTTACAGCTAGGAGCTGAAGGTGGCGCTTATCGTTTCGCTGCTGCCGTCGTCGTAGTTGATCACCGCTTCAACGGTGTGGTCACCCGAGCCGAGCTTGGTTGTATTGAATCCGCGGGCGTCGCCGTTGCGCGCCGTCCCCGCCAGGTCGAAGGGATCGGAAGTGTCGGTCTTGGGCCGTGCGCCGTTGACGGTGAATGTCACTGACGAGATGCCGTCCGATGGTGAGACGAACACATAGATCGTCCCATCAACCGTGGCGCCGTCCAGATTCACCGGGTCGGAGCGGTCCGATGAGAAGCTCACCAGGAGGCTGACGTCACCAGGCGGTGGTGGAGGCGGTGGTGGTGGTGGTGGGGTATCACCGATGGTCTCGGCGATCCAGTCTGAGAACGCCGCAACCTCGGCGTATACGCCGGGGGCGTTTGCGTCAGCGCAACCGATGCCCCAACTGACGATGCCGGCCTGTACGTATCCGTTTGACCCGTCGGGAACAAAGAGAGGCCCTCCGCTGTCACCTCCGCATGAGTCGACGCCAACGTCGCCGGCACACAGCATCACTGTTGCGTTGAATCCGCGACTGACCGCACTATTGGCGCAGTCTCCGTCAGCCCAGATTGGGACGTCGACCTCGTACAACACCTCGGGGTAATTGGGAACTGACTCGGTAAAACCCCAGCCGGTAACTGTTGCCATCGTCCCGGGCGCCCACAACGAGGCGTTGCTCGCCGATGCCAGACCGATCGGTGCGACGCTGGTCGGACTCTCCAACTCGATGAGTGCTATGTCGTTGGCAAGGGTTCTGTTGTTGTAACTCGGGTGGAGCGTGATGCTCTTGGCGCCAATTCGCTCGCCGTCACTGCTGGTCAGATCGTGTCGGCCGATCACCAGATCGACGCTCGAGGCGGTGGAACCAACCACGCAATGGCCAGCGGTCATGACCCAGTTGGGTGCCACCACGGAACCACCACAGTATTGGCCGAGGTATGCGTTCGATTGTGACGAGGAGACAAGGGCGACCATAAACGGGTACGCATCAGGTGTGGCCTCACCTCCGCCAACGATTTGTGGAGTGATGTCTGGCGCTGCCGAAGCCGGACTCACCAGTCCTATGAGAATCGTCAGCGATGCAATGACTGACAAAAGGGTCGATCGACTTCCGCGTTTCGTTTTGCGCACCTGGTTCCTCCCGATACCTGTTTTCGAATCCGCCATTCAGCGGCGGGTTCGACGTTGAGTAAGACCCTACCGGGTCAGATGCCTGGTGTGCGCTTAGGCGGGTTCGACCCGAACCACTTTGTCGCCCACGCTGACCGTGCCGGATTCGACGATTTGGGCGTTGAGCCCTCGAAATCTCGACTCGGCCCCACGTCCGACATTGACGAAGCGCAGGGCGTCCGCACCGAACCGTTCGACGAACTTCTTGCAACCAGTATGTGGCTGTTCCGAGATTCTGATCATGGCCGATCCGACCTGAAGGTGTGTGCCCACAGGCAGGTTCTCATGTGATAGGTCCATGTCGACATAGATCTGGTCGCCGGCCAGTGCCCATTCCTCTTCGGTTTCGGCGATCGCCCGAGCAACTCTGGAGTTCATCAAGGTCAGCTGTGTGTCCAGTCTTGCGCTGCCATCAGCCGTATGGCGGTTCCCACGGGCCTTCCAGTTGTCACCCACTAGACCTTCATCGGTGTCCAGGTCAGCCGAATCAACGAGAGTTCTCTGACCTTCCTCCGGGCGGGCCACGATGAGTTCCACGGGGCCAGCGTCTTTCGGTGCGGCCATGATGTGGTCCAGCTGGTTGTTGAGGGTCTCTGAGTCGCGGTGCATAGGCCCATTATTGCTCGCGTCCCCACTCGAGACCGTTATCGGCGCAGGGGTTTTCTCGAGAAGGACCCTGCGTTGCCGGTGGCAGCGTCGCCACCGTTGCCGGGAGCTTCGATCAACAACAGGCCCCCGGAAGCGGTCGACTCCCAGACTTCCGAGTTCGGGAAGAATGCCTGCCAGGCAAACCAGAACTCGTTCCGATGGGTAATGAGTTCCAATTCTTCACCCTCGAGCTCACCGCTGACTGCCTTGCCGAGGATGTTCCAAGTGGTACCGGTTTCGACGTCCCGAAAAAGGTCCCCGTCGGTCGGCTCGAATGCCAGGGTTTGTCCGGCGACCTCGGCTGAAAAGGCTACGCCGGTTCCGACGGCTCGGGAATCTTCGATGTTTCTGGAGTCGAGGGCATCAGCGGTCTCGGGTGCTCCCCAGAGCACCACGATGTCTCTTCCGGCGACTACATCATTGACGGCTTTGACTCCTTCGATGTCGGAGAACGCATAGGCCTTGGAGGTGTCATCCACAGTGACACCTACCACCCGTTCGAGTGCCGGGTACCGGCCGTCGATATCACCTTGAAAGAAACTGAATGGAGCGTTTCGGGACGAGTAGAACTCGTACGGGTTGGTTCCGTACGGAATACCAAACCCTTGGTCGTTGCTCATGACCGAACCATCAGGGTGGTTATTCCTGAAGTCCTCATAGCTGACTATTGCGGTCGGGAGTAGATCGAGTTGTTTTCCTGCGTTGTCGCCGACTATCCCTTCGCCAGTGATTTGTTGCCACAGTGACTCGGAGACGTCGTCCCACATCACAAGGTCGGAGTTTCTGAGTAGACCGGACACTCCGAGTCGCAGGGTGTTGCCCTCAAACCGTCTGTCGAAGGTGACGGCCGTATTGCACAGGGGACAGTAGGTCACGGCGAGGGGCGTATCACCGAACTCGTCGTTGACGATTTCGTGGCGCGTGAGAATGGACAGGGGATAGAACCTGGCATCACCGTCGACTTCGACGAGAACGCCGGGCTCAGCGTCACCCACCCAATCACTCTCTTGGACAGATTCAAACTGAGGTGAATCGATTGGCGGTATGGCATCTCTCGGGTCACTGATGGGGATCCCGACCAGCAACTCTTCCAAGTCAACAGTCGCTTTGGAGAAATCTGTCGACCATGCGCTACTCACCTCGAGGAGACGCCCGGGGACGACTTGGTCGGCGAATTCGTCAGGTGTTGTCACTGTGGTGGTCTCCTCAGTGGTCGGTTCTGCCGGGGCGGTTGTGGCTGGGCTCTGGGCGGCGTCTCCGGAGCACGCAGCTACGACCAGGGCGAGCACGGGGAGTAAACCGAGGATTTTGCGTTTCATTGGTGGGTACAACGCAGGCCGATATATCGACGATTCCCACCCGGGCAAACTCTGTCGCATAGGCGACAATTTTCTCGTTCAACTAACGAACCTGTACACGCCCTGATTCTGGTTTAGTCTGTTCCCCCAGTGAGTACAGAAGTGGTGACCGAGCGAACTTCGGTAGCGGACGCAGTGCGCTCCATCGGCCTGCCCCTTGTTGTGGCCTCAGCCCTGGGGTCAACGTTGGGGCTTGTTATCGCCCAATTCCTCGATGACCTCGGCGATGGCATCGCGGCCGAGCTTCTAGGGGGAGACGCGGTCCTATTCAACAACAGGATTGAATTCACGGGTGCCACCGACCTTGCTTATGTCGGTGGCTTCCTCGCCTGTTTGATAGTTGGCCTCATTCTCCTTTTTTCCTACCCAAATCAGCGCGGTTATGGAATCCCAAGATTGACGTTCCTCTGGGTGACGATCCATCTGCTTCGTCAGGCACTGAGCCAGGCGCTGCTGGTCGGCTTTTCGCCTGAGAGTCAACTCAGTTTGGCTTATGAGACCTTTGACCTGCCACCCGGCCTCGATATCGTGGTATCCGCCGCTGGTGGTTTGGGCCTCGTGATGATTGGTTTGGGGGCGGCTGCGGCTTTCCTTGCTTTCGCACCCCACCAAAAGCGCATCAACGCTCCTCGAAAGCGGTTCTTGTTCGCAGTTTGGATTGCCCTTGTACCGGCGGTGGCTTCCGTATTCCTCGCCCTCCCGTTCTTCAGTCCCGATGCGGGGAGTGGCGTGGTACCAGCACTTCCGCTCACAGCGGCTCTCTTCTTACTCACCATCCTCGCCGCTCCCGGTACATCCAGCGCAAGAGGGCCTTCTGAGGAGGTTGTACACTCCTGGCCGTTCGGGTTGGCGCTAACCCTCATCGCATTCCTGGTCGTGCATGTGGTGCTCTTCCGCAACGGTGTCTCGATTGACCCAACCCAGTGGGGATAGCAACTCTCAACGCTCTGGTCGTCACGGTGAGCGACGGCGTGACCACGGGGCATAGAGAGGACCTCTCCGGAGACAGAGTCGAAGCCATCCTCGGATCGATCAACTGCTCAGTTCGTCGGGCTCTCGTCCCCGATGAGCGT
Source organism: Acidimicrobiia bacterium (assembly GCA_965216445.1). GTDB lineage: Bacteria > Actinomycetota > Acidimicrobiia > Spongiisociales > ZC4RG35 > MA-ANB-1. Next base: position 1,011,812 of record OZ244166.1, read on the forward strand.
GTCGAGATAAGCCAAATGATTCTCACCGGTGTCGAGGACTGCAATCTTGTGGTGACCACGGGCGGCACCGGGTTTGGGCCCCGTGACGTCACTCCGGAAGCCACTCTCGACGTGCTCGAGAAAGAGGCACCCGGGATGGCCCAACTGATGATCACACGAGGCCTCGAGGCGACTGAGATGGCTGCTCTTTCGCGGTTGAGAGTCGGTTCTATCGGCAGCACCCTTGTGATAAACCTCCCCGGCTCGCCCAAGGGCGCTGCAGAAAGCCTGGAAGCGGTTCTCGGTTTGATACCGCACGCTTGTCAGCTATTGGCTGGCGATACCCACCACTGAACTCGTTCTTCTGAGACCAGATTCACTACGATCGGCAGTCGTTCAGTTCATCAATTCCATAGGTTGAATCATGAAAATCACGCAGCAGTTCGAAGTTGCCCGGGACCCTGCCAGCGTTTGGGACTTCTTCCAGGAGATCCCCTCTGTAGCGCAGTGTCTTCCTGGAGCCGAATTGACAGACGTCAAGGACGATGGCACCTATGACGGTCACCTCGCGGTGAAGCTCGGTCCCATGACCGCTTCGTTCGAAGGCACGGCAAGTGTCAACCCAGATCCAGCGAGCAAGTCAGCTGTGATTGAAGGCAAAGGTGTCGACAAGAGGGGTGGCTCGAGAGGGCAGGTCAGCCTCACCTACGTGATTTCGCCTTCCGACAAAGGGTCATTGGTTGACATAGATGCCGACGTCTCGTTGTCGGGCCCAGCGGCACAATTCGGGCGCACCGGTCTGATCAACGAAATCTCGAAGCGATTGATCCAAGACTTTTCCGAATGTATCGAAGCGAAGCTTGCCGCAGGTAGCGAGGCCGCTGCTGAAGAAATCACCGCTAAGGACGTCAAGGGCATCTCGCTCTTCTTCTCTGCACTTTGGGCCTGGCTGAAGAACCTCTTCGGTGGGAGTAAGTCGGAGTGAAGCTCAAAGTCCTGGGCCTGGCCTTGCTAGGCGCTCTAGTCTTTGCGTCCTGCGCCGGCGACGAGGCAACTACGGTCCTCGAAGGTACCGACGTGACCCTCAATATGTTCGACAACAGATTCGAATACACAGAAATCCGCATCCCGGTTGGTGGCTCTGTGGACTATCTGGGAGCAGGACGGAACCCTCACAACGCGGTGGCGTCGGATGGCTCTTGGTCCACGGAGGACGTGTTTGGAAGTCTGGAACAGCTCGAGGGTGATTCAGCGGTCATCACATACGACCAACCGGGGACGTACGTCTTCTTCTGCACCTTCCACGGCAATTCTCAGGGGTCAGGGATGGCAGCGACCTTGATTGTCGGTGGTGACGAGGGTTGAGATTCCGGTTGCTCCTCGGTTTCGGTTTTGCTCTAGTTCTGGCTGCCTGCGCGGGTCCGCCAGTTGGGGAGCCTTCGCCGGCGGCCGTCGGCGACACAGCCAACCGTTCACCTGCCGAATGGAGTGGTGCCACTCTCCAGGTTCCGGAAGAATTCCCCACCATTCAGGCGGCGGTTGATGCAGCCAGTCCCGGGGACCTGGTGCTGGTCAACCGCGGCGTCTACAAAGAAACCGTAAGCGTCACCACACATGGGCTGACAATCCGAGGCGTCGATCGCAATGAGGTGATCATCGACGGTGAGTTCGAGCGCACCAATGGTGTCGAGGTTCTGTTCGCCGACGGAGTCGTGGTCGAGAACATGACCGCTATGAACCATCGGATCAATGGCTTCTTCTGGACGGGTGTGAGGGGCTACCGCGGCTCTTACCTCACAGCAATCAACAACGGTGACTACGGGATCTACGCCTTCGACTCCGGTGACGGTCTGTTCGAGCACTCCTATGGCACGGGCTCGCCCGATGCGGCCTTCTACATCGGCCAATGCAATCCCTGTGACGCCGTGATCTCCGACTCAATTGGCGAGTACAGCGGTCTTGGGTATTCGGGATCGAATGCCTCCAAGAACCTCTTCCTCATTAGGAATACCTTCCGGTTCAACGGAGCAGGTGTCGCTCCGAACTCCCTCGATGGCGAGCTGCTACCCCCGGCGGTAGAGGTTTCGGTCGTAGGGAATCTGGTCCATGACAATGGCTCCAACCCCTTCCCCTTCAAGACAGCGCAGTACATCACCCAGGGCAACGGAATCTTGCTCGCAGGCATCAACGACTCCTACGTGGCGCGGAACCGTGTCGTTAACCACGCGATGAACGGCATCTTCGTGCACTCCAATATCGACAAGAACGTGTGGATGGCAGCGGACAACACCGTTGTCGACAACGTCGTTGAGGGATCGGGATTGGCGGACCTCACAATGGCCGGCCCGTCGCAATCGGGCAATTGCTTCGAAGGCAACCAGTTCGAGACCACGATGCCGGCAGCGCTGGAGTTCAAACAGCCATGTGACGGTCTACGATTCCCGGCTCTTTACGAGATGGGATCTTTGACCTCGCTGTTCGGCCGTCTGGTCGAACGGAACCTCGAGCTGGATACCGAGGTCTTCTACGGAGACATGCCCCACCCCGAGCCTCAACCGCAAATGCCAGGAGGCGCCGATGCCCCGGTGATTCCAGCAGTGAATGTCTTTGCTGGCGCCGAGCCAGATTTGGAGTCCATTGGGCTCCCGGAAATGCCGTCTGATCTTCAAGTGACTCAAGAGAAAGGGTTCAACATCATGGGTGTGACTTTTGCTTCGACCATTGGAGGGTTTCTCGGGCTCTACGCCTATGTGCTCCCACTTGCTCTATATGCAGCTTGGGTCGTGATCGCTCTTTGGGAGATAATCAAACGCGATGATCTCAGCAGGGGAGCCGGAATCGGCTGGATGTTCGCCATTCTGATCATTCCCTTCCTGGGCGTTATCGCGTATTACATATTCGGGAAGAGCAAGATTCCCGCTGCATACCGTTGGACGATGCTGGCCGGAGGAATGGGCGTCTATGTTCTGTTCCTGGTGTTGGGCTTGGTCATCGGCGGAATCGTCTAAGGGGACGAGTGGCGGACGGCCTCTCCCGTCGCGACCTCCTGAAGAAGGCGGGCCTCGGTGGCGCCGTCTTTCTTGGCGGATCCGTAATTGGCCATTCGGTAGATCATGCAGGGGCGACGGTCCCACCTGAGGAATACGACCCAGCGGCAAATGACCACATGGTCGTGGGCGAAGATGTTCTCGCCGACGTGTATGGACACGGTCTCGGCCCGCCTCCGGGAATCGCACCAGAAGCTCTCGACCACGCCACATTCCCACCACCCTCGGATGACAGACCTGCCGGTTCGGTGCGTGACATCGATATTGCCGTCGAGGAGCGTCTGCTCGAGATTGCCTCAGATACACATTTTGAGGCATGGACCTACAACGGCACCGTTCCCGCGCCAACCATCCGGGCCAAAGAGGGCGATCTGATTCGGATCCAGTTCGAGAATCGCACTGGCCACGCCCACAATCTTCACTTTCACGGTGCGCATCGACCCGAACATGACGGTTGGGAGCCGGTTCCGCCCGGTGGCTCGACGGTGTATGAGATCGAAGCGGGTCCCGCAGGAGTCCACCCCTACCACTGCCATACGCCACCACTCGCCGAACACATTTCGCGCGGGCTATATGGGATGCTCATCGTCGATCCACCCGGGGGGCGCCCCCCTGCGCAGGAGGTCGCCCTGATGCTTTCGGGGTTCTCGAACGACACGATTGGCCGCAATGGGATCGTGACGTGGAACGGGATGGCGGGCTTCTACCACCATCACCCGATCAAGGTCGATGTCGACCAGCCGGTTCGCGCCTATGTCGTGAACATGCTGGAGTATGAGCCAGTGGGGTCCTTCCACCTCCATGCCGAGACTTTCGACGTCTATCCCGGCGGTATGGGAGACGAGCCGGCGTTCCGCGATGACACCCTTTCGTTGGCCCAAGGGCAGAGAGCGATTGTCGAATTCACCTTGCCTCATTACGGCAGATACATGTTTCACCCGCATCAACACTGGCTAGCCGATCGAGGGGCGATGGGTTGGTTCGCCGCGGTTTAGACGTCTACCGCGAGCTCTCGTTGAGGTGGCGTGAGGTCATTCGTTGATCATCTCAACTTGCGTGGCAGCAGCTTCCGCCAATCGCCAAGCCGACAGGCCATCGGGTGATACGAGGATGTGAATCCAGCCCGCGGCCAAGCCCTCGAGATCCCGGGAGGACAGCGCATCTGGACCCGACGGGTGGGAGTGGAAGGTGCCCCCAATATCCCAACCCCGGCTTTCGGCGTGCATGAGGGCAGCAAAATGCTCCTGAGGATCCAGGGTGAATGAGTGAGAAGACCTATCCCGGTTGGATAGCGGATACACGAAGCGGATCTTGAAGTTCGAGTCCACTGCGATCAACCCGCAGCACTCTTCTGGATAGCAGTTCCGGGCATGGGCCTCGATCGCGGCGACTACGTCTGGCTCGAGGCTGACTGCCTTCAAGTGGGAAGACATGAAGCGTCATAGTCCACTAGCGCCGGTGGGTTGGTTTCGTCGCCACACGCGATGCACTCCGGGTCCCGATGGAACTGAAGCTCAGACGTCGTTTGATTCAGTCCGTCGTAGATCATGAGACGACCGTTCAACACCGATCCGAGACCCATGACGGTTTTTAAAGCCTCAGTAGCTTGAAGGCTTCCTACCACCCCGGGCAACACCCCGAAAACCCCACCGGTCTCGCAGGACACGGCTATGTCCGCCGGCGGCGGTGCTGGGAACAGGCAGCGGTAACACGGTCCGCGGTAGGGATCGAAAACCGAAACCTGACCCTCAAACCGATAGATCGAGGCATGGACGACGGGGATCCGGAGACGAAGAGAGACGTCGTTGATCAGATACCTGGTTGGAAAGTTGTCGGTGGCATCCACGATCACGTCGTAGCCGGACAACGTGTCTTCGGCATTCGTTGCGGTCAGCTCCTCGTATGCCAACTCGACTTTCACATCTGGGTTGAGTCCGGAAACTCTTTCCCGGGCCGAGTCAACCTTGAGTTTGCCCACCTGGTCAAGGGTGTGGATGACCTGTCGTTGCAGATTGCTGGCATCCACCGTGTCATGATCGATCAAGCCGACTGTCCCGATACCAGCAGCTGCCAGGTACAAAACCACGGGGGAGCCGAGCCCGCCAGCTCCGACGACAGCCACCTTGCTCTCGAGCAATTTGGCCTGTCCGGACGGCCCCACGCCGGGTAGCACAATATGGCGGCTGTAGCGGGACAACTGGTCTTCGGAAAGTCGCGAAGGGTTAGTCCATGGCCTTCCTTCTGATTTCCAGCGCTCGAAGCCGCCGTCCATGGAGAGCACGTGGTCAATGCCCCCGGCTTTCGCCATAGCCGCCGCGATGCCTGAGCGAACTCCGGTTGCGCAATACAGGATCACCTCGGAGTGAGATTTCGTTGACAGTTGGTCGAAGTCTGTCAATTTCCCGATCGGGATATGGACGGATCCATCGATATATCCGAGGCTCCGTTCCGATTCCTCCCGTACATCTACAACAAGCGCGGCACCGAGTTGGCTTTCTGCATAACCCGGCGTCGTCGACTCGAATGTGGACATCTAGTGCACGTTGGCCGGATTCGGGGAGTCGGGGTCTATTCCATAGCGAGAAATGGCATCGGAAACCACCGTTGGAGCCACGACACCATCCCGGGCGAGACCCGACAACACCGCGACAACAATCTGACCCTTGTCGATTTCGAAGAACTCGCGGAGAGCGCTTCGGGAGTCCGACCTTCCGTACCCGTCGGTACCGAGTGTTATGAAGGTCCGTGGTACCCACCGAGAGATCTGATCGGGCACCATCACCATGAAATCGGATACTGCAACGATCGGTCCCTTCGACTCGTCTAGGAGCCTTGTCACCTGTGCTTTGCGCTGTTCATCCTCCGGGTGGAGCCTGTTCCAACGTTCGACCTCGAGCGCTTGCTCCCTGAGCTTCTTGTATGACGTCGCCGACCACAACTCCGTCGATACCCCATAGTGCTGTGAGAGGTCATCGGCGGCGGCGCGCGCCGCAAGATTGGCCGATCCTGAGAACAGGATCGTGGCGGTTGTGGAACCACCCGGGCCGTCCTTCCATCGGTAGAGCCCGTCGATGATGCCCTGGGCGACACCCTCGGGCCTCTCCGGCTGAGGGTAGTTCTCGTTGTATACCGAGATGTAATAGAAGATGTCCTGCGGGTCTTCGCCGTACATGGCTTCGATACCGTGTTCGATGATGGTTCCGACTTCGTAGGCAAAAGCGGGGTCATACGCCTGACAGACCGGAACGGTCGAAGCCAGGATGAGGCTATGGCCGTCCTGATGTTGGAGGCCCTCACCCTGGAGCGTCGTGCGCCCAGCAGTCGCTCCGAGCATGAACCCTTTGGCACGGGCGTCCGATGCGGCCCAGATCAGATCGCCGACGCGTTGGAACCCAAACATCGAATAGAAGATGAAGAAGGGGACCATCGGTATGCCCCTTGTGCTGTACGAGGTTGCCGCCGCAGTCCACGAGGCAAGCGATCCGGCTTCGGTAATCCCTTCTTCGAGAATCTGTCCGTCCTGGCTCTCGGAGTATGAGAGGAGCATCGAAGCATCGACTGGCTCGTATAGCTGTCCCTTGGAGGCGTAGATCTTCATCTCCCTGAAGAGTGAGTCCATTCCGAAGGTTCGGGCTTCGTCGGGGACTATGGGCACAACACGTTCGCCAAATTCTTCAGATCGGCTCAGGTTGCGAAGGAGCCGGGTGAAAGCGGTGGTTGTTGAGGCTTCGACTTTCCCCGATCCCGCGTAGATCTCTTCGAATGCCGCTGGTGGCGGGAGCGTGATTGGCTTTTCAACCTTCGTAAGGCGCTCGGGGAGGAATCCGCCGAGCTCCTCGCGCTTCCTAAGCAAGTAGTCGTGCTCAGGGGTCCCGGCTTCTGGTCGGAAGTACTGGGGGACGGCGTCTCCTTCAAGTGTCTCTATCGGAATGTCGTTTTCGAGATGGAGCGTCTGGCGGAGTTCCTGGAGTTGCTTGTTGGTGAGTTCCTTGATTTGGTGGGTTGCGTTCCGTCCTTCAACGTCTGGTCCCAAGGTCCACCCTTTGATGGTCTTGGCCAGGATCACCGTTGGCTTTCCATTGTTCAGCTCGGTCCCGACCTTGTAGGCGGCGTAGATTTTGCGGAAGTCGAGTCCGCCACGCCTCAAAGCCCATATCTCCTCGTCGCTCATGTCCGAAACCAGCTCTTTGGTTCTGGGGTCTTTTCCGAAGAAATGGTCGCGTACATAGGCTCCGTCTTCAGCCTTGTATCGCTGGTACTCGCCGTCGACAGTCGCGTCCATGACATTGACCAGGGCCCCGTCCGGATCCTTGGCCAGCAACGGATCCCAGCCGGATCCCCAGATGACCTTGATCACATTCCATCCGGCTCCTTTGAATACTGCTTCGAGTTCGCTGATGATCTGCCCGTTGCCTCTCACCGGACCATCGAGTCTTTGCAGGTTGCAGTTGATTACCCAGGTGAGGTTGTCCAACCCTTCGCGGGCGGCGAGGGAGATCGCACCGAGGGTCTCGGGCTCATCGGTCTCGCCGTCGCCGATGAAGCACCACACCCTGGACTTAGACGTGTCGTCGAGACTCCGGTTGTGCAGGTATTTGTTGAACCTGGCGTGATAAATGGAGTTGATCGGACCGATCCCCATCGAAACGGTTGGAAACTCCCAAAAGTCAGGCATCAGCCGGGGATGTGGGTACGAAGAGAGACCCTTTTCTCCAATTTCGAACCGGAAATTGTCGAGTTCTTCTTCGTCCAGACGCCCTTCGAGAAACGCTCGGGCATAGATTCCGGGGGCGGCGTGGCCTTGGAAATACACATAGTCTCCACGTCCCTCTGCAGAACGGCCCTTGAAGAAGTGGTTGAAGCCAATCTCATAGAGCGTCGCAGAGGAAGCAAACGTGCTGAGGTGGCCGCCGATTCCCTTCTCACGATGATTCGCCTTGATCACCATCACGGCGGCATTCCAGCGAATGAACCGTCGGATCCGGCGTTCGATGTCTTCGTCGCCGGGGAACTCCGGTTCCTCTTCCGGTGGGATTGTGTTGATGTAGGGGGTGCGGACGGCACCGGGCACGCCTATAGATGTCTCATGGGCGCGTTCAAGGAGTTTGGCGACCAGGAATTGTGCCCGGTCCGGGCCGTGTTCGGCGACGACGGCGTCGAGAGACTCGAGCCATTCGTCGGTTTCGGTCGGATCGGTATCTGGAATCTGGTTGACGTATTCGTCGTCGAGAGTCCGACTTAGGTTGCCTGACATGTGATCAGGTTAGTTAGCTCGCTGACCAGTGAATTGAGGTGCCGTCAACTACCTGTTTCCAGCCACTCTTCGACAACCCTGGAAAACCGGACCGGCGCATCCAGCTGTGGCGTGTGGCCCGTGTCATCCATCTGGACGAGTTTCCAATCACTGCGAAGAGAGCACAGCCACTCGACTGCGGTTGGTGACACGATGGGATCGTCGAGACCGTGTACAACCAGTGTGGGTGCTGTGATTTTGCGGATCTCCCTGACAAAGTCTCGGGGGCGCTTGTAGACCATGGCGATGCTGTTGGCTGACATGTTCAGGGCGGCAGCAGCCCACGGGAAGTTGACCCGCTCCCGGGCAAGATCAATGAACTCATCCACGATTTCCGGCGGGATTCGACTGGGATCTTGGGTGATCATCCTGAGGCTCAGGTGAACTATCTGCTCCGGTGACATGCGTCTTGAGACGGCCTTGCCCAGCACGGTGCCCAGACCCGGCACCGCTTCGGTCGTCAGACGGGCCACGGTTGGCCAATGAATCTTCGCGTCCGGCAAACGTGGGGGCGTCGCAGGCGAAACGAGGATCAGTCGCTCAACCAGCTCGGGTCGCCTGGCTGCAACGTACTCACACACCATGCCGCCCATGGAGTTCCCCATCAGTATTACGGGACGATCCGTAGCTTCGATGAAGTCGGCAACGGCCTCGACATGAGTGCTCAGCTTGTAGTCGTGACGAGGGGGTGACAACCCGAAGCCAGGCAAATCGAGAGCCAGCACCCGGCGTTCCTTTGCGAGTCGTGGGCCGACAGCGTCCCAGTTGGCGAGGGAACCACCAAGCCCGTGAACCATCAGAAGTGGGTCACCGGTTCCGCCATGGTCTCTCCAATTGAGCCCGGCTATGGCGAGGTTTTCGGGATGTTTCATGTCGAGACGAGGTTACTGGCGGTCAATCCGTACAATCGGAGCCGATGAGAGTCCTGTTGATTTCGACCTATGAGCTGGGCCGTCAACCGGTTCACCTCGCTTCTCCCGCGGCTGCGCTTGCAGCGGCAGGTGTCGAAACGGAATGTCTGGATCTCTCTGTTCAGGAGCTAGAAGCCGCATCACTCGAGGGTGTCGACGCGGTTGCGTTCTCCATTCCAATGCACACGGCCATGCGTCTCGCCGTCGCCTCTGCAACGGCCGTCAGGAAGTACAACCCCGAATTGCCCATCGCCTTCTACGGGCTTTATGCCGAGGTCGGGCGAGACCATCACCTGGGGAGGGTGACCGATGCGATCTTCTGTGGTGAGTACGAGCCCGATCTGGTTTCGTGGGTCACGGCGGTTCCTTCGCACGAGGCGGATAACTCGGTTCGGGTCAATCTCGGTCGCACCGATTTCTTAGTGCCGCGACGGAGTGGTCTCCCACCTCTCACCGAGTACGCCAGATTGGAGCATGAAGGTGAGGCTCGAATTGTTGGAGCCGTGGAGGCTTCCCATGGCTGCAGGCACCGTTGCAAACACTGCCCGATCCCGTCGGTATACGACGGTCGTCTTCGGGTTGTGGGCGACGAACTGGTGCAAGCCGACATAGATCAGCTGGTGGACATGGGTGCCCAACACATCACCTTTGGTGACGCCGACTTCCTCAACGCTCCCGCCTACTCGATGGGGCTACTCGAGACCGCACACCGAAAGCACCCTGAATTGACCTTTGATATCACCGTCAAGGTCGAGCACATTCTGAAACACCGGGAGCTTTGGCCGGCCATGGCAAACCTCGGCGTGTTGTTTGTGGTCAGCGCATTCGAAAGTGTGGACGATCGGACTCTGCGCATTCTGGACAAAGGCCACACCGTTGCCGACATGGCCGAGGCTGTGAAGATCATCCACCAGTCAGGTATCCATCTCCGCCCAACATGGTTGCCGTTTGTTCCGTGGACGACACCTCGAGATATCGCCGACATCTTTGCATTCCTCGATAACAACAACCTTGCACCGTCGATTGACCCCGTTCAGTTGGCAATAAAGGTCTTGATCCCTGAGGGTTCACTGCTGGTGGAACAACCAGACTTCGCCCCTTACCTAGAGCGATTTGATCCGGAAGCGCTCACCTGGCTGTGGGAGTTCGACTCTCCGGAAGCGGAACGTCTTCACAAGGAGCTCGATCTCATCGCTGCAGAGGCTTCAGACTGTCAGGAAGATTCGCGTTTGACATTGAACCGGATGAGACAGACGGTCGAATCGGTTTCCGGGGTCGCTTTGGGAAGTCAGCCCGACTTCGACTTCAAGGTGCCTCGTCTCAGCGAGAGTTGGTTCTGCTGTGCCGAGCCAACAGCTGGGCAGGCGACAACAATCACCACCATCGGCATCGGCTCCAAGCGCGGCTGAAAGGGTTCTTGTGGACAGGGATCGAGCCAAACAAATCGAAAATGTGCAGGCGTCCGCAGGATGTTTGGCGAGGATATTCACACTCATCGGACTCTTTTGGCTCGGCTCCGTAATCGTGACTTCAATCAATGCCTATCAATCCGGCGGTGACTTTGGGATCACAGGCTCGATCATTCCTGCGCTTGCATTTCTCTTCGCCGCCCGTGTCATTCGGAGAAGGGCCACCCAGGTCGGTGCGACATTGCCTTCTGGCGGCGGGAAGACTCCGAAAGCTGAATCTGGGTCCGCGGCGTCGAAGAAGTCGGAGTCAGGGGAGTCGCCTTCTGCTCCATCACCAGCTACCAACAAGCCAAAGGCCAAGAAACCGGACATGTCGGCGCCTTCCGTACAGGAGGCAACGCCCCCACGGCCTCGGTCTGTTGTGCCTCCGCCCCAAGACCCGCCAAGACCTCGGAGCCAACCGAGTCCCGAGCCGAGTGCTCAGCCTCCCGGTCTGCCCAGCAGCGACACAGGCAAGCCTTTGACTTCTGAGGAGATGATCAAGAGAGCAAAGGCCCGGTACATGCGGGACGAGGATGGAGATTCGTAAAAGCTTGGCTTCCTAAGCCAAGCCCCGTCCAGCTAGGTCCCGAAGCCTGCGCACTTCAGCAGCGAACTCTTGACGGCGGGCGATGACGCCATCGGTCTCCTCAAGTAGGTCCCGGTTCGCAGCCAGTCGCAGTGCGGACTTGAACAGAACCTGGCTGGCACTCTCACCAGAGATGTTCTCGTCTTCGATTCGGTACATCCGGGCCCTGTCGAGACAATCCTTGAGGAACTTCTTCTCGTTGTACTCCGAACCCAAGCTCTCAAGTTCGTCGCCAACGATCTGATAGGCGTCGAGGAAGGGGAGAAGCGCCCAACTGCTGATGCTGGTCCCCATCTTTTCCACAACCGCACTCGCTCCTCCGTCAGCGAGCAGATTCCCCCAGTTGGGTACGTCCACGGCGACGTCGTCGTCGAGGGCTGCGGTGAACTTCTCCTTCTCTGCGAAGAAGAACTCGAATTTCAATAGATCTCTGATGTCGAGAGCTGCCTCATGGAAGAGGTCGACCGACTCCTCGTCGCCGTTTTCCAGCGAAGCCATCGCCAACTCCGCGATGGAGCGTGTGATGAAGAAGTGAACGATCATGTTGCGGTAGTAGGAGACCCGAATCATCTGATCGTCGGTACACCAGAACACCTTGCGACCCAGGGCCTCGTGTGAGGAGACATTTTCCATCTCCTCAAGCCACTCGAGCGCGTTCAGGACGTTGGCGGGATCGTCGAGTCGCAACTCTTCGGTGGTTGGAAGGTTCCGTGCTGCCACGAAGGCTTCCAGGTCCGAGCATTGGATCGCGAGTTGTTCCGGCGTTTGTGCTTTGCCTTTTGCAGCAAGGAGGACAATTGACACGAGTGCGGTGGGCGTGATGGGGGTGACCTGACCAATCCGGTACATGACCTCGAACGCAAGCTTCTGGACATCCAGGGTCGGCTCCTGTGAGGTCTCGCCCGACCAGGTCTTGGTAGAGAGCGGCTCGCCGAACCGGATGTGGATATCGCCGTACCTTCTCCGCATCGATCGCACCGCCTTGAACAACCAACTGACGGATTCTCGTTCCTTGCGTTTCCCCTGTGCTTCCCGCGCATAGTCCGGTACATCCTGGATCTGGTCGTATGCGATGCTGAGCGGCACGAGGACGATTTCGTCAGTCTTCCCTCGACGCTGCGCGTCAAGTACATAGTTGAGCAATCCCATCTTCGGGGGCAGAAGGCGCCCGGATCGCGACCTACCTCCTTCGAGATACCACTCCAAGCTGAATCGCTTCTCGACCAGGTAATCGAGGTAGTGCTGAAGGACCGTCTTATAGATCTCGTTGTCCCGGAATGTCCTCCTGATGAAGAAGACACCGGTCCTCCGAAGCAGGGGCCCGATCGGGAAGAAGTTGAGGTTGATCCCTCCGGCCGTGTGGTTGGGGGGTAGATCGTTCTCCCAGAGCATGAACTGAAGGCTGAGCCGATCGAGGTTCGAACGATGGGAGGGTAAGAAGACAATCGGGTGCCTGCTTCCTAGCTCGGCAATCTCCTTGATCTCGGTGGGTGAATAGCGAATCTCTCCGTAGCCCTGGCGGTAGAGCTTGTGGATTGCGTTGGCAATGAGGTCGATCACCAATGGACTGGTGTTGGCTGCGATCTCGTTGAGGTATCTGCGAGCCTTAGACAAAGCCTTGTCGGGGGAGAGGTTGACGGTTTCTCCAACCGCGATGACCTCAGCCCGGAAGTCTTTCTGGCTCGAGATCGTCTCGGGGACGAAGCGCGGTGTCTTGTAGCGATTGCCCCGGAGTTTGCGCTCCTCCAGGTCCAACGCTCGCCAGGCGCGCCGGGTTACGAAAGCAGCAAGAGGCTCACTGGAGTCGTCAGTGTCGTGGGCTTGGATCAGCGAATCCATCAAAGCCCCTTCGGCCGCGATCATCGCCACGCGTCCTCGACGGAAGGTGGCGATGAAACGGGGTCGAAGACCTCGAGGGTCTCGCGGGTCCCCGAGTTTGAGCAGGTCCGACCACCGCACCGATCTTCGACCTTCCCGTTCCGGGGGAAGCCAGAGAACCCGGACCGGGATCAAATACGAATGTGCATTGTCTTTGAGAAACCTGGAAAGAGAATCCAAGCTACCGCCCCGGTTACGGCGGGACGACTTGGTGCGGTGAGAGACAACTTCTCCATCGAAGTGCTTGGCGATCCATTTGCTGAGCATTCGCTCTTCATATGAGTTTGCCGCATCAATGAGGAAAGCCGTGGGCACCGTCGGGTGACGCTCCAAATGCTCGGTTCTGCTGAGATCGCCTGTCGCCACGATCAACACTCTATTGCCTGCAACAATCCCAGACATGCGGTTGGTTGTACAAAGAGTGGCTCATGCAGCAGTTTCCGTTGACGGCGAGGTCGTTGCGGTGATCGGTCCCGGGCTACTGGTACTTGCGGGGATAGCTGGCGGGGATGGCATCGAAGATGTCAAGATCGCTGCTGAGAAACTGGTGAATCTGCGCATATTTGCGGACGACGAGCAGAAGATGAATCGATCGGTGAAGGATGTCCAAGGTGAGATCCTGGTGGTCAGTCAATTCACACTTCTCGGTGACACCTCGCGTGGACGAAGGCCCTCATTCGTCGCAGCCGCCCGTCCTGAGCACGCCGAGCCACTGGTCGAGCAGTTGGCCTTGGCCATCCGGAGCCACGGTGTCGAAACATCAACTGGGGTTTTCGGTGCCAGGATGATCGTCGAACTGGCAAATGATGGGCCGGTGACGCTGGTTCTCGAGATCGCAGAAGGAAAAGTTAGTCGGACTTAGAGATGTGGCTGTGTGCATCCGCCAGGTGTTTCGGGGTTAGGACTCCAGTAATACCAAACGCCAGGACGACAAGATGTGATGTCTCGACGAGACCCCAGGGCATGGGCCAACTCTGGCTTTCCCACACGAAACTCAGGCCGACCAATAGCGCCAGGGCTAGGAGGGCTGCTAATCCGCTTGACCTTGTGAGCATGGCCAGTGCGCCGATGATGGCAATCACAGGTATCAGCACGACCGGCCAGGCAACGGCTAGAACGCCAAGCGAGATTGCCAGCCCCTTGCCTCCTGAGAATCGGTACCAGACGTTGTAGACGTTGCCCAGGATTGCTCCGAGGCCACCGGCCACCATGCCCCACCCGTCTCCAATCGCACCTCCAGCCAGTACGGCGACAGAACCTTTTGCGGCTTCTACAAGAAGCACGCCAGCGGCAAGCCGAAGGCCGCCGAGGCGTCTTGCGTTGTTGGCTCCAGGGTTTCTGGAGCCATCGGTGCGAAGGTCAACTCCGGCAAGGCCGGCGATTGTGTTGGCGGTCGGCAGCGCCCCGACGACGTAGCCAACCAGAAAAGCAACAAAGACGGTCAACCTTGGCTGTCCTGGGTTTGGCTCAAATAAGCGGTTCCGGCCTCGCAGAATTGTACGAAATCACAGGTGCCGCAGCGGAGTGAAGGCGTTGCCGGGAAGGATTCAGACTCGATTCCCTCACGGAGTTCGGCGAGGTGCGCCCTTGCTGAATCGAGCCAATCGGCATCGACCTCATGGGTTTCCTCCTCAAGAGAACCTCCGAGGTAGGCAAAGGTGACTGCAAGTGACTTGACGGGGCCGATGCCGAAGTCCACCTCGTGGCAAGCCACTGCGTAGCACTCGAGCTGCACGACCAAAGCTTCATCGTTTCGCTTCGTACCACTCTTGAAGTCCACTACCTCCCAGGAACCTTGGTCTTCATAGATGGCATCTATTCGCCCTCGCAGTTGAAATTGCTGCGAAAGGGCCAAGGTGAATGGAGCTTCGACTCTGGCGGCTGGGTTCTTGGCAAAACGCGAATCCATGAAATTCTTGTAGGCACCGTGGCCCGCTTCGTTGTCGGGGACGTCGTAGACCTCCTCGGCTACCGGTTCGAATGGAATGTGTCCCTTCTGGAACATCTCGATCCTGCGATGAACCTCAGTTCCCCTCACGGCCGCCGGGTTGCGCCGGCGGGGGAGGCGATCGACCTCAGACCAGAAGAACTGCTTCGGACAGCCCGCGTACGTAACCAATCCGGTGACTGAAACCGATCTTTCTGTGTCCGTCGATTGCGTGTCGTCATCTCCGGGAAGAGCGAACAGCCTTTCGGTCCACATGTCGACGCCTTTCCGATGGGCTTCCACGAACCCACGCTCATTGGCGAGATCGTTCACAACCTCTTTCTCCTCAATCGTCTCGCTGAGCGCTTCAGCCCATCCGCCAGAAAAGATGGGATCCGGGGCGGAGCGAGAAGCATACGACCCGATCGCATTGGGCCGCTCGGGCAATTCAGCTGCGCCTGTACTCGTCGAGTTGGGGTGAGAATGAACCAACGTGAACAGAGGTGAGGGCTCTTTGGGTTCTTTGTTGGTTTCGGGGTGCCCGTACCAGTAGGCGCCTGACACCATTAGATGCTGGCGTGCTCTGGTGGCAGCCACGTATGCGACCCGCCACTCCTGCTCGAGGTTGGCGGCCTGGAAGTATCTTCTTCTCTCTTTGGGATCCGAGGGGAGGTCGCCGTATCTGTTATCGATTCGGAATTGGATTGGGAGTATGTCGGGATGTCGGTCCGGGTCGGGGTGAAGTGAGCTCTTGCCGGGGAAATTGCCAGCCGTGACAGCCGGAACTGCAACCACATCCCATTCCAAGCCCTTTGCTCGATGCACTGTGACTAGGGATACGGCGTCTTCGCCGCTGAGCCGAGCGGCATCGAGTTCCTCAGCGGGTTCTTCCTCCATGGCCGTCAGATAGTCGAGGAAGGCAGCCAGCGATGACTTCCCCCGAATTGGACTCCAGTCCTCGGCGAGATCGAGGAAGCGGTAGACGTTGAGGCGTGCGGTCAGCCGGGGAGTCGGTGGCAATGACTCGATGTCCGACCATGATCGGGTTTGGTCGAGGATCAGCCTGGCAATCTCAACCAACGATGACCCCTGCATCTCGGTGAGAAGCTGGCGATAGAGACCGATGAAGTGCCCGTACCTGCTCCTTGCACTATCCGATAGTCCTGGGATGTCATCCAGCTCTTCGATTGCCTCGATGAGGGTCATCGCAACTTCATCTTCACGATGAGGATCGCTCTTCGAGGCAACCCACCTCGACACGGGCGCTATGTCGGCAAGGCCAAGCCGGTACCGGCTTCCCGTGAGAATCTGGAGGGCACCACTTGAGCTCCCCGGTCGATCCAGAACTGTCATCCATGCCCTCAGCTCAGATACCTCCGGAACCGAAAGAAGACCTCCGAGGTTCGCCACCTCGAATGGGATGTCGTGCCTGGCAAGCGCTTCTACAACGATCGGAAAGTCCTTGTTCTTGCGGAAAAGAACGGCCATGTTCGACCAGGAGGTGCCAGAGTCGTGCAGGATTTCGAACCGGCGTGCAATCCACTCCGCTTCAGCGAGCGAATCTCCGGCCCAATGGGTTTCAATTGTTCCGCCATCGTCTGTCGAACTGGTGAGGTTTGCCGCGTCCGGATTGGCCTGTCTCCGAATCTCGTTGGCGACATCGAGAATTCGTTGGCCAGATCGGTAGTTGTCTGTTAGTTCGACGGTCTGAGGTGTGGAACCATCTGGTCTGGAGAAGTGGAGGCCGAATTGGTTGAAGTTCTCAGCCGAGGCACCACGCCACTCGTAGATCGTTTGGTCGGGGTCTCCTACGGCGATCACCGGGAAACGGTCACCGAAGATCGTGGTGAGGAGAATTCTCTGGGCAGGGTTGGTGTCCTGGTATTCGTCAAGGACCACAACGCGGTACCGAGACTGGACTGCCTCGGCGACGAGCGTGTTGGTTCTCACCAACTGTGTCGACATGGTGATCAGGTCCGAATAGTCGACGACACTCAACTCTCGTTTGTCTGCTTGGAACGCTTCGAGAGTCGTCAGCATCTCGTCGCGCTGGGGCCACGGGTCCTCTGACCCGTGGAGGGCTCCCGATACGTCGGTCGGCTGCAACAGATGGTCGCCTAGTCGGTCACCAAGCTGCTTAATGCGTTGGAGCCGGCCGGGCCAGGTGTTGTCGATCGTCTCGTAGTCGGTGTTGTTGAAGGTCTCGCTGAGCAACTGGCGAGCGAACGTTGGTGTGATTACGTCCGGTCGCCTATCGAGTCCGGCAAACAGGCCGAATTCGCTCAGAATCTGCCCCGCAAACCCGTGATACGTGTGGACCTCAACCTCACTACCGGGGTCGATTTCGCCTCCCAAGTAAGTCCGGACTCGATCCGCAAGTTCCGAAGCTGCCTTGTTGGTAAACGTGATTCCGAGTATTTGCTCAGGATGGATGTCATGGTCCCTCACCAGTCCCGCAATGACCATGGCAACGGTTGTGGTCTTGCCGGTTCCGGCCCCTGCGGCCACGCGAATCGTGTCGACGCCCAAGTCGAGGATTTCTCGCTGACGTTCTGTCGGTTTGACCTTCCGTGTCATGGTAAGAACGCCCCTCGGCCTTCCGGCCATGCCGGACAAGAAGTCTTGAACTCGCATCGGTCGCAGGCGGTTGACACCTTGGGCTCCCAGTCCTCCGAAGAAATAGCTCGGGTGATCGCAATCATCTCCTGCTCCACTTCGTCGAGGCGACCGACGTCCAGCTTCCGAATTGTGAGTCCTTTGCTGTCCTTCGCCGGAAACCAGAGCTCGGCCGAGATAACATTCGGACCTTCGAGGGCGTTGACAGCCATGGCATAGAAACCGAGTTGAATCGATGTCTCGGCCTCACCGACATTGGGTACCGTCGTCCCGGTCTTGTAGTCGACGATGTGATAGCCCAACTCGTCTTGTTCTAGTCGGTCGATTATTCCGTACCAGGTGATTCCCTCGATCTCCAGGGAGACGGGCTTCTCCAGTGCGACAGCCGGTGCCGATGTCGTCGGCCATCGGTCGTAGAGACTTTGGACGATTCGCTCTGCCTTCCGCAGCCACGCCCGGTTGAGCGCGGGGGTTCCGAACTCTGCCGCGCTCCACGTGTTGTGCAGTGACTCGATAGTTTCCTCGGCTTCGGCGTGGACTGAATCGGTGCCGACTACGTTGCTCTCCGCAGCCTCGAGGGCAGCGTGGATGAGGTTTCCGGACTGCATGTAAACGGAAGTCGTTTGACCCAATCGGAGCCGACGCTCAATGGCATACTTCCTCGGACACCTCGAGTAACCCTCAGCCTGACTCGGTGACATCGTGATCGTTTCGCCGAGTATCGGTGAGTCGGGCCCGGGGGGCCGGACACCGGGAAAGTACCGAGGATCCCAAGCCGAAAGCGGTGAACTGGCCAGAACTGCAACTGCAGAGGTTCGTTCTGCTCCATCTTCGGTCGGGTTGGCAGCGGTCCTGCGCAGATGAATCTCAGCTTCGGCCAGAGATATCGGCTCGGTTTTCTCTTCACGTGGTTTCCCGATCTCGTCGAGACTGGTCTTGCCGGAAGCTGCGAGTAGAAATCGAGACGGTCTTTGTTCTCCTTGATCGACTCCGGCGTCGGTGGCGGTCCACACCACCCGCCGGCTGGCCCGCGTCATCGAGGTGTACGCCAAACGCATTTCCTCCTGGACCTGAAACCGGGATACCGCGGACGGATCGGTGGTTCTCTCCGGAGATAGCAACTCTGGCCGGAGCATTCTCCGGCTCCTGCGTAGGTCGGGAAACACTCCCTCGACCGCATTGGCGATGAACACATCTTTGAATTGCAGTCCTTTTGCCTGATGGAGGGTTGTCAGCACGACGGCAGATTCATTTGCTCGGTAGGTGAGGAGTGGTGTCGCCTCGAACGATTCGTCTTCTGACAGCTCAAAGAACTCGTGTAGGGACATGGAAGGATCACGCGAAGCTTGACTGTCCAAGACCTGAGCGAACGAAGTGAACGCCCTCCGCCATTCCTCTCGGTCGGGGTCGTGAACCATGGCGGCAAATGCAGCGACTGAGGTCCACAGGTCCCAGAACCCTTCTGACGCTGGTGTTCTCGTCGTCCAGCCCGGTTCGCTCAGTAGTGACCACAAATCCTTGAACTCGTCTGCCCCAAACAGTGCCGACTTCCACGTTCCGCTGACATTGCGAGCCGTCAACAGGCTCCGGTGCTGTCCCAATGAGATTCCAAAAAGGGGGCCCAGGAGGATCCGCTTTGCCGCTCTGTCTGCGAGTGTGCCTGTCAGGTGATTTGATGCCTGATCCTTTCGGTCGGCGTCGTTGACGGCGAGCGTCACCAAATCAGCGACGGCCTGAATCGCAGGATGATCGATGAGCCTGCGGTCGGGGCGATCGTGGGAGATTCCCCGACGGCTCAAGGCTCGACTCATCTCATTTAGCATCTCTTGTTTCGATCGCACCAGAATCGCGACTTCTCCCGGCGCCGTTCCGTCGACGACGATTGACCGCTCGACCTGGTTGGCGATCCATTCTGCTTCGGCCGTCTCCTGATCGAAGATGTAGGTTTCGACGCGGCCAGGTGCGTTCGATGGCAGCACCCGACCTGCTGCGCCTGGTAGCTCTCCGCTGCTGACCACCCGCAGGGCCGCAGCCATGATTGGTTCCGGGACTCGGAAGGATTGTTCCAGCACAATCCGTTTCACATTGCTGTGAGCCTCTTCGAATTCCTTGATGTTTCGTAGTTCGGCTCCACGAAATGAATAAATCGATTGGTAGGGATCCCCGGTAACGGTGAGATTCTGGTGCGGGGCAGCAAGTAGCTCAGCCAGTTTCGCTTGGGCCGGCGATGTGTCCTGGAACTCGTCGACGAGGACGTAACGGTACTGACCAGCCAGACTCTGGCCGTCAGGTGATTCGAGGATGGAGACGGCGGCAACCAGAAGAGTGCCGTAGTCGATTCTGTTGAGCTCATCGAGGTGTTGCAGATAGCGCTCGTAGAGCGGCGGAAGTCCCCGCCAGTCGGATCTGGTCTTGGAGCGCTGAAGCAGATCTGCCGGGCTCAATAGCCGTTCGGAGCATCGCATGAGAAAGTCGGCTACCTCTTCGGCGAAACCGTGACTACCCAGGACAGTTCTGTAGTTGAGTGGCCAGTTTTCGTGAGGGTCAGAGGCTAAGAGCCGACCAACCAGAGCAACCTGCTCAGGCGTGGTCAGGGGTGTTGGAGCCTGGCCTTCAGAATTGACATCCAACAGTCGGAGTGCCAGGGAGTGGAACGTTGTCGTTTCGATGGGGACGGTCGAGCCCCCCAGTATCGACTCAACCCTTGAGCCGAGTTTGCGGGCGGCCCTGCGGGAAAACGTGAGGACCAGGATTTCGTCCCTGGCGGCCAAGCCAGACTCGACAATGTGCTTGACCCGACGTACCAACAACTCCGTTTTGCCGGTTCCGGGTCCGGCGACAACTAATTGGTAGCCGTCGGTGTCTTCGACCACAGAGTCCCATTGCTCGGCATTGATTCGGAGCTCGGCGGTCATCGGTGTGATCGTAGGTCAGGCGGCCTCTGGTAGGGGAACTTCTTCGCTGACCAGTTCTGCTTCGATTCCGAAAGCGGCAAGATACCCAACCGGGTCGGTGAAGCGGTCGTCGGCAAGGGTGTTGGATGTCTCCTGGACCCCTTGGTTTATTGGTTGTTCGGGTCTTATCAGTCTCATGGTTGAGACAGTACGTACTGCCTGTGACAGAAAATTCGGAACTTCTCCTTTGCGGTCGATTCGACGCAATTAGATTCACGGTGTAATCGATGCCAACGGAGGCACGGGCAATGCCCAGTACACACGAATTCGACTCGCCGATGTACACCGAGGCGGTCAACCAATTCAGCAACGTCGCCAAGTTGATGGGACTAGACGAGAACATCGCCGACCGTTTGAAAGTCCCTCAGAAATCGACCGTTGTCGCCTTCCCGTTTCGTCACGACACCTACACAGAGGTCGAGACGATCTTTGGCTATCGAGTTCAGCACCTCACAACGATGGGCCCGACCAAGGGTGGTATCCGGTTCGCTCCAGACGTCGACTTGGGTGAGGTTGCCGCATTGGCCATGTGGATGACATGGAAGTGTGCGATTGTGGGCGTCCCCTTCGGCGGTGCCAAAGGAGGAGTGCGGATCGACCCTATGGCTCTCTCCCGTGCAGAGTTGCAGAGGGTCACCCGTCGCTTCACGATGGAAATAATCAATGTGATTGGTCCGGAGACAGACATCCCGGCCCCCGACCTGGGTACCAACGAACAGGTGATGGCATGGTTGATGGACACCTACTCCCAACATGTCGGTCATGCAGTTCCCGCTGTTGTCACCGGTAAGCCACCGGCATTGGGAGGGAGCGTGGCCCGTCGTGAAGCAACCGGACGCGGTTTGATGTTCCTGCTTCCCCAGGCGGCAACGGCTCGCGACATCAATCCCGACGGTGTGACAACGGCGGTGCACGGGTTTGGCAACGTGGGGCGTTACGCAGCCGTAGCCGGTGAGCAGATGGGTGCCAAGGTCGTCGCCGTGTCAGATATCTCCGGCGCCGTGTACAACCCCGACGGCCTAGACGTGGCTGCTGCTGAGAAGTGGGTCGATGAAAACCGCTTCCTGGAGGGGTACCCGGACGCCGACTTCATCGATGGTGACAAGATTTTCGAACTTCCGGTTGACGTGCTTGTGCCGGCCGCGATCCAAGGTGTGATCACCGACCAAAACGCAGACAAGATTCAGGCCAAGGTGATTATCGAAGGTGCTAACAACCCGACGACACTCGCCGGTGATGAAATCCTCAGGGACAACGAGGTCTTCATCGTCCCTGACATTCTCGCCAACGCAGGTGGCGTGACCGTCTCTTACTTCGAATGGGTTCAGGATGTGCAGAAGTACTTCTGGACGGAAAACGAGACGGTGGGAAGGCTTCGCGAGATCATGATCCGAGCATTCGACGAGGTCCATGCGATTGCAACCGGAGAGGGTGTCGACATGCGAACAGCTGCCCTCATAAAAGGGATCCGTCGGGTAGCTGACGCGAAGCTGGTCCGAGGAGTGTTCCCCTAAACCATCACATCAATGCCGCCTCGCCTTCGCTCGGGTCGGCAAATGCAGGACAGATGCCCTGAAACGAGCACCAGTCGCATAGCCTTCCTGGTTTTGGCGGGTAGCTCTCGCTGACGATGGCTCTATTGATCGTCTTCCAAAGAGCCCGGAGTTGACCGTCCATGGCATCGAGCTGTTGGTCCTCGATTTCAAGGCGATACAACGTCGGCCCATTGAGATACAGAAGTCGCAGCTCCTTCGGTGTCTCCCCGGTGCGCCGTCGTATCAGAAGGGCGTAGATCTTGAGCGCAAAGAATGCAGGGAAAGCAAACCGCTCCGGGGGTGCCTTTCCTGTCTTGTAGTCGGTGATGATCAGTCTGCCGTCCACGTCTCTGTCGATACGGTCGAGGATTCCGCGGATGACGATCCCGTCCAGGTCTTCGGTCATGTCCATCTCGCGGTCGAAGGGGTCGATTGTTGTCGGGTCTTCGATGGAGAAGTAGTTGGCGAGCAACTCCATGGATTCGACACCCCATGCCGTTTCATCCTCAGCGGTCGCAAAGAGGTCTTGGTATTCCGCCTCGCCCCGGACCTCTGACCAGGCTTCCCTGAAGAGATCGAACAGAGTCGGCGGATCCCTTCGGTCAGCAGGTAGGTCGTACAACCGTTCCAACGCGAGGTGGGCAGTCGTACCTCGAGCCTGATAGATCGTCGTCGGCTCCGGGAGT
Organism: Acidimicrobiia bacterium; assembly: GCA_965216445.1. Lineage (GTDB taxonomy): Bacteria > Actinomycetota > Acidimicrobiia > Spongiisociales > ZC4RG35 > MA-ANB-1. The sequence continues at coordinate 1,034,675 of OZ244166.1, forward strand.
CGATCGATGGCCCGGAACTTGAAGAGCTGCGGGCAGGTCTTGAAATCGCTGGCACGGCTCGGCGAGAGGGTTTCGAGCGCGGTCTTGGGCTCTTCGGGGGATGTCCCCGGGGTTTCGGGAAGAGTCTTGTCGGCAACCTGAGCGGTCATGAATCCGATCATAGGTTTGGGATGTGACAGATTTGATCCTTACCGACCTGAATCGCGAAAAGAATTCCGTATCGGCTCTTGACGGTATTTCTGGTCTGCAATAACTTCCGAAATACCGGGCTGAGGGGAACCTCGGACCGGGGAAGGAGGGGCTTCGGTCCCTTTGGATAGGACGACTTAGGTCGTCCGATGCCACCGACCGGGGGCCCGCTTTCCTGGTCGTGTGGTTTGGGAACCCCGAGAGGGCAGAGACTCCGGTTGAAGCTCCCTCGGGGTTTCTCGCGCCCCAGACGTTGTCGAATAGACACCTAATCAGTCGAGCGGCGGGCCGCAATTGACTACCGAATCTCCCGATCTGCTGCCTCGCGAAAATCAATCTGCCGGTCGCGAAAATCAATCAGCGTTTCAACTTGTCAACCGTCTCAACCTGATCTACTTTTCCCTTCACGCCGATGGGGTTCGCCCTGACGGCACCGGATCACCGAAGACCGGAACGGCGAAAGCCGGGTCGAGAATCGGAGATACGGATACCCGGAGCGGAAGGGAGACCGGAAGCTCAGGGACCGGTCGGAGAGACGGACGGGGATCCTTCGGGATCGTCGAACGAATCAAAGACCACAGTGGGTCTTCGGACCCGCAGGAGGATCTTCGGATCTTCCGACTGGCAAGCCTTCGGGTTTGTCGGGATCCTCGGCCTTAGGGTCGAGAGTGGGGTCTTCGGACCACACAGAACGTGTGACCTTCGGGTCACGCACGCTGACGACCTCGGTCGACAGCTTCCGATCGGCGTCAGGTCCCCGGCCAGGCTCCGAACGGACGAGAGTCCCGAGAGGGTTGAGACTTCGGTCACGGCTCCCTCGGGACCTTCTCGCGTCTGGCGAGTTCGACTCCACCCGTACTTCAAGGTTTCGTTACAGAGGTTTGCTCAAATTGGCCAGATTTCGGTCTGGCGGCCGTCGACCCACAGTGCCGCTTCTTCTGCGAACCACGCCTCTTCTTCAAGCATGATCGCCACCTCGGCGTCGTCCCATTCGGGAACAATCTCGGTGTTCATCAACTCTATTGACCATGCCGAGGGTCCGTAGATCGCGATATCGCCCGACCCGGGAACACCGTGTTGTTGATCCCACAAACCCACGGTTGGGCCCGCTCCGTGTCCGTGATATCCGATTGGGTGGGTGTATATGGTTGGTTTGAGATTCGCGGCGCGGCCCGAGGACAGGGCCATGGCTAGCACGTCGTTTCCAGTGACTCCGGTCTGGAACGCATCCAACAGCAGTTCTTGCAGCTTGTTCGCCTTTGTCATCGCTGATGCCAGACCTTCCGGCACCGACGTTTCACCATTTTTCAGGACGTAACCGTGCTGTTGCTGGTCGGTACAGAGGTGATCCCAGACGATTCCGAAGTCGATGTGTATCAAGTCCCCATGCAAAATCACCGTGTCCCGGGTCGCCGAGGCGAACGAGCCCCGTTTGTCGCCTGACGTTCGTTGGACCGACACCGCCGGATGAAACCACACCGGACAACCCAATTTCTGGACCTCCGCCCTCAGCCACCACTCCAGGTCGTGGGTCGAGGTCGTCCCGGGCTCGACCGCTTCGCGCGACAAACCCCGACGCAGTAATTGATGTGCCTGCCGGCACGCTTCGGTGAGTACGGCTTTTTCGTCGGGGATACGTGTGTGCAGCCACCCGATGGCAAGGGCTTCGCCGGAGACAAGGCGCGATGCGAGGTCCTCGCCCAACGCTTCAACCAGCTGGGCATGTTCGGTCTCGGTGAGGCCGTCTGCGTGTGCAAACGAATCGGAGGTGCTGATGGCGATGGTTCGTGGATCTGCCGCCTGGATCCGCTGCCTGAGGGCTGCCCATTGATCCGGTTCAACTTGGGGATCCCATGCTTGCGGAAATAATCCGTCGACCTCGTAGCGGGCCACTGCGTACCGGTCGACATCCGAACCGTCGCGTAGAAACAGAAGGATGGTTCGTCGTCTGGACGACATCCATTTGGCGGGGAGCATCGTTTGGGCGACGGGGTCTTCTGCATATTCCCTCGAGATGAGAACCCAGCAGTCGACCTGCTGGTCCTTCATCAATGTTGGGACCAACATGTCGAGCCGCTTCTTGGTGAGCCGGTCTCGACGTGCAGCGGACTCTCGTAAGTCGAGCATTCTCAGTGGTATCCGTTTCTTCGGCAGCTTGATGTGATGCTAGGTATTCTCGCCGCATGGGTTATCCAAAGAAGCTGTTGAGCGACAACGAGCAAATTGTCTCCGAATTTCGACCTCACTGGTCCGGCATACTCAAGGAGGGCGCACTTCTCCTGCTGATTTTGGTCCTGATCGTTCTCGTCCAGATTCAGGGATGGTCGATTTGGATCAGCGTGGGCCTCGTCGTAGGTGGTTTGGTCATCACCGCAAGGGGTCTCATCAGGTGGTTGATGACGTTGCATGTCATCACCAACGAACGGGTCATCTATCGGGCTGGGCTCATCTCCAAACACGGCAAGGAGATACCGCACGAAGTGATCAACGACGTCGCGTTCAGCCAAACCATGATTGAACGGGTGTTCGGCACCGGTGACCTCTTGATTGAATCTGCCGGCACCCACGGACAAAGCCGGTATCAGGACATTCCAGATCCCGAGGGAGTCCAGTCGATGATCTATGCCGAGCGGGAAAAGAGGATGACACAACAGAACATCGCCGGGATGCCATCGTCGGTAACGACAACCAGCACCGCCGAGCAGCTCGAGACCCTGTCCCGTCTTCATGACCAAGGCAAGCTGTCCGATGAGGAGTTCGAGACACAGAAGAAGAAGCTGATCGAGGGCTCCTGATGGGCCACATGCAGGACGACTTCCCCCTTCTGCTTTCGACCCTGTATGACCACGGTGTTTGGCAGTATCCGGACCAGGAGATCGTCTCGGTGGAGCACGATCGGCAGAAGGTCCGATCGACGTATGCCGAAACCGATACGCGTGTCCGCGCTTTAGCCACAGCCTTCGACAAGCTCGGCCTCGAAGTGGGCGATGCTGTCGGCACCTTCGCTTGGAACAACCGGAGACATCACGAGTTGTATTGGGCCACGGCCAACACCGGGCGTGTCTGTCACACCCTCAACATCCGCTTGCACCCCGATCAGATTGAATACGTCGTCAACCACGCCCAAGACAGGGTGATGTTCGTTGACCCTGATCTGGTTCCAGTTCTTGCACCCCTTGCATCTCGTTTTGAGTACGTGGAGACGTTCGTGGTGATGGGGGAGACGGCCGACGAACGCTTGCCCGGTTCGATCGCCTATGAAGACCTGATTTCGGACATGGCGCCGCTTGCTGACTGGCCGATGCTCGACGAACAGTCGCCGATGATGTTTTGCTACACATCCGGTACAACAGGCAACCCCAAAGGCGTTGCCTACACCCAACGTTCCACCTATCTGCACACGGTATCCAATCTGGCGAACATCCCCATTCATCCGACCGACAATGTCCTCCCGGTAGTTCCAATGTTTCACGCCGCTGCATGGGGTTATCCCTTCATGGCAGTCACCAAGGGAGCGAAGCTGACCTATCCCGGTCCGGATCTTTCGCCTGAGGGCTTAGTTCCACTTCTAGAAGGAGAAAAGGTCACGTACTCGGCTGGCGTCCCGACGGTATGGCTGGGAATCAAGCAATTCTTGCAGGCTCATCCCGAGGCCGACCTGTCCTCGATTAGGGCCTTTCTCTGTGGTGGTTCGGCCGTGCCCAGATCGTTGATCGAATGGTTCCTCACCGAGCGCGGTATCCAGGTGATACAGGGGTGGGGTATGACCGAGACCAACCCTGTCGCATCCGCTGCCACTCTCAAACCAGGAATGGAAGAATTGGATCTGGCGAAACAGCTGGACTACATGGAAACTGCTGGCGTTCCCATTCCTGGACTCCAAGTCAAGATTGTTGACGAGTTGGGTGAGGAACTCCCTCACGACGGTGAGGCCTTTGGTGAATTGCTGATTAGAGGACCCTGGATCGCTGCTGAGTACTACAAAGATGAACGGTCAGCACAGTCCTTCGAAGATGGATGGCTTCGGACCGGAGATGTTTGCAAAATCACCCCTGACGGTTACATCCGGATCACGGATCGGGCCAAAGACGTAATCAAATCGGGTGGGGAGTGGATCTCTTCACTGGACCTCGAGAATGAAATCATGGCCCACCCGGACGTCTCAGAGGCGGCCGTTGTCGGGCTACGTCACGAGAAGTGGCAAGAACGCCCGGTCGCCTTTGTCGTCTCCGCTGCTGCGGACCTCGAGGCCTCCGACATAGAGAGCTTCCTAAAGGAAAGGGTTGCCAGCTGGTGGCTTCCGGATCGCTACGTGTTCATCGAGGAATTGCCCAAGACGGGTACCGGTAAGTTCGACAAGAAGGTGCTCCGCAAGGAAAACGCCGACTTGCTGGTCGGCTCGGACTAACTCCCAAACGTCGACATCCTCGCCCGGCAGGAATCAGCGGAACCGTACCGGCGTTGAGTCTGGCTATGACGGTCTTCAGACTTGTTGCTGTCGTCGTGCTGCTGGGGCTCATGAGCGGCGCCTGTTCCCGACCGCAGACAGATGGTGTCTCCACTGTCGGTTCGTCGGCGGAAGGCCAACCTGTTCCACCTGATGTGGACATGAGCCTGCATGCAGTTCCACTTGAGGACATCTATTTCGATACCTTTGATGGCGGAGCCGTTCGGCTCAGCGACTCCACCAGAGAGCTGCGGTTGCGTCTACTCGACGCCATTCCTCCGATCGATGAGCCAATCTATGGGCCAAGGGTTGATGGCGACTGGCTCGACGAAGACGATCTGGTCCTCGGCTATGTGTCTGGTGACGCTGCCTACGCCTATCCGTTCAAAATCCTCAACTTCCACGAAATCGTCAACGACGTGATCGATGGCGTTCCGGTCTTGATCAGCTATTGCCCGCTTTGCCGCAGTGCGATCGTCTTCGACCGACGGGTCGATGATCTTGTCTTGAGTTTTGGAAACACGAGCGCGCTATATGAATCAGATCTCGTAATGGTCGATAGGCAGACTGGTTCGTATTGGTGGCAGGTGGCCGGGCGAGCCATCGTCGGGCCGCTGACCGACACCGGTCTCGATGTCCGCCCGTCCGTGGTGGCAACTTGGGCGGACTGGACCTCAACGCACCCTGAAACCCTCGTTCTGACCCGGGAAACCGGGTACGAGCGCCCATATGAGGTTGACAGTTTCGCCAACTATTCCGAGTCAGTGGATGCCGGACGATTCGCCTTCCCAGTGGATGAAGACTCCCTGGACCCACGGCTCGATCCGGCCGAGCTGGTGGTTGGCGTCTCCATTGACGACGTCGTCCGGGTCTACCCGGTCGACGGAAAAGATTCCGTTATCAACGATGTGCTTGGGGAGACGCCGGTGGTCGTGTTCAGGACCGGCGGAGGGGCAGCAGTCTTCAGCCCGATACTCGACGGCCAAACTTTGCGGTTTTCTCTCGATGGTGAGGCACACCTGGTTGACGACAAGACCGGTTCGGTTTGGGGTGTTGACGGGTTGGCCGTATCCGGTCCGCTCGCCGGCCGGATGCTCGATCAGATCGCTACTCGAACCACCTTCTGGTTTGCGTTTGTCGGGGCGTTCCCCAACGCCCAGATTTATGGCCAGGGATAGGAGGGCTCAGAGGTTGCGGGCCCAGGAGCCTACTGCAGAGAAGACCAGGAAAAGTCCAAGGAGAATGGTCCAAAGCGCTGGGAGGGCAAACCAAAGCTTCGTTGGGAAAAGTGCCGCTATGACGAACCAGACGAGTATGGATATTCCAAAAACCATCGCTACGCCTGCGAGAGGATGTCGGGCTGAGCCCCAAAGTCCGCTCATCCAACCGCCTGCGAAGAAGAACCCACCGGTGAATAGTCCGTTGAAGGCGACGAGTATTCGAAGGAGTATTCCGTACCACGTATCGCGCCATCCTGGCCAGTCGTTTAACCACGCCAGGGGTGTTTTGATCTGATCTTCGTCGATGGTTATTCGACTTCGACCAACTGGCCGGAGCGGATGTCGAGAACAAATTCCTTGTCGCTCTTCGAGTCGGCGATGAACTCAGCCAGCGTCGCTCCAACTTTTCTCACTACCCACCAGGCGTAGTCGTCGGACCCACCCTCAAGAAAACTCAGCCTGACCTGACGTACCACCTTGACGGCCGACTCTTCGTCGGGAAACTCCCCAAGAGTGGTTTGACGTGGTTCAGGTTCGCCCCGCTTCTCGATGAACTGAACTGCCTCGTACATCACAACCTCCTATCACAAGTTTAGTCGGTTGCTGGTCCTGCAACAGAGTCCATTTTCGCGGTCAAGCCTATGCTGGCTCCGGTGAGCGCTTTCCACACATTTTGGGGCTACTTCGCGGCGGGTTTGAGTGGTCTGGTCGGCATCTGGGGTCTGGTCATGGCCAGGCGGCCCGAGGCCCCGCGGAGTTTTCTGATCGCTGTGGGAGCAGCTGTTGCCGTGCTTTTGGTTCAAATCGCAGTCGGCGTTTCGATTTATGCAGGAGGCATCGACCCGGGTAACCAGCATGTGTTCTACGGGGTCGTAATTGCTGTGACCCTATCTTTCGTCTACATCTATCGATCGCAATTCCGAAAACGACCAGCTCTCTACTACGGACTTGCTCTGCTGTTCATGATGGGATTGGCAATCCGCGGGATCATGACATTCGGGAATAGCTTCTAGGAGGAAATGACGATGCTTTTGCAAGACAAGAAGGTCCTCGTGACCGGTGTCCTGACTGACGATTCGATCGCCTGGCATGTAGCTCGAATCGCCCAAGAAGAGGGTGCTGAGGTAGTCGTGACGGGTTTTGGTCGCGGACTGCGACTGACGGAGCGGTCAGTCCAGCGGCTCCCGAGCCCTTGTGACGTACTCGAGTTGGACATCAATGACCCCGAACACGTCGATAATCTCCAGAACGACCTCTCCAAGCGCTGGGGGAGAGTGGACGGTGCGTTGCATGCGATCGCATTTGCCCCGGGGGACGCACTCGGAGGCAATTTCCTCAACACACCCGTCGAGTCGGCTCAGACCGCTTTCACGACATCGGCATTCTCGTACAAGACGCTTGCCGTGGCTCTGATGCCGCTGATGAAGGAGGCGGGTGGAGGTGGGCTGGTGACTCTCGACTTCGACAACACCCAGGCATGGCCAGCCTATGACTGGATGGGCGTGGCCAAATCGGCTCTGCAGAGCGTCACTCGCTACCTGGCGCGAGACATGGGCGAGTTCAACATCAGAGTCAACGCAGTCTCCGCCGGTCCGCTCGGAACTGTGGCTGCCAAATCGATTCCCGGATTCGACAGATTCGATGAGGTCTGGGGGGAACGCTCACCTCTGGAGTGGGATGCCTCCAACCCGGATCCCGTCGCTCGGATGGTTTGCGTCTTGATGAGTGATTGGGCGCCGATGACCAGTGGCGAGGTTATTCATGTCGACGGCGGCTTTCATGCTGTTGCGGCTGGTGTCGAACCGGAGTCGGGCTAGACCGAAGCCTCGATGTCGATTCGAGCCTTGGGCAGATAGACCACAAAAGTCGCACCTCCGCCATCGGTGTGCTCGACTTCGACGGCGCCCGACATGGCCTCCGCCAGGGAGCGGACGATGCTCAGACCGAGACCGGTGCCTCCCTTGCTTCGTGTGTCTGACTGGTCGATCTGAGTGAACCTCTGGAACACGCGTTCCTTTTCATGTTCAGGTATTCCTGGACCATGGTCGACGACGGCGATGGCTCCCCGTCCCTCCCTCTCCCACCCGTAGACCTCAACCGAGCTGCCTGAGGCGTATTTGGCGGCGTTCTCGATCAGGTTGATCATTATCCGGCTGAGGTGGTCACGGTCGGCCTCGACGGCAAGGTCGTCGGGATCGACTTTGAAAGTCGGGTCGATTGAGACAGTTCTGTTGATTTCTGCAAATAGGTCGACAAGTCGAATTGGCTCCAGGTGGATCGGTATGGCACCCCTGTCGATCCGGGAAACGACAAGAAGGTCATCAATCAAGCGCTGCAGACGACCCGCCTGGCGTCGTGCAGTTCCGAGCAGTTCCTGGGCCATAACATGGTCGGGTTGTAGTTCTGGTCGGTTGACAGTGTCGAGCGATCCGATGATCGAAGTAAGGGGTGTTCGCAGCTCGTGACTGACCGTTGATACGAAGTCGGTCTTCATCTGGGCAACCTCTTCGAGTCGTTTTGCCATGTCGGCTTGTGCCTCGTACCTACCTATCTGGGAGAGGACCAGGCCGGCCGGGGCGGACAGGGAGCCGAGCTGATTCAGCTGCTCCTCCTTGAAATCTCCTTCGTAGGGGTCGCCGATGATGACAAGCCCAACCCGCATCGACTCCACCTTGAGTGGTGAGATCATCGCTTGTTGGATCCCAAGTTCTTTGAGCAATACGTGTGCGTTGGTCTCGGTATCGACTTTCTTGACGAGGATCGGACGCCCTGCCCGGAACGCCTGGGTGGCAACCCCCGGACCCGAAACGTCAGTCACCATGGACTCGGTCTCCAATGGATAGCCATTGACCCAGATTGGACTCATGACCTCGAGCCGGTGTTGGTCGGGGTTGTATAGGAGGACCACTCCAACCTGAGCATCCAGATACTTGCAAATGGTTCCGACCAGGTGGGGGACGATTTCAGCGAGTGATTCGGCCCGAGCCAGGGTTGCGCTTACCTCGTAGAGTCTTTCGAAGTCGCCACGTTGATGATCTATTTCAGCTTCACGAGATGCGGATCTGATCGTCTCACGCTCGAATTCGATTCCCACCAGTGCCGTAGCCGCCCCCACCGCCACCACGGTGAGTAGCGGACCAACGATCTCCGCTCCGCTATCGCCGAGGCTGATGGTGATGGTGGCGATCACGACGCCAATGGCGACTGTCATCACCGCGTGAGCCCACCAGGTCAGAAGCAGACCTGATACGGCGGCCAATCCGAACAGAATTGGCGCCGCTGTCGGGTTCATCTCCGGGATCAAGGCGATTGCGGCGATTCCGGCAATGAACAACCCCAGCCAGAGAATCGCGATCCAGGGGGCAGCCCTTGTCGACATCACCTTTTCCCAGCGGATCGCAGTGGAGATGATGAGAATCCCGGCGACAGCCGCTACGGGAAGGTAGAAGTCGGGATCGGAGAACACTTCCACTCTTATTGCCTGGGCACTGAGGATGATCATCACGAACCAGCCGACCGCAGAGGCGCGACGAAGCAACGATCCCCGGAACGGGGCCATCGCCTTGTGGCTGCTCACGGTCGTTTGTGTTGTCATGTACTCCTGATTCGGTGCCCTTCAACTGTATTCTCGGCAATTCTGTGTCAATGATCGAGGAATGAATTTTGGCTTTGCGCTCTCTGGCAGGAGGCTCCTTGTTCGCCGAAGCGATCGGCGTCGGTTCGCCGCGGGTCCTTGCCTTGCATGGATGGGGTCGCCGCGGCAGCGATTTCTCCTCCAGTTTGGCTTCAATTGGCGCATTGGCAATGGATCTTCCCGGCTTCGGTGCGACACCGGCGCCCGCAACGCCGATTGGAGCAAGAGAGTACGCCGAGCTGCTGGTTCCGGTGCTGGATGAGTTTTCACACCCACCCGTGCTGGTCGGTCACTCGTTTGGCGGGCGAGTGGCGGTGTGCCTTGCCGACGCCCAACCCGAGCGAGTCGGACCCATTCTCGTAACTGGGGCTCCACTCTTGCGTACCAACCCGGGCAGGAAACCGGCGGTGTCATACCGGCTCGCCCGTCGACTCAACCGGCTTGGTCTGATCCCCGATGATTTGATGGAGTCGATGAAACGGAAGCGGGGGTCTGCCGACTATCGGGCCGCTACCGGGGTGGTCCGTGACATCCTCGTCAAGGTTGTCAACGAAGAGTACCGGGACGAGCTGGCGCGTCTTCAGTCACCTCTTCATCTTCTTTGGGGAGCATCGGACGAAGAAGTCCCCGTGGCGGTCGCGCACGAAGCGGCGGTATTGGTCGAAGAAGGCGGGGGGTGCGCAACGGTCGAAGTTCTCGAAGGTGTCGGACACATGTTGCCTCTGCAAGACCCGGACTCGCTGCGGTCCGCGGTCGCCCGGTTGCTGGAATGATCTGGCTTCTAGCAGCAGCTTGTGCTGTGGCATCGGTCCCATCGGGTCTGCGCTGGCTTCGGGTTGCCCAAAGAGAGCACTATCTGCCACGTTCCGTCACCAGATTCGCGATTCGTTGGTGGACGACCAGGACGGTCAATCTCGTACTCGCGGCTATCGCCATCACTGGGCTGGTGGGCACCGTCTTCGATGTGCGCTTCGGGTTTCTGGTTGCTGCTGCCCAGATCGGGCCGGTTGGCCTTTCTGTAACGGGTGAGACCTCCCCACTTGCCTGGACAAGTCGAATGAAGCGGGTTGCGGGTCTGGTCGGTGGGCTGCTCGCGGCTGCCTACATCCTCGGGGGGTTACTCGGTGCGCCGGTGGTCATAGTGCTGGCCCTGTTCCTACTGCACACGCTCGTCGACGCCGCCCTGGCTGTGCTTTCCCCTTTCGAGCGCAGACTGGGCAATCAGTGGGTCGAGCGGGCTGCGGCGAGACTGGACACATCCCAAACGCGGGTGGTGGCGATCACCGGCTCGTACGGAAAGACGACTACGAAGAGATACGTTCATCACCTCCTCGCACCTGTGAGCCGTGTCGTTGCGAGTCCCGCCTCCTTCAACAACCGTATGGGTTTGGCCCGAGCCGTGAATGAGCAGCTTGTACCTGGAACCGAGGTCTTCATCGCCGAGATGGGCACGTACGGACCAGGTGAGATCCGCGAGCTGTGCAGTTGGATAAAGCCGACGGTGGCCGCCATGGTGTCAGTTGGACCAGTGCATCTCGAACGGTTTCGAACCGAGGAGAGAATCGTCGCCGCCAAGGCCGAGATCCTGGACCGTGCCGAAGCAGGCGTGATCGCCATCGATCACCCGTTGCTTGCCGATCTCGCCGATGAGAGACGCAGCCAACTCGAGTTGATCACCGTTTCAGGTGTGGGAGCTCCGGCTCGAGTGTCGGTAGACGAATCGGGTTCGCAAATCGTCGTCGATGGGCAAGCGGTTGGCGCCATTCCCAATGACGTCTTTGTCACCAACCTCGCTGTTGCCGTGGGCATCGTTTTGGCATTGGGTTACCCGGTGGACGGTGACCTCTTCGCCTCGCTACCCACAGCCGAACATCGACAGAGTGTTTCCCGGTCGGAGTACGGCTTCGCCATTATCGATGACACCTTCAACGCCAATCCGGCTGGTGCGGCACGTGGTCTGAAGACTCTGGTGCGGTTGTCCCCGGAAGGTCGTAGGGCTCTGGTCACTCCAGGGATGGTCGAACTGGGCCCGGTGCAAGCTGCGGAGAACGAAAGGTTGGCGCGAGCCGCATCCGCCGTTTGTTCTGACATCGTGATCGTCGGCGACACGAATAGAAAGGCGCTACTCAGAGGCTCAAATACCGGGCGGGCATCAGTTACCGTCGTGGCGAATCGTGACGAAGCCGTGGCCTGGGTCCGCGACCATCTTGGCCAGGGGGATGCGGTTCTTTATGAGAATGACCTGCCCGACCACTACCCGTAGGAGCAAATGATGTCGCAAACAGCGGTTCTATTTGGCGGCCCGTCCGATGAACACGACATCTCAATTCTCACCGGACTTCAAGTTGTGCGGGCTCTTGAGGATGTCACCGCCGTCTATTGGTCGAAGACGGGGGAGTGGTACCAGGTCCCCACGAATCTCGAGGCTTCCGATTTTGTCGACGGCGTGCCTGCAAAGTCCAAGGAGCTCTCGTTTGTGGCGGCTCCAGGTGCTGGATTTCTGCTGAAGAAGAAGACAACCGGTATCAAGACTGTTTTCAATGCCTGTCATGGCGGGCCTGGCGAGGACGGCACAGTCCAGGGACTATTTGACCTGGCTGGCATCCGATACACCGGTCCCGGCCAGGCTTCTTCGGCTCTGGGAATGGACAAACTCGCATTTGGCTCGGCCATGGCAAGTGCCGGTTTGAAGACACTGCCGAGAACGCTTGTGGCTGTCGGTGACGAACCGGAGCCGGACTTTGCAGGACCGTACATTGTGAAGCCACGTTTTGGTGGGTCGTCGATTGGCATTGAAATCGCCGACGATTGGCCAACGGTGCTGGCCCTCAAAAAGAGTTCCTCGTACTTCGACCAGGGGGCGGTGGTCGAGCCTTTTGTCGCTGCCAGTCGCGATCTACAAGTTGCGGTGCGCACCCACCCGAAGATCGAGGTTTCCGCGATCGAAGAGCCCGCTAGAGCTGGTGAAGGGATCTATTCCTACGACCAGAAATACCTGGCCTGGGGTGGTGAAGTGAGTTCGGGGAGGGAACTCCCCGCAGTATTGGATCCTTCACTCAGGGATCTTGTCGTAGAGACGGCGAAGAGAGTGACAGCCGTATCGGGCTTGCGGGGCATTTGCAGGATCGACTTCCTTGAACGCGATGGCGATCTCTTCGTGAACGAAGTGAACACAATTCCGGGTTCGATGTCGGCATACCTGTGGATCGATCCTCCTCTGGACAGGCCAACGCTCTTCAGGGACATGGTTGACGAGGCAGAGACCGGCCCAACCAGGGTGTTCTCGGTGGCAGGCAGTGACGGCACGGCGTTGAGGAGCGCAGGCACCATCGCCTCGAAATTGGGTTAGCTATAGCTGGGCTATAGGTGCACGACCGGACATGTCAGGGTGCGGGTGATGCCTTCAATACCCTGGATCTTGGCGACCACGAGCTTGCCCAAAGAGTCGACATCTTCGCTGGTTGCCTTCACGATGACGTCGTAGGGACCGGTGACATCGTCGGCTGAGTCAACTCCAGGTATGAGCCGAACTTCATCTGCGACTATTGCGGCTTTGCCGACCTCAGTCTGGATCAGGACGTATGCCTGGACCAATGGATTCTCCATTCGCTAGGGGAAGGCGACTCTAGCGACTCAGAAAGGCAGGCGTGTTGGCCCGGCTCAGTAACCGTCCTGGCCCATCCTGATATTGGACGCGTACCTGCGGTCATCATCCTCGACAGCGTCAAAAACGATCCGCTGACCTTGACGAAGTGTCCGAAACACCGAACCCTGTAGGGACCCGGGACGCAGAAAGACTTCGGCCCTATCGGCGTCTTGAACCACAATTCCGACACCAGTGACCGGGTCGTAGATCTTGACGACGCCTTGGGCCATTCGATTATGCCTTTTCGACCTTGCCGGCACGGATACACGAAGTGCACACCCGGGCGCGCCGAGTATTGGAGCCGTGCTTGACCCGCACTCGTTGAATGTTGGGCAACCACCTACGGTTGTTACGTTTGTGCGAGAAGCTCACGGACTTTCCGTAGCTGGGCTCTTTCCCGCAGATTTCACAGCGATAAGACATGTTTGGAACTCCTGGAGTGGTCTGGAAGGTTAGCGGACCGAGGATCCGCAACGACCGTCGGCAAGGATAGCGTCCTCCCCGTTCAACTCCCACTTCGGTTGTACCGTTGGGGCATGTCCCCTAGATCGAGCCGTCAGTGGCTTCGCTAACCAAACTAGCTTCCATATCCGTTGGCCAGGTCAAGGGACTCGGTGGCGCTCGTCAGAAGGCCCTGGCGAAGATAGGAATCGAGTCGGTTTCGGATCTGCTCCACCACGCTCCGAGACGCTACATCGACCGGAGCACGTTGGCCCCCATCTCACAGGTGGTGCCCGGCACCGAAATGACCGTCATCGGCAGAGTGAAATCGGTGTCAACCCGACGACCACGGCGCAATCTATCCATTGTTGAAGCTGTCATCTCCGATGGTTCGGGCTCGATCAAAGCCGTATGGTTCAACCAGCCCTTCCGCAAGAATCAACTACAAGTTGACTCCGAGGTTGCACTTTCAGGGGAAATCAAGACATTCAGTGGTGGATTGCAGGTGCGGAGCCCCGATGTCGACGTCCTCGACTCGGCTTCGGAATCGTTGGTTGTCGGACGTATTGTCCCAATCCATCCGTCCACATCTTCGGTGACGCCTGGGGTAATGAGACGAGCAGTGTTCAACGCTCTGAAGCGGTCACGACCAATCGATGATTCGATCCCGCCGGCCCTGATCGCAAAGCGAGACTTAATTGCACGCGATCAGGCGTTCTCAGACCTTCACTTCCCCGAAACGAACGCGGATATCCGACCAGCCCGGGACCGCCTTGTCTACGACGAATTCTTCCGACTCGAGATTTCCCTGGCACTCCAGAAGCGGAAGCAAATAAGTGAATCCGACGGGATACCACACCAACCAACGGGTGTACTTGTCAATCGGTTCCTCGATGGCCTGCCCTACGATTTGACCGGGGCACAACGGCGAGCCCTCGATCAAATCGACAGAGACCTACGCCAGCCGCACCCAATGCACAGGCTTCTCCAGGGTGAGGTTGGTTCAGGCAAGACCGTCGTCGCGGTCGCAGCCATGCTCTCGGCCGTGGAGTCCGGCTCGCAGACCGCGATCATGGCACCGACCGAAGTCCTCGCTGAGCAGCACTTTCTCGGAGTGGTTGATCTACTCGCTCAGGCTGGCCTGTCACCGGACATCGTGGGCATGTCCTCCGATCTCGGAATGGAAAGTCTGTTTGCCAACGACGGTCCTGCGGTCCACGTTGCGATCCTCACTGGGTCGCGTGCTGCCACCAATTACTCGTCGAATACGACGAGATCAGACCTTTTGGAGGATGTCGCATCCGGACAGGTTGATCTCCTTGTTGGGACCCACGCCCTGATTCAAGAAGGTGTGGAGTTTGCCAACCTGGGCGCGGCTGTAGTTGATGAACAACACCGGTTCGGTGTGGCGCAGAGGGTCACACTCAAAGAAAAGGCCGGTGCGGTTGACCCAGACATGCTGATCATGACGGCAACACCGATTCCGAGAACGCTGGCAATGACCATGTACGGCGATTTGGACGTCTCCATAATCGATGAGTTGCCTCCGGGTCGTTCGCCGACTGTCACCAGGCACCTGCCGAAGACTTCCGAATTCACCGCGTGGGCCCTGGTGCGAGACGAGGTGGAACAGGGTCGCCAGGCGTTCGTGGTGTGTCCTCTGGTTGAGGAATCGGAGAAGGTCGAGGCGGCATCAGCGGTGGCCGAGTTTGAGCGGATTCAGAGAATCCTTCCTGAACTCAGAGTCGGTTTGATCCATGGCCAGCTGAAATCCGAGGACAAGGAGTCGGCGATGGCGTCTTTCCGTGATGGGCACACCGATGTGCTGGTTGCAACAACCGTTATCGAGGTCGGGATCGATGTGCCCAACGCGACTGTGATGATTATCGAAGATGCCGATCGGTTTGGTCTCAGCCAACTCCACCAGTTGAGGGGTCGCGTCGGTCGAGGCAAGTACCCGGGCAAGTGTGTGCTGCTTGCGGATCCAGCAACCGATGATGGGCAAGAGCGGATAACGGCCATGGTCGAGAGCGACGACGGTTTCGAACTCGCCAACGTCGACCTGCGGATTCGAGGGCAAGGAACAGCTTTCGGCACCAGGCAGTCCGGGATGACGGATCTCCGATTGGCACACGTCCTCGAGGACATCAAACTCTTGACCGCTGCCCGCGATGATGCTTTTGCCCTGGTCGAAATTGATCCCGGTTTGGATGAACACCGCGAGTTGTCGAATGAAGTCAGGGCCATGCTGGGGGACCGGGTTGAGTGGCTCTTTGTCAGTTAGGACGAGGATATGAGGATCATCGCCGGGTCGGCCGGTGGTCGGCGTTTGGTCGCCCCCGACACGAACGCAACCCGACCCGCAACTGATCGGGTCCGTGAGGCTGTCTTCTCGTCGATTGGCAACTCGGTTGTGGGAGCCAGCGTTGCAGATTTGTACGCGGGTTCAGGGTCCTTCGGCCTCGAAGCTCTGTCCCGAGGAGCTGCTGACGCCGTATTCGTTGAGAACGGACGGCATGCACTCAAGGCGTTGCGAGAGAACATCGCCTCGTTGGATATTGGAGGTGTGGTCGAGCCCAAATCGGTGAACCGATTCCTCGAAACCTCAGATGGGTCCTTCGATCTGGTGTTCATCGACCCGCCGTGGCCGTTGTCGAGTGAAGATCTCGCCAGAGACTTCTCGTTGCTCGACCAAATTCTCAACGTGAATGGCCAGGTGGTGGCCTCGCGGCGACATACCGATAGTCTTCCGATCCAACCGAAAAACTGGCGAGTTGCCGCGGACAAGCGTTACGGAGATACCAGAATCCTCAGATACGAGAAGGAAACCGAGTTGGAATGACAGTTGCATTGTGCCCGGGGAGCTTCGACCCGCCGACCCTTGGACACCTCGATGTCGTCGAACGGGCAATCGACGTATTCGATCAGGTGATCGTCTCCGTCGTTGATAATCCGGCGAAGGAGTCTTTGTTCTCTGCGCAGGAGAGGGTGGATCTCTTGAAAGGTTTGGTCGGTGACCGAGCGAGAGTCGTAGCGTTCTCGGGTTTGCTGGTCGATCACGTGGTCAGCGAAAAGGCCGATGTTGTCGTGAAGGGCTTGCGTTCCATCGACGACTACGAATACGAGAAGCAAATGTCTCAGATGAACCGCCATTTGAGCGGGATGGAAACTGTGTTCATGGCCACAGCTCCGGCTCACTCATTCCTTTCCTCGTCGCTGGTGAAAGAAGTTGCCAAACTAGGCGGAGACGTAAGTGACCTGGTGCCAGCCGTAATAGCGGAGGCCCTTAAGGAGCGATTCGCATGAGCGATGAATCACAAACCGACCCGGAGGTCAGTTCACCTCCTCAAGATCCGGCTACACAGTCTGACGTAGGAGACCTCCAGGACATCGTTGATGACCTCATGGTCCATTTGCATGAGGCCAAGACCGTCCCGTTGTCCGGTAATGCAATCGTCGACCGTGATCAATTCCTCGGGATGCTCGGCCGACTGAGGACTGAACTCCCCGACGAGCTGCGTGCCGCCCGGTGGATGGTGCGAGAGCGTGAGGCATTCATCTCGAGGACTAACGAGAAAGCCAACGAGATCATCGAAAAGGCTCGCGCCGAAGCTGATGAACTTGTCTCAGAGTCGAACATCACCAAAGAGGCAGTTGAGGAAGCCAACATCTTGGTGCGCCGGGCCGAGGGAGATGCCCGTCGCCTTCGCTTGGAAACTGAGGACGAGATCGAAGCGAGCCTGCACGAGGCTGAAGAACTGTTGTCCCGGCTCCTCAATCAGATTCAAACCAAGCGGAGCGAATTGCACCAGGCACGTCCCAAGCCACCCGAAGTACCTATCTAGCATCACCACGACGTGACAGCGCAATCTCTATCAATTCCTGCCGACAAGTTGATCGGCAACGTCGGCCGTGACCGTGAGATCAATGGGTCAGAATCGGTGAAACTCAGGTTGGGTGAGTCGTTTGTGGCCGGTCCCATGACCGTGCGAGGCACCGCAACCGGGACTGCCGACGGAGTCATGGTCAAGTTTGAAGCCTCAGCAGAGGCCGAGCTTTCATGCACGAGATGTCTGACAACGTGGCCCGAGAAGCTCGATGTCGTTGGGGAACAGCACTTCCGAACAGAGCCCGACGAAGACGGATACGCCATTGTGGACGGGGAGATCGACGTTGCCGCCCCGGCAAAAGACGAGCTGGCGCTGTCCATACCGGCCACTCCATTGTGTCAGGATGGGTGTTTAGGACTTTGCCCAACGTGTGGAACCGACTTGAATAGGGAACCCTGCGACGGTCATGGTGAGGACTCTGACTCACCGTTCACCGTTCTCAGGGACCTATTCGATTCCTGATCAAACCAAGGAGAGCACCTCATGGCGGTGCCAAAGAAAAAGATGTCGCGCTCACGTACCCGTCAGCGCAAGGCAGCGTGGAAGGTCGAGAAGCCGTCCTCCGTCGCTTGTGAACAGTGTGGTACACCGAAACTCCCGCATCGCGCTTGCCGTAACTGCGGGACTTACGCTGGCCGCGAAGTCCTAGACACCAACTAGAGATTTGGCCCGGATTGCCCTCGACGCGATGGGGGGTGACAACGCTCCCATCGAGACAGTTGCAGGAGCAGTCGACGCTGCGTCGCGTGGAGTCGAAGTCGTACTTGTCGGGGATCGGGAGATCCTTGCGGCCGAACTGGTCAAATACGGGTCCAACCTCGAAATCGTCGAAGCTTCTGAGACGATTGGCATGGGTGAAGATCCTGCAAAAGCGCTGCGGGAGAAGCCCAACTCCTCCATTACCGTTGCGGCACGCCTCGTCGCAAACGGAGAAGCTGGGGGAATGGTGTCGGCCGGTTCGACGGGCGCTGCGATGGCAGCCGCCGCAATCATCATCGGTCGGACCAAGGGTGTCGCCAGGCCTTCGATAGCGACGATCTTCCCGACACCGAACACGCCAACCCTTGTGCTCGACTCGGGCGCAAACCCCGAAGTCACGGCCGACCACCTCTACCAGTTTGGAGTGATGGGCTCCATCGCCTCCGAAGCCCTCTTGGGTGTCACTGACCCGAGGGTTGCCTTGCTGTCCATCGGTGAGGAGCGTGGAAAGGGCCGTTCGGATGAGAAGGCTGCCTATGAGTTGCTCGAGGCAAGTGACCTCAACTTCGTCGGCAATGTCGAAGGACGCGACGTCGCCACCGATCAGGCCGATGTCATAGTGACAGACGGGTTCACCGGCAACGTATTCCTGAAAACCACCGAAGGCACTGCTCGGATGGTCTCGTCATATATCGGCGAGGAGTTGGCCACGCTATCGGAAGCCGCCAAGGCAGAAGCTTTACCAGCATTGGAAAGGGTCGCGGAACGGCTCGATTACGAGACGTACGGCGGCGGACACCTGCTTGGTGTCAAGGGTGCGGTTGTTATCAGCCACGGCTCCTCGAGTCGCAAGTCAATTGCCAACGCGCTGGTAATGGCTCGTGACGGAGTCGACAAGGCCATCCCCACCCGGATCGGTGAATCGCTGTCCTGATGGCACCCGAAACGGACCTCGGTCACAGATTCTCCGATCCCAGCTTGTTGGCTCTTGCGCTGACTCACCGATCGGTTTCGTCCGAGGACAGCTCCCGTTCCGACAATGAGAGACTCGAGTTCCTTGGTGACGCGGTGCTGCAGCTGGCCGTCACTGATCGTTTGTACTCCGACTTCCCGGACCTCCCGGAAGGCCAAATGGCCAAAGTCCGCGCTGCTGTGGTCAGCGGAGAGACGCTGGCTGAAGTCGCCAGGGCGTTGGATTTGGGTCGATACCTCGAGGTTTCCCCGTCTGAAGAGCGTTCTGGGGGACGCAACAAAGACTCGATGTTGGCGGACGCTCTAGAGGCTGTGATTGGGGCTATCTATCTCGATTCAGGGTTTGAATCGGCCGAGAGCTTCGTACACCGATGTTTGGGAAGTCGGATTACCGAAAAGGCCGCAAACCCGGGGTCAAGGGACTACAAGACCCGTCTTCAGGAGGCGCTTGCTGCTCAAGGCGAACGACCGAGCTACGAGGTCCTGGGAAAGGGCCCCGACCACGACCGGAGTTTCACAGCACAGGTGACGGTTGAGGGCAGGCTACTCGGCGAGGGGCAAGGCCGGTCCAAGAAGGCGGCCGAGCAGGCGGCGGCCGAGCAGGCTCTGGCCCTTCTCAAAGCGTGACCGACTCGTCTAGTCGAGACTCAGGACGAAAGGTCCATCGGTCCGAGCCCTGAGGTTGAGATACCATACCGAAGCGGCCACGGCGATAGCAGCCACGATCAGGCCTTGAAGCGCAACGCCCAGGGCAATAGTGATACCGAACGCAAACGACACGCTTCCCACCACAAAAAGCGGAATCGCGATCAGCTGAACCATCTGGGCAGCCGTGCCACCGATCAGCCCCACCACCAGCAGAAACGCAAACGTCTCCCACCAATTGCCTTGGACCAATTGGTAGCTTCGTCGCATAGCTCCGATCGGTCCTAGCCCTTCGATGGCGATCACCGGGGCGATCATCGACATCATGTTGGCGAACCAGATACCTGGAATGATCAAGAGTATGAATCCGACAAACGTGCCGACGCCGACGAAGAAGGTGGACAGCACATAGGCAAGGATTCCACCCGCTGCCACTGCAACGATGGATCGTCCGCTTGGAGTCGGCGTGGCAGCCTCGCCGACCGCACGTGCTGCGATCAGGTACAGGAATCCGTAAACCAGGGCGGAAATGGCGGTGATGAGAACGATCGCCCCTGCCAGATCCCACAACAGGTCAACTATCTGTTCATCGCTGTAGCTATCCAGCGCCTCAGGGTCGGTGAAAGCGATCTCGAAGAAGTCAAAGGTCCCTGACGCGGCTAGCACCAGATACGAAGCCAGCGCGGCGATGACCGACGTGACCAGGGCGGGTACCAGGAGTGGTCGCCAGACCCGTCCTAACATCTGAATCAGGTCTCCGAAGACGTCGCCGAACTTCTGAGGTCGTATTTCCATGGCGCGGGTACGGTAGCGATTCCGAGGACAGAAATGCCTGAGCTACCCGAAGTTGAGATCACCCGAAGACATCTTGCCGATGCGATGCAGGGTCGAGTCTTTTCGACAGCGAATGTAAGTCACCCACGGACCGCAAGGCACAACGGTTCAGATCCCGCGGTGATTCGTAATCGACTGGTTGGCCGTCGCATCGATCGGGTTGGGCGTCACGGCAAGTTCCTCCTCTTCTTGCTTGACGACGGTTTGACAATGGTGGCGCATCTCGGAATGTCCGGCCGTTTTGTCGTGGAACCCGACCCGAGCGAGCCCGAACCTCATACACACTTCGAGGCACATCTGGATGATGGGACTGTCGTTGCGTTTGTCGATCCCCGAACCTTTGGGTTTATCGCCGTGTTTGACGACGAGGAATTGGCCACGTCCGGTGTTGCTCGCCTCGGTCCTGACGCGTGGGAGAACGCGCCGACGGCTGCTGAGATGGAGGAGAGGCTGGATGGGAGAACAGCCCCGATCAAGGCTCTCCTGTTGGATCAGGCTCCGATTGCTGGACTCGGGAACATCTATGCCGACGAAGCCCTTTTTTTGGCCGGCATCAACCCGAAGACTCCCGCGGGCGAGGTGGATATCGCTTCGCTTGAAAGGCTGGTCAAGGCGATCGAAGCGGTGCTCCGTAGCGCGTTGGACCATGGAGGTACCAGCCTCGATGACCTTGCGTACCTGTTGCCCGATGGTCGAGCCGGGGAGAATCTGAGCCAGCTGAGAGTTTACGGGAGAGACGGCGAACCCTGTTTCGTCTGTGGGGAGATCATCGACAAGGTCGTTATCAGGGCGCGGTCATCGCATTTCTGCCCGGGATGTCAAAGTGGCCGATAGAGCGATCCATGCCCGGGTGGTGGGCAGAGTGCAGAGGGTGGGCTTTCGCCAGACTTGTCGACAGCTGGCGAGGTCGCTGGGACTGTTCGGATGGGTTAGAAATCTTGCTGACGGTTCGGTTGAGGTGTTTGCACAGGGCGATCCCGTCGCAATTGATCGGCTGGTGGAGTGGCTGTGGGCCGGTCCAGGCGGGGCATTCGTCACAGGAGTCGAAACCGACACCGTGGCGTCCGACGACACGTTGCGTGATTTCTTCATTCACCCCAATCCTGCGAAAACCTCCTGAATTCACTATCGCTGGTAGCCTGAGGCGATAATCACAACCGTGTTATTTGCCAGGACGTTGCTGTGTATTTGAAGTCACTAAAACTCGCCGGTTTCAAGTCGTTCGCTGACCGCACGCGTCTCGAGCTGAGACCCGGTGTCACCATCGTTGTTGGGCCCAACGGTTCGGGTAAGTCGAACGTCGTGGATGCCATTTCGTGGGTGATGGGAACGCAATCGACCAAAGCCCTCCGTACCGCAAAGATGGAAGATGTGGTCTTCGCCGGTACTGCGACACGTCCATCGCTGAATCGCGCTGAAGCAACCGTGATCATCGACAACCAGGATCGTGCCCTCGATCTCGATTTGGATGAGGTTGCGATTACCCGCCGCCTGTACCGAGACGGGTCGTCGGATTATGAGCTCAACGGGGTTTCTTGCCGGCTCCTCGATATCGAAGAGCTTTTGTCTGATTCCGGTGTCGGTCGCCATCAGCACGTCATCATTGGACAAGGTCAGGTCGACAGGGTTCTGAACGCCTCTCCCGAAGACCATCGGGCCGTCATCGAGGAAGCCGCCGGGATCCTCAAACACCGAAAGCGCAAGGAGAAAGCCGAGCGGCGCCTCGAGCGAACCGACGAGGACCTGGTTCGGATCACTGATCTGCTTGGTGAGATCACCCGGCAGATGAGGCCGCTTCGACGTCAGGCTCGAGCTGCTGAGCGATACGAGGGCCTGAAGGGGGAAGTTGTCGCCCTCACTCTCTACATTTCCGGCCAGACCCTGCAGCGAATTGAAGCCGAATTGAAGAAGTCCACGGAGCAGAGGGCGCGGCTCAGCCAAGAGTCGACAGATCACCAAGCCGGGATTTCGGGACTCTCCTCCAGGCTGGAACAGCTAACCGCACAAGCGTCAACCCTGGGATCGGACCTCGAACGGGACAGCACTGCCGCCGCCGTCCTCGAAACAACGACGGAGCGCTTGCGTCGGCTGGCTTCGGTTGCCCATGAACGCAGCCGGGCCGTCACTGGTCGCCGCGAGGCGGCAGTCGAGCGGAGATCCGATCTTGAGGCTGAGCGCACCACGTTGCTGTCCGAGTTGGATGAGATGGCTGGTGACCGTCTCGAGGCCTCCGAGTCTGCGTCGAGCCTCGAGGATCGCTTTCGTCAGCTCGAAGCGGAGCAAGAGTCCATTGCCACGCAGAATGCCTTGTCTCCGGAGGGAGCGCTGGCGGCTGCTCGGGGCGAACTGAGCGTCTTGGAGTCGTCGTCGATCCGAGACGACAGAGAAAAAGCCGCAATCGCCCAGCGAATCGAAGTAATCACGTCCCAGCAAGCAGATGAAACCGTCCAGGTGGAGAGGATCAACGAAGAAATCCTCAAGATCGATGCCGATATCGGGGAGGTTCAGACCGCCTACGAGCGAAGTCGAGAGCAACGAATAGCCGACCAGGAGAACTGGACTGCTGCCGAACAGGCTTGGGCCGAGGCGAGGCTGGTCGCCGCCGGGGCCTCCGCGAGAGTAGATGCCATCCACTCGGCTCTGGCCGGTCAGTTCGACGAGGAAGCGAGAACACGGGTCGAGAAATCATCCGGTGCGGTGGGCTCACTTGTAAGTCGGCTTGACGTCCCCGAGGGGTTGGAGAGGGCCGTGGAGGCGGCTCTGGGGTCGTGGTCGGATGCAATCGCGTTTGATGGTGTCGAATCCCTTGAACAAGCTGTTGAGTCTGTGAAAGCGAGCGGCCTCGGTGGTGTTCCACTGGTCGCAGCCATTTCGCCCGCATCCGTGTCAGCCAGGGAGATTGCGGCGAATCTTGGTTTAGAAGCACTGATCGACCGACTGGGCCCGTCGGCGGATGAAGGCCTGGCGACTCACATGTTGGGCGACGTTGTGCTTGTCGAAGGCTGGGCATCGGCTTGGAAGCTCGTTTCCAAGCACCCCGCCTTGCGGGCAGCAACACCTGAAGGCGATCTCATCACGGTCTCAGGAATCCGGATATCAAGTCCTGACGGAGCAGGTGTGGCGATGCTCGAGTCGGCAGAGGTGGCTTTGGAGCGGGCGAAGACGGAGTTGTCGAGAGCTGAATCGCAGCACACCGCGATCAAGCGGGACTTCGAGAACGCGCGGGAGGCTGAGCGGCTCCAACTGGAGAAGCTGGAAAGTCTCGAGGCGACTCTTGCGGGCCGAAGCGAAGCGATGGCCCGACTGCAAAAGTCGGTTGATGCCCTCGGGTCGGAGAGGGACCGACTGGCTTTCCGGATGTCCTCGATTGATGCCACCGCTGAACAGCGTACGCAGCAGATGAAAGAGCTTCAGCAAAGGCTGGCCTCACTAGAGGGAGAAGAAGCGGAGCGAATGGAAGCCTGGGAGCGATTGGAGTCCCGCCGAATCCAGGTCGCGGCCGATCGTGAAGTGGCAAGGTCGAAGTGGCAGCGGGCGTCTGAGAAGCTGAGAGCCATTGACGAACGAAAGACTCTCCACGAAGAGCGTGTTCAACGGATCAACGAAGAGCTGGAAACGCTGGACCCTGCCCGAGTATCAGTCGCCTCAGCTGACTCTCTGATACTGGTCGAAGAGAAGGCCCGTCTCGCCGTGAATCGGTTGGAAGCTCGTCTGGCTGAGTTGAGGGGTCGTCAGGCGAAACTCCGTGAATCCAACGCTCGGGTGTTGTCCGAATTGGATGAAGCCAGAACTGACTACGAGAGAAGTCGCACGTCGCTGGAAGAGGCGCGGGAGCAGATTGCCTCACTCGATGTCCGTTTGACAGAACTCCGGATGAACAGGGAGAAGGTTGCAGAGACTCTCCGGCGGGACGCTGACGCCGAGCCGTCGGTGGCGTTGGTTGCACCCCGTCCCGAAGTGGAAGAAGAAGTCGACCTCGATGCGCTCTTGGAGTCCAAGCTGGCTGAGCTACGACGATTGGGCCCAGTGAACCCGCTGGCAGCTGTGGAATACAACGACCTGAAGGAACGTCACGACTTTCTCGCCGATCAGATGGCTGATGTGGAATCTTCCCGAGCAGAGTTGCGGAAAGTCATTGCCGCTCTCGACGACGAAATCGAGAATCGGTTTGCCGCGGCTTTCAAAGAAGTCGCAGGCGCGTATCAGAAGTACTTCTCCATTCTCTTCCCGGGCGGCAAGGGCCGAATCCGGTTGGTTGATGAGACGGACCCCACGTCGGGACTCGAGATCCACGCCCAGCCATTGGGCAAGAAGGTGGCGCAGCTGACGCTGCTCTCCGGAGGAGAGCGAAGCCTGGCAGCCCTCGCGTTCCTCTTCGCCGTCTTCGAGGCACGCCCTAGCCCGTTTTACGTTCTCGACGAGGTTGAAGCCGCTCTCGACGATGCGAATCTGCGTCGATTCCTCAAGATCGTGGACGAGTTCCGTGAGCAGGCCCAGCTGATCATCATCACCCACCAACAGCAGACGATGGAGGCCGCAGACGTCTTATACGGAGTCACCATGGAACCCGGTGGTTCCTCAAAGGTCGTCCGCAAGGTGATGACTGACGTGACTTCTCCTCAGGTCGCTTGAGCGGGCACGGCCGAGAACCTGTCGTGGGTTAGTCTTCCCGTCCCATGGAACCACTTCAGATTGCCCTGATTGTCGGCGTCGTCGTTCTGGTTGCGCTGGTTGGCTTGTTGGTTGTGCGGGCCCGGAGTGGATCACGCCAACTCACCGGGACGAGCACGTCGGGGGCAGTTCCTACCGGATTGCTAGGAGCTGCTTTGCGGAGAGCCTGGTCGGGAGGGCTCGACGAGCAGACGTGGGAGTCCATGGAAGAAGCCCTTCTCGGAGCCGACGTTGGTGTTGCTGCGACTAACGATGTGATGGCTGTGATCCAGAAGGAGAAGCCTGAAACATTCGAAGAGGCCCGGAGACTGTTGGCCCGCGAACTCGAGGGCCAGTTCAATGCGGCGGACCGTAGCCTGAACCTTGACGCCAAGCCAACGGTCATTCTGGTTGTGGGAGTCAACGGAGCGGGAAAGACGACTTCGATCGCCAAATTGGCGCACCGCCTCAAATCGGACGGGAAGTCGGTGATACTGGGTGCCGCTGATACCTTCCGAGCGGCTGCCGCCGATCAGCTGGTGCTGTGGGGCGACCGCCTCGAAGTCCGGGTTGTCCGGGGTAACGATGGAGCCGACCCGGCTTCTGTGGTGTTCGACACCCTTGGTGCAGCGAATAGCGGAGCTATTGACGTGGTTCTTATTGACACAGCAGGTCGTCTCCATGACAAGAAGAACCTCATGTCTGAACTCGGGAAGATCCACCGCATCGCGACGGAAGGCGGGAATTCTGTCGGAGAGGTGCTCCTCACTCTCGATGCAACAGCTGGCCAAAACGGGCTGGCGCAAGCGGCAGAGTTCGCCGGGACGGTTCCCGTCACTGGAGTGATTCTCACGAAACTCGATGGGACGGCCAGAGGAGGGATCGTTGTCGCAGTGGAGAACAAACTGGGAATACCTGTCAAGTTTGTTGGCTTGGGTGAGTCATTGGAGGACCTGCAGGCCTTCGACCCATCCCGATTTGTGCAAGAACTATTGGAGAGATGATGAACGAAGCCGAGCTGTTCGCCGCCGCCCGTGAAGCTGCCCTCAATTCCTACTCGCCTTATTCGAACTTCCGGGTCGGGGCCGTGGTAGTGACCGAGGACGGCGAGGTCTTCACCGGAGCCAACGTGGAGAACGCTGCCTATCCGGCGACCTCTTGTGGGGAGGCAACTGCCATCAGTGCGGCGGTCGCCTCGGGTGCTCGAAGGATCGAGTCAGTAACCGTTGCCTGCATCGACGCAACGGAAACGGACGGTGCCTACCCCTGTGGACGATGCCGTCAGATCATGTCCGAGTTCGACGTGCAGCGGGTCCTCGTTACTGCCGGCGAGGGTGCGGAAGAGAGAGTCCACACACTTGATGACTTGCTTCCCTTCCGCTTCAGCTTTTAGATCGGTCGATTTCAGTCTCCAGCCTCAATGAACCAGCCATCGGGATCGGTGGCAGGCGGTTCCGGTGCGATGATTGCGATCGAATCCGGACCGGTGATCACAAAGCTAGCGTCCGGCCAGATACCAGCCTCGACCGCGACGGAGCTTCTCCCGTGGCCGGACCGACCCCATTCCACGTAGCTGAGGATGTCAGCTGCGGAGCTGAAAGAACCAGAGGAGTAGAGGCCCACTTCGCCATTGTCCGGATCGAGGCCACCAAGTCCTCCCGAGCTGAACTGCGCCGACTCGCCAGGCGCGAGCTCGGTGTCAGGGAGTGTCAGATAAGAGGGTCTCTGACAAAGAGCGTGGCCCTCGAGGTTCCCGGTCTCCGACCCGACGTTGGTAACGGTCACCATTCCTGTCTCGAAGTTCACCTCCGTGATGGCGAAATCGGTCCCGACATCCGCGTCGGTGATGGTGGTCGTTGTTTCGGGGGGCGAAGTCGTCTGTTCTGATCCGCCGGCCGCCTCGGTGGTCGTGGCTGGATCACTGTCGCCCCCGCAGGCGGCGACGATCAACGCAATTGGCAGTAGGACTCCGAGTATTCGTCTCATTGACAAACAATAAGGCACATCGCGTGCTGAGTTCGAGGCGATGGCTATGGAGTTGCGTTCCAGGTCGCCCGGTTTTCCTTGCGGACAACAAATCGCAGTCCGGACCAGACATCGTCGATTGCGCACACCTTGTTGTCCACCATCCCGGTCGGTAGGAACAACTCTCGCATGGTGTCTTCGGTCATATCAGTTTCCACTCCCGAGCTCTTCTTCGGCCAGGCAACCCAAATCGCCCCGTTAGCTGGGAGAACCCCCATTGCTGAAGAGAAGTGCGATGTCATTTCGTCGGCCCACCTGGAGAAGACCAAGAACAGCTCCG
This sequence comes from Acidimicrobiia bacterium, assembly GCA_965216445.1. GTDB lineage: Bacteria > Actinomycetota > Acidimicrobiia > Spongiisociales > ZC4RG35 > MA-ANB-1. Next base: position 1,062,247 of record OZ244166.1, read on the forward strand.
ACGGTTCGAACTTCTCGTGGAAGTCGACGCTAGGGGGTATTTCGACAAGTGTTTCGACGAAACCAGCTGGCGCCCCGATCACGCCGACTCGCATGTCTTCTTTCAAACCCAACTTCTGGTGCAAAGGTGTTCCGCTGTATCCGGTCATGGTGGTTGATTATGCCCGGAATTTGGTCATCCGACCGTTGACTTGTTACGAATAACCAGCATGGAAACAACAACTCTTAGTACGACGCCGTCCATCGCGGGAGGACGGCTCCGTACGTACAACGTTTTGATGGGATTCCTGCACGCTGTGCAGGGTGTCGCGGTTCTCGTTCTCGCCAATGAGTTCACATTGCCCGTGATTGCGACGTACATGACCGGTCCTCCGGGTGCGGAGCCACCCGTCGCTGAGCCTCTCTTCGATGTCAGTCTTGCTTGGGGTGTTGCCGTATTCCTGTTTCTATCGGCGTTGGCCCACTTCCTGATCGCTAGCCGTGGTATCTACCAGCGATATCTCAAAGGTCTGGAGAATCAACGCAACTACGCACGATGGATCGAGTATTCGGTCTCTTCGTCAGTCATGGTTGTGCTCATCGCACTGTTGGTCGGCATCGCCGACATCGCCGCATTGCTCGCCATTGCAGGTGTTAATGCTTCGATGATCCTTTTCGGTCTGCTTCAGGAGAAGTACGAGGCGCCCGGACCGAAAACCGGTTGGATGCCCTACTGGTTCGGTGTCTTGGCTGGAGCCATTCCGTGGGTGGCGATTGGTATCTACCTTCTTAGCCCAGGCTTTGAGGCCAGTCCTCCGGGCTTTGTGTACGGAATCTTCTTCTCCCTTTTCGCTTTCTTCAACAGCTTTGCGATCGTCATGGTCCTGCAATACCGCCAGATCGGGAAGTGGAAGAACTACGTTTACGGTGAATCGACCTACATCCTCTTGAGTCTGGTGGCGAAATCGGCACTTGCCTGGCAGGTGTTCGGAGGAACCCTGGCCGGTTAGGCCGGGTTCATCAAGCCTTTACTTGTTCTTGCCAGGGGCGTTGGCCGAGTTGCCCGGTGAGTTGGCCTTTTCCTTCTTCGGCTTGTCCTTGCCTTTGGCCTCGGGGCCCTTGCTGTCCGATCCGCCTGGGCCGTCTTTGTCTTTCTTGCCATGGACACAGTCGGCCTCGAAGCTGAGGAAGCTCAATTCACCCGAGTCGCCAAGGGTGTGGTCCGGGTCGGCATCCGGCGTCTTGACCTTGGTCGAATCAGTCTTGCCCAGGTCGGACTGGGCCAGGTAACGGTTGATGCACCCGTGTCCCTTGAAGTCGATCAGCTGGCGGAATGCCTTCATGAACTGGCCGTGGTTGACCTGACCATTGGGGCCAGCGACGACGATCCCATTGACACGGCACTCGCCGTCAGGACCGGCGTAGGCGAAAGGTTCATCAGCAGGTTCGAGTCCGTCAGCCAGCTCGTGCTCAAGGCGTGGGTCGAACTCCTTCGGTCCGTCCTCATCCTCGAGACTGTCTACCGGGACGATTCCTTCTTCGTCGGCCTCACCGTATTGGGCTCTCAACAGTCCGTCGTCGAACTTGCAGACGTAGAGACCGTCATTCGGGCCCACGTTGACGGCAAGCACATGGTTCTCTTCGTCGTAACCAAAGCTGAACTCGGTGTCCTCGGGATGGTCTGTTTCGTGTTCCGCGAGTGCGATGCTGGAGATCGCCAGCAAACCGAGGGCGGTTATGAGTGCAATCACTGACCGTTTGGTTAACACGAGAATCCTTGGGTAGGGGCCTAAGGAAGGATATCCGACCACTCAGAGTGGTCAAGGACTATTCGCGTCGTCCGTCGAGGACGGCGACCTTCGCCTCATCCTTCCGGTTGTTATCGTCAACCACATGTCCGACTGTTGCGATCCGATTGCATATCGCCGGCTGTTCAACTCGAAGGAAGCCCAAAGGAACCTCAAACGCTACCGGCGTAAAGGCCTGGACCCGATGGCTCGAGAGATGGTCGACTTTCTGGTTAGCCTCGACTTGGAAGGAATGGATCTACTTGAAGTCGGTGGTGGCATTGGAGCGATCCAGATCGAGATGATCAAACGTGGTGGTATCAAACATGCAGTCAATGTCGAGCTTTCTGCCGGTTATGAAGATCTCGCTGAGTCGCTGATGGAAACTGAAGGGATTGGCGAAAGAGTCACGCGTCGGACTGGGGACTTCGTGGAGGATTCCGCAGACCTTCCGAACGCCGATGTGCTGGTGATGAACCGCGTGGTCTGTTGCTACCCATGGATGGAGAAGATGATGACCGCGGCGTCGGAAAAGGCGGGCCGCTATCTGGCGCTGACATTTCCTCGCAACCGTTGGTGGGTTCGCTCCGGGCAACGAATTGGCAACAGGTTCATGGCGATCAGGGGTTGTGGTTTTCGAGCGTTTGTCCACGATCCTGCCGGCATCGAAGCGGTCGCCCGCGCATCGGGATTTGTAGTTCGTCATTCTGCGCACGATTTAGTGTGGAGAGCGTTGGTCATGGAGCGGCAAGCGGCATGAGCTTCGACACTTTTTCGTTGGCTGACCATGTCCTGATCGACCCCGACGAAAATGAGCATCGTCTTGGTGCCCGGTGGAAAGAATCACCGCAAGTCATTCTCTTCCTCAGGCACTTCGGCTGACTGACATGTCGCGAGCGGGCCGGTCAGGTCCGAGACAGGTATCAGGAGATCATCGACGCCGGGGCCGATGTCACCGCGATCGGTACGGGTGGGAAACGATATGCCAAGGCTTTTATGGAAGACGAGGCGGTGCCCTTTGAAGTGCTGCTCGATGAAGATGGAACTGCTGCGGAGATCGTCGGAACCAAGACGATGACAGTTGGATCGTTCATCAAACCTTCCCAGGTGGTTGCAGGGGCGCGGGCGACTCTGAAGGGGAAACGGCAACACAACGCTGGTCGTAGACCCATGCAACTCGGAGCGACCCTCGTGTTGGCCCCAGGCGACCGACTCCTGTACTCGGACTTCGAAGACTTCGCAGGTGATCACGCTGATATCGATGCCGTCCTCGGTGCTGTCAACGCTTGGGCTCCGGAGGTTTGAGTAGGCTCCGTTCCAGGAGGCAGATATGAGGAAATCGGTGGTGGGTGCGGCATTGCTGGCGGCTCTCCTGGTACTTGGCGGATGTGGCGGCGACAGTGAAGCCGGAGCGACTGAGATTGACGTAACGACAACGGACTTCAACTTCACGCCGGATCAGTGGAACATCGCTGCGGGTGAAGAGATCACCCTCAACTTCACGAACGACGGCGCAGTGGCTCACGAGTGGGTGATCCTCAAGAGCGGTGTCAGAATCTCCAGCGAGGCAGACCTACCTGAGACCGAAGCCGAACTCCTCGCCGACTTCGTCTATTGGGAAGAAGAATTCGGGGCAGGTGAATCCGGATCGTTCACCTTCACGGCACCTGAAGCGGGCAACTACCAGATCGTCTGTGCACTCGAGGGCCACTACGACGCAGGTATGGAAGGCATCCTCAAGGTCACAGGCTGATTTACTCGTAGGTATAAAAGCCACGACCGGTCTTGCGACCGTGGAGTCCGGCTTCGACCATCCGGGTCAACAGCGGGGGAGACGCATACGCAGGGTCTTTGAACTCGTCAAAAAGGACGTCAGCGACAAACTTCGTGGTGTCCAGACCGACGAAGTCGGTGAGTTCGAGCGGGCCCATCGGATGGTTGGCACCCAACCTCATGCCGGTGTCGATGTCCTCTGCGGAAGCAAACCCGGACTCCAGCATTCTCACGGCCCCGATCATGTACGGGATCAACAGCATGTTGACCACAAAACCGGCCCGGTCTTTGGCGCGGATCACGGTCTTGCCCAGCGATTCGGAGTATGAGGCAGCTGTCGCCGCGACATCTTCGTCGGTGAGAACGGTCGTGACCAGTTCGACCAGGGCCATCACCGGCACCGGGTTGAAGAAGTGGAGGCCGACAACCTGGCCCGGTCGGTCCGTGACGGCTGCTAGCCGGGTGATGGGTATCGAGGATGTGTTCGAGGCGAGAATCGCCGTTGGTTCGACAACTCGATCCAGGTCTTTGAAGATCTGCTTCTTGAGTTCCTCGTTTTCCGTGGCGGCTTCGATAACCAGCTGACGATCTGTCTGCTCATTGAGATCGGTAGACAGATTGATGCTGGCCAGTATTTCGGACCGTCCGGAATCGTCCAGCTTCCCCCGTTCGACAGCCCGTGCCAGGGACGTCTCGATCCTGGCGAGGGCTGCTTCCGCGGCATCCGCATTTATCTCGTGGACGATGACGTCGCTGCCAGCGCGTGCGCAAACCTCCGCAATCCCCGAGCCCATGAGTCCGCCACCAATAACACCTATTCGTTCCATGTGGCGAAGATACCGTCTTCCCGGCCCTGCACTGTGCAAAAACGGTCGAAAACCGACCGTATCTTCACAGTGCAGAGTTGAAAAACGCCCTGTCTGACTGTCGGAGTTGCCTTAGGCGTTGACTGCCCGGTCACCAGCCCGGAGCCAACACGCCGCCAGGTGGTCTCTTTCGTCTGAACCGCTCATCAGCGGCGGCGCCTCGATATCACACAAGCCCTTTCTGGCAATCGGGCATCGGGGATGGAAGTGACACCCCGATGGTGGTGCGAGGGGCGATGGGATCTCACCTTGGAGGATCACTCGATTGCGAGGACGATCCGGATTGGCGACTGGTATGGCCGACAGCAACGCCTCCGTGTAGGGGTGGAGTGGGCTGGAATAGAGTGACTTCTGGTCGGTGATCTCCACAATTCGCCCCAGGTACATCACCGCAACGCGGTCCGATATGTGCTCTACGACAGCCAGGTTGTGGGCGACAAAAAGCAGCGTCAGGTCGAGCTCGGACTGAAGCTCTTTCAGCAGGTTGAGCACTTGAGCTTGGACTGAGACGTCCAAGGCGGATACGGGTTCGTCAGCAACCACCAGGTCTGGCTTCAAGATCAGAGCCCGTGCGATCCCGATTCGCTGTCTCTGACCTCCTGAGAACTCGTGTGGATAGCGCCCGACGTGGGACTCCTTGAGGCCCACCAACTCCAGCATCTCGGTGACCCGCTCATGTCTCTCATCGCGGTCCTCAACTCCGTGAAGACGTAGACCTTCGGCTATCGACTCGCCGATCTGGGTTCTCGGGTCGAGAGATGTGAAGGGGTCCTGGAAGATGATCTGAACCCTCTTCCGGAACGGTTTGAGCTCTTTGTCCGTGAGGTGCGTGATGTCCTGCCCATCGAAGCGCAAAGTTCCGCTCGTTGGCTCAAGAAGACGGACCAGCATCCGGCCCAACGTGGTCTTGCCACATCCCGATTCACCGACAAGTCCAAGGGTTTCGCCCTTGCGGATGTCCAAGTCGACTCCGTGGACGGCGTTGACCCGCCCGACCTCCCGTTGGAAGAGGCCACCCTTGACCGGGAACTGCTTGACCAGGTCTCTCAGCTCAACGAGGTTCTCAGACATCGTGATGATCCTCGTAGAGCCAACAGCGAACTTTGTGGCCCTCGGTAATCTCAATCAGGTTGGGCTTCTTCTGGGTGCAAATCTCGAGACCCCGCTCAACCCGATCGGCACAACGGCTGGCGAATCGACATCCTTGGGGGAGATCGATGAGGGAAGGCACGACACCGGGAATGGTGGCGAGGTTGTCCTTTATCTCACCCAAGACCGGTATCGACCCGATCAATCCACGTGTGTACGGGTGGAGTGGCTCGTTGAAGATCGTGCGGACGTCGGTTTCTTCGACGATCTCTCCGGCGTACATGACTGCAACTCGATCAGCCATCTCCGCGACTACGCCCAGGTCGTGGGTGATCAGGATCACGGCGGTGTTCGAGTCAGTCTGGAGTCCCCGCATCAGGTCGAGGATCTGGGCCTGGATAGTGACGTCGAGGGCAGTTGTTGGCTCATCTGCGATCAGAAGTTCCGGTTCACAAGCGAGTGCCATCGCGATCATGATGCGTTGCGCCATACCACCGGATAGCTCGTGTGGGTAGGCCTTGGCGCGGGACTCGGGATCGGGGATGCCGACCTTCTTCAGCATCTCGATCACTTTTTCGTCTTCGACTTCGTCGGCCCAGTCTCGATGCAACTCGAAGACCTCTTTGATCTGGGCTCCGGCGCGATAGACAGGGTTGAGCGCTGAGCCGGGCTGTTGGAAGATCATCGAGATGTTCTCACCGCGAAGTTTGCGAACCTTGTCCTTCTTCATGGCGGCCAGGTCTTTGCCATCGAAGAGGATCTCACCGGCAACGATCTCTCCGGGTGACTGCACCAAACCCATGATCGAGAGTGAGGTGACCGATTTTCCACAACCGGACTCGCCGACGATTCCAAGCACCTCGCCGCGTTTGACCGAGAAGTCGACCGAGTCGACAGCTTTGACGACGCCATCGCGAGTATCGAAGTGAGTCTTGAGCCCACGCACCTCGAGAAGCGTCTCACCGGAGGGCATCGCTCGGGGTACGTCTGTGCTGATTGGTTCTTCGGCAGGTAGTGCAGGACTCATCGGGGGATCACTTGTTCAAGGTTGGGTCGAGTGCGTCGCGCAGGCCATCACCCATGAGGTTGAAGCCGAGCACTGTGATCATGATCGCCAAACCAGGGTAGAAGACGAGGTGTGGCGATGTGAAGACGTTGTTCCGCTCGTTGGCCAGCATCGTGCCCCATTCTGCAGTTGGTGGCTGTGCTCCCAGTCCCAGGAAAGAGAGTCCGGCTGCCTCGAGGATCGCCGTGGCCACGCCCAGAGTTGCCAGGACGACGATTGGTGTCATCGCATTCGGCACGACACGGCGGAGCAAGATACGACGTGGCGTCGCACCGAGAGCTCTCGAAGCGGCAACGAAGTCACTCTCCTTGATAGCGAGGACCTGGGCTCGCATCACGCGGGCGTACCCTGGCATCGTGACGACGGCGATGGCCAATAACGCGTTCTGAAGACCCGGTCCGAGGACCATGACAATCGCTATCGCCAGCAACAACGATGGGAAGCCGAGAATCACATCCATGAAGCGCATGAGGACGTTGTCGAGCCATCCGCCTTTGTAGCCCGCAATGGCTCCGATGGTTGCTCCGACGATCAGAGCCAGCGAAACCGTGAAGAAGCCGAGAGTAAGGCTGACTCTCGAGCCGAAGATGATCCGCGAGAACTCGTCGCGAACTACGCCGTCGATTCCAAGGATGTGTTGCGGAGTGGATTCGTCGCAGCCGAGGATATGGATACAGGGTGGGTCTCTCGGGCCAACGTCTTCTTTGCCCGTGAGTACCTGGTTCGGATCGTACGGGGCAAGAATGGGTGCGAAAACCGCAACCAGGACAAGCAACACAACGATGCCGAGTCCGAACATGCCGCTCTTCCGTTCCCTGAAGCGACGGGCGGCCAATCGCCACTGTGACATCGGGCTTTCGAAGAGACGCTCCGGTCCCGCGGCCTGAGCCTCGAGAAGGGCCAATGCTTCCTTCTTCGAAACCCTCTTGCCGTCCCTGGGAGGTGGTGTTGGTGTGTGTTCGTCGGTCATTCCAACCTGATCCTCGGGTCTAGCCACGCGTATGAAAGATCGACCATGAGATTCACCAGCACGTATCCGCCGGCGATGATGACGGTGAAGCCTTGGACAATTGCGTAGTCGCGTCCGGTGATGGCATCGAAGAGAGCGCGGCCTACCCCGGCGAGGTTGAACACGGTTTCGGTGAGGACCGCCCCGCCGAGAAGGGCTCCGAGTTGGAGCCCAACGATGGTGACAACAGGCAACAGCGCATTGCGGAGGGCGTGGGCGCGGACGACAGATCCTTCTTTCGCCCCTTTGGCTCTTGCGGTCCTTATGTAATCCCTGCCCATCACCTCGAGCAACGACGACCGGGTAATACGGGCGATGATGGCAAGAGGGATCGTCGCCAGCGCCACGGCAGGCAGAATCATGTGACGAACTGCGTCCCAGAAGACTTCCCACTGGGCGGTGATCATCGAATTGAAGAACACGAAGTTGCCCATGAATTCGTTGAACGTGGCCCAGAAGGTGTCGGGAGTCAACTCCCATCCCCAGATCTCGTAGTACGCGTCAGGGATCACACCTGGACTGAGCCTCCCGCTTGGTGGCAACTGCAAGAAGGTGTCTTTGAGGATGACCGCAAAGAGATACGAGAGCATAAGACCGAGCCAGAAGACCGGCATGGAGACCCCGATATTGGAAACGGCCATCGTGCTCGTATCGACGAGAGTGTTGTGGCGGCGGGCGGCCAGGATCCCCATGGGTACACCTACCAGGACCGCAAGGAACAGAGCAGTTATCGCCAGCTCCATAGTCAAAGGCAACCGTTCAATAAGGAGCTGATTGACGGGGCGGGAGAAGCGGACGGACTCGCCGAGGTTGAACGTGGCGATGTTCTTCATGTAGATCCCGAGCTGAACGATCACCGGTTCGTTGAGACCGTTGGCTTCGTTGAACCGCTCACATGATTCGACGCTGGCTCGTTCACCAAGAATGGCGCTACACGGATCCCCGGGGATTGCCCTGATCAAGAAAAACACCACAACGACGATTCCGATGAGCACCGGTATGGCGAGAAGGATCCTTCGTGTGATGTATGAAATCATTTAGTGGTTGGTGAGAGTAGACGAAGGGGAGACGCCGGAGCGTCCCCCCTTTTCGTCACATATAGAAGGACTGGTCTATTCCTCGCCCGCTGGGGCGTTGATCAGACCGTTCCATAGGTAGTCGTAGTACTCGAACACACCGCTGTTACCCGTGTGCAACGGGCTGGATGCATCGAGACCTGCGGAGAATGAGGCAACGACGTCATTGGCGTCGAATACCGAACCGTCGTGGAAAAGGACACCCTCGCGGAGCGAGCAGGTCCAAACACTCAGGTCTTCATTCGGCACACATTCAGTCGCAAGCTGCGGCTGGACGTTTCCTGCCGTGTCGTATGAGTACAAAGCCTCAACGACTTGGGCACAGGCACGTAGCGACTCACCATCGGTCTCGTCGGCGCAGTACAACGAGATTGGCTCGTTGCCCTGGACGAAGACCATGGTGTCGGTTCCGTTGTCCCAGAAGTTGAACATGACCTGGCCCCATGGCGGAGCGTAGGCACCGTTCACATCAGCACCCGCTGCGAAGAAAGCACCAGCATGGGCGACCGGCACCATTGGCACCAGTTCCTTGATGGCGTTATTTGCTTCTTCGTACAGCGGAGCCGCTTCTTCGGCGCTGGCTAGCTGTGAAGCTGTTGCCAGAGGCTCGAAGATCTCCGGGTACGGGTCACCGAACTGAAGGTTGGTCTCGGCGAAGTGGAAGTCCAGGAAGTTGGTTACGTGCGGGTAGTCACCCGTCCAACCCAACAAGTGGATACCTTCCAGGTTTCCAGCAGATGACTGCTGAATGAACTCGCTGGATTCCATCACAACAACTTCGGCGTCGATGTTCAGGTTCTCTTTCAGCTGAGCCTGAATGTCGGCAGCGACATCACCAGGCGTCGGCAAGTAACCACGAGTCACATCGCGGTAGTAGATCGATGTCGAGAAGCCATCTCCCAGGCCTGCGTCTGCAAGAAGATCCTGGGCAGCTTGAACATCGAAGTCGTACCACGACTCACCCTCACAACCGTTCTCAACAGAGCATGGTGTGAAGTGTGAAGCAGTCTCCGAACCTTCTGGATAGAAGGTGTCGATGATCCGCTGACGATCGATTCCCAATGCAATGGCTTTACGTACGTTGACATCGTCATACGGTGCAAACGTATTGGTGAAGCCCATGTAGAACACGTTGGGCTCTGGCTTCGGAAGCAACGTCAAGTTGGCGTCGGCTTCGATTGTTGCCAAGTCCTCGGTTCCGGGGAACGTCATACCATCGGCTACATCACCCTGAAGCTCAGTCAGACGGCCGGAGCTCTCCGTGGCCCACTTAAGGACTGCCGTTTGATGCGGAGCAACCTGCCCGTAGTAGTCATCGAAGCGCTCGTAGACGACGGAGTCGCCACGAACCCATTCCTTGAGGACATAGGGGCCGGTCCCGATCGGGTTGTCGAGTGGTGCACCACCAGTTGCCTCAAGGTGCTCTGCCGGCTGAATGCCGAACACACCGAAGGCGATCTGGGCCAGGAACGCTGGATGCGGTCCACAAAGTGCGAACTCAACGGTGTTCTGGTCCACGGCAGTGATCGTGTTTACACGACCGCCGTAGTCACAGCCTCCCGCATCGAGGACGAGACCTTCAAAGTCGGGGTCCGGCGCCACTGAAGTGGTCGAACCCTCGGTCGTTGTGGTCTCGCCTGCGGTGGTAGTGGTCTCTCCGGTGTCGCCGTCGCCACCGCATGCCACGATAACAAGGGCTAATACCGAAACGAGAGCCAACCATCGCATTCGTTTCATATTTCTTCCTCCGTAATTGGATACTCACCCAGGCAGAACCCGGGTGACGCGTCAACGCTACCCAATTCTGCAGCGTTTCGCCTATGTCCATGGCTCTCTGGACCGAATTCATGTCAGAAAGCGTTCTTCACGGTCCGAAGTCGAATTCGTCTCCAGCGTTATTACGCTGGTCGACTCATGTCATACGACCACAAAACAATCGAAGCCAAATGGCAGGGCATTTGGGAGTCCGAAGGTGTGTTCGAGGTGGTCGAGGACCCGTCGAAGCCCAAGTTTTACAACGTTGCCATGTACCCGTATCCGTCAGGCGACCTCCACGTTGGCCATCTCCGGAACTACACCTACATCGACCTGATCACCCGTTACAAACTCATGCAAGGGTTTAACGTCCTGAGCCCGATGGGATGGGACAGCTTCGGGCTTCCGGCTGAGAATCGGGCCATCGAAACCGGCGTGCACCCCAGCGAGTCGGTGAGTGGTCAGATCGACGCCATGAAGAAGCACTTTCGCCAACTTGGGGCCGGGTTCGACTGGAGTCGAGAGGTGGCCAGTCATTGGCAGACTTATTACCGCTGGGATCAGTGGTTGTTCCTTCAACTGTTTGACCGAGGTTTGGCGTACAAGAAGGAAGCCCCCGTCAACTGGTGCCCCAAGGACCAGACGGTGTTGGCAAACGAACAGGTTGTCGACGGCGCTTGCGAGCGTTGTGGGACAACCGTCGAGAAGAAGAACCTGGCGCAATGGTTTTTCAAGATCACCGACTACAAGGACAGGCTTCTCGAAGACCTCGAACAGCTGGACGAGTGGCCCGACCGGGTACGGACCATGCAGCGCAACTGGATCGGGAAATCCCAGGGCGCCAGCTTCACGATGGATATTGCGGGGACAGATCTGTCATTTGAGGTATTCACCACTAGGCCCGACACCATCTTCGGTATGACGTTCGCCGTGCTTGCACCCGAACATCCACTGGTTGAGGACTTGATCGCGGGGAGCCCAAACGAGCAAGAAGCACGGGACTACATCTCTGCCGCCGGACTTGCTTCAGAGATCGAGCGACTGTCGGAAGGTGACAAGACCGGTGTATTCACCGGGCGGTATGCCACAAACCCGGTTAATGGGAAAGACGTTCCGATCTACATCGCCGACTATGTCCTGATGGGCTACGGCACAGGGGCAATCATGGCTGTGCCCGGCCAGGATCAGCGCGACTGGGATTTTGCTACCAAATACGGGATCGAAATCATTCGAACCGTTCAACCACCCGATGACTTTGAGGGACAGGCGTTTGTAGGGGATGGCGTAACCATCAACTCCGACTTCCTCGATGGTCTGAGTCGTGAGGATGCGATCGAGAAGATCGTGGACTGGCTGGTCGCCGAGGGCGTCGGCGAGGCGACAACCCAGTACAGGCTGAGGGACTGGCTGATATCGCGGCAACGGTATTGGGGGTCTCCAATCCCCGTGGTCTCCTGCCCCGACTGTGGCCTTGTCCCGGTTCCGGAAGACCAGCTGCCCGTTGTACTGCCCACGGTCCATGACTACGCGCCGGAAGGTAAGTCACCATTGGCTGCCGTAGAGGAGTGGGTGAACACAACCTGTCCTGCCTGTGGGGGAATAGCTCAACGCGAGACTGACACGATGGATACGTTCGTTGATTCTGCCTGGTACTTCTTCCGCTACACCGATCCGAAGAACGATCAAGAGATATTTGACCCGAAGAAAGCGGCCTACTGGATGCCGATTGACCAGTACATCGGCGGTGTAGAGCATGCCGTGCTTCATCTGCTTTATGCCAGGTTCATTACCAAGTTTCTCTACGACATCGGTCTGTCTTCAGTCGAAGAACCTTTCATGCGGCTGTTTACCCAGGGGATGATCACACTGAATGGCGCCAAGATGTCAAAGTCCAAAGGGAACGTGATTCCCCCCGATGGCTACTACCGCGACTACGGCGCAGATTCGGTTCGGCTCTTCGAGTTGTTCGTCGGGCCGCCAACGGACGATGCCGTATGGAACGACAACGGTGTCGCAGGGACCAGCCGTTTCCTGGACCGGGTCTGGCGTATGGGCACCGACCGATCGGGCCTGGTTGACCGCGAGGAGACCGACAGGGATCGGGAGCTCGAGGCTGAGACGCACCGCGCAATCAAGAAAGTCACGGAAGACATCGACCGGTTTCGCTTCAACACCGCGATTCCAGCGTTGATGACCCTCGCCAACACTTTCGCCGACTACCTTGCCGAATCGCCTCGGCGCGAGACTTTCGACGCAGCATTCGAGAAGCTCCTGCTGCTGCTGTCGCCAATGGCACCGCATATCGCCCATGAACTCTGGGAGGTCACCGGACATCACACCCTGCTGGCAAAGGAGCCGTGGCCGACCTGGGACCCCGAACTCATCAAGGAGGCGACAGTGACGATGGTCGTCCAGGTCAACGGCAAGGTTCGGGATCGGATCGAAGTCGACGCAGGTATCGGCGCATCCGATGCGAAGGAACTGGCTATGGGCGCCGGGAAGATCCAACAGTGGGTTGACGGCAAGGAGATTCGCAAGGTCATCGTGCGGGAGCCAAATCTGGTCAATATCGTTGTGGGGTAGATGACCACGGCAGCTGACATTCTTGGCGAGGCAGCCATCCCGGAACTTCTGGATCGTATTCAGCCGGTTCTGCCCGAGCAGGCCACCATCCATACCGCACCCCTTTCGATGCGCCGTTTCTGGGCCAAAGGCACCGGTGCCATGACGATCGGGAGCCGCATTTTTGTCAGACCCGATCTTCTGGAGGGGTCAGTCGGACCAAAACTCCAGGATCTGGTCGTCCACGAGCTCGTTCACGTTCGGCAGTGGCGAGACGACAGCCCCTTGGCGTTTCTGACCGGATACATCCGCCAATACCTGGTGGCGAGAATGTGGGGCGCTCGCCATCACGTTGCGTACATGTCGATTCATGCCGAGGTCGAAGCACGACGGGTAGCCAGCGAAATCAGAAGGCTGATCGAGGAGGATGGGTAGCCGCAAGGCACAAAAACCCCATTTGTGAAGATCTAGTCACCTTCTAGGTGCCCAAATCTTCACAGAAGTGTTGGGCACGGCTCCGCGGAGCCTCCGTCTATGTGATGATGAGGCCTTCGAGGCCCTCCTCAGCTGCCGGGTATTGAGGATTCATCTCACTGATGGTTTCGATCAGGATTCTGGACACCACCAGGTTTCGATACCACTTGCGGTTTGCCGGGATCACAAACCATGGAGCGTGCTCGGTCGACGTCTTCGTCAGCATCACCTCGAAGGCCTTCTGGTAGTCATCCCAGATGGCCCTGTCATCGAGATCGGCCTTGCGGAACTTCCAATTCTTCTCGGGGTTGTCGAGACGTGCCTGGAGTCGCTCCCGTTGCTCGTCTTTGCTGATATTGAGGAACAGCTTCACGATTGTTGTTCCTTCATCAGCGAGCATTCTCTCGAACTCGTTGATGTGTCGGTAACGCCGCTCCCAAACGTTCTCAGGAACGAGATCTTTGACCCGGACCACCAAAACGTCTTCATAGTGGGAGCGGTTGAAGATTGTGATCTCCCCATCGGCTGGCGTGTGGTGGTGGACCCGCCACAGATAGTCATGGGACAGTTCTTCGTCGGTGGGTCGTCCGAACGAGTGAACTTTGACACCCTGAGGATTGATTCCGCTGAAGACATGACGGATCGTTCCGTCTTTGCCGCCGGTGTCGATTGCCTGGATCACAACCAGAACGCTCTGTTTTGATTCGGCCCACAGACGGGTCTGCAGCTCGGCCAGCTCGGTCCGCAGAGAGGGCAGGGCGGCTTTGCCTTCCGGTTTTCCGCCTGCGAATTCGCCTTTGTCGGAGGGGTCGTGCTCATCGAGCCTTGCCGTGGCACCCGGTTTCACCCGGTACTTGTTGATATCGATCATGGAGTCGAAACCTTACCCATGGGGCTTAAACCCCGCCGTCGGCGCCTGTATGTACAGAACATGGGAAGTGGTCAGGGACATCGGCCGTTTGTGTTCCTACTCGGAATCATCGGAGCCGCCGTGGGCTGGTACCTGGGCTCGCCGGCTGTTGAGCCGTTCCCAACGGTCGATGCACCAGTCGTTCCCCCTACCTTCGCTCAATCAACCTTCCCAGTTCACGTTTCAGGTTGGGTGATTTCGCCCGGGTTGGTTTGGTTGATGGAGTCCGACCTGGTTGCGGATGCCATTGCCGCGGCGGGCGGCGTTCGGCCAGGAGCGTTGCTCGACCAGATAAACCTGGCCCAGCCGGTGGGTGAGGGAGACCAGATCCATGTACCCGGGCCCGGCGAACGCCTGGATCCGGGCGGGACTGGCGGCAACGGCTCTGACGGCCTGATCGACTTGAACACCGCCGACACCGTCACCTTGCAGCAATTGCCGGGGGTAGGGCCGGTGCTGGCTCAGCGCATCGTCGACTATCGGGAGGCCCACGGTGGATTCGAGTCGATTGAGGATCTGCTCGACGTGGCGGGAATAGGGGAGACAAGGCTTGCTTCGATCCGGGACCTGATCAAACCGCCGTGACAGTCGTTCCCGTCGCCTCGTGGCCTTGGCTGGCTGTCGCCGCCTGCTGCGTGATTGTCGCCTTGAGTGTCACCGGTTGGGCGCCCCTTGGCGTGTTTGCCGTGCCGGCGGTCATCTGGTTCCTTCATCGAGGATGGTGGTTGGCGGTCGCTCTGCCCATCCTCATTGCCGCTACAGGTCTCTTGGCCTCAGACACTGTCCTACCAGCCGGTTCTCAGGTCAACCAGATCTCACTCAGCGTTGATGCGAGGCAGGGTCAATACGGATTCTGGTCAATCGGCACAGCCGGACGGTCGAGTGTCTTTGTCGAACTTCCGTCTCAGGATGCTGTTGCCGGTGACCAGCTGCAGGTCCTGGCGAATGCAACCTCGGATACCGTCAACTTCGGGGGCCGGCCCCATCAGGTTGTGGTTGTCGAAGACGTGATCTCGGTGACTCCAGCATCGGGTGCCTACCGACGATTCGGGAACACGATCCGGGAGTTTATCAGTTCACGCCTCAGCAGTGATCGCGAACAACAGGCCCTCCTTGCCGGGTTTCTGGTCGGAGATGTCGCCGCGCTGTCTGACGTCACGGTCGAAGACATGAGGCGGGCGGGTTTGTCACATTTTGTTGCAGTCAGCGGAAGCAACGTCATGTTGTTCCTCGGAATGATGACTCTTCTGTCGTTGCCCCTAGGGATCGGAGTGCGACAAAGGTCGGTCGTTGGGCTTGCTGCACTCCCTGTTTTTCTGGTCGCGACGAGATTCGAAGCTTCAGTGGTTCGGGCATCCCTGATGGCCGCAATTGTGCTTCTCGGCCGTTTGTTCCATATGACCCTCGACGTGTGGCAGGTCATATCACTAGCCATTGTTGGTCTGCTGTTGCTCGACCCGTGGATTATCCGCAACGTCGGTTTCCAACTATCGGTGGCGGCGACATGTGGAGTGGTGGTGGGGTCGCGGGTTTCCCGGTCATCTGGCTGGCTCGCACGTGCACTTTCCGTCACAGCGGGAGCTCAAGTCGCCGTCGCCCCGTTGCTACTGATTCACTTTGGAACGCTGCCACTGCTCAGCCCCCTGAGCAATCTGGTTGCCGGACCGCTGGTGGCGCTCGCCACCGCGCTGGCCATTCCTGGCGTCATTGGTCTCGATCCGGCGTTGTCCCTGGCATCGGGTCTTGCCGGCTTGGTGATCGAGATTGCGCGGGTCGGGTCGGGGTGGCCACAGGTGGGCTGGATCGGGTTCGGGGTGGCGGTCGTCTCTGTCATTGGAGGCACCAGGCTCCGGGTTCGGCACCCCGGCATCGTGGCGGTGGCGGGAGCCTTGATCGTCTCCGTCTCAATTCTGCCCAGGTCCATACCGGTCGAAGCCGGTGATGTGATCGTGCTCGACGTGGGGCAGGGTGACGGCATCCTGATCTTCGGGGGAGAGGGCCGGGTCGCGCTTGTCGACGGTGGCAGAGACCCTGTTTTGCTCCTCAACCATCTCCGTCGCTACGGAGTGAAGTCCCTGGATCTGCTGGTAGTCACCCACGGTGATGCGGATCATGCCGGATCGCTGTCAGCCTACCCGGCCTGATCCCAATCGCCCAGGTTTGGGAGGCCATCGACCCCCATACCACCGAGGCATCCCAAGCTTTGATGGCGGCAATTGAGAACCACGCCGTACCCAAAACAACCCCGTCGGTTGGAGACACCTATTTGCTCGGAGATCTGGCTATTCAAGTCCTCGGGCCAGGTCGCAGATTTGCCGCTGGAAACGATCAATCGATCGTCCTCTTGGTCACAGGGCGCGGCGAGTCGATGCTCCTGACCGGCGACGTCGAGGAGTTCGGCCAGAAGGAATTGCCCGATGTCGATCCTGACATTCTGCAGATACCCCATCATGGGAGTGGCACGTCTGACCCTGAATGGCTCGAATCCATGTCTTATTCGGATGCGGTGATTTCGGTAGGTGACAACACGTTTGGGCATCCCACCAAATGGGTGATCGATCTGCTCGAACGCTCTGGCGCGGCAGTCTTCCGTACCGATCTGAGCGGTTCCGTCGTGTTCAACCTGAACGATTGAGCCAGGTGAATTAGTCACACGCCAATGCTTGACTGCTCGTGATGAGCTCGGTGCTGCGTTTGGGTCCTCATTCCCTGCCTCTTGGTGATGCGACCCACATCATGGGTGTCATCAATGTGTCACCGGATTCAAAGAACGTCCACACGGTGGCGACCACAGTTGACGAGGCTCTGCTGATGGCCGACCGATACCGATCCTGGGGTGCCTCGATGATCGACATCGGAGGACAGTCTTCACACTTTGACAATCCGACCATCGCCGCAGCAGACGAGATATCGAGAGTTGTTCCGGTCATCGAGGCGCTCGTGGCCGAGGATCACGTCGTAGCCATCGACACCTGGAAACCTGAAGTGGCGGACACCGCACTCCAATCTGGTGCCCATATCGTCAATGACACGGGAGGCCTCAAGGATCACGACATGAGAGATGTCGTGAAACGTCACAACGCCGCCGCTATAGCCGTCCACGTCGAAGGTCAGAATCCACACGATGTCGATGGGATTGCGATCACCGATGACAAGGCCGCGGAGATGGCGGCTGCCTTTCAAGTGGTCTGATCGAAGAGCTCAGTGCCTCGGGGATCGACAATGTGATCATTGATCCTGGGATAGCCCTCAACTACCGAAGCCATTACGAGTCCTACACCCGAATGCAGCTCCAGGTGATTGCAGATTCAGCGGCCCTTCACGACCTGGGTAAACCCGTGTTGATCCCCATCCCACGCAAACGTGACTTCCACCGTGTCGTGGCGTACATCTCGCTGGCCTTGGAGCATCGTGCCGACATCATTCGAGTCCACGACGTCGCAGTCGCGGCCGATCTGGCCCGGCTATTCGACAGGGCAGTCTGAGTAGAAGGTACTGTCAGAACGTGCCTCTTCTACTGGTGACCGCTCCATCGAATTCGGGTCCCGGCGAGCGCAAGCAAATGCTCGACGCGGCCGGTGAGTTCTTCGATTCTCACGGCCTGGATCGTCGTGGTCTGGTGCGCATCGATGTCCCTGGTCGGGGAGCGGGCGAGCCCGGCGACGGAACTCTCAGGTCCGAGCTGGAGCCAATGGTCCCGTTGCTCCAATCGGGTTCACTGTTTGGTGACTCGGAAGGCCTCGAACTCATCGATGCTCAAAATCTTCAAGCCGCGGAGCTGGCCATATTCGACGAACTCGTCAGAAGTGCCGACCTTGCTCACGTCCACATAGTTGTTGCGATCACTGGTTCACCCGTGAAGGCGATGGCGCAGCTGGTCAAAGATCTCGGTTCCAAGGTGTCTGTCTCCAAGATGTGGGAGCGCCAAGCTGGCGAATGGCTAGGCAAGGAGATCAAGAAGCGAGGGATGACGGTCGATGATCCCGCCCGTGAAGCACTTCTTCAGAGGTTCGGCACCGACACCGCCGCCATCGAGCAGGCCCTGGATCAGCTGACCGAGCTCCAAGGGAAGATCACCAGGGAGTTGATTCTCGACAGGTTCAAGAACCGGCCCGACGAACCAACATGGCACATCACCGACGCCATTTCCAAGGGAGATGCCGGCGAGGCGTTGAGACGTCTCTCCGATTTCTTGGTGCACGGCCACCCGCTTGTCTTTCTAGCGGCAGTGGAGGGAGATCTGAAGCGGAGGGCGCTGGCTGCTGCTGCGCCCGACGAGTCGACTTTCAAGGAATGGGTCGGTGGACGCTCATCGGATCGTGCCCTAAGTCGAATGTGGAGACTCCGGGGACGGGTACGGGAGTCCTCTTTGCTCATGGCCCAGGACGCTCTGGTTCGGGCTGACCGAGCGATCAAGTCTCAGCCGGAAGTCACCCACCGGGTCACCCTGGAGCGCCTCACTGTCGCCCTGTGCCGGTGGTACGGGTAGGTCAAAAACAAAGACGCCCGCGAGGGGCGTCTTCGGTCGGCGAATTTGATCGGTTACGAACTGATTCGCACCAGCCGCGACTTCTTCCGGGCGGCAGTCTTCTTGTGAATTGTGCCCTTGGACACAGCGATATCGATCTTCCGCTGAGCGTCTTTGAGTAGCTCATCAGTCGGTTCGCCAGCGGCGGCGGCAGCCTCGACTTTGGAGATTGCTGTCTTGAGGTCGCTGGTCACCGACTTGTTGCGAAGGCGACGAACTTCGTTCTGTCGGTTTCGCTTTTCTTGAGACTTGATGTTTGCCATTTTGTTGCTCGATTCGCGTGAAAATCTAGGGATTGGAAGAAGAAGTGGCACCAAACAAGTGTGCCGGGGCCGACGGCAAGATTAGCAGAGCCCCGTGGGAAGGTACAATGTCGCATCCTATCCCTTGGTGCAGATCATTCAGTCGCGCATACGCAATTTCTCAATAATCGCTCACATCGATCACGGTAAGTCGACTCTTGCCGATCGTTTACTCGAGCGGACGGGTTCGGTGACAGCCAGGGACATGCGGGAGCAACTGCTCGACTCGATGGACCTCGAACGCGAACGCGGTATCACTATCAAAGCCCAAACTGTTCGAATCGATTACACCGCACGCGACGGCCAGGACTACATCCTCAACCTGATCGACACGCCTGGACACGTCGATTTCTCCTATGAGGTGTCTCGATCGTTGGCCGCATGCGAGGGGGCTTTGCTGCTGACCGACGCGGCCCAAGGTGTTCAAGCCCAGACTCTGGCCAACGCTTACCTAGCCATCGAGGCAGGGTTGGAGGTTATCCCTGCCATCAACAAAATCGATCTTCCCTCAGCTGATCCCGAGCGAGTCGCGACCGAGATGGTGAACATCATCGGTGGCGACCCGGCTGACGTCGCCAGGATTTCGGCCAAGACCGGCGAGGGAGTGGACGAACTACTCGAGGTCTTGGTGGAATCCGTGCCGCCGCCTGAAGGTGACAGCACCGCCGCCCTTCGTGCCTTGATATTTGACTCCTATTACGACCCATACCGAGGTGTCGTCTGTCACATCAAGGTTGTCGATGGTTCGATTTCCAAAGGACAGAAGATCCGGTTCATGGCTACAGGGGAAAACCACGATGCCAACGAGATAGGTGTGCTCAAGCCTGCATCCACACCTGTCGCATCGTTGGGGGTCGGCGAGGTCGGATACCTGATCACGGGAATCAAGGAAATCGACCGAGTTCGAGTCGGTGACACGGTGACCGACTCTTCCAACAGGGCCAGTGAGCCCCTGCCGGGATACGACGAACCACGACCGATGGTTTATTCGGGAATGTTCCCCACCGACGGGGCAGACTTCGAGAAACTGCGCGAGGCGCTGGAGAAGCTCCGCCTCAACGACGCGTCTTTGGTGTACGAGCCCGAGACCTCTAAAGCCCTCGGGTTCGGTTTCAGGTGCGGGTTCCTCGGTTTGCTGCACATGGAAATCGTTCGGGAGAGGTTGGAGCGAGAATACGATCTCGACCTCGTCGCCACGGCTCCCTCCGTCGCCTATCACGTAACACTCTCAGACGGCGAGGTAATAGAAGTTCGCAGCCCTCAAGACCTTCCCGAGTCCCACGAAAGAGATTCAATCTCGGAGCCATACGTCCGGGCGATGATCCTGACTCCCGCCGAGTACGTCGGACCGATCATGGAGCTGGTGACCAACCGACGCGGCGAGGTCGGGAATATGAACTACCTGAGTTCTGACCGGGTTGAACTGGACTACCAACTGCCCATGGGAGAGGTGGTCTTCGACTTCTTCGACAACCTGAAATCGAGGACAAAAGGCTATGCCTCACTCGACTACGAACCCGCGGGATATCGGGTTTCGAATCTGGTCAAGGTCGACATTCTTCTCAACGGCCAGCCAGTCGACGCGTTTTCGGCAGTTGTGCACCGCGAACGCGCTGAGGCATACGGCAAGACCATGACCGGTCGGCTGCGGAAACTCATCCCGAGACAGCTATTCGACGTTCCGATCCAGGCTGCGATCGGCGGCAAGATCATCAGCCGGGAAACTGTCAAGGCAAAACGAAAAGACGTCACCGCGAAGTGTTACGGCGGTGATATCAGTCGAAAGAAAAAGCTCCTGTCTCGACAGAAAGAGGGCAAGAAGCGGATGAAGATGGTCGGCTCCGTGGAGGTTCCCCAGGAGGCCTTCGTCGCCGCCCTCCGCGTCGACGATGATGACTGACGACCAAGGTTCCTACATGGACAGCTTCGGCCGTCTCGCCGGTGCCTACGTCCACGTTCCGTTTTGTGCCCAAGTCTGCCCTTACTGCGACTTCGCTGTGGTCGCCGGACAGGATGAACTGGCTGAGCGCTACTGCGAAGCCGTTGCGTCTGAGGTTCGAAGCGACCAGGCCTGGAAACCGCTCGACACGGTCTATTTCGGTGGAGGTACTCCTAGCCACATCGCTGTCGCCTCGCTTTCCCAAATCCTCGAGGCACTGCGTGACAGGCATGGGATTGCCGAGAAGGCTGAAGTCTCGCTGGAGGCCAACCCCGAAGACTTTTCCTCGGAGAAGGCGGCCCAGTTGTTCCAGTCCGGGTTCAACCGGGTTTCCTTCGGTGCACAAAGCTTCGACCCCGGTGTTTTGATCGCTCTCGGCAGACGCCACGGCCCTGACCAGATAGCTGAGGCTGCGGCGGCGGCCCGTGAGGCTGGGTTTGAGAACGTATCGATCGACTTGATCTATGGAACACCCGAGGAGACGGACTTGAGTTGGCGCGAGACCGTAGACGGAGCCCTTTCCTCGTCTCCGGACCATCTGTCCTGCTACGCCTTGACCGTCGAGCCGGGAACACCCTTGGGCCGTGAGGTGCGTGATGGGGCGCCGGCGCCGGATCCCGATGTGCAGGCCAACCGTTTTGGCAACGCCGATGCGCTCTTCGGGGCAGCCGGATACTCCAGGTACGAGGTTTCCAACTGGTCGGTCCGCGGCAAAGAGTGTGTCTATAACTCCGCGGTGTGGGCCCAGGGTGAGTACGTCGCCTATGGAAACGGAGCGCACGGCTTCAGATCTGGCTACCGCACACGAAATCTCCGCAATCTATCGAAGTACCTCGAGGCGGTAGAGGCCGGACTACGTCCGGAAGCTGGGCGCGAGCGCGTCTTCGGCTGGAGCCGAGAGATCGATCGGTTGTTTGTGGGTTTGCGTCGTGTCGTCGGTGTTGCCACCGGTCCGGGTACAGATGCATTATTTGGTGACCCGGCTGGAGCCCGCTTGGCTCAGGCTGGCCTGATTGTTCAGGATGACGATCGGGTCCGGATTACCGACCCGATGCTGACCGACGAAGTGTTGCGGGTGGTGGTTGGTCTGGAACCGCCGGGAAAGTCCGAAGCTAACGATATTCTGGGAAGCACACATGCTTGAAGATCGGCGTTCAGAGATTCTCAGGGCTCTGGTGGAGGAGCATATCCGAACTGGTGAGCCGGTTAGCTCGCGTGCAGTTGCTGACCGGTCCAAGCTGCAGGTGTCAACCGCCACGATCCGGAACGATTTGGCGGCACTCGAGTCCGAAGGCTTCGCGGTCCAACCGCATACGTCGGCAGGTCGGGTGCCAACAGTCAACGCATACCGGTATTACGTCGACCATCTCAACCCGGGGAGACTGCGCAGTGCAGCGCAGACCAAAATCCACAGTTTCTTCGACGACGTCCACCTCGAGCTTTCCAAGCTCCTCAAGTCGACCTCGGACCTCCTTGCAGATGTGACCGACTTGCCGGCCGTAGTCGTGTCTCCAGGATTCAACGCCGACACCGTTCGCTCGCTTCACGCTGTGCAAGTGACGGCCGACCAGATTCTTCTGGTCGCCGTAACCGACGGTGGGAGGGTCGCCCAGCAACGCGGCCGTCTTCGTGTGCCCGTTACTCCAGCTGAGCTCGGCGAAGCCCAGACGGTGGTCTCTGGGATGTATGTGGGTAACAAACTTGGTGCCGACATCGCACCCGACGAAGGCGTTCTTTCGGCGCTATCGCACCCGGTGAGGGAAGCCGTGCTCACGCTGATCGACGCACTCCACCTCGCAGCCGCGGCGGGCTCCGAGATGTTCGTGGGAGGAACACAACGGTTCTCGACGGTATGGCATGACCTCTCGGTTGTGCAACGCGTCTTGGATGTGTTGGAGCGGGAGGCCGAAATGATGGCTCTGCTCACCGCCGGCGCAAATACAACCGAATCGGGCACATCAATCCAGTTTTCCTCAGAGATACCGGCGGTGGATGTGGACATGGCTGTCGTCTCGACGAAATATGACTCGGTTTCAGGAGGCGGTTCGGTCGGGGTCATCGGGCCGATGCGGATGAACTACAAGAGGGTGATATCTGCCGTTGAAGAGATATCCCGAGAACTAGAAGACCAGATCAGTCAGACCAAGACCTAGATGGCCCGTACCGACTATTACAAAGTGCTGGGGGTGACCAGCGACGCTTCCAGTGCCGAGATCAAGTCGGCCTTCCGCAGGCTCGCCCGCGAAACTCACCCCGACGCCAATCCGGACAACCCGGAAGCCGAAGCCAAGTTTCGTGCCGTAGCTGAGGCGTACGAAGTTCTGTCAGATCCTGAGAAGCGTCAACGCTACGACCGTGGTGACACGATCGATCTTGGTGACTTCCTGTCTGGTTTCGGCGGCTTGGATGATCTGCTGCGATCCGTCTTCGGAGATGGGGGACTCTTCGGCTCGGCCAGCACAGGGTCGTCCCGGCCCACGCGTGGCGATGATGTCCTGGTTAGGGCAAGGATCACCCTGCAGGAAGCCGCGTTCGGTTGCGACGTCGATGTGTCGTATGAGGCGAAAACTGATTGTGAGGTGTGCGGCGGGTCGGGCGCGGGAGGGCAGGGGAAAACACAGACCTGTTCCACGTGTGGTGGGGCCGGTGCAGTCCGAATGGCTCGTCGCTCCTTCGTTGGAACCATGATGACCGTCACCGATTGTCCGGATTGTTCGGGCATAGGCTCAGTGGCCGTCGATCCATGCGAAAACTGCTCCGGTTCGGGTGCTATCGACGCCAAGCGCACGGTAACCGTAGAGATCCCGCCCGGAGTTTCGACCGGGACAAGGCTCCGACTCACCGGACGTGGTGAGTCCGCCGGGCGGGGAGGTCGGGCGGGTGACCTCCACGTCGAGATCCACGTCGCCCGGGACGACCGGTTTGAACGCCACGACTCCGACTTGGTCCATCGAATCGTGGTCGACTTCGTGGACGCCACCCTGGGGACGACCAGGTCGATTCCTACCCTTGACGACTCACCGATCGACCTCGAGATCCCACCGGGCACCCAACCGAATACCCTTCTCCGCCTCAGTGGGCGAGGCGTTCCAGTGCTGGGTCGGAAAGTGCGAGGAGACCTCATTGTCCACGTAGACGTTGAGATCCCAACCGAAGTGGGTGCCGAAGAACGCGACCTACTCACTGAACTTCGCCGGCTACGCCAATCGGAGTCATCAAGCGACCGCGATGAAGTGGCGAACCAGGAGCCCGGTACACAGAGTTGAGACACGTCCCACACCTCTATCTCGGTGGCGACTGGCTGAGTGACAGCATCGAAGTCAGTGCCGAGCAGGCTCGGCATCTCAACAAGGTGATGCGGTTGGAAGAAGGGTCAGACGTGTCCTACACCGACGGTCGTGGCTTGATTGGCTCCGGTACCTGGGAGCACGGAGTCGTCTCCCGTGGCGACGAGGAACATCAGGAACGGCCCACAAGTCTGACCATTGCCTCGGCACCACCGAAGAGTCGGGACAGGATCAGGTTCTTGGTCGAGAAACTAGGCGAGGTTGGGGTCGAATCTCTCCTGTGGATGAAGACGCGGTTGAGCGAAGGGCGGCTTCCGCCCTCGAACAAGCTGCAAGCCTGGTCGGTCTCTGCATTGGAGCAAAGTCGTGGCTCCTGGCTCATGGAGGTCAGCACGACTCAGGTTGGCTGGAACGATCTCAAACCGCCCGTTGCGGTTTGTGTGCCTGGAGGCTCCGGTTCGGTTGAAGGCTGCAAAACGATCGTCGTCGGTCCCGAGGGTGGATTTGCCGCCTCAGAGATCCCGGAAACGGCCATCCGGGTGGGGCTTGGCAACACGATCCTCCGTGTGGAAACAGCAGCGGTAGCGGCTGCGATCACGTTCCGGTAGGAAGATCCCTGCGAATCGGGTTTCAATCCCATAGAATCACCGGGCGGGAACTTGGGAGATTCGTTGGTAGATAAGTTTAGTGCCGCTCTTGGGAGTCGACTCCGCGCTGCCAGACGGCAACGTGGATGGTCACTGTCAGATGTCGAGTCAGTTACCGACGGGGAGTTCAAGGCCTCGGTTGTCGGCGCCTATGAGCGCGGAGAACGGGCGATGTCGGTGCAGAGGCTGGTACGTGCAGCTGAGATCTATGGCATCAATCCTCAGGATCTTCTTCCAGTCTCCAACTCGTCCTCTTCGTTCGTCATCGATCTCGACCGGCTATCCGATGGTGAGAGTGACACTGCCGAGAGATACGTGGCAGCTATTCATCTGCTCCGATCGGGCTCGACTTCGGCCGAGATTCGTGCTTCCGACCGGGCGATCATCTCGTCATTTCTCGAGGTGGAGAGCCAGAGGGTGTCCGGCGAGGCCTGAAAATGCCGCTGTGCCTTCCCGGCCGCATCAGTTACAATGGGTCCGACGCCGTTTGAGCGTTTTTTCTTGTGCTACCTGATCACACCGAATCTCGTTTGCGCGTTCCGAGCCACCACTTGATGCTTGACCTGCTCGGGGACGCCGATCGTCATCTCCGCCAGGTCGAAGACCACTTTTCGGAGGTGCGATTCGTCGCGCGTGGAGACGAGGTTGTTCTGGTGGGTGTCGACAACGAGGTCGACAAGGCGAGACGCGTTCTCGACGAACTGCTCATCCTGGTTCAGGAAGGCCACCGTCTCGACAGTGGGCGAGTCGATGAAGTCGTGAACATGGTCCGCGAAGATGTCCCGTCTCCGTCAGACGTCCTAACGGATGGGATTCCGGTAGGCCGGGGACGCATGATCCGCCCGAAAACTCATGGCCAGCAGGCTTATATGGCGGCGATCAGGGAGAACACCCTTACTTTCGGCATCGGCCCGGCCGGAACCGGCAAGACCTATTTGGCCATGGCTGCGGCCGTCGACGCTCTGGTCACAGGTTCGGTTCGACGGATCATTCTGACCAGACCAGCCGTTGAGGCTGGTGAGAGATTGGGTTTCCTCCCCGGCGATCTCACGGCAAAGGTCGACCCCTACCTGAGACCGCTATACGACGCGTTGTGGGACATGCTCGGCCCAGAAGAGACCCTGGATCTGATTGACAAAGGAACTATTGAGATCGCTCCGCTCGCTTATATGAGAGGTAGAACCCTCAACGACGCGTGCGTGATCCTCGATGAAGCCCAAAACACGACTCCGGAGCAGATGAAAATGTTCCTCACGCGTCTTGGGTTCAACTCAAAGATGATCATCACCGGCGACATCACCCAGACCGACCTCCCCGGTGACCGAAGGTCTGGTCTTGGGGTTGTCCGGCAGATCCTCAAGAACATTCCAGGGGTTTCGTTCGTTGAGCTCTCCTCCCGCGACGTAGTGAGACACCGCATCGTTGCTTCCATCGTCGACGCGTATCAGAGCTACGAGTCCAAGAAATGAAGCGCTCGACCACAGTCAGGTGGGCAATCTTCCTCGCAACATGTTTCGGCGTGTGGGGTGTTCTTTCCGTCGGATCGGCTTCTGAGTCGTCAGATCTCACAGTGGGCTCGCTGGCATCACGGACCTACGAGGCGGAGCGTGGAGCGGACGTGGTGGACACGGTTGAAACCGAAGCGCTCAAACAGGACGCACGAGACAGCGTCGACCCAATCTGGGAGGACGATCCAGACACCGAACAGGCCGTCCAGGCAAACGTCACAGCCTTGTTCGCCGACGTGACGGAATCGATTGTCGCCGAACCGCCCCCGGATACGACCGATCCGACCATCCCCTCCAGCACGACCACAACAACGGATCCCTCGGCGAGCACAACAACTTCGACTCTGCCTGCTGAGCCAGTCGTACTGACCGGTGTCGTTTACATCGACCTCGACGGTGACGGCGAGTTCAACCCCGATGTCGAGTCTGAACGCTCCGATCAGGGGTTGGACCGGATAACCGTCACGATTACCTCGGCCTCGGGTGAAGAAACCGTCATGACGGGTGCGGACGGCGTATGGACTTTCGAAGCAGCTCCGGGTGACTATGTGGTCAAGGTCGACACATCCGACACCGACGTGCCTGACGGTTTCGCTATAGGCCCGGCTGGTCCCTCCGAGCTGCTCTCCTGCACCATTGCGGGTGAGGAATGTGCGGCACGCGCAATGGGCTTTGCTCCCAATCTTCGTCCCGTTGACGAGGTCGCCACTGAGATCAGCGAAGCTCACGCCCTTGCTCTCGACGCAAGCACAACGTTGGTCCAGACCGCGGAAGATGACGTGATCCGCGAGGCACTCGGTCTACAGCCAAACCTGAGGACGATCCAGATCGCGGTGACGGATCGCATCCTGCAGCAATTCGGGCAGGGGATTCAGCCCACGGACGTACTCAGTGTTCAGGCCCGGGCCCGCAACAGCCCTCCACCGGTGTTCTACGAAGAGCCGCCGGCCTTTGACGGATCTTCTCCTGGGTTCAATGAGCAGGCGAGTAGGGCGGCGGGCGAGATCGTTGCCACCTTGATTCAGGCGAACCAGAAGGTGGACCAGGACGAAACCGAAGCCGAGCAGACCGCCAAAGCTGATGAGGTCGAAGACGTAATCGTCGTTTACACATCCGGCCAGACGATCGTCGAACAGGGCTTGCCGTTGACCCAGTTGCACATTGATGCGATAGAACAGACGAACTCGTTTATCACTCAGGTGGAACAGCAGGGAGGTCTCCTGGCCGTTGTTGCTGTTCTTTTGGCTGTACTGGGACTCTATTTGGCCACATTCCGACCGGAGTTCTGGTCGCGGCCCCGGATGATGGCGCTTCTGGGCATCCTGGTTGTACTTGCGGCTGCTTCGGTGCGGTTAACCGTGATCCTCGAACCGAGCGCCGGCTGGTACATCTTCCCGGCGGTGGCGTTTGGGTTCATGACTGCGGTCCTCTTCGATTCCCGGATTGCTGTACTGATGGCTCTCGCCATGGGCATACTCGCCGGGGTCGGAACACAGGACATAGGCGTTTCCGTGTACGCAGTTTTGGCCACCATGGCTCCCATTCCCTTTGTTTCTTCGGTGAGCAGTCGTGGCGCTTTCCGCAATGCCGTGATCTACTCGTCGCTCACGGCTGCGCTCGCTGCTGGCGCGACGTCCTGGTTCTTTCATGCGGGCCCCAATGACATTCCGTTCGACTTTGCAGGAATCTCTTGGTCCATCCCGTTGGGAGTGATCGGGTCCTCGATGGCGTGGGCATTCGGTATCTCCGTCGTGGCCTCCTTGGTGGGGCTCGCCGCACTGCAGTTCTTCGAGTCCGCGTTCGACATCACCACATCGCTCAGTTTGTTGGACCTCACGGACAGAAACCACGATGCTCTGCAGCTACTTCAGGAGAAGGCTTTCGGGACGTTCAACCACTCCCTCATGGTCGGAACCCTGGCTCACGCTGCCGCTCGCTCGATAAACGCAAACGCGCTGCTGGCTCGAGCAATGGCCTACTACCACGACATCGGAAAGACGGAGAACCCGACCTACTTCATCGAGAACCAGTTCGGGATCCCCAACCCACATGACCTGCTCACGCCCAAGGAGTCGGCGGAGATCATCAGAAGCCATGTCACACGAGGCGTTGCTCTCGCCCGCCAATACAAGATCCCTTCAGATGTCACTACCGGCATCGTGAGCCATCACGGAGACGGGATCATGCGGTACTTCTACGAGAAGGCCAAGAGCCAGGCGAACGGAGCCGATGTCGATCCCGACGATTTCCGCCATGTTGGGCACAAGCCGAAGACCGCCGAGTCGGCCATCGTCCTGCTAGCGGACAGTCTCGAAGCTGCCTGCCGAGCGGTCTTCCAGACTGAAGAGCCATCGCCAGAGGCCATCGAGAAGGTCGTAGACCGAATCCTCAACGAGAAACTCGAAGATGGCCAGTTGGGAGACTCGCCTTTGACGCTTGGCGACATCACCAAAATCAGAGCAGCCTTCCTTGAGTCCCTTGTTGGCCATTACCATCAACGCATTGCGTATCCGAACTTTCCCGGATCCTGAATTGGGCTTACGTCGGAGTCCTGGGATCAACGGATGAGTGTGTTTATTGCCGACGAGCAGTCCGAGCCGATCGACTTACCCGGCTTGCGGAGCCTCGCGCAATTGGTCATCGCCGAAGAAGGTTTCCCGGAGAGCTCCGAGGCGACCCTGCTGTTTGTCAGCGATGATGAGATGAGCGCTTACAACGTGCGCTTCTTGCAAAGGGAGGGACCTACCGATGTCCTGGCGTTCCCCGTCGAGGACCTGACTCCGGGAGAAGTTCCGGAGCGAGAGGTGAACGACCCGCCTCTTCTTCTGGGAGACGTGATAGTTGCACCGACCTACATCATGAAACAGGCCGAAGAGTTTTCCGTCACCTTCGAAGACGAGATGGCCCTCATGGTCACCCATGGGTTGCTGCATCTCCTTGGATACGACCACCAAAATGACGATGAGGCAGAGTTTATGGAAGGACGCGAAAGGGAGATTCTGGCGAAAATCGGTAAGGAGCGACGATGACAGTCCTCACCCTGGTCATCGCTTCGCTACTCCTTGCAGTGGCCGCGTGGTTGCGGGCCGCTGGCACGGGGATCACTCGGGTGCCACGCGCCGACGCACTACGCGATGCTTCAGAGGAGGTACGAGGCGCGGAGCGGGTCGCAGCCATGTTGGAGGATCGCGAGGTGATAGCTCCCGCTGTCGGGGTGGTTGGCTCGGCCTTGTTGGTGATCAGCGCCACGTTGGGAGTGTCTGTCCTGGCTTCGACAGAAAACGCCGCAACAGCGATCTGGTGGGGGCTTGGCGTTGGTCTGCTCGTCTTCATTGTTGGTGACCTGCTGCCAAGAGGACTGGGGCGAGTTGCCCCACACCGGATTGCTTACCGGTCGTCGATGTTGCTGGCTGCAGCGATACGGTTCGGAGGTTGGGCCAACGATCTCGTTTTCGAAACAGAAGAGGAACCAGTTTCCGAACTCGACGATGAAGATGATGAGTTCGCAGAGGAACACGAACGGGAAATGATCGACTCCGTGCTCGAGTTCTCCGAAACCTTGGTCCGCGAGGTCATGACTCCGCGACCCGACATGGTTACCGTCCCTGTCACGGGAACCGTCGAGGAGTTGGTCGCCCTATCGACGCAGGAGGGCTACTCGCGCATCCCGGTGACCTCCGGCTCCGACGTGGTTGGTCTGGTGATTGTGCGGGACCTTCTACCTCTGTTCGCGGCCGGAAACCCACCAACCTCCATTGGAGCGGTGATGCGGAAGGTCGACTTTGTGCCGGAAAACAAGCTCGCGGCAACCCTGCTCAGCGAGATGCAGGACGGCCGGGTCCACCAGATGATCGTCGTCGACGAGTACGGAGACATCGCCGGGCTGATAACGATCGAGGACCTTCTCGAAGAGCTGGTGGGTGAGATCACCGACGAGACCGACGACGACGAGATGATGCTGGTCGAACTTGGCGGGGGCCGATGGGAGGTGGACGCCCGAATGCCTGTCGAAGACCTCGCCGACGAATTGGAAGTCGAGCTCCCGGATGAGGAGTGGGACACCGTTGGCGGAATGGTATTGGCCGTGGCAGAACGTGTTCCAGAAGAAGGCGAAGAGTTCCGGGTCGGAAACTGCCTCTTCATCGTGAGACGGATGCAGGGTCGTCGTGTCGCTCAACTGGGTGTGGTGAAAGAAGCGCCGGTCGAATCGGTATGAAGTCTGGCTTCGTAGCGGTTGTCGGACGCCCCAACGTCGGCAAGTCAACTCTGGTCAACGCGCTGGTGGGAACCAAGGTCGCAATCACCAGCACCCGTCCCCAAACCACGCGGAATACGATCCGTGGCGTTGTCACGGGGCCCAACAGTGAGGATCCCAGCTATCAGATCGTTCTCGTTGACACCCCGGGACTACACAAGCCCAAAACCGAGCTGGGTTCACGGTTGAATTCGATGGTCTACGGAACTTTGGCTGAAGCCGATGTTGTCGTTTTTATGATCGATGCCACGAACGAGATAGGCCCGGGGGACAGACTTATCGCCGAGCGACTGATGAAAGCCGGCTCGACAGTTGTGCTTGTTGTCAACAAGACCGACAAGGCGGCCAACCCCGAGATCGTGGATCAGCTGGGGAAGGCAGGTGCATGGGACTTTGCAGCCTACGTCCCCGTGTCCGCCCAGGAGGGAGTTGGGCTCGAGCCTCTGGTTGACGAAATCGTTCTCCGGCTCCCCGAGGGGCCGCGCTACTACCCGGAGGGTATGACATCTGACCAGCCGGAAGCGTTGGTGATCTCCGAGATTGTCCGGGAGAAGTTTCTCGATCGTCTCCGCGACGAACTGCCTCACTCGCTGCTCGTTCGCGTCGAGGACATGGAACAGCGTGACGATGGGCTCCTCGACATCGCCGCAGATGTCATCGTCGAGCGGAACAGTCAGAAGGGAATCGTCATCGGCAAAGGTGGGTCCCTCCTCAAGGTTGCCGGGACCGAGGCGCGCGAGGAACTGGAATCATTGTTCGGTGCGAAGGTGAATCTTGTCCTGCACGTTGTGGTGGAAAAGGACTGGCAGGTCCGCAGTCAGATTCTGGACCGATTCGGTTTCGAGGCTTAGCTTCTTGCTTCTCTAGAACGCGTCGTCGCAAAACGCGGCAAGCTCGAGGTCGAGGTTGGTCACTCCGCCCTCAGAGTGGGTTGAAAGCATGATCGACACCTTGTTCCAGCTGATCTCGATGTCGGGATGGTGATACATGCGCTCCGACTGCAGTGCGATGCGGGAAACGAAGCCATACGCCTCGTTGAAGTCGCGAAACTCGAACGTCTTCTGAATCTTGTCGTCCTCGGCGACCCAACCCTGATGGTTGGCGAAGAAATCGTCGAACTCTTCTGCTGTCAATAGATGAGCCATGTCTCAACCTTACGCAACGATGGGGCCAATTGGCACAACCGATCGCGGGAAACCAAATACCCTGTGCCCGTGGCCATTCGACACGACCAGGCAATAGTCCTCCGCGGCTACCCCTTTGGGGATGCCGATCGGGTTGTGGTCTTGCTGAGTCCGAACAACGGAAAGATCCGGACCGTCGCAAAAGGGGTTCGAAAGACCAAGAGTCGATTCGGAGGGCGACTGGAGCCATTCACCCACGTGGATCTGGTCCTGTACGAAGGCAGGAATCTCGACACGATCACGCAGGTTGCCATCGTCGAGACGTTCCGCCATCTCCGCCAGGACCTCGACTCGGTGGTCGCCGCGGGGTTGATGGTCGAAGCTGTTGACGCTGTTGCTCAAGAGGAAGAATCCTCGGTGCGGCTATTCCTGCTTCTTCAGCGAGGCTTGAAGGCCCTCGACGGCGGCTTCTACTCGAAGGACCTCGTCACCTCGTTTCTTCTCAAACTCGCCGACGTTGTCGGAGTTGCACCAGCCCTGGCTCAGTGCGCATCGTGTGGGCGCACGGACGAGCTGAGTCGGTTTTCGTTCTCCGGTGGCGGTGTCCACTGCACCACATGTCAGGTCGACGGGGGAGTCCGGCTGCGATCCGGTTTGACCGAGTATCTCGATGGGCTGGCGAGTTCAGAGCTCATGGCACTTCCGGTCACCAACGACGCGTTGTCTGGGGAGGCGATGGGAATCGCGAGGCGGTTTGTCGAATACCACCTCGACCGCAAGCTCACTTCGATGTCGGTCATCGAATGAGCCTGGACACAGCCAAGGTTGACTTCGGCACGATCCCAACCCACGTCGGATTGATCCTGGACGGCAACGGACGGTGGGCCAACCGGCAGGGGTTGCCTCGCACCGCGGGCCATCTGGCGGGAGAGAAGGCACTGTTCGACAGTGTCGAAGCCGGTCTCGAGTTGGGTATCAAGTGGATGACGGCGTTCACCTTCTCCACCGAAAATTGGAATCGCTCCGAAGACGAGGTGGAATTCTTGATGTGGTTCAACGAAGACCTCCTGACCCGTCGCCGGGATGACTTGAACGAGCAGGGTGTTCGCATGTGGTTTGCCGGAGACATGGAAGACCCCCGGATTCCGGAACGAAACCGCAAGCATATGGCCGAGGCGGAGCAACTCACCGCTTCCAATGACACTCTCAACCTGGTGTTTGCCTTCAACTATGGGAGCCAAAGGGAGATCGCCGAAGCGACTCGCCGACTGGCAGCGGCTGCGGCCGAGGGGACCTTGAATCCCCAGGACATCACCGAGGACAGCATCTCTCGCAATCTCTACGTGCCAGAGATGCCTCCGGTCGATTTGATCATCCGGTCCTCGGGTGAACATCGTCTGTCGAACTTCCTGCTCTGGCAAGCTGCCTACGCCGAGTTCTATTTCCCGGGGATTCTCTGGCCGGACTTCACTCAACAAGACCTCGTCGATGCCGTTGTCGAGTACCAGGCTCGGGAGCGGCGTTTTGGCGGAGCCGAAGACAAGGTCTCCCCAGACCTGGCTTCAGATTGACACGCTGTCCGATGTAGGGCACCGTTCCTCTTCACACTATGACCGAAATAACTCTCGACACCATCACCAACCTCGCCAAGAACCGTGGCTTCGTTTTTCAGGCCAGTGAGATTTATGGCGGGCTCCGCTCCGCCTACGACTACGGACCATTGGGAGTTGAACTTCTTCGCAACGTGAAGAATGAGTGGTGGCGCGCCATGGTTCAGGAGCGGTCAGACGTAGTCGGTCTCGACTCGGCAATCCTCCAAGCTCGCAAGGTCTGGCAAGCCTCGGGCCACGAGGAGGTCTTCACGGATCCGATGGTCGAATGCACCAATTGCAACGGCAGGTTCCGAGAAGACAAGTTGGACAACCCGAATAGAGTGCCCGAATTGTGGCAAGACCAACACCTTCACCGATCCCCGCAATTTCAACCTGATGTTCCGAACCCACATGGGTCCGATCGATTCGGATGAGAACCTGGTCTATCTCCGCCCCGAAACTGCTCAAGGGATCTTCACAAACTTCGAAAACGTGCGCCGGACCAACCGTCTCAAGCTTCCTTTCGGGATCGCCCAGGTCGGCAAGACTTTTCGAAATGAGATCACACCGGGGCAGTTCGTGTTCCGTACCCGTGAGTTCGAACAGATGGAGATGGAGTTCTTTTGTCGCCCCGAAGAGAGTCCCGAGTGGTATCAGTACTGGCAGGACCAGCGGTTCAACTGGTATCTCGACCACGGGATGTCCCCGGAGAATCTCCGGATCAGAGCCCACGACTCGGACGAACTGAGCCACTACTCCTCCGGCACGGTGGACATTGAATACCAGTTCCCCTGGGGGTGGGACGAGCTAGAAGGTATCGCCAATCGTGCCGACTTCGATCTGAAACAACACGCCGAACACTCCGGGCAGGATTTGCGGTACTTCGATGCCGAAGCCAACGAGAGGTTCTTCCCCCATGTGGTCGAGCCTGCGGCTGGCGCAACCAGGACTACGTTTGCTTTCCTGATCGATGCCTACTCCGTGGAGAGTGTGGGGGACGACACCCGGACTGTGCTGAAAATGCACCACAGCCTGGCTCCGTACAAGGTTGCTGTGCTACCGCTGAGTAAGAAACCGGAGTTGATCGAACCCGCCGAAAAGATCATTGCCCAGCTACGCAAACACTGGATGTGTGAGCTTGACCTGACCCAGTCAATCGGCAAGCGCTACAGACGTCAGGACGAGATCGGGACGCCGTATTGCGTGACGGTGGACTTCGACAGTCTCGACGACAGCGCCGTGACGGTTCGCGACCGCGACACCATGGAGCAAGATCGAATCGGCATAGACAAGTTGGAGAGCTACCTGCTCACCAAACTCTCCTAACTCTGTTTACACACGCTTGACAAGGGGCGGACAGAATCAACCGAAGGTGGTCACTACATGAGACGTTCAGTTTGGGTATGGCTATTGCTGGCGATACTCGCCGTTTTTGGCTCGGCCTTCGCATGGTTCTGGTTCAGTGGTGGATCAGGCGAGCCGAGCACTGAGCTAACGACGCCTACGATCGCAGGGCAAACCACAACCAGTCTCGGTACCGAGCCCGAAGCGACAACCACCTTTGTGATCCAGGCTGAGCAATCCGAAGCATCGTTCACTCTCGACGAGGTGTTACGCGGTGCTCCGCAGACAGTGGTCGGTGTGAGCTCGGAGGTCGCCGGGCAGTTTGTCCTCGACACCACAGATCTGTCCAGTACTCAGTTTTCGGCGATCGTCGTGAACGCGCGCACCTTCAGTACTGGCTCGTCTACGCGTGATCGCGCTATCCGTGGCCCCATCATCCTCAACTCGGCAAGCGACGAGTTTGAGTTCATCACATTTGATGTCACTTCTATTGCCGGTCTGGAAGGTTCGGCCGATGTCGGAGACACCGTGACCTTTACACTGACGGGAGATCTGACCATTAAGGGCGTTACCAATCCCGCCGAGTTCGAGGTCACCGCAACCCTGAGCGACGAATCGACCATCACCGGGATGGCGAGTGCAACTGTCCTACGAAGCAACTACGACATCGGGATACCTAGCGTCGCATCAGTCGCCGATGTGACCGATGAGGTGCTCCTGGAGCTCAACTTCACGGCGACCCGGTCCTAGATTCCGTAGCTTTCTCTGCTTCCTTATGATCTGGCTGTGGCAGAACGCGCTGATATTGATCGAATCCGAGAGTCGGTCGACCTCGTAGACCTGATTTCAGAAGTCACCAAGGTCAAGCGGTCGGGCCGCAGTTTCATGGCCGTATGCCCTTTTCACGAGGAGAAGTCGGCATCAATGTCCATCGACAGGGCGCGCGGCCTGTACCACTGCTTCGGGTGTGGCAAAGGCGGCGATCTCTTTTCCTTCGTCCAGGAGACACAGGGTCTCGATTTCCGGGAAGCCCTGGAGCTATTAGCCCGGAAAGCCGGGGTGACGCTCACCGAGGAGCCGGGAGCGGCCCGACGGCGAGGACGTCGCGGTGCAGCCGTGGAGGCTATTCGCAAGGCGATCGACGTTTATCACAAGCGTCTCAAATCGGCACCGGACGCCGGCCCGGCCCGTGCCTATCTGCGGAGTCGAGGCTACGAACTCGACACGATCGACACCTGGAAGATCGGGTTTGCCGGAACCGACTGGGACACACTCTCCAAGGAACTGAAATCTGCCGGCATCGAAGACAAAGTTCTCACCGATGCCGGGCTCTCCCGCAAGGGTCGTCATGGCCTGTTCGACTTCTTCCGTGGAAGGCTCATGTTCCCGATTTACGACCTTCGTGGAGATCCAGTTGGGTTCGGAGGCAGGAAGATCGACGAGGTCGCTCGGGACTCGACCAACAATCCCGATGCGAAGTACGTGAACTCGCCCGACTCAGTGGTTTATCAGAAGTCAAGGCTCCTCTACGGGCTCGACCGGGCCCGCTCGGCGATGTCAGCGACCGGGCTGAGCGTTGTCGTTGAGGGCTACACCGATGTGATCGCGATGCACCTCGCTGGGATCGAATCGGCAGTAGCCACCTGTGGAACGGCGCTGGGTGACGACCACTTCGAATTGCTGAGGCGTTTCACCGACAAGGTAGTCCTTGCATTTGACTCCGATGCCGCCGGGTCCAAGGCCGCTCTTCGCAGTGACGACCTGGAATCGCCGTTTCGTCTCGATCTAGACCTGAGGGTTGCTCTCATGCCGGATGGATTGGACCCTGCTGACCTGGTGCAGGAAGGACGTGGTTCCGAGTTAGAAGCAGCGGTCGCGGGAGCCACGCCTCTGCTCGAATTTCGAATCAGACATGAGATCAGCGGGTTCGACCTGTCCGGGCCGGAGGGTCGCGCTCGGGCTCTACATGCTGCCGCCAGCCAAATCCGCCGTCTCAACGATGACATTGCCCGTAGGGAGTACTCCCGCTTTGTTGCCCGGGAGATCGGAGTCGATCTTGAAACGGTCGAAAACGCGGTGCGACCACAAAGGTTCACCGGACGCAGACCTCCTGAGAGCATCGATAAGCCTCTCGACAGAGGGGAGTCGGAGCTGCTTCGGGTAGGTATCGCCACTCCTTGGGCGCTCAAGGACCTGAGCATCGACGACTTCACGGACCCCCGGCTCAAAGGAGCGTTCGAGGCCGTGGCTGACCAGTTCTCGGGTGCAGTGACGGGGAATCCGGTTGATATTGGTCAGATCGAAGATCCTGACGCCGGAAGCCTTCTGCGTCGTCTGGCCATGGACACCCGGCCCTTGCCCGATGGAAGCGAGATGCTTCGACGTGTGAGGGGTCGGCGTCTGGATGCAGAGATCGACCGTTTGGAGACTGAGATTGCAAGTCTGGAGGCGGGGTCGGATCCCCATTCCGAAGCTTTGCGTCGATTGATAGGTTTACAGCAAGAGAAACGAACGGTTCAAGGTCAGTGAGCAAACATCTCGACGAGGTAATTGCATCTCTCATCAAAAGAGGCCGCCAACGCGGTTTCCTGACCATGGCCGAGGTTCAACAGGACCTCGAGGATGCCGAGGCGTCCGGGGAGGCCTTCGAGAAGGCGGCCGAAGCGCTCCGCGAGGCAAAGGTAAAACTCACTGAGGAGGGTCCGGGGGTCGTTGAGGAGTTCGCCGAGGTGGGAACCATCTCCGTCTCGGACCCGGTGCGTCTCTATCTCAACGAGATCGGACGGTATCCGTTGCTCACCGGTCAGCAGGAGGTAGAGCTTTCCATGCAGATGGAGGCCGGGAAGCGGGCCGAGGCGCGTCTGGCATCCGGCGAGGACCTAACGGATGAAGACATCGGCTTGCTCAAGGCTGAAAAGCGGCGTGGTGAGCAGTCACATGCGTCCCTGGTGCAGTCGAACTTGCGGCTCGTCGTTGCCATCTCCCGTCGATACGCGGGACGGGGTATGGCCCTCCTGGATCTGATCCAGGAGGGCAACGTTGGCCTGATCAGGGCCGTGGAACGTTTCGACTACCGCCGGGGATTCAAGTTCTCCACCTATGCCACGTGGTGGGTCCGCCAGGCAATATCACGGGCAATCGCTGACCAGGGTCGGACCATCCGAATGCCTATCCACGTTCTGGACTCCGTCAACAAGCTCACCCGAGCCAAACGAGAGCTGACCCAGCAGTACAGCCGTGAGCCGACCGATGAGGAACTGGCTATCGAATTGGACCTCGATGTCGGACGGGTTATCGAGTTGCAGCGAATCGCCCAGGACACGGTGTCCTTGGAGACGCCGGTTGGTGAAGACGCTGATGGGACTCTCGGAGATCTGGTCGAGGACCCTGACTCCGAACAGCCAGCTGAGCAGGCGGCGTTCGCTTCTTTGCAGGATCAGTTAGCCCAGGCTCTGGAGGGCCTCAACGATCGGGAGAGGCAGATACTTGTGATGC
Organism: Acidimicrobiia bacterium; assembly: GCA_965216445.1. Lineage (GTDB taxonomy): Bacteria > Actinomycetota > Acidimicrobiia > Spongiisociales > ZC4RG35 > MA-ANB-1. Next base: position 1,100,613 of record OZ244166.1, read on the forward strand.
GGTTTGGTCTTGCTGACGGGCGAATGCGAACCCTCGAAGAGGTTGGGGCCCATTTCAAGGTGACGAGGGAGCGGATCCGGCAGTTGGAGACGAAGGCTCTGGCCAAACTCCGCCATCCGGACAAGTCGCAGAAGCTGGAAGGCTTCCTGGAAAGTGGGTAGCTAGCCCCAGCGCGTCAAAGCCGACGGCGTGCCGCCTTCCCAATGTGTTGTCGGTTGTCAGTCTCGCTTGCTGCCAGTTTCGATCTTCCGGGGTGGCGGGGAAGGGTCACCCCCGGATAGTTCGGTTTGCTCCAACGGGTACCGGCTGATTCTCCACGGACTCGGGTTTCTCGAGGTGCCATCTGCCGTGATCGGGATGTTTGAAGACCTGGAATCCTTGCTGGTGGATTGCAACGTGATGGTGGAACCAGCAAATAGGTATCAGATTCTCAGGGTCGGTGACCCCACCTTCCGAAAACGGAGTTATGTGGTGTACCTCGACTCGATAGCGGCTATCGCATCCAGAAATGGCACAGTATCCGCCGGTTGTTCCGAGGACGGCCCTTCGCAATGCCGGAGGTACGTTCCGAGTGGAACGACCGTATTTCATTGGCACTCCGTCGGCCCCGTTCACTGTGACCTCGGTGACAGAGTCACACAAAACCGCTTGTAGGGCTTGCGCCCCTACTCGGGGGCCAGCGTCGAGACGGACGCCGGTATTTCCGTCGGTAGCGATTGCCTCGTCGCCGTCGACGAATATCGTCACCTGCGCTGGGTGGGCTTGACCACCTGTCGCAACCTGGTGGAGGGCAAGGGCCATCCTCCAGCCGGCGGAGCCACGGGTTCCATCAGGCAATTCGGGGATCTGGTCTGCCTTCTCTTTGAGAGAGGATTGGATTTCGGCGCCGGTCAACCCGTCGACACCGCCCCACAGCTTCCACCAGGACTCGTCCAACGATGGTTGCATCACCAAGAATTGGTCAGCGGCCGAGCGGGATTCATCTTCGGAGGTCAGCATCACCTGATCGGCAGCAAGCCGACGCACGCCGGCTACATCGAGATGAGACACTGAACTCAGCTCCGGCTCACCTTTCAGCTTTGATACTGCTTCGACACGGTCGAACGAAGCCAATCCTTCAGCTAGGGCCTGCCTGAGGAGTGGTCTGGCCTCGGTGCGGCGCATTGTTCGGACCAGGCGACGGGCTGTGTCCAACCCGACATCTGCTTTCCGGGCCAGCCATTCGCTCAAACTCTTGGCACCGTCGCCAGAAGCCACCTGCGCCGAATCGAACCATTCGAGATTGTCCAACAATCGGGCTTGCAGCATCGAAATCATCTGCAGGTCCAATGCCAGCTGCTGTTCACGGTCATCAACCGTCAACTCAGAATCGGATTTGTTCCCTTCCCACATGCCACCAACGTACAAACTGGGTGTGACAAGAATTGCCGAAAACCGGGCGTCCTGGAGAAAAACCCTGGGTATTTCGAATCGGACTACGGATGCTCGGTTGGTAACCTAGGCAGGCCAGTAGGCACCTTCCGCGGTAGCTCAATTGGCAGAGCAGTGGACTGTTAATCCATTGGTTGTAGGTTCAAGTCCTACCCGCGGAGCTGCATAGCGATACCCGGGGGTCGGAGCGAGACCGGCCTCCAGCTCATCATGGTTCGGCTCAATTCGTGGACTCACTGGCGACTTCCTGGATCGATTTCGACTTCGTGGGCGTGGGCGGGGTAGCGGTGTAGGTCGACACGGGCAACATCAAACAGCACCGACCACCCAGACCTCGCTAGGAAAAGACAGGGTAGCGATGGTGGCGTGTCGCAAGCAGCCACCGGACGCCCTTGTAGTTGGAGTGGAATAGCTACGGGGCAGTGCTCGTCCCGATCGTCACGGCAGTCCTCGCGTGTCAGCTATCTCGTGGAAGTGGTTCTCTAGAGCCGAGGCGTACTCGAAGGCATCGGTTCGGCGGAGCCTGATTGCCACTCTTCCGAAGTAAGAACCAATCATTCGGGGGTTGGGACCAAGGGGCTCTAACCAATCCTCGGGAAGCTCGCTTCGGTTGTCGTCCCGAGAATGGACAAAGTCGTAGATCCATCCGGCTGCAGCAGCGTCGACGCCTCGGTGTGTGGAAGGTGAACGGCGCTCATGGGCGCATGCATACAGGAAGCGCTGATACTCATCAGGCTCCAACGCGAGCTTTGGCTCCAGCAGTTGGTCTTCCATCAGGCGACCAACAAAGACTAATCCCGACGCACGTCCGAAAAGAGGCAATCAAATCCCGTTCGTACCACCAGTCACCAAATGAGTTGGTTTCTTAGGGCGTCTTGCTGCGGTTCCAGTCTTCGAGCATGGTCGGATCATCCCCACTAAGTTGCGAATGATGGAAAACCCGGGCCGTTTCAGACGTGCGACGGTTGACGACCGCGGTCTATTGAACGAGTTGACGTTAGAAGGCGTTCGTTACTGGGGCCACGACACGGAGTTTCCGGACGTCTTTGTCGGGTTGGCGGCAACACTCGCCGCAGATGACGGACCGCAAAATCATCTGGTCTTCGTCTTGGAAGAGGCTGGAGAAGCTATCGCCTTCTACGATCTGCGTGACCGTGGCGACCACATCGAGCTTGTCCGAATGTTCATGACGTCTGAACTGATCGGTAATGGTTATGGCCGCAAGCTCTGGGACCATGCGGTCACTACGGCTGCGGTAAGTCATGATCGAATGCTGATCATGTCTGACCCCAAGGCAATGGGCTTCTATGCGGCCATGGGAGCCAAGCTCGAAAAGACCGTCGAGGTAGCACCGGGATTCAATCTCGGGGTCTATTGGTACGACCTCCTGACCGGTTGACGACGGTCGCGATCTTGTCCGGCAGGAACCTAACCTCTCCTCCATGACATCAGCGTTCCCGATTGACGAAGTCCGTTCCAAGTTTCCTGCCCTCAGCTCGTCAGGAGGGCTACTACCCAGCCGCGTATCTGGATGGTCCGGGTGGAACCCAGGTGCCGTATTCGGTGATCACCGCGATGGCCACGGTGTTGGGCGATGGTGTGAGCAATCTCGGTGGAGGCTTTGGGCGTCGCAAGTCGCCGAGGAAACCATGGCTAGTGCCCGTCTGGCGATGTCCGACCTCTTCAACGGGGACCCCTCGGAGATCGTTTTTGGTCAGAACATGACCAGCCTCACATTCGCGATTTCCCGCAGCCTGGCCAATACCTGGCGAGAAGGAGACGCCATTGTCCTCACCAGTCTCGACCACGACGCCAACTTCACGCCATGGATGAGAGCAGCTACCGAGCGTGGTGTCGAGGTCCGGATCGCTGAGTTCGATCCTGAGTCTGGCCGCCTCGAACCCGAAGCAGTCACAGCTCTTCTCGACGAGCGCGTCAGACTTGTGGCTGTCTGTTTGGCGGCGAACTCGATCGGGACACTCGTCGACGTGGCGTCTATCAGCGCCGCTGCGCATGAGACAGGAGCCTTGGTCTATGTCGATGCGGTCCATGGTGGACCACATCATCCGATCGACGTCAAAGCCCTCGATTGTGATTTCCTGGTTGCCTCCGCATACAAGTTCTTTGGTCCACATACAGGCATCCTTTGGGGACGTCTCGAACACCTTGCCAGCCTCGACGCATACAAGGTTCGTCCCTCCCCTTCGGATCCGCCGGACAAATGGGAGACCGGAACCCAGAGTTTCGAGTCGATTGCCGGGGTGACAGCGGCTGTTGACCATCTGGCTGAACTTGGAGCAACTGGAGTATCGCGTCGGGATGCCTTGGTGTCGGCTTTCGCAAGAATCAACGACTACGAACAGGAGCTTTCGCAGAGATTCATCGAAGGAATCGGAGACATGGACAAGGTGCGATTGTACGGGGTGCCCAGCGTCTCAGAACACCGGGTCTCCACGTTCGCGGTCGGAGTCGAAGGTCATCATGCTGGGGACGTGGCCGACAGCCTTGCCAACCGAGGTCTCTATGTCTGGTCAGGGCACTATTACGCCATGAACGCGATGGAACGGCTCGGGGTTCTCGACCAGGGTGGTCTGGTTCGCATCGGATTTGTTCACTACAACACCACCGACGAAGTTGATCGGGTGTTGGAAGCTCTGGCGGAGTTCTAACCCCGTTCAAGCCGATTGGAGCGGGTTATTCGGTGCCGGCTGCGATTCGAGGGACTGAAGCCTCCGAATCAACCGAAGATTCGTCGGTCGATCTCCTGGGCGAATTCGAGTTCGTCGGTGAAGTTGAGGATGACCTCTTCTCCTTCAGCTTCGACGTGGAAACCGTCAGACCTGATTGAGATCTTGATGTCCCTAAGCCGCCAGTTCGCGACAGGGGAGTTTCCCGAGGTGATCTTCAATCGTTCGTCGGTGAGGTCAACCTCAACACCAAGGGGGAGACCGGTATGGCCCAGCATTCGAAGTCTTGCGTCGAACGACGTCATCGTTCCTCCACTAGTCGTTCCCAGCTCGACCCACAGAAGAGGTTATCCGCCTTAAAGGCTTCTGCCAATAGGATTTTCCTCAATCCGACCCGCTAGCGGAGAGTTGGCTGGCTAGCCGTTCTCCAATTGCGCAACCACGTCGCCCACTTCAACCGTTGGCGTCAGCTTCATATAGGCGTCGAGGCTGGTGAGGATGCGCTTCATTTCCGGTTCGGCGTTGGCGTGGTCTTCGCTCGTGGCAAACACGGCAATTGTGGTCCCATGGCCGGTTTCACGATTTGCAACATTCAGGTACGACTCGAAACCGTCAAGTCGCTGGATGTCATCGAGAACGGAGCGAAGAGCTGATTGAGCGTCGTCCCAACGGTCGACTTTGAGGTTGTAATGGACAGCTCGGGCGCGCACTTTTGCTCTCTTTCGGTTCTAGGTGCATCGGAACCAGGATCGGAACCGAAGCTGTTGCATGCCACGGTACAGCAGTGGTAGATGCAAGCCGACCCACTGTCGGATTAAGGTGCCGCAACCCTATATGTAGGAGGAAGTAGATGGGTGCTGTTCTATGGACGATCGTCGGGGCATTGATTGCCGGCGTCATCATCGGACCGTTGGGAAGGCTTGTACTCCCAGGCAAGCAGAATATCTCGCTGGGAATGTCGATCATCATCGGTGCCATCGCGGCACTCGTCGGTGGCTTTATCGCCCAAGCCCTTGGTGTCGGAGACACTTCTGGGGTCGACTGGATCAAACTGGCCATCCAAGTTGGTCTGGCCGCCGTTGGTGTGGCCTTCTACGCCGGCCGCTCCAGCTAGAGAGACCTAAACCTAGAAACCCAACAGACCCGGTGTCTCCAACACCGGGTCTTCTGTTTGTCCTAACGCCGACATAACGAACCCATAACAAGAGTCACTGATGATGACTGCATGCCGTACTCGACGAAGGAAAAGGTTTCTCACGTCTACCGGCGACTCGGGGTTGGAAGCTACAGCGACCTGATCGGGGCCACCGGTGATCCGGACGAGGCCATTGCTCGAGCATTGGATCTCAGTTCACCGGCACCAACTCTTCCTGAGATGGAGCCACCTCTGGATCGTGAGACTGCCATGGATATCGCCCAACTGGCCGGGCCTGTCCGATGGTGGTTGGAGTCGGCGATTGCGTCACGTCGGCTGATCGAGGAGAGGTTGGTCTGGTTCTGGCATGACCACTTCGCCACGTCGGTTCGCAAGGTTCGAATTTCCTACCTCATGTGGCAGCAGCATCTGACGATCCGTCAGCACGCCACCGGCAGTTTCGCCGACCTTCTCCATGCCATGGCTGTGGACCCCGCCATGCTGTTCTATCTCGACGGTGCGAGATCTCACCCCGGTTCCGTGAATGAGAACTTCGCACGCGAGGTCATGGAATTACACACCATGGGGACAGGCTCGTACACACAAACTGACATCACTGAGGCGGCGATGGCCGCGACGGGGTGGGTCGTCAACGTTCCCTACGGACGCGAGGCGCAGAGATATCTCTCCGACTACGAACCATGGAGCTCGGTTTTCTTGCCCATCAGGCATGTCTCTGACTCCAAGTCGATCCTCGGGGAAACCGGAAACCACGACATGGAGAGCTTTCTCGACGTCTTGCTCGACCAGCCGGAGACAGCCGAGTTCGTCGCAGGAAAGCTGTGGCGGGAGTTGGTGGGAACGGAGCCGAGTAGCGACGTGGTAGCCGCGATAGCCGCCGATTTTAGATCCGAGTACTCGATCCAGGATCTTGTTGCTGCGATTTGTGCTCACCCGGAATTCCTCAGCGACGAATCGATTCGATCAAAGGTCCGCACGCCGCTCGAGAGGATGGTTGCTGTGGCGCAAGGGCTGGGAGGCCAGAACCTGGACGAACGTGCCGGGTTCATTCTGTTCGACATGAGCTTCCTTCTGTACAGTCCGCCCTCCCCGGCCGGGTACCCGAAGGGGAAAATCCTGCTCGGTCCACACCAGTTGATCCACGCCTTTGATCTCATATCGTTGGTTCAAACGGACCGGCAGTACTCGACGGCCGACTTGATGGCTTCCCTTGGGGTAATCGACATCTCCCCGGAAACCAGGGCAGTCCTGGACAGCGCACCAAATGGCAGCAAGACCGCCCTAGCGTTGAATTCACCGGAGTTTGCATCGATATGACAGACTCCTTGTGCGACCTGGTAACACGGCGAAAGTTCATAGTCGGACTCGGATCCACGATGGTGCTTGCCGCATGTTCGGGGCGAACCGTCTCCGTCTTCAAACCCGACGCAAAGTCGAACCTCGTGGACTCGGGACTTGGTGTCGCACCATTGTCGCTGGGCAGCCCAACAGACCGGGTGTTGGTTGTTGTTGAGATGGGCGGAGGAAATGACGGGCTCAACTTCGTCGTGCCCCATGGCACCAGCAGCTACTACGACCTCCGTAAGACTGTCGCCGTCGAGCAGCCGATCGAGCTCGATTCAGAGGTTGGGCTACACCCTGAATTGACATTTGTTGCATCGGAGTATGAAGCAGGACGTGTCGCAATGGTCGAAGGTGTTGGTGTGCCTGATCCCGACCTGTCGCACTTCGTTTCGATGGCCAGCTGGTGGACGGGCAAACCAGACTCGGCTGACGGGACAGGGTGGTTGGGTCGGTATCTCGACGGAACGGTCGGCTATGAGGCTCCTCTCGCCGGCATCGCAATCGGCCCGGGTCCATCAAGAGCCCTATTGGGCAACTCCTCGTTCTCGGTGGCCATCCGGGACGAGACCGGTCTGAATCCCCAGCTTCCCGGTTGGGTGGACGACGCTGATGAGTTGATCGGCATGTGGGAGGGATTTGTCCCAAGTGGAGCAATCGGCAGCGCAGACGATGCACAGCAAGCTATCGGTGCCGCGGTCGGGGCGAGGAGCGAATTGGCGGCGGCACTGAATGGCACCTCGACAGCTCAAACCAGACGACCGAACATCGAGAATGAACTAGCTCTGGCAGCGAAGCTGATCAACAGCGGTGTGTCACCGACAATCATTTACGTACACGGTTTTGGCGACTTCGATACTCATCTCGATCAGAGAGCCCGCCACGACGCGATGATGACGGAGCTCAATACCGCATTGGAAGGTTTCTGGGGTGCGCTCGGTGAGAATGCCGAACGGGTGGTCGTGTTGACTGCCAGTGAATTCGGAAGACGACCACGGGACAACGGTTCGGGCACCGATCATGGGACTGCTGCGCCACACCTGTTGATCGGTCCGGCGGTGGCCGGTGGGCGTCACGGCGAACCACCTTCGCTCACAGCCCTCGACTCGACCAATAACCTGATCCATACGGTCGACTACCGCTCGGTGTACGCGTCAGTCTTGGATCAGTGGCTCCAGGCAGATGCCGACACGATCATGGGGGCGGAGTACGAGCGGTTGCAGTTGATTGCGTAGCTCATTGGTTAATCGGAACGGGCCTCGATCACTACAGTCGCCCGGTGGAAAACTTTGTCTGGGGTGCAGCAACATCGGCTTATCAGATCGAAGGCGGTCGGTACGAGGATGGTAAAGGGACGTCCATCTGGGACGTATTCTCGGATGAGGGTCGACTCACCAATCCAGGTGACGTCACGTGTGACCATTATCACCGATGGCAAGAGGATGTGGACTTGCTTGCAGACCTCGGCGTCACCGGGTATCGATTCTCCACAGCTTGGACGAGGATCATTCCTGATGGTGACGGAGAGGTCAACGACAAGGGTCTCAACTTCTACAGTCGTTTGGTCGACGGTCTTCTCGAACGCGGGATCACCCCGTACCTGACTCTTTACCACTGGGACCTCCCTGCGGCCCTTCAGGAGCGGGGCGGTTGGACCAACAGGGCAACTGCTGAGGCTTTTGCCCGATACGCACGTGTGGTTGCCGAGGCGCTGGACGGTCGCGTCAGCCAGTGGATGACGCAGAATGAACCATGGGTGTCGACGTTTCTCGGTCATCAGGAAGGTGTATTCGCTCCCGGAATTCAGGACTGGTCGCAGGCTCTGGCTGCGGGCCATCACATCTTGCTCTCACATGGGCTGGCTCTGGAAGAGATCAAGAGTGTGAACCCGGATGCAAGCGTCGGGCTCGCACTCGATTGTCGGCCCGCATCGCCCAAGACGGACCGACCCGAGGACATCGCGGCAACTAAGGTCTTCGATGGTTTCCGCAACCGATGGTTCTTCGACCCTGTGTTTGGACTGGGCTATCCCGAGGACATGATGCGCCGCTATTCGGATTTGCGGAGAATGGACCCACAACCGGGTTGGCTGTTGGAAGGGGATCTGGATCGGATTTCGAAGCCAATCGACTTTCTTGGGATCAATTACTACACCACCATCGAAATCAGCGATGGGGGAGAGGAAAGCGAAGACAACGGGATTACACCCGGAGTTGACGTGCCGCCCGGTCACACCGAGATGGGCTGGAAGATAGAGCCGGCCGGGCTGGACCGGTTCGTAAGACGGGTCATGGATAACTACTCACCCGCATCGATATTGATCACCGAAAACGGTGCCTCGTATTCGACTGCGCCCGATGAGAAGGGTCAGGTTCATGATGAAGCACGGATCGACTACATCAGCCGGCACGTTGATGTTTTGAGGAACTTGCGATCGGAAGGGATTCCAGTCGACGGCTACTTTGTCTGGAGCTTCTTGGACAATCTCGAGTGGGTTCAGGGATATTCACAACGATTCGGATTGGTCTGGGTTGACCACCAGACCGGCCAACGGATACCGAAGAAGTCCTTCTACTGGTATCGGGACCTCATCAACGCTTCTCGCTCGGATGAAATCAGGCCAGTCGACGCTGATAGCGTGCCGGGAATGCTCGAACCCTCCGATCGACTGAGCGCCTGGATGGACGGATACGTCCATGCCTGGACCACGAACCAGCCTGAGGACATCGCGGGCATATTCACTGAAGATGCGGTGTATGACCCGCAGACGGCGGACGGTGAATGGGATGGCCTCGATGAGATCGTTGCCCATTGGGTCGACATCGGCGACGATCCCGATAGCTGGGAGTTTCAATGGCTCCCGCTCGTCGAGGTCGACGACCTGGCGATCGTTGTCGGTAGGACCACGTATCTGAACCCGGCCACCACCTACCGAAACCTCTTCGTGATCCGGTTCAGTTCTGACGGGCGCTGTGATGACTTCACCGAGTGGTACATCGAAGAGGACCAGGGTTGAACACTGTGGCCGATACGAGCTCGGACTCTGGTCACACCGCGTTTGTCCTCGGCGGGGGAGGGAAATGGGGCGCAGTTGAGGTTGGGATGCTCAAGGCCCTTCAGGAGTCTCACATCTCACCGGATCTTGTCCTGGGCACCTCGATCGGTGCGTTCAACGGCTCTGTCATTGCCAGCACTCCCGGCTCGGCCGGCGTTGAGCGGCTCACCCACCTTTGGGAAGAGATATCAAACTCGGGTCTTCTCAAGGGTGGCATGTTCGACCGGGTCATGAATGTGGCCAAACTACGACCGGCGATGCAGGATTCGTCGGAGCTGCGATCGTTGCTGTCCGAAATCCACGGCGAAGCTTCTATCGAAGACCTGACGCTGCCTTTTCAGTGCGTTGCCGCATCTATTGAAAGGGCTGCTGAACACTGGTTCACGAAGGGCCCGCTGGTCGACGCCATCCTTGCCTCTTCGGCAATTCCGGCTTTGCTTCCACCGGTGGAGATCGACGGTGAGCACTTCTACGACGGCGGTCTTGTGAATTCGGTCCCACTCACCAGAGCGGTCGAACTGGGAGCGTCGCGGGTCTTTGTCCTCCAGGTTGGTCGGGTGGAGTCTGACCTGAGACCACCAGAGAGACTGTACGAAGCAGCGCTGATCTCATTTGAAATCGCCCGTCGGCACCGGTTTACGACCACAATGGCGAATCTTCCAGAAGGAGTTGAAGTGCACGTCTTGCCGTCGGGGAATCAGATTGACTTCGACGATCGCAGACAACTCCGGTGGACAGAGTTGAGTTCCACAAGCACCCTCGTCGACGCTGGCTACGAAGCAGCCTCGAAGTACCTGGCAAAGATCTGATGCGTCTACCCCCAAAATGGCTCCGGCGAATCCTCATCGCACCTGCGGTCGTGCTTCTGGCTCTCTTTGCAGTGCTCTCCCTACCGGTCTGGCTGATCGTCGCCGCGTTCGTCAGCAGGTACGTGCCAGGCAAATGGAGGATTTTCCGGATTACCTGGTTCATCTTCCTTTACCTGATGGTTGACGCCGGCGCGATCGTCGTCATGTTCCTGTACTGGATTGCGTCTGGTTTCGGGTGGAAGATCAGGTCCCCGTTCTTCCAGCGTCTTCACTACGTCCTTCTGGGAGCGCTGTTGGGCGTCGTAATCAAGACGGCGAAACGAACCTTCAAGCTACGGATAACTCTCGATGGTCCCGAGCCGACCACAGGTCAGGTGCGCACTCGGCCAGTGTTGATTCTCAGCAGACACGCGGGTCCGGGAGATTCGATGCTGCTCATGGACGCATTATGCAATCAGTATCAAAGAGAACCCCGGATAGTGCTCAAGGAGTTCCTCCAGTGGGATCCGGCGGTGGACATTGTCCTCAACCGACTGCCGGCATCCTTTGTACCCGCTGGCAGAAAAGCCGGGAGTGCTGTGGTCGAGGCCATTGCTGACCTTGCCGAGACCATGGACACCGACGACGCGTTTGTGATTTTTCCGGAGGGAGCCAACTACACGGTTGGACGGGCGCAGAGGGCGATACAGAAGCTCAAGGACATCGGGCGTCCCGACCTCGCCGAACGGGCTGAACTGCTGAAGACCACCCTTCCGCCCAAGCCAAAAGGAGTGATGACCGCTCTGGCTTCCGCCCCGCTTGGTTCTGATGTGTTCTTTGTTGGACACGCCGGGTTGGAAGGCTTCATCACGGCCGGGGACATCTGGCGAGGCATGCCCATGGACACTGAAGTCGTGGTCCGCATCTGGCGTTTCTCAGCTGAGCAGATACCCGGGCCGGATGAGCAGGAAGCTTGGTTGTATGACCGTTGGGCTGAGATTGACGCCTGGATCAGCGATCACCTGGAACGGACCGCGTAAACCCACCCGGAGTAGGGTTCGGATCATGAGCACGCGACTGCTGGTGATCCTGGCGGCGGTCATTGGCACCGTCCTCACCTTCTACCTTGCCAGTCTCTTCGGCGCCGACCTGGTAGTTCCCGAAGAGTTCGGGGACATGTCCGTGACGATGGAGATGCCTGTCGGCGTAGTCGTCGGGTTCACCTTTGTCATTGGGTTGGTCGCCTGGGCACTTGCAACAATCCTCGAGCGGGCAACAGCGAACGCCCGAAACATTTGGATATTCCTAGCTGTCGTTGTGTTGGCGGGTTCGATTCCCGGGGTATTTCAACTCGGTCTCGAAGGAGCGGACCTGGTGTGGCAGATCGTGCTCCATGTCGTGTTCGGGGCGATACTCATCGCAGGCTTCGTCGGAACATTCGCTGATGGCGGGACCAGCGACCCGACCTCAGATCGGTGATCTAGCTGGCACCCGGACTCAACGGAGACTCCTGGGGTTGTTCCGGGGCCTAGCGCCCGGTGACGTCCACAGTTGGCATCCATGACGTACGTTGCTCTTCGAAGGCAGCGATCTCGCTTTCCAATCGAAGTGTCTCGCCGATCGCGTCGAGACCGTTGAGAAGTCGGTAGCGGGCGTTTTCGTCGATCAAGAACGGCTCGGTCCATTGCGGTGTCGAGACGGTCGCACGGTCGAGGTCGATTTTTACTTTCGCTTCAGGGTCGGCCGCAAGTTGGATCAGGTCTTCCACGCACCGAGCGGGCAACTCCACAGGGAGAAGACCGACATTGATCGCGTTGTTCTTGAAGATATCCGCAAAAGATGGAGCGATGACCGCTTCGAATCCCCAATCCTGAATCGCCCAGACGGCATGTTCTCGGGATGATCCACACCCGAAGTTGCGGCCGGTTACCAGGACCCGTGCGCTTTGACGTTTCGGTTCGTTGATCACGAAGTCCTGACGTGGCTTTCCGTCGTTGTCTCTAGCCCAGTTGTGAAAAACAAAATCGCCGTATCCGGTCCGTTCAGTCCGTTTCAGGAACTGTTGAGGAATGATCTGGTCGGTATCGACATCGGCTCGAGGGAGCGGGACCATCGAGCCCTCGATTACTGAAACCGGCTTCACTGCCATTCCCTGACATCGACAAAGTGCCCCGCAATCGCGGCTGCGGCCGCCATTGCAGGACTGACCAAGTGAGTGCGTGCGCCCCGCCCCTGTCGCCCCTCATAGTTGCGGTTCGAGGTAGAGGCACACCGCTCACCGGACGGCACGACGTCTGGATTCATGGCGAGGCAGCTCGAGCACCCGGCATCCCGCCAATCGAAACCGGCTTCCAGGAAGACCTCGTGCAGGCCCTCGGCCTCGGCGTTTCTCTTGACCTGCATCGACCCGGGCACCACGATCGCCGAGACAGCGGGATTGACCCTGTGGCCTGAAACAATCTCCGCCGCTGCCCTGAGATCCTCCAGCCTGGCATTTGTGCAGGAACCCAGAAAGACGTGGTCGACCGGAATGCTCGTTATCGGAGCTCCGGGGGAGAGGTCCATGTACTCCAATGCTCTCGCAGCGGCTTCCTGCTCAGCTGAATCCGCAAAATCCGAAGGATGAGGAACGCGTCCGTTGACCGTTGTGGTTTGGGCCGGGTTCACGCCCCAACTGACATGAGGTTCGAGGCCATCTGCCGCGATGTGGTGGGTCTGGTCGAACTCGGCATCTTCTTCTGACGCGAGGGTTCTCCAATAGTCGAGGGCGTCGTCCCAATCCTGGCCCTTCGGGGCGCCAGGGCGGCCCTTCAGGTAGCCGAACGTTGTTTCATCGGGGGCGATCATCCCGGCTCGCGCCCCACCTTCGATCGACATGTTGCAAACCGTCATTCTCTCTTCCATAGAGAGGTCACGAATCGCCTGACCCCGGTACTCGATTACGTATCCCTGGCCGCCGGCGACACCGATATCGGCAATGATGCCGAGGATGAGATCCTTGGCGGTGACTCCGCTGGGAAGGTGACCGTCGACTTCTATCGCCATCGCCTTGGGTTTCTGCTGCCGCAAGGTTTGGGTCGCCAGAACGTGTTCTACCTCCGAAGTGCCGATACCGAATGCGAGCGCTCCGAACGCCCCGTGGGTCGCCGTGTGGCTGTCGCCACAGACGATGACCATTCCCGGCTGGGTGAGGCCCTGTTCGGGGCCTACTACGTGAACGATTCCCTGACGTGGATCATCGAGCCCGAACATCTGGATACCGTGTTTCGAGCAATTGTCCCGCAAGGCATCGACCTGCTTCTTGGCCAAGGGGTCCATGATCCCCAGACTCCGCCCCACGGTGGGTACTGCATGGTCGACGGTGGCGAGGGTCAGGTCAGGGCGACGCACCGTTCGACCCGCGAGTTCGAGACCGCTGAAGGCTTGGGGCGACGTCACCTCATGTACCAGGTGCATATCAACGAATAGCAATGCCGGATCTCCGGTGCCAATGCTGTGCCCCGACCAGATCTTGTCGAACAGAGTGTTGCGACTCAAGCGGAGACCCCCTGGGCTGTTCCTACGAGCGATGCAACCCGAGAGCCGACGTCGTGTGTTGTAGCTCCCATCTCACCGGCCCGTAGCGAGGGGAGTGTGCCAGCCACAGCGCCGGTAGCGCTGAGCACCGCATCCGCCGCTTCTTTCTCTCCAAGCGATTCCAAGAGCATTCCAGCCGCTCCAATCGCTGCAAGCGGATTGATCGACTCGGTCCCCTCGAAACCCGGTGCCGTACCGCCGATGGGTTCGAACATCGACACCCCGCCAGGGTTGAGATTGGCGCCTGACGCTATCCCCAGGCCACCCTGGATAGCCGCGCCCAAATCGGTGATTATGTCTCCGAACATGTTGTCCGTGACAATGACGTCGAATCGTGCCGGGTCCTCGATGAGCCATAGACACGCTGCGTCGACGTGGGCGTATGCGGTGGTCACAGACGGGTACTCGAGCGCAACCTCCTCAAAGACCCGTTGCCAGAGATCCCAGGCGTAGGTGAGCACGTTGGTCTTGCCGCACATCGTGACGTGTTGGCGAGGACGACGAGATGCCAAGTCGAATGCGTACCGGATACACCTTTCGACGGCGAAGCGGGTATTGATCGACTCCTGGACCGCCACCTCAAATGCGGAGTCCTTCGCTGTGAAGCTGCCGCTTCCTGAGTAGAGCCCCTCACTGTTCTCCCTCACGACAACAAAGTCGACCGTCTCGGCTGTCGCGCCGATAACAGGGGACTTGACTCCCTTGTGCAGCTTCACAGGCCGAAGGTTGATGTACAGGTCGAGCTCTCTCCGAAGAGCGAGGAGGATCTCTTGTTCCAGAATGCCAGGCTTGACTTCTGGGTGCCCGATTGCACCAAAGAGTATTGCTTCGTGTTCCCTGAGGAACGCAATGTCTCCGTCGGTGAGCGTCTGCCCCGTACGCAAATAGCGCTCGCCACCGAGATCGAGCTCACCAAGATCCAGGCCGAATCCGAAGCGGCTTGCCGCCGTCTTCAGTACCTTCAATGCCTCAGCGATCACCTCTGGACCCGTACCGTCGCCAGGTACGACGGCGACTCGATAGGTGTTCATCGGAAAGACTCGGCAACTCCCTCGAACATCTCCATACCGGTCACAACCTCGTCGACAAGCGCTCGCAGTTGAGACTCGGAGACTTCGCCCTGTACGTCAGCGGCCTTCTTCATCTGGAGGAACGCCTTTTCAAATGCAACGGGCCCGAGGTCTACACCCAGCGAGGCGAGAGAGTGCTTGAAGGCTGCTCGCCCGGAGTGTTTGCCCATCACGATCGACCGGCCCCGGAACCCAACCGTGGCCGGATCCATGATTTCGTAAGTTGACCGATCCCTGAGGACTCCATGCTGGTGAATTCCGGACTCGTGGCTGAATGCGCTACGACCCACGATCGCCTTGTTTCGCTGCACTGCGTAGCCCGTTTCCTGAGCGACAAGTCGAGAAGTGCGATAGATCTCCGCTGTGTTCACAGTGGTCGCTTTGCCGTAGTAGTCCGATCGGACCTGGAGAGCCATCACTACCTCTTCGAGTGAGGCGTTGCCGGCTCTCTCGCCGATACCGTTGACCGTTCCCTCAAACTGCTCCGCACCGGCCTCGATTGCCGCCAACGAGTTGGCTACCGCCATGCCCAGGTCGTTGTGGCAGTGTGTCGAAACGACCAAGTCCTGGCTTTCACCCTTCACTTCGTTGACGACTCTGCCTACCAGGTCTCCATAAGTTCGCGGCGTTGCGTATCCAACGGTGTCGGGCACATTGAGGGTCGTCGCACCAGCGTCGGCAGCCGTTCTCAGCACCTGCATGAGAAAGTCAGGATTGGTGCGGGTGGCATCCTCCGCCGTGTATTCGACGTCGTCGGTGAGGCTCCTGGCATGGCTTACCGAGTCTTTGACTGCAACCAACACATCTTCCTCCGTCATCCGCAACTTGTGGTTCAGGTGGATCTCTGAAGTGGCCAGGAAGAGGTGGAGTCGCGGTTGTCGTGCATCGCGGATCGCTTCCCAGGTGGTCGCAACATCGTCGTGGCTGGTCCGGGCCATGGCGGCCACACCGGGTCCTTGAACCTCGCGCGCTATCCGCTGGACGGCTTCGAAGTCCCCGGTCGAAGACACGGGGAACCCCGCTTCAATCACGTCGACACCAAGCCGGGCCAGTTGGTGAGCGATTCTCACCTTCTGATCCGCTCCGAGCGC
Source organism: Acidimicrobiia bacterium (assembly GCA_965216445.1). GTDB lineage: Bacteria > Actinomycetota > Acidimicrobiia > Spongiisociales > ZC4RG35 > MA-ANB-1. The sequence goes on from OZ244166.1 coordinate 1,116,808, forward strand.
GATACCCGGGGCTTGCTCTCCGTCTCTAAGTGTTGTGTCGAATACTCTTACATTTGCGGTCATTTTCTCTTCTCCTCGTTGGTTCAAACTCTCTGCGCCGACAAGCATCTGTGTGCGAGTCGGCTACGGAATTCGAACCCTCTCGAGACGGATTGGCACCATCATCGGGCGATCCCAGAGACGGCGGCTGGCTGGACGAGAGACTCCTTCTTCATGGCGATGCGACCCGACTTGACGAGCTCGAGGATCCCGAACGGGCTCATGTGCTCTATGAATGACTGAATGTGCTCCGGACTCCCCGCCAATTCGAAGGTCATCGTGTCTGTTCCGAGGTCGACAACCCGAGCAGAGAACAGCGCAGCGGTGTCGTTCACCGGGCCCCGCTGTGACGCGTTGGCAGCAATCCGGACCAGCATGACCTCACTTGCGACCGACGCTTCGTGGTCGAACTCATGGACCTTGATGACGTTCACGAGCTTGTAGAGCTGCTTTTGGAGCTGCTCCAACTCCGGAGCGTCGGCAACAAGAGTGATGCGAGATCGACCCTCGATGTGGGTGGGGCCGACGGCCAGTGAGTGGATATTGAAGCCGCGATTGGAGAACATCGCAGCCACCCGAGCCAAGACGCCCGGCTTGTCTTCGACAACGACGGAAAGGGTGTGTTTCATAGAAGCTCCTCAGGGCTAGTGATCACGTCGTCGTTTGATCCTCCAGCGGGAACCATCGGGAAACACATCTCGTCGGGGTCAACAACCACTTCGACCAGAACAGGCTGGTCCTCGATGGCGAGAGCCTTGTCGATGGTCACATCGATTTCCGCGGGATGGCTGACCTTGAATCCGACACACCCCATTGCTTCCGCCAATGCCGGATAGTCGGGGGTGTCGGTAGGCATCTCGCTGGCGGAGAGTCGACCTCCGTAGAAGAGGTTCTGCCACTGCTTGACCATGCCAAAGCCTCCATTGTTGAAGACGAAAATCTTGATCGGAATCTGTTCAACCGCGGCTGTGATCAACTCTTGCGGCGTCATCTGGAAGCAGCCGTCACCATCGAGGGCAATCACCGTCTCATCGGGTCTTCCGACCTTTGCGCCTATTGCTGCGGGTAGGGCGAAGCCCATCGTTCCAGAACCTCCGGAATTGACCCACGAGCGAGGGCGGGCGAAGTTCCAGAATTGAGAGGCCCACATCTGATGTTGACCAACTCCGGCCGAAACGACCGCGTCCCCAGCTGTGTGATGATGGAGACGTTCGATGAAGTGCTGAACCTTTATAGGGCCGCTCTCTGACTGTTCGTACTGGAGCGGTCGGTTCTTCTTCCACCCGTTGATCATTCCGAACCAAAATCGCCGCTCGGGGATTGGGGTCTGTTCCCTGACCTTGTGGGTCCGATCAACCAGCGCAGCCAAGACGTGTTTCGCATCACCGACGATTGGGACGTCGGCCTTGCGGATCTTGCCGATCTCGGCTGGATCGACGTCGACGTGGATCACTTTGGCGTCGGGAGCAAAGGCGTCGACCTTGCCCGTGACTCGGTCGTCGAATCGAGCCCCGACGGCAATCAGAGTGTCGCATTGCTGGATTGCGGTCGTAGCCGCGTAGACGCCATGCATACCCGGCATACCGAGCGCCAGGTGGTGCCCGTCGGGAAATGCGCCGCGCGCCATCAAGGTGGTTGTAACCGGTACGTTGGCCAGTTCGGCGAACTCGAGCAATTCGTCTGCTGCCCCCGCAGCGATGACACCCCCGCCGACATACAGGACGGGCCGTTCCGATGCTTCGATCATCGCAACGGCTTCCTTGATCTGTTTGGGATGCCCCGCCACCGTTGGTCGATAGCCGGGGAGGCCGGCCAGGCTGGGTTCGTTCCAGACGGTTGGCTGGTTGAGGACGTCTTTGGGAATGTCGATGAGAACGGGCCCGGGCCGGCCGGTGGCGGCGAGGTGGAACGCCTCGTGGACAACTTCAGGAATTCTGTCAGCGTCGTTGACAAGGTATGCGTGTTTTGTGCAGTGCATGGCCAGGCCAGTCGTGTACGCCTCCTGGAATGCGTCGCTTCCGATCGCGCCGCTGGCGACCTGACCGGTTATCGCTACCAGTGGAGTCGAGTCCATCATCGCGTTCTGGAGAGGGGTAATCAGGTTGGTTGCACCCGGTCCGGACGTGGCCATCGTGACTCCGACCCGACCTGTCGCCATCGCATAGCCCTCAGCCATGTGCCCGGCCCCCTGCTCATGCCGGGCCAGAACGTGGCGTATCGGGCTGGCGAGCAGGGGGTCGTATGCTGGGAGGATGGCACCTCCGGGCACGCCGAAAATCACCTCGACACCCTCGTATTCGAGGCTGGCGAGAAGAGAATCGGATCCTGTGAATTCGTTGTTGCTCATTTTGGGTAAGAAAAAACCCTCCGGATGGAGGGTTGGGCACACACAGACGACTGTATGTGCCTAATCAATAAGGATCACTACAAGAAGGTCGCGGGTGGTGGGGATGTATGACATGTGGTTGAGGAGTAAACACCACGCCTATCGATGTGTCAAGGTTCCAGGTGGGAAAGTTTCGCGGCGGCTCTTGCCGCCGCGTTTTCAAGGTGCAGTCTTCGGCTCGAGGAAGGGCATCATCTCCCTGAGTTCCTTGCCGACGCTTTCAATCTGGTGGCTGCGGTTCAGTTCTCGTTGGCTCTGGAGGAAGGGAGCACCTTCACGGGCTTGAGCCAGCCATTCGTTGGCGAAGGCACCCGATTGGATTTCGCTGAGAACCTCTTTCATCGCTGCCTTGGTTTCGTCGGTGACGATCCGACTGCCACGGGTGTAATCCCCGTATTCGGCTGTGTCCGACACTGAATACCGCATCCAGGAGAGGCCACCTTCGAATAGAAGGTCAACGATGAGCTTCAGCTCGTGCAAGGTCTCGAAGTAGGCCGACTCCGGTTGGTAGCCGGCTTCGACGAGTGTCTCGAACGAAGCCTTGATCAGTTCGGCCACGCCTCCGCAGAGTATGACTTGTTCACCGAACAGATCGGTTTCGGTCTCCTCCTTGAACGTGGTCTCCAGGACGCCAGCTCGGCTACCGCCAATTGCATGTGCGTAAGAGAGCGCGTTCTCGTGTGCTGACCCCGAGGCGTCCTGATGGACAGCGATGAGACACGGCACGCCGGAGCCTTGTTGGTAGGTCCTACGCACGAGGTGACCTGGCCCTTTTGGAGCGATCATCGAAACGTCAACGTGGCTCGGGGGAGTGATTGCTCCGAAGTGGACGTTGAAACCGTGGGCGAACATCAGTGTGTTGCCCTCTTCCAGACCCGGCTCGACCGAGTCTTGATATACATCCGCCATCACCTGGTCGGGGACGAGCATCATGATGGTGTCAGCCCAAGCAGCGGCGTCGGCCGTCGACATCACCCGCAAGCCGGCTTGCTTTGCTTTGTCGGCACTCTCAGAACTCTCCCGAAGGCCAACTGCGACTTCAACACCCGACTCACTCAGGTTGAGAGCGTGGGCATGGCCCTGGCTCCCGTAGCCAATGATGGCCACGCGCTTGGTCTTGATGAGTTCAGGATTGCAGTCGTCGTCGTAGTAGATCGTGGCCATGGGAGGGAAAGTTGGCAGAGTTTCCACCGGAAGCCAAACCGTCATAGGATTCGGCAATGTCCGGAAAGGTCAGATCTCAAGATGTAACCGAGGGTCCTGCCAAGGCCGGTGCGCGGGCAATGCTTCGCGCCGTGGGCCTTACCGACGAGGACTTCGCCAAGCCACAGATCGGTGTGGTCTCCGCAGGCAACGAAGTAACACCGTGCAATCTCACAGGTCCGGAGCTCTCGGTGTTGGCGAAGGAGGGAGTAGCGGGGTCCGGTGGGGTCGGACTGGTCTTCTCGACGATCGCCGTCTCGGATGGGATTTCCATGGGGCACGAGGGGATGCGTGCCTCGCTTGTGTCCAGGGAGGTCATCGCCGACTCAGTTGAGCTGGTGATGCACGCCGAGAGATTCGACGGCCTGGTTGCTATTGCTGGGTGCGACAAGTCCCTGCCCGGAATGCTGATGGCCGCCGGCCGACTCGATTTGCCGGCCGTGTTCCTCTACGGCGGATCGAGTATGCCCGGGCGTTATCAAGGACGCGATATCTCGATTGTTGACGTGTTCGAGGGGATAGGGGCCGAGGCTGAAGGAAAGATCTCGAGCGACGAGCTACTAGCCCTGGAGAGAGCGGCGTGTCCCGGTGCGGGGTCCTGTGCGGGGATGTTCACGGCCAACACCATGGCTTCGGTTGGGGAGGCGATTGGAATGTCTCTCCCGGGATCGGCTTCGGTCCCGGCCATAGACCCACGCCTCCGGGACTACGCCCGACTGTCCGGCGAGGCCGCGATGCGGCTCCTGGAACGCGGAATCACCGCCCGCCAGATCATGACAGCCCCCGCATTTAGAAATGCCATCACGACTGTCATGGCGTTGGGTGGGTCCACCAATGCGGTGCTCCACCTTCTGGCTATGGCCCACGAGGTGGGTGTCGACCTGGAATTGGCGGACTTTGACCGCATCTCCCGCTCGACTCCCCACATCGGTGACCTGAAACCCTTCGGACGCTTCCACATGGTGGACATCGACCAAATCGGGGGAGTGCCGATTGTTCTCAAGGCCCTCCTGACGGAGGGACTCCTAGATGGCGAAGCGTTGACCGTTACCGGAAGGACGATGGCCGAGAATTTGGCACAGGTCGAGCTCCCGGGCGACCAAGAGGTCATTGCGCCTGTCTCATCTCCGATCGCAGCAGAAGGTGGCATTGCGATCCTTCACGGGTCGCTCGCCGAAGATGGGGCTGTGGTGAAGGTGGCTGGGATCGATCTAACCGTGTTCGAAGGGCCAGCGAGGGTTTTCGATGGAGAGCAGGCAGCCCTCGACGCGCTGTTCGCACATCAAATCTCTCATGGTGACGTTGTGGTGATCAGAACCGAGGGCCCGAGGGGTGGTCCGGGCATGAAGGAAATGCTCCAGATCACTGCGGCAATCAAGGGAGCCGGCCTGGGCAAAGATGTGATGTTGATCACCGATGGTCGATTCTCAGGCGGAACAACGGGACTGTGTATCGGGCACGTAGCCCCCGAGTCGGAGGTCGGCGGGAATATCGGGCTGGTTGACGAGGGCGACCGGATCAAGATTGATATACCCGGCCGGCGACTCGACCTCCTGGTCGACGCTTCCGAGCTCGACGCGAGACGAAAGGCCTGGCAGCCGGCGCCACCCCGCTATGAAACAGGTGCATTGGCCAAGTATGCCCGCTTGGTCGGGTCGGCAAGTAGCGGGGCCGTCACCTACTGATCAGGCTGAAGCTCCCGAGTAGTTGGAGATTCCCCATCGCCAGACCAGACGTGAACCGATGAGAGCCAGCACGGTCACCCCCGCTCCAATTACAAGCATCCACCAGTCGATTCGAGCCGTTATTGCCTCGGCTGGCACCGTGACCGCGAATGCGAGGGGGATGATGAACGTCAACGATGCCCTGAGGAAACCGGGATAGACCGTCACTGGCCAGCGTCCGGCCTCGTAGATGCCGTTGAGAAGCTGCATCATCGAGTCGGTCCTCACCACCTTGAAGGACATCGTGCTCACGGCTAGCCAGATCGAATAGATGATCAGGGCGCCACACACCAGCGCAAACACGAACCCGACAGTGTGCGTCCAACCGATGGATCCCGAAAGCTCGGAAACTGACCACGCAATCACACCAAGGCCAAGGAAAATGTCCACGGCCGACCACAGCGACACTTCCTTGACACTCACCATCAACTGTGAGTCTGCGGGTCTGGTGAGGGCGTAGTCCAGGGTCCCCTCCTGGACGTCCTGCATGAGTCGGTTCATGTTGGGCTGAATGAAGGTCTTCAAGATTCCCCCGATTGCGATGTGAACGCCCATAACAGCGAGCAACTGCGGTTGGGACCATCCGCCGAGCGAGTTGGTATGACCGTAGACCAGAGCGATGGCAACGAGGCCCGTGGCCAAAGCGATACCCGAGTTGAAGAGTTGCACCCAGAAGTTCAACCGATATTGCATCTCGTTGAGCGCACCGATGCGCCAGTGGAGGAAGGTCAGTTTTGCAGGCCCGGCTGGTCTCTGGCTCATCCACCCACCGCTGCGTACTTGATGATTGCCTTCTTCCATCCCCACCAGAGGGCAACTCCCATTCCAGCTGCCCACAGAACCTGCGCACCGAGTCCCGTCCAAATCTCCGACGGTTCCAACCTTCCGATGAGAACCTCGATCGGGAACTGGAACGTCCACTTGAACGGGAACCACGACGCTACTGACTCCACCCATTCCGGCATTAGCTCCAGGGGAACCAGACGACCCGAGAGCAGTAGCTCTCCAGCGATCACAACACCAAACACTGCACTCGCCCTGGTTGTCCAGAAGTTGGCCAAACCCATCAGATAGAGCAAGACAAACCGGACCACGAACCCACCCCAGATCGCTATCACAAATGCGACCACGTTGAACCAGGTCAGGTTGAATTCCGGTTTGAAGATGAACGAGAGCACCAGTGCGACGGGGAGCCAGAGGCCGGTCCAGACGAACTTGCTTCCGATGAAGAAGGACATGTCCCGGTGAAAGGGGTGAATCGGCATTGAAAGAAAGTCGTTCAACCGGCCGCGCTGGATCCGCCACTCCCACGCAAATGGGTCGAAGGCAAGGTTGAACACACGAACCAGGGTCCAGGTGATGTAATAGGCCGCGAGAGCGCCGGTTGAGTAGCTGCCTACCGAACCACCCTGGGATTCGGCAACGTTCTGCCAAACCGCCAGGTAGATGATTGGTTCGATCAGGAAGGCGAGGAGGAAGAAGAATGTCATCGTCCGGTACTGGACATCCCGTTGGAAGCCGAGCCTGGCTCCTGCTCGGTAGAAACCGAGCCAACTGAACTCAGTTTTGGGCGTTGTCATTTGATCCGTCCGAGAAGACACGTGCGATCACGTCTTCTAATGGAGGTTCTTCTATCGAGAGGTCGGTGACCGTGGCCAAACTGAGGAGTTGGGCCGCCGTGTCCGAGACTGCATCCCGGGCTACCTCCATCACGGTTCGAGCGGAATTGCGTTCGATGACACGACCCCAGGAGCTCATGTCTTCAGGGAGATCGGTTGCTTCGACGGTCAGTTTCTTGTGGGCCGAGAACTGGTCTCCCAAGCGCGACAGTGGCCCGTCGAAGAGGATTGTCCCTTTGTCGATGACGACAACCCTTTGGGCGAGGGCAACAACGTCGGCCATGTAATGGCTGGTCAACAAAACCGTTGCACCGGTTTCGGCGTTGTACTCCAGAACGAAGTTTCGGAGGCGTCGTTGCATCGTGACGTCGAGTCCGATGGTCGGTTCGTCGAGGAATAGAACTTCGGGTCCGTGCAGCATTGCTCCGACGATCTCCATCTTCATTCGCTCGCCGAGGGACAAGTTCCGCACGGGTTTGTTGACCAGGTCGCCCAGATCGAGAGTTTCGATGTACTTCGTCTGCCGCGATTGAAAAGTGCCATCCGGTATCCCGTATATGGCTTTGTTGAGTTCGAAAGAGTCGAGAGCCGGGAGATCCCAAGCGAGGTTGTTGCGTTGCCCCATGACCAACGAAATCCGGCGTAGGAGATCCCTTTCCCGGTCCCACGGCTTGTGGCCGAGCACCCGAGCGTCGCCGCTTGTCGGGTGGAGCAGGCCGGTGAGCATCTTGATGGTGGTTGTCTTACCTGCGCCGTTCGGACCGAGGAAGCCCACAATTTCACCGGGAGCTAACTCAAACGAAACCTCTTCGACTGCGCGGACGTTTCGAAAGTCTCTTTTGAATAGGCTTCTGACCGACTCCTTGACACCGGTGTCCCGAATCGGAACTTTGAAGTGTTTGGTGAGCCCGTCGACGACAACTGGTTTCTCCACTTGGGGAGTGTGCCACACGACTTCTCCCACTTAGGTGCGATTATCGAGATCGATGTGTCAGCGGAACCGTTTCGGGCTGGTCAAAGCCGGGTCGACTCCGAATTTCGACAAGTCCCCCGGGAGGTCACTCTCCAAAACCTGGCTCGCCAGCAACTCACCGTAAGCAGGGGCAGTCATGATGCCCGTCCCACCAAGTCCGACCAACCAAAAGAACCCTGGAGCGTCGGGTTCTTCACCGATGGCGAGTTCACGGTCGGGTGCGAATGTGCGGAGACCCGTCCATTCAGAATTAACGGTGCGAATCCCGAGGGTCGTGGCCTGATTGATTCGTTCGATGGCCAGTGCGACGTCCTCCATTCTCGGTCTGGGATCTCCCGGTTCGTCCGTAACCTCTTCGGACAGCGAACAGAGGAACTGCACGCCATCCGGTCTGAAGTAGTAGTCGTGCCCGGCGCTGACCACCATCGGTAGTCGTTCGTAGTCGGGTGACCCGGGCACCATGAACGCAGTTCGCCTCATCGGTTGCAAGCCAATCGGTTCGATACCCGCTAGACCTGCGACACGATCGCCCCATGCCCCAGTGGCGTTGACCACAGCGTGACTGGAAAAGGATTTGTGTGGGGTTTCTACCTGCCACCCACCCTTTTTGCGCTTCAGGGAAACTACCGGACTCGAGACATGTATCTGTCCGCCGTGGTTTCGCATGATCCGAACGAATGCTTGATGCAGTGACGCGACGTCGATATCGCGAGCAGTCGGCTCGTAGAGTCCGCCCGCGACGTGGTCGCGATCCATGATCGGGACCATGCGGATCACCTCGTCAGGATCGATCAGCTGGGATTCTGCCCCTGAGGTTCGGCCTTCGTCCGCGATCTTCCTCAAGCCATCCATCTCCTGTTCGGTCGCTACCCACATCGCCCCACGATCCGTGAGTAGGGGAGCGTCGACCGAATAGTCGGGTGGATTCACGAAGAACTTCTCGCTGGCGCGGGCCAGGGGTCGTGATCCTGGTGCGCCGTAGTTAACGATGAAGGTCGCCGCTGACCTGCCAGTCGTGTGGTAGGCCAGGGTGGATTCCATCTCGAGCAACACCACAGAACCGTGCAGGGACAGGTGGGCCGCTGCAGACGCGCCGGCAATGCCGCCCCCAATGACAACGAAGTCTGTCAAGGCTTCACCACCACTCGCCCGATGGCCTTACGGTCAGCAACCCAGCGGAGCGCTTCGGCGGCCTGATCAAGACCGTACGACTTCTGGATCAGCGGGCGCAGAGTTCCGTCGGCAACCCAGGTCATGATGCGTTCGAAGTTTGCTGCGTTCTGTTCCGGTTGTTCGAGAAAGTGGCGGCCCCAGAACACTCCAACGATCGAGTTTCCTTTCACCAGCGTGAGGTTCAGGGGAATCTTGGGGATCTCACCGGCCGCGAAACCGACGACCAGAAGTCGGCCGTTCCACGCCGTGGAGCGAAGAGCTTGTTCGGTTGCATCTCCACCGACCGGGTCGTAGACAACGTCGACGCCGTTGCCATCCGTTATCTCCGAGATGGCTTCACGGAGAGGTGTCAGGTCATACCTAATGACATGATCTGCACCGTTTTCGCGGGCGATCGTTGCCTTTTCTTCGGTCGAGACAGCAGCAATCACTTCTGCTCCGAGCACCCGACCGATCTGGAGTGCCGCGATGCCGACTCCACCGGAGGCACCCAGGACAAGCAATCGTTCGCCTTTCTGGGTTCTGCCTCGATCCACGAGTGCGTGATATGAAGTCCCATAAGCGACCGGGATGGCTGCCCCCTCATCAAAGTCGATGTTGTCTGGGAGTTTGAGAATGGCGCTTTCTGGAACCAGGGCGTACTCGGCGATCGCTCCGAAACCTACGAATCCTGCGACACGATCGCCAACTGCCAGATCGGCGATACCACCTGTGTCCACGACCTCGCCGGCGATCTCGGAGCCGGGTGCGAACGGCAACTCGGGCTTCATTTGGTAGAGGCCTGCCACCACAAGGCTGTCGGCAAAGTTGACCGAAGCCGACACCACCCGCACCAGTGCCATTCCCTGCGTTGGGGCAGGGTCGGGCAACTCGCCAACGCTCAGGCCATCGATTCCGGTGTAGTCGCTGCAGATGAGAGCTTGCATCGGCACACTCTACGAGCCATCTCTGGAACAATCAGTCTGTGCCCGTTGAACCGCCGCCGTCTCGCTACACGCTTCCTGATCCGGAGTCTGTCGATGACGACGTGATTGCAGTTGGTGGTGATCTGGCGCCGGGCACGATCCTCCAGGCGTACCGGCGTGGGATGTTTCCAATGCACCTCCCGAACGGTGAGATGGCTTGGTGGTCGCCAGTTGAGCGTGCGGTATTGCCTCTAGATGGTCTACGCATCTCGCGATCGCTGCGACAGTCGGTCCGGCGTTACACCGTGAGCATCGATTCGGACTTCGATGGGGTTATTGAGGGTTGTGCCGACCCGGAACGCCCGGGTAGCTGGATCAACCCCGGCATCAAGGAGGCCTACCGCGAGCTTCATCGTCTAGGTTGGGCGCACTCCGTTGAGGTGCGAGATACAGAGCAGCAAATCGTCGGTGGTTTGTACGGTGTCTCGATCGGAGGGCTCTTTGCCGGTGAGTCGATGTTCCACACCGCTCGAGATGCGTCGAAGGTTGCTCTTGTCCGTCTCGTCGTTGCGATGTCGACTGAGCCTGGGCGGCTTCTGGATGTCCAGTGGCAGACGCCCCATTTGGAGCGGCTCGGTGCTGTGGTGATTGGGCGTTCAGAGTATTTGAGACGTTTAGAGACTGCACTTGGTGTCTCATCTCCGTTCGATGGGACTAACCAACGGCGCCGGGACTAAAGTGCGCGTCCATCGCGTGGAGAGAATTTGCGGGCCGTCTTAGCTGGTGTTGATCTGAGTGCAATGGGCAGACGTGTTGCCGACCGCGCCCGATTGATCGCTGAAGAGAAGGAGATCCCCCTCCACCTTCTCTACGTTCTCGAACCGGTTGATGAAGCCATGATCGACTCCGGGCAGGCACGCCTCATGCGAGAGCATCAGCGTAAGGAAGTCTCCAAGCTTCTGGACTGGATTATGGCCCGGTCGTCGGTCCCCGTTGATCTGGAAGTAGTGAACGGTTCCCCGTCGTGGACACTGGTGCAACATGCGAAGAAGGCGCCAATTGTGGTGCTCGGCTCCTCGTCGCTGGACAACTTTTCCGTCGGTCCGATCACGCGACGCGTCGCTCGGAAGAGTCAGACGGACACTCTCATAGTGAGACGGCAGCCTCGGGTGCCATATCGGAGGATCGTTGCTGCTGTCGACTTCAGCGAACAATCCCGAATGGCTGTCGACCATGCAATAGAGCACTTTCCCGATGCGGATGTAACCGCCTTGTACTCCCTGCCCGCCCGGTTTGACCCAATTCTCGCCGACGCTGGTCTCTTCGCTGAAGAGGTAACAGCATCGCGACAGGGCAGGTTGGAACGAGCACGGGAGAGGATGGAAGACTTCGCCGAAAAGTGGAGTGGGAGGGTCAAGGGCTTAGTGGTTGACGGTCCGCCTATCGACACCATCGACGAAACGCTGCGTCGGAAGGGAGCGGACCTGGTCGCAGTCGGTAGCAGAGGGGCGACTTCGACGAGGATGGTTCTACTCGGAACTGTTGCTGAGGGCATCGTCCAGTCGGCTCCGTGTGACGTCCTGGTGGCAAGGGCTCCCGCCCAGTTTCGTCGACCGTGATATCTGAGCCTGTCTGGGACGACGGTCACTGGATCGGATTTCCCAGCTTGGCCGGGTCGGTCGAAGCGGACCTATGCGTGATCGGCCTTGGAGGTTCCGGGGTCACAGCCATCCAAGAAGGATTGGAGTTGGGCCTCACGGTGGTTGGAATCGACGCAGGCCTGGTTGCCGGAGAGGCTGCGGGACGCAACGGCGGTTTCCTCCTCGCGGGTATGCCGTTGTTCTATCACAAGGCAAAGGAGACATATGGGGCTGGGACGGCGAAGCGCCTATATGACGAGACGCTGATCGAGTTGGAGAGGGTCTATGGGGCTTCCGCCGCCCGAAACACCGGAAGTCTGCGGGTTGCTACCAGCGATCACGAACTCGAAGACATCAACAACGAATACCAAGCCCTGATCACCGACGGCTTCGACGTCGATCGGTACGACGGCCCGGAAGGGCGTGGGATCGTCCTCCACTCCGACGGGGTGTGCAACCCGATGGATCGAGTCCGAGCAGTCGCATGTGATCTGGTCGACTCCGGAGCGGACCTGTACGAAAACTCGGCAGCGGTCGAGATCGATTCCAACACGGTGAGGACCGGGCTCGGTGAGGTTCATGCTGGCTCCGTTGTTGTCGCTGTCGACGGTGGTTTGGAACTTTTGTTCGAGGAACTGGCGACGGAGGTGAAGACGGCGTCACTGCAGATGTTGGCTACCCGACCTGTGGACCCACATTTCGATCGGCCTGTCTACACCGACTTCGGTCACGTCTACTTTCAACAGCTTCCCGACCGACGCTTGGCTTTGGGGGGACGCCGTGACGCTCATCTCGAAACGTCTTGGTCCACGTCAAACGACTTGTTGCCCGAGGTGCAACGGGATCTGGACGATCTGCTGGCTCAGTTGGGGATAGATGCATCCGTAACCCACCGCTGGGGTGGAAACGCTGCCTTCACCGATGACAGCCGACCCATCTATCGAGAAGTACACAAAGGTGTTGTGGCGATTGGTGCCTATTGCGGACATGGCAACATTCTCGGACCCGTCTATGCCCGAAGGGCTGTCCGTCAATTACACGGAGGCGAACCGATTTCGGCACCCCTGTGATCGAGCATCTCGGGGTCGACGACGTTGTTGCCGACCCCTTTTCCGCTTTTGGTTTTGCTACCCGGCGTTCGCCAAGGCCTGAGTGACGGCCCTAGCTGCGTACACCTTGGCCAGATGTGTCTTGTAGTCGACTGATCCGTACAGGTCTTCGATGATGGTGACGTCGTCGGCTGCCTTGGAAGCAGCTGCCTCGACTGCCGCCTCTGAACCGTCTGTTCCGACGAGTGCGTTGGCGACCGCGTGGGCGAGGGTGGGTTTGGTGCCCACGCCAGTGAGAGCCACCCTGGCCGCCGCTACCGATCCATTCTCGAGCTTTACCCATGCCGCCGCACCAGCGATCGCATAGTCAGACCGACCACCGCGCCGACCCAGCTTGTCATATGCCGAACCTTCGCCTGGTCCTTGTTTGGGTACTCGGATCTCAGTGAGTATCTCATCGGGGTTCAGTGCCGAAGTCAACGCATCAACACAGAAGAACTCAGACGGAATCTCACGAGTGCCGGATGACGACTGTGCGATCATCGTCGCGTTCAAAGCCATCACCGCTGCTGGCTGGTCGGCTGCGAGGTCTGAATGTGCCACGGCACCACACGTCGTGCCACGGTTGCGCACCTGGACGTCTCCAGTAAGGGAAGCCGCGACCGAAAGCGCCGTTGCGCTCTCCTGCACGAGAGAGCTCGTTGCCGTGTCGGCATGGCGGGCAAGCGCACCGATGGAGATGTGGTCACCTTTGTTATCGATGGTTCCGAAGTCAGGGATTCTCCCGATGTCCACGACTACGGCTGGGGAGAACAGGCGCATCTTCATCATGGGGATCAGGCTCATTCCCCCGGCCATGACCTTTGCGTCGCCGTTCAAGGCGGAAAGGGCTTCCTCCAGGCTTGCCGCGGCTACGTAATCAAATTCACGTGGATACATCTAGTTACCTGCTTCCTGCATTGCCGCCCAAACCTTCTTCGGCCGCAAGGGCATATCGATATGTTTGACTCCCAGTGGGCTTACCGCGTCGACGACAGCGTTGACAATCGTGTGTGCTGATCCGATCGTTCCTGCCTCCCCAATGCCTTTCACACCCATCGGATTCACGTCGGTCGGTGTCACCGTGTGGCTCAATCTGTAGGAAGGAAGGTCCGTCGCAGTAGGCAGGGGGTAGTCAAGCAGCGAACCGGTCAACAGGTTTCCGTCGCTGTCGTAGACAGCCTCCTCGAAGAGAGCCTGTCCAATGCCTTGTGTGATACCACCGTGGACCTGACCGTCAACAATCATCGGATTCACGAGGTTGCCGCAATCGTCCACAGCCATGTATTTCAGGATCTCGACATCTCCGGTATCTCCATCGACCTCTACCACGGCCAGATGTGTTCCAAAAGGCCATGTCGCATTGCCGGGACTGAACACACTATGTGCCTCGAGCCCACTTTCAACACCCTCGGGGAGGGTGTGAGCCTGGTAGGCGGCTTTGGCAATAGCGGCCCAATCAACGGTTTTGTCAGGTGATCCGGCGACATGGGCTGCGCCGTCCTCGAGCACAATGTCTTCGGGAGCAGCCTCCAGAAGATGGGCGGCGATCTTGGCTGCCTTGTCCCTCACTTCCTTGGTCGCACCGAAGGCCGCGGCTCCGTCGACAGCGAGGGAGCGACTACCGAAGGTGCCGATACCCACTGGTTGATCCAGGGTGTCGCCGTGTCTGACTCTGATCCTGTCGATCGGTATCCCGAGTCCGTGACCGACGATCTGTGCCCACGTCGTCTGGTGACCTTGTCCTGTTGGGCCGGTACCGGTGAAGACCGATACCGTGGCGTCGGGGTTGACTCGGACCAGACCCGAACCGTTGAAGGACGCCGGCAGCCCATACTCAGACAGAGAGAATCCGATTTCAGCCAGCACGGCTGGGCCGAATCCGCAGACCTCGACGTAGGAGCCGACGCCTATTCCGATATGCCGTCCCTCAGCACGGGCTTCGTCCCGCATCTTGATGAGTCCCGCATAGTCAGCAACCTCGGCCAACCGGTCGACGGCACCGGCGTAGTTCCCTGAGTCGAGCGCAAAGCCGCAACCCATCGTCGCTGGGAATTCCTCAGGCTGCCAGAAGTTCTTCTTTCGTACCTCGAGAGGATCCATGTCGATTTCCCGGGCGAAAGCATCGATGATGCGCTCCAGGTAATAGATCGCTTCGGGGCGCCCGGCGCCCCGGTAGGCATCCGTCGTCATCGTGTTGGTAACCACGCAGTCGACTGTCCATGAAACGGGCATCTTGTACTGGCCGGATGCGATCCAGAGTCCTAGCAACGGGATCGCGACTGTGAAGTTCTGGGTGTATGCACCCATGTCCGCGATCGCCTCGAGTTTGTAGCCGAGGAACTCACCTTCTTTGGTGCCAACCAGGGTTGCTGTACCCAGCCAGCCTCTGCCGTGGATGGTAGAACCTGGTGCCTCGCGCCTCGTCTCAGTCCATTTGACCGGTCTTCCCAACGCCTTGGCGGCGAATGCGGTGAGGATTTCGTCGCTGTAGATGTTTAGTTTGGCGCCGAATCCTCCACCGACCTCAGGTGCGATAACTCTGACGTCGCTCGGTTGCATTCCGAGCATCGTGGCGATGGCCCCGCTGAGCGCACTGGGAACCTGGGTCGTCGAGTGAACCGTAAATCGGTTGTACCCAGCGTTGTATTCGGCCATCACCGAGCGTGGCTCGATCGCTACCGGGATCAGACGTTGATTGGTCATTTCGAGCGTCACAACGACAGCGTCATCGCGCTCGATTGCGGCGTCCACCTGGGGTGTTTGGTCCTCAAGCCCCAGGGCCTCCCAATACCCGTGATAAGTCCAGGTGTGAAGAACGTTGGACTCCAGGTCGGAGTGGATGACATCATTATCGGACTTGGCCCCTTTGAGATCGACGACGGCCGGTTTGACGTCGTAATCGACCTCGATCGCATCGGCGGCATCCTGCGCCTGGTACCGATCCTCGGCCACAACCATCGCGATGGCCTCGCCGGTGTGGTTGACAACGCCTTCAGCCAAGAGCGGCCTCAGCTTGCCGATGGGGACCTGGGCACGGAGCGGGCCGAGATGCGCGACGTCTTCGTGGGTGAAGACGGCAACGACACCCGGCATAGAGCGCGCCTTTGATATGTCCAGAGATGTGATCGTGGCCCTGGCCACCGGAGAGCGTTTGAACGCAATATGAAGCAGCGTCGTTGGTTGCAGATCGTCGACGTATACGCCTTCGCCTTGGATCAGAGCTGGGTCTTCGCGTCGCCGAACGTCGCCGCCCATAACACTTGTCGTGGCCATCAGGATGCCCCTTCCCAGTCAGGTGCCGGAGGCTCTTCGCCTCGCTTCTTTGCTCCGGCATATTCGATTGCTCTGACAATGTTGTGATACCCAGTGCAACGGCACAGGTTGCCTTCGATTCCGTGACGGATCTCGTCTTCCGAGGGATTCGGGTTCTCCTCCAGCAGGGCCGCTGCGGACATGATCATCCCGGGTGTGCAGAATCCACATTGGAGGCCATGTCTTTCCCAGAAACCCTCTTGCACCGCGTGAAGGTCACCGTTCTGGGCCAGGCCTTCGATGGTGGTAACCGTGGCGCCGTCTGCCTGGACGGCCAACATGGTGCAGGACTTGACCGCCTGCCCGTCGATCTGGATCGTGCATGCGCCGCAGTAGCCGGTCTCGCATCCGACATGTGTACCGGTCAGATGCAACTGCTCCCGGATGAAATGGACGAGCAGAGTTCGAGGTTCGACGGTTGCGCTTACCTCCTGTCCGTTGACGGTCATAGAGATTTCCACTGGCGATCCTTTCGTCGAAAAACCCGGTGTCTTCAACTTATCAAATCTGAGCATTCGATGACGCCGAAGGGAGCGAATTGCGGAGATAGACGATGAACGGCAAAGATTGGCTAGTGAAAAACCTGGGGACTGTTGAGATCGGTGGGACCAAGACTCTCGTGGCAGTTGGGGATGCTGAGGGCACCATTGAGAGGAAGATTCGGTTGGACACGTCGGAGGACGCTGGATTCACGATGGCGGCGGTCGCTGAAATCCTGGGTAAAGCAGATGTCGGGGCCGTTGGAATTGCCGCATTTGGCCCGCTGGAGCTTCGACAAGACCATGAGCGTTTTGGAGAGATTTCGGCAACGCCCAAACCCGGATGGTCAGGGATAGACGTACTCGGCTTGGTTCGAAGAGAAGTTGATGTACCGGTCGGCATCGAAACCGACGTGAACGCGGCCGCCCTGGCTGAGGGGAAGTGGGGTGCCGCGGCGGGTCTGAGCAATCATGTCTACATCACTGTTGGCACCGGCGTTGGGTTCGGGATTGTCACGTCCGGTTCCCTCCTCATGGGTACTGCACACCCTGAAATGGGACACACACCGGTAGCGGCTCGGGATCCGTACCAGGGCTCGTGTCCCTTCCACGGTGGGTGCCTCGAAGGGATGATCTCTGGTCCCGCAATCGCCGGGAGATTCGGTGTGCCCCCACCTGAACTGACCGAGACACAAGCGGTGGTGGCAGCCGGCCTGGTTGGCGCATATCTGGGACAGGCACTGCGAACTCTCGCCTATTCGGTCGCTCCGCAGCGGGTTGTAATTGGAGGTGGAATCGCCAATCTCCCTGACCTTCATCAGTCCGTGCACGAGTCGTTTCTGGAGGAGCTGGGCGGTTACCGGCAGCTCGATGAGTACGAACGTCAGGACTTCGTAGTACCACCAGATTTAGAAGACTCGGGTCTGTCGGGTGGATTGATCTTGGCCGAGCGAGCACTCGGCTGATGGGCACCCCGCGCCTCCAGATCAGGGGAGGCAACCCCGACTTTCTCGACTTGCCGTGGGAGGAACCGATCAGCGATTGGACTACTCACCGTCTGGTTGACATGCCAACAGGTGTTCATCGACACGCCGTCGTCTTCGTGGAATACGAAGGGTCTGTCTATGCCATAAAGGAGATGCCGGTCCACCTTGCCGAAAACGAATACAAGGTTCTCAACGCTCTCCGTGATCGGACTCACGTGACTGCAGAGGCCGCAGGGTTGGTAACCCGTCCCTGGGTGGAGCGAGATGAGGAGATGGCGGCAGCGGTAATCACCCAATATGTCGACCACTCTTTCCCATACCGGAGACTTGTTTCCGGTGCGGGCTTCGGTGTGCGCAGAGTGCAGATGCTCGATGCTCTGGCGTGGCTCATGGTGCAACTCCATCTTGCCGGTTGCTATTGGGGTGACTGTTCTCTTTCGAACGCTCTCTACCGATATGACGCTGGAGCTGTCGAGGCAATCATGATTGATGCGGAAACATCGGAGCTTCGAAGCAGTTTGAGCGATGGCCAGCGCCTCGAGGACATCGGGATTATGAGAGAGAACCTGGCCGGGGAGATGGCCGATATTGCCGCTATGCAAGGTCTGGATCTCGATCAGGCAGATCTCCACCTCGGCGAGGATGTTGAAGGCAGATACCTCGCGCTTTGGGACGAGCTCACAGAGGTGTTGGTGATTTCACCAAACGAGGGTTATAAGGTCAAGGAGAGGACGCAAAGGCTCAACGAACTCGGCTTTTTCGTCGACGACGTGCTCCTCGAGCCTGACGGCGACCGGGGAGTTGTCAGCATGAAGATTCATGTCGGTGGTCGTACCTTCCACAGCCAGCGCCTCCGTGAGTTGACAGGTATAGAAGCTTCAGAGAATCAAGCCCGGGTTCTCCTTGGTGACCTAAATGCCTACCTGGCTCGCGAGGGACACACCAGCACTTCGGGTAAGAATGTGGGTGTGGTCAAGTGGCTCACAAGCGTCTACGAACCGCTACAGAATGCGGTAGTCCAGAGATGGCATGGCGAAGACCCCATCCAGGGGGTTTGCGACCTTCTCCAGCATCGCTACGAGCTGGCGACCAGTGCTCAGCGCGACGTCCCGAACGATGAGGCGTTGAAGAGCTGGGAGGCCTCAGGCTTTCCAGGATTCCCCCTGGTGGACTGACACTACGTAGTCGTCGAGGCGGGTAGCCGGACGGTGAACCTGGTCCCCTCGGCGTCGGATGCAACCGAGATCGAGCCGCCAAGTCGATTGACGATGTTGTGCACGGTATGCAGGCCAAGTCCGGTGCCCTCTCCGGGCTCCTTGGTTGTGAAAAACGGATCGAAGATGCGGTCGACGACCTCATCGGCGATGCCGGAACCGCTATCGGAAACGGTTACCACAATGCCCTGATCGATGTTGTGTGCTGCAATGGCGAGGGAACCCCCCGACGTCATCGCTCCGGCGGCATTGTCGATGAGATTTGTCCAGACCTGATTGAGGTCGCGCCCTGGTGCTTCGATTTTGACGAGGTCGGGGGCAAAGTCGAGTTCGACTTCGTGATCACGGAGCTTCCCCTTGAGGAGGAGCAAGGTGTCCTGAATTCCTTCCCTGACATCAACTTCCTGAACAGGTGCCTGGTCGAGGTAGGAGTAATCCTTGACAACCCGAACCAGCTCGGAGATTCTCGAAGCTCCGAGAGCCACTTCTGAGCCGAGTTGTGCGGCCGCAACCTTTAGGCCAATCCAACGAACCATGTGCCGGGTCATCTCGGGGTCGTCGAGCCCGGCGGTAGCTTCGTCGAGAAGAACAGTTGACCAGCCGGCTTCCGCCATCGCAGGGGCCAAGCTCCAAGCGTCCTCGACCTCGCGACTGTCGAGCCATTCCTCAAGTTGGTTCTCGGCGTCCGCTCTCTCGAACGCAGACAGTTCTCCGGTTGGGGATGGGTTTGGAAGGCTGGCTCCATCCATGGTCCGCCCGATGATGAATCCGGATTCGTCGCTGAGCTTGCTGACCACATCGATCAGCTCCTTGCTGCTTCGCGTAACGGCTGCGGCCGGATTGTTCAGTTCATGCATAAGTTGTGCTGCCATCCGTCCGAGCGCGGCCATCCTCTCCTCGTGACGAAGGGTGTCTTCGATGTCGCGTAGGCGTTCGGTGACGGTTCGAAACATCCGCCGTACTACCGCCGGGTCTTTGAGTAACGCCTCAAAAGCATGAACCGGCACCCGGATCACCTTCGATTTCTCTGACGCACGCACCGTTGCGGTCCTCTGGGCTCCGTCGAGAAGGGCCATCTCGCCAACAACGTCGCCCGTGCCAAGGTGGGCAAGCTCAACCTCTTTGCCCCCGGTTGACTTGCTCACTACGAGGTCACCCTCGACGATGACGTACATCTCCTCTGAGTCCGAACCCTCCTCGATGATCGTCGCGCCGGGTTCGAGGTCGACCAGTTCGGCCCCGGCAGCGACTTCGCCAAGTATTCGGTCAGGGAGCCCCGCGAAGTAGGGGAGTGACCTGATTGTTTCTGAGATCTCCCTCACAAGGAAGCCAGATACTGATGAACAAACCTGATTGCGGTGGACCCTTCTCCCGTTGCTCCTGCCACCCGGCGGATGGAGTCGTGGCGAACGTCGCCAGCCACGAAGACGCCAGGTACCGACGTCTCGAGCGGATATGGGTCGCGTTTGAGCTCCCATCTTGGGAGGCGGTCAAGGTTTGATCCGGCGAGGACGAATCCTCTCTCGTCAAGCTCGACTAGTCCGCCGAGCCAATCAGTATTCGCTCGCTGGCCGATGAATATGAACAGAGCGCCAGCTTCCAATTCGGTTTCGACCTCACTGTCCAGGTTGCGGATGACCACGGCGTTCAGATGAGTGTCGCCTTTTGCTTCGAGGATCTCGCTTCTTGAAACGACACTCACCGATTCGTTGGTCGCCAGGTTGTCGATCAGGTACTGGGACATCGTCTCCGATAGATTGCTGCGACGAATCACGATGTTGACCTGGTCGGTGAATCTGGTGAGAAACAGCGCCGCTTGACCGGCCGAGTTGCCACCACCGACAACCAACATCCGCTGCTTCTGGTGATGGCTGGCTTCAATATTCGAAGTGCCGTAGTAGACCCCTGCGCCGGTGAGCTCATCGACACCGTCCGCCGTCAGCCGGCGGTATTCGACGCCACTACAAATCACCAGAGCTTTCGCGGTGACTTCCGACCCATCGGCCAGGTGAACAATCTTGAAAGGATCTTTCCTCTCGACCCTGGTCACCTCGGCCGGGACCAGGATTTCTGCACCGAGACGCCTTGCCTGAGAGTATGCGCGGCGGGCCAGGTCAGCACCGCTGATGCCTTTCGGGAAGCCGAGATAGTTCTCGATCCGGGTGGATTGGCCGGCCTGTCCGCCCGGAGACCTGGCCTCAACCAGCAGCGTCTTGAGGCCTTCCGAGGAGCCGTACACAGCTGCCGCCAGGCCAGCCGGTCCAGCACCGACGATGACAACGTCGTATGCGGGCGAGCTTGCGTGACTTTGGAGCCCAACTTTTTCGGCGACCTCGCTGTTCGTAGGGTTTTGGAGGGCGGTGCCGTCTGGCAGAAGCACCAGCGGCAAATCGTCCAGGTCGGCTCCCGCGGCACTAAACACCCGCTCGGCTTCGTCGTCCTTGCCAAGTACCAAAGAGGAATAGGGAACCTGATTCATGGCGAGAAATGCCTTGAGCTCGAAGGTTGGACGAGACCATTCCTGCCCCACGATCCGAAGACCCGAGTAGCCGGGCCGGTAACCCGCACGCCAGTCGTCGAGCAGGTCGTCAAGGATCGGGTATAGCTTCACGTCAGGCGGGTCCCAAGGCTTCATGATGTAGTGGTCGAGCCCGACATCGTTGATCGCGCTGATGGCCGCTTCGGTGTCTGCGTATGCAGTGAGGAGAGCCTTCTTGGCATCGGGAAATCGGTCCAGTGTGTTCCGAAGCACCTCTACTCCAGTGACCCCTGGCATTCGCTGATCCGCGAGAACCAATGCGAGCGCTGACCCTCGTTTCACTAGTTCGTCGAGGATTTCATTGGCTTCCTCGCCGCCCCCTGCGCCCAGGATTTGGTAGGCGTTGGCATAGCGGGACCGAAGGTCGCGCAAGACCGCCCTCAACACCTCCGGCTCGTCGTCGATGGCTAGGAGTACAGGGCGGTCTACTGATCCATTCGGCTTGGCCAAGGGTCGTCCTCGTCTTGTCTACGTGCGTTATGTGCGATGCCAGGCATCATACGTTGAGCCGTCGCTGCTTGTAGTGGTCGCTTAGTGTGTACCTCCGTCGCATCTGCCTGAGGACCCATGGCTTTCATCAACATCTCTCCACCAACGCTCCGAACCAAGACTTCGGAAGGCGACAGGTCGGCAACCTGGTTGGAGCTGTTTTATGACTTAGCTTTTGTTGTGGCTGTAGCGGTTCTCGTAGAGAGGCTTCTTCACGACATCTCGTGGCCGGGGGTTGGGTCGTTCTTGGCGTATTTTGCGCTGGTGTGGTGGCTTTGGGCGAGCCACACTTACTACGCCGACCGGTACGACACCGACGACCTCATTTATCGAATGCTTGCGGCCGGGCAGATGGTGATGATCGTGGTGCTGGCCTCAGCGCTGTCTCTGGATGAAGCAAACTCCACGCGTGCGTTTGCGTTTGGCTATGCGGGTTCCCGCCTTCTTCTGCTCGTCATGTACTGGCGGGCGTACCGTCATGTGGCAGAGACCAGGACTCTGGTTAGGGGCTACCTAATCGGGTTCGGTGCCGCGGCGATGGTGTGGCTTGCGTCGGCGGTAGTCCCCGATGCGGCTCGCGTGACCCTTTGGGTCGTGGCCCTTTCGGTCGATCTGGCGACGCCCTGGGTGATGAGGCACGAACAAGCGAAAGTGCCTCTCGACACGTCGCACTTGCCGGAACGTTTTGGGCTCTTCACGATTCTCGTTCTTGGTGAATCCATTGCGGCGGTGGTTCTTGGCTTGGGACACTCCTCCTGGGCTATTGCACCCACGGCTACGGCCGCATTGGGCATTGGAGTGGCTACAGCGTTTTGGTGGATGTACTTCGATCACGCACGAGGTTCAGTGGTGCGTCGTGACGAGAAATTGCGCCGCGCATGGAGGCCCACCGTTTGGCTATACACCCACTTTCTCCTTGCCGCGGCTCTTGCTGGACTCGGGGCTGGGCTTGAGGTTGCAGTTGCGGAAGCCGGCCACGGCCCGATGCCGGGTGCGGAGCGCTGGTTGTTGGTCGGGGCGGCTGCGGTTGTGCTTTTCTCGCTGGCTGCAATTCAGTTCGCGTCGTCTCAGCCCGAGATTCTCATGAGCGTCGTGCAAACTCGCCTCCTCGGGGTTCCGTTAGTTCTCATCCTGGGCCTGTTCGCCTCTGCGGAATCCCAATGGATCACACTCGGAGTCCTGGGCATATGTGCGGCACAGCTGGTCGCCGATTTCTCGTATGACCGACGGCGAACTGTGAGCCGGGGACCGTCACCGGGTTGAGGGACACCACGTTGTTCGGCTCGTTGTTGTAAATCCGCCAAGTCACGGGCCCTGGCCCGTAGTTCTTGCCTAATCTGCACCGGATGGTTATCAGCAACAACGGCACCGCACCGTGGTGGAAGACTGCGGTCATATATCAGATCTATCCGCTGAGCTTCGCCGATTCGGACGGTGACGGATACGGGGACCTTGAAGGCATCATCTCCAAGCTGGACTATCTCAGTGGAACCCTTGGCATAGACGCGCTCTGGTTGTCTCCCTTCTACAAGAGCCCGATGGAGGATTGGGGTTACGACGTCTCGGACCACACAGATGTGGATCCTGTATTCGGCGATATCGAGACCGCCGAGAGGCTCTTGGAGGAAGCCCATGCTCGAGGTTTGAAAGTGATCGTCGACTACGTGATGAACCACACGAGTGATCAACACCAATGGTTCGAGGAGTCACGGTCGTCACGTGACAACCCAAAACGGGATTGGTACGTGTGGCGAGACCCGGGACCAGATGGGGGGCCGCCCAACAACTGGGTATCCGTATTCAGCGGCCCAGCCTGGACTTTCGATGAGACGACGGGTCAGTATTACCGGAATACCTATTTGCCTCACCAGCCCGACCTCAACTGGCGGAATCCGGAGCTCGTGGAAGCGATGATGGACGTAGCCCGTTTCTGGCTCGACCGAGGGGCCGATGGCTTCCGGGTGGATGCTGCGCACCAAATGATGAAGGATCCCGAGGAGCGGGACAATCCGCCGGTACCAGCCGACTACGATCGGCCATGGAAGGACATGGGGGAGTACGACAACTTCGTCCATCTCTATGACTACGGGCACCCTGACGTTCACGAGGCTCACCGCTTGTTTCGTTCGGTACTCGACAGCTTCGACCGTGACACTCTCAGCGTTGGCGAGATTCACATCTTCGACCTGCCGGAATGGGCTTCCTACTACGGCGAAGCGCTCGACCAGCTCCACATGCCATTCAACTTCCACCTGATGGCGACAGACTGGAACGTGCCGGAGTTGAGGGCCCGCATCGAGTCAGTCCTCTGGAATGTTCCGGTGGGAGCATGGACCAACTGGACTCTGGGCAACCACGACGAGATCAGGCTCGCCACCCGTCTCGGAATTAGGAATGCGCGACTCGGAGCAATGCTGTTGCTGACCCTTCGCGGCACACCATTCCTCTACTACGGGGACGAGCTGGGGATGGAGGATGTGCCGGTACCCGATGGCGAGAGCAAAGATCCTTGGGGGCAAAACGTCGATTACTTGAGCAGGGATGGTGCACGGACACCGATGCAGTGGTCGACAGAGGAGAATGCCGGATTCACCAGCGGGACACCCTGGTTGCCAGTGGCCGAGGACTTCAAAGACCGCAACGTCGAGACGGAACTCGCCGATGAGCATTCGGTCCTCAGTTTCTACAGACGTTTGCTTGCGCTTCGAAAGGAGTCCGCGGCCCTGCAAAGAGGGTCATTCCTGGTCCACCCCTCTGCGACAGAGGATGTGTTTGTTTACCGTCGTGAGTCGGATCACGAAACCGCAACTGTTGTCCTCAACTTCGCTGATGAGGAGAGGTCGGTTCAGATGAGGTCGGGTCGAGTATTGATCTCGACCGTGGATCCAGCTCGGAGTGACGAGTTCCGCAAGACGCTCACTGTGGGCCCACTCGAAGGGGTTGTCGTCGGACACTAGACGCGGCTACTTGCTGTCCTTCTCCTGTGCCCGCTGTGAGTAGATGTCGGCCGATCTCACCGCGAGCAGTGGTGTGACCGCACCCGCAAACACCCCGGCGTCGGGAATCACCACGACAAGAAGAATGACGTAGGCCCCATTGAGGAGCACGGCGATATACCGGTGCTTGCTCGTCGTCGCTTCCTCCTTGCGGAGGGTGATCGCTCCGGCGAATCCAAAGCCGAGACAGAGACCGCCCACCGGGTTGAACACTCCGAGAGTCAGCGAAACCAACAGCCAGAGTCCCATTGCCTTCAATGTTGCCGAGGGCGCCCGTTCGTTGGCGGAGATGAAGGCAACCGAAGCGAACACCGCGGGAGCCAGGATGAATCCCAACGCAAAGGCAGGGCCGCCTGCAACGCTGTCGTCGTTTATCGAAGCAATGGCGCCAAAGAGCAAAGCACCAAAGCTGACGATTTGGATCGCAGTGCCGACGCCAATCGCCCACCAAGTCCTCTTGGTCGAGCCTGAGCCTGGCCGCCAGCCGCGGCGTTCGTCGGCAACCTGGTCGTCGGTCAACCCTTGACTGAACCTGCCGTCAGGCCCCGAACGAAGTAACGCTGCAACGTCAGGAACACAAACAGCGGAAGTGCCATTGTGATGAAGGCTCCGGCCGTGAGCAGGTGCCAGGCCTGGCCACGGGAACCGTTGAGGTTGTTCAGGGCCAGAGTCACGACCCGGACACTCTCCTCACCACCGAGGAAAACCAGAGCAATCAGCAAGTCGTTCCACACCCAGAGGAACTGGAAGATGGCAAACGATGCGAGAACGGGAACGGACAGTGGTACTACGAGTTGGGTGAAGATCTCGAAGTGGGTCGCCCCATCAATACGCGCGGATTCCATCATCGATGACGGAAGCGAACCTATGTAGTTACGCAGCAGATAAATGGCAAGCGGCAACCCGAAACCAGTGTGGGCAAGCCAGACCGCCGGGAACGTACCGACCAAGTCGACCGAAACGTAGAGCTGAAGCAACGGGATCAGTGACATCTGAAGTGGAATGACGAGCAGTCCGACAACGACCACGAATATCCACTGACGACCGGGGAATTCCATCCATGCGAACGCGTAAGCGGCAAACGCGGCGATTGTGATCGGAATCACAGTTGCCGGGATCGTCACCGACAGGCTGTTGAGGAACGCGTTCCCGAAGCCTTCGGAGCTGAGCACCGTTGAATAGTTCTCAAACGTCCACTCGTTTCCTCCGATGTCGGTGAACACAGTCCACCAACCGTTGAGGTTCACCAGCGAAGCTGGTCGGAAGGAACTGATGAGGACGCCAAGTGTCGGGACGATCCAGATGAGAACGATTACGAGAATCGAGAGCTTGACCAACCAGCGGTCGAAGATCCGAGCGAGGAAGCTAGGTTCCTTCCTTGGTGTGTAGGTCTCCAGTTCTGGGGCTGCCACAGGCGGTGTTGCTGTTGTCATCGGGTCGCCTCCTGCTCCTGGAACCGTTTCACGTTGAGAATCATCAGAGGAATGATCGCCACCAGCAGGACTACCGCCAGTGAGGCACCTTTACCACTGTCACCGAAGGTGAAGAATTCGGTGACCATTCGCTCAGCAACCACAGAGGTTCCGAACTCGCCGGAAGTCATGACGAACACAATGTCGAAGACTTTCCAGACGGTGATGATGATCGTCGTTCCCACGACAACGAGAGAAGATGCGATTGAGGGAAGAACAATCTTGGTAAAGACCTTGAACTCGGACGCTCCGTCTATTCTCGCCGCTTCGATGATGTCTTCGGGAACCGACTTGATCGCCGCTGAGAGAATGACCATGGAGAATCCGGTCTGCAGCCACACCAGAATCACCATCAGATAGAAGTTGTTCCATGGTTCCTGAAGGAGCCAAGCAACCGGATCGTTACCCAAGCCGGACCAGATCCCGTTGAGCAAACCGATCTGCTCCCCGAAGCCTTCAGGTCGGAAGTTGTAGACGAACTTCCAAACGATCGAAGCACCGACGAATGAGATCGCCATGGGCATGAATATGAATGACTTGGCCAAAGCCTCCGACTTGCTCCCGAGACGGTCGGAGAGCACCGCAAAGATGAGCCCGATGCCTACCGAGAGAAGTGGTACGACGATCACCCAGATGACGCTGTTGCGGATCGCCTCGAGGGTTCCTGGGTCAGTGAAGAGTGTGACGTAGTTGTCTAACCCGACCCAGCCTTCGCCGTTGCGGTCCTGGAAGCTGAGCTTGAAAGTGATGACCGTTGGGTAGAGGAGGAAGATGCCCAGGATGACGATTGCCGGTCCGACAAAGCCAAACGGTCGAACCTTGTCCCGGTAGCGCTCCGGAAGCCGGTTGATCATCCAGTCCATTCCGTAATACAGGCCGAAGACTCCGGCCACACCAACGATGAGGGCCACGAAGACAACCAACACCCGATTGGAGTCCTCGTTGAGGAGGATGACCCCGGAGTAGTACAGGCCAAGAATCGCAATCACAGGCACAACCAGCGAGACACCTATTCGGAGGAGTTGGGTATTCAACGGGGAGCGCGACTCGGGTTCCTCAGGTGGTCCGGAGGCAGGTGGCTGCTGCTCTATTGGCGCTTCTGTGTTTGTCGTCAAGGTGGGGGTTCTTGGGTCGCTCGGCCCCAACATAACAAAAAGGGGGCGACCTGTGTCGCCCCCTTCCTGCTTATTGGCTAATTAGTGGCTTACGGCCAGCTCGTCTCGACGGCTTCAAGCACATCTGCTGTGCTCGTGCCTCGAGTCCAGTCGACCATTGCAGTCCAGAAGGAACCCTGACCGACTGCCGATGGCATCAGGTCGGATGCGTCGAAGACGAATCCGTTTTGACCTAGAGCTTCGGCGACCGCTGCGGCCTGCTTCTTGACTGTCTCCGATTCGTAGCAGTCATTGGAGGTGTTGGCGTTAGCCGAAATCCTCTCAACGCCTGCGATACCGTGGCCTGCCGGCGAAGCCTGGACGCACTGCAGTGCGGGCTCCGAGTAGGCGGCCAGGGCTGCAACAACCTCTGGACGGTTGTTGAAGACGATCATCAACTCACCACCACCCATGGCGGCTGGGGGAAGGCTCTCGTCAATTGCCGGGAAGTCGAAGAAGTCGGCGTCCGTACCTGCTTCGACCCCATCGGGGAAGAAGTTGGCGATGAATGATGCCTGACGGTGCAACATGCAACTTGGTGGCTCATTGAACATCGGGTCCGGAGCGTCACGGAAGTCGATGGCGGCGACGCCGTCGGCTCCACCAAGGACAAACCCTTCACCAAACATGATCTCTGCGTAGGTATCGAACGCGGTCACAACAGCCGGATCGGTGAACGGGATTTCGTGGTTAACCCACTGGTTGTAGACGTCGGCGCCCGCGGTACGGACCATGATGTCTTCGATCCAGTCAGTTCCCGGCCATCCGGTTGCGGCATCGGAACCGAGACCAATGCACCACGGTGTGATTCCGTCGTCGCGGATCTGCTCTGACAATGCGACAAGCTCGTCCCAAGTGGTCGGGATGGTGTACCCGCCAGCTTCGAAGGCTGGCTTGTTGTACCAGATGATCGACTTGTAGTTGGCGTTGCTAGGAATGGCGTAGTGGTTGCCGTCCGCACATTGACCGAGTCCAATGAAGTAGGCACCGTGTGCCGCTTCCAGCTCGGCAATGTCGAAGCCCATCTCCTCTAGGGAGACGATCTCACCATTGTCGGCGAACTCACAGATCGAACCGGGCTGCGGCGTGATCGCGATGTCTGGTGCATTCCCACCGTCCACACGGATTCGAAGCTGCTCTTCGAAGGAGTCACTACCTTCGTAGGTGACGGTCCCGCCCGTAGCCTCGTTGTATACGTCGAAGGTCGCCTGAATCGACGCTCCTTCATCTCCAGTAGGTGCAGCGAATACAGACACTTCGGTACCGGACACATCTACGTCCGTGTACTCATTGCCCGATCCGCCGTCGCCTCCGCCTCCGGCGTCGACTGTGGTTTCGCTGGTGTCGCCTCCACAGGCGGCCAGCACCATTGCCATGACTGTCATCACGGCAATCAACCATCGTTTCGTGGTCATTTCGATGTCATCTCCTCAATGATCTTGCGTGGTGAACTCGGTCCACCGTCAGCTGAACATTACACATCAGGTCTGGTTGGCGAAACGGGAACTCGCGGAATGCCCGTGCATCCAGATATGCCACGACAACGTCGGCCAATCAATTTCGCTATGTTGGTGCTACGAAACGATGAGGAGATTTCGTGGCGCAAATCACGATGGAAGGTTTAGGGAAGATATACGACGACGGCACCAGGGCTGTTGGCGACCTGGATCTCACGATCATCGATGGTGAGTTCCTGGTATTGGTCGGCCCGTCCGGGTGCGGGAAGTCGACTGTGCTCAGGATGATCGCGGGTCTGGAAGAGATCTCCGAAGGCACCATGAGAATCGGCGACAAGGTCGTCAACGACGTCCAGCCCAAGGATCGTGACATCGCGATGGTTTTCCAGAACTATGCGCTGTACCCACACATGTCTGTCTTCGACAACATGGCTTTTGGTCTCAAGCTCCGAAAGATGTCGAAGGATGAGATCCAGAGGCGGGTCAATGAGGCAGCTCATATTCTGGAAATCACCGAATTCCTCGACCGCAAGCCCAAGGCTCTCTCCGGTGGCCAGCGGCAGCGTGTTGCCATGGGCCGGGCGATCGTCCGTGAGCCGGCGGCTTATCTCATGGACGAGCCGCTTTCCAACCTCGACGCGAAACTGCGTGTCCAGATGCGGGCTTCTCTGGAGCGTCTGCATGCCCAGCTTGGGACGACCACGGTTTATGTGACTCATGACCAGGTCGAGGCAATGACACTTGGCGACAGAGTTGCCGTGTTGCGCCCGGTCTCAGCAAATCGTCCCTACAACCTCCAGCAGGTGGGTCCACCGGCCGAGCTGTTCTCGGAACCCAACAATCTGTTTGTTGCCGGGTTCATCGGGAGCCCTGCCATGAACTTGATCTACGGAAACCTGGAGGCCCAGGGTGACCGCGTGTTTGCCGTACTGCCGCGGACCAAGCTCGAAATCGATCGGAAGTCGATTGATGGGCATCCCGGTCTCGAAAACTACATGGACAAAGAAATCGTGATTGGGCTGCGCCCCAGTGCTTTGGAAGCTGCGGCCATCGCCGGACCCGACCCGAATCGGAGTCTTCTCGCCGAAGTCGAAGTAACTGAGATGCTTGGTGCGGATACCTACATCCACTTCACCGCCGAACAGCGGCCAGTGGTCACACCGGACATCGAGGAGCTTCTAGCTGACACCGGTCAGGACGCCTCGTCGCTCGGTGACAAGACGAATTTCGTAGCACGGGTCAGTCCGGACATTCATGTGAAGCATGGTGACACCGTCGAGCTTGTTGTCGACACGTCGAAGCTCCACTTCTTCGACCCCGACACCGGCGATCGGATCGGTGCCAAGCAACCAGCAGTCGCCTGATAGGCAACATCGGAGGGAGTTAGCTGACCCAAAGTTGGCCTCGGTCGAGCAGATGCGATTGAATACGCATACTGCGGGCCCGTAGCTCAACTAGGTCAGAGCAGCGGACTCATAATCCGTTGGTTGCAGGTTCAAGTCCTGCCGGGCCCACGGGAACGCTTCGCGTTCCTTGCATCTGCTTCGCAGCTGGGTCGGTGTAGTAGCTGCTCTTCGAGCAGCGTTCTGTTGCTTGGGAGTTCGCTTACCGTGCGGCGATCGCCGCCAGGCCCTGGTGGTAGTGATAGTCCCAGTCCCACTCTTCAGTGCCGACGGGGAGCGGGGCATCGGCCCAGTCGCCGTCGTACTCGGTGAGCATTCTCTGTGCTTCGGCAAAGTATGGGACCAACAACTCCAACTGACCTTCATCGCCAGGCTCGCCGTGACCGGGGATCACCGTGTTCGGGCCCAGTTCGAGGATCCTTTGCAAAATCCCGGCCCAGACCCCGGGGTGAGCATCCATCATCCGAGGATGCTTGCCCTGGAACCCGAGGTCGCCAGCGACAATCGTCCCAACGTCGGGTATCCATAGGAACACATCGCTGTCGGTGTGGCCCCCGCCGTAGGTAAGGATCTCAACCCGTCGCTGATCATCGACGATCAGCTCGCTGTCGATCAATACGTTCGGGAGTGTCATTTCGAAGATTCCGACGTCGGAGCGCAGCAATGCCAACCGACGCAGACGTCGTTCGGCAGTGATGCGATCGGCTTCTGAGTCCGACTCCAGCATCGCCTCGAATCTCGTCTTCGCCATGTCGAGCTCGGCGCCGTAGGCATCGAGGTCGCTGGTGGTGTCGGTCGCTATGGCACGTGATGTGGGTTCAGTGGCCACGATCGACACATCCGCAAACACCTGGTTGCCGAATGTGTGATCGCCATGCCAGTGCGTATTGACAAGCATGTAGACCGAGCGACCCGTTAGCTGCTCGGCTACAGCCCGCAGTTCGGCAGCCCCAAGCGTTGTCATGAACGAGTCCACGACGATGGTCCTCGCGCCGGTGTCGACAATGGCAGCGTTACCCACTGCAGCCTGACTCGCTCCGGCTACACATGCGTAGACACCGGCGGCAACCTCATTGACCTTGAAGTGTTCGGGCATCGAACCCCATTCCAGCACACCGACTGCGCGGTTCGTTTCGCGTATAGGATCCTCGCGTGATCGAGTTCGCCTTCACATCGTTTCTAGCTCTGCTCGTGATCGTGGACCCGGTGACAGTGGCGGCCATCTCGGTCGGAGTCGTGGGCGACGTCGATGCGAAGACGAGACGTCGGACGACAGATCGGGCGGCGCTGATCGCAACAATCATCCTCATCCTGTGGGGGATAGGGGGACAGTCACTCTTCCAGTATTTGGGCGTGTCTATCGACGCACTCCGCATTGCGGGCGGGATCATTCTTTTCAAGCTGGCGTTCGACATGATCCTCGTGCACCGTGAGCGGTACACCCAGGCTGAAGCCGAAGAAGCCCACACCCGACAGGACGTCGCGATATTTCCACTTGCGGTGCCTTTGCTGGCTGGCCCGGGCGCCTTCGCAACACTTCTAGTCCTGGTTGCGCAAGCAGACGGCGACTGGTCAGAGTTATCGATCGTGTTTGGGGCACTCATCGTGGTGATGGTGGTCGCACTGATCGCCCTTCGGCTCGCCGGGCCAATGACCGCGGTGCTCGGAGAAACGGGTGTGAATGTCATTACACGGGTCCTCGGGATAGTCCTCGCAGCTCTCGCGATCCAACTGGTCGCAGATGGGGTTCTCGGCTATTGGCCCCCGGCTTGACTCAAATCCATCCCACCATTGGCCTCGAGTGTTTCGCATGTGCAACACCACACGATCCGACCGCACTGCAAACGGTCTGCGAAGAGTGCGGGCTGCCACTTCGAGTTGGGATTGCTCTCCCACAAGGAGACCCTGCACAGCTGATTGATGACAGCGTGCTCTCAATGTGGCGGTATTCGGCTTTTCTCCCGTTGCCGCGTGAGTCGGCCATCTCGCTCGGTGAGGGATGGACCCCCCTCGTAGATCACGGAGATGGCGTCTTCATCAAGGATGAGTCGGTTAACCCGACGGGGTCGTTCAAGGCGCGGGGATTGAGCATGGCGGTATCAGCGGCGGTTGCCCTGGGCGCAGAGCGTCTGGTGGCTCCGTCGGCAGGTAATGCCGCTTCCGCCTTGGCTGCTTACGGACAGAAGGCGGGTCTCGCCGTTACGGTGGCCATGCCGGAAGACACACCCCACACAATCGTCGGTGCCTGTCGGGATGCTGGAGCCGACGTGCACCTTATCGCTGGCGACATCGCAACGGCGGGCCGTTGGCTCCACACAAACAAGCAACCGGGGGACTTTGATGTTTCAACGCTGAAGGAACCGTTTCGTGTTGAGGGCAAGAAAACGATGGGATACGAGTTGTGGGAGCAATTCGGAGGCGATCTCCCCGAGGTGGTTGTGTACCCAACGGGTGGTGGGACGGGTCTGGTCGGAATGTGGAAGGCCTGGGACGAAATGGAAGCAATGGGGTGGGTTGGACCCGGTCGGCCACGTCTGGTCTCCGTTCAACCGGAGGGGTGCGCTCCGATTGCGAGAGCATTCGACCAGGGAAGGGAATCCACTGAACCATGGGTGGACCCGGTAACCACCGCTTGGGGGCTCCGTGTTCCCTCGCCGATCGGCGGGTTCTTGTGTCTTCGCGCCGTTAGGGAAACTGGCGGTCTCGCCATAGGGGTGCCAGAGGCCGAGATTCACCGTGCTGTTGCATCGGCAGGTTCAATTACAGGAATCGATTTCTGTCCCGAAGGTGGAGCGGCGTGGGCGGCAATGATCCGACTCCGGAACTCAGGGCTTATTGGACGACATGAGCGAGTTCTCGTTTGGAACACCGGAGCTGGCTCGAACTACAGATAACTGTGATCAGGCGACCACCACGGTTTTTGCGTTCACAAACTCCCGGATCCCCATCGCCGATAGCTCCCTTCCGTATCCGGAGGTTTTGATTCCGCCGAACGGAAGTCGTGGATCAGATGCGACGATGGTGTTGACGAAGACTGAACCGGCATCGACAAACTGAGCAGCGATTCGTTCGCCGCGTTCGACGTCCCGTGTGTATACCGAGGCGCCGAGTCCGAACTGGGTGTCATTGGCCACTCTTATGGCTTCCTCCTCGGAATCAACCCTTATGACCGAAGCGACCGGTCCAAACATCTCATCGTGATATGCCGGCATCCCGGGCTTGACATCGGTGAGGATCGTCGGGGGATAGAACGCACCCTCACCGGCGGGGATTTGGCCACCGAGGTGGAGATGGGCTCCAGCTGAGACCGAGCGTTGCACCTGGTCGTGGAGTTCGTCCCGGAGATCGATCCTCGCCATCGGGCCAACGACCACGGACTCGTCCATCGGATCGCCGACCACGGCCGCTCTCATGTTTTCTGTGAAACGGTCCAGCCACTCGTCATATGCGTCTGTATGCACAACAAATCGCTTGGCGGCGATACAAGACTGCCCGGAATTGATGAGACGCCCGGTTGCACATGAGTTGGCGGCCAGGTCGAGATCGGCGTCTTCGAGAACTATTGAAGGGTCGGATCCGCCCAACTCCAAGACGACTTTCTTCAATTCTTGCCCGGCCTTTGCGGCCACAGCCCTACCCGCAGCATCGGAGCCGGTCAGCGTGACAGCCTGAATACCCGGGTGTTCGATCACCTCACCGACCCTGGACCCCGGGATGACAAGCGTCGAGAAGCAACCCTCGGGGAATCCGGCGGCCGCGAAGAGTTCTTCGACGGCCAGGGCGCACCCCGTCACATTCGATGCATGTTTCAGAATCCCGGTGTTGGCGGCCATTAGCGCAGGAGCGGCAAATCGGAACACTTGCCACAGCGGGAAGTTCCAGGGCATCACTGCGAGCACGGTC
The DNA here is from genome assembly GCA_965216445.1 of Acidimicrobiia bacterium. Classification (GTDB taxonomy): domain Bacteria; phylum Actinomycetota; class Acidimicrobiia; order Spongiisociales; family ZC4RG35; genus MA-ANB-1. The sequence continues at coordinate 1,150,965 of OZ244166.1, forward strand.
CCCAGTGGTTCGTAGTGAACATAAGACTTTGTTCGTTCTGCTTCGATGTGTTCGTCTTTGAGGAAGTCGGCAGCGTTGTCGGCGTAGTACCGGCAAACCCAAACGCATTTGTCCACCTCGGCCCGACCACTCGAGATCGGTTTGCCCATTTCGCCTGCCATCAATCCAGCCAGGTCTTCTCTGCGCTCTACCAGGAGGTCGGCTGTCTGTTGGAGCTTCGCCGCCCTCTCATCGAAGTCGGTCCGTCGCCATTCAGAGAACCGAGCATGAGATCTGGAGACGATTGCGTCCACCTCCTTAGAGGTGTGTGGTTGATATTGGGCGATGACATCGCCGTTCATCGGGTTGACGGACTCCATGGCTCCTCCTCGGAAGGAGGACGTTAACTGTGATGGGGCCAGCAGAGGTGCTGGACCCGATCATTTGGCGTCAGGGCTTGCCGTTCCCATTCCCACCGGCATTGCCGCCGCCGTTCCCACCGCCGTTGCCGTTGCCGTTGCCGTTGCCGTTGCCGTTGCCGTTCCCACCTGCGTTGGAGTTACCGCCGGAGTTGCCGGGACCTTCGCCGTCTTCGGGATTAGGCGTGGCACCAGGGTCTTGTTCAGGTTCGTCGGGGGGCGCCTCTGATTCGCCGGATGTCTTGTCTTTGCCGCTCGCAATCTCGGCGACACCCTGACCGAATTCCTTTCCGTCGAGTCCCACGCCCTGGCCCTTATTGGCGGCAATGAAAGCTAAGAGTTCGGAGACCTTCTCTGCCGCATCCTCGTTATTGGCATTCGCTTTCATCGTCTCTAGACCGACCGTCAATTCTTGAGTGGCGTTCGGCCCAACTATCGCCATTGTCACAAGATCGATTGCACCGGAATGGTCGCCCCGGCCGAGGAGAGTCTGAGCCTCCTCTAGCCTCTCATCTATCGATCCGTTGAGAATGCCGACCCGTTCCATGGTGACGTCTAGGCCGTAGAGAAGGTCACCTGGAGCGGCCTGGTTCGCCGCAAGGCCAACTCCAGAAAGTCCGAGAAGAATCGCAAAGATGGCCGCCGCCGTGGTGCTTCTTCGGACGAGGCGTTCGAGTGGCCTCGGAGCCGGATCTGCCTGGTTGTCCGGTTCTATGAGGATGACGCTGCTGCTGGCTATGGCGGCTGCATGTGCCGGGACTTGTTCCATAACGTCCCGCGGAATCTCGACCAGTGCGTCGGCACGTATCATTTCCACAACTGGCACCAGACTTGCCAGCCCAGCGGCTACCGCGGAATCGCCTCTGATTAGCGTTTCGATTTCTTGTTCTGAGAACTCGCCTAGGTACATTTCGTTTCTGTAATCGTTCAGACTCTTCATTTGGATACCTCAACGACCTGAGTGGACCGCCTCAGTGCGGCCAACCCGCGTCTCTGCAACGCCTTGACTGCGCCCACACCTTTGCCCAGGACCTGCGCCGTCTGCTCCAGGGAAAGGTCGGCGATAATTCGCAGGGCTAGAACGTCGCGTTGATCGTCGGTCAATTCGTCGAAGGCCTTCCGTATCTCGGCGGCCACAACCAGTCGGATCGCCTCTTCCTCGGCGTCTTGAAGACTGGGCATCTCCAGAATCAGCGTGTCATCGTGAGTGACGTCGGGGCGTCTGGCCTGATTCCGTCTTGAGTCGATCAATCGCCGATGAGCGATCACGAAAACCCAGGATCGAAACGCTGCCTTGTCACCGTCGAAACTTCGGATGTTCCTGGCTACGTGAAGAAAGGTCTCGCTGGCGGATTCTTCGGGATCGGAAGCGCCCCTGTTACGAAGATATCCGGTGAGAGCCGCAGCGAGGTCGACGTAGATTTCGGTCCATGCCCAGTCCTGACCGTCTTTGGCAGCTGAAAGTAGGGTCGGGAAATCTGTTTCAGTTGGAAGATCCCTCGCGTAAGCCACTCTCGGAACTATCTTTCTTTCAGCGCTAAGCAGGAGTCGGAGCCCTCCCACCACGTTTCGACGTTAAGGCAACCAGACTCTTGACGTATTCGAATAGGTATATCGGCCCTTTTTGCAAAAAACCTGAACAGTGGAGTACCGAAAGCGCCGATAGGAACGATTACATGGGTGAGGCGCTGTAGCCGGGGGCGGTTTACGGACAAAGGAGCTATGGCAACGTGAATGAATTTCTCTCGCGGATTCGGCGAGAAAAAGGGGCGAGCATCGTGGAGTTCGCCTTTATCGCGCCCTTCCTGCTGCTGCTTCTCCTTGGAATAATTGAGTTCGGCTTCTTTCTAGGGGAGTACAACGATGTCCGACACGGTGCTCGTGAGGGGGCAAGGGTCGCTGCGGTGAATGCCGGAGACAACACCTTTCTCCGCGGGGTCACATGTGACTCGATGGACTTGACCTCCAACATCACAGTCAAGTTCACGGACGGTTCTTCGGGCCAGATTGGCGATACCGGGATTGTCGAAGTGTCGGCCACTCCCGGCTCCCTATCGGGACTTGGGCTGATTGACGTCTTCTTGCCCAGCACTCTGACGTCGACCGTCGAATTCCGTCTCGAGCAACCTTCGGATCTCTGGTCGTCTGATGGGAGCGGGGTTTCGTGCTGAAGCCTCTCAGGCGCACAGTCAGTCCGGGAGACCGCGGGGCGAGCGCCATGCTTGTCGCCCTCTCCCTATTTGTCTTGATCGGGTTCGCTGCTGTTGCCGTTGACCTGGCCGTCGGATTCAACGAGCGTCGACAGGACCAGACGGCTGCTGATGTTGGTGTCATGGCGGGCGCAATAGAAACCCTGGGACCGAACACCCTGATTCGGGACAAGATTCTCGACTTCACTCGTCGGAATGTCATCGCCAGTTATTCCAACGCGGATTGGCAGACCCGGTGGGAAACCTGCACCGACCCAGAACGGGCGACTCTCAACGCATCTGGCAATAACTTTGTGCCCGTAGCCGCACCAGCTGGTTGGTCGGTGGCCACCCTCGACTGCATCTCCGTGGACGCTGGGGGGTTTGTCCGTGTCAACCTTCCCGATCTCGAGTTCTCCACGACCTTCGGCAAGGTGCTCGGTATCAATGAACTGCAAACCAGCGCTGACGCGATCGCACGCATCGCCAACCGGGGAGGGGGCGGGATTCTCCCCTTTGGTCTTGTATCCGGCGCCGGAGAGGGCACCCACGTGTGTCTTCGAGACTCTGCCGGGGGTCACGCCGAGGAACCATGTGACGGTCCGGACGCTGGCAACTTCGGGGCAATCGAGTCTCCGCATTATGGGACCCAACCGGGAGGTCCGACTCGGAACTGCACCGGGAGCCCCAAGAAAGACATACTCGCCATAAACATCGCCAATGGTGTGGATCATCGAGTTGTCGTCGATCCCGATGGAGTGATCGCCAACGAGAATCGGGACACATGTGGCGTCATGGACGCCGGGAACACGCCTGACACCCTCAACACGTTCACCGGGTTGTCCCAGGGGCTCGTCGAGGGGCTTGCGACCGGACCGGTTCCGGGTGGCTATACCCCCCGTCTTCAGCAAGGATCAAATCCCAAACGTAATGTCCACGGTGCGAGTCTCGACGACAAACCCTTGTGGCGGTATATCGACCCCGCAGTTCAATCAACTGCAGGAGATGACATACCGCCGGAGTGCGAGCGTGCGACCTTCGACAATTCAGTCCATCCCGATTTCGATTGGGATGGAGACGGAACCTTGGATCGACCCGAGTCGTGGGAACACCTCAGTGCCTGTCTGACGACCTATGTCAACGGGAATGGCGGCAGCCACCCGGCCCCGTATACGTCAGTCCTGTTCCTCGATACCCTGAACGAGTCCCCGAGATTCGCTTACGTCCCCCAGTTCCATGAGTCCAGCTTCGGTACCGGAAATGAGTGGCGTCACGTCGCCAGGTTCAAAGCGACGTGGCTCCAAGCGACTTGGTGGAAGAAGGGCGGCACAATCGACGTGTTCCACCCCGGCGAGGCTGGCAGTTTCCCTTCGGGTGGCAGTTGGAGTCTTATCCAGCTGTCCGGGATTGTGATCCCGGACTCAACCCTCCCAACCGAGCTCCGGGGTGCGGCGGCAAGTGGCGGGATCAATCCATACGTGACTGAGTTGTATCGCTAGAGGGCGTCCTCACCGTCCGACAGCACCTCTAGGAATTGCTCGATATTGGAGACGAACTCGATCCAAACAGGCTTCTCCTCGAGCTTGAAAACGGCTGCGAAGCTTTTGACTCGGTTCATTAATCCGTCGATGTCGACGCCCGACGGGTCGCGTTTGAGGTCGGAAAGTGCCGACATGATGTCCCCGTATAGGTCGCTCCACTCCAGCGAGAGGTCTTCTGAGTCGCTCATGGCCACGTAGGCCGACACTTCCGCCGCGGAGATTTGGATCTGTCCGACGAGCGGATCCATCGGATCAGTCGTTGTCGTGGTCTGCCGCACAGTTGTAGCAGTTGGCAACTCTGAGCCTTGTATGCCACAGCCGACGACAAGGGTCAGCAGAGCCACAACAAATACAACCCGGGCACGATGCTGACGCACCCCCATTACGTAATGCATCGGGGTACTCCTACCCGTCAGTGATGCTTTCCAAACACGAGACCGAACCGGTATCGGCTTCGGCCTATGATCGGGTGGTGCCTTCGTCTCTTCCCAGCCGCGCCAGCTTGCGTCGTAGCTGGCGTCTCCACAAACTCGTGTGGGGATTGTCCGGCGGTCGCATCGGCAGTCGGGTGCGTGGCGTCGATGTTCTGGAGCTTGTCACGACCGGGCACAAGTCGGGCGAACCTCGGTCGGTTCTTCTCTTCTATCTCCCGGCTGATGCAGGTTGGCTGGTGTCGGGTTCGAATTCAGGTGCAAGCTACGACCCCGCCTGGGTCAAAAATCTGAGAGCAAAACCGGAGGCAGCTGCCGTCGTCGGCGGAAAGCGTCATGATGTCATGGCTCGGTTCTTGGAAGGTGACGAACGCTCCGAAACGTACCGTCGTTTCGTGGAGGCCTACGACGACTACGCGACATATGAGCAGGTGACCGACCGAACGATTGCCGTCGTTCACTTGGAACCGGTCGAGCCAAGCTAGGTTGCACGCCTTCTAGCTGACTAGATTCCTCCCATCATTTCTGAGGTGAACGAACAAAGCAGGATCGAACCGTGGAAGTTCGTCGCCATCGGGCTAATGGCCGGTCTGATCGCCGGGGGCTTTGGGATAGGCGGGGGACTGATCCTGGTTCCTTCTCTCGTCTACGCCGGGCTGGAGCGCCACCGGGCTCATGCCACCTCGCTCGCCGCAATCATCCTTATCGGCTTGACCGGTGCCATCAGTCTCGGTCTGGCCGGATCGGTGCAATGGGATATCGGCCTGACGATCGGTATTGGCGGTGTCGTCGGTTCCTCGATAGGTGCCACAACAATGCACCGGATGAGCCCGCGGACTCTCACGATTGTCTTCGGGTTTGTGCTTCTGGGTGCCGGGCTCCGCATGATTGCTGGAGGGGACCCATTGCCTGGGTCGAGTGACCTGGCACCGCTGGTAGAGATTCTTATCGCCCTCTGCATTGGCCTGGTCGCTGGGTTCTTCGCTGGAATCGCCGGAGTCGGAGGTGGTGTGATCAACGTGCCTTCGATGGTCTTCTTCCTCGGTTTGCCCCAGCTACAGGCTCAGGGAAGCTCGTTTGTCGCGGTGGTGATGACCGCTACCGCGGGGACACTGGTCAATGTTCGGAACAAGAGAGTGGTGATCCGGGAGGCTGCTTTAGTCGGGCTTGGTGGATCGGCCGGTGCCCTGATCAGCAGTCAGATATCGCTCGGAGTGAACGAGGACACCTTGGGGAGGTACTTTGGCGTCCTCGTTCTCATCGTTGCCTTCCGGACCTTCTATCGAGTGTTCCGAACCGACCGTCAGTCGGACTGACTCGATTCGAGTTCCTCATTGTCGGTTTCGGTGACGGCATCCTCAGTACCTATCTGGTTGAAGAGCACCGGAACCAGGATGGCTAAGCCGATCCCAAGCAGAATCAGCGGCCATGCCCAGCTCCCGATATCGACAATGGAGTCGATCAGGTCTTCGGTCTGATTGGGAATCAGGAAGAGGAGGCCAAAGCCGGTGAATACCAGTCCCGAGATGAATGAAAGTGTGTCGAATTTGTGAGTTTTCATGATTTGTTTCCTTAGTTATTGACCGACACGACATCGACCTGAAGATGGCCCACACCTACCGACGCATCGAGTTCGAGAGATCCGTCGTTGCCGTTGATCTCGAACGGGATTACGGCGTTGAACCCTGAAGAACGCCGGCCTTCACCGAATCCGAACTGCCTGACGTCGAAGTCTGCTTGCCCAATCGAAACCTGCCCCCGTCCGGTCAGGCTGATGTTCTCAGGGACGATGATCCGGAGTTCGCCGACATCAAGCCGGACGTCCAGCACCACCATCTCGCCGTTCCAAGGTACGTCGGTCAAATCGACCACCAACTCTCCGATGCCTTCTTCGATCGTCGAAGGAATCGAGCTAACAGTGTCTGGTGACACAAACACGGTCCCGGCTTCCCAATCTGCAAAGTCGTACTCAAAGCCGGGTGATACCAGCAATACCGGGAGAGCGAGCAGACCGACCAGGATCAGATACCTCGCCCGGCCCGCGACAGCCCCGACCAAAAGACCGAGGCCGAGAATCGTGAACGCCAGGGCGATGTAGTGACGGGCCGTCGGGTCGACCAGTGATGTCGTGTTATCCAGTAGGGCGAGCACGCCCAGTGCGATTGCCATGACCCCAAACGTGACCCGCCCCAGAATCGACTTTGGCTTGGGGGGCGAAGCCGGTAGCACCGGCGGTGTCGGCGTTGGCGTGGGAGGCGGAGGGGGAGGAGTGGTTGCGCCCTCCCCACTTCCGGCAACGCTGCCTTCGATTGCTTCTTTCTCCTCCGGCGGAGCTGGAGCGTCAGTGGTGTTGGTAGTTGTCATTTGTTGAACTCCCTCCTTGTCGTCGGCCTCTCTTATCAGGCGCGGGAGATCGCCCGTGTAGAGGAGTAGACCGACGGCGAGCAACCCAACTGCCCAGATGACGCCCCCGGATAGGAAGGCGACGTTGTCGAGCAGGATGAGTGTCGCGACGAATATCAACGCAACTCCTATCCATGCCCCGGTGCTCGAGGTGTTGGAAAGGAACCGTTGTGCAATCGTGTCGGCTTCATCTTCGGACCTGATGAGTACCCAGCCTGCGCCATAAGCGGCTGCGCCAAGACCACCGGCAAACGTGAAGATGATGAAAAGGGCTCTGACCAGCCACACCGGCATCCCGGTTCGTCTGGCGATGCCAGCTGCGACACCACCAAAGACCCGGTCCGTGGTTGCTCTGGTGAGCTCGTCGGTCCGGGGCGGTGAGGTGCTGGGAGCCTCAGGGGTTGTGATTTGTTCTTGTTCCATGGCAACAATCTTTTCTTATCTCAAGTTCTTCGACAATCGGGGACGACCCTGATTGTCCCCTGAGCCGTTCAGGGGAATCCCCGATTGAGGTCCGAGACGGAAACGGCGAAGATTGACTCAATGGGATTCGTTTCAGACCTCTACCGGCGTCGCTCTGACCGTATGGTCGCTGGTGTTGCGGGCGGCCTCGCTGACATACTCGGCGTGGGTGTCGCCTTTGTGCGCGCCGCCTTTGTCAGCCTGACCATGGTCTGGGGTCTCGGCTTCTTTCTCTATGTCATTCTCTGGCTCGTCACGTTCGAGAGTGTGGACGATCGAGAAACAGAACGAGTGTCCAGCCAACAGGGGTTCGGTCTTGGTCTCGCCTTTATGGGGTTCTTGCTCCTTCTCCGGGTAATGGGTCTCTGGCCGGATACCGGTCTGGTAGTAGTCGTCACGGCCATTGCCTTCGGAATTGCTGCTCTGACCGATCACAGCGGTCCCGGTCCGCTAGCCAGCCTGATCGATCCGAGCATCGAGCAGCCCGGTCGAATCCGGACTGTGGTTGGCGTCGTCCTTCTTGTCGGTGGGCTTGCATTTCTAGCTAGCTCAATCGGACCTGTCGCCGAGCTTGGCGCAGTATTACTTGCTGTTGCTCTCACCGGAGTTGGTTTGTTAGTTGCATTCGGTCCCTGGGTGAAAAGGTTGACCCAAGACCTCGGAGAAGAGCGAAGGGAGCGAGTCAGACAAGAGGAGCGCGCCGAAATGGCAGCACATCTCCACGACTCCGTTCTGCAGACCCTTGCGTTGATTCAGCGCTCCGACGACCCCAACCGGATGTCGATGCTGGCCAGACATCAGGAAGGTGAGCTTCGCGAATGGCTCTTCGGGCACACTCCATTGGATGGCGTTGACCTCTTGTCGACCGCACTCCGGGCGACCGCAAATCGCGTCGAACGGGACTATCAGATTCCGGTTGAGGTCGTCACTGTGGGAGATACGCCTCTCACCGATGAACTCCACCCAATCCTGGCGGCGACCGGCGAAGCGCTGGTGAATTCCGCCAAGCACTCCGGCGCCGAGGAAATCTCTACTTATATGGAGGTGAGTGAGGATCTCCTCGAGGTCTTTGTCACCGATCAGGGGAAGGGTTTCAATTCCGCTGACATACCCTCCGACCGCAAAGGGATATCGGAGTCCATTGTGTCAAGAGCCGAAAAGGCCGGAGCTAGCGTGGAAATCGAGAGTGAGCCTGGCGAAGGGACCGAAGTCGTCATCAGATTGGAGAGGAACCCCAAATGAGCATCAAGGTGTTCCTCGTCGACGACCATCGTCTCTTTCTCGCAGGCGTCAAAGCCGAACTCGACGAAGAGTTCCACATCGCCGGCACTGCTTACGATGTCGACGCTGCGATTGAGGGAATCCGCAACCTGAAACCGCATGTCGTCCTGATTGACGTTCACATGCCGGACGGTGGTGGTGTCGCCGTGGTCGAAGGTGTGGCCGAAACCAATCCCGACATCAAGTTTCTCGCCTTGTCGGTTTCCGACAGCGCTGAGGATGTAATTGCGATGATCCGTGCCGGCGCCCGGGGTTACGTCACGAAGACGATCGACCCCGATGAGTTAGCTGAGGCAATCCGTCGGATCAATGCGGGAGATGCAGTTTTCTCACCGCGGTTGGCAGGTTTTGTCCTCGACGCTTTTGCGGGCGCGATTCCATCGGAAGACGACCCCGAGATGGATCAGTTGACCACAAGGGAAAAGGACGTCTTGAGATTGATTGCGCGAGGTTTCGCCTACAAGCAGGTCGCGCGCAAACTCAACATTTCGATCAAGACAGTCGAAACCCATGTCTCGTCGGTGTTGAGGAAGCTGCAGCTCTCCAACCGTCACGAGCTGGCCCGTTGGGCCAGCAAGCGCCGAATCGTCTAGGCCGGCTCTTTGTAGGCCACTCCGCCCTTGAACACGTGGGTCACGTTGGATGTGTCTTCGAGGATCCTGACATCCTCCGATGGATCACCGTCAACACAGATCACGTCGGCGTCATAGCCTTCAAGCAACTGGCCTGCCTTTGGTGCCTGTGGTCCCAACGTCTGCGGACCGTTCGCCGTTGCGGCTTCTATGGCTTGGAGATTGGTCATCCCGTCGGCGACCATGAAACCCAGTTCTTCGGCATTCCTACCCCACACGCCGGGTGCCCAGATGTCCGTCCCCAATGCAATGCGTACGCCTTTTTCGATAGCCAGAGAGACCGCGTTCGAGTGACTCTTCGAAGCTTCTTCGCCTTTGATTCGTGCGTATTCGGGCATGCCCTGTTTGGCGCCCTCGGCCATGAGGAACTCAACTACGAAACGGGTCGGTACGAGCGTCGCATCCTTTTCGATCATCAGATCGGCGGCTTCCTCATCCAAATAGGTGCCGTGTTCAATTGTCTTAACGCCAGCATTGAGGGCGGCGATTATCCCGTCTTTGCCATGGCAATGGGCACCGACCAGTCGACCCATCCGGGTGGCCTCGTCGACAATTGCTTCCAGTTCTTCGGGGGAAAACTGGGGAAAAAACGGGTCGTCGAGCTCGCTCAATACTCCGCCCGAGGCGTGGACCTTGATCACCTTCGCTCCGAGGCGGAGCATCCGTCGGACCGCGGCTCGGCACTCATCCGGGCCGTCACAGATGTTGTCTTCGCCCCAGTGACGTTCGATGAGGTCGCGGTGCATGTGCAGAGGCGCCCCATGAGTGTCACCGTGACCTGCGGTCTGGGAGAGCATCCCGCCGCTGGCGTAGATGTTGGGACCTACCGCCCAACCCTCATCGATGGTTCTGCCCAGGAAGGTCCCGTAGCCGCCCATCTCTCGGACTGAGGTGAATCCGGCGTCTAGGGCCTGGCGTGCGTCATGGGTGACCCGCATGGCAGCCATCTGGGGTCGCAGCCCCAGCAGATCATTGAAGTTGGCACTGGGGAGGCCCAAGAAATGGCCGTGACACTCCCACATTCCCGGCATCACGGTTTGGGTCTCAACAATCTCGGCATCGGCTGTCACGGGCGCGCCATCCGAAGAGCCGGCATAAGCGATAGTTTGGCCTTCGATAAGAACAACGCCGCTGTCTATCGGCTCACCACGTCCGGGTATGAGCTTCTCCGCTTCGATTCGTATTGTCATACGGCGGCGATCTCTTCTGAAGATTGGTTGAGCACTCTTGCACCGCCGAAGCCGATGAATCCACCGACGTGGACAACTGGAGAATCGGTGCTGGTGTCGGTTGCCGTGGAGTCGTCAAAACCACCAGCGATCACCTGGCCGGTGAAATTGACTTTCCAGCCTTGGGGGATGACCAGCTCGAATCCACCAAAGACAATTGCCAGATCGAGATAGATTCCTGTTGGTGCCGGGTTCACGTGCCTCAAGTCCAGCCTGGCGCCACCAAACATCGTGAGCACTTTCCCGCCATAGAACGGATCGGCCAAGGAGGTGAGCTCCTCGCCGGAGAAGATCGACACCAGGTCGACTTCTTGGGTTTGTGGTTCAGCATTCGACTTCAGCATGAACTTGGCTGCAACGGCCGTGCCCAAGGCTGCGAGGAACGCGAGCTTGATCAGTCTCGATAGGAATTTGAACATCCCTGTAACCATATCTGATTTTGCAGGGGGAAGAATTGGCGATGCCACAATGTTGAGCTGCGCATGGACCAACCCAACCCACTGGCGGTTTTGTGGGGCATATTCAAGATTCGCCTCACCATCCGGAAACCCAACCCGTCTGGCATCGGAATCGCCGACCATCGCGTTCTCGCCGATGTTCTGAGTGTCATGGACGGCGAGCGAGATCCCGATTTGGGAGAGCTTGATCCCGTTTTGGCGGAGTACATCAGCGATATGTCGACGATCAATCCAGAAGACATGTCTAGAGATGAAGCCCTTGCCTATTGGATCAACCTTTACAACGCCGGTGCTTTGCGACTCGCGGCACGCGCTCAGTCCGAAGGCAGGGAGTCCGTTCTCCGGATTCCCGGCGCCTTCAGTCGCCCGCTGACGGCAGTCAATGGCGAGACGCTGTCTCTAGACGCAGTAGAGCACGGCAAGATCCGACGTTTCAAAGACCCACGGATCCATGCAGCCCTCGTTTGCGGATCGGTTTCGTGCCCGACACTGAGGACCGAGCCCTATCGGGGCACCGATATCGATCGACAGCTCGACTCCCAGATGGAGGACTTCCTGACTGCAGGGGGAGCAGTCTTTGACTCGGCTGGAGTGCTCAAATTGAGTCGAGTGTTTCTCTGGTATGGATCCGACTTTGTCCGTCCCACGAGGATGCCGTCAATGTTGCCGGTTTCGAAATCTCGCCTGGTCCCGGCTTTGGGGCGCTGGCTCAGTCCTCAAATGCTCACAGCTGAGTCGGTCGAGTTTCAGCCTTATGACTGGGGGCTGAGGTGCTCCCTGTCCTGACGGCGATGCGCAGTTAGCAGCACAGTGATCGCGGCGATTGCCGCGACGGTGTCAGCGGGGAGAACTATCCGCAACATTTCGGAGGCATCGACCAGCCAGCCGCCGTCGACAGTGAAGCCGACTGTGTCCAGATACAGGGCAATTGAACCCACACAGACGACGATCAACCCAATTGCGGCAGCGTCGGCGACCTTTGGCCCCCACAGTTTTCTCGCACCTATGAACAAAGCTGCCGTCGCCCATGCGATGTCCAGCGATGACAGCAGCTGGAGGAATTGAAGTGAGGGATCAAATCGGGAGGCCGCAGAAGTCGCCAGGGTCAACAGGGCGGCGAAACCGGTGACGAGAGCGACAATGGAGGCGGCGGAGGCGAGCCAGGGGCGCTTGTTCTCAGGGAACCAGGGATGGTCGGTCAGTGGAGCCAACTTCCGGACGAGAGAGAAGGCGGCTAGCTGCAACACCAGGAGGTGGACGTTGTCGTACCAAAACAGGGCGTCATGATCCGTGGGTGACCGAAAGACCAGGGCGACAACCGACAGCGGGATAGCCCACAGGAACAAGAATCGAAGAGAAGTCCCAAGAGCTTTCTCAAGTGGGTGGGAAGTCATCGTCCACCGCGTCTGTTGTTCGCATCGATGAGCCCCATTGATCTGATCCTCCCTGAGACCGACGCCGGAGTATTGGCACAGCTGGTGTTGTTTGTCGCTGTTCTCCTGGTTGCATTCTGGTTCACGAGGTCGAAGCCTGAGTGGCGGCTCGTCGTGATAGGCGTCGCTCTACTCGGGTTCGGGTTCATTGGATTCCGTGCTCTCCATTGACGGGAATCTGCGCACCGGCGGTGACTTCAAGGGTCAGCTGATTGGCCGGGGGTGCCAGCGGACAGGACCACTTCGGGGAGTGGACACAACTTGGGTGGTAGGCATAGTTGAAGTCCAGAATCAACCCGGTTGCTGTCTGACCCAAGTCCGCACCTTTGACCGTATCCAGGAGGTAGCGACCGCCGCCATAGGTTGAGTCACCGTTGGTTTTGTCCCGGAACGGTAAGAAGATCCCACCTCCGTATGCGTCCAACCACATGACGTCGAGGTTGTGTCCCTGGCCATCGAACTCGAATTCGACAACGCCAACACGACGAAAGCGGGTTGAGCCGTGGCTCGAGTTGGCGACATCGGTTTCGACTTCGACATCGGGAACAAACCGGCCCTCAGTTCGCCACTTCGGATCGAAATCAAAGTAGGGGAGACCCCTGAACGTCTTTCGGTTTTCGATGGGGGATTGGGGGTGATCAGCGAACAGTTGATCGCGTTCACTTCGCCAGGTCCTCCAGGTATCGGGCCCGGGATCTGATTTGCGTACGTGCCGATATATCTCAGCAACTCTGCGTCGGTAGTCGAGTAGTTCGAGGGATTGATTCATGGGGCCACTCACCTCAACACATTCAAGTGCATCGGGAATTCCTTAAATAGCTTGACTCAGGGTTTTCAAACGACCAATGTTGACCGGGTCAAGTAAGAGAGGCATCGATGATCGAGCAGCGGAATATCGCATTCACCCAGCTTCAGGCTGGCTTTGTCGCGCCCGTTCCGACGTCCGATGGCGCTGCAGCCACCAATGCCAACCGGCAGCCTCTCGATCCATGAGTTGATCTTCAACAACGTTTCATGAGCAGGCCGCCGGAGAAACCCGGCGGCTTTCTTTATGCCCCGAAAACGGACGAGAACAACAAGAAACAGGATTCGAGATGAGCGAAGAGTTAAGACAAATACAAGAAGACGGGCGATGTAGTTCGGTGGGGGACCATGACTGGTTCTTCTCAGAACGGCCCGCGGAAATGGCAAGAGCTCAGGAAGTGTGTGCCGGTTGTGATCTCAGGGTCAGATGCCTCGAGATCGCCCTCAAGGAAGGACACGACTGGGGTGTCTGGGGTGGTGTCATCTTTTGGGATGGCCAACCCTTCCACCGACGCCGCGGACGAGGTCGTCCTCGTCATGAAGACGCTGGACTTCCCCTCCAGGCTGACATCACTGAGCTTTGGGATCAGGTGAAGTCTGCTTGATCTGCTTAGACGAAACGTAAGAAGCGCAACCAGTGGCACGGGCCGCTGATTGCGCTTCTTCGGTTGTCTGGGAGGGAGGGGTTAAGAGACTGCGAGTTGTCTCAAGCTTGCTGGTGTGGATGGGTGGCGCATCTTGGCCAGAGCTTTCGCTTCGATCTGGCGGATCCGTTCCCGGGTGACTTCGAAGTGACGTCCGACTTCGTCCAGGGTCGCCGGCGTCTGGCCGTAGAGCCCGTATCGCATCTCGATGATGGTGCGTTCCCGGTCGTTGAGGCGTTCCAAGATCAGTTTGAGGTCTTCGACATTCAGTTTGGAGACGATCAATTCAAACGGCGTGGCGGCGTCGTGATCTTCGATGAAGTCCCCAAGAGTGGCGTTGTCCTCCCCAACAGGCTCGAAAATCGAGATCGGTTCAGGTGCGACCTTGCGAGCGTCGTTCAACTTGGTGATCGATAGTCCTGATTCGTCAGCGAGTTCTTCGTCGGTGGGCTTACGACCGAGCTTCTTGGTGAGGTTCGCTTCGGCGGTCTGCATCTGGGTGATGGTGTCCATCATGTGGACCGGAACCCGGATAGTGCGGCTCTTGTCTGCGATAGCCCTGGTGATGGCCTGGCGGATCCACCACGTGGCGTATGTGGAAAACTTGAAACCCTTCCGATACTCGAACTTTTCCACAGCCCTGATCAGTCCCAGATTTCCCTCCTGGACGAGGTCGAGGAAGGGGAGTCGGGCGTGGCCGTATCGTTTAGCGATAGAGACAACCAATCTCAGGTTGGCGCGGATGAAAGTCTGGCGTGCTTCTTCTCCGGCCCGAACCAGTCTCCGCAATTCGCGGCGTTTTGCCTGGTTCTTCTCGTTTTCCAAAGCACTTGCTGCCTTATTCCCGTTTTCGATCGCTTTGGCGAGGCGTACTTCGTCCTCTGCGGTGAGCAGATCGTAAGTGCCGATTCCGTCCAGATACTGACGGATCGCTTCGTCGCTGACTTCTCGTCTGATTGATGAGCTACTTGCCATAGTCTTTTTCCTGGGCCAGCGTAGGAACACGGGGGGCCACTATTGAGGATTTATCCACAGTCTGTTTATCGCCAATAGTTCGAGAAAACTAAATGGGTTGTGCGAATCAATACGCACACGCGCGAAGGGTCTAGTCAGTGTTTTCCGATTTCGAATCCAAAGTGGGCTGAGAGTTCGGACCTGTCGTAGAATCTCGTCTCCAGCAGACAATGCTTGGGCGTTTAGCTCAGTTGGCTAGAGCACTGCCCTTACAAGGCAGGGGTCGGCGGTTCGAGTCCGTCAACGCCCACTGTCGATTCGCCCTGTGCTGGTTGGGGATTCGGGCATTCGTCAGATCGGTGGATCGTGGAGATACCCGTTAGCGTCCACAACGCTCCACACGAGGTGAGAGAAGCGCCTTTCAAGCACGTCGAAGAGAAGCCAGAGCCGAGAGCAGAAGTACCGGTATGTGTGGTTCGTCGGTTACGTGCTGCTAGCCCCGTATTTGGACGTCGCCCGACGAGTTGAAGACCGCCACCTCACTGAACTCGTTGTCGACGCATGAGGAGACGGTTGCCCACAGGCTGCGCACAGAATCAGCAAAGTCGCTGAATAGACCCACATTCTCATTCCACTGACCCTACCTGTTTGGCGGAGTGCGTCAGAGTTGAGTGCGCGCGGTCCTGCCGATCATACGCATAATGCCGGAATGGACGGCCCAAGCAGTCCGTCTCGAAAAGTGTTCACGAGGAGAGACTGTACGCATGCCGATCCGAGCAGACGTGTCGTTACGTGCGCTGGATTTGAGTGTCGCGATTCCGCACGGCTGATGCCCTTATCTGTGAAATCCGCGCGTGCATCAGTGGGAGCCGGCTTCCTGAGAGGTCGCTACCTGGTCAATCGACAAGGGAAAGGAAATGTAATGCTGACTCATTACCGAAGGGGTAGCCACACGGCTCGCCCGAGATGGTCTGCAACGAAAGCTAGGCCAGTTCTGCGGCTGATTGTGCTTGGTCTGATGACACTGAGCATTCCGGTTCTAGCCACCCCACCAGGCACGACCGAGTTCGTGGCATCGGGGTTTGATGTGATCGCACATGGGGAAGACGCCAACGTGGGCGCGTTCTCGGTGTTCGTGAACGCGGAGGAGGTCGATGACGGCTGGAACGTACAGATCCGCGCCGAAGGTGGTATCGATTGCTATTGGGAAGGCGTTACTGGCGATCACTTCACTGAAACGTCGGGCGAAGTGGGCGTCCAAACTGATTCGCCGGATTCATCGGACGACTGCGCCGGAGATTTCATGCACGTTTGGGTCTACGCGGAGTTCGTCACAACCACGAGTCAGGCGAAAGAGAGTGTGCGTGATGATGGTCTGCACTGTGTCGGGACGCGAGCGAGCGCCGACTACTTCGAGGCAACGGTCGTTGTCACTCATGACGTGATGGCTGAACCTGTGGAAATCGTGACCACTGACACCCACTATTGGACGATGGATGGCTTCTGTCACGCTACAGGCACACCCGGAAGTCCGGAGGGTTGATAACCATCTCAGTTGGGGCCGAGTTATCGGCCCCAACTGTGCGCTCAGCTCGGTCCGTCACCGACACGCTGGATCCGCTGATGATTGAATGCGAAGGGCAAGCTCGAGGTCTCGTATTGGTATCACCATCCGATGTAGCCGGATTCACACGGTTCGTGGACGAACTGGCACAACCACTGAAGCAGGCGCTCATGGCTTCCTTCGGCCCGGAAATAGGTGACGAGGCCACTGCGGAGGCATTGGCGTATGGGTGGGAACACTGGACTCGCATCAAGGAAATGAGTAACCCCAAGGGTTACCTATATCGGGTTGGCCACAACTATGCGAAGCGGACCCTGACCAAGCGACTCCCGTTTTCGAGTACGGCGGCCAGCAGTGAGTTCGACCCGTGGTTCGAGCCTGACCTCGCTCCAGCTCTCCGCCGATTGTCAGTCAAACAAAGAGCAGCGGTCGTGCTCGTACACGGCTTTGGCTGGAGAGTCACGGAGGTTGCTGAGTTGTGGGGAGTGACCTTCTCGACCGTTCAAGCCCATCTCGACAGGGGGATGAACAAGCTTCGGAAACGACTCGGAGTGGATTATGCCTAAACGAATAGAAGACGAGATCCGTCAACGCGTCGAAGCCATGTACGAGGGGTCTACACCGGTGGAGAACTTGCTGCCGACTGGGTTCAAAGGGCAGGAAGACGAATGGCAAACAAAGGACAACCAGATTGTCCTCGTACCCCGACCCGCTCGAAGGCGACAGGTTCCCGGCTGGGCGGTTGGAGTCGCAGCCGCCGCTGTTGTCATGCTTCTCGTTGGTGTTCCGCTGATTCTCCTGAGGGGCCTGGAAACAGATATCGCAACGCCGAGTTCGACACTCCCATACGGCACCGTGAACCAAACCCTCTACGCCGACGGTGATATCAGCTGCCCGGATCTGTTCGCCGACGACACCACCCGTCCAGCAGGCCAGATCACATACACCCCTGTCCCAGGCGGTGTGGAAATACAAATCCTTCTCGAAAATGCAGCACCCAACTGGCCCTACATTCTCTACTTGCAACGCCCGAACTCGGTTGACTGCGGTATCGGGCTAGACGCCATCCCTTTCACAACTGACGCGCAAGGTCGAGGCGAATTGACGGCCACTCTGCCTCTCGCCCGAGGTTCCTACTCAATAGGAGTCAACATCTCCTACGACATCATTGAACCGCCCGATTCGCAACACCGTGAAATTTCAACCAGCAGCTACGCAACCTTGACCGTTCCATAGGTTCGCTCGATGATCGGCAAGTCAAGCTCAGGTGTCGCTGTCAGAAATGTCCCGGATCGTGAAGCTGAAGATCGAAAGGGGAAAGCCCAACTGGAAGATCAGAAGTAGCTGCAAGAGTCCGACGCTGGGAACGACTATGGCGGCTGCATACCCAACCATCAATGCCAGTTCGATGAACACTGCCAGCCTCCATTGGGCCCTGTCGGGCCACGCTGGGCCCGGTTTGAGTTCAGAACCCGCCCGCATCAGGTTCGCAACGAGGGTGAACCCCGAAACCAGACGGATGGTCAAATCCAGATCGTTGCCAGTGACCGAGTACACCGCCACGGTGCCGAATCCGATGATCGTGAGGGTGAACCCGGCGCGAACGATGTTTCTGACCCGCCAACGTGACACCTCGGACTTGTGGTCTTCGCGATGGTCGAGGGCTGTGATGATTCCCACGAATCCAGCCAAAGACACTCCCAAGCCACCAAGGGCCATGAAGAAGAACTCACCTGGCATCAGTCGACGCTACCAAAGTGATATGTGCTTCTGTAACGCATAACGGCTCGGGATACCAGCCATCACTCCATAGACACCGCACCCCTGCTTTGATCCTGCAGTCCCTCAGACGTCGTGCGGCTGGGTTTGGGATTCGCAGAACACCTTGAACTTCTCATGCTGTTTGCGCAGGTCGCGCTTGATGATCGGACTGAGCAATGGGAACAGAAACGCCATAACGCCCTTCGGCTGGGGTGTGAAGGTCAGGTCGAGCCTCGTACCTTCGTCGGTTTCGGTAAATGCGAACGTCCCTGCCACATCCATGGCCTTGCCAGTCACATCAAACTCGAGGAGATCGGGCCGTTCGAAGGTCCTTATGGTCGACTCCAGCGTTTGGCCGCGGTTGACCGTGCTGAAACGCGAGCCAACACCGATTGGTTCGGGACTCAACATCTCCGCGCTAGAGGCACCGCCATTCCACTCGGTGATTCTGCGCACATCTGCCATTAGGTCGAATGCCAAAGCGGGGTGGCAGTTGATGTGCAGCTCTTCTCGGATTTCCATGCCTTTTCCTCCAGTTGGCGATAGTATTACTATCATAAGAATAGTATTTCTATTGTCAAGGGGTTCTCATGGATTCACGATCCGAGTCCGAATCATCTGCCAAAAAACCGATATCGCTACGAGATCAGCAACGTGAGGTGACCCGGGAGCGGATTCTCACCGCCCTCGCTGACCTCATCCAGACCAAAAGCCCGCTTGAGGTAACGATGTCCGCGGTCGCCGAGCACGCCGGCGTCTCCGAGCCGACCTTGTATCGCCACTTCTCGACCAAGGCGAACCTCTTTGCTGCGTTGGGTTCCAACCTTTATCAGAAGGTGACGGTTGGAGTCGCCCCATCCACCGTCGACGAATTGATTGACTTCCTGCCTGGCCTCTATCAGCAATTCGCTTCGCTCGAGGCCACCGTGCGGTGGAACCTCGCCGCTCCCCGGGAAGAGGTGGTCCGGCCCCCATCTGAAGATCGACTCCCGATCCTTCAGGCAGCAGTGAGCCGTGAGCTGGAGGAGCTCTCCGAAACGGAGTCGGAGTTCTTGATGCGCGGACTCCTGTTGCTGACGTCACCAACATGCCTTTTGTACTGGCAGGACTATCTGAGGATCGCTGTCGATGAGGCTGCTGCAACGGCCGGATGGATGATCCAGCAACTCAGTAGACGGTGACGCATCGTGGGGATCAGTCATCCGGTGGTGGTGGTCGGCCACTGGTGGTGTGTTTGAGCCCAAGACGGCTAGTCCAGAGGTAGTCGCCGTTAGATAGCGGTGTGTAGGTCCAGTCGTATTTGTGGCGGCGGACGTGGTCGTGGCGGCATCCAGGCCCGAGTTGGTCGACAGATGTGCGACCCGTATCAGCCCAAGTCTTGATGTGGTCGAGGTCGCATTGAGTAGATGGCATTCGACAGCCGGGGAACACACAAGTTTGGTCTCTGAGCTCGACCTCACGCTTCTGGGCGGCATTGGGCCGCCTTCTGGTGGTTCCAGTAGCGACGGGGAGTTCGGTTTCGGGGTCATACACCCGATAACGCCACTCAGAACCGAGGTGGGTCTCAGAGACTTGGCGAGCGATATCAGCAATCACCGGGCCGTACCCGGCGAGATCGCCTGGATGTTCGGCGAGTTCGGCGAGCGTGTCGAGGTCTACGTTGATATTGACGGTCCCTCCCTTTGCTCGCTCCTGCCGACTGTCACCACAGAGGAGATCGAGAGCGACGTCGGTCCGAAGCTGGTCGATGGTTCGAGTCTCTCCGGGACGTTGCAGACCCTTGGCAATCCGATCGATCTTGTTGTACGCCTCGTCGGCCCGGTGGGGAGGTGCGTTGAGGATCATCAGATTCGCCGCGGCGTCGACCGTGGCGTCTCTCACCACTCGACGTTGGTCCACGGCCGCTTCATACCTTTTCTTGGCGGTCTCGGAATCGATGGCCAGACAGAGGCGCCTGACACGTGCCCGGAGCTGGCCGGTGGTCAGCTCCGGCGCCCGATCAATGATTCTGTCAACAACCTGGCGGGCCTGAGCTTGGTCGAGGTGGGTTGTTTGATCGGCGAGGACCCGGGCACGAGGCAAATCGATCAGACCCTGTTCGAGGGCTTCTCCGACAGCCGGGAGGCGGCTGGTGAGCTCTTCGGCCAATCCGATCTGGATATCGGCAGCGCGACGGGTGATCCGCAACAATGCCCGGAGTTCCAAAGCCGTTGCCTCATAAGCCTCGGCGAGGTCATCGCCAAACTCGTCGACCATCACATCTGCAATCTCCGAGATGATTATCAGCACGACAGCTTCGAAGCCCGAGATTTGTTTCTGAAGCAGAGGGAGAAGACGAGTCAGGTCGGCACCCGATAGACGACTTATGTCAATGGTGGTTAGTGCCGCCGCCAGCATCGGGCCGGGTTCGAGTCGTTCGATGCCGCCGGGAAGACCGGTCAGCGGGGTGGTGGGAGCAGCGGCATCCGGTTCGTCGATGGTCGACCACTCATCTCCCTCAACCAAAACTTCGTCAATGGTTCTAGCGAACATATGTTCGATGGTACGGCACGCCTGTGACAGTTTCTAGACCCCTACCCCTCGATTCAAAAAAAATTCTCCCAATTCCTGATCGTTGCAACAGACAACGGGACGTACTGGTCGGCTCAAGCGCTGGCTTGAGATGGCGGGCCACCGTGATTTCGGTCACGGTGATCAGCCCGTTTGTTGTCGTCTGGGGCTGAGCTAGCGATGGAATCGTCGCCCAGTCGCGCCTGCAGGCTGGCTAAGGTCGCGCTTCGGCGATTGGCAGGTGGAGGAGCAACTCATCGGTGAGGAGTCGGGATTCCAAGTAGGGACTGATGCGCCCTCCTTTTACAACTCGCATGTCGGTCTGTTCATGATTCCGCTTGCTGAAAGACTCGTCGCTGCGACCGTACGGCAGGGCGACTCGGTGTTGGATGTCGCATGTGGAACCGGGATAGCTACACGAGCGGCCGTACGCCTGGCCGGCCCCGACGCCCACATCGTCGGTAGTGACATCAACGCGGGCATGGTCGCCCAGGCCCGCGCCCTTTCCGAAACTTCAGACTCAAACATCGAATGGTCAGAAGCATCCGCATTGGATCTGCCTTACGACGACGAAACTTTCGACGTCGCGATCTGCCAACAAGGTCTTCAGTTCTTTCCCGACCCGGTGCACGGTCTCCGGGAGATGTCCCGGGTGGTTCGCAGCGGTGGTCGTGTCGGCGTCACGGTTTGGAGCCCGGCCGAGGGGTCACCCTTCCTCCTCCACGAGTTCGAGATGTTGGTCCGATACGGGAGTGCAGACCAAGGAGATTGGGCGACCACGGAATCTCAACTCGCACATTGGCTTCGACTTGCCGGGGTCAGCGAAGTCTCGATCGAGCTGATCGAGGTGGACGTGGATCTGCCCCCGGTGAGTGAATACGTGCCCGACCACCTCAAGGCACTGCCCTGGTCAGCTGCCTTTCTTGCTCTTCCGGAAGCGGAACGGGCCGAGGCAATTGCTGAACTGGAAGAGAAGTTGGCTGAATACCGAACTGACGATGGGATTCGAGTGCCGTTCAGTTCGTATCTGGCGACGGGGCGAGTCTGAAACTCCTGGCACCTGCGCCCGAGTAGGGTCGGGTTATGAGCTCAGACGAGACGTCAGATGAGTTGGTCGTTGCTTTGACGCCAGCACAGCTTGTTGCAGTGGTTGGCCTACTTGTCGCCCTGGTCCTCATCCTGCGGGCGAAGAAGGCGCGCGCCGAGTAGTCCGGCGATTTCACGAAGTCGATTGTCACCGGATAGCGGAATGCTTCGCCCCTGGACGCGGCTATCCCACCCTGGATGACAAACACCAGCCAAGCGATGAAAGCAACGATGGCGACAGGTATCGCCAGGAACAATCCGATCCCAAGGGTGACCAGCCCGAAGAGCCCGAGCGCGAACGCAGCCACAACTGTGTAGATCAACACCGAGATGTTGAAGTTGAGCGCATGAACGCTGTGGGCGGCAATGAAGTCGTCTTCGTCCTTCTTGATCAACCACACCACCAGCGGACCGACCAGCGACGGGACACCAACGAAGGCAACCAGGGCTGAGAGGTGTGCTGCCATCGCCCAGTTTTTTCGGTCGGTATCTGACATCGGCCGCGGTTGAGGGGGCGGTGGTGGTTCCGGAGGTTGCGGTGAGTTCAGTGAGTCGTCGGCCACGTCAACAATGTTAGGCAATGGCTGAGTCCTGGCGCGTATCCTCACTTCGAAGGGGGTCTTATGCAGGCCGAGCAACGAGCCAAAATCAGCAAGGACCAATTCGAGCCGCAATCCAAGTTGTGGCAGCCGTTCACAGTCCACGGAACCGAAGGCGAGAAACGCAAGAAACGGCGGGCCTTCAAGACCGACAAGTATGTCGTCGTCGAAGATGTCGATGATGGGCGGGTGGTTCTCGAGGTGTCCGCATGGCCCCACATCGACCGTGGGGGACGGTTGGTTTTCGATGGCGACCCCTACGAGATGTATCAGGACCTGGGCGAACTTCAATCGACGGTCGCCACCCACCGAAAGGATGACGGGATTACCGGTGCGGACCGGCCGGTGCGAATCGGCGATGTCTTTGCCGTTCGTGGACTGCATCGGAATGCCAAGTCTCTGAGCAAGGCGGAAACGGTCAGGGACATCTCGTATGCCGCCCGAAGTGCGGCTAAAGCTGCGCTGTTCGGTGCGGCGGCATCCACTGTCGATCCGGCGTATGCCAAGAAGATGGCCATCGACGAGGAGCCGGTGAAGCCACGCAAAGGGCGCGGCGAGTTCGACGTCCTCCAAGACAAGAGTCGTGTCGAATTGATGAGGCCGGGCGACACGGATGTGCCCAGGAGGTCGATATGAGCGCCCCCGCGCCCATCCCGGTGGGCAAACACGAGGCAGCCGGCGGATTCTTGGCGTCGATCCAGTCCCATCACCTGGTGTACTTCTTGCTCAATGTTGGAGACGGCGATCAGCAGGTTCTGCTACTTCCTGAAGATCCGAATGGAGAAAGGCGTTTGGTCGTTGTCGACGTTGCCCGGAAACGAAAGACCGAGCGGCTGATCGATGCATTGGTACAAGCGAACCGCCTCTCGGCAGCCGCACCCCAGAATGGTCGCCCCGACGGATCGGTGGCGTTGGTAGTAGCCACCCATCCTCATTCGGATCACATCGGGGGAATGGGGGAATTCCTCGACAATCAACGAGATCGGATCGCCGAGTTCTGGGACCCTGGCTATTTCCACACCACCCAGGCCTACCACACGATGATGGCGAAGATCGAGGCCAACGAGTTTCTCTCGTACGCACAGCCAACAGCCGGGTATCGCAAGTGGGTCGGGTCGGCGCTGATCACAGTCCTGGCCCCTTCAGTGCAGCTCCGAAACCGATTCGACACGTATGGAACAGAGATAAATGACTCCTCGATCACACTGAGGATTGAGTTCCCGGCAGCCAGAGTGGTGATGCGTGACGACGGACGCGAGCTAATCGATGATCCCAATACAACCGCCCTGATTCTCGGGGGCGACGCTCAGACCACATCGTGGGCGTTTGTCGAAACCGAGTTTCCGCAGCTCCACACAACCGGCAACGAAGCCGCCAAGGCGATTCGAGATTCACAAGGCACAGACGCCTTGAGGGCAAAAGTGGTGAAAGTGAGCCACCACGGCTCGAAACACGGCGTCAACCTCGAACTCATGGAACGGGTCAATCCGGCGCTGCTTCTGGTCTCGTCAACGGCTAACGGAGCCAAACACCACTTCCCTCATCTTCTAGCCCAAGAAGCCCTCCGCGAAGCGAAGGACTCGGTTGCGGGCTCAGGAGTGGTCCGGACCAAGGAGGACTGGGAGTTGGGGATTCTGTATACATCCGACGCCGAATCGGACGGCACCACACTCGGCTCGATGGCAGTGGTCATGGGGCGAGGTCGAGCTGTCGTATGGCGTTTCGGCGACGGGACCGGTGACGACGTCGATCTGACTCAAGGACGCAAATTCGTCCCGTAGGGAGTGCGCGTCCGTGGTAGAGCTAACATCGACTCATGGATCATCGTGGGCATCTTCAGGTTGGCGGGGTCGAATCGGGTCAGCCGTGGAATCCGGCGATTGCAACACTCGAATCGGATTCGATTTCGTTCGACGTCAATGGTCGTGAGGTCGCCAGTTTCAAGCGCGACGAGGTCATGATCACACCCGAGGACGGGACGTTCCGGGTGGTCGCGCCCAACGAGACCGTCTTCTTCCGCCCGGACAACGTTGAGATCTTCGGGTTGGACATGAAAGAAGACAAGACAGCGGCCGACGAAGTCGCACTCGCGACTGCAGCGACTCCAGTGAGACAACCCACCGGCAATAAGTCACAGGTAGCCGCCGGTGTCCTCGCAATCCTCTTGGGAAGCTTCGGAATCCACAAGTTCTACCTCGACGACGCCGGGAAAGGGATCATCTATCTGATCTTCTTCTGGACAGGTATCCCAGGTTTGATCGGACTGATTGAAGGGATTCTCTATCTGACGATGAGCGAAGCCGAATTCACCCGCAAGTACGGCTAATAGCGCAAAAGAGACCTTGCCGTAGGATGACCACATGAACGAACCGGTCATTGACGTAACCGAACTTGGCTTCCCGTGGCAAGGCCTCGATCCCTTCCTGATGACCGTGCATCATCTCGATCACTATCCGGCGGGAAACGACGTGATGGGGCCGGCGGTCTCACTTCACGGCCGCCAGATCGGCTCCGATTTTTCGTATCGAGACGGTTGGAGCATGTATCACGGTGACGTCGTACCCGGATTCCCCCAACATCCACATCGCGGTTTTGAGACTGTCACTGTTGTTCGCCAAGGGTATGTAGACCACTCCGACTCTCTCGGGGCGACCGGTCGCTACGGAGGCGGAGACGTGCAGTGGCTAACCACTGGTGGGGGAGTCATGCATGCCGAGATGTTCCCATTGCTGAATTCCGAAGCAGGCAACACCCTTGAACTATTCCAGATATGGCTGAACCTGCCACCGGAGTCGAAGATGGTCCCAGCGCATTTCGCCATGCTCTGGGGAGAGGACATACCAACTCTCCGTCCTGCGACAGGGGTGAGCCTCGATTTGATCGCTGGTCGCTTGGGCGAATGGGTCCCGCCTCAACCTCCACCCAACTCTTGGGCGTCAAACCCGGATTCGCATTTGGGGATCTGGTTGATTCGGGTTGACTCTGGAGCGTCTTGGGAGCTACCCGCCGACGCCGCCGGTCTCAATCGGATGCTGCACGTGTTCATGGGTGACGACCTGGAGGTTGCCGGTCATCGGGTGAGCTCTTCTACCGGCGTTCAGGTCCACTCTGACCTCGGTGTGCCGATCCACAACCACGGTGCGCCCGCAGAGATTCTGTTGCTTCAGGGCCGACCCATAGGAGCACCTGTTTTCCAGATGGGGCCCTTTGTGATGAACACTCCGGAGCAACTTCGCCAGGCTGTCCAGGACTATCACCGGACCCAATTCGGCGGGTGGAAATGGGACGGACCAAGTCCGGTACATCCTCGGGAGCAAGGTCGGTTTGCCCGGCATGCCGACGGACGAATTGAACAACGTGACATGCCGGTAGGGATCGTGTGACCAAACCCAGCCCAGATCCGACCTATCACTAGGCTGGCGGCGTGCCCGACGCATCTGACGACCTGAAGACACTGCTCGGTCCCGATCGCCGACACATCAAACCACCCGGTTGGCAAGCCTCATCTGTCTGGGCAATCGTCCTGTTTGTGGTCATCGGCATCCTCGTTCTGGCGCCGCGGCAGATTCCAGACGTCGACCTGGCCGCATTGGGATTCGCCGACAATGCCATACCAGCCACCGTTGCGAGCTCGACCAGTGGTGCATGCTCCTACTCGGCAGAGCTCGAATGCATTCAGGTGGAGTTCGACCTTGGAGACGAGTCCGTACCTTTCACCCAAGAGTTCGCAACCGATGTCAGTCACCCTGATTTGGCCGCCGGAGACAACGTCTTCGTCTACGAGAACGAGTTTGAAGACGGCACTGTCTCATATCAGTACGCCGACAGGGATCGTCGCGTTCTCCTGCTTGTCGTAACGGCGGTCTTTGCAATCGCCGTGATCGCTCTGGCGAGGGTGCGGGGGCTCTATGCGCTGTTCGGCTTGTTTGCGAGCGTGGTGGTTCTCGTCCTGTTCATCGTGCCGGCGATCATCGCCGGACGGGATGCGGTGTTAGTTGCCTTGGTTGGGGGTGGGGCGATAGCCCTGATTTCTTTATATGTGACCCACGGGCCCAATCCATTGACGCACATTGCTGCGATAGGCGCCTTCGGGTCGTTGGCTTTGACGGTGGGACTCTCGTACCTGGTGCTGCTGTTCGCCGATTTCACAGGCTTTGCCTCCGAGGAAGCATTCTATCTGTCAGTGGTGCCTGGTCTCGACTTGAGCGGATTGCTGTTGGCCGGGATCGTGTTGGGAACAATTGGGGCGCTTGACGATGTGACCGTCACACAAGCCTCGACCGTATGGGAGGTCAGCAAGGCCAATCCGTCCCTCGGCCAAGGTGAGATCTTTGCGGCCGGCATTCGTGTTGGTCGCGATCACATCGCCTCAACCGTGAACACTCTGTTACTGGCCTATGCGGGTGCAGCGATGCCACTCCTGATTCTGTTCAGCCTCTCCGGACTCAGCTTCGGGTTTGTGGTCAGCTCTGAAGTCGTAGCAATCGAGATCGTGAGGACTTTGGTCGGCTCTATGGGCCTTGTCGCGGCTGTCCCCTTGACGACGTTCCTGGCGGCGCGGACGGCGTCGTCGGGGATAAAGCTGGCGGGCACCTAGCGGAGTAGGAATCCCGGGTTGAGGGGATCGGCTGGATCGATCCAAAAGGTCGAACGGCCCGTTATGTGGGCGGACCCTGAGATTTGGGGAACCACAGCTTCGACGCCGGCGAATACAACGTCTTCGACGGCGCTTCCCACAAAACGGCTGCCGACGATGCTTTCGACGGCGATCTCATCGCCCAAGTCAAAACTGCCTCTGGCCCTTCCGAGGGCCACGTGCCCCGAAACTCCAGTGCCGGTCGGCGACCGATCAATCTCGCCGTCGGCAAACACACAGACGTTTCGGTACGTATTGGCTGAGTCCACTGGCGGTCCGTAGATAACAACCCCATACAAGAAACCGAGGTCGGGCTCGACCGGATGGGTCAAGGGATGCGAGTCGGATATCGCCGCTTTCAACTGCCGACCGAGATCGACAAGAGGGCCACCCTGCTCGGGCGGCCAATTCAATCCCAAGTTCTCAGCCTTGATGTACGCGTAATAGGCGCCCCCGAAGGCGATGTCGTAAGCAACTGCTCCGATGCCCGGAACGTCGATCCGATTGTCGAGACTCTCAACGAACGACGGCACATTGCGGAATGAGATCTCTTCGACTGTGTCTCCGTCGACCCTGGCCATAGCGGTGACCTGTCCGGCAGGGGTGTCAATGCGCATTGTTGTCACCGGGCTCACGCGAGGGATCATCTCAGTCACCAGCGCCACCTGCGTCAGTGCGATTATTCCGTGCCCGCACATCGTTGAGAACCCATCGTTGTGCAGAAAGAGCACGCCCAGATCTGAGTCGTCTGCCACAGCCGGTGTCAGCCACGCGCCGTACATGTCGGCATGGCCCCGAGGCTCCCACATCAATGACTTTCTGAGGTCGTCGAGGTTGGCTTGGGCAAAGCTGCGTTTTTCGAGGATGGTCTCGCCTGGAATCTCAGGAAGGCCACCAGTCACAATTCGGAATGGTTCCCCGCCAGTATGCGATTCGATCGTCTCGATCTTCACCCAGTCATCCGGCGGTTGCCACGATCGAGCCCGTGCGATGTGCATAGCTGAAGAGTATCTTCGCAAATCGCGATTACTCTGCCTGAGGTGCCAACAGTCAAAGAAATCAGCCAGCACCTGGCAGAGCGAACCCGTCCTGAAACCGCCGCCGACTGGGACCCTGTTGGTCTTCAGCTCGGTGACAACGAGGCGAGAGTCGCGTCTGTCGGGGTGTGTCATGAGGTCACCGAGGAGGTCGTGAGGCGTCTGTCGGACACGCCGGTCGACCTCCTGATCACCTACCACCCACTCTTATTCGATCCGATCAATCGGCTGGTCGCGGGGTCGTCTCCCGCCTCACGCGCCTTGCGTCTGATTCAGAACGGAACGGCCGTTCTCGTAACCCACACGGACTTTGACGCCGCTCCCGGCGGAACAGCTGATGCCCTCGCGAACCTGTTCAGCCTCCGTGACATCGAGGCGTTTGGCGGTGACCCCGAATCCGGGATTCCGCACATTGGGAGAGTCGGGGACTTCGGGCGCAACCTCGGCACTCTTGACGCCATCGCCACAGATGCCTTTGGTGTCGCTGGCCTGAGAGTTTCTGGAGATCGGGAAGGCGTTCTTGCCAAAGTTGCGGTCATTCCCGGTTCCGGATCATCGTTTATCGATGCTGCAGCTGCAGTTGCCGACGCACTGGTCACAGGCGACGTGTCGCACCACAACGCCGTTCGCGCCCTAGATCTGGGTTTGGCGATCGTCGACCCCGGACACGTGGCTACAGAACGGCCCGGAATGGTGGCTCTGGTGGCGCTGGCGGCTTCAATTCCAGATGTGGAACTGCTTGACCTGACCGATATCGATCCTGAGACCTGGGGGACAGGGTATCTCGGTGCAGAGCGTCGCGACACCCTGCCAGTTTCCTGATCAGGATCTGGTACCGGGCTGGCAACCACTAGCCTGCCACCTGCATGGAAATTCCGAGCCTCGCCGACCTCCTCGACGTACAAGCGCTGGATCTTCAGATCGATCGTTTACTCGAGAACCGCCAAAATCTCCCGGAGCTGAGTCGGTACAAAGCCGTCCACGAGGCGATGGAGGCAACCCAAGGCGAACTCGATACGGCTTCCTCGTCGCTCAGGGAGCTCGAACTCGACTTCGACAAATCTGAGGGCGAGCTCGAGATGCTCGAGTCGAAGCTCAACGAACATGAGACACGTCTGTTTGCGGGTGCAATGAGTGCCCGCGAAACCGAGCACATGCGCCTGGAAGTCGAAAGTCTCAAAGGCCAACGGGACGCTATGGAGGAGAGGGTCCTGAAACTCCTGGACACAGTGGACCCGGCCCGGGCTGCTGTGAAATCCCTCCAAGAGCAGCTGGAGGCCATGTCTGCAGAGAAAGACGATCTCGAAGGCAAGATCAAGGCCGAATGGAAGAAGATTGACGCCGAGCTGGCACGCAAGGAAGAGCGCAAGGCGGAGGCTATCGCTCCGGTGCCTCCCGATCTATTGGAGCTGTACGAGAAGCTTCGCGTGACAAAAGAAGGTGTTGCAGTTGGGAAGTTCGAAGAGGGTGTCTGCGGCGGTTGCCACATGGCTCTCTCACCCGCCGAACGAGACGAAGCAATGAGTCACGACCTGCCACGTTGCGTCCACTGCCGCCGGATACTCGTGGCGTAAGGGATGCTGTTTTGGCGTCTCGGTGCGACGCTGTGGCTGTTTCGTTGGATCTTTCGAGATCCCAAGGTCGATGTTCGGTTTCTCTTCCTGGGCGTACTCGTACCCGACCTGATCGATATTCCGATTGGCACAATCTTTCTCGCCGACCGGTATTCGACCGGCGAACTGTGGGCCCACTCGTTGCTTGCGCCTACGTTGTACATGACCATCGTCCTGTTGGCCACACGTCGGGGACGGCGCCGTCGGGCGTTCATGGCGGTTGGAGTTGCCTGGCTCTTCCATCTTCTCCTGGACGGGATGTGGACCGACCCAGAAGTCTTTCTCTGGCCGTTCTTCGGGGAGATTCCGGCCGGGCCCGCCCCGTACTGGCCGCTCGCGTGGGAACGTGCTTTGTCCGACCCATGGCGATGGGTGCTCGAAGGGGTCGGAATCATGTACCTGGTCTGGCTGTGGTTCGCCCTTGGGCTGAACATCCGAAGCCGGAGAGCGGGAACGATGTCTAGCGGGAGACTTCCCGGATACGTGAGTGAAGATGTTGGGTAGAGCCCTATTGGTATTGGCCGTGGTCTTCGCCATTGGCGCCTGCTCGGGTGGCGGTGATGGATCGGACGAGAATCCCTCGGCAGGTCCGGGTGCATCCAGCGCAGAGGCAGCGGTGTCAGACCTGTTGGTGTTTTTGACTGAGGGTGACTTCAACGGCGCGGTTTCGCTGGCCATACCGGGCCAGGCTGCGCTTGCTTCGCTGGCTGAAGGGGCTTCGGACGAAGAGGTCGCCTCGTCGCTACGGGACAACGACGGTTTGATCGCTGCCAACTTCTGGTCGGGTTTTGCGCAGAGTGTCGCCGACTTCCTGGCACCTGGAGTCGATGTTGTCGGTTCCGACTCGAGCACCGTCGAGGGTGTCGCCTTCGAGGTGGTTGACGTGATGACAGCAGGCGGAGTGACCCGTCAGCTGACCACTCGAGATGTCGATGGCTACCGAATCGACATCTTCGCCACATTCGGACCGGGCCTTGCGAGTCGCCTCTATCCCCAGGTTGAACGGTTGCAGTCGTCGCCAACCGAAGACGCTGAACTCATATTGGCCGGCCTGCGCGACCAGGTCCCATCGCTGGCTATGGCGGCACAAACCCCAGATCTGGCGCCGAATGTTGTCCAGGACATCATCCAGCTGATCGAGTTGATAACCCGCGTCAGCTAGGCGACAAGCTGCTACTGGTAGCTCACAAAAACGGGCACCGGATCTTTGCCCATGGTGTGTTCGGGGCTCGGGGTGGGGGAGTCCTCGTCGAAGAAATTCTTCCATCCCCACTCCCAGTGGTCGTCCTCGGTCCCTTGAGTAAGGAAGGCGTAGGTGGTGTCCTTGGTGTCGATGGGGCCCTGTCCATCCATCTGAATGACCATCTGGAGCTCGGGACGCTCCTTGAGGGTGGATCTGTTCTCGATCATGAAATCCCGAAACTGGTGAACAATCAGCATCTTCTGGGGCAATCCGTTGTCACGCACCAGGTCAGCGAGCCAGTCGACCACGAGATTCACCTCTGACGCATCCACCCGGCCGATCTGGCGCAGGTGGAACTCATCGGGTCCGAGCCTCCATTCCGGGTCGAGAGCCAGCCCCACGTTGGGAAGTAGGAGGAGCTCCTCGTACTGCATCGCCTGGGAGAGGAAGTCCTCACGGCCCGGTTGGAGGTCGAGGATTACGTAGCCCCCCTGCTCGGTCGCCACATCGATCCACTCGGTGAACGTGGATACCGGCCATTCGAAGCTGTAATCACCGTCATCTGTCGCGTCGGCAGCGGCGACGGTTGCCATGACTTCGAACGTAGGAATTGCCTGGTACCCATCGGCTTCGTAGGCAGTGAGGAAAGGTTCCATACGATCCAGTGTCTCCTGTGGCCCTTGTTCGCCCAGTACACCCAGAGCTGAGGTCGTCGGATGCCCGTAAAAGGCGACATATCGTTTTGGCTGGTCGTCGCCGAGTATGGAAAAGCCGCCTCCTGGCAGCTGGTTGCCGTTGAGCAGCACGGCAAGTTCCCATTCGCTTTGGTCTGGTGTTGAGCCAACAAAACGGAGTTCTTCGCTGCTGCGACCGCTCAGAGCGGTACCCACCTCCGGGTACCCCAAGATATCGGCTGAATCCACGGCTATGGCCTGAGCGTCGACCGCGTGCCCGGTGGCAGCCGCCACCAAGATCGTCACCGGGTCGAGAGCATCAACAAGCCAGACGAAGTCGGCTTCGGACGAGGTTGCGAGGCCCGACACAATCTCACTTGGAGCCAACAGCGGGTCGGCCGGCGGTTCGGATCCCGGAGGTGCAGTCTGGGGAAGAACCACTCGACTCCCCGATGTGATGGCACGCACCGTTTCGACGATGGTGGAGGCGTCAGGCGTTGCCGGGAGTCTGATTTCCTCAACCGTGCCCAGTGCCAAGGCTGCCGCGGCGACAGCTTGGGCGACGTCATATCGCGTGACATCGGATTCGGGGGGCAGGGTCACCTCGAGATCACCGACGATTCGTACATGCAGCGGCTTCAGTCGACCTATCTCGGCCGCAAGCTGAGCGTGGGGGAGGAGGAGGGGCCCGCGCAGGGCTGCTGCAAGCTGCGCTCCGGCTGCTAGCTCGTTGATGTCTCCGGGGGAGGCGACCACCACCTCGTCTGCACATACGAACGACTCGCCGCTGAGGAACAATGCGTCCGTCTCGGGGGCTCCTGTTGCAACCGAGTTGGTGCTCCCGGTGAATTGAACACAGTCTCTAGTCGGAGGATCCGTCGATGTCGGCGCCGTCGAGGTCCCGCCGGTTCCGCCCGCGGTTGTGTTGACCGGGTCAGCAGGTTGGCAAGCCGTCAGGATCGTGGCCAAGACGAATAGGCGCGCGAGATTTCTCATGGTTTTCAGGGTGGACCAGAGAATAATCCCTCACAGGGAAGAATTCGGGGCTATCGGGGTGGATCAGAACAGCGTTTCGGGCTCGGAAGGGTCCCGCAGTTCGCTGTCGTTGTTTTTCACCGAGTTGACCCGTCGTGAGACTGGGTGTTCCATCAGAAGGTCAGAGTCGATCGGTTGCAGCAAGCCGAGTGCTGTTTCGGGGTCGGTGAGCTCGCGATCCAGCCAGGCATCCCATGTTTCGTTCTTGAGGATCACCGGCATGCGATGGTGGATGTCTGTGATTGGACCGGATGCTTCGGTCGTCAAGATGGAACACGTTCGCTCCCATTCTTGAGTCTCTTCGTTCATCCGTGCCGCCCAAATCCCGGCGAAGACCATCGGATGTCCGTCCGCCCTGTAGATCCAGTGAGGTGTTCGACCGGACTCGGCCGGCTCCCACTCGTAAAAGCCGTCCGATGGGATCAAACACCGTTTTCTGGCGAAGGAATCCCGGAACATTGGTGCGGTGGCAACGGTTTCCGATCGCGCGTTGATTTGTATTTGGCGCGTGTCCTTCGCCCAGTGCGGCACCAGCCCCCATTTCATCGATCCCAGAGCACGGGTGTCGTTGTGTTCTGCCACCACGTAGATTCGGTCGGTTGGCGCGACATTCCAACTGGCTTCGATGGCGTTTGTCTCGACATCGTCCACGCCGAAGTACTCGGCGTAGAAGTCGAGATCGCCTGTGATCGAAAACCTGCCGCACATTCTTCAGGAAGCGGGTTGATTTCGGAGGTGGAGGGCCGATTCACGGAACTTCTCTGTCAAAAACCGCTGCAGCTGTTCGGGTAGGTCGACAGCCGTCATCGCCTCGTCCATGCACCTCATCCACTCTTCGGCCTCGACGTCGCCGATGGAAAACGGAAGGTGTCGCATCCTCAGCCGGGGGTGACCCCGCTTTGAGATGTACAGCGGTGGGCCACCCAGCCAGCCCACAAGGAATTCGTAGAGCTTGGTTCGCGACGTGGAGGTGTTGGCTGGCAGCATTTCTCGAAGTCGGGGCGAATCGGCCTCAACAATGTCGTAGAACCGGTCGGTCAGCTCTCGCACCTGGCTTGCTCCGCCGATCTCCCCAAAAGGGGTGTCGGCATCCCCCCAGGGGTGTCTGGTCTCGAACGCAGGTGATGGCTTCATCAGCCCTGATTATCTCAACTATCTCGCTCATTGCGAAGTGGCCGCTCTGGTGGAGGGCACGACTATCTTGACGCTGTGAGACATGTTTCGTGGGTCGTGGCCAGATGCTTGCCGCGCTGAGCATCCCAGCGGTTATTGCTGGTGTCGCATCGAGCGGTCTTGCCGCCACGATCGTGGGCCTGGCGGTCGGCGGTGTTTTGTCTGTGGTTGGGGTCGGAAACGGCGCCAACATTGGTTTGATATTGGGCGTCGTGAGTGGCCTTTTTGCCGGTGGTTGGGTGGCGGGACGGCTGGCTATCCACTCAGAACGGTTTCACGGGGCAATCTCGGGGCTCCTCTTCGGAGGCATCTTGATCCTGTTGGCAAGCCTCTCGTCTACATCCGCATCGATATTCAACGTTCTTGTTCTGGCGCTGGTCTCGATCCTGTTCGGGGGATTTGGCGGCGTTGTGGGTGGTCGTCGGTCTCCGGCCGAGACGTAGCTCGACGCTACTAAAATGCTGTTGCGAGTTCGTCGGACGGCCGCGGCGTGGGGATCCCCCAGGTCGAGGAAAGTCCGGACTCCACAGGGCATGGTGCTGGGTAACACCCAGGCGGGGTGACCCGACGGAAAGTGCAGCAGAAAGCAAACCGCCGATGGTCTTTGGACACAGGCAAGGGTGAAAAGGTGGTGTAAGAGACCACCAGCACTTCGGGTGACCGGAGTGGCTTGTAAACCCCACCAGGAGCAAGGCCAAGCAGGGATTGATGGCCCGTCGATATCCCGGGTAGGCCGCATGAGCTGACTGGTAACAGTCCGCCAAGATGGATGGTCGTCGCAACAGAATCCGGCTTATAGACGAACTCGCACTCGTGAAGAAGGCCCCCGATTGTCGGGGGCCTTCGCCTTGTCTTCTCCACGTTCCAAAATCCGGCGAATCTACGTTGTCGGCCAATAGCCTGAGGGTGTCCGGAAACCTTTTCCAACCGGAGCAGGTCGAATCCGTGGCTTCAAAGGAGGAGTTGACGTTGGTTATCAACAAATATCTGGCCGAATTCATGGGGACTTTGATCCTCGTGTTCGGCGGTTCGATGGGGATTCTGGCCGTCGGTGGTGCCAATGGCGCCGCCGAAATGTTGGCCATTTCCCTGGCATTCGGTATGGCCCTGTTGGCAGGGATTTGGGCACTCGGACATGTCTCTGGTGCTCACTTCAATCCCGCTGTCACCTTGAGCATGCTCCTAGACGGGCGAATCGGCGTTAGTGACGCAATCGGCTACTGGGTGGGACAGTTCGCCGGTGCAGCGGTAGCGTCGCTTCTGGTGGCGGGAGCCTCATCCACCGACATCGTTGCCGGCACCATGACGACGTTTACGGATCAGGGGACGGCGATTCTGATGGAGATCGCACTAACCGCGATATTCGTGTGGGTGATCATGGCGGTTACCAAAACTGGTGCGAACGCAGCCCCGGCCGCAATTGCCCTCACCCTGGTTGGTGTCCATCTTTCGGGTATCCCATTCTCAGGAGCGTCAGTCAACCCGGCGCGTTCGTTCGGACCTGCTGTGGTCTCGGGGAACTTCGCTGACTTGTGGGTATACCTCGTGTTCCCGTTGGTCGGTGCTTTGGTGGCCTTCGGCCTATACCGGCTTTTCCCGGCGCCGGACGAAGCCTGAAAGTCGACGTCAGGACCTAATCGAGAAACGGCCCGCTTCGGCGGGCCGTTTCTTCAAAGCACTTGTGCTTCTTGCGTTGCGCCCGGTCAACTGAAAAGAGGATCTTCGACAAGGTCCTGGAGTCCGACGACCCAACCAGCCGGGAGGTCCCAGTGCCGAGCACCGGCGATCATTGTTTCGACGTATTCGACAGGTGGGACGGTCTCTTCACCTGGGCTGCCTGGGCTGACGAACGTCAAACAATCGTGCTTGTTTCCACCACGGTCGATGGCTCTTTCTTCCCAGATGGCGACCCGTCCCTCTTGCTCCTCAATAGCTGTGAGGGCCTCGATTTCGTCTTCCGGGATCTCAAACACCCCACCCCAGACGGTTGATCCCTCTCCATGAACCAGCGTCACCGTTGGCTTGGGCCCGTTGGCGACGAACGAAAGCCTGGTTTCGGGGTAATGGGCTGTGAATCGGAATTCAGCATTGGGAGCCGCCGCGGCCAGCCGCTCCGGTTCCAGGATTGATGTATAGGCGAAGTACAGCTTCGTTTCTGGCACGGGGAGCCAAGTGTACCCGTAGCAAAACGCGAATCCCGATTTATTCCTGATAAACACAGGATCGTCTACCGTTCTGGGACGTGAAACGTCTCATTCTCTTTGCGGTATTGGCACTCGTCGTCGCTGCGTGTGGTGGTTCAGCGGTTTCAGACCAATCCACTGATCCCACTGATCCTGCCAGCACGGAGACAACGTCGACCTCCGATACCCCGGCAACAACCGGGTCGGACGGTGAAACTACGACCACACCAGCTGGCGAGACCTCGACCACTTCAGGTCGTGAGGTGGCCCCTGACTTCACTCTGCAGCTCGGTGAAGGTGGAACCTTCAGTCTTTCAGACAGCTCCAAGCCGGTCTATCTGGTCTTTTGGGCTGAGTGGTGACCAACCTGTCGACGGGAGTTGCCCGTCATCGACAGAATTGCGGCTGATTACGCCGATCGAATCGACTTCGTCGCCCCTGCGTGGAAGTCGTCGTTCGCGGCCACAGAGGAGCGTGCCAATGAACTGCTCCAGTCGGGCGTGATCATGTGGGGTTTGGACGAAGATGAAGAGATATTCTCGCTGTATGGAGTCCCTTACCAGCCGGTCACAGTACTGATCGCTGGCGACGACACAGTGGTCGAAGCCTGGCCCGGTCTCAGGGACGAGGCGGAGATTCGTGCCGCCCTGGATGCGCTCATAGCGCTGACGAGCTAACCAACACGCTCTACTATGGAGCCGGATGTCAACGCAGGTTTCTACCGAGGAACTCCTCAAGGGTCTTGAGCTCCAGCTACTGGATCCCGACTTCAGGCGCGACACCGCGAAAGTTCTCGAACTCTTGTCAGACGACTTTCTCGAGGTGGGTACCCGAGGACGCCAATATGACCTTGTGGCGATCGTTAGAGAAATGGCCAGGGGCCGACCCAGTTCGGTGGTCGTCAAGGATTGGAAGATCCGCGAGTTGTTTCCAACGGTGATGCTCTGTACATATCGCACAGTGAGCTCAACAGGCCGAGAGGTTTTTCGCAGTTCAGTATGGGTGCGGCGCAAGGACGGAAAGTGGAGAATGTCCTTTCATCAAGGCACTCCGATACCCGAGTCCTGGGGGGGACCGAGTTGAGCTGGTTGTAGATGCCTAGACCCACCTCATACATCACTCCTTTTTGAGAAGATTCGAACTCCTTCTCCTTTTCGCCGGACTGTTCGCCGTGGCGTGGCCAGCGGTTTTTGGCGTCCGACCACGCCGCGGGATTGCTTCGACGCTGCTCGTGGCCGCTTTCGTCGCGCATCTTCAGATCGAGGGTCTTCGTTGGCAACTGATCCCGTTGTATCTGGCCACGTTTGGTTTGGTTATCGGCGACATCGTGTTTCTCGACAGGGAGCTTCGTTGGCCACGGCGTGTCGCCAGAGGTGTTTTTGGGGTCGTTGGCTTGCTTCTGGTGGCCTCGCTCGGCTGGTTGCTTCCCGTACCCGAATTGCCAACTCCGACTGGGACGGAAGTCATCGGGACGGTTGTGGTCGAGGTCATCGACAGGGACCGGCCCGAGATCTACGGGCTGCAACCCGGGCAGGAGACTGGAGGAGATCGTCGATTCGTGGCCCAGGTCTGGTACCCAGCTGGTGATCCCGGAGACGCTGAACCACAGGGTGTCCATCCGGATTGGCCGATAGTTGGCTCTGAGCTGGCACTGGACATCGGTTTTCCTGGCTGGTTTCTCAGTCATGTCAAATACACGGATTCCCACTCGTTCGACTCGCTGCCAGTGGCTCCAGGAACGTATCCAGTGGTGCTCTACAGCCACGGATGGACTGGATATCGATCGATCGGTTTGAACCAGATCGAGTCCCTGGTTTCCAACGGGTACATCGTCATCGCACCGGATCACACCTATGGGGCTGTGGCGACGGTGTTCAACGACGGCGAGGTCGTGACCTATGACCCATCTGCCCTGCCTGACGAGACCACTGTGAGTGATACTCAATACCGGGAGTCATCGGAGATGCTGGTCGAGACGTTCGCTGGTGACTTGTTGAAAATCCTCGACGAACTTGATCTCGGTGTCGAGGGTGACTTCGGTACCTTGACAGACAGTATGGACCTGACCCGCGTCGGCGTCTTCGGCCATTCGACAGGCGGGGGAGCCGCGATGCGTGTTTGCCTCGTTGACGAACGTTGTGACGCGGTATTGGGGATGGATGCCTGGGTCGAACCTCTTCCTGATCGAATCCTGGCCGAGACCCTGCAGCAGCCGTCACTGCAGATGCGGTCGGCTGAATGGCAGGCAAAACCAAATGACGCCATCCTGCGCGGGATTTCGGAACGCAGTGAAGAGGTTGCCTACTGGATAGGCATCGACGGCACCGGTCACAACGACTTTGTGATGACACCTCTTTTCTCGCCGGTTGCTGACGAGTTGGGGCTCCGGGGGCCAATCCCGGCAGGTCGGATAATCCCGATCATCAACCAGTATCTCGTCGGATTCTTTGACGTCTTCCTGCTCGGAACAGGACCAGCTGCCATCAACACTGTCACCTTCGATGAGGTCAGTCTGGAGATCATCCCCGCGGCGAATGTGGGACAAGACGACGAGGCTGGGGATTCTGGCTGAGCTGATTACTCGGAAGGTCTTTGTTGCGTGTCGCCAGTGACTTGTTGTCCCGGCGTCTCTCCGGCAAGGATGCCGTCAAGTGTGGCGCCGAGGATGAGCGCGTCAGCCTCGCCGATGATCTTGCCGACCACGGTGCCCTCTTCGTTGATGAAAAACGTCTCGGGAATGCCAAATACCCCGTAGGCAATCGAAGCCCTCCCGCCAGGGTCCGAAAGGTAGATAGTCGACTCCGACCTTCCCGCTTCATCCAGGTAGGCGATGGCGGTTCCACGGTTCTCGTTGTAGAGGATTTGAACGAACTGGACCCCACGGTCCGCAAAAGCTTCTGAGGTGGCGACAAAGTCGGCGTGTTCGTTGCGACATTCGGGGCACCAGGAGGCAAAGAAGTTGACCACGGTGACACTCCCGGTAAGTTCCGAAGTGTCGAACTCCGATTCTTCGTCGAGCAATTGCATGGTGAGCTGTGGTGCCGGCTGACCGAGGAGGGGAGACTGAACGAGACCAGGATCAGAACCGAAACGACTCGCCAGAACCACTGATAGGACCACAGCCACACCGGCGACCGAAAGACCGACCCATTTCAGAACGCCGCCCCTCACGTGCACGCCTGTCCGGCCGAGGCCAGGTCGAAGTCACTTTGAACTTGGGACCGGGTTTCCTCAGAGAGCTCGGGGTTGGCTAACACCTCGGCGAAGAGCGTCGAAGCCTGCTGGTTGTCACCTGTCCCGCACCAGATCACTTGACCCTTCAGGTAAAGCGCCACCGTGGACTCGGGCACAATGGCCAGCGCCTCGTCAAACAGAGTCACGGCAGTCTCGACCTCGCCGTTTCCGTCGTAAGCCATCCAACCCAACCGTATGAGTGCCGTCGAAGCCTCCCCTTCAGTCGATCGTTCGTCCTCAGCTACCTGCAGGTAGAGCGGGAAGGCTGATCGATAGTCGCCCGCACTGAAATAGCGCTCGGCGAGTGCAACCCGCATCCCATTGACCTGGGGATGGTCGACGTTCGCAGCAATCACCGCCTCCATAGTCTCGTTACTCACGCCATCGAGGTTGTCGACGTCGACGCTGGCAGCCCCTGACGTGGTGGCTGGACGATCCTGGATCATCGCGCCGGCTATCAAAACGATCAATGCGAAGCCGCCGATCACGATTAGACCGCCGACAAGCCGACGATTGGTAGTTGATGGCGTCGTTTCGTCCTCCAGTCCTCCGCCCTCCGTGGCCACGGCGGGGCCGGGATGAGCTCGCCACCAGAAAATGACCGCGACGCCGATGGCCAGGGCCGCGATGGGTGCGAGCCAAAGAAACAATGTCGAACCGGAGGCTGGAGGGTCAAGCAAAACCGAGTTGCTGAACGAGGAGAGCAGTTCGTCGATGATCTCATCGTCGCTGGCTCCGGCGGCAACCCTCTCTTCCACCAGGTCCATCATGTCGGTAGCCATCTGGGCTGGTGAGTTGGCAATCGACTCACCCTGACAAACAGGGCATTTGATGGCTGTGCCGATCCGTTCGACGCGATCGTCGGGAGTCTCGGCGGTTGCAACCAGTCCGATCAGCACGAGGGTCAGGACACCGAGAAGAGACCCGACAACGAGATTTCTGGCTCTGTCAGACATCAGCCGTTTGACGTTTCGGCACGGTGTTGGGTTCCCCTCGGCGCGAAGTGAGAGCCCAGAAGCCACCCGCTGCCGCCAGCATGCCGCCGACCCACAGCAGCCAGATCAGCGGCGAAGTATCCAGCGATAGGGTCGCCGCCGGTGAGGTGCCGGGAGGGATACGCAGGGTGAGGTAAAGGTCCCCGCTGGGTCTGGTCAGGACCGATGGTGTTGTGATGCCCGAACCCGATCGGTAGAAGTTCACGGTTGGTTCCAACGTGGTCACGAAGCGACCCCCACGGAAAACGCTGATACGGACTCCCAAAACTGTCCGTTGCGGTTGTTCGGACTGGAATGGGCTCTCGTAGACGAGTTCGTATCCAGCGAAGTTGGTCGATTCACCCGGTTCGAGTTCGACGGTGCTGTGGACTCCGAGATTGGCTGCGAATGCAATACCCAGTGCTACCAGCACCACGCCAATGTGGCTCAGTTGGCCTGCCCAGAATGGTGTATCTCCACGTACCACTGTTCCCACAGCTTCGAGGAGTGACTCGCCCGTCTTATTAGATCTCCGACTCGCCTGTTCGAGTAGAAGTCCGAGGATGACACCGATTACGAAGACAGCGAGGACCGTCGCCAGGATCACCCATCCCAGTCGGGTCACGGTTAAAGCCACGATCAGTCCCGCAGTCACGGCAATCAACGCCGGGTTGCGAATCTGTCGCCATACGACTTCGGCAGAAGCGTGTCGCCAGGGTGTAATTGGTCCAAAACCCATGACGAGAAGTAGCGCGAAGGAAAGGGGCACAGCGAGACGGTTGAAGAAAGGCTCGCCGACTCCCACCTGAGTTCCGGTGAATGCTTCCACCAGCAATGGGTAGGTGGTTCCGATCAGGACGACAAATGCATACAGGGTGAGAATCAGGTTGTTTGCCAGGAAAGTTCCTTCCCGGCTAGCGAACGATTCGATCCGTGGTGCCGAGCTGACCAAATGCGATCTGGTGGCGAAAAGCGTGAATGAACCGACCAACACCAAAGTCAGGAATCCGAGAAGGGCGGGTCCAATCGCTGACTGTGTGAACGAGTGGACCGAGTTGATCGTCCCCGACCGGGTGAGGAAGGTGCCGAGGATCGTGAGAGCGAAAGCAGATATCACAAGTACGAAATTCCAGGCCTGGAGCATGTTGCGGCGTTGTTGCACAATCGCCGAGTGGAGGAACGCCGTGGCAACTAGCCACGGCATCAGCGAAGCGTTTTCCACTGGGTCCCATGCCCAGTATCCACCCCAGGAAAGAACCTCATAAGCCCACCACCCACCGAGAACGATCCCGAAAGTGAGAAAGCTCCAGGCGACCAGAGTCGACCGATGAGATCTCCGGAGCCAGGCGGGACCGGGAACTTTGAGTGCCAGGGCCGAAATTGCGAAAGAGAACGGAACGGATAGTCCCACGTAACCGAGGTAGAGCATTGGGGGGTGGATCGCCATCAAGATGTGGTTTTGCAGCAGGTCGTTGGGCCCTGCACCGTCTGCAGGTGCCTGAATCGATGAGAAGGGCCACGGGCTGGACACTGCGCATGCTCTCTCCGCTGCCTCGACGCACACTTCGAACGGGTTGGAGACTGTGATCATCAAGGCAAAGAAGAAGATCCCAATGCCGCCCATTACCGCCAGCGCGCCTGCCCCAAGCCGGTCCGGTGCGGTTTCGTAACGCCTCAGTACCGCCCAGGTGAAACCGGCCAACACCAAGCCCCACAGCACGATGGATCCTTCGAGTGCTCCCCAGGCGCTGGCGACATTGAATGGGAACGGTGTCGAAGACGCATGGTGGTTGGCAACGTATGAGATCTGAAAGTCATTCGTCACCAGCGCCAGCTCCAACGCAACCATTGCCACAACGGCACCACTGAGAAGCAACCGCACGGGTGGTCTGAGGTTCGACACACCCGTTTCGGAGCGGGCGACTGCCACCGCTCTGGCCACGAGAAGAACTGCTCCAACCAGACCTGCTGCGATTCCGATTGTTCCCAAGAGGGAAAGCAGCATCAGCTGTCCTCTACCGGCGTTCCCTCTTCGGGAATGACGTAGTTCTCGTCGTGGCGGATGAGTGCGTTTGTTGCCGCGTAGTCGTCACCGTCCCAAGATCCGTCGAGAAGTACCGGGACCGTATCGTTGAACAGAGGCGGGGGAGTGTCGGCGAGTCGGACGCTGATTGTTGCTCCACCGTCGGTGACGTCAAACAAAAGATCGTCTCCAACCTCGACCACGGTCCCCGGCACCACCGAACCGGCCAACCGGAATTGCTCGCCGTCAGGGAACGAATCCCGCTGGTCCACTGCTTCGGTGGGATAGAGGTAATAAGTCAGGTTGTCATCGAGATTGATCAATGACATTGCCACGATCAGAGCGATGATGCCTCCGATTCCAAGAAGGACCAGAGATCGATGCTCCATTACTACCGCTCCGCTCTCTTGCGACGCAGATGCAGATAGACGGCATAGCCAAGGGTCGACCCGTAGACAACGGCGTAAGTTGCGATCACGACCAGCGAATCAGACATCTTTCACCTCGGACAGCCGTGGGGGTGAAACTGGATCGTTGGCTAGATCGGCGTCGAGTTCGGCCGCCTCCTCAATCCGTCCGACGTATGTTCGAGCCATGAGAAGTGCGATGTAGAGCACAGTGAACGCAGCGACATTGACCAGCATCGCAACCAGAATCTCGGTTGCGAGAGTGCTCCCATCGGGTCGAATTGACTGTGTCTGGTGAAGGGTTCGCCAGAGGTTGACCGAGAAGTAAACAAGAGGAACCTGGACAACAGCAACGGTGCCGAGTATTGCCGCCCGTTTTGCTCGTGTTTCGGGGTCGGCGACCGCCCTTCGCAAGGCGAGATAGCCGATGTAGACGAAGATCATCACCGCCGTTGTGGCGAGACGTGCGTCGCTCCAGTCCCATGCCTGTCCCCACACGGCCTGACCCCAGACCATCCCTGTGAACACACCGACCACTGAGAAAATGACTCCGATCTCCGCAGAGGCTGCCGCGAGCCGATCCCATCGCCGGTTCTTGGTCAGCAAGTACAGAACTGAGCCGAGTGCGGTCAATCCGAATGCGAGAAACGCCAGCCACAAAGTCGGGACGTGGACGTAGATCATTCGGGTGTAGACACCTTGGAGCTGGTCGAGGGGAGCGGTGAATGCCAGGAATGCACCGTAGGCCAGCGCAATCGCCGCTACGAGAAAGGTCACCTGTACTCGTCTCATCTGGTTGCTTCCTCAAGGGGTCTCGACAACGCTATCCCGGCTACGAACAGAGCCAAATCGGCTGTGGTCAACAACAGAATCCATAACAGGATACCGTTGCCTCGTTCCATAGCTTCCAGGACCTGAGAGGCACCGACCACGACGGGTATCAGGAGGGGCGCCACGATCAGGGATGCGAGGGAGGATCGGTTCCGTAAGCCGCTGGCGACTTCGCCGGCGAGGGTGGAGAGCATCGCCAGGCCAACCGAAGCAAGTGCACTTGCGAGCAGAACGGGGAGTGGCCAGCCATCCGGGAGATCTGGGTTGAAGAGGAATACCATCGACATCCACAACACCGCCATGAAGCCCAGCAGCAGCAATGTGGCAGCAAGGGATCGCCCGAGGAAACGTGCGGCCGGGTCGAGCCCGAGAAGCATTGTCGTGTCCCGTCGTTGCGATGTCTCAGATACCGAGGTTCGTAATGCCACCTGCATTCCGTAGAGAATGGCAACGGCCCAGAAAATCGCTGTGCCGAGATCATTGAGCGAGGTCCCGGAGTCTGCAGCGACGATGGAGAAGATCATCATGGCGACGACTGCAAAGGGAAGGACGATGCGGAACGTGTCACCCAGACGGCGCTCCACGACCAGGTCGACTCTGGCTACCTCAGCGGTCTGACGCCACAAGGTCATGATCTGCGCTCCAGCTGTCCGCCGGTTAGACGCAAGGTTGTCTGGAACACCGGTGAAAGGCCATCGGGCTCGTGGGTGACCGCCACCACACCACCGCCACGTTCCAATGTGGTTGCAGTGAGGGCATCGACAAGTCCCCGGGAGTCAGCATCCAGCCCGGTGCGCGCCTCATCGAGGAGAAGCAGTTTCGGCTTGGCCATCAGTAGCCAGGCAACCTCGACCCTTCGCTTCATACCGAAACTGGACTCCGAAACCCGCGTCGAGGCGGCCCGTTCCAAGCCAACGGTGTGCAACGCCTTTGCTGTTGCCTCCTGGGGGCGACCGGTCAGGGTATTGAAGTGGTTGAGGTTCTCTTCGAGGGTCAGCTCCTCCAACAGACCAGGCGTGTGACTGATGAGGCCGATCGAGGTTCGAATCTTCCGTATTCCGCTGCTGCCGATGTCAGTGCCCAAGACGGACCCCGAACCGGATCGAGGGCGTATCAGAGTGGCTAGGAGTCTGAGCAATGTAGTTTTTCCACTTCCGTTGGCGCCGACCACCGCGCACGCTTCACCGGTGCCCAAACTGAAATCGACATCACGGAGGATTGTCTTCCCGCCGAGGGCGACTGTCACGGAATGCAGGTCAAAGATGCTGCTCACGGGTCGAGTCTCCCCGCCTAGTCCAAAACACTCAAGTTGGATTGGGGTCCCGACGCGAGCCGATCAAGGCGATTGCCAACCCAGCAGCGATCCCAGCGATGTACCAGGCCGTCGGACCCCCGGTCAACGACAGTCGGAAGGGTTCAGTCATCAATCGCACCGCTGAAGCGAGTGCCAGTGCGGAACCACCCCGCACTCCGACCGTCCAAGGCAGTCGGGAAACAGCAACAGCTGCT
Organism: Acidimicrobiia bacterium; assembly: GCA_965216445.1. Taxonomy (GTDB): domain Bacteria; phylum Actinomycetota; class Acidimicrobiia; order Spongiisociales; family ZC4RG35; genus MA-ANB-1. The sequence goes on from OZ244166.1 coordinate 1,195,896, forward strand.
CCGAGCATCCCAAGGGCGGCGTAGATCTCGACCGGGTGACGGGTGATTGTGCTCCCCGCCTCAGACCATGCCCAAGGGAGAGAAGAAGCGGTTCCCAGGCAGGCACCCCTCCAAAGGCAGCCGAGGTGCCATCCGGCCAACCCCAGCAAAGCCGTGGGTGCCAGGGCATCGAGAGATCGAAGATGCTTTCCCGTCATCAGGAACAGCGTCACCACAGCAAAGACAACAGCAGCCGGTGTGTTGACCCCACCCCGGACAATTATCAAATCGCCGAGGTTCGTGATGGGGTTGATGCCCTGTAGGGCCATTGCGGTTACCCGTCCTCCCAACAATCCCGCAGCGGCCGATCCAAGAAGGGCATCGAATGCTGAATCCGGGACACGCTCTGGCCACAATCTGAGTCCAACCCACATTGCAGCTACTGCTGTGAGCGCTGCCCACAAGAGTGTGAACTCCATCTCAGCCGTTCAGGATTTCGTCAATACCGAGTGCAAGCGTCCGATCGTCGATCACACCGAGATGGGTATCGACGAGGGCGCCCGTGTCATCGAAGAAAAAGGTGATTGGTGTTCCTATCCCACCAAAGTGGCGAGGCACCGAGCGGTCGCGATCGAAGTAGTGATCGAACACGAGGCCAAAACTGGCGATGAAATCCTTCGCTCCTGGCTGGCTGTCCTGCACGTCAATCCCGATGAACTCGACGTCGTCACCAAACTGCTCGTATGCGGCCGTCAGCAATGGTGCCTCGGATCGGCAGGGCCCGCACCAGGAAGCCCATACGTTCACGACTGCCGGTCGCTCCAGGTCGACAAGTATTTGCTCGAGTTCAGGTCCGGTCGTAGGTGGAAGGTCAGGTAGATCCTGGCCTGCCAGATCGGATCCCGAACAAGCAGACAGGATGATGGCGAGCGCGACGAGGATCCTCTTCACGATCCCAATTGTCTCACTCGGCGGTGGGTATGAACCGGATCCCGTTCATGGCCTTTCTCAGGCGGTCTTCTTGAGCCCTCCGGAGCGCAACGGGTTTGGGTAAACCGTCGGTAGGGCAAGAGTTCCGGTCGACATCTCCAACCAAGCAGCTTCTTTGGAGAGCCACTTCCATATCAGCTCCACCTCTTCAGCCTGCTCGACGCTTGGGGCGACTTCCGGCTGGATTTCGGTTGACGACTGCGCTCGGTCTCCAATCAGTGGCGGCGTTGAGTTTCTCCAACTCGAAACAAGAAGCCCGTGATCGACCAGGACGTGGTTTCCGGCACTGTCAGCCGCCTCGAAAGACCCGGCATTGACCATCGCCCGCCAATGCTGACGCTGTTGCAGTGCTCTGGCGAGAGCGTTGTGTCGATCGAACAGCCAACCCGCCTCCTCGTAGCGTTGCGACTGGGAGTGTCTCAACATCTTCTCCCGAAGTGGCTGGAGCAGGGATTCGGGGTTCCTGTCGATCGCCTTGAGCAAGAGATCGATCATCTCCTGATACTTCTTCCGGTCCAGCTTCCCGTCACAGGGACACATTGCGACTCCGAGCTGTGCCGGAGCGCACTGGGCTGCCCGTGACCCCGGGGTGCCGCGGCATCTGCGGATGGGGATCGCATCCCATATTGCCTGGGTGACCCGGTCGGCCGCACGTCGCGAGCGGAAAGGGCCGATGTGGGCCAGGGCCTTTGGGTTGACCGTTCTCACCAGGGAAAGTCGGGGAAAGTCCTCCGCAGTTATCCGCACAAAGTGGGAAGACTTCGGTGGGCGACTTCGACGATTGTGCCGGGGCCGATGAGTGTGAATCAGGCGAACTTCGGTGACTTCGGCTTCGATCGGTGTCGGGCAAACCACATGGTCGATGGTGGCCAGTTCACGCATCATGTTGCCGATTGTTCTGCGTTTGTCCCCGTAGAAGTATTGGCGGACGCGTTGGCGGAGGTTGTTGGCCTTGCCGACGTAGATCACGTTGTCATGCCGGTCCCGGAACATGTACACGCCAGGTGCACGGGGCAACGAATCGGTCATTTGGATCTTCTTGTAGAACGGCGAACCCTTTGCCCTCGGAAGGGCCAGGAGGTCGTCGAGATTTGTGACACCCATTGAACCGACTCGTTCCAGGAGGCCGTGCAGGACATGAGCCGTGGCGCGGGCGTCTTCGAACGCACGATGATTCGGCGTGACTGGGCTCCGGAAGTGTGCGGCCAGTGTCTTCAGCTTCAGGTTGCGGACCTCGGGGCGTACCAGCCGACGTGCCAAGGCAGCGGTGTCGACGGAGTCGTTGTCGAGGCGCTCGTACCCGAGACGTTCTGCTGCGGCGTTGAGGAAGGACAGATCGAATCGAACGTTGTGTCCAACTATCACCGCGTCGCCGATGAACTCGAGGAAGCCTGGCAAGGCAGCCGAGATGTCGGGTGCGTCGACAACCATTGCGTGGGTGATGCCGGTGAGAATCGTGATCGAAGGCGGGATCGGGCTCCCTGGATCCACCAAGGTCTGGAATGTCCCGATCTCGATCCCTCTGTGGTATTTGACCGCACCAATCTCGGTGATTTCACAGTTCTTTGGTGATCCACCCGTGGTTTCCAGGTCGAGAACACAGAAGATCACATCGAAGAGAGGTGTCGAGAGGTCGTCGAAACTCGGTTGGATGGGAAGTGCCACTGCCCAGTTCACCCTATCGAACACATGTTCGATTTACAAGCAAGGTACGCTTGGTTCATGGAACTCAGTCAGGTTGGCATCTATCAGTCATCCACGGAAGCAAACCTCATAAAGGCCCGCCTGGAGGCGAACGGGATTGATTCCATGGTCCAGGCGGACTCAGCCTCGGGGGCTGTCCCACAGCTGGAGGCTTATTCCGGCGTTCGGGTCCTGGTGCGACCAGACGACCTGGCAGAAGCACTTGAAGTCCTGGAACGGATGCTTCCGAGCGGTTCGGAGTAGCAGTCTTTGTCACAGGAGATCGTTTCCTCGTCCAACGAGCGAATCAAACGGCTGGTGAAACTCCAACAGAGTCGGAAGGCCCGTGACACGGAAGGTCTATTCGTCGTTGAGGAGCAACGCGTCCTCGAGCGAGCACTGAGTGCCGGATGGGAACCCGTTGAGGTTTATGCAACACCGGAACACATCCAGTCCGGTTCTTTGGATCCGCTTGACCCGACACCCGTGGCCGATTCGGCACTCTCTCGGGCGTCCTATCGAAAGAAGACAACGGGACTGATCGCCTTGTTCGAATTCCTGGACACCAGTTTGCCGGCGTCGGCTCCAAACGACACATCGCTGTTCCTAGTGGTCGAAAAGCTTGAGAAGCCAGGAAACCTAGGAGCGGTATTGCGCATCGCCGACGCTGCAGGTGTAACAGGTGTGCTTCTGACCGATCCTGTGGTCGATGTCTTCAACCCCAACGTTGTCCGTGCGTCCACAGGTGCCCTCTTCGCCGTCCCGACGTTTCAGGGTCCTTTCCGCCAGGTTTCGAATTGGTTGATCGGCGCCGGCGTCAGAAACGTCGCTTTGGCGCCCGAGGCGTCGACCACGATCTGGGACACCAATCTGGGTGGAAGCTGTGCACTGTGGATAGGAGCCGAAGCCGAGGGCCTGAGCCCCGAAGCGAGGTCCCTGGCGAGCGTCGTGGCTCGGATACCAATGGCGGGTTCGTCTGACTCGTTGAACGCTTCGGTGTCCGCTGCGATAGCCGTTTTCGAGGCGGTCAGACAACGGCACGTGGGTCGGGTTTAGTCGATCTGGGAGTAACGGTCGGTGTGGATCGTCTCCGTGAGTGGACGCTTGCCACGCTTGAGGCTTCCCGACCTGCGATCTTGAGCCGCGTGGCCGACCGTGATGACGCCAATAGGGGAGAAGTGATCGGGCAGATCTAGAAGGTGCTTGAGATCAGGGATTGAGTGAACGCCAAGGAATCCTGCAGCGAGACCCTCGTCGACGGCTGCCAGCAGCACAGCCATCATCGCTGCGCCCGCATCGACCCACCAGTACGGGACCGGCCAAGCGATCTCTTCCCCACTCTCATCTAGTTTGTCTGCCTCACGATATCTCTCGTGGTAGACCTTCTCTGACACCGATACGACGATATGTGCCGGCGCCCTCGATATCCATGGGTCGAAACCCGCTTCAACGTAGGCCGGTTCATTGGCCAGGCGGGCGATCTCGATTCGGCGGGCCGCATCGGTCACCACGACAATGGCGAAGCCTTGTGAGTTTCCCGCTGACGGCGCACGCAATGCAGCCGCTGCAATCCGATGCAGCTGCTCGGATTCGATCGGGTCACTTTTGTAGTTCCTGACCATGCGACGTCGCGCCAGAACATCTTTGAATTCCATGTTCCGATTCTGTCACACCCGAGAAGCACTGTTGGGTGCATGGGCCCATACGTTTGACGCCGACATCTGGCAGAATCGAGAAGCAGAGGAATGAATTCGAGTCCCCGTTCAGAGCAGAAGGTCGTTTGGACCCGCGGTCGCGGGTGCATGGAGCTGGCCGAGATCCTGGACAGATCGACCGCTAGTCGAGTCCAGGGGGATATCAGGGCGGGGGTCATCGAGGCACGGGCCGACTTCGTGGTTGCGAAGAAGATGCCTGGTTCGTTTGACCTAGCGCATGTTGCCGTGCCGGTGGATTTCGAACCCGAGGTTGTGACCAAAGTCTCAGCCACTGTCGCCGGTGGACCCCATTCACAACTGGCTGCCTTGACTGCTGCCCATATCGCCGAAGTTCTCGATGTGCCACTTGAGATCGTCTCGGCGCATCAGGACGCGGACGATGTCGGTTCGGCGATGCGGGTTGTGGCTGAGTTCGGGGACCAATTCCCGGACGCTGAGAGACGCGTTGTCCAAGCTCAGAACATGAATGAGCTGACCGATACCGCCGACGAAGGCTCGTTGATTGTTGTGGGTGCTCCTGGCGGTTCATGGCTGCGTCGTTCCCGCTTTGGCTCGGGAGCAAGGATCAAAGGCGCCACGAAAGCGGGTGCGGTGATGGTGCGCAGTGCACCGGACCGTGTCTACAGATTCATGGGAGACCCGGTCTATGTGGCTCCGATGCTCCATGCTTCCGACACCCTTCGACTCCACGATGAGAAGGTGTTGGCAGTGGCCGACCAGGGTCTGTTGGTTGGGGTGGTCAGACGTAGCGATCTTGACGGTGTCGGTAACCAAACGGTCGAGTCGGTCATGGATGAGCCTGTGTCCGCACGGGTCGATGAAACCATCGAGGAAGCGCGTTCTCTCGAGGACTTGTTCGGATACGACCCGATACCCGTCACCGACCACGACGAGCGGTTGGTTGGCGGTTTGTCCTTGCCAGCGGCCTGAAATCGGGCAGAATCAACGTCTGTGACTTTTAGATCTGTATTTCGCGGGCTCCTGTGGAGTCTGGTGGCCTTAGCAATTGTCTTCTACGCAGCCGGTGGTTGGTACTTCTCCGGAGAGCTGATAGACGATGCGTTTGTCGTCGACGGCGATCCGATCACCGTAACCAGCGGCGACTATGAACTGGAGCTAGTTGAGTACGAGACCGAGTTGGGCCCAATGGACGCGTGGTTCTTCCCGGCCGGAGGCGAGACGTGGGTCATCCATGTTCATGGTTTGGGAGCGACGCCAGCCGAAGCCGAACCCATGTTCGGCCCTCTTCAGGATGCCGGATACCCGCAGCTGGCGATCACGTATCGAAATGACGATGGGCAGCCCGAGGATCCCAGTGGGTATTACCAATACGGTGCAACTGAATACCGCGATGTCAGTGACGCAGTTGACTTCGCACTGGACAATGGTGCCGAGAAGATCGTGTTCAATTCTTACTCCACAGGCGCTGGACACACTATGGGTTTCATCTTCCGCGAGGTGCGCGACCGGGTGATCGGGGCTCACTTCGACTCTCCAAACATCGATTTCGGTGAGACCGTCAACTACAACGCCAGCCAGCGAGACCTGCCAATCATCCCGATCTCGGTCCCCGAATCGCTGGCCGGTGTCGCCAAGTTCATGACCTCCCTCAGGATCGGGGTCAGCTGGAGGTCGTTGGACTACATCGAGCAATCAAAGAGCAGTCTCCGCGTTCCGGTGTTGGTCCATCACGGTGATGCCGACCTCACAGTGCCGCTCCAGACGAGTATCGACTTCGCAACCGAGAACCCGTCTCTGGTGAGTCTCGTTCAGGTAGGGGGTGCCGAGCACGTGGGCTCTTACGACATTGACCCAGAACTCTACGTGGCGCAGGTTCTGGATTTCCTGGAAAGCCTCGAATAGAAAGTCGAGCTGCCTTTAGGGTTTAGGAGACCACGAGGAGGCAACCAGTCGTCGACCACCCGAATCCCGCTGTAAACGCGCCCGAGAACGACGTGATGATCCGTCTCGAGGGCGTCACCAAACATTATTCAGGTACGTCCACCCCAGCCGTCGGAAACTTGAGTCTCGACATCAACAAAGGTGAGTTCGTCACATTGGTCGGACCATCAGGCTGCGGAAAGACGACCACCCTCAAGATGATCAACCGCATCATCGAACCGACAGACGGCTCGATCCAAATCGATGGGAAAGACGCACTGTCGATGCCAGCTCATGAGTTGCGGAGGTCCATTGGCTACGTCATCCAGCAGATCGGGTTGTTTCCCCACAGAACGATCGCACAGAATATCGCAACGGTTCCCGGCTTGCTCGGCTGGGAAACCGATCGGGCCGAGGAGCGCACAGCCGAGCTGATCGACGTGGTTGGCCTCGACCCAGAGATGCTCGACAGGTACCCCTCAGAATTATCCGGAGGGCAACAACAGAGAGTCGGTGTCGCCCGCGCTCTGGCCGCGGATCCTCCCGTGTTGCTCATGGATGAGCCGTTTGGGGCGGTGGACCCGATTGTCAGGGGGAACCTGCAGCGTGAATTCTTGGATCTCCAACACAAGCTCGGCAAGACCGTCGTCTTCGTGACTCACGATATTGACGAGGCGATCTTCTTGGGCACTCGAATTGCCGTGCTCAATGTGGGCGGGATTCTGGAGCAGTACGACGCCCCGAGTGTCTTGCTTCGCGAGCCCGCAAATGACTTCGTGGAGGACTTCATTGGAGGGGAGCGAGGCTTGAAGCGGCTGGGGCTCCTCACCGTCAGCTCGGCTGAAATGGTGAGAGGCCCTGTCGTTGACCGCCTAGCAACCCGGTCCGATGCGGAGGCAGCTATGCGTGCTCACGACGTCGACTGGTTCGGAATCCTCGATGGCAATCGACTTCTTGGATGGGCTGACTCCACGCAGTTCAACGGTTCGCAATTGGCGAACATAGAGCCCAAGCCTTTTGCAGTTTCATTGCGCAGCGATTCGTCGCTGCGCGAAGCATTGGACGCTGTTGTAACCGGTCGGGCCAGAACTGCTGTCGTTGTTGATGACGGGGTTTATCAGGGGATGCTCGACCTGGAGACCATCGCTGAGGAGATCACAGAGTGAATCCGATACTCGCCCAGTCGGACGAGCTGATCGAGTGGTCCTGGATCCAGCGGAACATGGATCAGATCATCGAACGGACATGGGAACACCTGACTTTGACCGGGATCTCGGTGGTAGTCGGTCTGGTTCTGTCGGTGGGCCTCGCCATGGTCGCATTGCGATGGCGCTGGACCTATCAGCCAATCACGGGTGTGACAGGTCTGCTCTACACAATTCCCTCACTGGCCCTCTTTGCGTTGTTGGTGCCATTCACCGGGTTGACTCAGTTGACCGCGGTGATTGCGCTCACTTCTTATACGTTGCTGATCCTGATTCGGAACATCGTGGCAGGAATCGATGGCGTCCCCGCGTCGGTCAAGGAGGCAGCAGACGGAATGGGCTACACCCGTCGGGCCCGGTTCTGGCGGATGGAGGTGCCGCTGGCGCTGCCAGTGATCGTCGCAGGGGTGAGGATCGCCACCGTCACAACAGTGGGGCTGGTCACTGTGACGGCGGTGATCGGTTTGGGGGGATATGGCTTCTTCATCCTTCGTGGCCTCAACACTTTCTTCTGGACGCAGCTGATTGTCGGTGTTGTGCTCTCTGTGGTCCTGGCCACCATCCTCGACTTCACCTTCATTGGCCTGCAGCGTTGGCTCAGTCCCTGGGCCGGGAGTGAACGCTCATGAGCGTTTGGGAGGAGTTCATCGAGTTCGTGACAGATCCATCGCTGTGGTCCGGTCCCGGCTCCCTGTGGACGAGGTTGTTCGAGCACATCTGGGTTTCTGTCGCAGCAACCGTCATCGCCATGCTGTTGGTGTTCCCGTTGGCGCTTTACCTGGGGCACATCAGGAAGGGTTCGAACCTCGCCACAGCGGTGGTCAACATCGGACGAGCCATCCCTTCCTTTGGGATTCTGGCCATTGCCTTTCTCGTCCTCGTCCAGCTTGGCGTCCCTTTCGTGGACAAGCCGTGGACTGTCCTGGTGGCTCTAATCGCCCTTGCTGCGCCTCCCGTTTTCACAAATACGATTGCGGGTGTTCAAAGCGTGGAACCTTCGATGATCGAGGCAGCGCGGGGTATGGGGTTGACCGAGCGGGAGGTCCTCTTCGACATAGAGCTACCGCTGGCGATGCCGCTTGTCCTCGAGGGGATCCGGATCGCTTTTGTGCAAGTCATTGCCACAGCCACGCTCGGCGCTCTTGTCGCCTGGGGAGGTTTGGGCAGGTATATCGTCGACGGGTTTGCAGTACAAGACAACGGCGAAGTTCTGTTTGGAGCGATTGTTGTCGGGCTCCTCGCGATAGCGGCCGAGTTGGGCTTCGGAATCGCCGGGAGAGTTGTCACTCCGAAGGGTCTCCAGAATGCCCGATAACCGGGAATCTCGGCAACCGGCATAAGGTTGTCAGTACCGACACCCATACAAACGGTCGCTTTTGCGACTTTGTGTGGGTTGTTTAGCTAGCAATAGATAAGGAGAAACCCATGCGGAAACCCATCCGCAAACGCACCTTCGGGGCGATCCTGGCGTTGTCGCTTGTAGTGGCCGCCTGTGGGTCGGGTGATGGTGCAACCGACGGCGATCCAATCGTGGTTTCGTCGTTTGCATTCAACGAATCAGTAATCGTCGCGGAGATCTATGCCCAGGCTCTCGAAGCCGAAGGGTATTCGGTCGAGCGAAAGATGAACCTTGGAAACCGTGAAGTCGTCAAACCGGCACTCGAGTCAGGCGAGATCGATCTCGTTCCTGAATACGTTGGGACTATTGCGTCCTTCCTTGGTGAGACACCAACCGCAGACTCGGAGTCGACGTGGAGCGCAGCCAAAACCGCGTTCGAGGCGAGTGGGGTGACACTCCTGCAGTACAGCCCAGCCCAGGACAAGAACGCTTACGTCGTCACGGCCGAGACAGCCGCCGAGTACAACCTGACCACCGTCTCAGACCTGCAACCGGTTGCTGGCGAGTTGGTATTCGGCGGTCCGCCCGAGTGTCCGGAACGTGAGTTCTGTCTGCTCGGTTTGACCGATGTATACGGTCTGACCTTCGCTGACTTCCAACCACTCGACGTTGCCGGCCCGATCACCATCGCTGCTCTCGAAGGTGGCGAAATCGACGTCGCCCTGCTGTTCTCCACTCAGGGGATCATCGCAGCCAATGGTTGGGTGTCACTGGAAGACGACATGGGGCTCAACCCCGCAGAGAACCTGGTTCCGGCCATCAGAACTGATGTCCTCGATGAATATGGGGACGCTCTCAAGGACCTTCTCGAGGCGGTTTCAGCCGACCTGACCACGGAAGACCTGACCGAGATGAACAAACGCGCCGATCTAGATCAGGAAGATCCCGCAGATCTGGCCAAAGAATGGCTCGAAGCCAACGGACATATCGAAGGCTAAGAACCTGCTGATGCAAGGGGGGAACTCCCCCCTTGCACGGCAACTTCCATCTGCACTTCTCTAACCCGGCGTCGGTCCATCCGGCGGACGGTCATCCGGTAGTTGTCGCCGACCACGACGTCGCCGTGTCTCGGTATCCGGCCGAGTTCGGACATGATGAATCCTCCCACCGTCTCGTAGGGTCCGTCGTCGAGCTTGATATCCAGCCCTTCGAGACGGTCGGGGCGACAGCTCCCCGCGACCAAGTAGCGATTCCTCCCTGCCGGTCTCACCTCCATGACCTCGCGAATATCGTGTTCGTCCCGGATCTCTCCAACCAGTTCCTCGGCAATGTCCTCGAGTGTTATCAATCCAGCCGTTGAACCGTGTTCGTCAATCGCAACTGCGACGTGGGTACGGCTGTCCCGCATCATCTCCATCACCGGGGCGATGGACATCGTCTCAGGCACAATCGGAACATCACGTATCAGATGGGTTGCGATGCTTTGGTGACGAGTTCCCTCGTCGATTGTGAGCAGGTCTTTAACGTGGATGAAGCCCCTGACGTCATCGAGCGTCTCCCCATACACCGGGACGCGGGAATGGCCCGTGGCCATCATGGTTCGTTCGACATCCGCAACGGTCGTGTCGACTGGCACAGCCACCAGGTCGGGCCGAGGTGCCATCACTTCCGAAACTGAAGTTTCGCTGAAAGAGACGGCTGCCGACAGGAGTTGGGACGAGCTGGCATCTATGGCGCCCGTGGCCCCGACTGTTTGAACCAGGTTTGCGATGTCTTCTGCCGAGTGCACCGTCTCGACTGACTGGGCTGTCGTAACTCCGAAGAGTCGCAACAGGCCGAGAGCGATCCACGTCAGGGCAGCGACCAGGGGTCTCAGCACGGTGATGAACAGTTTGAAAGGGCCAGCGACGAACAGCGCCACGCGCTCCGGGTCGGTGATGGTCGCGTTCTTCGGCGCCATCTCACCAAAAACGTTGTGCAGGAAGCTGGCAATCAGCAGCGCAAGCGCCACTGAGACTGTTGCTGAGACACCCGTTGGCATTCCTGCAGAATCGAAAACATCTTCGAGAAGGTGTCCGATGCTCGGCTCCATCACGCTTCCCAGGGCAAGCGATGCGGCGGCAACTCCGAGCTGTGCGCCGGCGAAGGTGATCGGGAGCTCATCCATAGAGGAAAGGGCATAGCGCGCGAACCTGTTTCCACCCTCGGCATACTCCTCGATCACGTGGCGTCTCGAGGCGGTGTAGGCGAATTCCACGGCGACGAAGAACCCGTTCACAATGATCAAAGCGATCGCAAGGACAAAGATCACTTGACCTGTTCCTCGTCTGACTTGGCCACTCTCACAGAGTCGACACGGAAACCATCGACGGCGACCACCTCGAACGTCCAGCCGTCGAGTTCAACGGAGTCGCCAACCTCCGGGATTCGTTCGAGGTTGGCTGTGATCAATCCGCCAAGTGTTTCATACCGGCCTTCTGGCCACTCGTAGCCGGTCAGCTCCTCGACGGCGTGGCGGTTGAGAAGACCAGAGAGCGTGTCTGATCTCTCCTCCAGGGCGGAGCCCTCGGCGTCGTCGTATTCGTCTTCGATCTCGCCAAGGATTTCCTCCAGCAGATCCTCCATCGTGACGATTCCGGCGGTACCTCCATACTCGTCGGTGACAACTGCGAGGCCGGAACCTTTGGTTCTGAGATCGACCATGAGTGCGTCTAGTGGCTGGGTTTCGGGCACCACCAAGGCGGGTCTCATGTGGTCGACTACGAGTTCGGATCTTCGGTCCTCATATGGCACCCGGAACACGTCCTTGACGTGAGCGACCCCGAGTATCTCGTCGAGGTCTTCCCCGTAAACCGGGAAGCGACTGTGACCCGATTCGACCGCAGAATCGATGAGGTCGGCCACCGTCGCGTCGGCTCCCAAGCCGACCACCTGTACCCGTGGAACCATGATGTCGGCGGAGAAGTTCTCAGTAAACGCAATGGATCGGGTGAGAAGTGTGAGTTCGCCGGCGTCGAGTTCACCGTCGGCGTTAGACGACCGGATGATCAGTTCGATCTCCTCCAAAGACCTAACACCGAGGAGCTCGTCGATCGGTTCAATGCCCAGGAGTCGAACGGTCCTGTTGGCCGCTGAGTTGAGGAATCGAGTTATCGGACCCAATAGATTGTTGACGAACAACATCGGAACTCCGATTCGCGCCGCCGTCGGGTAGGGATTGGTGATAGCGACCGTCTTGGGCATGACCTCGCCAAACACGAGCTGCGCTGCAGTACCTAGGGAAAGGGCGAATGCCACTGCGATTGCGGGGATCGTCGCCTCGGATACCCCCAGCCTGGTGAGCAGGGGCTCGATCAACGGTCCGAGGGCGGATTCTGCAATCAGACCGAGAAGCAGCGACGAGACAGTGATTCCCAGCTGGGCGCCTGAGAGGTGAAACGAAAGCTGCTCCAACCCGCCGAGAATACGACCTGCTGTCTTGTCGCCTTCCGAAGCAAGACGATTCACCCTGTGTCGGTCCACAGTGACCAGGCCGAACTCGCCAGCGACGAAGAAGGCGTTGATCAATATCAGAAGAAGAACGAGTGCCAGCCCGGCGGGGGTACTAATAGGGCAGAACCTCAGGATTCACGATGGCGACAGCGTAGCTCGGTCCTGCTGAACGGGCATCCCGCAGGGCTCAGAGAAAACTGTCACAGGCAGGCCGTACCTTTGTCAGCGAAAGGAAGATCAATGCTTATCGACTGCGCCCAATGTGCCATGCAACACACATCAGCCTGCGATGACTGTGTGGTGAGTGTGCTGTTCCAGGTTGGCCCTGTCGACCTCTCTGAAGATGAGGTTGCTGCCCTGGACAACCTTGCCGAGAACGGGCTGGTACCACGACTACGTCTCGTGCCGTCGAACCGAAGAGTGTCTTAAGTCGCATCGACCACTCCCTGGAATCGGCCAGGTGTAGCGGTATCCTCTCGTCGATGGTCAAGGTGTACTCAACTCTGCTCGTGGTCGGGTTCCTTGCTGTTGTGGTCTTGATAATGGGTGGCTCTCTGTTTGAGAACTTGGGGAAGGCTGAACGTGACCCGGGTCATCTGATCGGGCGGCGAGGCGGTATGGCAATTGGTGGTCTGCTTGGCTTCGCGATGGGTGGGATGGCTGCCGAGTTCTCACCTCTTGACCTGAGTTGGCAAGTTTCGCTTCTGGTTGCCCTTCTTGGCGGGGGCGTCGGGCTGTTGTGGGTGTGGTACGCATCCACGATCACGCCCGAGAATTGATGCTGGTCGTTTCAGACGTCCACGGTGCGTTCACAGCACTTGGAGAGGTAGCAAACAAGGACACTCTCTTGATTCTCGGCGATCTGGCGAATCTGACCGATTACCGAACGGGGGAGGGGGCGGTGGCGTCAGCGCTCGGCATCGATTTCGCCCGCGAGGCCGGCGAAGCCAGGGGTCGCGGCTCTTTCGAAGAAATGCGGCGTCTCTGGGCGACGAGAGCTGCTGAGCTCGATGACGTTCGAAACGCAATCAAGTCTGCGATTGACGCCCAGTACGCGTTGATGGCGGAGGCTCTTGCTGACGGAACAGGGTATGTCATCCATGGGAACGTCGACCGACCGACGCAACTCGTCAATGCGCTTCCAGCAGGATTTCGCTACGTCCACGGCGAGCGGATAGAGATTGATGGGGTGGTCTTCGGGTTTGTCGGTGGTGGCGTCGAGACTCCGTTACGTGCAGAGGGGGAGATATCGGACGAAGAAATGATCGCCCACCTCGCCAATATCGGTCCCGTCGACGTTCTTTGCACACACGTAGCACCCGCGTATGGACCGCTTCACAACGACGTCGTGACCGGCTACCCCGAGCGGAGCTCGGTTCCGATACTGGAGTACCTGCAGGAGCATCAGCCTTCTCTCCACCTATTCGGCGATGTTCACCAACCGCAGGCTTCGCGTTGGAGGCTGGGCCGGACCAGGTGTGTCAATGTTGGCTATTTCCGTGCCACCGGACGCCCCTTCCAACTCGATCTGGCCACCGTTTAGCCAAAAAGGCCCGGCTAGTCTCCTCAGCAAGATCATGACCGAAGGCACATTCCAAACACTTGAAATCGATGCACCCGCCGAGGTGCTCTACGACACCGTCGCCGACATTGCCAGTTATCCAGACTGGGCCACCGGCGTCAAGGAAGTCGAAGTACTCGAGACCGACGACGAGGGCCGCGTCAGCAGGGCCAGGTTTGTTCTCGAAGGCTTCATCAAAGAGATTGAATACACGCTTCTCTACACACACGACAGACCGAACTCGCTTAGTTGGACTGCAACCGAAAGCGACGACGTGAAGATGATGGACGGTTCGTACACGTTCAATCCCGGCGAGTCGGGAACAGAGGTGGTTTACGCCCTCAGCGTGGAGACCAACTTCACAATTCCAGGATTCATCAGGCGCCAAGCCGAGCGCCAAATCGTGACGACAGCACTCAAGGGTCTCCGGAAGAGGGTTGCCGAGACCGACTCCCAATGAGGATCATCCTCGTCACCGGTAAAGGCGGCGTGGGTAAAACTACAGTTGCCGCAGCCACAGCCTTGGCCGCTGCGGATCGGGGTTACCGGACAATGGTCACCTCTACTGATCCCGCTCACTCCCTCTCCGACGCACTAACAGTTGCCCTGGGCACCGAGCCAACTTCGGTCGTGGATCGGCTACACGGACAGCAGATCGACACCCAGCGACAGCTGGACAAGTACTGGGGATCAATTCGGCGCCAACTGATGGATGTCTTGGACTGGGGTGGCGTCGGAGGCATAGAGGCGGAGGAGTTCCTCATCTTCCCAGGAATGGATGAGCTGTTCGCTTTGCTCGAGGTGAACTCGCACGCCAGATCCGGACGGTTCGACGTTGTAGTCGTGGACTGTGCCCCGACAGCGGAGACCTTGCGCCTTCTCTCCTTGCCCGAAGTCTTGTCCTGGTATTTCGACAGGGTCATGCCGACCGAACGCCGGATCATGAAAGCCGCCCGTCCAATCCTGAGCCGGATAACCGATCTTCCGCTGCCGCAGGACGAGGTCTTCAGTGCGGCCCAATCGGTTTTTGAGTCCGTTGAGGAGGTCAAGGAGCTCATGTCCTCCCCGGAAGTCACATCAGCCCGTCTTGTCGTCAATCCCGAGAAGATGGTCATCGATGAGGCGAGGCGAACCTACAGCTACCTCGGCCTCTTCGGCTATGGCGTCGATGGCGTTGTGGTGAACAGGGTTCTTCCGGAGAATGTGACCGACCCCTACTTCGAGCGCTGGCGTTCTATTCAAAAGGGCCATCTCGACGTAGTCGATGAGGCTTTTGCAGACTTGCCGAGGATGCGACTGAGACTCTTCGACGACGAGATGGTGGGAGTCGAGCGGCTGAGACTCCTCGCACAGGAGCTCTACGACGATACCGATCCAATTGCGGACTACCACGCCACCAGCCCGTTTCGCATCGTCAGCGAAGACGTCGGTGTCACGATGGAACTCGACGTTCCGTTCGTCGACAAAGCAGATCTCGATGTGTTCAGGAAAGGCAACGAGCTATACGTCCAACTCGGCCCGTATCGTCGCTCTTTCCTGCTTCCCGACGCCCTGCACCGTCGTGAAGTGACCCGGGCCAGGCTCGACGGCGGTTTGCTATCAGTTTCCTTCTCTGATCCGGACAGCCCTTCTTGAGAGACCGTGAAGAAGTCGTTTCCGCCGCCGGACGGGCCGGGAAACGGGTTCTGATCCATTTGCTCCAAGCCGCTATCGAAGGTGTCAAAGCGGTTGAGGCAGTAATAGACGAATTCGCAAACCTGGGGGAGAATTACGATGGCAACGACAAACCCGAGACCGAACGGATTGATGTCGAGTGACTGAAGAGAGAAGAGAGAGTGTGCGACCGGACGAGGTAGTGCCGCCGGACCGGTCGATTCAGGGTTCGAAGCTGGTCGGCGACGCCGTGCTGATGATTCCCAACATCGTCAAACTGGTCGGACGGCTAATGACCGATCCTCGAGTACCCCGACGCTCCAAGATCGCTCTCGGGGCTGCAGCCGCCTACGTGGTGAGCCCTATCGATTTGATCCCGGAAGTGATACCAGTGGTGGGATGGGCGGACGATGTCGTTTTCCTGATGATGGCTCTGGACGGTCTGATCAGTCGATCGGGACCTGAAGTCGTCGAGGAGCATTGGGATGGCCCGGTCGATCTCCTGAGTTTGATCGAAGATGTCCTTGCTCTGGCCCGATCCGTGGTACCGAAAAGGCTGACGGCGATATTCGATCGGCTGTCGGGTTGACCGGGTCCTAGGGCCTCGGGAAGCTAACTTGATGGCCCGATGGACTTCAGACGAATCGGATCTCTCCCGCCCTACGCCTTTGCCGAAGTAAACCGACGAAAAGCCGAAGCACGAAATGCCGGAGTCGACGTAGTCGACCTTGGATTCGGCAACCCCGATCTTCCCTCACCCGCAATAGCTGTGGATTCGCTGCGGGAGGAGGCCCTGAACCCTTCCAACCATCGCTATTCGGTCTCTCGTGGGATCGAAGACTTGCGGGTTGCTCTAGCCGATCGCTACATGCGACGTTTCGGTGTTTCCCTTGATCCTGAGACTGAGGTCATTGCGACCATCGGAGCCAAGGAAGGTCTCTCGCACCTCATGTGGACTCTCCTTCAGCCGGGAGACGCGGCAATCGTCCCCGACCCGTCTTACCCGATTCACATCTACGCACCGGTTATTGCTGGTGCTGAAGTCCGCAGGGCACCCATCAGCTCGGAGGAGGACTACTTCGATGTTGTAGACCGGATGTTCCGGAACTCTTGGCCCCGGCCACGAGTGATCATCGTGAGCTTCCCCCACAACCCGACTACCAAAGTCGTCGCACTCGACTTCTTCACCCGTTTGGTCGATTTTGCCAGGGAACACGAGGTGATCCTCGTTCATGATTTCGCCTATGCCGATGTCTCCTTTGATGGCTACCGCCCACCGTCGCTCTTAGAAGTTGACGGTGCTCACGAGGTCGGAGTCGAGTTGTACTCACTCACCAAGGGTCATTCCATGGCCGGTTGGAGGGTCGGCTTCTTGGCCGGGAATCCCGAAATCGTGGCCGCACTCGCCAAACTCAAGAGCTACCTGGACTATGGAACGTTCCAGCCGATCCAGGTAGCTGCCGCAGCTGCTTTGAACCAGGGCGATTCCTTCGTTGACGAGGTGAACGAAACGTACCTGAAGCGCAGGGATCTTCTGATCGATGGATTGGACACGTTTGGTTGGCGTGTAGAGCCACCCAAAGGGACGATGTTCGTGTGGGCTCCAATCCCGGATGCGTACCAAGACATGGGCTCGGTTGATTTCTCGATGTACATGTTGGAGAAGGCTGGGGTGGCCGTCAGCCCGGGAATCGGGTTTGGGCAAGCCGGCGAGGGATTCGTCCGGTTCGCCCTGGTTGAGGAAGGTGCACGGATCACAGAAGCCACTGAGCGGCTCGGCGAAGCTCTAGGCAGGTTGTGACTCTGCTGGCCGGTTGTTGCCAGGGCTACAAACAACTTGATTGCTCATGAAACAGTGTTTCGGGACCGACAGGTGCCGATTCAAAATGGTCACTTTTCAGAACTCGAGCGATCATATCCGGTGGTCCGGCAACGAAAGAGCACGCTAGGTCATCGTCCGAGGAGCACAGCCATTCGCCATCATTGTCCCACCACAAATTCGGATTAGGCCGGCCAAAGATTCGGTGTTCGGGAGCGTCATCGAAACCGAAGACCGTGTATTCAAACCTTCGCAGCTTGATCGAGCCGAGGGCGTTGGGTCCCTCCCATGATCTTGTGTTTCGGTGCTCAACGTAACCCATTCTGCTCGGCGCAGAATTCCTGATGACTTCGGCGATCATCACTCCCGTGAGTTCGCTAGGGAAACCTGAGACCGGCGAGCTTACACGGCTGTCTTCGACAATTGCGTCGGCCCCAAATGGGACGCCGGCCGTATCGCACCACGATGACATCGCTGGATTGAAGGGGACTCTCCTTTCTTGAGCGATCTCCTGCCACTTGACGCGTACGCCAGTATCGGAGGTCGCGGGGTGCAGAATTCGAGCATACGAGGGTGCCTGAGATCCGACCAAGCTTGCGACGGTGGACCTACTTGCACTCTCGATGGAACGGCGGAGTGATGGCGGGAATAGTTGATGGTCCATAGTCACGATGTCAAGAGATAGATCACAATAACGTCGGCGATGACGTGGATGCCAGCAGGGACCAAGAGACCATTCGACCTTCTCCGCACGAGGCCCATCGTTAACCCGAACAGTGTTGCCATAGCTACGCCCGATGCACCGCTTGGAAAACCATTCCAGTGGCTTACTCCAAATGCGAGTCCTTGCACGAGGTTGGCGGCCTGGAATCCCCATCCACCCTTAGTGAGCGCGTCAAGAAAAAGCCCCTCCCGCCCTGATAGTGCTCCGGCTTGCGTCGATTGGCAATCAGGTGTCATTGGAGATTGGGTACCCTCACATCTCTATGGCTTTTCCCGACGGCGTAGCCGACTTTCGCTCTGACACAGTCACCCGACCCACTCCGCAAATGCTCGACGCGATGGCGTCGGCACCACTTGGAGATGACGTGTATCACGACGACCCGACCGTCAACCTCCTAGAGCAGGAATCGGCCGAGGTCGTTGGGAAAGAAGCAGCCGTCTTTGTGCCAACCGGGACGATGGGTAACCAGCTCGCCATCATGTTTCACACCAACCCCGGGGAAGAGGTGTTGGCGAACGAAGCGAGTCACGTCCGCAGCATCGAAGCCGGCGCCCCTCAGGCTTTGTCCGGCGTCGGTTTCAGAACAGTTGCCGGCGAAAACGGCGCCATCACGCCTGCAGATGTGGAACTGGCCATGGATGCGGCCGGTTTCTTCCCGAGGATCGGCCTGATGGTGTGGGAGAACACGCACAATCTCTCCGGGGGAAGGGTGGTACCTCTGCAGCTGATGGAGAAGACGTCAGGTGTTGCCCGTGATCGTGGGCTCCGTGTCCATATCGACGGAGCACGTATCTTCAATGCTGTAGCGGCCACCGGGGTGGATGCATCTGTTTGGGCCGCTAACGCAGACACGATCCAGTTCTGTTTCTCCAAGGGTTTGGGTGCACCTGTGGGATCCATTGTCTGTGGGCCGCAAGCAATGATCGACGAGATTCGTTACTTGCGGAAGAGGATGGGCGGCGGAATGCGCCAGGCTGGGGTGATTGCGGCGGCCGCACGTATTGCTCTGGCAGATCGAGATCGCCTGGTCGAAGACCACGATTTGGCCCGCCAGCTCGGTGAGATGCTCGCGGATCGCTTTCCGGGTTCCGTTGATCCCGAGGGTGTGGAGACCAACATGGTCCGCCCGAGTCTGGCGGCTTTGGGCATGGAATGGCCCGCAATCAGACAACGGCTCGAGTCAGCACAGGTCAAAGTCAACCCTCCTTTTGCAGGTGGATGGAGACTGGTGACACATCGCGATGTTGACATCGAGGATGTCAAGCGTCTGGTTGCCGCTCTTTCGTAACTCATCGGTCCGGATCGGAGTCGAAATTCGGTAGTGAAGTATGCAGTTCTTTTCCCCGGTCAGGGGAGCCAATTCGTGGGGATGGGATCAGATCTCTTCGACGCCGGTTCCGAGTTTGTCCTCGAACGCGCCGACGAGGTCCTTGGCTGGTCTCTGCGCGACTTGTGTCTCGACGGCTCCGAGGAGGAGCTGAAGCAAACCGACAGGACACAACCAGCGATTTTCGCGGTCTCGTACGCTCTTTGGTCGAGCTTCGAGTCTCGGGTCTCGGCTCACCCTGCTGCGGCAGCGGGCCACTCCCTGGGCGAATACACAGCTCTAACGGCTTCAGGTGCTTTGACGTTCGAAGAAGCGTTGAGCCTGGTTCACACGAGGGGACGTTTGATGGCAGAGGCCGCGTCCGAGACAGCGTCGGGTATGGCGGCCCTTCTCGGCGCAGACCGGAAGCTGGCCGAAGCCGTCGTCGCAGGCAATCATGCATCCGGCGGCACTCTTCAGATTGCCAACTTGAATGCGCCCGGGCAGATCGTCGTGGCGGGGAGTGATATGGACCTCCAATGGCTTGCCGAGAACGGAAGGGACCTCGGCGTCCGCCGTGCGATACCCCTCAAGGTCGCCGGGGCGTTCCATACCAGCTACATGCAAACTGCCGCTGACGGGCTTGCAAATGTGATCGGCGATGTGGCGATTAGCGGAACTGCGTTCGACGTGTGGGCAAACTCCACGGCGCAGCCTATGCACGCCGGCGGTATTGCCGGAATACTGGTTGATCAGGTCACATCTCCGGTGCTGTTTGACGAGACCTTGCAAGGAATGGCGAACGAGGGGATCGACACCTTCGTTCACGTAGGACCGGGCGACGTAACCGCCGGGTTGGCCAAGCGCACACTGCCTGAGGCTGAGGTATTGGTCGCGTCCAACCTCGAAGACGTCACCGGAATCGCTGAATCGCTGAGTACGATGGATTTGGAGCTGAGGTAGATATGAACGCCGAAATCACCGGTTGGGGCAAATGCATGCCCCAAAACGTGCTGAGCAACCACGATCTCGAACAGATCGTGGAGACATCTGACGACTGGATCACAACCCGCACGGGCATCAAGGAACGTCGTATCGCCCATGTGGAGGTCTCCGACATGGCGGCGGTAGCCGGCCACCGTGCCCTCGCGGCCGCCGGAAAAACCGTCGCAGACGTTGACCTACTTTTGGTTGCCACTTGTTCGGGCGACTCGATCATCCCGTCAACGGCATCGCGTGTTCAGGAGAAGATGGGTGCGGTTAATGCCGCGGCTATGGACCTCAACGCTGCCTGCTCGGGTTTTGTCTACGGACTTGTCGTCGGCGCAAACATGATCCGGGGAGGCACCAACAACACCGTCCTACTCATAGGCGCCGAGAAGCTCCACTACCTCATGGATTTCACCGACCGAACAACATGTGTCCTGTTCGGAGACGGGGCAGGGGCTGTTGTTCTTGAACCTTCATCCGACGACATCGGACTCCTCGGATCGGATCTAGGCATGGACGGTACGGCAGGCAAGTTTCTCCAGACCCCCGTCGATGGAACGCAGGGTGATCGGGAGTATCGCCCACCTGAGGTATGCGGCATCAAGATGGATGGCCAGGAGGTGTTCAGAAGGGCTGTGACGATGATGGCCGAAAGCTCGGCAACAGCCTTGTCCCGGTCTGGTCTCGCCCTCGAAGAAGTCGACCTGCTGGTACCACATCAGGCCAACGTGCGAATAATCGATGCTACGGCCCGGCGGATGGGGCTCGACCCGAACAAGGTCTACGTCAACATCCACTCCTACGGAAACACATCAGCAGCCACTATTCCCGTCGCCCTCACCGAAGCTCTCGAGCAAGGAAGGGTCAACCCGGGCGACATCGTTGCCTTCACGGCGTTTGGTGGGGGGCTCAGCTGGGGTTCGGCAATCGTTCGTTGGGGTGAGCGGGTTACTGCCATCGGCGAGAGCGACGCGAAACTCGCTCCGCCGGATCGGGACACCATGGAGTTGCTCCAATCCAATTTCGACTTCTTCGGGGTGCCGGAGCGGATGGCGTGACCGAACCGAATACAAGAACTGCCCTTGTCACGGGAGGATCCCGTGGCATCGGCAAGGCGATTGCCCTACGACTGGGCCGAACCGGCCACCGCATTGCGGTCAACTACTCCGCTAACTCCGCAGCAGCTGATGAGGTCGTTGCTGAGATCTCGGAACACGGGGGGGAAGCAGCTGCGTTCCAAGCCGATGTTTCCCAGGCCGACGATGTCGAATCCCTGTTTGCCGCGGTCGATGAAGCCTTTGGGCCGGTCCACATCCTGGTGAACAACGCTGGAATCACGAGGGACAACTTGGTTCTCCGAATGCGTCCTGAGGAGTTTGATGCCGTTATCGCAACCAATCTCCGCTCCGCTTACTTGTGTACCAAGTCGTCATTGCGAGGAATGCTCCGGGCGAAATGGGGAAGAATCGTCTCGATTGCATCAGTCGCGGGAATCACCGGAAACCCGGGCCAGGGCAACTATGCAGCATCGAAGGCCGGCATGATCGGTTTTGCCAAATCCGTTGCCAAGGAAGTTGGATCCCGGGGTATCACGTCGAACGTTATCGCCCCAGGATTCATCGATACGGACATGACGGGTGCACTGGACGACTCGGTCAAAGAAGCCGCTGCTGAGTCGATAGCGCTCGGACGTTTTGGGACGCCCGATGAAGTTGCTGCGGCGGTCGAATTCCTCACGTCGGACGACGGGGGTTACATAACAGGGCAGGTATTGGCGGTGGACGGCGGGATAACCCTCTAAGTTCTATCCGACAACAACACAGGAGAAGAAATGGAACGCACAGAAGTAGCTGACAAACTCAACGGAGTCCTAGTCACCGAGTTGGGACTGGAAGCAGAGAAGATCAACGACGAAGCCCACTTCGAAGAGGACCTCGATGTCGACAGTCTCGGCGTTGTGGAGCTTCTGATGGCTCTCGAGGACGAATTTGGCGTCAAGATCCCGGACGAAGAGGCCGAGTCCATCATGACAGTCGGCCAGGCGATCGACCTGGTTCACGGCAAGCTGAACAGCTAAACCTCACACCCCGGGCCCGGTGGTGGCTCGTTCCGAGATTGAGCATCCCGCCACTCCGCGATGCTCCGGTACACCAGAACCAATACGAGCGCCATGCCGGCCGTCACCAGCAAGAAGGCCGTAGCAGCCATGAGCGCAGACCAACCGGGACAAGGGGTGATTGCTCCGGCCGGATCCGAGGTTGTACAGCTCAGGTCGGTCACAAACCAGCCCAGTAAGCCAGCGAGTGTCCCGACGGCTAGTGCCGGAATCGCAATCCAAGGGTTGGGAAACCTCCTCATAACGGCTTGCCTCTATCATCGATGCCCGCCCCGTCTCTGATCTCCCTCGGGGCCAATTCCGGCGGGATTGCGTATGTCGTCCCCTTCTCAATGAGCGGACGAAAGGCAACCGCAACGTCGGAGGAGAGGGCAACTGCCGATATTGCCACTGTTGTCGCAATTGCGACGACGGCGTGAGGAAGGTTCATAAAGAAGGCCAGAGTGAGAGCCAGAAGGGGAAGCCCGTATCTCATCAGAAGCAGGCCACCTGGGATAGTTCTGCTGTAGGCGAACGACGAGACAACTCCAGCCGTTGCCATCACGAAGACTGCCGCGTTTGGTTCAGTAGGCACCAATCCCAACGCCAGGGGGAGAGCAGCCGCAGCCAGCGTCACAAACACGGCCTTGGGCGGAGGTCCGGCTGCCGACGGGAGCTTCCGAACTAGTCGCGTTTGCTGTGGAGTCAGCAGTATCACTGCTGCAGTGGCGGTGAACGCGAGTGCAATCCACGAAACCAAATCCAACGGTCTGGAGACGGCGACCGGCAGAGTTGTCGCGAGCACGCCCAGCAGCGTGTTCTTGGCCCAACGACCGCCCACAAGCACGATTCCGACCGTTGCGGTCGTAGTGAGGATCAGCCAACCCACGCCGATGAGGAGCGCCGATCCCGGCGAATAGATGCCAGGCTCGAGGATGAGCGCCAGTACCCAAAGGAGAACTGCCGTCATTGGGGTGGCGGCTGGAATCATCGACCTCACGCCCGCATTGTCGCATCAGGCTGCGGTCAAGCCGAACTCGGACCTCGGTCGTTGTCTGCCTCGACTACCGCGCGTAGGTCCGCCTTCTCGCCGAAGCCTGGAGTATCTCCGGGCGCCCACACCGTTTCCTCGAGCCATGTTGTACCCGGTCGAAGCGTGACCACGGCGCCGTTACCTGGCTTGTCGGTGTGGAGCTGCCGAAGTGACGTACCCAGCAACCTCAGACGCGCCGCCTGAATCGGATCCTGGTGGGAGACGATTACGACATCGCCATGCGGGTGCTGCTCATCGAGTCGCTTGGCGACGCCCGCCACTCGCTCGGCAAGCGTTTCGAGACTTTCGGGAGCGAAGTGCAAATCGGTCGGGTTATCGAGATATGCCTCTAGTTCGCCGGGAAACTTGGATCCGATGTCCGCCCAGGAGAGACCCTTCCACCTGTCGACGGTGGCCCACTCGGTCAGATCGTGATCGACGCGGACCGGCACTCCTGACCTCGACGCTATCTCCTCCGCAGTGCGAAGAGACCGCTCGAGGGGAGACGACCAAATCGCGACTACCGCTCGGGGCCCGAGATACCGACCCACTTTTCGGGCTTGTTCGACACCAAGGGTTGAGAGGCCGAAGTCGGGGAGTGAGCCGTAGACCACGTTGCTTGGGTTATCCACTTCTCCGTGTCGGACCAGGTGTACCAGTGCTGCCATCGTCGGTAGTTTGGCCTGTTCGCTTTCGGTAGTGAGGTATCTTCGCTAATGCATGTGGTCTGAGCCGATCCTCCATGTTGATATGGATTCCTTCTTCGTCGAAGTAGAACGTCTCGCCGATCCTGCCCTGATGTCTCAACCAGTCGCGGTGGGCGGCACCGGCAAACGTGGGGTCATCGCCTCGGCTTCTTACGAGGCGAGGGCGTTTGGGGTCCGCTCGGCTCAACCGACCGGCGTCGCGAGGAGCCTCTGCCCGGAGCTGGTGGTGGTCTCACCGAGACACGGTAAGTACGGCGACTACTCGGAGAAGGTGTTCTCCATATTTCGGTCCTTCACCCCCAAGGTCGAGGGTCTCAGCCTCGATGAGGCGTTCCTCGATGTGTCCGGATTGCGACACCACTACGAAACATCGCCTGAGGTCGGTGAGGCGGTACGCTTCGAAATCAAGCAGGAACTCGGGCTCCCGGCTTCGGTTGGAGTTGCATCGAACAAGTTTCTGGCCAAGTTGGCCTCTGAGGAAGCCAAACCGGACGGTCTTCGTCATATTCCCGTGGACAATCAGCTTGAGTTCTTGCACGGGTTGCCGGTTGAAGTCTTGTGGGGTGTTGGCCCTGCCACTCTGGCTGGTTTGCAACGGCTTGGGATCGAACGGGTCGGCGACCTAACAGAGATTCCGGAGAGAACCCTTGCCGCCACTCTCGGTCCAACCCAGGGGGCCCATCTTCGCCTCCTCGCCCAAGGAGTCGACAATCGACCCGTTGAAGCGCAGACCGGCGCCAAGTCCCTTTCCGTCGAGGAGACATTCGCCGAAGACTTGGCCGGTCGAGACATGGTCCAGTCAGCCCTGATGGCACACGCACAGCGGCTTTCGGTTCGGCTACGTCGTGCTGGGCTCTTGCCACATACCATTTCGTTGAAGATTCGATATTCGGATTTCACGACGTTGACGCGTTCCCGGACATTCCAACACACGCTGAGTCAGCCACGCGAGCTGTACCGAGCTGCGATTGCGCTGCTTGAGGATGTACCCGATGATCAGCCGGTGAGACTACTCGGTCTGGGAGGCTCCCAATTCGACCGCTCGGACACACCACAGCAGGAGTCGCTCGATAGCGACGATGCCTGGCGCAAGTTGGGCGACGCTGTGGGAGATGTTCAGGACCGTTTCGGGACACGCTCGGTCGGACCGGCGCGCCTGATAGATTGGCGTGAAACTGATAGGTCACCCGATACATGACTCACAAGCCGGTGTAATGTTTGGGTATAAGCCAAAAGCAATGGGTTTCTCAGATGCCACTTGATGATCGGGAACAAAAGATCCTCGAAGAGATAGAACGTCAGTTCTACGAAGAGGACCCCGAACTGGCCCGCGCTGTCGAGAAGATCAGCCGGCCATCTGCGACCAGGGTGCGACTTGCTGCACTGGGCGCGATACTCGGCCTCACCGTCATCCTGGTTTTCTTCGCACAGAACACCGTCCTGGCGCTGGTGGGGTTCGCTGTATTGGTTGCGTCGATCACGGTGCTCGTGCCGGCAATTCGGGAGCGTGTGACCCCCGAAAGCGACCCGGGATCTGGCACTGATCAGATCGAATAAGGTCTCAAATCTCGATCCTTCCTACAGGCTGAGAACCCGCTAAGGTTGCGTCCCCATGGCGACGCTCCGAGACGAGCTGACCACGGGAATTAGGTTTGCGGGATGGCTTCGCTGGAGCCATACGACAGTTTTAGGAAGGGAAGAGTGGAGCAGGCATTCACAGCCGAGCAGGCCTGCCGGCTGACTAATTGCACACATCACCAATTGCGATATTGGGACACAGTAGGGCTGTTGAAGCCCTCGATTCAGGAAAGTGGCGGCAGGCCAGGAGTGCGACGGTTGTATTCATTTCGCGACCTCGTTGCGCTTCGTGTCGTTCGGAGCCTCCTCGACAACGGTATGTCCCTACAGCGGGTGAGACGTGCGTGGGACTATCTACGACGCGAAGGGGGCATGGAGGATCATCTGTCCGAGGTGAAACTCGTCACCGATGGTCAATCGATCTTCAGGGTTAGCTCCGACGAAGGCGAAATCCTCGACGCATTGAGAGAAGGCCAGCTGTCGTTCTTTGTTGCAATCGACCAGATTGCCCGTGAGGTTGAAGAGGACGTCAGTCGATTCGAACTCGACAAAGACCGGTTCCTGACCATGCTGCGTCGTGTTGAAGACGACATCGCCGAGGAGAAGCAGGCCTCCGGCTGAAGACGGTCGGTCTTCAGGTATTCCGTCGTTTGATCACGGATCCGGGGTTGAAGCGAGCCCGCATCCGACGGCCACTTTCGTAGCGCATCCGAATCCAATCTTCGACGGCCAAGAAATCGTCTTCACTCCCTTCTCCAGCCTTACCTCCGTAGATGGCAGCACCGTACGCCGTTGCCACCGGGACCAATGTTCGATCCTTTTCGAGGGCAAACTCGATCGGAGTCTGATATTCGGGTATCACCTCGCCGAGGTCGGAGAGCTGGTCGACAATCTCATCCCATGCTGCTGTGACATCACCCTCTTGGATGACCTTGAGACGGCGCTTTCTTCGGAATCGCTTGTATCCCGGTATGCCAAAGGCGGCCAGCAAGAGCGCCGGGATAACTAGGACCCACCAGGGGAATCCGCCTCCGCTGCCTTCTCCAGCCGAACCGAGGTCAGACTCGTCGAGCCCGAACAGATTGTTCTCGTCGTCGAATCCGGGCTGGTCGATGGTGGCGGGTTGTTGGAGTGACTCGGCGACAAAGTCGTTGGGATCGAATTCGGCAGTTATTCCGTTGGGGTTGGCTCCATCTGATCGTGGTGTTGGATCAAACCTGACCCAGCCGAATCCATCCATCCACATCTCGACCCAGGCGTGTGCGTTGTTGTCGCGGACGACGATGGCTGTGGTTCCGTCGGTCTGAGTGACTTCTTCGCCCGGAGTGAAGCCCCACACAACTCTGCTCGGCACACCGAGTGACCGAGCAAGTACCGCCATGGAGGCAGCGAACTGCTCGCAGTACCCGGTTCGGTAGTGAGAGCTGGTGTCATCGATCAGGAAGTCGGTGAGTTGGTTCTGGGCGTGGCCGGGACTCACATCGGTTGAGTATGTGAAGTCTCCGCTATCGCGGAACCAGTGTTGCAACAGGATTGCCGTCTCGAAATCGGACTGAGCTCCAGCGGTCTTTTCGCGTCCGATCGCCAATACTTCGGGGTCGATGTCATCGGGGAGATCCAGGTAACGCCCGATGTCGGTCGGACGGTCGATGTTACGTGAGGTTGTATCCGGCGTAACGGAGATGGCTCCTACGCTGCCAGCTTCCGCGAAGAGCGCGGTGAGGTTCCCATCTGGCCCGGTAGCAAGCCCATTCAGATCGGAGCGCTCCAGAGGGAAGTTCGCCTCGACTTGATAGGTCATTCCCTCGTCGAGTTGCGATTGGATGATCAGGGCACCGTCAACGGTCACTTGGAACTGGTTGATGTCCTCGGTGTCGCTTTGCAGGGCCTGAGCGATGCCTGCCGTGGGGACAACCGGACCCCGCAGGGCCGCGATGCGAACTCGCTGGGTGAAGGTCGCTGTGGTGCCTCGGTACGAATGGTCGGGGTCGCCGCCGGCCGACCTTGGTGAGTAGCGCTCGAGGTCGGAGTTGCTGGGCAGCCAGGACTCGCCGTCGAAGCGGTCGAGGGTCTCCATCCGCCAATAGATCTGGCCGGCTGCGGGAGCGTTCTCGTCGACAGTTGCCCTAAAAAGCTCGGTATTGCTGCGCGAGATCAATCGTTTCTGCAGGTCGACGCTCCGATTGAAGGAAATCCCGCCATAACCTGGCCCATATCCGCCACCGGTTCTCCATTGGACATTGCCATCCTCGCTGACGAGTTGGGAAGCGCTGGTAGCGAGCGCAACCGAGGAGATCCCGACGATCAAGGCCATCACGAGAGCCAAGCTGCCACCACGTCGGGGGAGAGGGCGTCCGTCGGCATCGCGGACGCGACCGGCGTTGCTGCGACGGTCAGCGGCGATAGCTGCGATCGCTAATGCAAAGACCACAGCTGCGGCACCCATCCAGCCCCGGCCCGCGGGGGCTCGGTCAACAACTGCGAACTGGAGATAGAAGCCAATCGAGGGGAGCGTCATCGCGGCTACCGGTCCGCCAGAAGCCCCCCAAATGAATAGCGCTCCGATAGCCCACATGATCACTGCAAGGATGGCCACCAAACCCGAACTTGGGTATACCGGTGTCACGCCAAACCGGAAGATGTCCAAAGATTCGCTCATTTCGGTGATCAGCGCGCCCGGTGTCTCCGGACCGGGGAAGAATCCGGCGATCAGACTTTGTGGGACAGCGATCCTGAGGAAGAGAATGAAGCCACCCACCAGGAACAACCCAATCGCAAGACGCTTCGAGGTGATGGTCTGACTGATAAGCCACCAGGCGATTCCTCCGAGGAACGCGGCGGCAATGAGTATCAGGTGCCAAGCCGGTGCGTCACCACCGGTCTCGAGCAACCGTCCGAGCCGGGCGATCATCAACGCAAAGGCGGCGATCCCCGCTACACGACTGAGGGTGTTGCTGACCATGTTGTTTTCATTCCTGTCATCCACGCTGGAGCCCAGCGTTCGTCTGGCGTGATCGACACTGTCGTTACGCCTAGGCGGTGGAACCCGACAAGGGTTTGCGAAGTGGATTCGGAGGCCGACATCAGGACCGTTGTCGGATAATCTCTGGAGAGGAGTTGTTGGACTGAGAGGAGTGCCCGGTCGGCGACTCCGGTGACGATCACAAGTGCGCCGCCGCCGCCCTTTTGGCGGATGCGGGAAGCTACAGATTCGATATCGATGGCCGTATCTGGTTGGACGAGGGCGAGTCGTTCCATCGCAGAGCCGTATCGGGCGGCATCGATCGGGTCGGCGTCACCGGCCCATAGGTCGGCGTCGAAACCCGAAGTCACGAGATGGGTGACGATGGTGGCTGCTCCCGACACGGCTCGCTCGAACGCCGACTGTGACTCATAACTGCCACCGCGGACATCGAGCAGTACCAGAGCACGCGACTGCCAGGGAGTTTCCAGCTGTCTGATCATCAGCTCGTCGGTTCGAGCTGACGATGGCCAGTGGACTCGACGGAGGTCGTCGCCACGTTGATACTCCCGTAGCGTGTAGAAGTCCTCACCGCCCCGCCGGGCGTGCTCGGGCCGGCTGGCTTGCATGGCTGGATCCTGTCCGCGAACGATCGGAAATCCGGTCAAATCCTCAACGCTCGGGTATACGACGATCCTGTCCACCGGCCCGGTTCCGATGGTGGTTCTGGCCAGCCCGAACGGGTCACTATTGCGGACAACGGTCGGCCCCACCCGATACACACCCCGTGGTCGGCATGTG
Source organism: Acidimicrobiia bacterium (assembly GCA_965216445.1). GTDB lineage: Bacteria > Actinomycetota > Acidimicrobiia > Spongiisociales > ZC4RG35 > MA-ANB-1. Next base: position 1,225,409 of record OZ244166.1, read on the forward strand.
ACTCGGTAGGTGGCAGTTGTCTGTTCGCCGCGACCAATCTTGGCACATTCGAAGCTCGCGGTTCCGAGGTTGTTGATGTTGTCCTCGATAGTGAGGTTTCCAATCGAAGTTTTCGACTCATTTTCAATCAACAGGGTGATCGTCGTGGTGTCACCGTCGTGAACTGTGGCCGACCCCAGCCTTCGCCCGACCGCGAGTTTGGGTCGTCTGACCTTGACGTAGATGAGCGCTCCGATTTGGAGTAAGAAAACGAAGATCGCGGCCAGCAACAATTCCAGGTCCCCAAAGGCATACCACAGGATGGTGAGAGCAACCCCGCTTCCGGTCAGCGCCCAGCCTCGGACCGTTGGCATCAGGTGGCGAGTCGGGAGGTAGTGCCCGGGACGCGGAGCCTGGTCATAACCTCATCAATGATCTCGGCGAGTGTTTCGCCGCGCATCTGAGCTTCGGGGCGGAGAGACATGCGGTGCTCGAGCACCGGGACTGCCAAAGCCTTGACATCGTCAGGTGTTACGTACTCTCTGCCCTCGGCCGCTGCTCGCGCCCGACTGAGCCGTTGTAGGAAGAGAGCCGAACGTGGAGAGGCCCCGAGAAGAATGTCAGAGTGGTTTCTCGTGCCTTCGACAAGGTCGACGATGTAAGTCTTGACTGACTGTGAGACAGTCACCCCACGTGCGATCGAGATCATTTCTGCGATCTCCGATGTGGTCACAACCGGTTCCAGGTCAAGGAATGTGGATCTCACTCCGTGGGTGTCCATCATCTCGAGTTCCTTGGCGCGACTGGGATAGCCGATCACCACGCGCATCATGAAGCGGTCGAGTTGAGCCTCAGGCAGTGGGTAGGTGCCTTCGTGTTCCAGTGGATTCTGGGTGGCGACGACCATGAACGGGACACCAAGCTGACGGGTCATTCCGTCCGATGTGACCTGACGTTCCTCCATGGCCTCCAAGAGTGCGGACTGGGTTTTTGGGCTGGCGCGGTTGATTTCGTCGCCTACAACGATGTTGGCGAAGATCGGGCCCGGTTTGAAATCGAACTCACTTCTGTTGCGGTCCCAAACCGACACTCCTGTGACGTCTGATGGGAGAAGGTCGGGTGTGAACTGGATTCGATTGAATGCACCGTCGATGCTCCGGGCGATTGACTTGGCTAATTGGGTCTTTCCGACACCGGGAACGTCTTCGATGAGGACGTGACCCTCGGCGACCAGCGCCATTACTACGAGTTCCACGACTTCACGCTTGCCTTGGATGACCGTTTCAACGTTGGCGGCGACACGGTGAAACCGTTCCCCGAAGAGCTGAATCTGCTGTGGACTGGCCTCGATCAAGGAAATCTCCCGGTTATCGCGAATTCCCAAAGACTCTACTGACATGTTGCCGTTGTGGGAGTTAGAGTGTTGCTGGGGAATGGCTATCGAATTATGAGCTGGAACGCGGGTTTGGGGCAGGCCCTGCCTATCTTGGCCTTGAGGCCCCTGCTGTTGTGGGAGGCCTTCAGGTCCCTGTTCGCTGTCCGTGCGCATCGTGGTCTGCTTCCTTCCGCCGAATATCTCCACTGGAGAGTTCATACCGCTTATGGCGATTACATGTCGGAGTCAACGCCCGAAGACCTAGTTGAGTTCCTCAGGTGGCGTCGGACTATGAGACGTCTGTCATGACTCCTGGGCTGATCCTCAGGTTGCAAGACATTCCAGGAGTTGAGAGCGTCTCGATTGATCTCGCCACTGAAAGCGGTGGAATCAACCTCAAGATTGCGGAGGATTCCGACGAACAGCTAATCCTGCGTCAGGTGCATGAGCTTCTGGTTGCCTACGGGGTGAAAGGGCTGGTGCAACCGAAGGTCACACTCAGTTCTGCCTCCGGAGTGACCCTCGACCCGGGAATCGACGTCAGGATCACACAGGTAGGTGCTGGGGCCCGAATCCGTGTCGGGGTTGGAGACATCCAATCGTCGCGGCAGGTTGCGGCCACGCCGGCGGCCATCGCCCAGGGACTCGCTGATGCCTGGTGCCAGGTCTTAGGGCGGATTCCGCGAGAGGTTGTTTCTGTCTCGTTGAGCGATACAGGGGCACTTGCGGTTGTGGTGTCCGATGGTGAGTCAGAGCACAGAGGCGTTGCCGACGTTGGAGATGGTTGGACAAACGCCCTGATCCGATCAGTCGGCTCAGCGCTTGAGTTGTTCAGCGACGAGGGTGCCAAACCGACCAACATGGCGCCGAGCGCTTGGTAACGTCTTCGTAATCACGAAGTCGTAGCCAATGTCAAGAGTTCTAGTTCTCAACGCCAGTTATGAGCCACTTTCTGTGGTCAGCACCCGAAGAGCAGTTGTCCTCGTCCTCCGTGAGAAAGCCACGATTGTGGTGGACCGCCCAGAGATCTGGGCAAGCGCCACAGCCTCCATCGAGGTTCCGTCAGTCGTGAAGCTGGTCCGCTATGTCAAAGTTCCGTACCGGCGGTCCGTCCCGGTCTCGCGGAGGGCGGTCTTTGGCAGGGATGGAAACAGATGTCAGTACTGCGGTGCGCCCGCCGAGTCGATTGACCACGTCCTGCCCCGGTCCAAGGGTGGAGAACACTCGTGGGAGAATGTGGTCGCATGTTGTCGAGCTTGCAACGTGCGCAAGGCGGACCGAACACCCAACGAGGCAGGGTTCCAGTTGGCAGCGCGCCCTCGGCCACCTCGTCGGTTCGGATGGATCTATGCATCCTCCGGCTACCAAATGGATCCGGCGTGGCAGCCGTACCTCCTCCAGGAGTCTGCTTAGCCTTCCGGCAAGAACTCTGGTTGCGACGACTTAAGTGATACCATGCGTGAGCCGCACCGGTGGAGGCCAGCGTTTTCGACGCTTTACCAGGTGAACCAACGGCTTTTCATTCTCAAACGGTTGGACCGCCTCTTCGGCCGAAGTGTCTCTCACGGTCGAGTAAGTCCGTGCGCGTCACCGAGACAGCAGGTCCAACTAACGCCCCTCGTCGGGGCAGGAGAAATCATGGAAAACTCATTTGCGCGTCTTGGCGTGCCTGAACAGGTCGTTCACGCTTTGGCGAAACGACAAATCACCACCCCATTCCCGGTGCAATCGGCAACCATTCCCGATGCCCTCGCTGGTATGGACGTTTCGGGAAAGGCTCCTACCGGTTCGGGTAAGACTCTCGCGTTTGGCCTCCCCGTGATTGCCAAGGTGGAAAAGGCGACGAAGAGATCACCTCGGGCTCTGATTCTGGCGCCAACGAGAGAACTTGCTGAGCAAATCAAAGACGAGCTCGCGCCTCTGGCTCGGGCCGCCAGCAGGCAGGTGTCTGCCGTCTATGGAGGTGTCTCTTACGGAGGACAGAGAAGCGCCCTGAATAGGGGAGTGGACATCCTCGTAGCCACCCCTGGGCGGCTTGAAGACTTGATCCAACAAGGCCTTGTCAGTTTGCGACGTGTCGATCTCGTGGTTGTCGATGAAGCTGATCGCATGGCTGATATGGGATTCCTACCCGCTGTGCGTCGGATCCTCGACATGACCTCGGAGGACAGACAAACTCTGTTGTTCTCAGCGACCCTCGACGGTGACGTGGCGGTTCTGATACGGGATTACCAGAGGAATCCGGTCCGTCACGAAGCAGGGACAGTGGAACCCGAGACCCTCGACGCCCGGCATCACTTCTGGCTGGTCAACCATCATGACCGGGTCGCCCAAACTGCCGAGATCCTGGAGCGGTCCGATCGTTCCATTGTCTTCACTCGGACCCGACACGGCGCAGACCGTCTCGCCAGACAGTTGTCTCGCGAGGACATCAAGGCGGTCGCCCTCCACGGAGGGAGATCGCAGAACCAACGCCAACGAGCGATCAAGGCGTTCTCGACTGGGCGGGCGCAGGCCCTGATCGCCACCGATGTGGCCGCTCGGGGTATCCACATCGATGCCGTGGAAACGGTCGTCCACTACGACCCCGCTGCTGACCACAAGGATTATCTGCATCGATCTGGGCGCACCGCACGGGCAGGCGCAAATGGAACCATCGTCAGTTTGGTCACTGGCGAGAAAAGGAAAGCGGTGCAACGACTCCAGCGTGACCTAGGCCTGGATGTTTCGATCGAACAGCCCAACATCGATGCTCTCGGTTCTGAGGGGCACGGAATCGGATTTGAACCCAAGTCGGCGAGAGGATTCGAAGGCGGAACGCCGAAAAGCCGCAATCGTCCGACGCGGGGGACGAAACGATCCCGGCGGGACGCCGGACCAACTCCAAGCGTTTTCATCGGGAATCTGCCGTGGAGTGCAACAGGTGACGAGCTTCAGGCTTTGTTCTCCCAGCACGGAGAGGTTCTGAGCGCAACCGTGATCAAGGACCGCAGGACCGGCCGGTCGAAGGGATTTGGATTTGTCGAAATGCCACGTCCCGACGCTCGTGTTGCAATTGATGCCCTACATGGATCGACTATGGGTGGCCGTTCTCTCAAGGTGCGTATCGCAGAGCCTCGCGGATCGAAGCGGTAGAAGGCTCACCTGACCGGGACGGCTCGCACCTGGCGATTCACCAAAACTAGCGTTTCGGGGATGAAGACGGTCGTCCTCGTTCATGGTGCGTGGCACGGTCCGTGGTGTTGGGCAAACGTGACCAAGTCACTCGAGGACGCCGGACACAGCGTGATCGAGGTCACACTGCCCGGGCACGACCGGCCGGGGGCAACCGATCGAATCTGGAATCGAGTGTCGGATTACGTAGAGGCTCTGGCCTCGGCAGTTCGCAACGTCCCCGAACCGGTCGTCGTGGGGCATTCGATGGGTGGGTATGTCGTCCAGCGCTATCTGGAGGAGAACCAGGCAGCAATTGGCGTTCTGGTGGCTTCCGCTCCGCGTCGTGGCACGCTGTTGGCCAATTTCCGAGCTCTGAGAGTGGTTCCGTTATCGCTCATCGGCTCAACTTTGACCGCCAACTATCGCTGGGTCGTACGCACTCCGGGCCATGTGCGGAAGCTCTTCTTCACCAAAGAAACGCCGGACGAAGTCGTCGAGTGGGCGTGGTCTCGGATCCAGAACGAGTCTGCATTCGCTCTCAACGTGATGATGATTCGCCCGATTCGAACCAAAAGGGTTTCGACACCGATGATGGTGATCGGTGCGGAGAACGACGGGATCTTCACAGTCGCGGAGCAGAACGACCTCGCCAGAGCTTACGGCGTCGAGGCTGAGATCGTCGGGGGAGGACACGACATCATGCTCGACGAGTCGTGGCCGATTCTGGCTGAGCGTTTAGGTGCTATCGCGGCGAGCTAATGGGGTCCGGCCGTCGGATGCGTGGTTCGGATCCGGTCGAGGAGGTCGGTTACGGAGCGGAGGTAGTCGATACCGCCCATCAGTTGTTCGGCCATGGTTCCCATTTCAAGGCTGCGGCGCACATGGCCGGGAGGTGTACGAGTTGGCTGGCAGCTCATTCGCTACTCCGCTTGTTGGCTGATGAATAAGGGACCGGGGTTCACGCCCGCATTCAGAATCGTCGGGTCATCGCGCTTCGGTATGGTGTGAGGCATCACAAGAAAGTCAGTTGAAGCCTCAGACTTGGGAACGGACGTATCGCCGTGAAGTTCGGACTGTACGGCTTGCACCGCGGGCCGGGAATCGCTCCCGACGTGCTCGCCAGGAGAGCCGAAGCCGCCGAGCACGCCGGGTTCGAATCGCTGTGGGTAGGTGACCATATCGCGCTGCCAGCCGATCTCGCAGGCGCTGACGAGCCACGCCTCGAGGGCTTGGCTGCCCTGCTTTATCTCTCAGGCGTGACATCGACGGTTCGGCTCGCTGCCGGTGTCCTCGTCATTCCGCAAAGGAACCCCGTGCTGCTGGCCAAACAGCTGACGTCGCTGGACGTCCTGTCGAAAGGACGGTTGATCGTCGGTGTCGGCGTAGGCCACATCGAGGCGGAGTTGGCCGCGCTCGGTGTTCCGATGTCGGAGCGGAGGGCGCGAACAGAGGATGGCTTGACTCGGATTCGGGAGTTGTGGGCGCGTGAGCACTCCTCCGGAGACGACGCTGCGGGCAACGGTGTGGTCCAGTTTCCGCCTCCGGTCCAGGACCCGCATCCCCCGATCGTGGTTGGGGGTCACTCGCCAGCGGCATTGGCGCGGGCAGCCCGCATTGGCGACGGATGGTTCGGATGGCTTACTCCGCCCGAGAGGACTCGCGAGCTAATTCAGGAGTTGGCAGATCTGGCTAGCTCGCTGGCACGTCCCGACTCATTGCGGCCGTTGGAGATCACGGTTGCTGCCCCAGGAGAGGTCACACTCGATGTCGTCGATGCCTATGAGCAAATCGGTGTTGACCGACTTGTAGTCGGACCGGATAGTGCCGATGGAGACGAGCCCGATCGTTTCATCGACGTCTTCCATCGAGAGGTTCTGTCAGTCTCCGACAGCGATTCCTGAGAGCCAGTATTCGTTCATCGCTTCACATCGAAGCAGTCATCAGGTGCTTTTGCGGATAACCCGGTTGTGGTGCGCGGTGGGGAGGTGTCATGAAGAGTTGACATGTGGGGCAAAATGGGCCATAGTGTCAATCACGACTTCCGAAAGGGCAGTCGAGGACATGACGGACGGACGAGAAGAGCAGAAGTGTTCCTTGGTGAGTACTTCCACAGCCTGGATGAAAAGGGGAGGGTGGTTATGCCCTCATCCTTTCGCGACGATCTCAAGGCGGGCTGCGTGGTCATCAAAGGACAAGACGGCCAGCTTCTCCTCTACACGCCGGATGAGTTCAAGAAAAGGGCAGACGAGGTTCTCGCCGAGCGACCCAAGAACAAGGCGGGCCGCCGATTCAGCAGGACGGTCTTTGCCGGTGCTGATTCGGTTGACATCACCGCCGGGGGAAGGGTCCACCTCAAAAGCGATCTGCGCACCTTCGCCGAACTCGAAGCGAATACCGAGGTTGTTGTGCTCGGAGTCCTGGATCACATCGAAGTATGGAACAAGGACCGGTACCTGGCTGATCGTGAGGCCGGCGACGAGATGTATCTGGAAGAAGATGAGGAGGACTGAAACACCCAAACTGCGGCTGACTTATTGTCAGCCCTCCGGACACCAATGGAAGGCCCCTGACTCCGCCCGCTTCCCATTTGGTACCAGCGCCCGGGGGGCTGACAATGAGCCAGAACCAGGACACGGGATCAACAGAGTTCCACCGGCCAGCACTGGTGGACGAAGTGGTTGACCTCATCCGTCCCGTGCTCCCCGGGTTGGTCGTCGACGCGACCTTCGGTGGCGGCGGGCATAGCCGCCGAATCCAGCAAGAGTTCGGTGAGGACGTTTCCGTTCTGGGTATCGACCGCGACCCCGAAGCCGTTGCCAATGGCCGGGGGAGTGGCATAGATGTTGTCGAAGCCAACTTCGCGGACGTTGCGACAGTCGTCGCCGATCTGGGAGTCGAGGCTCCCGCAGCCATTCTCTTCGACTTCGGTGTGTCATCCCACCAACTTGACGTCCCCGAACGCGGATTCTCATATCGACAAGAAGGTCCGCTGGACATGCGGATGGGGCCGGACGCAGCCCACACGGCTGACGAGATCGTTAATGAATGGGCTACCGACGACCTTGCCCGCGTCATCCGCCAATACGGAGACGAGCCCTTAGCCAAGCGGATTGCACGCTCAATCGTCGAAGCCCGTCCCATAAAGACCACCAGCCAGCTAGCCACCGTCGTCGCCAATGCTCTTCCGGCGGCCCGTCGTCGGGTAGGTCACCCTGCCCGACGAACGTTTCAGGCAATCAGGATTGCGGTCAATTCTGAGCTCGAGGCAGTCGCCGGCGGGCTGGACGGGGCAATCGAGGCCTTACGACCGGATGGACGTGTCCTTGCAATCAGCTATCACTCTTTGGAGGATCGCATCGTCAAGCGCCGTTTCGCAGCGGGTGCGGTCGGCTGCACGTGTCCGCCTGATCTCCCCGTGTGCGGTTGCGGAAACGTCGCGGAGCTCCGAGTCTTGACCAGGAAGCCGATTCGTGCCTCTGAGACAGAAGTTGCAGACAACAAGCGGGCGAGATCGGCCCTTCTCAGGGCTGCAGAGAAGGTCGCAGCATGAGTGCTCGCCCACAGAGGGCCGTCCAAGCTGACGGCGGACTTCGGGTTCTCCGGGGCCGGAAGATCAGTCGACCATCGGTCGCACCTTGGATGGTCATGGCCTTGGTCGGGATCACAGCGTTCTTCGGTCTTGTATTCGCTCGCACCTCCCTGGACAACTCGGCGTTCGAGTTGGCCGAGCTTCGCGAATCGATCGAAATACAGACCGAGTTGAATCGCGATCTCAGGATCGAGATTGCGCGGATGGAGAACCCGGCACGGATAGCACCGCTTGCTGAGGAAATGGGACTGGTTGTGCCGGATGAGACCCATCAGCTGCTGGTGGATCTCAATCCGGATGCACCACGAGTTATTCAGATAGACCGGGAAGAGACACAGTGAACGCCCGCTTACGCGCTGGAATCGGGCTCACGAACGGAACCGTCGGTTCCGCTTGTGGGGATTTCCAGCTGGTTGCATAACCGTGGCCGCGATCACGGCCGGCAAGAGGTGGAATGCGCAGAAGCTGCGTTTGGCTCTCATCGGCGTAGTCCTGCTTCTTTCGTGGGGCGTCGTGGCATGGCGGCTGGTGCAGGTCCAGCTGGTCACCGGGCCCGAAGTTGCAGAGCTCGGCCTGCAGCAACGACTGGTTTCTCGTGAACTGCCTCCGCAACGAGGCAAAATCTATGACCGCAATGGAGATCTGCTTGCCATGACAGTGGAGGCCGAGAGCCTCTATGCCGTTCCCGGTCAGGTTGAAGAACCGTTGTGGGTAGCCCAGCAGTTCGGGTCTCTTCTCGGAGTTGATGCAGGTGTGCTGTACGAACGTCTGACCTCGGATAGGGATTTCGTATACATCAAACGACAGGTTGACGCCGACACAGCTGATGAATTGCTTGCTCTCGGTGTCCGAGGCGTCTACTCGACTCCGGAGAACACACGGGTGTATCCCGCGGGAGAGGTCGCCAGTCACGTCGTGGGATTCGTTGACATCGATGGTCATGGACAGGAAGGGCTGGAGATCATCTACGAAGATGGCCTCAAGGGTGTTCCCGGACAGGAGCTTTTTGAACGGGACAAAGACAATGTCCCAATTCCTCAGGGAATCAACGAAATTGTCCCGGCGGTACCCGGTGTCGACCTGAACACAACCATCGATCTTCCCCTTCAGTACCAAGCACAACAGGCTTGTCTCGAGATGGTGGAGCGGGCCGAGGCGGAGTCTTGCTGGGTCGTTGCCCTCGAGGTAGAAACCGGAGCAATACTCGCAATGACCGGTGCACCTGCTTTCGATCCGGCGACACGGCTAACCACGGAAGGCGAGCCCTTCTCCAACTTCACTGTGCGTGGGATCTACGAGCCTGGTTCAACGCAGAAGCTGATCACGGTGGCGGGTGCCCTTGAAGAAAAGACCGTCCAAACAGGCACGATCTTCGAGGACGTCGGCGATGTGATCGAGCTGCGAGAGGGTGCTTGTGAGTCCGAGTCCGACGACATTCAGGGGTGCTACCGCGACTTCGATGAGCACGAAACCAAGGATATGACCGTCGAGGAGATCTTTGTTCAGTCTTCAAACGTCGGCACCATCAAAATCGCCGATACCCTCGGCGAGGATCGTTTGGTCGAGTACATCAAGGCGTTTGGTCTGGGTACGCCCACCGGTATCGATTATGGGGCCGAAGCTGCCGGAATTCTCAACTTTGCAGCAGGTTGTGAGACCTGTTGGGCTTCGGGTGCAATCGGCTACTCAGTCGCTGTGACCCCACTCCAGGTAGCCGCTGCCTACGCCGCCATCGGAAACGATGGAGTATGGACCTCCCCACACATCGTCGCCTCCACGGTGGACGCGCAAGGCTCACTGGAGATCGCGGGCATGGAAACCAGGCGAGTGGTCTCGGAGGAGACTGCAGCTCTGATGCGAGAGCTGCTGGCTGGTGTGGTCGAAGAAGGCACGGGAAAGAACGCTCAGGTCGAGGGATATCGGGTTGGCGGAAAGACCGGAACGGCCAACAAACTTGGCGAAGACGGTCGCTACACCAAAGAAACCAGAGCAAGCTTCGTGGGAATGGCTCCAATCGACGATCCCCAAGTCGTGGTCGCGGTGTTGATTGATGCTCCGTCCCACAAATTCCGGACCGGTGGCGTGTCAGCAGCTCCAGTGTTCGCCGAAGTGATGGAACAAGCTCTCCACCGTTTGGGAGTGACTCCCGATGGTCTCGAGTAGGGCGCTGGATGAGTTGGCGGAGGTAACAGGGGGACATGTCATTGGAACTGCTCAAACTCGCGTTTTTGACGTCACCCATGATTCTCGTCAGGTTGATCAAGGCACGCTTTTCGTTGCTATCCAGGGAGCGAACTTTGACGGTCACGATTTTGTCGATCAAGCCGTTGAGCGAGGTGCCTCCGGGGTCTGCGTCAATAATCCCGCTAGCACCGAGGTCAGCCAGCTCATTGTCAGAGACACAAGAGCAGCACTTGGCCAGCTAGCCGCAGAGATCCACGATCGCCCTTCGGACTCGATTGATGTGATCGGGGTGACCGGCACCAACGGCAAGACGACTGTCACCCACTTCATTCATTCGCTTCTCACCAGCGTTGGAATCCCGACCGGAATGATTGGAACCCTGGGCAGCGTGGTAGGGGAGAGAGTGATCCCATCGCCACGGACTACACCTGAAGCATCCGACTTCCAGAGGACACTTGCGTCGATGCGTGATCTCGGAGCAGTCAAAGTCGCAGTCGAAGTGTCGTCTCATGCTCTTGAACTGAAACGGGTTGAGGCGACCCGGTTTGCAGTGGCAGCCTTCACCAATCTCTCACAAGACCACCTCGACTTTCACGGAAACATGGCCGACTACCAGAGGGCGAAGGAACGTCTCTTCGAAGAGTTCGTCATCGAAACTGCAGTGGTCAATGTTGACGATCCGGTGGGTGCCGGTATTGCTGAGGGCTACACCGGTGAGTTGGTTCGTGTCGGTGAACGGGGCGAGTTTCGCTTCAGTGATTTGGAACCCAACCGGGAGGGAAACTCGTTCATATTGCACTCTCCGGAGGGCAGGAGGTCTGTGCAGCTCCCGATTTTTGGCGCCTTCAACATTTCGAACTTCGTTCTCGCGGTTGCGTGCGTCTACGCCTCCGGGGTGGAACTCGACCGGCTCTGGCCCCATCTCGAATCGGTTCAACCTGTGCCCGGAAGGTTTGAGATCGTCTCTTTGGAGGCTGACGACGGATCTCTGCCTCGAGCCATCGTCGACTACGCACACACACCCGAGGGGATTGAGAAGGCAGTCGAGACCGGTCGGGAGATGACTACTGGGAGGGTCATAGTTGTTTTCGGCGCCGGGGGTGATCGTGATGGTGCCAAACGCCCGCTAATGGGCAAAGCGGCTTCGGGTGCCGACGTAGTCATCATTACCAGCGACAACCCCCGCTCGGAGGACCCCGAGGCAATTATCGATGACATAGTTGCCGGAGGAGACGGGCCGACTCTGCGCGTCTCGGAACGGCGGCAAGCGATTGCCACCGCCATCGGTATGGCAACTGCAGACGATCTCGTGATGGTTCTCGGCAAAGGTCACGAGTCAGGCCAGGAGATAGCGGGTGTGGTCTACCCATTTGATGACGCCGACGTCGTTCGTCAGGAACTGATTCTCCGACGGAAGTCCACCAATTTCGACCCGAATTCAGGGACCATAGACCAGTGATTTCTCTTCTGATCGGGGCGGCCGTGGCACTCGTGGTGTCAATCTTCGGTACCCGCTATGCCATTGCGTTTTTCCGGCGGCGTTCCATCGGCCAATTCATCCAAGAAGAGATCGCCGGGATGCATGCCCACAAGCAGGGAACCCCCACGATGGGCGGAATCGTTTTCGTTGCGGCGGCGATCATTGGATGGGTGGTCTCCCACTTTCGGATCTGGGGTGGTGGTGAGTTCATTTTCGAGGTCAGAGAGTTCCGCCCGGGTGGTCTGCTAGCTGTTCTTGCTCTCGCTGGGATGGCGGTTGTCGGCCTGCTTGATGACTGGGCCAAGTACAGCAACAAGAGAAGCTTGGGGTTGTCCAAGGTCGCCAAGTTCGGCGGCCAGCTCGGCATCGCGGCGTTGTTTGCTTGGGGAGCGACCGCAGCCGGTATCACCACTGAGATCTCCTTCGTCAGGCCCCTGGGTATAGACCTCGGTGTCTTCTTCGTGGTGTGGGTACTGCTAATGCTGACCGGGGCCGCCAATGGAGTGAACCTCGCCGATGGAATGGATGGCCTCGCCGCCGGTTCGTCGGCGCTGGTATTCGCCTCGTACACCCTTATCGCCTTCTGGCAGTTCCGTAACTTCGACTCGGGGTTCTACGATCCGGTGAGCCCCTTGGAGCTGGCCGTCATCTCAGCGTCGATGTTCGGTGCGATTCTCGGTTTCCTCTGGTGGAATGCCCCACCCGCCAAGATCATCATGGGTGACGTGGGCTCGCAAGGGATTGGTGGGCTGCTTGCTGCACTCGCTCTTCTCACGAATACACACCTGCTTTTGGTGATTCTCGGCGGTATCTACGTTGCGGAGACTCTGTCGGTCATCCTCCAGGTTGCCAGCTTCAAGCTCACCGGCAACCGGATCTTTCGGATGTCGCCCCTCCATTTCCATTTCGATTTGGGTGGCTGGCCGGAGACGACCGTTGTGATCAGGTTCTGGATTCTGACCGGTATCGGCGTCGCCCTCGGACTTGGCTTCTTCTACGCCGACTTCTTGTTGCTGGAGGGGATCCTTTGAGCCGGATACTGATACTCGGTGCCGGGGTTTCAGGGTTGGCAGCTGCGCGTCTCGCTGCGAGTCGCGACATGAGTGTGACGATCTATGACGCCGATCCATCGGCAGAGGCGTACGCATCCGGGTTTGGCTTGGCGATCGGCCCCTGGGATCACCTCCTCCTCACTGGCGTCGACCTGGTAGTCACATCACCGGGTTTCCCAGAACGCTCCTTACCTGTTGTAGAAACACTCGAGGCGGGTCTGCCAATATGGAGTGAGATCGAGTTTGCCTCCTCCTACTTGGACGTACCTCTGATCGCAGTGACCGGAACGAACGGCAAGACGACGGTCACGGAAGCCACGTCCCTGATGCTGGAAGCGTCAGGCGTGGATGCCCCGGCGACGGGGAACATCGGAGATCCGCTGTCCAACTTCGTCGGCACCCACCATCAGGCACTCGTTGTCGAAACCTCCAGTTTCCAACTCAGGTTCGTCGAGAAGTTTCATCCGGTCGCAGCTGCGGTCACCAACGTTGCAGCCGATCACCTCGATTGGCATGGCTCTGCGAGCGCGTATGCAGATGCAAAACGCAACATATTCGTCAACCAATCCGAGTCTGATCTCCTCGTCTTCGATGCCGACGACCCCGGAGCGACGGACCTTGTGTCGTCGGCGTCGAGCGAGCGCTACCCCGTTTCGGGGGTGCGACTGCCTGAGGGGGGTGGTGGGGTTTCCGACGGAACGCTCTCGGTCGGAGACGTTGCGATCAGCCTCGAAGACCTCCAACTGACAGATCCCGTGCATCTGGCCAACCTTGCCACGTCAGCGGCCTTGGCCCTGTGGATGGGTGCGTCCGGCGAGGCTATCGAGTCAGCCGCTGTCAAATATCGTCCGGGTGTTCATCGACGTCAGGAGATAGCCAATGTTGACGGAATCGTTTGGATCGACGATTCCAAAGCAACGAACCCCCACGCCGCATTGGCGTCGATTCGTAGTCACGATTCAGTTGTTTTGATTGCAGGCGGTTTGGCCAAAGGCACGGATGTCACCGTGCTGGGTCGAGAGCCGAGCCTGAAGGCCGTGTTCGAAATCGGCGAGAGCGAATCGGGTATTGCCAAGACGGCGGGCCCGATTGGTCATTTCGTCAAGACGCTGGAACGGGCGGTTACCGAAGCCGCTGCGGTTGCAAGGCCGGGTGACACGGTGTTGCTGGCGCCGGGCTGTGCCAGTTTCGATCAATACACGTCGTACGGCGCCAGAGGCGATGCCTTTCAAGCACTTGTCGGGGAATTGCAACGGGAGGTTCCGACCCAATGACAGCAAATGTGACATCGATAAGCCGGGTTAGAGCGGCCGCACGCGATCGGGCTGAACGGGCACGGATCAATAACCGTTCTGCTACTGCGCTTCTGGTGGTCGTGGTTGTCCTGATAGTGATCGGCCTCGGGTCTACCCAGTCGGCCTCCTCAGTGGTCGGTATCGACCAGGCTTCGGACCGTTTCTTCTTCTTCAAGAGACAACTTGTCGGAGTTGGTATCGGGACCGTCGCGTTGCTGCTCACCAGTCGGATCGACTACCGCTTCTACCGCAAAGTCGCTATGCCGTTCTTTGTGCTGTGTGTAGGGCTTTTGATAGCAGTGCCATACGTCAGTCCAACGATCGGCGGTGCACAGCGTTGGATCCCCCTTCCGTTCTTCAATCTCCAGCCTTCTGAGCTGACCAAACTCGGCCTGATCCTGACCTTGGCCCTCGTCCTGGATCGGAAAGCCGGCCTCCTCAACAAGTTCGGGCACTTCGCCGTGCCGGTCATCGCGATCGTCGGGTCAGTGGGATTCCTGATGATGAAACAGCCTGATCTGGGAACGATGATCGTCATCGGTGCTGCCGCCGTGGCGGTGATCCTCACCAGTGCCACCCCGTTCCGCTATGTGCTCGGCGTCACCGCCGCAGGGGCCGGTGCGGCCACGTTCCTCGCGTTTAGCCAGTCCTACCGGCTCCGTCGGCTCGATGGCTTTCTCGACCCGTGGGGAACGGCATCGGATCAGGGCTATCAATTGGTCCAGGGCTACTACGCGTTATCCAATGGTGGTCTGTTTGGTGTCGGCCTGGGAGCCAGTAGAGCCAGGTGGTTCTATCTGCCCAACGCGCACACCGACTTCATCTTCGCCATCATCGGCGAGGAAACGGGACTGATCGGGTCAATGACCGTTATCTCTCTGTTTGCTGTTCTTGGATTCGCCGGATGGATAGTGGCGATGAGGGCACCCGACAATTTCGGCCGGATGGTTGCTGCTGGTATCACCGTTTGGCTTTCGTTTCAGGCACTGGTGAACATCGGCGGTGTTCTGGGACTTATTCCCATCACCGGGATCGCTCTTCCCTTTGTCTCATTCGGAAGCGCAGCGTTGATTGTGTCGATGGCCGCCCTTGGAATCCTGGTCAACATCGCCCAACAGGGTGTCCCTGCCAAGAAATGAGTTTCATCGTCGCCGCGGCTGGCACCGGTGGTCACATCTATCCAGGGTTGGCCGTAGCCGAGGCGTTGGTCGAACACGGGGTCAAACGCTCCGATGTTCTCTGTGTGGGTGGGTCACGAGTCGAGTCGAAAATCTTCCCGGATGCGGGATTTGGCTTTCTCGAACTCGAGCTACGCGGGCTGAAGAGGAGTCTGTCGGCGTCGAATGTCACGCTGCCATCGGTTGTGTTGCGAGCGCGCAAGAAGGTGGCTGCCGCGATTTCTGAGAGAGGTGTCAAGGTCGTTTTGGGCATGGGTGGTTATGTGACAGTTCCCGTAGCCATGGCAGCTCAGAAGACCGGGACGACTCTGATGGTCGCTGAGCAAAATGCGGGTGCGGGCCTGGCAAACCGAATCGCGGCGCGTTGGTCGAGCCGGGTATTTGTCTCATTCCCCAACACCGAGGGTCTTCCCCGAGGGGAGTGGGTAGGGAATCCGGTGCGATCACACATTGCCCGGTTCGATCGTGACGAGAGCCGGTTCGAGGCGTTGGCGTATTACGGATTGACCCCGGGAGCGCCGGTGCTGGGAGTCTTCGGTGGATCACTTGGCGCCAAGGCGATCAATGACGCCGTCGCCTTCATGACCGCATCCTGGAATGATCCTGCTCTCACGGTTGTCCATCTTGTGGGTGGCGCTCACGAAGACACATACGCCGACTCGCCTCCCGCCGGTTCGGTGCAATGGATTCGCAAAGGCTTCGAAGACCGAATGGACCTGTTCTTCGCAGCTGTCGATCTCGTTGTTGCGAGAGCGGGAGGTGCAGTTGCCGAGATCTCAGCCACGGGAACACCTTCGATTCTCGTACCGGGACAATTCGGGTCAGCGGGACACCAGGGTGCGAATGCCGCCTACTTGGAGAGGGAAGGGGCGGCGCTGATTCTCTCAGAGACGGAGCTGAGCAGGCTTCCTGATCTAGTAATGGAGTTGCTACTGGACGCCGAGAAGCTCAGCTCTATGGCGGAAAACGCGAAGCGAATATCCAAACCCAATGCCGCAAAGACCGTTGCCCGGGCCATGATTGAGGCTGCAGATGAAGCTTGACTACGACCATATCCACATTGTCGGGGCCGGCGGCGCAGGGATGAGCGCAATTGCCAAAGTGCTGATAGGCCTCGGCCACAAGGTATCGGGTTCCGATCTACGGGGTGACACCACACTGACCAGGCTCACCGATTTTGGGGTGCAGGCTTACGCCGGCAGTGACCCCGACGTGGCGCGTTCGGCCGACCTCGTAGTGGCGTCTTCAGCCGTTCCTGAGCGCGATCCTGAATTACTCGCCGCAGCAGCTGCAGGACGTCCGGTCTGGCGCCGACCCCGATTGCTTGGAGCGATAACAGCCTCGGTCCCGACCATCGGGGCGACAGGTACCCACGGCAAGACAACGACGACCGCTCTACTAACCATGGGCGTCCGTGGTACCGGTCTGGATCCTTCGTTCATCCTCGGCGGTGACATATCCAATCTGGCTGCCAACGGTCACTACGGGACGAGCGAGCTTCTGGTCGTCGAGGCCGACGAAGCTTTCCGGACGTTCGAGTTCCTGCATCTCGGTGGGTTGATCGTGACCAATGTCGAACCGGAACATCTCGAGCACTTTGGTTCGGAGGCCGAGATGAGACGATCGTTCGTCACCGTTGCGGCCGCGGTCGACGGTCCGGTGGTGGCCTGTCTCGACGATCCAGGTTCCGCGGAGCTGGCTCGCCAGACGAGCTCCATCACATATGGTTTTTCACCTGGGGCTGACTGGGTCATATCTGACTTTGTGTCGACCGCCCTTGGGTCAACCTTCTCCGTTCGCAAAGGCTCGACAGCAGTAACTGTTTCGTTGCGACGCCCGGGCCGCCACATTGCTCTCAATGCGGCTGGCGCCCTGGCGTTGACGCACGAGTTGGGTATGGACATCGGTGGCGCAGCGGGGGGGATGGCTGACTTTGCGGGTGTGAGCAGACGTTGGGAGCACCGGGGAACCGTCGACGGTGTGATGATCATTGATGACTATGCCCACCATCCGACCGAGGTAGGTGTGAATCTGATGGCGGCCAAGGACGGTCATCCGGGCAGAGTTTGGGCAGTGTTCCAGCCTCACCTCTACACCCGAACCGAGATGTTTTCGGACCACTTCGGTGAGTCGTTGGCGATTGCGGATCGAGTTGTGGTCACAGATGTCTATGGATCGCGGGAAACCCCTATTCCAGGCATCAATGGTGAGCTGGTCGCCGAGGCGGCGAGACAGCGCGGCGCCGAAGTCGACTACGTCCAGCACCGAGGCGATGTTGCCCAATTCCTGGCGAACAACGTAGAAAGTGGCGACCTAGTCATCACCATGGGAGCTGGTGACATCACACTGGTGCCCACAGAGTTGGCCCGACTGCTGGCCGGTGATGCGTAGTGTCGCTAGACCGACTCATTGAACGGGGACTGATCAGCGAACAGGTCGACCTCGGCTCGCTGACGACCTACAAGGCCGGTGGCCCGACGCGCTATTACACCAAGCCGGAGAACACCGAGGAGTTGGTCGAAGTCGCTGTGGCGATATCTGATCTTGATTTGAAAACTCTGGTCCTTGGGCGAGGTTCGAACCTGTTGGTCTCTGACGAGGGGTTCGACGGGCTCGTCGTCCACATGGCTGTTGGATTCGGTGATATCACGTATGACGGGACACGAGTCGAGGCCGGTGCCGGGGCGTCATTGCCGCGGCTTGCCCGTGGTTCTGTCGAGGCTGGGATCGCGGGCCTCGAGTTTTTTGTGGGTGTACCTGGCTCAGTGGGTGGTGCCGTTCGCCAGAACGCAGGCTGCTTCGGCGTGGAGACGAAAGACCGACTGGTCACGGCCGCGATCGTGGACTTAGGCAATGGCCGGATGTTCTCGGCAACGCCGGACGACCTCAACATGGAGTATCGCCACTCTTCTGTTCGTCCCGATTGGGTGGTTACCTCAGCGGTCTTTTGCGGCACCGGTACTGACACGACGCAGAGCGCTGACGACATGCGGGCAATCACACGATGGCGCAAGGAGCATCAACCGGGAGGCACCCTGAATGCCGGGAGCGTGTTTAAAAACCCCAAAGGCACCAGCGCCGGTTACCTGATCGACTCGGCGGGGCTCAAAGGGTTTTCAATTGGGGATGTCTCGGTCTCAGAGAAGCACGCCAACTTTTTTGTCGCCTCGCGGGACGCAACCAGTCGGCAAATCCGCTCGCTGATATTTGAGATTCAAGCCCGTGTGCAAGAGCACGCCGGGATACTGCTGGAGCCGGAGATTCAAATGGTGGGCTTCCATGATGACCATTGATCCACGCTTGGCGGACCGAAGGCGTGAGGTCGCAGAAGAGCGAGCCCGCAAGAACGTAACTCGACTCCTCAGGTTGATTGTGTTCCTCGCTGTGCTTGGAGGTCTTGTTTGGCTCTTTCTCTCACCAACGTTGAGCGTGACGTCGGTCGACGTGAGTGGAGTCCAGTCGAGTGACACATTCGAGATACTCGAGGAGCAGAAGGTCGTTGCAGGTCGGCCTCTGATACTGATCAGGTCGAGTTCGGTGGAACAGGCCCTGCTCGGGGATCTTTGGGTCGAGACCGCCAGCGTGGAACTGGATTGGCCCCAGCGGGTAGCAGTCACAATCCAGGAGAGAGTGGCCGTAGCCTGGGTGGAGACTTCCGAAGGGTGGGCAGGTCGGTCGGTCGACGGGGTCGCCTTACCCGGCTTGGACGAACCTGACTCGACTCTGGCACACATTTCTCTGCCGCTGATCGAGGACGCGGACGCAATCGATTCCCTAACTGTGCTCGGTGCCCTTGAGTTCGTGGCGAATCTCCCGGTCTCACTGAGCTCCAACGCATTGGTCGAGGAGAGGGAGGGTGAGCTCTGGGCGGTGGTATCTGGCTTCACCGTGCGACTGGGCAGACCGACCGAGATGGCCGAAAAAGCCCTCAGTTTGGCGACCCTACTCGAGCAAGAGATCCCTGAGGACTCCGTGATTAACGTGATCGCCCCGACCAATCCGGCTGTGACCCCACCAACCCCTCCTGGTGAAGAACAGCAGGAGGGGGAAACTGAAGAGGAACCCCAACCTTAAACCTCTACTTATACCTTAGAGTTTGGGGGTTTACTATGGGCGTGAACAAGTGTAAACCTCTAGTTCAAGGTTCACTATTGGAGGTTCTGTGAGTTCTTCGAGTGGCGGTTATCTCGCCGTGATAAAAGTGGTCGGAATAGGTGGTGGCGGTGTCAACGCGGTCAACCGTATGGTTGACGCCGGCGTACGTGGCGTCGAGTTCATCGCTCTCAACACGGATGCTCAGGCTCTTTTGATGAGCGACGCTGATGTGAAACTCGATATCGGTCGGGAAGTGACCCGAGGACTTGGGGCAGGCGCCAACCCCGAGATTGGGCGAGCTGCCGCCGAAGAGCATCGCGCAGAACTGGAAGAGGTGCTCAAAGGCTCCGACATGGTATTCATCACAGCGGGTGAGGGTGGTGGCACCGGTACGGGCGGTGCACCCATCGTCGCTGAGGTGGCGAGGTCTGTCGGCGCCCTAACCGTTGGCGTAGTCACCCGACCCTTCGGGTTTGAGGGACGTCGAAGAGCGGTCCACGCCGAGCAGGGCATCGAATCCCTAAAAGAAGCAGTAGACACCTTGATCGTCATTCCCAACGACCGTCTCCTCGACGTCGGCGATCCAGACGCTCCGATGTCAGACACCTTCCGCCTCGCGGACGAGGTGTTGATGTCGGGTGTTACTGGAATCACGGATGTGATCACTACCCCCGGTCTGATCAACGTCGACTTCGCCGACATCCGCACGATCATGTCCGATGCCGGAGCGGCTGTCATGGGGATCGGGCGTGCGACGGGTGAGAATCGCGCTAGTCAGGCTGCCGAACGTGCCATTTCTAGCCCCATGCTCGAAAGCTCGATGGAAGGGGCGAAGGGTGTCTTGCTTTCAGTTTCGGGTCCCACGTCGATGACACTTCACGAGGCGACCGAAGCGGCGAGAATCGTCTCCGATCATGCCGACTCTGAAGCGGAGTTCATTTTCGGAGCCATCGTTGACGACGACCTCGGCGAAGAAATGAAGGTGACTGTTATCGCTGCCGGGTTTGATCGACGCCGGCCGAACAAAGGGAGTGCGCCTCGTTCGACCAGCTCGGTGGGCAGTCGTTTCGACGACGATCTCGATATTCCGACCTTCGTACAGGGATGATCTCGCCGCCATCCCCTGGGGTGGCGTTCAGCGACGCCTCTGACGGAGATGTGCGCGGCAACCCGGCCGCCAGGTCACGCCTCGCGGCCAGGCTGGGAATCCCGGACACCTGGGCGACTGTCAACCAGGTACATGGTGCAGACGTGTTGTTCGCAGACCGTCCAGGAAACTGGGGCTCTGGAGATGCGTTATGGACGACAACTCGTGCTCTACCAATTGGCATCTTCACCGCAGATTGCTTCGGTGTAGTGCTTGAAGGTGGCGGGGCGGTAGGCGTTGCCCATGCCGGGTGGAGAGGGGTGAAGTCAGGAGTAGTTCCGGCGCTCCTGGAATCGATGGAATCCTCGGGTATCAAGGTGTCCACTGCCCGCATTGGTCCGGGGATCGGACCCTGCTGTTTTGAGGTCGGCCAGGAGGTGGTCGATCACTTCACGGGTTCGGAATCCACCACCGATTGGGGTACACCGTCAGTCGATTTGAGAAGTGCGATCGAAGGTCAGCTGCCCGATGTGGAAATCACAGCCACCGATGTCTGCACCCGACATGAAACGCGATGGTTCAGTCACCGGGAGAACGGGACAACTGAGCGAATGGTGACTTTGGCGTGGCTGTAGACGGTTATCACGGAGTTCGGGAGAGACTCGGCAAGGCCGCCGAGCGTTCCGGGAGACGGAGTGAAGAGATAACCCTCGTTGCCGTGTCAAAAGGCCGCACAGTCGGCGAGATCTTGGATCTCTACTCGGCCGGTCACCGCGATTTTGGTGAGAACCGGGCGCAGGAGATGGCGGCCAAGGTGGTAGACCTTCCGACCGATATTCGTTGGCACTTTGTTGGGTCGCTGCAATCGAACAAGGTTCGGTTGGTCCGTGGTCAGACCCACCTGCTTCATTCGCTCGACAGATGGTCTCTCGCCAAAGCCTGGATCAAAGGTGTCGGTGAGCCCCCGCCCGTTCTTATTCAGGTGAATATCGGCCGGGAGGAGCAAAAGGGCGGTGTACTGCCCGAAGCCACAGCTGAGCTGGTTGCAACCGCGGTCCATGCCGGTCTTGATGTTCGGGGTTTGATGGCAATTCCCCCACTGTCGTTGGAACCCGAAGACAGCCGTCCCTACTTCGAAGAGTTGAGACAGATCGCCGAGGACATCCAGTCCACCGGTCAGGTTTTGCCATGGCTATCTATGGGTATGACCAATGACTTTGAGATAGCCGTGGAGGAAGGTGCTTCGTTCATAAGAGTGGGACGGGCTATCTTTGACCCAACTCATTGACAGGGATTGATTGATGTCTTCACTTTTTTCAAAAGCTCTCGTGTACTTGGGACTCGTGGACGAGGACCAGGCGGCCATCGAGAACGGCGATAACGGGGGTCAACTGAACGGCGATTCGCCGCCACCGCAACGCCGGGTCGAGCCGGTGGAAGTTGAGCGCCGGGTCGAGCCACCACCAACGGCTCGTGCTGCCACCGTGCCACAAGGCAGGTCGAGTCGGAGCGGGCCTGCATCATCAGCATCAACCGCAATGGTTCGACCGGTCGAAGTCCAGTCGGACGTTCTCCTGGTCGAAGAGTTTGCCGACGCACGTGCCCTGGCTGACCGGATCCGCGATCGAACCCCCGTTGTCTTGGACATGCGGAACATCGATTCTGACCTGGTTCGCAGGATTGTCGACTTCTCGTCGGGTCTGATTTACGCCCTCGATGGATCGATGCGCAAGGTTGGCGACGGTCTTGTCCTGGTCACTCCACCGAGAGTGACGCTGAGCCGAGACGAGAAGCGAAGGCTGACAGCACTCGGCGCTTACGAACTCGACGACATCGAAGACTGACTTGCTCGGTTTTCTTGCTGCGATCCTGCAGATCTACTGGTTTGCAGTCATTGCCTGGATAATCCTCTCCTGGATCCGGGTCTCACCGGACCATCCTGTGGCCAGGCTGTCGGTCTGGCTCGACCGAATCATCTATCCGGTCATCCTCCCTCTACGCAGAGTGATCCCGCCGCTGCGACTCGGTGGTGCGATGCTCGATCTTTCCCCGATCGTTTTGCTGCTCGGAATCCAAATCCTCATCGCAATCCTCACCTGACCCCGGATCCAAGAATCACGCTGATAAACCGGCACTCGGTGGCATTCCTTCGTAATCTGACCGCAATCTTTAGGAGGCTGGGATGGCGCTCACACCATCGGACATAGAACAGAAAACATTCTCGACCGCGCTGCGCGGTTATAACCTCGACGAGGTCGACGATTTCCTCGACGAAATCGTTCGTTCGATGAAAAAGCTCCACGAAGAGCTGGACGAGGCACGTGCTCAGGCTGCCAAGAAACCCGAACCGGCACCCGCCCCCGCGCCCGCACCGGCACCTCTGCCCGTTGTCGAAACGACGCCCGCACCACCGCCAATCGATGAGTCGGCTGTCGGCAAGGCGCTGATCGCCGCCCAGGAGACCGCCGAGCGGATAGTGAATGATGCCAGGTCGGAGGCGGACCGGATCTTGGTTTCGGCCAAGTCTGAGGCGGATTCATTCGAGGAGACCCGGCGCGCCAGAAAGGCCGAAGCCGAGGAGGAGATGTCTCGGATCGATGGCCTGGTCGCCAACGTGAAGGGGGAGTTGGCGGTTCTGGCGGGGGAGGTCGGCGCTGACCTCGACCAAATGGCATCCACTCTCGAGGAAGCCGTGGGCGACCTCGATTCGCCGTCGAACGAAACGGCTCAAGGCCAGGCAGCCTCCGAAACGGATGACGATGGCCAAGATGACGAGTACTTCAACTACCCCGAAGACGGGGACGATGATGACGACGACGATCTTGACTTCGGAGACTCCGACGACGGCGTGACGTCTGATGCCAACATCACGTCGGAAGAAGACGTCTCGCCTGACTCAACCGACGATGTCGACGCTGAGGGCACCTCGGATGGGGACTCAGAAAACGGAGATGACAACGGCGACGACTCGGATCGACGCGACGACTGAACGTTCGGGTGGGTGCGACCACCGTAGGTTCATTCGACCCGAGCGACTCTGATCGCTGCGACACTGCCATCGATATTCACCGTTTGGCCGTCCTCTGGCTCGTCGAGCGTTACCGACTCGGCTAAAACCTCGTTCGAAATCCGGTCGAGATGGTCCTTTACGGCACGTGTCACCAGGTCATCATTCGTACCGATGGTCAGTGCGATCCGATCAGCGACATCGAGGCCCGACTCCCGCCGGATTTTCTGGACTTGACTTATGACTTCTCGCGCTACTCCCTCGATGAGAAGCGCTTCGGTGACTCGGGTGTCCAGGGCCACAGCGAAGTCGTCGCCAGTTTCAACTAGGGTTCCTTCGTGGGGTGTTCTCTCGACGATCACATCGTCCAGTTTGAAGCCTCTCCCGTCCAAATTGACTTCTCCGCCATTGATGAGAATCTCGATGTCAGATGGCTCCAGGCTCGCAATCAGACCAGCGAAGTGACGCATCTCTGGCCCGAGTTGGGGTCCCAGGGTTCGGAAGTTGGCCTTGGCGCTCAGTGAGACGAATTCACGCTCATCGGCCTCTGTCTTGATCTCCTTGACGTTCAACTCATCAACAAGCACATCGGTGTGGTCGGCCACAGCTGCGTGGATGCGTTTGTCGCGCGATGACACGGTCAAGGAGGCCAGCGGTTGTCTGACCCGGTGTCCTTCTCGTTTTCGCAGGTTCCTTCCGAGTCGGACGACCTCTCTGACAGTTGCCATCGATTCCTCGAGGGCCCCGTCGATCATCGTCTCGTCGGCGACAGGAAAATCGCGATGGTGGACGGACTTCACCGCATCGGGATCGTGCCTCGCAATGAGGTCTTGATACAGATGCTCGGTGATGAACGGAAGCACCGGGGCCAAAACATCGTTGAAGGTCGTCAGCACCTCGTACAGCGTCGCAAAAGCAGCGAACTTGTCAGCGTCGTCTTCACTGGACCCCGATCGAGCAGCCCAGAACCTGCGGCGTGACCTGCGGACGTACCAGTTGGTCAGGTGGTCGATGAATCCGAGAACGGGCGGAATCACGTTGTACAGGTAGTAACCCTCCATCTGGGTATTCACGTCGGCGATGAGGCTTTGCAGCATCGAGAGAATCCACCGATCCATCTCCGACCGTTGCCCGGGTGGTGGTGCCGAAGCCATTTCTTCGAGGGTGATCCCGTCGGCCTCGGCGTATGTAGTGAAGAAGCTATACGTGTTCCACAAAGGGAGCAGCACCGTGCGAACTACTTCGGCAACTCCCTCTTCAGTGAACCGCAGGGGCTCGGCTTTCAACACAGGTGAGTTGATCAGAAAAGCCCGAAGGGCGTCAGCGCCGAACTTGTCGAAGATCCCTGATGGATCCGGGTAGTTCTTCAGGCTCTTCGACATCTTCCGGCCGTCTTCGGCGAGAATCAAACCGTTGACCACGCAGTTCTCGAAGGCCGGTTGATCGAACAGCGCCGTCGACAGGATCATCAACGTGTAGAACCAGCCCCTCGTCTGATCCAAGCCCTCGGCGATGAACTTGGCAGGGAAGGTCGCCTCGAACCGTTCTTTGTTTTCGAACGGGTAGTGCTTCTGCCCGTAGGGCATTGAGCCACTCTCAAACCAGCAGTCGAGAACTTCCGGCACTCTGATCATCGCGCCGTCGCAGTTCGGGCACGGCCAGCCGAGATCGTCAATGATGTGTTTGTGGAGGTCCGTTGGGCGGACCCCCGTCAGCTCCTCGAGCTGATCAAGAGAACCGACCGCTTCCTGGTGCTCACATTTGTCACATTCCCAAACGGGTATGCATGAACCCCAATACCGGTTGCGGCTGATCGCCCAATCTCTGGCGTTGCTCAGCCAATTCCCGAATCTCCGCTCGCCTACGTATTCGGGAACCCAGTGGATGGTGTTGTTCAGTTCCACGATCCGGTCCCGGAAAGACTCAACGGCGACGAACCACGTTGGTATCGCCTTGTATATCAATGGGGTGCCCGTCCGATAGCAGAACGGGTAGGAGTGGGTGGTTCGGGTCGAAGAGACCATCTTCCCCGACTCCTCGAGCAGCTCAATCAACCGATCATCGGCTTCCTTGATGTTCACACCGGCCACTTCGGGGACCTCTTCGGTGAAGTCACCGTTGGCGTCCACGGGGTCCACCAGCACCGGAATCCCAGCATCTTGAAGCGCAAAGAAGTCCGCCTCTCCATAGGCCGGAGCCATATGGACCAGCCCGGTGCCTTCCTCCACGGTGGTGTCGTCGGATCCGATGACCCTGAAGGCGCCACGGTCCCTTTCCTCGCCGAAATGATCAAAAGGTGGTTCGTAGGCCAGGCCGAGGAGAGCCGAACCCGCTGTGGTCGCCACCGTCTTGGCTTCCTCGAAGATTGAATCAACCAAGGCGGTTGCCACCCAATAGTGGTCACCCTGATGCAGTACGCGGGAGTATTCGATGTCCTCGCCAATTGCTATCGCCAGATTCGCAGGCAGTGTCCACGGCGTCGTGGTCCAAATGAGCAAATAGTCCCCGCGGACCACCGGGCCCTTGTCCTCCAGAGTCTCCAGCCTGACCGTGATGGACGGATCTTCGGTATCCCGGTAGTCGAGGTTTGCCTCGAAGTTCGACAACGGTGTTGTTGCTCCCCATGAGTAGGGAAGTACCTGACGATCGCGATAGATAAGCCCTTTGTCCCAAAGCTGTTTGAAGACCCACCAAACGGTCTCCATGAACTCCGGATCCATCGTCTTGTAGTCGTTCTCGAAGTCGACCCAGCGTCCGATTCTCTCGGTGAGAACCTCCCAATTCTCGGTGTTCGACTGGACTTCGATCCGACAGGCTTCGTTGAACCGATCGATCCCGTAAGCCTTGATCTGTTTAGGACCCGAGATACCGAGACGTTTCTCGACCTCCATCTCGACCGGAAGACCGTGAGTGTCCCAGCCAAACCGTCGCTCCACCCGGTAGCCACGCATTGTCCAATACCGAGGAACGACGTCTTTGATCACTCCCGCCAAGAGGTTGCCGTAGTGGGGACTGCCAGTTGGGAAGGGTGGGCCGTCGTAGAAGACGTACTCGTTGTCGGCGGGTCGACGCCGGACCGACTCGGCGAAGGCGTCAGTCTCCCGCCACAACGAGAGAATCCCCTTCTCCATCTGCGGGATGTCGATTGCTGGTTGGACCCGTGTGAATGGGGTTTTACTGGTTGACAAGGCCTTCGCTTTACTGGAAGGTCAGGAATGGTAAACCAAGTGCCGAAATTCCGATAAGACCCGGCGAAACGGCCCATAAAGCCGATACCGCTTCCAACCGTTGGCATGTTGACGATTAGTGATCAGTTATTGGTAGGGTTTCCGAACTTTCGAGGTGTGTAATGGCAAGAAAACTGGCCGCATCAACCGTGAACAAGTTCAAGAAGCGACTCGTCGCAGAACGAGAGCGCCTGGTCACAATGGTCGAAGACCACGAACGTGAACGTGCCGAAGCCCGTCTGACCGAGAGCTCCGCGGACCGCAGCCCGGACCCGGGCAATGCGGAAGCGGGCTCGATGAAGTTCGAATACGAGAAAGAACTCTCGATCGAACAGAATCTGATCGACTTGATTTCCAAAGTCGACCACGCATTGGCAAGAGTCGACTCAGGCTCATACGGAGTATGTGAGAGGTGCGGAAACGCCATTCCGGTAGACCGGCTTGATGCGCTTCCATACACGACGCTCTGTGTTGACTGCGCCCGACTGGGGTGAGTCGTCGCTATCTCCTGGCGGGCGCAATTGCCGGCGTCGTTGTTCTTTTCGACCTTTTGACCAAACGATTCGCAGCACAAAACTTTGCTGACGAGCCCGTAGTCGTGATCTCCGACATCCTCAGCTTCACGTATCACGAGAATCCGGGGGCGGCTTTTTCATTCTTCCGGTCAAGTGGTCAGTTCATCGGACTGTTGGTCGTCGGCATTGTGATCGTCCTCATCGCGGTTCTCCGCAAGGAGAGACCGACGATGGAGGTAGTTGCCTTCGGCCTCCTCCTCGGGGGTGCCTTGGGAAACCTCGCGGATCGAGCCTTCCGCGGCGAGTCATGGCTCGACGGTTCGGTCATCGACTGGATCGACTTTTGGTTCATCCCGACCTTTAACATTGCTGACTTGGCGGTGAACGTTGCTGTTCTTCTGCTACTCATTGAGGCATGGCGACAACGCGCAGTCTCGTAGTGCCGTCGGAGTTGGATGGCGAACGACTCGATCGCGCCATCGCCGTCCTCTTAGAGGTGAGCCGCTCGGCCGCCCGGAACCTGGTTGATCAGGGTGTGACAGTCGACTCCAATCCGGGGAAGCCGAATACCAAGGTCCGTACAGGTGAAGTGGTTGAGACACCGGTGCCCGCCCAGCAGACGCCTCTCGAGCCCGAGAATGTCGATTTCGGCGTTCTCTACGAAGATGATGCACTTGTTGTTGTCGACAAACCGGCGGGTCTTGTTGTACACCCCGGCAGCGGCCGGAGTCGCGAGACACTTGCTGGCGGTCTACTTCACAGGTATCCCGAAGTTCGCGGGGTCGGTGCCGCCAATCGCTGGGGTTTGGTTCATCGGCTCGACAAAGACACCTCCGGTGCTCTTGTCGTGGCCAGGAATCAAGCTGCATTCGAAGCGCTTGTGGAACAGCTACGGGCGAGAGCAATCAAGCGTGACTATCTGGCCCTGGTCAACGGGGTGCTACGTCCGCCCACGGGGACCATTGACGCTCCAATCGGGCGGGACCCGGCTACTCCCATGCGAAGGGCGGTGATCAGAACTGGCAAACATGCGCGGACCCACTATCGCTCGGTGACCAATTACAACGAGTCTGATGTGTCTCTTGTCAATGTTTCGCTGGAGACCGGTCGAACGCACCAGATAAGGGTCCATTTCTCGGCTATCCGCCACCCCGTGATCGGCGACCCCCTCTACGGATCGACCCATGACAACGTCGATTCCCCGCGAATCTTCCTACACGCAGCGAAGCTAGCGTTCTCGCACCCGCTTTCGAACGATGCAATCGAAGTGGAATCGCCGTTGCCCCAGGACTTACAGCAGGTCGTGGAGAGTCTCGGAGACGGAAGTGCCGTCTAACTCAGCTGTCGCTCTACCGTTTCGACCGTGAGTCAAGAATCTGCCACCACGGCACCGGTTTGCTACCGCCATCCCGACAGAGCCACACTGCTCTCGTGCAGTCGCTGCGGTCGGCCCATTTGCTCGGAGTGTTCTGTTGACGCTGCGGTTGGGCAACGTTGTGTGGAGTGCGTCAGGGAAGAAGGGACGCAGAAAGTGATTCCGACCCAACGCAGCGCCGGGAGCCGCATGGCGGCACAAGCACCGATGACAGTTGGCATCATCGCGGTAACTGTTGGTTTCTACCTGCTCAGCCGTTTCGGGTTGCAGGACGTATTGTTCCTGAACCTGGCCCAGGTGAACGTTGCTGTGGCTGCCGGTGAATGGTGGCGGATCTTCACCGCCGCACTCCTCCATAGCCCCACGTCAATCATGCATATCTTGTTCAACATGTGGGCCCTGTGGGTCCTCGGGCCGCAGATCGAAAGGTCTGTTGGGGCCGGACCGTTTCTTGCTCTCTATGTTGCAACCGCAGGGGTCGGTGGGGCTGCCTACTTCTACTTTGGCGGTCCGTTCGGAGCCGTCGGTGCATCCGGTGCGATTTTCGGGCTCTTCGGGATCTGGCTGAACTGGGCTTTGCGTAAACGCAATACCAGTCAGGGCAGAGCGATCCTCTCCCAAATGGGATTTCTGCTGCTGATCAACCTCGCCATACCATTCATCATCCCGGGCATCGCATGGCAGGCCCATTTGGGGGGCCTCGTCGCAGGTTTCCTGATTGGCGAGATCTGGGCCAGGATCCGTGGACCGCAAACGACTTTGTACAGGACTCTGGTGCCGATCGGGTTTGCGATTCTTGCCGTCATCTCCGTTCTCTAGCCGTATCTGGCTGTGAGTCATCCGCGCGTCGGGTATCGACTACAGCCCTGCTAAGTTCGAAAACTACATCTCTGTAAGTCTGAAGAGCTCTTAAGAATCGTGTCGTTTGCCCATCTCCATCTTCATACCGAGTATTCGATGCTCGACGGTGCAGCGCGAATCAATGACGTGGTGCGATCAGCTTCAGAGGATGGTCAGCCGGCTATCGCAATCACCGACCATGGAGTCATGTATGGGGTTGTCGACTTCGTCAAGGCCGCCAGGGCCCACTCGATAAAGCCAATCATCGGAATCGAGGCCTACTTCACGGACGGCTCCCGTCTCGATCGACCCGTAGGTGAGGCCAACAAGCGATACCACATGAATCTGCTCGCTGAGAACGAGGTCGGGTACCGAAATCTGTTGCAGCTCAGTTCACGCGCTTACCTCGAGGGGTACTACTACAAGCCAAGGATGGACTGGGATTTGCTCAGCCAGCATGCCGAAGGCGTCATCGCCACATCGGGTTGCCTGGGTGGCCTCGTACCCCAACTACTCGCCCCCGACGCGGGCGAAGAAGGCAACAAGGGACAGGTAAGGGACTTCGACGCAGCACTCGCCATGGCCGGTCGGTTTCAAGACATATTTGGTCGCGACAATTTCTTCATCGAGCTACAGGACCACGGTATTGAGGCGCAGCGGCGTGTAATGCCCGACCTGATCGAGATCGGCAAACGTCTCGATGCTCCGCTGTTGGCAACCAATGACGCCCACTACACCCGTCGAACCGAGCACGACGCCCACGATGTGCTGTTGTGTATTCAGACCGGATCGCTTCGGAGCGAGACCAATCGACTCAGATTCGAGGGGAGCGAGCACTATTTGAAGACTGCGGCTGAGATGAGGGCGTTGTTTCCGGAGTCCGATTATCCAGGTGCTTGCGATAACACGCTCTGGGTAGCGGAGAGGTCCGATGTCAGCCTCGAATTCGGGAAAATCTTGCTTCCTCACTTCCCGGTTCCGTCCGGCGAGACCGAAGTCACGTACCTGCGTCGACTCGTAGAGACCGGTATCAGGGAGCGGTACGGTGCCAACCCGTCGGGTGAGATCGGCGAACGTGTCGAACACGAGCTGAAGATCATCGAAGAAATGCAGTTCCCGGCCTACTTCATCATCGTCTGGGACCTGATGCGATACGCCCGGGAGAAAGGAATCCGGGTGGGCCCGGGCCGAGGATCCGCCGCGGGCTCGATCGTCTCTTACGCCCTCCGGATAACGGACATCGATCCACTGCGTTACGGGCTGATCTTTGAACGCTTCCTGAACCCGGGGCGGCGGCAGATGCCCGATATCGACATGGACTTCGACGAGCGCTACCGCGGGGAGATGATCCAGTACGCAACCGAGAAGTATGGACACGACCGTGTCGCCCAGATCATCACCTTCTCGACAATCAAGGGTAAGCAGGCCATCCGGGACGCAGCCCGGGTGCTCGGACACCCATACGGCCTCGGCGACCGGATTGCAAAGGAGATGCCTGCGTCCATCCTGGGCAAAGACCCAACGTTGTCGCAGATTCTCGAACCCCCCGAGGCCGACGCGGACGGCGATATCAAGGATTGGTACGCCAACGCCCAGGGTCTGAGGACCCTGATCGAATCGGACCCCGCAGCTGCCGAGATCGTCGAGAGTGCCCGTGGCTTGGAAGGTCTGCGTCGTCAGGACAGCATTCACGCGGCCGCGGTGGTCATTGCTCCTGAGCCGCTGACCAACATCGTCCCGATTCAGCAAAAAGGACGCGATGCAGAAGTCGTCACGCAGTACGAGATGCATGGTGTCGAGGAGCTGGGCCTGCTCAAGATGGACTTCCTGGGGCTCCGCAACCTCTCGATCATCGAGAGATGTCTGGAGCTTGTGGAGTTGAGCAGCGGTACACGTCCCGACATCGACAACATCAGCCTCGAAGACCAAAAGACCTTCGAACTGTTGCGGGCGGCTGACACGATTGGTGTTTTCCAACTCGAAGGAACGGCGATGCGGTCGCTGATCAGATCCCTCCAGCCCGACTCGTTCAACGACGTGATCGCTTTGGTTGCCCTGTACCGACCTGGCCCAATGGGCGCAAAGATGCACACGCTCTATGCGGATCGTAAGAACGGCCGGGTGCCAATCGAGGAACTCCACCCCGAGGTAACAGACATTCTGGCTGACACCTACCAGATCATGGTGTACCAGGAACAGGTCATGCAGGTGGCTCAGAAGATGGCCGGGTATTCGATGGCCGATGCTGAGCAGTTCCGCAAGGCAATGGGGAAGAAGATCAAGTCCGTGATGGCGGCCGAGGAGGAGAAGTTCGTCAAAGGCTGCGTAGACAAAGGACACCCGGAGACAACCGGACGAGAGCTATTCGCCCTGATCGCTCACTTTGCCGGGTACGGGTTCAACAAATCCCACAGTGCCGGATACGGATACGTGGCCTACCAAACTGCATATCTCAAGGCTCACCACCCTGCTGAATACCTGGCAGCTCTACTCACGGCGACGAAGTCGAACAAAGACCGCACAGCCCTTTATCTCAACGACTGTCGTCAGCACGGGATCGAGGTTCTGGTTCCTGACGTAAACGAGTCGTTTTCCGATTTCACGGTGCACGATGGTCGGATCAGGTTTGGGCTCTCGGCGATCCGAAATGTTGGCGAGGGCGCGGTCGAAAAGATCATCGAAGCCAGACAGGACGCACCTTTTGAGTCTTTCCTCGACTTTGTGAATCGGGTCGATCCTTCGGCCTTGAACAAGCGAGCGGTTGAGTCTCTCATCAAGGCCGGCGCCTTTGACGGAGTCGGAGAGCCGCGGAAAGGGCTGATGCTCGTCCACGAGCAGATCCTCGACGCTGTGTTAGAGCGTCGGCGCAATGAGGAGATGGGTCAGTATTCACTTTTCGCTGGAGGCGAAGAGGCATCGTCCACGGAGTCTTTCGAGATCCCAGAGGTCAACTGGTCGCAAAAGATCCGACTCGCCTTCGAGAAGGAGATGCTCGGGCTGTACGTCTCCGATCATCCTCTTCTGACGGTTGGCACATCACTGGAAGCCGTCACAACAGCGGCGATCGCCGATCTCCCGGACCAAGACGACAAGGCACGTGCGACCATTGGGGGAATCGTCGGCTCAATAACCCGACGTTGGACGAAGAAGGGCGACCCGATGATCTTCTTCCAGCTTGAAGGTCTGGAAGGATCCGTCGAGGTGCTGACGTTCCCCAAAACGGTCAGAGATCATGGCCATTTGATCGCCGAGGATGCAGTCCTCGTCGTCACCGGCAATGTCGACAATCGGGGCGACGACGTGAAGTTCGTGGGTCGCGAACTAAAGGAACTCGAGATTCGTGATGACTCGCAGATCCGGCTCCGGGTGCCGGCCGGCCGTCTGACTCCGGAAGTCGTTACGCAGCTGAAGGCGATTCTGGCCAACCATCCAGGGTCATCCGGTGTGTTCCTTCACATGACAAACAATGGGTCGGAGAAGGTCATGCGTCTTGCTGACACGCACCGCGTAGAGCCGAGGTCATCGCTGCTGGCTGAGCTCAAGGAGCTGCTTGGCCCCAGCGCCATCATTTGACCACGCCGCTGTCGGCCGGGCGCCAGCCGTCAGTCAGTCGCTGCGATCGACCTGGTTGCGATCTCTATCAGATGGGCATTCCTGCCGTGACGCCTCCCAAGCGCATAGGCACCAATCGCGGTCGCGATGCCGAAAGCACCCGCAGTACTCAGGGCGGCGGCTCGTTTGGTTTTACGGGCGAAGATGACAACCGGCCATCCTCGTTCGTGGGCGATGTCGTCCAGAGCACCGTCGGGATTCACGGCAACCGGATGGCCAACCAGCTCCATCATGGGCAGGTCAGAGATCGAGTCTGAATAGGAGTAGCAGCGCTCGAGGTCGTAGCCCCGCTCAGACGCGAGCTTCTCAATCGCCTCGGCTTTTCCCGGTCCATACATGAACGGGCCGTCGAGCGAGCCCGTGTAGTGCCCATCGGAGACCTCACCTTTCGTTCCCAGACCTCCGGTCATTCCCAACGCCAGAGCCAACGGCTCGACTACAACGTGTGGTGAGGCCGAGACAATCCAGGTGTCGCGTCCTTTATCCGTGTGCATCTTCAGGAGTTTCTTCGACTCGGGTCGGAGCTGCGAAACGAGTCTGGGTAGCACAGCTGTGCCCACGGAGTCCAAGGCGTCAACTGAAGCACCAGCGATTCTCGCCAGGAAGGCGGTCTTCGTTTCGTCGGAAGTCTCACCCTGGTCACCGAGCAGCAGGAAGGAGACCGCAGACTTAGCCCAGGACACAACTTCGCGATTGTCGGCCAAGCCTTGTCGCCAGGCCTCGATACCTATTGGTAACGCCGACGCACCCGAAATGAGCGTCCTATCCAAATCAAAGAAGGCGGCAGATTCGTTCATGGCACCAGCTTAAGCATCGTCACTCAGACCAATTTCTTTGAGTGGCAGTCCCTGCGCAGACTCGATCATTTCGCGAAGCCCTGCGAGGTCTGTTGGCGGGTCGGGCATCCACGGAATCGTCGACACGTTTGCTCCGTTCACCGCACCGAACTCTGACCGAGCGGCCGACTGCCGCAAGCTCTCCGAGCCCCATCTGCTCATGTTCTCGGCAAGTTCGGGATGGGTTCCATCGGGTGCAACAATCCCGACCCACGACTCGGGAAGACTGCGGTTGAAGATCACGGTGAGTGGTACTCCGACAAGGTCGGGGAGGTCCCGATAGAACCGGGCCGCTTCAGCCACCGGAGCGGGGTCGGCTGTCGTCACGACGACGATTCCGGAGCGGGCCAGAAGGCTGTCGATCTGTCGCCCTCTATCGGCCACGCCGTCGTAGGTCGTCCGAAGGTCGAGTAGAAACTCAGCCACCCGCTCCAACAAATCCGAGCCGAGCACTGAGTCGGCGAGTTTCAAGACCGGTCGTCCGGCCCGCCTGTAGAGGAACCTTCTCCCGGGTAACGGCCCTCCGGTGAGCCATCGAAGAAGTCTGCCTCCCACCAGGTCGGCCATCTGCGCTGGAGCGGTGAAGAAGTCGATTCCTCCTGCCGAAGGGGGTGTATCGACAACCACCAAGTCCCAGGCGCCGGCCTCGACGTAGGTGGCAGCCTGGTCCGAGGCTGCATAAGACTGAGACGCGGGAAAGTGCTGACTTGCAGCCAGGAAGAACTCGTTGTTCACAAGCCGTTGCGCTACGTCAGGATCTGCATGACGCACCGCTACTGACCGCCATGACTGCGTCGCGTCGAGCATTGCAGCCCAAAGGTTCGGTTCGTCGGGATGTGGCTGTGGTTCGCTACCGAGATCAGCCAGCCCCAGGGCACCGGCAAGACGTTTGGCCGGGTCAACTGTCAGAACCAGAGTCCGGATTCCCGAGTTTGCAGCGTTGACGGCTAGCGAAGCGGAAACCGTCGTCTTGCCAACGCCTCCTGCACCGGTGACAAACAGCGCATCGGTCACGAGAACTCACCGAGGTGTTCTGACAGGCGAGCCGCCACTTCAGCAGGCGTCAACAGACCGAACAGATAGGGGAGGTGAAAGTCCGGTTCTAGTTCCGCGAGCCAATTCTGTTGTTCTGCGTAGATCGCACGATGGTGGGCAGCGGCATCGGCGACGACACCTTCACCTCGACTTCGAGTTCTCAAACGACCAACCAACCGA
Organism: Acidimicrobiia bacterium; assembly: GCA_965216445.1. Lineage (GTDB taxonomy): Bacteria > Actinomycetota > Acidimicrobiia > Spongiisociales > ZC4RG35 > MA-ANB-1. The sequence goes on from OZ244166.1 coordinate 1,260,506, forward strand.
TTTGTCACGACTGTCGGGGGTGGAACCAGCTCGTTGCGCTCCAACCACGCCATGGTTTGTAGCGCCTCGCTGGTCGGCAATTCCTCAGCGAGATTGACGAGGACGAGGTTTGTCGTCTCTGGGTCTGCGAGTGTTTGCCGCATCCAGGCTGCCTGCCTCTGCACTCTCCCAGTTGGTACCAACTCGGCGATGCTCAACGGCGCCCGAAGATATGAACCTATCTGCCCGGTTGGAGGTGCATCGGCAACGACCAAGTCCCATTGTCGCTCACGTACCTCCCAGAGAACTTTCCCGATCGAGATGATCTCCCTCACGGCAGGCGCGGCTGTGGCCAGTGCATCGAAGGCGCGAGCGACAGAACCGAAGCGGCTCAGCCCTCTGATGGACAGCTGGAGCGAAAGGTACTCGAGAAGGGCGTCAGACCGAACCATCCTCATCGCAAACAGGTCAGGTCTGACCTCACGTGGCTCAAAAGTCAACTGTTCAACTGCCAAGTGGGCGGCGAGACCGTCGGACTCGCCCATGTCGACCACAAGGGTGCGCTTGCCGTTTCTTGTGGCGAGCTGCGCCAGTCCTGCTGCAACCGCCGACTTTCCCACGCCTCCCTTGCCGGTTACGACCAGAAGTCTCTTGTCCAGCACCCTTACCCTGGGTTCTTCAGCGGGATCGTGAGCACCAGGTTGTCGTCTTCAACTTTCCATGAAGCCCGCGAAACCAGAAGGAAGTCGGTGAAGTCGGTCTCGGCCTGATCGACAAACTTCTTGCGTTCGGCGCCCGCCACTGGGGGGAGGGGTCGATCGCGCACAGCCTGAGCGCGGTCCGCAAAGCGTTCGATCATTGCATCCACATCAAATTGAGCCATGGTTGAGAGGATACCGGTGACGGTCCGGCATGGACCAAGTCGGATGCGTCGATGGAGGCTACTTGGTCTGCCGCTTCTTCTCGGACCGACGTTCACTCTCGAGGCGCTCGAGGTCGACGTTCGTGTAGTCAACATAGGTCATGGCATCGGCGATGAGTCGATGGCCGGCGACCTCTCGGATTGCGGTGTGCATGTCTTGAGCAACTTTGCGATAGGCGGGATGCCCAGCTGGCTGCGAGCGAAGTTCGATCAGGTGAAATGCTTGGCGAGGATTCATCTCCATCACGAACCGTACGTTGTACGCAAACGGGACCACGTATTGGGCGACATCGGCGCCGAGGTCGTCTCGGACAGCCTCGTACAGTTCTCCAGCCGAGTCCATCAGCCTGACCCAACGCTCTTTGTGTCCGATGTGTTCGATGTCGGGAGGGATGTCGTAGCCGAGACGAGTCGAGTAGTTCTGCCACTCCAGGGTCATCAAACGGTGCCGCTGCAAGTCGCGGAAGGCTCCAATGTCACAGGTCACGTCAAAACGGTACGTGGTCCGCTCCATCGCTCGGCCGGGACGATGGCGGCGGTTTTCCCTGTGACCGACCATCGCCGCGATTACCTGGGCTCGTTCGGCCGGGGACATCCCGGTGGCAATCTCTTGGAGCGACTCGTCGGGGAGCTCCGAAACTGCATACAGGGCGGCAGCCGCAACCTTCGTTTCGGCATCCGGGTCCCAGTCGGTGAGGGTGACCGACGGCCCCTCGTCCGTTGGGGTGCCCAGGCCGGAAGCGAGGTCTTCGAGTTCTCCACGTACACGGGACAGATACTCAGAGCTCTTGACCCCGCGGTCAGGAAGATCAACCCTGGTGAGGAAGGACGGGATCATCTTCCGCAACTCCTCGAGCATCATCGCCCCGTAGGTGCGGACCTCTTCGAGAGGGTTTGCCTGCATTCGCACGAGGGCCATCTCGTAAGCCTGGCCTGTGGCGTAGATACCGACGTTTGACGTTGTAGCGACCGGAAGCAGGCCCCTGACGGTGTCACAAGCCTTGGCCCGGATTGTGGCGTTGTAGATCATTTTCGAGTCGGCTTCGCCTCGTGGGTGGCGATCCTGAAACACTCCGACCATTCCTGCGACCAGATCGGAGTATTCGTCAAAGACCCGCTCCATGTGCTTGGCGTAGCGCTTGGCGTGCTTCGATGAACCGATCTCGGGTGGAGTGAAATACCGATATCGCTCGCCGAGACGTGTGTCGTAGCGGATGTATCTGGTCGACTGTTCGAGGTATGCGGCAAGGCGACCCCACTCCAGGACCTTGGTCAGAAGGTTCGACGCCTGCTCGCAGGCGAGGTGAGCACCCCCCAGCTGGGCCACGGAATCATCTCCGTATTCAAAAAAGATTCTCTTGTAGAGCTCCTCGGCCCGACGCGTTGCTACCAGCGGGTCGTCGTCGATGTTGAGGGCAAGCGCCTCGATCCCGGTGTCCGCGTCGTTGACGAATTCGTCGAGCAGCAGTCGACGGAGGGATTTTGCCGACCTCGAGTACCGGGCAAAGAGAGCTCCCTTTACGACTTCGGGGAGGTTGATCAGTCCGAAGACCGGCTTGTCAAGGTTGGTGACGAAGCGGTTGAGGACTTTGCTCTCTTCGTCTGTGAATTCTTCCTGGTAGTAATCCGCCACGAGTCGGCGATTGTATGCCGAAAAGTGGGCTGACACATGTACCGTCTGGGTGTTGTGTCTATTTGGTTTGTTCGGATTGCGGTTCTTACTCTGATCGCCGCGGCGATCGGGATTGCTGTGTTGCCGATTCTGGTGCTGCTGGACCTCCTCGATGGAGGCACCGGTTGGGGGCTGTGTCCCGGTGGTCTCGAAGCCTGTTCGAATCCGTATACAACGCCTTTCGAATTCATGATTCTTCTGGTTGTGGCCCTGTTTGTGGTGATACTGCTGATAAGGCTGGTGATGAGATTGGCCAGACGCCTGCAGGCGGAATCGTTCCAGGTCAAAGAGGCACAACGCCCGAATCCGCCTAACGAGGTCTCGACCAACAATCCTTCGTCGGAAGGGATCTGAGTCAAGTCTGCACCGGGCGTAGGATGCAGCGGCGATGCCGAAGACAAAAGCTGACGGAACCATCCCGACTCCCAAAGAGCGTGGCAAAGCCAGGGCGGTCCTAAATCGGTTATCCAAGCGATACCCACGCATCGGTACTGCTCTGGACTACGAAAATGCCTGGCAGCTTCTTGTCGTAACCGCGTTGTCGGCTCAGACTACGGACGAGAACGTGAACAAGGTTGCTCCCCGTTTGTTTGAGCAATATCCGTCTGCAGAAGCTCTTGCGGAAGCCGATCCCGAAACGGTCGAGAAGATCGTGTTTTCGACTGGGTTCTACCGACAGAAGACCAAGTCGATCATCAAACTGTCTCAAGGGGTTGTTGAGATGTTTGGAAACGACGTGCCTGCGGACATCGACGAGCTGGTGAAACTCCCGGGTGTTGGTCGGAAGACGGCAAGTGTTGTGTTGGCCGAGGTGTGGGACGTTCCGGCGATTGCTGTGGACACCCACGTTCGGAGGGTGACCGGGCGTCTGGGCCTCACCAGCGAGAGCGATCCGATCAAGATCGAGAAGGATCTGATGGCGATCTACCCGGAGGACAAATGGTCGGGTTTGTCGATGAGGTTCATCCAATTTGGCCGGGAAGTGTGCGACGCCAAGAAGCCGAGATGTGGCGGCTGCCCGATGTTCAAGCTGTGTGAGTTTCCGGACAGGATTGAGGTAGCGGCGGCCGCCCGATGAATCGGTCGATTCTCAAGCTGGCGATTCCGGCTTTGGGAGCACTCGCTATCGATCCACTCCTAACTCTGGCCGATACCGCATTCGTCGCCCGGCTCGGAGTTACTGAGTTAGCGGCGTTGGGGGTCGACACTGCGATCCTTGGCTTCGCGTTCTTCGGGTTCAACTTCCTCGCCTACGTGACCACACCGCTTGTGGCACAGGCATTGGGCCGAAACGACCAGCCTGGTGCCCGGCGGTGGATTGGTGATGCCCTGATACTCGCAGTCCTTCTCGGGGTCATCGTGGGGGCGATCGTCTTGGTCTTAGCGCCGCTCTTTGTCGACCTGATGGGAGCATCTACAGAAATCCGTACACCCGCGGTTTCTTACCTTCGAATCAGGGCTTTGGCCACCCCGGCCGTTTTAGTCGTCACCGCCGGGCACGGAGCCTTTCGTGGTTATCACGACACCCGTACGCCTCTTGTTGTGGCGGCGATTGTGAACGGAATCAACCTCGTGTTGGATCCATTGCTCATTTTCGGCCTGGATCTCGGGCTGGAGGGTGCGGCCATCGCCACCGTGGTCGCTCAATGGGTGGGTGCAGTCCTTTTTGTAAGGCTCCTGAATAGACGCTCGATGATCAGCAGACCGGAGAACTTCCGGGCATCGCTTCCTTCGCTTTTTGCTCTCGGTCGAGATGGCGCTTTGGTTTCTCTCCGAACCGCCGCGCTTCTGGTCGCATTCACGGTGGCTGCCAGCAAAGCGACTCGTCTAGGTCCCGAGTCGATCGCCGCACACCAGATCGTGGTGCAGGTATGGCTACTGGCGTCGATGGTTGCTGATGCGTTCGCTATCGCTGGCCAGGTGCTCGTCGGCGATGCCGTTGGCAAAGCCGACCCGGCACGAATCAACCGCACTACCGGAAGGCTCATGACGTGGGGATTGGGCGTCGGCGTGGCGCTTCTCGGTGTCTTTTGGGTGAGTCGCGATTTGCTTGCTTCGTTGGCTGCTAACACACAGGTCGCAGCACTTACGCGGGATGCAGCGGCCGTTGCAGCCGGAATGCAGCCAGTGGCCGCACCTCTCTTCGTCGCGGATGGTGTCTTCCTCGGTCTCCTCGCACTTGGAGTCCTTGTGACATCTACCACGTTCGGTTCAGTCGTGGCCGTGGGGCTCATTCTCCTCACGGACCTCGGTGATTCTCTTGGAGGGATATGGCTCGCCTTAGCCATGATGATGGTGGTCCGTCTTGTGGTGTTTGCGTTCAGCTATAGGAAGTCGGTCGCGGCTGCGGTGAGATCTTGACCGCGGGTCTCGGGCAGAGTCAGGGTCAAGGCTGCTGAGACGAGGACACCAATCCCCAAGATGGTGATGGTGGTGGGAAGTCCGAACCGGTCGATCGTGTAGATGCCACTGATCAACCCGATCGCCGAGCCGGCCACGGCAAGGTTGGCCGATGCCGTTGTGGCACTCGATCGCAGATGAGTCGGAAACAGCTCGCTGCGATGGCTGCCACCAGCAGGCACAAAGGCAAAAGTGCCAAACGAGCTGACCATGACGGCCACGACGATCAAGGGCCTGGAAAAGGTCGAATACAGCATCAATCCGCCGCCCAATGCCATCAGCAAGCTGAGGACGGTCGTGAGTCTCCTACCCCAAGCGTCGGCCAGGTGTCCTCCGACGAAGAACCCGAGACCGCCAAACGTCCCCCCGAGAAGACTTATGACAACCGTCGCCGAAGTCGAAAGGCCAACGCCTTCGATCAAGCGTTCCGTCGAAAATGCCAGCGCAACAGCAGAGAACGCGGAAGCCAGGAATCCAATTGCACCCACAACCCAGAACCGGCGTGCCAAGGGACCACCAATCAGTTCCCGCCAATGGCCCTGTTTGGACGATGCCTTCTCAAAGACCTCGCTCGTCGGGATCCGACGGACGAGGAGCGGAAGAGCCAGGAACCCAATACCGATCATGAGATGAGGTATTCGCCACGACTCGCCACCACCGTCTGCGAGTGGGAGAGTCATGAGCGCCAGACCGGCTCCAAAAGAGACGGCTGCTCCATAGAAGGAAATCGAATAAGCGCGTATGTCAGCGGGAACCTGCTCGGCGATTATCACAATGGCCAGTCCGGAGACAGCAGCCGTTCCAGTTCGGAGTACCGCTTGTGCAACTCCGAATTGCCAGGACTCAACGACCATTCCGGCGATTGTCCCGCCCGCAAGCACCAGTGTGATCGCCCATAGGAAGGGACGCTTTCGACCGATGTGATCTCCCAGCCAACCCAGGGGCAAAGCCGCAAACGCTGCGAGGCGGGCAAACCCGAGGAGAAGGCTCATCTCGCCTTCGGAGAGTCCCAGACCAACCCGGGTAAAAGGCAACGTGGCCGATGCCTGGGATTGGGCGAAGCCCTGGAGCACGCCGGCAACCCACATGATTGCCACCACACGCCGGGCGTTCTTGTCGAAGCTTCCTACCGGGAGCAACGGTTCGATTGCTCTTCGCAGTGCTGAGGTCACGCGGGGGAGAGTAGGGCGTGGCTGCCACGGAGATAGGTTCTGTCCAAAAAGTGACCTTTACGTTCTATGAACACGAACTGTGGGAACATTTGCGTCAACTACCAGGTTGTAGACCGACACATGTTCGAAAACGTTGACTCCGCCGCATACATCGTTCAACTCTTCATCGCGTTCGGCGCTGGGATCATCTCGTTTGTCTCACCCTGTGTGCTTCCGCTCCTGCCCGGTTACCTGTCGATGATGTCGGGGTATTCGGCCTCCCAAATCGAATCTGGTGAAGTCTCAACGGGGCGGATGACAAGAGTGATTCTCCTGTTCATCGCTGGCTTCACCGTTGTGTTCGCCTTGTTGGGTGCTGCCGCGGCATCACTGGGCAATGTGCTGACCAATAATCTGTCGACCTTCGAACGAATCGCAGGTTTGATCATCATTGCCTTTGGTCTCCTGATGGTGGCCATGGCTGTGTCGAATCGCGGTTTCCTGGCCACTTTCAATCAGGATCGAAGAGTTGAGGTCAGACCGTCTCGCCTCGGTAAGTGGGCCCCTCCGGTGATGGGCGCGTCGTTCGCTTTCGGGTGGACGCCATGTATCGGCCCCGTGCTGACCGTCATCCTCGCTACTGCAGGTACCCAGGGCTCGGTTCCCCAGGGAATCCTCTTGCTGATCGTGTACTCACTGGGCTTGGGTGTGCCGTTCCTGCTCGCAGGACTGGGATTGCACAAGGTGTTTGGGCGCCTCAAGCCTTACTTGCGGGGCATCAACATCGCCTCGGGTGTGATCCTTGCTGCCTTCGGTGTCTTGATGGTCACCGGGAATATCGGCGATATCTCCGCAGCTATCGTCAGCTGGTTTGATTCCGTGCCGATCCTCCGGAACCTATCCTCCGTTTGATGCCTGTTGGCTTAGCACCGGCCCCTTCGATCGTCTGGTTTCGCGGTCCTGACGCCGTTCGTTTCCTCAACGATCTGATCAGCCAGGAGATCGCCGACCTCGACCCGGGAACGGTAACGCAGAGTCTCTTGCTCTCACCGACAGGCAGAATCGAATTCATCCTTTGGGTAATGCGGGGGGTGGACGAAGTCGGCCTGATCACCGAGGACGGAAGACATGACGAGCTCATCGCCATGCTGGCCCGGTACAGGATCAGAGTCGAAGTCGAGATCCGCGCTGACGACCGACCGGCTTATCTGGTCGTGGGGGAAGCGCACGTGGAGCCCGGAACTTGGACTCAATCGGATGGAGTAACAGTTGACCTTTCGTGGCCTTCGACGCAGAGGACACTTCTCGTCGCAAAACCGAAGCCGGATCTTCCCAGGCTCACCGAAGAACAGGTGGATGCGCTGCGGATCGTCAATGGCATTCCGCTCGTGGGTGTCGACCTGGATGAGAAGACCATCCCCCAAGAAGCCGGTCTCGTCCCAACCACCGTTTCGTTCACCAAGGGTTGCTTCTTGGGACAGGAGCTCGTCGCCCGTCTCGACTCCCGTGGCGGTCGCGTCAATCGGCTCCTCCGGCGTCTCGAGTTCGAGTCTTCGGTTCCGGTTGGGACACGTCTGATTGCGGACGGGAAGGAAGTGGGGACAGCGACAACAGTGTCGGGTCGACAGGGTATGGCCCTGCTCCAACGCCGTGTGGAACCGGGTGATCGGTTGTTGGCCGGCGGACAGGAAGCGACCGTCGTCGATATTCCACAGAAAACTGCAGGAAGCTTCACCACTTCTTAACAACTGTTAGACCAGACTGTGCCGGTGTCGGGACCAACCAAATCTGTACTGCTCGTCGAAGATGACGATTCCATCGCAGACATGCTGCGTGGCTTCTTTGAACGAGATGGCTTTCGCTTCCTCCACGCCCTGACCGGTGAGGAGGCAATCGAACGTCTCCGAATCCGTCCCGTCTCGGTTGTGCTCCTCGATCTCAACCTCTCCGGAATCGATGGCGTGGAAACCTGCCGCAGAATCCGTGAGTTCACCCAGGTTCCGGTGTTGATGCTCACTGCACGGGACAACGAGATCGACAAGGTCCTCGGCCTGGAAATGGGTGCCGACGACTATGTGACCAAGCCGTTCTCGCCGAGGGAGCTGATGGCCCGGGTCAAAGCTGTCCTTCGGAGATCGGAAGAGCCCTTGCAAAAGCCGCGGATCATTGAAATCGGTGGCTACGAAATCGACGGTGGGAAACGCACGGTCCGGACTCCTTCTGGCGACAAGGTCGACCCCACGGCCCGTGAATTCGATCTGCTTTGGTTCTTGGCGGAGAACCAAGGGATTGCAGTCTCGCGAAGCCAGATCTTGGAGATGGTCTGGGGGTATGAGTACTTCGGCGAGACCCGGACCGTTGACGTTCACATACGGCAGTTGCGGAAGAAGATTGACGGCATTCCCATCGAGACCGTGTGGGGTGTTGGCTATCGGCTGGGTGACTAGTCCCCGATGAAACAAAGACTCTTCTGGACGATTGCCGGTGTCTCGATAGTGATGGGATCCCTCGTGCTGGTGGGTGCGCTGGTCTCCTCGCAACGGGCGGCAATAGATGCCACCGAGAGGGAGCTGGAGCGGGCCGCAAACGGGGTTGTGGCCATCATCGAGCAGTCGATCGCCGTTGGCGAGACCCGACCCGCAGCACTGACAGAGTTGATCGCCCTGCTCGAGGAAGATCGATTCGTATCGCTACTGGCTCGGCTACAGGCGGCGGCAGGTGGTTCGGAGCTAGCGTTCGGAGCGGTCGCACCGAACGGGCAGAGCCTGACCAACGGCAACCTCTTCGAACGGTTGTCAGTGGACCTAGACGCACTCCGACCTGGCGAGGCGCGTTCGTATCGCACGTCGAACGAGATTGTGGTCATCACAGCGAGTGAGCTCCCGGTTAGAGACACGAACCTGTTGTTCGTTACCGCAATGGCTCGGGACACCCCTGTGGTCCAAATTGCGGACCGCGCCGGCTCACTGGTCGTCATATTCCTGGGAATGATCGTTGTGTCGGCTCTGGTCGCTCGATTGTTGTCGGACAGCATCCTCCGTCGTCTCGAACCTCTCGCCGCCGCCTCGCGGAGTTTGGCTGCCGGTGATCTGTCTACTCGTGTACCCGATCTCGGCGACCCTGAGTTGGACGATCTGGTCGAGGCCTTCAACGAGATGGCTGAGGAGTTGGGGGCCAGCAGAGTCCGCGAGCGTGAGTTCCTGCTCGGTGTCGGACACGACCTCCGCACGCCGTTGACAACTATTGCCGGGTACTCAGAGGCCCTCGAGGGTGGCGACGTCGACGAGGCAGAGGTCAGTCGGATCGGGTCTGTGTTGTCAATGCAAAGCCGCCAGCTCAGTCGGTTGATCGAGGACATCACGCTGCTCGCTCGATTGGAGCAGCCGGAGTTCGACCTTCGGTTTGAGCTTGTTGATCTTCCAGCCCACGTCCAAGAGGTGGTGAGCGCTTTCGAACGTCGCGCCGAAGAACTCGACATCAATCTCGAGATTGATTTGTCGTCCTCGGACCTCATCGAGACAGATCCTGACCGGGTGGCACAGATCGCCTACAACCTGGTTGAGAACGCGTTTCGGTTCACACCTGCGGGCGGCACGGTCAGAGTTGCGGTAGAACCGGATGAGGAAGGTGCCGTTGTCCTTCAGGTCGCCGACACCGGTTCCGGCATCAACTCCGAAGATTTGCCAAAGATCTTCGATCGTCACTTCGTCGCCGGAAAGCGGCACATTCGAAACGAAGGAACGGGGTTGGGTCTATCGATCGTTGAAGGCTTGGCCCAGAGGCTCGGTGGTCGGGTATCCGCCGAGTCCGAAAAGGGTCAGGGGACCAAGATCACGGTAACCGTTCCAGACAGGCGAGCGCTGCAGACAGCCGAGTCGGAGTAGGCGGGTTCAAGCACCACGGAGTGCCGAATGCCTGGCACCCGCGACGACAACAAACCCACCAAGCGACAACATGAAGGCTGCAATGGCAGCCAGCTGGTTCAACGAGAGCCCGGTCAGCGGAAGACCGTCCTGCACGTTGAGTGTCAAAGTGCCGTTGACCGTGACCCCATTTGCGGTGACTCCATAGACGATGGTGACCGTTCCTTCGAAGTCAGCTGCCGAAGTGAATTGGATCTCTCCATCGACGACAGATGCGGTTCCCTCGCTAGCGGTCACCAAAGAAAGGCTTAGGGGGTCACCCTCAGGATCGAAGTCGTTGGCGAGGACATCGATACTGACCGTCTCACCGGAGACAACGAGGAACGTTTCATCGGCTACCACCGGTGGGTCGTCGACGGGGTTCACCGTGACAGCAACCTCAGCAACAATCGAGGCTCCGTTGGAGTCTGTGATTGTGACGTCGAAGCCGTCGCTCCCGAAATAATCGGCGTCCGGCGTGTAGATAACCGATCCAAGGACTGCAGTGCCGTGGCTTGGCTCCGACACCGCCGTTGCAGAGATGATGTCGCCTTCTGGGTCCTCAAACCAGACCTCGGGGTCGAAGGTGATGGTGTCATCCTCATCCACTGTGATTTCCAGCACAGCCCCACTCTTGGTCCGCGGAGCATCGTTCACCGGCGAAACGGTGATCATCACCGTTGCTGTTGCGGTGCCACCGTTCCCATCCGTGACTTCGTAGGTGTAGGTATCGATGCCGTTCCAGTCAGGATCGGGTGTGTACGTGATCGAATGGTCAGCGTTGATGACTGTGCTCCCGTTAGCGGCTGGGCCAACGATTACGGAGACCGATAAGGAATCTCCGTCCACATCAGTGTCGTTCCCCAGGACCTCGGTCGTGGTTGCGACTTCTTCCGGCGTGGTGTCGACATCGTCGACAGGGGTCGGGCCATCATTCAACGGGTCAACCGTCACGGTGACAGTCGCCGTCGAGTATCCGTTCGAGTAGTCAAAGGAGTCTGTTCCGTTCCAGTTCAGGTCAGGTGTGTAGGTGATCGTGCCGTCTCCGTTGTCGACGGTGGCGCCGTTCCCGGGACTCGTAGTGGCCACGACGTCCGCCGGATTCAGAAGTCCGTCCGGATCGCTGTCGTTGCTGGCTACGTCGATAACTACGGCCGTGTCTTCGTCGGTGGAAGCTGCATCGTCGGTGGCGTCCGGCTGACGTGCCTCGACCGCTCCTGCATCAGATGAAACACCGTTGGGCCTTGCGATTCCGCGCTGGTCAACCGTGGTTGTGACCGTGGCGAAGTCGACCACAGAACTTGCTCCGGATGGTAGTCGTGTCTGAGTCGGACCACCGTTGTCTGCCAGGGCATTGAGCAGCGGGTCACCAGCGTTTGTGAGATCGGACCCACCTCCACCACAACTGGCATCACCAAAGAAGTTCCCTCCTGCCGACGTGGCGCTCACCCAGCAGTCGTCTGTCCCAGAACCCAGAGCCACGATGTTGGAAGTTGCCTGAAAACTTGCCGCACGGACATTCGCTCCCTGAGCTGTGGCGCTGTTTGCGGTGATGGTTGTGTGTTGAGCGGAGAGGCTCCCGGACCGGATGTAGATCCCGCCTCCGCGATTGTTGGCGGAGTTGCCGTCGACGGTGCTGTTAGTCATGTTTGTCGCGAGCGACGAGATCGCTCCACCGTGGCGTGCTGCGGTGTTGGCCGAGAACGTCGTCCCGGTCACAGTCATTGACCTCCCGAAAATGGCACCACCGTCGTTTCGCGCCGAGTTGGAGACAAAAGCGGAGTCCGTGATGGTTGTAGTGCCACCGCCGTTCTTGAAGAAGCCGCCACCTCGATGAGCGTCGTTATTGGTGAAGAGTGTGTTGGTGAGGAAAACGTCGCCCCTGATACGGGCACCGCCGCCGTGCCGACTTCCAGTCGTCCTGTTGTTCTCGAAGGTGACGTTGGTTGCGTCGAGATTCCCTCTTTGGACGTAGACCCCTGCGCCGGTGACCCGCGCTCCATCGCTGATGGTGAGATCGGTGAGCCTCAGGTTCCCTTGTTGCATGTGCAGCACGCGGTCGTTCAGAGTTGTGTTGACCGTTGTGAGTCCCTGACCCGCACCAACGATGGACAGATTTCCTGCGATGTCGGTGTGATCGAGGTCCCCACTGGCGTTGAGGTTGTCGTTGACCGGGCCCAAGGTCAGCGTGTAGGTGCCTGTGCCCAGAACTATCTCGTCGTTTCCGGCAGTGCTGTTGGCGAGATCAACCGCTTCGCGAAGTGAAATCAAGCCATCCCCCGGATCCACAACGTCGGCCGTAGTCGTCACCGTGATGGTTGCGGCTTGCGCAGGAAGAGGGATTGCTACGGCAGCGATGGCCACCGCAAAGGCGGCACTTAGGCGCGCGAGATTGCTACTTGAAGTCATGTGTCATCGATATCGGCAGACATCGGTGGCCCTTTGAGACGAATCGGTCGGTAGACCCATACCTGATCGGTGCCGGAGGTGGGACTCGAACCCACACGCCACGATGGACACAGCATTTTGAGTGCTGGGCGTCTGCCAATTCCGCCACTCCGGCAAAGTTCCTCAGATTGTATGGCAACCGCCACTACTTGGCGAGACTCGGTCCACGGGTTCGACCCGGCCCAGATGCACCCGATATTCTTCGGGGTGTGAACAGGACCGAGAAGAGGATCTTCAAGATCAATGACCAGTTGACTGCCATTCGGCGTGAACTGGCGACAACTCGAGCTGAGCTCGAATATCACCGTTCAATCAATGATGATGCCCAACGTGATGCAGCTGTCGGCAACTCGATTGATCGCGAAGAGGCAAGTTTGACCCGCGGTGACGTCCGACGTTTCGAGAAGACCATCGCCAAGCTCGAGGATCGTCAAACCAAACTGCAAGTGTTGCGGGCCGATCTCCTCGCACGGTTACCCGACTGATCACAACGACACTACCGTCGCCAGCTGTGCCCGAAAATGCCAAACCCCAACTCGTGCTCATCGACGGAAACTCGATCGCTTACCGAGCCTTCTATGCATTGCCGGAAGATCTCGCCACGAAGAGTGGGCAGGTCACGAATGCGGTGTTCGGTTTCACCCGAATGCTCATCCGGCTTATGAAGGACGTCGATCCTGCTGGAATCGCCGTCGCCTGGGATGTCTCTCGCAAGACCTTCCGCACCGATGCTTATCCCCAGTACAAGGCCCAACGCCAAAAGGCTCCCGACCACTTCAGAAGCCAACTCGGTTTGATCGACGAGGTCCTCGAGGCCCTTCAAATCAAACAGATCCGGCGTGAGGGTTATGAGGCCGATGACCTCATCGCGTCAATCGCCCAGAAAGCTGTGGCCGAGGATTGGGAAGTGATGATCGTCACCGGCGATAGGGACGCATTTCAGCTTGTCGGCGGTCCAGTGAAGGTCATGTACACGAGAAGAGGGATTACCGATACGTTGGTCGCCGACGCCGCCTACGTCGAAAACAAATACGGGATCCGACCCGATCAATACGTCGAGTATGCAGCGCTGAGAGGCGACAACTCTGACAATCTCCCGGGTGTACCCGGAGTTGGAGAGAAAACCGCAGCCCGACTTATCGGGAACTACGGGAACCTTGAAGGTGTGTTCGACGCCTTGACTGAACAGACTCCAAAACTCAGAGAGAACCTAGCTGCCAGTCGTGAACAGGTGTTCCTGAACAGGCAACTGATGGATCTCGTAGACGATCTCGAAATCGAGTACAACACATCCGACTACAGAGTCGTCGAATGGGATCGAAACACGGTCAAGGACCTCTTCGACTCGTTGGAGTTTCATTCGATGTGGGCGGATCTCGAGTCGGCCTTGCCTGGTGCGAGTCCTGTTGGTGAGGTCCTCGATGTTGATGTGGAATTGACATCGGATGATCAGCGCATCGCCGAGATCGCCTCGATGCCGGAACTGATTCTGACTTTGGTTGGCAATCCTGAAGACCCGTTCGGTTTGGCAGTCTCAGCTGGAGTGAACAGGGCGGTCGTGATTCCCATTGACGCAGCTGAGCCGGTGCTCGACGCAATCGAATCAGGCTCGATCGGTGTCGTGGGCCACGGCTTGAAAGTCCTGGCTCGCTCGTTGCTGGATCGAGGCCACGACGTCACCGATTTGAGGATGGATACGGCTCTGGCGGCCTACGTGACAAATCCCTCGCGTCGGACATACGAACTGGAGGAGCTGGCTGACAGTTTGCTCGGTCTCGAGGTCGTATCCCCGGATTCGGACGTTGAGGAAGGAACACTCCCATTCGACGTTGGGCCGGATCTCGATATTGAAGGGCGCAGGGTGGAGGCAGTTCGACGGCTGGCCGACCATTTGCGCTCCGAACTGGCGAGCAAGAATGAGGCGGACCTATTCGACGAGTTCGAGCTTCCCTTGATTCCGGTCCTGGCCCGCATGGAACACGCCGGCATTGGGATTGACGTCGAGTACCTGGAAGAGATGGGAGACGACCTCCGCCAGAAGCTTGCGCGGCTCGAGCAGCAAATCCACGAGCTCGCAGGTGAACCCTTCAACGTCAAGTCAACTGATCAACTACGCACCATCCTCTTCGACAAGTTCGAACTTCCAGTCATCAAGAAGACGTCGACGGGCAAGCCATCCACCGATCAGTCGGTCCTCAAAAAGCTCGACCATCCGCTGGTCGAGGCGCTTCTCGAATACCGGGAGTATGAGAAGTTGCGCAGCACGTACGTGGATGGCTATCTGCCGCTCGTTGAGGCCGACGGTCGAATTCACACCCGTTTCAACCAGATGGCCGCCACAACGGGTCGTCTCTCGTCTGATCGGCCCAATCTGCAAAACATCCCCGTCCGATCAGAGTCGGGCATGACCATCAGGAGGGCTTTTGTCGCAGGTGAAGGAAGCCTCTTCCTGGTTGCCGACTACTCGCAGATCGAGCTGCGGATTCTGGCCCATATGAGCAGAGACCCGTTCCTGATCGAGGCGTTCAGGTCCGGACTGGATATTCACACGGCGACCGCAGCAAGAGTCTGGGGCGTCGAATTGGACGAAGTGACGGCTGATCAACGTCGAACCGCCAAGATGATCAACTTTGGCCTTCTCTACGGGATGGAGGCATTTGGGCTTGCCGACCGGCTCGGCATTTCCAGGGACGAAGCCAAGGAGCACATCGACAGCTACTTCGACCAGTTTGTCGATGTTCGTGAGTTCATGGCCAGTGTCGTGACCGCGGCACGCAATGACGGTTTCACAACCACACTCTTTGGGAGACGGCGTTACCTACCAGAGCTCAAGTCGGACAACTTCCGGGTAAGGCAGATGGGGGAGCGCATGGCATTGAATGCTCCTGTGCAGGGAACGGCTGCCGACGTGATCAAGAAAGCGATGATCGACCTCGATGGGCGGCTGCGATCTGATGGGTTCGAATCGGCCATGCTCCTCCAGATCCACGACGAGTTGATTCTCGAATGCCCCGAGTCAGAGTTGGCCGAAGTGCGGGAGCTTGTCGTGGCAGCGATGGAAACCGTTGTGGAACTAGAGGTGCCTTTGCAGGTGGATGTGTCAATCGGTGGTGACCTGGCCGCGGTCAAGGATTGAGCTGAGACTTTCGCTTTCAGGCGAAACTCGTTCGCCTTTCTCCTGAAATACGCATACAATCACTAGCGCCTGTGTGGTTCGCCCACATAGAGTTCTTTCCAAAGAGGTAACTCCCTACACATGTCCAACGATCAAGAAAATATCGCGCCCGCAAGCGCTTCCGATGAGGAAATGCCGGAGGCGCCCGAGACCCCCAGCGCGGAAAGCGCTGTAGCCGAACCAGTCGTCGCGGAGAACAGCACCGCGGAGAAACCAGAATCGAGTGAGCAGACACCAGCGGCCTCAACATCCGAGGAGACGCAAGCTCCACAAGCAGACGCTTCCGAGACTGAATCAGGCGACTCCAAGGCCGGAGGGGGAGAGGCCTCGACGAAGGCCGACGCTCCCGCTGAGCCCGCAGCCGAAAAGAAGTTTGAGCCCATCCCGCAACGAGAGGCCCTTGTCGCTCCCGATCTGAGCGACCTTCCCGATGACATCGGAGACGACTTCGAGGCTGCCATCGCCGCGACCGTCCTCGAGTTCAACGATGGGGACATTGTCGAGGGCACCGTCGTAAGTGTGGACGCCGATGGAGCAATGATCGATGTTGGGTATAAGTCCGAAGGGCTGATCCCGACGCGTGAACTCTCCATCCGCAACAACATTGACCCGCACGACTCGGTCAAGGTTGGCGACCGTATCGAGGCTGTTGTCCTTACGAAGGAAGATGACGAAGGCCGGCTCCTGCTCTCGAAGAAACGAGCTATGTACGAGCGAGCTTGGGGTGAGATTCAGGAAGTCGCCGCCGCCGACAAGACTGTTGAAGGAACCGTCATCGAAGTCGTCAAGGGAGGGCTAATCGTCGATATCGGTCTCCGTGGCTTCCTGCCGGCGTCGCTTGTTGACCTAAGACGGGTCCGCGACCTCGATCCTTTCATTGGTGAGACGATCACAGCCAAGGTCATTGAGTTGGATCGAGCTCGTAACAACGTTGTTCTTTCCCGAAGGGCCTATCTCGAAGAGGCTCAGGCAGAGGAGCGCCAGGGTTTCCTGGATGATCTTGCCGAGGGTGAGATCCGCGAGGGCGTCATATCTTCCGTGGTTCACTTTGGAGCTTTTGTCGATCTGGGCGGTATGGATGGACTGGTTCATGTCTCCGAGCTCTCATGGCAGCACGTGAACCATCCCAACGAGTTGGTGAACGTCGGAGACAAGGTGAAGGTCAAAGTTCTCGAAGTGGATCTCGACCGGGAGCGGATCTCGCTGTCGATAAGACAGACCACCAGCGACCCCTGGGATGTGTTCGCCGGAGAGCACGAAGTTGGCGACATCGTTGATGGGTCCGTTACCAAGACGGTTCCGTTTGGTGCATTTGTGTCGGTCGGCGAAGGCGTCGAGGGGCTGGTGCATGTCTCCGAGATTGCCATGCACCGAGTCGAGTCACCCGAGCTTGAGCTCTCCATCGGGCAGGCAGTGAAGGTAAAGATCACCGAGAAGGACGACGAACGTCGTCGGATTTCCCTGTCGATCAAACAAGCTGCCCCGGATTACAAGGAGCGTGCTCCTTCAGGAGACGACAAGAAACCATCCCGGAAGCGCCAGCCGCGTGAATTCGAGCGTGAGTTCGGTGCGACCGAGGAAGAACGTCCCCCAATGCCCGTTGATGCTTCACTTGAGGCCATTCTTCAGGAACTCAAAGAGCGGGGGATCGGCCGTCGCTGATCGCCATGACAGCCACGTGTTTGAAGGGGCCCCGAAAGGGGCCTCTTCTAGTTGAGGGATTTGGGACCGTTTCGCCTACCATGTCGGTTCCAGGGAAACGCTCAAGGATGCCTCTACGGCATCCGAAACAATCCCTGTGGAAATTGTAGTTAATCGCCGTGCGGGGGATGCCCTGCCGGTAGCATGCTCTCGAAAAGTCGTCGTGACCGCGGCGAGGCACCGAGGGGACAACCGAAGGGGACTCAATGGGTAGGAGAGCAATAGTTCTTCTAGTGGCCTTGATATTGGCCGGACTTGCCGCATGGGCGGTGTGGAACTTCTTAGATGGCGTCCGAAGTGACGCCGAAGCAGACCAGGTGCAGGTGACTGTTTTCCGGGCTGCTGAGCCGATTGCCGAAGGTGCCGACGGTGCCATCTTGCTTTCCGGCGACCAGTTGATTGTCGAAGGCAGCGAGGAGACCGAAGACCTCCCCGCAGATGCCATCACCACCGAAGCAGAGCTGAACACAATCCTGACGGGGCGTGTCGCAGCGGGACCAATCTCGCAGAATGCAATTCTGACCCGGAGTCAGTGGACAGAGATCACCGTGGACGTCACACCTCTCGCCGAGCTGATCCCATCAGGGAAACAGGCTATTGGCGTGGGACTTGACCAGATCCGTGGCGTCAACGGCTTCGTCGAGGCTGGCGATCGGGTCAACCTCATCGTCACGTTGGACATTGCTGCCGACGTCATCCCCGCGGACTTCCCGACGCTCGGGGACCCCGCCACTGGCGACCCTGCCGATCCCGACGCAGAAACGATCACAGTCACTTACACACGGTATGTGCTGCAAGGGCTACCTGTCCTCGCTGTCGGACGTGAGATTCGTCCTGATGAAGATGCGCCGCCTGTAGTGGAAGTGCAACCAGACCCAGGCACCGACACCGGTGTTGCAGATACGGGGGAGACCACCGAGGAAGACTTGGGTAACGCAACCCAGTTCATTCTCGAGGTCACGCCCGAGCAGGCCGAGAAGCTGGCTTTTGCCTTCGAGAACGGCTCGATGTGGATGACTCTGGTTCCCGAGGACTTCGTTGAAGTAGAGACGAATGGTGTGATAATTGACACACTGTTCGGTGGAAACCTCCTCGACGACATCTTCTCGAACTGAAAGGCTGAAACCAAATGTCAATGGCTGAGAGCAACCTGTTGGTTGTCGACCAGGATGATGACTTTCTCGCAAAGGCGAAAGAGTTGTTCGATGGTCGTCTTCCAACAGCGCGTTCGGTCGATACTGCGAGCCAGAGCCTCAGCGCTGGCGAACTGAGAATGGTGCTCCTCGGCCCTAGCTACACCGAGGGCAGCGCACTCGATGACGTACGGACGCTCCACAACCAGGACCCTTCGTTGGTTGTGATGTTGGTCGCGGAGTCGGTAACCGCCGATCTGCTTCGTCAGGCAATGCGCTCCGGTGTATCCGATGTTATCGAGGCCCCTCTCAACGAGCAGAAGATCGAAGAGGCCATTGAACGCTTTGCCCACGACGTTCTGAAGCGGCACGGGGCGGTCAAGGAGACACCATCGCCAGTCGGTGAGACCGACAAGGGCAAGATCGTCACCATCTGGTCCGCCAAGGGTGGTAGCGGGACAACGGTTGTTGCGACGAACGTCGCCCTGCTCCTCAATCGGATTTCGGACAAGAAGGTGGTTCTTGTCGACGCCGATCTCCAGTTCGGAGACGTTTGTCTGGTTCTTCAGCTCGAGCCAAAGTTCACGATGGTCAACGCTGCGCACGAGTTGCACCAACTCGACACCGAACTCCTGGACAGCCTGCTGACTGAGCACCCAAGTGGCCTGAAGGTTCTTGCGGCACCCTTGGAGCCGGCTTTCGCCGACGACATAACTACAGCCGGCCTGATGCACATGATCGAGGTGTTACAGGAGAGCTACGACTACATCATCGTTGACACGGCGTCAATGCTCGACGAGCTCATTCTTTCACTGGTCGAGAAATCAGATCAGGTGATGATGGTGGTCGACATGGACTTGCCAAGTGTCAAAAACGCCAAGTTGGCTCTGGACACCTTGCGCCTCCTCAAATTCAGCACCAACGCCGTGAAATTGGTGATGAACCGGTCCAACTCCAAGTCGAAGCTGGACAACAAAGAGATCGAAGCCGCCCTGAAGATCGACATCGATGCCGCAGTGCCATCCGACGCCAGCGTCGCTGCATCGGTGAACGAGGGTCGGCCTGTCGTTGAATCAGAACCGAAATCGAAAGTTTCCAAGGGTCTTGAAGGTGTCGCGGGTTTGATCGCTGAAGACATCCCCGATGCTTCAGGCAAATCAGGCTTATTCGGACGTAAATAGGGGCTAGGAGGGCAACGTGCCATCACTATCAGAAAGAGTCGCCGCAGCTAGGCAAAACGAGTCTACGAGCGACATTGCAACAAACCGCACCGACGCAATGGGAGACCTCAGGGGACGTCTCCACTTCAAAGTTGTCGAAGAATTGGGCCCCACCCTTTATGACAGAGGGATGTCCGACGCCGAGCTAAGACTCCGCGTTCTCGAGATGCTGGAATGGGCAGTTGACCAGGAACAGGGTCTGCCGCTCACCAGTGCCGACCGTCGAGCCCTGCTCAACGAGATCGCCTCTGACGTGTTGGGCTATGGACCGATCGATCCGCTTCTCAACGATCCGGATATCACCGAAGTCATGGCCAACGGCCCTTACGACGTCTACTACGAGAAGAACGGAAAGATCCTCAAGGCAGACACCAAGTTCGTTGACGAGACACACCTCCGCAGGATCATCGACAAGATCGTCGGTCAGATCGGTCGTCGTGTCGACGAGGCAACACCGATGGTGGACGCCCGTCTCCCTGACGGTTCTCGTGTAAACGCGGTCATCGCCCCGCTGGCTATTGGCGGACCGTTCCTCACCATTCGTAAGTTCTCGATCGACCCATATCAGGAAGCCGACCTGATCAGCTTCAATACGATCACTCAGCGCGTCGCAGACTTTGCGCGCGCCTGTGTCCGTGGTCGATTGAACGTGATCATCTCTGGGGGTACCGGTTCCGGTAAGACGACGACGCTCAACGTGATGTCCTCCTACATCCCTGGCGACGAGCGAATCGTGACCGTTGAAGACGCTGCTGAACTGCAGATGCACCAGGAGCACGTGCTCACTCTGGAGTCCCGCCCCGCCAACATCGAAGGCAAAGGTCAGGTCGCGATTCGTGACCTGGTCCGAAACACACTTCGTATGCGTCCTGACCGAATTGTGGTTGGGGAGGTTCGTGGTGCCGAGGCACTCGACATGCTCCAGGCCATGAACACCGGTCACGACGGGTCGCTGACGACAGTTCACTCCAACTCACCACGAGACACCTTGTCCCGTATCGAGACGATGGTTTTGATGGCTGGCTTCGACCTTCCGATCCGGGCCATCCGCGAGCAGATTTCGTCAGCCGTCCACTTGATTATCCACGTCTCACGTCTTCGCGACGGAACCCGACGGGTGACCCATGTCACAGAAGTCGAAGGTATGGAGGGCGACGTCATCACCCTGCAGGACTTGTTCCTCTTCGACTTCGGCATGGGCGTCGACGAAGACGGTACGTATCTGGGTCGACTCAAGGCGACGGGGATCAGGCCCTCGTTCTCCGAAGATCTGCAGAACCAAGGCATCCGCCTACCTGCGGACCTCTTCGATCCGGAGCCCTTCGCACGGAGGGGAAATTGAAACGACTCCTAGTCGTTCTCCTCGCCCTGTTCTTGGGCGCCGGGACCGCTTTCGCGCAATCCGCCGAGTCGTCGATTGACATCGTCGACATCAATGGATCGCGGTATGCCGAAGGCGGCCAGACGACCATGGTCATTGACTTCCAGAACTTCGCCGAGTCGCCCGACCCGGCCCTTCTGGAAATCACGGCCAACGGTCAACCTGTTTCCGATCTCGAAGTAGCAAGCGTCGGAGAGTCTTCTGTCCCCGTGCGGATCGCACTTGTGATCGACGCTTCGGGTTCAATGGCCGGGGCACCGCTCGATGCTGCGAAGACTTCAGCACTTGGCTTTGTCGAGCAGAAGCGAGCCGAAGATCAAATTGCTTTGCTCACTTTCGCTGACACGGTGGTCGTGGCTTCAGGTTTCACATCCGACGCCGGCGAGTTGACTACCAGGATCAACGACATCGAGGCAGACGGAGAAACCGCCTTCAATGACGCGGTCGTCAAAACCGTTGAGGTCTTCGACGAGGCTTCCAGTGAGAACTTCCTTAAGAACGCCATCATCCTCACCGACGGCGACGACACTGTCTCAACGGCGACCATCGACGACGCAGTTGCGTCCGTCGAAGGCAGTGAGATCAAGTTCTACGGTGTTGCTCTCGAGTCACCTGACTTCAATCCTGAGCCCGTGCAGCAGATCGCCGAGGCCGGGGGAGGCCTGTTCCTCTCCACTCCTGATCCAACGCAACTTGAAGGCCTCTATGGCCAAATCGGTCAGGAGATCCGTAACACTTTGGTCGCGCGGTTCACCTCGCCAGTTTCCAACCCCGGCGATGTCACATTTGCCGCGGCCTACGAAGGATTGACCTCTGAAGTTGTCTTCCCTGTCTCCGGTTTTGCCACGACGACCACCGTGCGTCCCGAGGCGACAACGACCGTTACATTTGCCCCGCCGACGACGGTGGTTGTCGAGAGCTCTCTGTTCCTGGACGCTACGACGCTGATCTTGATTGGAGCTGTTGGCCTGGGGCTCACCCTGTTCTTGTTCCTGGTCATTCTCTTCGGTCGCGAAGAGGAAGAGGGCGGTAACCGATTTGCCAAGCGCCTGGAGGCCTACGGTAGAAAGGGTCCAGCCGCAGAAGAGAAGAAACCACTCCTGCAGCGGATCCCGCTGATCAATCGATTCTCGCAAGCGGCAGAAGAAGAGGTCAAGCGTCGTGGGCTCCTTTCGGGAATGAATGCCGCTCTCGAGCAGGCCAACATCCCCATGTCGCCCGGTGAGGCAATCCTGGCGCTGTTTGGTGTGGCCGCCGTTGGAGGCATCATCATTGCGGTGTTCAACGGCCTTATCGCCGGAGTAGCCATGTTCGTCGTCCTCCTGATCCTGTTCTTCTTCCTGATCAATTTCGCCGGTAACCGGGAGAAGAGAAAGTTTGAACGGCAACTGCCCGACACACTGACATTGCTGGCCACATCGCTGCGAGCTGGCTATTCACTACTCCAGGCGGTTGAAGCTGTTGCCTCTGAGGCGCAGGACCCGACCGGTCGTGAGTTCGGCCGAGCTCTCGCCGAAGCGCGATTGGGCCGTTCTGTAAGCGACTCATTGCAGGGAATTGCGGAGAGAACGCAGTCGCAGGACTTCGAGTGGGCCGTGATGGCGATTGAAATCCAGCGCGAGGTTGGAGGTAACTTGGCTGAGGTTCTCCAGACGGTTGCGAACACGATGCTGCAACGGAATCGTCTGCGTGGCGAGATCAAGGCACTCACGGCCGAGGGACGACTATCGGCAATCGTGCTCGGTTTGCTTCCTTTCCTGATGTTCGGATTCCTGTGGGCCACCAACAAGGACTACCTGCAGCCCCTGCTCGAGGAGACTCTCGGTCAGGTGGCTCTGGGCGTTGGCCTTCTGTTGATTGCCGCCGGAATCTTCTGGTTGAGAAAGATTGTGGATATTGACGTATGAGCTTTGACCCGTTGACCCTTGCAGTTGGTGCCGTCTTCATAACCGTTCTCCTTGCGGTTGTCTGGATCGGATTGGGCGTCACCCGCGCCCGCGAAGACATGACCGACCGACTGGCACTTTATGGACGGAGCAATGCCCCCAGTATCCGCGATGAGGAACTAGCGAAGCCCCTGGCCCAACGAACCATTGGTCCACTGGTCCTCAGGTTCTCAGGCTTGATGAAACGGTTTACCCCGGTCGGCTACATGGAGAAGAAGCAACACCAGTTGGTGTTGGCCGGAAGTCCGGGGAATCTCGATGCGCCTTCTTTCGTCGTGATCAAGATGTTGGGCACCTTCGTTGGAGTAGTGCTCGCCTTCTTCATTGTCGACTTCGGCAACTCGCCGATTCAGCGAATCGTCCTCTTTGTCTTGCCAATCGTGCTCGGTTTCTTCGGACCTGACGCGTGGATCGCAAGGAAGATCGACGAACGTCGGGTCTCGATGCAAAAAGCCCTGCCCGACGTGCTTGACCTCCTGGTCATATCAGTTGAGGCCGGCCTTGGTTTCGACTCCGCACTGTCGCGGGTTGTCGCGACAGTGCCGGGGCCGCTCTCGGAGGAGTTCTTCCGAATGCTCCAGGAGACGAGAGTTGGTGTCAGCCGTCGCGAGGCGATGCGCCACCTCATGGACCGGACCGACCTCGATGAGCTCCGCTCTTTCCTCCTGGCGATGATTCAGGCCGAAGCGTTTGGTGTGACCATCGCCAACGTGCTCCGTGTCCAGGCCGACGAGATGCGGGTGAAGCGGCGTCAGCGGGCACAGGAGAAGGCCTTTGCTGCACCCGTGAAGCTGGTTTTCCCGCTGGTGTTCTGCATCTTCCCTTCGTTGTTCATTGTCTTGTTGGGTCCTGCCGCGATATCGATCGCTGACGCTTTCGCCAGCACTTGATGCAAGAAGCGGACACTGACCGGGGTGGACGCTTCTCGCTAGCGCACCTGCTCCTCTTGGTGCCGTGGGTTGCGCTGGTGATCGATGCGTGGTCACCGATTTCGGACAATTCTTTCCTGTGGCACATCCGGGCCGGCACGCTCCAGGCTTCAGAGGGGTCAGTATTGACCACAGACCCGTTTTCTTTCACTGCAGGTGGAAACACGTGGCTCACGCAAAGCTGGCTGGCAGAGCTGGCTTATGCCCGTCTCGAGGATCTAGCGGGCCTCGACTTCGTTCCCTGGATGCTCTTGACCGTCACCGGTTTGACGTTTTTTGGAGTCGGACTCATCGCCTATAAGGCCTCAGGCAGTGTGTTGGCGACAGCTGTGGTGCTACTCCTATCAACCGTTTCGTTGGTCAGCTTCTTGGTGCCGCGCCCAGTCATCTTCTCCTATTTGCTGTTTGTCCTCGTCATCCTGGCTTGGGAGCGACCTGGCGTTCGATGGACGCTTCCTTTCCTGTTCTGGATATGGGCCTCGGTGCATGGGTCGTTTTTTGTAGGTCTCGCCTACGTCGGTCTACGGCTCATTTCCAAGAAGGAGTGGAAGGCCCTGCCTTTCCCGATAGCCGCCGGACTGGCGACCTTGCTCACCGCACATGGGGTGGGGATCCTCCGTATTCTCCTCGATTTCATGGCAGCCCGCCCCTATCTGAGTCTTCTGACAGAGTGGCGGACTCCGGAGCTGTTATCGCCGGTTTTCTTTCCGGTCTTTCTCGGACTGGGTTTGATCCTCTATGGAGCGACGAAACAGAAAATCGGCCCGCTCGATCTGTTTGTCGTGCTCCCATTCCTGGCTCTGGGACTAACGGCGCTCCGTTCCGTGCCACCAGCCTGGATAGCGCTCCTGGTTCCCGTGAGCGTGAGCATGTCGGGTTGGGGGTCGAGGCTTCCAAAGAGATTCGGAACGGGCCCCACATTGGCTTTTGTGGCGTTGGTTGCTGTCCTGCCTTTCTTCCTTGCAGAAGCTGGCGGCCTTCGAGAAGGACGCTTTCCCGAAGAATTGGCCCAGAGCTTGGGGCCCGCACCCGTCTTTCATGACGATGTTGTCGGTGGCTACCTGATCTACGCCCAGGGACCGGAACTGCAGGTGTTCATTGACGATAGGGCTGAGCTCTATCAGCAAGGTATCGAGGAATTTGTAGACATCCGCAACGGACGTGAGCCTTGGGAGCCGGTTTTTGAAGAGTACGGCATTGGCCAGGCGTTATTGCGCGACGAGGAACCGATGGTTGGGTGGCTCGAGGAATCCGGGTGGCATGTCGCCGCAGAGGAGGAAGGGTTCGTGCTCCTCAGCCGATAAACGCCGACATCCGGCTAGAGACTCCATCGACGTTGCCAGCTCGGAGGTATCTCAAGATCAAGCCCGTACAGGTAACGGATGATCTGCCCCTGGTGCTGAACCTCATGGAGCAGCAGGTTTAGCACCAGCTGATGGTCAGGGTCGGCTTCTGCGAGCGCCGTAGCTAACCCGCGACTGGCTGTAAGCGCTTGCTCCAGCGGTTCGCGTTTTCCCCGATCGTCAGATGTCAAGGAACAGGAGAACCCCTGCCATTCGCCGCTCTCGAGGGCCTTGGTGACGCTTTCTCTAACACCAACGACACACCACAGCTGGTCCCAAAGCCGGTTGGAGGGGACGGGGAGTTTCTGGTTCAGCCCGTCATCAGAAAGGCTGGTGAGAAGGTCATCGTATAGGTCGAAGCTCTGATTCAAGCTTTTGATCGTGGGAGTCACGACCGCATTCTACGACCTGCGTGGTCGACCGAATACGCAAGAAAAAGGGACCCACCGAAGCGGGTCCCCTAATCGTTAGTTATCGGACTGAACTACTGGTCGAGACCAGAGCCGATCTCGCTGAAGGTCTCTGAGACCTGGTCACCGGCGAATGACACGGCGACGAGAGCGATGATGGCAATCAGTACAACGAGAAGTGCATACTCAACCATTGAGGCACCCTTCTCCGACTGAGTCCAGCTTGTTACCTTGGTCCACAAAGCAAGCATGTACCCCTCCTTGGGTAGACTTTCTTGGACTTACACTGAGCAAATTAGCTCTTGTGCTCTTACTCGCAATGGGTCTTTCGTCCCATCGCTATAAGCGTTTATCGGCCGCTACAGGATAATTCTTAATGGCTGAATCGTGGGTAAATCGACCTATTTGCCGCCGAGTTCCACGTTGCGATGACCTGATAACTGGTCAACTTGGAAGCGATGGATCACCTGAGGATGTGTCGACCCGGAGGCGCGACTACTGATAGAAATGCGGCGATTTGAGAAGTTCGAGCTGTTGCCCGGGCCCTGGAGATGATGCGAATCAGGGTCCGGCGTTGACGAGGCCGGAGTTGATCTCGCTGTAGAGCTCCGATGTCTCCTCACCCATGAAGCTGACAGCAATGAGTGCGACGATGGCGATGAGCACGACCAGAAGGGCATATTCCACCATTGAGGCGCCTTTCTCGGTGTTGAGCCATTGCATAAGCTTGGTCATAGGTTCTCCTTTACACCCATAAGGTTACGGCCGGGTGCGCGGTTTCGAGATGGGTCTACTGGCCCAATATCCTCTCCTACTTGGGGTTGGCAAATCCAAGGCGGATGGCCTCTATTGCCGCCTGGGTACGGTCTGCAACAGCCAACTTCTGGAAGATCGAAGCCAGGTGGTTCTTGACGGTCTTTTGCGAAATGAAGAGGCGCTCAGCTAATTCGTCTGTGGCGGAAACCCCTACTGCCAGGAGTTGCAGCAGCTCGATTTCTCGCGGGGTCAGGGCAGCAGCACCCGGGTCCAGTTGGGCCGACATATAGGCCTCGAGGGTCTTGTCGCGGGTTTCATCGTCGAGGTCGATGAGGATCTCACCCGCCGCGACCGCTCTGATCGCTGCCGCCAGTGTCGTCAGCGGCACACCTTTCGAGAAGAACCCCATAGCACCTGCGGTTTTCGCCCGTTCTCGCTGTTCCTCCGAAGCGTGCATCGAGACCACGATGGATCGGTGCCTCGTGCTCAATCGGGAAATGGACTCGATTCCATCGCCGCCGGGCATTTCGATATCGACGACACAAACCTCAGCGGGTTGGCTTTCCAGTGCTTCCTCGAGATCCTGCCCGGAGTTGACAACGCCCACTACTCGGGCGTCAGGAAGCCCGTCAAGGGCCTGCGATAGGCCCTCTGCGAATAGTTTGTGATCATCTGCGACCATGACTCGAATCATTGGTTTCCCCAATCGACTTTTACGGTTGTACCCACACCGGGTTCTGAGTTAAACGAAATGCTTGCACCTATCTTTTCGGCACGTTCTCGCATCCCTGTAAGCCCAAAATGCCCTTCTGGCTCATATTCTGGATCGAATCCAATTCCGTTGTCGCTTACCGAACACGACCCAAAAGCGCGATCGACCCTCCCGGAAACGATGATTTTGTCTGCTTTGGAGTGCTGGTGGGCATTGCGCATCGCTTCGGTGAGGATTGACGTCAGATCACCGACTAGTGCAGGCCGTGGGGGTCGTCTTTCGTCAAGGTCGACGACTATCTCAGGATCACCGTCGAGCAGGGTGCTCGATTGCAGAATTCGGGCAGTGAGCGTGGGTCCTGGTGCGCTTCTGAGATCCGCCACCGTT
The DNA here is from genome assembly GCA_965216445.1 of Acidimicrobiia bacterium. Lineage (GTDB taxonomy): Bacteria > Actinomycetota > Acidimicrobiia > Spongiisociales > ZC4RG35 > MA-ANB-1. The sequence goes on from OZ244166.1 coordinate 1,288,073, forward strand.
TCCCTCACATCTTCCACCAGTTTGGTGACGTTGGAGCGAAGGACCATCAAGTCGGCAGCCAGTTCGGGCTGATCAGCCTGTTGCATTGCCGCCATATCCAACGAAAGGCCAAGTGAGGCGAGGGAAGGTCCGATTTCGTCGTGCATTTCCCTGGCGAGCCTGATTCTCTCCTCAGCCACGGCGGATCCGACGATCTCTTCGAGGAGCCTCAAGTTGGCGAAGGCGATGGCGACAGGGCGTATGACCTTCTCCACCTCCAGCTCGTCATCTCGGGTGATGATGGTCGCGGTAGTCAATTCCAGCCTGCCGACGTCAGCGTCAACAGTCGCCAGAGGGAAAACCCTCGTATAGCCGGACGGGTCGGGCACGCCGCGTGCGGCCAAAACCACCGGTCCGTCGCCATTGTCGACCAGGAGCTTCGCCGAAGAGCCCTCGAAGCGTGAGAGAAGACCGTCGAGGGTGGTGGCTCCAACCTCGACCGCATTCAGTCGACCGGCCGAGATATCTTCAGAGAGTTTCAGGAGGAGGCTGTGAGTCTCTTCGAGGGCCGCCAATTCCTGACGAGTTGTGCGACTAACGGACTCGAATTCGGTGGCCTGTTCGAACATGTCGTCGAGGAGGCGTCGTAGTGCTCCAATGAGTAGGACGAAAATGAAATAGAGAGCGGCTCCGGTGGCGACGCGACTTAGGGGAACCTCGGTCGGGAGGCTGATAAGTGCCAACAGGCCCGCGGAAAGGGCTCCCGTGGTAAACCCGGATCGAAACCCGCCGTGAATCGTCGCCAACATGGCTGGCCCCACGCTCAAGAGAAGATAAGGGCTGTTGGCTCCGCCTGTGAGTGTCAGGGCGACTGCTAGAAGAATCGCCCCAGACAGGGTTACAGCTTCTACCCCGAAGCGAATCCTGAACCATTCAAGGGGAATGGCGGCGGTTCCAACCAGGAATAGGGTCCCGATCGCGACGGCGATCAGGGACTGGGGGTTGCTTCCGTTGGTTCCGAGGTCAGCAACGATCCCGACGACCAGGGCAACCAGGAGACCGACCAGGATCGTTCGGTGGACCCGAAGTTCCCAGGGTGCAAATACGGGCATCCTTAGAGGCTACCGTGGATTCTCGTGACCTCTATGCACCAAAACTGGCTTCTGTCCGGAGGCATCGGCTCGGGAAAGTCTTCAGTGCGTCGCGCTCTGGAGACCCACGGTGTGGCGACCATCGATGCCGACTCGGTGGGCCACAAAGTCCTCGCGGTTGGGGGTGAGGCGACCGATGACATCGCGGCCACTTGGCCATCGGTAGTTGTAGAGGGTGTAATTGACCGGTCCCGTCTTGGAAAGATCGTCTTCTCAGACCCCGATGCGCTTCGGAAACTTGAATCGATAACTCATCCGTACATCTTTCGGATCATCAGCGAGAAAGTAGAAACCTCTCAGACTCCTGTAGTCGTCGAAATCCCGCTACTGATCCAGCCGTTTGCGTCACCGTGGAAGCGGATCGTCGTTGACGCGGATACCGAAACTCGTCTGGATCGAGCCGTCGGTAGGGGACTGGACGAAGCAACCGTCCGCGACAGGATGGCGGCGCAACCAACACGTGGGGAGTGGCTGGCCGCTGCTGATTTGGTGGTACCAAATAACGGAACTCTCGAGGAGCTCCAGCTAGCTACTTCGCAAATAGTGCCCTTGATCATTGGAGGAGGGGCCGGAGCCGGTCCCACCTGATTTTCTGTCGCCAGCTTTTCTGTCACTGGGGCGCGGTACCCTTGTCTGGTGCCAAAGTTTGAAGTCGTTTCTGAGTTCGCTCCAGCCGGAGATCAACCCAAAGCCATAGAGAAGCTTGCCGATGGGATCAAGCGAGGAGATCGCTTCCAAACGCTGCTCGGGATCACCGGATCGGGGAAATCGGCGACCATGGCCTGGACGATTGAGCAGGTCCAGAAGCCAACGCTGGTCATCGCACCCAACAAGGCACTCGCTGCGCAGCTAGCCAACGAGTTCCGACAGTTCTTCCCGCACAACAGGGTGGAGTACTTCGTCTCCTACTACGACTATTACCAGCCAGAGGCGTACATGCCGCAGACAGACACCTTCATCGAGAAGGATGCAACGGTCAACGACGAAATCGACCGGCTCCGGCATGCTGCGACAGCCGGCCTCTTGGTCCGCGACGACGTCATCATCGTTGCCTCGGTCAGTTGCATCTACGGTCTCGGTTCCCCTGAGCAGTACGAGGGCCAGCTGTTGCGTTTGGTTGGCGGTGTGGAGTATCCAATGCAGGACGCCATCAAACGCCTTGTCGACATCCAGTACGAGCGCAACGAGGTCCAGCTGATCAGAGGCAAGTTCCGGGTCAGGGGTGACACCCTGGAGGTTTTTCCCTCTTACGAGGAGACAATTGTTCGGGTTCAGTACTGGGGTGATGACATCGAGCGAATCCTGCGATTGAACCCCGTTACTGGCGAGGTCATCGACGAGCTGTCCGAGCTTTTCATCTTTCCGGCCACTCACTATGTGACCGAGCGGGAACGGATGCTCAAGGCGATTGACAGCATTGAAACCGAGTTAGAGGAGCGCCTCGCTGAGTTCGAGCGCAAGGGCCAGATGTTGGAGGCGCAGAGGCTTCGGATGCGAACCAACTACGACCTGGAAATGATGCGGGAGGTTGGATTCTGTTCAGGTATCGAGAACTATTCGCGACATCTCGATGGGCGCAAAGAGGGCGAGGCGCCCTATACGTTGCTCGACTACTTCCCCGATGACTACCTGACAATCATCGATGAATCACATGTGACGGTTCCCCAAATCGGTGGCCAGTTCTCGGGTGATCGGTCGCGCAAGGACGTTCTGGTCGACCACGGTTTCCGATTGCCGTCAGCCAAAGACAACCGGCCCCTGCGGTTCGATGAATGGTTGGACAAGGCAAATCAGGTTGTGTTCCTCTCTGCGACGCCGAGTGACTTCGAGGTTGGGCACAGCACCCAGGTGGTCGAGCAGATCATCCGTCCTACCGGATTGGTGGACCCCGAGGTGATGGTTCGGCCCACCAAAGGTCAGATCGATGACCTACTCGGCGAGATACGGGAGCGTGCTGCCGCCGAGCAACGGGTTTTGGTCACCACCCTTACCAAGAAGATGGCTGAAGACCTCACCGACTATCTCCTGGAGATGGGGGTGCGGGCCCGTTACATGCACTCCGAAATCGATACCTTGGAGAGAGTTCAGATCATGCGGGAGCTCAGGCTCGGGGACTTCGATGTCCTTGTTGGGATCAACCTGCTCCGTGAGGGTCTCGACCTCCCCGAGGTCTCGCTGGTGGCGATTCTCGATGCAGACAAAGAAGGATTCCTTCGGTCAGCTACTTCACTGATTCAGATAATTGGACGTGCTGCTCGAAACGTCGATGGTCAGGTGGTGATGTATGCCGACAATCTCACCGACTCCATGAAGAAGGCAATCTACGAGACCAACCGGCGTCGCGAGGTGCAGCGAGAGTGGAACGAGGAGCACGGCATCGACCCGACCACAATCCGGAAGACGGTCTCAGACATCCTGGAGTTGGTCCAGAGTGAGGCTCCGGGCCCGGGACGGCGCCGGCGCGAGACCGAGGCCCGCAAACCTCTTGACCTCGAAGGCGAGGATCTCACGAGACTCATCCTCAGCCTTGAAGAGGAAATGCACGAAGCAGCGAAGGAACTTCGGTTCGAATACGCCGCCCGCCTCCGCGATGAGGTCAATGAGCTGAAGCGGGAACTCCGCGAGGTAGCTGAGGCTGGCTAGGCGGGTTGATCAGTCGCTCAGTGACGGCTGCTACGACAAACAGCGCAACACCGGCCTGGGTCAACCACGGAATATCCGTTGGGACCATGAGTAGGAGCCCAGCCACGATGACGCCACGAGATGCCAGGTGGGTGGTTCCCTCGATCAGAATTGTCAGAACAAAAGGAATCAAGAACAGCGCGTAGTGCGGCCAGGAGATTGGCACGAGGACCGTTGCCAACGAGAGAATCAGCAGGCCATCTACCGCGACGGAGTGATGGCGGCTCGAGACCCAAGCCAGGACACCAACCAGAGCCACGAGAACCACCGCTGCAAAAGCCAGAGGGTCGAAGCTGTCCAATATCGGATATCCAAAGGAGACGTTGAAGTCAGAGAATCCGAAATTTGACGTGGCGCTGAACAGGGCGTCAACTGCATCGACAAGACGAACCTCAGGCAGAAGCACCGGGCCCAGATTGAGAACGATAAGACCGAGGGCTGCAACGATGACCGTCCGCCATCGGCGTCGGACGGCGGCATAGACGATGAGGATCGCGGGAAAAACCTTCAACGTGGCTGCGAAAGCAATAGGGACGCCAGCCCAACCCGAGTCGGATCGATCGGCCACAAGAACGTACCAAGCTATGAACAGCGCCACGATTGCAGACACGTTGCTGAATTTGAGGTTCCACAGCATCGGTGCGCACCAGGCCATGGCGACCGCGCTGAACAACCAGAGCGGATCGCCTCTCTTCCACAAAACTGTCCCAAGAATCGGGATTGTAAGAAAGACGGAGAGGAGGTTGTTCCATTGGGTGGCTTCCTCGATATCGAGGAGGGTCCAAGGGATGGCCAGAACAATGGCGCCGGGAGTGCGTGGGGTCCGGGTGGGTTCTAGCTCTGTTCCCGGTTCACCCGGTGGTTCGTAAGCGCCGGGAGCGTACTCATTCGTGAGGGAGTGAAGGTCACGGTATGGGTTATCACCGGAGAGCAGGGCATCGGCGACTATCCAGTCGTTCTTGATGTCTGCGAAGGACGGGTCGTAGTCAGAAAACCACCCGGAAAGCTGCATCGTTGACCAGAGAACGACGACGATTGGGAGGAGTGCGACCAAAAGGAATGCCCGCGGGTCCCTGAACGATTTCGATTCCGGAGCAAGATGCACGATGAAGAGCTTCGCACAACAAATACAGGATCTGCTCGATTAGACCGATGTTTGATACTCGCGTCCTAGTCTTTTGGTCGTCTGGGAGCTGAATCTCGAACGCCGGTTTTCCCGGTGGGCTGACCGTGGAGTGTAAATGTGAATCCGGATGATCGATGGCTGATCCGACCGAGCGTCCTCTCGGCATTCGGCTGGGTACTTGTTGCGTTTGGTGTGGTCACGATCGTTTTCTCCCTGATTCAGGGGCCGGCCTACGAGATTCCAGTTACCGACTTCGGTAGAGACCTCGTCGGGGCCGACCTAGCCCGGAACGGTCAGAGCCCCTACCAGGAGATTTCCGGGCTCCCGCCGACAGACGTAGTCGGAGGTGTTGGGACGGGAGATAGCTGGATAGCGCACTCGCCTTTGGCAATCTCCATGGCGCGCACGATGCTGGCGGTGTTCGACGCCAAAACCGCAGAAACAGTCGCCAAAGTCTTGGGCGTTGGCGTCCTCATTGGCATCCTCGTTTGGTTGATCTGGGGGAAAGGCGCGATTGGCAGACCGTGGGCATCAGCCATAGCGGGTTCGGTTGCTCTATTGATGGGCGTTCGTTCGGACATTTTTTGGATCCAGGGAGCGTCAATTGTCGCAATGGGCATGGTGGGTGTTTTGGCGTTGATCCACAGCGATCGGCGCCACATCGGACTGGTTCTTCTCGGGGTATTGGTGGCATGGCGGCCGTGGCTCGCTCCATTGGCGCTATTTCTCCCGAGGGGAAAGTCGGCATTGGTAGACGTCACGGTTGTAGGCGGAGTGGCCGTAACGGCCACTCTTGCAGCGCTTCCAGCAGTTGGTGGCTGGGAATCGCTCACTGACTGGATCACGGTTGCTCTGCCCGAAAACCTTGCCTTCTATCAGACCTACGAATGGAACCAAAGCGTGGTGAGCCCATACGTGCCCCCTAATATCGGGACTGGCCTCTACCTCCTGGTGCCACTCCTTTTGGCCAGATTTCGTAGACGCTTGGACGAGGCGGTCTGGCCACTGGTTGGAGCCCTGGTGGTCGTGGCAGTTTCTCCAATTGTCTGGTCCCAGTACTGGTTGGCGCTTGTGCCAAGCTTCATCTGGGGCCGGCAGCACCGGCCGGAAGCGCTAACTCTGATGTTCCTTGTGATGATGTGGCCGGTGGCCGAATCTTCGGCCAGCTTTGCGCGGCTGACTTCATATCTCGCCATTGCGATTGGCTCATTTGTGGCCTTCTCGGTGCGCAGCCGATCTACCGAGTCAGTGCGTGTGGGGTGAATCCATGAACCGCATTGACCAACCTGAAACGGAGGTCGCACGTAGTGAGCGGCTATCGCTGATGGCGTTCGTCTTTCTTGTTGTTGTCGCCATCTTTGGTGTGCTGACCTTCACCACCGAGGTCGATCCTGCGGTCACCGATGCGCGTGCAGACTGGATCGTGGCGACGGCGGCTGCCAATGGTTTAAACCCCTGGGCCGATCTTGAAATGTTGGCATCTTCGCTCGGAACCGAATACCTGCCCGTAGGACAAGCCGAGCTTGGCGACATCACCCGCGTCCACCCTCGGACCCCTGGTGCCCTTCTGATCCTGTGGCCGTTGACGGTCATCGACGCCGACGCCGCCTACCCGGTCCTCGCCGGCCTTGGAGCTTTTGCCGTCCTAGTTGCGGCCATTCTCGTCGTTCCTAAGTTCGGGTGGGCGCCCAACTTTCTCGTGGAAGTCGGGTCAATAGTGATGATCTCCACAGGCGCTTACCTGTCGTCGGTTGAGTTTGGAACGCAATCCACGATTGTCATGATGTTGGTGGCGGTCGGCTGGGTTGCCAACAGGCGGGCCGACTCATTCGGTGGAGGAATGGCCCTCGGGCTTGCCATGACTTTGAAGCTGTTTCCCGCCCTGTTGCTGGTTCCCTTCGTCATGAAGGGAAGAATCCGGGCAGCTTCTAGTGCTGTTCTGGTGCTCGTCGGTTTGAACTTCGCCGGACTTGTGATTCTCGGTCTTAACGCCGCCGATGCTTATCGGTCGTTGTCCGTTGCGTCGGCGACGTGGATGGGATTCAGTGCAAATGGTTCTCTTGCGATGCCCCTGGTGCGGGTGTTGAACGTGCCCCCGGAGTTGACTGGCGTGGTCGTCGTGCTCCTAGCGGGATTCACAGCGTTTGCTGTCGCACGAGTTGCCACATTCGAGATGGCCGTGGCCATCACGGTGGTGCTGAGCATCCTCGGTTCACCCCTAGCCTGGCCGCATTACGACGTATTGGCGTTCGTAGTCATCGGAACGCTGTTTGCCCTGAACCGCAGAGTCGCAAATCAATCGCCAATTGTCGATGTCTTGTTGGGAGCATGGGTCCTGCTTCAGATGTTTACGCCTGCGATCCATGGCGCGCTACGGACAGACTCGTTCACCCCTTACGGCACCATGTCCTTAGCTGGCAAGGTGATCTTGTTGGTAGCGGGTTTGCTGCTTGTTCGCCGGGAGCTGTCGTTCGGTAATCGTGCATCGCCAGCAACCATGCCATCTTCGTAAACATCTCAGCTGCAAACTTTGCTGTTCACCCGCTCCCAGGAAAGCCCGATAAGAACCAATATGCTGATCAGGCACCTCCTATGAAAAAGCTCTCGGTATTGATGCCCGTTTACAACGAGTCCCGCACGTTGCGGACCATTGTCTCGCGTGTTCTCGATTCGCCAGTTGACCTCGAAATTGAGCTGGTCTGCGTGGACGATCACTCGACTGACGAATCACTCGCGATTCTCCGAGAACTGGCCGAAGCGGACTCGAGAATCCGAGTCATCGCCCAGCCCGAGAACATGGGCAAAGGCAAGGCGATTCGCACCGCCATCGAACACATGACGGGCGACATCGCAATAGTCCAGGATGCCGATTTGGAATATGATCCCAACGAGTATCCCAAAGTGCTCGGGCCGATCCTCAACGGGAACGCCGACGCCGTCTACGGATCTCGGTTCGCGTCCAGTGAGGTACGACGGGTTCTCTTCTTTTGGCACTCCCTCGGCAACAAGCTGCTCACAACTCTTTCCAACATGGCAAATGACTTGAACCTCACGGACATGGAGACTTGCTACAAGGCCGTTAAGGCTGACATGTTGAAGAGCCTCAGACTCACCAGTGATCGTTTTGGGCTCGAACCCGAGATCACTGCGCGCCTTGCTCATGCCGGCGCCAGGATCTACGAGGTTCCGATCAGCTACTACGGGCGAACCTACGCCGAGGGTAAGAACATCGGCTGGCGTGACGGTCTCGAAGCGCTCTGGTTGATCTTCAAATTCCGATTCATCGACAACAAGGCCACCACTAATCCCGGCCATCTGACCTTGGAAAGCCTCGGTCTTACCCCTGCCGTCTCGAAATGGATGTTGGGGAACTTCACTCCCTACCTCGGCGACTCCGTATTTGAAGCGGGGTCCGGGTCCGGGAACCTGACTTCTCATCTCATCGGGAAGAAGTCTCTGACCGCGGTCGACATCGACCCGGTTCATGTTCGAGCCATCGAGAAACGATTTGGTCATCTCGAAAATGTATCGGCTTCGGTTGCGGACCTCGAGGCGCAATCCACCTACGAGGATGAGGCCTCGGTCGATTCCGTGGTGTGCATCAACGTTCTTGAGCACATGGACAAGCCCGAGCTGGCTGTTGAGGGTTTCAGGAGGATTATCAGGCCCGGCGGCCATGCGCTGATCTTGGTGCCCGCCCACCAATCGCTGTACTCGGCCGCGGACGAAGCGCTGGAACATCGTAAGCGTTACAGCACCGGAGAGGTTCGGGAATTGCTCGAAGCCTCCGGCTTCGAAGTTATCAAATGCAACCAGTTCAATCGGCTTGGAGTTCTGGGCTGGTACACGAACAAGGTGCTCGGCCGAACAACGATTACGAAGTGGCAGGCGAGGGTGTTTGGGGTCTTGCTCCCGTTTGCAAAGCTGGTCGAGCGTTTGAAGTTCCTGCCCGGACTGAGTGTCGTAGCGGTCGCCCGACGTCCGTGATCTGATGGCCAAGAAGACCGCGCTCCTGGTTGGCGCCGTCGGTTTCCTGATTTCAGGACTGGTTGGCGTCAGAGTCCTATCAAACTCAGATTGGGATCCGACGATCTTTGCCGCGTTTGGCGAGGAAGCCACGCCGACTAGAGAGTATGCGGAAGAACGTCTGGGAGACGTATTCCTCCGACCGTTGCAGGGCCACGACGGAAAGTTCTTTTTTGTACAGGCGAACGATCCATGGGTACTCGACCCCGAAGCGAACGCTGAGATTCTCGATCGCCCCCTTTATCGGAGTCAACGCATGTTGTACCCGGTGCTGGCAAGCGCTGGTGGTGTCCTGGCACCGGAAGGGGTCGTGTGGGGCCTACTGGTCGTGAACCTGTTGGCGATGGGCATGGGCACCTGGGCTGTCGCTCTCCTCGCTGAAGAAATGGGTGGATCCTCTTGGTGGGGTTTGACCTTCGTATTGAACCTCGGATTTATCAGCGAAATGACCATTGACGGAGCTGGGATCGTTTCAGCGGCCGCCGCTTTCTTGGCCCTTGTGATGGTTCTGCGAGACCGTTTGGCTCCGGCTCTCGTGTTGCTTGCTCTGGCCGCCCTGTCGCGAGAAGCAATGCTCATCGCGGCCGCGGGAACCGCCTTCTGGCTGTGGCGAAAGGACCGCAAGAGAGATGCGGGCTTAACCTTCATCGTCCCGGTCGGCGCTGTTGGTCTGTGGGCGGTATATCTCCGGGCCATGATCAGCCTGGAACCTGGGGTCGACCAGGTGCAAGAGTTGGGTCTTCCTTTCGTTGGCTTTATCCAGGCCTTTGACAACTGGGTCAACGATCCGATGGATCTGATCGTGGGTGTCTCGATGATGGTGATGATGCTTCTTTACACCAGGAGAACGCTGATTTCGTCACAGCTGGTCGGGTGGGCGTTCCTGGGTTTTGTCCCACTGGGAATTCTCTTCACCAAACAAGTGTGGAACAGTTGGTTCGATATCTCTCGAGCCATTGGTCCAATCATTACTGCCTACGTCTTGCTCCTGTTTCTAGGAAGCAAGGTCGAGGAGCCAAGTCTCCTGGCGAAACGAACAAGTGTTCGATCCTGATCTGATTACACTGGCGTAACTCAGAAACCAGGCGGAGCACTTGTCAACGGACTCGATCCTCATCAGGGGGGCTCGTGAGCACAATCTCAAGAATCTCACTGTCGAACTCCCTCGCGAAAAACTCATAGTCTTCACCGGCATATCCGGTTCGGGTAAGTCGTCACTTGCATTCGATACGATTTATGCCGAGGGCCAAAGGCGTTACGTCGAATCGTTGTCAGCCTATGCCCGACAATTCCTCGGACAGATGGACAAACCAGATGTCGACTTCATAGATGGATTGTCCCCAGCCATCTCGATCGACCAAAAGACGTCTTCGAGGAATCCCCGATCCACAGTCGGAACGGTGACCGAGGTTCACGACTATCTGCGTCTTCTGTTTGCCCGGATCGGAATTCCGCATTGTCCCAACGATGGGACTCCGGTTGCACGGCAAACGCCGCAGCAGATCGTCGATCGCGTTCTCGAACTCGAGGAAGGGACACGGTTCCAGATCCTGGCTCCGATGGTTCGGGGTCGAAAAGGTGAGTTCGAAGGCCTATTGGAGGAGTTGGCACAGCAGGGATTCTCCCGGGTCAGGATCGACGGAGAAATTCGGGAGTTGACCGAAGAGATCAAACTCGATCGCTATTACCAGCACACCATCGAGGTGATCGTTGATCGGTTGGTCCGGAAAGATGGGATTGAAAGCCGTCTTACTCAATCGATGGAGACAGCCCTGGGGCTTGCCGATGGTGTGGCCGACATCGATATCACCGATGGGCCAACGTTGACATTCAGCCAGCATCTGGCTTGCCCAAAGTGTGGTCTCAGCTTCGAGGACCTTCAGCCGAGAAACTTCTCGTTCAACAGCCCATACGGTGCTTGCACCGCCTGTTCTGGTTTGGGGACCCGATTCACAGTGGATGCCGAGTTGGTGGTGGGCGATCCTGACCTTTCGTTGGACGAAGGTGCAATTCCGATGTGGTCGTCGAATCGGATGCGCTACTACCACCGTCTCCTCACTGGACTGAGCAAAGTGTTCGGCTTCTCAATGTCGGAGCCGTGGAGCGAGCTATCCGACGATGTCAAAGAGAAGATCCTCTGGGGAACCGGTGAAGAGCGCATCACGGTCGAATACGTGAATCGTTTCGGTCGAAAACGAAAGTGGGATGCCCAGTTCGAGGGAGCAATTCCCTTCCTAGTCCGTCGTCACGAGCAGGCGGAGTCCGAATCAGCACGTGAGTACTACCAGGAGTACATGTCCATTGTTCCGTGTGACACGTGCAATGGGGGAAGGCTCAATCAGGTTTCACTGGCTGTGACGATCGCTGACAAGAACATCGCGACCATCTCCGATATGAGTCTCGCTGAAGCTCACGAGTTCTTCGACTCGATCGAATTGACGGATCGGGACGCGACTATTGCTGAGCGGGTTCTCAAGGAGGTCCGGGCCAGGGTCAAGTTCCTTCTGGATGTCGGGTTGGATTATCTGACTCTGTCTCGATCGGCTGCGACGCTGGCTGGAGGCGAGGCACAACGGATTCGTCTGGCGACGCAGATCGGTTCAGGGCTGGTTGGTGTCCTCTACATTCTCGATGAGCCGTCGATCGGTCTCCACCAGAGAGACAATCAACGGCTGATCGAAACTCTGATCCGACTCCGTGACCTTGGCAATACGTTGATCGTCGTCGAGCACGACGAGGACACCATCAGAGTGGCAGACCACATTGTCGACATTGGTCCCGGCGCAGGCGAGCATGGCGGACACATCGTGGTTCAAGGTGATCTCGACACGGTTGTAAAAGCATCCGTCTCAATCACCGCCGACTACCTGAGTGGACGCCGACAAATAGAAACGCCTTTGATCAGACGTCAGGGGAACGGGTCGGCAATCCGAGTCCTGGGTGCCACAGAGAACAACTTGACGGGTATCGATGTCGAGTTCCCCTTGGGGGTCTTCACTGCGGTGACCGGTGTTTCCGGTTCAGGGAAGTCAACTCTTGTGGAAGGAATCTTGTGGAAGGCTCTGGCTGGCAAGGTAAACCGGGCCCGTGTGGTACCCGGTCGTCACAAAAGGGTCGAAGGAGTAGACCTGATCGACAAGGTGATCGACATCGATCAATCACCGATTGGTCGTACGCCACGGTCGAATCCAGCGACTTACACCAAACTCTTCGACCACATTCGCACCCTCTTCACTCAGACCCAGGAGTCGCGGGCAAGGGGCTACAAACCCGGACGGTTCTCCTTCAATGTCAAAGGTGGGCGCTGTGAAGCGTGCAAAGGCGACGGAACCATCAAAATCGAGATGCACTTTCTCCCCGATGTCTATGTCCCCTGTGAGACTTGCGGGGGCAAGCGGTACAACCGTGAGACGCTGGAGATCCTGTGGAAGGGTCACACGATTTCGGACATTCTCAATATGCCCGTGGAGGAAGCCCTCGAGTTCTTCGAGAACCAGCCCAAGATCGCCCGCATCCTCCAAACCCTTCAGGATGTCGGGCTCGGCTATGTTCGTCTCGGGCAACCGGCCACGACACTCTCCGGTGGTGAGGCCCAAAGGATCAAACTTGCCTCTGAGCTGGGGAAGCGCTCTACGGGCAAGACCTTCTACATACTCGATGAACCCACGACCGGGCTCCACTTCGAAGATATCCGCAAGCTCCTTCAAGTGCTGCAACGGCTCGTGGACTCCGGAAACACAGTTGTCGTGATCGAACACAACCTGGATGTTGTGAAGTCGGTCGACCACGTCATCGACCTCGGGCCCGAGGGCGGAAGCGGTGGTGGCCGAATAGTCGCCACCGGAACACCTGAGGAAGTCGCCCAGGTGGGGGAGAGCTACACCGGGAAGTTCCTTCGGGAAATGGTTGGGGGATAGTCAGCCGGAGCCGATAATCCCTCGGTGAGGTTCCTCAAGGACGAGCGGGTAAGGACTGGACTCGTGGTCGCGTTCGTGGTCATGGTCGCCGCTGTGACCCTCAGGTTTGCGATCAGCCAGCCAGACGACCGAATCCACTACGAAGTTGTTACCGAGCTGACCGGGGTTGACTTTGGCGAATGGCCAGGCGTGTTCTACACCGGTGGTGGGGGCGATGGAGAGGTCTTTGCGGTTTTGGCGGCTGACCCACTCGGTCGGGGCCCGTCACAGGAGATTCCATCCGTCATATATCGATACTCACGTATTGGGTTTTCAGGTGCAGGGGCTATCGCCAGTTTGGGACAAGACAAGTTTGTCCTTCCGGCGTTGTTCTTTGTGGGGCTGTTAGCTGTTGGCGTCGTCGGTTTTTTCGCAGGTTTTCTTCGGGAGAGTCTCGGCGTCAGGAGTTGGCTGCTCGCCCTCAACCCCGCCTTGTACATTGGATTCGCGGGCGACACCGCTGAACCATTGGGTCTGCTGTTCCTCATCTGGATCCTGGTCAGTACGAGCCTGGTTGCCGCAGTGTTGCTTGGGGTCACTCGACCTACGTATGCCTCCGCCGTTTTGGGTAGGTGGAAGCAACTCGGTGCTGTTGCTGTGGTCGCAGTGGCAGTCCGAGTATCCGCCGTTGCCATCTTCTCTGGATCCATCTTCGACTCTGCTGCTGAGGCCTTTGGTCTGCCGTTTGTCGCCTATTTCCAGGAACCGAGCTTGGTAGGCTTTTTGGTTCTTCTTGCGGGTGGAGCAACTCTTGTTTGGGGCATCATCAACCGCGACCTGGCTTGGATTGGCTCGGCGGGTTTGGTATTGGTTCTGGGAACCGGAGTCACCAAGGATCCAATGAATCTGCTCCGTGTCGTGGCTGTCTTACCTGTTCTCTGGGCGTTTGGCGAGGGGTGGCGCCATGAGCTGGATAGTCCGATCGGACCAACTTCCTAAACATCCGATCTCACCCTGCCGATGTAGCCTGTAGCCACTTTGGAGAATTCAGAAATGTTTGACATGCGTCGTTCCGCTTTCGGCGGGTTTCGCGAATTGGAAGGGAAGCACGCTGTCGTCATGGGCGGTGCCGGCTTCCTCGGCTCTCACGTGTGCACCTGGTTGGTGTACTCCGGAGCCAGAGTCACCTGTATCGACAACTTGATCACCGGCAACGCCAACAACGTCGCCCACCTGATGGGTGATAAGAAGTTTCGACTCATCGACTACGACGTCACTGACTACCTTCACGTTGACGGCGAAGTGGACTACGTCCTCAACTTCGCATCACCGGCTTCACCCGTCGACTACCTGAAGTGGCCGATTCATACCCTGAAGGTGGGTGCGTTCGGTACCCACAAGGGCCTGGGGCTTGCCATGCACAAGGACGCCACGTTTTTCCTGGCCTCGACATCAGAGGTCTACGGAGATCCTCTGGTCAACCCACAGCCAGAAACCTATTGGGGCAATGTCAACCCCATTGGCCCCCGCGGTGTCTATGACGAGGCCAAACGTTTTGCTGAGGCACTGACACTTGCGTATCAACGTGAGCATGGTGTCGACACTCGGATTGTCCGGATTTTCAACACATACGGTCCCAAGATGCGTCCCAACGATGGCCGGGCTATCCCCGCCTTCTTCAAGGCAGCGCTGGAGAACCGCCCCCTGCCAGTGTTCGGAGATGGTTCCCAGACCCGCTCTCTTTGCTATGTGGACGACGAAGTAGAAGGAATTCTCAGACTCCTCCTCTCCGATGAGACAGGTCCCGTAAACATCGGGAATCCTGAAGAGGTGAGCATGCTGGAGTTGGCGGAAGCGGTCCAGGATGTAGTGGGCAACCACCCAGGTATCGAGCTACAGCCGATTCCCGTCGACGATCCCAAGGTGCGCCGTCCTGACACCACCAAAGCCGAGGAAGTCCTGGGTTGGAAGGCGCAGATAAGTCTTCGTGAGGGTCTGGAACGCACTACTCCCTGGTTCCGGGAAGTTCTCGGCTACTAGCGAATCAATGATGGCGCTATGTGCTAGCACCATATGATATCATCAAGGTATGGCGTCTACACGTACGACCTTCACTATTGATGAGCAACTAGCCAAACGAGCACGTGAGCTTGGGATCAACCTTTCTTCGGCCGCCCGGGAGGGTGTGGCGAATGCGGTTCGACTGGCTCTGGTCGAATCTGACCGGGAGGCCTACCACCAAAAACCTGAGGCACCGGACCGATTCTGGCAGGACGCCGAAGCTTGGGGCGATGAGTGAAACGTGGTGACGTTTGGCTGGCACAAGTGGGTCGCAAGTCCCGACCGGTTGTTGTCCTTACCCGTACCGGTGTGATCGACGTCCGAGCCTTGGTGACAGTTGCAGAAATCACCACCTCTGTACGCGGTATCGGAGCCGAGGTTCGCATCGACGGCGAGGCAATCGATCTCGACCGACGGTCAGCTGTCAACTGTGATGGTCTGCACACAGTCCCTCGAACTATGTTGACGACGCGTCTCGGGAATGTCGGGGGCGCCAAGTTGACCGAAATCTGTACTGCAGTTGGGTATGCATTGGGGTGCTCGGTATGAGCGGCAATGTCGTGGTCTGATTTGTCCCAATGGTGGTTGGAAGAGGTTTCGACCGACCCGGCATACGAATCTGTTGTCACCCCGCTCCTCCTCGAGATCCTGGAACCCCGTAGTGACCTGGGGTATCTGGACCTGGGTAGCGGTGAGGGCAGACTCATGAGAACCCTTGGCGAGTCCGGTACCTCCGTGATTGGCATTGAATTGAACCGAGAATTGGCTCAACGATCGGCGACGTCCGGCCATGTCGTGGTCGATTCACTCCCCGACCTCGCCTCGATCGCAGAGAACGCGGTCGATGGGGCCTTTTGCGTTTTGGTGCTGGAGCACATCGCCGACGGAGACTCGTTCTTCTCCTCCGTTGCAAGAGTGGTGCGCCCCGGCGGGATCCTTGCCGTAGTGAGCAATCATCCGGCTTGGACGGCACCAGAATCCACTCCGATAACCGACGAAGATGGCGAAGTCTTGTGGCGACCAGGTGGGTACTTCTCCGACGGTGTGTCAGATGTCCCCGCAGGAGACGCCCACATAACCTTTCACCATCGCAGCATGGCAACCCTGCTCAATGCGGCGGCCAATGTCGGCTGGTCCCTGGAAACGATGATCGAACGGCCCCATCACGAGATTGCTGATCAGAGTGGCATCCCTCGACTGCTCGCATGTCGGTGGCAGCTCGTACGCTGATCCTCAATGTTTGAACGCCCCAAACCATCAGAGATCCCGGATCTGTCCGGTGCGTACATGTTCCGGGACAGGAACGGCCGGGTTATCTACGTGGGTAAGGCCAAGAGCTTACGAAGTCGAGTGTCTTCGTATTTCGGTACTGGGTTGCACCCGCGTACCCAGACCATGGTTGACACGGCGAGGTCTGTCGAGTGGATAATCACCGACTCCGAGGTCGACGCTTTGATGTTGGAATACAACCTCATCAAACGTCACCGGCCGCGGTACAACGTCAAGTTGGTGGACGATAAGTCCTATCCCTACCTGGCGATCACACGGAGTCACGAATGGCCGCGAGCCCAGGTGATGAGAGGGAAGAAGCGTAAAGGGAACCAGTACTTCGGGCCATATGCGCACACATACGCGATCAGAAAAACCCTGGACCAGCTTCTAAGGACATTTCCCGTCCGGACGTGCTCCAACGCAATGCTGGAACGACAGAAGGCGCAGAATCGTCCCTGTCTCCTGTTTCATATCGAGAAGTGCTCCGGACCGTGCATCGGGGAGGTCTCGCCCGAGGACTATCAGACGATGGTCGATGGCCTCGCCTCATTCCTCAGCGGTGACACCGAAGGTGTGATTTCCGAACTCGAGCAACAAATGTGGGAAGCATCCAAACGCCAGGAGTTCGAACTCGCCGCCCGTCATCGGGACAGAACCGAGGACGTGCGCAGAGCGATGCTCCGACAGGAGGTGGTGGCTGAAAAAAAGGAGGACTTCGATCTGATCGCTTTCCACGGTGACGAATTGGAGTCGGCATTCCAGATCCTCTATGTCCGTCAGGGTCGTGTCGTTGGCCGCAAGGGGACGGTCGTCGATCGGGTGGAGGAGCTGTCAGACGCCGAGTTGGTAGGCAGGATTGTTCGTGAGCTCTACGGGGACGAGGTACCCCCGAGAGAGGTACTGGTTTCGCTCGAACCCGACGAAGCGGAACTAATCCGCCAGTGGCTCAAAGAACGAAGGGGCTCGAACGTCAACCTGCGAGTGCCGCAGAGAGGTGCCAAGCGGAGATTGATGAAAACCACCGGTACCAACGCCGCTGAAGCCTTCGCCCGACATCGACTTCGGCGCCAGAAAGACCACAACGCCCGGGCCAAGGCCTTGCGTTCTCTCCAAGCAGAGCTTGGCCTCGAAGAGGCTCCCCTTCGTATCGAAGCCTATGACATCTCCACCCTTCAGGGCACCAACACCGTGGCATCGATGGTGGTTCTGGAAGATGGGTTGCCAAAGACTTCGGAGTACAGGCGGTTCAAGATCCGGACCGTTCAGGGACAGGACGACTTCGCCTCGATGGAGGAGACGGTGCGAAGACGATTCCGCGCCTATCTGGCCGAGAAGGACAAGCCGATTGCTGAGCAGGGAAAATTCTCCTATCCACCTTCACTGATCGTCATCGACGGAGGGCCCGGCCAACTTGGGCGGGCTGTCAAAGTGCTCGACGAACTTGGCTTGGACATCCCGGTGATAGGGCTGGCCAAGAAGATGGAAGAGGTGTATCTACCCGGTCGACCCGAACCATTGCGTATCGCCCGAGACGCCGAGGCGCTCTATCTGCTCCAGCAGGTGCGGGACGAAGCACACCGCTTTGCGATCACTTATCACCGGAACCTCCGATCCAAGTCGATGGTCGATTCGATTCTCGATGACGTTGCAGGGATTGGGCCGAAGAGGAAACGCGACCTGCTCAAAGAGTTCGGATCGCTCAAGAAGATAAGAGAAGCCTCAGTCGAGGATCTGCGTCAGGTCCTACCGGAAGGCGTGGCAAATGACCTGTACGCTGTCCTGCACAGATAGGTCCGATCCGGTTTAGCGATGCGTCAGGAGCCCGGGAGCGCACATGGCAATGGAAAACGCCACGATTGAACATCCCCGAGTTCTTGTTGTCACCGGAATGTCCGGTGCCGGAAGATCATCAGCGGCCAAGGTGCTCGAGGATCTCGGATATGTTGTCATCGACAATCTGCCCCCGAGGCTTCTCGTGGAGGCTGTCAAGGCCCACGACATACCCGAACAGAACAAGCATCTAGCGGTAGTTGTCGACTCGCGCGGCGGCCTACCCATAGAAGAGCTCAGCAACGCAATCTTCGAACTTGCTCGAGCCAGCGTGACCAGTCGGATCGTCTTTCTGGATGCCGATGACGAAGTCATCGTCCGCAGATACGAGGAGAATCGTCGTCCGCATCCGCTGGGAGAGCCAACAATTTCTGCGGCAATCGAGGCAGAACGCGAAATGCTGGCGGACCTGCGGATAGTCGCCGACTACTACGTCGACACTTCGTCGCTGAACATCCACGAGTTGCGGGAACAACTGAAGTCGATCTTCTCGCGCGATGACGAATCCAGTTCGATGAGAGTCTCGGTCAGGTCGTTTGGGTTCAAACACGGCAGCCCAAGAGATGTCGACTTGATGTTCGACGTCCGGTTCCTCCCCAACCCTCATTGGGTCGAAGAGCTGCGGGACAAGCGTGGCACGGATTCGGCAGTGAGTGAGTACGTGTTGGGTCGGGAGGGTGCCGAGGAGTTTGTTGACAAAGTCGAGGATCTCGTGACCTTCCTCATCCCAAAATTCGAGGCGGAAGGCAAGTCTTATCTGTCTGTTGGGATTGGGTGCACTGGAGGACATCACCGCTCGGTTGCAATTGCTGAGGAGTTGGGGAAAAGACTCAACGGGCAAGACATCAGATCAGCCGTTAGACACCGCGATATCGACAATTGAGGCCGCTAACCGAAGTTGCCATGGAGCCTCTGCTCCTCGACCCTGACGGTCCGAAGGTCGTCGCGATAGGGGGTGGGCATGGACAGGCCGCGGCTCTCGAAGCCATCCAGTGCTACGCCTCGGAGATCACGGCCCTGGTGACTGTGGCGGATGACGGAGGTTCGTCGGGGAGACTTACCGCGTTGGGCATCCCTCCGCCCGGTGACGTGCGGCGATGCCTTCTCGCATTGACTCCCGAGCCTTCGTTGTGGTCGGAGTTGTTCGCCCATCGTTTCTCTGAAGGTGACGTATTGGACCATTCTCTTGGGAATCTGATCCTGGCTGGTCTGTCCCACATGTTTGGAGACTTTGAGACAGCGGTGTCTACGGCAGGACGTGTCCTCGGTGCCGTGGGAGACGTAATTCCTGTTGCTGCCGATCCTTTGACACTCCATGCAACCGTGGACGGCAGGAACATCGAGGGTCAGGTGAAGATTGCAACGACCAGAGGGCGAATCGAAGACCTCTGGATTGAACCAGCCGACGCGGTGGCGCCCAGATCGGCGCTGGCGGCGATTTCGCAGGCGGATCAAATTGTGATCGGGCCGGGAAGCCTATACACGTCCCTGATTTCGGCTCTTAAGGTGAACATGCTGTCGGAGGCGATCATGAGTTCCTCGGCGCAGCGCGTGTTTGTTTTGAATCTGATGACACAAGACGGAGAAACCCTGGGGATGAGCGGAATTGACCATCTAAAGGCCCTTCAGCAACATGTCGGCGTGGAAGGGCCGGCCGTTGTCGTCGCCCATGAAGGCGATATCGAGGTACCGGAAGGACACAGTCGTTTGGAGATGGATCAGACCACGGCGGCCGAATACGGTTGGCGTCTCGTCGTCGGGGACGTCTCGGACGACCATGCTGAATGGCCAGCTCACGACCCGATGAAGCTCGGCCAGGTCCTTTCAAATCTTGCGCGTGGGAGCAATTGAGATGTATCGGTATCTAACACTCGATCAGATTCCTGTCGCCGGCCTCAAAGTTCTGGTTCGCTCTGACCTCAATGTTCCGCTCGATGCCGAAGGTGCAATCTCTGACGACCATCGAATCAGGGCTGCCATGCCTACGTTGGAACGGCTGGTCGAGTCAGGTGCCCGGGTAAGCGTCTGCTCCCATCTGGGACGACCCAAAGGCGAAGATCCCAGGTATTCGATGGAGCGCGTCGCCCGTCGCATGGCTCACCTTTCCTCAAACGAGGTCACCTTCGGTGAGAATTCTGGTGGTGAGATCCAGGTGCTGGAGAACACTCGGTTCAACCCGGGAGAGACAGCCAATGATCCCATCTATGCGGCTCGGTTGGCCAACAGTTTCGATCTGTTTGTCCAAGATGCTTTCGGGACGGTTCATCGCGCTCACGCTTCCACAGTTGGTGTGGCCGGGCTACTGCGGAGTGCCGCGGGCCCTCTTCTCGAGAAAGAGATGAACGCTTTCCGTCGTTTCACCGATGAGCCCGAGTCTCCCTATACCGTGGTACTTGGTGGAGCCAAGATCTCCGACAAGCTAGGCGTCATCAAGAACCTCCTCTCCAAAGTCGACCAAATGCTGATAGGTGGTGGCATGTGTTTCACCCTGTTGAAGGCGAGAGGGGAGCGTGTCGGTGCGTCGATGGTCCAGGACGAAATGCTTGAGGAGACGAAAGACCTTCTCGAGGGTGAGTTCGGCAAGAAGATCATGCTTCCGCTCGATGTTGTCGCTTCCAATTCATTCACTTCCACTGGCACCAACAGAATTGTTGATGTTCACTCCATGACCGAACATGAAATGGGGCTCGATATTGGGCCAGCAACATCGAACCTGTTTGCCGATATCGTTCGGCGCTCCAAGACGGTCTTCTGGAACGGCCCGATGGGTGTATTCGAGTGGCGGCCTTACCGACACGGAACGGAGCGGGTTGCCAGTGCGATGGCATCAACAGAGGGGTTCACGGGCGTCGGTGGGGGAGACTCGGCCGCGGCGATCAGGCTCCTTGGTTATGAAGAGCAGATTGACCATCTGTCGACGGGAGGCGGTGCCGGATTGGAGCTCCTGGAAGGACGGGTACTGCCTGGTGTCGAGATCTTGAAGACGTGGGTGGAATAGTGGTGACGACTCCTGACCAAACAAGAGATCTGATCGTCGGCAACTGGAAGATGAACGCAACTCATCTCGACGCCATCCAGATGATCCAAAAGCTCTACTACAGGCTTGAGTCAGACGATTACGACCGAGTCGATGTTGTGGTCGCTCCGCCGTTCACAGCCCTACGTTCGGCCCAGACTGTCATCGAAGCAGACCGGATGCTGATTCAGCTTGGCGCCCAGAACGTCCACTGGGAGGAGAAGGGTGCGTACACCGGAGAGGTCAGTGCTCAGATGCTCAATCGTCTCGCCGTCAGATATGTCATCGTCGGGCACTCGGAGCGGAGACAATTGTTTGGAGAGACCGACGAGTTGGTCAACAAACGGGTGAGGGCCACGCTCAAGGCAGAGATGTCTCCGATTGTCTGTGTAGGTGAAACGCTGGACCAAAGGGACTCTGGCGAAGCCGAAGAAGTTGTTACCCGTCAGCTGCGGGGATCGTTAACCCGACTTGCCGCGGATCAACTTTCGACGATTGTGGTTGCTTATGAGCCGGTTTGGGCAATTGGGACAGGAAGGACGGCCTCACCGGAGGACGCCGGATCCATGTGCTCAACCATTCGCGAGGTGCTCACTGACATTGCAAACAGCGATGTCTCCCAGGGCATGAGAATCCTCTATGGAGGTTCGGTGAACGCCGGAAATGTAAGAGACATTATGGCGAAGAAACACGTGAACGGTGCCCTGGTCGGTGGGGCTTCTCTGGACCCGGACAAGTTCGCGGCGATTGTGAGGTACCGACTTTGACCTACACTCTCATCCTGCTCCGTCACGGGCAGTCGCAATGGAACCTCGAGAACCTGTTCACAGGATGGACCGACGTCGGTTTGACCGACCGCGGTCGGGAAGAAGCGGCCAGGTCCGGGGAATTGATGCTCGAAGCGGGCCTGGCACCGACCAATCTGCACACGTCTTTGCTGAAACGCGCCATCCACACCGCTGAGATCGCACTCGATGTGATGGACCGGTCGTATCTCCCAGTACAACGTTCTTGGCGGCTCAATGAACGGCACTACGGGGCTCTGCAGGGATTAGACAAGAAGGAAACGGCGGAGATCCATGGAGCAGACCAGGTGCTGCAATGGAGAAGGTCCTATGACACACCGCCACCAGCCCTCGAGCCTGACGACGACCGGCACCCGCGACACGACCCGAGATATTCGAATTTGGCGCCCGATGTGATTCCGGCGACTGAGGCGCTGATCAACGTCGTCGACAGGATGCTTCCCTACTGGCACGATTCGATTGTGCCTGACCTCAGAGCAGGGAGGCTGCCACTGGTCGTGGCACACGGAAACTCGCTCCGTGCATTGGTCAAGCATCTCGATGAAGTGCCTACGGATGAGATCGTCGGTCTGAACATTCCGACCGGAATCCCTCTTGTCTATGAACTCGACGAGGACCTCAAACCGCTGAGCTCGCGGTACCTCGGCGATGCCGCAGCAGCCGAGGCTGCCGCAGCTGAGGTCGCTGGACAGGCCGGCTAGGCCTACTGGTTGGCCATACGACCCTGGTAGAGTGATACCGACCGTCCGCACCCGGACGGTTTCTCTAGGCACAAAGAAACTATGTCAATTGTTGAAGCACTTCTCGTAATCGTCCACGTACTGCTCAGCCTCGCTGTGATCGCTTTGGTGTTGCTCCACTCGGGTAAGGGCGGAGGCTTGTCCGACGTCTTCGGCGGCGGCATGAGCACGTCGAACCTGGGCGGTTCAACGGTGGTCGAACGAAATCTGGACCGGCTCACATGGATCGTCGGGATCCTGTTCGGTATCAGCACCTTCGTTCTCACATTCGTCTTGAGCTGAACCGGCGATAAAATCGCTGCCAGCTCAAATCCTGTCGGAGTGGCGGAATTGGTAGACGCGCCAGGCTAAGGACCTGGTCGGGAGTTTTCCCGGTGGAGGTTCGAGTCCTCTCTCCGACACTGCGAGCCCAAACTTGGGCTCGTTTTGGACTTCTGGCTCCGCCGAAAGCTCGGCTCCACCAGAACTCCGACGGTCGCTGTCAAAAAGGTTGTCCTTCTAGGAACGGCGGTTCGAGTTCTCTCCCCGACACTGCGAGCCCAAACTTGGGCTCGTTTTGGACTTCTGGCTCCGCCGAAAGCTCGGCTCCACCAGAACTCCGACGGTCGCTGTCAAAAAGGTTGTCCTTCTAGGAACGGCGGTTCGAGTTCTCTCCCCGACACTGCGAGCCCAAACTTGGGCTCGTTTTGGACTTCTGGCTCCGCCGAAAGCTCGGCTCCACCAGAACTCCGACGGTCGCTGTCAAAAACGTTGTCCTCATCGATTGCGACGATGCAACGCTTTGGTCCAAGCAGGAGACTGTTCCAAGCCCCGCTATCCCGGCAGGAACAGCCGGGAACGCGTTTGCACGATGTTCTGGTCACCGGATGACAAGTTGATTGCTACCAAGGCAATCTGATTTGGTTCAGGTCCCGGTGAGTCTCCAAGGCACGCCACTACCCAATCGGTGTCCGCCTCGAGACAGAGGACTGGTCCATCGAATTCCCACCGTCCGAGTTCGGAGCCGGAGGCGAAATCAACCGCAACGACTACCGGGCTGAAGAAGTGCGAGTATGCGGCGGCGTCGGCGTGGTCAACATACAGTAGGGTTTCGCCGTTGGCACTGATACGCGTGAAGCCGGCGTAGCCATCATTCAGAAGGTCGATTCCGTCACTATTCACAATTGAAACCAGGTTGCCTTCGGCGTCGCCCACGGCGATAAAGGCTGATCCACCACGCTCCTCCATCCAGGAGTAGCCGCTCTCGGGAGCAGGTTCAGGCGGGGGAATCAGAGGGCTATCGGCGTCGCCGGTCACGACATCGATCATCGTCCATTTGTCGGGGTCAACGCAGTCGTCGAGAGTAAAAACGCTTCCGTTTCGTTCCAAAGGCTGGCTACATCCAGGCTCGTATGTCGTTAACGGATCGTCAATAGGGGTGGCGAGCAGGGTTGATGTGAACGGGTGGGATACGAATGCCACTTGCCTCTCGATGGCGTATGTGTCCTTAGCCCACCAGTTGACCACCCAATGAGGCGAACCATCAACCCACGCCTCGAAGCCACTGAATCGCTCCACAACAACACTGTCTGGGGGCCGGTCGCCAAATAAGTCGTTCACTATCGCGCCAGAGTCAGGTGACTGTTCCAGGGGTGGTAGCCCGGCAACAATCTGCTGTCCCTCAAAGGTGAACAGGTTGAGGAATGCCACCGCTCCAGATGCGCCGTGCGTCACCTGCACCGTAGATGCCGCCTGGCCGGTGCTGGGGTTGACGATCCCCGGACCCTGGGCCTGGACTCCATAGGGCCCCTCACACGCGCCGCCGCGACAGAATCGCTCCAGAGTCTGGGCGTTTGTCTCACCAGGATCGCTGCCTTGAATCTGGATGCCATTGTTGTCAGCGCTGAACGCTGCGACATCCCAGGCCCCGGCTGCAAGGGCTGCGAGGTAGTTCTCGACGATCCGTTCAGCTTCAACGTCGGTCCAGGCGATCTCCGTTTCGAACGTGGTAGATGGGGTCGAGAGGGTCGAGGTTGTAGATGAGGTGGCTTGCGACGCGACAACGGTCGGGTTGGTGGGTGTAGAAGTCGAGGTGTCTGAAGAACCGCTGGTGGTGCAGGCTGTGACGAAGATGAGAATCGGGATTAAGCGCCTCACTCCACAGAAACGTACCCGAACCGACGGTCGTTCCCTGTTGAACTCACTCTCGTGTAAGTGAATTCAGCGAAGCCCCTTCGGGTTCCTTTTCGGTCTCGACACGCGGCCCGAAGGTGTCACGCCAAACAACTGTTGTATATAGCCACAAAGCAACCCCAACGATCAAGAATGGGAAGGTTCGCGCCACTATCGGATACGTCTCCTCGCTGGATCCGAGCCACGCGCCGACGAGGGCACCAAGGGGGAGAGTCGCCCATCCAATGGCTCGAGATGCGGTGATGACCCGGCCCAGCATTGACTCCGTCGCGTAGTGCTGTCGGATGGTGGCCAGCGCCACGTTGATGAACCCGACACCAATCATCCAACCGATCTGCAACGCGACGGTCAAGAAGCTGTACGTAGTGAACATCACCGCAGCGAGACATGCCCCGGTCAGGGTCATGCCAACTGTCATGGTCGCTCCTAGACCGATCCTCTGAATGAGACGTGGTGCCACGAGAGCGCCGATCACCCCACCGACACCGAAGGCAGCCAGCAAGATCCCAATGGCAAGTTCGTCCTCGGTGCCAAAGACAAAGAAGGCGAGGACGACAAAGGTCCCTTCGACGAAACCAACAACGAAGTTGGGTATGGCTGACGCAATCGTGGTGATCCGCAACCGGGGCTCCTGCATGATGTAGCGGATGCCGTTGGCTGCTTCGGTGAAGAAGCCCTGCCGCTCGTCGTGTTCCGGTCGATGATGCGCGACCCGACCAACCCAATAGAGGGACACTGCTGAGAGAACAAAGGTCAGGCCGTTGATGAAGAGACCAAAGGCGGGTGTGCCGGTACTGACTGCCATTACTCCAGCGGCCAGTGGCCCCAACGCGAAGTTCGCCTGCTGAGAGGCCGCGATGAACCCGTTTGCGTCAGCGAGCCTGTTTTCGGGGACGAGGGCGGGTACCAGCGAAAACAGGGCACCGTCGAACAGGGTGGTCATCGAGCCGACCAGGAAGGCGACGACAAACACAGTGTTGACGCCATAGGAGCCGATCGAGGCGGCGAGGTAGAAGAAGGCTGAGGCTCTGAGAAGGTCGGTCGCGATCATGATCGGGCGCAGATGCCACCGATCTAGTAGGACCCCGCCGAGAAGGCCGACAATCAGTGTCGGACCGGTCTCCAGGGCGTATGTGATCGAAAAGTCCAAAATCGACTGACTTCCGGCCTGGTCGTGGATGTAGTCGACAAGCAGGGGCAGACTGAGAAAGGCGACATATGTCCCGAACTGGCTGACCGTCTGGCCGATCCAGAGGGCGGTGTATCGGGGCCCAAACGCGGTCAACGTACGTGAGGATCTCACTGGCGGTCCACGATACCCGTATACCGCAATTCGTCCAGCACTTGTTAGCCTTTGCAGACCGACATGGCAGATTACAAAGAGATCCCACAGCTAAGCCGCGAACTTGTCGAGATGTCGAAGGACTATCTCAGACAAGAAACCATCGAGCCCGCCAAGGCGCTTGGCAAGCACGCCGGGATGGGGGTCGGGGGAGCAATCCTTTTCTCGCTGGGAGCTTTCTTCGCACTTCTTGGCGCATACTCCCTGCTCAAGATGGTTCTGCCAGATTCGGAATGGTACGTAGTTCTCGCCAGATTCCTCACTGCACTGCTAGGTGCAGGTGCAGCGGGTCTGGTCGGATGGAGGATGAGCATTGACAGTCAGTAGAGACGACCTCGAAGCAAAGGCCCGACAGCTGGTCGGGACCGTTGATGAGACCAGAGAATCAGCGAAAGAAACGGCGCTGATGACGGGTATTGCTCTTGTTGGACTCGTGGTTCTTGCCTTCTACATGGGCGGACGCCGCGGCAAGCGGAGCAAATCGATCGTCGAGGTCTACAAAGTCTAAGAACAACCGTTCCTGCACTGTGCAGAACCGGTTGTTTCCCGCACGTAATTGCACTGTGCAGGGCAATAGGGGCGGCTACGGCTTGACGACCTCGATTCGGGGGTCGCCCTTCTTGCGGTGTTGGATCACCAGGGTGGAACCCGCCGGCAGCTTCTTCCGGAAGATCAACTCTTTGCGGCTGGCCTTGTTGTCCCTCAGCCAAGCGAGTGCTGCGAGGGAGGCACCCATGTATAGATCCCGACGGTCGCCACGTCGGAGTCCTCTCCAAACGCGGTCGATTCCGGCTGCCTTCAACTCGGCTTCACGAAAGAATGTGCGCAATAACCTGTTCATCTTCTACCGTGGACGAACCCTAGAACAGAAGTAGAGGATGCGAAACCAGAAATTCGTTCGAATAACCATTTGGGTCGTCGTTGTGGCGATGGTTCTGAGCCTGGCGGTCGCTGCGATCAGTCTCTTTTGATGGCATTTGGTGAAGGTGACACTGCCCTCCTCATCGACTCCAAAGGTCGGAAGTTCCTCCTCAAACTCGATCCGCATCGAACGTTTCAGTATCACCTGGGCTCGATAGCTCACAGCGACTTGATCGGTAAGGAGGACGGCTCCTGGGTCGTTTCATCCGGTGGCGGGAAACTTCTTCTACTCCGACCTCGTCTTGCCGACTACATCCTCAAGATGAAGCGGAGCGCACAGGTTGTCTACCCCAAAGACATCGGCCCGATCGTGATGTACTCCGATGTCGGTCCGGGAATGAAAGTTCTCGAGGCAGGGACCGGTAGTGGTGCCTTGACCATGGGACTTCTGAGAGCCGTAGGGGAGACCGGAACCGTCGTATCAGTAGACATCCGTGACGACCATCAGGCACATGCTCGGAAGGCGATCAAACGGTGGTTTGGGGAATTGCCCGCCAACCTCGACCTCCGAATCGGAGACGTCGTCGACTTCGTGGAGGATTCGCAGCCAGATCGAATGATTCTCGATTTGCCTGAGCCATGGCGCGTCTTGGAGGCGGCAGCTGCACATCAGCCATCAGGCGGTGTGGTGACCTGTTACCTCCCCACTGTCCCTCAGGTCCAGCGGACGGTGGAAAGAGCAGAGGAGTTGGGTGTCTTTGTCGAAATCGAGGTTCGAGAGTTTTTGATGCGTGATTGGAGCGTCTCGGGTCGGAGCGTGCGTCCCGAGCACGGCATGATCGGACACACTGGCTTTCTGGTCTTCATGCGCAAGGTTGCTCGGCGCACCTGAATGGGACCGCTGTTGAGGGTCATGCCGTCTGGGTCCATCGGTCCTAGAACTAAACCCGACTGTTCGTATACTGCCTAGTGGCGACCAACCAGGAAGGAAGCCGTGGACGAAAGACGTATGTCAGACGACGCAGCAGAGTTGCGTCGCCTGGTTCAGGCATTAGAAGAAGAGGTGTCGATTCTCCGTCGGCGTGCCTCTGATGCGCCCGAACTCATTCGTTCCCTCGAAACCGACCTAGCCAACACCAAAGAACGGCTTGACCGAGCAACGTCCCAAAACGACAAACTTGCTGCGGTCCTCGAAGAAGCGCGTCAGCAGCTCGGTGTGCTCCGCGAGGAGGTCGACAAGCTCACCTCGCCTCCCAACAACTTTGGATCGGTCCTCCAAGTCAACGTGGACGGGACGATCGACGTCCTCACAGGAAACAGAAAACTCCGGGTGGCTGCCCAACCAAACATCGAGGTCAAACAACTTCAGGTTGGCCAGGAAGTGATACTCAACGAAGCATTCAACATCATTGATGTGCGGGAGTTCGAACTGGCCGGAGATGTGGTCCGGATCAGGGAAACTCTCCCCGACAATCGCGTTGTGATCATCGCCCGGGCCGACGAAGAGAGTGTCTTGAGCCGCTCGGACGCCATGAAGGACGCCTACTTGCGGGCGGGTGACTACGTGCGCATCGATCCCAAGACCCGGCTGATTCTGGAGAAAATGGAGCGGCCTGAGGTTGAGGAACTGGTTCTCGAAGAGGTTCCCGACATCACCTACGCCGAGGTGGGCGGGCTTGCTGACCAAATCGAGCAGATCCGAGACACTGTCGAATTGCCCTACCTGTATCGAGACTTGTTTCGGGAGTACGAACTGGACCCGCCCAAAGGAATTCTGTTGTACGGCCCCCCAGGATGCGGAAAGACGCTGATTGCCAAAGCCGTCGCCAACAGTCTCGCCAAGAAGGTCTCGGAGCGGACCGGCAACCCCGACGTCCGCTCTTACTTCTTGAACATCAAAGGCCCCGAGCTGTTGAACAAGTGGGTTGGAGAGACGGAACGTCAGATCCGTCTCATCTTCCAGCGCGCCAAGGAGAAGTCTGACGAAGGCGTACCCGTCATCGTCTTCTTCGACGAGATGGACTCACTCTTCCGGACCAGAGGCACCGGGATCAGTTCCGATGTTGAGTCAACCATCGTGCCGCAGTTGCTTTCGGAATTGGACGGAGTCGAAGCCCTAAAGAATGTTGTCGTTATCGGTGCTTCGAACCGTGAAGACCTCATCGACCCGGCCATCCTTCGACCCGGGCGACTAGACGTGAAGGTCAAGATCAACAGGCCAGAACCCGACGCTGCCCGAGAGATCTTTGCGATCTATCTCAGTGATAAGACCCCCCTCGACACCGACGGGCTCGCTGCACACGAGGGCGATCACCGGGCCTACCTCAAGAAGATCATCGATGAAACTGTCGAAGCGATGTACTCGGAGGACGACGAGAATCGGTTCCTCGAAGTCACATATGCTGGGGGCGACCGTGAGGTGCTCTACTTCAAGGATTTCGCTTCGGGTGCGATGATCGAGAACATCGTGCGCCGCGCCAAAAAAGATGCTATCAAGCGGCGTATCGCCGGCGGAGAACCCGGTTTGAACGAAGCAGATTTGATCGCGGCGATCAAACAAGAATTCCGGGAACAGGAAGACCTACCGAACACCACCAACCCGGATGACTGGGCAAAGATCTCCGGCAAGAAGGGGGAGCGGATCGTCTATGTCCGCACCCTCGTAGGCGGAGACGATGAGAGTCGCCTAATCGAGAGAGTCTCGGGCGGCCAGTACCTGTAATGGCATTGCACAAGGTCTTAGGGACTGAGACCGAGTACGGGATAACTGTCAAGGGCGAACCCGGCTTCAACCCCGCGGTGGCGTCCTCTCTGATAGTCAATAGCTTCCCCGGACGCAGAGTCCGGGTGCAATGGTCTTACGAGGGCGAGACTCCGGGCCGGGATGCCAGAGGTTTCGGTCATGAGACCTATGGGCCCCTGGATCCGGACAGCGCAGTTGTGAATTCCGTCCTGTCCAACGGGGCACGCATGTATGTCGACCATGCCCATCCCGAGTATTCCGCTCCCGAGACCTTCGATCCCCTGGAAGCGGCTCTCTACGACAAAGTCGGCGAGTTGGTCATGCATCAGGCGGCGGTTGCCGCGCTTGAGAACTCCGGTACCACGATCTCGCTGTACAAGAACAACTCTGATGGAAAGGGGAATAGCTATGGGGCCCATGAGAACTATCTACTCTCCAGGGAGACGCCTTTTGGCGATGTGATCAGATACGCCATGACATTCATGGTCACCCGTCAGGTATTTACCGGTGCCGGCAAGGTCGGCTCGGAGAACGACAAGCCCAAAACCAACTTCCAGATCACCCAGCGCGCTGACTTCTTCGAAGAGCAAGTGGGACTGGAGACAACACTCAAGCGACCCATAATCAACACCAGGGATGAGCCCCACGGTGATCCCTCAAAATACCGGCGTCTTCACGTGATAATCGGGGATGCCAACCTCTCCGAGACCCAGATCTTCCTGAAGTTGGGGACAACCGCCCTTCTGCTGGCTGCCCTTGAAGACGGAGCAATCCCTGATCCTCTCGATCTCGCCGATCCTGTTGAGTCGTGCTGGCAGGTCAGCCACGATCTCGACCTGAGTCGGCCCCTCAAACTCGATGGCGGTGGGACCGCCACAGCGCTGGAGCTTCAGGGCCGATTTCTCGAATGGTTGTCGAAATATGTCGAGAAGGAACTCGATGACCCCGTTTGGGACATGTTGGTTGACGAGTGGGAGCGCGTCCTGACGGGTCTCGAGTCAAACCCGATGGGGTTGGCTGATACCCTCGACTGGGTGGCCAAACGCAGAGTTTTCGAAGGCTATTTGGCTAGAGGCGGCGTTGACTGGGACAGCCCGAAATTAAAGGCATTCGATTTCCAGTATCACGATGTCGATCCGGAGCGAAGTCTCTACCAACGGATGGCACGGTCCGGCTCGTTCCGTCGTCTGTTCACCGACGAGCAGATCAAGGAAGCCGTTGTCAACCCACCTACGCGGACCCGTGCCTACTTCAGGGGACGTTGCGTCGATAAGTTTCATGAGTCGGTGGTGGCAGCGAACTGGGACTCATTGGTATTCGATACCGGCGAATCGCATCTCAAACGAGTTCCTATGATGGAGCCGCTACGGGGTGCAGCCGATCTCGTCGGCTCGCTCATCGACGAGTCGGAAGATGCTGCTGATCTACTGAAGCGTTTAGGAGGTTGAGGAGCTGATGGCAGAACAAGAGAGATCGCAGGAAAAGGGCCGCTCCCAGGAGGAGCAGGTCGAAGAGGTCGAAGCGGTCACTGAGACAGACACAGATCTCGAGGCCCTCGACGACCTGCTCGACGAGATCGATGAGGTACTCGAGGAGAACGCCGAGGAGTTCGTCAAGAACTACGTACAAAAGGGCGGCGAGTGATCAATAGCCAGGGAACTCCGCTTCCCTTGGATGCGCCAGCACCCGGGTCGAGCTTCACCGACCTCTTGGACTCAATGGGTGCCCTACCCAAACTCAACTTTGCCGGGGAGAAGCCCTTGGGCGCTCCTGAAGGCACCACGGTGCTCGCGATGCGATATGACGGAGGAGTGGTGATGGCAGGCGATCGCCGGGCCACTGAAGGGCATCTGGTCGCTCACCGTAGGATCCGCAAAGTATTTGCGGCAGACCAGTTTTCAGCAGTGGCCATTGCAGGTACCGCAGGCCTCGCCATTGACATGGTAAAACTGTTCCAGGTCGAGCTGGAGCACTACGAAAAAATCGAAGGCGTACGTCTCTCTCTAGACGGGAAGGCCTCGTTCCTGGCACGCATGGTGCGTAACCAGCTCCCGATGGCTTTCCAGGGTCTGGTTGTTGTTCCGATGTTCGCTGGGTTCGATGAAAGCGAGGGGAAAGGACGCCTTTACAGCTTTGACGTGGTTGGTGGTCGGTATGAGGAGATCGACTTCGGCTCGACCGGTTCTGGGTCGAGGTTGGCCAAGTCGTATCTTCGGACTGTCTACGAAGAGGGGATAGATGCCGACCAAGCTGCCGATTTTGCGGTGCGCGCCCTTGTGTCGGCATCGCAGGAGGACACCGCAACCGGTGGACCCGACCTGAGACGGGGCATCTTTCCCAACGTAGTCAGGATTGATCGGGATGGATTCCACGAGCTTTCCGATGAGATCGTCGGCGGGCTGGCCGAAGCCGCGGTGGAGTCGATCAGATGACCATTCCTTTCTACGTCGCCCCCGAACAACTGGTCCGTGACAAGGCTGAGTTCGCTCGCAAAGGCATCGCAAGAGGACGATCGATCCTCGCGGTTGACTATGCGGACGGTGTTCTGCTTCTTGCCGAGAATCCGTCGACGGCGCTCCACAAGATCTCCGAGGTCTATGACCGGATTGCCTTTGCCGGTGTGGGTAGGTACAACGAATTCGAGACGCTGAGGAAGGCTGGGATCAGGCAGGCTGACCTGATGGGCTATCTCTATTCGCGAGATGACGTGACCGCTATGGGATTGGCCACACAGTTCGCTCAGACCATGGGTGTCATCTTCACCCGCGATCCCAAGCCATTTGAAGTTGAGCTGCTTCTCGCCGAAATCTCGCCTGATGGTCAGGAACATCGGCTCTTCCGGGTCACGTATGACGGGACCCTCTACGACGAACGTAACTTTGTCGCCATCGGGGGTAAGTCCGAGGAGCTCGAGCAGGCTCTCGCTCAAGTTTGGAGCTCAGGGATGGGTCTGGATGCGGCCCTCAGGGCAGGCCAAGAGGCGTTCCGAACAGCTGAGGGTCGAGATTCTGAGGGTTGGGAAGCGGCCGTCCTCGACAGCTCGAACGGACGGCGGGCCTTCCGTCGCCTCAACCTCGGGTCGGAGTCCTCCGAAACAGCTTCCCCCGAATAGCTCAACAGCGTTTAGCCTGCCCTTGTGGACCGGCGTATCTTCGGAATCGAAAACGAATATGGAGTGACGTGCACTTTGCGCGGGCAGCGGCGCCTCAGCCCTGACGAAGTGGCCCGGTACCTTTTCAGAAGAGTCGTGTCATGGGGCAGGTCCTCGAATGTCTTTCTCGAGAACGGAGCCAGGCTCTACCTGGACGTTGGCTCACATCCCGAATACGCCACGCCAGAGTGTGACGACCTCGAAGAGGTAGTTGCTCATGACAAGGCGGGAGAGCGAATCCTCGAGGGTCTCGTCCACGGGGCCGAGGAGCGTCTCGAGGAAGAGGGGATCCGTGGGGAGATCTATGTGTTCAAGAACAACACAGATTCGGCCGGAAACTCGTATGGATGTCATGAGAACTACCTGGTCAGTAGGCACAAGGACTTCCACAGGACGGTGGAGGTTCTGCTTCCGTTCCTGGTGACGAGACAGATCTATCTCGGCGCCGGCAAACTCACCCAGACTCCCAGGGGGACAACGTATTCGATCTCACAACGAGCCGATCACATCTGGGAAGGGGTGTCCTCGGCCACCACCCGTTCGCGTCCGATCATCAACACTCGCGATGAACCCCATGCCGACGCCGAGCGGTATAGACGCCTTCATGTGATCGCCGGTGACTCCAACATGAGCGAGTACGCAACGTCGGTGAAGGTGGGAACCATGGTTGCGCTTCTCCAGATGATTGAAAAGGATGTCGTATTCCGCGACCTGAGCTTGGAAAACCCCATCCGTGCCATCCGCGAGATTGCCCACGATCCGACATGTCGACGCAAGATTCGCTTGAGCAATGGACGGGAGCTTTCGGCGTTGGATATCCAGTGGGAGTACCTCGACCGTGCAATGCGTTTCTCTAGAACCCCAGGATTCCCACCGCAGGTGAAGGCGGCGGTCGATCGTTGGGAGACATTGTTGACCGGGCTCGAGAAGGACCCGATGACCCTCGATCGCGAAGTCGACTGGGTTTCCAAGTACCGACTTCTGGAGCGGTATCAGGCGAGACGGGGACTCCAACTGTCCGATCCGAGGCTTGCGATGATGGATCTGGCATATCACGACGTAAATCGTTCTCGAGGTCTGTTCTACATGCTCCAGTCGAAGGACATGATGGAACGTGTTGTGAGCGACGAGGCAATTGCCAATGCAGTGAGACGTCCGCCGCAGACCACGCGCGCACGGCTCCGCGGCGAATTCATCAAAGCGGCCAAAGCCAAGAAGCGAGACTTCACGGTTGACTGGGTTCACTTGAAGCTGAACGATCAGGCTCAGCGAACCGTCATGTGCAAGGACCCGTTCAAAGCATTCGATGATCGTGTGGACAAACTCATCGATAGTCTCTAGCGATCCAGATCCCAGTCGTCGAACCCCACCACAAATAGAATCGGGCGTCGAATGCAGAATGTCATCGAACGTGTGCTGAACACGCTCATCTATCTCCTTGAGTCCGAGCGACCAGTCACCGCCGATGACATTCGTCGCACCGTGCCGGGTTACTCCGACCACAGCGACGAGGCCTTTCACCGGATGTTCGAACGCGATAAGGATGTATTGCGTCGGCTCGGAATCCCCCTCGAGCTGGTCGCTCTGGATGCATGGGAAGTTGACTTCGGGTACACCGTTGACCCTGAGAAATACGCCATAGACGATCCCGGGCTAACCACCGAGGAAAGGGCAGCCCTCTCGCTCGCCGCGCGGATGGTGCGTGTCGGCGGAAGTC
This sequence comes from Acidimicrobiia bacterium, assembly GCA_965216445.1. Classification (GTDB taxonomy): domain Bacteria; phylum Actinomycetota; class Acidimicrobiia; order Spongiisociales; family ZC4RG35; genus MA-ANB-1. Next base: position 1,322,644 of record OZ244166.1, read on the forward strand.
ATGCCGGTCTTGATGGACTTAACAAGCTGGGTGGCGTCGAACGTGGCGTCGGATTGGAGCCTTTCGGCGCCGATCTCGGATCCGAGGCCGAGGTGCTCGGGCAGCTGTTCGAAGCAGTATCCGGCCGTTGTCGGATTGAGATGAAATACCGGACCGCTTCGAGAACCGTTGAACCATATGGCGTGGCGTATCGACGTGGGCATTGGTATTTGGTTGGAGCGGTTGCAGGTGAAGAACGAATGTACCGCGTGGACAGGATCTCCTCTCTGAAACTCGGTGACTGTGGTGTCTTTGTGAGACCACGCGGGTTCGACATCAAGGCGGCCTTCCGGTCACATCCCTGGGAGTCGGGTCGCGACGAGGAGATAGTCGCTGAGGTTGTCTTCGATTCCGATGTCGCCTGGTGGGCCAGCAAGACCCTCGGTGTCAGCTACACCGAAGGTGCACTCCAAACCGAGATTCCGGTGTCGAACCGCGATGCCTTCATCGGTTGGATTCTCAGCTTCGGTCCCTCAGCCGAGGTGGTGGCTCCAGAGGACATCCGCCAAGAAATCCGATCACGTGTCGAGTCTGCACTGGAGCATGCCGGTCTATGACCAGTCAACGAACCATCTCGCGGCTCTCGAGGATTCTCGGCCTGATTCCGTACGTATTGGCCAATCCCGGTGTGGATCTCGAGGAAGTCATGGAACGGTTCGGCTATAGCCAGGATGAGCTCACACGCGACTTGAACTCTGTCTTCGTTTGCGGTCTCCCCGGCTACGGGCCCGGCGATCTGATGGAGGCGTACATCGATGAAAACGAGGTGGTCATCGACTCAGCCGACTACTTCAGTCGGGCACCGAAGCTTTCGTCGGTAGAGGCTCTCGGCCTACTTGCTGCGGGATTGGCTGTGTCGGGGGCTGGGCAGGGTACCGAGGCCCTGGAATCAGCCATAGGGAAGCTGACGAAGGTCCTCCTACCCGAGGCCGATGAAGTGATCGACATCGACATCGCCCGGGCACCTGAAGAGATTTCGCTTCTTCGTTCAGCAATCGAAGAGTCGAAACCCGTCAGAATCCAATACCGCTCGCTGAGTCGCGAGGAGACGACGGAAAGAGTGGTTGAGCCCTGGGCGGTTTTCACGACCCTGGGCAACTGGTACCTGATGGGCCATTGTCGGATGGTCGACGACACCCGAACGTTTCGCGTTGACAGGATACGAAGTCTCGACGTTTTGGACGAAGAGTTCCAGATGCCACGGTCAATCCCGGAGCCCGGAGTTGGATACACGCCCTCCGATGGTGATGTGGCGGCCACAATCGATCTTTATCCGGCCGCGCGATGGGTCCTCGAGTACTACCCGGTGGAAGTGGTTTCTGAGTCAGAAAAGGCAACAAGAATAAGGTTTTCCTCTCCCGATCCGGAGCTCCCGGCGAGGTTGCTCATCCGTTTGGGAGAGACGGCGAAACTCATCAAGGGCGATGCGGTAAAAGACCGCCTCAATACCCTCGGGTCGGCCCTTGTCGCCAGGTATCAATAGGGTCGTTCGACCTACCTATCTCCACTACAGGTTGCCGGTACCGGTGCCGATCACATGTGATATGGGTGACCGGAGAATCGGAATGACGACCATCAAAACGACATGTGGCCATTGTGGCGACATTCATCTGACGCCAGACGACGTTGCATTAGAGCTTCGTCCGGGTGGCAGGGAAGGCGATTACCGCTTTAGGTGCCCAACGTGTACCTCACAGCAGCGCCGACCGGCCAACTCACGAGTAGTCAGTGTTCTCCTCGCAACCGGAGTCGCGTATGAGGTCATCAATCCTGATCCGATCACCGAATCCGAGATCACGGCATTTGTCGACGCCCTCGAGCTGGAGCCTGATCCGCTCCGACTCCTGGCCGGCTGATCTGAGGAAAACTGTCGACGGACGTTCCGGGCAGAGCCTCTGTCGATGAGAAGTGGCGACTTCTGGGGGAGTCGCCACTTCTCCTTTTTTGCCCTCTACCATCGCCCTAATGCTCCAAGGCGGCGAAATCCTCATCATTCTGGTTGTGGCACTGGTGGTCCTTGGTCCGGCGCGACTGCCCGATGTCGCCCGAAAAGCGGGCAAGTGGGCAGCTGAGCTACGTCAGGCCGCAAAGGAGATCCGCCAGGGTCTCGAAGCTGAGGTAAGTGATCTCAAGGAAGCCTCAGAAGAATTCCGTGCCCTCAACGAAGAGATCAAAAAGCCTTTGGATGATGTCAAACGTGGTGTCGATGAGGTGGGGGTGAGCCGGTTGGAGTGGACGGGTCCCAAGCCAATATCGGGCCCGACTCCAGCCGACGCGATGGCTGACCTCGACAAGATCGAGGCCGGGTCGAAGGACCCGGATGAGGCTGACGGATCCGACGCAGTTGAGTCAGACGAGACGGAACCTCCCGATGATGAAGGCCGGAGCTCCGACGAAGGCAACGTTGCGGGTGAAGCATGATGACGGATGAACCCCAGTCGATTCTCTCTCATCTCGAGGAGCTTCGATGGCGGCTGGTGAAGATCGCAATTGCGCTGGTGGTTGCCGGCGGAATCGCATTGATCTTCGTCGATCAGATCACAGAGATTCTCGAGGAGCCCTTTTTCCGGGCTGCACCCGACTCCACACTTCAAACGATTCTTGTCGGGGAGCAGTGGGGGATTCTGATGAGGATTGGGCTGTTTGGAGGATTGATCCTGGGCAGCCCGGTCGTGTTGTATCAGATCTGGGCTTTCATCAACCCTGCCCTCACCAGCCGTGAGCGGAAGTGGGCGATCCCCATAGTGGCTGCGATGGTCGTTCTGTTCCTCGGAGGAGTTGTGTTTGGGTATTGGGCGCTTCCCCGAGGTCTCGAGTTTCTTCTTGGGATATTCGAGGGTGTGCGGACGGATCTCCAACTGGGTCAGTATTACTCGTTCACGCTCCGATTCCTTCTTGCGTTCGGTGTTGCATTTCTGTACCCGGTGTTTCTGTATGCGGCTGCGGCAGCCAATGTTGTCACCGCAGAGCAGCTGGCAAGGGGGCGACGGTGGGCTGTTGTCATCGTTGTAACAGGGGCAGCATTGATCACACCCACTGGCGACGCGTTCACTCTGCTGGTGCTCTCAGTGCCGCTCTACCTGATGTACGAAGCGACCTATTGGCTGGTTCGGTTGACGCTACGACGGAGCGGATAGTGAGCTATCGCCTCAACAGCTTCTGGGAGGATTTGCCGATTGTCCCGGACGAATTCCAGATTGAAGCGGGGGAGGCTCTCGAAGATGGGCATTCTGTCGTCGTGACTGCACCGACAGGGTCGGGAAAGACCCTGGTCGCAGATGCTGCCATCTTTCTTGCCAGACTCGATGGGAGACGAGTCTTCTACACGACGCCCATCAAAGCTCTCTCAAACCAGAAGTACGCCGATTTCTGCGCCGCGCACGGAAGTGAGAATGTAGGGCTGCTGACCGGAGACAACGTCATCAACGGCGATGCCGATATCGTTGTCATGACCACCGAAGTTCTCCGCAACATGATCTATGCCGATGCGAGTCGGCTCGATCGCGTGGCGTATGTGGTTCTCGATGAGGTCCACTACCTGCAAGATCGGATGCGCGGGGCCGTTTGGGAGGAAGTGATCATTCATTGCCCGCTCAATGTGCGGCTGGTATGCCTATCGGCCACGGTCTCGAACAATGCCGAGTTCGCAGCCTGGGTCGGGGAGCGACGCGGCTCAACGCGACTCATATCGACTGAACATCGTCCAGTCCCGCTCGAGTCGATGTACATGCTCAAGGACAAGGTCGGTGACCACACGTTGCATCTGCTTCCCACCTTCGTCACCAGGGAAGGGAGGCGGCGGCCCAATCCGAGGATTGAACACATGCTCGGCTTGGAACGGGGGAGGAAGACTCGCTTCAAGACGCCCAACCGGGTCGAGACCACCACACGACTCCACGATGAGGGAATGCTGCCCGCCATCTATTTCATCTTCAGCCGGGCCGGGTGTGACACGGCAGCCCGCCGGCTCGCCGATGCTGGAGTGAAGCTCACCAACTCGGCGGAGCGACGACGCATTGTCGAGATTGCCGAGACCAGAACGGCCCACATCGCAGATCGAGACCTCAAAGTCCTCGGCTACAACGAGTGGGCTTACGCACTCGAGCAGGGCATTGGATCACACCATGCTGGCTTGGTCCCTGCATTCAAAGAGACTGTTGAGGAGCTTTTCGAGTCGGGCCTGCTCAAGATCGTCTTCGCAACGGAAACTCTGGCTCTCGGGATCAATATGCCGGCCCGCACAGTTGTCATCGAGAGTCTCTCCAGATACAACGGGGAGTCCCACGAGATTCTTCGTCCGGGCGATTACACGCAGCTAACCGGACGAGCCGGTCGGCGAGGAATCGATGTCGAGGGCTACGGTGTCGTACTCCACTCACAGTATGTGAGGTTCTCCAACGTCACCGATGTTGCCGCTGTGGGATCACATGCGCTGAAATCGAGCTTCCGACCGACGTACAACATGACCGCAAACCTGGTTGCGAAGTATCACAAGGAGCAGGCCGAGCAACTGCTCGCATCTTCGTTCGCCGCTTATCAGAGAGAGGGGGCGCGTCACGCAGCCGAGCGAACGATCGACGCGCTCGAAGCTCAGTTCGCTGCGGAGGTCGAGAAGGCAGAATGTGAACAAGGGTCGGTTGAGGAATACCTCGCTTTGGTCGAATCGGCTCAACCTACGCGCCACGCCGACAGTATCGCCTCGACGTTGTCGGAAGGAGCTGTTGTGGACGTTGCTGGCGGTGCCAGACAAGGCAGGTATGTGGTGTTGAAGAGGCTCGCCCGCAAGAACGGCGCCCGATACCTGGTCTTGTCAACATCCGGTCGGGTCTCGACACTTGGCTATCGGGAAATCGTTGCCGGCAGTACCCACGTAGGGTCTATGCGTCTCCCCAGACCGATGAAGCCACGGGACCGACGGTTTGCTCAGGAAACACTGCGCCGATTGCGGAAGGTCCCAAGTGAACCGAAATCTACCTCGAGAACGCCGCCTAACCCTCTGACAAATCACCCTGTGGCGAGTTGCCCCGATGCCAAGAGGCACCTAGCCGCTGCGAGACAGGTCAAGCGTCTCGGTCGCAAATTGGAACAGCATCGGGCGAATCGTCGCTCCAGCGGTTTCGGTCTTGTCGAGGAGTTCCACTCCATCTCGGGTCTCCTGGAAGACATGGGTTATCTGGACGGGTGGGCACTCACGGCTCGGGGGGAAAGGCTTCGCGGTGTCTACAACGAGTCCGATCTGCTGCTGACCGAGTGCATGGAGCGAGGCATCCTGTATGGGCTCGAACCGCCTCAGCTGGCGGCTTTGTTATCCGTGTTCGTCTACGAACCCCGGAGCGATCAGGTCTCGCCTGCAAACTGGAGCACACCCGAGCTGCACGAGCGATGGAATCAGATAGAGACCGTTTGGGCCGACCTCGTCTCTAAAGAGCGAGAGGCAAAACTGAGTCCGACCCGAAGGCCGGACCCGGGTTTTGGAGAACAAGCGCGTCGCTGGGTGTCAGGCGAGGACTTCGACCAAATCACCACCGGTGCGATGGCACCCGGCGACTTTGTACGCGTTGGTCGCCAGCTTGTTGACCTGATCAAGCAAGTCCGCGACGTTTCCCCAGACATGTATACCGAGTGTCAAGCAGCATTGTCTGGACTCGATCGCGGTGTGGTTGCAGCACAAGGTGCAGCGTGAGCAAATGGATGGTGGCCGTCAACGCTGACGCAGGTCGTCGGAGTGTCAATGTGGACCGTTTGCGCAGCACACTCGACGGTGTGGGTCTCGACTACGAGCTGGTGATGCCGGTGGGTTCCGATGAAATGACAGCGGCGATCGTGACGGCCGTGAAGTCGGGACAGAACCACATCGCCCTTGTTGGTGGCGACGGGACCGTCAACCTCGCAATCAACGCATTGATGCCGCTGGATACGGGGACCCGGCCGGTAATTGGCATTCTTCCAGCCGGAACTGGATGTGACCTATTGCGCACATTCGGGATATCACAGAAGATCGAGGAGGCCGCCAAACATCTCGTAACCGATGACGTATATGCGATCGACGTTGCAGAGATCGATGGCGAATGGGGCCGACGCCATTTCGTCAACGTTGCTCAGGCAGGGGTTGGTGCGGCCGCCGCTCAGACCGCCCCAAAGATCAGCCGAAGATTCGGAGCATCCCGATACCCTGCAGCTTTCGCGGCGCGACTACCTCGATTCCCGAAGGCGGAGATCACGCTGACCACCGACCGTCGAACCGTCGAGTCTGAGGCACTTGCTGTCATATTCGCCAACGCCCAATTCTTCGCTGGAGGTTGGAACGTGGCACCGCGGGCGACACTGATCGACGGTGTCCTGGATATCCAAATCATCGATGCTTCGAAGTCAAGAGCGCCAGCTTTGGTCCCAAAGGTGGTAAAAGGTACCCATCTGAGCGATCGCGCAGTCCGCAGACTGTCGGTTGCGGAGTTCGATTTGAAGGTGCGGCCCGTGTGGCCCGTGGAAGTTGATGGAGATTATCTCGGGAATACCGACATATCTGGACGGGTTGTCCCGGCCGCTATCAACCTAAAGATTTGAGAGTTATACGTATACTCCCGGCGCTTGAGAGGGGTAATTGAAAAATGGCCAAGAAAAAGACCTCAACTGAGGTAGAAGAAGTTCTCGACGAAGTCGATCCCGACCTCGATGAAGACCTCGACGAAGACCTTGACGACGATGTCATCGAGGATCTGGACGACGTCATCGATGATCTCGATGTGGACGTTGACATCGACGACGATGACGAACCTGAAAGTCCCGAGTCGGGTGGCGGAAAGGCCGACCAGGACGAAGAGACAACCGAAGCTCTCGAAGAATTGGAGACTCAGGAACTCCAGCTGCTCGAGGAGGAGAAAAACGACAATCTGCTGGTAGACGAGGTAGAGGAGCTGCGTGCCATCCGACGCGAAGAACTCACCATGAACGTCGATACCCAATCACAACGCTCCGACGAATTTGTTTGCCAATCTTGTTTCATGGTGAAACGCACTAGCCAGCTGGCGAATAAGCGAAAGAAGCTCTGCGCTGACTGTGCCGGCTGATCGGGTCACAGTTGTCATTCCAACGTACAACGAGCGTGAAAACCTCGCTCACATCGTTTCGGCGGTAAGCCACCAGGGATACCGGATACTTGTCGTTGACGACAACTCGCCCGACGGGACGGGAGAACTGGCAAAACGGCTGAGCGATGATGACGCCAGAATCTCGGTGCTGCATCGCCGAGAGAAGGAAGGGCTGGGTCCGGCATACGCAGCAGGATTTGATCGAGCCATCGAAGATGGTGCAGAAATCATTGTCGAGATGGATGCCGACTTTTCCCACGATCCCTCGGACCTCCCGCGTTTGGTTTCAGCGGTTGAATCAGGTGCCGACCTGGCGATTGGATCACGCTATGTACCGGGTGGTTCTACTCCCGACTGGCCCCTTTTTCGGCAACTCATATCCAGGGGAGGGAATGTCTACGCTCGGTTCATGTTGGGGATACCAATCCGTGATGCCACCGCCGGGTTCCGAGCCTTCCGGCGTGGAGCTCTTCAGACATTGCCATACCGCAAGGCTGAGGCCTCCGGATACGGGTTTCAGGTGGAGATGGCATGGCGTGCTATCCAATCGGGTTTGACTGTGGTTGAGATACCAATTGCGTTTCATGACCGAGCACACGGGACCTCAAAGATGGGGTCGGACATCGTGAAGGAGGCAATGCGGTTGGTCACCAAGTGGGGATATGCGAGATGGAGCGAACGACTCAGGTTTTGGAAGAATGATTGAGGCAAGGTTGGCCACACCGGTGGATGTCCCATCGTTGACAAATCTCTACCGGATGCTGGAGAAAGAGATGGTGGCGCTGCATCCGATGTGGCCCCTCGCCGACGGATTGAAGGAACCCGTTGAAGCTTCGCTTGCCACATCGATCGGAGACCCGTCTCAGGTAGTGATAGTCGGGGAAATCGATGGGTACCCGTTTGGATTCCTGTTGGGCAAGGTCGAACCACTCCTTCCACAGGCACGTGGTGAGCTGGTGGGGTCGATCCGTCTGGTTTTTGTCGAAGAAGAAGCACGTCAAGTCGCGGTGGGCGAGGCAATGCGGGATATGGCCATGGACTTGTTCCGGGAAAAGGGCATCACGAAATTCGATGCGCATGTTTTGCCGGGTCACCGGCTCGCCAAGAACTTCTTTGAAGCGGGTGGTTTCAGTGCTCGTTCCATCGTTATGCATCATGACGACCAGCGATAGGACGATGAGCGAGAGAGCGCGACCGGTCATTGCAACCGGGGTGGCAATTGTCGAAGGGGACGAGATACTCCTGATCCAGAGAGGGAGTGATCCGAACAAGGGTCTTTGGGCTGTCCCCGGCGGCAAGGTGGATTATGGAGAAACGCTTGCGGAAGCTGCCACCCGCGAAGTGAAAGAAGAGACCGGTTTATTGGTGAAGCTCGACGAGGTCATCTGGGTAGGGGAGTCGATCGGTGAGCATCACCACCTGGTTCTCATCGACTTTTTGGGGGAGGCCACTGGCGGTGAACTCGCCGCTTCCGATGACGCGGACGCAGCCTGCTGGGTACGCATCGAGGATGCGTATGAGCTCGACATGCCTCCAACTATGTATGAGCTGCTCGATGTTCTCCTCGAAATGTTGGATGACGATGAGTGAAGTCATCGACCTCCTGGTTGAGCTGATTCGCAACAAATGCGTCAACGACGGCTCACCCGAGAGTGGGCATGAGTATCGGTCGGTTGCGACTTTGGTGGACTACCTCGGTGTAGAGGGCGAAGTAGTGGAACCCGCGCCGGGAAGGCAGTCTCTGATCTACCGAGTCCCCGGTATCGATCCTGGCGCACCATCGCTGGCGCTTGCCCCTCACCTCGACGTAGTCCCGGTGGAGCGGGAAGGTTGGTCGGTCGACCCTTTCGCAGCGATAGTCGACAACGGTTGGGTGTACGGACGTGGGGCAGTTGACATGCTGAACGTCACTTCATCGATGGCGGTCGCCGCCAAACCGTATATAACCGGCGAGAAGAGACCTCGCGGAGATCTGGTGTTCGTCGCCCTTGCCGACGAAGAATCTGGCGGTACGTACGGTGCCAAGCCACTCGTGGAAGACCGCTGGAACCTCGTTGAGTCCGACTATCTCTTGACCGAGGTCGCCTACCCACCGGTCGATTCGAAGGATGGTCGAGCCATTCCTGTCGCAATAGGGGAGAAGGGGCCGTTCTGGACCAACCTAAAGGCTTCAGGGACACCGAGTCACGGTTCGGCTCCGTATGGGGCGGATAATGCCCTGAGGACGATGGTGGCAGCCCTACACGGCATCTTCGAGACAGATGGACCAGTTGCCATAACCCCGGAGTTTGTCGAATTCGTAAGTTCGCTCGAGATCGATCCCGAGCTCGCCGATCAATTGACGGATCCGGATCGGGTGGACAGTGCGATTGACTCAATCGCGGTGTCTGACCCTCTTTTTGCGAGGTACTTGCACGCCGCCACCCATCTCACGGTTTCGCCGAACAAGGCGAGGGCAGGTACGAAGACAAATACGATCGCCGACAAAGCGAAGGCGGAAATCGACATCAGAGCCTTGCCGGGCACGGGTCGAACTGACATTGATGTCTATCTCCGCAAAGCGATGGGATCGGCCAGCGACTCGATCGACCTCGAGCCTGTCATGGACTCCGAGGCAAACGTTTCGCCCAGGCCAACCCCTCTTTGGGAAGCGATCGCAGACTCGGTGGAAGCAATCGACGGGCACCGTCGCTTGCTTCCGTCCTTAATGACGGTGACGACAGATGCGAGGTTTTGGAGGGCAAGAGGCACAGTGGCATATGGGGTCGGGTTGTTCGACGACCAAATGACCTTTTCGGAGATGCTGTCACTGTTCCACGGACACGACGAACGAGTTTCGGTTCGTTCGGTGGAGCGCACCGAACTCCTCTACCGGGAGATATTCGATCGGTTTCTGACTCCGTGACCGATACGCCAGCCGTTGTCTGTGACCTGGATGGGGTGGTCTACAGGGGTCGAGAGGCGATACCCGAATCTCGTTCTGCCCTTGAACGATTACGCGAGGCCGGGCGTCCCCTGCTCTTCGCTACGAACAACTCCAGCCGAACACCTTCCGAGGTAGCAGAGAAGATCCGCAGCGTTGTTGGATTCGAAGTTCGGGTTGACGAGATCGCCACCTCTGCCCAAGCTGCCGCCAATCTGGTACCGCCAGAAACGACCACATGCCTGGTCGTCGGGGGTAGAGGGATTGTCGAGGCTCTCGAAGAAAGAGGGCTGAAGGTCCAGGACAGTGCGGAGCAAGCAGAATGCGTGGTCGTCGGCCTCGATCGAAACATCACCTACGAAAAGATCGCTGCGGCCGCCACCGCTGTTCGGCGCGGTGCGTACTTTGTGGCGACGAACCTCGATTCGACGTTTCCGACCCCATCGGGTCTGCACCCTGGGGCGGGTTCCCTCGTCGCCTCCATCGCCACCGCAAGTGGACGGAAACCGGTTGTCGCCGGAAAGCCAGAGATCGCGATGATCGAGCTGATTCGAGGGCGGGGGGTGGACGAGGCGTGGGTCATCGGAGACCGCATGGACACAGACATTGCTCTCGCGAGCAACGCTGAAACCTGGAAGTCCATCCTCGTGCTCACAGGTGTGACCTCACGTGACGAAGACCACTCGGCTGCAGACCACGTGGTCGAAGATCTCGACCAGGCGGTGGGTCTTCTGTTGTCAGGCTCAGATCGGCAATAATCGAGTCATGAACATCTCCGACGAGACATTGGCCGCGATTGAAGAGAAGCTCAGCCTCCTCTCCGAACTTGATCCAGCCGACCTTCCCGAGCCTGCAGCTGAGCTGGCCGAACTTCTCAGCGCAGTCCTCGATGAGGTAGAGGCCACCTAGTGGCGCATCTTGGTCGGTACGACGGAATAGCGACCCGGCGAATGCGTTCTGCATGAAAGTCCTCATCCGAGCTCGACCCGGGCGATCTGAGATCGACACATTCTCGAAGCAACTGCTGGCTGTGCTGGCGGCCGAAGATGTTGCCGTCACCTCTACTCGGGAAGACGATGTTGATGTAGTGCTTGCCGTTGGTGGAGACGGAACGATGTTGTCCGCCGTCAGCGATGGTCTTGCTCTCGACGCACCAGTGTTGGGGTTCAATCTTGGGACTATTGGGTTTCTCACATCCGCCGAACCGGAGAATGTCCGACAGGTTGTACGACGACTGACCGCTGGGGACTACCGCATCGAGTCGCGGATGACGGTGGAAGCAGAAGTCGCCGGATTCTCCGTCACCGGCGTGAACGACGTGGTGATCGAGAAGGTCGACAGTCAGCGACTGGTCGAACTGGCGGTCCAGATACAAGCAGTGGACTTTGTCACTTATCGGGCTGACGGGTTGATTATTGCCACTCCCACCGGCTCGACCGCCTACTCCTTCTCCGCCGGCGGTCCGCTCGTATCACCGAGATTGGATGCCTTCGTCTTGACCCCGGTAGCTGCTCACTCTCTCTTTTCCAGATCTATGGTCCTTCCGCCGGATCAAGAAATCGTCGTAAAGGTCAAGCGTGATCGCTCGGTGAAGGTCAGCGTCGACAAGACAAGTCTCGGAGAGCTTGGTGAGGGACAAACGGTCACCGTCCGCCGCGGTAGCCGTTCGGTCGGATTCATCACGTTGGAGCCCAAGTCTTTCCCCGGGCTTGTCAGAGAAAAGTTCGACCTGCCCTGATGCTTGAGCACCTGCGTGCAAAGAACCTGGGACTGCTTCGGGACGCCGCGATAGAACCGGCAGCGGGACTTACGGTGATATCGGGCGAAACCGGCGCTGGCAAGACCCTACTTCTGGGAGCGTTGCGCCTCCTGATGGGTGAGCCAACCGAGCCCAAACTGGTAGGACCGTTCGCGGAGACATCCCAGGCCGATGGTGTGTTCTCTACGCCGGAAGGTGAATTCGGAGTTAGCCGGGTAGTCCCGTCATCGGGCCGGAGTCGTTCGTATCTTGATGGAGTGGTTGTCTCGGCGGCGGCTCTCACGGAACGTCTGATCAGCCACATTGAGGTCGTCGGCCAACACGACCAAATGGCGCTCAAGGGCTCGAGGTATGCACGCGAGCTTCTTGACGAGAATCTCAGCAAGTCGGGTCGCTCCGTCAAAGAGAAATACCGGGACCTGTGGGACTCGCTGGCTGCCCTCCGAGCCGAAGCAGAAGAGTTGGGCGGAACGCAGTTGGAACTGACCAGGGAACTGGATCTTCTCGAATATCAGACAGCCGAGATCGAGCAAGCAGGGCTTGCTCCCGGAGACGACAAGATGCTCGAAGAGCAACAAGGAAGGCTCCGGAATGCCAACGAGATACGAGAACATCTCCATGCAGCACTCGAGGCGTCATCAGTGATCGACGCGGCTTCAGGAGAAATGGTCTCGCGACTGCGGAAGGTCGCCGCCCTCGATACGAGCGTGCAGGTTCTGGCTGATTCGTCGGAGGAGATAGCGATAGGTGCCGGAGAACTCGGCCGGGACCTCCAAGCTGCGATCGACTCCCTGGTCGATGATCCTGGCCGATTGGCGGAAATCGAGCACCGGCTCAACGCCATTGGTGACCTCAAACGAAAATACGGGAAAACCGTTGAGGAGGTGCTCCAGTTTGGGGTCGAAGCCGAACGCAAGAAGGAACACGTTCGGCACCTGCTTGCCAGAGGGAAGATCATCGGATCCGAGGTCGCAAGGGCCGAGTCAAGTCTCGGGGGGCTCGGGAACCAGCTGAGTAAAGCGCGAAAAGCGGTTTCGCGACGTCTCGAGAAGCAGATCCAATCTCATCTTGGAGAAATTGCGTTGGAGTCTGCGACAGTTTCGATCAAAGTGGCACAGGGCGAGCCGGGTCCCACGGGACAGGACACGGTTGAGATCCTGTTCGCCTCGCACAAGGGACTCAAACCGGGCCCGGTGTCAAACGTTGCCTCCGGCGGCGAACTCTCCCGTCTGATTCTCTCTCTCAGTCTGGCGACCAGTCGTGGCAACGAAACGACGCTTGTCTTCGATGAGGTCGATGCCGGCGTCGGAGGTGCTACTGCCTTGGCGATGGCGAAGAAGCTGGCGGACCTGGCGGGCGACCGACAGGTTCTTTGTGTCACTCACCTTCCTCAAGTCGCCGCGTATGCCGACAAACATTATGTGGTCGATCGAGACGGAGACCAGGCAACCGTCAGGCTCGCCGACGGCGTCGAGCGGCTCGAGGAACTCTCCCGCATGATCGCCGGGCTGCCGGAGAGCGATCGCGGGCAGGAGGCAGCTAGGGAACTGCTCGAACTGGCAGGCAAGTGACAAACGTGGCGTCTGCGCATAGTGATGCTACGCTGGCATCCCGTCATGGACGGGTCACTTTTTTCTCACGAATCGGCGCAATCTGGGCCGAATTCCGAAGCCTCTCAGCAAGGTAACCACACGAAGTACATCTTTGTCACCGGAGGCGTTGTCTCGTCGTTAGGCAAGGGAATCGCCGCATCTTCTCTGGGACGGCTACTCAAGGCACGTGGCCTCCGTGTGGTGAATCAGAAACTAGATCCATACATAAATGTTGACCCCGGGACGATGAACCCATTTCAACATGGCGAAGTGTTTGTTACCGATGACGGGGGCGAAACCGACCTCGACCTCGGACATTATGAGCGATTCACGGGGGAGAACCTCCGCCGCACGTCGAATGTGACCTCAGGTTCGGTCTATCTGAGCGTCATTCAGAAGGAGCGCCGTGGGGACTACCTCGGCGACACCGTTCAGGTGATCCCACACATCACCAACGAGATCAAAGACCGGATTCACCGGGTTGGGGATCAGGGCGACATCGATGTCGTGATAACCGAGGTGGGTGGGACAGTTGGTGACATCGAGAGCCTCCCTTTCCTCGAAGCGATTCGGCAGTACGGCAACGATGTGGGGCGCGACAACGTCTTGTTCATCCACGTGACTCTGGTTCCGTACATTTCGACGTCCGAAGAGCTGAAGACAAAGCCAACCCAACACTCGGTTGCCGAGTTGCGCAGCAAGGGAATCCACCCTGACGTGATCATCGTGCGCTCGGATCGCGAGATCGACGAAAACGTTGTTAAGAAGATCAGTCTCTTTTGTGACGTAGAAACCAACGCAGTGATCGCGGCACCCGACGCCCGAGATATCTACGAGGTTCCGTTGGTATTGAACGACGGAGGCTTGGACACCGTTGTGTGCAATCGTCTTGGCCTGGTCACCGGACCGCCAAACCTGGATAACTGGAGGTCCATGGTCGAGCAGGCGATGGGGGCCACGGACGTCATACGGGTCGGCATTGTTGGAAAGTATGTCGATCTGCCGGACGCCTACCTATCTGTCGCTGAGGCTCTTCGTCATGGTGCAGCTTCCAATGGGTTACGGCTAGATGTGAAGTGGGTTCCATCAGACGAGCTGACAGGTCTGCTCGCGGAGTCATATCTGGAAGATCTCGACGCAATTGTCGTTCCAGGCGGCTTCGGGTATCGCGGGGTCGAGGGAAAGATCCAAGCCATTCGGTACGCACGGGAGAACCAGATTCCGTTCCTTGGGCTCTGCCTAGGTCTGCAATGTGCAGTAATCGAATTCGCTCGAGGGGTGTTGGGCCACACGGACGCCAACTCGACAGAATTCGACGCCACAACACCTCATCCGGTGATCGACCTGATGGAGAGTCAAGAGGACGTCGAGGACAAAGGCGGCACTATGCGTCTCGGTCTCTACGCCGCGAAACTTGCTGAGGGCTCGATCGTGCGCGACCTCTATGGGGAATCTCTCGTATACGAGCGTCACCGGCACCGTTGGGAAGTAAACAACCGATACCGGAAAGATCTCGAGGCGGCCGGACTCCGACTTTCGGGACTGTCTCCCGATGACAACCTTGTTGAATACATCGAATTGGTCGGTCATCCGTTCTTCGTCGCAACGCAGGCTCACCCCGAGTTTCGTTCGCGTCCCGACAATCCGCACCCACTGTTCGCAGGGTTGGCTAGGGCGGCAGCGCAAGTGGCCGAAGGTAAACCCGAGCGCAGCGCTCCAATCGATCTCTCGATTGGATAGGCTCCAGCCAGGCAATGCCGAGACTGTTCGTCAAGCCCGTCGATAAGCCCAGGTCAGAGTACGTCCCTGAGCGGGAGGATTAGTTGTGATTGTCGGAGTGCCCAAGGAGATCAAGACTGCCGAACACCGCGTCGCGATGACTCCTGTCGGAGTCCGCGAGCTGACTGACCGTGGGCACCAGGTTCTAATCGAGTCCAACGCTGGCGTCGGATCGACGATTGCCGATGCCGAATTCCAGGAACAAGGTGCCGAGATCGTGGCGTCAGCCGCTGAGGTCTTTGAGCGGGCGGAGATGATCGTCAAGGTCAAGGAACCTCAACCGTCCGAAGTCGAGCTCTTCCGACCAGGCCAAATCCTCTTCACCTATCTTCACCTTGCCGCATATCCAGAATTGGCGGCAGGTCTGCGCCAGCGCGGAATCGTGGGAATTGCCTATGAGACAGTCCAGCTATCGGACCGAAGTCTCCCTCTGCTCGCCCCAATGTCAGAGATCGCGGGGCGTATGGCCACGCAGGCCGGCGCCTACTTCCTCGAAAAGGCGCATGGCGGAAAAGGAATCCTTCTTGGCGGCGTGACCGGTGTCAGCCCGGCGAAGGTTGTGGTCATTGGTGGCGGTATGGCCGGATCGAACGCCGCGGTCATTGCGATGGGAATGCAGGCTGATGTGATCGTCCTCGACACTGACATCGGAAAGCTCAGATACCTGGATTCGCTCTATCAGGGTCGGATCGTCACATTGCACTCAAACAAACTCAACCTCGAACAGCAGGTGCTGGGAGCTGATCTGGTCATCGGGACCGTCCTCATACCCGGCGCATCAGCACCAAAACTGGTTACAAAGGAAATGGTCAGCGAAATGAAAGAGGGCTCGGTTCTGGTTGATGTTGCAATCGACCAAGGCGGATGTTTTGAGACTTCTCGAGAGACAACCCACGCCGAGCCGACCTATGTCATCGACGCAGTCGTCCACTATGCCGTGGGCAACATCCCCGGAGCTGTGCCACACACCTCGACCTACGCGTTGACGAACAGCACCCTTCGCTACGTCACCTCCCTGGCAAATCAGGGACTTGAGGCAGCCTTGGTGGCCCATCCCGAGTTGGAGCCAGGTGTGAACATCATGGGCGAACAGGTTTGCCATCGTGGTGTCGCCGAGAGTCTTGGAGCCGATTACACGCCATTGAGCGAGGCTTTGGCGAGTCGGTGAGCGTCGCGGCGAGTCTCGCCTCTTCTCTCGATGAGTACCTGATCACGCTCCGGGTCGAGCGGGGACTAGCACGAAACACGATTGCGGCGTATCGGCGAGATCTCAATCAGTACCTGGATTTCGTCGGGGAAGCAGAGCCCGATCCAGGGGTTCTCGATCGGTTTGTGACTTCGCTGTCAGAATCTGGCCTGGTCAAGTCCACCATCTCACGGAAGATTGCTGCGGTCCGGGGATTCCACCGGTTCATGGTCGCTGAAGGCTTGCGAGATTCCGACCCGACATTGCTTCTGGAGGCTCCAAGAACGCGAGACTCCCTTCCAAAGGCGCTCAGCATCGACGAGGCGATTCGCCTGGTGCAGGCACCAAACCTCACAACCGCCAAAGGGAGGAGAGACTCCGCAGTTCTCGAGTTCCTTTACGCCACTGGAGCAAGGGTATCGGAGACCTGCGGGTGCGATTTGACCGATGT
The DNA here is from genome assembly GCA_965216445.1 of Acidimicrobiia bacterium. Classification (GTDB taxonomy): domain Bacteria; phylum Actinomycetota; class Acidimicrobiia; order Spongiisociales; family ZC4RG35; genus MA-ANB-1. The sequence goes on from OZ244166.1 coordinate 1,339,461, forward strand.
CGACCTGGTCGATCGCCTGGCGAAAGTGACCGGGAAGGGCTCCAGGCAGCGGATTGTCCCGATAGGTGAGAAGGCGGTCGAGGCGATTCGGAGGTGGCTCGGCGACCGCCTCGATCTGGTGAGTCGCACCCAACAAGGAGACCCGCTATTCACGAGTCTTCGTGGGAATCGGTTGAGTCGTCAAGCCGTGTTCGACATCGTCCGATACTCAGCTGAGAGTGTGGGAATAAGGCCGGAAAAGGTGTCGCCGCATGTGCTGCGTCATTCTGCCGCAACTCACATGGTTGAGGGAGGTGCCGATCTGAGAACCGTTCAGGAAATTCTTGGCCACGCTACGATCAGCACAACCCAGGTCTATACAAGAGTAAGTTCGACACATCTCATGGAGATCTACGTCGAGGCACATCCGAGGAGTCGATGAGCACCGTTGACCTAGCCAAAGCCAAATCAGCCCTACTCAAAGAGAGGGCCCATCTCGTACACCAGCTCGAAGAGCTCGGTGCAGCTGAGTCCGGCGATCTACGGCCGGACCTCGACTTCGGCGATAGTTTCGCTGATGCCGGCTCAGTAACGGCTGAAAGAACCGAAGTTCTGGGACTGGTCGACTCGATCAAGGGCCAATTGGACGACGTTGACTCAGCCTTGGCTCATATCGAAACCGGGGACTACGGGACCTGTGTCCGTTGCGGGAAAGACATTCCTCGGGCGCGCCTCGAAGCAAGGCCTGCATCTATTCTTTGCGTGGACTGCAAAACAGCGGCCGCAGGCTAGCCGGTGCCCGGCTCGCTGGGTCATCTGACCAGGCGCTTCTTCGACTACCTGGCGGCATCGCCACTAGACGACGCCGAAATCGAGACGGTGAGAACGTGGCTGGGTGACGCCGAGCAGAAGATCTTCTTCGAGCAGTCCTCCCGAGACCAGGCGCATGGCTTCTACGCAGCTCAAGTCGTCTATGCCGATGGAGGCGGGGGACAATCCGCCGTCCGAGCGGCCCTGCTCCATGATGTTGGGAAGCGACATGCCTCTCTAGGCGTGATCGGCCGGGTTCTTGCTTCGTTGGTAATCAAACTCAATCTCCCGCTGACTCGCCGGATGCAGTTGTATCGGGACCACGGCCCGATAGGCGCCGAAGAGTTAAGACGGATCAATTGTGAAGAACTGGTGGTCGACTTTGCCCGGCATCACCATGCGTCGCGTCCGGATTCCATCGATCGCAAGGTGTGGGACCTGTTGCAAAAGGCCGACGAACCGTCAAATCCAGTAGTTGGCCTACAACGGAGATAACCTACCCACCGAATGACCTACCACGTCAAGACGTCGGTTTTTGAGGGACCGCTAGATCTGCTCCTACAGCTCATCAGCAAACACCAGCTGGAAATCTCAGCTGTTGGACTCGCTGACGTCGTTTCGGAGTACGTCCAGCTTGTTCACGAGATGCGCGACCTCGATCTCGAAGGAACGTCTGAGTTTCTGCTGATCGCGGCGACACTGATCCAACTCAAGGCACACTCCCTCTTGCCCCAAAAGTCAGCTTTCGACCTTGATGACGAACTTCTCCTGCTCGAAGAACGAGACCGTCTGCTGTCGCGTCTGCTGGCATGTGTCACTTTCAAGGACGTTGCTGCGGTCCTCACACGGCGAATTCAGGAATCCAATCGGTTTGTCCCCCGTGTGTCCGGATTGGACCAACAGCTTCGAGTGCGTCCGGTATCCGTGGACCTACCTCTCGACGCAGTCGGTTTGGCGGGCGTTGCCAGCCGGGTGTTCACAAGGAGTCTCGAAGAGCCCGATTTGGATCACCTCGAGCTGGACCTGCCGTCGGTCGAGGCAGCGATCGATGAGCTGAGATCCCGAATATCTGACCTGGCAGTCGCTGACTTCGAAACTCTCGTTGACCACTGCGAACGCCCAGTAGAAGTGGCGGCGTACTTTCTCGCTCTCTTGGAGATGGCCCGTTGGGGCCTCATCGAAGTACATCAGGAGGATTGGCTGTCGGAGATCCTTGTGCGTCACATCAGCGATGCTCAGGTCGATCTCACCTCGGAGTGGGCCTCGTGACACCCAAGGCTGCGATAGAGGCAATCCTCTTCGTAACTGAAGCTCCGGTTCCATCGAATGAGCTGGCCGAAATTCTCGAGTTGCCGACGGCCGAGGTGGAAGCGTTGCTCGAGGAGATGCGCATCGACAATGAAAATCGTGAGTCGGGGTTGGTGGTGCGAGGCGTGGCTGGCGGATGGAGGCTCTACAGCCATCCTGATGCCTACCCCTTCCTGGAGAGGTTTAGTTCGACGGCTACTGCTCGCCGACTGTCCCCGGCAGCAATAGAAACGCTCGCCGTCGTTGCCTATCGACAGCCGGTCGCACGTAGTCAGATTTCCGAAATCAGGGGTGTTGATTCCGACTCCTCGATACGGACGCTGGAACGCCTTGGTCTCATCGAGGAAGCCGGACGTCTTGACCTCCCGGGGAATCCGGCGGTCTATGAAACAACTTCTCTGTTTCTGGAGAAGCTTGGGCTCGACAGCCTGGATGGACTCCCTCCGCTTGCGGACCATGTCCCTCCTGCGCAGGCGCTCGATGGGCTCGAAGAATCTCTTCGGCTCGGCGGCTGAATGACATGGCGGATCAGATCCGCGCCCAGAAGGCAATCGCACACGCTGGACTGATGTCGAGGCGAGCTGCTGAAGAAGCAATTGCTGCCGGCCGGGTTGCCATCAACGGTCGCACTGCGATGTTGGGGGACAGAGTGGATGTCGACTCCGATGTTGTCACCGTGGATGGCCTACCGATGCCGGTCAATCCCGACCTGGAAACACATCTCCTGTACAAGCCAGTTGGTGTGATCAGCACGTCATCCGATCCACAGGGAAGGAGAACCGTGGTCGATCTCGTCGGTAGCGAGACGCGACTGTATCCGATAGGCAGACTCGACGCGGACTCCGAAGGCTTGATCCTGGTGTCCAACGACGGCAGCCTCGCTGAACGGGTCACCCATCCGCGATATGGCATCCGGAAGAAGTACCTTGCAGAGGTGGGTGGCAACTTTGGCCCGAAACATGCTCAACGACTGGCAAAAGGGGTTGAACTCGAAGATGGCCCGGCGCGGGCCTTGCGAGTGGTGGTCGTTGGGAAACACGGAAACAGAACCCACGTTGAGATTGTCATGGTCGAGGGGCGTAATCGTGAGATCCGGCGAATGTTGGACCAAATCGGATTTGAGACACTCCGCCTGGTGCGCACTGCGATTGGTCCCGTTGCGGATCCGAATCTCAGCCCCGGTAAGTCGCGGAGGCTGACGGCGAAGGAAGTCACGGAGCTGATGGCGGGGACACGGAAGTGAGCGTGTATTCGATCAGCCCGCCGCAGGCGATTGCTCCTTTCTCAATGCGACCGCCCGGGTCGAAGTCGCACACGATTCGGGCCCTATTCATGGCCGCAGCTGCTGAAGGGCTGAGTCATGTCGCTCACGGGCTCGAGGCAAGAGACACTGAGGCGGCTATCCGGTGTCTGCGCGGATTCGGCATCGGAGTGAAAGTGGATTCAGGGGGACCGTGGGAAATCGAGGGGCAAGCCGGAGAGTACAAAACCCCAGAAGATGAGTTGCTCGTGGGGGAGTCAGGTCTCACTGCGCGATTCGCCATGGCTCTAGCACCGTTTGTTCCAGGCAGTTTTGTCATCCGGGGGAGTGGAAGGCTCCCACAGCGCCCAATGGGCGGTCTTTTGGAGGCACTGCGCAAAGAAGGTGTAACCGTTTCAGAGTCGCATCCGTGGCGTCTCGCAGGAGGGGCAGGGTTCGTGAGTCGTGAAGTCAAGGTGGATGCGTCTGAAAGCAGCCAGGTCGTTTCGGCGTTGCTACACGTAATGCCGCATGGAGGCGGGAACACGACGCTCCGACCTGTTGGCCTGAGCGGTTCGAACCGATATATCGACTTGACGAGACGGGTGATGGATGCGTTCGGTGTGGCCACGTCCTGGGAGGACCAGGCTTTCACCGTCCACAGCGGTCTATACCGGGCGACCGACTACGACGTACCTGTAGATGCTTCGGCTGCCGTCTACCCGGCGGTTGCCGCCGCGATCACGGCCAAGGAGGGGCGGATTATCGGTGACATGGCGGGTCATCCCGATCTCTTGATCTTCGAAGCCCTGGAGAGAATGGGTTGTGAGGTCACAAGAGAAGCAGAGTCCACTGTCGTAAAGGGTCCGGCAGTCCTGAGCCCAATTGACATGGATATGAGCGAAGCGCCTGATGCGGCGCTCGGTCTCGCAATCGCATGTGCCCGGGCCGACGGAACGTCTTCCATTGGTGGGCTTGGCAGCTTGCGATTCAAGGAATCTGATCGACTCCACGCATTGGAATCCGAACTCAGTCGCTATGGATCACACGTTGTAGTCGACGGGGACACTCTCAGAATCCGGCCTGGTCGGGTGCGGCGCGAGGAACTTTGGAGTCATGGTGACCATCGGATGGCGATGAGTCTCTCTTTGCTCGGGCTCTGCGATGATGGTGTTCTCATTCGCGATCCAGGTGTTGTCGCGAAGACCTGGCCGGGTTATTGGGATTGGTTTCGGGACCTCGGACCTACGGTGTCTCCGGTCTGATTTGAACGAACACTCAAGAAAGTTCTGGAGATTTCCCTCCCCAACGATCTGGATTTGCTAAGTTCTACAGCACGGAGAGGTCTTCACCGGTCCTTTGCCCCCATTGTCCAGACAACCCCCATCTAGGACGCCCTTGGGCCGGTGACTCTCCGCTCTGTGTTTGCGTACCCGATGATGTTCCCCATTAGCACGGATCGGAGGTGGCGTACGAGGTGGCGTTGTCTACCCTCCGGGATCGCAATGGCGCGTACCCTCACGATCGACGGACCTGCAGGCACGGGGAAGAGCACCGTTTCCCGCCTTGTCGCACAGCGCCTCGGTATTCCCCATCTTGACACAGGCGCCTATTACCGGGCAGCGACCCTTGTCGCCATGCGCTCCGAGGTCGATCTTCAGGACGAACGAGAGGTAGGGCCGGCAGTAGCCCGCGCGTTCTTCGACCAAATCGAAGGCGCTATGTACGTAGACGGTGAGGATGTCTCACTGTTGATCCGGGACCCCGAGGTGAATCGTCACGTGTCGGTGGTCGCTGCATTTCCATCGGTTCGCCGCACATTGGTAGAACACCAGAGGAACTGGGTTGAAATGCAAGAGGGTGGTGCAATTGTCGAGGGGCGAGACATCGGTTCTGTTGTTTTTCCAAGTGCGCCCCTCAAGATCTATCTCGACGCCTCGGCGGAGGTACGAGCGAAACGCAGAGCAATTGAGACCGGCCAGGAGCCGAATCGAGTCCTCGAAGAACAAGGGCGTCGGGACCATTTGGACTCAACTCGAGCCGACTCCCCACTGGCCGTCCCGGAGGGGGCAGTGGTGATCGATACAGACTCGCTCACGATCGAACAGGTCGTCGAGGAGATCGTACGACGTGCATATGAGGCTTCGTTCTGAGCGCCCCTACCATGGGTCCGAGATGACAGTCGAACGTGTACTGCTGGCGGAGCCTCGAGGATTCTGTGCTGGCGTGGAGATGGCGATCAAGGCCCTCACCTGGATGACGAGGATTTTTGAACCGCCTGTCTATTGCTATCACGAGATCGTCCACAATGAATGGGTCGTCCGCGCCTTTGAGCAGGTCGGTGTGGTCTTCGTTGACGATATCGACGAAGTCCCACCTGGGGCACCAGTCATGCTGTCAGCACATGGCTCAGCACCCGATGTCGTTGCGGGTGCCGGTGAACGAGCTGCCGTCGTCATCGACGCCGTCTGTCCTTTGGTCACCAAAGTGCACCACGAAGTGAAGACGATGTCCTCAAAAGGCTACGAGATCATCTACGTCGGACACGAAGGCCACGACGAAGCCGTTGGAACGGTCGCCGAGGCGCCGAAGGCGATAACCCTCGTCGAGCCCGAGACGGGGCTGGGGGATTACCAGCCAGCCGATCCCGAGCGGGTAGCTCTGCTCGCCCAGACGACATTGGGAATGCACGAATGGCGCCAGGTGATGGACGATGCACGGGAGCGATTTCCGGAGTTGGCTACAGCGCGAAAGTCCGACCTTTGCTATGCAACAACCAACCGTCAGGGTGCTGTTGAGCAGCTAAGCGGGAAGTGTGATTTGATACTCGTCGTTGGTTCACATAACTCGTCGAACACCCAGGCCCTGGTGCGGGTGGCGACTGAGAACAACGTTGAGGCACATCGGATCGATTCTGCTGCAGACATCCAGGATGAGTGGCTTGCCGGCAAAGAAGTCGTGGGCCTGACGGCAGGTGCGAGTGCTCCTGATCACCTCATTGAAGAGGTCATCGACCGGCTCAACCCGGCTTTGGGCTTTGAGCTCCTCAAAGTCACCGAAGAGGGTGAATACTTCCCGCTTCCGCCTCAGTTGCGTTCGTTCGTCACGACCCTCCAGCATCTTGTAGAAGCAGGTGTAACGGCCTCCGGTTCCGGTGGAGCCGGCTATCTGGAGAATGACCGGTCCTGGACCGCCTCCGAGGCGCTCAAGCTCATAAGTAGCTGACCATGAATTCGCTTCCTGTCGTTGCCGTGGTCGGTCGGCCGAATGTAGGTAAGTCGACCTTGGTCAACCGGATCATCGGGTCCCGGACAGCAGTCGTTGAGGAAAGCCCTGGTGTCACCAGAGACCGACGTCGTTTCGAAGCAGACTGGTCGGGGAGAGACTTCCTTTTAATCGATACTGGGGGTTGGGAGTTGAAACCCGGGACTGGTATCGACGAATCGATCAAACAGCAGGCGGAGGCGGCAGTTAGCGGTGCTGATGTTGTGGTTTTTGTTGTGGATGCCACGACGGCGTTGTCTGATGACGACACGGGAGTGATATCGGTGCTCCGCGGTGCGGGGGTTCCTGTAGTTCTGGCAGCCAATAAAGTGGACACGGCGGCCGCCGAATCGGAAGTCGGTCACCTCTGGGGTCTCGGTCTATCTGAGCCGTACCCGCTGTCTGCTTACCATGGCAGGGGAGTAGGCGACCTCCTCGACCGCGTGGTCGGCTTCTTACCTGCTGAGCAGGAGGTGACGACTGCACCCAAGAGGACCCGCCTTGCAATCGTGGGTCGGCCCAACGTTGGGAAGTCCACGCTGTTGAACCGTCTTGTCGGCGAACAGCGTGTGATCGTTTCGGATGTTCCCGGGACGACACGAGATCCGATTGACGTCGACGTCGAGATTGACGGTGTGGACTACACGCTTGTCGATACGGCCGGAATACGTCGCAAACCACAGATAACCGAAGACGCCGACTTCTATGCGGTTGTCAGAGCTCGCGAGGCCCTAAAAGACGCCGATATCGCCCTGTTGATGGTCGACGCAACCGAGGGGGTGACCCACCAGGATCAGAGGATTGCGAAAGAAATCGTCGAGGCGGGAACCGGCCTGGTGATTCTGTTGAACAAGTGGGACGCGATCGACGATGAACAACGAGCCGAAACCGAACAATCGCTACCCGATCGATTCGGGTTTGTGGAATGGGCACCAGTCATGCGGCTTTCGGCGGAGACCGGGGCACGTCTCAACAGGTTGGGTCGTTTGGTGGCACATGTCGCCGAGAGCCGGTATGCCCGAATCGGAACTGGCCAGCTGAATCGACTGGTCCGAGATTGGACTGCAGCGCATCTTCCGCCCGTGAGAAAGGGTCGCCGGCCAAAGATCCATTACGCGGTACAAGCCGGTGTGGCACCCCCGACATTCGTCTTGTTCCACTCTGGCGGCGATCTTGGGGATGACTACCTCCGCTTCCTGGAGAACAAGTTGAGAGATAACTTCGATTTCACCGGCAACCCGGTCCACATCGTCACCAGGAAACGGGAGCGTCGATGACTGATCGGAATGAGGCCGAACTACAGGAAGATATCCCGACACCGTGGTCCTTCAGGATCATGGTTGTTCTGGTGGCCCTGTATCTGGGATGGCGTCTCGTGCAGGGCGTGGTGTGGCTGTTCCAGGCACTCGGCGGATAAGACCGAGCACCTGGATCAGTCGGGCTGGGGAGATTTGAACTCCCGACCTCCGGTCCCCCAGACCGGCGCGCTAACCAAGCTGCGCCACAGCCCGGAACTGGGGAAATCCTAGCTCGATCCGGGAACGAATCATCATCGTTAAGTCACGCTGAACCGATGCCGATTAATTGTTGGGAGGTGTTCTTTGCCCAGCAAAACAATCCGGAGCTTCGGTGCGACCATTGCCCTCGTCGTTCTGGCGATGCTTGCCCTGAATCAGGCTCAAGCCCCTGGAGATTCGGCCGGAGTCGAGATCCAACCCACGCCTCCTACCACAGCATCCACCTCCGTAACCACGGGGCCGACCGAGACATCAGATCGTGATCAGGAGCCCGATGAGCCCTTCACATACCGGGTAGGCGTTCTAGGCCTGCCAAGCACCTCGAACTACTGGTCCTATTTCGGGGGTTCACCAACGGTCTGGGATGCATATGTGCTGGCACCGACAAAGGCCACCCTGTTTCGTCTGGATCCACATACGTTGACCTTGGAGCCAGAATTGGCGAGTTCGATTCCCCAACCGGTGTGGGACAAGTCGGGGTGGAAAGCTGTGGTGCAACTCCGAGGCGACAATGTGTGGAGTGACGGCAGAACGCTGACCGCCCACGATGTTGTGTTCACCTTTGATACTGTCCGTAGGCTCGAACTCGGCGGGCAATGGGAACAAGCATTCCCCGAGAAGGTCCTCGACGTATCCGCCATCGATGACTTCACGGTCTCGGTGGCATTTGACGGGCGACCGGGCCTCGATGTGTGGCCCCACGCGGTTGGAACCGCACCAGTGATGCCTCAACATTTCTGGGCCACTGCGGTGAATCAGGCAGCCACAGCTGAAGAGCTCTACCAGGTAGAGGGTTCGAGAGACCCCGCAAGTGGACCGACTGAGCTCGTAGGCTTGGATCCGAGTATTGCGGCGAGCCGGACCAATCCCACCTATGGACGCATCGCCGGGTCCGTCGCCGCCGTTGACAACATCGAATATGTGCTGTTCGCCAATGAAAATGCTGTGACCGATGCCTTGATCCAGGGCAAGGTCCACACGTTTGTCTCCCCCAACGGGCTCAGTCCCGACCAGCGTGCCCAACTCGAAGGAGCCGAGGGTATAGAAACGGTGGTTAGTCCGGCTTTTGGGGTTCGTTTTCTTGGCTTCAACCTCGATCGGGCACCAATGGACCAGCTTGCGTTCCGGGAGGCGGTCGCCCTTCTGGTAGACCGTGACTCCCTGGCAGACACCATTGCGCACGCACCTGCGAGCAGGTCGATGATTCCCTCGGGCAATCCAGCCTGGTTCACCGTGTCCAAGCTGGACGAAAGTGTTCCCGTGCGCAGTCTCACCGCTAAGACATTGGCCAATGTCCTCGAGGAGCTCAAGGACGTCGGCTACGCATGGTCTGAGTCACCTCATATGGGCGACGCCGGTGAGGTGGTGGCAGGCGAAGGACTGACAATCGACGGCCGGGAGCCGCAGAAGCTGACGATTCTGACCGCGGGCGATGAGTACGACCCCGCAAGGCGCCAGTATTCGGAAAAGGTCGCGGAGAGCGTCGCACTGCTTGGCTTCGAGGTGATCCCGGTGACCACTGACTTCGATACCGTGATCGATCTCACGTTCACGCCGGGTGAAGACGGCAAGCTCCACTATGACATGGCGATCCTGGGCTGGTCGCTCGGAAACCCCGGGTTACCGTCCTTCTACTCTCATCTCCTCGGCACCGGCGGTGCAGGCAACAACACGGGCTATTCCGGTGAGGAGATGGATCGTCTGATAGACAGGTATCACGCGGCCACCGACGCCGAAACTGCGACGGACCTTCTCTGGCAGATCGAGTCCCTAATTGCAACTGACATCCCGTATCTGCCTCTATATGGCAGCCGGATAGTCGAGGTCTACCGTTCTGACATGATTCGGTTCACGGCGATGCCAGGTTTGGGCGGGATCCAGGCCGCATCGGCGGGAATTCATCTGGTCGAGCCTGCAGGCTGAGCCGCGACAGGTTGAGTCGGATCGGTTCGGACAACTCACACCTATCGATCAACACATCCAGCACAGCTAGCCTGCGCACCGTGTCAGCCCGAGAAACGAACGAGGACCGCATATTCACCATTCCGAACATCATTTCGTTCACACGGATTCTTGGAGTGGGATGGTTCTGGTGGGTGCTGTTGGTCGACGACAACATAGCCCTCGCCGCTTGGCTGATATTTGCGATTGGGTGGACGGACTGGATCGACGGATACCTGGCTCGCAAACTCAACCAGGTCACCAACCTGGGAAAGGCATTGGATCCGGTCGCGGATCGTCTGATGATCGTTTCTGCCGTGGTTGGCGGCCTCATCGTCGGAGTGATACCTCTGCTCATCGGTATCCCACTGCTCCTGCGGGAAGCAATCATGGCTGTCGTCACTCTGTATCTCGTCTCGCAGGGAGGGGGGACTCTCGAAGTTCGAAAGCAGGGCAAGAACGCGACCTTCCTCATATACGGTGCCGTACCGGCTTTTTATCTTGCCGAAGCGGGATTCCTCGAGACGTTCATGCGACCTTTGGCTTGGATAGCGGGTGTGGTTGGCCTGATTCTGTACTGGTACGTGATGTTTCAGTACCTCGCCGACGCTCGTGTCAACTTGAGCCGATTAGAGTCGCGGACCACGACCAAACAGCCTTTGGAGAAGGATTGATGCAGGTACCAGAAGGTTTGAAATATACAGACGAACACGAGTGGATCCAGGACCTTGGAGCCAAACTCAGGATCGGGATCACTGATTACGCTCAGGACCAACTCGGTGACATCGTCTACATCGAACTACCCGAAGTCGGCGTCGACGTGGCCAAAGAAGACCTTCTTGTTGAAGTTGAATCCACGAAATCAGTCGGTGAGGTCTATGCACCGGTAGCCGGGAAAATCGTCAGCGTGAACGATTCCGTCGCAGAGTCACCTGACTTGGTCAACAGCAGTCCCTACACCGATGGCTGGCTTGCCGAAATCGAACCATCTTCAGCCCTGGACGATTCCGAATTGCTCGATGCCGCTGCCTACAAAGAATTAACCGAGTGATCATCACCGATTGAGTCACAGATTCTTCCTATTATCAGGGCGAGATGACCGAAGAGACCCGTCCGGAAGAAAAAGACCAGCAGCAGCCTGAGGTCGAAAACGACCCGACCCTCATCTATGTCCCCTTAGCTGAGCGGGCAGAGCACCCCCTGACACGGGATGAAGCGGCCAGCATCGAAGGGTTCGATGGATTTGCGCTGGTGGTGGAGCAAGGGCCGCGCGCCGGACTCACCTTTGTCCTTCAAGAGGGGAATACAACCGTCGGTCGCCACCCCGAGAGCGACATATTCCTCAATGATGTGACAGTTTCTCGTCATCACTGTCGTTTTGTGCTGAGTGGCGTGGAGCTACGGGTGGAGGACAGCGGATCCACCAACGGGACTTACGTGAACGAATCGCGGGTGGATGCAGCAGACCTTTCACCGGGCGATGAAGTTCTGGTCGGTCGATTCCACTTCGTCGTCGCACACGGCGATGTCTGACAACGATCTTCTCTCCATCGGAGAAGTCATCAACCAGCTCCGAGACGAGTTCCCCGACGTTTCCGTCTCCAAAATCCGATTTCTGGAGTCCCAGGGTCTGGTCGATCCCCATCGCACTTCGAGCGGCTACCGACAGTTCGGGCCGGATGAGATGGCCCGTATCCGCTTCATCCTGCAGCAACAACGGGATCACTTCCTCCCACTCAAGGTGATCAAGTCGAAGCTGACTCTTTGGGAGAGGGGAGAAGACCTCGATTCCAAGACTCAGCGATCACAAGCGCCCAAACCTGAGGGTGAGCCTCTCGATAGGGCTGCCCTGTTGAAACGTTCCTCTCTCGAGGAGGCTCAACTGGATGCGCTGATTGACGCCAAGATCATTGTGCCCATTGCCGACGAGTCGGTTTTTCCGCCGGAAGCGGGCGTGATCGGAACCGAAGCGAAGCGGCTTATGGACCTTGGCCTGGAACCGCGACACCTTCGAGCGGTGAGACTGGCGGTTGACAAAGAGAGCGAACTCGTGAGGTTTCTCGTTGAGCCTCTGGCCCGAGCCAACAACCCTGAAGCCAAAGAGAGAGCCAGAGATGTGCTGTCAGTGACCAACGACTCGGTCCAGGCGCTGCACAGGGCGATGCTCAACGGAGAGCTCAGACGTTTCCTCAATCTATGAAGAGACTCTTCATATGGGCGGTTGCCTTTTTGGTGGCTATGGGCGCGTTCTCGCCAGCTGCACCTGCGGCGCCTCTGACGTACCCGATTCAGACCAGCGATCCGTGGCCGGTTCCTGAGGCTCCAGACCCGACGGCTCCCAGTTGGCTGTTGTATGACGATTCCGCTGGTGCCGTAATCGATGGTGCCAATCGGGACGAGGAAAGGGCAATGGCCTCTGTGACGAAAATCATGACTGGTTTGCTCGTCCTGGAAAACGCAGAGATGACCGAGATGGTGACCGTGTCGGCAAATGCTGCGGCAACCGGAGAGAAGGAAATCGACTTGGTGGCTGGTGAGACGGTTTCAGTCGGAGACCTCTTCAGGGCACTGATGATCCACTCTGCAAACGACGCTGCGACAGCTCTCGCCGAACACGTCAGCGGGTCTGTGTCTGAATTCGTCGATCTGATGAATCAGCGCGCCGCCGAACTCGGTCTCGAACACACCAGCTTCAACAACCCTCACGGACTCGACGGGCCAAATCACTTCACAACCGTGAATGACCTTCTAGTGATGACCAAAGTCGCAATGGAGTTTCCTGAGTTCGTTGAGACGGTACGAATGCAGAGTTTTGTTTTTCCACCCGACCCGGAGGGAACCGTGCGGCTCGCCGAGTCGACCAACCTGATGCTCGGCGACTATCCGGGAATGATGGGGGTGAAGACGGGCTTCACCAATCGAGCTCTGCTCACGTTCGTCGCGGCAGCGGAGAGAGATGGGCGGCGCATCTACGTGATACTCCTCGGCTCGGAAGGCCGCAGGGGTCACTTCGCTGACGCCGAGCCGCTTCTTAACTTCGCGTTCGAAGAGATGCCCTATTACCAAATGCTGAGTAGCCGTATGCCTTATCAATCGCCGATGCCCCATGTTGCGCCTGAGCCGCTGGTGGTTTCTCGCGACGCCGAGGCGTTTGTCCATCTCGCAGCGCAGGGAATTTTTCTCGATCCTCCGTCGCCCGTTGCCGGCACGGATCTACCCGATCCTCCTCCCATAGTCGTGGAAACCGTCGCTCCAGCCAGGGGCCCGTCGTCCATATGGGACGTTTTCACTTTTTGGCTCGATCGAGGCGAATGATGAGAGACTTCACATTTGCATCGGAGGTCATAAGCGAGAAGGAGGTCCAGTCACGTGTAGCCGAGTTGGGTAGGGCTATCTCTGAGGACTATCAAGGGCGCGATCCCGTGTTCGTGGTGGTTCTGACCGGTTCTGTGTTGTTCGCGGCAGACTTGCTTCGCAGTGTCGACCTGCCTACGGCCGAGGTTGACTTCCTCGCGCTGAACCGGTTCGGTGAAAGCGGAAGGATATCCGTATCGATGGACACGTCGGGGCCCATGCTGGATCGCGATGTGATCATCGTTGAGGAGATCGTTGACACTGGGCTGACGCTAAATGTGCTGCGTCAGATGATGCGCGATCGCGGGGCAAGGAGTGTTGCCACCGTTAGCTTGCTGGACAAGGCAAGGCGTCGTGTCGTCGATGTACCTATCGAGTATCGAGGCTTCGAGGTTGGCGATGAATTCATCGTTGGTTACGGGCTCGACTGGGAAGGCCTGTATCGGAATCTGCCTTCCATGTTCGCGATCATCGACATCGGGGCGTTTGTCGACGATCGTGCAGTTCTGGCTTCGGAGTTTTTTGGTTCCGACGGGAAGTCGACTGCCCAGATCGACTGATTTCGCCACGGTGATAACCTCGGCCTATGTCCGGACAGCAGGAGACAATCGCCATGGAGGTAGTCGGCGTCCGAGTCGAGCTGCCATCCAATCAACCAATCGTCTTGCTCAAAGAAGCGGAAGGACCGAGGTATCTGCCTATCTGGATCGGTGGCAACGAGGCAACCGCAATTGCGACGGCGCTAGAAGGCGTCGTTCCTCCAAGGCCACTTACCCACGATCTCATGCGATCGATTCTGGACGCCACCGGCGGCCTGGCCACTCGGGTGACGATCACCGAGATGCGTGATTCGGTGTATTTCGCCGAATTGCTGCTTGACCTCGACGGTCGTGAAGCTCGCATTTCTTGCAGGCCATCAGACGCAATAGCCCTGGCTGTCAGGGTCGGCACACCGGTTTTCGCCCTGGATTCAGTGATGGCGGAAGCTTCGGTGGAGTTCGACGAGGACGACGCCGATGCCGAAATCGACAAGTTTCGGGAGATGCTCGAGGAAGTCACGATCGAGGATTTTCTGGGAGACGACGCCAACGGCTGAGCAAACGCTACCGACGGGCCCAATGTCGGGTTTTGGTGCCTTCGGAGAGTTTTCCACAGGAAAGCGTTGACCCAAGAAGCAAACACGGGTAGCTTTCTCACAACGGCGGAATTACGAACGTGTAAGCCGGAGGAGTTTTCGATGTCTTCAGAGCGGGAATTTGGGTATCGCGCGCCCCAGGTGTGCAACCTGGTGGACATAACGTATCGTCAGCTGGACTATTGGGCCCGGACGGATCTGATCACGCCCAGTTTGCAGCGCGCCGCCGGATCCGGCTCTCAGAGGCTCTATTCGTTTTCCGATGTCGTCCAGTTGAAGGTGATCAAGCGGCTCCTCGACGCCGGGATGAGCCTCAAGAAGATTCGTCAGGCCATCGAAATCCTCAGACAGCAAATGGAGTCGGACACACCTCTCGCCGACGTGACTCTCCTCAGCGATGGTCACACGATTTACGCCGCCCACTCCGAAGAGGAAGTTGTTGATGTGTTCCGGCGTGGCCAAGGCGTGTTCGGTATTGCGATCGGCCCGGTCGAGTCCGAAGTCGAAGGCGACATACACCAGCTCTACCCAGACCAGCAAGAGTACGCCGGGGTTGTCGAAGTAGGCGCACCCTGACCGAGTTCCTCACCGCTCACGAGGTTCCGTTCGCCCACAACAGCGAGCGACAGTTTGCACTCCTCTTGGACTTCTACGGGGTGACTTGGGAATACGAACCACGAAGTTTTCCAATAGCTTGGGATGACGAGGGAGAACCGACGCAGTTCTTCACGCCAGACTTCTATCTTCCCGACGACGAGCTATTCATCGAGATAACCACGATGAATCAGAAGCTAGTCACCAAGAAGAACCGCAAAGTGCGACAGCTGAAAGAACTGCATCCCGACGTCAACTGCAAGGTGTTCTATCAGCGTGACTATCTCCACCTCGTCGTGAAATACGGTCTCGAGGAGCCCGAAAGCCTCGACGACGCCAACACGCCCACGAGAATCCCGGGACGACCGAGCGTCGTCAGACTTGCCGAACGCGGGGAACGTCGCACGGGATGAAGTCGCCATTACATGATCTGAACGTCGAACTGGGTGGGAGACTGGTGGACTTCGGAGGATGGGATATGCCCGTCCAGTACGAGTCCGTTCTCATTGAGCACCGGGCGGTCCGTGAGTCCGCTGGTTTCTTCGACGTGTCCCACCTCGGTCGGTTTTCGCTAAAAGGTCCCGGTGCGGGAAAGGCGCTCTCGCGTCTGCTCTGCAACAACCTCGAGCGGATTGAGCCCGGTCGAGCCCAGTACACGATGATGCTGAACGAGTCCGGTGGTGTCATCGATGACATAATTGTTTGGTGGTGGGATGAGAACGACTACTGGGTGATGCCCAACGCAGCAAACCAGCCACGGGTCATGGAAGCGTTCTCCGCTCAGCCCGAAACCGAAGTTCACGACCTCCAAATGGCGACGGCGATGATCGCCATCCAGGGACCATCAGCTCCAGATGTCTTTGAGGCCGTTCTCGAGCATCGGCCAGGACGCTTCCGGACATCCCACTTTCAGTGGGGAGGTGGGCCGATCTGGATGGCCGGAACCGGATACACGGGGGAGAAGGGCGGCGAACTGGTGACCGATCCCGAAACCGCGGAAGCAGTAGCCAGGGCTCTTCTCCGCCATGGAGTGAGAGCCTGTGGCCTGGGCTCGCGTGACACCCTGCGGCTCGAGGCAGGTTTCCCCTTATGGGGAGAAGACCTCGACGAGAACACCTCACCACTCGAGGCGGACCTCGGTTTTGCCGTTGACTTCGATCATGAATTTGTGGGTCGAACTGTACTTGAACTCCAGCGTGAAAATGGTCTGGAGAAAAAGCTCACAGGCATAGTCCTTGCCGAACGAGGGGTTCCTCGCCACGGCCACCCCGTCACGGTAGGTAACAGCTTCGGAACGGTGACATCGGGCAACATGTCACCAATGCTTCAAACTGGCATCGCCATGGCCTACCTGTCACCACCGGTTGGCGAAGGCGAAGACGCTGAGATTGAAATCCGGGGGCGGGGCGTTGCCGGTAAAACGAAGAATCCACCTTTCGTCTGAACGGTTTAGCGGCCGTAACATGGCGGGGTGAGCATTCAACCCATCACCCAATCCGAGGCCGACGACGTCTACGGCCACTGTTTCTCAACGACCTGGTCTCCGCCGACGGGCGAGCCCACGGCAACGATAATCCTTGTCCACGGATTGGCCGAGCATGCTGGCCGTTACCAACGCACCGGATCGTTGCTTGCCGAGGCAGGTTTCCGGGTGGTCGCGCCTGACCTATACGGCTTCGGACAGAGTGGGGGCGACCGTGGTTACGTCGAGGAGTGGGGTCACTACTGGGACCAAATCGAAGTTTTCGTTGTCAATGCCAAAAAGAACGGAGCTGTCGTGCTCATGGGTCACTCAATGGGTGGGCTTCTCTGTGCCGGATACCTGGCTGAGCAGCGGCCCACACCCGATCTGGCTATCTTGTCCGCTCCCGCGCTGGGTGGCGGTGCCTGGTGGCAGAAGAAAGCTGCCCCAATAGTCGCAAGACTTGCGCCGAAGATGATGATTCCCAACGGCCTGAATGCAGAACAGCTCTCCCGTGATCCCGACGTGGGTGAAGCCTATTTCGCCGATCCATTGATGGTTCTGTCCACCGCGGGCAAACTTGGCGCAGCCTTGTTCTCAGCCCAGGAACACGTTCTGGCCAACCTCGACAAGATCGACACGCCAGCGCTGGTGATGCACGGTGGAGCAGACACGATTGTGCCCGCTCGAACGACCGTTGTATTCGAAGACCTTCCCGGATTCGAGCGACGGCTCTATCCAAAGCTCCGTCACGAGATCCTCAACGAGCCGGAGGGACCCGAGCTTGTGAGTGAGATCGCCTCGTGGATAAACGAGCGACTTAGCGCATAAAAGACCTAGTCCCAGCTGATCAGGACCTTTCCTGAGTCCGCGGAGGCTGCCGCATCGAATGCAACGTCGTATTCATCGACGTCGAACCGGTGGGTGATCACCGGCGTCAGGTCCAGCCCCGAGTCGATGAGGATGTTCATCTTGTACCAGGTGTCAAACAACTGTCGACCGTAGATCCCCTTGAGGTTGAGCATGTTGAACACGACGACACTCCAGTCGATCGCAAACGGTTCTGCAGGGATCCCCAACAGGGCGACGTTGGCGCCGTGAATCGTGTTGTCGAGTATGTCCTGATACGCAGAGGGACTTCCGGACATCTCCAAAGCAACGTCGAAGCCTTCCTGCATCCCAAGCTCCCGCTGCACCGTGTTGAGGTCGTCAGTACGACGATCGACCACACGTGTTGCACCCATGGTTCTAGCCAGATTGAGCCGATACTCGTTGATATCAGTGACAACGACATTGCGCGCTCCAGCATGAGCGACTACGGCTGCCGCCATGATCCCGATTGGCCCTGCTCCTGTTATCAGCACGTCTTCGCCGAGAACCGGGAACTTGAGAGCCGTATGGACCGCGTTGCCAAACGGGTCGAACAGGGCAGCGATATCAGCGGACAAATCGGATGTGTGGCGCCAAACGTTCGACTTGGGAACGACGACATAGTCTGCGAATGCTCCCGGGATGTTGACACCGATCCCTCTCGTGTCGTTGCAGAGGTGCCGTCGGCCGGCAAGACAGTTCCGACATCTATCGCAAACAACGTGCCCTTCAGCTCCGACGAGTTCGCCGACTTCGAACCCTGATACGGAACTGCCGAGCTTGGCGATGGTTCCCGAGAACTCGTGACCCACCGTCATCGGCGCCGGGATGTTGTCCCTCGCCCACTGATCCCACCGGTAGATGTGCAAGTCCGTGCCACAGATTCCAGTTGCGTGAACCCTCACCAGGACCTCATCTGGTCCCGGCTCCGGGATCGGAACATCGGAGAGCCGGAGCCCCTCTTCGTCCGGGAACTTGATGAGCGCGCGCATTAGGGACTCCAGGTCGTGGTCGCTGGTAGGCCGACCTCGAGAAAACCTGGGGCGATCGCCGTCGCCCAAAGGCGTTCCTTGGTCGTTTCGCTACAGAAGGCTGCTTGTAAAGAACCTCGGGCGATATCGATCAGGTCGCTCGGATTGAGCCCGCCGTGTTCGGTAGCGAACTGGTACTCCTTCGTCATGGAGGTATTGGACATCACCCGATTGTGCGTATTGAGCGTCACGTTGAAGCCAGCTGGGTAGAGAAGGCCAAAAGGGTGCTGGTCGGGTTCGAGACCCTTGGTCGCCAGATTCGAAGCTGGACACATCTCCAATGGAACTGTCTCCGATTTGATCCGTTGTGCGGTGTCACCCATCTGAGTTATCAGTCCTTCCTCGACAATGCAGTCATCGTTGATTTCGATCCCATGGCCGAGTCGTTGCGCGTACAATTGATCGAGGATGTAGTTTGCATCACGGCTGCGGTGTGGTCGAAGACTTCTAGGTACTTCGAGCGAGCGGAATCAGGCTGGTCGAACCACCGACCCAACTCGTTCATGTCCTGGCTCGGTAGTCCGTCGTATCCCAGTTCTGTCGATAGCTCAACTACCGTCTCGATCCGGGGTCCGCCGTTGAGCTGGTCGTGGAGTAAAACGGACGGCAAAGGCATCGGGCTACGGTACCAACCGGAGAACGGGTTGTGAGGAGGCAAGGCTGAGTTACGAGGGCAAACTACTCGTTGCGTCCACTGTCATTCTGGAGCCGATTTTCTACCGTACGGTGGTCCTGGTTATCGAAGACAACGATGACGGCTCATACGGTCTGATCCTCAATCGCGTCACTCTCGATCGGGTGGACGAACACCTGGAGGCCTGGGGAACCGTCGCCGTACCGCCTGGCTTGGTTCACCTGGGTGGACCCGTCGATCCCGAAATCGGGATCGCGGTTGCACCAGCGCGAGCTGGCGACTCTCAGATCTTGCCGGGCTTGACCTTGGTCGATCTGGAGCAGTCAGATCCTGGGGATTACTCCTCGGTCCGAATCTATGCCGGCTATTCGGGTTGGGGGTCCGGTCAACTTCTGGCTGAAGTGGCCGAGGGAGCATGGTATGTCGTGCCGGCCTCGCCGGACGATCCGTTTGAGGATCCCGAAGGCCAATGGTCGCGCGTTTTGAGAAGGCAACCCGGGAGATTGGCGATGGTTGCATCCTTTCCAGACGACCCCTCGCTGAATTGATGAGGCGGTTGTTTGATCGCACTGGCAATATCCCTACGCTCTCATTGTGAGCACTACAACGGCCCCTCGGCTCAGACCGTCACTAAAACGTGCTGCACCCGGTCTGTCGGATGAGCGCATCTACTGGGATAGAGGGGTCGAGGTCGTTGCCGGTGTCGATGAAGTAGGAAGAGGGTCTTGGGCGGGTCCGCTTACTGTGGGTGTCGCCGTTGTTCCCCGCGACAAACGCGTGTACAAAGTCAGGGACTCGAAGATGCTCACCGAGTTCGAGCGCGAGGCGCTGTTCGAGAGGATTGTCGACTGGGTTGAGGACTGGGCGGTCGGGCATGCCACACCTGCGGAATGTGACGAATTGGGGATGTCTGATGCCCAACGGCTGGCGGGTCAAAGGGCACTCAGTGGTCTCCGGGTCCCACCGCAACAGGTTCTGCTCGACGGAAGATGGGACTTCATCGGGGGTTCCAAAATGATTGTCCGGGGCGACGCAAAGTCGTTGTCGATTGCCGCCGCATCGATACTCGCCAAAGTGAGCCGAGATCGGATGATGAGGGCCGCCGCAGAATCCTTCCCCGGCTTCAACTTCGAAGGGAACAAGGGGTACCCATGTCCCACTCACAAGGCGGCATTGCAGGCCTGGGGTCCGACAGTCATCCACCGCCGGTCTTGGGTATTCATGGATCATCTGATGTGGAACGGGTTGGAGCGCTTCATTCGACCCGATGCACAACTTTCTCTCCCGATCGACTGAGGCTTTGAAACTCACATCTCAAGAGCAGGCAATGGCCGACGGAGAACACGGTGCCGGTGTCGCCCTCGCAATGGGTCTGGTGTTGAAACTGGCTGAGGTCGGGGGTACGGAGCGTCTTGTGGAGATCGAGGGTGCTCACGTCGATGGTTGCCTCTACCACGGAGAAGCGGGGATCGACTTCGTGGAGAAGCTTCGCGACGGGGGTGCCACCGTGTCGGTGCCAACCACTCTGAACGTTTCTTCGCTGGACCTTCTTCATCCCAAGCTGTTTCGCGGTGATCGGCGCACCGGTGAGCGAGCCCGGCGTCTGATGGACCTACACGTTGAGCTGGGATGTGAGCCTACGTGGACGTGCGCCCCATACCAGCTTGTGAGCAGGCCCACTTTGGGTGCTCAAATCGCGTGGGGCGAGTCGAATGCGATTGTGTATGCCAATTCAGTCATCGGTGCTCGCACCAATCGCTACGGGGACTTTGCGGATCTTGCTTGTGCCATTGTCGGCCGCGCTCCTTTAAGCGGTCTCCACTCAGACCAGGGTCGGAAAGCAACGGTTGTCGTGGAGCTATCGGTCGATGACCGGGTGCTGGACCACGAGGTCCTCTATCCGCTTCTCGGATATTGGTTAGGCAAACACTGCGGTGTCGAGATTCCGGCCATTAAAGGACTCGACTCTCGAGCCCATGAAGATCGACTGAAGGCATTGGGAGCCGCTGCAGCATCTTCGGGTGCCACAGCGATGTTCCACGCCATTGGAGTTACACCGGAAGCCCCGTCGGTCTCCGAAGCTACTGTCGAGAACCCGATTCGGGTCCAAGTCACCGAGGAAGACCTTGCAGACGTGCGAAGGACATTGGGCTCCGAAGGTACAGAGTTGGGTGCAGTTTCAGTAGGAACGCCCCATTTCAGCTCTCGAGAATTCAGAGAGCTGGCCGACCTCGTGGTTGGCCGCAACACCCAAGTTCCCTTTTACGTCAACACTGCGAGATCGGTGCTCGAAAGCCTGGACAACGAAGTACGTACGCGTGTTGAGAACTTTGGTGCAACCATCGTCACGGACACTTGCACATATATAACACCGATCATGGGAACTGTTCACGGCTCGGTTATGACGAACTCGGCCAAGTGGGCGTATTACGCACCTGGCAACCTCGGCTATGAACCAGTGTTTGCGGGACTCGCCGAATGCGTCGAGTCAGCGGCTCGCAACAAGATCGTGCTTCGCGATCCCTTTTTGCTGTGAGCAAGATCCTGGTCGAGGGCGAAGCCTCAGGGCCGCTGATGGTGTTGACTTCACCATTGTCTTTCTGGGGCGGCGTCGAGATCGAGACTGGAAACATCATCGACCCAGCCCATCCTCAGCACGGACAGACAGTGCGCGGCACGATATTGCTCATGCCGCACGGACGGGGGAGTAGTTCGTCGGCCACCGTTCTGGCCGAGACCATTCGGCTTGGTTCAGGGCCAGTCGGTTTGGTCCTCGACGCGGTTGACTCGATCCTCGTCACCGGAGCTTTTGTGGCCAACGCCCTCTACGGGACCAACTTTCCTGTAATCGTCGCGGAGATTCCACGCGACGCGGAGGGGGCGTTTCGCATCGATAGCAGCGGGTTGAGACAGCCAGAATCTGAGTAGAGTCGGCTGACCTATGGCCAAGACCACCCAAACCGACGATACGAAAGGGCTATGTCACGCGTTTCCGAACTGAGTGATTTCTTTGAGCTGCTCCCGGTTCCCTTGTACCGCAGTGCCCCTGACGGCACTCTTCTCGCGGGCAATCGTGCATTGGCCAACGTACTTGGCTTTGACACTATGGAGGAGCTCTTGGAGGAAACCACTTCCGTGGCCAACCTCTGGGTGAATCCGGGTGAACGACAGCGTTGGGTTCTGGCTTTTGAGTCTCATCGGACGATCAGGGACTTCGACGTGCAACTGGAACGCAGCGACGGTACAACGATCTGGGTCCATGACACCGCCCGGGCCGTAATGGATGACAAAGGTGAGATCCTCCACTTCGAGGGCTGTCTCTTTGATGTGACCGACAGGATTCGGCTGGAACGCTCGAGAGACCAGTTCATAGCAACTGTCTCCCATGAACTTCGTAATCCGATTGCCGCCATCTTCGGGTTGAGCGCCGAGCTTGATTCCAACCTAGACCAATTCGACGAAGCTGAGAAAACTGAAATGATCTCTCTGATCGCACGTGAAGCCGAGGAGGCGAGCTGGCTGATTGAAGACCTTCTCGTGGCCCATCGCGAAGATCTCCAGGGAGTTGCCGTGAACCCGGTTTCTTTTTCGATCTCGGATGAGATCAGCCGGATTTGTGAGGGCATCCCGACCACGGTCGACGTACTCGACCCGGGACGGGCCACTGTGAGGGCTGATCCGCTGCGCACCAGGCAGATCCTGAGGAATCTACTCACCAATGCGGTCAAGTACGGAGGGCCCGAGATCAGAGTGATCGTCAGCCAAGAAAATCGCGAAGTGGCTGTAGAGGTCTGCGACACAGGCAATGCAATTGAGCCCGAGACACTGCAACGTATCTTCGAGCCGTTTGCTTCCAGTCAGAGCCACCCGGGCTCGGTGGGTCTGGGTTTGTGGATTTCGAAACGTCTTGCGGAACTCATGGGCGGGACCATCACTTATCGCTATAGGTCTGGCGAGTCCTGTTTTCAGCTCACTCTTCCGGCCGAATAGGCGATCTGCCTTCGTGAATCGCACCTCCTAATCTGTCCCGATGCGTGTCTTAGTAACTGGTGGAACAGGTTTCATCGGCAGTCACACTGTTGTGGCGCTAATCGAAGCCGGTCATGAGCCCGTGGTGGTCGACAATCTCTCCAACTCTGACGAGACAGTCCTTGGAGGAATAGGTGAGATAACCGGTACGTCTCCTGAGTTCCACAAGGTAGATGTCCGTGACGTCGAGGCGATGACCACCATCGCAGGTTCTGGAGTGGATGCGTGCATCCACTTCGCCGCTCTCAAGGCGGTTGGTGAATCAGTAGCGCACCCAATCAAGTACTACGAAAACAACGTGGGTGGGACGATCGCATTACTCAACGCCCTGGATTCCGTTGGTGTCACTCGGTTTGTGTTCAGCTCGTCGGCGACTGTGTACGGAGATCCAGAAACGCTGCCCATGGTCGAGGACATGCCGATCGGGGTGGCAACCAACCCGTACGGGTGGACGAAGATCATGATGGAACAGGTTCTCCAGGATCTATATGTGAGCAATCAGCGGTGGAGCATCTCTCTTCTCAGGTACTTCAACCCGGTCGGAGCGCACGAGTCGTCACTCATCGGCGAAGATCCCAACGGTGTCCCAAACAATCTGATGCCTTTTGTCGCTGGTGTCGCTTCTGGCGATCTTGCTCGGCTACAAGTGTTTGGTGGCGACTACGACACACCGGACGGAACTGGCGTACGCGATTACATCCATGTCGTCGACCTGGCTGAAGGCCATATTCGAGCGCTGGATGTCCATGCCGAGCAGCCAGGAGTTCATACGTACAACCTTGGCACAGGAAAGGGCACGAGTGTGTTGGAGCTGGTTTCCGCCTATCGGGAAGTCTCCGGGCGTGAGATAGCGTATGACATCGTGGACCGGCGACCGGGCGACGTGGCTGCAAGCTGGGCCGATGTCCAGAAGGCTTACAAGCACCTTGGGTGGTCCACAAAGCTGGACCTGACGGATATGTGTCGTGATTCATGGAATTGGACGAGAAAGGCCCCAAGATGAGCAATCTGTTGAGCAAGGCGGAAGCCTGGATCGCCGGGGATCCGGATCCGATTACCTCAGCCGAGTTGAGAGGGTTAGTCGACTCCAACGACTTGCAGACCCTGGAGCGCGCCATGGGAGCGAGTCTCCAGTTCGGCACCGCCGGGATCCGGGGGAGAGTAGGTCCCGGATCTGGACAGATGAACCGAGCCGTGGTGATTCGCACCACAGCGGGTTTGGCTCGATTCCTGCTTGATCGACACGAAGGGGCTCCGGCTCAGCCAGTTGTGGTCGGTTTCGATGCCAGATCCACAAGTCGTCAATTCGCCGAAGACACTGTTGGAGTCCTCGCTGCCGCAGGTATCAAGGTTGTCTATTTCTCTGACTACGCACCGACGCCAATCGTCGCCTTTGCCGCACGAACTCTCGAGACATCTGCTGCTGTTGTGGTCACGGCGAGTCACAATCCTCCTCAAGACAACGGATACAAGGTTTACGACGCCAATGCCGCCCAGATCATCCCTCCAACGGATACGGCGATATCAAACGCAATCATCGAAATCGGTCCTGCAAACGAGGTGCCTCGCATCGAATCCGCGTTCTCCCAAGATCACCCCGGGATTGCTGAGGCACCATCTTCGATCATCGACGATTATTGGGAAGAGGTCGATGCAATCCGGCCCCACCGGCCGGAGAACACTGTGGGCATCGTGTATACGCCACTGCACGGTGTGGGCGGTGAGACCCTGTTGGATATCTTTGCCAGAACTGCCCATAAACGGATTACCGCGGTTCCGTCTCAGGTGTCTCCTGACGGAAGGTTTCCCACTGTCGACTTCCCCAATCCTGAGGAGCCAGGCGCTCTGGACCAGGCACTGGAACTCGGCAAGGAGCTATCTGCAGACCTGGTCATCGGCAACGATCCCGACGCTGATCGCCTCGCCGCCGCCGTCCCTTTCGAGGATGACTGGCGGCTATTCACGGGGAACGAATTGGGTGTGCTCCTTGGTTCCTACATTCTGAGCAACTGGAGCAACGACGAAACACCGATAACCGGATGCTCAATCGTGTCCAGCCCAATGCTCGGTCTGATCGCTGATGAGCTTGGTGCGACGCATCTCACCACGCTCACGGGATTCAAATGGATCGCCAATGCGGCAATGGCCGTCGAAAAGGAAGGCGGGGGTCGATTCGCCTTTGGGTATGAGGAAGCCTTGGGTTACACCGTGGGCCAGGTCGTTAGGGACAAGGACGGGATCTCTGCGGCGCTCTTCCTCGCTGACCTGGCCGCGCATGCCAGGAGCGAGGGGCGAACGTTGCTGGACATACTGGCCGATCTTTGGGATCGCTACGGGATTTGGGTCAGCACCCAGAAGTCGATGGTTCGACCAGGTGAGTCGGGCCGGGCCGAGATCCTTGCTGCCGTTGAACGGATCGCATCCGATCCTCCGAATGCGCTTGGGGGGTTGGAAGTCACCAAGGTGGTCGATTATCGCCAAGGAGCCGAAGAACGCCCGCCGTGGCTCGGTGCTCAATCACTGGTCGAACTTGAGCTCGGGAGTAGCGGCCGGGTTTTGACCCGCCCTAGCGGGACCGAACCCAAGCTCAAGATATATGTTGATACAACAGAGCCCGTGGCAGCAGCCGATGGCGTTCACCGCCAGCGCGAAGAAGCGCTCACCAAGGCGGAACGGATCGCCGATGAGGTGCATTCCCTGATTGTGGGGTGAAGGTTGATCCTCAAGCCCGTTGGCATAGGTGAGGTCTAGGTCGGCGCGAGACTCACGTTGCAATCGTTGGATCGTCCTCGGAGGCTCCCTGCCGATAGAGATACACCCAACCAAGGCCATGTATAGCGACACCTATCAGGAGAACCACACCCGCTGAGACAAACCCGGCGATAAAACAGGCAATGGCTGCCAAACCCGCGGCAATCACCAGTGCAGTGCGGACTCCATTGAGCGGACCAAACATGGCGTGCAGGTTACCGTGAATATGCTGATGGAAATCGGATGAACCGAATCTCGTCTCGTTGGACGCCTTTTATGTCGCGACGCCCTCTTCAGCTGAGCCTCGTGCTGACGGCGTTTGTTGCCACTTCATGCGTCAGCGCCGTGGCCACACCACCGATCTCAACCTCGCCGGAGCGAGTTGAGTCGACCTTTGTTGTCACGACAGCACCCGCAACCACGTCAACAAGTGTGGCTGTCTCTGACCCCGGTACGACGCCGAACCCCGCCCCACGATCGGCTGGCGTGCTCTTGACGAACTCCGGGGTCACTCTCGCCTTACTGGACGAGACCCCCTCCGGGTTCTTGGTTCGCACACCGTGTGGCATCGAGACTATCTTGACGAGAGGACACCCCATTGACAGCGTCGACGTCGTACTAGATCCCGGCCATGGAGGTGCCCCGGATCCGGGAGCAGTTGGTCCGAACGGACTAAAAGAGTCGACCATCAACCTCACGGTCGCCCGCGCTGCCCAGGCCTTACTCATGGACAGAGGACTGAACACAGTCCTCACCAGAACCTCCGATTACACGAGTCCGCTGAGCGTGCGTGCACTGTTCGCCGACAACAGCGGAGCAGAGTTGATGGTGTCGATCCATCACAATGCACCAACTGCCAACCTGGTGACGGAACCCGGCACGGAGATTTTCGTTCAACATGAGTCAACCGAGTCACGTCGGCTCGGTGGAGTTCTCTATGAAGAAATTGTCAGCGCTTTGAGCCAGTTCGACCTGACCTGGTCAAGCTCTCCGGACGCCGGCGTATTGGAGGTGTTGAGCACGAGGGGAGTTGATGCATACGGGATGCTGCGTACGCCGGAAACAGTCACCGCTCTGGTCGAACTGGGATACATCTCCAATCGGCCCGAAGCGGAGTTGTTTCTTACCGACGAGTACGTTTCCGTCGCCGCAAGAGCCATCGCCAACGCCGTCGAGTCCTATCTGACGACCGCCGATGACGGAGCCGGTTACGTAGACACTCCGAGAGTTTTCAACCCGCAACCCGGGGTCTCCTCCAGCGTTTGTGAAGATCCGGAGTTGAGCTAGCTCGCCAGCAATTCTGGGTTGAGCGTGTAAGTCCCGGTCAGCTTTGCCTCCGCAAGTGAGTGGCCGGCCATGGCGCTGGTGACGTCCGCAACAGTGAAATCCTGAGGTAGATCCAGGGTTTCGATGTCGAGTGCAAAGATTGTGAAGACGTAGCGATGGACGATTTCGTCGTTCCACGGTGGACACGGACCGTCGTAACCCTTGTACAGGCCCTCCATGTCAGGATCACCTGCGAACCAGCTTGTGTAGTCGTTCACGCCTTCTTTGGGACCTCCGCCATGCCCAGGCTTGCCGCCGGGAGTTACTCCTTCGGAATAGTCGCCCGACTTCAACTCGCTTGTGGTCCCGTCGATATCGACGATTACCCAGTGAACGAAATCGGTCCTGGGGAGTTCAGATGAGACCGTCCGCCCTTCTTGGTTGACATCATCGCCCACGGTTGGGACGTCGATGTCGACCATCGTCAAGGCGTACGACTTTGTTCCCTCCGGTGCGTCGCCCCACCGAAGATGTACGGAGAGGTTTGGTGCGAAGGTCGCATGGTTTTTCGCGTCAGGCGCACAAAACGCGTTGGCGACCGGGATCGGCTCGTTATCGGAGAAGTCGGTGCTCTCTAACCACATATGACAAATTCTAGGCGGGTCTCATCGAGCTCCATCAACGGTGTCGACCATTGCCTCAGTCACAGCGAGGCTAACTATCTCTACGGCCTCGATCCCCTCGGCATGAGAACGCCAACCGTGAGTGAGAATGGCGACGACGTAGCCATCATCTGGACCGGGCGGATCAACCCATCCGACAGAATTGATGACAGCTCCAGCGAACCCGTTCTTCTGGGCGACAGTCCAGCCATCGGGATCACCGGCTGTTATGCCCCAAGCCCAGCCCCGTCAACTCGTACTCTTTTGCCACGATTCGCTGAGGCGCGAGTAGACACCCCCTTGGTCGGTAAGCATGTCGTGGTGGCCGTCTTCGACGATTACCCCGTCGTCGAATACAAGAACTCGGTCAGCCTTTTCGGCTGTTGACATACGATGGGCGATGGTCACTACGGTGCGACCCGACGTCAACTCGTTGAGTGTGTTGCTGATCCTTCGCTCGGTTGCAGGGTCCACAGCCGACGTCGCTTCGTCGAGTACCAATAGGTCAGGGTCGGCGATTGCTGCCCGAACCAAAGTCACTAGCTGTCTTTCTCCCACTGACAGCGCGCCGCCACGCTCGCCGACTTGAGTTTGGAGCCCGTCTGCAAGCTCCTGGAGCCAGTCACTGAGACCAAGTTGGCGGAAGATCTCAGTCAGATGTGCCTCCGATGCCTCAGGTCGGCCCATTCGCACGTTGTCGGCGATCGTCCCGCGGAAGAGAACGCCCTCTTGTGGGACCATCACAACTCGGTCTCTCAGTGAGTCAAACCGAATGTCTCGCAGGTCCTTGTCACCGATGCGGACAGTTCCTTCCGTCGGATCCATCAGTCGTGTGAGGAGTTTGGCAAATGTCGTCTTTCCGGACCCAGTCTCGCCCACGACTGCAACTTTCTGCCTCGGCTCAATCCTGACTGTCGTCTCCTGAAGCGCAGGGGCCGCTGTAGCCTCTCCGGCGGCCTGACCCCCACGCGGATACCTGAATACGACTGACTCGAATGTGGCTCCTAGGGGCACATGGGGGAGATCGACACCGTCGACTCCGGGGTCAGAAACATCTGGAGCAATTGCCAGGATGTCCAACACCCGACGCCAACCTGCGACAGCCGTCTGTGCCTCGTTGATTGCTTCACCAAGGAATTGGACAGGCTGTACGAATAGTTGAACTAGAAAGAGAAATGCCACGACAGTCCCGATGGACGTTGACCCACCGGCGACGAGGATGCTTCCGACGACCACAACGGCAGCGACGACAATCGCTGACATGAACTCTCCCGCTCCGGAGAAGCCGGCTGAGAGGGTGCCGGCCTGGACTGCAGACGATCGATGGTCCTCAATCGCTTCCTCGAGTTGATTGCGGGTTCGCCTCTCGATGCCGTATGCCCGAATCACTGGGGCACCGACGACGGTTTCAGCGAGGAGGGCCAGCATCCGCCCCACCTTTTCTCGAACAGTCATGTAGGCGACTTCTAGACGACTTTGGAACCAGCGAATCACCAGGGCAATCATCGGGACGAGAGCTAGGACAACCAGGCCGAGGGGAATCGACAGGACCAGCATGACCGAGAGCGCGAGAATTGCTTGGCCACCATTGACGATGAGCATCAGCCCGCCCCACTGCATGAACCGGCTGATTTGGTCAACGTCGGAGGTCACTCTTGCAACCAAGACACCTCTTTGCTCGGAAGCTTGGTGAAGCATTGACAGGTCATGAATGTGGCGAAATGCCCTGATTCTGAGTCCGGACAACGCGGTTTCGGAAACACTTGCCAGACGGAGATGCATCCATCCAGTGGCTCCAGCGGTAACGAGAACAGCCAGAAAGGCTACTGCTGTCATCTGTATCACGAATGTCATGTCGACTCGGACGCCGGTGAGTCCTCCGTCAATGATTTGTTGAATGGCTACCGGAACGATTACTCGACCGGCTGTCGCCACCAAAGCGATCGCTATGGTGCCGGCGAGACCACGTCTCAGCTCCGGTGAGAGGCGCAATCCCCGCCGGACGGTCCGCATGGCCCCTTCGGAGCTGCGTGTGATGCCTGAACCGGGAGCAACTCCTGTAGTCACGCTGGCTCCTCGAGGTGCCCGTAGGCATCGATCAGAGTTCGGTAGCCACTTGACGAGGCGTAAAGCTGATTGTGTGTACCACGGTCCATCACCCGTCCGTCTTCGATATAGATCACCTCGTCGGCGAGGACGATGGAGGAACGTCGGTACGCGACGATTACCACCGTCGTGTTCAACGTCGCCAGGCCGGCAAGGATCTCACCTTCGACGCTCGGGTCCACGGCCGACGTAGCATCATCAAGGACCAGGAGCCTTGGCTTTCGGATTAGAGCACGCGCCAACGCAATCCTCTGTCTTTGACCTCCCGAAAGCGATGCCCCTCGTTCGCCTACAACTGTGGAATAGCCGTCGTCGAGTCCGGTGATGAAATCGTGAGCTTGGGCAAGCTGGCTTGCTTCCACAACCTCTTCGAAGCTGAACGGGTGACCGAGCGTTATGTTCTCCCAAACCGTCTCGTTGAACAGGAACGTCTCCTGAAACACGATGGCGACTGAACCAGCCAGGGCATCTCGATCGATATCGATCAAGCTGTGGCCATCGAGTGAGATGGTTCCCTTGTCGGGGTCGAACAACCGCACCATGAGATGTGCGATTGTTGATTTTCCCGAACCCGTGGGCCCTACCAGGGCAATCGTCTGCCCGGACCGAACGTTCAGAGTTATCTCGTCGACACCCCGTTGGCTTTCGCCGACATGATCATTTGCGGCAATCTGGCTCGACAGGTCCTGATGTTCGGTTTCGGGGTACAGGTAGTTGACCGTCTTGACCTCTGTTGCTGCCCCGCCATCCCGGGTCGGACTCTCGAGGCCGTAGGCGACATCTCCTTCCTCACTCAGCACGCCTTGGACCCGGTCGAGGCCCACCACAGCTCTCGGGAGTTCCCCGAGGAGCCAGCCGAACACTCGCATTGGCATGGCGACGAGGCGGAATAGGTATGCGAAAGTCACGAGACTGCCGGGGGACAGAAAGCCCTGATCCACCCGCCATGCTCCCACTGCCAGCACAGCAAGTATTCCGATACTGGGTAGGGCTTCAATCACAGGATCGAACACTGCGCGTAGCCTGCCGACTTCCACCATCCGATCTCTCAGAGCGTCGGATCGCTCCCCAAATCGGCCGACCTCGGCGTCCTCCCGGCCCAGCGTTTTGACGACTAGGGCCGCATCGAAGGACTCGTGAGCAATATCGGCTACCTCCGCCCTGAGTCGCTGCGCTTTCGCAGCTACGGATCGCATCCTCTTCTGATACACGTAGTTCGCCAACATGAGTGCGGGACCAACGCTGAACCCGATTGCGGCAAGGAACGGGTCTGTCAGGAGCAGGAGGACTGCGGTGACTATGAGCATCAGAATCACACCGAAGGCCATCGGAAGTGGCGCGGCGATGAATGAAGCTGCCTCGACGTCCTCATTGGCATTGGCCAGGAGCTGGCCTGTGGAATGCTTGCGGTGCCATTCCACAGGAAGACTCAGGTACCGGTCGGTCACCTCGATCCGGTCGCGATACTGAAGCCGATACTGAGCGTGGTACGCACCGAGACGTCGCAACGTGATCCCAAGTCCACGAAACGCCGAAACTGCAAGGATCGCTCCAGCCCCGCCAGCCAAAGCGGCAGTCGCGACTTCGCCATCTTCAGCAGCCGGAATGAGGATGCCATCGGTGATCCATCCCAAGACGTAGGAAGAGAGCACGGTCATGGCGGCGTAGAAGACCGTGCCGACGCCACCGATCGTGAACTCTCGCGGGGCTCGTCTCAGCTGGCGTGAGATCAGATCGAGTGCCTTGCCGAGTGGCGGCTCCGCATTTGTGGGGGCTACCTCGGGTTCAGCGACAGACATCTAGACCAAGGCTAAGGGTGCCGACCAACAAACCCAACCTGACAGTGTTGTGGCGATTCAGCTGTTGACTGCGGGAATCACCGACTCGCCGTACTGTTCGAGAGTCTCATCCTTCTGGTCGTGCATGAGATAGATACCAAACTGGGAGACGCCCATTTCTTCGAGCAGCTTGAGTTTCTCGATGTGTTGATCTGCAGTGCCCAGCACGCAGAAGCGATCCACGATCTCATCGGGGACAAACTCCGTTGACTCGTTCCCTGCCCTACCGTGGTGGGAGTAGTCATAGCCCTCGCGCGCCTTGATGTAGTCGGTCAACACCTGAGGTACCGCTGAGGAGTCGCTTCCGTATCGATTTACGAGGTCGTGAACATGGTTGCCAACCATGCCACCGAACCATCGGAGTTGGTTCCTCTGATGGGCAATGTCATCTCCTACATAGGCTGGCGCGACGACACAGATGTCGATGGACTCAGGGTCTCTACCTGCTTCCTCGGCGGCCTTTCGCACCGCACCCATGGTCCACTCGAGAATCTGAGGGTCGGCCAATTGCAGGATGAACCCGTCTGCGTGCCCGCCAACCGTGGCAAGTGCCTTAGGCCCATATCCAGCCATCCAAACTGGAAGATTCCATCCCCTGTCGATCCAAGGGATCTTGAGCTCCGTCTCCCCATATGTGACTTGCTCACCGGCCACAAGTGCCTTGACGATCTCAGAGGCTTCAACCATTTCGGCAAGCGTCTTCGGTTTCTTGCCTATGTATCGAAGGGCTGAGTCCCCTCGGCCAATGCCGCAAATGGTCCGCCCGTCGAACATGTCGTTGAGTGTGGCGAAAAGCGAGGCAAGCACGGTTACGTCTCTGGTCCCAGGGTTAGTGACCATCGGTCCGACAACCATCCGCTCCGTCGCTGCAAGCATTTGCGCGTAGATGACGAAGGGCTCTTGCCAGAGGACATGGGAGTCGAAGGTCCAGCCGTGGCTGAATCCCAACGCTTCGGCCTTGGCCGCGAATCGGACTACTTCGCTGGCCGGCGGATCGGTTTGAAGGACGACACCGAAATCCATCTAGTTCGTACCGTGCTGAGGGAAACCGAGGTCGACGCCGCGATGAATAGGATCAGGCCAACGGCTGATCACGACTTTCTGTTTCGTATAGAAGTGAACGCCTTCGGGGCCATAGATGGCGTGTGACCCGAATATCGAGTCCTTCCAGCCGCCAAAGCTGTAGAAGGCGAGAGGTACCGGGATTGGGACGTTGATACCCACCATCCCGACTTGAATCTCGTTTTGGAACTTGCGAGCCGTCCCACCATCGTTGGTGAAAACCGCAGTCCCGTTGCCGTATTGGTTTTCGTTGATCATCTTGATGGCGTCTTCGTAGTGGTCGGTCCGAACGACGGAGAGGACGGGTCCGAATATCTCATCTTGATAGATGCTCATCTCGGGAGTCACCTTGTCGAAGAGTGTTGGTCCCACGAAAAAGCCGTTTTCGTGGCCTGTTACCTTCAGCGAACGGCCATCCTCCAGAGAGAGGCCCCCTCACTCTGCCCAGCATCGACATACCCAACTACCTTTTCTTTGTGCTGAGCCGTCACCAACGGACCCATCTCGCTGCCTTCCTCCAGCGATGGGCCGACCTTTAGCTCTGCAATCCGTTCCTGGATTTTGGGTATGAGCCGGTCTGCCGCATCTCCGACGGTGGTGACCACCGAAATGGCCATGCAGCGTTCGCCTGCCGAGCCATACCCGGCCGATACAGCGCTGTCAGCAGCAAGATCCATATCAGCGTCGGGGAGCACGATCATGTGGTTCTTGGCTCCACCCAGAGCCTGAACTCGTTTGCCGCTCGCAGTCCCGGTTTCGTAGATGTATCTGGCGATCGGGGTTGATCCCACGAATGACACGGCCGCGATGTCGGGGTGATGCAGGATCGCATCCACTGCCACTTTGTCTCCGTGGACCACGTTGAACACCCCATCTGGCAGTCCAGCTTCGGCCAGCCATTCAGCTGCCAGTTGAGACGTCGACGGATCCTTTTCGGAAGGCTTGAGCACAAATGTGTTGCCACAGGCAATCGCAATCGGGTACATCCACATCGGCACCATCGCTGGAAAGTTGAAAGGAGTGATTCCCGCGACGACCCCAAGGGGCTGGCGAATTGTGTATGTGTCGACACTCGTGGAAACTTGTTCGGAGAAGTCGCCCTTCAGGAGATGGGCTATGTTGCAAGCGAACTCGATCACCTCGAGTCCGCGTTGGACTTCGCCCCTGGCGTCGTCGAGTGTCTTGCCGTGCTCCTCGCTCAGCGCCGTGGCCATGACGTCGCGACGGGAGGCGACAATTTCCCGATACGCGAACATTATGTTTTGCCTTCTGGTCAGAGCTGAGTCTCGCCAACTCTCAAACGCGCTTTTCGCACTCCGAACTGCAAGGTCGACAGTCTCTGAAGACGCAAAAGCCACCTCAGCGGACTGCTCACCCGTCGAAGGGTTGAAGACCGGACCGGTTCGTTCAGGATCGGCGGATACGGCCTGACCATCGATCCAATGGTTGATGAGCTTCATCAGACCAGGTATTGGTTGGTGCCGCGACGAAGGAATTCACCGTCACCGGGGGTCCCGAGATACTCGTCGCCGGCGATGATCGTCTTCCCTTTGGACATGACTAGATCGATCTTGCCCGTCAACTCGTAGCCTTCATATGCGGAGTAGTCGACATTCATGTGGTGGGTATCGACAGATATCAAGGTACGTCCCTTCGGGTCGAACACAACAATGTCTGCGTCCGAGCCCACCGCGATAGTTCCCTTCTTCGGGTACATGCCGAACATCTTGGCAGGTGTCGTCGCCACCACCTCGACGAATCGGTTGACCGAGAAGCGACCCTCGGCGACTCCACCGTTGTAGATCAGTCCGAATCGGGGTTCGACTCCAGGCATACCGTTGGGGATCTTCGAGAAATCGTCCGCTCCGAGCTGCTTCTGCGTGCCGAAGTCGGGGTGATCACCCATGCAGAAGGGGCAATGGTCGGTGGAGACGACCTGAAGATCGTTGGTCCTCAGTCCGGTCCAAAGACGCTCTTGATGACCTTCAGCGGCGTCACGGAGTGGGGGAGAGGCCACGTACTTGGCGCCCTCAAAACCACCCTTCATGTCGTCTAGCGATAAGAAGAGGTACTGGGGACATGTCTCTGCGAAGACGTTCCGGCCTTCGTCGCGAGCCTGAATCACCTGGTCAAGGGCTTCTTTCGCGGACAGGTGCACGATGTAAAGAGGCACACCGGTCAGTTCCGCCAGCTTGATGGCCCGATGAGCCGCCTCCCCCTCGAGGATCGACTTGCGAACTATGCCGTGATAGATCGGGTCAGTCTCACCTCTTTGCAGTGCCTGTTCGACCAATACGTCAATGGCGATGCCGTTTTCGGCGTGCATACAAATGGTCGCCCCGATCTCTGCGCCCTTCTGCATCGCACGCAGAATCTCTCCGTCGTCGGAATAGAAGACCCCGGGATAGGCCATGAACATCTTGAAGCTGCTGACACCCTCATCGACCAGCATCTGCATTTCTTTGAGGGTCTGCTCGTTGATGTCACCCGTGATCATGTGAAAGCCGTAGTCGATCGCACACTTGCCGGCAGCCTTGTCCATCCACGCCTCAAAGCCATCCATGGCAGACTCGCCTTTGGTCTGGACGGCAAAGTCAACGATTGAAGTGGTGCCACCCCACGCTGCAGCCCGAGTGCCAGTTTCAAACGTGTCGGCAGCGTACGTTCCGCCGAACGGGAGCTCCATGTGAGTATGGACATCGATTCCGCCGGGCATGACCAGCTTGCCGCCCGCGTCGACTACCTCATCGGCTTCGACGGTGTGATCCCGCCCGAGTATGCCAACGACCGTCCCACCGTCGATGAGCACATCGGCTTCCATGGTTTCTGTGGCAGTGATTACGGTGCCGCCTCTAATCAGCGTCTTGGTCATTTCGTTTCCTCCTAGCCGGTTGCCTTGGCGATGGCATTCTCCAATAACTCGAGTCCTTCGTCCGCCTCTTCCTCAGTCACAGTCAGCGGTGGCGCAATACGCAGAGTGTTGCCGTACAAGCCACCCTTTCCGATCAGTAGACCTTCTTGCTTGGCAGCCTCCATGACCTCGGCCGTAAGAGCAGCGTCAGGGGCTTTGCCTCCTGGCTCGACGAACTCAACCCCGATCATCAGGCCTTTGCCCCGAACCTCACCGATCGTCGGGTAGCGAGTCTGCATATCGGTAATCCCCGATTTCAGTCTCTGACCAACCTTGTAGGCATTCGTTTGGAGGTCGTTCTCCAACAGGTAGTTCAAATTCGCCAGGGCACCGGCTGTTGAAAGCGGATTCCCTCCGAAGGTCGAGATTGAGTTTGCTGCGAGACAGTCGATGATCTCGGCGCGCCCGACCACACCGGCCATTGCCAGTCCGTTGCCTAGACCCTTGGCGAAAGTGAGCAGATCCGGAGTGATCCCGTGAGCCTGATAGCCCCAGAGATGCTCTCCCGTACGGCCCCATCCCGTTTGCACTTCGTCACTGATGAACAGTGCTTCTTGTTCGTCGAGGATTTCCTTCATCGCTCCGAAGAACCCGTCAGGGGGAGTGGCGAACCCACCAACGCCCTGTATCGGCTCGGCGATCATCCCAGCCACGTTGCCGGCAACTGCGACATCCAGCAGATTGCGAAGGTCGTCAGCGCAAGCAGCGGTGAAGGCGTCGTCGGAAAGGTCGGCAAACGGGCTGCGGTACTTGTATGGCCCGTGCACGTAGACAGTGTGAAACGGCGTGAGTTGGGTCGCTGACCAGGCCTTTTGACCGGTGATGGCCACAGTCGAGTGCGACTTGCCGTGATAGCTTCCCCGCACGGCAACCACCTGATTCGATTGCCGATACTGAGTCATCATCATCAAGGCCGTGTCGTTCGCCTCGGTTCCCGAGTTGGTGAAGAAAACCTTGGCGTTGGGGATTCCGGATAGTTCTGCGATTCGCTCTGCGAGCTCGATCTGCGACTCGATCAGATACAGGGTCGAAGTGTGCAGCATCTTGTTCGCTTGCTCGCGAATGGCAGCGACCACTTCAGGCACCTTGTATCCGGACATCGTGGTGAGAATGCCCCCGAAGAAGTCGAGGTACTCGTTCCCTTCCGCATCAACAACCCGACGTCCCTCGCCGTCGACCAATGCAATGGGGTCCTTGTAGTAGAGCGCTAACCAGGAGGGAAGAACCTCCCGGTGTCGCGCAAGTAGATCGGAATGGACGGTCAAGGAGCGACCAGTTCGTCATAGGCGTCAGGGCGTCGATCGCGGTAGAAGGCCCACTGCTTGCGAACCTCGTCTATCTCGTCGAGGTCGAGGTCCCGAACGACCAGTTCCTCGTCGGTGTCAGAGGCGGCCTCACCGACGATCTGGCCACGAGGGCCGACGAAGTAAGAGGAGCCATAGAAGTCGTTGTCTCCGTATTCCTCTTTTCCAACCCGGTTGATGGCGCCGACGAAGTACTCGTTAGCGACTGCAGCAGCCGGCTGTTCCAGATTCCACAGGTACATGGAGAGCCCGCGGCTAGTAGCACTGGGGTTGAACACGATCTTCGCACCGTTGAGTCCGAGTGCCCTCCAGCCTTCCGGGAAGTGGCGGTCGTAGCAAATGTAGACCCCGACCTTGCCAACGGCTGTATCGAAAACCGGATAGCCCCCGTTGCCGGGCCGGAAATAGAACTTCTCCCAGAATCCCTTCACGTGGGGAATGTGTTGCTTGCGGTATTTGCCCAGGTACGTCCCGTCCGCATCGATGACCGCGGCCGTGTTGTAGTAGAACCCGTCGTCTTCCTTCTCGAAGATCGGGACTACCAGGACCATGTTTGTTTCCTTGGCGAGATCCTGCATCAGTTTGGTGGTCTGGCCGTCGGGGATGGGCTCCGCATAGTCGAAGTGTTCGTTCTCCTGGACCTGGCAGAAGTACGGTCCATAGAAGATCTCCTGGAAGCACATCACTTGTGCTCCCTGCTTGGCCGCCTCGCGGGCATAGTCCGCGTTCTTCTTGATCATGGACTCTTTGTCACCAGTCCATTCGGTCTGGACAATTGCGGCCCGAACGATATTGGCCATTTGCGCTCCAATCCGCGAGGCAAGAGCCCCGCTTATTCACTCAAACTTAGCGATCATCGACGTGTGGGAGCGAACGGTCACTCCCACACGTTGATATGGCTTATTCGCCCCCGGGCTGGAGTTCGATGGTCCTCCGCTCGTAAGACGATCCGTCGACATCGAGTCCTTCGGCTTCGAGAGCGTCGACCGCTGCCTGCGCCAGATCGGTTCGGAACGCATCGGAGTCGATTGTCACGCCTTGAAGCTCGGCGATCTGACCTGTTGCGATCTCAACGGTCTGATCCCAGAGACTCTGATTCATAACACCGATTCCATTGGTGGCCGGGAAGATGAGACCAAGGATCTCATTGAGCTGCCACGCCTGGTGGCTCTCACCGAGGGTCGATCCATTGTCGAGCACGACACTCACACACTCATCGAAGTTGTCGAGACAGTGGATCCATCCACGGAAGGTGGCCTTCAGGAATCGCTCAGCGATGTCCTCATTGCCTTCCTCGGCAATCCAATCAGCATTGACCCAGACAGCGTCCTGGAGCATTGCGGTGCCTATCTCATTGAAGTCGATGACGTTGAGGTCCTCAGGCTGGTAGAGCTCACCCGTGTCAGGATTAACTGCTTCGAGCACCTGAGCGTACTCGTTGTAGATCATCGCCTCTGCGGCGTCGATTTCGCCGTTGAGCAGGGCGAGCATGTCGAAGTTCTGCCCGACCAGTTCAACGTCTTCGACCCCGAACTTCTCGATGGCTGCGGTGAGTTCGAACTCGTTTCCAAAGCCCCAGTTACCGACCCTCTTTCCGGCCCAATCTTCCGGTGACTCGATACCCGAGTCTGCAAACGACACTTCAAGCGTCCCGGACCTCTCAAACACCTGAGCGATGTTCACGATGTCGGCGCCCTGTTCTCGCGAAACCAATGCCTTTGGAACCCAGGCGAGACCGAACTCAGCACCCCCGGTGGCCAGGACAGTTTGGGGAACAATTTCCACCGCTCCCTCGAGGATCTCGACATTGAGGCACTCATCTTCATAGAAGCCGAGGTCCTTCGCTACGAAGTAGCCGGCGAATTGCGATTGGGCTACCCATTGCAACTGGACTCTTACGTCGTCGGTTTCTGTGCACTCTTCTGCCGTTCCGCCTCCCTCATCGTCACCACACGCGGTCAGCACGACCGCCATGACGGTCAATAGGATCAATGCACGACGCCACGGCGTCTTGAGTCTCTTCACGATTTCCTCCTTGGGGGTTAGGACCCGATCAAGAGTATCGACTTCGGTCTCAGCGTGTCGTCAGTTCGCGTCCGAGGCCCGATAAGAGACGTGCCAGGGCATGCTCAAACGCTCGGTGAGGAGAACGAGTCCGTAGAGAATGATCCCGACGGCGGAGGCAACGACGATCGCCGCCCACGCATCAGGAAACACGAACAGGTTGGCTTTGGTGATGATGTACTGGCCCAGAACATCCTGAGGTCCACCGAAGTATTCGGAAACGATTGCCACGATGATCGATAGCGTCGTGGCCACTTTTAGGGAGCTGAAGAAGTAGGGGAGCGCCTGGGGTATTCGCACCCGTCGGAAGATCTCACGTGGTGTTGCGGCATAAGAGCGCATCAGTTCGATTTCATCCGGGTCGACCTCGGTCAGGCCGCGGGCCGTGTTGATCATTACCGGGAAGAAGACAACGATCGCCACGGCGAACATCTTTGAAACCGGGCTGGTGATCGGGAACATATTGTTCAGGATTGGGGCGAGGGCGATGATCGGGATCGAGTTTGAGGCAATAGCGAATGGCATGATCCCCTCACGTGCCCCGACCCATCGGACGGTGATGAGGGCGACGATCACTGCCATGGGAACACCGATGGCCAACCCACCCAGGGCCTCGATCAAGGTATTGATCGTGACACTCGAGATTGTCGACCACTCAGCGATGAGGCGACTAACGATCTCAGACGGGGCGGGAAGGACGAACGACTCGACGTTGAACACCCTCACAAACCCTTCCCAAAACAGGATCCCGCCGACGAACAGTGCCAGGGCGGGCCCATACGACTTCAAACGCAGACTCAGGGCCGATGGGGTCTTCGTACCAACCGGAAGGTCACCAGCGAGGGCGTCGATGGGCTCAATCCCCATGGGAGACCCCGTCGCTGCGTAATGCCTCTCTGACCTCGGTAACCATGTCGTAGTACTCGTCGGACTCCCGCGTATCTTCGGTTCGGGGGTAAGGAAGACCTGTCTCGATCACAGCGCTGATCCGACCTGGCCGCGCAGACATGACTACCACCCTGGTAGAGAGGAACACCGCCTCGGGAATCGAGTGCGTCACGAATACCACAGTCGTGCCGGTCTCCTTCCAGATACGGAGAACCTCTTGCTGCATAAGCTCCCTGGTCATCTCGTCGAGAGCTCCGAATGGCTCATCCATCAGCAAGAGCGATGGCTTGAATGCCAGAGCACGTGCGATAGCAACCCGCTGCTGCATGCCTCCCGACAGCTGCCACGGATAGTGGTCAGTGAAGTCGGTCAATTGCACGAGGTTGAGCATGTCGGATGCGCGCGCAGAACGATCTTCGTGGTCCATGATCTCCAGTGGTAGCTCTACGTTCTTGGACACCGTCCTCCAATCGAGGAGGGTTGCTTTCTGGAACACAATGCCGTAATCCCGATCGAGTCGGGCCTGTTCGGGTTCTTTCCCATTGACTGCCAAGTCGCCCGATGTGGGTCGGGTCAAGTCGCCGATCAGGCGGAGCAGCGTGCTCTTCCCACACCCTGAGGGGCCGATGAGCGACACGAACTCACCTGGAGCGATATCGATATTTATGTCACTCAGAGCGTGGACCGCCTCAGGTCCGGTGCCAAACACTTTGGTCAGGTTCTGGGCCGATATCACCGAGTCAGGCTGATTCATAGTGCAGATCCAAGTCCAGGGTCGTAGTCGAGACGGTTGTCGG
This sequence comes from Acidimicrobiia bacterium, assembly GCA_965216445.1. Lineage (GTDB taxonomy): Bacteria > Actinomycetota > Acidimicrobiia > Spongiisociales > ZC4RG35 > MA-ANB-1. The sequence goes on from OZ244166.1 coordinate 1,380,278, forward strand.
CAGCCACAATTCGCCGCTCGGCCAATACCACGGCACCGACAAACAGGATGCCGGCAAGGGCGGTCATTATGACTGTCGCATACAGCTTGACCGAGCGTGAACCGAATTGAGACGAGAAAGTGAGAAGCGCTCGTCCCAGTCCGTCGCTGAACCCGGCAGGAAGTTCGCCAATCAGAGCACCGATGACACTTGCGGTCGCCGAGACCTTTAGCGCAGTGAAAATGTACGGAAGAGCGGCAGGCACCTGTAGCTTCCAAAGAACTTCAGAAGGCTTGGCTGCGTACGACCGCATCATCTCCATGGCGTTCGCATCGGGAGAACGTAGCCCGCGGAGGGTGTTGATGGCTACTGGAAAAAAGGTGAGATAGGTCGAGATCACTGCGACCGTCAGCCATTGCGGGAATCCTGCCCGCCCACCCCAGACCACGACCATCGGGGCAATTGCGATGATCGGGACGGTTTGGCTTGCAACTACGTAAGGCATGAATGCCCGTTCCATCAGCGTCGACCTGACGAACATGACACTCAGTCCAAACCCGAAGAGACCGCCAATGATGAATCCGGCCAGGGCCTCTCGCAGCGTGAATAGAGCTCTCGAGGTCAGATCCACGATCAGGAGCGGGCTCCCATCTCTTCGACTGACCGGACGAAACAGTTCGGTGACCATGTCCCACACGTGCGGCATCGTCGTGTTGTCCGGGCGAACGGGCCTGATCCATCCCAATTGTTGCCATACGAACTTGTAACCCTCCCAGAGAACTACGAGTACAGCGAGGACCACCAGAATCGAGACAATCTGCCTGGTCCGAGCGTTGCGGACTCTGGTTTGATCGGTAGTCGTCCGGACGCTCATGGCGTGCGACTCTAACGGCGGATGGCAACACAAGCCCGCCCAAGCGCTCAAGTTGGAGGGTTAAGGTCTTCAGATGGAAATGGCAGCGATTGTCGCGACTCTGTTGCTGGCCGTCTTGGCATTGTTCCAGACTGCTCTGGCACTTGGAGCTCCATGGGGTGCTGCATCTTGGGGTGGGCGCCACGAAGGGGTACTGCCATGGGCGTACCGGGTGGCCAGTGGAATGGTGGCGATTCTCTTCTACCCCGTTGTGGCCTTGGCTCTGCTCAATTCTGCCGGGATTGTGGGATCAGATGAACCGGCAGTTGGTTCCGGTGGACTTTGGTTCCTGACAGTCCTCTTTGCTCTCAGTGCGTTGGCCAACTTCATTTCGGAGTCGTCGGTGGAGCGACGTTGGGGACCGGTTGCTGCAGTCGTTGCCGTGTGTTGCGGCGTAGTCGCGGCGACCGCGTAGATGGGATCTCCCGCAGGATTCGAGTTCAAGGAGCGAGGAAACGGTGACGTCGTGATCACCCACCATGGAAGGCATGCAACAGTGCTCCGTGGTGAGAAGGCGCGGAGATTCCTCCGACAGATCGAGTCACGCGACGCACAAGAAGTAATGGCACGGATGACCGGCAATTACAAACGAGGGAACGAGCGTCGCTGAGTTCTCGGAACCTCCGCCGGGTTTACCTCGGGTAACTATCAAAAGCCGCGATGACAGCCTGCAACGAGGCAGTCGTGAGGTTTGCGTTGACACCAACGCCCCACTCAATCTTCTCTCCGGCGATCGAGGTTTCTACATATGCGACGGCTCTGGCTTCCGCTCCGCTACCGATCGCATGTTCCGAATAATCCACCACATCGAAGTCAGGGGAGAAGGTGTCCCGGATGGCATTGACCAGAGCTTCCACTGGCCCTCCGCCCGTGCCGTTGAGAGTCATAGGTGTACCTGCCACATCGATCCGGGCTACTAGCTCGGTTCGACCGCCATCACGGCCGGTGGTCGTGCGTACGTCATGCCCTACAAGACGGACATCACGCGGTGAGAGGTATTCATCCCGGAATACCCGCCAAATCGACTCTGGTGTTATCTCCGTGCCGGAATCCTCGGTGATCGCCTGGATTCTCTTGGAAAAGTCGATTTGAAGTCGACGGGGGAGGTCGAAGCCATGTTCTTCGTGCATTACGTAAGCGACGCCTCCCTTCCCCGACTGTGAGTTGACGCGTACAACGGCCTCATAGGTTCTTCCCACATGTTTGGGGTCTATCGGGAGATATGGCACCCCCCATTGGTCATAGTCCCTAGGCAGCGCAGAGAACCCTTTCTTTATGGCGTCCTGGTGCGATCCGGAGAAAGACGTGTAGACGAGGTCGCCGACGTAGGGATGGCGAGGGTGGACTGGCAGGCGATTGCAGTATTCGGCCACCCTCCTGATTGAGTCGATGTCGGACAACTCCAACTCCGGGTCGACGCCGTTCGCGAACAGATTGAGAGCGATATTGATTAGATCGACGTTGCCAGTGCGTTCACCGTTTCCAAACAGGGTGCCCTCCACTCTGTTGGCTCCGGCCATCACCCCAAACTCGGCGGCTGCAACTGCCGTACCTCGGTCGTTGTGGGGATGCAGACTCAAGACCACAGAGTCCCGGGCGTTCAGGTTGCGATCGAACCACTCGATTACGTCTCCGTACACGTTGGGCGAGTAGCACTCAACGGTGGCGGGAAGGTTTATCACGATGGGGCGGTCGGGTGTCGGTTGGATGACCTCCATGACCGCATGGCAGACTTCAAGGGCGTAGTCAGGTTCGGTCAGGGTGAAGCTCTCCGGTGAGTACTCGTATCTGACTTCGGTGTCAGGAATCGACTCTTCGAGCTTCTTGGATAGCTTGGCGGCGTTGACCGCGATATCGGTCACACCCTCTTTATCCAACCCAAAGACAACCTCCCGCTGCAGGGGATTGGTTGAGTTGTAGAAATGGACGATGGCCCGCGCGGCCCCTTCGAGGCAGTCGAACGTACGCTCGATCAGTTCATCCCGGCTTTGAACCAAAACCTGGATGGTCACGTCCTCCGGGATCAGAGATTCTGCGATCAGCTGTCTGACGAAATCGAAGTCCGGTTGGCTTGCTGCGGGGAACCCAACCTCGATCTCCTTGAACCCGATCCGAACCAGTTCCTGGAACATCCGAAGCTTGCGGGCAGGATCCATCGGATCGATTAGCGCCTGGTTGCCATCTCGGAGGTCAACAGAGCACCAAAGCGGTGCTTTTGAGATGGAGCGATTCGGCCAGGTTCGGTCGGCCAAGACAATCGGCACGAACGGTTTGTACTTGGTGAAAGGCATTGAAGAGGGTGCGTTTTCGGACATTTGTGGTCTCCGGGAGAAAGTAATGGGTCTGTGGGCGGGGTCCGGGGCAAAGAAAAAGCCCCCGGACGAGGGGGCGGGCGACCACGAAAACTACGCGTCGCCCTACATGAGGAGGAGGAGCTCGGAACGCAGCTGAACTTTCACACGTGTGATGCTAGCTCAAAGGCTGCGACCTCCAAACACCTCAGTGGTATAGAGATGTCAGAGACCGTCTCTGGCTGCCATCGCTATCGAAGTTTTCAGGGTCAAGCCACCTTCGATAAATGGGTCGTAACTCCTCCCATTGCACATCGGTGATGGCGTACCACGATGTATCCCGATTCCGTCCCTTGTAGTGGGTTGCCTTCGAGAACGTACCCTCATAGGTGAATCCGAATCTGATCGCGGCACGTCTCGACGCTTCATTCAACGAATCACACTTCCACTCGACACGTCGATAACCCAACCGAATTGCGTTGTCGACAATGAGAAAGATTGCCTCCGTTGCCTCACGAGTTTGCTTGAGCTTCTCCGAGAACATGATTGAGCCAACTTCGATCACGCCGCCTGGTGGTTTGATGCGCAGGTAGGACAAGAATCCAAGAGCCGTCCCGTCGACAAGGATTGCGTAAGGCAACCAATCTTCGAGGTCGACCATCGCAGCAACCTCTTGACGAAGGTCTTCTTCGGAATCGAATGGGCCGATACCCATGTAGGTCCACATGGCATCGGAGTCTGCGGTGAAGACCGGATAGAGCTCACGGGCGTGATCTGGCGTGAGAGGGCGCAATTCAACGTAGGCACCAGAGATCACGGCATCCGGTGGTGATGGGGGAGGTGTCCACCCATCGAGGCTCTCACCGATGGGCTGACCAAATTCGTTCAGTTTCATATTCAAGGGATGCCAGCCATGAGTCAGGGTGTGACTCTCGCACCATGGCGACCGGCCCCATCTCGGAATTGTGCTGCGCCGGCCAATCCTTCCGCAGCCAGGGAAGGGAGGCTGATCTCCCACTCCTGGATCATGGCTTCCCTCACGGTCAGACCGTGCTGCTCGATCAGAGACTGCCGGTCCGAGCGTAGGCATTGCTGCGGATGGGCAGCAATCTGTCGCGCCAACTCCTCGGCTCTGACCCTGGCCGCACCGTCGTCAACCACGTACTCACAAAGACCGATGCGCAACGACTCCTCGGCAGTGACCTTTCTACCTGTCAGCACCAGGTCCATGGCGCGGCCCATGCCGACAAGCCGCGGGAGCCTGACGGTGCCGCCGTCGATCAAGGGGACTCCCCAACGACGGCAGTAGACGCCGAAGTAGGCGCTCTCTTCCATCACCCTCAAATCGCACCAAAGGGCAAGTTCCATTCCACCGGCTACAGCTGGACCAGCGACAGCCGCGATCACCGGTTTGGACAGAGAGAGCCTTGTGGGCCCCATCGGACCTCCGGCTACACCGTTGGCCTGGTCTACCGGCCAATCGCCAGGATCTATGGAGCTCAAGACATCGGTGCCATCCAGGTCGGCGGCGATTTTGAGATCCCATCCACTGCAGAAGGCGCCGCCAGCGCCCCACAGGACGGCGACGTTCGCATCTGAATCTGCCTCGAATTCGAGAAACGCGTCTCGAAGGAGTACCGACGTGGCGGGGTCCATGGCATTTCGAGTTTCCGGTCGGGAAAGGATGACAGTCCAAACCGAACCCGATTTCTCGACACTCACGCTCATCTACCCAGCTCCAATCCCGACTCCTATCAGCCGCACTCGTGCTTCCTGATATGTTTGGCTCACCGTGAGCATACGGAACGACGTGCTGCGTCGAAAACTGGTGAACTTCCAGGTGAAATCCAAGATCCCGGCCGTCGGTGCCGCCGTCGCGGCTCCCGGTCAGCCCACCCAGTCGGAGGTGGCTGGATCGCGATCCCGTGCCAGCTTTGATCCGGTTGAGATCGATGACTGTTGGCATATCGGCTCGTGTGCCAAGGCCATGACCGCAACTCTGTTCGCCGTCCATGTTGAGCAGGGCGCCATCGAATGGGATACGCCGGTGGCCAGCGGTCTGGCTGATCTCTCGCCGGATATCAACCCTCTGTGGGGCGAAATACCGGTAGAGGACATCCTCCTGGGTAGATCCGGTTTACCGTCGAATCTCGCGCTGGCGGCGACCGCGCGTGCCTTTGAAGACAGAAGGGACCTCACCGAACAACGTACGCAGGTAGCCCTTGACGTCCTCCGCTCAACGCCGGATTCGCCGGGCCGGTTCCGCTATTCCAACCTCGGGTATGTAATTGCTGGCGCGATCATCGATCGGCTCGCCAAGAATGATTTCGAGTCGGACCTGTATGAGCGAGTCTTCCAACCACTTTCCGTTGAGACAGCTGGATTCGGTCCGCCAGCGAAGCTCATGGGCCACGGCTCCCGCGTGAGACTCGGCCCCCTCTCGATCGGTAAGGGCAGGCCAGTAACCCTTTCGACGCCCAAGAACGACAATCCTCCGGTGCTGAATTCGGCTGGACGGGTCCATCTGAAGCTCGATGATTGGGCTGAGTTCATCAAAGTCTTCGTCTCGGGTGGGGCCGGAATCATCAAGCCCGATAGTGTTGCTCGACTTCTCAGCGTTCCCGAGGGTCGTGGTGCCTCGATGGCCATGGGGTGGGCGCCTGCTCCCCAATTCGACGACGCCGCATACGCAATGCAAGGCTCAAACACTATGTGGGCGGCCACTGCGATGATCGGAGTCAATTTGGACCGCGCGGTGATGGTGGTGGCCAACGACGGTCGGTCCCGGGCTCTTTCTGGGACCGCAATGCTGGCGGCGGAAATCCTCTCCGATGTGGGAATCAGCTAGGTGAGTTCCGATATCTCAAAGAGGTGACCGTCGAGATCCCTGAAGAAGGCTCGGATCTCTCCGCCACGATCGACGGGGTCAGTGAGAAACTCGACGCCTCTGCCTTTCAGGAGCTCGAACGTCGCTCGACAGTCCTCAACGCGGAAGATCATCTGTGAACTTACCCGGGTTGCATCGTTCGGTGGTTCGAGACTGACAGTTGGTTTGTCGGGGGAAGGCGGACCACCGGTCACCAGGAGCAGCCATGTACCCATCAGATCGAGCACGACCGAGGTGCCGCCGTATTCGCCGTAGAGCGAGGCATCGAAAGTTCGGATGTACCAATCACGGCTTGCCTCAACGTCAGCCACCACAAGCATGTGTGTGATCGCACTCGCCTCAAACTGCCGACTATGTGATTCTTCGGACATGGTGAGAGACTAGGTGAGGTTCAGCCTGACTGACCTCGGCGGGTCACATCTTCTTGCGTGTGTAAGCGGCCGTCATCCGCTTCGACCAGTTTTCGCCATCCTCAGATGTCTCCCAGAGCCAGAAGAGGCTGTCTTCGGCGATGTCGCTGAACACCATTCTCTTGAATGTCTGGTCGGCATCGACACGCCCAACTGTGGCAAACGAGGGGTTGCCGTCCACCTCGGTGCCAATGAAGTTCCAATAGTTGGCGTCTTGATCGACCCACGTTTGTCTCCACCCGTCGTGCTCGGAATAGGTGGACACACTCATACCTGACCAAGAGCGGGGCGCAAGAACTGAGAACTTCTCCAGGATGACGCTGCCCTCGTATTCGCGTGTGATCGTGTTGGTAGCCGGGCCGGCCTCGGTTACGCAATCCCACTCGCCCAACCAGAAATCAAATGTATTTGGTCCCATACCCGAATAATGCGGAGTTCCCTCCGGTGATGTCAGGAAACCATGGATCTGCATTGCCTAGTATCGGAGGATGCCCTCCAGCTTCAGCCACCTCTTCATGATTGTCAGCGACCTCAAACGACAAGTCGGACTATTCGTCGACCTGATCGGCCTCGAAGTCCTCGTTGAGTACCCGGGGTACGTTCGAGTCGGGGGAGGGGAGGGGTTTCACATCGGTATGGAGGAAGGCGACCCAGGTCCGGCCAACCGTGTGGAAGTAACTATCCAGGTTGATGATGTGGATCACGTGTATTCACAGTTGAAAGCGGGTCGAGTAGACGTCGAGGGGCCACCTTCCGACCAGCCCTGGGGTGCACGCCACGCCTGGTTCACCGACCAGGACGGGCGAAGGATGTCGGTGTTCTCGCCAACGGCTGGCAGTTGAGTCATCGCAGCCGTCTCGATTCCGGGTGGGTTACCCGTAACGCTTGGCTGACGATTAGCGATCCCGGACTCGCTGAGAGGGTTGCATCAAGCAAGTTGGTTGATGCGGTGACGCTGGACCTTCAACATGGCGATATCGGGTTGGAGCGCATAACGGACTTGATCCGTGGGATCGAGCTCGGAGGTGCTTCTGCCCTCGCACGTCTCCGGGGGCCTGATAGTTCCGTTGTCTCGTACCTGCTCGACGCCGGGCTGAGTGGATTGATCATGCCGACTGTGTCAACGGCGGCCGAAGCTGCCGAGTTCGTTGCCGCAACAAGGTACCCGCCCCGCGGGGTTCGCTCGCACGGTCCGGTTCGGCGCTCCCCGCTGGGTTCCAACGATCCAGTCCTCTGGGCGATGATCGAAACATCCGAGGGTGTCGACAACGTCGCCGATATCGCATCGACGGACGGAATTGACGGGTTGTTTGTCGGTCCGGGTGACCTGGGCATCAGTCTGGGAATCGGAGGAGGACAAAACCGGCGAGAGGCCGAGTTTCTCGAAGCGGTGGCAACGATCCGCGCGGCTGCCGAGGCGTCACGGGCTGCCGTGGGAATCCATGCGACCGATGCTGACTACTCGAGAGAGATGATTGAGTCGGGGTTCGATCTAGTCACGGTCTGGGTGGACGCGGTGACAATCGACAAGTCATTGCGAGAGATCGAGGCTTGGTTCGCGGAGTAGATGCCGCAGGGCGGGACCCGCGGCATCTACCGGCATTGGTCAGTCCCGCGTTTCGCGGTCGACCACGACCTCTCGATCGCGTTCGACGATCGTCTTCGATGGGCTAGCTGTCATTGCCAGGGTTGCAATGAAACCAACCGCTCCCGCAATTAGCAGAATGGCACCAACCACGTTGAGATCGATTCCCTCTGCGTCGACAGTTATGGCCCAAATCATGATGGCTCCAATTGCCATCATGAAGAGAGATATTCCAATCCCGCTTGTCCTCATTTGATACTCCTTGTCGACCGAACGCCTGCGAAATGCCGCGACGTCACGTGAACAAGCTCACGCCGCCGGGTCCCACTAGTAGTCCGATGATGATCAGAGCAACCCCGTAGAGCATTTGTCGCCGCAGTAGCGCAGCGATGCCGGCAATGACAAGAATGACAGCGATGATCCATAGCAATGTGGCCAATTTCTACTCTCCTACCTAGCTTTCCAATTCCGATAGTGCCAGCCGAACTGGGGGTCAAATACCCCCCTAGGGGTGAAAAACTCCCCCGTAAAGGGGAAGATCGGTAGTCTCGACGTATGCCGGAGCCAGTTCGAATTGCCCTAGTCGATGACTACGACGTGATCCTCGCGGGCGTGGCACACATGTTTGATCGCTACAAAACCCGTGTTTCTGTTGTTGAGCTCGATGCCAACAAGCCGGTCCAGCAAGACGTAGACGTCGTCTTGTTCGACGCATTTGCCCAACCCGAGGCCGACGCCGATCTCGAGACAGTGCTCGCGAATCCGCATGCGAAGCGGGTGGCTGTCTACACATGGAACTTCCGGGATGTGCTGATACAGGCGGCTCTAGACAAGGGAGCGAAGGGTTACCTCTCCAAGGCGTTACCCGCCAGGGAAATGGTCGCTGCAATCGAACTCGTCAACGCAGGTGAGACCGTCGTCTCCGAAGCGCCTACAGGGAACCGCTTAACGGTCGGATTGGATTGGCCAGGTCGCGCAGAGGGTCTCAGCGAACGCGAATCGGAGATTCTTGCGCTGATAACCCAAGGCAAGTCGAACGCCGAGATCGCTGACATCGTCTACTTGAGTATCAACTCAATCAAAACCTACATACGGTCGGCTTACCGCAAAATCGGTGCAGCCAATCGAGTTGAAGCTGTTCTCTGGGGTGTGGAACATGGCTTTAAACCTGACTATCGGCGCATCACGGGGTGGCGCCCAGCCGATTAGTCGCCAGGAATAACACACTCAACAATCCTACGAGTGGTCAGACTAATGGTCGACCGACCGCCCGATGGCGGGCTGAATTAGTTTTCGGAGTCAGTCGCCATCCAGGTCCTCAACTTGGCGGAGAGCTCGTCCGCCCGGCGACTGAAGAACGCCAGCTTCTTGTTGTCTGCGGAAGCGCGGAGCACAACGACATTTGTACCGGAGATCCTTCCGAACGCTCCACCTGGAATCCGTACTGAAGCTGTCTTGGGTATCGGGAACGGTGACTCAACCCAACGCAGTTCTCGATCGGTCAGAGTTTCGGCATCTTTAACTCCGAACAAGGAATCAACATCTCGTCGAGACAGCTTCTCGTTGCCGACGCGGAGGTACTCGGAGGTGAGAACAACTCGGGAGTATCGGTTGACACTCCACATCGTGAGACCTGCGGTGACACCCACGATGCCGACGAGAATCCCAAGGGCATCGTTTGGGAAACCGAGAAGTCCCTCAACGACGGCATAGATCAGGCTAGATAGAGCGATGATGAGCCCTGCACCGCCCAGTTTCGATCCGAATTCTTCGTGAATCACATCTGGTTCCACAACGAGAAGGCTACAACGGACAGCTCACCTCTCTGTGTCGCTCGGCGGCCGCCTCCCTACCGGTCGGCGCCACAGACCTCAAACGTGTTGGTGAGGGGCCCGATGTCGTTGGAGATCGCTAGATCCTGGTACACCTGGAGGTCTGCGTTTTCAGCCATCCATTCGAGGCGCACTTCCTGTGCGGGAGTCAGGGGAGAAACTCGCGTTACAAATGCCGAGAATGTCTCCGCAAAATCCTCTTCAGGCGAACTTGCTGCATATGGGCCGAAGAAGCCAGGATCCGAACCGCACCTGTCCTCGCCCCCCTCGATGGTCGGCTCGCTGTTGACATCAAGCGAATCGAGATAGTCCTCCGCCCAGAAGGCGCCGATCCATTCTGCAAGCAGCGAGTCAGCGAGGTAACAACCTTCACCGTTGTCCCATGTAGCGCAGGCTGAGGGGTCACTGAACCGATCCAATTGATCCGGAGTTCCGGTGAATACGTGGCTGAACTCATGGGCCAACGTCAAGATCAGTTCCTCTCGGTTTTCACCGGCGCGATCGAGATTGATAGCCATCTGGAACTGGTCACCCTCCGGGCCAAGTGCCACCACAAATGCGACTGTCTCATCACCTTCTTCATCGGTCCCGTCAAAACCTGTGAACAAGGCGAGGCTCCGCCGATCCGATCTCGGTGCAAAGTCGGCAAGGAGGTCCCAGGCCTCAGTGAGGATGGGGTTGGACACTCCGAAGCACGGTTCCTCCTCCAGCTCACCGTTGACCACCCGGTGTGCGACGGAGAAGGCAAATCGATCGTCGTCATTGAGCGCTTTCCCGGAGCACTCCACGACGAGTGGCGGTGTTACATCTCCGGGCGCCACAAGACTGTCGCTTGTCGCCGACGATGGGGGAGTGGTAACCGTCACTTCGCTTATCACAGGCTCAACATCGAAACCACACGCCGCCAAAATGAGCGTGAGCACCAATAGGCTGGTTTTGGTCTGAGTCACCCGCCATTCTTGCCCAAATCTCCGGTAAACCAATCGCCGACGGCCAGCGGGGATCCGGGGAGCGAGGCATGTCGATGCTCGGTAGGGTCGAGCTATGTCTATCAGTGCACTCTCAGGACTCGATCTCTCGGCCTGGCAGGAGCCAAAACCGGAGTTGGAACCTCGAGAGTTCCTCGAATCCTGGCTGCGCTACCAGCGGCACGAGTTCCTACGCAAGGTTCGGGATCTGACGCCGGAGCAGCTGGCTGCTTGGTCGGTGCCGCCCGTAAAGCTCTCGGTGTTGGGTCTGGTTCGTCACATGACGCAAATGGAACATGTCTGGCTGGCTTGCGGCCTCGCTGGTGGTGAGATGAGCCTGCGCTATGGCGACGACGACTATGCAGGAGGCTCCGCGGCGACCGTCGAAGAAGACCTACGTGCCTACTTCGCAGAAGTAGAGCGAGGCAATGAAGCTATCGCGGCGATGCCCACATTGCAGGCTCATGGCGAGGGACATGGCCGTTCGCTCCAAGCGACACTCGTGAAGATGGTGGACGAGTACGCGATACACGCTGGACAAGCTCATATGCTGCGACTTGCTGCCCTCGGCCTTTCCGAGTGCGGGTAACGCCCGACAATCGAAGGCACAGGTGCTGCACACCCCCCAGTGATCTGCTCCCCAGCATCGTCGCTATCAGCAGCTGGGCTTCGGATAAAGTACAGCGATGCCTGTGTCATTGCCTGAAGCGGTCAGTTTCATCGGGTTAGCGATCGGTCTGGCTCTAGTACCGGGACCCAACCTGGCCGTCGTGTTGCGTAACGCGGCCAAAGGAGGTCAACGCGCAGCATGGGCAACGGCCGCAGGTCTAACAAGCAGCAAGACAGTCTGGGCCATTGCATCGATGGCAGGGCTGGCCCAGATTCTTCAGTCGTCGGCTCAGGCATTCGTTGTGCTCCGTCTGGTGGGTGGCCTTTATCTCGTCTACCTCGGTATCTCGACTCTGCGTGGGCGTGGCGAGCCTGCAACTCCGGGCTCAGATGAATCCTCCATCCCGCCGCCGAAGACGTCCTGGTGGGCTTTTCGAGCGGGAGCGTTGTCGGACGTCTTGAATCCAAAGGTGGGTGCCTTTTATCTCGCGGTGTTTCCCCACTACATCGAGGTAGGTGACCCTCTCGTCGCGACGGCGGCTTTTCTACTGGTTTTACACACACTCGTGCTCATGACCTACTACCCGGCAGCAGCATTCCTGACGCTCCGGGTTCGCTCCGTAGGCAGGCGCTCCAAGCAGATGGATAACGCCATCGGTGTCGGCTTGGTAGGTGCCGGTGTCGTACTGGCACTATCCGCTACCGACTCGACTTAGTAGGCGAAGGATGTGGGAACCGCTTGGGCTATTTCGCCGTCAATGGCGCCAATCGAGTCCGTCCATATGCGATGTAGAAGAGAACAAGGATCAGCACGACGTTCGTACCCACATTGCTGAATTCCTCACGACCCACATGCCATACGATCGCGCCGATCATCACGGCGATCAGTCCCAGTGCTGCCCAGACACTGAGCTCCGGGCGAATCCGAGTGACGCTCGGGAGTATGAGCCCAAGTCCACCAAGTATCTCAGCTATGCCGCTGACAAGATGGAGGTTGTCTGATAACTCATACATCCATGACATCACATCTGGTAAACCCTCGGGAACAATGAAGTGCAACACGCCGACGGCTACGAAATAGATTCCGAGAAACCACTGCAGGACCCAAAGGACTTTGTCGTGTCTCATACCTGAGACGCTATCACGTCAAACTGGGCCGGGTCGGGGCTTAGTGCACGTAGCGCTCATCGAGATCGGAACGTTCATCGCCGCGGGCTTCTTACACTCGGCGCATGCCGGATCGAGAGACCTCCGAAACTGCGGAGGGGAAGGGGAGTTGGTTCACGTCCCAACGCGAGAAACGGCTCTGGGTTTGGACGACATTGGTTGTGGCGACGATCTACGCCACACTGGGGCTTGCCGGCTCCTTGGCGACATCGTTGGGCGATAGCGGCCTAGACGCAGTTACCTTCGTCGTCGGCTCGCTGCTGGTGATGTTTGCCACTATCGCCTTCGGGCTGTCTGGTCGTCCTAATAGGGCCCAGGTCTTCATTTCAATCGGCATTGCTGCTGTCTACGTTCTCTTGTTGACCCGGCTCACCAGCCCCGTGGAGCGGAGCCATCTGATCGAATACGGTGTTGTCGCGCTCTCGCTGCGGTAGTGGGTCTCATCGACGAACTGATTCAGTGGTTTCTCCCCAATCGCGTGTTCGATCCCATTGACATCGTGTTCAACACGGCCGCAGCCGTGCTTGCGGTATCAGCTGCTGTTCTGCTCGCCAGGATCAAGCACCGCCGGGTGTGAGCGGGTTTTGGGCCGCCCGCCGGGACGGTGGCGCCGATAGCCGTCGCCCAGGAACTCTTCGACAGTCGAAACGGGAATGCCAGGTGCTGTCTCTCGGAGACTCCCGCTCTGTGCAATCAGACCCTCGCCGTGAAGCCTGGGGAAGAGCGACGTCTCTCTTTGCATCTTAGGTATTTGTCCAGCCGTCTTCGGATGCGAGTTTCCATGCGGTTTGCCTCAGCATGCAGAGCCTCCGAGTCGCGTATATAGTTTAGGCTAGTAAACCATTCATCGTACTAAAGTATGGAGAAACTGAATGAGCGACTGGATCAGGTACGTAGCAGCTAGTTTCGGGCTTTCGTTTGCGTTGGGATTCGGCAGTATCTACCTCCTGCCCCCGGAGCTAAGAGAGTTGGGCCTCTTCTTCATGGGTGTGATGCCTGCGGTGGTGGCGATTCTGATGAACCGAGGGCAGGGTAGGGGTATTGGGGAGCTCGGGTTTGCAAGTCCCAGGTGGAGGGGTCTGGTGGGTTCAATGCTCATACCGGTTGCGTACCTGTCTGCGACTCTTGGAATCTTGGTGGCGGCAAACGCTCTGTCGTACTCGGATGACTCTCCTGCGCGCCTGGTCGGCTTGGCGCTAGCGACCTCAGTGATCCTCGTTGGACCGATTCTTGGTGAGGAAATCGGTTGGAGAGGCTTTCTTCAACCCAGGTTGGTTGAGCGCTTCGGCCTGGACGGCGGCATCATCGCCGTGGGGCTCATATGGGGCCTGTGGCACCTTCCCGTGGCCCTGAGCAGTCATTCCCTCGTGGATATGCCGCTATACGAGGCGTTTGTTCACTACCCGGCGTTCTGCGTTTTTCTGTCGTACGTTCTGGCTTACGCCAGACAAGTCTCTGCATCGATTTGGGGTCCCGCCGTGACGCATGCGTTCAACAATGGAATAGCTGGGACCTTTATCCTCTCCGCAACTCGAAGCAAACCCCTCACCGAGTCAACTGTCACCCTGTGTGTGCTCGGTGTGGTCGCATTGTTTCTTCGTAAACGTCTGAGGACGGCTTAGATTGACCTTGGTCGGAGGACAACAATCACCAAGATCGAATTACTACTCGCCGCTAACCAGCTCAGTGAGCTCATCGCACTCGAAGTCAGCCGGTATCTCGACGACGAGGTCATCTCGGGCCTCCCACAAAGGCAGGTCCGCTGCCTCATGTACCTAAAGAACAAGGGAGAGGCGACGTCAGGGAGTGTCGCATCTATGTTGGATATCTCCCGTAGCTCTATGAGTCAGCTGCTCGCGACAATGGAGGATGAAGGGCTCGTCAAGCGCCGCGTAAACCCCAAGAATCGGAAAGAGATCTTCGTGTCGCTTGCTGAACGGGGTCAGACACTCGTCGACCGATACGATCAGAAAACGAGAGCTGCTCTAGAACGCTTTTTCGATGTAGTCACTAAAGAGGAGGCGAAGTTGATTCACGATGTAAACAAGCGGGTGTTTGATGGGCTAGGTCGATTCGGGCATTAAGAGCTTCGTCACGGGCAGGAGGCGGGGCTCGATCACTAATTTGCTGGTGCAACCCTGATGCGCATCACGGTGTGCTTCTTGCCCTTGGGACGTTCGAATGCAAAGCCGGCATCTTCAAACATTGAACGAGTTGTGCTGTAGAGGAAGGACGCCTTGGCCTTCTTGCCATCGGTGTCCTCGGGGTAGCCCTCTACCACGCCGCCTCCCGCCGCGGCGATGAGTTCGAGAGCACCCTGAAGAGCCACCCTCGCGACACCACTGCCTCGGTAGTCTCGGTCCACGAAGAAGCAAGTGATGCGATAGTCGGGGGAGTCCACGAGACCGGCCTCCCATTCCTTCCGGTGATAGATCCGCGGTAGTTCTTCGACTGTTCCGTACTGACACCACCCGACTGCATCGTTGCCGTCGAACACCAACGCAGCATGCGCCCTTCCTTCTCCGACGAGCCGCTCCTTCATCGCCTTGGCGCCTTCAGCGGCGGCTGCCTCCTTGTCGTTGCGCTCAGCGTGGAACCAAGTACACCAACAGCCTCCCCAGACACCGTTGTGCTTCTCCACGAGACGGGCGAACGCATCCCATGCCTCCACGTCGAGTGGCTTGACTGTGTAGTCGTTCATGGCTCCATCTTCAGCCGGTTGTGCCGGACTCTAGGTCGCAGGCGCAGTGAGTTCCTTGTAGTCGAGGTCTCAACGACGAGACACGATAGGTTTGAGCGTGTTCGGTCGAACCGAGCCGAGCTGGTCTCAAATGGCTATCCAGGCTGGCGATTTTTGTCACAGGCTGTCCCTACGGTGTTCGCATGACCGAATTCCCAACGACCAGCTTCCCAGTTGACGTCGTGCGGAGCACGCGTCGCAAGAAGACAGTTCAGGCCCGGCTATCCCAAGGCCGCATCAAAGTGATGGTGCCCGCGGACCTTCCCCCTGCCGAGGAGGCGCGGGTCGTCCAAGAACTGACCGCCCGCATAACTCGCAAGCAGAAATCGATCCAGGTCGATCTCGAAACAAGGGCCAAACGGCTTGCAAAGACCTACGCACTGCCGACACCCGAAACGATCGTTTGGTCCAACCGGCAGAACATGCGTTGGGGGTCGTGTACACCCACCCAAAAGCGAATACGGATCTCGAACAGGCTGGCTTCAATGCCGGACTGGGTGCTCGACTATGTGATAGTCCACGAGCTGGCTCACCTGGAGGAGGCTGGCCACGGGCCGCGGTTTGAGAAACTTGCCTCCAGGTACGAGCTTGCAGAGAGAGCACGCGGTTATCTACTGGCGAGAGCGGAGGACTGAGGCTCTTGTCATCGTCAGAGAAGTGGGTTTGGCAACCGCGGAACTCGGTCGTCCCCACGCTCGGTAGGGGAGCGCAACACTGCGTGGCGTGGTCACTCTGAACGCAACGCCGCCCTGTTGAAAGCTTGCTTGAGCCCCCGGACGGCTGCACTTCTTTGAGACTCTTCACCAGGAAAACGAGATATCGCCAAACTTGAATGAGACTGGGCAACAGTCAGGGGAGAGCCTTGACCGAAGGTTTTGGGTTCTAACTTGACATAACGTGGATTATGGGCGGTACATAGTGAAGTAGGAACCCGCGTCGGTTCGAAGGATGTCGTTCGCTAGAATTGGGTTTGCTCGTGGTCAAGAAGCCCGCTCGGAATCGGCGAAGCTCGTTGGTTCTCGGCATCTCCGCCAGCCTCCTGGTGTTGGGTGGCACTCTTCCGTGGGAGAATTTCCACCCCGATTCTGACGCTATGTTCGTCGAAGACTTCCAATTCAATCCGAGCCAATGGCTTTGGCGTGGCGGCGCCATGGCTCTCGGTCTCACCGCAGCTTTCCTTATCCGCGGGTCCGACCGCTCTTCGAAGGTCCGACAAGCCCCCATGGCTACCACGATTGGAACGATTAGCTGTTTGTGGATGCTCGGTGCTACAAGCTTGATTGGTTTCTCGTACTACGACTTCGAAGACGCAACTCCGGAATGGTTCACCGAATCGACAATTCCCTGGATCGGCTTCTATGTGGCCTGGGTAGGCGCAGCTTCTCTACTGCTTCTGGGAGTTGTGCGAGTCGTGAGAGAGCGGCGCAACAAACGTAGCGCATAACGATCCGTGATTCCTGATACCAACCCTGATACCTGAATCACAGTTTTCGGCTGAGAAACGACCAGGCTCGAAAGGGAGTCACCCGGCACGAGGCGTCCAGAATTCTTAACTGCTGCATAGCCGAATGGCGTTGAGGGGCTGCGACCGGCTATCCGCTCGGATATCGTGGATTACGGGCGAACTCGACGGCGTATCCTTTTCGGCACAGATTCTTCGAGCAAGGACTATGAGGTCAGCGTGGCGGCTCGCGATAGCGGGTATAACGATGCTGGTTGGTGCCTGCGCTCCGTCGGACTCACACGAGATCACCGTCGAGGGCGTAACCGTTCTGCTTTGCGGCGAAGCAGAGGACGAAATCTCCAGGCAGCACGAACCAGGCCAAGCCGTGAACGCTCTTCCCCCAGGTTCAGTTCAGCTGGGCGAGAATCTGTTCGGAGTTCCCATCGTTGGCTCCGAACCTGTCGTATACCAGGAGGTGTACGACACGGTGCAAGGCCAAAACGGCCAGCCTGCTGTGAACTTGCCCTTCAGGTGTAGCAACAACTCACTTTCCTGGATTTCGTACCCCCCGTCGGCAAAGGCTGGACCAGACAGGATGACTGCTAGCAACGACACTACTCCGGAAACCAAGAATCGCTTACTCATCGGTCACGTTCCCGTCTTCGTCGACGTAAAAGCCTTCCTCGATAAGCTCTTCGGTCAATTCCAATGGCTCGATGCTGAATTCCGGTCGCTCGATCACTTCGCCATCGCTGTCGAGCTTGTTACAGAAAGAAACCGAATCGACCACGAACGTACCATCGTCGTACTCGTACAAATCGTATATCACGTCGTTTCCGTCACCGTCTGGGTTTGGGCGGACCAGGGCGTTTCCGACGACTACAAGTTCGTCCTTGTAAGGGAGTTCACCTTCGGCGTCGAAGGGATGGACCGGGTCCTCAAAGGTACCTCCTCCGCCCGAGGCGAAGTAGTTGTAAGTGACATTCGTCCAGACGGCTCCTTTGGGACATCCCTGTAAGACTGTGCCGTCGCTAAGCGTGACATGTTCAGTCGAGTCCAAGTTCGCTGAGACAACCGACGTGACTGCGATAAGAGAGGCGACTGCGACTCCAAGGATGGTGAGTCGCTTTCGCTGGTCGACACCCTTCATTGGGTTCCACCTCACGATCTCAGCTTACGGATTCAGGGACGACTGTCAACACCCGCGTGCGACCGGAGAACTCCATCCGGCCTGGTGGTTCACAGAGTCCACAGTGGTCCGTAGATCGGTTTGGCTGCTAGGAAGCGCCCTCCACATAGCGAATGGCTATCCCTGCAGGGACCTTGGGGAAAAACAGAGTGGATTTGGGCGGCATCGTGAGACCCCTGTCAGCGATCTCGAGAACTGAATCGACCGACTCCGGGTGGGGTAAGAACCAAGCTTGAAATTCGGGTTTGTCGAAGTCGGACGTGGCCTCGATGAATTCGACGCTGGGATCGTTGCGCGGATCATCGACACCGAGCAGCGGGTGCAGAATCAGGTTCTGAAGAAGATTGGCGTCGAGGGACGCATGGACGTCGTCAGGAATCGAGTGATCGGCTAGGTCGATCCTGAGGTACTTCGAGCCGACCCTTGCCCCGATCTGGCCTCGTTTGTCAGGCGTTACTTCGGATTGTTCGACCTCGGCCACTGAGTGATCATTAGAGATCGCCTCGACGAGAGCGTCCGGCGCGAGTGGCAACTCGGTGAGGCATCGGGCAAAGGCACCCAAATGCAGTTGGCTGGTCTCGAAGGTGGCGGCCGGGAGAAACCCCTGCCTCCCCTCCCCCGCCGCCAGCGCGGAAGCCGCGGCCAGACGATGGTGACCGTCGGTCACATACAAAGGACCATGAAACTCGAGGCAAATCGAGTGCGCCTCATCCCCGCTAATGAGCCAGAGATCATGGGACGACCCATCGGATGCCCTTAGCGGTATATCAGGACTTCGACGCGCACACGACGCGACCAGGTCGGAAAGCCGCTTTACCGGTCGGTGAGTCAGTGCGACCGGGTTGCCAAAGACCCGTGTCGAGTTCATGTAGTCGATCATGCGCTTTTCGCTTTTGGAGATGGTCGCTTCATGTCGCTTGATCAGACCGGCGTCGTACGCCGCCAACGAAACATTGGCGATGACACCCCAGGCGACCACTCCGCGATCGATTTGCCTGTAGACGATGAGGACTTCTTCGACTGGAGCCAGGACACCCTCATCAACGCGGGTCGATATCCACCGACGTGCTTCCTCGTGCGTGCTATTCGCTTTCTTCCCGAGAGTGTGACGGAAGCTCAGTGGGTCTTCCGCTGCCTGACGTCGTTCCTCCTTGGTCAGTTTGGTGTTTGGAGGGCCCATCACTCGATATCCGTGCCCAGGCGTAGGTAGGAATCCCGAGAACGGCCGGAGATACTGGGTTGAATCTGTCATGGGCGCCAAGGACGGTACACCGAAGCCATCAGTTTTCGCTCCCAAACCAGACCGCGACGAGTGGGGGGCTCACCCCTGCCGCTACTCAGAAAGACCGAGTTGGTCGAAGCGACATTGCACGAGCATTTCAACTAGCTGTCGAGGAAGCTCCTCGTCGACAGGAAAATGGAGTGCACCAGGTGACCATTCATAGCCCTCAAGAGCTGGCCCAAGGGTCGGAAGGATCGCCGCCGTGTGGGGGTAGTAGCTGCAGTGCTTTTTGGTCGCTCCGTAGCCGGCGATTGTCTTCCCTTCCAGTCTAAAAGCGGGCATGCCATAAGAAAGGGTCTCAACGGCATCAGGAAGAATGTCACGTAGCGTGGCGCGCAATCTCATCAGGTTCCCCCGCTGCGGCTCCGGCACGCTCTCGAGGTACTCATCGACAGTCACTGTCGTCGCTCTAGAGGTGCTGGTCCACGAGGATGGCGTTCCCATCAGGATCGAGGAGAGTGAAACTTGCTGGGCCAGACTCACTGTCGCCCGTGGTGTCGCTCTCGAGGTCGAGTCCGGAGGCAACCATGCGCTGTCGCAACTCGCGCACGTCAGTAAAAGAATCCAACTGCTCTGCCTCGGACGACCAGCCGGGATTGAATGTGAGGATGTTGCCTTCGAACATCCCATGGAACAGACCGATAGTCGTTTGTCCTGAGCGAAGGATCACCCAAGACTCGCCGTCACCACCAATCTCTTGAAATCCGAGCTTGCTATAGAAGCTCTTGGATTTCGCCATGTCCGCTACGGACAGGCTTACCGAAAATGCTCCAAGTTCCATTTTCACTCCAATCGTATGTGATCTACCTGAGTTTTTCTTTGACTATGTCCGGGACTGGCACCGATTCGTGGGTCCCGGGGTCGACAAAGACCCATATGAGCCTGCCCTCTGCGATCATGTGCTGGTCGGTGTGCCGTCTAGTCTCGACCCGGAGCATCATCGATGTTATCCCGAACTGTTCAACGGCGACTGTGGTGTTCAACGTATCGCCCATCGTTGCACGGCTTCGAAAGTCGATTTCGATACGGGCGGTTACGACATCGACTCCAATTGCTTCGAGGTCGGCGCTGCCGAACCCGGCTTCTTCCATCCAATCGGTAGCGGCGTCGTCCCAATAGCGAGCGTAATGACCGTTGAAGACAATTCCTTGAGGGTCGCAGTCGGAGTACCGGATTTTCTGGGATGTGGTCACCATTCCGATGGTAGAGCGATCGGCCGACCCGCAGAGCACCCATATCGCTGACGTTTAGATCTCCGGGAAGAAAACGCAGGCCCTTAGGGTTATACCCACACGAATCACTCTTTAGGAAGGTTTTTCATGGCCACTCTCACAGTCACAAAGGGCAATTTCGACGAGGTTGTCAAGAACAACGACACCGTTATCGTCGATTTCTGGGCCGAATGGTGCGGGCCTTGTCGTTCCTTTGCTCCGACATTCGAAGCAGAGTCTGAAAAGCACGAGGACATCGTCTTTGCGAAGGTCGATACCGAAGACCAGCAGGAGCTGGCAATGGCCTTCAATATCCGCTCTATACCCACGCTGATGGTCTTCAAGGAGCAGGTGATCCTGTACTCACAACCCGGCGCTCTTCCGCCAGCGATGCTCCAAGATTTGATCGGACAGGTCAAGGATGTCGACATGGACGAGGTTCGAGCTCAGATTGCCGAGCAGGAAGCCAGCCCCGATCATGAGCATGACCACGATCACGATCACGAGACTTCGGCTAGCAGTTAAGGAGCAAAGCCGCAGCTAGCCAAAACCGTCTCGACCCGACCGGTCGGCGGCGACTCGATCTTGACGTTGAGCTGGCAGTCCGACCAATCCTCCGAATCAGTGAAGTACAAGCCTCTCTCGTCCTCGTTGGATTGGAGGGCCTTGGCTTCGTAAGTCCACTCGCCCGGCGGGTCGGTTATTGATTCGATGTCGTCCGATGGACCGACCAGGTAAGCCATCAGAGCGGCCCCCTGGGTACCTCCGGCTCGTCCGCTTCGGACCAAATCGCCGTCGACTACAACCTGCTCGACAAGCGCCTGCTCTCTTTCGAACAATGGGTCGCACCACGTGTTCTGAATGACGGGATCGCAGTTGATTGTGAGACCAAGACCCCCGACAATGCCGAGCAATCCGCCCGCTGCTAGAACGATCGTCGTGGTTCTAAAGCGAGGCTCCCGGAACCAAACGATGATCGAGCCGACGTAGCCGGTCAGCAACGCCGCCCAACCCATGCGTGCCCAAGTCCTCGAGGAATTCTGATCGGCGGCAAGACCCAGGACGATGATCAGCCCGGCGACGGCGTACGCCAGGAGGACGTAGCGACAGCGTCGGCTGTACAAGGAATTAGCAGCTCGGTAGGCGATGACGGCAAAGGCACCGGTCGCCAAAGCGATAACCAATTGAAGCCATTCGAGTTGACCCGAGCCGCCAGGCGTCAGACGCAGCACCACCGCCCACACGGCGAAGAACACCGAAATGGCAAGTAGAACAAGAGGAGAAAAGCGTTCTCGATCCATTTGCTGAAACGCTACGTCCGCGACCTGGCAACGCCAAGCGATTCAACAAGTTTCGTGTTTGCTATATAGACCACAAGGTGACTATCCGGCGCGCACGATGGACATGTCAGGTGAGAAATCCGTAGCCGCGACCCTACGATGCCTTTCCTATGAGCCTGCACCCTGCCGTCGCCGCGTATCTGTCTACCAACGATATCCCCCACGACGTCATGGATTGTGACCCCGATCTGGCCGATACGGCTGCATTCTGCGAAGCATACGGAATCCCGCTAGAGAACTCAGCAAATGCCATCCTCGTGGCATCCCGAAAGCCGCCAGACCTTTTTGCCCTATGTCTGGTGCTGGCGACGTCACGACTCGATGTCAATGGAACGGTGAGGCGACGTCTTGGCGCCCGAAAGGTGAGTTTCGCCTCAGCTGACGCGACGAAAGAACAAACCGGACAGGAGATCGGCGGTGTGACGGTCTTCGCTATACCCGAAGACATCCCCATTTGGGTCGATCCCGGTGTTCTAGAGCGGGATTGGGTGATCGTCGGTGCTGGAACCCGTACCGCCAAGATCAAGATCGATCCGACTGTGTTTAGCAATGAGGAACGATTCGAAGTAGTTGATCAATTGGCGAAAACGGTTGAGGGGGCCTAGCGGGAGCTTCACCACAGCGGCCGAAAACGAACTACGGCTTAGCATTGTGAGGTGAGTCGACGCGTCGAGCCCGCCAAATATGGTCCCACGGCGTTCCCAGAGCTGAACGGTCTCCTCAAAGAGTTGGTGGACCGAACGTGGTCAACTGTCGGCGACGGGTTCTTTGGCGCCTACCTAACCGGCTCTTTTGCACTCGGCGCGGCAGACCTCAGCAGCGACTGCGACTTCATCATCGTCCTTCGGGACGCGTTGACGCCCGATCAAGAAGCGGCCATCAGGAGCTTCCACGACGAGGTACCAACCCGTCCTGGACACTGGACGCAAAACCTCGAAGGGTCGTACGCGCCTTTGGGAGATCTCGAAACACCGATGGGCCTTGGCAAAAAGTGGCTGTACATAGATCGCGGTTGGCGAGATATGCAGTGGTCGACACACTGCAACACAGAAGACGTGAGATGGACACTTCGTGAGCGCGGGATCACGCTCGCTGGTCCAAACCCTCATCAGTTCGTGGCCGAAGTACCGGCCGATGCCCTCCGTCGGATGGTGAAGAGTTCGATCGGTACTTTCTTGCCGGACCTACTCGCGTGGACCAGCTTCGAGATTGCATGGACGCAGCGGTATGCCGTGGAGACGATCGCGAGGATGCTGTACACCCTCGAAACCGGGGAGGTGGAATCGAAACGAACCTCACTCGAATGGGCGAAGCGGAACATGAGCTCAGAATGGTCGGACCTAATCCAACAAGTCGTCGATGACCGACCGGTCGGATGGGATCCTGACGATCCGCCGCGGCCAGGGAGCGTCGAGGCCACGCTCGCCTTTGTCGACTATGCCAGAGAGCTGGCCGGCACGCCGCAGCCCTAGGTCGGCTAGGGCTTCAGATCGATCGCGCAAGGAACTCCGCTACAACGGAGGCAAACTCGCTGGGTTGTTCCATGATGAAACCGTGTGACGCATCCGGGAACAGGTGATACTCAGCGTGTGGGATGACCCCGCGTAGACGGGCCGGATGGACAGGAAGAACCACTTGGTCAGCGCCCCCTTCGACGATCAAGGTCGGTACTGAAACCGTCTCGTCATCGCCCACCGGTGTCTCTTCATCCCGGGCAACTCGCACCACTGACCCAGGTGGGCTCGTGACCAGGTCAACGGCGTCCTGACGATTGGTTGACAGGAATTCAACTGAGAACGTTGTCCCGAGGAAGACGTCCAGCATCTGTTCGGGAGTCAGGTTGCCAGGATCGTCCTCCTCATTGGCCTCCACATAGAGGACATCACCAAAGCCCGCGACCGGGAAACCGAGAACGACAGCACCGACCTCGTCCGGGTAACGCGAAGCCATGGCAAATGCCGTCACTGCTCCCCGACTCATACCTATCAAAACAGGGGCAGACGAACCAACAGCTGCAAGTACCGATCGAACGTCTGCGACCTGTTCGACACAGGTCCTAGCCACCGAATCTTCGAAAATCGAACCTGGTGGCGAGTAGTCGAAATTGATGGTTCGATACCCGAGTTCCGCCAACGACAATGCGAGGGGACGGGTCCAAGCCATGGGCACGGCGGAACCAACTATTGCGATATCCCGACCTTCACCCGCCACTTCGACGGGGGCGGGGCGGCCGCCGCAGTCAACGACCGACGTTTCAATTGAGCTCATGTTGTCTTGTCGACCCACTGTTCACCTTTTCGACAACGACTTGCGAATCAAGAAGCCGTACCCAACCACGCCAATGATCGTGAAGCCGAACCACTGAATCGCATATGCAAGATGAGATCCTTCGTCGTCGAAACTCGGGGGAGGCAGTGGCACTGGAAGTGTGGAACCTTGCTCCCCTTCCAGGACCAGATAGACCGGATCCAGCTCATAGGGCGTTTGGGCTTCGATTCTCCCAATGTCGATCCGGTTGAGTACGTCGAGATCGCCTTCAGGTGGATCTGTGGGACCCAACGCCGGCCTCGTTTGCGTCGGACTGAGCCAGCCAATGAGCGTCACGGTGCCGTCTGGTGGGGCAGCCTGAACTATCGGAGGATTATCCATTGAAAGCGGAATCCAGCCACGGTTGACCAGCACCGCTCCCCCGTCAGCGGTCAAAAGGGGATCCACAATGTGGAACCCTGCTTGTTCCTGATAAACCTGATTTCTGGTCAGCACCTCATACGCCGTGTCATATCGACCGGTCACGGTCGCCCGCCGATATCTGAGACTTTCGATGTCGCCACCCACGGCGTTCACCAGGGTTTCCAACTCCTCGGGCTCAGCCGAATACCGGCTGTCCGCTATCGAGTTTTCTAGCTGTCTCTCTTGAAGCCGCTCGAGTTGCCAGAATCCAAGGTTGATAAAGACGACGGCGATCACCAGCACGCCCACATGCGCGATTATCCAACGTGGGGTGAGCAGCGATCTCAAAGGGGCTTAGGCGGCCAGTGGAATCTCGTCGTCCTCAATCAGCTGATCAATTGCCTTTTGGATCGATGCTTCGTCGGAGCGGAATGCAACAGGCATCGCGATTAGTGAACCCGCGTCGGTTGTGTTCATTGAACCCCGTTCGACGAGGATCTGGGCAATTTCATCTGACCAATACCAGGGCACGCTTGACCTCCTGAAGAATGGATGGGCGGTGACGACCCTCTCACAATAGACCTCGTGTCAAGCCCAGAAATCGGTCAGGCAGTCGAGTCCGACAAAACCCAAGACGAGTGTCGAGTTGGCGATGGTTATCGTGCAAACAATGTCCAGCATCGCCCTATATCTTCCGGCAGAAACTCCCCTCGTTGACCCTGGGCCGGAACTGACGTCGCAACGCGAAGTCAGCCTCGTCTCGGCCGTGGACCAAGACACAATCGCAATCATCGGCTGGTCAGACGGAGGGATACCCGCCCTCAAAGCTGCATCGCAAAACCCATCGATTCCGCGCTTGGCCATTGTCGCTACCCCGTTTCGCGAAGAGTCGCTGGAGGAGTTTCTGTTTGATGACATCGTCGCAAAGACACTTCTTGTCTACGGATCCAAGGACCCACGCACCGGCCACCACCACGGCAGCTCTTGGCAGAAAGCGTTGCCAAACGCCCGTCTAGAAATGCTCCCCGGTGGAGGTCATGACATCCTGACGGATAGATGGAAGAGGATCATGTCACACTGCGCTCCGGGAAGAGGCTCCAAAAAGGACTGATCCGGCTATTCCCCGATGTCCTCGTTCCACAATTCGGGAGAGTTCTGGATGAAGTCACGCATCATCTGGATACATCTTGGATCGTCGAGCACTTCGACTTCGACTCCCGCTTCCTCGAGCCAGTGTTGTGGACCTTGGAACGTCGTTCTCTCGCCTACTACCACTTTAGGAATCCCGTAAAGAAGAATCGCGCCCGTACACATCGAACATGGTGACAAGGTGGAATAGATCACCGCTCGTGCATACGTCGATGCCCGGAGCCGTCCTGCGTTCTCGAGACAGTCCATCTCGGCATGGAGCACAACACTCCCCTGCTGAACTCTTTGGTTGTGGCCACGACCAACAATCTCTCCGTCCACCACTAGTACCGAGCCAATCGGGATTCCACCGGCTTCTAAGCCCTTGTGAGCTTCATCGATGGCAGCATTGAGGAACCTGTCCATCAGCCCACACTACGACCTTCGGTAGACGGATACGTGGCGTTCGGACTTGGCATCAAAACGGCTCCGGTCGTACCACGCATATCGCTCTTCCAGGTGCAGACCCGCAAGTTGTGCCATCAGGTCGAGTTCGGCCGGCCATGCGAACCTAATACCGACGGGCAGCATCGACACCTCCCCATCGCGGTGTTTCCAGATGAACTGGGTGTCAATTCGCTGTTCGACCGGGTCGAGAACGGATACCTCGTAATGCTCGGTGCCTTTATCGTCGAATTCTGACTCTGAGACGTACCGATGGTTTTCGTCGTATCGTTGGAGATCAGGCACAAAACACTCCAGCACAAAACAGCCATCTTCGGAAAGATGTTGAGCCACGTTGTGGAAGCATTCGACCTGACGGTCCTGCGTGGAGATAGCGAAGATGCTGTTGAATGCCACAAACACCAGCTCGAACGTACCCTGAACAGGCACTTCGACCATATCCCCGACCACCGATGTGATAGTCGCCCCATCAGCCTTTGACGACAGCTTGTCGATCATCGCTTGTGATATGTCCAATCCGGTGATGTCGAGCCCACGCTGTGCGAGCGGGATAGCAATCCGGCCGGTACCAACGGCCAGTTCAAGTACTCTTCCACCGCTGCCAGCAAATCCGGCGAGGAAGTCGACCGCTGCTGGGTCTAACGACGAGAAAACCTCGTCGTACTTGGCCGCCCACGCGTCTCCATAGCGTCTCTCGTCGAAGTCAGATTGAGCCGGCATCGCTCGGAGATTACTGATTCCTTGTCTTTCGTTCGGAGGGATTCGCTAACCCACCGAAACGGGCTCCAGCTCCTCGACTTCCAGCACATTCACCTGTTCTGCAACAACCTCGAGCCTGCTCCGTCGACCGTCAGGGCTCTCCCAAAACCTGCGCTGAACTGAACCGCACACCCAAATGCGACCACCCTTCGCCCCAGGCTGTGCGACCGCGGCATCGGTTGGATCCCAAAGAGTGACCGGGATCACATCAACTCTCCTTCGCGGTACTTCGGAACGGGTCGTGACGAGGTATCTGATCAGGCGCGTACCGGAATCAAACACTCGGATTTCTGGCTCAGTGGCCATCCGACCACACAGAACCACCAAGTTGAGGTCCATCTCCTCGGGCTTGGTCATACTTTCTCCCCTCAAAACATCGGGGAAGCGCATGCTGGGATTGTGCAGTGGACGTGGGACAGGTTTCTAGTGGTACGCGTCTTGTACTGTTCGTACACTTCCCACCCATGGTGCAACATCTCGGTCCCGATCGACGCGACGAAGTAGTGGAGGTGCTGGTCAAATCCTTTTGGACCTATCCGACCATGGCCTACATGCTTGGCAACAACGGTGACCACGACATTGTTGAACTGACCACGCTCATCGGAATGTTTGTCGACGGAAGATACGGGCGCGACTCTCCGGTCCTGGGTGTTGACGCAGAGAACCAGCTCGCGGCAATTGCCCTGGTGGACTATCCGGCCAGAAGATCCGCTATCGAACCCTATCGCTCTCGAATGCTCGAGGCACTTGCATTGCTAGGTGAGGATGTTGAGGCCAGGATCGACGCTTTCAGCCAGGCTTCAGCCGACTTCGAGCCCAAGGCACCTCATTACTACATCGGCATGCTCGGAGTACTCCCCGAGTTCCAAGGTCAAGGGCTGGCGAGAACGCTGGTCAACGAAGTGGTTTTCATGAGTGAAGCGGACGATGAGTCGGAATCGGTTTGTCTCACCACTGAAGCCGAGGGGAATCTCGCCATCTATCAGGCTCTCGGGTTCGGCATCGTCGGTGATATCACTGTCAACTAGTTGCGGAGTTGGACGCTGGTCCGAGCCAGCTGACGCCGGTAGTCAGGGTCTTAGGCCTCGAGCAGCGCTTGTCGTAGGTCCTCCACGCCCTCAAACTCCAGGTCGTGCGACTCGAGAGCGGAGACGATCTTGTTACCCGCTTCGAGGTCTCCGGCTTCGATGGCCGCTCGCGCAGCAACAAACCAACGGCGAGTTTCACCAGGTGAGGGGTTAGCAACGAGCCTCTTGGGCTTCACCACGTTCCAAGCGTCACGTGGTCGTCCCTCGTCGAGGAGAAACGATCCGTACACGACTCGTGCCTCGTTGTCGATGGTCTGGGAAACGTCGAAGTCGCGGAACTTGTCCCATTCGCGGGTGACGTCGGACTTGCGACCCAAGGCCCGCAAACAATCCATCTCCACTGGAAAATGAATCATGTCACCGGTCATACGTCGGAACGTTCTCAGTTCCTTCAGAGACTCGTCCCAGTTTCCAGAGCGATAGGCGGCCAGACCGTAAAGCTCGCGGATCACCGAAGACTTCGGTGAGAGACTCTTGGCCTTTCGGAGATGAGGCAATGCGGCTGGATATCTCTCGTCAGCGTATTGGTCAACCGCCTGCGACAACTCCTTGATGGCCGGCTCCCGCCGATCCTTTGGTGTGGAACGTTGGATCTCGTCGGTCACCCACTTGGGGAGTTGACCGGAGGAAACCGAGGTCATTGAGCGACTTTGACGATGCTCGGGTCGGCCACGGTTGTACCCGCCAGACCGACCCTGACGGTCTCCACCACGTGAATTGTTTCTGTCTGATCGATGACCCACATCGACTCCTTGCATACAAAGAAGGGCCGCCAACGTTAGGAGTCCGTCAACAACTATGTATCGACGGAGAGACTCCCGTTGGCAGCCCTTCGACATTTATGTCCGGCAGTGACCTACTCTCCCAGGGGACTGCTCCCCAAGTACCATCGGCGCAGACGGGTTTCACTTCCGTGTTCGGAATGGGAACGGGTGGTTCCCCGTCGCTAACGCCACCGGACAAATCTTCTAGTGCACGGCTTCCCGAGCACTCCATAGCGAGCACATCAAAATTATCTACGGATTCAATTCCAAGCCCTCGGCCTATTAGTACCAGTCCGCTGAACGCATTGCTGCGCTTACACGTCTGGCCTATCAACCTGGTCTTCTACCAGGGGCCTTAACCCTTTCGGGTGGGAAATCTCATCTCGAGGTGGGCTTCGCACTTAGATGCCTTCAGCGCTTATCCCGTCCAGACTTAGCCAATGAGCCGTGCACTTGGCAGTACAACTCACACACCAGAGGTCTGTCCACCCCGGTTCCTCTCGTACTAGGGGCAGCTCCTCTCAAATTTCCTACGCTTGCGGCGGATAGGGACCGACAGTTTTGTTACTCCCAGCATCCTCAAGTGGGCCAGAGGAGTATGGTCGGGATGAGGGGTGTCCCAGACAATGAAACCCAAAGAAAGACTAGTCATCGGTGTCATCGATGATGTGCCTCTATTCCGGTGCGGCTTGGTATCCGGGCTCTCAGAGTCTGGGTTCGAAACGAAAGGCACTGACCGTCTCGAAGTTCTAGTTGGGTGGGCGCTTCGAGGCGACCCGTGCGTCATTATCACTTCCGCCAAGTTTTATCGCGACTGTCACTACTGGCGGCAATCCAATTCCTCGGGGACTCATCTAATAGCTCTCGCCTGCCCTCGGTCGCCCGCAGATTCCCTCGAGGCACTTCGCTACGGCTTTAGTGCGATCATTTCTCGATGTGAGCCTATCGAGGTGTATCCATTTGTGATTGACCAAGCTATCAATGGAAATGCGGCCGTACTAGGACAGTCTGCAGCAACGTGATCTCAAGTATTGGGTCGAGCCACAGCTCGTTTGGGGCCAAAAGACTTGGGATCTTTGCACTCGCAGTAGCTTCAGTGATTGCAAGCTGTACAAACGATGTAGGTCGCAGCCCGACGCCCGAAACGAACACGCGTCAGCCCACTACGACAAAAGGGGGGCCGGGAGTCTCAGCCGGCCCGGAAGGGACTGTCATCATATCACCGCCCAATCGCGCCCTATTCGAGAGAACGTGTGACAGCCTGGTGGGCGACGGTATCCCGCAGGGAGTCTCTAGCCTAACTATTGGCCCCATCAGCTTTCTCGACCTCGATCTCCGTGAAGCCGAAGAGATCGATCTGTCGTATTTTGAGCCCAATTCCGTGGGCGAATATGAGGGGATCAAACACGTTGTGGTCGTGTCTGACGAGGCCGTCGGACCTGTTTTGATTGAGATCGACAACGATTCGATCTCAGCAGCCCGCCTCCTCTACGACCCAAACCGGAGAGGGCCCTGGAAGCCAGAGCGTGGAGACAGAATGGTCGAATTTGAAGTCTGCGAGGGGCTCGATGCCCAATACAACGGCGGGTTTCTCGTCATGGAGCCGACCTGCGTTAAACTCTTGATCACCGACCTCGGCAGACCTAACGGCAGTTGGTCCACGCAAGTACCCTTCGGAGTGAGCGGTACAGCCTGTTCCGAAATGAGATCGCGACAGATCCTGGTTGTTTTGCCCCAAATTGGCCTCAAACCTTGAGTAAGAAAAAGGGCCACCAGCAACGCTGGTGGCCCTTCGACGTTTATGTCCGGCGGTGACCTACTCTCCCAGGGGACTGCTCCCCAAGTACCATCGGCGCAGACGGGTTTCACTTCCGTGTTCGGAATGGGAACGGGTGGTTCCCCATCGCTTTCGCCACCGGACAAATCTTCAAGTGTCGGGGCAACCCGAGCACTCCATAGCGAGCACATCAAAATTATCTACGGATTCAATTCCAAGCCCTCGGCCTATTAGTACCAGTCCGCTGAACGCATTGCTGCGCTTACACGTCTGGCCTATCAACCTGGTCTTCTACCAGGGGCCTTAACCCTTGCGGGTGGGAAATCTCATCTTGAGGTGGGCTTCGCACTTAGATGCCTTCAGCGCTTATCCCGTCCAGACTTAGCCAATGAGCCGTGCACTTGGCAGTACAACTCACACACCAGAGGTCTGTCCACCCCGGTCCTCTCGTACTAGGGGCAGCTCCTCTCAAATTTCCTACGCTTGCGGCGGATAGGGACCGAACTGTCTCACGACGTTCTGAACCCAGCTCGCGTGCCACTTTAACGGGCGAACAGCCCGACCCTTGGGACCTGCTCCAGCCCCAGGATGTGACGAGCCGACATCGAGGTGCCAAACACCCCCGTCGATATGGACTCTTGGGGGGTATAAGCCTGTTATCCCCGGAGTACCTTTTAGCCGTTGAGCCATGGCGCACCCACGTGCCACCATGGGATCACTAATCCCGACTTTCGTCCCTGCTCGACTAGTAAGTCTCGCAGTCAAGCTCTCTTGTGCATTTACACTCGTCGTCTGATTGCCGACCAGACTGAGAGAACCTTTGGGCGCCTCCGTTACATTTTAGGAGGCCACCGCCCCAGTGAAACTGCCTACCAGACACTGTTCCCGATCCAGATAATGGACCCGGGTTAGATGGCCGTCATATGAAGGGTGGTATTTCAACGTTGACTCCACGAAAGCTAGCGCCTCCGCTTCTCAGTCTCCCACCTATCCTGCACATCACATGCCAGACACCAATGTCAAGCTACAGTAAAGGTTCCGGGGTCTTTCCGTCCTGCCGCAAGTAGTGAGCATCTTTACTCACACTGCAATTTCGCCGAGTCTCTGGTTGAGACAGTACCCAAGTCGTTACGCCATTCGTGCAGGTCGGAACTTACCCGACAAGGAATTTCGCTCTTCTGTTACTTATACCTATATCGAATGCACGTTTTCGACAGGCGGATCGGTCATTTCTGCCGATCTCCCTACGTCGCCGCAGGGGTCGGACCATATCTTCATCTCAAGAGAGATGGCTGGCGTATGGTCTCTGAGGATTCCCGAGCTGGGCTCGGGCCTTTCCTGCTGATTGTCCGCACCGTCGGATTTTCACTGCGCAATGCGCTAGTACCGAACGGATACTCGGAGTTTCCAGCATATGGCCAGCTGCGCTCACCATCGTCGCCGATGGGAGGGGCAGCACCTCATTCCTTAAGAGGATTTCTCTACCTTAGGACCGTTATAGTTCTGTTATTCCCCATGTCGCCATGAGGCATGGACCATATCTTCATCCCTGCGCTTTAATCAGGGAGCCTTGCGTATGGCCTCTGAGGATTCCCATTCCTCGAGTAGTTGCCCGATCTCTTCATCGGTTCGCCTCCTCTTTCCACCCCTATTCATGGGGCTTCGAAGTCTGACGATCCTTCTGAGACCGGCCGGCGAAAGGTGTTCGCCTGACTGGACTAGATGCGTGATTGCGGTGAATGTCTCAAGGTCATTCGCCTTCGAACCTCTGAGCGGAAACCGCTCGAAGAACGGGAAGACCCGTTCGATAAGGTCGGAAGGTCTTGTAACCTCGAAATAGACGACGCTGTCTCGCCTCTCTCTCACCGTGCCGCAGCCAAAGACCTCCTGGAGCATTTCCGGGTGGCTTCTGCCTATTTGCGATACGTTGAACGAGAGACCAGCTCTCAGTGGCATCGTACGATCTCGTTCTCGACGGATTGGGACGTTAAAGCTTCCCTCTCCGTCGACGAACCCCGCCACGTAGTGGCCGAGATCATCTGGGATTCGGTCCAGCCAACTCAATGGAGTGGGCCTTTCCTGCTGATTGACCGCACCGGATAGGTTTTCACTACTCATGTCTCGACCTACGAAGAGGGTGTGACATGAATGAGTACTACCGGATACTCGGTGTTTCCAGCATATAGCAAGGTTTGATCTGGAGAGTTACCTCTCCAGAGCCGCAACTCGATTACGGCCGCCGTTTACTGGGGCTTAGTTTCAAAGCTTCGCCGAAGCTAACCCATCCACTTAACCTTCCAGCACCGGGCAGGCGTCACAGGATATACATCGTCTTGCGACTTAGCATCCTGCTGTGTTTTTGGTAAACAGTCGCTTGGGTCTGGTTTCTGCGGCCCCCTCAAGCTACGGACGCGAAGTCCTTCACTTTACCGGGGCGCTCCTTCTCCCGAAGTTACGGAGCTATTTTGCCGAATTCCTTAACCAGAGTTAACTCGCTCGCCTTGGTATTCTCTACCTGTCCACCTGTGTCGGTTTGGGGTACGGGCACCTTATGTGCTCGCTAGAAGTTTTTCTTGGAGGCATGGCTTCAACAACTTCACCTAATTCGGCTCGGCATCACGCCTCAGACTTAATGAGATCCGGATTTACCTGGATCTCGTCTACACGCTTGCCCCAGGAACTACCATCGCCTGGGTTTGTTTAGCCTTCCCCGTCACTCCATCGCTGGCCTAATAATGGCTGGGTCGGTAGGCCCCGAAGGGCTTTCCTTAGCAAACCATGTTCGGCCGGGACGCTCATAAAGTGGTACCGGAATATCAACCGGTTATCCATCGATTACGCCTCTCGGCCTCACCTTAGGTCCCGACTTACCCTGGGCGGACGAACCTTCCCCAGGAACCCTTGGACATTCGGCGGAAGAGATTCTCACTCTCCATTCGCTACTCATGCCGGCATTCGCACTCGTGACGCCTCCACGGCTGGCTTTCGCCGCCGCTTCAATGGCGACACGACGCTCCCCTACCACTCCAACGTAAACGTTGAAATCCGTAGCTTCGGCGGTGTACTTGAGCCCCGTTACATCTTCCGCGCAGAATCACTCGACCAGTGAGCTGTTACGCACTCTTTAAATGGTGGCTGCTTCTAAGCCAACATCCTGGCTGTTTGAGCAACTCCACATCGTTTCCCACTTAGTACACACTTAGGGGCCTTAGCTGACGATCTGGGTTGTTTCCCTTGCGACCACGAAGCTTATCCCTCGTAGTCTGACTGCCGTACTTGGCACATTGGGATTCGGAGTTTGACTGAATTCGGTAAGCTTGTAGGCCCCCTAGTCCAATCAGTGCTCTACCCCCAATGCGGAACGTACGACGCTAGCCCTAAAGCTATTTCGGGGAGAACCAGCTATCACCGAGTTTGTTTGGCCTTTCACCCCTATCCACAGGTCATCCCCCAAGTTTTCAACCTTGGTGGGTTCGGGCCTTCACGAGGTCTTACCCTCGCTTCACCCTGCCCATGGATAGCTCACTCGGTTTCGGGTCTACGGCATGCGACTGGACGCCCTATTAAGACTCGCTTTCGCTTCGGCTACGGCTCACGCCTTAACCTTGCCACATACCGGTAACTCGCCGGCTCATTCTTCAAAAGGCAGGCGGTCACAATGTCCGAAGACATCGCTCCCACTGCTTGTAAGTCAATGGTTTCAGGTACTATTTCACTCCCCTCGCCGGGGTTCTTTTCACCTTTCCCTCACGGTACTAGTCCGCTATCGGTCGCTAGAAAGTACTTAGCCTTACGAGGTGGTCCTCGCAGATTCACACGGAATATCCTCCGTGATACTTGGGAACACCAATCAGAAGTGCGATCAGTTTTCGTCTAAAGGGCTATTACCCTCTGTGGCCCAGCTTTCCAGCTGTGTTCGACTAACCGCCGCATTTGTAACTTCTGCTCTGTTCCGGTGAACAGAGACATGGGTCCCACGACCCCCACACAGCAACGCCACCGGGCTATCACACTGCATGGGTTTAGGCTCTACCCGTTTCGCTCGCCACTACTCAGGGTGTCGCTATTGCTTTCTTTTCCTCAGAGTACTGAGATGTTTCAGTTCCCCTGGTTACCTCTACTGGCCCTATGTGTTCAGACCAGAGTGACTGGGCATGACCCCAGCCGGGTTTCCCCATTCGGACATCCTCGGTTCAACGCTTGCTTGACAGCTTCCCGAGGCTTTTCGCAGCCTGCCACGTCCTTCATAGGCTTCTAGCGCCAAGGCATTCACCATTGACTCTTAGTAGCTTGGAATATAGAGAATCCAAGACAATTAATTTGTGCTCGCTATGCAGTTCTCAAGTAGCCGGCTGCTCAGCAAGCTGAGCAGCTTGGGAGCTCCTACGGAGCTCCTGGGAAGGCCTTGCGGCGTTCCATTGCAGTTTCGCAAACGAAACTGCAGGCGACCGTACCTCGCGATACTGTCGCCCGTTTTGAAGGGCGGCTCCCCAAACCGGAAGCCCGACTCCTTCACAACTGAACAATGTGCTCGATCCGACTTGCCGACCTATGAGTTCATCCGAGTTCAGACAATGCACTAGGCAATGCCGTTTGCTCGTTCCACCCTTAGGTCGAGTGTGACCGTGTGTGATGGAGTTTCTGCAACGAAACTCCAAGCTCTCCAAAAGGGGAGCCGCCAGCCTGATTAACTGGAAGCTGGAAACCGAGACAATCAGACTCGATTTCGTACTTGCTCCTTAGAAAGGAGGTGATCCAGCCGCACGTTCCCGTACGGCTACCTTGTTACGACTTAGTCCCAGTTACCGACCCCACCTTAGGCAGCTCCCTCCCCGAAGGGTTAGGCCACTGACTTTGGGCGTTGCCGACTTCCGTGACTTGACGGGCGGTGTGTACAATCCCCGAGAACGCATTCACCGCGGCTTTGCTGATCCGCGATTACTAGCGACTCCGACTTCATGGAGTCGAGTTGCAGACTCCAATCCGAACTAGGGCCGGCTTTAAGGGATTCGCTTACCATCGCTGGTTCGCTGCCCGTTGTACCGACCATTGTAGCATGCGTGCAGCCCTGGATATAAGGGGCATGATGACTTGACGTCGTCCTCACCTTCCTCCGAGTTATCCCCGGCAGTCTCCCATGAGTCCCCACCATTACGTGCTGGCAACATAGGACAAGGGTTGCGCTCGTTGCGGGACTTAACCCAACATCTCACGACACGAGCTGACGACAGCCATGCACCACCTGTCACGGGCCCTTACGGACACTGTATTTCTACAGCTTTTCCCGTGATGTCAAACCCAGGTAAGGTTCTTCGGGTTGCATCGAATTAAGCCGCATGCTCCGCCGCTTGTGCGGGGACCCGTCAATTCCTTTGAGTTTTAGCCTTGCGGCCGTACTCCCCAGGCGGGATACTTAATGCGTTAGCTTCGGCACGGCATCCGTTAATCGGGACGCCACACCTAGTATCCAACGTTTACGGCATGGACTACCAGGGTATCTAATCCTGTTTGCTACCCATGCTTTCGCTCCTCAGCGTCAGTCGAGGCCCAGAGAACCGCCTTCGCTACTGGTGTTCCTCTCGATATCTGCGCATTCCACCGCTACACCGAGAATTCCATTCTCCTCTACCAGACTCTAGTCACAGAAGTATCGACTGCATTTTCAAGGTTGAGCCTTGAACTTTCACAGCCGACTTTCTGAACCGCCTACGAGCTCTTTACGCCCAATGATTCCGGATAACGCTTGCACCCTACGTATTACCGCGGCTGCTGGCACGTAGTTGGCCGGTGCTTCTTTTGGAGGTACCGTCAATTTCTTCCCTCCTGAAAGTGGTTTACAACCCGAAGGCCTTCATCCCACACGCGGCGTTGCTGCATCAGGCTTTCGCCCATTGTGCAAGATTCCCTGCTGCTGCCTCCCGTAGGAGTCTGGGCCGTGTCTCAGTCCCAGTGTGGCTGATCGTCCTCTCAGACCAGCTACTCGTCGATGCCTTGGTAGGCCGTTACCCCACCAACTAGCTGATAAGCCGCGAGTCCATCCCACAGCACAAAGGCTTTTCCTCAAAGGACCATGAGATCCGAAGAGAATATCCGGTATTAATCCAGGTTTCCCTGGGCTATCCCGGTCTGTGGGGCAGGTTACTCACGTGTTACTCACCCGTTCGCCGCTCCGTCAGATCCTGTTCTTACGAACTGGAAATGCGTCGCTCGACTTGCATGCATTAGGCACGCCGCCAGCGTTCATCCTGAGCCAGGATCAAACTCTCCAACGTAAAATCCAGACCCCATCTGACGATGGCGTCCTTCAGATCAATGAAGTGTTTGCAATTTGGGTCTCAGGTTCGTGAAAACCTGAGAGCTTTGATTGCTACTTTTTCACACCGAAACCGACCTGTAATGAAACGAGTCGGTGTCGTTGCGTAATTGCTGTTCAACCGGGCCAAACAAGACACCGTCTAAGGACTGTGATCTTGAGTTGCTCCGTTTGAACTGCTGGCTTTTAGCACATTGTTCAGTTGTCAAGGAGCCATCGCTCAAGCTTCAAGCCCAAGCTGGCTTGAGTCTCTGGTCGAGACTCCGCTCCGTCGACCTCTCGACAGAGCCTCACCTGTTGAATTTCAGGTGGGTCAGCGATCATATCGCATACCCGGACAGAAACAAAACCCGGTGCAGCGCGAGATAAGCGCCTCACCGGTTGGTGTGGCGACTGGGATATTACTCCCTGCCGTGTGCGAGGAATAGTAACGAATCGCCATCGCAAAGCAAGTCAATGCACAAGCTCTTTTCGCTTGAACATTCGTCAGCTGAGATTTGATCCCGACTGTGACTCTCCGGTCGTCGTTGAGCTCCAACCAGCATCTCTGTTCGGGTGTGAACCTCGCTACTTCAAGTGGGCCGAGATCGTCGCACCCGTAGAAGAGCCCACGAGCAACTTGAAATTGAGTGGGCAACATCTCAGGAGAACGACCCGCGGCCCTGAAGGGCGATGTACTAGTGGGCCAACTCGGCTCAGCCACTCTCCTGATCGAGGGACGGACGCCAATCGATCAATGGAATCAGTGCAGCCTTCGCGCGAACCCTCTCCCGGTCAACTTTGGTAGGGCGTCCCTCTGCGTCATAGGCGTGTCGAAAGTCAAAGGCTTTGGCGCTAGGCCCCGACTCGCTCAGATACTCCCAATGCTCAGACGCCTCCCGCCGCGTCGGGACGTGATTGTTGGGGACCCACCAAGCCACGTGGCTTGGCCACTCTCCGTTTCGGAACCATTCGCGCCGATGGCGCAATGCTTCACCGTGTGCCGCGTTGTAGCTGTACGCAAACACTGACTCGAGGTCCTCCCACAGCGAAAGAGTGTATGCACATCGGTTGGTGAGCTCCGGCCTGGTCGCGAGGCTTGGCAGGATCACTTCCCCCCATACCGGAGACTCGTCGAAGTCTGATGCGATGAAGCCGGGTACTACCGCCAACGTCTGGACAGCAGCCTCGATGCGGTCAACGAAACCCTTGCTCGCCGGGTGTTCCCAGTCCTCCAATAGAAACGCCACGGTCATGAACGCTATCCTCGACAATACGGCCACCTTTCGCTTCGTTTGTGTCAGCGAGTCCATCTAGACCCTGCCGAAGAGTTGCAAACACTGTGCCCATCAACTCAGTTGTCAGACGACCCTAGACACCTGACTTCTGTGTTTACCGGGTCGGCGTCATAGGGACGCCTTCAGGTGGGTCTGACGAATCGCCTTTTCCCAACCTGGAGGACGTTTCCAACTAGGGCCGAACGCTCGACCTCCAGATCGCTCACGGTCTCACCGTCGATTCTGACGGCACCTTGTTCGAGCATTCGTCTGGCCTCGGATCCGGACAGGTCGAATGCGGCGCGGATAAGTCCGGGAAGGTTCACCGGATCATCGTCGGAGAGTTTGAAGTCGGCGACGTTGTCAGGAAGACCGCCGTGTTTGAAGACGGCGTCAAACTCAGCCTCCGCGTTCTTCCCTTCCTCTTCTCCGTGGTAGAGGCTGACGACACTCCTCGCGAGGAGCCGTTTGGCAGCGTTCGGATGCATCGCCCCTGACGCGACATCAGCGACGATCTGAGCAACCCGGTCAGGCTCAAAGTCGGCAGCGAGCTGGAACCAATGCTCCATCGTGGCATCGGGGAGACTCATCGTCTTGCCGAACATCTCCTTCGCATCGTCTTCGACACCGATGTAATTCCCGAGGGACTGCGACATCTTCTTGCTCCCATCGGTACCTACAAGAAGCGGAACCGTCAATGCGACCTGGGGCTCCATGCCGTAGCGTTCCTGAACAGTGCGGCCCATCATCAGGTTCCACAACTGGTCGGAGCCGCCGAGCTCGATGTCCGCTTCAACCGCGACAGAGTCGTACGCCTGAAACAGGGGATACAGGAACTCCATGATCGAGATTGGGTTGCCCTTGTCGAACCGTTTGGCAAAGTCCTGCCGTTCCATCATCTGGGCGACTGTTGCAGCCGACGTGAGCTCGAGGAGTTGGCCCATATCCATCGAACCAAGCCACTCAGAGTTGCGACGGACTTCGAGGTGTTCTTCGTCGAGTATGAGACCGAATTGACGGAGCACGTTCTGAGCGTGGCCATTCACTTCTTCTGCACTGAGTCTCGTCCTTGTTTCCGACTTCTCCGACGGATCTCCGACTTGAGCCGTGAAATCACCGACGATCAACACCGCGATATGGCCCATGTCCTGAAATTGCCGCAGTTTGCGGAGAACGACCGCCCAGCCCAACGTGACGCTTGGCGCGGTCGGATCCAGCCCAAGTTTGACTCTGAGTTGTTTGCCAGACGCGAGCTTCGCCCGCAAGTCATCTGCCGGCACGACCTGATCGGTGTAGCGCAGCGCTTGCTCAAGCTGTTGGTCAGGTGTCATCGGTGGGCAGGTTATACCGGACAGCCTCCGTTTACCCCTTCTAACTCAGCCGGCTGAGACCGTTTCAACGAAACGCCAAGGTCGATCCTTGGCTTTGGAGATTCCGATGCGGGGTGTTGCCATGATGAGGCTTGGCGATTCACCCGGCTCCAATCGGACGGTGCTTGCCGGATCCAACAGATCGAGACTGTTGTGTTCACCCGTGATACCCAGGGCCTGAGTGAGCTTGCCAGGTCCATTGACGAGTTCGTTGCTTCGGCCCCGTCTCTTCCTGACCGTTGGCTCGCCTTCAATAACCTCCCCCGCCCGCATCAGGATCCCCCAGCCGACTCCTTCGGGCCCGGCTGCGGTGTTGGCGCACCAATGGATCCCGTAGGACCGATACACGTAAAGAGTTGCTGGGTGTCCGAACATCGATGCGTTCCGGTCGGTCTTTCCCCGGAACGCGTGTGACGCTTCGTCCTCACTTCCCTTGTACGCCTCAACCTCCGTCAGCCTCACCCGAACCGTCGATCCGTCGACCTCGGAAACCAAATGGGTACCCAGGAGACGAGGCCCAGCTTCTTCGGGTGCCCCGGATAGAAGTTCTCGAAGGGACGCGGTCATTGAGCTCCGCGTAGTTGCGCCCCAAGGCCTTCGGCAGTCTCGATCATGGCTGCGCGGATGGGCGCAACATCTTCGTTTGAGAGAGTTCGGTCGGGGGCGCGCAGGCGGTACCGGATTGCGATCGCGCGCTTGTACTCGTCGAGGTCTCCGCCTCTGAACTCGTCGAACACTTTGGCTTCCTCGACGAGTGACTCACCGGCTTGAGTCGTCGTGGCTACCAGCAAGGCCGCGGGCATTTCATCGGAGACGACAAACGACAGATCAAAGTCGGAATGGGGATAGGTGGAAGGTTGCTTTGCCACGACAGCGACCGGCTCAGCCAGAATCGAATCGAGGGCGACCTCGAGGATTGCAACCCGTTGGCTGATCCCGAAGGAACGAGCTGCACTGGGCAACAGCTCGCCGGCAAATCCAATGGTGTTCTCCCCGTACTTCACGTCGGCAGTCCGACCGGGGTGGAATCCCGGACGCTCGCTCGGTGCCAACGTCAAGTCACTCACACCCAACAAGTCCGCCAGATGGCGAATCAGTGCAAACACAATGCGGGCGTCCGCAACCTCGGGTTCGCGGTGAATTCCGTCTATTCCGAAGGGGCCAGTCAGTGCCACACACAAACGGTCTTCCTCTGCCGGAAGGCGCGGATCAACTTCCGACGGTCTTGTGGAGAAGACCCGTCCCGTCTCGAATAGGGCTGCTGCCTCGGTTCCGTGTGCGAGGTTGTATGCCAAGGAGGTGACCAAGCTCGGGAACATGATGTTGCGAAGAGAAGCATCCTCTTCTCGCAGCGGATTCCTCACTACGACCAGGTCGGAGGTGTCCCAACCCAATCCGGCGATCACTTCCTTGCTAATGAGTGGCAACGTGACCGCCTGGTTTAGTCCTGCTCCAATCAACGCGGCATGCAAGCTCCTGAGACGGCGCTGCTCAGCCGTATAGCCACCGGCACTACCCACAGGCACCGTCGAACCGAACTTCTCGAATCCGTGGATCCGGGCGATCTCTTCGACTAGGTCGACAGGGCGGTCAATGTCCGGTCGGAATGTGGGGACGACAACCTGAAGCGGATCGTCTCCGGACACTTTCATACCCAGGCCTGTGAGGATTTCGGCTACACCATCGGAATCGAACCCAGGGCCAAGCAGTTTCTCGACTTCTTCGATAGTGAGCTCCAACGAGATCGGCTCGATGGGTGTTGGCATTTCATCGATACCGCCGGCGAGAACTGTGCCTCCCGCCAGCTGGGCTACGAGGTGGGCAGCTCGTTTGTCAGCGAAGTCTGCCAACAGCGGATCAACGCCACGTTCGAAACGCGTCGATGCTTCCGAACGAAGATCGTGACGCCGTGACATGTACATGATCGTCGGCGGATCCCAGGAAGCTGCCTCCATGAGCACCCGGTTGGTCGAATCCGACACTTCGGAACGAGCGCCTCCCATCGTTCCCGACATCGAAGTCGGGCCTTCCTTGTCGTAGATGATCAGATCTTCAGGCGTCAGGTCTCGCTCGACATCGTCGAGTGTCACCAGCGTTTCACCTTCTGTGGCTCGCTTGATCGACAACTGATCACCCACGATTGAATCGGCATCAAATGCATGCAATGGATGACCGAGTTCGACCATCACATAGTTGGTGACATCAACCACATTGGAGATCGATCGGATCCCGCACTTCCGTAGCCGATGCCGCATCCACAACGGAGACTTGCCCATCCCCACGCCAGTGACCTCGCGAGCCACGAATCGCCGACAACCATGGGCGTCTTCGATGGAAACCGAGACCTCCGTAGCTCCATCTGTGGACAGCTCGTCGACCGTTGGGAGGGTCACGTCGAGTTTGTAGTGGGCCGCGAGGTCGCGAGCGATCCCGTGGATCGACATGGCGTCGGGCCGATTCGGCGTGATGGTCAGGTCGAACACCACGTCGGGAAGCTCGACCAGGTCTGAAAAGAGCTGTCCGATTTCGGGTTCGCCGTCGAGGACGAGAATTCCTTCATGGTCCTCGCCGAGTCCAAGCTCCTTTTCCGAGCAGATCATCCCGTTGGACTCAATGCCACGAATCTCACGGACTCCGATCTCGAAGTCGCCTGGGAGTACGGCACCTGGTCGGGCCACCGCAACGGTTGCACCCTCGTCGAAGTTCCAGGCACCGCAGATGATTTGCTCTGCGCCGCGCCCACTATCCACCTGACACACCCGAATCTTGTCGGCGTCGGGATGGGACGAGATTGATATCACTTTCCCGACGTACACCTCGCTCCAATCTGGTTGCAGCAATTCGTAACCTTCGAAGTCGTGTCCCAGCATTGCTAAGACCGAGGCCAGCTCGTCAGGATCCTTTGTCGGCAGATCAACGAACTCGAGGAGCCACTGGAGAGGGATCTTCATCAGAACTGCCTCAAGAACCGGATGTCATTCTCGATGAACAGCCGGATGTTGTTGATGCCGTGCCGGACCATGGCCGGCCGTTCGACACCCATTCCGAATGCGAATCCTGACACCTTGGATGGGTCATAACCGACTGCCTCGAGAACATTGGGATCGACCATTCCGCAGCCGAGCATCTCGACCCAGCCGGCCCCTTTACATACGCGACAACCAACCTCACCACCATCACAGTTGAAACATGAGACGTCGAGTTCAGCGCTGGGCTCGGTGAACGGAAAGAAGTGAGGACGAAGCCGAACCTCGGTCCCCTGACCGAAGAACTCCCGTGCCCAATGGGCGAGTGTGCCCTTCAAATCGGAGAAGGTGATCCCCTCGTCCACGACCAATCCCTCGATTTGATGAAACACGGGAAGGTGGGTGGCATCGATGGTGTCGGTGCGGTACACCTTTCCAGGGACAACGATGTGAACCGGTGGCTCGTGTTCCTGCATCCAACGGATCTGGACTGTGGAAGTCTGGGTTCGGAGAAGTACTTCATCACTCGGCTCTCCGTAGTCGAGATACATGGTGTCGGACTCGAGTCGAGACGGGTGGGTGGACGGAGTGTTCAGTGCGTCGAAGTTGTACCAGCCCAAGTCGGCCTCGGGTCCGTCGGCGACTTGATAGCCCAGACCGACAAATATGTCGCAGATGTCGTTGATCGTCTGCTGTATGAGATGAACTGAGCCGCGCGGAAAGGTCAATGACTCGAGAGTCACATCCAATCGCTCAGAGGCAAGCTGTTGCTTCTCTGCTTCGACCTCGAAGATCCGGCGCTTCTCATCGAGTAGGTGGTTGATGGAGGCCGTGACTGCTTGCATCTTGGCACCCACAACCGGTCGCTCCGTGGCCTCGAGTTGGCCCATCGACTTGCGGATCTTCCCGAGATCTGAGTCTTTGCCGAGTAGCACCGCCTCCGCATTGTCTAGCTCGCTGAGGTTGGTGGCAGCATCAACCAAGCCCGGGGCCCTTTCCAGAATCGAATCGAGGGTTTCAACTGCAGTCATGTGCCGTGGCAGGTTAGACGGGGGGTCATGAATCACCAGTGTGTTTACCCAGTTCGAATGTGATGATTCCGGCGGCAACTGCAGCGTTGAGGCTTTCCGCCCCTCCCGCCATGGGGATGGTGACTTTGGCGTCGCAACGCTCAACCACGTCAAGGGGCAAGCCGCTGGCCTCTTCACCGATCAAAACCGCGACCCTATTGCAGGCAACAGAACCGGGCGCCAAACCTCCAGAAACGACTGTGGCGACGGGTGAGAATCCGAGCACTTTCAGGCCGTCGACATCGTCTACTGGCAGCATCGGGGTCGAAAATTGATTTCCAGCACCGGCGCGAAGGACTTTCGGTGACCAAGGATCGGCGGTTCCTTCGGTGAAGCCGAATCCCCAACCGAAGGCGCGGGCGATTCGGATCATGGTGCCCACATTCCCGGGGTCACTCACTCCCCACGACACCAACACGTTTTCCGACTCGATACGCAACGGTTCGGGGATGCGAACGACAGAAACCGGACCCCTGGGTGTAGTCGTCCCGGCCAGTCTCTCCAATGCTCGAGAGTCGACAGGCGTACCGCGAAGACGATGGTCTTGGATCGTCGACACTGATTGCTCGTCGGTTTCGAGGTGGAAGACGGTTTGGATACTGGCGCCGGTGGCTAGAGCTTCAGCCAGGAGATGTGGGCCCTCGATCAGCGTTTCGCCGCGGAGTCTGCGCTCCCGGGCGCGATGAAGCCGGGACGCATCCACGACGGTCTTGCTCCGATGGTTGCGTACCGGCTCCACAATCGCTACTGCCTGACGGCAGATCTACTTGGAAGTAGCAGTCTCTACCAGTTGACTGAAAGCACCGGGATCGTTCACGGCCATCTCGGCAAGCATCTTGCGGTCGACTTCGATCTCTGCAGCCTTCAAACCTGCGATC
The DNA here is from genome assembly GCA_965216445.1 of Acidimicrobiia bacterium. Classification (GTDB taxonomy): domain Bacteria; phylum Actinomycetota; class Acidimicrobiia; order Spongiisociales; family ZC4RG35; genus MA-ANB-1. The sequence continues at coordinate 1,424,629 of OZ244166.1, forward strand.
AGCTGGGAGTAGGTAGTCCCATTCTGACGTGCCGCTGCGTTGATCCGGGATATCCAGAGCTTGCGGAAGTCGCGCTTGCGAGCCCGACGGTCGCGGTACGAGTCTTGCATTGCGTGCATGACTTGCTCGTTAGCGGTCTTGTACCGTCGGCTTCGAGCACCTTTGTAACCCTTGGCGCGATCGAGGACTTTCTTGTGTGATTTCTTCGCGTGAACTGCGCGTTTTGCACGAGCCATTATCTACCTCCGCCTGATCAGCGACCGAGCTGCTTCTTGAGAACCTTGGCGTCACCTGGAGCGAGTTCGACCTCACCTTTGCGACGACGATATGTGTTCTTGCCTTTTGCCAGTTTCAGGTGGCCTTTTCCAGCTTGTCTGCGCATGAGCTTGCCTGACCCGGTCACCTTGACCCTCTTCTTGGCGCCACTATGTGTCTTCATCTTCGGCACGTTGACTTCCTTCCTATTGGTCCTGCTGCTCTTTGTTTGAACTGGATTTGTGTGTCCTCGAGGGAGCCAAAACCATCGACATCGAACGACCCTCGATCTTGGGGTGTTGCTCGATCACTCCATATTCCGATACCTCTTCAGCGAGACGGTCGAGAAGGTCCCGACCGAACTGGGGGCGCTCTTGTTCCCGTCCCCGAAATCTGATCGTCAGCTTCACCTTGTCGCCACCCTCCAGGAAATCCTGGGTCTTGCGGCGGGTGATGTCGAAGTCGTGATCGCCAATTCGCACCTTCATTCGGAGCTCCTTGACACTTGTCTTGGTTTGGTTCTTGCGAGCCTCGCGCTGTTTGACGGACTGTTCGTACTTGTACTTCCCGTAATCCATCAATCGACACACCGGTGGCTTCGAGTTGGGAGCTACCTCAACGAGGTCGAGGTCCAACTGTTCGGCAAGCCACAGGGCTTCGTTGATCTTCTTAACTCCGATTTGGGAGCCATCGGGTGCGACCACCCGTACTTCCTTGGCTCGGATAGCGCCGTTTACGCGCAGCTCAGTAATGGCTGATTCCTCCTGTGTTCACACAAATCCTCTGTATCAAATCGACGTCCATCAAAAAAGCAGCAAGAAAGAAACCTTGCTGCTCTCACAACCCATTTGGGTTGACATTCTGACCACAGCTCCCACCGCTATCACGGGGGGCCGGGTGGGGAAGCAGCAGCTTCCGCTCTTTGCTCTTTGTGTTGTACTCCTATGTTAACCCCGGCTACATGGATAGGCACAAACCCACGGGTTGGCTCGATTGTTCTCCCAAACCTCCGGAACGGCCTCGACAGAAGGGCGATTTAGAGTTTTCGGAGGGCACTTGCAGTCTCCACTGCAGCATCGACCGCCTCATAGCCCTTGTTCGATTCTCCCACGCCGGCCCGGGCGATCGCATCCTCAACATCGTGAACGGCCAGTATTGCGTTGCCGATTGGAATCCCGGTCTCCCGGCTGAGGACGGAGATACCTGATGCGGACTCGCGGACAACGATGTCGTAGTGGTCGGTTTCGCCTCGGATTACAGCCCCGATAGCCACAACTGCATCACATCCATCTTCGATTAGGCGCTTGGCCGCCAGTGGTATCTCGAGAGCTCCCGGCACCCGCAGCACCGTCACATCAACAGCCCCAAGCTCGGCGAGCCGATCCACCGCGCCGTCCAACAACCGATCGGTAATGGATCGGTTCCATCTTGCTACTGCGATGCCTACCTTGAGGTCGCTGGCGTCAAAGTCCCCGGAAACCTCTCTCACGCACCGGCCTCGAGATCAAACGTATGACCCAGACGGTCCGCTTTGGTCGCCAGATACGTCTTGTTCTCTTCGTTTGGATCCACTGACAACGGCACCTGTTCCAGAATCTTCAAACCATATCCTTCGATTCCGGCTCTTTTCTTGGGATTGTTTGTCAAAAGGCGCATCGATCGGACCCCAAGGTCGTAGAGGATTTGAGCGCCGACACCGTAGTCACGAGCGTCGACAGGCAGTCCGAGATTCACATTTGCGTCGACTGTGTCCATACCCTCATCCTGAAGCCGGTACGCGGCCAACTTGTGGAGCAGACCGATTCCCCGACCCTCGTGGCCCCGGATGTACAGCACCACTCCCCTGCCTTCGCCGGCAACTCGCGCCAGAGCTTGGTCAAGTTGATCACCGCAGTCGCAGCGCAAGCTTCCGAACACGTCACCGGTCAAGCACTCGGAATGAACCCGGGTCAGAACCGATTCGCCGTCGCCGATCTCCCCGTACACAAGTGCGATGTGCTGACGTTCATCGACCAGCGAGCGGAAACCGACTCCTGAAAAAGTTCCGTGTGCTGTCGGGATTCGGGCCTCGACGATACGCTCCACGAGCTTCTTCTCGAGACGTCGGCGATAAGCGATCAGGTCAGCGATAGTTCCAATTAGGAGGCCATGTTCATCGGCAAAGGTCTCGAGGTCAGGCAGTTTCGCTACCGACCCGTCGTCGTTCATGACTTCAGCAATGACCGCCGCCGGGTACATACCTGCCAGGCGAGCGAGATCGACGCCTGCTTCCGTGTGACCGGCCCGTTTCAGTACACCGCCCGGCTCGTACCGGAGTGGGTACATGTGGCCGGGTCGGGCTAGATCTTCGGGTTTGGTTGCAGGATCCAGGACTGCCAGCACAGTGTTGGCCCGATCGGAGCCGGAAATGCCGGTGGTGGTTCCTGCGGATGCGTCGATGGAAACGGTAAAAGCCGTGCGACGGACGTCGGTGTTCTTGGCCACCATCATCGGTAGGTCGAGCTCGTCTAGTCGTTCACCCACGATCGGAAGGCAGATGATCCCGCTGCTATGGCGAAGCATGAAGCCCATTTTTTCTGGGTCCGCCGCCTCTGCTGCGAATATGAGATCTCCTTCGTTCTCACGATCTTCGTCGTCAACCATGATCACGAATTCGCCGCGACCGATTGCTGCGACGATCTCCTCTATTGGTGCAAACTTCACTCGCCTATCAACCTCTCCACATATTTTGCCAGAACATCGACCTCGATATTGACCCGGTCCCCGGGAGCTCGAAAACCGAGGGTTGTCACCGCAAGGGTGTGGGGTATCACGGCGATACCAAAGAAATCATCGGTGACCGTGGCAACAGTAAGACTCACGCCGTCAACTGTTACAGATCCCTTCTCCACCAGATAACGCAACAGGTCCGCTGATGCTTCCACAGTCATCCGGATCGATTCACCCTCGGGGTCCCGCGATCTGACGACCCCGACTCCGTCGACATGTCCCTGGACGATGTGTCCGTCGAACATCTTCGCTGGAGTCATTGGGAGCTCCAGGTTGACCCGGTCTCCTACCCCGACATCTTCAAGAGCGGTTCTCTGCAGGGTCTCGTTCACCAAATTGAGTTCGACGGTTTCTGGCGTCAAGGCAACGGCAGTGAGACAGGTTCCGTTGACGGACACAGACGAGCCGATCTCCATCTCGGACGCGAGCGACGTTCGGACGATGAGCGTTCGGTCCGACTCAGTCGAGGTGACTGAATCTACTTCGCCCAGTTCCTGGACAATCCCTGTGAACAAACCGCTCCTTTAGTGGAATCCAATTCTCACATCGGGACCGAGGGATTGCACATCGGTAATCCTCACGCTTCTGGCATTGCCGATGTTCGGAAAGGCGCCGTCGACAGGTGAAATCCCCTTGCCACCGCCGACGAGCCCACCGATGTAGACGTATGCCCGCGTGACGACTCCGGCGTTCCACCAGGATCCGGCAAGTGTGGGCCCACCTTCGAGTATCACTTCCAGGAGGCCGTGCTCCCCGAGCAGTTCGACTGTCTCGGTGGGGTCGGGATAGGGGTCGCCCTCGACCAAGATCAGCTCACCTGCGGGTAGTGGCATCGGGGTCGTCGAGACCACCAGCGGGTTGCGCGACCAGATTCGGGCTGACTCAGGAAGGGTGCCGGTGCCGGCGACGATGACGGGACGGGGTTGATTTCCTGCACCCTCCGGCAGTCTGGCGTCCAGCAATGGATCGTCTGCTCGAAGCGTACCCGCGCCAACCACGACAGCATCTGCTTCCGAGCGCATTGCGTGGACATCTCGACGCGCTTCGTCTGACGTTATCCAACGTGAGGAGCCGTCTGCCGCGGCAACGGACCCGTCCAAAGTCATGGCGTATTTCCAGGTAACTCTTGCTCGACCGGTCCGTCGATGGTGAAAGTAGGCCGGGTCAATCGCCTCCGCCTCCTCCGGTGACGGCCACATCGCAACCTCCACGCCGGCCAGGCGCAGTGCCTCGATTCCCGCCCCGGCAACCCGGGGGTCAGGATCCTCAACTCCCACCAGGACACGGGCGATGCCAGAGGAGATCACGGCGTCTACACAAGGCGGAGTGCGACCATGGTGCGAACAAGGTTCGAGCGTGACGGCCAACGTGCCTCCTCGCGCCGCGGCACCTGCTTCATCAAGCGCTACAACCTCAGCGTGGGAATGGCCCGGGCCGATGTGATAACCCTCTCCAATCACTGTGCCCTGAGGGTCCGTGACAACGGCCCCGACAGACGGGTTCGGGTGGGTTTGGTGCCCGGTGGCGAGATCCAGTGCCCGCTCAATAAGTGCTCGGTTAGTCATAGGTCGCTATCTGCGACCCGACACTAGGCGAGCCGTCGATCGATCCGGTAGGTGGAACCGGGTTGCTTCTTGGCGAACTCTTTCATCTCAACTGCAACGGCTGAGGCTTCCCATTGTGTGTTCATTTCTCGGACTTCCGAGGAAGCGACACCCAGCGAGAGTGACACGACGGGGAAGGCGTAACGCTCGCCACGACGATCAATGACCTCGATGTATCCCCTCAGGGCATCTGCCGTGTCGTAGAGATCGAGGATCCCGTCATCGAACCTCTCGACGACTTCTTTGCAGTACGGCTCCGCCATCTCAGCCGGAATGATCGCAACGAAATCATCACCGCCGATGTGGCCCACAAACGGATCTTCGATTCCGAGGCTGCTCGCAGCGGTCGAAAGACAGCTGGCGCAGAAACGGATGACTTCGTCTCCCCTCATGAACCCGTAGTGGTCGTTAAAGGCTTTGAAATTGTCGAGATCACCATGGACCAGAGCAAACGGCGATCCTGCCTGAATCCGCTGTTCGATCTCGCGGGTGATCCGGAAGTTGCCGGGCAGTCCGGTAAGAGGTGAAAGGTCTCTGGCTGCTTGAGTCCTACGCAAGACTGCGGTAACCCGAGCAACCAACTCATTGATGTCGAACGGCTTGGTTATGTAGTCGTCGGCGCCCAACTCCAGGCCTCGAACCCGGTCCTCTGGCAGCCCACGAGCTGTCAGAAGGATGATGGGGATGTTGGCGGTCGAAGCTTGGCCACGCAGGCGGTGCAAGGCGGTGAGACCGTCCATTCTCGGCATCATGATGTCCAAGACGATCGCATTGGGAGGAGTTGCTGTCGCTTTCAGCAAAGCATCTTCACCATCGACAGCTGTCTCGACCTCAAAACCCTCGAGCTCGAAGTTGACCTTGACGACGGACAGAATGTCCGGATCGTCGTCAGCAACCAGTACCCGTTCAGTCATCTTCTCTGATAGTCCTTCTTAGATTCTCCGCCGCTTGGGCCGGATCATCGGCACCAAAAATGGCGGTTCCTGCAACGAAAACGTTCGCTCCCGCAGCGGCGGCTAAGCCGATGTTGTCGGGACCAATGCCTCCGTCAATCTCAATATCGGTCGACAGCCCCTGTTTCTCAACTATTTCTCGGAGTTTCTCGACTTTCGCCAGAACCTCACTCATGAAACTCTGCCCTCCGAAACCTGGTTCCACCGACATGACGAGGATTGTGTCGATGTCGCCGAGGAACGGCTCCACCGCTCCTACTGGAGTGCCCGGGTTGATGACCAACCCGCCATCGAGGCCGACACTCTTTGCTCGAGCCAAAGCACCAGTTGGGTCGGGAACTGCCTCAATGTGCATCGTGACGAGGTTGGCCCCGGCATCAGCAAGCTCCGATAGGTAGGCAGCCGGATTGGTCGTCATCAGGTGGCAGTCGAAGTAGAGATCGGTTACCGCCCTCAGTGAGGCGATCACCGGCATCCCGAAGCTGATATTGGGCACAAAATGGCCGTCCATGATGTCGAGATGAAGCCAGTCAACCGCTCCCTCGACGGCCCGGACCGAGTCGCCGAGCTTGGAGAAGTCGGCAGCGAGTAGCGAAGGTGCGATACGAAACTCAGTCATGTGTTCCAGATGATAAGGACAAGAACCCCTTCTACCGGCGAACCGCGACAAACATCCCGTCAGTCCCGGTTGTGTGCGGAGCCAAGAGCCGCCCGTCACCGGCCACGTCACCGGGAATGTCGGGAGGTGCGAATCCCAGCCCGTCGACAACGTCCATCGTTTCTTCTGCGGTGACGGTGCAGACCGAGTAGACGAGCACACCACCGGGCTTCAGCAACGGGATGGCTGACTCGACCAGCCGACGTTGCAGCATTGACATCGTCGTCGGGTCATCCCGACCGACCCGGTAGGCAATCTCAGGCCTGCGCCTCAGCGTCCCAAAACCGCTGCATGGCGCATCGATGAGAATCCGGTCGAACGTGCCGTCTCGGAATGCCGGGCGCGAACCATCGGAGACAATCCAGGAGGCTCCTCCGACACGTTTCGCGCCGGACAGCGCCCTCCGCTGATGCACATCGGAGGCTACGACAAAACCCGACTCCCCGACTTGGTCGAGAATGTGGAGTGTCTTTCCTCCTGGAGCCGCGGCCAAATCGAGGACCACGTCGCCGGGCTGTGATCCCACAACATTTCCGACCGCGATTGAAGCCGAGTCCTGCACCGCATAGTTGGGCGGCACGTTTCCGGGCGGCAGTATGAAGGCGTTGCCAATCTCCTTGACCGGTGTGACACCGACAGCCTCACCGAAACGCAGCCTACCGATCCGGTCTGGTTCTTGCGACGAGGCAAGAGAGAACTCTGCAATCTCCTCGTCAGACCACATACGTGAGAGCGACTCTTCCAACCAATCGGGAAGCGAGATACCGAGTTGCGGTGGGGCATTCGATTCAGATATACGTCTTAGAACGGCGTTGGCCATACCCGCCGCCCGTGGTTTGACCTCCCTCACCAAGTCGACGCCCACGCTCACTGCCACCGGATCCGGGGTTCTTCCGTAGCGAAGCTCGTATGCCATCACTCGAAGTCGATCGAGAACCTCGGCGTCCAGCTCGTCGAGGCTACGTCCCGACGCCTCGCCGATTTGTCGATCTAGGTCCGTGAGCTTGCGGAGACATCCATAGGTCAGCGCTTTGACTCGCTCGACTTCCCCGCGCCCGAGACCCTTTCCGAGCGAAGAGAGGATGACGTTGGAATACCCCCCGTGGCGAAGTACACGGTCTAGAACCAGCGCCGTGCGCCTTCGCGCGACAAGCGGGTCACTCAACTAATCGAACCTTCAAGAGTTTGACGACCCCGGAGCCACTCTTCGCCTGTGATACGGCTGCGTCCCGGAGCCTGAAGTTCGACGAGTTCGACTGCGCCCGAAGCCAATCCCGCCACCGGCCGGCCGTCCCTGGAAACCCAAACGCCCGGATTCACGTTGAGATTTGATGGCCTTGCGCGGAAAATCTTGTGAGGGTCGCCATCGATTGTGAGAACCGCTCCAGGGTTGGGTGCGAGACCCCGGACAGTGTTGACGAATTGGTCGGGCTCCAAATCGGTACTGAGAATCCGATCATCTTTCAGGATTTTGCTGGCGTAAGTCAGCCCATCATCACTCTGTTGGATCGGAGCCATGTTGCCCGCCAGATAGCGAGGCAATGTATCGACCAACAGATGCGCGCCGAGATGCGAAAGCCTCAACTCCAGATCTCCGACGTTTTCCGATGGCTCGATATCCACGGCTTGCGCTGTGAGAACCGGTCCCGTGTCGAGACCTTCATCGAGTTTGATAATCGTGACCCCTGTCATCGTATCTCCGGCCATGATCGCCCGGTTCACGGGAGCGGCACCGCGCCAGCGGGGCAACAAGGAGAAATGGACGTTGAGCATGCCCATTTGAGGTAGCGTCAGAACCTCCGGCCGCAAGATTCTGCCGTAGGCAACGACCACAGCAACATCAAGGCTCCCCACCGTCCTGATTGCCTCAAACAGACCTTTTGCATCTTCAGGCTGTTGGATGTTCAGACCGAGTTCCGAGGAGCGCTCTTTGACCGGAGAAGGTTGTGGCGATCGCGATCGACCCCTGGGGCGATCCGGCTGGGTTATCACCAGCCGAACATCAACCTGTTCGGCTAGTGCTTCCAGCGTGGGCACGGCAGCACGCGGCGTACCGAGAAACGCGACCTTGGTCATTCGAAAACGGCCAGGCCCAGGGCTTCATCCCGCAGATCTTTGAGTGCTTTCTTACGCACAGGCTTGTCGAGGACATCGATCAGGAGACCTCCTTCGAGGTGCCCGACCTCGTGCTGCAGAACACGCCCGAGCAGACCGTCACCGGCGTATTCGACCTCGTTCCCCTGAAGATCCAAAGCCCGGACGCGGGCGAATCCGGGACGCTTGATCGGCCACGAATAGCCAGGAACTGACAGGCATCCCTCTTCGTACTCCCACTCACCTGCGAGTTCGACGATTTCCGGATTGATCATCACACGAGGGCCAAGCTCGTCCTGTGCATCGAAGACAGCGATCCTCTTCTGGATGCCGATCTGGTTGGCAGCCAGTCCGACTCCGGGAGCCGCGTACATGGTTTCGATCATGTCATCGACGAGGGTCTGCACAGCTGCGTCGATGTCAGTTACCGGTTTCGGTTTTTGTCGCAGAACCGGGTCACCAAATGTTCTGATGGGATATAGGGCCATTCTTCGTCAAAGGTTGGGGGGTCGGGCACAGAGGCTAGTGGCGAGTCTGGCGAATCGATACCAGTGGGGGTAGTCGCCGGGTCACAGATCGATGGGATCGACGTCAACCCTCAGCGTCACACCACTATCTCGCAGCTTCTGGAAAGCGGATCTGGCTGGAGCCTTGATCGGCGCGAGGTCCCCCTGCAGGAGCCATCGGTGTCCCTGAGATGTCTCGACCGGACCGAGCACCATCCCTGGTGCCAGGTCGTGTAGGGCCTTGGTAACCGGTGCCGGCTCGGCCGAGCGAGCCTCGACAGCCATCATCTCTGTGGCCGGTGGGAAGCCGTCTCGGACCCTGTCGGACAGGACACCTTCGATATAGGGAACCGGCTGTCCACGACGCAGAGCTGCGATGAGGTTGGACTCGGGTGCCGAAGTCTGCAGGATTGTCCGGAAGCCCTGTCCCCTCCTCACCGTCCCCAGCACGCGTGCGAGCACCCGTAGCGCCTCTTCGGATGCGCGGTAGTTGTGCCCGTACAGGAGAGCATCGGGGTCCACCGCTACTGCCAGATGGAAGTCATGCAAGCTTGCCAAATCGCGTTCCGTACCGACGACAACTGCAGATCCCGATTCGACATCGCCGACGTTCTCCCTTCCAACACGACGCGAGATTGTGTCGATGAGCTGCTTGGGGACTGATCCAAGAGACTCGAACTCTTCGCCGCCGCACTGAACGCATTCAGCGACAGGGTTGCCGCAACGTCGACACTCCGAGCGGCGGCCAACCTGCGACCCACAGACATCACAAAGCCGGAGACGGCGACAGTTCAAACAGCGGACGGAAGCATCGGTTCCCCTTCGGTGGGTGAAGACAAACGCTTTCTGACCCTCGCGGACACACGCCGTCAAAGCCTGCAACGTTCTGTCGGAGAGGTATCCACTGCCAGGAGGATCGTCGCGTCTGTCGACCACCTCGACCAAACCCCATGGACGCCCATCCTGGACAATCTCGGCTCCCGCTGCGACCAGTTCGACGCTCGGCGTCGGGCCGATGAAGAGCAGCGAAAAGCCTTCAGTTCGCGAGCGAGTCCTCATGAAATCCCGGACATGAACCGTCGGTGTCTGCCGATCCTTCATGGCTCTTCGACTCTCCTCGACAACCACTGCCAAACCCAGGTCAGGCGAGGACCAATACGCGATACGGGGTGTGCCCACAATCACACACGCACCCGACTGTGCCTGTTCCCAAGCACGTGTGACCCGTGAGCCGGTGCCGTCGGGGACATAGACCACGTTCGTGTGTTCAGAGAGGCTGGCTGTCAATAGCTTGGCTTCCTTGACGGTCGAGACAATGGCCATCACCGACTTGCCTGAGGCGACGATGGGTTGAACAACGGTGGACCAACTTGTGTCAACAGAGTGTGCGACGTAGGCAACAGTCGGTCTCCTACGCCCTTCGACCACCGATCGAACGAGCGACTCCAGGGTACCGCCGAGCTGTGGCGCTGCAGGCTGCTCTACCGGTTCAGGGACTTCCGCCGGCAGGGTCGGCGGTGCCGACTTGTCCAGCACAACCGACAGTGGCGCCACGTAGTGATGGGCAGCCCAACGCAAGGACTTGAGTAGAGGGTGGTCGAACACCGGCGCTTCTCCCGACACACCCAAGATCGCTTTGAGCTTGCCAGGCTGCGCTTTCGCGACATCGACCACGTACCCACGAACTCTCCTGCCACCCAGGGGAACTCGGACGATTCGACCGATTTCGATGTCGTCGACCAGGTGTTCCGGAATCGAGTACCAAAAACCCCCGTCGACTGAGAACGTGGGGACGGCTGGGACGATCTGGGCTGCTGGGAGGCTGGCTATAGGTTCAATGCGTTCTTGATGGCGTCGACGCGGTTCAGCGATTCCCACTGGAACTCGGGACGGCCGAAGTGTCCATAGGCCGTAGTCCTGGTGTACCCGGGTCGGCGAAGGTCCAAAGCCGAGATGATTGAGGCTGGTCTGAAGTCGAAGATCTCGTCGACCGCACTTTCGATCCGCTCCGGCGCTACTCGTTCGGTCCCAAAAGTCTCGACGTGAGTCGAAAACGGTTCCGGATCGCCGATGGCGTAGGAGAGTTGGATCTCCAGTTTGCGAGCGACGCCGGCAGCCACGAGGTTCTTGGCTGCCCATCTAGCCGCGTAGGCGGCGGAACGGTCGACTTTGGTCGCATCTTTCCCGGAGAAGGCACCTCCCCCGTGTCTGGCGTAGCCACCGTACGTATCAACAATTATCTTGCGGCCGGTAACTCCGGTGTCGGCGACCGGGCCCCCGATCGTGAACTGTCCACTTGGATTGAACACGAATTCCGGTTTTCCTCTGGACAGCCACACCTCGGGAATAACGGGAGCCACGACAACGTCGAATATCTCGTCTTTGATATCGGCAGACCTGGTCGCAATGTCGTGATGAGTCGAGATCAGAACCTTGTCGACCGCCACTGGACGGTCTCCCTCGTATTGAACTCGCACCTGGGTCTTGCCGTCGGGTCTCAGATAGTCGAGCTTTCCGGTGCGGCGGACCTCGGCAAGTCTCTCTGACAGTCGGTGTGCCAGGAAGATTGGTAGTGGCATCAGCTCGTCGGCCTCTTCAACGGCAAAACCAAACATCAAACCTTGGTCGCCTGCCCCGGACTCGCGATCAACACCTATTGCGATATCCATACTCTGATGGTTGATGCGGTTCTTGATCTCCACCAGATCGGCCGCGAATTCTGGATCAAACCCGTCGTAGCCGATAGCGCGGACAGTCGACCGCACAATTGCGGCGATATCCGGCCAATCATCATTGGGGATTCCCCCGATCTCACCAGCAACGACGACGAGGTTCTTGGTCACCATGACCTCACACGCGACCTTCACCATCTCGTTGATCTCGAGGGAAGCGTCGAGAACCGAATCCGAGATAGCGTCAGCGACCTTGTCGGGGTGCCCTTCCGTCACGGACTCTGAGGCGAATGACCAGGATCTCATTTCGTCGGACATTAACTGGGCTGGGGAAGAAGCTCTTCGATTCGATCCCAAAGGCGCGCTGCGACGTCGGTTTTGGGGAGCATGGGCAGCTCTTCTACCTCACCGTCGGAACCTATGAACGTGACTCGATTCGTGTCTGTTCCGAAGCCCGACCCCGGCTCAGCGACGTTGTTGTACACGAGGAGATCGACACCCTTCGTTTTGGCTTTCTCGATCGCTCTCGAAACATCACCGGTTTCGGCAGCGAAACCAACTGTGATTGGTGGCGTCTTTCGCGCGACAACCGAAGCCAGAATGTCGGGGGTCGGTGCCAGGTTCAAGGAACCGAGGCCGTCTTTCCTTGCCATCTTTGACTCCGACGCCGACGCTGGCTTGAAATCGGCAACGGCGGCGGCCATGACGGCGATGTCCGGGGCGACCCCTTCTACTGCATCCAGCATCTCGTCAGCGGTTTCGACCTGAATGACTTTGACCGACCCGGCCACAGGTATTCCAGATGTGGTGACGAGGGTGACGTCGTAGCCACGACGGGCTGCTTCTGTTGCGATCGCATGGCCCATCTTGCCTGTGGATCGGTTCCCAATGTACCGCACAGGGTCAATCGGTTCCTTGGTTCCGCCAGCTGTGATGAGTACCGACCGCCCAAGACCGCCGGGGCTAAACAGGCGGCCGACGGCCGCTACGATCTCGTTCGGTTCGGCAACCCTTCCGGCGCCCACATCTCCACCAGCAAGCTCACCGTGATTGGGGCCGATGAAATGGTGTCCATCGGCCTTCAGTAGCGACACATTCCTCTTGGTGGCCGCGTTCTCCCACATCTCGGTGTGCATGGCGGGTGCAAACAACAAAGGCGCCTCAGTCGCCAGCAATAGGGCCGAAATCAGGTCTTCGGAGAGTCCGTGGGCAGCTCGGGAGAGGGTCGCTGCGGTGGCAGGAGCAACCACTACAACGTCAGCCCAGCGAGCTAGCTCAGTGTGAGGCGAGACCATTTCCTCGTCGAAGAGATCCAGAGTTGGCTTGTCGCCCGTGATCGCCGCGAAGGTCTGGGCGCCGACAAACTCCTGGGAGGAAGACGACATGGCTACACGGACGGTGGCTCCTGCCTCAATAAGCCGCCTTGCCAGAATCGCCGACTTGTACGCAGCTACACCCCCGGTAACAGCGAGGACAACCCGCCGCTGGCTAAGCATCAGTGGCCGGTCACTTCTCCTCGACTGTCTCCACAGCCACCTTGCCTTCGGCGATTTCTTCCATGGCGATAGTCAAGGGCTTACGTGACAGAGAATGGACTTGAGGTGGAACGAAACTGCCAAATCCGTCACCGAGCTGGTGAAAGTACGCATTGATCTGGCGGGCTCGACGAGACGAGACCACAACAGTCGCAAAGCGATTCCCGATCTGGTCGATGACTTCTTCAAGTTTCATTGAAATCCTTAGTGGAGGGGTGGATGGGTTGAGTTTACCTCATTGCGGCTCTGTAATCAGCTTCGCAAGCTCAGCGATGGCCTCGTCCAGGTCGTCGTTCACTATGACCACGTCGAACAACTCAGTGGCAACTTCCAGTTGATGAGAAGCGATGGATAGCCGGTCCTGTATGTCTGCTTCGCTGGTATCGCCGCGATGTCGAAGGCGACGTTCCAGTTCGGCAACGTTCGGCGGTGCAATGAAGACCATGATCGATTCCGGTCGATTCTCTTTCACCTGCCGGGCGCCCTGGATTTCAATGTCGAGAAGGATATCCCGCCCCTTTGCAGTTGCGTCGTTGATAGGAGCAACAGGTGTCCCGTAAAGATGGTTGTTGTACTGGGCCCACTCCAACAGCTCACCGCGCTCGATCATGTCTTCAAATGCATCACGTGAGATGAAGTGATAGTGAGATCCATTGATTTCCCCAGGTCGGGGTGCCCTGGTGGTGGCCGACACGGAGAATTCCAAATCAAGAAGGTCGAGGATCTTGGCGATGATGCTTGACTTTCCGGATCCCGAAGGACCGGATACTACGAAGAGTCGGCCCTCCACTCAGCTGAACTCTTTGAGCAGAGCTTCCTTCTGCCGGTCGCCAAGTCCCCTGAGACGACGACTGTCCGCAATTCCAATCGACTCCATGAGTCTCTTTGCCTTTATCTTCCCCATACCGGGCATGGCTGCGATCAATCGTTCGACTTTGATGCCACCCAGCATCTCATTTGTCTCGGCTTGTTCCATGAGTTCGGAGAGGCTCATTGAGCCGGTCTTGAGCAGTTCCTTGACTTCCGCCCGGACCCTCCGGGCTTCTGCCGCCTTCGCAAGTGCGGCCTGGCGCTGCTCCGGAGTTAGCTTCGGTGGATTGGGCAATTGAACACTCCCTTAGATTGGGCTTTACGATAGCTGGAGGAAGGGTGGGAAAGTCGGCTAAACCTCTCCGACGGCCCCGATTTCACCGCGAATTCGAGCGGCCATGCTCTTGGGGTCCTCACTGGAAGTGACGGCTCTGCCCACGACCAAAAGGTCAGACCCGGCGCGAACTGCCTGCTCCACCGTCGCTACCCGTTTCTGGTCGTCGCTACCCACACCCGATGGACGGATCCCCGGTGTTACCGCGAGCAGATCGGGCGACAGCCGTTTCACAAGCCTTGCCTCCGAGACAGCGCAAACGAAACCTTCGAGTCCACGACCGCCGGTTGTCTCAATCAGCCTCTCCACCTGCTCTTCAACGGTTCCCCGCATACCGAGCGATGGAATGTCATCGTCGGCCAAACTGGTCAGCACCGTCACACCCAGCGCTCCGCAAGGGTCTTCGCTTCCACGCTCTGCGTTCCCCTTCTCCAACCCGCGAACGGCGGCATCCAGCATTTCTGGGCCCCCTGAAGCGTGCACCGTGACCCACCGAGCACCTCGTCGTGCCAACTGGAATGCAGCGGCTTCGACCGTCGCGGGGATGTCGTGTAGTTTCGCGTCGGCGAATACAGGGAGACCAAGACGTCCGATCCGCTCAATCACATCTAGATCGGGTCCCATCAGGAGCTCCAATCCGACCTTGAATCCGGTGACATGCTCGGATACGAGTTCTGCGAGAGCCATGGCGTCGTCGAGCCGTGCGTAGTCCAGGGCGACCAGGACTCCTGGTGAGTGACTCATATGCTGGTTCCAACGAGAGACTGGACGCTTCTGGCACCGATTCTCTTCATTGTCGAGCGAAGTTCCGACAGGATCCTTCTCCCCGCCTTGGGTGTGGCCAAATGAATGGTTCCCAGGCCCACCGCTGAAGCTCCGGCCATCAAATACTCGATCACGTCGCGTCCTTTCGAGACTCCCCCACACCCGACGATCGGAACATCGGGCATTTCCTGAGCAACCTCGTAGACACAGCGCAGCGAAAGCGCTTTGAGGCCTGGGCCGCTGTAGCCACCTACGCCACCTGACAGTTTGGGGCGTCCAGTGAAAATGTCGATGCCGAAACCTGGTGCGGTGTTTGTCAGCGTGAGGAATTCGGCTCCGGCCCCGACACAGGCCTTAGCAATGGAAACGATGTCTTCACTGGCCGGGGAGAGTTTGACACCGAAGGGAATGTCCGTGACGTTGGCCACAGCTTCTGTCACTTCCGAGGAGAGTCGCGGGTCCATCGCGAAGATCCGACCTTCTTCGAGGTTGGGGCAGGAGAGGTTCACTTCAATGGCGCTGACTCCAGCCTCCGCCAGGCCGGACGCGACTCGCGCAAACTCCGCCGGGGTGTTTCCAACAGCTGACCCCCATACCGGTACCTCGATCCCACTGAGTTTGGGCGAAACATCGGCCAACCACGCATCGATTCCGGGGTTCTGGATCCCTATTCCGTTGAGCATGCCCGGATCGGCGGGTGCGATCCGAGGTGGGGGCCGGCCTTCCCATGGTTCTCCGGAGACCGACTTCGCGGTGGCCGCGCCGTAGACAGACACGTCGGCCACTGACGCCCATTCCCATACGGAGCCAACAGTTCCCGAGGCGGCAACGAGAGGTGTTCTCATCTCGATGCGTCCCACATTTGTGGTCAGGTCGATCGATGCCATTCCTGCAAACTCCGTGGACGGTTGATCGCTCCCGGGCCGGCGCGAAGGCTCCGAGCGACAGCCAGTGCGCCTCTGACGGTGGTGACGCAAGGTACTTGTTGCCCACGCGCAGCCTGACGAATCGTCCGGCCATCCGTCCGGGCCTTGCCACCCCTCGGCGTATTGATGACCAGCTGCACTTCACCATTGCTCAATCGCTGACTGATGTCGTCGGGCCCGTCGCCGATTTTCGGCACTGATTCGGCGTCGATTGCGTGATGACTCAGGTACCGGGCCGTACCAGGCGTCGCAATCAGGTCGAAACCAAGCATCACAAACGCCTGAGCAACGGCCAACCCAGTCGGTTTGTCGCGATCGGCAAACGAAACGAAGACCCGTCCCCGGTCGGCCAATATCCGTCCGCCACCCAGCAATGCTTTGGCGTATGCCGTACCCACATCCTCGCCGATACCCATAACCTCGCCGGTGGCCTTCATTTCAGGTCCCAACACCGAGTCCTCCTCGGGGAATCGATCCCAGGGGATCACCGCGTTCTTGACCGCAACGAACGGGGATTGACCAAACTCGTTGGGGATCATCCCTTCGCGCCGCAGACTCTCGATGCTTGCCCCGATCATCACTCGCGTGGCCACCCGAGCCAAGGGGACGCCCGTGGCTTTGGAGATGAACGGGACCGTGCGACTTCCTCTTGGATTCGCTTCGATAACAAATACCTCATCGCCTTTGACGGCGAACTGGATATTGATGAGACCCCGGACCTCGAGGGCGGCTGCGAGCTCTCTGGTCGCGTTGATTATCTCTTTGTGAGCACTATCCGAGAGCGTCGGTGGCGGAGTGACGCAAGCCGAGTCACCCGAGTGAATCCCTGCTTCCTCGACATGTTCCATAACGCCGCCCACCAACAGCTCCGAACCGTCGAACACTGCGTCGACATCGACTTCGACCGATGCCTCGAGAAAACGATCAATGAGGATGGGTGCCCCGATCTCCTCTGGATCGGCGTCTCCGTAGATCTCACGGATGTAATCGCTGAGCTCTTCAATGGAGTAGATGACCTGCATCTTGCGACCACCTAGAACAAACGAGGGTCGGACCATGGCCGGCAGGCCAACCTGGTCGATCAAGTCCAACGCCTCGGCAGCCGATCGGGCTGTTCCACCAGCAGGCTGGCGAAGCCCCAATTCGGCGCATATCTCTCCGAACTTCTCCCGATCCTCCGCCAAAGCAATGGAGGCGGAGGAAGTCCCCGCCACTGCAACACCGGCGTTCTCGAGTTCAGCGGCCAGGTTGAGTGGTGTTTGCCCACCGAGCTGAACGATGACTGCTTCGGGTTTCTCGACGGCGATTACGTCGAGGACGTCCTCCACCGTAAGCGGCTCGAAGTAGAGCCGGTCCGAAGTGTCGTAATCGGTCGAGACCGTTTCGGGGTTGCAATTGACCATTATCGAGTCGTACCCGGCGGCTTTTATCGCAAAGGAAGCGTGCACGCAGCAGTAGTCGAATTCGATTCCTTGACCGATCCGGTTTGGACCGGAGCCAAGCACCAACACTCGTTCACGGTCGGGCTCTGGCACCTCGGACTCATCTTCAAACGTTCCGTACATGTAGGGCGTCACTGCTTCGAACTCGGCAGCACAAGTGTCAACGGTTTTGAACGTCTTGACGATTCCAGCATCGATACGTCTAGCCCGGACATCTGCCGTGTCGACGTTGAGGAGATGTGCGACCTGCGAGTCCGAATAGCCAAACCTCTTCGCCTCACGCAGCAGATCGATGTCACCGGGATTGCGTTCGAGGTCCTCACCGACTTCGACGATTTCAGCCATTTGGTCCAAGAACCATGGGTCGATGCCGCTCAAGTCGTGCAGGCGCTCCACGCTCCACTTGCGCCTCAAGGCTTCGGCAACAGCGAAGATCCGCTCAGGAGTGGGCTCGGTGGCGGCCTTGCCCAAATCAGAGTCGGACAAAGTACGCAGCGACTTCGAAGCGGGATCGGAGTTCAGGCCCAAGTGCCCTGTCTCCAGGGACCTGAGAGCCTTCTGTAATGCCTCCGGAAACGTCCTTCCGATTGACATTGCCTCGCCAACGCTTCTCATCGACGTTCCCAACCGCACCGGTGCCGAGGGGAACTTCTCGAAATCGAATCGGGGCACCTTCACCACGACGTAGTCGAGTGCAGGTTCGAATGAAGCCGGTGTGGCCCCCGTGATGTCGTTGGCAATCTCGTCGAGCGTGTAACCCACGGCGAGGAGTGCAGCGATCTTGGCAATTGGGAACCCAGTGGCCTTCGAGGCCAGCGCCGACGAGCGGGAGACCCTTGGGTTCATCTCAATTACAAGTCTTCGACCGGTAGTCGGGTCAACGGCAAATTGGACGTTGGAACCACCAGTCTCGACACCTATTGCGCGAAGGACAGCAATCGCGTCCTCCCGCATGTCCTGGTACTCCCGGTCAGAAAGGGTCTGCACTGGAGCGACTGTTATCGAGTCACCGGTGTGGACGCCCATGGGATCGAGGTTTTCGATGGAACAGACAACAACGGCGTTGTCCGTCCGGTCCCGCATAACCTCTAGCTCGAACTCTTTCCACCCCAAAACTGACTCCTCGACGAGAATCTCGGAAACCGGCGAAGTCTCGAGCCCATAGCGGGCAATCTCGATGAACTCCTCTTCAGTGTGAGCGATTCCCGTACCACCGCCACCGAGGATGTAGCTGGGCCGAACCATGACCGGGAAGCCAATCTCGCGGGCGAAATTCAATGCTTCACCCATGGATCGTGCATATCCGGCACGAGGGCACTCCAGTCCAACGCCTTCCATCGTCTTCTTGAAAAGCCCTCGATCCTCCGCCCTCTCGATTGCGTCGAGACCCGCACCGATCATCTCGACCCCGTGTCGATTCAACACCCCTTCCTTCGCGAGCGATGAGGCGACGTTCAGCGCGGTCTGCCCACCTAACGTCGCCAGAAGTGCATCAGGTCGCTCCCGGGCGATGATCTCTTCGACCACGTCGGGGGTAATGGGTTCGACGTAGGTTGCATCGGCGAACTCGGGATCTGTCATGATGGTGGCTGGATTGGAGTTGACCAGGATCACCCGGTATCCCTTGCTCCGCAGCACCTTCGCAGCCTGCGTTCCCGAATAGTCGAACTCGCAAGCCTGTCCGATAACGATGGGCCCTGAACCGATGACCAAGATCGACCTTATGTCCTGGCGGCCGGGCATCAGTTTGCCTCCTGGAGCATGGTGTGGAACTCGTCGAAGAGGGGCGCTGCATCCCTTGGACCGGGAGCTGCCTCCGGGTGGTATTGGACCGAGAATGCGTTCCCATCGGACAGTCTCATGCCCTCAACAGTCCCGTCATTGAGGTTCTGGTGAGTAGGTCTCAACTCCCCGAACTCTGTATCGACACGTGCGGGAAGGAGGCTCTCGTCGACCAGACCACTCCGCTCCGGCGGTGCCTCCCTCGTCAACGACCAGAGGTCAACAGCAAAACCGTGGTTTTGCGAAGTGATCTCCACGCGACCATCCACCATCCGTCTCACCGGGTGATTCCCACCGTGGTGGCCGAACGGCAGTTTGTATGTTGTCGCCCCGACGGCAAGACCGAACACCTGATGACCGAGGCAGATACCAAAGACCGGAACCTTGCCCAAGACCCCACGCACTGTTTGAACTGTGTCCGTCAGCGGTTCGGGGTCACCAGGGCCGTTGGAGAGGAACACTCCCGTCGGTTCTAGGGCGAGTATCTCGTCCGCGGTAGCTCGGTATGGAACGACAGTCACGTCGTACCCGAGACGAACCAGAGAACGAATGATATCCCTTTTGATTCCGAGGTCTATGGCGACAATTCGACCCAGGCTCTCACCTTCCGCTGCGACGTCGTACGGAACCCTCGTACTCACCTTTCCAGCCAGATCCTGACCGGTCATCTCAGGAGCCCCTGCAGCGAGTTCGGCCAACTCCGATTCGTCGATTTCGCTGCCGATCGCCACGGGCATCGCACCTGCTTCCCTGATGTGGCGGGTCAAACGCCGCGTGTCCACATCAGAGATGGCGACCAACGAATGCTGCTGCAAATAGTCGGTGAGCGTTCCTTCACTCCGCCAGTTCGAGTCTCTCCTTGAATTGGACCGAACCACAAACCCCGATAGATGAGGCGTGTCCGCCTGCTCATCGTCCTTGGTTACTCCGTAGTTCCCGATGTGCGGGGTGGTCATGACGACGACCTGGCCCGCATAAGACGGATCTGTGAGAACTTCCTGATATCCCGTCATCGAGGTGTTGAAGACGGCTTCCCCTATTGCGACCCCTTCTGCCCCAAGCGACCTGCCCCGGAACGAAGCACCGTCGGCGGTGACCAATATCGCTGGCTTATACCTCATGCAGTTTCCCTCCGACCAATACTCCGTCACTCCACGTTGCCAAAACTCTTCCTTTCATCTCTTTGTTCAAGAAGGGCGAGTTGGACGACCGCGAGGCGAAGGCCTCAACGCGCCAAACTTCACCCGGATCTACCAAGACGAGATTTGCTGGTCGGCCGACCTCGACCGGTCTGCCTTGCGACTCAAACCCAGCGATTCGGGCCGGGGCCAGACTCATACGCTCGAAGACGAGGCCGACGTCCCCGTGGAGAGCCTCAAGTGCGGCCGAGAACGAAGTCTCGAGACCGATCACACCGCGAGGTGCAAGTTCGAAGGGGACGTCTTTCTCACTCTCTGTGTGCGGTGCATGATCCGTTGCGACCACGTCGATCGTCCCGTCGAAGAGCGCGTCCTGCAGCGCATGGCGATCGTGATCGGAACGTAGCGGCGGGTACATCTTGAAGTTTGGGTCGAGTGAACTGACTGAGCTTTCATCCAGCACCAAATGGTGTGGTGTGACTTCTGCTGTAACCCGGAGCCCCTGCGCTTTGGCTTTGCGCACGAGGTCGACCCCTTGGGCCGTCGAGAGGTGCTGAACGTGATAGGCCACATCAGTCGCCTCAGCGAGAATCAGGTCCCGTGCTATCACCACTGTCTCGGCTTCGGAGGCCAAACCAGCGATACCAAGCCGATCAGAGTTGACTCCGAGGTGTATGTGACCTCCTGCAGCGAGAGAGGTGTCCTCGGCATGCTGGGCCACAACGACGTCGTCCCGGTCAGAAAGATACTGCATGGTTCGGGCGAGCAGTCCCGCTCTTGCTACTGAGACACCATCGTCAGTGAACAGCCTGACACCTGCCTCATACATCGAATCGAGATGGGCCATCGCCTCGCCTTGCTGTCCCAGCGTCAGTGCCCCGGCGACACCTACCTCGACACATCCTGTCGCCTTGGCCCGCTGGCGTACGTAGTCGACGACTGAACCTCTATCGGTCACAGGGGACGTGTTGGGCATCGCGACTACTGCGGTAAAGCCGCCCTCTGCCGCCGCCCTGGTGCCCGAAGCGATGTCCTCTTTGTGTGTTTGCCCCGGTTCCCGGAGGTGGGTATGAAGATCGACGAAGCCGGGGCCCAAGAACATTCCGGTGCCGTCGATGGTTCTTTGCCCTTCCTGAGGCGTAACTGCTCCGATTTCGCTGACCGTCCCGTTGTGGATCGCAACATCACACACCGCCCATCCGGAGGCTGTGAGAACATTTGAGCCTTTGACGACGGTCATAAGTCATCCTCGAGCGTCTTAGCCAGAACAGCCATGCGAACGGCGACACCGGCGGCAACCTGATCGAGGACCAGTGACTGCTCGCTGTCAGCAACCTCGTCGTCGACCTCGACCCCGCGATTCATCGGTCCTGCGTGGAGCACTCTTAGGTTCGAACCGGCGGCGGCGAGTCGAGATCGGGTAAGCCCAAACCGCCTGCGGTACTCGGCGTCTGACGGATAGGAGCCTTCGGCACCACGCTCCTTCTGAACGCGCAGGGCGTACACGACATCGAGTCCTGGTAACGATTCGTCCAAGTCGTTGGACGTCTCAACCTGCCACTTGCCTTCAGAAGGGAGGAAGGTCGGTGGACCGATCACGGTGACTTCCGCTCCGACCCGAGGCAATGTCGATAGCAAACCTCGAGCTACCCGACTATTGGTAACGTCGCCGACAATCCCGACTTTCAGCTCTTCCAGAGATCCGCAACTGCGCCTCAACGTCAACAGATCGGCAAGCGTCTGCGTCGGGTGAGCCCGCCTGCCATCTCCCGCATTGATGACCGGGATGCCTGACCACTTCGCTGTCATCTCGGGAACACCGACGTTTTGATGACGGATCACAAAGACGTCGGGCTTCATCGCTGCGAGCGTGAGAACGGTATCTCTCAGGGCTTCGCCTTTGGCCGCAGAAGAATTCACATCGTCAAAGGTCACAAAGTCACTGCCCAGACGTCTGGTTGCAATCTCAAATGAGAAGCGGGTGCGAGTGGACGGCTCCATGAAGAGCGCAACCACAATCCGGCGCGAGAAGTGGTCGTGAAAGCGCTCACGATCGAGCTCTTCAGCTGAGTCGAGAAGGTTCACGATCTCCGTGCCAGACACATTCGCGATGTCTACGAGGCTCATGACGCTTCGCGCTCCAGCCAGACGCCATCATCGCCATCTACAGGAACCACATGGACAGATATCCGCTCACTGGATGAGGTCGGCACGTTCTTGCCCACGTAGTCGGCTCTAACCGGGAGTTCGCGATGGCCTCGATCGATCAGAACCGCAAGCTCAATGGATCGAGCCCTGCCCAGATCCGACAAGGCGTCCATTGCCGCACGCACAGTGCGACCGGTATAGAGCACATCGTCGACCAGGACAACAGCCTTACCTTCGATACCGAAATCGATACGCGACTGGTCATCGATCGAATCCGAAGAGCCGGGCGTCAAGTCGTCGCGATGTCCCGAAACATCCAATTCCCCAACTGGGACCTCGCGGTTCTCGAATTCGGCTATCAGCTCGGCGAGTGTCTCAGCCAGAAAGACACCTCTTGTCTTGATACCAACCAGCGCAACATCGCTGACACCTTGGTGTCGCTCAATGATCTCGTGTGCGATTCTTCGGAGAACACGGATGAGGTCGGCACTTGTCATCAACTGGTGCATCAGATAGGCACCAATTGCTCAACGTTGACCATCGTTTCCTTTCCGGCCTCACAGGACCGTCCTTTAAAGGTTCCGGCCACCATAGCGATAAGCATCGCGAAGGACGAACAACCGCACAGAACGATTGCGGGAGGACGCTGGCTAGCTGCGTACGCCCTTGGCGAGAGTGGAAAGCACACCGTTGATGAAGGCCCCGCTTTTGCCGGTCGAGTATGTGTTTGCAAGCCGGACGGCCTCCGAGACGATTACGGCCGTAGGAACATCGGGCTCGTGATGAAGCTCCCAGAGGGCAAGACGAAGGATCGTCCTATCGATCATGGGCATCCGCGCGACCGACCAATGCTTAGAAGCCTCTTCGATTGAGTGATCGAGAGACTCTGACTCTGCCATCACCCCCGCGACCAACCTCTCAACCCGGGTTTGGGCTTCCATTTGCTCGTTGTGGTCTCCACCCCTGCTCTCGAGTTGGTAGAGCTCCTCGAGGGCCAGGTCACGAGCCTCCACCTCAATATCTCGACCTTGCGATCGGGCTAGGGCGACCGCCAAATGGGAATCGAGCACTTCGTCGGGGCCACTCGGCTGTCCACGGCTCTCTAGCTCCGTCTGCAGTGACCCCACTTCGCAACCGATTGTGCTGGCGAGGTCAGTCACGGTTATCCGCGCCGGAATCGCTGGCGTCTTTGGTTTCATACCCTGGTCAGGTACTCCCCGCTGCGCGTATCGACCTTTATCCGGTCTCCTTGTTCGATGAACAGTGGTACCTGAAGCTGATGACCGGTCTCGGTAGTGATCAGTTTTGACGCTCCGGTACGTGTGTCACCTTTCACAGCAGGCTCGGCGTAGGTGACCTCCAGCTCGACGGAAGGCGGCAATTCAACACCTATCGGGGTTCCTTTGTAGAGGGCAAGGCTTGCCGTCGACCCTTCAACCAGGAATCGCGCAGCTCCACCTACGTCGTCAGCCGAAATGGCGATCTGCCCAAAGTCTTCGAGATTCATGAAGTGAAAGCCCATGTCATCGGTGTAGAGGAATTGATGGTCACTTCGGTCGATGATCGCCCGCTCGACGTTCTCGTCGGCGCGAAAGGTACGGTCCAACACCTGCCCGGTCTCAACGTTCTTCAGCTTCATTCGGACGAACGCCTTGCCCTTTCCCGGTTTGACATGCTGATACTCGACGATCGTGAACAAGCCGTCACTCAACTGCAACGCCATACCGGGTTTGACATCGTTTGTGCTGATCATGGTTGTGGATTCCTCAAGACTCGGGCGTCGACGGTAACCGGGTCAGAGACCTATTGCGCTGAGGGCAAGATCGATTGCGCCTTCGTCGACATGCACGAGCCTCGGCTGCCCAATCTGTTCGAGAAGGACCATCCTTAATCCTTCGGCATCCCGCTTTTTGTCGAGGCCCAGCAAGTCGCGGACACGCGATCGATCCAAACCCTGCACCGAAGTCGGCAAACCTGTCCGCTCTATCGTCGCGACGACTCTGCGCCGAGCGGGGAAATCAAGGACCTTCTCTGAAACAGCGGCCGCTGCCACCATCCCTATCGCCACTGCCTGCCCATGGCTCATAGCTGAGGCGTACTCGACCGCATGTCCAACGGTATGGCCGAAATTGAGCATGGCTCGATCGCCGTCTTCACGCGGATCAAGATCAACGAAGTGACCCTTCACCTTGATAGCTGCCGGAACCACGATCTCCAACGGAGCGTTCGGACCTTGAGCTTCGATGAGGTCGACGATCTCAGCGTCACCGATCAGACCGGATTTGAGGATTTCGGCAATACCTTCCAGAAGGAGCATGGAGGGAAGCTGATCGAGTATCGACAGGTCCACGACGACAAGGGAAGGATCCCAGAAGATGCCGACGAGATTCTTGCCGGCGAAGTTGACGCCTGCCTTCCCCCCGATCGCCGCGTCGACCGCGGCGAGGAGTGTGGTCGGCACATGCACTACCTCGATCCCACGCATCCACGTGCCAGCGACGAAGCCGGCGAGATCTGTAACGGCACCACCCCCGACACCGACGACTGAGTCCCGACGCCCCATCCCCATGCGGGCGAACCTGTCGTAGATTGTTTCAGCTATCGGGAGAGCTTTGGCCTCGTCGCGATCAGGGACCCCGAGCACCTCAACATCGAGACCATCGGTCCTGAGAAGCTTGGCAACCCGGTCGGCGTAACTCGACGCACCAGGTTGTGTGATCACCGCAACCCGCCGACGGCCCTGGCGTTCCGGAAGTGGCGGGCTGGCCAGCTCGGACACAATCCGCACCGCTGCATCGCCGACCTTCAACTCTTCCATATCTGTTCCAATTCATCTACTACCTCATCCACAGTGAGGCGATCGGTCTCGATCACGTGATCAGCGACCGATGCATAAACCTCCTGGCGGGCGTCAACCAACTCCGATAAGACTTGGATGAGACTGCTCCCCGAATCGAGGAGTGGCCGTTCCGACCCTCCTCCGAGCCGGGAGCCAAGAATCTCCGGCGTGGCCCGAAGCCAAACGGTCGTACCGACTGAATCGATGAGGGCGCGACTGTCGGAGTCGATTGGCGCACCTCCGCCGGTAGCCACGATGACGCCGGCATGTGAAGCCGCTTCAACCACTATTTGCTTCTCGAGTGCTCGAAATCCCGACTCACCCGACCTAGTCCATATCTCGGCAATCGACATCCCGGCGGCTCTCTCCACCATCTCATCCGTGTCGATACTGTCCACCCCAAGACGTGACGCGGTCCGAACCGCCACGGTTGATTTGCCCGACCCCATCATTCCAATCAACCAGAGGATCATTGACGCAGTCTGTCCGCGACGCGTTGGCGATGGTTGCGAGCAGAGTCTGCGAACTCAGCAACAGTGTCACCACCGAATTTGCGCAAAGATTCCTTTGCGAGGACCCAAGCAACCATCTGCTCCCCTACTACTGCAGCTGCCGGTACGGCGCAGACGTCAGAACGCTCGCGAACGGCCAGCGCGTCCTCTCCGGTGTCCATGTCAACTGTTTGGAGTGGACTCATCAGCGTCGAAATGGGCTTCATCGCTGCTCGGACCCTGAGGTTTTGCCCATTACTCACACCACCCTCGATGCCACCGGCGCGATTGCTGCTGCGTGTAATCCCGCTGCTGTCGCTAACGATCTCATCATGGGCTTGCGACCCAAACCGCCGGGCTACATCGAACCCGTCACCGATCTCCACCCCTTTGATGGCTGGGATGGACATCATCGCCAACGCAAGCTGTGCGTCTAGGCGCCGGTCATAGTGGACATATGAGCCAAGTCCCACCGGTACGCCGAAGCCGAGGATCTCCACGATGCCACCAAGTGTGTCTTTCACCGCTGTGGCCCTGTCGATAGCCGATACCATTTCGGCCGAGGCGGCCGGGTCGAGACATCGCAGTGGATCGTCATCGACCTTTTCCATGTCACCCAGTGAATCTGGTGAAACCGCCGACTCGACTTCTCCGATGGAAAACACATGGCTTCGGACGTGAATCCCTATCTCGCCAATCAGCAGTCTCGCCAAGTAGCCGGCGACTGTTCGGGCAGCGGTCTCCCGCGCTGACGCACGTTCTAGGACGTTCCTGGCATCATCGGTGTCGTATTTGATCATCCCCGCCATGTCGGCGTGCCCCGGTCTTGGTCGGCTGATTCGGCTGGTCGGTTCGTCCACCGGGGCAACTGACATAGGCCGCGCCCACTTCTGGGCCTCGGAATTCCGGATGAGGACGGCAACCGGCGATCCGAGGGTCAGACCGTGGCGAACCCCACCGAGCACTTCGACCTCATCTTTTTCGACTTTCATCCGGCCACCGCGTCCGTAACCGAGACGTCGTCTTGCGAGCTCAGAGTCAAGCCCCTCGACTGTGAATCGGATGCCACGCGGCAGCCCCTCCACGATTGTTACGAGGCCCGGACCATGCGACTCGCCGGCGGTGAGATAACGAAGCATGAAAGGGATGCTATTACCGAATTCAGATGGCGCTAATTGCAACCGAGATGATGGCCAGCCACGCACCGCCGACCATCGCCGGTCCGTACGGAAGCTCGGTGTCCCTCTTTGCTTCCGAAAACACCAGGACGCCCACGGCCAGAAGGCCGCCGATAAAGGCCGTACCGACAACCGCCCTACCCAAAATGCTCCATCCGAGATAAGCAGTGAAAACACCTAGAACGGGAGCTAGCTTCACGTCTCCAGCACCGAAGCCATTCCCTCGCACCAGGAGAAACAACAAAAGCGCTCCCGCAAAATAGATGCCTCCACCAGCAAGTCCACGCCAGTAGTCGCTGAGACGCCCATCGAACCAGGCCGTCGCTCCGAGAAGCAATACCGCTGTCGCCGAGCCGCGCAGGTTGAGCCGATCGACGATACGCATGGCGTCGATATCGGTGACCGTGAGGGCAGCCGTGAGGATCAGGAATAGTCCGTAGGGGATCAGGCTCCAGGTGGCATCGAGAGCAAACCAGAAACCGACCGCGCCAAGTGCGGTCGCCAGGAGCAGCAGAATCTCTCGTGAAACTGTTCTTTCACATCTCGGGCACCGCAAGACGTGCCACCCCCTGGCGAATCCACAATTGGGACACGTGCCCTGAAAGGGGCGGAGCAGTTGCTCTTTTAGAACCTGTACCGCGAAATCATGGGCAACAAGGCCGAGGCCCACGCCGACTAGAGCTGCAAGGAGGATGTACACCGACGCGAAGGTAGCGGCAGGCCACGCGAATGGCGTGGCGGTTACTGCCTATTCCTCGCCGAGTTCGCGCAGAATTGATCCCATGCGACGACGTCGCATCAGGCCGTGACCTTCTTCGGGGACATCGGCTGCAACATCGGAGAACACTTTCTCCAGGAAGGCCTCCGTCTCGTCGTCGTCGTCATCGGCGTCGACAGCGAGGTCGCCCGATGGGACAAACTGGTCATTCGGGACCTCAGGTACCTCGGCTTCTGAAGATGCCACGGCATCTTCAGACCCTGGCTCATCTTCGGTGTCAACAGCAGCTTCTTCCGCCTCCTGCCACCATGACCGGTCGGGGTCAGGAGAGTCCGTGTCCTCAGCTGGTTCATCAGCGACTGCAATGGGTTCCGGCATTGGATCCTGAGCCTCATGTTGGGGCTGCTCGGCGTCATCGAACGAAGGTGTGCTCTCAAGGACGTCAGACGTCTCAGCAGTGCTAAAGGAGCCACTGAATTCAGACGGCGGCGTATAAGACGTCGAGGAGTCTTCGAACGAGAGAAGTCCGCCCTCGACCATGGCGCCCGCTACTTGTGCGACTGCAAAATCGGTGGTGCCGAGCCGAGTCGACAGGTCGCTCACAGACGCTCCGCCGTTCAACTCGCTGAGGAGACGCCACGACTCGCGATCCAACTGCACTTGATCTTCTGGCAACTGCCGGTTGATCCGCAGGACTGCGTCTAGATCGGGAATGCTACGGCGCACCTCGTCCCACTGATGCGCCCGGGCGCGACTGTCGTTGAGAACACTCTCGAGGTCGAATGGTTCGCGTGGGGCGTAGGGGCTCAATGCATCTTTCTGCACTTCGAAGTCCGCCTGATCCCCGTCCAATCTGTAGATGCTCTCGACCGTCAATTCACGAATCAGGGCGATGGCATCATGGTTGAACTCGCCCGCCTCGACGTTGTCAGCGAAGTACCCGGAGTTGTGCAGGTGGCCGCTGAGGTCGGCGTCTTCGAAAAGCGTCGCTAGCCCGATTCCAGAACCGGTGACGAAAATGCGACCTCGAACGTCTCCATTTGTTATCTCGACGACACCAGAGTTCTGCGAACGCGTCAAAAGTCGGAGAACCTCGTCTAATGGGACAAAACCTAGATTTCCTGAAAGAGTCATCTGCTCTACTCCTTGCCGTAAGAGCCGTAACAACCATTTCGGCCGCATGCGTTGATCCTTTAGGTATTTCTACCTGCCGCTACTAGTGCTGAAGCCTCAATTCGGACACCTGTCCACCATAGGAAAGACTCAGCAGCCTGCGTCCCTAAAAACCTGATTCCATCCCAATAGGGGACACCTGTTTCTCTTGCACGCAGGACGACGGGAGTCTCCTCGTCGTGATACGGGAGGTCGATCAAGCCGCCTATTGTCCGAGTGATTCCTTCAGGCAGGTGCTCGCCGCTCATTCCCAACGGCGTGCAGTTCACAACGACAGCTCGAGCAAATGGCCCTTCCAGGATCGACGCCTTGTCCGGGAAACGGTCGACCAATTGTGCGAGACGTTCGGGATTTCGCGCCCAAACCGAGACCGGTCGATGGCTCGCGGCAACAGCTGCCACAGCCGAACCCCCGGAACCAAGAACAACCACCGGTAAGTCGGGGTCCATATCCGCGAAGGCAAGTCGAAAGGCAGTAACGTCGGAAGAGTGACCCCATAGAAGACCATCTTCGATCTTCATCGTGTTCACAGAACCTGAAGATGATGCTTCTGATGTGAGGCGATCACATGTGCGGTAGGCGATGCCCTTGTGCGGCATCGTCACGTTGAGACCATCCAGGTCGCCTTGTCGCAGCCGATCTACCAAGGTCCGGAAGACATCTTCGTCACCCTCGACGAGGGTGTATTTGCCGCTCAACCCGGATGCCTCGAGAGCTGCATGATGCATCCTCGGCGAGCGACTGTGTGCGATCGGCTGACCGGCCAGAGCGAAGTTGAGGCCCATGAGCCGATTGTGGCATGCGGTGCGTGGCTAGGGCAGAACTCCGTCGGCCTTCGCCTGCGCGACATTGTCGTTGTGTTCCTCGATTGTCACGGCAAAAGCATGATGACCTTCGAGGTCCGACAAAACGTAAAACAAGAAATCGGTGGTATCCGGGGCCGCCGCAGCCTCCAAGGACGCCCGACCCGGCGACGCGATCGGCGTCGGCGGCAAACCGTTGACAATGTAGGTGTTGTAAGGCGAGTCGACCTCGCGGTCGAACAGCGCGATATCCCTCGTCCCGAGGGCGTAAAGGACCGTCGCATCGATATCGAGTTTCATCCCCAGGCCCAAGCGATTGTGAAGGACGCTCGATACAACGGGGCGTTCTACGTCAAGCAGAACCTCAGTCTCGATCAAAGATGCCAGGATAATTCCCTCGTAGCGGCTCAGACCCAAGTCTTCGACCACCGTCCAATCAATACTGTTGACACGCTGCTCCATCGTGGACGCCATTCGCTGGAGGATGTCGGCTGCACTTGCCGAGCTGACGAATTCGTAGGTGTCGGGAAAAAGGAGACCTTCCCAGTGAGTCAACTCAACATCGTCAGGTAGAGAAGTGAGTGACGTGCTCACCGCCCCCGAGAGCAAAGCCTCCTCGAACTCCGAGTACGGGATCTCAGTGTCCTCTGAGAGCGAAGTGAGGATCTCTTCGACCCTCAGCCCTTCAATGACGGTGACCCGATAGACGTCGGCGACTGGTCCGATCACCAGCAGAGCCACAGCCTCTGCTGGGTCCATCAGCGTCGTCATGCCGTAGGTGCCGGCTTTCAAGTCAGATGCCGCTTCCGAATTTCGGACGGCTACCTCAAACTCGACAGCGGACTTGACGACACCGTTGGCGGCGAGAATCGCTCCGATTTCCTGAGCTGACGAACCGGACGGGATGTCAACCGTTACTTCCAAACCGGGTTCGACATTGACCGGGCCCGGATTGTCGCTGTCGTCGCCGATTGCGATGCCGACCTGGCGACCGAGATATGAGGCGCCACCGACGACCAAGAACCCCGCAAGAACGATCAACGCGATCGTCCCGGTCACTTTGGCAGCCCGGCTCCAGGCCTTTGGTTGTGTTGTCGGTTCTACTGTCATTGAGCGTCCAAGTAGTCCTGAAGAATGATGGTCGCGGCAACCTTGTCGACGGTTTTGCGTCGGTCCCGTCGTTTCATACCCGTTTCAAGCAAGTTTGACTCCGCAATCCTGGATGTAAATCGCTCGTCCGAATAGACAACTTCCAGACCGGTGGCTTCAGCGAGTTCTTCACCGAGAACTCGCGCCTCGTTCGCGGAATCACCTTCGTTTCCACGAAGCGCCGTCGGGAGACCAACGACAATTTTAACGAGATCCTGGTCGTTAGCGATGTTTGCGACGTATCGCACCACCTCGTGGCGAGGTACTACCGCGAGCGGTGAGGCCAGGACGCCCAAAGGGTCGGAGATGGCCAGGCCAACCCGTTTTGTCCCGTAGTCGACCCCGAGCAGGCGACTCACAGCTCGGACAGTGCCCGTTCCACGGATTCGGTCGCCAAAGAAAGGGCCGTATCGAGTCGGTCACCATGCGGTCCCCCCGCTTGGGCCAGCTCCGGATCCTTGGATCCGCCGCCACCCAGCTCTGACGCTGCGGGCGAAATAAGATCTGCCGCCGAAATTCCCTTCTCTACGAGATCGCTGGTGACTGCACCAACCAGAGATCCTTTGCCTCCTGAAGACGACCCGACAACGACCACCGTGCCTACGCCGGTAGCTTCGCGGATAGCGAGTGCCAGTTGTCGGAGATCGCTTCCTGCCGCATCCGATGCGGTTACGACGTATCGGTAATCCCCGACGGCGTTGGCGCGCGAAGCCAGCTCTTTGGCCATTTCCCCTCGCTGCCCGGACCGGATTTTGTCGATTTCTAACTCAAGGGCACTAGATCGCTCCAAGAGAGCCTCGACCCTTTTTGGGACATCGGAAGCACCGACCTTGAGCGATCTGGCAACACTGTCGAGGTCCGTTCTCATCTTGACCAGCTCTTCGTATGCCGCGACACCCGTGAGGGCCTCCACTCTTCGGACATTGGCGCCGATCGAGGACTCACTTTGCAAGATCAATGGGCCTACCTGGCCAGCCGTGTGCGTGTGGGTTCCTCCGCAGAACTCAACGGAGAAGTCGCCGACACTGACCACACGCACCGTCTCGCCGTATTTGTCGCCAAAGAAGGCGATAGCACCCTTCTTCTCTGCCTCATCTTTTGAAGTGATCTCTGTGGAGACCTCCGCATTTGAGATCAGTCGCTTGTTCACCTCGCCCTCAATTTCCAACAATCCCTCACGCGGGACCTGAGCATGATGGGAAAAGTCGAATCGGAGCCTCCCGGGCTCCACGAGAGATCCGGCTTGTCCAGCGTGGTCGCCAAGGACATCACGAATGGCCCAGTGAAGGACATGGGTCCCGGTGTGACTCTTACGGATGGCTTCCCGACGCGGCGAGTCGATCGCGGCCGTTGCCGTTTGTCCGGTCGCAATGAAACCTTCGATCACCTTGGCTCGATGCCCGTGAAGCCCCTGGATGGCGTGCTGTGTATCAAAAACTCGTGCGGAGCCAGTGTCCGTTTCGATGACTCCAGTGTCGCCGACCTGGCCACCAGACTCGCCGTAGAACGGAGAGCGATCGATGAAGACCTCAACCGTCTGACCTTTCTCGGCACGCTCGAGAACCTCACCTTCACTCACCACGGAGAGCAGCGTGCCGTTTGAACGCTCGACGTCGTATCCGACGAAATCTGTGGGTCCCGTGGAATCGAGGATGTCACGATAGATCTCCGAGGCCGCTGCCGAATCGCCACCCTTCCAGGCAGCCCGCGCACGCTCACGCTGTTCTTGCATCGCTGTTTCAAAACCGGCGATATCCACCGCTATTCCGCGTTCCGCCGCTATCTCTCGGGTCAGGTCGACGGGGAATCCGTAGGTGTCATGCAGCTTGAAGACCGTATCGCCTGAGAGTTCAGACGACTCCGGCCCAATCTCGCTCTCCAGAAGTTGATGGCCGGACTCCAGTGTCCGACGGAATCGCTCCTCTTCACGGGTAACCATGTCGAGGATGTGATCCTTCTTCTCTGCCAATAGCGGGTAGGCCTCGGACATCGTATTGACGGTTGCGTCCACCAGCCCCGGGAACACCAAACCCTCGCCCCCGTATTGCCATGCGTGCCGAACAGCCCTTCTGAGCACACGCCGCAGAACATATCCGCGCCCTTCATTACCAGGTACCACCCCGTCCGCAATCAAGAACGTCACGGTACGGCCGTGGTCCGCCAGGATTCGGAGTGAAACATCGGTGTTGGGGTTGTCTCCATAGGTGAGACCCGTGTATGCGGCGGCAGAGTCACGGACTGCCTTGATCGTGTCGATATCGAAAACTGTCGCCACGTTCTGCATAACTGCGGCTACCCGGTCCAGTCCCATGCCGGTATCAATGTTCTTGGCGGGCAGGTCACCTACGACGTGATACGGCTCATCCTGAATGTTCTGCATGAACACGAGATTCCAGATCTCAACGAACCGATCCTCGTCTCCACCAATGGGTCCGCCGTCTTCTCCAAATTCGGCGCCTTTGTCCCAGAACAGCTCTGAGGACGGTCCACACGGTCCGGGTACACCCATTTGCCAGAAGTTGTCGTTGCCACCACGTTGAACCCGATCAGCGGGCACGCCGACTTCGTCGATCCAGATTTCAGCGGCCTCGTCATCATCGGTATAGACGGTGTACCAGAGTCGTTCCGGATCCAACCCGAGTTGCTCGGTCACGAACTCGTATGCGAAAGGAATCGCCTTCTCTTTGAAGTAGTCACCAAAGCTGAAGTTGCCCATCATCTCGAAGAAGGAGAGGTGCCTGGCGGTAGTCCCAATGATGTCGATGTCCACCGTTCGGACGCATTTCTGTATGGACACGGCTCGATCCCACGGCGCTGGCTCCTCACCGAGGAAATACGGTTTGAACGGCACCATCCCCGCGTTGTTCAGGAGCAAGGTCGGATCGACCGGAATCAACGAAGCTGAAGGGCGGAGAGTATGGTCCCGCTCCTCGAAGAATTTCGTGAACCTGTCGCGTATTTCCTGACTATCCAAAGTTCAACGGATACTAAAGGTGGGCAGCTGGGTATCGGCGGTCAATAACGGATTGAGAGCCTCACTCCTGAGCGGCAGAACGCCTCTCCTTCGCCACGGTATTCAACGCGATTCCCAGTTCGGCAAGTTGGTCATCACCAACCCACGTTGGGGCGCCGGTCATGGGATCGACGCCAGTTTGGGTTTTCGGGAATGGTATGACCTCACGGATGGAAGGTTCGTTCTGTAGGACCATCACCAGCCGGTCTATTCCAAAAGCGAAACCTGCGTGCGGAGGAGTTCCGTATTTCAGAGCGTCCAGGAACCAACCAAAACGCCTTTGAGCTACCTCAGGCTCGATCCCGAGGATTTCGAAAACCTGCATTTGGACGATTGGGTCATGAATCCTCACTGATCCCGACCCAAGCTCAACTCCGTTGAGGACGGCGTCGTACGCCTTGGATACGGCTTGTTCCGGTTTGTCCCGCATCTCCTCCAGCGAGGCCGGTGAAGTGAAGGGATGGTGGCTGAATGTGATTTTGCCATCTGCGTCTTCCTCGAATAGCGGGAAGTCGATGACCCAGAGGAAGGCCAACTCGTCGTGATTTTCCGGGCGTCCCAACTCCAATCTGAGAGCACCGAGGACCGTCACAGCTATCTGCCACCGGTCGGCAGCGACAAGAAGCACGTCACCAGGTTGGGCCTCCAAAACGGTCCTGATGCCGGATAGCTCGGTCTCGGTTAAGAACTTGGCGATCGGTGAACGCAGGCTCCCATCCTCCTCCACAACCAGCCAGACAAGACCCCCGGCACCGAGCTCCTTCGCTTTCTCGGTCAGGACGTCGGCTCGTTTACGGGACCACGCCTGAGCGCCTGCGTTTATCGCGCGCACAGTTCCCCCGCCCGAAATGGCGTTTCCGAATACGGCGAACTCAGAGGAACGTAAAACTTCGGTGAGGTCACGAATCTCCATGTCAAAGCGGATGTCGGGCTTGTCGGAACCAAACCGATCCATCGCCTCCTGCCACGTGATTCGCGGAAAGTCCTCGACGATGTCGACACCGCGTACTTCCTTGGCGACGGCCTTTAGTACATCTTCAATGGTGTCGAGAACGTCGTCACGATCCCAAAATGAGCCTTCCAGGTCGAGCTGTGTGAACTCGACCTGCCGGTCAGCACGGAAATCCTCGTCCCGATAACAGCGGGCTATCTGGAAATACCGTTCAACTCCCGAGACCATGAGGAGTTGTTTGAAGAGTTGAGGTGACTGGGGAAGGGCGTAGAACTCCCCCTGGCGAAGCCGGGAAGGAACCAACATATCTCGGGCGCCTTCTGGTGTGCTGTTCACCAGCGTTGGCGTCTCGACCTCCAAGAAACCTTGCTCGTCTAGTCGTCGTCGAATGGTGGCTGTGGCGACGCTCCGAGCCCGGAGATTGGCTGCCATTCGCGGCCGTCTGAGATCGAGGTATCGATGCTGGAGACGGATCTGCTCGTCGACGTCCGTCCGGTCGTCAATCAGGAATGGGAGGGGCTCAGCGGCAGAGAGGACCACGACCTCATCGGCACCAATCTCGATCTCCCCCGTAGCGAGGTCCGAGTTGACTGTCCCCTCGGGTCGATGCCGGACCTTGCCGGCGACCGAAACGCAGTATTCCATCCGCAGCGACTCGACGACGGGAAACTCTTCAGGATCGGCTACGACTTGGATGAGACCGGAGGCGTCCCGAATGTCGAGGAAGGCGACGCCGCCGTGATCTCTTCTACGCTGCACCCAACCGGCAACAGTGACCA
Source organism: Acidimicrobiia bacterium (assembly GCA_965216445.1). Lineage (GTDB taxonomy): Bacteria > Actinomycetota > Acidimicrobiia > Spongiisociales > ZC4RG35 > MA-ANB-1. Next base: position 1,460,116 of record OZ244166.1, read on the forward strand.
CCTCTCCAATTTGAGCGGTCGAAAGCTCTCCAGTCCGATGGGTTCGGATCACGTGCGGCTGGTCAGCCATGTTGCTACCTCCTCGATCGGCACCTCGTCGCGACCGTCTTGGGTTCGAATACTCAGATCTTTCCCGGCACCGTGGAAGATCACCGTGGTCGGTGCTCCGGATCTCGCGGCCATCTTGAATTGCGCCTTCACCGATCTTCCTTCGGTGTCGAAATCAGTTGACAACCCTCGATCTCTGATCGCCGACACCAACTCCACGACGTCGCCCGGCTCGGTTTCACTGACCACAAACACATCGAGTGAGTCAGTGTCTCGTGGCTCCATCGCCAGAACGATACGATCGACCCCGAGGGCGAATCCGACACCAGGTGCGGGGCGCCCACCGATAGATTCTGCGAGCCCGTCATATCGGCCGCCACCTCCAACGGCATTCTGAGCTGCATCGAGGCCGATACCGATGTACTCAAACGCTGTGCGGGTGTAGTAGTCGAGCCCACGGACCAGGGAGCCGTCTTCAACAAACGGTATCCCCAAGTCCGTAAGTGACTCCTTCACGGTTTTGTGGTGGAGGGCACAGTCGTCACAGAGATATTCATACATTGTGGGTGCATCGACCACCACCCCTTGACAGACCTTGCAGTCGAGAATGCGCAACGGGTTCTTGGTGATCAGGCCCTGTGAGTCTTCACATAGGTCGTCCCTCCGCTCCGAAAAGAAGTCACTCAACTCACTGAGATACTTGGGACGGCAGACTGAATCGCCAAGACTGTTGATCCGCAATTCCAGGTCGGCGACACCCATTGACCTGATGAACCGATAGCCGAGTTCGATGACTTCGACATCGGCATACGCTGACTCGGCGTCGAGATACTCGACACCAACCTGGTAGAACTGCCTGCTGCGGCCCTTTTGAGGGCGTTCGTAGCGAAACATCGGGCCCGAATACGCGGCCTTCCAGGCTCCTTTGACACCTGAGTCCAAGAACGCCCGAACCACGCCGGCGGTGCCTTCAGGTCGCAGGGTGAGCGACCGTCCCCCCTTGTCCTCGAATGTGTACATCTGTTTCGTCACCACTTCGGTCGTGTCTCCCACACCTCTTTCAAACAAGTCGGTGCTTTCGAAGACCGGAGTCAGTATCAGCGGATAGGCATAACGCTGCGCCCACTCCTCCCACGAAGTGAGAACGTTGCGCCACGCACCTGATTCAGGTAGGTGGATGTCGCTAATGCCTTTCGGGGGCTGAAAACTCATGACTGAGGGAGATTAGGGAAGGAACGTCCCAATCCCCATTCTCCGCATTGGCTCAAAGTTGGCGGAGGAACGGATTCGAACGTCGCTCAGTACCGATTGTGGTCTCGGGGCCGTGGCCCGGCAATACCCGGACGTCATCGTGAAGAGTCAGGACCTTTGTCTTCATCGAGCTGAGCAACGTAGGCATCGAGCCGCCGGGGAGGTCGGTCCTACCAATCGATCCGGAAAAAAGTTGGTCACCCGAGAAAAGGATTTCCTGCTCCTCCATGTAGAAACAACAGTGCCCTGGCGTGTGACCAGGTGTATGTCTCGTTTCGATCGTGTGGCCCCCAAACGTCAGCTTGTCACCGTCGCTCAGGCCGTGGAACCTCTGCGGCAGTTCATAAGAACCAGGTGGGAGCATTCCCATCAGGCGCCTTGCCTGTTCTTCTGGGTGAAGGGTCAAGAAGTCATCGTCGGGGTGGACATAAACCTCGGCGCCAAACGACGACTCGATCACACCGGCACCACCCGAGTGGTCGACATGTCCGTGCGTGAGAAGTAGCCCACCCAGCGTCACTCGGTTCTCCAAGACGACCTCGGCAATCAACTCGGGCTCAGGTGGAGCGTCGACAAGGAATGCAACGCCATCCTGCTCCTCGAAGACCAGGTACGCGTTCGTAGCCGCGATCCAGGCAGGTACCGAGACAACTCTCACTGGGAGGCTGGATCGTTAGCCAACCGGAAAGCTGTGAATACGCCGTCGACACCTCGAAGGTCGTTCAACAGTCGGCCAAGCTGACCTGGATCGGAAAGCTCTACCTCGTAGCGGAGGATGGCCACTCGGTCGTCTCCGACGACCGTCGAAGAGGCTGTGATGTTTCCGCCTGTTTCGCTGACCATCGAGGTCACATCACGAAGCAGCTTTGTCCGGTCGAGGGCCTCGATCTGAATCCAGACAACAAAGGCTCCGACGTCTTCGGCCGGCCACGAGACCTCGACTGTGCGTTCGCGACGCTCAGCGAGCGAAGAGACGTTTGTGCAGTCCGACCTATGCACCGAAACACCTCGACCGACTGTTACGTATCCGATGATCGGGTCGCCAGGAACGGGAGCACAACAACGCGCCAAATGAACGAGCATGTCGTCTTGGCCTTCGACCACAACCTGCGCTGCGGTAGTTCTGGGCCGCGGGGCAAACAATCCGTCTTCGAGTTCCGGTTCGGGTCTGAGGATTCGGGCCAAACGTGCCTGTATCGACTCGATCGAGACGTTCCCTTCACCAACGGCGATTACCAGGGAGTCGGCGTCCAGTTGCCCGAGCTCCTTGCCAATCGCATGGAGTGTCTTTTCTCGCTCAGCGGTTGGCATTTCTGGTGCTTCCCTGGCGAACAGAGCGTTGATCTGCTCACGGCCCTCCGAGGCGGCCTGGTCTCGTCGCTCCCTGGTGAACCAGTGCTTGATCTTCGATTTCGCTCGGCCTGTTCGCGCAAACTTGAGCCAATCGCGGCTTGGGCCAGCGTCTCTCGACTTCGAAGTGAGGACCTCGACGATATCTCCTGATTGCAACTTCGTAGAAAGCGGGACGAGTCGGCCATTGACCCTCGCACCAACACAATGGTGTCCAACCTCAGTGTGAACGGAGTAGGCGAAGTCAACGGGAGTTGAGCCTTCCGGCATCGGCTTGACATCACCGCCCGGGGTTAGCACGAAGACCTCGTCGCGATGTAGATCGAGTTTCAGGTTCGCCAAAAACTCCTCAGGATCCTCCTCGAAGATCAAGCCTTCCACGTCAACAGCGGGTACGGCGATCTCGCCTTCTTTGTACCTCCAGTGGGCCGCGATTCCGGCTTCGGCCCGCCAGTGCATTTCTTCGGTTCGGATTTGGATTTCGAGGGGCTTTCCGTCAGGTCCGATGACTGTCGTGTGGAGCGATTGGTAGAGATTGATCTTGGGCATCGCGATGTAGTCCTTAAAACGGCCAGCGACTGGAACCCAATGACTGTGGACCAGGCCCAGCGCGGCGTAACAATCTCGTGTGGAATTGACCACGATCCGAAGACCGATCAGGTCGTGGATGTCTTCGAACGGCCGGTTCTGCTCAAGCATTTTCCGATAGATCGAGTAGTGATGCTTAGGACGACCTTTGACCGTTGCGTCAATGTCGGCGTCATCCAGCAGTCCGCTGACCTCGGTCACCATCTTCTCGATGAAGGCTTCCCGCTCTGGGGCCAATAGGGCCAATTTTGCTTCGATCTCGGCCTGCGGCCCTGGATAGAGTATGGCGAAACAGCGGTCCTCAAACTCGTGTTTGATCTCCTGAACACCGAGGCGATGGGCCAGTGGGGCGTACACATCGAGAGTTTCGCGCGCCACCCGGCGCTGTTTCTCCTCGCGTAACGCATAGACGGTGCGGATGTTGTGCAGCCGGTCATAGAGCTTGATGATCAACACTCTCACGTCCTGCGCCATGGCGACGACCATCTTGCGGATCGTGGCTGCCTGAGCCTGCTCTCTATTCGTGTATCGCACTCGATCCAGCTTGGTCACCCCATCGATGAGGGCGGCAATCTCTTCGCCAAACCTCTCGCGGAGCATCTCAAGTGTCACGTCAGTGTCTTCGACAGTGTCATGGAGCAACGCTGCCGCAACGGTGGGTGCGTCAAGCCCAACATTGGCCAGCATGCGCGCCACGGCCAACGGGTGAGTTATGTACGGGGCACCGGTCTTCCGGAGCTGCCCACGATGAGCGGCCTCGGCTGTGTCGTAGGCAAGCCGGAGTAGCTCGACATCACCGTCGGGATGATGCTTTCGGTAGGTGTCGAGTACGTCGACCAGACCTACAGATTCTTCGTCGTCAGTCGTAGCAAAGGAGGGCATGTAGGGGTACCCCGTCAAGTTGGTCGGAGCCGTTCAGGAAGGCAAGTTCGATGAAGACGGAGAACCCAACGACATCTGCGCCGACCCGACGCAACAACCTCACAGCGGCCGCAGCAGTGCCACCAGTGGCGATTACGTCATCGACCAGAAGCACTTTCTCGTTCTCGAAAGCGGCATCGGTGTGAATCTCCAACGAATCGATTCCGTATTCCAGTTCGTAATCCTCACGGACAGTCTCGTAAGGGAGTTTTCCCGGTTTTCGGATTGGGATGAAACCTGCACCCAAACGTTCGGCTACCGGCGTTGCGAGAGTGAAGCCACGAGCTTCGATCCCAGCAACCTTCGTGATTCCGACGTCCGAGAAAGGTTCCGTCAACTCGGTAATCAGCTGGCCAAACGCCTTGCCGTCAGCCAGGACCGGGGTGATGTCCTTGAAGACGACACCTTCCTTGGGAAAGTCGGGAATGTCGCGGATCAAATCGCTGAGGTTGTTCACGTCACCAGTCTAAGGCTGAGTCAGCGTCGCGCCGACTTTGCCCGCTTCGCAGCCCTGGAAGCACGCTCTATCCACTCTTCCTCACGTTCCTTCCACGTCGCCAGGATTGGCGCCGCCAGGAACAGGGACGAATAGGTTCCCGCTGCAATCCCGACGAATAACGCAAGGGCGAATTCACGAAGTGTTGAAGCACCAAGGACGAAGGAACCGACGAAGAGAATGCTCCCGATCGGAAGCAGGGATGTGAGCGAGGTGATCAGTGAACGTCCGAGGACAGAGTTCATCGCACGGTTGACAATGTCTGAGTATGGGCTCTTTTCATCTTCCTCGACCAGCTCCTCGACTTTGTCAAAGACAACAACGGTGTCGTACAGCGAATATCCCAGAATCGTGAGCACAGCCACGACGGTTGCTGGAGTGACCTCGAAACCTGTGATCGAGTAGATGCCGAGGGTGATGAGCAGGTCGTGGAACAGCGCGGCGATACCGGCCATCGCCATCTTGAACTCGAGGCGCCAACTGATGAAGATCACGACCACGCCCAGGAACACACCAAGTGCTATCAGGGAGCGTTGCAGCACCAAGGCACCGAAAGACGGTCCTACTGCCGATATTGAGACCTCGTTGTGATCGACGCCGGTGGCTTCCGCCAAGGCGTCGACAGCTGCAGCCTCGACGTCCGGATCGAGCACGCCGGTAGTTACCCGGAACGAGTCTCCGTCTCCAAGCTCTTGGATTGTGGCGTCTAACACGCCAACCGATTCCAGCGACGCCCGAACATCCGCCACCTCGGCGCCGGCAGGGTTGGGTGACTGCAAGGACAGGCCACCTTCAAACTCGATACCCAAGTTGAGACCCCGAACACCGAAACTTGCCAGCGAGAGGACGATGAGTATCGCTGACACCGTGAACCATCGCTTTTTGTTTCCGACGAAGTCGACGGTGGTTTCGGCCCGGTTGAGACGTGCGAGCAGAGTCACGATGCCGCCCCCTTCATACTGAACTTGCCGCCATCACCGAGCGACGTCTCAGCCATACCCTGGACGGCTCGTCTTGTGTACGACCGGGCGATGAAGATGTCGAGAATCGTCGCCAGTCCGAGGGCAAGGGCAAAGCCTTTCACAGCACCGACGGCAAGAGACCATAGGAGGATCGCACCGAGGAGGCTGACCGTGTCGGCAGTCAATATCGTTCGGAATGCGAGTGTGAATCCTTCTTCGGCCGCCTCCGAAGCAGTAGAACCCTTGCGGATCTTCTCTTTCACTCTCTCGAAGTAGACGATGTACGAGTCAGCTGTGATCCCAATCGCGACGATGATTCCGGTTACACCGGCAAGTGTGAGCGTTAGTCCCTGGACCCGACCCAGAACACCGAACAACGTGATGAGCAAAGACCCGAAGATCGTCAAGCCCAATATGGCTATCAACCCCAGGGAGCGGTAGACAATCAAGAGGAAAATCGCGACGAGGATCAACCCGACCAACCCCGCCACGATTCCAGCCTGCAGTGAGTCGGCTCCGAGCGTTCCGGACACTTTGGTCACAGAGGAGATCTCAAATGCGACAGGTAGTGAGCCGTACCGGAGCGTGAGTGCGAGATCCTGGGCCTGCTGCTGATCCTCCTCGGTTCGTCCCATGGTTATCTGCGCCGATCCCCCAGTGATGCCGGTTGCCGGGGAAACGTTGGAGTTGACGGACGGGGCAGTGATTATCTCGCCGTCGAGCACAATCGCGATCTGCCTCCGCGGGTCACCAATTGGGTAGCTCGCCGCCTCGGCTGTCAACTGGGCGAAAAGGTCCGCACCTTCGCTTGTCAGGTCCAGTGTCACAGCCCACACCGCCGAGTTCGGGTCGAACACCGGTAAAGCCTGAGCTACATGCTCACCCTCGAGTTGTGCGGCCCCGAGTTCCAGAACCTGAGTGGCGATGTCGAAGTCTTCATATAGCAACCAGGCGGATTCGGCGTGGATGTCGTCCTCAATCGTCAAACCCGTTTCGTCGTCGATCCCGTCGGTTCCAGACCCGGCCAAAGGCCCGACGTCGCCGGGAACTGCGTCGAGGACCGGCCTGAAGCTGAGGAGCCCGGTTTGGCCGACAGCCTCGATTGCCCTCTGCTCATCCTCGACGCCGGGCAACTGAACCACGACGGTGTCGTCGCCGGAGATTGTTATCTCGGGCTCCTGGACCGAACCGAAGTCTTCGATTCGGTTGGACATGATTTGGGTGGAGACCTCTAAGAGCTCCGGATCCGTTCCTTCCGGAGCTGTGAGAATTACCGCCGTTCCGCCTTGGAGGTCGAGGCCGAGTCTCGGCGTTGTTTCGGTGAGGATCGCGACTGCCAACCCTCCCCACGCAACGAGGATGACAACGGCAATCCCGACGAGGCGTCGGGTCATTTCAGGCTTCGTCCTCGCCTACCCGGTTGCCCACAGCACGCCGAACAATTCGCAACTTTCCCTGCTCAACGTCGATGACTACTGAGTCGTCGTCGAGCTCGACGATACGACCGTGAATACCGCCGATGGTCCTGATTTCATCTCCGACCGATAACGACGAAGACAACTCCTGCTGGTCCTTCTGACGTTTCCGCTGCGGGCGGATTATGAACAGGTAGAACACCGCAATCATGAGTCCGAGGAAGACCAGGGTGGTAACACCCCCGCCTCCCGTCGTCTCTTGCGCCAATACAAAGCCGAACACGGTTGCCTCCGAGGAACTAGGGACCGACAGGGCAGGTTAGGCAATCGAGCGGTTTTAGGCAGAACCCTTCTGTCTGGTTTCGGCGAACCCAGCACGGAAATGGTCGAAATCGCCTGAAGAAATCGCGGTGCGAGCACGGGACATCAGGTCGGATAGATAGTGAAGGTTGTGGATGCTCATCAGTCGCAGTGCCGAGATCTCCTTCATACGGAACAGATGTCTGATATAAGCCCGACTGTACGACCGGCACGCCATGCACTCGCAGGTCACGTCCAACGGCTTTGTGTCGAATTCGTAAACCTGATTCCGGATATTGAGATCTCCTGTGGCGGTCATTACACGGCCATGGCGTGCATGTCGTGTCGGTAAAACACAATCGAACATGTCCGCACCTCGGGCAACTGCGTCCAACAAACCCTCCGGGTCGCCCAACCCCATGACATAGCGCGGTTTGTCCACGGGGAGTTCCGACACCGCTGCTTCTATCGCTCGGTTTCGCTCTTCGGCACTCTCCCCCACAGAGAGACCCCCAATACCAAATCCCGGGAAATCCATTGCAGCGGTTTCCCTTGCGCTGAATTCTCGGAGGGCGGGATCAACGCCACCTTGCACGATACCGAATAGCCCCTGGTCCCCTCTCGACTGAGCGGCCAGGCATCGTTCAGCCCATCTCAGCGTCCGTTCGGCTTCCGCCCGGACAACCTCCGGCGGGGCTGGTAGGCCGACACAAACATCCAGGACCATGATGATGTCTGCGCCAAGCTGTTCTTGGATTCGGGTTGCCGACTCAGGGGTCAGCGAGACCAGATCTCCGTCGAATGTTGATCTGAAGACAACTCCGTCTTCATCGATTGTCGGATCCAGTGAGAACACTTGAAAACCGCCGGAGTCGGTGAGCACAGGACGATCCCAGCTCATGAACTGGTGGATCCCTCCCAACTTCTCGATTGTGTCGGCGCCCGGGCGCAACATCAGGTGGTAGGTGTTGGCGAGGATTATCGAGGTATCCAGATCTACTAGATCGGATGAATCGACGGCCTTTACGGCAGCCCGAGTTCCCACCGGCATGAAAACGGGTGTTGCAACTTGTCCATGTGGGGTCTTCAGGGTTCCCTGGCGCGCAAGACCGTCAGTTGCACTACCAACCCATGAAATTGCACTCATAAACACCCAGGATGGCTGACTAGCCGTCGAGCAGCGAACCTTGGGGGTTGACCGGGGCTTCGATTCCGAGATGGGCGTAGGCACTCAAAGTCGCTACTCGGCCTCTCGGCGTGCGATTCATCAGCCCGATTTGGAGCAGGAACGGCTCGTAGGCATCTTCTACGGTTTCCGGTTCTTCACCCACTGCAACTGCGAGCGTGGATAGCCCGACCGGGCCACCGTCGAACTTGTGCACGATGGCCTCGAGAATAGACCGGTCGACTTTGTCGAGCCCGAGGCTGTCTACCTCATAGACCTCGAGGGCCCGTTCGGCGACATCGGAGGTCAACGAGCCACCGGCGCGTGCAACCGAGTAATCCCTGACCCTCGCCAACAGCCGATTGGCGATTCTCGGTGTCGACCGACTCCGACCCGCCAAAAGGCTCGCCGCATCATCGCCGATCTCAAATCCGATGATCTCGGCCGAGCGAACAATGATCTGGGTCAGTTCGTCGTCGGTGTAGTAATCGAGCTTCTCTTCGATACCGAACCTGTCGCGCAGCGGAGCGGTCACCTTTCCTTTGCGCGTTGTCGCACCGACAAGCGTGAACCTCGGGAGATCGATACGAATCGACTGCGCTGTGGGACCCTTGCCCAAGACGATGTCCAGCTGGAAGTCTTCCATCGCTGGGTAGAGCACCTCCTCAACCGGCCTGGGCAGCCGGTGAATCTCATCGATGAAGAAGACATCTGCGGGCTGGAGGTTGCTCAGTATCGCAGCGAGGTCTCCCGGCCTCTCCAATGCAGGTCCTGAGGTGATACGAAGCGCCACACCGAGTTCTGTTGCAATCACGCCGGCGAGAGTTGTCTTGCCCAACCCAGGCGGCCCAGAGAAGAGAACATGGTCCAACGCTCGATCTTCTTCGCGCGCCGCTTCAATCGCGATCCGAAGGCGTTCCTTGACACTCTCCTGGCCGACGAACTCGTCCAGGCGCTTGGGACGTAGCTGGACCTCCTCGTCAGTCTCGATCGCCGGGTTGAGCAGACTCTCCTCTTTCATGGCTACCCCCCGCCCAACAGGCGCAGAGCGTTTCGCACCTGATTCTCGATTGCGTCGTTTGGATCTACTTGGCCAATTATGGGGTTGATCTCGTCTGTTGAATACCCGAGCGCTTCCAAGGCTGCCCGCACCGATGCGGACTCGCTTCCAGAGAGCACATCAACATCGTGCCCGGCAAACTTGGGTGCCAGCTCCAGAACGATCTTCTGAGCACCTCTCTTCCCGATCCCGGAGACGACTGTCAGCGCGTCAGCGTCTTCGGATGCGATCGACCGAACGATCTCGGTCGGCGACAACGTCCCCAACATCGCCATTGCCACCTTCGTTCCAACACCGGAGGCACCCAGAAGAACGCGGAATAGGTCCCTTTCTTTCTCACTATCAAATCCATAGAGGCTGATCTCGTCTTCCCGAACGTGGGTGTGGGTATGAACCACGACCTCTTCACCAATCCCTGGCAAAGACACCAAACCTCGAGGTGTCATGTTCACCTCGTATCCGACTCCGCCGACTTCGACACACACAGATGCAGCCGAAGAAGAAACCAGTATTCCCCGAAGTCGTCCAATCATCGTGTCGCCTTCAGGGGGGCAGCACGCAGGTGGCAGAGGCCAATCGCCAACGCATCAGCCGCATCCGGTGGTTTTGGCACCTCGGCCAAGTGCAAGAGCCGAGCGACCATCTGTTGCACTTGAGACTTTCCGGCCGAACCGTCCCCGGTCACACCTGCCTTGATCGCTGTTGGCACGTATTCGTGAACTTCGAGCCCTGCCTGTGCCGCGGCGAGCATCACCACACCCGAAGCGCGGCCAACGGCCGCTGCTGTCACCAGATTCCGATTGGTGAAGACTGTCTCGATCGCCACGACGTCCGGCTTGGTCTCTTTGATCAACTCCGTCAGTCCCTCGTATATCTCTTTTAGCCGTTCCGCCATGTCGGAGTGCTTCGCAGTCCGCAACACACCGGCTCGGTGAGCTGTTGGAGGGTTCGTGTTCTCAACCAGTCCATAGCCGAGGGTGGTGAGGCCTGGGTCTATCCCTAAAACGAACATGTGTTCTATAGGCTAATGGCTCCTGGCATCGATTACTGGACTTACTCGGAACTCTTTGCATACCGTCGACACCATGAGTGAGGACGACCGCCGCCATTGGGACGAGCGCTGGCAGAGAAGCGGGATGGCGCCAATCGGGTTTCGGGGCCCGCCACCCGAGTTTGAAGCATTCGAATCGCTGATTCCGACATCGGGTTTGGCGCTGGAGGTGGCGTGCGGTCGGGGGCGGGGGGCTGTCTGGCTCGCCGATCGAGGGCTTGAGTACCTAGGCGTTGATATTTCACCGGTGGCTGTGGACCTCGCACGCCGCCTCACGGAGCGCTTGGGTCTCTCCGACAACTGCAGCTTCAAGGTTCACGACCTCAAGGATGGCCTACCTACCGGGCCTCAAGTCGACGTCTTGTTTTGCTACAAGTACCGACAACGCAACCTCGATCGGCCAATGATCAATCGGCTGAAGCGGCGTGGCATTCTCTTGATTGCGACACTCAGCGAAGTCGGGGCCGGTCCCGGAAGCCACCGGGTTCGTTCCGGAGAACTGCCCGATGCCTTCGCAGCGCTGAGTATCAAGGCCCATGGCGAGGGTGCGGGTATGGCCTGGTTGATCGGCGAGAAGATGTAACACGTAGCGAAAACGGAGCAACCGAACGCTGAGAAGTGCTACCTTCCCAGCGACCACAGAGGAGGAGAGCCGTGGAGTGGGTGCTGTTTGCACACGTAGTCTTGGGAGCCTTGTGGCTCGGCGGAGTCATGTATCAGGAGGCCCTGAACGCCAATGCCCACCGCCATGGACGGGAGACTTACATCCGTACCGCGGTCCGAACCCATGTGGTCAATGGACGGATCTACCCTGCTGTGACCATCCTCATCTTGGCGTCAGCCATATGGATGATCGTCGCCGGATCAGGGATCGCATGGGGGGACACCTGGATAGTCCTCTCTTTGATTCTCTGGGCGGCTGCGGTGGCGACGGGGATCGGATACTTCACACCCCAATCGAAACAGATGGAGTCGATGCTGTCCGAAACTGGGCCTTCGGACGAGCTGTACGAACTGGTGAACAAAGTTCACCGCGTATCCCGTATCGAAGTGATCGTCCTCGTCGCTCTTGCATTCCTGATGGTATTAAAGCCCGGAGCCTGATCGCCTCCTTGATGAATTGTGAACCGGTCCGCAGGGTTGTGAGCTATGTCTAGTCAGACAGTTCTGATAGCCATCGTGGAGTGGCCCACTTCTGCTTGATCGATCGCACCAGGCGTCTGTCGAGACCCGCAACGATCGCCCAGCCGATGAGGCATCCCAAGATGACCATCCAGACCCAGGACGCTTCGATGGCCTCTGCAAGTACCCGAAAGTTCACATCGTGATCCACGGAAGCGAATCCGGCGCCCACCAGTCCGACCTGCCCGAACAAGTCCTCGTTAAACGCCACCTGGAGCCCGACGGGCGTACCGCGAATGCCAGAACCATCGGGTGGTCCGCCGCCTCCGTCGGTTGGGTCCACCGGATCGACGATCACCACTGACTCGGTTTCTTCTGCTGGAGTTGAGGTTGTTGTTGTGGTTTCCTCGACGACCGCGGCTGTCGTGGTGGTCGAGCTCGTCGTGGTGGTCTGCCTGGCTTCGGTTGTAGTAGTCGTCGGGGTCGTTGTTGTCGTCGTCGGGGCAGTGGTGGTGGTCGTGGAGCTGGTAGACGACGTCGATGTGGTTGTCGTTGGTTCACCCGCCGGTTCGCCCTTGATCTCCACGTCGTCGATGAAGAGTTCACCATCAACGACTCCCTGCACCGTGAAGCGAACGAGCGTCTCTTCGTAAGGGCCTCCAATCCAGATTGTTGGATGTTTGGCCATGTCGTCATAAAGGACGTGACTCTTCAACAGATACCAGTTCTCGCCACCATCGATCGACTTCTCCACGTTCAGGACGGCGACCGTCAACGGACCTGCCGCTTCGAAACGCACCTCATAACAGAGTTCGAACCACGAAAACACCGAGGTATCGGCACGTCGCTGGGCGCCGACACCTGCGAGTTCAACTGCTTCCCCGAAAATGTGCAGACAACTCGAGCCGACGCAGTTTCCCTCAGAATCGACGTGAACTGCTCCAGTCGACTTGTTTCCGTCGTCACGGATCTCTTGCCAAGCATGGGACGACCAATCGAGTGTGCCATCGCTCCCGGTGTAGCCAGGTTTGGTGAATTCGTCGCGATACGAGTCAAGAACACTCGCACCCGCGACGGATGCCATCAACATGCCAATCGCTATCAGTGTTACCAGGCCGCTAACCCGCCTCATGTGGTCAATGCCTTGACCCTTCCCGCAAGCGTTGCCCGCTGGCCGGGTTGAGCCGCTGACTGTTTCTGATCGGCCATCGGGAGACTCACCGTGAAGTAGGTCTTGCCGTTGAATCTTTGGTACTTGAGGTCCCCCTCCAGGTTGCTGGCCAAGCAGGACGCCACAGCCAATCCGAGCCCGACACTCCCGGTGAGGAGCGGTGCGGAGCCATCGTGGACAAAGCGCTGAAACAGCTTGTCCAGCTGGTCCTCCGGGACACCGGCGCCGCTGTCCCACACCTCGATGTCGACCACGCCCTTACCTTCGGAGATCTCGACTCCGATGCTGCTACCACCATGGCGTACCGCATTGGACAGAAGGTTGAAGATGATGTGACGGAGACGCGCCGGGTCAGTGTCCACTATCACATTGGACCTGGGTCGACTAACTGCCAGGCCAGCTCGCTCAAAGGGTGTGATGGCGCTCTCCACGACATCGACCAGAAGCGTCGGCTTCGTTTCCACCGTTACACCGGTGGTTTCGATCCGGGCCGCGACCAGAAGGTCGTCGACCATCCGGGTCATTTCAGCTGCCTCGTTGGCGATGATCTGGGAGACTTCCCTTGTCGTGTCTGAGTCTCCCGCGTCGCCGTCGGTCAGAACCTCCGCGAATCCGTAGATCGAGGTCAGAGGTGTCCGAAGTTCGTGAGAAAGCCCCGCAATAAAGGAATCCTTTGCCTTGTTGATGTCTCGTTCGGCTTGGACCGCGATGTCCGCTTTGATTTGATGTTCACGCACCTGACGTTTCGCCACTACCCGGTAGATGAGCACGGCGGCAGCCGGGATTGCCAGTGTGAGGAAGAACCTCACGAAGTCGCTGAATCGGGTACCGGCAGCTTCGTGTGCGTCGATGGCCGCTTGAGCTTCGTCCAACTCGGTCTGGAGGGAAGCGACCAAAGGAAGGTAAGCCGTCTCGAGGTCGACCTCCAGCAGTTCTTTGGCGCGAACGTAGTCTCCGGAGCTCAATGTGCTGATCACGGCGTCGACCGGCTCAATGAACTCCACGAGCGAAGGAGACGAGTCGAGTTGAACCCCAGATTGGAGCAGATCGAACAGCCTCGCCCGCGCGGCCTCGGCGTCAGCCATCGCGTTGGAGGCATCGTCCGAGCCCACCAGCCCCAAATGGGCAAGCTCGGTGAAGGTGGTTGCCTGCACTAGTGCAGAACGAGTTAAGGCAGTCGTACCCAATGCGGCGTTTGACCAATGGAGTGCTCGCGCGTTTTCGGTTGCTCGACTCACACTGATCGAGTTAGCGAAGGCCAGCCCGGTAACCAGTACGACGGCGAAGAGTGTGACACCGACCGTGACCAGCACGGCGCGGTGTCTGCCCTTGCTCCGGTCACCCTTGAAGAACCGCATGACTAGTCATATCGGCACTTCTCGCGGTTTTTCCGTATAGGCCGGTCGAGCCATTGCGATGAGGGTGAGCCACAGTTGGTGGACTAGGAAGAAGTTCGGATAGTCGAGGCCGGACTGACCACATTTGGCTCGGATGCTGGGTCAGCGTCGCATAGCGGATGCTCGAGGTTTTGGGCTCCCCAGTTTCTTTGACTCACGTCCGCCAGTAGAACCCACGTTCTTCGCCAACGTCGACATGGGGCACGGACCCGGGCTCTCCGTCCCCCCGCACGTATCCATATCCGCGCATAGTCATCACCATCACCACACCCAATAGACCGCCGATGACGATGGCCAGGATGTAGTCGCCTAGAACCGGATGATAAGTCGGGTCGGTAAGGGTGAATTCGGAGCCTGAAGAGGTTCTGGAGACCCAAATCGGGACAGTCCCTGCTTCAAACTCCTCCTGAGTGATCTTCACCGTTTCAACTTCGACCTCGTCGGCGGACCAAGGATAAGACCACGTCACTTGAGCCTCGACCAGCCCTCCACTGGTCGGTCTGGCGCCCTCCTCGATCACGTCGGCGTCGATCGGGTCGAGTTGGAAACTCGCAAACACAAGCAAAGCACCGACTGCCAGAGCGGCTGTGACGAAAGGAACCAGCCAGTCGCTTCGTCTGGGCTCCGTCTTCCAACGCCTCTGGGCCATACCCCATTCTACGGTGACCACCAACCAGGGTCGGTTGCGATCGGCTATGTCCCGGCCACATAGTGAGTGTGGTGAACCAATCGTGAAGAAGGAATCATGATCAGCAATCTGGACGATTCAAGAGCGGCCCACGCCGAAGAAATCGCTGACTGTATGGGTGCCGTAGCTAGGGCTGGCCCCTAGGAGAGGATTCCGTCTGTCACATAGCCGCTTTACGATCGAGCTGTGACCACCTATGTCTCCCTGCTGCGGGGAATCAATGTCGGGGGTAATCGACGGATCAAAATGGCGGACTTGAGGGTGGCGTTGACTCAAGCCGGCATCACCGATGCAACCACGCTTCTGCAGAGCGGCAATGTGATTGCTCAATCCAACGCCGAGATTGCGGCTTTCACCGACATTGTCGAGACAACCATTCACGCTTCATTCGGGTTCTGGGTCGATGTGATCGTCCGGGACGAATCGAGTTTTCTGGACGTGCTCGACAACAACGTCTTCTCACCAAACCAGCTTGAGAATCCCAAACTCGCCCACGTTGCATTCCTCAAATCGACACCCATCGAAGGCGGCCTGGCCGACCTGCGACAACGGTCGTCCGATTCAGAAGAAATCACCTTGATCGGGCGGGAAGTCTTCCTGTATTACGGAGACGGCTCCGCACGGTCGGGCCTCAGCAATGCCGCTATCGAACAGGCATTGGGAACACCCGCTACGTCGAGGAACTGGAACACGGTTGGGAAGATCGCAGCCGCGATCAGTTGACAACCGCCTCGGCTTCGATTTCGACGAGCCACCTTGGATCCAGCAAGCCACCGGCCAACACCATCGTTGCGGCGGGCCGAACGTCGGAGAAGATTTTGCCGTGTTCTCTCCCCACGGCCTCCTGGTGGGCCGCATCAACGAGGTACATCCGGGTGCGAACGACGTCTTGGAGAGACGACCCGGCGTCCTCTAGTGCCTGCCCGATGATCTCAAAACATCTCGCAGCCTGTGCCCCGGGGTCTGGATCCACAAAATCATCCGGCCAGATTGGGGCCGTTCCTGCAACAAAAACCCGGTCGTCCACGCGCACCGCTCTACTGAAACCAACGACGTTCTCATATGGCGAGCCCGATGAGATCAGTATCCGCTCAGACATCGGCTAACACTGCCTCCATCACCGCATCATCAATGTCGTAGTTGGAGAAGACGGTCTGAACATCGTCAAGGTCGTCCAACGCGTCGATGAGGCGGAGCAGTTGTTTGGCCTCCTTCTCCTCAACCGGGACGGTGCTGGCGGGTAGTTGGGTGACCTCGGCCGATTCGACTTCCACTCCTTCGGCTTCGAGCGAACTCCGGACTGAAGGCATATCTGACGGATCGGTGATCACCTCGACTGTGCCCTCTCCCCCGTCACGGATGTCTTCGGCACCTGCCTCCAAGGCGGCCAGCATCACATCGTCTTCCGAACCTTTGGCCAGGATCATGCCCTTTTGGGTGAACAAGTAACCCACCGACCCCGGCTCTCCGAGGTTCCCGTTGTTGCGAGTAAACGTCGATCGCACGTCAGACGCAGCCCGATTGCGATTGTCGGTGAGGATCTGGACGTAAAGCGCCACTCCTCCGGGTCCATAACCCTCGTACCAAATCTCCTCATAAACCGCGCCCTCGACTTCACCCGTGCCGCGCTTGATTGCTCGTTCGATGTTGTCGTTGGGCATCGATGCTGCCTTCGCCTTTTCGACCGCTGTGGCAAGAGACGGGTTGAATTCAATGACTCCCCCACCATCGCGGGCCGCAACTTCGATTCCCTTGGCGAGCTTCCCAAACAGCTTTCCACGGGCCGCATCCTGACGGCCCTTCCGGTGTTTGATGTTTGCCCATTTTGAATGACCGGCCATGTCGAGACTCCTAAATCATGTCCAGAAGCAGTTGATGAATGCGACCATCGCCTGTCAGCTCCGGATGGAATGATGAAGCAAGAATATTCGACTGGTGCACCATCACCGGATGTTCCTTCACTGCTGCAAGGACATCAACCTCTGATCCAACCTTCTCGACCCATGGGGCCCTGATGAAGACTGCGTGGAAAGGCTCGTCAAGTCCGTGAATATCGATTTCGGCTTCAAACGATTCGTTTTGACGTCCGAACGCGTTTCTCCGGACGACCACATCCAGCACCCCCAAAAGGGGCTGATCGCCCTCGGTCAACGATGCACCGAGGAAGATCAATCCGGCGCAAGTCCCATATGTGGGCAGACCCGATTCCACGGCCTTCCGGAGCGGTTCTAAAAGCCCGAAACGGACCGACAGTTTCCCGATTGTGGTTGATTCGCCTCCGGGAATCACCAAGGCGTCGACGGAATGGAGTGCGTCGGGTGTTTTTACCGGCACAGCGTCGGCGCCGAGCTCCTCGAGAATTCGCAGATGCTCCCGGAAGTCGCCTTGCAAGGCCAGCACGCCGACCCTACTCATGACGACAAAGCCATTTCACCAACCTCGCGAGGCGAGGCGCTCGGTTTCGCTGAGGGTCTCGATCTCGATGCCTGGCATGGCGGCGCCGAGTCCACGCGACACTTTCGCAACCACCTCGGGCTCGTTCCAGAACGTTGTCGCTTCGACGATGGCATGGGCAAATCCCTCGGGGTCGTTGCTCTTGAATATCCCCGATCCGACGAACACTCCGTCGACTCCAAGACCCATCATCAAAGCGGCGTCAGCGGGGGTGGCGATGCCACCGGCAGCGAAATTGACCACAGGAAGCGCTCCAGTCTCGGCAACCTCCCGCACCAGGTCGTACGGAGCTCCATGATCACGAGCGGCGCTCATCAACTGAGCATCCTCCATCGTGGACAGTTGGCGAATCTCATTGGTCACCGTGCGCATGTGACGCACTGCTTCGACAACGTTTCCGGTCCCGGCTTCACCCTTGGTCCGAATCATCGCCGCCCCTTCACCAATCCGGCGCAAGGCTTCACCAAGGTTCCTCGCCCCGCAGACAAAAGGCGTGGTAAATGCCCACTTGTCGACATGGTGCTCGTCATCGGCCGGCGTTAGGACCTCGGATTCGTCGATGTAATCGACACCAAGGGACTGGAGGACCAACGCTTCGGCAAAATGACCGATTCGGCACTTGGCCATAACCGGAATCGACACAGAAGCCTTGATCTCTTCGATCATCGACGGGTCCGACATCCGGGCCACACCGCCATCGCGACGGATGTCTGATGGAACCCGTTCCAGAGCCATGACCGCCACCGCTCCGGCTTCTTCGGCGATCTTGGCTTCGTCGGCCGTGACCACATCCATGATCACTCCGCCCTTGAGCATTTCTGCCAGACCTCGTTTTACCCGTGTCGTACCTTGTTCCAATGCTGCTCCTTGAAGTACCCCAATGGTACCGGGAAAAGATCTGTTAGCCAGCGTTGAGGGCGGCCGCATAAGCGGTCCGGTACTGCTCCAGAACCCGCGCCCAGTCAAAACGCAGGACGGCTCGCTGCGCCTCCACTCCGAGCTGACCCCGACGCTCCTCATCGGAGAGTAGGTCAACGAGGTGACGTGCCAGCGCAACGGCGTTACCCGTGGGAAATGTGACGCCGTTGTCAGCCACAACATCAACAAATGCATCGAGGTCAGACGCAACCACCGCACATCCAGCCGCCATTGCTTCCGCCAGCACAATCCCGAAACTCTCACCACCGGTGTTCGGAGCGACAAAGATGGCGCTCGAAGCCAGCATCCGATGCTTTTCCCCGTCGCTCACCCGCCCCAGATAACGGACACCGGGTGGAGCAACTGGCCGCTCCGCTCCCATAACTACCAACTCAGCAGCTGCGTTCGATTGTCTGACTTCTTCGAAGGCTGCAAGGGCGATATCGAGACCTTTTCGCGGCTCGTCGCGCCCCAAAAAAGCGATGCGATTGGCGACCCTGCCGACTGGCAGATCGTATGCCCCGACATCGATTGCGTTTGGAATGATCCTCGGTACTCCCCAATCTGAGGGAATCGAGGCGGCAGCGGTCGAACTCACCGCCGTGAGTTGGGCCCCGGTGACTTGGCGGGCCAAGCCCGGGATCTTTCTATACGCCGTCCGGGCCCAGGATGGAGCGTCGGCATGAAAGGTCAAGACCTTTGGCTTGCGGCTTCGGAGGCCGGCCCACCCCGCCATGGGGATGAGCGGCTCGTGAACGTTCACCACATCGACAGAACCCAATGCGCTGCTCACCCGATTCCACGACTTGGGTGCGAGAGTTAACGGGACCACCGAGTCGTTGGCACGTATCCGGAAGGGCCTTCCTACGGGAACCGTAGTTTCGTCGACTCCGGGACCACCGGCGTAGGCGGTGCTACCCGCACCGATCAGAATCGCTTCATCGCCGGCCGAGCGAAGACGCTCCGCCAACTCGATGCAGAGCTGCTGGACACCGCCAGGAGAAGCAAGGTCATAGGGGCAGACAATTCCGATTCTCATGCGCCGATTCGGTCTGACGGCCAGTTCGGCTGCACCAGATGCCACTGTGTCGGCCGGGCTCGAATGATTCCTTCCAGCTCATGGGCAAGCCGCTGAGTCATTTCCCTGATCTTTTCCGACCGGGACCCGCTCGCAGGGATCTCTATCGCCTCACGGACAACAATGCTGTAGCCACCGTCTTCGAAGTAGCAGCCAACGGGATGGAGCGGAGCCCCGGTGCGGAGCGCGAGAGTCGCCGGTCCCGGTGGCATCGTTGTGCGCTCGCCGAAGAACTCGACCTCGACTCCCTTACCCTTCAGGTCGCGGTCGGAGAGGAGCGCAATCGCCTTGTTTTCGGCGATTCCGGCTTCGAGTTCCCTCATGACATGAGCGCTCCCCGTGGCGAGAACTATCTCGATCCCATATTCGCCACGCATCCGAGTGAACCAGTCGGTGATTCTCCTGTTGGCAAGGTTTTCGGCCACGGCCACGATCGGAACCCCGATGTTCACTGCTACGGGTGCCGCTGCTTCCCAATTGCCCATATGAGGGAGGGCGACAATGGCCCCCGTTCCGTTGTCCCTGGCGTCGACGAGTTGGTCCAGCCCATCGACATTGGTGCTCGCCATCATCTCTGGAATGCGACGAGCCCGAGCCCAGAGGGCCTCAGCCCAATACCGCCCGTATGAGACCATCACTTCCTTGGCGGCAGCCTCGACGTCCGCCTCCGGACCGAGAACACGGGACATGTGGCGAGCGGCCATTTCTCTCCGGCCCGCAGCGAATCGGTGCCACACCGCCCCTCCAAGCTCACCGAGACGACGCGCCCACCGTGCGGGAAGAACTCCGACCAGGCCAACGCCGATGCGGAGACCGACGTACCCAAAAAGATGCTTCACGGGATGTTGCGATATGTGGTTGCGAACCGGTATCCGGCGGTGAACCAGACGGTGACAACGAAGATCCACAGCATCGGCTCCACCTGGCCAAGCAACAGGCCGCCGCAGAACAGGATCACGCGCTCGGCCCGACCCATCAGACCTCCCCTACCGTCAAGATCTTGGGCTTCGGCCCGCGCCCGCATGTAGGGAACCAACATCGCGCCACCGATGGCCAGGATTATCAAAAGGAGCGCTCGGGGGTCTCCTGCCATTGCTACGCCCAGGCCGGCGAAGGCCGCAATCTCACCGAGACGGTCAAACGCTGAGTCGAGGAATGCACCCCGGGCACTCTCGGTTCCGGTCACGCGAGCTATGGATCCGTCCAGCCCGTCTAAGGCAGACCCCAGAAGAATGATCGCCGCTCCCGATCTCAACATCTCATTGGCGACAAATATCGAACCGACCACCGTCACCGAAAGCCCGATGACAGTCATCATCGCCGGGGTGATGCCCATCGCGGCGAGGCCCTTTCCCATTGGGACCAAGAAACGTGTGATCCGGGGGCGGACCCGCATATCGATCATGAGGTCACGAAATTAGCAGGACGGGCGCCCCACCCCATCGTGAACTGATTCCAGGCGTCGTGAATCCTTTGGTCCGGCGCCAAATCTCGAATATCTGAGCCGTGGGCTGGTGGTTAGGATCGGTAGACCCTCGAACCGGGATCGTGAACAAGGAGGTTTGTGTGCAACCCGACAAAGTCCGCAATGTCGCCCTCGTCGGGCATGGTGGATCCGGGAAAACGACTCTCGCCGAAGCCATGCTTTTCGTGGGTGGGGCAATTAACAGGCAGGGCTCGGTGGAGCAAGGCACCACCGTCTTCGATCACGAACCCGAGGAGATTGACCACGGTATCTCATTGGGATTGGCCACGGCGACGGTGGACTGGAACGGTCACCGGATCAACATCATCGATACGCCGGGCGCTACCGACTTCGCAGGCGACGCCAGGGCAGCTCTTCGCGCCGCCGACCTTGCCCTCTTCGTTGTATCAGCAGTCGATGGCGTCGAGGTTCAAACCGAACTGCTCTGGGCTGTCGCCGGCCAGGAGGGGATCCCCAGGGCGATAGTTGTTTCCAAGCTCGACCGAGATCGCGCTTCCTTTGATAGGACTCTTTCCCAGCTTCGCGAGTCGTTCGGCAAGGTGGTTGCACCAATTCAGATACCTATAGGAGCAGAAGAATCGCTTCGCGGGGTGGTGAGAATCGCTTCTGAGAGATCCTATGAATACAGCAACGGCCCGCGGGGAAGTCTCACCGATCTTCCGGAGGACATGGCGGAGCGGGTTCACACCACCCACACCTCACTCATCGAATCCGTTGTCGAGACGGATGATGCCTTGATGGAGGCCTATTTCGAAGGCCAGGAACCGACCAGGGATCAAATAGTCAGCACGGTTCACAAGGGCATAGTCGACGGAACGATGGACCCCGTCTTGGTGACGTCAGCCGAAAAGCTCATAGGTATTGACCTGCTTCTCGAATTCATCACCGACTACGGACCAAATCCCATGGAACGCCGCCTCCCCGAACTCACGTCTCCAGGGGATTTCGAACCCTCCCCAGATGGTCCCACCCTTGCCTACGTCTTCAAGACCATCTCCGATCCTTTTGTGGGTCGAATCTCGATGTTCCGTATCTACTCGGGCACAGTCAAAGCCGACCAAACCCTGAACCTGGCTCGGGGAGGCACGGTTCGGCTCCACAACCTCTACAAACTGCAAGGCAAAGAGCACCAAGAGGTCAACGAGCTTCCAACCGGAGGAATCGGAGCCGTGGCCAAGGTCGTTGAGACACAGGCGGGTGACACGTTGCGAGCCAACGGGGTCGATGTTGTCATCAAGCCTGTTGAATACCCAAGACCGGTGGCGGAAGTCGCAATCACACCTCACTCTCTTCAGGACGAAGAAAAGCTCTCTACCGCCCTGCACCGGATCGAAGTCGAGGATCCGACCCTCAAGGTCAGCCATCGCAGCGAGACCGGTGAGACGATTCTGGCCGGGCTTGGCGACTCGCACATCGACGTGACGCTCGAGCGAATCCACCGTCGATACGGCGTCGAAATTGACTCCCATCTCCCGAAGATCCCTTACCGGGAGACCATCACCAGGTCTGCCGATGCGGAAGGCAAACACAAGAAGCAGAGCGGTGGTCGGGGTCAATTCGGGGTGGCGATGGTGAAGTTTGCGCCGCTACCCCGCGGCAAGGGCTACGAGTACATCGACAGCGTGAAGGGCGGCTCCGTCCCGCGCGGATTCATACCTGCGGTGGACAAAGGCGTTAGGGAGGCCCTGGAGAGGGGCATCGTCGCCGGGTACCCGGTCACCGACATCTCGGCTGAGCTCTACGACGGCAAATACCATCCGGTCGACTCCGACGAGATGTCGTTCCGAATGGCTGGGATCCAGGCACTTCGTTCGGCGTCGGCTTCGCTCGGACCGATCCTCCTGGAGCCGGTGATGAAGATCACAGTTGCGGTGCCGGCAGACCACATCGGAGACGTGATGGGAGACATCAACTCCAAGAGGGGCCGGGTTCTGGGGATGGAAGGCGAAGGAAACCTCCGCAGCGTTATTGCAGAAGTTCCAATGGCGGAGATCCAGCAGTACGCCGCTGAGCTTCGTTCTTTAACTTCCGGACGGGGTAGTTTTGAGGTCGAGTTCGATCACTACGCCGAAATGCCTCACAATGAGGCAGAGAAGGTCATCGCAGCATCCAGCCGCGACGACGAATAGAAAGGAAACGATGTCAGACGCGGTACTGCGGTACGGAGACCAGGAGTTAGAGCTCCCTACACATACGGGAACTGAAGGCGAGGTCGCGGTCGACATCAGCCGACTCCGCTCGGACCTTGGGCTGGTGACCACGGACCGCGGGTTCGCCAATACTGCGGAAGGTGAGTCTGCCGTTTCGTACATCGACGGTGAGCAGGGCATTCTTCGATATCGGGGCTATCCGATCGATCAGCTTGCCGAGAAATCTTCCTTTCTCGAGGTTGCATATCTCCTTCAGTACGGAGAGCTTCCAACGAAGGCACAAATGGATTCGTACGCCGAATCGATAACACGGCACACGCTTCTACGCGAGGATGTGAAGCACCTCTTCGAAGCCTTCCCCCACACGGCCCACCCGATGCAGATCCTTGCCTCCGCAACGTCGGCACTCGCCACGTATTACCCAGACGCTCTGGACCCGTTGGATGAGGAAGCCGTTGACATCAGTGCGAGGCGCCTCATCGCCAAGACACCAACGATGGTCGCTTGGTCTTACAAATACTCCGTGCACCAGCCTTACGTGTACCCGGACAACGATCACGATTATGCGGCGAACTTTCTGAAGATGATGTTCTCGGTGCCTGCCGAGGACTATCAACCCGATCCAGTGGTGTCCAAGGCATTGAACATGCTTCTGATTCTCCACGCAGACCATGGCCAAAACTGCTCCGCTTCAGCAGTTCGTCTCGTCGGATCCGGTCACGCAAACATCTTCAGCTCCGTTAGCGCCGGTATTCACGCTCTCTCCGGCCCCTTGCACGGTGGAGCTAACCAGGCAGTAATGGAGATGCTGGACATGATCGTCTCGGAAGGCGGAGGAATCGAAACCTTCGTCAGCCGGGCAAAGGACAAGGCTGATCCATTCCGCCTCATGGGTTTCGGGCACCGTGTGTACAAGAATTTCGATCCACGGGCGCGCATCATCAAGAAGGCTGCTGAGGACGTCCTGGAAGCAATGGGAATCGACGACCCTGTGCTTGAAGTTGCGATGGCCCTCGAGGAGGTGGCTCTCAATGACAGCTACTTCGTTGAACGCAAGCTCTACCCCAACGTCGACTTCTACTCCGGGATCATCTACAGAGCCATGGGTTTTCCGAGAAACATGTTCACGGTGTTGTTCGCGATGGGACGACTTCCCGGATGGCTTGCCCAGTTCAGGGAATTAGCCGCCGACAAGGACGCCAAAATCTTTCGTCCCCGGCAGCTCTATACCGGTGCGGCAGCACGAGACTACGTGCCGTTGGATCAGAGGTAGTTCGGCTCAGACCGCGGGGATGGCTTCCGTATAGACGTCTTCTACGACGTCTCCATCGACGGCATCCACGACAACCAGACCCCTCCGGTCCGGCGGCTCAGTAGCTGAATACAACACGACCGCCCAGCGGGGCCGGGACCGCCACCCTTTGAATGTGACTGCGCCGGACGCGTGGCCCACCGGAAAATCAACCGATGTACCGGCGATCTGCATCGCTCTCGTCTCATCGATATTCAACGGCCATGAGGACGCAAACTGCCAGAAAGCGAGGGCGGCAAGGCCCACAGCGGGGATCCAGCCGTTGGTAATGGTGAGGGCGACGACGATCGCGGCAACCAAGAAAACCCAGCCCGCGGTTCGTCTCCGCATCGGAGACGGAAATCGGTAAGGAGTGAGGATGTTGGCGTCAAGCTCTTCTTCAATTGCCACCGACTCAGCAAGGTCCTTCTCTATGTAAATGCCCTCGCGGTCGATCCGTCGATCGTCACTCACAGTTGCGGCTCCTTGGCAATTTCAGTCAGCCTGTCCGTAGCGTCGGCCAACTTCACTCCTCTGGTGTCTCGCTCCTCCCCGTAGAGGCGGAGTCCGACTGTGTTGTTGGCGACGTCATCGTCACCGACGACGATCACAGCCGGATGCTTTTGCGTGATCGACTTGCGAATCTTGTCGCCGACTGTATCCCCAGATGTGTCTACTTCGGCGCGAAGTCCGGCGTTGGTCAACTCGGTGCTCACCTTTTCTGCATACTCAACGTGACGGTCGGCAACCGGAACGATGGTCACTTGGATCGGTGCAAGCCATGCAGGAAGTGCACCGGCGTAGTGCTCGACCATCACTCCCATGAACCGATCCAACGAACCAGCTTTGGCACAGTGGATCATGTAAGGACGCTCGGGTTTGTTGTCAGCGCTTATGTACTCCAGATCGAATCGATCGGGAAGCAGGAAGTCGAGCTGGATTGTTGACAACTGCCAACGACGACCTATTGCGTCCCGGAGATGGACGTCGATTTTCGGTCCGTAGAACGCCCCCTCGCCCTCGGCTACCTCATACTTCACGCCGCTCTCGACGAGGATCTCCTCGAGAATCGACGCTGCTTCGGTCCACCGCTCATCGTCTCCGCCGGCTTTCTCCGGCTTCGTACTCAAGTCGGCTTCTATCTCATCGAATCCGAAATCGTTGTGCCAATTGAGGACAAACCTGAGGTGCATCCGCAGCTCGTCTTTGAGCTGATCCTTGGTGCAAAAAGTGTGAGAATCGTCTTGGGTGAACCCACGCGCCCGCAACAGTCCGTGGACTGCCCCGGAAAGCTCATATCTGTAGCAACCACCTAGTTCGGACATCCGAATCGGCAGGTCGCGATAGGAATGGGGCGAGTCTTTGTAAATCAGGATGTGGAACGGGCAGTTCATCGGTTTGACGCGATACTCCTGATCGTTGTCGAGAGTCATCCCCGGATACATGTTTTCGGCGTAGAAATCCAGGTGCCCCGAGGTATGCCACAGATCCGACTTGGCCAAGTGCGGGGTGAATACGTATTCGAATCCGTACTTCCTGTGCATCGCTCGACTGTGGTCCTCGACGATCTTTCGGAACATCCCGCCTTTGGGATGCCAGACAGCCAATCCCGACCCAAGCTCCTCAGGAAAACTGAACAGTCCCAACTCAGCGCCCAGTTTGCGATGATCTCGTTTCTCGGCTTCTTCCTGGCGGGTCAGATACTGGTCGAGCTCCTTCTTCGATGGCCAAGAAGTGCCGTAGATCCGCTGCAGTTGTTCTCGGTCCTGGTCACCGCGCCAGTACGCACCAGACGTTTTTGTCAGCTTCACGGCGGGGATTCGGCCGGTCGACGGAAGATGCGGGCCACGACAAAGGTCGACGAACTCGTCGTTTCGATAGACGGTTACGTCCTCACCGTCGTCGACCTCGGACGGATCCACATTGGCGATGATCTCCCGCTTGAACTGGTGCTCGGCAAAAAGGTCCAAAGCACGATCGACGTCCATCCTCTCCCTGACGAAAGCTTGGTCCTCACCGATGATCTCGTGCATCCGGTTCTCGATTTGTTCCAGATCTTCCGGAGTAAAGGGCTCTTCAACGCTGAAGTCGTAATAGAACCCGTCCTCGATTGCCGGACCGATCGCAAATGTCGAACCCGGATACAGGTCGAGGACTGCCTGGGCGAGAACATGAGCGGACGAATGGCGGAGTATGTGAAGCCCGTCCGGGTCTTTGAGAGTTATCACGGCAAAGTCTCCGGACTCGCCGACGGGGCTCGCGAGATCCCGCAATTCATCGTTTATCCGATAGGCAACTGCTGCTTTGGCCAGACCGGGACCAATCGAGGCAGCGACATCGAGACCCGTAGCATTTTCTGGATGATCAACAACCGTTCCATCCGGGTACTTAAGATTGATAGACAACTGTTCAACTCTCACTAGCCTGAGAGCGGCAGAATACCCAGCACGGGCTGGATAAGACTCATCAATACGGCAGACCGGGAAATCGAGGGGAAATGAATCCAAGAGAGCTTGTTGAGGCAACCCATCCTCAGGCCAATCTTCGTGAACTCTCGGCAGGCGCAAACAAGGTCTTCCGGGTTATCGATGAACAGGGCGGGACGAAGATCGTCAAGGTCTATCCGGTTGCTTCAAGGGAGCGTCGTGAAAGACGTGCTCTCGAATCTCTCGCCGGCACCCCTGGAGTTCCGTCTTTGATCGACTCGGGAGTGGACGATGACCTGGCCTGGATTTCCATGACCGACGGTGGCAACTGGAACCTCGGAAACCTTCCCAAGAATCTCGACGCGATCTCAGTTGCCGGCAAAGTACTTCGAGGTGTGCACGATGCGAAAGCAGAAATCACCAATCTGGCAACGAGCATCGACTCCGAGTATGTGAAATCCCACTATCAGTCGACCATCACGCGGTTGGGCCGATTCCGACGCCGTTTCGAATTGGACCAGCGTGTTCTCGACGCGGCACTGGAAATGACCCCGCCACACGCCACCGATTCAGTCACAGCGCATACCCGGCCGACACCGTCGAAGTTCGTTCTTACCGAAGGCGGGGCAGTCACCCTCGTCGATTGGGAGTGGGCAACGCTCGCTCCACCCGAATGGGATCTGACCCTGGCGGTCTGGCGATTTGCCGCCACCATCGGTGAGGATGCAGCAGCAGCATTTAGGAGCGGGTATGGAGCTGAGCTCGCAGAGTCGAGCTACCGACCCTGGGTCGCGTACCACGCGGCAACAATGATGCTCGATGCGGCTGAGGTTCGTGAGGGTCGATTGGGAGATCTCTCCTATTTGGTCAACGACCTGACCGAAGCCGTGCTCGGGACCTAAACCCGCCCTCAACTCAGCCAGGCGCCCCTTCAACCAACCCCTAACGGTGGCGCGTTCCTCAGCGACGACATGGATGCAAATCCGCGAAAATCGGCGCTATCTGGCTTAGCCTTCATGCGACAAGGCATGGAGGACGGACATTGCTCGAAGCATTGATGGCGGCAACCGCCACCACGGGTCTGTTCGCCCTGGCAAAAGGCATCCGGGGCCAGCAGCGCTACGAAATCAACCCATCACTTGTGGTGACGCTACACGACCAGACCGGTGAGGACCTCCCGTGTCCTTGGTGCTATGGACCAACCCGTGAGCAAGACGATCGGTGTTCCGGCTGCGGGCAAAGTTTCGGCTAGAGACCCAATCAACCGAACGGCCTTCAAACACCCAGTCCGATAGGACTCGAATCGACCGCTACCCCTACGGTCGGCCGTGCCCATTAGCGATTCGTTAGGGAGCAAGGAAGGGGTACCGAAACGGCGGCGACACTCTATATTGTGGCTTTAGTGACCAAGGTAGGACTTGTCCTGGGGGGTGGCGGTATCACCGGGGCGGCATACGAACTCGCCACTTTGATGGCGATAGAACTCGCCACTGACTGGAACCCTGATCAGGCCGATGTCGTCGTCGGTACCTCCTCCGGCGCATTTGTCACTTCCCTGGTTCGCAACAGACGGTTGACTCTCGACTCGCTGGTCCAGGCAGGTGACGATCGCCAGGATGTTGCCGAGAGAATCAGGGGACATCTCTATCAACGGGGCGGTTCCTCCGCGGTTCGCGATTGGATGAGACATGGGATCGGCCCTGGGCTGCGGCGACCTGGGCTGACACTGTTTCTCGGCTCACCGGCGCCGTATCAGTCGCATGGACTCGCCGACTGGGTGACAACTCAAATCGGGGACGAAGCTGCGCATTCCTGGCCCGAAAAGCACACCGCAATAGTTGCTTACGACATTGAGGCCAAACGTCGAACCGCGTTCGGCACCGACGAGGCCCCAGTAGCTGGGATGGCGGAAGCAGTGGCTGCTTCGACAGCAATTCCGCTTCTGTTTCAAGCCTTTGAGATAGACGGCCGCCTATATGTGGATGGAGGAGTCGCCTCCGGAACTCACGCAGACTTGGTTCTCGCTCACGAGGAGCCACTTGACCTCGTTTTGGTGGTGGCGCCAATGGCCGCCGATCTCTCGAGAATGCGCGCCCGCGTCCACGAAAAGATGTTTGACCGGGTCGGGCGAAGGTCCCTCGAGGAAGAAAAGGCCCTGATCACGGCGGCCTGGCCCGACTGCAAGGTCATAACTCTGACCCCGTCGCCCTCAGTTCAGAACGCAATGAGGCCGAATCCGATGGACGTCAACCGGGCGGTGCCAACTTTCATGAGGACGCTGATCTCTATGAAACGAAAACTGGCCCATCCCGAGGTTTGGACAGTTCTCTCCGACTACCTGCACACGCCCACCGGCGCCAAAGCGTCAGGGGCTAACTGAGGTCGGTTGGGGACTCCCTTTCGGCAGCAAGCCTGGAAATCAGCATCACGGCCAAGAAGCCGACGATCGCTGCAACGACCGCGAATCCCAGTTGTTCCCCAGGCGCTTCGAGTACTGGTCCTTCCACCCCGTCCGGCCAGGGCCAAAGAATCCGCAAAGACCCCGCCATCAGACCGATCAGTCCAGCAAGCACCAGGTCGTGCGCACGTTCCAGCGCAGCGTGGAGTAGCTGTGAGAAGAGTGCCAAACCGATGATCGCACCTGCCCCGACAACGGCAATGGTGGTGATGTCGCGGTCAGCTACCGCACCGAGAACAGCGTCGTAGGTGCCGACCAAGACCAGGATGAGCGAGCCCGAAATGCCGGGGAGAATCATGGCACAAATCGCAAGGGCTCCCGACGCAAAGTAGACCAGCGTCGATGGGTTCGCCGATGGGTCTCCCCCGCCGAATCCCAAGACTACGAACACACCAACTGCAACGATGAGCGCGATCGCGTAGTGAATCGGGCTGGGCTCGCGAATGAGCCGAACCGCCACAACCACTGAGCCCAACACCAACCCGAAGAAAGCTGCGGCTAGAACAATGGGGCGCTCCTCCAGTTGCCCTCGAATCGCCGACGCCAGCGTGAACACAGCCACGGCAATACCCAATAGAAGCGTCAGGAGAAAGGGCCACTCGACAGCCCGGAAGTGGCCTTTGAAATCGGACCAGTTTCCTTTCAGGAGGGAACCAAGGGCCGAACTGCCCTCGCGGATGTTGGCGACGAGGCGCTCATAGATCCCGACGACCAGGGCGATAGTCCCGCCGGATACACCCGGAACCACGTCGGCCGACCCCATGAGGAATCCCGAGACGAAGACCTTCAACTTTTCCTTGAGCACCACCGTGAATGGTAAGCGTGAACTCCGCCGACCACGCGGATCAACTAAAAGGCATTGGAAGAACCCAGATCGGGAGTGAGTCACAACGGGATCTGCGACTCACTCCCGTCTTATGTCGGAAACCTCACCTAACCGCGCGACAGCTCCCCACGGTGCTGGTGGCGCCCGAGAGGTCGTGGACAAAGTACGTGCCGTCGTATCCGATCATGTTCGTGGCGCATCCGAGAGCAATCCTTGTCCCCGAGCTATCGACGCTGACATAGAAGCCAGCCGCATAGGCGGGCCCGTTAGGTCCTGACGTCGGCATGTATTCGCCCCAACCTGCGTTCAGGTCATCCGCAGAGGCTCTGACGAATTTGATATCCGCACTGTCGTTGAGCACGGCAAAACCTACTGCCGGCCCTGACATCGAACTTAGGCCGGAAGCCGAAGCTCGATCGACAAGTGCATTGGTTGTCCCGGAGAACGTGTATCCCCGTACGAAGGCTCCGCCATAGCCAGGAAGTGGGTCGGCAGGATGCGATTGTCCGGCTGAATAGTCACCACATATTCCGTCCCCCGGGAGGCCCAGGTTCACAAGCCCATCAACCTTGGTTTTGACCAGTCGGACGTTCTCCGCAGCGTCCATCTTGAAACCGATAGCCCCTTTGTTCACATGGAACATCGAGTCTCCGTTGCAAAAGTACGTGGTTCCGATGTCAGCCAGTGTCTCCGAGCCAGGAGTCCCTTCAACCCAATCGATCACGGTCGCCGGAATGTTGAGCCGCGTCG
Source organism: Acidimicrobiia bacterium (assembly GCA_965216445.1). Lineage (GTDB taxonomy): Bacteria > Actinomycetota > Acidimicrobiia > Spongiisociales > ZC4RG35 > MA-ANB-1. The sequence continues at coordinate 1,490,938 of OZ244166.1, forward strand.
TGTCGAGATGACCCGAGCCAATATCACCGGCGAGCTTGGCTTTCGCAACAAACGCCTGAGCATTGGCAACAGGGTTACCGAGATAGGTTGCCGCGTCATCGTCGAGCGTCGATATCGTGACCGGTGCTCCAGTGTCGGGATGCAGATTGCGCACCTGGAAAACGGCCCCAACCGGATCGATCGCGGCATTACCGCCTGCCGCGGCGCCGTTGGTGTCTATGGCCGGGATCTCGTTGATGAACGACTCCTGGTCTACGACTGTCACATTGCGCAGCAGAATGTTCTTGGCAGCAATTTGGGTGACACCGTCCGGTACGAACGGGAACCCATTCACAGCCACGCCAATGTTGTTGACGAGGAACGAGTAGGAGTTGCCGTCGATCAGACCATGTTTGTTGTGGAACAACGCGTATTCGTCTGGATGAGCAGTCGCGTCGATCTGGCCCAAGCCAGCAACAACCACGTCATGATGAACGTTGTTGATAGCCGTCTTCAACCCGCTCTGGATCGCGCTGGCCGACAGTTCGGTCCCATTGACCAAAAGGGTCGTTTCCGATCCGGAACGGACCAGGTCGTCGATGTAGGTCTTGATGAACATCGCAGATGAGAACGTGCCGACAACTGGAACGTCTTTGCGATTCTCGGCAACCGAGTTGTCGATCGTAAGACCGTTGACACCGTTCAACGCGACGGCTCCGACTTCATATCCCTCGAAGTCGACATTCCGGATAGCTACATGCTCGTTTGCATTGCCATGAATCCCGTGGTGTGAGCTGCGCCCGATGGTCCCATCCTTGATGGTCACATGTGTTGCAGCCTCGAGTTCGGTGCCGAAGCTCGCCGGTCCCTGATTGGGGATGAAGGGCTGGTCAGCCAGCTCGATGACCGAGAAAAACCTCTGTAGCAAAGCATGCTCGGCACTCTGTTCGATGGTGTGGCCGTTCAGGTCCAACGTCACATTGTCGGTCTGGATCGCGATGGCTGCAAAGAACCCGACTCCGTATCCGGCCGGGTCATATCTCGCATCGAGTGGCCCACCTGGTGCAAAGGTTTGTGCCGGCCCATAGTTGAACTGAGTCGCCAGCGGCATACCCGAGTGGTAGGCATCGACGGGCGCCGTCAGGCCCAATGCGGCGGCGACATCGGGTGGTATAGAGCCATCCTCAAGTGCCGCCGTCAAGGTAGCCGGCGAGTTCGGATTGAAGCTGATGTCTTCACCGAGTTGATAGGTGCCAGGCTGGTCGATTATGTACGTGCCGTATTTGAAGTCGTCCTGTGTCAAAACGATGACACCTGACGCCCTGGCATCAGCCTCGGGTACCGGGATCGCCAGTAACCCGATTAACAGCACCAGTGCCGCGAACGCGGCAAACCACGCGCGCCCATGCCAATAGGACTGATAGTCAGCGGTCTTTCCCCACATGATTTGTCTCCTTCGCTGCGAAGCAGCGCCTCCCGTAGCGACGTTCGGTCTCCCTCGAACTGTCGTAAATTGGACACTAATACGTTCCGACCACCCTGTGCGTTGGATTGTTGATCATTTTTGCCGAGTCACCACAGTCAGGTTCAAGTTCCCGACCACGTTAAGTGAAGGGCCGGCAGCCGTTTATGCCGTGGCCTCGCCCAACGCAACGTTCGCTCCTGAGACGAGGGCAACGACGTGCTCTCCGGGTTCGGGCTGATAATGGCCACTACGGAGAGCGGCAATGGTTGTCGCGGCCGCTGGCTCCACCCACAATCGGGTATTCGCCCACAACCAGCTCTGGGCTTCGAGAATGGCTTCGTCGGTCACCAATAAACTCGATTCAATCCACTGGTTTGCGATCCATGTGTGCTCACCCACCTGGGCCGCTCCCAGGGACGATGAAGCGACACCACCAACAGGGCTCGAAACGGGTCGTCCGGCCCGGCGTGCTCTGTGGAGGCTCGGACAGCCTTCGGGCTCCACGGCGATTACCCTTGCCTCACCTCTGATCCAGCTGGCGACGCCGCCGATTAGTCCGCCACCACCGACAGCGACCAGGACCGACGCGGCATTGGGGATCTGTGCCATGATCTCTCTCCCGGCGGTCCCCTGTCCAGCCATGACATGAGGGTCGTCGTAGGCATGGGCAACAAACCCTCCGTGTTCCGCCGCAAAGGCTGCCGATGCCTCAAGAGCCTCGTCGTAGTAGCCAGAGACGACTCGGACCTCAGCGCCGTATTGGGCGATCTGACCAACCTTTTCTTCAGGCGACGTGGACGGCACGAATATCGTGCTCGCCACTCCGAGTTCACCCGCCGCATATGCAATCGCCTTCCCGAAGTTGCCCCCGGATGCCGCAACCACACCATCGGAGACTTCGTTGGCAAGGAGAACGTTGAACGCTCCTCTTGCCTTAAACGATCCGGTCACCTGGAGTTGGTCCAGCTTGAGACTCAGCACCCAGTCTTCGGACAAGGCGTTCCCCAACCTGAGTATCGGAGTGACCCGAATCCGACCCTCAGTGCGGCGCACCGCATCTTCGATATCCGATCTCTTAACCTCCGACGCCATCTGGCCACGTTATCTGGTGGGCGTTATCGATCACGGCACCAGGCTCTGATTAACGTGGGTTCGTGACGGAATCCATGAAATCCGACAATGGGTCAGCGTCCGCGGTTGGGCACGAAGCCGCCGCTCGGCTTGACGCCACAGACCCCCTCAAGCACTACCGCAGCCGCTTTCTCATCACCGACGCTGACCTCATCTACCTCGACGGAAACTCCCTTGGCAGACTCCCGACGGAGACAAAGGATCTCCTCGAACGGGTCACGGCCTACGAATGGGGAGATCGGCTGATTCGTAGTTGGAACGAAGGTTGGTGGGAGTTGCAACTTCGCCTTGGTGAAAAGGTCCGTCCAATCTTGGGAAGCGGCGTCGGCGAGGTGGTTATCTCGGATTCGACGTCGGTGAATCTTTACAAGCTCGCCACAGCCGCTGTTCGCCACCAGAAGGGACGAACAAGGATCATCACCGATGACCTGAACTTCCCGACCGACGTCTATGTTCTCGACGGGGTCGCCCGTGCCCACGACCTGGAACTCGTGATCGTCCCCTCCGACGGTCTCAATGGACCCGTTGATCGGCTCCTCGCCGAAATCGACCAAGACACGGCCCTTGTGTCCATGTCACACACAGTCTTCAAATCGGGCTACACCTATGACATGGCCTCGATCAACGAGGCTGCCCACAAGGTGGGTGCACTGACGTTGTGGGATCTTTCGCATTCCGTAGGCTCGGTACCGATCGATGTCGGCGCGACAGGTGCGGACTTGGCCGTTGGATGCACGTACAAGTACTTGAACGGCGGCCCTGGAAGCCCCGCATTTTTGTACGTCAGAACAGATCTGCAGAAAGAACTGGAGAACCCGATCACGGCCTGGTGGGCGCATCAGGAGCCTTTTGCGTTCGACCTGGATTTCGTCCCGGTTAATGGAATACGCAAGTTTCACACGGGCACTATGCCCACACTCTCATTGGCGGCCTTGGAGCCAGGTCTTGACATCGTCATCGAGGCAGGTGTCGGCGAGATCAGGAGGAAATCCGTCGGACTCACCGAGTTCTTTAATGATCAAACGGAGACTCACCTCGCCGGTCTCGGCTTCACGCTCAAGACACCCCGAGACCCGACCAAACGGGGATCTCACATCTCTCTGAGCCACGAAGAAGGTTATGCAATCTCGAATGCCCTTATCGAAAGAGCCGGTGTGATCCCTGACTTTCGCGCCCCGGACAACATTCGATTCGGCTTCTCACCCTTGTACACGAGCTTCACCGAGGTCCACGCTGCAGTCCAAAGGATGAAGTGGGTGGTTGAATCAGGGGTTCATCGCCAGATGGCGGTGAGCAAGGGTGATGTCACATAACTCATCGCAAGGAGCAGACAAATGGCCGTCCCCAAGTTCATGGCGAGGATCAACCGCTGGCTATTCAATCCGATCGAGGTGAAACGTGGAGTCCGCCCGGTTCTGACCCATGTGGGGAGATCGTCGGGCCGGAGCTACCAAACACCTCTCGACGCCCACCCGGTTGACGGAGGTTTTGTCTTTTTTCCGATCTACGGGCCTGATTCGGACTGGGTGCAGAACATCTTGGCGTCGGGTTCTGCTGTCCTCACTATTGACGGTGACCGAATCGAGCTGATTTCCCCCCGCCTCGTCACAGAAGCCCAGATTCGAGAAGAGCTCCCATCTGACGTGAAATTGCCGTCGGGCTTCTTGAAGATCTCCAACTTCCTCCGGATGGACCGGTCTGCCTGAACCTATGCGGGCAAAACGGCTTCGGGGTCGTCGAGATGCATCCATCGGAAAGCCGCAATGAACCATGTTGCAGAGAGGACCAGCCACAGAGCCAGCAGCATGAGCCACGGCGCCGGCTGCCACCAGCCGATGGCCAGCACTACGGCCGCCGCAGCCAGAAGGGTCGCTGAAGTCGGATTGAACAATTCAGGAATTCTGTCGTAGTCCTGAAGAGTGCGCATGACCAACACGAGCCACACGAGTCCAAAAGCGACCGCCCCGCTCATCAACCATGCGGTCCCCACCGGCACATGATCGTCGGATGCGTGTTCCACCATGCTGACCATCGCCGCTCCGGCCGCAGCCACCGCCATGGTCACCGGCAGGTGACCGAAGATCCATCGGGTTCTGTGCAGCGCCACTGGTCGAGGATGACGCCTTCCGACAAAGTCGAAGTACGACCACCAGAAGGCGAAGCCGATCATGAGCCCGAGCATTCCTGTCAAGACTGTGAGCGGAGTCAGGTCGGTAGACGACAAGCCATCGACGACACCCACCACGACCTCGCCCAAAACAATGATTGTGAACAGACCGAACCTCTCGACGAGGCTGTCCGTGGTGTCAAAACCGATATTCGATCTGCGTTCACCCGACCTGACAATGACCATCCCGGAAGCGATATAGAGCAATACGAAAAGGCCCCACACCCAAACCCGCGCCTCAGCGTCAACCCAGATCGTTCCGAACATCACCAGAGTGAAGACCCATGAGCCGGTGATGTATTGAGCTGTGATCCGCCCATACTCTTCGGTGTCCTGACGTCTCACTCCATACCAGAGCAGGGTCATCAAACCCATGAAAATGGCGTAGACAAGTGCAAACTCCTCACCGGTCTCCGACGGGGCCCCCTCGGTATAGACGGCCAGCCACGCCAGGAGCATCATCTGTGCCAGAACCATGGTCCTTGTCCGACCGTCTTCGCGGCCGTGCAGGTCGTAATAGAGAGTCCCGTTTAGCCATCCCAGCCAGATGAGCCCAAATATGGCAGCGAAATCGACAACACCTTGCCAACTAACGTTGTGAGCCAGGGCGTGTGCGGCTTGTGCCACCACCACGACGTAGACAAGGTCGTAGAAGAGTTCGAGGAAGCTAACCGATCGGTCTTCGATGATCTCGCCGTGGGCTCTCGGCGGGAGCCAAAATCGCCTTCGGAAGCTGGTCAACATGAAGACAGATCCTAGGCCGGTCTCAGTTGTTTCCTGGTTGATCTACGCCCTCGAATTGGAGCGTTATGCCGGTCATTTCCTCCGAGATTGCCCACAGGTTTGCGATCGCTTCGTCGATACCAATGCGACGCAGAACGGGTCGTCTGACAGGAGAGCCGAAGTTGATAAACCTCGGTGCGTACATCGACCCACCAATTGCCGAGGGATCAGTGGCGGCTCGAAGTTGCGGCAGGGCACCCCTCGCAGGCTCCATTCCGGTGCGCGCTGCCATACGCGCCCAGAAACTCCCGGACTTCCCGGCTCCTCCCTGGGCGACGGTGTTCAGTTGCAGGTTTGTTCGAGAAAGGCCGGGGTGCGCCACCAAGCTCTTAGCTGCCAATCCACGGTCATCGAACTCTCGGTTCAAGCCAATAGCGAAGTAGTAGTTGGCCAATTTCGACTGGCCGTAAGCTTTCCACGGGTCATATATGCCTTCAAGATTTGGGTTGTTCGGGTCGACCTCACGTCCGAAGTGATGGGCGGTGCTCGTAACCGTCACGACCCTTGCCGATGGGGCGGCCAAGATCGCTGGCATCAAATGGGCAGTGAGAGCCCAATGTCCGAGGTGATTTACTCCCAACTGGGATTCGAAACCATCTTCGGTCCGTTGTTCAGGCATCGCCATCAGCCCAGCATTGTTCAAGAGGACGTCGACCTTGGGCGTCTCTGCATTGATGGTGTCTGCGGCTGATTTCACGGAAGCGAGAGAACTGAGATCCAGCTCAACGACGTCTAGAGAAGCCGATTCGTCTTGGAGGAGTATTTCAGTGCGAGCTGCCTCGACCTTGCCGAGATTGCGACCAGCCATGAACACACGAGCTCCGGCCGCCGCAAGTGCCAGTGACGACTCAAACCCAAGACCCGAGTTTGCCCCCGTAACTACAGCAACCCGCCCATTGAGGTCCGGGATGTCCCTGGTTGTCCAAGCCATGTCTGCTCCCAGTCGTTCGTGTCGAATCTATCGTGTTCTCATGGATGTGATGAGCTGGCTTCGAAATGGTGACGCCTCCATTCGCTGGCAAGTGATGCAAGATCTCGAGGGGTCGCCCGCAGAGGAGATCAAACAAGAGCGATCCCGGGTCGAACACGAAGGTTGGGGTGCCCGCCTTCTCAGTTTGCAGGATCCCAATGGCCTTTGGGCTGGGGGAACGTTCATGCCTTCCGACTACATCGGAGGCGAACCGGGCCAACCTTGGACCGCAACGGCGCACACTCTCCAAACGTTGAAGATCCTCGGACTCGAACCGGGTTCGGATTCCGCTAAACGGACTATCGACCTGGTGGCTGAGAACGCGCGCTGGGACCACGCCAGTCAGAGATTCTTCGATGGTGAGGTGGAGCCATGCATCAACGGCCGGCTAGTGGAGTGTGGTGCCTACTTCGGTATTGATGTCAAACCGGTCGTCGAACGCCTGCTCAACGAAACCATGGACGAAGGTGGATGGAACTGTGAGGCTGAGAACGGCTCAACACGCACGTCAATTGACACTTCGATAAACGTGCTCGAGGGCCTAGTCGAATACGAAGAAGCCACAGGAGGATCACCCGAAGTCTCTGCCGCGCGGCGAGACGCCGAGGAATATCTGCTTGAGCGTGGTCTGTTCCGTCGAAAGAGCACTGGTGAAGTCGCAGATCCGGGTTTCCTTGACTTCGTCTTCCCCTTTTACTGGCATTACGACGTCCTTAGGGCACTCGACTACTTCCGACGTTCGGGCCGTGATCGGGATCCCCGACTCGAGGAAAGCATCGAGCTCGTCCGCTCGAAACGCCAGCCCGATGGAAGATGGCTACTCGACGGCACCCATCCAGGTCGAGTCCACTTCCATATGGAGCAAGCAGGAGAGCCAAGTCGTTGGAACACGCTGCGCGCCCTGCGTGTCCTCAACTGGTGGGACAGGGCTGAGGAGCGTCACAGTTAGCTGATCAGTCCCGAGGCGACTGACGTCAAGGGGCGCTCTCTGAGGAGCTTGATCTTCCGAAGACGGCTTCCGACGGTTCTAGTCGAGTTGGAGTCGCCCAATAGCAGCTCGCACGGCCGTAAGAGTGTCATCGACTATCGAAGTGTCCTGCATCGTTCGTGCGACCGTTGAACACCCTTCGTATGCCGCCACCACAAACCGCGCCGTCGACAAAGCGGCAGCAGAGTCAGCTCCTCTTTCCTCGAAAAACCTGGCGATCACAGCTATCCACGATTCAAACGCTTTCGCACCGATCTCTCGAATCGGCTCGGTTGTCGCGGCCTCCGTTGAAGGCACACCAACGGGACAGCCCATGCGAAACTTCGTTGCTGACAGATCAGCAGCGAGCGCTCCAAAGAAAATATCAGCACCATCGCGGGACGTTTCGGATGCCTTCATCACCCGCTCCAGCAGATCAGCGCCGTCGTCCCCGGCCTTCTTGATTGCAGCGACTGCCAACTCCTGCTTGCCGCCTGGGAAGTGGTGATACATCGAGCCTGCAGTCACGTCGGAACTCGCAAGGACACTCTCCATCGTGGTATCCCCAATCCCACGCTCTCGAATGCTGTTCGTCATTTGTTCAATCAGCTGATCCCGTCGAGTCATTCAAGACCCACCTCTCTTATGGGACCTCCACGTAAGAACGAGTTGTCAGTGGCCCACGATGTCACTAGAATAAACATTCTAGTCGCTTCCACGGGAGGAAACAATGAATGCAGTAACCATTGACCTGGTTGCCCTTGGCAACCCAACGTGGGATGAGACTGAGCGCTCGAATGTGCGCACCATGGGTGAGTTTGTGCAACTCCTGATGAACGACCACGACTTTGACGCGGTCCGCGAGAGGTTTTCTACCGGAACTTACGTCCAGCACAACCGGGCGATTCCCGACGGGGTCGAAGGTCTAGTCGACTATGTAGGCAGGTTGGTCGGGAGATTTCCTGACTATTCCTACGACGTGCGCCAAATCGTCGCCGCAGGCGACCGCGTGATCTTTCATAGTCATGCCACCCTCAAGGCGGAGCATCGCGGCGATGAGAGCAAGGGATTTAACATCTTCGACATGTGGCGCCTCGAAGATGGCAACATCGCAGACCACTGGGACTCACTTCAGGCGCTGGACTTCTCGGCTCGCTTGATCACCCTTGCCGGCGGCGGAGCAGTCCGGAATAGCAACGGAGTGTTCTAGAAGCCCTATCCGCGCTGTGCGAACAGACCCGACCTAGGGGAGTACGTAGCCGCTCCCTACGTTCGTGATCTGCGTGAACAGCTACGCACGGCGAGTCCGATCACTATCAACCAATTGCCGCAAGCCCGAGTAGCACCGACGAACCGACTGACTCGACAGTGCCATCAAAAAGGCCACCAAAAATCAGCAAGATGATCAGAAGGGGCGCTTCTACACAGATCGCAGCCACCCCCCATCCGGGGAGCAAGTCAGCTCGGCTGGCTCCCATACCCAAGACTGCCATGGCTGGGGTCATGGACAGAAGACCGAAAGCCATGGACACCAGGGGAACCAAAGAGAGAATCCCGGCGGACTCTGGGTCGACTCCGAACAGTTCCCCCACACCCACGGCCACGAAGAACCCGGCGACCCCAGCGAAAGCCAGCGCCACCCACCAGCCACCAAGAAGTATTAGCCGTGCCGGGTCGGGCCCGTGTAACGCCACAATGCTCAGGCTTAGATAGGCCAACCCAGCCGCTGCCACAGCGACAAGCCATGGAAAGGCTCCTAGACGAAGGTCACCCGACGGATTCGTGGCCTGAGCAGCGCCTACGAGCACCAAGGCCAGGATCGGAGCCGTCCAAGCCGACGAAGGATTGGCACCCAGCCCGCTCCTCAAGAATTCCACCAGGCAAACCTAACCAACCGACGCCTGAGCGCGTCGTCCAGTTTGGTTCACGGCGGGAATACAAACGCGTCCCCTCCGGGTGGGCGGTACAGGACTTGAACCTGTGACCTCTCGCGTGTGAGGCGAGCGCTCTAGCCAGACTGAGCTAACCGCCCTGAGAGTGCGAGGATACCGTCTGACCCCCGTCAAGGGATATTCCCAACTCGTCACCTGCGACAATCTCTACATGGACATGTCCGAGTTTGAAGCCACCGTCGACGCCGTCCTCGAGAAACTTCCGGACTGGGTTCTGGAGAGGATCGACAATCTCCATGTTCTTGTCGAAAGAGAGCCGTCTCCAGAGGCTGGCGAACTCTTGGGTATCTACGAAGGGGTCAACCTTCACGAACGATCAGGCGACTACTGGGGCGCCCTTCCCGATCGCATCGTGATCTACTTCGGACCTCACATTCGACTCGGGCTCGGAGATGAAGACCTTCGCACCGAGATACGCAAAACGGTCCTCCACGAAGTGGCCCATCACCTCGGTATCGACGACGAGCGCCTTACCGAGCTTGGCTGGGACTAGGCCGGCTTGGTTTCGCCAACATGCTGGAGGACCAGAGGCACTGGTATCCAACGATCATTGCTGTCGGTTTGACGGAAGGTCTCTTCAATCGAATGCTTTCCGCAGAAAGTGCCAACCGGCGTCAAGAACTCAGCCGGTTCCTTGCAAGAACCGCACTGCACCTGAGTCTCACTGTTGCGGGGATCCATCTTCTTGTGTCGACAACAAAGTGAGAAAGCTTGGGTGTCATTGGACCCGTTTCAATCGCGCTAGTCCGCGAGAAGGGCCAGGAGCATGCACGGAATTCCGTCGTGTTCGTGACTTAAGCCTCTAGCCGATATCAGCGGAATTCGCGATACAAGATTGTGAAAGGAGGTGTTGAACGTGACGTATACAGCGCAGCATCGAACCGGTGGCAGGTCTTCGGACACCGCCGTTCATGTATTCACTCTCGTCCTCACGGTTGTTGGAATTCTGGCTGCAGCAGTCGGAGCGTTTATCGCCTACGGAGCAGACAACGGGACACTCACGTTGTTCTCGTGGACGTGGAACACCGCTGACATCACAGATGGTCTTGCATCATCTCTAATGATCGGTGGTGGTTTCGCTGCAGCGGTCACAATGGCCGTCGCTTCAGCCCGAGACTGGGCAGCCGAAAACTCTACCTGGCTCGTGGCTCTCGAAACGGCTCTGATGTTGATCGGTCTTGCAGCCGTCGTCGCTGGAATCATTCTCCTGTTCTAGCGAGGCCATCTCAGGAGATTGCGGGTGGACCGACCTGATCTTCGGGTTGAGTCGGTCCGCCTGCGTTTAGGTATTGAGAACCGTGAGGCGATCCAGTGCGTTCTGCAACGTTGGTTCGTCTTTGCAGAATGCAAACCGGATGAGGTCCCGACCACCATCGACGCTGTCATAGAACGCACTTGGCGGTATCGCCGCAACGCCAGCTTTCTCGACCAGGAATCGGGCAAACTCACGATCGTCTTCAAACCCGAATTCGCTGAAGCCCGCCATCAAGAAGTAGGTGCCGTCGGGCATATGAACGTCAAACCCTATGGCGGACAGACCTTCGGCCAAAAGGTCTCGTTTTGTGCGATACGACGATCGCAATTCGTGATAAAACGACTCGGGCGCTCGCAAGGCTGCAACTCCTCCCGCCTGTATCGGTGTTGCTGTGGTGAAGGTGAGGAACTGGTGCGCCGACCTGAGCCCCATAGTGAGCCCTGGTGGACCGACAGCCCATCCGAGTTTCCATCCGGTGAGGGAGAAAGTCTTCCCTAACGAGGAGAGAGTCAGGGTCCGCTCCCACATTCCCGGGAGGGAGGCAATCCGTATGTGCTCTGGTCCGTAGGTCATCTCTTCGTATACCTCGTCGGAGATGACCACGACATCGAACTCACGGCAAAGATCAGCAACAGCACTCAATTCAACGTTGGTGAAAACGCGCCCGGTCGGGTTGTGGGGTGTGTTCAGGACGATGGCCTTGGTTTTCGTCGAGAAAAGATCGCGCAACCGGTCGATGTCGAGGGCGAAATCGGGCCCCTTCAATTGGAGGAACTTCGGGATGGCCCCGGCCATTGCCACATAAACCGGGTAGGCGTCGTAGAACGGCTCGATGAGGATGACCTCGTCACCAGGATTGATCAGGCCCAAGAACGATGCCGCCAGCGCTTCGGTGCACCCCGCTGCGACGGTGACCTCACGATCGGGGTCAAGATCTCGTCCCAGCAAGGGTCCATATCGGTTGGCAATCGCTACCCGCAACTCCGGTATCCCCGAACTCGGCGGGTACTGATCCAACTCACCACTCGCCAAAGACTCGGCAGCAGCCTGCTTGACGAATCCCGCCCCAGACCAGTTGGGAAACCCCTGGCCGAGGTTGATCGCATCGTGTTCAGCCGCAAGGGCGGTCATCTCAGAGAAGACTGTGACCCCGAAAGGCTGAAGGCGATCAGAAGTTGACATGGACGCAGGGTAGAGAGTGGCTAAAGGCCAATGCTCATCGCGGCACCAGTCCAAAGTAGCCTGATGACGGCGATGGTCAACGCAATCACGGCAGCGATCGCCAGTGCAATGAACACGAGCCGGATTTGTTGACCGCGAGGTTTGACGGCTCGTACGGTCGGCTCCTGGGGCGCCACATCCTTGTCGAAATCAGCCATTCTCAAGCGAAGACTATCGCCCTAACGACAAGAAAACCCCCCGTGAGATGGGAGGCTTTCCAAACATCCCAAGGGGCTGCCGTGGGCGGTGCAGAACTCAAACCAGGATCCGGAGGTTGGTGAAGCCGACCTCCCAAGCAACAGAACGGCCGCCCGGCGGGCGGCCCTCTTCTGTTGCCGTGGGCCCTACTGGACTTGAACCAGTGACCTCTTGCGTGTCGAGCAAGCGCTCTAGCCAGGCTGAGCTAAGGGCCCAATATTCAGTTGGGAGGCGAACTCCCTGTCGAGGCGACGACCGGAATCGAACCGGTGTAACGGGTTTTGCAGACCCGCGCCTAACCACTCGGCCACGTCGCCCGGGATCGTCGAGCGGAAGACGGGATTCGAACCCGCGACCTCAACCTTGGCAAGGTTGCGCTCTAGCCAACTGAGCTACTTCCGCGTCTGAAACCCGAAGGTTAATCGACCTCCGTTCGGTATGAAAAGATCACTTTCCGGTGGAACCGAAACCCCCAGAACCACGCTCAGTCTCGTCGAGTTCTTCCACCTCGAGCCACTCCACAACCGGGGTTGGGACGACGGCCAGCTGGGCAATTCGGTCTCCCCTGGCGAAGGCCACGGACTCCGATCCATGGTTGATCAAGATGGCGGCAATCTCGCCGCGGTAGCCCGAATCGATCAAACCCGGCGAGTTGACCACACCAACTCCGTGCCTGCGGGCATGGCCGCTGCGGGCCAGAACTAGACCAGCCCAACCGTCCGGGATTGAGACTGCGAGCCCGGTTGGAACAGTTGCCCTCTCCCCCGGTTCGAGTACCAGATCGATTCTGCTGTGAAGATCTACGGCCGCATCGCCGATATTGGCTCTACGAGGAGTCGGGAGTTCCAAATCAAGTCGTTTGTAGGTAATCTGCAACTGTTCACCGGGGTTTCGGGCGGAAATTTCCATGTGAGCGTAATTGAGGTCGCCCGATGACAGTCAAAACCCACCGAAAACAGCGCAGGATGCGCAACTCCGTGATGGAATCGTTGGGTTTCACCGAGACACAAACGGTGAATTACGTCTCCAACCCGAATGTCGCCGCGCCCGCCACCCAACCACCACAACTCGTTTCCACCAAGCAGACACCCGGTGGGACCGTCCAGGAGATCTGGGAAACGACCGAACTTCGAGCCAACTCAATGGTCGACTGGCAACCCGTCGACGTGGACAAGAAACGCCTCAACAAGAGGGTGCGATGGCCACTTACGTTGATCTGGATTGTCATCCTCGGAGTGGTAGGTGGAGGTGCTTACTGGCTATGGCAGGCTCCAACCAACGCCGCTGATGTCGCCGCCGGGACAGTCATTGCCCACGGGGACTCGCTGCAAACCAGCCTCGAGCCGCTCACGCAAGCTGTGGAGTCTCTAGAACCCGGATCCGGCCCTGTCGATGAAGCCTTCACCAGCGCCGTTGCCGTGGTCGACGACGCCAGCCGAGATCTGTTCTCCTCGGCGGCAGAACTCCCTGCATCTGAAGTTGCACTTCGAACCAACGCCACGGAGGCTGCCACGCAGGCTCTTGACGCATCCCGCAATGCCACGAACCTCGCCGCCTATCTGGCATCCGTAACGGCGATAATGGCGCCCCCCAACCTGATAACCGACCCCGGTTTGATCGACCTGGCAACAGCCGCAACCGATTTCGGTGATTGGCGTGGAAAGTTCGAGATCGTTCGCTCAAATCTTCCCGATGGAATCATGAGCTCGGTCTCGAACGAACTGTCCGCCATCGCTGCGACGTTCGACTCGGTGCAGGCCGACTATCTCGATGGACTCCGAGAAGAGGATGCAGGGGCGGCCGCTGCCGCGCTGGCCGAACTCGACACCAAAATGCAAGCCGCTTGGGATCTTCTCGTTTCAGAGGCCGAGGCGGCAAAAGCAGCGATACTCGACCGCATCGCGAACGCAGACGATTCGCTTTCGCTTCTATCCTGACGACTCCAAAGCAGCAACTTCTTTCTCGAAATCGGCAGCTTCCTGGAAATCCTTGTAAACGGAAGCAAACCTGAGATAGGCCACTTGATCGAGATCCTTGAGCCGTTCCAGGACCTCACGTCCGATGTCGTCCGACTTCACTTGGGCCCCGGTAGCTCTCAGGGCCGCTTCGACATCGGCAGCCAATTCCTCGAGGTCGGAGCCAGATATCGAACGATCGGCCAAAGAAGCTGACATTCCGGCCACCAACTTTGCTGCACTGAATGGCTCCAACCGCCCGTTGCGTTTGCGAACCATCAGCTGCGGTTCGGACCTCTCGTACGTCGTAAACCTGTTCTGACACTCTTCGCAGGCGCGGCGTCGCCGGACAGCGACGCCCGCCTCGGCTGGACGACTGTCGATAACTCGGGTGGTGTTGGCTCCGCATACTGGGCACAGCATCAGCCCAGCGTAGACGGATGCGGACCGGTTAAGCCCCATCCAGTACCCGTCACGCTGCGGAAAAGGCAACAATCTCCTGGGAATTAGCGCATTTGCACCGCCAAAGGTCCCGATCTTTCGGGACCTCCGTCTCTGGCTTCTCCCGCGTTGTGAGTCGAGTATTGACCTCAATGAAGTCACGGATCGGTTTGACCCTGCTCGGGGTGACCATGTTGGTCACTGGTGCATGCGGGTCTGACCAGCAGCAAAACGACCCGGCCGCTGAGTTCGGGTCGTTTTCGATTTCTGCCGAGGAACACATCGTCAGAGATGACAGTGGTTCGTACTTCTGCGTGTTGCGCCGGCCCGACGACCTGGCGCAATTGCGGGCTCAGTTCAACAGTTCAAACGAAGGGACATAGACGTGTACGACGGTTTCTGGCATAGGGCGTGGCAGTTTGCGCTGCTGTTCGCAGCAATTGCTTTGCTTGCTGTTTCAGTTTTCATTCAGGGCCAAGCCCTGTCAACCGACGATGTGCGCAACATCGTTGCCGAGGAAGGCGGCGGAGGTTCCGGAGGCGGCTCAGGCGGGTGGCCCGTCGACGAGTCGATTCGACCGGAGTTGACCCCGGTGTCCGACCTCAGCGAGGCAACAGGGGAAGAGCATGTTTCGATCGCACCCGCGGTCCCAGCGCCCATCGACCGAACTGACCAACGACTGTGGAAGGTTCACATCGAGTCGATAGAAGGTGTCTGCCCTCTCGACCCGGCCAACGGCGTCACCACCGAAATGTGGGGATTCAGAATCAATGGGAGCGATGACGTCACCTGTGGATCTCCTGGCCCAGTCTTGAGAGGCCGGGTCGGCGATGTCGTCGAAATCACCCTCACCAACCTCGACGGCAACACTCACCCCCACAACATCGACTTCCACGCTGTCACTGGCCAGGGTGGGGGTGCCGCTGACCTGACAGTTGCTCCGGGCGAGACGAAAACCATCCGGGTCAGGCTGCTCTACCCAGGCGCGTTCATGTATCACTGTGCCTTCGGAGATGTCCCTCTCCACATTGCACACGGTATGTATGGACAGTTCATCGTGGACCCCGAGACACCACTACCTGAAGTCGACCATGAGTGGGCGATTATGCAGAGCGAGTGGTACGTCTCAGAACCCGATTCGAACGGCCTGGCGGAGTACGACGCCGACGCCCTGTTCGATGAGGAACCCCGCTACGTGACGTTTAATGGCCGCACCGATGCCCTGGTCGGAGAAAACACATTGAAGATGGCGGTCGGTGAACGAGCCCGAATCTACTTCGTGAATGAAGGACTCAACCTCACCTCTAACTTCCATCCGATCGGGTCCCATTGGGATCTGGTCTACCCGGAGGGAGCGACTCACTCGGCCAACCGGGTCATCCGCGGGTCCCAATCGACCCTGGTTGTCGCCGGTGGAGGCACGGTCGTCGAGATCGACGCTCTGGTCCCGTCCACAATCATCCTCGTTGATCACGCGCTCGTTCGTACGTTCTATAAGGGGGCGATAGGCACAATTGAGATCTCGGGCTCAGCCAACCCAGAGATATTCGGGACTGCTGATGGCGCACCGCCGTCAGAGGGCGAACCTGAAGCCGGCGGAGGAGACGCCGTGGCTCATGGTGAAGAGCTGTTCAGCGCAACGTGCGCTGCGTGCCATGGTGCCGACGCAACCGGCATCGCCGGCCTCGGGCCATCGATGGTCGACAACACTTTCATCGATGGGCTTTCCGACGATGAGCTATTGGCATTCCTGATCGAAGGAAGGCCAGCCGACCACCCCGACAACACGACCGGCATCGCAATGCCACCCAAGGGAGGCAATCCTGCCTTGAGCGATGACGACCTCAACGATCTGATCGCATACTTGCGAGACCTGTAGCACTCACCGATACGAAAGAAGCCGGACCTGTCCCTGTGGCCCGGTCCGGCTTCTCACAACTCCTGGATCAACACCACCCCCCGGCGTCGACCCAAGAAATCTTCATCCAGTCGGGATGAGCAATACCTGACCGGGGTGGATGATCCCGCCGTCGAGGCCGTTGAGCTCCTGAATAACCACAACCGCTTCCCGCGGATCGGTGCCTTGGGGCGCAGACGCCCGAGCGATGTCCCACACCGTGTCACCAGCGTCGACCACATATTCGGTGGTGACGATGGGTGCTTCAGCTTCTGCTGGTCGGCTCACAAAGAGAAAGACCAGTGAGAGCACAACCAGTAGGACAAGCAGTCGGACGGACGGCTGGAGTGTTTGGCTCTTCACTGGTCTTCCTTTCTTTGTAATCAGCCCCTTTGAGCGGGGCCCGGTTATGCGGAGGACGATCGGTTTCCCGAACGTGTGTTCGATACCTTACCGAACATTTGTTCGATGTCAAGCCGGAAAAGAATCGAACAGGTGTTTGGTTTCGCGAACTGAGTCATCTAACCTGACGAACATCTGTTCGAAGGAGTCATGAACATGCTGAGCGAAAGACAGAAACAAGTTCTGGACTACATCAAAGAAACGGTCGACACCCGTGGATATCCGCCCTCCGTGCGAGAAATCGGCGACGCCGTAGGGCTTTCCTCGCCTTCCAGTGTGCACAGCCAACTCTCGTCGCTGGTCGAGAAGGGCGCAATCAAGCGGGATCCCACCAAACCACGGGCAATTGTTGTCGTGGAAACAGAAACAGCAGAACCCGCAGCCCACGATGACCGGCTCCGCGACATTCCCGTCCTGGGTCGGATTGCCGCCGGCGCGCCGATCCTGGCCGCCGAACATGTCGAGGAGGTCCTTCCCCTCCCCGTCGACCTGGTCGGAAACGGACCGGTGTTCCTCCTCGAAGTCAAGGGTGACTCGATGATCGATGCCGGCATCCACGAAGGAGACCTCGTTGCTATACGCAGTGGCAAGGAAGCACGCGACGGCGAGATCGTTGCAGCTCTAATCGACGGCGAGGAGGCAACCGTCAAACGACTTCGCCGCAAGGACAACAAGGTGATCCTCGAGTCTGAGAACCCGGCTTACGAGCCAATGGTCTTCACCGACGGTGTCGAACTAATCGGCAAAGTCGTAAGTGTCCTCAGACGCTATCCCTGATCCGTCAGGCAGTTGGACGGTCCCAGACTCCTTCGAACGAGTAACTAGCCGGGCCACGGAGCCATCCAACCCCATCTCGAAAGTCAACAGATCCTGAGCCCCCGGGGACGTGGACAGTTATCGGCGTCGCCATCCTGACCGCCTTCGTCGCCACAAAAGCAGCGGCCACCATGCCCGTCCCACATGCCAGCGTCTCGCCGACTCCGCGCTCCCAAACTCGCATCGACAGCTCCTGGTCCGCAAAACGGACAAACTCAACGTTGGTGCCCTCGGGAAACTCGGCACGAGCTGACACGGCCGATCCAATGCCTGCGACGTCAGTCAGTTCGGGGTCCTCGACTTCGACAACCGCATGAGGATTCCCCACGTCTATCAGGTGGTAGCGCTCGTCGTCGATCTTGGTGTGTCCGGTCACCGTTACCGGGCCGAGCTCAACTTCGACTTCGGATTTGTGGAGTCGCACCTTGCGTGGCCCCACCGGAGTGTCGATCAGAAACTCCTCACCTGAAACCAGGTCTCGGTCCGATGCGTACCTGGCGACACACCGAAGACCATTGCCGCACATCTGCGCGGCTGAGCCATCGGCGTTCCAATATTCCATCTTCACTGGCCCACCAGCCGTCACTACGAGGATCCCGTCGGCGCCAACGCCAAAACGTCGGTCACAAATCTGCGCTATTTCGCCCTCAGTCAGTTCAACGGGTCCGTCGAGCACCACGAAGTCGTTTCCCCACCCATTCATTTTGGTAAACGACAACTGGCTCAACTCAGACTCTCCTCGATCCGACGCACCGCTTTCGCTGGGTCACTATCCCACGGTAACCAGCGAATACGCGGATCCCGCTGAAACCAGGTTCGCTGCCTTCTCGCCAGCTTCCACGTGTTCTTTCGGATCAGGTCCATTGCTTCTTGGTGAGTGATTTCACCCATTTCTGCAAGAAGCAACTCGCGATACCCGACGGCTGAACCCGACGTACGTCCGAAACGGCCCTTGAGCCCGCGCACTTCTTCGACCAAGCCCCCCGACATCATCTTTGACAACCGCTCGTCGATTCTGAGACGAAGCTCTTCACCGGGATCGACTCCGAACGCCGCGAAGGACAGTTCTGATTCGTAGCGGCGCAACTTATCTGCTTCCTCTGTCGAAGCCCTCTCGGTAGGGGTCCCTCCTCCTAAACGCATGATCTCCACGGCGCGGACCACCCGGCGCATGTTGGCTAGATCGACAACTCGCCCCGATTCGGGATCGGCTTCGAGCAATTCGTTGACCACCAGAGCGGGTTCCATCGATTCGATGGCGGCGCGCTCTTCGGGATCCGTTGGCGCGAAGGTCATCGGGTCGACGAGAGCTCGGAAGTGCAGACCCGATCCACCAACGACCACAACCGGTGCATCCGCCTTCTCCAGGACCTCGCGACCGTCCCTCCGGAAGTCGGCGACCGAGTATTCGTACTCGGGATCCACGAGATCGACCATGTGATGAACAACCCTCTGCTGTTCAAAGAATGTTGGCTTCGCAGTCCCGATGTCCATGCCTCGATAGACCTGCATGGAGTCCACAGAAACGATTTCAGCGCCTAATCGCTCGGCCAGTTCGAGCGCAATGCCCGACTTCCCAGACGCAGTCGGCCCGAGGACAGCAATAAGAACGCTCAGACCGCGGTCCCCACCAGACTGTGGTGCCCGGCTGATTCGATTCTGGCCCTCAGGAAGCTCCCAGACCGGTGCTCGCCGGGGACACTCACCACTTTGCCCGTGCGAGTCCTGGTGGTGGCCACCTCCGGACGCTTTCGTGAAGGGCCTTCGCTGAGAACCTCGACGGTAGCCCCAATCAAGCCACTGTTGATCTCAGCAGAGATGCCGTTTTGCACACTCACCAGATGATCAAACCTCTCCTTGATGACATCCTCGGGGATAAAGTCATCAACCATCTCCGCAGCTGCGGTACCGGGTCTCGGCGAGAAGATAAAGGTGAAGGCTGCGTCAAAACGCGCTCGCTCAATCACTTCCATCGTGGCAGCGAAATCCTCGTCTGTTTCTCCAGGAAAGCCGACAATGATGTCGGTTGTCACCGACAGTCCAGGAACAGTCTCCCGGGCCATGGCCAGTCTTTCGAGATACTTCTTCTGGTTGTAGCCGCGATGCATTGCGCGAAGAATCCGATCAGAACCGGACTGAAGTGGAAAGTGCAGCTGCTCACAGACTGCTTCGGTCTCTGCCATCGCCTCGGCGACGTCGATCCTGAAGTCATTGGGATGTGGGCTGGTGAACCGGACACGTTCGATTCCCTCGACCGTGCCGACCCGCCGAAGAAGGTCTCCGAAGATCGGCCGACGCTTCCCATCTATGGCTAGATCCCGTCCGTAGGTGTCCACGTTTTGGCCCAGCAGAGTTATCTCGACGACACCCTCTGCGGTAAGACGTTCTACCTCACGGACGATGTCGCCGGGTCGCCGGCTGACTTCGACACCTCGCACCGAGGGCACGATGCAGAAAGTGCAACTGTTGTTACAGCCGACCTGGATCGTGATCCACGCCGAGTGCTCCAACTCCCGACGGACCGGAAGCGAAGACGGCATCGCCTGCAGTTCATCCACAACCTCGGTGATGGGACCCCAATTCTCAACATGGTCTAGGAGATCGAGGATCCGATCGAGATTGTGGGTCCCCATGACTACATCCACCCAAGGCGCTCTCTCCCTGACGAGATCGCGATCCTTTTGTGCGGCACAACCTCCCACGACCAACAGCATGTCGGGGTTGAGGTCCTTGATCGCTTTGATCTGGCCGAGATTGCCGTACAGACGGTTGTCAGCGTTCTCCCGGATGGTGCAGGTGTTGATATACACAACGTCGGCGACATCCAGTGATTCAGCTCGCACCAGCCCATCGAGTTCCAGCTGACCGGCGATCCTCTCCGAGTCGTGCTCGTTCATCTGGCACCCGAACGTCCGGATGAAGTAGGTCTTTCCGGCCCGGGTCGGGTTTCGTTGGGGCTTTTCCCGCACCGATGGCGTTGGGAGCAGTGTTGTCTCGGGCATTACTTGCCTAGCGGGCGTAATCGGTGGACCTGAATTCCCGGATGACCGTCACCTGGATCTGACCGGGGTACTGCAAGTCTTCTTCTAGTTTGCGGGCGATTTGCCTCGACAGATCCCTGGCTTCCAGGTCAGTCACGGCTCCGGGGTCAACGACAACGCGGATTTCCCGACCTGCCTGAAGTGCGAATACTTGCTCCACGCCCGAAAACTCGCTGGCCAGTGTTTCGAGCCTCTCCAACCGCTTCACGTAGCCTTCAAGCGACTCCCTTCGAGCACCGGGACGTGCCGCTGAAACTGCGTCCGCAGCCTGGACAATGACCGCAAGCACCGTTTTTGGCTCGACTTCGTTGTGGTGTGCCTCGATACCGTGGACCACCGCCTCGTCCTCTTCGAATCGACGGGCGATCTCGGCGCCGATCAGCGCGTGAGAACCTTCGACCTCATGAGTAACTGCTTTCCCGATGTCGTGTAGCAACGCGGCCCGGCGGATGGGAACGGGGTCGATCCCGAGTTCTGACGCCAGCATTGCGGCAATGTGTGCCGTTTCGACCAGATGGTTCAGGACATTTTGACCGTAAGACGTGCGGTATTTCAACCGACCCATCAGCGTCACCAACTCAGAGTGCATCCTCGAGACGCCAGCTTCGACCAGCGCCCACTCTCCAGCGTCGCGAATACTCTGATCGACTTCAGAACGCGCCTTTTCGTACGCCTCTTCGATCGAGGCGGGATGAATTCGACCGTCGGCAACAAGCTTCTCCAATGTGATCCGGGCGATCTCTCTCCGGACCGGGTCGAAGGACGAGACTGAAACCGCTTCCGGTGTGTCGTCGACGATGAGATTTGTCCCCGTTACCGACTCCAGGTGGCGGATGTTCCGCCCCTCTCGTCCGATGATACGACCCTTCATGTCGTCGGAAGGGAGCTCAACCGTTGAAACTGTTGACTCGCTGACTACTTCGCTAGCGAGACGCTGGATGGCAGTTGCCAAGATCCGTCGTCCTCTGCGGTCAGCTTCCTCCCGAGCTTTGATCTCCAAGTCACGCACCAAGATCATCGCTTCACGGCGGGCTTCGTCTTCCACCTGGGACAGCACTTCGGCTTTTGCTGCCGTCACGTCAATTCCGGCCATCTGCTCCAGCTTGAAACGTGCATCCTCCTTGAGATGTTCAAGTTCGCTGCGCACGTTGGTGACGTCGTCTTCACGCTCGATGAGATTCTTCTCCCGATGCGCCAGATTGGAAGCTCGCTGATCGAGCGTCTCTTCGCGCTGGGCCAACCTCGATTCGAGGTTCGTGAGCTCAACACGCCTGTGCTCGAGGGCCGCCTCTTCCCGTTCTCGATAAGCCTCGGCTTGGGCCCTCCCCTGCTCGTCGGCCCCGGCGAGTATCGCCTTCGCTTCGAGCTGTGCCTTCGCCACTACGTCCTCTGCCGACAGCCCGGTGCGCTCATTGCGACGGGAAACGGCGAGTCGGGTGGCCAGGTACCCAAAAGCGAGACCGATGACGATTCCGAGGACAGTCAGTCCTATCGCCCCGGCATTGCTCATCGTGGTCCTTTCCCCCGGAGATACAAATAGGCATGCCGAGCCCTACCTGGCTCGGCACACAAAGAAACAAGCGATTATTGGGGTCATTTCACCCGTTTGGTCGTTTGCTCCTCCTGTTCACTTGATATCGAATCCGGTTCAGTTTCAAATTTGTTTTGTGTGCTGGAACCCAGAGTACACCCTGTCAATGGTCCCGAGCCAAGGTTTCGCATAGAAATCGCTGATTCCGGGTACTTATTTGCCGCTCGTAACGTTCTACTTGGTGATGGTGTTTAGGTAAATGGGGCCCAAACCTGGCCGCGTGATGACGTCGATTCATGTCGGAACAGTCGCGCTGATTGCTGTCGTATTCCGAATTCCGGTCTGGGCGGCGCAACGGCATCTCACATTTGATGAGGGCGTCTTTCTGGCTTCGACTGACCTGGCCAACGCTGGATTCCTGCCGTATCGGGACTTTTTCATGAGCCAGGGACCAGCCTTCATGCCCTCGCTGCAATTCGCACAGTGGATCAGCGGAGGGGACTCCCGAGGGGCTCGCACGGCAATGGTCGTAGCCGCTGTCCTGGTCTCGATATCCCTCTACTTCATACTCCGCCACTTCACATCGGCGAGCCGCGCATTCGTTTATGGAGTGTTGGCTTCGGCCAGTGGAACCGTGCTGCTCGCCGCGGGCCCCGTGCAGAGTGACGGCTTGGCGTTGGGGTTGTCACTTGCAGCCCTGGCGGTGGCACTCAAGGAGCCCACCGGTTGGCGGACCGTGCTGGTGGGTGTGCTGCTTGGAGCAGCCGTGGCGACGAAGAGTTTGCCGGTGCTGCCTGTTGTACTGGCCGTCTTGGTGGTCTTCGCAGCCAAACGACGCCTCGATCAGCTCGTTATAACCTCACTCGTCGCCGCCGCCTTTTTTGGAGTCGTGGCGATTCCATACGGCCTCGGAAACGTGTGGGATCAGTATGTGCTGTTTCATCTCGCCAAGGACAACACGCCCGATTTGTTGGCCAACATCGGGGCCACAGGTCGTCTCGTCTTCAACTACGACCTACCAATCTTGATACTCACGGTTGGTGCGATCGTCACTCGGTTCGGCACGTCCTCACGACAGCCACCGACCTACGAACAAGTGCCCCGATGGCTACCGATGGCGTGGTTGGCGGCCACGCTGCTTGTTCTGATTCCCTTCGCCCGGATTGACGGCGGTTTCGCCAGGACAGTCTCCTTCATGATTCCTCCGCTGCTCGTTGTGCTCGCGAGCGCGGTTCGCTGGCCGACAAGGTGGCTGTTCTGGATTGCGCCCTTCGCCGTTGCCTTTCAGCTTCTGACGGTTCACATAGTTCCAGCGATCGATCCGGTCGAAGAGCTACGGATTGCTCACCTCGAAGAAGATGTGGCCGCGGATCGATACGTGGTGACAGATGAACCGGGGCTGATGTGGGCAGCCGGTCGGATCTCTCATCCGACAACGGTCGATCCCTCGTTCGCCCGGCTTGCAACCGGGTACCTCACAACTCAGGAGATCGAGCTAGCGCTCGCCGACGAGGAGACTTGTGCCTACTTGCCGGTGTCAAACCGATTTGATTCCGTGCCAGTCAGGGTGCCCGACTCTTACGGGACGCCTGACGAATCCGGTCTGTATCTGCGCAACTCTTGCTGAGTTGCGGTCCCCGGTTGGCTACTCCTCTGCTGAATCCTCGGCGTCAACCGTTTCGGGCTCTTCGGCCGCTTCGGGTGCCTCACTGAGGCCAACGATCTGATACACCTTGTCCTGAAGTTGCATCGCGATCTCTGGATTCTCTCGCAGGAACCGCTTTGCGTTCTCCCGACCCTGACCGAGCTGATCTTCGTCGAATGTGAACCAGGCTCCCGACTTCCGAACCACACCCTCTTCGACAGCGATATCGAGGAGGCTTCCCTCACGGGAGATACCTTCTCCGAACATGATGTCGAATTCAGCGGTCCGGAACGGTGGTGCCATCTTGTTCTTGGCGACCTTCACCCGTACCCGGTTGCCAATCCCGTCGGTTCCGTCCTTCAGAGTTTCGATACGGCGGATGTCGAGGCGAACCGAGGAATAGAACTTCAACGCACGCCCTCCCGGGGTGGTTTCGGGTGATCCGAACATCACACCTATCTTCTCGCGAAGCTGGTTGATGAAGACCGCAGTGGTCCGTGACTTGTTCAGGTTGCCGGCAAGTTTGCGGAGGGCTTGGGACATCAGACGGGCCTGGAGTCCAACATGGGTGTCGCCCATCTCCCCCTCGATTTCGGCACGAGGTACTAGGGCGGCAACGGAGTCAATGACCAGGACATCAAGTGCTCCCGATCGAATCAGCATGTCAGCGATCTCCAAGGCCTGTTCTCCAGTGTCGGGCTGGGAGATCAACAACTCATCGACATCAACGCCAATGGCCTTGGCATAGGTCGGGTCAAGGGCATGCTCGGCGTCGATGAACGCTGCGATTCCACCGTTTCGTTGCGCCTCAGCAACGATGTGCAGCGAAAGACTGGTCTTCCCCGAACTCTCCGGTCCATAGATCTCGACGATACGGCCCCGAGGAACACCACCGACTCCCAGCGCCAGATCCAGGGAAAGGGCTCCGGTGGAAATGATGTCCACCTTTTGGATGGCGGCATCGCCCATCTTCATGATGGCTCCCTTACCGAATTGCCGCTCGATCTGGCTCAAAGCCATGTCGAGTGATTTGTCTTTCTCAGCCATGGGGTTCCCCTTCTGTGACCGTTTACTACTCATAAATCGCTTCTGTCCCGAATGTATCGGACGGCTCTGACAGAATTCCTCTTCTCGCTAGTTGAACGTCTCTCCGTGACCGAAATCATAACCGAACACCTGTTCGATACGAGTATTACCGGGTAAGCGGGAACGTTTCAAGGGGTTCGTAGGCGACACTTCCCCGACCAGGCACGGTTTCGAACAACACGACTTCTCTAACCCGCCACTCGATTGAAAAATCGACCTCTTCGATCAACTGCACCACCTTCGCCGGCGGTCTAACCCGGCTCACCGTGAGATGGGGGCGATAGGGACGCTCTTCGCCGAGGAGCCCCGAGTCGAGGGCAATACCGTCGGCAATCTCTGCCAGCTGATGTATCTGAAGACTTCCGCGGCCGACACCAACCCAAACAACGGTTGCCTTCTCGGGACGTGGGAAGGCGCCCATGCCCCGCAATTCGACTTTGAAGCTCTCGCCGAGGGCGGCTTGGTCAAGACCAGCCACGTATCTGTCGCATGTCATCTGATCCACCTCGCCGAGAAAGCGAAGAGTCAGATGCCAGTTGGCAGGCGGAACAAGTCTTCCCGGAATCGCCAGGTCTTGGAGATGCTCCATCAATGCGAATCGGACCTCCGGGGGCGGTGATACGGCCGAGAACAACCTCAGGGCTTCCACCACTTTCCGAGGAGGGCGAGCCGGGTCAGGTGGAGTGCCGTCGCAGTTGCGTATGTTCTTATCCGCTCACGATCACCAACCATCCGCAGCTCTTTCGCCCTCGTCTCCTGAGGGGTTGACACGCCAACCACGATGGTCCCGGGCGGCTTCTCCATTGGCTCGGGACCAGCAGACCCGGTTACAGAAACACCAACTTCGACGCCGAGCAACTCCCGAACGCCTTTGGCCATCTCCCCAGCCGTCGCCTCGTTGACTACTTCCGTGACATCCGCCACGCCGAGCAGAGTCTGTTTGAGCCGAGAGTCATAGGGGACCACCCCGCCAGCAAAGAACCGTGACGAGCCCGGCAGGTCAGTCAGACGCCCTGCTAGGAGTCCGCCGGTCATCGACTCGGCAGTACCAATTCGCCATCCCCGCTCCTTGAGCAACCGAAAGAGAACAACCTCGATTGTGTCTCCGTCGAAGCCGAACACTGAATCCCCGAGCCGCGAAAGCACCTCGAGCTCGAGTGGTTTGATCAACTCGAGTGCTGCCTCACGGGTGGATGCTTTGGCGCTGAGCCTCACCTTGATTTCGCCACCCGAGGCCAGGAACGCCAGCGACGGGTTCCTGCTATCTGCGTACAGATCACCGAGCAGATCGGCAATATCCGACTCGGAGCGTCCCCAGGTCCGAACGAGACGATTGACCAGGGCGGAAGCGCTTCCCGCCCGAGCCACAATCCGTGGCATCAACTCCTCCCGGAGAAGGTGCTCCATTTCGGCAGGCACACCGGGCACGCAGAAGATCAAGGTGCCATTGTGCTCCAACACCAGCCCCGGGGCAGTGCCGCGCGGGTTGTCCAACATCTCGGCACCGTCTGGGTATTGGGCTTGCTGCAGGTTGCTAGCGGGCATCGCACGACCCCGGCGCTCCCACCAATCCCGGAGATGATCCGCATACTCGTTCGAGAACTTCATCTCCCTCCCCGTTGCCTCACAGACGGCTTCTCGGGTCAAGTCGTCTTGAGTGGGTCCGATCCCTCCGGTGATGATCACCACGTCGGCACGGTCCATCGCGGTCTCGATCGATGTTGAAACTCGAGCCAGATTGTCACCAACCACCTGCTGGTAGTGGGCGTCCATGCCGTGCTCGGCGAGGGCGGCACCAATCGTCGAAGCGTTTGAATTGACGATCTGACCGAGAAGCAGTTCGGTGCCAATCGCGATTACCTCGACTATCACCGGGCGAGCCTAACCCTTGGATCCGACTCGAAAGCCATCATCAAGACCGATAAGACTCGACCGCGGCCAGCAGGTCCTCAGTCTCGACAGCGTCGCCCAAAGTGTTCCATGCCGATGTGGTCACCTTCCCGTGCTCCTCGATCTCGGCACATGCCAGATACACCGCGTCGGCAAGCCGGTACAGCTTCTTATCGATGTCACATGCTTGAGCAATCGATGTTCGCGCCGAAGGCACATCTCCGCGCGCCAGCGCCGTGATTGAGTCGAATGCGAAGGATTCGGCCGGCGTTTCCAAACTCAGATTTCGGTGAACAGGTACCGTCGCAGAACGTCGATCCGCTCATCCAGATCATCGGGGCTGAGATACCAGAGCATGGCGGCCACCGTGGAGAGGAGCGGATTCCCGTCCTGAGGTGTAAACGAAAAACCGACTATCTCATTGCCATTGCGAACCGCAAGGGTCTCCAGGGAAACAACCGCCTGGCTCATGATCCTGCCGTAATAGCCATGGTCCCTGCCGAATGAGAACACCTGGTTGGCCGACTTCTTATGAGTCACGGCGACCCGGGTGTTCTCCATAAGTCGCTCTTTGACTTCGTCGAGAGTGATCTCCCGATCGAGAGTCAGCGCGAAGTGGAGCGAGTGCATGTACTGGGTGTTCAACTTCAGCGCCGATGAGAACAGGTTCAGGTCGTATCCCAGCGTCTCGAAGAGAGCATGGGAGTCTCGCGCATGGTGCGTTCCAAAACGGTCGTCTTTGTGGCCCTCGACTGTTGGGCTTGCCACAAAACCAGCGTCCTGGCTGATGTCGTTGGCCCGTCTGATACACAGGAAACGACCATCGGTGAGATGGCTCGTGCCGTCGGGGTCGATCCCGAGCGATTTGACCAAAACCGACATGTTGTGGGTGTTGCACGAGACGATGTGAAGGAACTTGTCTTCACCGGGCACCAGCGCTTCGTCGTTGATGCCACGTGCGTACATCTTTCCGAAGCCGAATTCTGAGCCCTGGGCCATGAAGCCGATGGGCCCGACCGCGTCCTTGTAGAACTCCTCTTTCATCTCGTTGCCGACGGGAGTGCAGTCAATCACGACCGACGCACGCTCGATCGCTTCACGGGTCTCGTACTTCGGTGCGTGCCCCAGCTCTTCGAATGTGGCTCGGCGGTTGTCATCAACCGCAAGCGAGGCGCCACGGTTGATGAGATCAGCGACTTTGGCCTTTTCGGTCACCAACGGTGTTCGCTTGTGGAAGGTGACTTCGTCGATTCCAAACCGCTCCCGGTTGTCAGCAAGCAGGCCGATCAGCGGTTCACCGATGGTTCCGGTGCCCACCACGTGGACGATTTTCATTGGGGTCCTCCGAGGAAAGTCAGCAGTGGCATGTCCGGAAAGGCATGGTAACCCCGAGGCCCGCGACTACACCAACAACGGGTCTGCGTCGATGGCCACGATTGCCGGGCCCGGATGTTCCAGGGCGCCGGAAATCGCGATTTCGAGGTCTGCGATACTGCGCACGCGAACCCCATATCCACCGCAGTTCTCAGCAAACTTGGCGAAGTCGGGGTTGGTCAATCCCGTCTGCCAAACGTCGAGTTGTATCCCTCTCTGTTCCTTGGAGATTTTGCCCAGCTCCGAGTTCGCCAGGAGGATCAGGGTTATGTTCATGTTGTGGCGCACCGCCGTGGTGAACTCCATCGCGTACTGGCCAAACCCGCCGTCCCCGGCAACAGCGATGATCTGTCTATCGCCTCCTACCGCAGCCCAGGCGCCCATCGCTGCAGGGAAGCCGAACCCAATGGATCCCAAGTAACCCGACATCAGAACACTCTGGTCGCGTGTCTCGAAGTAGCGCCCGAATGAATAAGTGTTGTTACCGACATCAACGGCAATCACCGCATCATCGTCAACCAATCTGGATAGCGTCTGGAAAACGGCGGCCGAGTTGACGCCTTCGCTTCTGTCGTCCTCGGACCTGGATTCCTTTTCCTCGCGCCAGATCGACCACCGCTCTTCAATTTCGGCAATGCAATCAACCGGTTGATGGTCGGAAGACAACGCTCCGTCAATAAGGGCGGCGGTGACTCCAACGTGACCAAGAACAGGGATGTCTACGGAGTGGAATCGACCCAAAGCCATGGGGTCGTAGTCGACTTGGATGATCGGCTTGTAGTCCGCGATTCCGGTGTGGTCGGAAAAGCTCGCACCCCACACCACCAACAGGTCACTTTCGTTCATGAACCAAGAAGCAATGGGGGTCCCGCTTCGGCCGAGCACACCACAACCCAAAGGGTGGTTGTCCCCAATTTGGCCCTTCGCCTTGAAGGTGGTCACCATCGGTGCTCCGACCCGTTCTGCCAGCCCCGTGATTGCGTCCATGTCGAATCTGGAACCGGCGCCGATTACGAAAACCGGACGTTTGGCTCTCTGGATCTCGGCTACAGCCGCGGCAAGCACGCCTTCGGGTGGCGCGATGTGGTCGTTACCGACGCGCCCTTTCCTCTCCCCCGCCTCCTCGTCGCTCTCCTGCAACTGAACCTCATCCGGAAGCATCAGGTGGGCGACATCGCGCCCAACGATGGCCGCTTTACATGCCACGGACATCAATTCGGCATGGTTCGAGTCGGAATAAACCGTTTCGGAGTACGCAGCAACGTCTTCGAAAGCCGCTTCGAGGTCGAGGTCCTGGAACGCTCCTCGCCCTTTCACCTTCGAAGGCACCTGGCCTGAAATCGCCAGGATCGGCGCACGATCAACCTTGGCGTCGTAAAGACCCGTAATCAGGTTGGTTGACCCAGGGCCGGCGATCCCGAAACACGCCGCGAGCCTGCCGGTCAATTTCCCGTAGGCGCTTGCCGCGAACGAGGCAGCACCCTCATGTCTGATTCCCACATAGGTCAGATCCCCCCTGCTCTCCGCCTCCCGCATAGCGTCAGCAAAACCGAGGTTGGAGTGGCCAACCATGCCGAAAACGTGGCTCACTCCCCAATTGACCATCGTCTCCACCAGTACGTCGCTAACGGTTCGGGTGCGCTCCTTCTCAAGGGGAAGAGCGACGTAGATGCCGTCGTCACGGACTTCTGTCGCAAAACAGGGTGGGGCGTCGTCGAAGCCTGCGGGCGGTTCCCCGGTCAACGGGTTGTAGTCGTAGCCATGCCAGGGACAACGCAGCCATCCCTTCTCAATCGAACCTTCGCCGAGGGGCCCGCCTTGATGAGGGCACTTGTTGGACAAGGCACCGTATGAGCCCTGATAGTGAGTGAGGACCAGGGTTCGCGTACCCACAACCACGGGTTTGACCCTGCCTTCGGGTAGCTCGTCGAGGTCGGCGACCTTGTGCCAGGAAGTTTCGGGGTAGCTGCAATCGGCCATGGCTTGACCCTAGGCGTGAGTTTCTGTTGTGTGGATCGTTCTCGGCGCGAAAGCGGCCATATTTGGCCTTGTGTACCTAAGGAAAGCGGTTTATTCAGGAGTCCGCGATTCCGGTACGAACCGAGCTCACCACCAATGTGTCCATATTGATGGGCTGGTTGAACGTGATCGCCAGCACATGGGTGGTCAGCACGGCCTCACATGTGACCCCTGGAGGCTCAATCGTGCCGCCGAGATTGATTGCGATCTCTACCGCATCGGCAGTGCCGCTGACACCGACCTGGGCCGACGGCGGACAGCCGCCTCCTTTGACGGCAATCTCCACCTTCAGAGCGGTGGACCCGTCCAGAACCAGTGGCTCGCTGAAGGCGTCCGGTCCGGGAGTGGCATCAGACGTTTCGACCCACTCCATTGTTTCGACGAGACCGTCAGGGTCGCTCCCGATGATCGGGAATTGGATGTTCGACGACGGAGCAGGTGCACATGATGCGACCACAAAGGCAATCACCAAGACACGAATCACAAGCGACCGAGAGACACCCACGCCATCAGCGTAGGTCGTGCGTTTTCTAGAACTGCTCCTCTTCGGTGCTCCCAGCCAAGGCGAGCGTTGAGGCGTTTCCTCCTGCCACTGCTTGGCTGACCTTGTCGAAGTAGCCTGCCCCGACCTCCCGTTGGTGTTTGGTTGCGGTGTATCCGTGTTCTTCCATGGCAAACTCACGGTTCTGCAGCTCGACATAAGCCGACATGCCACTTTCGCCGTAGCCCCTTGCTAAATCGAACATCGACGCGTTCAGGGCGTGGAAGCCGGCGAGTGTGATGAACTGGAACCGATATCCCATTGCTCCCAACTCTTTTTGGAATTGGGCGATGGTCGCCTCGTCGAGATGTGCCGACCAGTTGAAGGACGGCGAGCAGTTGTAGGCCAACATCTTGCCCGGAAACTCAGCGTGAATCGCTTCGGCGAAGGCTCTTGCCTCGTCGAGGTCCGGTTTTGCTGTTTCACACCAGATGAGATCCGCGTATGGCGCATAGGCGAGACCGCGTGCGATCGCCGACTCGAGTCCGTTTCGCACGTGGAAGAACCCTTCCGGCGTCCGCTCCCCTGTCGTGAAATCTCGGTCACGCGGGTCGACGTCCGAGGTCAGGAGAGTGGCTGCATTTGCATCCGTGCGGGCAACGATGATAGTCGGCACACCCATGACATCGGCCGCCAGCCTCGCTGCGGAAAGAGTCCTGATGTGTTGGCTGGTGGGAACGAGAACCTTGCCTCCCATATGGCCGCACTTCTTCTCCGCGGCCAGCTGGTCTTCGAAGTGGACACCAGCGGCTCCTGCCTGGATGAACGCCTTGGTCAGTTCGAAAACGTTGAGAGCTCCACCGAAACCCGCTTCTCCGTCAGCGACGATCGGTGCGAACCAGTCGATCGAGTCGTCCCCTTCGGCCCAGTGAATCTGGTCGGCACGGCGTAATGCGTTGTTGATCCGCTTCACAAGTGCCGGAGCCGAGTCGGCTGGATAGAGAGACTGGTCGGGATAGACCTCACCTGCGAGGTTGCCGTCACCAGCGACTTGCCAACCCGACAAGTAGATCGCCTTTAGACCAGCCTTGACCATTTGCGTGGCTTGCCCACCGCTCAGGGCACCAAGCGCGTTGACATAGTCTTCGGACGCGAGAAGGTCCCATAGCTTCTCCGCCATCCGGTGTGCCAGAGTGTGCTGTTCACGAATGCTCCCGCGGAGTGCGACCACGTCGTCCGCGGTGTAATCCCGGGTGATTCCGGTCCAGCGTTGATTGTCCGCCCAGTCCTGCTGAAGTCGCCTTGCTTCTTCTGTGTGACCGACCATTCTTTTTCCTCCTCGTATGGGCTAGTTGATCATTTCGTAGGCTGGAAGAGTCAGGAATTCGACGAATCCATCACTCAAAGCGACATCCTCAAACACCTTGCGAGCCTCATTGAGCCGCCCGGCTCTCTCGGGGCTTTCGGACTCGAACTGATGAACAAATTCGCTGGCGATGGAACGCACCAGTGATTCCGTGACGGGCACTCCCTCTTGGGTGACAGCCTCGTGGTAGACCCACTGCCAGATTTGTGATCTCGAGATCTCTGCTGTCGCAACGTCTTCCATCAGATTATGGATTCCCACAGCCCCAGATCCGTCGAGCCAGGCGGCCAGATAGCGGATTCCAACCTCAACATTCTTCCGGACTCCCTCCAGGGTGATCGCACCAGGAACGTCCATATCGAGCAGCTGCGACGCGACAATTCCGGGACCTGGCTCGTGCCGCCCGATCTGATTTGGCCTCTCGCCAAGCACCTGATCGAAACACTCCATCGCCACCGGAACCAGGTCCGGGTGCGCCACCCATGTTCCGTCGCACCCTGCTTCCGCCTCTCTCATCTTGTCTTCTGTCACCGCAGCGATGGCCGCTCTCGTTACCTCCGCGTCTCTTCGGTTGGGAATGAAAGCGGCCATCCCCCCTATCGCATGGGCGCCCCTTGTGTGACATGTATCGACCATCAGCTCTGTGTAAGCCTTCATGAAGGGAACCGTCATCGTGACCTGGCCGCGATCCGGCAGTACGAACTTGCGATCCTCTCGAAACTTCTTGATGACCGAGAAGATGTAGTCCCATCTGCCGGCGTTGAGGCCGGCCGAGTGCTCTCGAAGCTCGTAGATGATTTCGTCCATCTCAAAGGCAGCAAGGATTGTTTCGATCAGGACTGTGGCTTTGACTGTCCCGCGCTCCATGCCCAGCCGGTCCTGACTCCACACGAACACATCGTTCCACAGCCTCGCCTCCAGGTGGGACTCGAGTTTGGCTAGGTAGACGTAGGGTCCGGTCCCTGCTGCGATGGCGGCGCGACCACCGTGGAAGATGTAGAGACCGAAGTCGAACAACGAAGCCGACATCGGTTGTCCGTCAACGAGGAAGTGCTTCTCCTCGAGATGCCAACCCCTGGGCCGCACTGTGATCGTCGCCAGTTGATCTCCGAGTCGGTAGCTCTTGGTCTCGGTGTCCATCTTCAATTCACGCCGGTAGGCGTCGACCAGGTTTGCCTGTCCCTCGATGAGGTTGGACCAAGTCGGTGAGTTGGCATCTTCGAAGTCAGCCATGAAGACCTTGGCTCCCGAGTTGAGGGCGTTGATCATCATCTTCTTGTCGGTAGGTCCGGTGATCTCGACTCGTCGGTCTTGAAGGTCCGAGGGAACGGGTGCGATCTTCCAGTCCGACTTTCGAATCTCGGCGGTTTCATCGAGGAAGTCCGGATAGTGACCATTGCCAATGGCTAGTTGTCTCCCCTGGCGGGCCGCCAGGAGCTGGCCCCGCCGCCAGCCAAATTCACGCTCCATATCGGTGAGGAAGGCAACTGCGTCGGGTGTCAGAATCCGTCGTTCTTCTGCTGAGTCACGGAATTGGGTCATAAATAGTATTGTTCTTTATCATCGTGAACAATCGAGAACGGTTCAGAAGATAAAATCATCCGTTCTTGCGTTAGGAGTAGATATGACCGATTCTCCCCGACTGGATCCACTGGTGTTGGGACGACGACTCCGCCACTTCCGCAACGAGGCCGGCATGACCTTGGATGATTTGGGCGAAAAAGTCGGCAAGACGGGGCCATACCTCTCGCTGCTCGAGAATGGAAAGAAGCAGCCCAAGCTCGCTTTGGTCCTCGATTTGGCCGAGGCCCTGGGAGTTGAGTTGCAACAGTTGCTCGACCCGACTCCTCCCAGCTACCGCGACCAACTCGAGATCCGATTGATGCGTTTCCAAGCGTCGTCTCTTTTCGAGTCGCTTGACCTTCCACGGATTCGACCCTCGGCACGTCTTGACGACAAAACCCTCTCGCATGTCGTTGGAATGCAGGCCGCTCTGCAAGAACGATCCGGGCTTGGGTCGGCCAGCAGTGAGGAGATTCGGAGAGCCAACGGCGAGATCGCGGTTTGGGTCCAAAACGAGAACGGGTATCTGGACCACATCGAGGAATCAGCTTCCCTGGCTTTGGAGACAGCCGGCTATGCCGGGGCCGGCCCGCTCACGTCACGAAATCTCATCGATCTCACGGCTCGGACCGGATTTGAGATTCTCCCGATCGAGGACATGCCCTCCTTCGCCCGTTCCCTGGTTGATTTGGAAAACCGACGTATCTACATCGCACAGAGAAATGAGCTCCGGACTCGACAAGCCCGAAAGGCGATACTGCAAACCCTGGCCTCCTTTTTGCTTGAACACGAGCGTGAACCCGATCTACCTACTTTCCTCCGCCAGCGAGTCGAAACCGCCTACTTTGCTGCCGCTGTCCTGGTTCCCGAGACAGCCGCGATTCCCGGCTTGACCGATGCGAAGGCGAATCACGACATCAATGCCGAGGACATCAAGGAATCCTTCTACGTCTCATACGAAATGGCCGCGTGGCGTATCGCCAACCTGTTCACCAAACACTTCGACAAACAGTGCCACCTGATCGTCAGTGACCCCCTGGGCAGCATCGTCAAGGGGTATTCCAATGATGGCGCTCCCGTCCGGCGGGACCAATACGGTGGTATGGAAACCCAGAAGCTGTGTGAGCGTTGGGGGTCCCGAGTCACATTTCGGTCCGCCGACAGATTTGCAATTCACCACCAGTACACCGATACCCCGGCGGGTACCTACTTCTGTACAACCCACATCGAAACCGGTCGTGAACCGGCCCACGCCATAACGTTCGGTGTCCCTTTCAAAGACGCCAAGTGGTTCCGAGGACGCGAAAGCGACAACCGCTCCGTGTCCACCTGCCCGAATCCGTCATGTTGTCGGGTGCCGCCAGCGTCACTCTCTTCCAAATGGGAGGACAAGGTGGTTGTGTCGGCTCGAAGCCAGGAGCGAATACTCGGTCTCCTCGCCCCGGACCCCTACCCAGAACTCAACTTGACCGAAGTGCTGTCGGTTGTGGATCGACATTCCGAATAGCCACTAGCCCAAAGCAGCGTCCACAATCGCCGAACAGTGAATTCGGGTGGTGTCGAATCCGGGGATTCGCCCGTCGTCTTCGTCGAGGATCAGACCTAGCTCAGTACAACCAAGGATTACAGCCTCCGCACCTTTGTCGGCCGAGGCGTCGATGATGTCGACGAGGGTACGATGCGAGCCATCGTCGATCTCCCCAAAGACCAACTCCTCAAAGATGATCCGATGAACCTCCGCCCGATCTGATTCACCTGGAATCATGCAACTGATTCCGTTTGATTGCATACGATCGACATAGAAACCGCCGGACATCGTGAAGTCGGTACCCAGCAGCAGGACGTCATCCAAACCTGCATCCTGAATCCGATGGGCGGTGACGTCAATGATGTTCACCACCGGCGTGTCCACTGCGGCTTCGATCAGATCCGCATACCGATTCACTGTGTTGGATGCGATCGCCAGGAGCTCGGCGCCGGCCGCAACTAGCTCTTTCCCAGCCCCCACCATCGTCGATGCCTCCCAGTCGTCGTCACCCCGTTTCTGAGCTCGATGGTGATGCTCGAAGTCGCCGGACCAGATTCGAAGATCGGCACTGTGATGGCCACCCAGCCGAGAAGTAACATCTTCGTTGATGAGCTTGTAGTAGCTGACCGTGGATTGCCAGCTCATACCTCCGAGGATGCCGACAGTCTTCAATGGCTCCCTCTTATGAACGTTCTCATATCGGTCGCGAGCTGTTGCAGCGACGGTTTGTGCACGTACATCATGTGACCGGCGTCGTAGTATTTCATTTCGATGTTCTCCCGAATGTCCGGGTGCAGACCCATATGA
The DNA here is from genome assembly GCA_965216445.1 of Acidimicrobiia bacterium. Taxonomy (GTDB): domain Bacteria; phylum Actinomycetota; class Acidimicrobiia; order Spongiisociales; family ZC4RG35; genus MA-ANB-1. The sequence goes on from OZ244166.1 coordinate 1,526,868, forward strand.
CTGAAGGTGTACTCACACGCCATGTGGGGAGTGGCCAAGTCGTAATAGCCGTTGGCAACAAAAACCTTCATCGCCTGTGACTTCGACATCACATCCCGGAGGTTTTCCGACGTTTCGACATATCGATTCTTGAAGTCTTCGTAATCCCAGCTCTCGTTGATCTCCATCGAGAGAATCTCATAGAAATCCTCAGATTCGAAGCCCAGCTCGGTCCTCAAGTAGGCGTTCAAGGCTGACGCCATAGGGCCTGTCGTGAGATTCGCGGCCGGATCAGACTCGATGTTGTCACCGTCGAGAACACGGTCGTATCCGGTGTAGCGTGAGTCGAGTCGGCCCACCGTTTTTCCTTGAGAGCGTAGGAGCTCCTTGCAGAATCGCATGATGTGGATCCGCATGTCGTAGCGATCGACATAGTCGACTGGTAGTCCGGTGTACTCGGCCACCTTCTTCACAGTCCGGTTCCGCTCTGTAGCTGAAATCTGATCACCAAGCGCTAACGCAGACCAGTAGGGGCCCAGAGCGAATTTCTCTACCTCATCGAGGAACTCGCGGAGCTTCTTTTCTTGATGCTTCTTGGGTAGGACACCGTGGTACCAAGCGGTGGCAGCGTAAGTCGGTAGATGGGTCATGTAAGGGAGGTCGTTGCCACGATGGAACAGATAGCCGGCCTTGCTTTCCATGGCGATGGTTTGGAAGCTCATCGCCACCGAAATCAAGAGAACTCCGTTCAGCTGGAGACCGTGCTTATCGAAGAGGTTCGCCGCGATCGCAGCACCCCTCGTGGTCCCGTAACTCTCGCCGGCGAGATAGACCGGTGACGCCCAGCGACCGTTTCGATTCAGGTACGAGACGATGAAGTCAGAGAACGCTTCTATGTCCTTGGAGAAGTGGTGATACTCCTTTTCTTTCTCCTTCGGCACAGCTCGGGACAAACCGGTGCCGATTGCGTCTATGTGCACAACATCGGCGATATCGAGAATCGAGTGCACATTGTCGACGAGACGGCCTGGAACCCCCACGGGGAATCCATCGGCGTCGAACTCGACTCGTTTCGGACCGAAAAGCCCGAGATGCAGCCAGACTGTCGATGACCCTGGCCCCCCGTTGAATGCAAAGACCAGGGGACGCCCGGCTGCTTCGGCACCGACCTTCGTGTATGCCACGTAGAAGAAGACGGCTTTCTTGTCGTCGTCTCGTTCGATCACCTGGGTCGCCGCAGTGGCGTTGTAAGCGACCTTGACACCGTTGAACTCGCCACTGAGTGTCTTGGAGACACTCTTCTCTTCGACCTCGGGGGCGTCGGATGAGATGTCTTGAGGGTCTTCGACGGTTTCGTTCTCGCTCATGCTTGTCGAGGCTAGTGGCGGGCCGAGCGAATGAGTTCGGGGCTATTCAGGACGAACTCGACCGTTTGGCTCGATCCAAGCCTCGACGTCTATGCCAAGACCCTCCGCAATCCGGTTGATGTAGTTGAAATAGGCAACCACCTGAACACAACTGGAGATACCGACGTCGTCGAACCCTGCGGCCCGAAGTCGGTCTGTGTCGGCAGCAGTCACCGATGAAGGTTCCACTGTCAGCTTGACCGCAAACTCGGCGAGAGCCAACGTGGCTTCGTCCAGGCCAGCGGATCGCCACTCGACCGCAATCCTATCTACTAGTTCTTCGTCTTCGATCTCAGCCCGGAGATCGTGCAGGTGAGCCCTTGTTCAGTACTCACACTCGTTGATTTGCGACGTGACGACAGCAAGAAACTCGCGCTGCCATCTGCTCAGTGGCGACTCACCGAACATCACTGACCCGTATAGGCGCATCGAGTCGCGCATGACCTCCGGCAACTGGCTCTGAATCGAAACAATGTTCCACAGACGATCCGCTCGCAGATACCCTTTTTGGTATTCACGCCGAACGATGCCGGTGCTTTCCTCATACGGGATGACGTGGACGTGAGGCATATCAGCTTGCCAAGAACAACGCCGGCTCTTCGAGGTTCTCCATCAACAATGCCATAAACCGTCGGCCCTGACCCCCATCCACCACACGGTGGTCGTAGGAAAGTGACAACGGCATTACAGGGGTGATCACCAAGTCTCCCTCGCTGTCGACAATGGGCTTCTCCTTGGCTCGCCCGACCGAGAGAATCGCGGTGGTCCCGTACGGAACTATGGGAGTTCCGTGGCCACCTCCGACTGCCCCGATGTTCGAAACAGTGAAAGTCTGGCCGGTCAACTCATCGGGTGTGAGCGATCTCTCTTTGGCGCCTTCGCCCAGCCTCACCACCTCAGATGCCAGATCCAAGACAGACTTGGAGCCCGCGTCTTCGATCACGGCGACAAGCAGACCGTCAGGTGTGTCCACGGCTATCCCGATATCCCGGGACGTGTGAACTATCAAATCTTCGCCGTCAACCGAGGCATTGAACTCGGGGAAAGCATCCAACGCGGGGAGGACTGCCTTGACAACCAACGCTTCGATCGGAATCTTGACGTCGTGACGAGCAGCCAAAGCAGATCTCACCTCGAGCAGTCGCGCTGCGTCAACGTCATCGAAGGTGGTGACATGGGGAATTTCATTCCAGCTGTTGACCATGTTCGCGGCGATGGTGCGACGCAATCGGCTCATTCGTTGACGCTCGTCGCCGCCCGGAACTGGAGCCTGGGATGTGACCGTCGGCGTTGGTTCGTGGTCAACCGTCGGGGTGACTGCGGGCGGTTCATCCGCGACCCTGACAGCAGCCAATACGTCTTCGCGTGTGATCCGACCTCCTGGCCCGCTGCCCTGCACCGTCGTCAGGTCCACACCGTTGTCGCGTGCGAGTTTGCGCACGATGGGTAGGGCTTTGACCGAACTCCCCGATGCTGCTGGTGTCGCGGCACGCGGCTCCAAGACTTCGGCATCCTCGTTGAGCGTGCCGACGATGGGAGCAGCCGTCTCCCCGATCGGTCTGGAGTCCACAACTTCGAATTCGGCTGTTTCGACGTCTTGGGTGAGATCGTCTTGAGCATGCCCGCCTTCAGGTTCTTGGGCATCTGGGACCTCGGATTCAGCGTCTCCAACAACCAACAACACGGCACCAACTTCAAGCACTTCGCCCGGAGCCCCACCATGACGCAACACAGTCCCGGCGTACGGCGACGGAATCTCGACGACAGCCTTGTCCGTCTCAACTTCCACAACGGGCTGATCTGCGGCGACGTAGTCACCTTCGGCAACCAACCACCGCACGATCTCGGCCTCGGTTAGTCCTTCACCGATATCGGGAAGTCTGAACTCTTGAGCCACTTATTCCTCCAAGGTCTTTCGAGCTGCGTCGGCAATTTGATCCACGGACGGAAGGTAGTGGCCTTCTGAACGTTTCAACGGAAAGATCGTATCCGGACCGGTGACGCGTTTCACAGGGGCCAGCTGCGAATACAGGCACCGCTCTTGGATGATGGCAGCCACTTCACCGGCAAGACCGCCGGTTCGAGGGGCTTCGTGGACCACGACCGCACGTCCCGTCTTGTCCACCGAGGTCACAATGCCGTCGGCGTCGAGAGGCGACAGAGTCTGCAGTTCCAAGACCTCAACCGAGAGCCCATCCGTCTCCAACTGGGCGGCAGCGGCCCGGGTTTCCTTCATCATCGCACCCCAGCTGATCAGCGAGACGTCGGATCCGGATCTTTCGACGCGTGCTGGACCAATATCCACCGTGTAGTAGATGTCGGGGACTTCTTCTTTGACGGCCCTGTACATGCGGATCGGTTCCAGAAAAATGACCGGGTCGGGGTCTTCGATCGCCTCCAGCATCAGCCCTTTTGCATCATAAGGGGTCGACGGGACGACAACCTTTACCCCCGGTATATGTGCATAAATGGCCTCGGCTGACTCCGAATGGTGTTCAGCAGCGCCAATCCCGCCTCCGAAGGGAATTCGTATGACCATTGGCGCCGTGAAACGTCCGTTGGACCGGTTGCGAATCCTTGCGACGTGATTGATGATTTGGTCATACGCGGGATAGGAGAACCCCATGAACTGGAGTTCGACGACAGGTCGCATGCCCGCGATAGCCATCCCGAAGGCAGCTCCTACGATTCCGGACTCGGCAACTGGCGTGTCATAAACACGCGACGCTCCATGTTTCGCCTGAAGCCCGTCGGTGATGCGGAACACGCCACCGGTCCGACCGATGTCCTCACCGAGAAGGACAACCCTTTCATCGGAGTCGAGTGCGGTATCCAATGCTCGGTTTAGTGCTTGGGCGAGGTTGATCTCACTCATCGTTGTCACCTAGTTGGCGTCGCAACGGCTGTGTCATCTCGGCGTACATACGCTCGAACATCTCTTCCCGAGTCGGCTGTGGAAGGCTCTCGGCCTCGTTGACCGCCTGCTCGATCTTGGCGCTGGCGCTCTCGTCTATCTCGCTCTCCCAAGCTGACGACCACTCGCCGGCCTTCTCAAAGAGCCGACGGACCCTGAGCAGGGGGTCTCTTTCTCTCCAACTCTGCGCTTCGTCGGCTGATCTATAGCGGTCCGGATCGTCTGAAGTGGTGTGGGGCCCGAGCCGGTACGTGATTGCCTCAATCAGGGTTGGTCCCTCGCCCTTCCTGGCGCGTTCCACCGCCAGCGACACAACCGAATAGACCGCTGCCACGTCGTTGCCGTCAACCTGCTCACCGGGCATCCCATAAGCCTCGGCTTTGATCGCTATCGACTGCGACCTGGTTTGCTCCGAGCGCGGGTAGGAGATGGCAAAGCCGTTGTTCTGACAGAAGAACACCGTCGGTGTTTGATAAACGGCGGCAAGGTTCATTGCCTCATGGAAGTCACCTTCAGATGTCGCCCCGTCCCCAAAACTGGTTAAGGCAATCTGGTTCGACTCACGCAGCTTTTCGGCCCAGGAAAGGCCAACGGCGTGAACCATATGTCCACCCACGGTGATCGACGGAGGTAAGACATTGACTCCCTCGGGGGGCTGGCCGCCTCTCTCGTCACCAGTGCGACCCGCAACCAGGTGACTCCACGGGTACCCGGCCCGCCACATCAACGCCGCGTCTCGATAGGTTCCCGCCACCCAGTCGTCGCTTTGGAGAGCTGCCGCAGCACCAATTTGGGCTGCCTCCTGACCCTCAAACGGTGCATAGGTGGCCAACCGACCCTGCTTTTGCATGGCCATCGACTTCCGGTCGTAGGCGCGAGCTTCGACCATGTCCGCATAGAGTCGCTTCATCTGTTCCAGAGTCAGCGGGAGTCGATCGGTTACCGATCCATCCGGCGAGATGAGGCTAAACATTCGTCCGTGAGCTTATCCGCACCGACCGCGCGGGCAACATCAACGCCTATACGCTGGTGCTCTCCGCCGTGAGCATCTCTTCGAGTTCTTCAACGGTCATGATGACCTCGCGCGCCTTGCTCCCCTGCGAGGGCCCGACGATGCCTCTGATTTCCAGAATGTCCATCACCCGCCCGGCCCTGGCAAACCCTATCCGGAGCTTGCGTTGCAGCATCGACGTCGACCCGAGCTGTGAGCGAACTACGAGTTCGATCGCCTGCCGCACCAGGGCTGCGTCCTCATCATCTTCTTCCTCGGCCTTGACAGCAGCAGCGGCAGCAACAGCTTCGAGGACTTCTTTGTCCCGGTACTGAGCTTCGCGTTGCTGCTTCACCCAATCCACAACAGCGTGAATCTCAGCCTCACGAACCCAGGATCCCTGAATTCGCTGTGGTCGAGGCTCCTTGGCGGTCACCACCAACATGTCTCCCATGCCGACCAGCTTCTCCGCCCCTGAACCGTCGAGGATGACTCGACTGTCGGTCTGAGAGGCAACGGAGAATGCGAGCCTGCTGGGCACGTTGGCTTTGATCACACCTGTGATGACATTGACAGAAGGCCGCTGTGTTGCGATCACAAGATGAATGCCAACCGCCCGGGCCATCTGGGCGATGCGTACGATTGACTCTTCGACCTCACGGCCGGCAACCATCATCAGGTCGTTCAACTCGTCGATGATCACAACGATGTAGGGAAAGCGGTCGAAACCCTCCGGGTCGAGACCGCCGGCCTCGAGTTTGTCACGGTAACCCTCAATGTCTCGCACCTTGGCGTCGGCGAGCAGGTCGTAACGACGATCCATTTCCGCGACAGCCCATTTCAGGGCATCATTTGCTTTCTTCGGGTTGGTTATGACCCTGGTTAGCAGGTGGGGAACACCGTTGTACTGCCCCAACTCGACCCTTTTCGGGTCGACCATGATCAACTTCACGTCGTCGGGGTGGGTACGCATGAGAAGTGACGTGACAATCGAATTGATACACGACGACTTACCTGCGCCGGTCGCACCGGCAATCAAAACGTGGGGCAATTCGGCGATGTTGAGTAGCTTCGGACCACCCGATATGTCCATCCCGAGCCCGACCGTGAGCGGATGAGTTCCGGGTGTGGCCGGTGCCGCAGAAAGAATGTCTCCCAGGGATACCAATCGACGATTGCGGTTGGGCACCTCAACACCAATGGCCGACTTCCCGGGGATCGGGACTAGCAGGCGTACGTCTGGCGTCGCCAGGGCATATGCGATGTCGTGCGACAGATTCGAGACTCTGTTGACCTTGACGCCGGGGGCCAACTCGATCTCATACCGGGTGACTGTCGGACCGGGAACGATCTTCGTCAGCGTTGCATCGACGCCGTGTTGAACCAGCGTCTCTTCGAGCTGTCGAGCCATATCTTCGAGGGATCGCTTGTTCAACTCTCCTCCACCCCCTTCTTCGAGGAGTTGAAGCGGGGGCAGTTGATAGGCGCCGTCCGATATATCGATGGTCTTGACTGGCTTGACCGTCTCAGCCTTAGGCATCGGCTTGGCGGCTTTCTTCTTCGGTGTGGCAGGCCGTTGCTTCTTGGGCCGTTCATGACGACCTCTCGGAACGACTGCGGCAACAGGGGTGGCGACGGACGCGGATCCTTCGGGATCCGGAGTAAACAGGTCGACGGTGAACTTGCGAGCCGATGACAACATCGATCCGATTCCGAGGAACAACTCACGCACGCTGGTTCGTGTCATAACCAGCACACCCATACCGAGGACCGCAGCGAGTATGACAAATGCGCCCCAGTGCCCCAGCACGCGCTGCAACGGGAAAGCAATGAGGGCGCCAACAGCCCCGCCTCGCTCTTTGACCAGCTCGATGTTGGGGACCAGAGCTACCGCACCGGTGAGAAGATGGAATAGCGACAACGATCCGATAAAGGTCGCTAGACCGCCGAGAACGAGTTTCAACGCGCCCTCACGCGGTTTGCCGATGATCAGAGCAATCCCGATTCCGGCTAGGGCCACTGGCATCACGAACCGCCAGACGCCGAAGAGGAACTTGGAACCCGATTCAATCCCTGAACCGATAGGACCGGCCAACTCGAAGAACGCGAGAACTACCAGGGTCGCAACGACGATCAGGATGAGACCCCAGACGTCGTCGGTTTGACGTCCCAAGGCACCTCGCACCCAGTCCTTGCCAGCCACCAGCTTTTGGCTGACGGAACCGCTCTTTGTGCTGCTCCTGGTCTTCTTTTGTTTGGCTTTTGCCTGTTTGGCCTTTGCCGAGGACACCCGCCTCCGCCCGGAGGAACCCTTTCGGGTGGATGTCTTATTGGGCATGTGTGGAAAACCATACACGACGCCGCGCGATGGGTTGCGGTAATAGGTCTAGTTCGGACGAATCATCCCGTTCTACGAGTCGGAGGGGTGTGGAGCGCAGTCGCCTGCCGCCCACACCCCTCTCCGTTGCTCGAACAGTTCTATTGCCATCCAGCCGGATTTGTGACTGGTGTCACAAATCCATTCTGTCGGCCACAAGAGAGGCATGAGCGGGTTGAATTCTGCGAAGCTAGGTCCGGTGAGTGGCGGTGATGCCAGATTCATCGAGGTTTACAACAAGCACTTTCGCAGCGTCTATGCGTATTGCCGCCGACGCACCGACCCGGCCAAGGTCGACGACGCCGTTGCCGAAGTGTTCTTGGTCTGCTGGCGGCGGATCGATGAGGTCCCGGACGAGCCCAAAACACTGCCGTGGCTATACGGCGTGGCCTACCGCGTGATCGGCCAGCAATGGCGCGGTGCAGGTAGACAACAGAAGCTGACGAAAAAGCTTCATGGTGTCGGCTTCGAAGCGGTGACCACAACAGACGATGTCGTTATCGCCCGCGAGGACTCTAGAACTCTCTCTAAGGCTCTTGCCCGTCTCCGACCGGACGACCTCGAGATTCTGCGTCTGGCCTTGTGGGAAGAGTTGCCAATGCCCGAAGTAGCTGAAGTCTTGGGCCTGTCCGAACCTGCCATCCGGCAGAGGTTGTCCCGCGCCCGGAAACGTCTGACGAACGAATACAACCGACTCGAATCAAAGAAGTCCTCCGTTGCTCGGAAAGGAGGTGCCTGGTGAGAACTGAAGAACAGGTGGTTGCGCTTTTCGTAGAGCACAATCCAATCCCAGATATCGACATGCTCGATGTGGTGGAGGTTGACGCCACCAGATACCTCACGGCACTGCAGAGAAGGAGCAGCAACGTGACTGAGCTACGCGACGTAACCACCGAAGAACCCCAGCCTCCCACATGGAAGCGGTTCACCCCGATGCTGATTGCGGCCGTGGTGATCGCAATTCTCGGGTTGGCCTGGGTACTCCTGAGCCAGGGAGAAGATGCAAGCCCGGTTGCGACCAATCCGACGCCGACCACTTCGCCCGGGGAGGCGGCTATCGAGGACTTCGAGTCGTTCCGCGGCTTCTGGGCGGGATCCGGGATCCAAATCGAGATGGAAGGCAACCTCTATTTCCTTCTCGAGGACGGCGAGGTCACCGATCAAGGGACCTTTACTCTCCTAGCGGTATCCGACCGGATCACCTTCAGCTCCAATTCCGATTCGCTGAATTGCTCCGATGCGGCCAAGGGCACCTACGAGTACGCTTTTAGCGGGCCCGACACGTTCCAGCTCACCCTTGCCTCGGACGACTGTGATCTCAATCGCGGGCTCGGTCAAGGCCTGACGCTGAATCGAACGGAGCCCTTCTCGGTCCCGCCGCCCGCCGAGGCTGGCTTTGATCCACCAGATGTCGTTGTTCATGTGCAGGGCGATTGGGAGCGGCAATTGGCGGTATTGCGCTTCGACGGCGACCAGTACACGGTCTTTGGACCGTCCGGGGAAGCAACCGACCAGGGAACAGTTCGATTCGTTCCGGGAGCGGGATTGATCACGTTCGTCTCCAGCGACGAGTCGGCCAACTGCGAGCCAGAGTCTGCGATGACGGGTAACTACCGCTTCGAGGATGCGGACACGATGGTCCTCTCTATGACATCGGAGAATTGTCTCGCCGGCCGCGGGATCCAGTTCTCTCCGAATGATCAAACTTGGACACGGTCAGAGGAATGACGAAAACACCTCTGTGAGGGTTTCGGCACCAAGTCGGTGCCCAAACCCTCACAGGACGGTGTTGGGACCGAGTGCTAGCTTCGGGTGATGCCCGCCCCCATGATCCCCTACCGCCCGGACCGACTCTCGCCTGAGGAACAACACGACCGCGCCGATAACTTCTTCGAGGAGATGAATCGTCGGCGCAGTGTGAGATTCTTTTCCGACCAACCGGTGCCACGTCATCTCGTCGAACAAGCGATCAGGACTGCATCGACGGCGCCGTCGGGAGCTCACCGTCAGCCGTGGACGTTTGCGATCACTGGTCACCCTGAGATCAAGCGGCAGATCAGGGAAGCGGCCGAGGAGGAGGAGCGCGTCAACTACGAGGGAGGTCGGCTGCCCGACCACTGGCGAGAAGCACTCGAGCCATTGGGGACCGACTGGCACAAGGACTTCCTGGAGACGGTGCCTTGGATCGTGGTCTTGTTCGAGCAGCGCTACGGGATCGACGACGATGGCAACAAGCTGCACCATTTCTACGTCAAGGAGTCCTGCGGGATCGCCGCTGGAATGTTCATCACTGCTCTTCATCACGTGGGTCTAGCCACGTTGACTCACACCCCAAGCCCGATGAAATTCCTCACCAAGGTTCTGGAACGACCAAAAAACGAGCGGCCTTTCTGTCTCTTCCCGATCGGGTATCCAGCCGATGATTGTGTGGTGCCGGACTTGCGGAGGAAGGCTCTTGACGAAGTAATGGTCGAGGTGGGCGAGGCCAGCCGTGGGTGAATATCGGCTTGTCGACCTGAGTCACCCAATTCACCATGGGATGACCACCTATCCCGGACTTCCGGAGCCAGTTCTGAGCACTCATATGTCTCGCGACGAGTCCCGATCGCACTATGCCGCAGGGACAGAATTCCATATCGGCAAGATCGAGCTCGTAGCAAACACAGGCACCTACGTCGACGCTCCATACCACCGATACGCAGATGCCGACGACATCGCATCCCTACCTCTCAGCCGACTCGTTGATGTACCGGCAACGATTGTGAAAGCCAAGGAGACCGCGATTGGCCCAGACATCTTCTCCGCTGTGGATTTATCGGGGGTTGCTGTCCTGATCCACACCGGTTGGGATAGCCGTTTCGGAACAGAGGAATACCTTGGCGGCCATCCTTATCTCACTCCTGGAGCGGCACAGCTCTTGGTGGACCGTCGAGCGGCGATCGTGGGCATCGATTCGGCCAACATCGACTCGACGTCGGGCGGAGAGCGACCCGCCCACAGCCTCCTGCTCCAGGCCGGGATTCCGGTGGTGGAGCACATGACCAACCTCGGGTCGCTCGGGCAAGCTGAAGAGATCTATTTCACAGCATTGCCCGCACCTATTCAGGGAATCGGGACATTCCCGGTCAGAGCTGTTGCCCGAATCAGATCCCAATAGGCTGAGTCAGCCGACCCCGGATCCATCGGCCACGAAGAAGCCTTTTGGCTCAGCTTCTTCCCCTCGCCTTCTTCGGCCCAGATCACAAACCTGGGACACCAGTGCTCCGCCAAGTACGAGCGCAAGTAACCCCAAATTCAGAAGACCTCCAGCCAGGAGACGAAATCCATACCGAATTCTATTTGCCGGGGCGACCGGCGGCGACCACCTTGGGTAGAATAGAACGCATACCGACAGGGTGATTTATGACATCAATCCTCATCATGGGTCCCATATTCTTCCTGATAGCCAGTTTCACTGGCGGTGTCGCCGGAGCTTATGTTGCCCGTGGTTCCGAAAGTCGCAGTCTCCTCGAAAACGCTGCAATCGGATTGTTTGGCTGGATCCCGGCGATCATCGTTTGGAGCCTTCTCTTCCCGAGGGGCGAAGGAGGATTGATTCTTGTGGTCCTAGCCTTTGTCTTCTCAGTAGGAGTCGTGAAGCTGGATGAGCGCCGGCAAAGAAAACAAGGTCCGTCACAACTCCATCACAACGGGAACAATCACGGGCTTACGTGACGTCTCCTGGCGAATGATTCGACCCACCGCCTGGCGGACGGTCTTCTGAATTTCGCCCAGGTCAGAACGCCCACTGGCGTGTTCTCCAATCGATTTTTTGACCTCGGCGGCGGCTTTCTTCAGCACTTCTTCCGGGTCGTCCATCACACCATGACTGTCGAGGTCAGGCCCGTAGACGATCTTCCCGGTGTCGTGATCGATGCCGACGGTCACAACAACCACCCCATCGTCGGCGAGGTGTGAGCGATCTCGCAGGACTGCCGTCTTGACGTCTCCCACACCTGAACCGTCGAGGTAGACATAGCCGGCAGGAACAACACGACGGTCGACAGTGGTCTTCTTTCCGTTGAGCGTCACCCGATCCCCATCCTCCAGGACTTCAACCCACTTGACGCCCATAGTCTCCGCCAACTCTGCGTGAGCATCGAGATGTCGATACTCACCGTGCACCGGCACAAAGGCCTGTGGCCGGAGGACGTTGAGGAACGTGAGCAATTCGTCGCGGGCAGCATGTCCGGAAACGTGGACGTGTGAGTTTCGTCCATGCACCACCTTGGCGCCCCGTCGAATGAGATTGGAGATCACCTTCGAGACAGCGGTCTCATTGCCGGGAATGGGCTTTGCCGATATCAGGACTGTGTCCCCGTCGCCTAACTCCACGAAACGATGCCGACCTTGCGACATCAGCGACAGGGCTGCAAACGGCTCCCCCTGACTTCCGGTGGTGATCATCAGCTGCTTCTCGGCTGGATAATCCTTCAGCTTCTTGATGTCGACGACTGAGCCTTCAGGCACGTCAAGGACACCCAATTCGGTTGCGATACCGGTGTTTCGATGCATGGACCTGCCGAAGAAGGCAATCTTTCGACCCGCGGCTATTCCCGCATCGGCAATCTGTTGGACTCGGTGGACGTGCGAAGAGAAGCACGCGGCGATAACACGGCCCTCGGCATCCCTTATGACATCTCTGATCGGCTGACCAACAGAGCTCTCCGACGGTTCGAAGCCGGGCTTCTCAGCGTTGGTCGAGTCTGAAAGCAAAAGGCGCACACCACGGTTTCCCAGCGAAGCGAACGTCGGCAAGTCGGTTGGACGACCGTCGATCGGGGTTGGATCGAGCTTGAAGTCTCCGGAGTGAATGACCATCCCCTCTGGAGTGTCCAGAGCGACAGCCGAGGCATCCGGCACCGAGTGACTCACCGGTATCAGCATGAACTTGAAAGGCCCATGTTCGGTCCACTTCTTGAATTTGGTGGTGCGAAGATCTCCGTTGACTCCCAGTTCCTCGATTCGTCCGCTCGCCAGCTCCATCGCAAGACGCGTTCCATAGACGGGCACATTTATGTCGCGGAGGAAGTAGCCAAGCGCACCCATATGGTCTTCGTGACCGTGGGTCAAGATCACACAAACAACATCCTTCTTCCTCTCCAGGAGCCACGACCAATCGGGAAAGACGAGGTCGACGCCGAGCATGTCCTCTTCGGGAAACATGAGCCCCACGTCGATGAGGGCAATCTTGTTGTCTATCTCGACGGCCGCGCAGTTTCGGCCAATCTCTCCAAGCCCGCCGAGGAAAGTAACGGAGACGCTCATCGAGTACCTACCGCCCCGAGAGCCTTTTCGATCTCCTGGAGGGTTGACGCCGAAGCCTCAACCAGTGGCAGCCGCACGGGCCCCACAGATTCCCAAACGGCGGACAACGCCGCCTTCACCGGAGACGGATTGGTCTCGAGGAAGCAGGCATGACAAAGAGGGAGAAGTTGATGGTGAAGCCGCTTGGCCTCGGCAAAGTCCTGCCGGTGAACAGCTTTCACCATTGCCGCAATCTGAGGGCCGGCGAGGTGGGCTACAACCGAAACCACTCCAACTGCACCCACTGACATCATTGGCAGCGTCAATGAGTCCTGACCCGAATAGACGGGAAGCGCAGGAATCTCATTGACTGTCTTGCTGGTGAAGTCGAGGTTCTCCACTGCGTCCTTCACCGCGGCAATGCGAGGATGATCGGCGAGGCGTTTCAGCGTATCGATCTCAATCAACCTGACGCTACGACCCGGGATGTTGTACAGCATCACTGGAACGCCAACGTCGGCAATAGCGGAGAAATGCTCCACGAGGCCTTCCTGGCTCGGTTTGCTGTAGTACGGAGTCACAGCCAATACGCCGTCGACTCCCAAAGATCCAGCCTTGTCGGTCATCTCTACGGAATGGCGAGTGTCGTATGTTCCCGTGCCAGCGATGACCTTCGTCTTCTTCTCGGCTACGGCGTCGACCACGGTCTTGAACAAGGCCAGCTTCTCCTGGTCGCTGAGCGTCGGCGATTCTCCGGTCGTGCCGGCAACGACAAGCGTGTCGGTTCCCGAAGCCGCCAAATGGCGCGCCAGTTGCCAGGCCTTGTCATGATCGACCGCCCCGGTCTCGCCAAAGGGGGTGACCATTGCGGTGGCCACATACCCAAAGGGGTTTGATGGTGTAAATGTCACAACGTCAGGTTACCGACATGGCGTCGTTCTCTTGACCTGAACCGCAAAGGTTCTGGGTAGCACCGTTGAAAGCGAGACGGAACGGATGTGCTCAGCCCCACTGCGCACTGTGCATTCGGCTCAGGATTCAGGAGCGAACACAGTCGACCAGTCTGACTTCATACTGACCTGCACCCAACTCAGCCGGTCGGCGACGACGGTTATCGGCTCCAGATCATCGACAGTTGCACCTGTACCCTCATAGACGTATTCCCGCTCGGCGTCGTCGTGGTTGACCAGCAGCGCCATCGACGGACCTGGGACCGCCGCAGCCCATTCCAACATCTCACGATCACCCGAACTGTTCCCCCCAGCAAGGATTGGCCGTCTGCCTAGCTGCGTCTGTATGTGGGCAACCTTGGCGGCACCTTCGTTGGCATCGCCGAGGATCCGGGAGCTGCGGCGAATCGCGGGCACCCCGTCGCCATCTCTGGCGAACTCGTATTCGATAAGTGTGCCCACCACCAGTTCGGGTGGCACTCCGTAGAGGTCCACGCTGATCGCACGGACGAACTCTGTGCCGCCCCCGGTGACAATCCCAACTGTGAATTCGCGCCTACGGAGCTCTTCGATCAGCTCAATCATCGGCTGATAGACCATGGTGCGCAACGGCCGCCCTTTGTCGGGATGCATGCCACTCGCCATGAAAGAGCGCACCGCCGACGCGAACTCCTCAGGTGTGCGGTTCTCGAACAACCCGGCCAGTGCTGCGGCGACACGGGCCAGGCCAATCGCTCCAATGGCGGCTTTGTCGTTGTTGAGCAGAGCGGCGAATTCGGGTTTCTCACCCAACGCCGGATCCTGATCTACGCGCCTCCGTAACTCATCGACAAAGAAATCGAGCTGGATATAGGACGGACGTTCGCACCAGAGGGTGCCATCGTTATCGAAGTAGGCAACACGATCCGACACCGGCACTTGCGCCGCCTCATCGAGGAAGCCGATTATTCGATCACGGGTCGGTCCCGGATTCCAAGATGGCAGCTGATTTTGACTATCACCCATTGAGTTAGTTGGTCCTCACGCGGTCGATGCGCTTGCGGCTGTTTCGAGGAGGCTAGCCACGAAGCGCGGATGACGATTCCCTGAAGATCGAGGGACAAAATGCGGTCTGTCCGCTAGAAAATGGTTGTGGAGCATCGACTTCCCTCCCCGTGTGTTGTGGTTTTGGTAGGTCCGAGTTCGGCAGGAAAAACTTCCTGGGCGGAACGGCACTTCCAACCCAACCAAATCGTGTCGTCCGACGACCTGCGGGCCGCGGTCGGCATCGATCAGGCGGACCAGGCAGCGGGCACGGTTGCCTTCGAGCTACTCGAGTTAATCGTCGCCGAGCGAATTCGGCGTCGGCTCACAACTGTCATCGACACGATGGGGTTCGACGCTGAACGAAGATTGCGATGGGCCGCCGCGGCTGCCGCCGCCGGGGTGCCGATATTCGCCGTCACTTTCAACACACCGACCACACAGTTGTTGGAGAGAAACTCACGACGGAGCAGCCCATTGCCGCAGAGCGTTATCAAGAAGCAGGCCAAGACACACGCCGAAGTCGTCGCACAGCTTCCGCGTGAGCGTTTCGACGACGTGCTTTCGGAAGAGCCAGTTGCTGTTGTAGCACCACAATTCGCAAGCCCTGCCGCTGCTGCACCTGCCGACCCATCCGCATCGGGTCACACGTTTGGTCTGGTCCTTTCCCGATTCGACTGGGGTGAGACCGACTTCGAAGAGACGATCACGGACATCGCCCAAAGGGCTGAAGAGGCCGGTTTCAGGGATTTGTGGTTGATGGACCACTTCCGTCAGATCCCACAGCTCGGTCGGAAATGGGAGGACATGCCCGAGGCATACACGACGTTGTCGTTCCTGGCGGGTCGTACCTCGACCATTCGGCTCGGCGCCTTGGTCACCGCTGCCACCCACCGCAACCCCGCTGTTCTTGGCAAGATGCTTGCGACCCTCGATGTACTGTCCGGTGGGCGGGTCAATTGTGGCATCGGCATTGGGTGGGATGAGGCGGAGCATCGTGGCTACGGACTGACTTTCCCGTCACTTGACGAGCGTTATGCGATCACCAGGGAAACCGTTGCAATCCTTCGTCTGGTCTGGGGAAAAGGGTCGCCCAGCTTTGAGGGCGAACACTTCGAGGCGAGGGAGTTGATCAGCTACCCGAGGCCTCTTCAAGAAGAGATTCCGATTCTGATTGGCGGGTCTGGCGAGAAACGGACATTGCGACTTGTCGCCGAGTTGGCCGATGCGGCCAACCTCTTCGGGTCGGTCGAGGAGGTAGCTCACAAAGTCCAGGTTCTACGCAGGCACTGCGTTGAGATCGGGCGGGAAGCCCCTGACATCGAGGTGACCCACCTGGTGACAGCTGTCGCGGCCCAGAATCGAGAGATGTTGGGCGAACATATAGACCAATTGCGGGGTCGCAACGAGGCACCCGAAAGTTACGCGGCTACCAACAACGCGGGCTTGGCCGAAAACCTGAGCGGCCTCTTCGCCGACTATCACCACGCTGGCGCAACACACTCCATCGTCGCTATGCCCAACGCTCATCTCGAGGGGAGCATCGAAGCCTTCGGGCAAGTAATCGAAGCGGCCAGCCATACCTAGGTTGTCGCGACCGGCCCCTAACCTGGCGGGATGACTCAGAAGCAGTACTCAGCACCGCCCGAATTAACCGTGGACCTGTCCAAGGCCTACAAGGCCACGATCAAGACCAACCACGGGGAAATCAAACTCGACCTCGATGTCGAGCGGTCACCGCAGACCGTGAACAACTTCGTTTTCCTGGCCAATGATGGGTACTACGACGGAGTGATCTTCCACCGGGTGATCGAAGGCTTCATGATCCAGGGTGGTGACCCGACCGGTACTGGCATGGGTGGTCCCGGCTACAAATTCCGCGACGAAATCGAAGGAGCCGGGCAGTACTCACGTGGAACAGTGGCGATGGCCAACGCCGGACCCAACACCAATGGCTCCCAATTCTTCATCATGCACAAGGATGTTGGTCTGCCCCATTCGTACACGATCTTCGGGAACGTGACATCCGGCCTCGAGGTTGTGGACTCGATTGCGAGCAGTTCCACTGATCGAAACGACCGACCCGACGAAGAAGTGGTGATCGAGTCGATCACAATCGACGAAAGCTGATCAGCATGAACGCAACAAAGCTAGGGCCTCGCCCATCTGTTCCACGCTTCTGACATCGATCGGATCCAGGACCAGCTGAAGGTGCTCGATCCCGGCATCTGAAAAGTGCGCCATTGACTCAGCCAACTCACTAGGGCTGCCTGTCAAGGGCACGGAAGGACGGCGGTCGTAGCTGGTGAGGCGCCCGCTTCCGCCTTCGAGCTGAATCAGAATCGCAGCCGTTCGGGCGACTTCACCCGGGTCTCGACCCGCAGCGCGAGCCACTTCGTCCACCTGGGTCATCAGAGGACCAAGTCCCTCAGGTCGGTTGCCGAACCAGACGTGCCACGTATTCCACATGTCCACGTGAGGAATGGTTAAGCCCAACATACGGGGACCGTTGGAACCAACCAGGAGAGGCATGTCCGGCCGAGCCCGTGGCAACAGCTCCATTTCGCGAACTGTGTAGAAGTCACCTGCGAAGTCGATCGAACCCTCTCTTACCAGTGTGCGGACGACTGTGAAGGCCTCCTCGAACCGGGAGATCCTTCGGTCGTACGGAAAGCCAAAAGCGTCATACTCCGTCTTGTTCCAACCGGCTCCGAGGCCCAGAATGAGACGGCCCCCCGAAATCTCATCGACCGTCCCCGCCATCTTGGCCAGCATCGCTGGGTTGTGAAATGAAGTTGCAGCCACCAACGGTCCCAACAAGACCCTTTTAGTGGCCTCGGCGATGCCTGCCAACGAAGTCCATGCCTCCCACGGTCCCCTTGTGCCGTGCTCGTCCCGATATAAGAGGTGGTCACCGACCCAGATCGAGTCGAACCCGACCGCCTCGACGGTCAGCGCGATGTCGCGTAGCTCTGTCCACGGAACCGGGCGCTCCACCTCGGGCAGTTGGACGCCGACTTGTAGTGGTCTGGTCATGGCCGCACCCTAGGCGTGCTAACCCGGGACGCCGCGAGGCAACTGTCGCCGGTCGACACGTTCAGCCAATCCAACCAACGCCACTGCTATCACACCGCCCAACGCAGTTGATGCCAGACGGCTCCACCCTGCCTCAATCTCGTCAACCCCTCCGAATGTGGGAACAAGCACAACGATCGCTGTTAGGAACACGGCAAAAAGGACATAGCTCGCTCTCATGAACAGCATCTGGAGAAAGACCAATAGGACCACCGTGCCGCTGAGCAACCACGTGGATTCGGACACAATGAATCCGAGGAAGATGCCCAACACAACGCCAAGCATTGTTCCCAGGCTGCGGTGGATTGCCAACCGCCGGGTGGCTTCCCCACCCTCCTGCGCCACGATCAGGACGGTTAGAGCCAGCCAATACGGATAGGCAGGGAACAGCTCAAAACCAATCGGAATAGCAATAAATGCCGCAGTTGATTTGGCGACTAGGAAGACCCACCGGGTCGGCTTATGCGGGCTGGGTGCCTTTGCGGCACTGTCGGCGGTATACCCGACCACTCCAGCAGCAATTGCACCACCGGCGAATGCCGCTGCTATTGCCACCCAACCTGTGCCGGGTGCGATGAGGAACACGATGACCGGCCAGACTGCCAGCATCCCCCAGGCCGTTGCATCCTCGGGATACTTGGTAGTCAGAAGGCCTGTCGCGAGGATGACACAAGCAAGAGCGGCAGCGGCAACAAGCGGGGCTTCGGTCCCGATGGCCGCAAGACCGGTGGCCAGTGAGCCAATGACAAGGAACCAAACCAACGCGGCATTACGAAGATCTACAACAGGAAAAGAGATCCGGGCGAGCACGAAACCGAGTGCAAAAACGCCAGCGGGACCACCCCAAATCGCAAACGCTACGAGGCAAACCAGCAAGGCCAGCGCCAACTGCGCAGCAGTTCGCCACTGGAGCTCGTCTCTGTCTATCTCGAAGATGTCGATGGCCGCCCTCAGCCACTCACCTCTGCATCCGTCGGCAATGCGGCCTTGGAATAGTTGCCCAGAGCGTTCCACAGCATCCAGCCCACTCCCCTGTCCTCAGCTGCCTGAATCGACCGTCTGATCTGAGCGTCTGTCCACCAGAATGCCTGCAGCCAGGGTCGCAGATGGGTACCGGGTTCGAGACGTGGCAAAGCGTCATCAATTGAGTCAGCCGTCACGTCGTAGGGATGCTCGTTGGGGTCGTCATAGCCCAACCAGCCGTCTGAATAGTGGCTGGGATAAACCATTGGTGACACCACGTCGAGCTGAGTTGACAGCTCTTCAGGGCGCTGGCCGATCCCCTGATCTGTCGGACTCGAAACAACAATCCCGAAGATGTCAGCACTGACCGCACAACCCATGGGCCTCAGGATCGAACGCGCCTGCGCCAGGTAGGCGGTGATTGCGCCAACCCGCTCCTCCTGACTCATGTCGAGCTGGCCGCTGACCTTGACCGCCTCGCCTGAAGGAAACCGCACATAGTCGAACTGGATCTCGTCGAAACCGAGTTCACACGCCTCGACAGCGAGGTCGAGGTTGTATTGCCAGGCTTCTTCAACTCGTGGGTCGATCCACCGCCCGGCGATTGCATGGGATGGATAAGCCTTCGCCTTGAAGTCGTCATCGAAAGAAACGATGCGGGTAATTGTGTACAGGTCGTGTTCTTTGGCCATGGCCAGCAGCTGCACCGGGTCGTAGTTGTTGATGACGGCGCCGATCTCATGCGCAACTTCGACCGAGGTGTCATAGAGGACCCTCCCTCCTTCGATCTTGGTATCAAAGACGAGCGAATTGACCGCGGTCTCGTCGGCGAGCTGGAGCAGCTCTTCGAATCGATCCAGATCACCCGACACGTCAGCGGCGACACGGAGTGCGCGTACGGTGATCGGGTCAATCGATATTTCCAGAAGCGAGGTCGACCCATCCCAAGCGGCCTCGGCTGAAGACCACCCGGACTTTTCGGCGGTGACCTGCCCGACCGTTGGTGACTCGAGATTGAACCAGCCGTCGGGGCCCGTAGTGGCAACTTCGCCGGCCAACGTGACTACGGCTCCGGGAACCGGGCGACTCTCTGAATCGATGACCCGACCGAACAGCGAAAACGTAGGAATGGTGGTGACTGTGTCGGCAGCAGGCGCCGTGTCGGTCACCGAAGGAGCAGAACTGTCCCCTTCTGGCGTGCCGCCTTCCGGTTCAGCGTTGTTGCAGCCGGCCAGAGCCAGCGCGACAAATACGAGCAGAAGGGACGTTCGTCTCACGGTTTGGCAATTATCGCCTAAGCGCCGAGCTTTGAGACCATCGCATAGATCGTGAACAGAACGACCAGGGTGTCGAGTACCCCGAACTGACCAACGGTCGCGCGTGTTTTGTTCGCCAAGGTCGCGTCTCCGCCGTCGATGGCATCGGCGATTGCCTCCGACTTCGGACCAAAAACTGCCGAGCCCAAGACTGCACCAACCAAGACCGCCACGAAACCAATGCTCACGAATACCGAACCGAATCCGTACAAATCGGAATCGAGGACGAGTAGGACCCCGCTGACCAACACGGTCACACCGACCGGGATATAGAAGGAGCGAGACATCTTGCCTGTAGCCCTGAACCAACTCGATGCGGCGGGAGTGACAGGGCCGAGAAGACCAGGAACTATCGCCTGCATGATGTTGGCGCCCAACCATGCTCCAGCAGCGGCGATGTGGATGACAAGCAGAATGTCGTGATACAACAAAACGAAGACCTTTCTAGGTTCGAGCGGATTGTAGAAGTGAACGAGCCTCATTCGCGGTAGGAAGACTTGTCCTCGTACGATCTCCGGATGGCTCAGTCCGAAGCTCCTGGTTGTCGTGATGCTGCCTTAGCTACCGCATTCCTGCTCGGTTTCGGGATGGCCATGTTCGTGACCGGTCTCGCATTGATCAACCAGAGTGGAGGATGCATCGACACCTGCGAGTTCATCGGGCTCGCGATCCTCTATTCAGGTGGCCCCATCTCGGCTGCCCTAGGTGCCTTCACCGACACGGTGGTGATCGCCTGGCCCCTTGAAGTCATGCTTTGGGTGGTGCTCGGATTCTGGGCGGCGAGAAGAGCAGCAGTCACCAGGCGTTCACTGTGGGCGTACGTAACCGTCATTCTTGTCGTGAGTCTGGTTTACGGATTTGTCCTCTCCCAGTTTGTTGAGCTGGCAATCTGAGCGCACCGACTGGTGACTAGTCACATCGAAGTTCGTTGATTTAGCCGTTACCTGTCTACTCCTAACCACATAACGTGGTTGACGAATGCAGAGAGTACTTTCGGTTCGTGTTGTCGTGTTTGCGATGGCAGCCATCGTGGCCATGGCAGCATCGATCGCAAGTACCGCTCAGTTCGCAGCCGAAAAACCAGGCGGCGAGTTGAAACCGATTGGCGGTGCAGCTGAGTCGGTGTCAATCATTCAGGGGAGCCAGACAGTTTTCTGGTATTCATTGACCGGCCCGGTGACCTTGGTCACCACTAGGGGGTGGCCGGTTAGTGATGGGGAGGTCGAGCTGGGTGGTGGTCTCACCATCACCCAGCCCGACTCAGGCGAATCCGGGCTGATCAATACCGGTGAGCGCCCCATGTCGGTCTGGTTTGATTTCGAAGACTGACCCACTCTCTTTGGGTCAATTCAGTTGGAGACGTACGGCTCCAGATCCGATTCTTCGAACGGTCCAACAGCGCCAATCAGGCGTTCGGCGGTGTACATCTCCTTGGCAACCTTCTGAACTTCTTCACGGGTTACGGCGTCGAGTTTCTTGAGTCTTTCATCGGTCGACAGGTGCGGCATTGAGGCAAGCTCATCCCGACCGAGTCGGATCATGCGACTGTTGGAATCTTCGAGCGAAAGAGCTAGCCCCCCGCGCATCGATCCCTTGGCTCGTTCCAGTTCGGCGTCGGTGATCCCTTCGTCGATCACTTTCGCCAGCTCATCCTCGATAACGGTCAGTGCGGTGTCAGTTTGGCTCGGAGTCGTTCCGACGTACACGCCCCAAGCTCCCGCGTCGGCGTATGCCAGCCGGAATGCATAAACCGAATATGCGAGCCCTCGTTCCTCTCGCACTTCTCGGAACAATCTCGACGACATTCCAGTACCCATCACGTGATTGAGGACCTGATAGGCCCAGCGTCTTTCGTCGTCCCTCTGCAGACCTTTGCCCCCAATGAGGATGTGGGCCTGTTCTGTGTCCCGTCGAGTCAAGACCAACCTCGACGGTGGATCTACCGGGCTGAACTCATGACCGACTGGATCACCCTCCCAGTCTCCGAACCGGTCCGCCACCACCTCTACGACGTGGTCATGGTCGATATTCCCGACGGCTGCGATGACGACCGACTTCGCCCCATAGCGACGATCCCAATAACCCATGATGTCTTCTCGAGTCATACCTCTGATGGAATCCCGCGTGCCCAGGACAGGTGCCTCGAGGGGATGACCGGCGAATGCAGCGGAGGTGAAATTCTCGAAGGCAACGTCGCTGGGGTCGTCCTCATTCATGTTGATCTCTTCAATAACGACATGACGCTCCGAGTCGATCTCGTTAGCCCTGAATGCTGGTCTTTGCATGATCTCGGAGAGAATGTCGAAACCATCGGTGACGTTTACGTCGAGGAGTCTCGTCCAATAGCAGGTCGCCTCTTTGCTGGTGAAAGCGTTCGACTCAGCGCCCATAGCATCGAACCCCTCGCTTACATCCCGAGCGGAGAGCGTTTCACTGCCTTTGAAAAGGAGATGTTCGAGAAAGTGTGATGCACCGTGTTCTCGTGGCAGGTTCTCGTCCCGTGTTCCGGTGTCGGCCCAGCACCCTATGGACACCGATCGCACCGAAGGCATGGTCTCGGTTATCACTCGTAATCCGTTGGGAAGCGTTGTCAGGTCGTAGTGCACGGGGGCAGTCTACGAAGCTCGCCCAACTACAGCACAGTTGGCGGCTCGGCACTTGCTCGATCGCGCGGCGGAAGGACGTCGGAGATCGTCATTCTCTTGGGACGCTTCCGGCAATTTGACACCTCATGAGACAATGGGCAGCTGATGCGCGACCGCGAAACCACGTTCCTAGCTGATCTGAT
The DNA here is from genome assembly GCA_965216445.1 of Acidimicrobiia bacterium. Taxonomy (GTDB): domain Bacteria; phylum Actinomycetota; class Acidimicrobiia; order Spongiisociales; family ZC4RG35; genus MA-ANB-1. Next base: position 1,549,936 of record OZ244166.1, read on the forward strand.
CAGTCCCGAAGACCTTGCAGTCGAGGCTGTAGTGAACCGTTATCAACGTGTCGCTCCCGCCGTGACACGCTTCGCCAGAAGCCTCTCAAAGAACCCTCAGCTGAGGGTCCGCCTTGGTTCGGAACCGGCCGCTTCCGACGACGAGGTCGTTTGTGACCCCCGGATCTTCCAGGCCGCCTATCACCGTAACGCCCCGGTCACTCCCGATGAAGTCGCACTTGCTTCAGCACTTCATGAGGTCATGCATCTGGTGTCCACACGACTCGATGAACCACGGCCCGTCCCCGAGGACTGGCCCATCGAAGGGCGCTCCGATACCGACTCCGAACTCGAGACCGACCTCCTCACTGCGTTGGAGCGGACTGAGAAGCCCGTAGCCGAGGTGCTCTTTTTCACACTCGAAGATGCGCGGCAGGAGCGCCAGGGCCTGTCGATTTACCCGGGAGCGAGGTCCGTACTCCAAGACCTCTACCTGTCGTCGTTCGGGCATGCCGCTGAGCGAAGTGGGGCCCTGAGTCAGTTTGTCCTCGGCTGCTTCCTCTTGACCGGGGGGTACATCGAGCGGGACGTCTTGGAACGTCGATTCGAGGCGCGGGCTGCTGTGGCGATCGCCGACGGATCCGAGCAGTGCGAACGCGCCGCCCTGGCCGACGATCCGTGGAATGTTGCAAGACTTGCGCTCGAACTGGAGGCAATCGCCCGCGCCAACGGCCTGATCACAGAAGTCCCCGACGGTGCTACGAACAGCGCGAGGCAGACTGCCGCGAACTCCGACGCCGAACAGGCTGCAAAGGGAGTTGACCAAGTCCGGATGACATCGCCAATCGTCTCTGACTCGGACTCCTATCAGGAGACAAGACGTGCCGCGGAGGCGCGCTCGGGCATGTCGGACCGCAAGGGAACTTCGGAAATGGCCGATGATGAATCCACCGATCAGCTCCTGAGGATCAGTCAGTCACCAGACATCTATCTCCCGAACGGCCAGGGGGGGAAGCTGCTGATCTCGGCAATACCTTCCTCCTTCTCTCGCCTCGGATCCGACGGTCTCGGTGCTCTGACCGACGCTTCGAAACTGTGGCAGGTCGACCAGCGCAGGGTCAGCGGTGAGCTGTACCCCCTCTTCGCCGCAAACCAGAGGCGTGGATTGCGCTCGGGATTCGACCAAGGTGATGTTTCGCCGCACTCAGCTCTGTTCATCGGAGCCGGCTTGTATCAACGGCTTTATGAGAGGCGAGCCGCACGAACCAGGAGGAAATATGCCGTCTCTCTGCTCGTCGACGCGTCGGCGTCGATGCTCAGCCCGGGAAGGGTTCGGGGCAGGGAAACCACATGGGCCATGCCATCCGCCCTTCTCGGGGCATGGACTATGGCCCATCTGTGCGACGAACTGCAGATCGACTTCGAGGTTGCATTGTTCAACCGGGGCTTTGCCGCTAGACCGGGCGATACTGAGAGTTCCTACCGACGGAGCCGGGCCAGTGCGATCTCAGGTCTGAAGCGAACCCAGGGAACTGCGGCAGATCGGCTGACCTCCACAGTGAATCACTATCTGGTCAAACCCTTCGACAGGAGATGGCGGGATTCCGAGCCCGCCCTCGCCGGTCTGTTCTATACAGCTGCGCAACCGAGAAAAGCTGCGGCACACGCCAGGCGCAATCCGGATGAGGCACCACCGGTCTCGATGTTCGAGAAGGCCGCCAACGTCGACGAGTTCAACATTGTCCATGCTGCAGAGCGGATGGGCAGGCTGGGCGCCCAGGTGAGAGTGCTCATGGTCCTCGCAGACGGAATGACCCGAGGCTCAGTGCAGAACCTTGCCGATTCTGTGGCGGCCGTCGAAGGGTCGGGGACCACCGTGATCGGAATCGGCATCGGCGATCACACCGTCGATGAGGCATACCAGAGACATCAAGTGGTCGACGAGCCCCAACAACTCGCCGCCGCCATGGTCGAAGGGACCCGACGGGCTCTAAGACGAAGCCTTTCCACCCAAGGCATGGATTCATGGTGGCTGCGGACCTCGATTCGAAACGCAAACAACCTGAAGTCAACACAGGAGAGATCAGTTGCCTGAGAAAATCACGTTCAACGACCCGACCGGCCAGGGTCCGGACATCGCGCTCGAGAAGTTCGTGCTGCCGAAAGACACCGCCGACTATGACATCCGAAAGCGAAAGATCCCCGAGCCCGACCCGCACTACGTCGACCTCGGCATGCTCTACAGGTTTGCCCAGCTTGAACAGGCAAGGCAACTCAGCGATGAAAGCTTCATCCCTCTTCACGTCGCAGTTCGGGGCCATATGGGTACCGGTAAGGACCACGACATCGAGCAGTTCGCCGCCGCAATGGGACTCCCATACTTCCGGATCCCGCTGACAGGTGAGGTGAGAGATGTCACTCTCCTGGGGTCGACCCGCCTGCAGGGCGATGGAAAAGGTGGCACCGAATCGAGGTGGGAGGATGGTGACATAACCAGGGCATTACGCGGGCCGGCCCTGCTCAACCTCTCCGAACTCAATGCAGCGGGTGCGGAAACCCTGTTCGCCCTCCACGGATTGCTGGACCGATACGCAGCGATTGACCTGCCCAACGGTGACTACGTCCCGCTCCGTGCTGACGTCCGAGTTTTCGGAACGATGAATCCCACCGACATTCGCGACTACGCCGGAACTCAGACCTTGAACAAGGCATTCGCCGACCGCTGGGTCATCTGGGAGAAGTCGTTCCCCGGATCGGATCAGATAACTTCGATGCTTACCCGCCGCTATCCGGGACTGAACGATGAGTACGTGGAAGCCATCTCCCGTCTTGCCACCGAGGTGAACGCCTCGTTCGAGGCAAGTGATTCGGCTGTAAGAGTCGAAACCCCGGTTTCACTGCGCTCAGTCTTGGATCGATTGCCGATCGGTCTGATGATCTATGCAGATCGCACGGACCCACTACGTAACGCCTGGGAGGAGTTTGTCCTACCTCACGTCGATCGCTTCGATCGCGATCATTACGAAACGGTCTGGAACGCGGTCGTCCGCAACGGGCCATCAATCAAACCTTTCGAATAGAACTACCGTTCTCTAATGCCATACGACTTGGGAAATCCGGAATTGGACAAGGCAGTCACCGATTTGGTGGCGGCCGCATCCGAGAACGGAAACGGTGACTTGATCGCCGAGTTGATCACAACGGCTCTGAAGCTTCACCGAGACGACGGCAACCGAGGCGATCTCAAGTTGATCAACACCGCCCTCAAAGAGATGCGGTACTCGAACCTCGTCTTCTCCCGGCACGACGAGCCGAAGGTCACGATCTACGGCTCGGCGAGAATGGACTCGGGAGATCCAAACTATCAACTGACCAAGGAATTCGGCCGGATCATGGCCGAGCGTGACTGGGGAGTGATAACAGGGGCGGGTCCCGGTGTCATGGAAGCGGGTAACAAGGGCGCCGGAATAGGTAGTTCTTACGGAGTCAACATTCGGCTTCCGTTCGAGTCTGATGCCAATGAGTACATCGCTCCGGAGCGAAACGTCAATTTCAAGTATTTCTTCACCCGAAAACTCGGCTTTGTCAAGGAGTCACACGCCTTCGCCATCCTTCCGGGCGGTTTCGGCACCCTGGATGAAACCTTCGAGTTGGTAACGCTGGTGCAAACTGGCAAGAGCGACCTGCACCCAATCGTTCTCCTCGAAGCCCCTGGTACGGGGTATTGGGACCCGATCCTCGAATTCGCGACCTCGGTTTTGGTCGAGCGCGGGCTCATCTCAGAGTCCGACCTGGCTCTGCTTCATCACACCAACAGCGCAGAGGAGGCTGCAGACCACATCGAGCACTTCTACAGCAATTACCACTCGCAGCGCTACCACAACGGAAAACTCATTCTCAGGGTCCGCTCTCTTCCCGAAAAGGCCATCCTCGACAAAATCAACGAGGATTTCGCCGACATCATCGTGGACGGCCGCATCGAGACCACTGAGCCGACCGCCGCCGAAGTGGCCGATAACGATGCCTTGCATTGTTCTCGACTCACATTCCTGTTTGATCGTCGTCATTTCGGTCGACTTCGTCAGCTGATCGACCGCCTCAACGATGTGGTCAAGGAAGTTACCCATCCCAAACCTGCTCCGGTGATGCGAGAGGAACACGCCGAACGCCCCTGGTAGCCGCTCCTGCCTTGGGATTAGTTCCCATTCAACGGCTAGAATTGTGTTGTGCGCGACATCCTTTCTGACCTCGTAGCCGAGCAACAGTTCCTCGACCAGTCTCTGCAGCGGATTCCCATAAAGATTTGGGACTACGTGACGCCGTCAAAGCCCTGGACAGTCCGGGACACCATCGCTCACCTGGCAGATTTCGAAGAATTGGCAGCTGACTCGATCGCCGGTGGCGAGAAGATCACCGAGTGGCAGAACACCTCCGACCTCGGGCCTCTACGCAAAAGGGCCATAACCAAGGGCCGGGCGATGAGACCACAAGACGTAATCGAGTGGTGGCGAGGTGGTCGAGCCAAGGTCGTCGAGCCCCTCTCCCATATGAAGGCATCGGACCGGATCGATTGGATTGATGGCGACATGAGCGCCAGAACATTCGCGACCTACCGCCTGATGGAAACCTGGGCGCACGGCCTCGACATTTACAAAACTCTCGAACTCGATGTCGAGGACACACCACGGATCAGACACGTCTGTTGGCTGGGCTGGAAGACCCTCCCCTATGCCTTCAAGGAAAACAATCTCGACTATGAACCAATCAGAATCGAATTGATCGGCCCTGGTTACAAACGTTGGATCTACGGGCCCGAGGATGCTGAGAATCGGATCAAGGGAAGTGCATCCGATTGGGCCCGAATCGCCGTTCGTCGAATTCAGCCAAAAGAGACCCGGCTCAAGGTCACCGGCGACCTCGCTGAAGCAGCCATGAAGGTAGCGAAAGCGTACCTGTGACATCTTTCCCCCATCTGGTGGGAATGGTCCATCTCCAGCCCTTGCCCGGTGCACCAGGGTTCGTAGGATCGGTGGACGGCGTCATCGAAGCCGCCGTGGCCGATGCCCATTTGCTCAAGGAAGCAGGCTTTCCCGCGTTGATGGTCGAGAACTTCGGCGACGTCCCGTTTTATGCTGACGAAGTTCCACCGGTCACAGTTGCCGGCTTGACCCGAGTGGTCGACGCGGTGATTCGCGAGGTTCAGCTCCCAGTCGGTGTCAACGTGCTCCGCAACGATGCGATGGCAGCGCTCTCGATTGCGACCATCGTCGACGCACCCGTCATCAGGGTGAATGTTCTAACCGGGATGATGTATACGGACCAGGGGCCCATCGTCGGCAACGCGGCGAATCTGCTGAGGAGGCGTGCCGAACTGGGCGCGAACGTTGAGGTTTGGGCAGACGTCCTCGTGAAACACGCAACCCCACCCCACGGAATGGACATAACCCAAGCCACGCTGGACACACTCGAGCGGGGTCAGGCCGACGCTTTGATCATCTCCGGCAGCGGTACCGGTGAGTCACCTGATCTCGACCGATTGAAACAAGCTCGCCAAGCCGTTGGAAAAGGCGTCAGGCTCGTGATCGGCTCGGGAGCGAATCCCGACAACCTCGAATCTCTTTCGGAGTTTGCTGATACGTTCATCGTCGGCTCATACGTGAAACACGATGGGTCGGCAACCAAACCCGTCGATCCCCAACGGGCCCGGGAAATCGTCAACAAGGCAACGGACCTAGGTGTCATTTGATCCGAGCGCAGACAGTCTCCGCAGCGTTGCCAAGCACGGCTGCTCAAGGTTTGAACACCGAAGCCGACACCTCTAGGTAGCCCGGAGCGCGGATAGGACCCGACGCGTGGGCAAAAACGCAAGGAAACATATGCGTTTTTTCAATTGGTTCGGTCGGCCCATGTATTTATCCACAGGACACATGCAGACTTCACGCTGGTGACATTGAATATGAGACAAATCCCCCACGACATTCTCATCGAAGTTATGGAAGACGTGATCGAAGACCTCCACGGTCACGTCCATCGAGTTTCTGACCTCGCAGTCGACCTCGGCGCTGGTCTTGGACTTGGCGAAGACGACCTGGACTGCCTCGCTTTGGCCGGCGTTCTTCACGACGTAGGCAAGATCCACCTGGACCCAACCATCCTCGGCAAGCCTGGACCCCTCGACGATGGTGAGAAAGATCTCATGCAGCGCCACCCCGAACTCGGGTTCGCGATGACACGGAATCGCCTGGACCACAGAGTCTCCGAAGCCATCCTCTACCACCATGAGCGGTTCGACGGTCAGGGATATCCATTCGGTCTCGCCGGCACGGCCATACCGATACTCTCCCGAATCGTGTTGGTCGCCGATGCGTTCGACGCCATGACCTCAACCCGTGCCTATCAGCCTGCGCTTCCCACAGAATTCGCGATCGCAGAAATCCAGAGGAATGCCGGTTCTCAATTCGACCCCGCCGTTGTCGACATCTTCCTTGAATTGGCCAAGGTCGACCGGCTCCCCCTCGCCGCCACCGCTTGACAACCGGCCGTTCCGGCCGCCCCTGTTCTTGTCACACACTCCTGATACCTTTGCGGAGTGGATTCGCTAACAAACTTCAAACCGGCGACTCGAGCCTGGTTTGACGCTTCCTTCCCAGAGCCGACACAGGCCCAAGAGCTCGGATGGCCTGCCATCGCCACCGGTGCTAGCACGCTAATCCACGCCCCGACGGGCTCGGGCAAGACACTCGCCGCGTTTCTGTGGACTCTTGACCAACTCCTGTCCCGTCCTTTGCCCGATCGAGACAAGCGCTGCCGGGTTCTCTACGTATCTCCTCTCAAAGCCCTCGCCCACGATGTCGACCGGAATCTCAGGGCGCCTCTAACCGGCATCCGCCACGCCGCTGAAAGACTTGGCGGCGATCCGCTCCCCGAACTCACAACCTTCCTCCGCACCGGCGATACGCCCCAAGACGCACGTCGCAAGATGCAACGCAATCCCCCGGACATTCTGATAACCACGCCCGAATCGCTGTACCTGATGCTGACATCAGCTGTTCGATCGACCTTGCGAACGGTGGAATGGGTGATTGTCGACGAAGTCCACGCGGTTGCAGGGTCCAAGCGTGGCGCCCATTTGGCCCTCACTTTGGAACGACTCGAGGAAATCGCCGACCTGTCCCCACAACGCATTGGGTTGTCCGCTACGCAGAGGCCGCTGGAGACGATCGCCCAGTTCTTAGGCGGAGGAAACGTAGACGACAACGACGTCTGGACTCCACGTCCGGTAACCATTATCGATGTCCCCAGCGAAAGAGAACTAGACCTGGAACTGGTTGTGCCGGTTGAGAACATGAATGAACCAGCCCAGCCAGACCCACTGGATCCCGATGCGACCCCAACGAGGTCAATCTGGCCTGCGGTATATCCGGCCCTGCTCAAGGAGATACAAGAGCACAGATCGACGATCGTCTTCACCAACTCCCGTCGGTTGTCCGAGCGGGTCTGCTCCGAGCTGAACCGTTTGGCTGGCGAGGAGATTGCGCGGGCGCATCATGGTTCTGTTGCGAGGGAGCAACGTCTCGAGATCGAGGAAGGACTCAAGTCGGGCACCCTGAAAGCTGTCGTGGCGACTTCCTCCTTGGAACTTGGCATCGACATGGGTGCGGTCGACCTCGTCCTCCAGATCGAATCCCCAAGTTCGGTCGCATCAGGTCTGCAACGTGTCGGAAGGTCTCGCCACCAGGTTGGGAGGGTCTCCAAAGCCCAGATCTTTCCGAAATATCGAGGGGATCTCCTGGTGGCCACCGTGGTCGCCTCGGAGATGATGGACCGCCGCGTCGAGCCAACCAAGGTGCCCCAGAACCCGCTGGATGTTCTGTCACAACAGATAGTTGCAACAACGGTTATCGACGACACCGATGTCGATTCGGTCTTTTCCATGGTCAAACGGGCCGCGCCGTACAAGAACCTCTCACGGAATGTTTTCGAAGAAACCCTGGACATGCTCGCTGGCCGCTATCCATCGGACCTGTTTTCGGAACTTCGCCCGAGAATCAACTGGGATCGTGTTTCCGGAGCCCTCACACCACGACCCGGAGCGAGACAGCTCGCGGTCACCAACGCCGGCACCATCCCCGACCGAGGCTTGTTTCGAGTGGCATTGCCAGATGGCAGCCGAGTTGGCGAACTTGATGAAGAGATGGTCTACGAGTCGAGAGAAGGTGACAGCTTCCTCCTCGGATCGACTGCATGGAGGATCACCGAGATCGACCACGATCGGGTAACCGTCATTCCCGCCCCGAGCGACGGCGCCCACAAGATGCCTTTCTGGCACGGCGACACATTGGGAAGACCACTCGAAACGGGCAAAGCGGTGGGCCGTTTCGTTCGGGAGCTCGCCCAACTAAACCCAGAGACAGCCATAGAGAACCTGCAGTCTCAGCACAATCTCGACGAGTTCGCTGCGCGCAATCTCGTCAACTACCTGGTTGAGGAACGAGAAGCATCTGGTGTCCTCCCGACTGACCAAACCATCGTTGTCCAGAGATTCCAGGATGAAATCGGCGACTGGCGTGTCGTCATCCTCTCCCCATTCGGATCTCGGATCCACGCTCCGTGGGCTCTTGCACTAAGGCATCGACTCCGGACCCAATACGGCTCTGATGTCGACATGATCTGGTCCGACGACGGTATCGCTATTCGATTCCCCGACAGTGACGAGATACCCGACACCGACCAGCTGGTCCTCGAGCCCGAAGAAGTCGAAGGGATACTCGTTGAGCATCTCGGAGATACAGCCCTGTTTGGCGCAAGGTTCCGAGAAGCAGCAGGTCGATCGTTGTTGTTGCCCCGCCGCCGCCCTGGCGAGAGAACCCCGTTGTGGCTCCAACGACGCAAGGCATCGGACCTGATGACCGTGGCCAAGCAGTTCGGTAGCTTCCCAATCATCCTCGAGACATACCGCGAGGTGCTCCGCGACGACTTTGACCTGCCTTCCTTGCAGGAAGTGTTGGGGGCAATCCGGTCAAGGAAGATCAGGCTCGCCGACGTACAACTGCCGGCGCCGTCCCCCTTCGCCACTTCCCTGCTGTATTCCTTCGTAGCCGCCTATCTGTACGAATCGGATGCTCCTCTCGCTGAGCGACGCGCCACGGCACTGACCCTCGACAAGAATCTGCTCCGAGAACTTCTCGGCGACGGCGAGCTCCGCGAGCTGATCGACCCTGAGATTGTGGCTGCGATTGAGCTGGAGCTGCAGTACCTGACGGAGAATCGGAAAGCCAAGCATGCAGACGCCATCCACGACATGTTGCGAAACCTCGGACCACTTTCTACCGAGGACGTGCTGATCCGATCAGCTCTGACTGCTCCCGAAGACATCGTTCGGCTTCGAGACGAAAAGCGTGTTTTCGATGTCACAATCGGCGGTCAATCACGGCTCGCTGCTGTCGAGGACATCTCGCGCCTCAGAGATGGGCTTGGTGTGCAGCCGCCTGAGGGGGTGCCCCACACATTCTTGGAACCCGTGCCTGACCCGCTCGGAGACATTGTCGGCCGCTATGCAAGGACTCATACCCCATTTGTTCCCGCACAAGCTGCCGACAATCTCGGTCTCCCAGCAGCAGTCATCCAGCGAGTACTCGAGAGCCTGGAGGCCGCGGGGAGGGTCAGCCGCGGAGCTTTCTTGCGCGGCGGACGTGAGCAGGAATGGGTCGATACCACCGTCCTGCGGCGCCTGAAACGACGCTCGCTGGCGAGTCTTCGACAAGAAATCGAACCTGTCGACCAAGGGCAATTCGCCGGTTTCATCCAAGAGTGGCAGGGCCTGAAAGAGAATCCTCCCCGAGGCCAAAATGCTCTGGGATCTGCGATAGATCTATTGCAGGGTGCCGTTGTCCCGGCTTCGGTGCTGGAACGAGACGTGATTTCGGCAAGATCAGAATTCACCCAGGATCAGTTCGACCGGATGTTCCTCTCAGGCGATCTGGTTTGGGTAGGCCGGGGTTCTCTCGGTGCAAAAGACGGAAGAGTGTCTCTCTTCCATCGCGATGCTCTCCCGAACTTCTGGAATGGCCCCGAAACTGCTCTGCCCGAGGGGGACCAGTGTCAAGCCATCCACGAGTACCTCCAGGCCCATGGCGCAAGCTTCTTCCGCGACATTTACACGGCTGTAGGCGGCGGTGACATGCAGACGGCTGCGAGCGCTTTGTGGGATTTGGTTTGGGCGGGTTATGTCACAAACGACACCTATGAACCAGTCAGACAGTTTGCCACCCGTCGGACCTCTCGAGGGCGTCCTCGAGGGACCACCCGATATCCATCGCACACTTCGGGTCGATGGTCACTCGTGGCTTCACTGGCCGCCGACCATCGTGACGATCGGCCGGACGCGGGAGTGGCAACCATCAGAACTCACACTGAATGGGCTCAACTGCTGTTGAACCGATACGGGGTTGTGACCAGGAGCTCCGTTCTTGCAGAGGGTTTCCCTGGAGGCTTCACGGCTCTGTACCCGGTCTTCAGCCACCTCGAGGAGACCGGCAAGCTACGCCGGGGTTACTTCGTTGAAGGCCTCGGAGGATCTCAGTTTGCTCTGCCAGGCGCCGTCGATCGTCTCCGGGCGTCCCGCGAGAGTCGGGTAATCGCCCTGGCAGCGACCGACCCTGCCAACCCTTACGGCGGGATCCTCGAGTGGCCGGTCCACGAGACCAGACTGGCCCGCGATGCGGGTGCGTACGTGTTTACTGTTGCGGGTCGTCTGGTCGGCTATCTCGACAAGGGTGGCCGCAACCTTTCGCTTCTAGAAAGGGAACCCGATCTCTACAACGAGATCGGCCGTTCGCTCTCCGACATCGCCGCCAAAAGGAGGAGAATGACCCTTCACAAGATCAACGACGACCCCGCCCCTACGTCAGAACTGGCCCCAACCCTCAGAGAGTGGGGGTTTGCGATCGCTCCCAAGGGACTCGCTTACAAGCGCTGATCCGCGAACGCTGTCTCAACTCAACTTCGGCCAGGCTCGTACGGCCTCGCCAACAACGGAGCTGAATTTCAGTCCCATCAGCACAACACCCGCAGCTCCAGCATCACGTGCTTTCTGCTCCATCTCTCCAACCACTTCCCAACCTGCCTTGCGGGCAACCTCGGGGTCAAGGCCATGGATCCGGTCCCGGAGGGTGTCTGAGGTCGGTACAGCACCAAGTGACTCCATCTGGTCGATCCAGGTCACGCTGAAAGGCGGAATGATCATCAAGTACACCGGCGGATCTTCCGGCTTGAGGTTCAACCTCGACATCGTGGGCTCGATGACCTCGGGGTCAAGCACCGGGCCGGCAACAAAGAACTGGGCACCCAAGTCGATCCTACGTCTGAACTGCCACTCTCTGAATCGCGTGGGCATGCCAACCTCGAAATCCGGCAGGTCGTTCTGCAGGTCCCTCAGATGCTCGACGATTTCGTAATGATGAGCCAGGTGGTCGACGTGTGGCACCGTGTCGCCGATCACCACGAGGAAGGATTCGACACCGTTCCCGAGTGCCCCCCTGACCTCCGATTCGATAGCGAGAATATTGCGATCGCGAGTGGAGACCACAACTGTCGGATCTACGTGCGGGGTGTCGTGAGTTATTCGAGCGGAGAATGCATAGGGAGACACTCGGATGCGCCCGAACACGTTGTCGGTCACCAGAACATTTCGCCAGCCGGTCAATGCCCGGTGGCTCATGTCGGGCAACTCAGGTGGGTTGACCTCGGCGATCCTTCGCCAATCGCGCTTCTGACTAAGCATTCCGGGCCTCCCGCGCTTTTCGCGCAATGAAGTATTTGGCCTGTGGGTGGTGGCAGATGATCGCCGACGTTGTTTGTTCCGGGTGGTACTGATAGGCCGTGTCTGCACCAACGGTGACACCGATGCGTCCTGCGTCCAATAGCTTGGCAACCCGTTCATTGTCCTCGAGGTCAGGACACGCCGGATAACCCCAGGAATACCGGCCACCCCGATACTTCTGGCGGAACAATCCGGTCAGTGTCGGTCCATCCTCCGAAACGAAGCCCCACTCTGTGCGGATTCTGTGGTGCCAGTACTCGGCGAGAGCCTCCGCCATTTCTACGCCGAGTCCATGGAGATGTAGGTATTCGCTGTATCGATTCGCTTCAAAGAGTTCGGCGGTCCGGCGTGAAACCTCCTGACCCATCGTCACGATGTGAAAAGCCGCGTAGTCCACCTCATGGCCGACAGGTCGGAAGAAGTCCGGGATCGACAAGAAGGGCTCTTCATGTTGACGCGGGAAAGTGAAGCGGGTCAGTTCGGTCTCCCTACTCTGATCGGTCCAGATCACTAGCTCATCGCCATCAGAGTTCGCAGCGAAATAGCCGTACGCAACTTGGGGAACCAACAAACCACCGGATCTGGCCAGGGACATTTGCTCTCGCAGCACCGGTGCCAACCTCTCCTTGAACTCCTTATCGCCTTCGTCGGCCTCAGGTCTGTATTGCCACTGGTTCCTGAAGAGCGCAGTCAGATTGAGGAACGGGACTATGTCGTCAAGTGACAGACTTCGCACAACTCGCGATCCAACAAACGGCGGTTCGAAGATCTGATTATCGGTCTTCACCGTTGGGGATCTGCGCGGAGTTGATGACCCTGGCTGGGCGGTCTTGCTCCGAACTCGTTTCGGAATCGGTTCAGGGGGTGGTTGATTCTCAACGATCTTTGCCATGGCGTCGAGGCCCGCAAAGGCGTTCTTGCCGTAGTAGAGCGGCCCCGAATACCGGGATCGAAGGTCGGCTTCCACATAGCTTCTGGTCAACGCCGCACCACCCAACAGGACAGGTACATGGCCCAGACCCCGCCGCTGCAGCTCGTCGAGGTTGTCTCTCATGATGAGAGTCGACTTCACGAGAAGTCCACTCATCCCGATCGCATCCGCCTGGGTCTCCTCGAAGGCGCTGACGATATCCGAGATGCCGACCTTGATACCGAGGTTTTCCACTTCGTAGCCGTTGTTGCTGAGAATGATGTCGACCAGGTTCTTTCCGATGTCGTGGACATCACCTGCAACTGTCGCGAGTACGATCTTTCCGCGGCTCGTAACGTCCTGTTTCTCTATCAGGGGCTCGAGGTGAGCAACAGCCTTCTTCATCGTCTGCGCCGACTTCAAAACGAACGGAAGCTGCATCTCGCCGGAAGCGAACTGATCACCAACGATCTTCATGCCTTCGAGAAGGTGGTCGTTGATTATCTGAAGGGGAGCCAGCCCGGCATCCGTCGCCTCGTCGAGATCTGCCACGATTCCGTTCTGGTCACCATCGACGATCCTCCTGGCGAGCCGTTCCCCGACCGGAAGATGGTCGTAGGTCTCGACCACGCGCTCCGCGGATACAACGTCCTCAAAGAGCTCCATCACTCTCTCCAAAGGGTCGTAGTCAGAGCGAGACCGGTTGTAGATCAAGTCGAGGGCGGCCTGACGTTGGGCGGGCTCAACAGCTGAGAGTGGGACGATCTTGCCCGCGTCGACGATCGCAGCGTCTAACCCGTGGTCAACGGCTTCGTTGAGGAAAACCGAGTTCAGAATTCGGCGAGCCGCCGGCTTCAGCCCGAACGAGACGTTCGACACTCCGAGAATCGTCCTGACTCCCGGCAGTTCCTTCTTGATCCGACGGATCGCTTCAAGTGTGGCCAAACCGTCATTTCTCAGATCGTCGTCCCCGGTCGTCAACGGAAAGGTCAGCGGGTCGAATATGAGATCAGATGGAGAAAGGCCGTACTCCTCAACAGCCAGATCGAAGATGCGATGAGCGACTCGCATTTTCCATTCGACGTCCCGGGCCTGACCCTCCTCGTCGATAAGCAGACAGATGACACCTGCTCCATGCCGTTTGGCCAGGCTGAACACGCGATCTATCCGAGAACCTGGGCCATATCCGTCTTCAAGGTTGGCGCTGTTCAGCAAGCACCTGCCACCAAGCCTCTCCAGTCCGGCTTCCATGACATCCGTCTCGGTGGAGTCGAGGACGACCGGAGCCGCAACATCTGTCGCGAACGCCGAAGCGAGACTTTCCATATCCGCCACACCATCGCGACCGACGTAGTCAACACACAGGTCAACCAGGTGGGCACCCTCGCGAAGCTGACTTTGACCGATGGATACACACTTCTCGATGTCGTCGGCGAGTAGTGCGTCACGGAACGCTCGGGAGCCGTTGGCGTTCGCACGCTCCCCAACCATCAGGAACGACGTGTCTTGGTCGAGCGTGACATGGCTGTATATCGAACTGACTGCATCGACCGGTGAGACTTCGCGTTGTGCCCGGGTTACTGATCCAACCGCATCGACGACAGCCGAGAGATGTTCCGGAGACGTACCACAACAGCCGCCGACCACACCAACTCCCAAATCGGTCACGAACGATTTGAGGTGATCGGCCATGTCTCGAGGGCCAAGGTCGTAGACCATTTCACCGTCCTCAACGTGAGGCAGCCCGGCATTTGGTATTGCAGAGACCGTGACAGGCGAGTGCCGGGACAGATGGCGGAGCGGTTCGTACATCTCGGCCGGCCCGGTTGCGCAATTCAATCCAATGACCTGAAGATCCAAAGCAGCCAAAGACGTCAAAGCGGCTCCGATCTCCGTGCCGGGCAGCATTCGTCCCGTCAGCTCGATCGTCACCTGGACTTGAAGAGGGAGGTCGATGTTCGCTGTTGCCATCGCGCGGCGGGCACCCTCAACAGCTGCCCGGGCGCCCAACAGATCGAATTGTGTCTCGATCACCAGAAGGTCAACTCCACCATCGATCAGCCCGCTGGTTTGCACCTCGTATGCGGCGACGAGGTCCCGGTACGAGACCTGGCCCAAAGTTACGAACTTGGTGCCAGGACCAATTGATCCCGCTACGAATCTGGGACGTCCGTCCCTGTCGACATACTCATCAACAGTGTCCCGAGCCAACGCAGCCCCCGCTGCCGAGATTTCGTAGGCTCGCTCTTCGATCCCGTATTCAGCAAGTGGGATTGAAAAGGCGCCAAAAGTGTTGGTTTCCACCACGTCAACGCCGACGTCCAGAAAGGAACGGTGAAGGTCCCTGATCACATCAGGTCGAGTCACATTGAGAAGTTCATTGCAGCCTTCGAAGTGGGCACCTCCGAAGTCTTCCGCACCCAGACCAACAATCTGCAGATTCGTACCGGTGGCACCATCGAAGATGAGCACACCGTTAGCGATCGAGTCGAGATAGGAGCTCATCGAGAATCCCTCTTGAAGAAAAAGCGCTTGTTTTCTTGACTACTTCGCGTCACTGGCACCTCACTTTTACGTTTGAAACGCTTGTGAGCGCCAGGAGTCGGATTCCCGACCACCAGGTCAACTCATCGAATTCCAGGCATTGGCACCGTACGCAATATCTCTAAAACGCCGGTTGCCGCGGTATCAAAGGGCCTGTCCCTCCACCGCTCTAGATGAGCGCTTCTTGCCAAGCAGTATACAGGCAGGTCGGATCAGTTAAACCAATTCCAACGAGTCACGAATCCCGAGGTTCTCTTGGCCTTTGCTGGCAGCCCGAGTCATGATCACGATCGTCGTCGATAGGGCAACTATGCCCACCCACTGGGTCCACGTCGGAGTTGTGCCAAAGACCGACCAGCCAATCAAAATCGCGGTTAGCGGGAAGGCCAACTCAGCCAAGGTGGCTCCTGAGGCCGGCGTGGTCGAGAGACCCTTGTAGTAGATGGTGATCGCGGCGAGGCCCGGAATGAGCGACAGGAGAACAAGTGCCCCGAAATCGGAAGCGGAGACATCCATCGCCACCGAAGTCTCATTCTTGAGAAGCAAGATGACAAAGGCGGCAGGCAAGCCAATCGCAAAGCGCAAGGCCGTTAACTGATTGGCCGGGATCTTCTGGGTCAGATGCCTCCCCAACACTGTGCCCATACCCCACAGCGACGCGGCTCCCAGAGCAAGCAATGCCGGAGCTAGCTGGCTCACACCCACCTGAGTGGGATTGGGGAAAGCTATGAGATAGGCGCTACTCACAGCAAATAGGAAATACCAGCCATATCGGGGCAATAGACGCTCACCGAGCAGCAGGTAAGCCCCAAGCACCGCGATAACCGGTTGAATCTTCTGGATTAGAAGCGGCGTTGTCGGGTCCCCGTAGGTGAAAGCTTGTGTGAACAAGATCGTCGCCACCGCCGAGGCTCCCGCACCCACAAACAGCAGGGCCGTCAGGTCTTTCACCGTGAGTTTCTGGTGCTTCTTGGCGAACCGGACCAGAAGCGGAATGGTCACCACCACGAGGATCACGTGCTCCCAGAACACCACCGCCGTCGCCGGCATTTCCAGGGCGAGACCCCGACGGAAGAGGCCATCGGTACCCCACAACGCGGCTCCGATCGCGACGAAGGCGAATCCGATGTTGAGTTTCTTGATGTTGGTGGAGGTCATGAGATACCTGAGGAGCTGGCTTCGGTCACTCCCCCATCAACAGGAACAATTGCTCCTGTCATCCAAGAACTTGCATCGGACCCGAGGAACACGATCAAACGGGCCACATCCTCGGGCTCTCCGATCCGTCCCAATGGATGCATGCGGCGGGCAGCTTCTTCGTCCTGGAGCAACATTCCGGCCAGGCGGGTTCGCACAACGGCCGGAGCGACGGCGTTGACTCTGATATCGGGCGCCAACTCGTGTGCGAGTTGCCGGGTCATGTGAACCAGTCCGCCCTTAGAGATGTTGTATGCACCGGTAATGGGTCCTGGCCGCAGTCCGGCGATAGACGCGACATTGACGATCGTCCCGCCGTTCTTCTCCATCCACGCTGCATACGCCGCCCGCGCCCAGAGCAGAGGACCAAGAAGATTCACATCCCAGGTCTTGGCGACGGCCCCCAGATCAACGTCCATCAAGGAACCGGCTGAGGGGTTGGTACCAGCATTGTTGACCAGGATGTCAACGGACCCGAATCGCTCAACCGTCTTTGCCATCGCCATGTGAGCGTCGTCTTCGGAATCGGCTCTCGCGGCCAATGCCAATATTCGGTCGCTCTCAACTCCCGCCGCTTCCAACTCGGCTTGCGCACTTGAAAGATTCTCGGGCTTTCGAGACGTGATGGTCACCCCGGTTGCATTGCTCCGGGCAAACTCGAGTGCGGCTGCGAGGCCAATGCCACGGCTGGCACCTGTTACTAAGACGACTTTGCCGGCTACTGAAACTTCCATGATCTCCTAGAGGGCGAAGGTCAGCATGTTAAGCGACTTCGACTTCGTGGATTTGCCGTTCTCAAGGATGGTCAGTGACCGCCTCGCTTGACGCCACCGTATTTCATCCTCGTATCAGACATCGCGGCAGCGCGAGCGTTGTCGTCCTTGATCTCGCCGTCGACGATCTCCCCGATGAACAGGGTATGGGTGCCCAGATCCAGCTCCTGGCGAACTTCACACTCAACCCAAGCGATGGCCTCCACAAACACCGGCGTACCGTTCCTGGCGAGCACAACCTCACGCCCGTTCAATGTATTGCCCTCCCGAACAGCGGGTTTGGAAAACTTGACGAAGGGCCGTGTGTCTTCAGATGACCAGAGATTCACGGAAAAGGATCCGCCGTCGCTAATCAAGCGGTGCGTCACAGCTTTGTTGTCAACGCCGACACCAATCAACACCGGTTCCATCGACAGCTGAGTGATCCAAGAGGTGGTCATCGCATTCCACTCTTCCCCTGACGCCGACCCGACAAGGGCAAGTGCGTTGGGGATCTTCCAAGTGATCTTGTTGATCAGTTCGCTGTCCAAGAGAACGACCTCTCACAGAGTGTTTTCAAACCCTAATGTGACTGTGTGCGAATCCTGATAGCAACCACAGGTGTGCTTCCAGCGGCTCCAGTCTCCGAACTCTGCGCCCGACTCAGCGACGAAAGCAGCGAGGTGACGGTCATGACGGTGATCCGAATTCCACGGACCTTCCTCGATTCGCTCGACGAAGACGCACGTCGTTCCTTCCTCGATGACTCGACTGACGCGTCCACCCCTGAAGAGAAAGCTGCTCGTTATCTCGAAGAACGCGGTCAGAAAGTTGTCGCCCCCATCGTCGCGGCCCTCCGAGCGGAGGGCATCGAAGCACAAGAGAGATTCGTAGACGGAGACGACCCGGCGACAGCCATCATTGACACAGCATCATCCGTCGACGCTCAGATCGTGCTCATGGGAGCGACACGCCGCCTCTTCACGGAGGAAGCCTGGGGCAGTGTTTCGGCACGTGTCATCGACACCTCACACCTTCCTGTACTCCTGGTCCCGGGTACCAAGATCGAAGACACCGCCGAGATGCCCATATTGGAGTTGTAAGAACCCGATCAGAATGGCTCGAGCGGTAATTGGCGATGAGCCAACAAAGTCAATGAACCAGGACAAGGCTGGAATCGGCTCCTCTGGGTGACCACACCGAAGATCTGTCACACCCACCACGTACGTTGATGGGTATGCAACTAAACCGACTGAACGGATGTGAAGACCACACTTCGACTCCCATTGCTGGACTCAGGGTCACAGCATGCGGAAACTGCCGTCGTGTCGAGTGGGCGGACACATCGGGTGAGATCGACTCAGCCGAAGGTATGGCCGCTCTGTTCGGCAGTTACGAGCTCGTCGGCACCTACGACGCTGTCGGCGCACCCGCACCCGAAGTCCTCGTCTACAGGGCTCCGACGTTGCGAAAGCGACGCAATCTCCTCCCCTTCCCGAAGCGAGAATGGGTGAAGGCAACGCCGGACCTGTGGCTAACCCACGATGACGAGAACCTCCTCCTCGCCACAAATCACCGGCTGTTGTTCGAGAATTTGACCCGGCTCGGGTAGGTACCCGACCGGACTGAAATCAGACGGATGCCTCGAACTGAGTTTCGTACAGCTGCCGGTACAGACCACCGTCGCGGACGAGTGACTCATGGTCACCGCGTTCGACAACCCGACCATCGTCGATCACGAGAATCTGGTCAGCCGCCCTCACGGTGGAGAGTCGGTGGGCGATGGCCAAGGTCGTCCGACCCGCCATCAAACCCTCCAGCGCCTGCTGGATGAGCGCCTCGGACCGGGAGTCGAGGTGAGATGTGGCTTCGTCCAGGATCAGGATCTTCGGATCCTTGAGGATCACCCGAGCAATCGCCAGGCGCTGTTTCTCACCGCCCGAAAGCCGATAACCCCGCTCCCCCACCATCGTTTCGTAGCGCTCGGGTAACAAGTCGATCATCTCATGAATGTTCGCAGCGCGAGCTGCGGATTCGAGTTCTGCTTGAGTTGCCTCAGGCCGCGCGTAGCGCAGATTGGCGGCGATTGTGTCGTGGAACAGATAGGACTCCTGGGTCACGACACCAACCGTTGACGCCAGTTCCTCGAAGGAGATTTGGCGGACGTCCACGCCATCGATCTTCACCTGACCGTGGTTCACGTCGTACAGCCTCGGAACCAAGTATGAGATGGTCGTTTTGCCAGCCCCAGATGGCCCGACCAGCGCCACCAAATCACCAGGCTTGGCCTGGAACGACACACCGTCAAGCGCCCAGGTGCGGGTCGAAGCTTGCACCACAGCAGGTTCGGTTGTGGGCTTGCGGAATCTTCGGACAGCGTCGAGCCCTTCGAACTCGTCCGTCTGATACCGAAACTGAACCGAGTCGAACTCCACTTCGCCACGAACCTCGCCCAGCGCGACGGGTTGTGTCGGTTCGGGAATGTCGATCTCGAGGTCGATGACTTCGAACACCCGCTCAAACGAAACCAATGAAGTTGCGAATTCAACCCTCGAGTTGGACAGTCCCGTCAAGGGGCCATACAACTGTACGACCAAGGCGGAGAACATAACGACAGTCCCGAGACTCAAGTCGCCCTGGATGACCATGTATCCACCAACCCAGAAGACAGTCGCCGTACCGACGGCGGACACCAGGCCCAACGCCGCAAAGAACCGCCGACCCACCATGGCGCGGCGAACCCCGTAGAACTTGACCTGCTCGGCTTCATCGGCAAACCGCCTGGATTCCTGATCCCAACGCCCGAACAGACGAACGAGCAGCGCACCACTCACATTGAACGCTTCCTGAAGGATCGCCGACATTGCGGCGTTGTGTTCCATCTGGACCTGGGTCACGCCACGCAGAACCCGTGCGACTCGTCGAGCCGGGAAGACGAAGAGGGGAAGCGCGGCAATCGCAAGAAGTGTCAGGAACCACTGAGCTTGGAACATGACGATCAAGATGACCACCACCGACACCACATTCGAGACGATGCTGACCAATGTCCCGGTTATCGCCTGCTGGGCTCCGGTGACATCGCTGTTGAGCCTGCTCATCAGTTCTCCGGTCTTCGTCGCAGTGAAAAACCGAAGCGACATGCGTTGCAAGTGGTCGAACAGCTCACAGCGCAGATCAAAGATGATGCCTTCGCCAACTCGCGACGACCACCATCTCTGCAATATCCCGACCAGCGCACTGACCAGGGGGACGAGAATCATTCCGATTCCAAGCACGGTGAGCAATCCGACGTCCTTGTTCGGTAGAGCCTCGTCGATGAGGAGGCGGGAGAGAATCGCAGGCACCACCCCTAGACCAGAAATCACAAAAATTGTGGCCAGCACACCAAGTAGGCCGGACAGGTACGGCCGGCCATAGCTCCAAACACGTCGGAGCAGATCGCGATCGACCTTCGGCGGTGTTTGCTCCTCGTCATATGACAGGTAGCTCCACCAACCGCCCTGATGCATCATTCGTCAGGCAAGAGCGTATCGGCCAAAGGCATCACACTGGCAACTGTCTGTCGCAACCCTTCAACAGCAGCAAACGGCCGGCCGAAGAGCTCGTAGCGGTACTGCTCGTCGTACCAAATGAGGGTCGTCCCGTCGCTTTGCTCCAAGACCCACGTCAGTCGCTCGTTGATCGTTTCGATCGAGCAAGAAATCACTCCCTCGCTGGAGAAACGGCCACAGGTCAGATCTGAACCACCAGCCGCCACCTCGGCGGCGCCTTCACCGTCGATGTAGACCCTCAACACCGCAAGCTGTGCGACTGAGCGCGACCTCGAGTACGGCTCGGCCGTCCATATTCCAAACGCCACTGACGGGTCGACCGAAACCTCTCCCGAATTGTCAATCACGAGCTGGGAGGAGACATACTCAGCCAGCGGGGGCACCCGAGTGGGGAATTCGATACCCTCCAGCACGGCCGCAATCTCAGCTCTGCTCGCCTGGATGAACCGGTCACCCTCACGTCTTGCGAACACGGCGGCCACAATGTCTGCGGCTTCGCCTTCTCCGGAGCCAAGTTCGTCGTTGACCCAAACCAGATCGGACGCGTCCGATGCAAGCGGAATGGTCGTCGGGATGGTCGTAGTTGTGACAACTGTGGGGTCGGTGACCCAATCCGAAGAACGCTCGCCTAGGGAAGCAAAAGGCGCTTCACCACATGCTGAAAACGCGGCAACTCCAACCAATATGAGAATTGTGCGTGCTAGATGACGCACGCTGCCTCCTTAGTCGCTGCTTTCTCGGATCTCGCTGTATAACGAGTCGATCCGTCTCCGCGTTCCATGCTTCAACGCCCGGCATGACGGTAACAGTTCAAGTCCTTAAGCTTTTGGCAAGTGAATGACGTGCTGCTTGTCGAGGAAACATTTCGGGAGTCCCCCGCCCATGATATTGGTGTGAGCCATGCGATCCTCGATGCCGTCGCGTCGGGTGAGATAGCAGACGTTTTTCGGATCCACACCCCGGCGCGCGCGCTCGCATTTGGTATGGCCGACCGGATCCAGTCCGGATACCAAAATGCCGTCAGAGTCGCATCGGCTCACCGCTATTACCCAGTCGAACGATTGGCCGGCGGGCGGGCAGCCGTCTTCCACGAGAACACCCTCGCTTTCAGCTGGGCTTCTAGACAAGAGGACCCAAGAGCGGGGATCACCGATCGCTTCGAACTCATCTCCAATCTGATGACGACAGCCTTCCGTGCACTCAACATTGACGCCCAGGTCGGCGAGGTGCCAGGTGAATATTGCCCTGGCGAGTATTCGGTCAATGTCGGAGGGCACCAAAAAGTCATGGGAGTCGGCCAGCGACTCGTCCGTGGCGCGTCCCATGTCGGCGGCGTGATTGTTGTCAGAGATGGTGCCTCGATTCGCGACGTCCTGATACCCATATACAGGGCTCTCAAGATCGACTGGGACCCACGAACGGTGGGGACGTTGTCGAACCATGTCGCAAACATCAATGCTTCGGACGTTCGAAACGCGGTTGTGGATGTTCTGGGCAGTCGCTTTGATTTGGAGCACACCTCCCTACCGACCGATATCGTGGAACGAGGCAGGGAGCTGGCGCCGAAGCACGTTCCCGAGGCCGGATAATGCGATTCACCGTCATCAATGGTCCCAACCTGAATCTCCTTGGAACCCGCCAACCCGAGGTCTACGGGACCGAGACTCTCGACGACTTGCAGCGCCAGGTGGATAGGTGGGCTGAATCGCTAGGGGTAGAGGTCACTCACTTCCAGAGCAACGACGAGTCCGATTTGGTCACCGCAATCCAACAGGCGGGTGAGGTGAGCGACGGCATTGTCGTCAACCCCGGCGGATTCAGCCACACATCAGTGGCGATCGCCGACGCGGTTGCATCGGTCACACCACCAGTGGTCGAGGTTCACATCTCCGACATCTCCAAGCGTGAGGCGTTCCGTCAGATATCGCTGGTCGCACCTGCAGCGGTCACCCAGATAAAGGGTCGTGGCATCGTTGGGTACCGCGATGCCATGCGTCACTTGATCAATCGCAGCCGGACGCCCTTCGATGTGGTCAGGTACGGTCCCGACGCGAGCAACGTTGGCGACCACCGAGCACATGGAGGGAGCTCAGCCCTGATAGTTCTCGTACACGGAGGGTTTTGGTTCCCACAGTGGGGCCGGGATCAACTCGATTCCGCCGCCATCGACCTTTATGAGCGGGGACACGACACACTCAACGTCGCCTATCGTCTGAGTCCGCCCTGGCCTGGATCGGGCCACGACATCTTGTCGGCAGTCTTATGGGCAAAAGCCAGGTACGACCGGGTCGCCCTCCTGGGCCACTCCGCCGGCGGATATCTGGCCCTTTGGTCCCACGCACGCCAACCGGTCGATCTGGCGGTGGGGCTGGCTGCGATAACCGACCTCCGGTTAGTCGAGGATGTGGAGACCGTTGGCCAGATTCTCGGTGCGGGCGGTCCCCGGACACTTCGGGCCACTAGCGACACGATCTTGTTCCATGGCGACGATGACGCCGAGGTGTCGCTCGAGCACACCACCGATGCCTCCGAATTCGCAGATGTCCAAGTGCTCAATGGCGTCGGCCATTTCGACCTGATCAACCCGCGGCGCGCCCATTGGGAGCAGATTGCAGCGCAGTTCGAACGTGTGAAATGACATCCTCGAGCCACAAGCGAGTTGCCCGGCCTTTGGGAGCCTCGGTAAGATAGAAACCCTGTTCCCGGACGTATCCGGGCGGAGTCACTTTCAAAACCATGCGTTCGAGACGATTCTCGTTTCTTGCTGGCTGGGTTGCGGTAATACTGCTGGCTGTTGCCGGTTTTGCCGCCTTCGCGGCCCCGCAAGATTCGAGCAACGACATCAGCTATGAGGCCGCTTCGGCCTCTTTGGGGCACGCAACCGGCACCTATGCCGGCCTGACGTTCGCCCTGTTCACTGACGCTCCCGGCTCGGCCACAGTCTCTGAGGAGCCAGACGACGAACCGGCTACTGCCGAAACCGAAGTCGAGACCGAATCAACTTCGCAATCCAATGGCACGATTGGCTCCACTTCGTCGGGTTGGCTGTCCGAGGTTCAGGTCCGAGCCCTGGTGGAGACCTACTTCGATTCAGCCGATGTGAACACCGCGGTGAGGATTGCATGGTGCGAATCTCGCTTTGATCCAGAGTCAGTCAATCTCCGCACAGGTGCGATTGGACTGTTCCAGCATCTTCCCCAGTACTGGGACGAGCGGGCAGTCAACGCAGGGTTCCCTGGTGCCGATCCGACGGACCCTGAGGCTTCAACGGCTGCTGCCGCATGGGCGGTGTACAACGGTGGCGGCTGGGACATCTTCGCCTGCCGCGCCTGACGTCAACGAAAGTCCCTGGACTTCACAGTCTGAACTCCTATCGCTTCGAACCCCCTTGCCACCACATTGGTCACACCATCGTTGAATTCGAGTCGACCGTCGATGATCAGTGCGGGACTCTTGCGCACGATTTCTCTGTTCTTGGTCCAAACATCGGGTAAAACCACGATATTGAGTAGACCGGTTTCGTCTTCGAGGTTCAGGAAGTGAACTCCTTTGGCGGTTCCCGGTCGTTGTCTGTGTGTGACGACACCGGCTACCTTGATTCGGAGCCCATGTTTCTGAGCAGCCAGAGTTTCAGCGGCTGTGAGGCAATCCCCGAGACGGTCGCGAACAAAACTCATGGGGTGCCGAGAAGAGACTCCTGTTGACCACAAGTCTGCACGGTGTTCTTCCTCCAGATTCATACCCTCCAATACTGGAGACTCAATACCAGGTGACAACGCAAGACGCTCTGGATCGATCTCAGCCAGGGCACCTGCCGCCCACAGCCCTTCGCGACGACCGAGACCAACTGATTCGAGAGCACCGGCAGCTGCCAGCCCTTCGAGCGCATCGACTTTCAAGCCGGTACGAAAGGCAAGATCCTCCGGTGATTCGAAGGGGCCGCCGAATATCCGAGCTGCTTCGATCCTGGTGACTTCCTTCTCACCGAGATTCCTCACATAGCGAAGGCCCATCCGGACTGCGACGGCAGGTCTGATCGGATCATCTACCGCACCACGACCTCTTCGCCAGCTCTCACCGAGATAGCTGACAACATCGTCGGGGTCTGCCTCGTAGGACTCAATCGTGCAGTCGTGCCAGGAGATGTTTACGTCGGGAGGGAGCACGACAACTCCGTGACGTTGCGCGTCTTGGACCAACGAATTGGGGCTGTAGAAACCCATTGGTTGGGCGTTGAGCAGCCCTGCAAGGAACTCCGCTGGATAGTGAAACCTCAGCCAAACTGACATATAGACGATGTAGGCAAAACTCACTGAGTGGCTCTCGGGGAATCCGAAACTGGCAAATCCTTGGAGTTTCTCCCATATCTCGTCAGCAGCAGCTCCCACCACGCCGTTCGCAGCCATCCCTGCAAATACTTCATCTTTCAGACGCGACATCGCCACCTCCGACCGCTTGTGAGTCATGGCCTGACGTAGCCGGTCGGCTTGACCACCGTCGAAACCAGCGCAGACCCTGGCCAATTCCATTAGCTGTTCTTGGAAAATGGGCACACCAAGGGTCTTCTTGAGAATTGGCTCGGCAAGCGGATGCGGGTACCGCACCGGTTCTTCGCCATTACGTCGACGCAGGTAGGGGTGTACGGATTGGCCCTGAATCGGGCCAGGACGGATCAAGGCGACTTCCACGGCGAGGTCATAGAAAGTCTTTGGTTTCATCTTGGGGAGAGTCGCCATCTGCGCTCGAGACTCAATCTGGAACACACCTACGGTGTCTGATCGAGTGATCGACCGATACAGAGCCGGCTCCTGAGGGATCCGCGCCAAATCTATGTCGACTCCGTGGTGGTCCAAGATCAGGTCATGAGCAAGATGTAGAGCATTGAGCATGCCCAAACCGAGTAGGTCGAACTTGACCACGCCCACAGCCGCAGAGTCGTCTTTGTCCCATTGGATGACAGTCCGCCCCTCCATACGCCCCCATTCCACGGGCACCACATGCCAGAGAGGGCGATCTGCGATGACCATCCCACCGGAGTGGATACCAAGGTGTCTCGGATATCCGTCGAGCCGCCAGCAGATGTCGTAAATCATCTCCGCGGTCAACCCTTGCGGCAAAGGCGCATCCATAGCCCGTAACTGAGCTGGATCACGAGTGTCTACATACTGGGAAAGACCATCTACCTGCGCCTGGGTGAAGCCAAACGTCTTGGCTACGTCACGGAGAACCGAGCGCGCCCGATAGGTGATCACATTGGCCACCATGGCTGCCCGCTCTCTCCCGTACTTTCGATAGCAGTACTGGATGACCTCCTCGCGACGATCTGCCTCGAAGTCAACGTCGATGTCAGGCGGTTTTCCTCTTTCTTCGGAAAGGAACCGCTCGAAAGGGAGGTGAAGTCTGATGGGATCAACTCGGGTCAGCCCGATACAGCGACAGACCGCGGAATCCGCCCCGGAACCCCGGATCTGGCAATAGATGTCCTGCTCTCTGGCAAAGTCGACCAAGTCTTTGACTACCAGGAAATACCCGGCAAAACCCAGACGGGCGATGATGTCGAGTTCATGTCGCAGGCGTCGTCGTGCCATAGGGTCTATCCCATCGTCAGATCCGGGGTAGACATCGCGCGCCCCCTCCCAAGCGAGGGACTCCAGATAATCCATCTCATCGCGAAAGTGTCCTGGCATCGGAAAATCAGGGAGCTGTGGTGCCATCAGGCCAAGGTCGAAGGCCAACCGGTTGCCAAGCTGAGCACTCCTTGCCACTACCCCCGGATACCTGGAGAATCTCGCGGTCATCTCAGATGGAGTCTTCAAGAACCTCTCATCACTTGCGGGACGGAAACCATCAGCCTCAGCCAAGGTGCGACGACCGCCAATTGCTGCCAGGACTTCAGACAGGTAGGCGTCTGATCGTTGGTGGTAGTGCACCTGGTTTGTTGCAACAGTCGAAACGCCTAATCGGTGGGCGACCTCCCAGAGGAGATCATTCCTTGTGTCATCTTCGGGCATCCGGTGATGCCACATCTCGATGTGAAGTCGGGCACCGAACAGATCTTGAAGTCTTCCAGTTTCGCGAATTGTTGCGGCTAGATCGCCAGTCAATGCGGCTTTGGGAACGGCACCGGAGTGGCAACCGGTAAGGGCATGCACATCCTGGTTGTTGGCAACTTCACCCAGGTCTGCGTATATGTAGATCGGGTGGTCTTTCTCCCCACGGAGCTGGGCACGGGTCACCATTTTCGAAAGGGCGCGGTACCCGGATGGCGATCCAGCCAGCAGCACCAAATGGTCAGATTCGGGCAAATCAGTTGGTTTGGTTCCATGAGATCTGACACTCCGGCCGCGACGCAGCCGTCCTTGACCGCCTTTGGATCGGGTATAGCGAATCTGATCCCAGTCTTCGGCCCGCCGCATTGGATCACCCGTGTCTACCTGACCGGGCTCGAATCCAACTTCGACTCCATATATGACCGGCAACCCCGACGTTTGTGCGGCCTGCCAAAACCGCGACACGCCATAGAACCCGTCATGATCGGTTACTGCCAGCGCCTCATAGCCCAGTTCGACTGCTCGTTCCACCAGATCCTCGGGATGAGATGCTCCATCCAGGAATGAGAAATTGGTGTGGCAATGCAGTTCGGCGTAACCGGTCACCGCCCATACTATATCGAACATATGTTCGATTATTCAAAGCGAGAAGGGTAAGCATCTGAAACCCAACGACCGTCCTCGAGGTCAGAACAGCATGAGGGCAATAAAGAGGGCAATGGGGTCGGCTGAAAAGCTGGCCATCGCAACACCACCGGAGCGAAACCGCTACGTCGACTTGCTGAGAGCGCTATCGATCCTGGTTGTGGTCTTTGGCCACTGGCTGATGGCAGCTCCTGAAGTAATCGATGGCGAGATCAGGATCGGTCATGCGCTCACTGATATCCCTTGGACTCGGGGTTTGACCTGGGTTCTGCAGGTAATGCCCATCTTCTTCTTCGTGGGCGGTTTCTCCAACGCCCTCGGACTCAGGGCCGCCAGACGCAAAGGGACGGCCTACGGCAAGTGGCTGAGAGACAGGCTACGTCGATTGGTAGTCCCAGTTCTTCCTGTACTGGCCCTATGGGCGCCCGGTGCGTGGTTGGCTGTGAACTCCGGCGTCGATAGCGAGCTGGTCAGGATCGGTTCACAGGCCGCCCTGGTTCCGGTCTGGTTCTTGGCGACATACGTGGTGATCGTGGCGATGGCGCCGTTCACCCTTGCCATGTGGGAAAGGTTCGGATGGGGCGCTCTCGCCACATTCACAGCGCTTGCGGCCGCCGTCGACATCGCATACATAGGCTTCGACATCGACCCCGTCCGCTGGCTCAACTATCTGTTCGTCTGGAACGCCGTCCACATCCTCGGCTATACGTGGGCAGACGGGCGTATCGGCAACATCGCCCACCGACTGGGAATCATGATCGGAGGATTTGTCACTCTTGCCGGACTGATCGTGCTGGGACCCTATCCGGTTTCGATGGTCGGATTCACTGGTGAAAACATCACGAACTCCAACCCACCGAAAGTCACGCTGATCGCACTTGGCGTATTCCAGTTCGGACTTGCCATGACTCTGGAAGGGCCGGCGCGAGCACGACTTCAGCGACTCAGAAGCTGGACACGTGTTGTCGCGATCAACGGATCAATCATGACCCTCTACCTATGGCACCTGACGGCGATGGTCGCCGTCGTTGGCATCCTCTTATTGATCGGTGCACCCGGACTCGGACTCGAAGTCGGCACCGTCGAATGGTGGGTCACCCGACCGATCTGGATTGCCCTGATGATGTTGGCAACCATCCCATTTCTTGTTGTCTTCGCCAGGTTCGAACGACCACGTGTCGACAACCGCCCCGCCCCGCCGGCGTGGAAACCGGTTGTGGCAACCCTCGCTGTCTGTGCGGGTCTAGGGCTCCTGGCGTCAGGCGGTATCGCCGACGCTGATGGATTGAACGTGGTTGCGTTGCTGCTACCAGTTGTCGGCGTGGTTTCTTTCGGCGTGGTCGGGGCGGGTCGCTGGGAGCGTCGTCAGGAAACAAATCTCAAGGAAGATGCAGACGTTTCCACCTAGTGTGACCGTATGGAGGTCTCACTGCGCCCCCTCGTTGATGCCGACGTACTGGCCGTTCAGATCGGCCTGTACAACGCCGTGACATGGAATCAACCCGATGCGCCACCACTCGAGGTAGCTGTTCACCACCCGCAACTGAAGGTGTACTGGGAGGGCTGGGGTCGACCCGGAGATATGGGGGTGGTGGCGGAGAGCGAACGCGAGAGTATTGGTGCGGCGTTTGCACGCCTTTTCCGAAGCCGCGACGAGTCCGACGGGTTCGTCGATCCCTCCGTACCTGAACTCGGAATCGGGATCGTTCCCGGCTACAGATCCAGAGGCATTGGGCGGAGTCTGATGGAGGCGCTGCATGACGAAGCACGGGGCCATGGGTTCGACAGGTTGAGTCTCAGCGTCCACCTGACCAACCCGGCAGTCGATCTCTACAAGTCGCTTGGATACGAAGAACTGGACAGGGATACGAAAAGCGCCCGAATGATCAAGACGCTGAGCAGGGCGGAGTAGCGTCGTATCAGGAGGAGACATGTCATCAATCACTAAAACAATCCGACTGTCAGGGCAGGCCGGGGGTTCAATTGAGGATGCAGTGAGAACAGTCCTCGCTCGGGCCGGCACCACGATTAGCGATATCCAGAAATTCGAGATTGTCAGAGTTGGCGGAAAGGTGGACAGTTCTGGTGCCCCCACCCTGTTCTCGGTGACGTTGGACATCACGTTCGGGATCAAAGACACCGTCGAACACGGCTAGGAAACCCCTGTTGACCAAGTACCTAGTTGCCCTGCTCCTCAGTGCTGGTTCCATCGGGTCCCTCTGGGCCGCAAGCGAAGTTCTTGACACGGCTCAGCGCCAGCTGGGCTCGACATTCCAGCTCCCGACGGGACGTCTGTTGCTCTCCTCTGTCCTCTACATATTGGCGGGGGCGCTCTTTTCGGGAGTTCTGATGATCAGAGCGAAGCGGGACCACCGATATGGATATCTAGCGGCCGCGGGACTGCTCCCCGCTCTCATCGTCGCGTATCAATTCATGTTCTACGCAGGCTGGTCGCTACCGCGGCGCCAAGTGTTCTGGATATTCTCAGAAGACGTCGGGGCCGTCTCAGCCTTCGCCGTTGGAGCGGTGATTGCGCACCTGGTGTGGAGAGCAACGGGACCATCACGATTTGAAGTCGCTGATGGATAACATTCCCGAAGCGCGCAACCTCGGAAACGGGATCTACCAAGTCCCCGCCCCACTCCCCTTTCGATCACCTGCGTTCGTCAATACGTATCTGATCGAAAGCGGCGATGGCCTCCTGATGCTCGACTGTGGCAGCGATTGGGACCCGGGCCGGGACACCATCCGCTCCGGATTCGAGAGCTTGGGACTCTCCGAAGACGCCGTACACACTCTGGTCGTGTCCCACCTCCATCTCGACCATGTCGGGATGGCGGGTCGGATGGTTGATGAGCTCGGATGCGATTTTGTCATGCACGAACGAGCCGAGAAGCTCGTTGACTCATACAACGACACGCCAGCGTACGTAGCTCGGCTGGTGCGCCTGGGTCACACTCACGGCATCCCGGAGCAGATCCTCGAGTCAGTTTCAGACTTCCCCCGGCCCGACTACATGCCGATAATCCCCAAGCCAAACCTGACTGTGGCCGATGGCCACAGCTTCGACCTCGGTAGCGGCCGCAGCTTATCGGTTGTGCACACGCCCGGCCACGAGCCAGCTCACATCTGTCTGGTTGATTCGAGAACCGGCATCACCTTCTCCGGAGACCATGTTCTTCCTCGGATCTCGCCGGTCATCATGTACGACGGTGTCCTCGATGATCCCCTCGGTGAATATCTGAACTCGTTGCAAAAACTGATCAATATGGGCATTGAGCTCACCTACCCGGCCCACGGTTCGATAGTGGAACAGGGTGACGAACGGGCCCGGCAAATCCTGCTCCACCACGACCGACGCCTGCTCGACATGGCAGAGCTTGTCAGGAGTGAGGACACCAGCGCGTGGGAGGTCATGGTGAAGTCTTTTCGCCCCCACCTAGACCCGCTTCAGGCCCGACTCGCCTTCTTGGAGACGATCTCCCATCTCGAGCACCTTCGGATTACAGGGAGAATCCGTCACGTGGAGACGGACGGCATAACGATTTACGGTCGATAGGCCTCTATCTGGAGTCGCACCACGCCGCGACGATCGAGCGCAATTCGCTCTCATGCTGCAGAACGTCTTCCAAGTCGGCGAACTTCATATAGCGAGCCGTTTCGCCGCCACCCTCCAATTTCGGAAAGGTTCCCGGAATCGATGCGCCTGTGTGAAACATGAGGCTCACATGTGACTTGGTCCGGGGATTGAAGCTCGCCATGTTTCCTTCATACATGAAGGTTGGGCTTTTCCACTTGATGGACTCGGACATTCGCTCGTCGGACATCACGATGTCACGTACCGCCAACATCGCATCCTTTGCTGGATGTTCGTAGCCAGCGAACCACGCTTCAACCTCGGGATTGGCTTCCATACGGAGATTCTATTTCACGAATTCGGCTGCTGCGATCCCGACACTGAACGCCAAGAGCCAGCTGACCAACGACCCGATGAGAACGTATTCGGGAGCGATCCTCTGCGGCTCCGATGAGATCTCGGGGTAACGCAAGATGCTCTTCGCAGCTACCACAATCCCTGCAGCGGCGGCTTGGCCGGCCAGAACGAGCACAAAGATCAGTAGCCTTTCCAGAATCCCGATCCAGCGACCGGCTCCGTTGCTTTCGGACGGTACGTCGGCGCGCACGGTCTTCAACACCCATCGCACCAACCAATTGGCCGGCACTGTCATCAGTATGGCGGCAAGCACGATGACCAGCACGTCCATTATCCAACCACCGGGATCACGTCGGGTTCAGTGTTCAAAATGGTCAGGATGCCGTGAGTCTGCAAACGCCTGCTGATCGAGCTTTGAGCGAGCCCGACTTCATTGGCGATCTCCTTCTGACTCATCCCCTTGATTCTGAGATTCGCAATCGTCACATCGAGCTCGTCGAATCCGGAGAGCACCTGATCGCGGTTCGATAGGTACGCATTGATCAGTGAGTCCGACTCGGACCCGGTCCGACATCTGGTTCGAACCGATCGTGGCACCGAGTTGGACTGCTCGGCCGCCTTTACTTCTTCGATCGCTTCACGAGCTCGCCACCAACACGGACCGTCCTGGCCGAAGGGTGGGTTCAGGGGTTCGAGAGTCAGTTCCCCCCAACCGATCCCAATCCGCACATCAACCTCGGGCCAGAGGTCGAGACGTATCCGGAGTGCTGCCTGTGATGCCTCGGCAATCGTCGAGTACATCGCCTGGAACTCATCCCCGACTGTCATCGTGAGGCGCTGTATGGGCGGAACCGCTTCATTTGCCTGGTCCATCGCCCGTTGTAGTGCACGTTGAAGATCTTCACGGTCACCAGTCTGCCGCGATCCTGTGACATCTCCGATTATTGCCGCTTTCGAAGCCTGAGCTTTATGCGCCATGGGGGCAAGTATAACAATTATGCGCTAAGGATGCAACAGTTGTCTTTATGCGTCTTGAGAGCAACCGTTAAACATTCAATGCCACATCGACCCGGAAGTCACCCCGTTCATAATCGATTGACTCCGCCCTTGAAGCCAGGAGCAAATCCGACTCCGCTTCACGCAAATGTGACGTCTGGTCAGTGTCCCCCGCGACGGTGAAGGATGTGACTTCGGTACGCATCGACGTCTTTGCATCCGACTTGGCACGTCTGACCGCACTGAGAACAGTGCTGACCGTGTCCAAAAGAGCAGGATCACCACCCAAACCGTCGAACTCGCCAGCAGATGGCCACGATGAGCGATGAACAGATCCGTCCCGCCACCAAGACCACACTTCCTCGGTGACAAAAGGCAGGATCGGTGCAAACAGCCGCAAGTAGATGCTCAAAGAGAGTTGGAGCGCCGCGTGGGCAGAGGCGGCTGCGGGTCCGTCGCCATAAGCCCGGCTCTTGACCAGCTCGAGATAATCGTCGGTCCAAGACCAGAACGAAGCCTCTGCCGCCTCCAGCGCACGGGCGTAGTCGAATCGATCGAAAGCTTCAGTCGCAACCTTCACGACCCCGGCGAGATTGGCCAACATCGACTTGTCGATCGGTTCGGTGATAGACGATGAATCAACGTCGTCGCCAAACCCAAGAACAAAACGTGAGGCATTGAGGAGCTTGGTCGCGAGACGACGCCCAATCCTCATTTGACCTTCGTCGAAGATGGTGTCGGAACCTGGGCGCCCGTAACACGCCCAGTAACGCACGGCGTCCGAGCCGTACTCATTCAGCAAGCTCATCGGTGTCACAACGTTGCCCTTGGACTTGGACATCTTCTTCCGATCGGGATCCATGATCCAACCCGAGATGGTGGCGTGCTTGAAGGGCAAGGAGTCGAACTCGAGATGACTCCGGGTCACTGTCGAAAAGAGCCAAGTGCGGATGATGTCATGGCCCTGTGGACGAATGTCCATCGGAAACACCTTCTCGAACAACTCTGGGTCGTCGTCCCAATGGCCGGCGATCAACGGAGTCAATGAGGAGGTAGCCCAGGTGTCCATTATGTCGAGGTCACCGACAAAACCACCCGGCTCGCCACGTTGGGACTCTTCAAATCCCGGTGCCGTATCTGAGCCAGGGTCGATGGGTAAGGCGGAATCGTCCGGCACTATTGGCGACTCATAATCCGGGACACCGTCATCATCGAGCCGGTACCACAGCGGAATAGGCACGCCGAAGAACCTCTGTCTTGAAACCAGCCAATCCCCGTTGAGCCCTTCCACCCAGTGCTTGTATCGGACACCCATGAACTCGGGAACCCAATGCAGTTCTTCGCCTCTCTCCAATAGAGCCTCGCGGAGGTCTTGGTCACGACCACCATTTCGGATGTACCACTGTCGACTGGCAACGATTTCGAGTGGCCGATCACCCTTCTCATAGAACTTCACCTGGTGCGTTATCGCTTCCGGCTCACCATCGAGGTCTCCGGACTCCTCGAGGAGTTCGGTCATCCTCCGGCGTGCCTGATTGGGGTAGAGCCCAGCGATTTCACCGTATGCGCGTCTGCCCTCCTCGTTGTCGATCCAGTCAGGGACGTCCTCCTGGAATCGGCCGTTGTGCTGGACGACCGCACGGGTCGGGAGGTCCAACTCCCGCCACCATGTGACGTCGGTTGTGTCACCGAAAGTGCAGATCATGGCGATCCCGCTCCCCTTTTCCGGGTCGGCTAGTTCGTGGGCGACAATCGGAACTTCGACCCCGAACAGTGGGGATTTCACGGTGGTTCCAAACAACTCTTGATAACGCTCGTCTCCTGGATGAGCGACCAGCGCAACGCAGGAGCACACCAACTCCGGTCGGGTCGTCTCGATGTAGATCGGGTCCCCGTCACCCCGACGGAACGAGACTCTGTGGTAGGCCGCCGGTCTTTCCCGATCCTCCAACTCAGCCTGAGCAACCGCAGTCTTGAAATCGACGTCCCAAAGTACCGGGGCCTCTTGCGTGTAGGCCTCTCCCCGCCTGAGATTGTTGAGGAACATTCGCTGGGACGTGCGGCGGCAGTGATGGTCGATTGTGGCGTAGGACTGCTTCCAGTCGACTGAGAGACCCAGCTTTCTCCATAGGTCCTCGAAGACTTTCTCGTCCTCCGTGGTCAGAATATGGCATAGGTCGATGAAGTTGCGTCTCGAGATCTCAAT
The DNA here is from genome assembly GCA_965216445.1 of Acidimicrobiia bacterium. Taxonomy (GTDB): domain Bacteria; phylum Actinomycetota; class Acidimicrobiia; order Spongiisociales; family ZC4RG35; genus MA-ANB-1. The sequence continues at coordinate 1,584,521 of OZ244166.1, forward strand.
CGGTGGATCGTGGGGTTCGGTCGGTGGCTCGAAATCCGGATCGAACGACAGAGAGGCGTTCCCCCTCACTCCGTAGTAGTTCTGGACCCGCCTTTCTGTTGGCAGTCCGTTGTCGTCCCAACCCATCGGGTAGAACACTTCCATGCCTGCCATCCGCTGATATCGGGCTAGCGCATCGGTATGGGTGTAACTGAACACATGGCCGACATGCAGAGATCCCGAAACAGTCGGTGGCGGGGTGTCGATGGCAAAGATCTCGTCACGAGTCTTTGACGGATCAAAGCGAAAGGTGTCTGAGGACTCCCACGACTGATCCCATTTGGCTTCAAGACCATCGAGATTCGGCTTGTCAGGAACATTGCGAGTCATATACGTGTGAAGGGTAATTGCAGTTGGTTACGGACCGGAGACCGTCCCGATGAATCGTTCGGCCCTTCGCACCGTTCTGTGAGGGTCTAGCCCTCCTCTCCCGGCGCGAACACTCACAGTACGGATGACGGTGTCCGGCACAACTCTTCTGTGAGGGTTTGGGCCGCCCCAACCGGCGCGAACACTCACAGAACGGGTGTATTGACAGAGGGTGGGTTTCTCAGTTGCTTGGAGCTATGTGGGTTGAGAACCAGATCCGGCAAGTTGCGGGCCAGCAACATGGAGTCCTCACCAGGGGAGATCTCAGTGCTCTTGGCGCCAGTCGACACGAGATCGATCATCAGATTCGCCGGGGACGCCTGACGATGGTGCAACCCGGTGTGTACAACATCGACTCGGTTCCCGCTTCATGGAAAACGTCGGTCCTCGAAGCGCTTTATGCCGCCGGTCCGAAAGCAGCTGCGTCCCATCGAACCGCAGCAGTCCTATGGGGATTCGACGCGATATCAGGACTATTGATCGAGCTAACAGTCCCCTATCTGAAGTCGCCAGAACCGGCTGGCGCGCTGATCCACCGCACCCGACGCAAGCTTTGGATCACCGAAATCGATGCTATCCCGATCACTCGACCGGAGCGTACGCTGCTGGACCTAGCTCCGATCTTGCCCGCGAGAGTCCTCTTCAAAGTCGCTCGTTCCGGGATCCACAAGGGGCTCACCAGCATCGATCGACTCGACAAGGTGGTGGGCACAGACGGTGGGCGTGGAGTTGCCGGGACGCGGAGGATGAGGTGGCTGATCGGCGAACTCGCGGACGACGTCTCTGCTTCGGTGTCGGAGATTGACCTCCAACAGATCATTTCGGAGATTCCAATTCCGAGACCTGTGCAACAACTACGGATCAAACGGCCATCCGGTCGCAACGCCTACCCCGACTTTGCATGGCCGGACCTGATGAAGATCATTGAGGTAGACGGATTCGAGGCCCACGGCACGCCGGAACAACTCCAAGAAGACCTCCAACGTCAAAACGACTTGATGGATCTCGGTTGGAGCATCCGTCGATTCACCGCCACTGAGGTGCGTGACGATCCTGAACGGGTTCGCGACGAAATTGCACGCTTCATCGGCAATCCCTAACCATTCTGTGAGGGTCTAGACCGCCCGCACCGGCGCGAACACTCACAGAACGGATTTGGGGACAGCTTCCAAGAAACGCCGGACCACACCGGAGCTTCGCAGTCGATAGACCTTGAGGTGGACGGTTTCGGGCTGGGCGAGCGCCTCTTCGTACTTCTTGCGGGTCGGTGCGTGGTGCACCCATGCCCATCGAATGATGTTCTTCTCCGGATCCCAATGCCACAGGTTGGTCCAAGGTTCCCGATTTCCGTTCCACAACTCCTCGCGAGTTGCAGCTCGACGCAGAGTTCGGCCGACCACCTGTCGCATAACCACCGCGCGTGGTAGATCTAGCCAGACCAACGTGTCCGCCACGGGCCAAATCAACTCCTTGACACCGTGGCTTGTGTAGTTGCCGTCTATCACCCAGGACGGCTGAAGTGCGAACTCCGCGATGCGGGACCGAAACTCGTGGTCAGGCATTTGCTCCCATCCCGGTTGATGGAATATCGAATCCAGCTCAAGGCACGGGAACTCGAGTTTCTCGGCAAGTCGACGCGCAAGGGTCGTCTTGCCCGACCCCGAACTGCCCACCACCACAATCCGATGCATGATCGACGAGCTTAGGACCTACCGAGGCCGGCGAAAGTTGACGAACAAGGCCTACATGCTTCGGCGGTATTGACCGCCGACCTCGTACAAAGCTGTGCTCATCTGACCAAGCGATGCCCACTTAGCTGACTCCATCAATGCCTCAAAAAGGTTCTCGTTTCTGATGGCAGCCTCTTGGAGAGCCTTCAGTTGTTTCTCCACCTGACCGGAGTTCCGCTGCTGCGAGGCGCGTAGGTTTGAGATCTGACGGTTCTTGTCTTCATCGGTTGAGCGAATGAGCTCCTCGGGAACCTGGAACGGCGAGCCCTCCTTGGAAATGAAGGTGTTGACTCCAACTATCGGATACTCGCCAGACTCCTTCTGCTGCTCGTAGTACAGCGATTCTTCTTGAATCTTGGTGCGCTGATACTGCCTTTCCATTGCACCCAACACTCCCCCGCGGCTGTTGATGCGCTCGAATTCGGCCAGGACCGCCTCCTCAACCAGATCGGTCAATTCATCGATGATGAATGAGCCTTGAAGGGGGTTTTCGTTCTTGGCCAAACCCAGCTCACGATTGATGATCAACTGTATTGCCATCGCTCTGCGCACCGACTCTTCGGTTGGAGTTGTGATCGCCTCGTCATAAGCGTTGGTGTGCAGGCTGTTCGTGTTGTCGTAGATGGCATACAGAGCTTGCAAGGTGGTCCGAATGTCGTTGAAGCTGATCTCCTGGGCATGTAGCGATCGACCTGACGTCTGAATGTGGTACTTCAGTTTCTGCGAGCGCTCATTGCCGCCGTACTTGTGCTTGATCGCCTTCGACCAGATTCGTCTCGCCACCCGGCCGATCACCGCATACTCGGCGTCGATGCCATTGGAGAAGAAGAAGCTGAGGTTCGGAGCAAAGTCATCGATATCCATCCCCCTGGCCAGGTAGTACTCAACGAACGTGAAGCCATTCGCCAATGTGAAAGCGAGCTGACTGATCGGGTTGGCCCCTGCCTCGGCCATGTGATATCCGCTGATGGAAACCGAATAGAAGTTCTTGACGTCGTTATCAACGAAGTACTGCTGGATGTCCCCCATCATCCGGAGCGCGAACTCGGTTGAGAAGATACAAGTGTTCTGCGCCTGGTCCTCTTTCAGAATGTCGGCCTGAACCGTCCCCCGCACTCGGGACATCGTTTCGGCTTTGATCGAGTCATAGGTCTCCTTCGGTAACACCTGATCACCGGTTACTCCCAGCAGCATCAAACCGAGACCGTCATGCCCGAGGGGCAGCTCCCCGTGATACTGGGGTCGCTCGCCATCGCCGAGGAACTCATCGATCTTTCTCTCGACCTCTTCCTCGAGCCCGTTTTCCATGATGTGTTTTTCACATGCCTGGTCGATGGCAGCATTCATGAAGAAGGCGAGAATCATCGGCGCCGGACCGTTGATCGTCATCGAAACGGAAGTTGTGGGATCACTGAGGTCGAATCCTGAGTACAACTTCTTGGCGTCGTCGAGAGTGGCTATCGAGACACCTGAGTTTCCGACCTTCCCGTAGATGTCAGGCCTCTCATGGGGATCTTCTCCGTAAAGCGTCACCGAATCGAACGCCGTAGAAAGACGCTTTGCCGGCTGGTCAGCGGCAAGGTAGTGGAATCTCCGGTTGGTCTGCTCCGGAGGGCCCTCACCGGCGAACATGCGGGTGGGGTCTTCGGCCTCCCTTTTGAAGGGAAACACACCGGCTGCGTAAGGGAATTCCCCGGGCACGTTCTCCTGGAGCAGCCAGCGCAAGCGATCACCCCAGGACCGGTAGCTCGGAAGCGCTACGCGTGGGACGCGGGTGTGGCTGAGAGTTTCGCGATGGAGCGGAACCCGAATTTCCTTGCCACGCACGTAGTACACAAACTCCTCGCCTGAGTATTCGGCAATCAACCCGTCCCACCTCTGCAAGGCCTTGAGATTCGTCGGATCGACTGCCTCTTCGGCTTCTGAAATCACAGATTGATCGAGGTGTTGTTTGGCGCCGAGCAGCCGGTACAGGTACTCGGCAGCGTCAGCCTGAGCATCAACCCAGCGATCGTAACGCCCGATCTCCTCAACGATCTCCGCCAGATATCTGGTTCGGTTGGGGGGAACGACGAAATGTTTCTCGGTGTCGGCAACCGGCAATTCGATTTTCGATTCCAGGCCGAGAAGGGAAACCATCGACTTGTAGAACCGGTTCGTCCCTGGGTCGTTGAAGTCTGAAGCGACGGTGAGATGAATGGGAAGGTCCTCGTCCGGTCCGGTAAAGGCGAGGTGGTTCCTTCGATACTGTTTCCGCACATCGCGCAGGGCGTCCAGCGAGCCCTGCTTGTCCGCCTTGTTGATTGCGACCAGATCGGCGAAGTCGAGCATGTCGATCTTCTCCAACTGAGTCGCGGCCCCGTATTCGGGGGTCATGACGTAGAGAGACAGATCCGACAGGTCAACGATTTCGGTGTCTGACTGGCCGATCCCCGAGGTCTCCAGGATCACCAGGTCGTATCCGGCGGCCTTGACGATGTCGACGGCTGTGGCAACGTGAGGAGACAAGGCGAGATTCGATTGACGGGTAGCTAGGGACCGCATGTAGGCGCGAGGGTGCGGAAGCGTATTCATCCGGATCCGGTCGCCTAAGAGGGCACCGCCCGACTTCCGCTTGGTCGGATCGACCGAAATCACGCCCACGTGAAGGTCACCGAAGTCGGCAAGCAGCCGTCGGATCAACTCGTCGACAAGACTCGACTTCCCCGAACCACCGGTTCCGGTGATGCCGACAACCGGTGCCGTCGAAGTTGCAGCTTTGGCAACCACCTCCTCGAAGATGTCGGGATATTTCTCGCCGTAGTTCTCCGCTGCGGAAATGAGACCGGCGATCACCGACCGGTTGGCGACGTTCAGCTCATCGATGTCAAAACCATTGAGTTCACCGAGCGGGAAGTCTGATCGGGAGATCATGTCGGCCACCATGCCGGTCAGACCCAGCTCGCGGCCATCGTCGGGCGAATAGATTCGAGTCACACCGTACTCAGCTAAGGACTCCCCTTCAGAAGGCAAGATCGTGCCGCCACCACCACCAAAAATCCGAATGTGAGATGCCTCACGCTCGACTAGCAGATCCCGGAGGTAGCGATAGAACTCGTTGTGACCGCCCTGATACGAGGTGACGGCGATGGCGTGCACATCCTCCTCAATCGCTGTTTCCACGATGTCGAGGCCCGTCCGGTTGTGTCCGAGGTGGATGACCTCAGCGCCTGCTGATTGCAGGATTCGCCTGAAGATGTTGATCGAAGCATCGTGGCCGTCGAAGAGGGTGGTCGCTGTAACGAAACGGACCTTGTTGGTGGGGTTTACCTGATCCAAATCACTCAATTCGTTGCTGGGTCCATTGTAAGAGTTACAATACTTTGATGTCAAAGTATTCCTCAAGTCCGACCCATGTTCTCGAGGACCCAATTGCTGAGGCTATACGGCAATGGAACGCCCACGGTTGGACTGATGCCGCTTTGGGAATGGCAACGGTCACCACGATCACGAGGGTCAACCGAGTCCTCGTCGCTCGAGTGGAAGACTCTCTGAGCACATACGGCTTGACCTTCGCCCGCTTCGAGATTCTCCGGCTGCTCGGGTTCGCCCGGGACAATCAGCTTCCGATGGGAAAAATCGGGGATCGCCTTCAAGTTCACCCGGCATCCGTTACCAGTGCGGTGAAACGTCTCGAACGCGACGGGATGATCGAACGCCAGAATGCCACCCACGACAATCGGATAGTTCTGGCCCGACTGCTTCCCCTTGGAGTCTCGACCCTGGAAGAAGCAACCGAAGCGATCAACCGGGTATTCGAGACACTGGAGTTGGATCGCTCGGATCTGGCGACGATCCTCCGCATCTTGGGACACATCCGCTCCATCGAATCCAGTTAGATCAGCCCGCAATTGGCGAAAAACGTCAGATTTCTATCTACACGAACCGCCAAAACTGACTAGATTGTGACTCGGGATGGCTTTATACGAGGGACGAATGCAGGGAGAGACACTCGAGCTCAGTCATGTGACCCTGCGATTGGATGATGATGGCCGGATGCGCATATTCGCCGGCCCCGTCGCTGTGGGATCCTGGCCGATGAGTCGGGTGAGTGCAGAGCGGACCTCGATCTACAGGTTTGCCCTCAACATCGACGGGGAGCAATTCGAATTCTTCCCCGAAGACCCGCTTGGTTTCTCCGATGACATCGGTGCCGTGGTCGACCTGACCAGGGGTTCCCGGTTCAGCCTCAAACAGCGCATCGAACGTTCCGGCTGACAAAAGCAAAAGCTCTGGCAAAATGTGGACATGATTGTCCGCGTGGTACGACGGAGCGTTGTTGGCGCATTGGCCCTGGTAGGAGCTGAGTTGCTGTGGGCTGTTCTCCGTCCGTCGCCAAAGCAGGATGAGTTCGATCCTTCCGCGACATACGGCAACCTCGGTTCTCCAACTCTGCGTGTTGCAGTGCTTGGCGACTCCACTATCACTGCACCGGGTGTCGCGGGCCCAGAGGAGATATGGGTCAGTTTGATCTGCCAGCGGCTGGCTGAGTCTCATCATGTCGTTCTCAAGTCGTACGCCGTCGGAGGCTCGATGGCGCACGATCTGATCGACGAACAGTTGCAGCCGGCTCTTGCCTTCTCTCCGGACCTGGTGTTCCTCTCCGTCGGTGCCAATGACGCTTTGAAAGGCGTCACATCGTCGAAGTTCGAGGAGAATCTAGAAACCCTTGTCTCGACTTTCCGCGATTCTGGTGCAGTTGTCGTCCAGAGCGGAGTAGGCGACCTCGGCACCATCCCGAGACTTCTCCCTCCACTACGTCACCTTCTTTCGCGACGGGCGCTTCGGTTCAACTCAGCCCACGACCGGGTGGCAGATCGCCACGGATCATGGGTTGTGCCTCAACGAGACAGTCCTGTCTCGATGTGGCGCGACGACCGGGACCTTTGGTCACCGGACCTCTTTCATGTCAGTGCCCGCGGGCACCAGGTTTGGGCCGAGTTGGGTTGGAAGACGGTCGAAGACGCACTGGAGCTGCGTGAAGCTTGATCGCCAAGCCGCCCTGTCGCTGGCGTCACAACAACCGGATGCACGGCTGGCGACTGTGGGTCAATCGGGCCAGCCGCATCTCGTCCCGATCACCTTCGCCATCGAGGAGGATTTCATCTACTCGATGGTCGACTCGAAGCCAAAGACATCACGTCAGTTGAAGCGACTGTCCAACATCGAAGGCGAGCCCCGTGTTTCGGTTCTGACCGACAAATACGACGAGGACTGGACACAGCTGTGGTGGGTTCGTCTCGATGGGGCCGCCGAGATCCACACCGAGGGCGTTCGATTCAAACTTGCGAAACAGCTCCTGACGGCGAAGTACCCCCAGTACGCTGATCAACCACCCGAAGGTCCTGCAATCGCAGTAGAAGTGTCAGCCGTTAGTTGGTGGAGTTGGTAGACCTCACACCTGTCTCGTCAGCCAAGTAGTCGACCCTCCTGTCGTGTTCGTCAGTCGGTACAGCATCGACGATTCGCTTCGACAGGGTGACACCGATCGCAACCGCGTCCGGCCGTTTCAGCGCTAGTTCACGGTCGTAATATCCACCTCCGCGACCGATTCTGTTTCCCTCTGCGTCGAACGCAACTCCTGGAACCAAGAAGACATCCACTTCCATGACCGGAGTAACCGGTGCCTTCGCGTTCGGTTGATCCATACCCCAACGGTGACGCTCCAAATCGACCCTCGCATCACGCCAGCTGAGCGAGCCGTCGTCTTCTATACGTGGCAGGAGCCAACGCCAGCCGGGCAGACGATCGATTAACGGCGAAGTGTCGACCTCGTCTTCGAGCGCGGAATACGTCGTGATAGTCCCCGGAATCCGTTTGGACAGAAACCCAAACAAGTGGTTGCCCACCAGCTTCGATTGCTCTGATGTGACGTCCCCGAATTCAGTCAGGGTGGAACGAAGGTCTTCTTTGTCCACGACGGTGAGCCTAGAACCTAACTAGCCTGGGTTCATGGCATGGTTGGGCCGTTTGGGACGAACAATCGCCACCTCTCTTGTCGGTTTCACCGTGACGTTGATCGCAGCCCCGCTGGTTGTGCTCATCGCATGGATCAATGACACCTCGCCATGGATCGATCGAGTCATCAGGAGTTGGAGTCGCATCTGGCTCAGGGTTTCAGGCACCGACCTCACCATTCTTGGCGGTGAAGTCATCGACGAGGACCGCTCATATGTTGTCGTGGCCAATCACCAATCGACTCTCGACATCATGGCGTGCTTTCTCGCGGTACCGCTTCCGATTCGCTATCTCGCCAAAAAGGAGCTGTTCCGAATCCCGATCCTTGCCCAGGGCATGCGAGCGGTTGGCATCGTGGAGGTTGACCGAACGGCTCGTTCGGCGATACATGCCGAGGTGAACCGCAAATCCAAAGAGCTCATAGCCAAGGGACGCAGCCTGATCATCTACCCCGAAGGGACCCGGCCCAGGGACGGCGCGCTTGATCCCTTCAAGAAGGGTGCGTTCACGATGGCGATCGCCAGCCAGCTCCCGGTTCTGCCGGTAACGATTCATGGCACATACGAAGCTTGGCGACCGGGCACTCTCTGGGTACGGGGCGGACCGGTGACCGTGGTCGTCGACAAGCCGATCGAGACCATCGGGATGACTCATCAGGACGCCGCCGACCTGACGAAGCAGACCTACAAGATCATTGCTGGACGTGTGGCCGAACTTGGTGGGACTATTCGCGTCTGAGCCATCTTCCTGAGGGGCGTCTGCCGTTTCCAATTCGTGCCGGATGTCGGCCGACGCGCCTCAAACCGTCCAGGACGCGGTTCTATCCGAATGGGTGCTGCGCCAACTCTCTGCTGTAGATTCGATTGAGAACCAACTCAACGACCATGATCAACACCGCGGACACCGAGGCTGCGACCACTGTCCACCCCGAGGTTCCCCATGACGCTGCAACGACGCCGCCCACTATGACGAGCGGTCGCACGAAAGTGGCGGGGCCGAGTACCAGGACCGTGCTGAGTGCCTGCCACTCCAGGCTGGCAGAGAAGTAACCCAAGAAACCAAGGGAAACCAGAAGACAGAACGGGGCATAGACGAGGATCATGCGATTACCGGCGGCAACCAGTTCCTCGTAGGCGACCGATGATGCAAGCAATAGCGCGATCAGGATGGTCGCTATCAGAATAAGTGCGGCGAACGCGCCGGTAGCACCCCGCACCGCGCTCTTCAGGCGAGCGTTGCGCTTGACAACACGACCGTCGCGTCCGGCCCAAGCACGGAAACCGGCAAGCGCACCATCCACCAGGGCCATGAGACAGAGAACCGTTGCGGTCATCGCTGACTCATTGAGGTTCGTGCAATCGGTCGGCTATAGATCCCAGCGCTGGACGGAAGCTCGGCACAAGATCGGGTCGAAGACCAATGACTGGACGCATGACATTGAGCCATGGTGGACGATCATGCGTGGCGTCGAAGATCAACGGCGACCACTCGGCAACCCCTTTTCGTAGCTGCTCAACGAGCGCGGCGTCCGAATGAGCCCGGAGCGCTGACCGCAAGCCATCGTGTCGCGCCAGCGGTTCCCGCATGCGGGCCCAGTGAAAGATCCACGCTCCGATCGGCGACAACCTGCTTGGAGCGACATCGAAGTGCATGAAACCGATTGTTCCCGCACGATTCTGTAGTGCAAAGAACTCGGCGAGTGCATCGGCCTCGATGTGGTGGAGGACCCCGCTCGAAATGAAGACGGTCGCGTCCACGTCAAGCTCGAACGCGTTCCCCAGAACGAATCTGCACGGCAGGTCTTCCATCTCGCCCAGACGTTGCGCTGCGCCGAGAAGGCTGGCGTTGTAGTCCACCCCGATGAGTTCGACATCGGGGCCGAGGACTCCAGACTCGGCTAGGTGGCGGACGATGTAGCCGAGTCCGCACCCGATGTCGACGACAACAAAAGGGGAATGCTGGACTGTCCGGCGCAAGGCAAGGAGAAGTCGCGCCACGTGCTGACCAAGCCGGATCTCTTCTGCCAGCCGCTGAAGTTCCAAATGCGATCGAAGAAGAATGCCATCCACCCCGACCTCGTCGAAGAACTCACCACGGCGAGGAGTCGGGCTGCTAGACGAGCACTTCTGCGATGACCTACTTGCAGGAGTTGTTCGACCACCTCATTCACCACAACCGGTTTTCGGGAGCCGGTTGTTGAGTCAAAGTCGACGATCATGTCCGAGAGTTCGGCATGACGGAGATGGTGGTGGTTGCGGTTCATGCTGGTCCTGCGACACTCCGGCCAAGAGGCTGTCGAGGGAACCCTAGGTGTCCCTGGGAGGACACCTCGGCCTCCCTGATGTCAGGACAGCCAACGAAGGTCGGACCTAAACGCCAAACCACCAACTGTCGATGAGGTTTTACTGTCGGTCAGCTGCTTTCGACCTGAACGGCAAGCCGGAAGCAAGACTCCGAGTAGCAACGCGGCTCCCTCCCAGCCATTGCTCGCCAGATCGTATCCAGTATTGCGCCGAGAAACCCTGTCGAGAACCGCTTCCATGTCTTGTTTACTAGCCACCGATCGAGAGTGACTCAAGCCCTATGAATTCGGCGCACGGTTTGACATCTTCTCAATGGGCATCGGGGCTCGTTGTGTTCGCGTGCCTTCGTCGGAGTTTCCTTGTCGAACTCCCGTCCCGGTCTTCGCATGGTCTTCGGGATCTCGTCGATGAACGTGATCCGCGACTTCCTAAAGATGTTCGGGGCCACCTCCGCTCCTTGGCAATTCGATTATTGGCCAGGCCGCGGTACCGAGCCGGATGTCATCCGTCCCCCCGTAGACACTGGTGATCGGGAGTTGTGCAAAGTCTGGGAACTGAGTCCGCAACAGAAGCCGAACAAGCTCGACATCGGTCTGACCATCGTGCATCCTCGATCTCATGAGGGCATTGTGACTCCGGGTTACCCGAGGGTGCGGGCCATTAACCGTCAACATCGCTTCAACCCCGATGAGCCAGTGATCCCCATCACGACGAGGGTGCTCGTGCCGGTCGTCATCTGACTCGGTTGTGAAGCCCATCTCAGCGAAATCGTGTGGCTCGACTTCTAGCGTTGACCACTAACTCCTAGAGTCGGTCCTAGTCAAGGAGGTTCTATGAACTGGGGTCGTCTCTATTTCGGAAGCATCATCGTTGCTGTTGGTGTCATCCTTCTTCTCGACAACACCGGGACGGTCGACGCCGGCGACATCTTCAGCACCTGGTGGCCGGTGCTTGTCATAACAGCAGGTCTCTTGATGTTGGCCGCCAACCCAGGCCGCTGGATCATGCCCCTACTGGTGACAGCAGTCGGTGTTGCTCTGCTGTTGTCAACGCTCGATGTGGTCGACATCGGTGACTTCCTATGGCCGGCCATACTCGTGGTTGTCGGCCTGGTGGTCATGTTCGGCCGAAACGCCGGGGGCGGCTCCTCCGATACGGGCAGCACGGTGTCGAACTTCACAGTGTTTTCGGGAAGTGAGCTGGCATCACATTCGGACAGTTTCGAAGGTGGAAGCGTGTCGGCGTTGTTCGGAGGGGTCGAGTTGGACCTTCGCGACGCTCAGCTGGCACCCGACGCCGTTCTCGATGTCTTCACAGCGTTCGGCGGGGTTGAGGTCATCGTGCGCGACGGTTGGGATGTGGTGGTCAAGGGTTTCCCCATCTTCGGTGCTGTTGAGAACGCCACGATCAAGGACAAACTGCCCTCAGCGTCCCCTACCTTGACCATCAACGCCACCGTGATTTTCGGGGGGCTCGAGGTCAAGCACTGAGGCCGACTCCGACGACGAGAGCCCCGATCATGGCGGCGCGTCGTCTTTGATCGCCTCTCTCAGAGCCCATTCCGCCTGCCGGACGATCCCTGGGTTGCTCTCCCAGTAATACGCCAAGGCCGACACCGTCTGAAATACGACCCATCCCCGACCACGGAGCCAGGCCTCCTCGTCTACATCAAGTGCGGTGAGAAACCTACGACGAGGCCTGCCTACAAACACATTCCATGCAGGTTGGAGATCACAAGCCGGGTCACCCACATTCAACCCACCAAAGTCGATCACCGCCGACAACCTGCCATCCTTAACCAACAGATTCCCGGGCAGGAGGTCCCCATGCACCCAGACCTGCGTCCCATCCCACGACCCGACCTCCCGAGCCTGCTGCCAGCATCGCAACACTCCTGTTCTGTCGACGCGGTCGCCAAGCTCATCGATTGACCTTCGGACGTCCTCGTCAAACTGGAGAAGTGGTCCTCCCCGGCATCGGTGACGGTGATGCGGAGCCCCAACCGTCTCATTTCCCCTGAGTGCCTTGATGAAGCCGGCGAGATCAGAGGCAGCGGCGTCGTGGTCGTCCAAACCATGGGAAGCATCCACGCCCGGAAGCCATTTGCTGATCGACCAGGCATAGGGATATCCGTGTTCAGGACGACCGATAGCCACCTGTTCCGGTACCACCAGCGGCAAGTGAGGTGCCAACAATGGAAGCCACTCTGCCTCTTTGTATGCCTGTTCAACGGCCCATCCGACGATGGGAAGTCGTACAACCAACTCGCCGCCAATCCGATAGATGTCGTGATCGGTTCCCCACGAGGCGACGGGCGTGATCGAGAGTTGTGAAAACCGAGGAAACTGAGTCGCGATCAGATTCCGGACCAGATCGACGCTAGTAGCCACCTGGTCAGCATGCATTTGCTGTACCACAACTGCATTCTGTTGCTGGACCGTCGGCAAATGCGGGCGATTAACTGAAGACAGCGTCAGCCTAAGACCTGACGAGCCAGATAGAACAGGACGGACCCTGCGACCAAGACAGCTAGTAGAGACCGTTTGAACAGTGCGGCGCCGATTACACCACCGAGGGCCGCCGCCAAGCCCGGACCGAACTCGGCCGAGCCCTCGGGAGCCAATAGTCCCGAAGTGGCAATGGCTACAAACAGAGCGAGAGGGAACACATCCAAGAACCGACCAACCAGTCCTCCCGGCACTGGAAGCGGACTCGCCATGAGCAGAGCCCGGGAAGCGAAGGTGATCACGGCAACCCCGACCACGAGGAGGAGATCACTCATCAACAAGGACTCCGACTGAAGCCGCTCCGATTGCGGCGGCCGTAACCTGCCACGCCGCTGGCAAGAAGAGGACCGCCCCAATGGTGGCAATGATGCTGACGCCGACAACGATCCAATCTCTCCGCAACCTCACCATCGGCGCAGCCAAACCCAAGAACAACAGCCCGAACAGCACATCGATGCCGATCGCCTGGGGGTCTATCGAAGATCCGAACCAAACACCGATCGCGGTTCCCAGTACCCAACCAATGACCAGCAAGGCGTCCGCCGCTGTCTTGTACGCAACCAGGTCCTCAACATCGGAGTCGGCCGCACGCAGGGTCAGGCCGAATGTCTCGTCAACCAACACGTATGCCAGCCTCAGCCGCGTGGCCAGAGGCTGGCGACCGATCAGACGACTCAAGGAGGCCGCCATGGGGAGATGACGGAGACCTAGACCTGTGGCCGCCACCAAGACCGGGACAGCACCAGCACCCGAGCCAAGCAGACCCATCATGGCGAACTGGGCCGCCCCCGAAACAATCAGCACGGACGAGAGAATCGCTAGCCAAGCAGGGAAACGGACCTCAATTGCCAGTACGCCGTAGGCAACACCAAAGGCTCCTACGGCGAAGAAGATGAGCACTGACTCCCGAAGCCCCCGGCGGAAGGAGCCATCGCTGAACATCCAACGATGATAGGAGTACCGATCTCCTGCTCAGTCATAGATGCCGGCTAGGAAACTCCTCCCCTCCGCCACCACACACAACAACGCTCCTGCTGATGTGACCAACTGGTATCGATCAGCGTCTCTCTCCCCTACCCACCACCGACCACTCAACCGCCATGGACCGCTCCAGGTGAGAACCGGCTCCCAACGTGTGCCAAGACGGACTCGAGATGGCATTCCCCCATCCCATTCCACCTGTAGGGGCTGGAGACGGGGCGGGACAAGTGCAGGCGAAGGTTTGGGTGTTGCCCCTTTCCAGGGCACATTCGGGTCACGTTTCACGTGCGATTCCGGCTCGTTCCAACGTGTCCATGAGACTCGCTCCGCGGGCATTCGACCACCCTGGGCTCGACCCTGCATGACCCCGTCAGGCCCAAGCAGAGTCTGGGTGCGAGCAAAGGCTCGTTCGGCTTCGATGCGGGCTGTCTCATCACCAAAGACGCCTAGCTGGCGACCTTCACCAGAGAGGTCGGATGGTGCGATACGGATCCGAACAATCCCACCGGGGACACCTCCGGATTCAACCCATGCACGCAATTGCCACCAGACCCGATCGGTCAATGCTTTTTCAGTGAAGGGATCGGCCGACCTCCAGATCCGTTCCCGTTCCTTCCCCAATAACGGCTCCGCCAAAATCGCAACTTGATGTGGGGCGACCCCCACCTTCCGTAGTTGGACCAGCATCCGCTCAGAGATGTTCCTCGCCGCAAACGCAACTGCGTCTATGTGCTCCAGTGGGTCCTCGAACACCATCTCAACAGCAAGCTCTGGTTGGATTTCTCGTGGCTCAGCACTGCGGTCTTCACCACTAGCCAATTTGTGGGCCAGCACCCCTTCGTTGCCGAAACGGGTCGCGAGAGCGTCACGGGGAAAGCCGACCAAGTCACCCAGTGTTGAGACGCCCAGCCAACGGAAGGTCGCAATCAGCGAGTCACTGGCAACACCATCCCTCAGGGAATCGAGTTCCAGGGTGGAAAGAAACGATCTGGTGTCATCGACTATCAGCGGGTGTCCAACTTTCGCCTTGGCTGCCGCCCACCTCGCCGCAAAAGGACCATCCGCGACACCCAATAGCGCCTCCCACCCCATTTCGGTCTCGTTCGATCGGAGATTCCGCTTCTCAACCGATATCCCGCCACTATTGGCGGTCTGTTCCTTAGGAAGGGCTTCGATGATCTTCTTTGAAAGAGCTTCCTCCCCTCCATAAAACTTGACTGCGCCAGCTATACGGAGAAACGCCAGACCCGGTTCGACCACCTCAACTCTCGGCACGAGGTCTTCGATTATCTCAACTACTGCTTCGAAACGTCTTGCCTCTTCACCAATGTCACGGACCAGAAGTGTTGCAAAGGGGGCCATGGCCTCCGCCTCGCGTCGGGGCATCCCCAACGTCACACCCGCAGCGATCACATCCGGGGTGGCCCCGGTGACTCGGTCGTCGGCGACAAGGAGTGACCTACCCGGCGGCGCGTCGGGTCGAGTCAACGACCACATCGGAAACCACACGCAAAGTGTTCGCTCCTTCATCCTCAACCTCAGTCACCCCATCCCGACCTACCTCATCGGGTTTCGGGGCAATGCTCTCGCCACCATCCTCTAGTTCGAAACGTCTCGTGACACCCGATGCACCTTTGCCTGAAGCCTCGAGAAGGAGACGACGTCGGGTCAATTTTCCATGACCACGGTCGGCGCCCTCCCACGTGACACCAATGGCACGAAGCCGCAGATGGGAAACACCACCAGGGAGACGCGACTCCATGGAACGAAATGCCACCTTGGTTTTACGTGCTCTCGCCAGAGCAGCCAACCGACGAAGGTCGTGCTCTCTGACACCACGAGGAACTTCGGCATAAACAGCTGGAACACCCTCCAAAAGCGCGGCAGTCACCTTGGACCAGAGAGGGATCTCATTACAGCGGACTATCACCAAACTCTCTGCCTCTACTCCTGTCTCCCATGCCGCTTCAGGAGAAATCCAGCCACGTGTATCAACCACAACAACAGGACCGGTATGCGATGGCGCAGCGAGAAGACTCAGACCGAGACGGGTCAAACCGGAGCCGGTGTCACCAATCAGTTCCGTGACACGCCCGGGTTGAAGAGTGAGGAAAGAACTCTCGAGACTCCCCTGGGAAACAGAGGGGTGTTTGAGATTGATGCTTTCTATGCCCAAGGCAGTGACTCCGTTCAGTTCCTCGGCCTCCATTTCGGCCTTGGTCTTATGCCTCGGCCTCTATTTCGGCCTCGGGTGGGCACTCCACTCTATCGAACATATGTTCGACTCGCAAGAAGGGATAGGCTCCCCAGATGACCTATTCCACTCTCACTTACGACGTCAGCGACCGCGTAGCCACCATCACCCTGAACCGACCGGAGCGCCTCAATGCCATCAACGATGAGATGCCGACAGAGATCCGACAGGCTGTTGAGGCTGCAAACCGAGACGAAGATGTTCACGTGATAGTGCTGACCGGAGCGGGCCGAGCATTTTGCGCTGGCTACGACCTCAAAGACTATGCGGAAGACCCCGACACACCCCTGACCCAGGAGATGCCTTGGGATCCCATGATCGACTTCGATCTGATGTACCGAAACACTCAGGACTTCATGTCTTTGTGGCGCTCCTACAAACCAACCATCGCCAAGATCCGGGGGTTCGCCGTTGCGGGAGGATCAGATATCGCCCTTTGCTGCGACCTGATCGTGATGGCAGACGACGCCAAGATCGGATATCCACCAACTCGGGTATGGGGTTGTCCCACGACTGCAATGTGGGTTTATCGGATTGGTGCCGAGCAGGCGAAACGGATGCTGCTCACCGGCGATCTGGTGACCGGCGCAGACGCCAAAAAGATGGGGCTTGTCATCGACGCCGTACCTGAAAGTCAGCTCGACGAGCGGGTAGGTGAGCTGGCCGATCGGATCAAAGGAGTGCCTCGAAATCAACTGATGATGCAGAAGCTGATGGTCAATCATGCCTATGAGAACATGGGTCTGGCTTCGACCCAGATGATGGCCACGTTGTTCGATGGAATCACCCGTCACTCCCCCGAAGGAATGTGGTTCAAGGAGAGGTCAGAAGAAGTCGGATTCCAACAAGCGGTCAAGGAACGAGACTCCGGTGATCCGATTGCCGACGGTGTCAGCCGACGCCGACCACGAAGGGACTAACCCTCTTCGAGTTCTTCGATCGTCGACGGCCAGTCGTCTTTGAGCAGCCGGGAAAGAGAGCGGTCGGCCAATAGCTTGCCACCGGTTTGGCAGGTGGCGCAGTAGTTGGTCTCGTTGGAGGCATAGACAATGCGTTGCACCGGGGACCCGCAACGTGGGCAAGGTTCCTTGTACTTCCCGTGTACCGCCATGTCATCTCGGAACGCCGTCACCTTCTTCGGCCATTGGTCGCCCACCTCATCTCGAAGACGCTGGGTCCAAGCATTGAGAGACTCGACGACGGCGCCGTGCAACCTTGCGACCTCATCATCGGAGAGCTGGCCGGTGCGTTTTACTGGTGAAAGCTGGGCAGACCAGAGGATCTCATCGGAGTATGCGTTGCCGATCCCCGAGAAGATTCTCTGATCGGTCAGCGCTCGTTTCAGGGTGCGGTTTTCTGATCGCAGTGCGGAGGCGAACTCCTCCGGAGAAGCTTCGAGGGGCTCCACTCCCCCACGGTCCTCCTTGATCAGGTCTTCTTCGCCACGGAAGACCCAGATGCCCGCACGGCGCTTGGTGCCTTGTTCGGTGAGGATCACCGACGCATCTTCGAAGTCAAACGCTGCCAGGCCCACCTTCTTCGGTATTGCCTTTTTGGGTGGTTCGAGGCGAAGGCGACCGGCGACCATGAGATGCACGACAACAAACAGCTCATCAGGAAACTCGAAGACGATACGCTTCCCAATTCGGCGGAAACCGGTGACCGTCTCCCCGACCGGCGCATCATACGGAGGGTCATAGGTGCGCAACACCGATGGTGAGGCCACCCGCAAACCTGTGAGCTCCTTCCCCAGGAAGTTCCGTTCCAGGGCCTCGATATAGACAGCAATGTCGGGAAGCTCGGGCATCTTCACAAGCTAGTCGGCCCGCGCGACCGCAGCCTCATACGCCATGCACAGTGCAAATACGCACGGAAAACAACCGGATCTGCACAGTGCAAGGCGATTGGTGTACAGATCGCGACCACAAGAAAGGGCGGTGCTAAACACCGCCCTTTCTAACGCTTCTCCGCAGGATTCCGGCCATATATGGCCGTGTGTTCCTTAGGAAACTGTTTTGAGTTCAGTCCATGTCGAAGCTGGGGGCTGCCCGGCGTTCGCTGGTCCTGTTGGATTTCGCTTCGGAGCTTCCTTCGCGATCTCCGCGGTCGTTGCCACGGTCACGGTTGCGGTTGCCACCGTCGCGGTTGCCACCTCGGTCACGGTTGCGGCCACCATTGCGGTCGCCACCCCGTCCCCGACCGTTCCGGTCGCCACGGTCACGGTCACCACGACCACCACGGTCGTTGCCACCGCCCGAAGGGGCGTCTGGGTCGGGAAGCGTCGCACCTGGAAGGGCTTCAACCAGCTCGAGGCTGACCTTTCCTCGTTCCAGGTCACGAACCCGAACCTTCAACTCATCACCATCGGAGAGATAGTCCTCAACGTTTTCGACACGCTTGGAACCGTCGATCCGGGAGATGTGGAGTAGTCCGTCTCGTCCGGGAAGAATGTTGATGAATGCACCAAACTTGGTGATTCCAACAACCTTGCCTTCATATTCCTCACCGACATGAGCTTCGGGTGGGAATGCGATCTGCATGACCCGTTCCTTGGCTGCGGCGAGAGCCTCTCCATCGGAGGAGGCGATTCGAACGATTCCATGTCCGTCTGCTTCGTCGATTTCGATCGCTGCACCTGTGACCTCTTCGAGCTCACGGATGACCGCACCCTTGGGTCCGATGACCTCACCGATCTTGTCCTTGGGGATCTCGATCGACTCGATACGCGGCGCCCACTGATTCATTTCAGTTCTGGGCTCCGAGATCGCCGCGTTCATGGCCTCGAGGATGTGGAGACGTGCTGTCTTCGCCTGGCTCAACGCGTTGATCAGAACTTCTGACGGAAGTCCCTCGATCTTCGTGTCGAGTTGGAGGGCGGTGATGACATCAGCGGTTCCTGCGACCTTGAAGTCCATGTCCCCAAGTGCGTCCTCAGCACCGAGGATGTCGGTGAGAGTCACGAAGTTCCCATCCTTGTGGATTAGGCCCATCGCAATACCGGCTACCGGACTTGCAATTGGGACACCAGCATCCATCAGCGAAAGCGACGATCCACAAACTGACGCCATGGACGACGAACCGTTGGACCCGAGAACCTCAGAGACCAAACGCAATGCGTAAGGGAACTCATCGGCATCAGGGACTACCGGAAGCACTGCCTTCTCCGCGAGCGCACCATGCCCGATTTCGCGACGCTTCGGACCGCGCATGAAGCCGGTCTCACCTGTCGAGAACGGTGGGAAGTTGTAATGGTGCATGTAACGCTTCGAGTCCTCGTTGGCGAGGGTGTCGAGCATCTGCTCCATCTTCAGCATTCCCAGAGTCGTGATGTTCAAGACCTGAGTCTCACCACGCTGGAACAACGCAGAACCGTGGGTCCGGTCGATCACTCCGACTTCGACCGATAGTGGCCGTACATCGGTTAGACCACGTCCATCCAGACGAATTCCTTCGTCGAGGACACGCTGGCGGGCCATGTTCTTGAAGACCTTCTTGAAAGCAGCCTTCGCCTCGCGGATTGCGTCGGCATCGTCTTCGTCGATTCCCAATTCGGCGAGCACCTCGTCGCGGGCAGCCGACTCGGCGTTCTGACGTTCGTGCTTGCCTGCGATCTTGACGATCTCGGCAACCTTGCCCGAAGCTGCGGCTTCGACCCGTGAGTACATTTCCTCACTGAAATCGGACGCCAGCGGGAACTCCACTTCGGGGATATCCACTTGACTGGCCAGTTCGTTCTGCAGGTCGATCATCTGGGCGATGTACTGCTTCGACTCCTCGAGGCCACGGGCGACTGTCTCCTCATCAGAGGGCTGATCGCCGTCGGCAATCAGACGGATCCCGTGTGGGGTGGCGCCTGCCTCGACCATGGTGATGTCGATCTCACCAGCGCTATTGCGATGGCCGACAACGGTCAATTCGAAAACAGATTCTTCGAGTTCGTCGGCTGATGGGAACGCAACCCACTCACCCTTCTTGAGACCCAGGTGGACACCACCGAGTGGTCCCTCGAACGGGATTGGGCTGACGCTGAGTGCGGCCGAAGCGCCGTTCAACGCAATTACGTCAAAGGCAAACTGCGGGTCGACTGAAAGGCTTGTTGCAACGATGTGTGTCTCGCAACGGAATCCGTCCTTGAACGATGGACGGAGAGGACGGTCGATCAGACGACAGGTAAGTATTCCCTGCTCGCTGGGCCGACCCTCACGACGGAAGAACGATCCGGGGATCTTTCCAACCGAGTACATACGTTCTTCGAAGTCGACGGTGAGAGGGAAGAAATCGACACCCTCACGCATCTTTCTGCTTGCTGTGGCGGTAACCAGGATCTGGGTACCTCCGAGTGTGGCGACGACGGCTCCGTCTGCCTGACCGGCCATTTTGCCGGTGCTAAGCGAGACTTCCTTGTCGCCTACGGTGCCTTGCACCTTGAATTCGGGCACTTGGTGCTCCTTGTTGTAAGGAGCCGGGGACCTGTTGGCAGTAGTCATGCCTCGCGAAACATTCGAGGCATCGCCACTGACAACCGGGTCCGGCTCATTGGCATTGTGTGATCTCAACCACTGGGGTTGAAGCTGTGGGGCAAGCCCCGATAAACGTAAGGAGCGGCGAACCGCTCCCTACGAGTAAAACTAGTTATCGACGAAGGCCGAGTTTGGCAATCAACGCCCTGTAACGCTCGACATCCTTCCGACGAAGGTAGTCCAGGAGTCGACGACGCTTACCGACCATCATCAAGAGACCACGACGACTGTGATGGTCGTGCTTGTGCTCACGAAGATGCTCGGTGAGGTGGTTGATTCGTTCCGAAAGCAGAGCCACCTGGACCTCAGGTGAGCCGGTGTCGCTTTCGTGTGTGCCGTATTCGGCGACTATTTCTGTTGCTGTCTTCATTGCGCGTTAAACCCGAATTGGTAGGAGGGGGTGGGTATGAACAATAACAGGAATCACAATTCAACCCATAACCGAGGAGAGGATACCCCGCGATTGCTCGACGTCGCGTTGCATCTGGCTGACCAGGGCATCGACGTCATCGAAGGCCAGTTCCGGACGTAATCGCTTCACGAACTCGACCTGGAGTTGTTGTTCGTACAAATCCTCATCAAAGTCGAGCAAGAACGCCTCGACCAACCGCTGGCCTCCTCCAAAGGTGGGTCTCGTGCCCACGTTGGTCGCCGACATGTACTCTTTGCCTTGCCATCTCGATATCGTGGCGTAGACGCCGTCTGCAGGTATCACCTTGCGCGCCGGCGGCAGGAGATTGGCCGTCGGGAATCCGATTTGGCGTCCTCGTTTGTCCCCGTTGATGACAGTATTGGTCAGGCGATAGTTCGACCCGAGTAGTTGAGATGCTGTTGCGAGATCACCGGATTCGATCATGATCCGTATCCGCGAGCTCGACACCGGCTCATCACCGGAGGCGACGAGTTGGACCGCCTCCGTAGCGAAACCTGCCCGCTCTCCAGCTGAACGAAGGAACCGAACATCGCCGGAGCGATCACGACCGAACCGGAAGTCTTCACCAACCACCATGGAGGAGACGTTGAGTTTTCCGACAAGTACTTCGTCGATGAACTCCTGAGGTGACAGATATCGGACTTCACTCAAGTCGAGAACCGCCACCAGCTCGACGCCGGCTGACTCCAACAGCTGGAGCCTTTCCTCAATGCTGGTTATCAGCCTTGGGTCCGTTCCGGGGATCAGCACCTCAACGGGGTGGGGTTCGAAGGTTATGACAGCCGGAATGCCCTCCCGACCCTTGGTGGCATCAATGAGTCGTCTGTGTCCGAGGTGGACACCGTCAAATACGCCAAGAGTCACCGAGGTCGAAGATGACGGACGCTCCCAGCCTCCAATCTCCCCGTCCAGAACTCTCACGACGCGAGCACAACCTCAGCGCGACAGACGTCACCGGTTCGTCGATACACCGCGATCAAGTCACCCGCTTCGTTGATGACCCGAACCGGTTGCTCGCTAGGAATGCCGACCAGCGCTCCGCCGACAAACTGGACGCCATTACGCACCGCGCTCGCGGTCTCCTCGTCTACTTGGATCGACCCCAAGTCACGAAGTGCTTCGTCTGGTCGCAACAGGTTTTCCTCCCAGGAGTCGAGTTCATCCGCGGGAATCCCATGATCTTCGAGATTCAGTGAGCCGATCCTGGTTCTGCGTAGGGCAGTCAGATGAGCGGATCCGCCAAGGGCTGCGGCGATGTCATCGGCCAGGCTGCGCACATAAGTCCCCTTCCCACAGACAACTCGAAAGCTCACGTGCGGGTAGGGACCGTCTTCGACTCCGAGAAACTCCAGCTCGTCCACACGCACCTCACGAGCCTCGCGTTCAACGACAACACCGCTGCGAGCCAACTCGTACAACCGTCGTCCATCGTGCTTTAGCGCGGAAACCATCGGCGGCACCTGGTGAATTGTGCCGGTAAACCGTGGCGCAACAACCTCGAGCTGTTCCAGCGAGACGTCCATTGGGGTACGGCTCAGGACCGCACCGTCGGCATCGAGGGTGTCCGTCGACACTCCAAACTCGGCTGTCGCGAAATACTCCTTGGCCTGATCCTGGATGAATCGAATCAGGCGGGTCACCTTGCCGATTGCGACCACTACAGCTCCAGTTGCCATCGGATCCAGAGTTCCGGCATGACCGACCTTCTTGATGCCGGTGGCGCGTCTGACTCGCGAGACAACTGAATTCGACGTAATCCCGCCGGGTTTGTCGACAACGAGAAAGCCTGCGGTCACTTCTGCTCCATGACCTTCTCGACAACTGCTTCAATCGCATCTTCAGCGGTCATGGAGACGGTTGCACCCGACGCCAGTCGATGACCTCCTCCGCCGAATGCTGCTGCGATGGCACCAACGTCGGTCTCGCCTCTTGACCTCAGACTCAGTTTCACACGGTCATCTTCATGTACCTTGGCCAGCACCGCGACATCGGCCTCGACGGCGAGCCTGATCGTGTTGATCAAGTTGTCGACATCGCCCCAGTCAATGCCAGCAGCATCCAAATCTTCAGCGGTCAGAACCGTGGACACCACGCCGGCTTCAGCGTTGAGCTTGGCACGAGACATGGCAGCTCCCGCGGCATGCAGGTAGCCGAAGGGGGCCTGCTCATACACTTGCTGGCCGATGAAGTCGGTATCGGCACCAGCAGTGACGAGGTCCGCGGCCGCACGGAAAGTGGACGGTTTTGTTGCCGAGTATTGGAAGCGCCCGGTGTCGGTGACTATCGCCGTCATCAAGCAGGTGGCGATCTCTTCCGTCATGGGCCAGTCGAGAATCTCAAGGAGCTCGATAACCAGCTCGGCGGTTGCGGCCGCCTGCCCATCGACGACAGCGATGTCTCCGAAGCCTTCATTTGTAACGTGATGGTCAAGGACGATGAGCGTTCCGGCATTCTTGGCATTGTGAGCGAGCTCACCCAGCCTGTCAGCTGAACCTGCGTCCAGTAC
This sequence comes from Acidimicrobiia bacterium, assembly GCA_965216445.1. Classification (GTDB taxonomy): domain Bacteria; phylum Actinomycetota; class Acidimicrobiia; order Spongiisociales; family ZC4RG35; genus MA-ANB-1. Next base: position 1,608,160 of record OZ244166.1, read on the forward strand.
GACCATCACCTCGGGCTCGTCGGGGACCTCACCTGGGGCGACCAGGCCGTGGGTAGGGAGAAATGAGAGGTTGTCCGGGATCAAGAAGGGCGAACCAAAGGATGTGACAACGGCTTTGCCCGCGTCACGAGCCGCCAGTGCCAGACCCATCATGGAACCGAGAGCGTCGCCGTCGGGCCCGACGTGACAGGCCAGAGACAACGAATCTGCGGCAGCTATTGCAGCAGCAGCTTCGGCGAGCTCTGTTTCTCGGGACATCCTGCTACTCCTCTTCGCCGGTGCGGATCTCACGAAGGATCTGTTCGATACGCTCCCCCGCAACGACGCCGCGGTCGATCTCGAACTCCAGAACGGGTGTGTACTTGATCCTCACTTGGCGACCAATTGCGCGTTGGAGCCGTGGTCCGGCTGCCGCCAGGGCGGCAAGAACGTCTTCTTGGTCCGCATCGAGGACGTCGACGAACACCACTGCGCTTCTCAGATTCGGCGCGGTGTCGACTCCCGTGACGGACACCATCTCCAGCCGGGAATCGCTCAACTTCTCCAACTCTTCTGCAACGACCTCGCGAAGAATCGAGTTGACCTTAAGCATCCGTGGAGTTGCCACTGGGTTACTCCTAATGGTGTCGTCTGGCGAGACCTACGTTCTCGCCACTTCGCGAATGAGATAGACCTCGATGAGGTCGCCCTCTTTGATGTCGTTGTAGTTCTCGAAGCCCATACCGCATTCGAAACCGGAAGCGACTTCTCGAACATCGTCTTTGAATCTCCGCAGGGACGCCACCACGCCATCGTGGATCACCACACCATCCCGAAGGAGACGTGCTTTGGCACCACGTTGGACCAGTCCTTCGAGCACATAACAACCGGCAATGGTTCCACCGCGTGGGACCTTGAAGGTTGCCCGTACTTCGGCCGTGCCGAGCACCTGCTCCAACTCCTCAGGAGCAAGCTGACCGACCAGAAGCGCCTCAATGTCGTCAAGCAACTCGTAGATGATCGAATACGTTCTGACCTCAATCCCCATCTGCTCAGCGGCTTTGCGCGACTTGGGTTCGGGCCTGACGTTGAATCCGACTATCACCGCACCGGTCACATCTGCGAGAGACACGTCGTTCTCGTTGATTCCTCCAACAGCAGCATGGACGATCTGAATCTCGCCGCCTTCGCGTTCGATCTTGCCGATCGAATCACGCAACGCTTCCAAGGAACCTTGGGCGTCAGCCTTCACGATCACATTGAGCTGAGCGTCTTCGGTGCGTAGCTGTTCCAGCAGTCCCTGGAGTCGATCGCGGGCACTGGGCATAGCTTGCTCGGCCAGCTTCTGCTCCTCGAGCCGAGCGGCAGCAATCTTGCGTGCTTCTCGGTCGTTCTTGACTACTTCGATGAAATCTCCGGCAGAGGGAACGTCGTCCCAGCCCATGATCTGGACCGGCGTGGCCGGCCCTGCTGACGTCAGCTGCTCACCTTTGTCGTCGAGCAAGGCTCGGGCCCGTCCCGAAATCGCCCCTGCGACGAAGGAGTCACCTTTCTTCAGGGTCCCTCGTTGAACGATCACCGAGGCGACCGGGCCGCGTCCGACTTCAAGTTGGGCTTCCACCACAACGCCAGACGCAGCCGGCTTTGGATTGGCTTTGAAGTCTTCGAGCTGTGCAATCAGGTCTATGACTTCGAGCAGGTCCGGAACGCCGTCACCCTTGAGGGCCGAAACCTCAACCGAGGGCACGTCACCACCCAACTCCTCAACGACCACACCGTGTTCTGTCAGCTCAGTGCGGACGCGCAACGGGTCAGCCCCGGGGGCATCCATCTTGTTCACGGCAACGATCATCTTCACTCCGGCTGCCAACGAGTGGGACACCGCTTCGATGGTTTGGGGCATGACTCCGTCATCAGCCGCCACGACCAGAATCACGATGTCGGTGATGTTGGCGCCACGGGCGCGCAACGCGGTGAAAGCTTCGTGACCGGGGGTGTCGATGAAGGTGATCGGGTGACCATTCACCTCCACCTGATAGGCACCGATGTGCTGGGTGATGCCACCGGATTCATCGTCGACGACGTTTGCGTTGCGGATGGTGTCGAGGAGCGTGGTCTTTCCGTGGTCGACATGGCCCATAACCGTCACGACCGGAGGGCGACCCACGAGATCTGCCTCATCGTCGTCGAACACCGGCTGTTCGGCGACCACAGGCTCGGGTTCGGATTCTTCGACTTCGACGATGTATCCGAAGGACTCGGCGACTTCGTCGATCAACGATGCCGGCATTTCCTGGTTTGCTCCGGCGGGAACTCCCCTCCCCAGAAGTGCTTTCACCACATCACCGGAGCCTTGACCGATCGCTTCAGCGAAATCGGCGACCGACGCACCTGATTTGATGCTGGCAATGTCAATCTCATCATCGGCAGGGGCAACCTCGGGTTCCTCGCTGTCCGCTGGAGGTTCATGTGTCTCTGGTGTCGGAGTCGGCTCATCGACAACAGCGTCTTCGACCACATCCTCGGTTTCGGTTACCTCTTCGGCCTCTGCTTCGGCCTCAGCAGGGGCATAGGCAAGGCGAACCAGTTCTGCACCATCGTCGTCCAGTCCCGACGACGCCGTTTTGACTTCTAAGCCCAGCTCTTTGGCCTGTTCCAAAACCTCTTTGGACTCGAGACCCAGTTCCCGGGCAAGCTCATAAACCCTCACTAATCAACTCTCTCATTCACTCTCGTCATCGGTGTCATCCGAGGTTGGTTCCTCGGTAGCAGCAACCGCATCGCCGGCCGCCTCGTCGACTTCCGCCGGCGATGTTTCTGCATCAACCTCGGCGTCGCTCTCGTAGGTGATGCCGTCCTCACCTGGATCGGGGGACGTTTCATCGGTGGCTTCTTCGGTTTCGACCGCTGCGGGTCCAGCCGCTTCGGACTGAGCCTCATCGGATGCAGTTGCTTCGGAGGCTTCAGCAGCCTCGGCATCGGCAGGTACAGCTTCGGCCGTTTCAGAATCGCCGGTCTCGGCTCCCTCCGCGCCTTCAGCCTCAGTCGTTTCTTCTGGTTCGGGTTCGCTGGTCTGATCGGGATGGATATCAACCTTGTACCCGGAAAGTCGAGCGGCCAGTCGTGCGTTCTGGCCCTCTTTCCCGATGGCCAGAGATAGCTGGTGTTCGGAGACGATGACATCTGCTGTCTTGGTCTCCTCGTCAATACGGACCTCTTGGACCTTGGCCGGGCCAAGCGACTCCGCAATGAACTGGCCAATGTCGTCCCTCCACTGGACAACATCGACTTTCTCGCCTCGAAGCTCGTTCACTACCTGACGAACCCGCGACCCTCGAGCTCCAACACATGCGCCCTTCGGGTCGACGTTGGGGTCATGGGAGATGACAGCAATCTTGGTGCGGTGACCCGGCTCACGTGCGATGTTGACGATCTCGACCGTCCCATCGGTCAGCTCAGGGACCTCCAGCTCCAGCAAACGACGAACCAGGTCCGGGTGGCTCCGGGAGACAACGATTTGGGCACCTTTGCCTTCGTTCCGAACCTCAATGATGAGAGCCTTGACCCGGTTGCCCCTTTCCAGGCGCTCAAACGGAATTCTCTCCGACCCGGGCAGGATCGCCTCGGCGTCACCCAGGTCGAGAATGACCGAGCGGTAGTCGACCTGCTGTACCAGACCGGTGATCAGGTCACCTTCTCGTCCTTCGTACATGTCGTAAACGAGCTCACGCTTGGCTTCGCGCAACTTGTGCTGCATCACCTGTTTGAAGGACTGTGCTGCAATTCGCCCAAAGGCTTCACCTTCAGGAGTGTCTTCCCACTCGTCAACAACGTTGCCTTCTTCGTCAAGTACCTGGGCGTAGACCGTTACCTCACCCGAGTCTGGGTCGATCGTCACCCGTGCCTCTTCTGCAGCTCCGGGGCTCCGCTTGTAGGCGGCCACCAAGGCGTTGGCGAACGCGTCGAGGATGGCATCCACGGCAACACCACGTTCTCGTGCGAGAACTTCAATGGCCTCCATCATCGTGTCCAGTTGCATGATTCTCCTTAATGGCCTGGCTTGGGAGACTTCTCCCACCGAAAAACTGTCTTGGCTTTGATCACCGATTCGTACGAAAGGACTTGCTGACCTGAATCGGCGTCGATGGTGAATGAGGCATCATCGGCCCCGGTGAGGATCCCTCGTATGGTCTTGTTGGCTTCGGGAGCCTGCACTTTGGCGACAACTTCCCTACCAATTGACTTCTGAAAATGCTCGGGGCGCCGCAGTTTCCGTTCGAGCCCAGGCGTTGTGACTTCTAGCTGATATGCGGAATCGAGGTCCGTTTCGTTGTCCAGCAACCGCGATATCCCACGGGAAAGGTCGGCAAGACGGTCGACATCGACGGATTCGTCGGCGGAGTCGACGGCGACGCGCAAGGTTCGGCCGCGTCCTTGACCACTCAACTCAACGTCATCGAGGACGAGGCGTTCAGCGGCAAGGTACGGCTCAATCAGTTGCCACAAGTCGGCAGTTGTCGTCACTTCCACTCCAAATTCTCTACTCAACAGTCCGAATAACCACAGCAAACAGGTGGGTGCACGAGGCGCCCACCTGACCGAAAAGCGTCCTGTTGTTCCGGGGGATTATAGGGCTATTGGCGCGCTCCCCCAACAGCTGCAAGATCGGCTTTGATGATTTCGACAAGTTCTTCCACTGCCGAGGTGGCCGAGACCTCCGAAGTCTCCATTTCGCGACGCCGAGTCAGCTCCAACATTCCGGATTCGAGCCCTCTGGGGCCAACTGTCAGCCGATACGGGATTCCGACGAGCTCAGCGTCAGCGAACTTCACTCCGGGTCTCTCGACCCTGTCGTCGAGCAGCACATCGACTCCAGCGGCGTGCAACTGGTCATACAGCGACTCGGCGGCAGCCATCGTCGCCTCGTCGTCAGCCCGAAGAACGGTGATGACAAGCTGGAACGGAGCCACCGTTACAGGCCAAACGATGCCTTTGTCGTCATGGGAACCTTCGACAATTGCTGCCATGGCTCGCTCGACACCGATTCCGTATGAACCCATGATGATGGGGTGGCTGTTTCCCTCCTCATCCTGGACATAAGCGCCAAACGCCTCTGAATACCGAGTGCCCAGCTTGAAGATGTGACCCACCTCGATGCCTTTCCAAAGCTCCAATGAGCCGCCACAGTTGATACAACTATCGCCCGAGCGGACCGAGCGGAGATCAAGCCAACGCGACACTTCGATGTCTCGGTTCACCGAGACCCCCTGATAGTGCCAGTCGTCTTCGTTGGCTCCGGTCACCATGTTGTGGCGGTTTTGCAGAGCTATGTCAGCAACGATTTCGATCCCCGAAGCTCCGACTCCGCCGAGACTGCCAGGCTTCGCACCCATTAGCTCCTGGATCTCGTCGGGTTTTGCCGTCCGAATGTCCTCACCGACACCGAAAGCGTCCAGAAGCTTCTGCTCCTCGAGATCGTGGTCGCCCCGCATGAGTACGAGGACGGGCTTCCCGTCAAGGAAGTACACGAGACTCTTGATCTGGTTTTCTGGTCCGGCGAGTTCGGGGTGGGCCTCAGCGAGCGCCTTAATGGTCCTCAGCCCCGGTGTGGCGAAGCGTTCCAGGTCCTGGGCTGGACCATCGTCCATTGTGCCCAAAGTCGACGTTGCCTTCTCACGATTCGCCTGGTAGTCGCCATTCTCGCAGGTGACGATCCAGTCTTCCCCGGCATCGCTCCGTACGACGAACTCAACAGACTCGGTGCCTCCCATCGCTCCGGACGACGCCTCTACGTCGAACGCTTCCATCCCAAAGCGGGCGAAGATCTTGTGATAGGCCTCACGATGTTTGGTGAACCCGACGTCGAGGCCGGGGGCGTCGATGTCGAGGCTGTATGAGTCTTTCATCGTGAACTCGCGCACGCGGAGCAAACCCGACTTAGGTCTTGGCTCATCCCGAAACTTGGTGTGCATCTGGTACCAAATCTGTGGGAGTTGCCGGTATGAGAACAACTCCGAAGCGAGCATCGCGAAAATCTCCTCTTCGGTGAAGCCAAGGACCATGTCGACCGCCCTTCGATCCTGAAGCTTGAAGAGGATGTCGCCCACCAAGTCGTATCGCTCGGATTGTTTCAAGATCTCGGCCGGATGGAGAGTTGGGAGCATCATCTCCTGCCCACCGATCGCAGCCATCTCCTCACGGATGACCTGGGCAATCTTCAATCGGGTTTTCTGGCCCAGTGGAAGCATGGTGTAGGAGCCAGCGGCGAGCTGGCGGATGAAGCCACCCCTGACCAGGAGCTTGTGACTTACCGCCTCGGCATCCGCAGGGTCATCGCGGAGGGTGGGGATAAATGTGTGGGACCAGCGCATCTGTTCAATCCAAGTTGGGTGTAGAGGATCAGACGGTAACCGATCCCAAAGAATTGACGGACCGAAATACGCTTGTGAGGAACTACTCGCCCTGGGCGACCTCCGCCACCCGTTTGCGGCGGTCACCGGACTTGTTGGCGTCGCCCTGGATTTCAATCAGCTGCTGCCGGGTTGCCTTGGCAATCTCGTCGGCGTTGGCCTCGGCGTGAGCCAGACGACTCTCCACCCCTTCTTCCACCAGTTTCTTGGCCTCGTCCAAGAGAGCATCCACCATTTCCGACTCGGGGACCACCCTCACCACCTGACCTTTAATGAACAGGTGACCTTTGCCTCGACCGGCCGCAATCCCGATATCGGCTTCTCTCGCCTCGCCGGGACCGTTCACGACACAACCCATAACGGCAACCTGGATGGGCAGATTGGCATCCTCGAGAGCCTTTTGAGCGCGTGTAGTCACATCGATCACGTCCACCTCAGCGCGCCCGCACGAAGGGCAAGCGATCAGATCAAGGCCCTTTCGCTCACGTAGCCCAAGGAACTCAAGCAACTGACGACCCGCCTTCGCCTCTTGAACCGGGTCAGCGGTGAGCGAAAAACGGATGGTGTCGCCGATCCCTTCGTTGAGGAGGGTTGCGATACCGGCGACCGACTTGATCAACCCCGAAGGCGGCGGACCAGCCTCTGTCACTCCCAGATGGAGCGGGTAGTCGACCGTGTCAGCCAGCAGACGATAAGAGTCGATCATCGACGGGACGTGGGAATGTTTCACCGAGATTTTGATATCTCGAAAGTCGACCTCCTCCAGATAGCGGATCTCGATCTGCGCCGACTCGACCAACGCCTCAGGAACCGCGGAGCCGTATTTCGCCAGGAGGTCTTTGTCCAATGACCCTGCGTTGACGCCGATTCGGATCGGGACACCACGATCCAGGGCCTCCCTGGCCACGGCCTTGATTTGGTCCTCTTTCCGGATGTTCCCCGGATTGAGCCGAAGACCTTGAACCCCGGCCTCCAACGCCGCTAGGGCAAGCCGGTATTGGTAGTGGATGTCGGCGATGATCGGGACCGGACTTCGGGGGATGATCTCAGCAAGCCCCTGCGCTGCTTCCACTTCGTTGCAGGTGATCCGGACGATGTCTGCGCCCGCACCAGCCAGGGCATAAACCTGAGCCAACGTCCCGTCGACGTCAGCAGTCTTGGAGGTGGTCATCGATTGAACCGAAATCGGTGCGAGACCGCCGACCGGAACCTTCCCAACATGGAGTTGGCGTGTGTTTCTGCGTTCAATCATCGGTGTGAACGGTAGCCCGCAATGGAGGTGTAATCAGAGAGCAATGGGGTTGACGACATCGAGGATGATCGCCACCAACCCGAGGAATCCGAACAAGATGACCACGGCTGCCGCCACGGGGATCATCTTCTCGATATTCGCTTCCCGGTGAGTCACCTTCTCGTACAGCGCCACGGCGAAATGGCCACCGTCGAGCGGGAACAGCGGCAACAGGTTCAGAGTCGCCAGGATCACATTGACCAGGGCAAGGATGCCGACGAAAGCCGCAGCAGATTCCATTTGAGTGCCGATATTGACGATGCCGATCGGGCTCACCGGACGAATCTCTTGATCCACGTCGGTGTTGCCAACAAGCACACCGAAGTATTGGGCGATGTTGGACGGGCGGAGCATCTCGCCCAACGATCTGAAGGTGTTGGTGATTCCCTCCCAGACCAGCTGACCAGCCATGCCGATCCCTTGGAATACTCCTACGTCTTCGGACACAAACGTGGGACTGATCCCGAGGAATCCTGTGGTACCCGAACCGTCCTGGGACGGCTGAGAGATCAGAGTTGTCTCCAACGTGAGCACTTCACCGTCCCGGTCGACGACGATCTCGGTGGGCTCGCCACCGACAACAGCAAGAGCGGCAACAACCTCATCCCAGGTGGACACGTCCTGGCCCCCAATGGCGAGAATGGTGTCACCAGGTTCGATCCCGGCCAGACTCGCGGGCGAAGCCTGTGAGACACCGTCAACCTCGACAGTTTCGACGAGGGTATCCACTTCGGGAAGAGGCGTGGCCGTTCCCTGGGTCACCACAATCCCAAAGAAGAGAATGAATGCGATCAAGAAGTTGGTCCCGACTCCGGCAAGGACGACGAAGCTCTTCTCCCAGAACTTCTTCTCACGATATGTTCGCCCGAGGTCCCCTGGCTCGACCTCTTCGAGTGGGTTCATCCCGACGATCCGCACGTAACCGCCAAGAGGAAGCCACTTGAATCCGTATTCGGTTTCGCCGCGCTGCGTCGACCAGATCTTGGGTCCAAACCCGAAGAAGAACTGAGTTGCCTTCATTCCGACCGCTTTGGCAGCCAAGAAATGACCCGCCTCGTGAGCGGTGACGAAGAGGATGATGGCAAGAGCGGCGGCGATTCCACCAAGCATCCCAGAAGGCTACCCCCGAACCGGGCCTACTCGAGGGTATGGGAGATCAACACACCCCGGCGATCAATGACGCTGCCACACCACGTGCCTCAGCGTCCACAGCGACCACGTCTTCAAATGTCTCCAGCTCTCGCCAAGTAACGTCGTCGAGAGTTTGTTCCACAACTCGAGCGATCCCGGTGAATCCCAACCGTTTCTGGAGGAAGGCTTCCACTGCGACTTCGTCTGCGGCGTTGAGAACCGCAGGTGCCGAACCGCCCTCCGAACCGGCGCGAAATGCGAGGTCGAGAGCAGGGAACTTGACCCGGTCGGGGGCTTCGAATTCGAGCGTCCTACCCACAAACGAAAATGGTTCAGCCAATCCGCGCCCGCGACCCGGGGCGGTGATGGCGTATTGGATCGGGATTCTCATGTCGGCGTGCCCGAGATGTCCCTTCCAGGAGCCGTCGACGAATTCGACCATTGAGTGAACGATGGACTGGGGATGAACAACCACGTCTATCTGGTCATAAGAAAGGCCAAACAGGAAGTGGGCTTCGATCACTTCCAGACCTTTGTTGAACAACGTCGCCGAGTCGATCGTGATCCGCTGGCCCATATCCCAAGTCGGGTGGTTCAGCGCCTGTTCCGGGGTCGCAGCGTCCAATTGCTCCTGGGACCAACCACGAAAGGGCCCCCCGGATGCGGTGAGAACCAACTTCGCAACGTCGCCCATGTTCTCACCCACAAGACACTGGAAAAGGGCCGAGTGCTCACTGTCGATCGGGATCAGCTCTCCCCCTTCGGCCAACTTCTTGGCTACGACCGGCCCCCCGGCGACGAGACTCTCCTTGTTGGCCAGTCCGACGCGATTGCCCGCACCCAAAGCGTTGAGGGTCGCCCTCAAACCGGCTGCGCCCACGATCCCGTTTACGACTACAGCTCCTGGCGTAGCCGAGACTTCTGCTACCGCATCCGCCCCAAACTGAACCGGGCGGCCCAGGGCCGCCACAAAATCTGACCGCTCTGAGTTCGCTCCGCCGGCAACGACAACCGTTGCGTCTCCGTACTTCTTTGCTTGCGCAAGCAACGCTTCGCTGGGGTTTCGGGCAGCCAGTGCGGCGACCGGGATACCCAGATTGTCAGCTACTTCCAGGGTCTGGGTGCCGATCGAACCAGTCGAGCCGAGGACAACGACCGGTATCGTCACAGAAGTCCGAAACCCCTGAACAACAAGTAGACAGCAGGAACCGCCATCAGGAAGCTATCGATGCGGTCGAGCATTCCACCGTGGCCCGGTAACACTGAGCCCATGTCTTTGACACCCATGGCTCTCTTGATGGCCGATTCAATGAGATCGCCAATGGGACCGAACAGGCCAACCGTCACCGCTATTGCCAAACCGCGACCGATGCCGATTGCCTCCCAAGCGGGGAACGTGGTGAGGATCGAAGCGACTACAGCTGATGCCACGAGTCCGCCGATGAGCCCTTCCACCGTCTTGTTGGGCGAGACCTCAGGTGCGAGCTTGCGGCGTCCGAACGAGCGGCCCACGAAATAGGCGCCCATATCGTTGAAAGCAATCAACAGGACGACGAAGAGAATGAATGCAACCGGCTGAGCACCCTGCTCGATCAGGATCGCAAAAGCCAACATGCCAACCCAACCCATACCCATGATCGTTATGGATGCGTTCTGAAGAGCGTCCCGTCGTGGGGCCAAGGCAAAGAAGAGGACTGTGAGAACCGTCGCCAGTGCAGCCCAGCCTCCAATCGCGACCGGTCCGACCTGGGCCGCTCCCACTCCCATCATGGCTACGCCGATGAGCCCGAAGAGGGCAATGGGCCGATATCCCACCGTGCGAACGGTGGCGTAGAACTCGCCAAGGGCCACAACCATCACGAGGATCACAAAACCGGCAAACCACCATCCGCCGAGGAGAAGGCTGCCGAGGAACAAGCCGAAAATCACAAGCGCGGAGGCCACCCTCAGGGTGAAGTCCGAAGCGGCCGCCTGGGCGTGCACCTCGTGCTCCTCCATCTCAACCCTGGCCGTGCCCGCGACATCATCGAAACCGACCATCCCGCTGTCGACGCCGGCGACAGCCGCAGAAACCGCTTGCTGCTCCCATTCGCGATTGGCCGCCGCCGCAACTTCTTCGGCGAGACCTTCGTACTCTTGAGTCGAATGGGCGGTGTATTCAGCCGCGCTGAAGTCTTCGAATTCGGATACCGAGGCGAGCTCCTCGTCCTCTAGGGCTCCTTCGCCGTCATCCACCTGGATCCCCGGGAGAGGCACAACCTCAGCCCCGGAATCATTTTCCTCCGAAGCGGTCACTTCGGACTCGGTGGTGTCCTCTTCCCACGGCCTGCCGAATTTGTTCTCATCTCCGTTGTTGGGACCCTGCTCGTCCAAGTTCAGACCTCTGTCAGTTCTTCTTCTTTGTTGCTGACCAAGGCATCGACACGATCGACGTACTTGTCGGTCAGTTTCTGAAGATCATCTTCGCCTCTTCGGATGTCATCATCGGATATTTCGCCGTGAAGATTCTCCATCTCGCTTTTGGCGTGCCGACGAATGTTACGTATCGCGACCCGGCCCTCCTCGGCCATGTGTTTCACGACGCGGATCAGATCCTTGCGTCGCTCCTCTGTCAAAGTGGGAAAGGCAATGCGCACTACGGATCCGTCATTGGTTGGATTTAGCCCCAGGTCTGCTTGTTGAATCGCACGCTCGATCTCACCGATCACGCTCTGATCGAACGGGTTGACGACCAAGAGACGTGGCTCCGGGACGGATATCGACGCCAACTGCTGCAATGGAGTCTGGGTTCCGTAGTACTCGACAGTGATGCGCTGCAGCAGCTGAGGATTCGCCCGCCCGGTCCGGACCGTAGAGAACTCTCCGGCGACGTGGTCAACCGCAGCGTCCATCTTCAATTCTGCCTCCGCCAGCAAGTCGTCGATCATCCCAGCCTCCTCAAACGCAGATCCGACTAGTGGACAATGGTGCCGATTCCGTCACCACGAACAGCTTTCAAGATGTTGCCCGGTTGTGTCATGTCGAACACAACAATGGGCACACCGTGCTCTTTGCACATCGTAACTGCTGTCGTATCCATCACTCTCAGTTCTCTGGCAATGAAATCCATATACGAAAGATCCGAGATGCGCACCGCGTCGGGATTCGTAGCCGGATCCGAGTCGTAGATCCCATCAACCATGCTTGCCTTCAGGAGTGAATCTGCGTCCATCTCGATGGCTCGGAGAGCTGCTGTTGTGTCGGTCGTGAAGAAAGGACTTCCGGTGCCGGCCGCGAATATGACAATTCGGCCCTTCTCCAGGTGACGCATGGCTCGGAGACGGATGTAAGGCTCGGCCAGCTCCTGCATGGTGATGGCGCTCTGCACTCTGGTGTCCATGCCCTGCTTCTCCAGGGCGTCCCGGAGTGCGAGGGCGTTGATGACCGTCGCCAGCATTCCCATGTAGTCGGCCGTGGCCGGGTCCATGCCCTTGGCAGCAGACGACACTCCACGGAAGATGTTGCCACCCCCAACGACGATCGCGGTCTCAGTGCCGTCTTTCACCGCCTGAGCTATCTCCTCTGCGACACGAACCACCGTTAGGGAATCGATGCCGTATCCGATCGCCGGATCGGCGAAGGCTTCTCCCGACAGCTTGAGGAGAACTCGTCGTTTTGAGGTCTGGGTCAACTTATCTCGATTCGCGCTTTCTCTATTCGCCGACGGCGATTCGGGCCATACGTCTGACCGAAATGTTCTCACCCATCTTGGATGCAAGCTGGGAGATCATGTCTCCGACGGACCCGTCGAACCTATCAGCATTGACGAACTTCTGGTCGTATAAGACGTTGTCTGCGTACCAGGACTCAATCTTGCCTGACACGATCTTATCGAGAACCTGTTCCGGCTTGCCTTCGGCGGCGGCCTGACGTGCAATCAACTCGCGCTCTTTCTCCACAGCGTCGGCGTCAACGTTATCGCGTTGAATCCAGCCGGGGTTACCCCAGCTGATGTGCATTGCCACATCATCGGCGACCTGCCTGAACTCGTCGCTCTTGGCCACGAAGTCCGTTTCGCAAGCGAGCTCGACCATGACGCCCATCACCGGTCGGCCGTTCTGCATGTGTATGTAAGAGCCGATGGTGCCTTCGGTGGCCTGACGGTCGGCGCGTTTGGCCATCTTGGCCTGACCACGCTCACGAAGCAGTTCGAATGCTGCTTCGAAATCACCTTCGGCATCCGACAGGGCTTTCTTGGCGTCCATCATCCCAACGCCGGCACTCTGGCGCAGCTTCTGAACGTCTTTTGCTGAAATCTCTGACATGAATTCTCCTGAACAACCCGATCAAGACTCGGGTGTGTTTTCAACTTTCTTCTTGCCGCTCTTGGCCAGCGTCTCTCGGCCTTCGATGATCGCGTCAGCCAGAGCTCCCGCGATGAGATCTGAGGCGCGAATCGCATCGTCGTTGCCGGCGATCACATATTCGACGTTGTCGGGGTCGCAGTTCGAGTCGACCAACGCTATGACAGGAATCCCGAGCCTGGCGGCTTCAGTGACCGCAGTCTCCTCAGCGTTGACGTCGATGACGAAGACGGCATCAGGGGTACGCTCCATTCCAGCCACGCCACCGAGGTTGGCTTCCAGCTTGGCCAGTTCCCTGCTCAACTTGAGGCGCTCCTTTTTGGTAAGCGCCTCCTGCTCGGGTGTGCCTTCCATCTGGCGAAGCTCACGCATGTAGAAGATTCGCTTCTGAATGGTTTGGAAGTTGGTCAACATCCCACCGAGCCATCGGTAGTTGACATAAGGCATCCCGGCGCGTTCAGCGTTCTCGGCAACGGCGGACTGAGCCTGCTTCTTGGTACCGACGAAGAGCACGTAGCCACCGCGCTCACCGATTTCTTTGACGAACTGAGCAGCATTGGCGACCTGTTCGACTGTTTGGCGGAGGTCGATGATGTGGATCCCGTTGCGTTCTCCGTAGATGTAGGGACGCATCTTCGGGTTCCAACGTCTGGTTTGGTGGCCAAAATGCACACCAGCTTCCAGCAGCTGTTTCATAGTTACCGTAGGCACGGTTGTTCCTTTCTGGTTGAACTTCCGCCTGCCGGTATTCCCACTCCGTTTCCGGGTGATCCTCTTTCAGCCAATGCGCTCAGCGCGGGCCGACCAGTGAGGATGGACAGACGTGCTTGATGATCAAAAGTGTAAAGCCTGGGCCGGCTATTCGACAATCGGCTCCGGGCAGCGGCTCAAAGTGGAGAGCATCGCCATCTGAAAGGTGACGATTACTCAGCCGAGGGCAAGCTCTCCGAGGCGGTTGCGGAGTGACATCATCGTCTTGGCGTGGATCTGACACACTCGAGACTCGGTTACGCCTAGAACCTCGCCAATCTCGGACAGGGTCATGCTTTCGTAGTAATAGAGGGTGACAACCAGACGGTCGCGTTCTGGCAGCTTGTTGATCGCCTCCACGAGACCCTCCCGGGTCTCCTCCACCTGGACCGCCGCCTCGGGTGAAATCACACCGGGATCGGCCAACATGTCGCCAACGGATGTGGAAGAGTCCGTTCCAACCAACTCGTCCAAGGCGGCTATCCCGGTTCTCCCGATCTCAGCCAATGCCGATTGCAGATCGTCGAGGGACATTTCCATGTGAGCCGCCAGCTCATCCTCAGTTGGTGCCCGTTGCAGGCGGTGCTCCAACTCGGTGATGGCCGTTTCGATCAGACGGGAACGGGATCTAACCGATCGAGGCACCCAGTCCAGGGCTCGCAATTCGTCGAGAATTGCACCTTTGATTCGGTTGATGGCATAGGTCTCGAACTTGAAACCACGTTCAGGTTCAAACTTGTCGATTGCGTCGATCAGGCCAAAAAGGCCGTAGGAGGCCAGATCGTTCTGATCCACCGAACGGGGAAGGCCTGCTCCAACTCGTCCTGCCACGTATTTGACCAGCGGGGAGTAGTGGAGAATCAATCTCTCCCGAACCGCGGCGTCGCCATCGGCTTTGAAAGAGCTCCACAAACCGTCGATGACGGTCTTGTCAGGCTCTTGGATGGCTTCGGTCATATGTGCCCCTGAGGTGCTCTCGTGTAACTGCAGTGTATATCTGTGTCGTCGCCAGATCGGTGTGTCCCAATAAATCCTGTACGACGCGCAGGTCGGCCCCACCTTCGAGGAGATGGGTGGCGAAGCTATGTCGCAACGCATGAGGGAAGGTAGCCAGTCGATCTTTGACCACTCGGCGCACTCCCCTCGACCTCAACGGGCCACCTCTGACCCCAACCCATAACGCATCTCCCGCCTCTTCCCCAGCCAAAGCCGGACGACCCAGCGCGAGATAGTTGGCCAGCGCTCTTTGTGCCGGAACGCCGATCGGAACCCGCCGCTCTTTGTCACCTTTCCCAACAACAGTGATGATGTCGTCGTTAGCGGCATCGATGGTCATCGACGCCAACTCCGACACACGAAGCCCCGTCGCATACAAGAGTTCAATGATCGCGATATCTCTCAGTCCGACTGGAGAAGAGTCATCTATGGCATCGATCGCCCCACCAAGATGCCGACTGGCGATAGCGTGAGGGAGAGGTCGGTCGAGCTTCGGTCGCGACACCGCTTCGAACGGATTATTGGCGACAAGTCCACGTTTCCCGGCATCGACGTAGAAACTCGAAACTGAGGACGCCTTCCGTGATATCGAGCGCCGTGAATAGCCACGGGTATCCAGAAAAGCCAAAAACCGCCTCGCTTGTCTTCGGCTGACCTCATCGACAGATGTCACACCTGACCGAGCACAGAAGTCGAAAAACTGGGAGAGATCACGCCGATAGGCATCAACAGTGTTGACCGAGAGACCACGTTGATTCGCAAGCCGTTCCAAATACTCACCGATCTGGTCGGCGGCCCAATCCGGAGGCGGTGCAAGCTTCATACGACAATCGTATTGGAACAATGTCGCGGCGCAGGGTTACTCCGTCGATCCACCCCGATGCGCCGAGGTTGGGAAGGCCGACAGCAACGAAACCGCTGCAACCAGGTCGTCGGGTCCAAAGATCGGAATTGCACCGTCACGGATCAACATATTTGTGCCGACCGACGTCTCGCGGTCGATGTCCCCTGGCACTGCGAAAACCGGCCGCCCGATCTCCGCTGCAAGAACTGCGGTTATCTGGGATCCGCCCGTTGCCCGCGACTCCACGACAACCACGGCGTCGGATAGTGCAGCGATGATGCGGTTCCGCCGGGGAAAACGCCATGGCTCGGGTGGAGTGTGCCCGGCATACTCTGAGATGATCCCGCCACCGGCATTGATTAGCCCCCTGGCTATCGGCAGATTCTCCCTCGGGTACATTCGTTCGATTCCACATCCGAGTACACCCACCCCTGGGCCGTTTCCTTCGATTGTTCCGCGATGAACCGCCGCATCGATACCTCGAGCCAGTCCACTCACGGCCACCCAACCGGCTTTCGCGATTTCGACACCCATCGCTTCGGCGATATCAATTCCGTATCTGGTGCAATTGCGGGTACCCACGACCCCGACATGTGGCAGCTTCGGTTCCAACTTTCCGATCAGGTGCAGATCAGGAGCATCTTCGAGGTCACACAGACCCGTCGGGTAGTCGGGGTCCCCACGGCGCACCAAGACCGGATCCTTCACATTCGACCTCGTAGGGACAGCGCCTCAGCAACGTGGGACTCACTGACTGAAGTCGATTCGATATCGGCGAGTGTCTGGGCCACCCTCCGTACCCTCAGGGCACCTCGGGCTGTGAGCGACCCCTCCTCGACTCCTGCCACGACGAGCTCTTCGGCCCTCGGTTCGATGGTCATTGCCGAAAGGTCGCTCGTGCCCAGGTCACGGTTGAGAACGCCGCGTTTCAGCTGTACTTCCCTGGCACGCCTGACGCGATCGAAAACGAACTTGGAGTCTTCTCCCGCCTCTGATTGATAGTCCCGGCCGTCGATTCGATCCACCTTCACCGCGATATCGAATCGATCGATCAGGGGCCCAGAGATCCGCCTGCGATATCGATTTCGCGCGTTCTGTGTGCAGACACAAGGGATCTTGCGATCTCCCCAATACCCGCACGGGCATGGGTTGGTGGCGCCGATCAACTGGAAGCTTGCAGGGAAGGAGACCGCTGCGCCCTGGCGCGAAATCAGAACTTTCCCCTCCTCGAGGGGCTGTCTGAGAGCATCGAGATGCGATCGCGGGAACTCGGCCAACTCGTCCAAAAAGAGCACGCCGTTGTGGGCCAACGAGATCTCCCCTGGCGTCGGCATCCCGGTGCCACCCCCGACGAGTGCAGCCCTCGTCGCAGTGTGGTGTGGCGACCGAAACGGGGGCGAGTCGTCGATCCTCGACTCGAGCCCCGCACCCGCTCTGATGAGCGCCACCTCGATTGCCTGGTGACTGTCGAGCCGAGGAAGGATCCCAGGAATCCGTCGCGCAAGCATGGTCTTGCCTCCACCGGGTGGGCCGTGAAACATCAAATGATGACCCCCGGCGGCAGCAACTTCGATTGCGCGTTTCGCCTGCGCCTGACCCTTCACATCCCTCAGATCGAGCCGAGCCCTTTGCGGTGCCAGGGTTCTCTCCGGCAGATGCGGCTCCCGGGTTAGACCACCGGCCAGGGTTGCTATGGCGTCTTGAAGTGTCTCCACCGGATACACCTCGGACCCGGGGACCATCGCTGCAGCATCGGCCTGGACCCGCGCCACCAGTGCAGGAATGCCCAGTTGAGCGCCCGCCACACCTGCGGCCAGAACACTGCCCACAGGTCTGATCTTTCCATCGAGGGCAAGTTCACCGACGAGAACCGCCCGGGGAGGCTCGGCGATGAGCCGTGCGGCGGCAAGGATCACGATTGCAATGGGTAGGTCGTAATCAGAGCCGCGCTTCGGCAAGTCGGCCGGGGCCAGATTCACAGTCACTGTCTGGTGAGGGAAAACGATCTCGCTCGACGACACCGCAACACGGACGCGGTCTTTTGCCTCCCGCAACGCAGTATCCGGGAGGCCGGACAGTTTGAACACACCATTGGTACCGCCAACATGTGCTTCGACTTGGACGATACGCGCCTCACCCCCGACCAGGGCAACAGACTTGGTCGATGCGTACATATGAACCAACGTACGGTGGGGCAATGGTCGCTTCTAGGGGTCTGGCCCGACAGGCGCGGAGGCTGCCAGCTAAGCTTCCATCGGTGACAACAAGGCAATCCGGGGGAAAAGCTCGCCGACTCATCGAGCGAAGCACCGCCACACTCAGACCAATCCCAAGCTTCTCGATCATTGGTGGTATCCGGTGCGGCACCACGTCGTTGATCAACTATCTCGACACCCACCCTTCCATCGTCATACCCTCGATTGACGAGATTCACTACTACGACCGTCACTTCCACCGTGGCGAGAATTGGTATCGCTCCTTCTTCCCGATCAATCCACCACCACGATCCAGGCTGGCCGGTGGCTCGACTCCCTCGTACCTGATGCACACCGAGGCGCCAGGCCGGATGGCGTCAGCGCAGCCCGACATGAAGCTCATCCTTCTGCTCAGAAACCCGGTCGACAGGGCGATATCTCACTTCAACCTCAGGAGGGGAAAAGGCGACGAGAAGCTGGCGACCCTATCTGAGGCGCTCGCCGACGAGCCAAACCGACTCCACCATGCCGATATGAGAGCAGGGAAAGGCAATCGCCTCGACTGCTACTTTCACCAGGGCAGCTATGTCAACGGCCTGAGAAGATGGTTCGAGCACTTCGACCGATCATCGTTTCACATTCTGTCCAGCGAAGAGCTCTATCGCGATACTGCCAAGGCCTTTGAAGGTGTACTGCGTTTTCTTGGGGTTGACCGCCGGATGCCGGCGGACTTTCCTGTGCACAACGCTGCAGCCAAGACTTCGGTGGACCCCGCCATTCGCAGCGAGCTAGCCGAGCGCTACCAACCACTCAACGAAGAGCTATACGAGCTGGTTGGCACAGACTTCGGCTGGTAGCCGCTCAGACCACAAGAGCGGCGCCGGTACGACGCGAATCAGCCGAGGCGACCAGCTCGCCATCGACCAATCCGGCTCCGTTGACTCCTCCAAAGAACATGTGGTGGTCGTCGTATGCCCTCACGTTCACGTCCGGAAGTGAGATTCCCGGTTCAATCGCAACTTGAAGGGGCTCAAGGCTTTCCGGATGTAGACGCGGATACTCGACAGCCAGGTCGAGATCGTCTCCGGCGAGGAGAAAGCGAATCAATGTGATCACAAGGGCAGAAGTGATCCGGTCGGCTCCGGGAGACCCAATGGCAACCACATTGGTGCCTTTTCGTACCGTCGTCGGTGCCATATTCGACATCATTCGTTCACCAGGGATCAGGGCATCCACACCACCCGGCAGGAGTTCAATCTCGCCGACGGAGTTGTTCATCAGCAGCCCGGTCCCCTTCGGGATCACTCCCGATCCATAACCCGCCGAGTACGTTGCCGCCACAGCAAGGTCATCACTGTCAACTGCTGCCACCGTGATTGTGGAAGGCGAACGAAGGCCCGCAACACGAAGCAGCTCCCCGATTGCGGCCGGATTCCCGGTGCTCTCGTAGTCCTTACGGTGACCGAACGCTGCAACCAGACCATCCAGCCAGGTCTCATGTGAAAGCGGGTCGTTTGAGCCGGCTACGTTGCGCAGGGCGTCGAGGACTACCACTCCCCCGACGGCCGGTGGCGGATTGGCCACCACAGTCCATCCCTCGATCTCACTCTTGAGCGGATCCCGGACGATCGGCTCGTACCGGGCCATGTCCTCGCGGGTGATCGACGAACCACGGTCAGCGAGGTCGGCCACGATGCGATGAGCGAGGTCACCCTGGTAGAAACACTTCGCTCCCTCGGAACCGATTTCGCGAAGTGTGGAAGCCAGATTTTCGAAAGTCACGATTTCGCCCATCTCGCGAACGGTTCCGTCCTCAAACAGGGCCTGTCGGGTCGCTGGGTCTTCGTAGAAAATCGGTTTCCCAGAGTCCAAGAAATAGGTGTAGGCGGCACGGCTCAGCGGGAACCCGCCCTCCAGCGATGCAGCGACGATCTCGAGCAACTCCGCCCAAGGGACTCTTCCGTACTGAACCGAGACCGCAGAGAGCGACGCAAACGATCCCGGCACAGCAACCGATCCGGGACCGACGTATGTCGTCAACCCGCCTCCGTAGGCCATCGTCACCGACCGGCTCGACGGGACCCCTCCAAAACCGATTCCCGGTACTGCCATGTACCCGTCAACGACAACCGGGTTGCCCACTGCGGGATCGACCGTGACATATCCCCCAGACCCCGGAGCACAGACGCCCGGCTCGGTACACATCGCGACCAGTGCCATGACGATTGCTACATCCGCCGCGTTACCGCCCATCTCGGCGACTGTTTCGCCCGATGCCGACGCCAAGGGTGAGGGTGATGAAAGAGCGATCCGTCCCATGAGGCTCCTAGGAGCCTTTCCACTCCGGGGGACGTTTCTCTGTGAACGAGATCACACCTTCGGCAGCATCTTCGGTAGCAAGCAGAATCGACTGCGATTGACCTTCCCAGCTGAGCGCATCAGCCATCGACATGCCAAAACTCGCGTTGAGGGCTTGTTTGGCGAAGGCCTGAGCCCTCGGAGCTCCCTCCATCATCCGCGCGGCCATCTCGGCACCTGCTTCTGCCAAGCCATCGGGGCTGGCCAGATCCGTAACCAATCCCAGGTCACGAGCCTCCACACCGGAAACGATCCTCCCGGTGAGCGCCAGTTCCTTTGCCCGTTGGAGACCGACGATTCGGGGGAGCAGCCAGCTACCCCCGAAGTCGAGCGTGAGCCCACGTTTGACAAAGATCTCTGAGAATCTGGAATCGGGTGTAGCGATCACAACATCGCAACCGAGCGCCAGATTCATCCCGGCACCCACTGCGACACCGTCGACGAGGGCAATAGTGGGTTTCGTGAGTCGATGAAGCGCTAACGCTGCATCCCCGACGATCTTCATCCTCCGATGACGATCGGCAACGGTTTGAATCTCGTTGATACGGGAGATGTCCAGGTCGACACCAGCGCAGAAGTCACCGCTGGCTCCGTTGATGATCAACACTCGGTTTGTTGATTCCTCGAACTCGGCAAAGGAAGTCCGCAGGTCAGCCCAACCATCCATGGGAACAGCGTTCCGACGACCAGGATTGTCCAGGGTCAGCCACCGAACACTGTCTCTGTCTTCGACTTTCAACCAATCCACGGAGAAGACGGTAGACAACTCGATGAGCAAGTTACCGTTCCGGGCATGGGCTTCAACCCTTTCCGGGAACAAGACACATCGATTGTGGACGTACTGATGGTCGTCATCGCGATCGGGTCTGCCATTGGATTGGTGCTGTGGGCGATCTTCTCGGCGTAACCGTCAACCCAGTCCAGCCCTATGCAGCCCTCAAGGAGTACACGTGTCCTGGGTGCGACCTCACCATTCCCCAGCGAACCTTCCATGTCGTTGTCGTCCCCGACGATGAACCTGACCTTCGTCGGCACTGGCACAGGGGGTGCTGGCACAAAGAACTGCGACGTCGCTTCGGGACGTCACGCATCCCGACGGTTTAACCCCCACCAGGTGAGCACAAGGCCCAGAGCGGTCCACCCGAGAATGATGAGCACCGCATGCAGTTCACTCACACCGAGATCTCCAAAGATCTCAGAAGCGGGACCGGTGAGCCCGACATCGCCGAAGATCGAGGTTGAGGCACCGGTCAAAGAGACGTTCTGATAGGGACGCCACAACGCCAACAGACCCTCCCCGAACGACAACGCCAGCACAACACCGATAGCCGGTCCGACTGATCTGAGCAACGAGACAAACCCGAGCCCAAGCCCAACCCACGCCAGCTGTGTGAATCCTGTCTTCCAGGCGATCTCCAGCCACTCGGCAAGCGGAACGCCACCTTCCCCTTCCGCAAAGAAAAACGTCAGACCGCTCCACAAAGCGATGCCGATGGCCATGCCTAGCCAGCTTGCCAGCGTGAAGACCAGGAGACGGGCACCGACATGCAAGATCTTCCTCGATTCCCTAGTCAGAGACGTAGCCCAAATGGTTGAAGCCAGTTCCCCTCCAAGAACTACAACCGCCAGGATCAGCGGAAACCATGTCTGCCCCACGACCTGTTGAACACCCAAGATATAGGCCTCAGGTTTGGTCACGAGTGGGAGACCCTCGTCGACTGCGGCTTCGTTGATCTGCCCGAAGATCAGCAGGAAGAAGCCGGTAAGCCCAACCAGGGCTGCCAGGATCAGCACCATCAGCGGGAAGAGCTTTCTTCCCGTCAGTTTCGTTATCTCGGCGCGAATCAGACCGGTCACTCTGTATCCCCTGTCATACCCAGGAACACGGACTCGAGACTGTCCCGCGCCGCCTTCACTTCGCTGGGGTATATGCCTGCGTTGGCAAGCGCCCTGATGACACCCGAGCCATCTGCAGCCGCCACCTCGAGATGCTCGTCCACCTGAATAACGTCGAAACCCGCTCGTTCCAATACGGACGACGCCTCGGTTGCCGCAACACCATCGACGCGGATCTTCGAATCGGTCAACAGACTCTCGAGCGGGCCCTGGGCAACGAGTCGTCCCTTGTCGATGACAACGACGTTGTCGGCCAAGGCCTCCACGTCAGCGAGGTCGTGGCTGGATACCAACACGGTTGTTCCCTGTTCAGCGAGTTGGCGTAGTCGAGCCTTGAAGGCGTGTTGTCCCGCCGGGTCGAGCCCATCGAGCGGCTCATCCAGGAATAGCAGCTTCGGAGATCCAAGCAGGGCCGCAGCGAGTGCGAGCCTCTGCCTCATCCCCTTTGAGTATTGATCTACATTTCGCCCGGCATCGTTGGTGAGCTCAACAAAATCGAGCAGCTCATCGATCCGATTGTGACCGGCACCCAGGGTGTCCGCCGCGACCCGCAAGTTGCGTCGCCCGGTGATCGACTTGATCAACCCTGGCTCCTCGACGATCGCACCAACTGTCTTGACCATGGTCGGCAGGTCTTGTGGCACTCGGTGCCCGAGAACTTCGATGACACCCTCATTGGGTCGGGTCAATCCGAGCAACGCACGAAATGTTGTGGTCTTACCCGCGCCGTTCGGGCCCAGAAACCCGGTCAACTTGCCTGATTCCACCTCGAAGTCCAGTCCATCGAGGGCGCGAATCCGTTTGTAATCTTTGACCAGCCCAGTGACCCGGATGGCAGGTGTTGCAGTCATGGCGAGCCAGGCTATGCAGGACTCATTGCCTATCAAAACGCAGCGCGACTCCAGTGCACAACCAGAAAGCCCGGAAACACACCAATTCCGACAAGATCACGGCGCGTGGCTCCGGCGACCGCAGCCAGCTTCTTCACCTGGAGACGTTTGGCGTGGTCGACTGCGTCCAAAGGCGTTCTCGAACGAGACAAGGTCCTCACCTCAACAAGAACTCGTTCACGACCGTCGATCGCCAGTAAGTCGATTTCACCCCCACCGATCCGGAGGTTTCGAGCAACCACATCCAGGCCGAGTTTCTCGAGAAACTCGCAGGCGACCTGCTCGCCGAAGGCGCCCAGACCAGGGCGGCTGGCTAGATGGGGATTTCTTGCTGGTCGACTTCCTCGATGTTCACGTCGCGGAAGGTCAGCACCTTGACTGTCGACAGAAACCTCGCCGGGCGGAACATGTCCCATACCCAAGCATCGTTCATTTCGACTTCGAAGAACATAGAGCCGTTGGTTGAGCGAACTTCGAGGTTCACCTCATTGGCAAGATAGAAGCGACGTTCAGTTTCGACGACGTACTTGAACATCGGGAGCACATCTCGGTACTCCTGATAGATCTTTAGCTCGACCTCGGTTTCGTAACGCTCCAGATCTTCTTCCATGGTCTCCTCAAACAGGGCGTGTTTCGATGATATGCGGGATCAGTTTCTATATCGTCCGAAATCGGCCCTGGTTTTTGTGGGAACTCAGCTGACCCGAGAATCGGGATTCTTAGAGCCCGTCGAAGTTGGATAGCGGCCAGATGACAACAAACGCCCGGCCAATCAGGTCATCGAGGGGGATGGGGCCAAAACGCCGACTGTCGAAACTCTCATCGCGATTGTCGCCCATCACAAAAACGGCGTCGTCGCCAACCTCGAAAGGCCCCGAATTCGGCATGAGGCTTCCGTCGGTGTAATCCTCATGAATAGCCACTCCGTCCACAAGTAGCTCGCCGTCACGAATCTCTATCGTCTCACCGGGAAGACCGATAACCCGCTTGATCAGATCGTCATGCCCCCGTGTCCGGACGCCAATGGCTTCCAGGACTGATCGAATAACGGCTTCGGGTATCGAGTCCTCCGAAGGCTCCTCGAGAGGATTCCGGAAAACGACGACGTCGCCACGCGATACGTCGCCAAGTGTGTAGGCCAGTTTGTTGACCATGACTCGATCGTTTACTTCGATCGTTGGGATCATCGATTCGGACGGAATCCAAAAAGGCTGGATCAGAAAGGTCTTGATGACAACCGCAATTATCAATGCGGTGAGTAGTAGACCTGGTAGCTCTCTCCAAAACGAACGCCGACGTCCACCCTTCTTCGAGGGCGCCGGCGCCGGCGTCTGCTCAGTTGATTCTTCGACTTCCCCGGTGGGTCCGTGGGAAGTCAGTCCCTCAGCTCCTTGATACGGGCAGATTTTCCAACACGGTCGCGCAAGTAGTAGAGCTTCGACCGGCGAACATCGCCACGGCGGGTGACTGTGATGCTGGAGATGATTGGGGCGTGAAGGGGAAAGACGCGCTCCACACCAACCCCAAAGCTGACCTTGCGGACAGTGAAGGAAGCACGTACGCCGCTTCCGTTCCGGGCGATTACAACCCCTTCAAAAGCCTGGATTCTCTCCCGTCCACCTTCAACAACGCGAACGTCGACCTTGACGGTATCTCCGGCGCGGAAGTCTGGGATGTCGTCGCGCACATGCGCGCTCTCAACAGTCTGTAGATGGTTCATGAGAAACTCCTAGAGATTGCCGGTGAGTCAGGTCGTCCGGCTGTGTCTGCGAATTGTATCAGGTATCAGAATTCTCGCCATCTCGGAGCAGATCGGGACGTCTCTGTTGGGTTCTGGTCAGACGCTGAGATGCACGCCACTCTTCGATCTTGGCGTGGTCACCGGATAGGAGCACCTCGGGCACTGTCTTTCCCCGGTACTCCGCAGGTCTCGTGTACACAGGCTCCTCGAGCAGACCGTCACGGAACGACTCCTTCTCGGTGGACTCCGGGTTCCCAACCACACCTGGGATAAGCCGGGCAACTCCCTCGATCGCCGCTGCCGCAGCCACTTCGCCGCCGGCCAGGACAAAGTCTCCCAGCGAGACTTCTTCATCGATGTGTTCATCGGCAACCCGCTGGTCGACACCCTCGTAGCGACCGCAGACGAAGGTGATTTCTTCTGCCCCCGACCAGCGGTCCAGCGTTGCCTGTGTCATTGGGAGACCAGACGGTGTGAACAGCACCCGATGGGACCCTCGTAGCGGTTCCAGAGCCTCGGTGAGAGGTTCGACTCTCATCACCATGCCGGGCCCACCGCCAAACGGTGAGTCGTCGAGCTGTTTGTGTTTGCCCAACCCATACTCGCGAAGGTCGATTAGATCGACGTCCAGCGCACCTGCATCGATCGCCCGCCCCACGATACTCACCCCCAACAACCCGTCAAAGAATTCGGGGAACATGGTGATGACGTTGATCCTCATTCGCCCAAGACCGAATTCTCGCGGGGGGATACAAGGGGGGTCGTCCCCCCTTGCGCATCACAGAATTCGGGGAACATGGTGATGACGTTGATCCTCATTCGCCCAAGACCGAATTCTCGCAAACTGTCCTCCCGGAGGCGCAGCCGATTGGGAGGAAGGTCCCTGCACGAGCCTTTGGGCGAGTGGAGGTAGGAGGGACTGAGACTCGCCAACTAGGGATCAAAACGGGCTCAACTAACACACTTGCCTCTTATTCAGTCGAGTTCTTGGAACAAGGTGACCTGAAGGCCCGCAGGAGCCTCGAACCTCGAATTGAGCGAACGCCATGGCGTCTCGGTTGGCTCTGCAAGTAGCTCTGCGCCAGCCTGGACCACTTCGTTGGTGACTGCCGTGGTATCAGAGACTTCCAAAGCGACACGCACTTTTCGACTTACGTCACCCCCGACCTCGAGATCGTCGATGAGCCGCCTCTGCTGAGGATTGACGAGTTCCAGAGTGGCGCGACCGGCCTGAAGGGCTACTACGAGGGCGCCGTTATCACTCTCAACGAAGAATTCCTCAGGCATACCTAAGACGTCACGGTAAAAGGCTACGGCTTCGTCGAAGTCCTCCGTTTCCACCACCAGGCGGAGTTGTTTGACCTTTGTTGCTTCTTGGGCGTTCAATTGAGTCGTTCAACAATCATGGCCATACCCTGACCGCCACCGACGCACATCGTCTCGATTCCATAGGTCTTGTCGAGGGTGCGTAGATCGTTGATCAGGGTTCCCATGATCCTGGCACCGGTCATGCCAAACGGGTGACCAAGGGCAATGGCGCCGCCATGGGGATTGAGCTTGTCCATATCGATGCCAAGCTCGTCGACACTCGCCAGCACCTGGGCGGCGAAAGCTTCGTTGATCTCAATCACATCGATGTCGTCGAGAGTCATGCCTGATTGGGTGAGGACCGCGCGGACTGCGCCAACTGGCCCGACGCCCATGTACTCGGGTTCCAGTCCCACCACAGCCGAGGCGATGATCCTGGCAAGAGGGGTCAGACCAAGTTCTGAAGCCCTCTCTTCCGACATGACGAGAACTGCAGCCGACCCATCGTTGAGGGGACAGGAGTTTCCTGCTGTCACAGAGCCTTCCGGCTCGAACACGGGCGGCAACGACGCCAACTTCTCAAGGGTCGTGTTGGGACGTGGTCCATCGTCATTCATGATCGTCCGTCCGTCCGGCACCTCGATCGGGCTGATCTCCCAGTCGAAGAAACCGTTCTTCTGCGATTCGACAGCGCGGTCTTGTGAGCGTTTGGCGAACTCATCCATACGCTCTCTAGTAATCCCGTAGCGTTTAGCAACGTTCTCCGCCGTATTGCCCATGGGGATGTAGACGTTGTTTATGTAGTCGTCTCGACTCGGGTCCGTGAATCGGGGGTTGAGATCGTCAGAATCGAAGCCTTTGCCGTAAGTCCGGGAGACGGACTCGGTACCGGCGGCAATATAGGTGTCACCTTCTCCAAGTTTGATGGCATGGAACGCCATGCGGATTGTCTGAAGCGACGACGCACAGAAGCGATTCACGGTGGTCGCAGGGACTGTGTCGGGCATTCCCGCAAGCAGAGACGCCGGTCGAGCGAGGTTGAAACCTTGTTCGTGATGAGTGAGACCACAGCCGACCATTACGTCCACCACGGAAGCGCGGTCCACCTCGGGGACTTTTTCCATCAGGGCATTGATGGAATGGGCGGCCAGGTCGTCGGCCCGCACATCGATCAATGATCCCTTGTAAGCCCGCCCTATGGGGCTTCTTGCGGTTGCGACGATGACGGCTTCGGACACATTGGCTCCTTATTGAATGATCACTCAAAGGTTACAGGACGCCTTACGCTGTGCGGATGCGGTGGATCCTTCTTGGCTTGGTGATTCTTGTCGCGGCGTGTGGGTCGTCCGTTTCTACGACATCGACCTCAACGACCACATCCTCTGCAGATACGGCGGCTGCGAGTTCCACCACCAGCTCAACGACGCCAGTATCGATTGGCTGTCCTCAGGAGGAAGACTTCGTTGCCACTGGCCAAATCGACCGCGTAACCCAGCCGAGCTCCGACAGCCGGACGTTGGGTCTCATCTCGAGACAGATTGACGATGGCTGTGAGCGGTTCGGTTTTGACTTCGATACAGCCGAAGACGCCCCGGCCACTACTCCCCCATCCGTGAATGCGTTCTTCCTGGAAGGCGAAAGGGTGATCCGAATAGTCCTTGATATCGATCGCACAGTGATCAATGACCAGTTGATCGAAACAGAACTCGTCGATCGGTTGTATGTGGTGCGTGGACTAGACGGAACGATGTTCGTCGACATTCATCTCAATCAAGGAGCGAACGCCCACGTCGTGGTTTCCAACTCGCCGGCTCGAATGGTCCTCGAGTTGAACACTGCACCAACGGAGCTGACAGCTCCAGCGTCGATCGCTGAAAACGTTGTTCTTCTGCAACCGCCCAACGAAGCCGAGGTCGACGTCGATACCGCACTCCACGGTTACGCCAGAGTCTTCGAAGCGAATGTGCTGATCCTGGCGACCAGCGGCGACGAGGTAGTCGTCCGCTCCTCGACCACTGCTGCCGACTCAGTCGAGACATGGGGCGAATTCCGGGCCACCGTCTCCTTGCCACTGGGGTCAATCGACCTCTTCGTCGGCGAGGAGTCACCGGTGGACGGCAGCCTGGACGGGGTAACACTCAAGTTGAGTGTCCGCTAGCGAAAGCTAGCTCGGCGGTTCAACGAGTCCCGGGATCGGTCTGATCTCGACGCGACCGCCGTCCAAATCGACGTCGGGGACGAGGTCTTTGACGAATGGGATTTCGTAGACGGCTCCGTCCACCTCAACAACAAGCCGGTCCTGAGCAGTGCCCGGTGCGAGTTCCCTCACAACTCCTATCTCACGGCCGTGTTCGTCGACCACAACCAGCCCTGCAAGCTCATCCGGCCAGAATTCATCCTCTTCGAGGGACCTTCTTTCCGTCACGACAACATCGTTGCCTCGAATCGCCTCGGCCCCTTCGCGAGTGTCGACGCCGTCGAGCTTGAGGTGAAACCCCTTGTCTGCGCGACGAATCGCCCGCACGACGTACGGACGATCCGAGATGAAAACCGTGTTGTCTTTGCTGAAGTAGACCAGATCAGCTTCTTCGGCATAAAGGCCGATGTAGCCGTTGAGTCCGTGTGGGCGGCCGAGGCGGCCGATCACGAACCGTGAATCAGTCGATGAATTCGACTCCGGCACTGATTCCCTCTTCTTCACCAGCGGCACCAGCGGCGGCGCGGATGGCCTTGGCTACCCGCCCACGGCGCCCGATGACTCGACCCATGTCCGCCTTTGCGGTGCGCACCTCGGCCACGACATCATCCGGGCCCTGTTCAACAAGAGTGACCGAGACTTCTTCCGGTTCTTCAACGATGCTCTTGACCACATATTCGACGACACGCTCGACGATTTCGCCCTTGGCCATTCCTACTCCTCCTCGCTTGAAGCTTCAGCTTCAGCGGTCTCTGCTGTGGTCTCTTCGCTGACCGATTCGGTGGCGACCGGCTCTTTCTCCGGTTCCTCGTCAGCGACTTCTTCAGCCACCTCTTCGGCGGATGGAGCGGCTGTGCCGATGGTGTGAATCTGGCCGGACTGAACTTTGATGGTGTCCATCGCCCCCGAGATGTTCAGCAATTTCTCTACTGCTTCGGTGGGTTGGGCACCCTTCGACAGCCATGACGCCGCTTTTTCGTTGTCGATCTCGACAAGCGACGGATCGGCGAGCGGCTCGTAGCGACCGATCTGCTCGATATACCGACCGTCACGGGGTGCACGCCCGTCAATCACAACGACGCGGTAAACGGGATGCTTCTTCTTTCCCATCCGCATCAATCTCATCTTCACTGCCATTTGGTCACCTCTTGGTTCGCTGACCACTCATAAGGGCATCGAGGTTTGGCACACCCCGGCCACCGGCCAGCTGTTTCATCATCTTTTGCGCGTCGGCGAACTGCTTCAGCAGGCGATTCACATCCTGGGGCTTCATACCCGACCCGGACGCGATCCGCCGCTTTCGGCTACCACCGATAATCTTGGGGTTCCGGCGCTCCTCTGGAGTCATCGACCGAATAATGGCCTCGACTCTGCGGAGATCGCGATCATCAACATCGACATCGCGTAGCAGCGATCCGGACCCGGGAAGCATAGCAAGGATGTCCTTCAGAGGCCCCATCCGCTTCATTTGCTGAAACTGCTTCAGGAAGTCGTCGAGGTTGAAGTCACCCTTCTCCATCTTCTTGGCGGCCTTCTCCGCCTCTTTTTCGTCAAAGTTGGCTTCGGCCTTCTCGATCAGAGACATGACATCGCCCATACCAAGAATTCGCGATGCCATCCGATCCGGATAGAACGGTTCTAAGTCACCCAGCGATTCTCCGACTCCGGCAAACTTGACGGGCGCACCGGTCACCTCCCTCACCGATATTGCGGCACCACCGCGGGCATCACCATCCAGTTTCGAGAGGACGACACCCGTCAATCCAATTCGCTCCTGGAACCCTGAAGCCACGTTGACTGCGTCTTGACCTGTCATTGCGTCGACGACCAGCAGCACTTCGTCTGGCGATGCCGCTTTGGAAACGTCGGCGAGTTCTTTCATGAGTTGGTCGTCGATTTGGAGACGACCTGCGGTGTCAACTATGACAACGTCGTTTCCGGCCTTCGATGCCTCCTTCATGGCGGCTTTGACCAAACGGGCGGGCTTCGCCTTACGGTCGGCATAGACGGGGACTCCGATCCTTCCCGCCAACGTCTCGAGCTGATCTATTGCCGCGGGACGCTGGAGATCGGCTGCCACCAAGAGCGGCTTTTGCCCCTGTTCCTTCAAGTGCAAAGCGAGCTTGCCAGCAGAAGTGGTCTTTCCCGAACCCTGGAGCCCAACCATCAAGATCGTTAGGGGCGGGGACGTCTTCATGAGTTCGGCGGGCTGAGAGCCCAGGGTCGTGATCAACTCCTCGTTGACAATCTTGATTACTTGCTGGGCAGGGCTGAGACTCTTGCGAACATCTTCGCCCACTGCCCGCTCTTTGACACGGGCCAGAAATGACTTGACGACGGCGACATTTACATCCGCTTCGAGAAGTGCAATGCGAACCTCGCGCAGGGCCGAGTCGATGTCTTTCTCCGAGAGGCGCCCTTTTCCGCGCAAAGCAGCGAAGGTCTTTTCAAACCGTTGAGTTAGTGAGTCGAACATTTGCCTTGATCACCTCGGCGACGAGCCACTCGAAACGGTACGCATTTCGTTCCAATATCGGAAGTGCATGCCCACCCGGCACCAATCGATCCTCTCCGTCGTATCCTCAGACTATGACCTCGCCAGCCACTAGAGACGATCAGCTCCGCGCCGACATCCGACGTCTCGGCAACCAACTCGGGGAATCTCTCGTGCGACAACATGGTGACCAGCTACTTGACCTGGTCGAACAGGTGAGAGCGTTGGGAAAATCGGCACGACGGGGCGGGTCGGTGGCAACCGCGGACGACCTTGGCTCGTTATTGAAGGATCTCGACCTCGAGGCCGTAATCCCGCTGGTACGTGCGTTCACCACATACTTCTACTTGGCCAATGTCGCCGAACAAGTGCACCGGGTGGACGAACTGGCGCCCGACGAGCGCTATCTCCGGGCCACGGTCAACCGCATTATCGATGCCGACCTTGACGACGATCTGGTAGCCGATGTAGTGAGCCGACTGTCGGTGCGACCCGTATTCACGGCACACCCAACCGAGGCCGCCAGACGATCGATCCTGACCAAAACCAGGATCCTCGCCGATTTGATCGAAGAACGGCTCTCCGCAGAGACCGTCGAGGCAGAGGAAATCGACATCCGGACCGCCGAGCTCATCGACCAAATCTGGCAGACCGACGAACTACGCCACGAGAAGCCAAGTCCGGTTGAGGAAGCGCGATCTGTCCTTTACTACATGGTGCAGATAGCGGAAGCAGTCCTTCCTGACCTCACAGGTCGGATTCAGCGCGAACTTGGACGGATCTCGCAATCAGTCTCGGCTGCGCCCCTGAATTTCGGCACCTGGGTCGGAGGAGACCGGGATGGCAACCCGGGAATCTCCCCTGAGATGACTCTCGAAGTGCTCGCACAACAACACGAACGTGGAGTCCGCCACCTGATCGGGATGGTCGAGAAGCTGGCAGAGGAGTTGTCTATTTCACAACGTCTCACCGGAGTCTCTGAAGAGTTGGTTGCGTCGCTTGCCATTGATAGAGACATCCTGCCCGACATCTGGGCAAGGGAGCGGCGACGGACCAGCCAGGAGCCGTATCGGCTCAAGTGCTCATTCATTCACGCCCGTCTCATCAACACCATGGCCAGGATTCAGGCGGGAGTCGCACATCGTGAGGGTGTCGAGTACGCAACTCCAGACGAGCTAGAGGCCGACCTGCTTCTCATGGATGAGTCACTTCGCTCTCATCGAGGCGGCCTGATCGCCGACGGAGCACTGGACCGAGTACTCCGGACGGTTCGTACATCTGGATTCCAACTCGCGACGATGGACGTGAGGGAACATGCCGAGGCACACACCAAGGCGATCGGCGAGCTGTTCCACAGGGTTGGAACCGACTATTTGGGTCTCGATGAGCCACAACGGGTAGAAACTCTCGAGTCGGAGCTCAACAACCCTCGTCCGCTCTCGAGCAAGACGACACAACTGTCCGACAGCACAGAACGCACTGTCAAGACGTTCGAAGCGATCAGGAAGGCACAGCAGCGATATGGCCGACAGGTGATCGAGAGCTACATAATCTCGATGACTGAGTCTCCTTCGGACGTATTGGCGGCCGCAGTGTTGGCGAAGGAAGCGGGCCTCATCGATCTCGGATCTGACGTCGCCAGAATCGGGATCGTGCCCCTGGTCGAGACGATCACCGACCTTCGAAAATCGGCAGAGCTGCTCGACGGATTGCTTTCGAACAAGTCTTATCGACGGCTCGTTGACCTAAACGGGAATACGCAGGAAGTCATGCTCGGCTATTCCGACTCCAACAAGGTCGGAGGGATATCCACCTCCCAGTGGGAGATCTACAAGGCACAACGGATGATGAGGAACGTTGCGCAAACCCACGACGTCAAGCTGACGCTTTTCCACGGCCGTGGGGGCACGATTGGTCGTGGTGGCGGTCCGGCCCATGCCGCCATCCTGGCTCAGCCTTTCGGGACGGTTGACGGCACCATCAAAGTCACCGAACAAGGCGAAGTCATCTCTGACAAATACGGCCTCCCCGATATCGCCGAGCGGAACCTCGAGCTCACCGTTGCTTCGGTTCTCGAATCGTCGTTGCTTCACCGTCAGTCTCGACGCCCCACCGAGGTGCTAGATCGTTGGACGGAGGCAATGGAGGCATTCTCGCAGAGCGCCTACTCGGGATACCGAGCCCTCGTAGAAAACGGGAGCCTCGTCCCGTACTTCCTGGCTTCGACCCCAGTTGAGGAGTTGGGCCGCCTCAACCTCGGAAGCCGTCCGTCCCGTCGCCCGGGGGGACTCGGAGGAATTGAGGACCTGCGAGCAATTCCGTGGGTCTTCGGATGGACCCAAACAAGGCAGATCGTGCCCGGGTGGTTCGGGGTTGGAACCGGATTGAGAGCCGCTCGCGAGGCAGGTTATGAAGACGTGTTCACCGAAATGGCCGGGCAGTGGGGTTACCTCCAAACGTTCTTATCGAACGTGGAGATGACGTTGGCCAAGACCGACCTCGATATTGCTCGCCGTTACGTATCCGCCCTCGTCCCCGACGAGCATCAGCACCTTCTTGACGTGCTTCGGGAGGAAGCCGAGCTCACGACCGAAGAAATCCTGAATCTGACCGGCCAAAAGGAGCTTCTCGAGTCTTCGCCTCTACTCCAGCGAACTCTGCAGGTGAGAGATATCTACCTGGACCCGATCAATTATCTCCAGGTGTCACTTCTCAACCGGTCACGAGAGGGTGAACAGGGGCCCGAGTTGGATCGGTCACTTCTCCTCACAATCAACGGCATTGCCGCCGGGATGCGAAACACCGGCTAGACGCCCCGAATCTCCGATTTAGGGAATTGTTGAAACTTCGTTGAAGCGACGTTGAACCTACCGATCGCACTCTGGTGGCTCGCGACAGAGGGAATCCCAATTGGCATATGTTTGGATCGACGGCGACGAGTG
Organism: Acidimicrobiia bacterium; assembly: GCA_965216445.1. Taxonomy (GTDB): domain Bacteria; phylum Actinomycetota; class Acidimicrobiia; order Spongiisociales; family ZC4RG35; genus MA-ANB-1. The sequence continues at coordinate 1,641,925 of OZ244166.1, forward strand.
TCTCGGAGCCGGCACCTGCGAACAGATCGCTCCAACCGTCTTCACAGAACGAAGCGACGGGACATGGGCCGTCAAAGAAGACCAATCGTACTTCGGGTCAGCCACAGTCTTCGACGGTTCGGGCAGGGCTGGAACAGGTCCCGATGGAGTGGCGGGCCGAGCTCGGATACCGGAGTCGATGCTTGATTTAGTGGTCGAAGCCGCCGAAGAGTGCCCGGCAGAGTGCATATTCGTGGAGGTTTGAAAATGGAACCGACCGCCAGGGCACCAAGACCGAAAAGCAAGAACCCGCGGCCTTATGCCGTGATCATTGGCACCCTCCTTATTCCAATCAGCGCTCTCGCGGCCTACGCACTGGTAACTCCCGAACAGGACCCTATTTCGGTCGTCGAAGCGGCCGACTCGCTATTCACACCAAACCTGATCTCGGCTCCGGGTGTAGCAACCCCCGAAGATCTCGCCCGCGCATGTGGCGAGGCTGGTCTCGACCTGGCTGCGGCAGAGAACTCCGAAACGATCACCGACGTACAGCAGGCCGCCCTCGACGCTCTCCGCGAGATCTGCGATCAACAGGGCATGCCCCTCCCAGGCAAGGCCGCACCCGATCCAGTCGTTGAACAGGTGATAGTCCGCACGTCCAGCAGCAACTCCCAGCCCACCGACGAGGAATCCTCGGTGGACGACCGCGAACGAGACGAGGATCGCGAAGACGAAGAAGACGAAGAAGACGAAGAAGACGAAGAAGACGAAGAAGACGAAGAAGACGAAGAAGACGAGCCCGGAGACGACGATTGAAGCTGTCGACCATATCGGGGGTGGTCGTCCTCGCCACCGGACTCATCGCCATTGGAATGACGCCACACCAGAGCCAACCAGTTGACCAAGGCGTCTCGGCACTCCCAAGAGATAACTTGTTCGAGGTAGATGTGGCAACCCCCGACCTTGAGGGCGTTCCACCGGAGGTTCAGCGGACACTGGAGGCATCGGGGAAACTCCAGACACTTGATCCCGGCTCCATCGAAGAACTGCCGCCTGAAATCGCCCGGGTGCTCGCCTACTACGAAGCAACCCTCGCGATCGCCACACCGAAAGAGCCCGACGCATGAGCAGATTCAGCCCATCTCGACGTAACCAGATCATGGCGTGGACGGCTGCGGCGTTGGCCTGGGGCACTGCGTTTGTGGCCGGAAAGGTCGAGCCGGCTCGCTCCTCCCAGGCTACGAATGAAGCGTCCATCGAGCCCAGCTCTGTCCGGGCCCCGATGCCAGCAGCCCCGATCAACGGGTTGACAATTCTCAGATACACCCCGGTCGAACGACCGCAACCCGAGATCCAATACGTGTACGTCGAAGTTCCAACCAAAGCCAAAACCTCCCCCACCGAGACGGCATCGGGCTCATCGAGCTCCGCTGGAGCCGCTCCTCCCCCTCCACCGGCGAACCCTCCACCGCCGAACCCTCCAAGCAGCGGATCGTGATACACCACAGCTTCCAAGCGATGGGCACCACGGTCGAGGCATGGACCGATAACGATGACGACGGGACGCGAATTCGAGCGTGGTTCGAAGTCGTTGAACAGAAGTGCAGTCGATTCCGCCCCGACAGTGAACTCTCGAGGATCAACAAGTCCGGCCAAACCAAGCTGCAGGTCGCGGGAATACTCAGTGAAGTGTTCGAGGCGGGAGCGCAAGCTCGGACGCGCACTGAAGGCCTTGTCGACGTCGGATCAGGTGCTGCCGTCGAAGGCTGGGGGTACGACCGACCGTTCGACCTCAGAATGGGGATGGATTCGGAACCCGACCCAATTGAAGCACCAATGTGGTCATTCGAGGATGGCATCCTGAACCGGGAACCTGGCGTCCTCTTCGATTTCGGAGGCTTGGCCAAGGGTTGGGCCTGCGACCTGGCAGTTGAGTCGGGGAGAGCCATCGTTGTCTCGGCCGGGGGCGACATTCGAAGCAATCATCCTGGTACAACCGTCCCGATCATCGACCCGTGGGGAAAGGTAGCCACGACCATCGAACTTGGTGTTGGAGCTCTAGCAACTAGCTCCCGAACGCGTCGGAGATGGAGAGTCGGAAGTAGGCAAGTGAGCCACTTGATCGACCCCCGCACCATGACACCCACGGAATCGCCGGCATTGAGTGCGTCGGTTCTGGCCGACACCGCCACCGAGGCTGAAGGGGCCGCCAAGGCTGTGTTGCTGTTGGGAGAAGCTGGCCTGGAATGGGCGGATGCAACGGAGTGGGTTCGTTCAGCGCTTGTGATCTGGCACGACGGATCTGTGTATGGGACACACGGAGTCGAGGTAACTGTATGAGTTGGGAGTGGTTGGTCATCCGCGGATCGGGGATTGTCGCTTTTGCGCTACTCAGTGCATCGGTCATCTGGGGACTATTGGTGAGCACCAAACTCTTCTCCCGGTTGGTAAAAGCAAAACCCCTCACCTGGTTCCACGAATCTCTCGGGATCAGCTCGCTTCTCGCCACCGTTGTCCACATGGCGGTCCTGTCCGTTCACGATTTCGTTCCATTCAGCTGGGGCGAAATCCTCATCCCTGGTCGGTCGTCGTGGCGCCCGCTAGCAACTGCCCTCGGTGTGGTGTCGTTCTACACCCTTGTTGTAGTGATCTTCAGCTTCTACGTGAAGAAGCGCATTGGACAAAAGGCTTGGCGGAACATCCACTTCGCCTCCTTCGGACTATTTGTATCTGCGTTACTTCACGGGATGCTGTCTGGAACCGATACGACAAATCCGTGGGTCTTGGGTCTCTACTTCGGCTCAACCGTGGCAGTTTTCCTACTGTTAGCGCACCGCCTCACACCCGACCCGCGGGACGGGCGAGCCACAACCGGCTCCAAGACTGCTACGCAGGTCGGCTCATCACCTGTCGCGGCCGAAGATCTTGTCCAGCCAAGCGAGCCTTTCCTTGAACCCTGACTCTCGACCCTGATCGGTTGGTTTGTAGAGGGGTCGGTGCTCAACGCCGTTTGGGAAGTACTCCTGATCTACGACGTGGTCTGGGTATGAATGGGCGTACTTGTATTCGACCCCATGTCCCAACTCCTCAGCCCCGGAATAGTGGCTGTCCCTGAGGTGCTCTGGGATCACCGGAGCGGGGCCGTCTGAGACCAAGCTTCTGGCGGCGCCCATTGCCTCGGTTATGGCATTCGATTTCGGAGCCATCGCCAGATACACGGTTGCCTGGGTGAGATGGAACGCGGCCTCAGGCAGACCGACATAGGCGAGGGCTTGGGATGCGGCAGTCGCTTGCAGAAGGGCGTTGGGGTCAGCCAAACCTACGTCTTCGGAGGCGAGGACGATCAGCCGGCGGACGATGAACTCCGGATCTTCTCCCGCCTCCAGCATGAGATGCAGCCAATACAACGCGGCGTCGACATCAGAGCCGCGAACACTCTTGATGAACGCAGAAATGACGTCATAGTGCTGGTCGCCAGCCTTGTCGTAGCGAATCAGCCTTCGTTGCAGGGCTTCCTCAACGTCGACAATCTCGATCGTGTCCGAGCCTCTTCCGGCCGCGAGAGTGGCAGCCACTTCAAGTGAGTTCAATGTGTGGCGGGCATCTCCCCCACTCCGACCAACCATGAACTCGACTACGTCATCATCCATCGCGAGGCCCTCCGAGCCCAGGCCTCGGTCTGGGTCAGACACCGCTCGCGAGACGAGGTCGGCAAGGTCTTCTGGTGTAAGAGATTCAGTACGGAACATGGTCATTCGACTCAGCAACGGACCGTTGACCTCGAAGAACGGATTCTCCGTGGTTGCGCCGACAAGAACGATCGTCCCGTCCTCCACGCCAGGAAGCAGCGCATCCTGCTGGCTTTTGGAGAACCGATGGATCTCGTCGAGGAACAGGACCGTCCGCTGCTCTTCCGTGGCAAGGCGCTCCCTCGCACCGGCGAGCACGTCGCGTACATCGCGGACACCAGCGTTTGTCGCCGAGAGTGTCACAAACGCCGCATCGGCGTAGCCCGCGATCAAACGGGCAAGGGTTGTCTTCCCGGTCCCAGGGGGTCCCCACAGCAGCATCGAGACAGGTCGACCAGATTCGACCACCCGCCGGAATGCTGCGCCGGGAGCAAGAAGGGCCGGTTGTCCGACAACCTCCTCCAGGTTGCGGGGACGCATCCGCGCTGCAAGCGGAGCCATCGAATTTGCTACCTCTTCGGCACGAGCAGAAAACAGATCCATCGATCCTTAGGGTACGACAACCCGAAGTCCTGGAAGATCGCAACCGATTAGCCTCCGGCCTATGCCGCTCACCATTCTCGAACACCCGCTCGCCGAAGATCTTCTCACGGTCCTCCGCTCCAAAGAAACCAGCCCGCCGCAATTCCGGCAGACCGCCGAGCGTCTTGGGTATCTGCTGGTTGCCGAGGCCCTGGCCGACATGAAAACCGAGGATTCAGAAATCGAAACTCCCCTGGAGCCGATGACAGGCCGAATCCTGCGCAGACCGGTGGTTGCCGTTGCGGTGCTGCGAGCCGGTCTCGGACTTCTTGAGTCAGTTCTTACGCTTGTGCCTGACGCTGCCATCGGATTCGCTGGCGTGCAACGGAACGAAGAAACCGCCGAACCGATGGAGTACTACACCCGCTTCCCCGACCTTCAGGGAGCTCGCGTTCTGATCCTGGAACCGATGTTGGCTACAGGCGGATCTCTCTCCTGGGCCGTTGACAAGGTCAAAGAGAACGGGGCAAACGACATCACAGCCGTGTGTGTCGTCACCGCCCCCGAAGGTGTGCGGAGAATGGAAGATGATCATCCCGACGTGAGGGTTGTCGCGGCAAGCCTCGATCGTGGATTGAGTGACGTGTTTTACATCCAACCCGGTCTCGGAGATATGGGAGACCGTCTGTTCGGAACGCTTTGAACTCCTTCGAGGACGCTGTCATCGCCACGATCAAGGCCCTCGAGCCCGGCGAAGTTGCCACGTATGGAGAAATCGCGGAAGAAGCGGGCTACCCGGGGGCGGCCCGTGCGGTCGGCAACATCTTGAGCAAATCCGAAGGTCTTCCGTGGTGGCGGATCGTTGGGTCAGGTGGATTCCTCAAGACCGGCCACACCGAGAAGCAAGCGGAACTCCTTAGATCCGAAGGTGTCTCGGTTCGAGGGAACCGGGTTTCAGCCTGAGTTAGTTAGTTTCGCTTAGGAACAACCAAAAGGAGCGCATTGATGAAGGGCATCTCAGTATCAGGGACCGGGGAGATAAGCGGTGCGCCCGACACCCTCTCGATCGAGCTCGGAGTTTCAGTGCTGAAGCCGACAGTCCAGGAAGCAACCGCCCAAGCTGCTGCATCGGCAAACGCTCTTATCGAATCGCTGGTGGAAAACGGGGTGGAAGAAAAGGCGATTTCCACCACGAACTACTCGATCCGACCCGAACACGACTATCAGAATGACAAACAACGCCTGGTTGGTTATCGGGTCATGAACAGTGTTCGGGCCAAGATCTCCGACATCGAAAAGTCGGGCACGATCATCGACGAAGCAACCAAGGCCGCGGGCGACACTGCAACCGTCAACGGCATCTCCTTCAGCATCGAGGACGATGCGGGAATGGTCTCGGCAGCTCGAGAAGCAGCGTGGAATGATGCGTACGGCAAGGCTCAACAGTTGGCTTCTCTTTCCGGCAGGGCTCTCGGCCAGACCAAGTCGATCGTTGAAACCGTGAGCAGACCGGGAGTACCCATGGAGTTCGCCAGAATGAAAGCCGCCGACATGTCCGCAACACCAATCGCCCCGGGGAGTGCTTCTGTTTCGATCACTTTGCAGGTCGAGTTCGAGTTCGCTCAGTAGGAGACGAAGAATTGGGTATGTTGGCCGCTCATGACACACACCGCCGTTGAGCTAATCGCAACCAAACGGGACGGGGGAATCCTCAAACCCGACGCCATACACTGGCTGATCGCCGCCTATACCGACGGCTCCGTGACGGACTATCAGATGGCAGCAATGGCCATGGCGATCTACCAGCACGGTCTCAACGGAGACGAGCTGGCTGCTTGGACAAAGGCGATGTTGCATTCCGGCGACATACTCGACTTCTCGGATATGGACGCACCGCGGGTGGACAAGCACTCGACGGGTGGAGTTGGAGACAAGATCTCGATCCCCCTCGCACCGCTCGTTGCGTCGTGCGGAGTAGCGATTCCGATGATGTCGGGAAGAGGTCTCGGACACACGGGCGGAACGCTTGACAAGCTGGAGACCATTCCTGGATTCTTCACGAATCTCGACCCCGATCGTTTCGGCCGAATCCTTCATCAAACCGGCTTGGTTCTAGGTGGCCAGTCGGAAACCCTGGTGCCTGCAGATCGCAAGCTCTACGCGCTGCGTGACGCGACCGCCACTGTCTCTTCGATTCCCCTCATCTCCTCTTCGATCATGTCGAAGAAGCTCGCGGAGGGCCTTACCGGGTTAGTGCTCGATGTGAAGACCGGCAGCGGTGCCTTTATGCAAGAACGCGAGGACTCGGAAGAACTAGCGAGGACGATGGTCGGAATTGGAACGGCATATGGGGTTCGAACGATTGCCCTTATAACCGATATGTCACAACCACTTGGTGAAGAGGTCGGGAATGCCAACGAGATGGTGGAGTCGATCAAGACGCTTCGCGGCGAAGGGCCCGCCGACATCACCGAGCTGACCATGGCGCTGGCAGAGGTGATGTTGGAGTTGGCAAACATCGACGGCGGCCGCGAACTGCTCGAATCCAAGATCGAATCTGGTGAGGCTCTGGAGAAGCTGAAAGAAGTGGTCGTCGCCCAAGACGGCGACCCGGCAGTTGTCGACGACACGGAGTTGTTCCCGGTCGCTGAACATCAAGCTCAAGTCGTTGCCGACCAAGACGGCTACATACACGGATGCGATGCCCTGACGATTGGTATGACCGCCACTCGACTCGGAGCCGGACGCGAGCGCAAGGAAGACGTCATCGACCCTGGCGTCGGAATCACCGTGGAGAAGAAGATCGGCGACCCCGTGAAAACCGGCGACACACTGGCAACTGTCTCATACAACAACGAGAACCTCTGGCTCGATCACCGCGACAGGTTGGCCACAGCCTGGTCGATCGAGGATGCGCCCGTTTCTGCGCCGACGCTGGTCCTGAATCGGATCGAAGCTGACTGATTTTGAGTGATTATTCAATAGTCCATTGGCTGATTAGCATCGCCCGAGATGATCTCTAGAACTAACTACACACGGAGAGTGTCGGCATGAAAGTCGTAGTCTGCATCAAGCAGATCCCGGACCCTGCCACGCCCTACACCCTCGAACAAGGGACCAACTGGCTGGTGAGGCCGTCTGAGCAAGTCCTCGACGACACTGACCGCTACGGAGTTGAAATGGGACTGCAGTTGGCGCAGGCCAACGAAGGAACGGTCACACTCGTGAGTATGGGACCCGCTGGCAACAACCAGGGAGTCCGACAGGCCCTGGCGATGGGTGCCGACAAGGCGATTCTCATCGATGACACCGGGCTCCGTGGAGCGGACGCCCTCACCACGGCGCGTGTTCTTGCCGCGGCGATACAGGAAGAAGGCTTCGACCTCGTCATAGCCGGAACTGAGTCGACCGACGGTTACTCAGGGGTTGTCCCGCAGATGATTTCTGGTTTGTTGGATGCTCCCGCCCTTACATACGCAACCAGCGTCGAAGTCGGCGACGGGATGGTGACCATCAACAGGCAGACGTTGGCAGGCTACGACGTCGTTGAAGCCGCCCTGCCTGCTGTGGTAACCGTCACTGCCGGTGTGGTGGAACCGCGGTATCCGACTTTCAAGGGAATCATGGACGCAAAGAAAAAGCCGGTCGAAAACCGCACTCTTGCCGACCTCGGAGTGGAGGCCACACCAACCCAGTCGGTCAAGGACATCACCGATGCACCCGAGCGAGCGGGTGGCGAGACACTTGAAGATGACGGTGAGGCCCACCTCGCAATCGTTGCGTTGCTCGAAGAGCGGAAGGTGATCTGAGATGGCGAACGTTTGGGTATTCGTTCAAGAAGACAACGCCAAACCGTCGACGCTGGGCCTGGAATTGCTGACCAAGGCACGAAACCTCGGGAATGTCACCGCGATATATCTCGGACACGGCGACGATGAAGCTGTGGCCAGCCTTGGCGACCATGGCGCTTCAACAGTCTTGGTTGCTGACGCCGGGGACGCACTCCCCTCCGCCCCCGTTGCCACAGCCCTGGCAGAACGGGCAGCGGCCGACAACCCAGACTTGATCCTGTTCGGTCAGGCATACACCGATCGCGACGTTGCCGGTCGTATCGCAGCCGAACTTGGGGTGGGTGTGCTTTCCAATGCGTCCGATGTCCGTCTAGTTGACGACGGGGTCGAAACGGACCATGAGATCTTTGGCGGATCACAAATTGCAACGGCACACGCGGCTGGATCACCGTCCATCGTTCTCATCAGGCCCAAGTCATTCACTCCTGAAGCTGGAGCGGGCAACACTCCCGATGTGTCAAGTCTCGAGCTCGGCGATGGTGGTTCCTCAGCGGCGAAGATCACCGAGTCACACATCGAAGAACGAGAGGGCCCTCAACTAGGTGATGCCGCAGTGGTCATCTCCGGCGGAAGAGGGCTGGGTACTGCTGAAGGCTTCGATTTGGTCGAAACCCTAGGGAAACAACTCGGCGCCGCCACCGGGGCGACCCGGGCGATTGTCGATGCTGGGTGGGTCCCCTACGCCAAGCAGGTGGGACAGACCGGAAAAACGGTGAAGCCAGACATCTACATCGCCGCCGGCATCTCCGGAGCAATGCAACACCTGGTGGGGATGAAGGACTCAAAGACAATCATCGCCATCAACAAAGATCCCGACGCTCCCATCTTCTCGGTCGCCGATCTCGGCATTGTTGGTGATGTCCATCAGGTGCTGCCAAAACTGATCGAAGCTCTAGAAGGGCGTTAGACGTGTCGCACGAGGGGGAAATTGAGAGATGGTCCCCCTTGCGAGCATGGTTCTACACCAACATCCTCGGTAGGAATCCGAGGAGCAATACCGGCATAGTCGAGTTGGCGAACGTCGGACCCGGCTCGAGGATCCTGGATATCGGCTGTGGAGCCGGTGCCTCCCTAGAAGCGGCGGTCGCCGCCGGAGCCGACCTGGTGTGCGGCGTCGATCCCAGCCCGGCGATGGTGAAACGGGCGGCTCAGCGTGTCCCCGAAGCCACCGTCAAGGAGGGGTCCGCCGAGCATCTCGACTTTCCGGACAATCACTTCAACGCCGTATGGACCATCTCAACTCTCCATCACTGGGCTGACAAAGAGTCGGGGTTCCGCGAAATGTTTCGGGTTCTCGCCCCAGGAGGAGCCTTCTATCTGGCCGAGAGGAAGCTCAAGGACGGCAAAACCGGACATGGAATCACCGGCGGCGAGGCCGAAGACGTTGCCGACGACCTAGCCACCTCGTTCGGCGCCGAAACCAGAGTCACATCACTGAAGGCGGGCGGCGAATACCTGGTGATAGCCGGCACGACATGAGTCCCTCAGGGATCGATGATTGAGGAGCTTCTATGCACTCGTCGTAGCTTGCCTTTTGGTCATTGCCGGCGTGATATGGCTAAACCGTCCTTCAACCGAGGTTCTAATGGTCGGCAACAGCTACACGTTTGGCAACGGTCTGGGTCAGATGATTGAGGATCTGTCGGCCTCCGGCGGAAAGAACGTGACTGTGTCCACCAGAGCTGTCGGCGGGTGGTGGCTGAGAGATCATGTGAATTCTCCTGAGACCACCGATGTAATCCGCAATGGCGAGTGGGACTACGTCGTCCTCCAGGAACAGAGCGTTGTACCTTCGGTCGAGTCCGAGCGGATCAACTCGATGAATCCATCTATGCGGTCGTTAAACAACTCGATCGTCGCGGCGGACGCACAAGTCGTGCTCTTTCTGACCTGGGGACGAGCAAACGGCTTCAGCGAAGTTGGGCATGGCAGCTACGGGTCGATGCAAGCGGCCGTGACCACGGCGTACGAAAAGATCGCCGACGAGGTAGGCGGCATCGTCGCACCAGTTGGTGAAGTCTGGAAGGAGTTCCGGACCGATCACCCGACCGTCGCCTTGTACCAGGCCGACGGGAGTCACCCAACCAGAGCTGGCAGCTACCTTGCTGCCGTGGTCTTCTACACGGTTCTGTTTGGTGAAAGTCCCGAGGGCCTTGACTATCACGGTGGCCTCTCCGATGGCCTCGCAACCACGATTCAAGCCAAAGCGGCTGAAGTCGTACTCGCTGATCCCAGTCGCTGGCATCTAGACACGCCGTGACCACGTTCTGAAGTTGGCGTCGCGAAACAGCGACTCGTCACATTGGTTTTGACCGGTCGTAGCATCGCCAAGTGAGAGCGATGAGACGAACTCGGAGAGCGAGGGGCCCGATCGCCGAAACAGAGCGTCCCGATATTCCCCTCCGCGAGCAGTTCGGCCAGCTGCGGGACCTCCTCAGATTCCTCAAACCATCGCGGTGGTGGCTGGCCGTCGCAATCGTTTCGGTCGCTGTTGCTTCCGGACTTGGTCTGGTCTTTCCGCTGATCATGGGAGGATTGGTCGACACCGCCATCGGCGTAGATGGCACTACCGAGGCGTTGGACCGCCTTGCACTGATTCTTCTAGCGGTGTTCTTGGTCCAGGGTGTCTTCAACTACCTGCGTTCGTACTCGCTGTCGGTAGTGGGAGAAGGCGTCGTCGCTGACTTACGTCGCGCCGTCTACGACCGAATCGTCCGCCTGCCGATCCCCTTCTTCGACAAGACGCTGACCGGGGAAGTGACATCGCGGCTCACGTCCGACGCAGCCGTTGTCCAGTCGACCGTCTCCACGGCTATCACGCAGACCCTTGCCCAGAGCATCACGCTCGTTGGTGGCATCGGGCTCATGCTTGTGCTCAGTCCGAGGCTGACTCTCACTGTTCTCAGTTTTCTCCCTATCGCGATCATCGCCGCACGCTTCTTTGGCCGCCGCCTGAACCGGATATCGACTCTCTTTCAAGATGAGATAGCGGCAGCGAACGCCTTCGCCGACGAGTCGATCGCTTCGATTCGGGTTGTCAAGTGGTTCACGGCGGAGTCTGAGGCAACTGAGAGATACGGGGCTGGGATCAAAAGGTCATACGACATCGCGCTCAGGCGGGCCCGATTGCGTGCACTGTTCGTCCCGATGGTGACGTTTGTAGCGTTTGGGACTCTGGCCTTGGTTCTCTGGGTGGGCGGGCGACAGGTGCTTGCCGGAGAAATGACACCAGGTGAACTGGTCTCGTTCCTGCTCTACACACTGACGGTCGCCGGGGCCATTGGCACGTTCACCGGCCTCTACTCCGAGGTTCAGGAGACCCTCGGGGCGTCGCGCCGTATCTTCGAGCTACTGGGTGAAAGCCAGGAGGTGCAGGAGCCGGATACAGCCGTGAAACCTGCAAATCGCGCAGGCTCGGTCCATTTCGAAAACGTCAGCTTCAGCTACGGCGAGCGCGAGTCGACTGTTCTTGTGGATGTTGACCTCAAGATCGAACCAGGTGAAGTCATTGCGCTCGTCGGACCGTCCGGTGCTGGCAAGTCAACCCTCACCCAACTTATCCCCCGCTTCTATGACGCCACTTCGGGCAATGTGCTCGTTGATGGCTTGAACGTCCGAGATCAAGACCTAAGCGATTTACGTGGAGCAATGGCTGCCGTACCACAGGAGATTGAGCTCTTTTCCGGTACCATCGAGGAGAATCTGAGAGTCGCCAAACCTGACGCTATGGACGCCGAGATCGTCGCCGCCGCCCAGGCTGCAAATGCTCACGACTTCATCGAGGGGTTCCCAGACGGCTACGGAACGCTTGTCGGCGAACGGGGAATCAAACTGTCAGGAGGACAGCGTCAGAGGGTGGCAATCGCAAGAGCCCTCCTTGCCGATCCTCGAATCTTGATCCTCGATGAGGCGACCAGCTCCCTCGACGCCGAGTCCGAGGGACTTGTTCAGCAAGCCCTCGAGCGTCTGATGGTCGGTAGAACGACACTGGTAATAGCCCACCGCCTGAGCACCGTGCGGGCCGCGGACCGACTGGTAGTGATGTCAGACGGAGAAATCGTCGAAGAAGGCACGCACGACCAACTCATGGCCGAAGGTGGGCTCTACGCCCGCCTCGCCGCCAGACAGCTTGTCGACTGGGATTCCAATAGCGCTGAGTCCGAAATCGCTGGTTAGGCACTGGCCGCATCGGCAGGGGTCGAGGACGCAACTCCAGTTGTCTTGTGCTCAGTTCTCAGGAATTTGAAGAAGCACCAAGTCGAGAGGGCCGTCAAAAGGTGCCAGATCGCATGTGCCTGCACCAACGAATCAGGCTGACACCAGGGGTGATCGGCAGTTCCAGTCTGCCAAATGGCGTACGCCACGAAGAAGGAAATCAGTCCGGCCCAGAACCATGGTGTATATGCCCGACGAGAGTCCGTTGGGTTTTTGGCGAGCAGACCCGGGAGCCAAAACAAGACCACCCACCAATACTCACCGGGGTTGGCGACCATCTCGACCGGGGTGATTCCGAAGGCCAATGCAACCGCAAACCCGACCAGGCCGGAGAGTGGACGGAGGGTTGGTGACCAGAATCGGTACAAGACCTCTGAGATGATCCAAAGCCCGATCGAAACACCAAAGAGGTCCAAGCCGATCCCGAGATCCTTCCCAAACAACCAGAAGGCAACTGCGTAGGCAGCGAGAACAGATCCATACGTGGCGAAGAACGCCCGATCTTTCCATCGTCCGAGCACCGCCAAATTGAAAAGCCACGGGATCAGGATGTAGGTGACCATCGAAACGTTGTCGATCCACGAACCGAAGAAGGTGTGACTCCCATGCATGACCATCGACCCTGGTCCGAGGAAGAGCGTGGCTGACGCATAGAGCAGCGCAATCGGCTGGTTCCCGACGAATCGGTTGTTAGGCGGTACTCCTTTTTCTGTCTCTCGAGCCAGCACCCAAAACATCGCCAACCCCGACATGACGAAACCGAGATTGCCGAGGGTGTTGACCGGCTCCCGCATGATCCCTGAGCTGACCCGTTCACACCAGCGGGAGACCTCGCCGATGGCCTGTTCGAAGGTGGCCGGTTCCCACCAACCAGCTTGTCCGGCAGCTGCGAAAGCAACACCAAAACCGACTAACGAATACAGGGCTATTCGGAGAGGCCGGTAGGGCGACGTCATTGCCCCAGGCTAGAGGGCCTGGTCTAACCGCCGCCAAGCGCTCACCCGGAAGACCCACCTGCCTGCTTGAGCACCTCGGCAAGCCAGATCGGACTGTCGCCACCCCATTCGACCGGTACCGGAGTGATGTTTTGCTGACTCTTCAGCGCATCCATCGCCACTTCCAACGTGTTTGGTTCGGAGAGGACGAGCCATTCCGAGATCCCGGGAAACCTCGCCGCATCTCGGACCGTGTCTTTGATTGCTTTCTCCCCGTTTTCAAGCCATTTGGAAACCGCAAGCGCTCCATTCTTGACGTGGATCACGGGGCTCGTCGACAACATTCGCCTTGCAGCCGCGTTGTTCAGGTCGATGAACATGTGCATCGACGGTGTCGTGTGTTGTCTGGTGATGACCCCACTCCACTTGGCTTTGAACCACACAGGGCCTTTACCCAAAAAGGGCAAGGAGCGACCCAAAGTCGCCCTTGGCAGACCCAATTCGACCCCTCGCTGGAGACTCCTGACGATCAAGGCAGCAACGACCCTTTTCTGCCGTACATCGCGATCTGCGTCGCGGATCCCGAGACTCATGAGTGCATAGCGATCGCCATGGGAGACGTTATAGATACCTGCGACCCATTGGTCCTCGATATCAGCACATATCAACTCTCCCCCTCGACCAAGATCCTCAAGCATTCTGGTGAGAGGAATGATCCTTCCATCGTCGGGGTATTGATGCGCCACCAAAGGCGAATAGTGCCGTTGATGGAATTCGGTCACCGAGTCGGGATCCGTCGTCACCCGGTAACTGAAGTTTGCTTTACGGATACGACGAAAGTCCTCCTTCGTCGTCGATGTGAGCAACTGGGAGTGAAGCGTGTCCTGGTCGCCCGGTAAGTCGGTGTGGACGTCAACCAAAGAAGGGACTTGTATTGCTCGGTCTGAAACCGACTCAGCTCTGTCGGATCCTCGTACCTGAACAATGGGAAGACCGCCGTCTTTTGCTACATCCAGAACCTGCCCCAACAGCTGCTGTCGGGTCACACGGCTGCCAGGACCGCGGCGCACATCGTCTCCGCAGAAGAAGGCGGCAACGCTGGGTGGGCGTAGGACATCGCCGGCCACCCACGCGGTACCCTGGCTCCCCTCGTAGAAGGCAGCATGGACAAAACGTTGACTTGCGAACCTCCGGGCTCTTCTTGCAAGGCGACTCATTGACCTACCTTTGGAAGCTGGTCAATCCAGCGGCCTTCCAATCTCGAACAATCACCATTTCCAATTGCCCAGGCTCCCTTCTGCCCATTGCTGACCACGTTTCCCACCGCGCAAACGAACCCCCTTCCGACGGAAGCGGTTCCTAATAAGCCGCAGCGATCTCCATCCGAGTTCGTTCCTTGACGGAACTCTCCTCTCGCTAATGGATCGGAACCTCAAGAAGCGATCTTGAGGCGCCGACGTTCATCCGTTCGCTCCGGCCTTGGATTGGTTTTCACTCCCGGGGTGACACCCTCACCTCGTGAAACGTCGGAGCTCAGCCGTTCTGCCAACATCGACCTGATGAAGCTGACTCTCCTCGTATTGGTCGTAGCGGTGGCGGCGTGCAGCCAGCCAGACCTGCAACCGGCCACAACGCCGGAAACGCCAGCCCTTGCTACGTCGACCACCGCGCCGGACGATGAGTCCACCAGCCCTGCCGTGCCAGCGACAACAACGCCGACACCATCGCTGCCGGACGCTGCAGCCTTTAACATTCTCTTCGTAGGGAACTCACATACGGCCACTCACAACGTTCCCGCAAAGGTCGAGACCCTGTTGTTATCAGCTGGGCAGGGGCCACTTAACGTCCATTTCCTGAGCGCCAGTTTCCTCCGAAACGCAGCGGGCGACGAGGACATCACCAACGTCCTGGCCAGTGGTGTCTGGGATGTCGTGGTTCTCCAAGGTCAGGAGATCAGCCAATCCCACACCATCGCCTACAGCCAGGAGGAGGCCGTCACTCTCGCTCAGCTCGCGAAAGATGCCGGAGCACGACCGCTCTTCTTCGCCGAGTGGAGACGTCGGGCAGTTGAAGAGACGGCATACATCGAAGGCATCTACGACGAGATCGCAGAGAAGTCGGGTGCGGAGGTCATCCCGGTTGGCCGTACATGGGACCGGTTTCTCTCGCTGAACCCGGATCACCCGCTGTGGGCAACCGACGGAAACCACTCTTCAGCCGACGGTGCCTTTCTAGCCGCCGCCACGATCGCCTATTACATCGCCGGTCCCGACGCTCCCCTGACCGCCCCTGCGGGGTTGGAGAGTCTCCTGGACGTCTCGCGCTCAACTGTCAAAGACTACGTTGCCCCTTAAGGGGCGCCAACATCGGACTTTTACTGTGCCGCAGCCACGGCTTCGGTCACCCGCCGGTAGTCACGACCCTCGAGGTCCATGCCCCCAGATTCCAGTGCAGCCCGCACTTCGAAGTTAACCGGGCGAAGACAAAGCGGATTCCTTGCGTCTCCAGTTCATGGTCGAGCTTGAGGAGCTCGTCTGTGGCGGTCGTGTCGGCCTGCGTTATGGCTTCGGCATCGAGAACCACCGTGGTCAGGCTGGAAGCCGCCACCTCCTCCACTACAACTTTCGCCGGAATTCAGTCATGAGGTGACCTTGCTGCGGGCGGTGGCAACGCTGCGGAGATGATGAGACATATCGGTTCCTTCCAGTTGCGACCCCGCCGAAGCGCCAATATATCAAGACAGCGAGCCTCCATCGGTCGCGATTGGACCGGAACGCCTCTGGCATATTTTGGTCTCCCGATGAGACGATGGTCCACATTGTGCGCTGCGTTTGCACTCATAGCTGCAGCCTGCTCGACGGGCCCCGAGTCTCGTTCGATCGAGCTGACTTTCGAGGGCGATGAGTGCAGCTATGTGGGACCCACAAGACTCACACCAGGACCCGTACACATCACCTTCGAGAACCTCTCAGCAGGCCGGGTTTGGGTTGTTCTGGTCAGACTCGACAGTGGACGGAGTGTCGAAGAGTTCGAGGATTGGACCGACACCGCTCCCGGAGCTGGTCTGCCAGGATTCGTCACCACAAGGTGGACCACAGGCGACAGAAACGGGATCGACGCCTCCCGGAGCGTGGCCGAAGAAACCGAACTCGTGGCGGGCACCTACGCCATGGCCTGCGGATCGGTTGCACCTGACCTCGGCTACTTCGCCTCCGGGCTAGAGGTTGAAGGGTGATACTTTCTCGCGATCGCTCTTATTCTCTGAGTTCGACTCCTATAACGATGAGGTCCTTGCTTCCAGGGTTCTCGATGACGTGGGGAGGTGTTCCGTCCGACCAGATGACCGGTGGCATCTCGAAGTCATCACCCTCAACACGAGTGTCGACCATGACTCTGCCCTCATCGTCCCTGCGGATGAAGTGATCACCCGAGACGACGTACAAGACGGTCCGGGGATGGGTGTGGACCGGCGTGGAATCACCGACCTTGACGACGGTCTCAATCACACGAACCTGGTGGTTCTCAAAAAGAACCTTGTGGTGGTCGGGAGCGGCGGTGACGCCATCGAGTTCAGAGGGCCAAACATTATCTCTGGTCATGAACGGAGACTATTCGCAAATGGGACCCAACACCCACACATACAACCCCTGACCCCTTGACTGCCAGATACCCAGGGCACCCGATTTCGCTATGTCGCGCGTGACCTACTCCGAGTTGAAGGAAAAGGTGGTGCCGACGTTGCTAGCTGAGTAGGCGGTCGGAAGTCGTGCGGAGACCTCGTGGGTGGCTCGCCATCCTGTGCAATGGCCAGGGACGATCCGGTCGGGTCCGATGGAGACGAGCGTGTCGAGCGTGGCAGGCAGGATGGGTTCGAAAAGGCCACCAGTCAGATGTAGCCCTCCGATAAAGCCGTGGATGTGTTCAATTCCCGTAACAAATTGGACGTGGCGTAAGACGTTGATGACTCCCGAGTGGCTGCAGCTGGACAGCACAACCAGACCTTTGCCCCGCACATTCATGACGATGGCCTGGTCGTCCCAGATCCATGTGTCCGGCTCCCAGCCTCCGTTGGTCCTGGCATGCTGGAGAGGGAATCCTTTTTCGAATTCCGTCACTCTTTGAATCTGACCTGTCACGAGCACCGAGCCACCCAAAAGGAGGGATGGGCCTTGCTCCTCGACGACCTGCCAGCCTTCCCGATCGAGATCATTGTGAGAGGGTGGCGGCATACGAATCTCAGTGCCCGTTGGGAACACCACCTTGCGTTCTCGCCAGGCGTGGGGATGCACCACCAGGGGCATCGACTGTCGTACCCTTCCGAAAAGCCCTTCAAGGCCTCCATGGTGGTCTGCGTGCCCGTGAGAAAGCACAACCGCCCTGAACTCCTTCGGATCGATCCCAAGTACGTCCATGTTGTGACTCGTGCCGTCCCGGCTGAGCCCGGCGTCGTAGAGAACCTTGTCCGTGTCACCGTTCCGATGGATCGTCACCGCAAGGGAATAACCATGCTCAGCTCGCAGCTGGTCACCTTCGCTCCAATCCCACCGCCACTCAGGCCGAGCAACAGTATCCGAGGGAGCCGCCAGAATGTCGATGGCGTTGTCAGTGACAATGGTCACTTCAACACCATCAACTGGACTCAGGTCAACCTTCTCAGCCACAACATTCACCACTAAGACACCTCACCCTACCCATCGAGTAGTACCCCTGACCGAACTCATGAGCACCTAAGATTGCCCGCTACTCGATCGACGGAACCGGCAAGCGGCGATCCCCGTGATGGCCCTCAACGCGCGAACCGACTCCCAAGAGTGGCTGAATGAGTCCCTGGCTCAGGCGGCGGCAAGTCAGGCGGCAGACTCAAGCGAGACATGGTCATGGTGAGTGGCCGCACCGTGGTTAAGGGACCAAGACCGCCACCTCTCGCAGGGCCGCGGTTCTCGATGAGGCCAGCCTCCGGGAACTGAGACTCCCCGAGACCAACGTGAAGGGCCTCCGCCACGCTCACGGCACAGCGGGAGACTCGGTAACCCCTCGATCTAGACCACCAAGGACATCTACAGCTCCGTGCAGCCGGGGATTCAGCGACCTGGACCGGGCGCCGGGTCGCCCGATTGGCAGCTCAAAAGGGACTTTGGACCCTGGTTCCGGCGGCATGCAATGACCGAGACTATTGGCAATGACCTCTACTCCTTCGCGCCGCCGCTCCGTCCTCTCCGCCCTCGCCTTCCTAGCGCTCGTGGTCGCCGCTTGTGGAGGCTCCGAAACCACGGACACCGAAGCCACGACGGGCACGCCGGAGACCAGCATGTTGGCCGAGACCACTACCTCGACCGCAGAAGCGACCACTTCCTCGGAGCACGACGACGACCACAACGGGGAAGACGAGCACGAGGGAGAAACCGGCGAAGGAAAAGCCGATCGTGAAGTAGAGGTCGTGATGAGCGAATTCGCCTTCGAGCCCTCGGACTTCACAGTCTCCGCCGGTGAGACCGTGAGGTTCGTGCTCCACAATGAAGGGGCCGTGCCCCACGAGTTCCGCCTCTCCAACGCACACCGTATCGAGGAGCATCTCGAGGCGGGCCACGAGGACCATGGTGAGGATGGGGGTCATCACGAGGAAGGCGGCGACGTCCTCATCGAGGTCGAGGCAGGAGAGTCCGCTGAGTTGGTCTTCACGTTCCCCGACGATGCGACGCTCTACACCGAAGTGGCCTGCCTCCTCCCCGGCCACTACGAAGCGGGGATGAGCGCTCCGCTCGCCTACGCAGAATCCTGAGAATAAGTCGGGGCAGGCTTCGTTGGGTGGTAGGGGCGAACCCCGTCGTGCATACGTGCCGTTGTGTCGCTTCTGGACCGCCTTGGTGGTCAGGCTGGCAAACGGCAGACCGGTGAATCCGATCACGACACATGCCGCCACAGGAATCAGGGCCGGAACACTTGGCAGGTGACCAACAGACGCTCCGCCAATGATCACTGCGACTAGCCCTGAGAGCCCCATAAGCGCGACCTTCCCCAAACCGGCCCCACCTTCGCTCCGTAGCGAGACTCCAAGCATGAACATGCCCACGATCAGAATCGGGAACCCCACCAGCTCAAGAACGAAACGAGGAAGAACCTCGAAGCCGTATTCGAGAATCGCTCCAACTGCGACCGCAGCCAACCCACCAACAGCAACGCTCCACGTTCGACGGAAGCTCGAACCCTCCACAGTTGATTCCCGGACCACGATGGCAAGTGAAACCACGCCAACAACCAGAGAACCCCGAAAACAGTGTTGTAGGTGTTGTAGACGGTCACAGGATCGCGCCGGTTACCCGATCAGGCAATGCACACCAATCAGCCCAAAAGGAAGGAAACTCGCCCGACGAAGCGAACGCCGGGTAACGGGCAAGAGCAAGGAAAGGCACACCAACAAACACACCACTCCGCCAACAACCAGCCCAATCCTCTCCCAACTCATTACGACGTAGCTACCCCATGCCACACAATCGAGCTGCCATATGTGCCGTTATGTTGCGTGTGTTTGGGCGACTAGATCAGTCGCTGCAGGTTCTCGACCGTGCGCAGCACTCCCAGAACGACACCGGCTGCGAGTGAGACGTATCCGGCAAGAGGTGCGACACGTTGCGCCCAGTCGGGTATCAGGTTCGTGGCGGTCGCCAAATGATGGACGACCGTTGCGATGATCATCACAAGAAGAAACGCTCCAATCTCGTACGCAGGCTCGCATCCACAGAACGACGGTGACGTGAAGAACAGAACTGAGAGGCCAAGGGGAAACGCTCCGAGACCAACTACAACCAACCAGCCGGGCTGCTCCTTGTCAGCGGCGTCGGGGAGTCGCCGGTCCAAGATCTGCGCGGTCAAAACGACCACTAGCCCGAACCCGACGATCAGGCCGAGGAACATCGCCACATTGAGGCCGACAGGGTCGAGGATCAAGAAGTCAACAGAGGCGAACGTGTCGTACCCAAACAGGGCGAGGACAACGAACCCGTAGCCAACTCCTCGAAAAGGTCCCAACCAACGGAGCCATGGGTCGGATGCCACAACACCAACACTGCCGATCATCCCCCCGAGCAGGCCACCAAACAGGATCAACGCGACGGTTCCACCAACTGTGAATTCACCGATCGTGTTTCCGTTCTCAGTGAGACGACCAGCCATCTCGGCTCCCGCAGCGCTCGCCGAAACACTCATCACAATTCGACCACCAACCCCGCCTACAAGCACCCCGGATACGAGACTCGCCAAACCCAGCAACGCGATTGGCCTCAGAACCCGGTTAGCGGCCAGCCAACCGCTCACCCTCGAACTATCCACACTCACGACACAGAAGCTACACAACACAGAGGTGCCGTTATGTGCGCATTCACGTAAGCGACGAACACCTGCAACTGGCCCACTGGCCCGCTGTTCATTTCTTGGACGAATGCGAGGCCGACTTCCTAGGAATCCGATGGTGTGATCAACATGCCCGGAAGTGGCGAGACTCGCGTTTCAGACGCGTTTTAGGCTTAAGAGAGGGATGGGTCGCCCTGCCCAGCCGTGTGCGGTTTCGTAGGTGGGATAGGCGTCGACGAAACGCTGCCACTGCTCCTCCCACTGGTCTCCCTTAAGCACTTCAGCTACCGCGTCGTAGTGTTCGGAGCCGAGTTCGACCTTGCAGGAGGGATCAGCTTGGAGGTTCAACAACCAAGATGGGAGAGCCTCCAAACCCCCGTTGGTTGCAGCAACGATCTCATCCTCGCCGTCTGTGATGTGGCCCAGTACGACTGTGCGGGCCAGTCCGGTTCGGCGACCTGTCGTTGTGAGCAATAGGACGGGTGCTCCACCGGAGCCTTTGTCGACAATGCGACCTCCCAACTTCCGGTAAAGGCCGACGTGTATGGGTGTCAGCCTCGGCATCACCTGCTGCATGGTCCGCATGAAAAGGCCGGGCGTTTGCTGGTCAACCGATTGTGTCATTGCCCCTCCTGTGTGTGTCCGGTTAGGCGTGGGTGGACTGCAGGGAGATCCCCCTGATAACTGAGGCATCGTGGATGAAACTGGATGGTGACCAGGTGACAGTCGGTTCCTGCCGACGGGTGGATACCACTTTCACTCATTCCTGACTTACCCAGTGGCCAACAGGACGGCTCCGAAGAACAACGCGATCGGAGCTATGGCCAGTGGCAGAGGGAAGAAAACGAACAGGCCGCTCCAGATAGCGATGATCCATCCTGCCCAGTATGGGATTACGTCGGTCTGCATCCCGACGACCGCCAGTCCCAAGAAGGAGAGAAGGGCTAGAGGGTTGACGAGAACCTCCAACCACAGGTTGAGCCACTTCTTCAATTCTGGGAACAGTGCTGGGACCTCACCTCCCTGCTCTAGTTGGGTGACAGCCCACACAGTCACGCTGGAATGAAAGGAAGCCTCAATCACCCACGCCACCGCAAAGACCGTGAGACCGACGACGGCCAACGTCGGAATCAGACGAACATCCCGGTTCCAATACTCCACCGCCAAGACAACAAATCCAGCAAGGACCGCGATCGTCCACACTCCCCAGGACAGGGCCATCACTCGCAAAGTCGAAGTGTTGCCGACCGCAATATCGATGTCTCTGAACATGGCCTCTACCGCTCGCACATCACCCCGCAATGAAGTAATCAAGGAGACGATGGCAAGCAAGACAGCACTTCCGACGATGATGACACCGGCGAGTCTCGGCAATGTCCAGAAGGTCGCGACCGCCATAGACATCACGACGACTCCTTTTGTGGTAATCCCGCGTAGGAAAGACGCAGGGTTGGGAAAGCCTCCCAAACAGCTCGCCTCTTGAAATCTGCTGATGTTTCAACCATCTCTATGCGAAGGTACAATTATTTGATTGGAATATCAAGTAAAATACTGATATGTCTAAGAAGCGTCCATACCGACTAGGGAAACGTCAGGCTTCCGTTGACCAAACAAGACGCAGAATCCTCCTGGCCGCAGTCACGGAATACAGCAGAAACGGAATTGACGAAACCACAATGGTCGCAGTAGCAAAACGCGCTGATGTAGCGTCGGGCACAGTCCTCTATCACTACCCCGAACCTGAACTGCTCGCAGAGGCCGTTGTCGACATGTGGATAGAAGAGGCGGACCTGCCTGAACCCGCAATCGTCACTGGCGATCTGTCCATCCAGGAGAGATCTGACCTGCTTGCAGACACTCTGTTGGACATGTACGACCGAGATCACCCGGCGGCGCCGATCTACCTAAAGGACCCACAGCATCCCGCCATGAGGAAACTCCTGGGTTATTGGGACGATCGATTGTCCCACGTAGTCGACGCAGCCCTGGGTACCCACATGAAAGAAACGGACAGGCCAGTGATTGCGGCCATCATTGGGGGGCAGTTCCTCGCAAGCCTCTCGCGTCACGGAATCTCAGAGAATGAACTCTCCTCAACGGTGAGTCGTCTAATAGCCGCCTGGCTCACAAGCCAACCAACCGAACCAAACGGCTGACCAACCCCGCCCATACCCGGCATTATGTACTTTGGGGTGGACCCACAAAACCGCGATGACTTGGCTTGGGGCCTGCCTTACCCATCGGCGAGCCGCACTGCGTCACATCGCTCCAAGAGACTTCTACAGGCTTCGAGTGCGTGCCTTTTGGTTGACCGTAGACCCTTGCGCCGGGTCCACCATCCCACATCTTTTTCGAACTCGTAGTAACCGGATACATCGACTGGGTAGACGAAATCTGCGACAAGATGGTGCACATCTGAGTCTCCTTGACCGATCTCGACGATCTGACGAGCACCGACAATAGGATCAAGGCGACCTTCAACAACGCCACGAGCTATCGGGCATGCCACAGTGAGTAAGGCTTGCTGGGCACCCGGCATGTCCATGTCGAGTTCGGTTAGCGCTTGGTCCCAGAGATCCGCAGCATCCCTGGGGTCAAAGGATCCGAGGTCAAGCCCGGCAAGGTCAACAAGTCTGGGTGAGTCGTACCCGACCACAAGCATCTGAGTCGCCAACCCTGGAAGATCATCGGACCGAAGAAGCCCGAGTCGCAATCGAGCGAGGTCGCGGCGAAGTTTTACGTTCGGCGACTCGCCAACGCTCAATGAATTACTCGACTGATCATCTGCATCGTTCGTTTGCACAGATACAGGATCGCACGATTCCATTCGTCAGGTCTTTTTCGCTCAGACGGCGCTTCTACCTGGGGTTTGTCCGAATTACGCACCTATGTTCGCCTTGAGTCGAGAGTCCAATCATTATTCGGATAGGCACGAAGTTGAGACAACCTCCTGGTCCAGCGACCTCCCAACCTGGCAAGTTCATGAAAGAAATCCCCAACTGTTAGTTGAGGATTCCAGCGGTGGAGCTGAGGGGATTTGAACCCCTGACCCCTTGACTGCCAGTCAAGTGCTCTGCCAGGCTGAGCTACAGCCCCAAGGATTTGGGAACCGGCATTTTACTTGCCGGTTTGGTGCAACATCGAATCCCTACGACTGGAGTTGGGAGTCAGAAACCGCTGGCTCCGACCAATCGACCTTGCCGGCATCAGCCCAGAGCCTCTCCAGCCCGTAGTACTCACGAGCTGAGCTCTGGAACAGGTGGACGATGATGTCGCCGTAGTCGAGGAGGACCCACTCCCCTTCCGACTTGCCCTCGCTCCGAATTGGCTTGCGATCCAGATCCTCGGAGAAGCGTTCGACGACGGACTCAGCCAGGGATTGGACATGGGGACGGGAAGTCCCGGTTGCTATCACGAACACGTCTGACAAAACGAAGAGCTCCTCAACATCAAGAAGAACGATGTCGGTTCCCTTCTTGGAGAAGATGGCATCAGCGGCCTTTCTTCCCAGGTCTTCACTTTGTTCTACGACAGCTACTCCTCTTCTGTGGTCGGCTCCACCTTATCCGCGACTTGCTCCTCTGTGTACAGATTTCTTTCAGCGATGTATGAGTTGACGCCCGGGGGCAGCAAAAACCTGGCTGGTCGGCCTTGTTTGATCATCCCCCTGATCATCGTTGAGCTGACATCGAGGGCTGCCATCTCGAGCTGTAGGGCTTCCGGAACCGCCTTGGTGACAACTTTGTCCGGCGTTCCGGGTCTGGGCACAACGAGAACCCTCGCCCGCACGAGGACATCCTGCCACCGATGCCAGGTTTGGATTCCCGCGGCCGAGTCAGCCCCGAGAATCAGGAACAACTCCTCGGAGTCCGGGAACGATTCCAGAGTTTCAATCGTGTACGTGGGGCCCTCTCGCTCGATCTCCCGACGGTCGAGCACGAAGCCTTCGATATTGGCAATCGCCAACTCGACCATCTCGGCTCGAAGGTCGGCCGGGGTCACCTCGCGGTGCTGTTTTTGCCAAGGGTCGCCGGCGGGAACGAACAACACCCGATCGAGTCCGGCGTACAGGGCGGTTTCGGCCGCGTGGAGATGGGCGATATGGATCGGATCGAAGGTCCCGCCAAGTATCCCGGTGCGCACGACTACGAGGATAGGGCTGTGGAGGCGTGACCAGGCGTAACGCCCGAGTGATATCGGTGTTGAGACAGCCGAGGGCCATTGCCGGGTCTACGTACTGGCCACCGATCCGAAGCGAAAGATGTACTCCCGGCGTCCCATGAGGCGCACCAGCAGTCCCAATGACCTGACCGGAATCAACCCACTGACCGGCGGAAACGGCAACCGAACTGAGGTACGACAGCGAGACCTTTACACCGGGAATCGGCTCAATAGTCACCGTCTTCATGCCCGCAACGGAGCCGGCAAATGTAACAACTCCGGAAGCTGGAGCGGTTACCGACTCGCCGACTGTGGTGGCGTAGTCGATCCCCCAATGGCCACCGTATGAACCGACCGGTGCATAGTCGGCGATCACCGGCCCCATAACCGGTGGAGCGATACATACTGTCAAACTCAGCAACACACTGAAGATCTGTCCACCCCCCATTCCCACCTCGAACATATCTGTCCTGGATTGGGTGCGCTAGGGGTTCGGCTATGTTGGCCAGACGAAAGGAAGTCAATGAAACCCATACGAATCGGCCTCATGGGGTTTGGCCGAATTGGTCGAAACGTTTTCCGTTTGGTGCACGACCGAGACGATCTCGACGTCGTCGCAATCAGCGACATCGCCGACCCCGACGCTCTCACCTATTTGCTCAAGTACGACTCGATCTATGGGCGCTTTCCGGTTCCGGTTTCTCACGCCGAAGGAACACTGACGTACGGTTCGAAGAGCGTCTCCTTTGTTGATGGTCGGGAGCCCGGCGATGTCGACTGGGACGGTCTCGGCGTCGACGTGGTTTTGGAGACCACCAGCAAATACCGGACGGCTGACTCGTTGCAGCAGCACATCAAAGCTGGTGCGAAAAAGGTGATCCTCACCTCCAGCCCGGAGACACCCGGCGAAATCCCCCTTCTCCTCAGAGGTATCAACGATGACGCCCTCACCCCCGACACCGACATGGTTGCGCTGGGATCCAACACCTCTAATGCCGTCGCACCGATCCTCAAGACCCTCAATGACGTCTACGGGATTGAACGAGCATTTATGACAACTGTGAAGGCGATGTCGAACTCCGGACGTCTCGCCGATGTACCGACCGATTCTTTCCGGACTAGTCGGGCAGCTGGCGAAAACATCATTCCCGCCTCAACGAACTCGGCTGAGATCCTCACCGATGCCTTGCCGGAACTGGCAGGGAAGATCTCAGCGGTGGCATTGAATGTCCCCGTGACGGACGGATCGACCGTGGACATGGTGACCCAGATTTCAGGCACGACCACCGAGGAAGAAGTGAACGCCACGATGAAAGATGCGGTGGATACGCTCTACTCGGACGTCCTCGCCTACGTCGATGACCCCATCGTCTCTTCTGATGTGAGAGACGAACCCCACTCGGGTGTCTTCGACAGCCTTGCCACGATGGTCACCGGCGGGAACCTGGTGAAGACCATCACCTGGTTCAACAACGGGTGGGGATATTCCAACCGAGTCGTTGAAGTGGCCGCCCAAATCGCAGCTTTCGAAGAAGGAGCCAACTAGTGACACGTGTAGCCATCAACGGATTCGGCCGCATCGGCCGGGCCGTCTTCAGGATCATCGCCGGTCGTCCCGAGTCGGGCATCGAAGTAGTGGCAATCAACGATCTGTCTGACGATGACATCCTTGCCTACCTGTTGGAGTACGACTCGGTCATGGGACCATTCGATCAGGAAGTTTCCGTCGCCGACGGCATCATGACCGTGGGAGAACACAAAATCAACATGCTGATGGAAAGGGATCCTGCCGAGCTGCCTTGGGCGGAGCTCGACGTCGACGTTGTCATCGAAGCAACCGGTGTGTTCCGCGATCGGGCGTCGCTCCAGAAGCACGTCGACGCCGGGGCGAAACGAGTGATCCTGACAGTCCCGTCCAAGGACGAGATCGACGAAACCGTCGTCCTGGGCGTCAACGATCAGGATCTGGACAGTGAAGACATCATCGTGAGCAACGCCTCATGCACAACCAACTGTTTGGCTCCTCTGGCCAAGGTTCTGGATGATGCGTTCGGGATCAACAAAGGCGTCATGACCACTGTCCACGCATACACAAACGACCAACGCCTCGCAGACGTCCCTCACAAGGACCTTCGCCGCAGCCGAGCTGCGACGGAAAACATCATTCCGACGACAACCGGCGCCGCCAAAGCCGTCGGCAAGGTTCTCCCCCAACTCGACGGAAAACTCGATGGTATGGCGATGCGTGTACCGGTTCCTGATGGGTCGACCGTCGACCTCGTCGTGGAACTCAACGAAGACGTCACGGCTGAGCAGGTGAACCAGGTTGTCCAACAAGCCGCGGAGGGTCCACTCAGAGGCATCCTCCAGTTCAATGAGGACCCGATCGTGTCAACCGACATCATCGGCAACCCTCACTCATCGATTTTCGATGCCGATGCAACCCAGGTCCTGGGTGGCAATCTGGTCAAGGTGATGACTTGGTACGACAACGAGTGGGGTTATAGCAACCGTGTCGTCGATCTCATCGAGCGCCTCGGTCAGGTTATCGAAGCCACTTAAGCCTTTCTCGACGCGAAATCGGCCATATATGGCCGTCTGTTCCTTAGGAACGCGGAATTTTTGACCAGATCTGCTCCGGTGTCAGTGGGATTTGGAGGTCCTGTCGGTCAAGGGCGTCGTTGACGGCGTTGATTACGGCGGGCGTTGATCCGATTGCACCTGCTTCACCTACACCCTTCGCTCCCAGGGGATTGGTCGGTGTGGCAGTGACGGTTCCCTCGAGCTCGAAGCTAGGCAATGACACCGCCGACGGAATCAAGTAGTCGATGAAAGACGAACTCACCAGGTTTCCGTCTTCGTCGTAGCGGGCCTCCTCCCAAAGGGCCTGTCCGATCCCCTGAGCCAGACCGCCATGACGCTGCCCGTCGGCGAGCATCGGGTTGATGATGTTTCCTGCGTCGTCGACGGCCCACATTCGTTGCAGCGTCGGTGCACCGGTTTCCCGATCAACTTCGACCTGGGCAAGATGTATCCCGTACGGGAAGTTAAGCCCTCCGGACTTGAGGTGGATCTCCTCGTCGAGTCCAGGTGTTGTTCCCTCCGGCACGTTCCCCCGTATCGCTGCAGTAACAACCTCTGACCATGTGACCGAAACGTCCGTGCCCGCAACAGTTGCCTTCGACCCGCCGAGGACGACGTCGGCTTCGTTGGCTTCCAGCAGATGGGCGGCAATCTTCTTGGCCTTTTCGGCTACCTTCTCTGCGACTGCGTAAGAAGCCGATCCCCCCTGCGCCAGCGACCGGGAGCCCGACGTGCCCCAGCCATAAGGCGAGGTCGCCGTATCACCCTGTTCGATTTTCACCTGATCGATCGGGATGCCCAACTGCTCGGCGACCAGCTGGGCATACGAAGTTCTGTGGCCCTGGCCCTGGTCCAACGTCTCCACGTATACGGACACCGATCCATCGGCGTTGACCTGGATCCGAGCAGCTCCCCAGTCTTCGAAGCCACACACCTCCACATAGGCCCCGATCCCGAGCCCTACCAGACGACCTTCTGACTTGGCTTCGGCTTGCGCCGCGCGGAGGCCTTGGTAGTCGGCAAACTCAAGGAGTTTGTCGAGGGTCTTCTCATATTCGCCTGTGTCGAAGGTGTATCCGCCTCTCGACTTGTAGGGGAATTGATCAGGCTGGACGAAGTTGCGTCGACGTACCTCAGCGGGATCGACGCCGATCTCAGCGGCGATGGCATCGATAACCCTTTCGATCGTCAATGTGGCTTCAGGTCGGCCAGCCCCTCGATATATGCCCCGAGGGGCGCGATTGGTCCAAACGCCTCTTTGGGTCCAGCCATAGGTGCCGATGTCGTAGTTGCCGGTTGCAATCCGGGTCGTGACCGTGATGAAGGACAGATAGCGATGCCGGCATCCCAAATCGACCAGAGAGTCGACCCACAGACCTTCGATTCTGCCGTCCTGGTCGGCTACGACTTCCCATTTGTGTCTTTGGGCTCGACCGTGGCCGATCGTCAACAGGTGCTCTCGCCGCGATTCGATCCACTTGACCGGACGCCCGGTCATCTGGGCTGCGATGACGGTCAGATACTCTTCTTCGGCCAGATCAAATTTGCACCCGAACCCACCACCCACGAACGGAGTGATGACCCGAACAGCGGATTGGGGCAGATCAAATGATATCGCCAGTTCCGCCTGCATCAATTGCGGTGCCTGGCTGGAGAGGTGGACGGTGAGCCCGTCTTCTTTCCACTCGGCAAGCACTGCTCTGGGCTCCATCGGCGCAGGGACCACCCGCGGGTGCTCAACCACACCCGATAGCCGGACCGAACCGGTGAGGGCGTCGAAGTCGGCACGATCTCCTCTTCCCCGGTTGTAAGCAATGTTGGACTCTTGACCGGGGTGAATCGGCGGCGCATCGATCGCCTGTTCGACATCTCCGACAACGTCGATCGGCTCGTAGTCCACGAAGATCAGGTCAGCGGCATCTCGGGCAGCGGCGGGCGTATCGGCCACAACCGCGACGACCGGGTCTCCTGGCATGAGGGCTCTTCCCTGAACCAGTGGGTAGCGTCGGGGGATGTTTCGCTCGGGATTGGGGGGTGGGGGCATGACGACGTCGACAACATCGTCCGGAGTGATAATCGCTCGCAACCCGGCGACGTCTTTTGCGGCATCGAGATCAATTCCGGTGACCTCGGCATGAGGGAACGGACTGCGGACCAGCGCCAGATGGAGCGTTCCCGCAGGGGTGATGTCATCGACATACCGGGCGGTTCCTGTGATTAGCGAGGGGTCTTCCCGCCTTTGCACCGGGGCCCCGAGAAACGAAGGAATGAGTGGTTCGGATGTCACGGGCGTGAGCCTAACTGACAGACAAACCGGTCACCTATTCGGTTCTGGGCGCGATCGCCGCCACTATTGGCGCGTGTTCCTCAGGAAGCGGGTTTGGTCACTCGAGAAGTGATAGGACCGTTTCTCGGAAGTCGTTTGGCTGGAACGGTTTGGTCACAAATGCGTCGGCTCCGCCTTCGTTGGCCCGACGGCGTGACTCTTCTTCGGCATGTGCGGTGAGCACAACCACCGGCAGCTCGGTTGTGGTCTGGTCACTTCTGATTGCATCCAGGACCTCCCAACCGTCCATACCGGGTAGACCGATGTCGAGAACAACCAGATCGGGAGACTCGCCCCCTACGGCCGCCAGACCGGACTGTCCGTCTTCTCGTGTGACGATTTCAAGGTCGGCGGCGCGGAGGCAGACTTCGATCAACCGACGAATAACCGCCGAATCTTCAACTACCAGTATCCGCGAACCCATTGAATCCACCTATAGATCACAGCTCCTGTTTGGAGCACTAGAAGAACTATCGGCCCTGACCTGGCAAAGGTTTAGCGTTTCGGCTCCTGCACTCAAACGCCGCGCGACGAACCCGTAAACGTCAGTTCCTCGACGAAAGTCTCCAGTTGTGCCAGGGTTCGCACCTCGTGGACGGAATCACAGGCACCGCTGTAACTGGACATCGACGAATCCCCCGTATCCCAGTATGAGGTGGGTTCGGGATTCAACCAGATCACGGCACGTGCTTTTCGAGCGATCTCGGCTAGGGCTGCCTCCCGAGTCGGCCGGTAATTGTTCCGAGCGTCGCCCGTGATGATGATCGTGGTGCGAGGCGAAATCTGACTGCCGTATCGAGTCAAGAATGTCTCGAAACTGTTCCCGTAATCGGAGTGTCCGTCCATCCAGACCACCTCGGCCTCCGTCGTTATCCGGTGCAGGGCTGACCCGAAGTCAACACCGGGCCCAAAGAACTCGGTGACCTCGTCAACGGTGTCAACAAATGCAAAGGACCGCAAACGACTGAACTGCGAAGACATTGCGTGCGTGAATTGGAGGGTGAAGCGAGAGAAGGTCGCCATCGACCCCGAGATATCGCAAATCAGCCAGACCTCCGGGCGATGGGGACGGGGATGACGGAACTGCGGGTCAACGGGGACGCCACCGGTAGCCAAAGACCTCCGCACCGTCTTGCGGAAGTCCAAACGTCCGGTGCGACGCTTCCTGCGTCTCGCCAGCCGGGCCGCCAGCTTCCGGGTGAGCGGCCCGATCGCCGCTTCCATTTCGGCAAGTTCGACCGTCGTGGCGTGCATCAAGTCGACATCTTCGATCATCGGTTTCCGCAGCGTGCGGGCAACGGCCTCACGACCCCGATCGGCGACGAGGCGTCTACGGATCTCCTCTTGTAGTTCGAGCCGCAACTCTTCGAGCCGCGCTGCAACATCCTCCCGGATCAGCCTCCGATCAAAGTCCGACAACTCGCGGTCGCCAACCAACTCCTCCACAAGCCGTTCCTCAAGGTTTGCCAGGTCAAGGCGTCGCAAGGTGCGGTACAGGTAATAGGTGCCCCCTACAGGCCGCCCAGGCTCCATGCCCGCCAGGTTTTCCACCGCACGCTGTGCGCCCGAGCGCAGACCTTCGGAATCGAACGCGGCCAGAGCTTGGAGGAGTGAGGCCAAGAGATCATCTAGATCGAAGTCCTCAGTCGCCTGAGATCGGTCCGACTCCACGCTCTCATCGGTGTCCGGTGCTTCATGGCCGTCGGGTTGATCGGCAACGATCGCTGGCAACGGAGAGAAATACACGTCAAAGGCGACGTCGAATGCGTGCTCATGCCTGAGGTTCTTGATCAGGGTCGAACGCAACGTCTCTCGCAAAGCAACCCGATCGCCGATGTCCACGGACTCAACAGCACGCATCGCATCTATTGCCTCGACCATCGAAACCGGGATTCCCACTTCACGGAGTTCGTCGACGAATCCTGTGAGCGTGCCGATCATCTCAAGAAGACGAAGCCAGCTCTTTGGCAGCCGCCTCGATGTCGGACTGGTACTTGAGCAACACATGCAGTGTGTCGCCAACCACATGCTCGTCGACATCGTCGATGGACAGCGCCAGGAGCGTACGGGCCCAGTCAATAGTCTCCGAAACCG
This sequence comes from Acidimicrobiia bacterium, assembly GCA_965216445.1. Taxonomy (GTDB): domain Bacteria; phylum Actinomycetota; class Acidimicrobiia; order Spongiisociales; family ZC4RG35; genus MA-ANB-1. The sequence continues at coordinate 1,673,627 of OZ244166.1, forward strand.
AGGGGGATTTCTTCAGGTCCAGATTCCGGATCGACCGCGCGACCCGTGCGACCTGGTCGGCCAGGTGTTCACTGAGCCCCGGCACGCGAGCCTCGAGGATTTCCTTTTCGCGAGTTGGATCCGGGTAGTCGATGTGAAGGAAAAGGCACCGTCGTTTCAGTGCTTCGCTCAACTCTCTCGTGTTGTTCGAGGTTAAGAGCACCATTGGAATCGATGCCGCCTCGATGGTTCCTAGTTCAGGGATGGAGACCTGGAAGTCAGACAAGATCTCGAGGAGGAGAGCCTCGGTCTCGACCTCAACGCGATCGACCTCATCTATCAAGAGGATCGTCGGCTGATCCGATCGAATCGCCTGGAGAAGGGGTCGTTCCAACAGGAACTCCTCGGCGAATATGTCATGTTCGATTTTGTCCCAGTCATGATCAACGTCCGACTGGATTCGGAGCAGCTGCTTCTTGTAGTTCCACTCGTAAAGCGCTTTCGCCTCGTCGAGGCCCTCGTAGCACTGCAGCCTGACCAAGGCCCGGCCTGTTGTCTCCGCAAGGGCCTTGGCAAGCTCGGTCTTCCCGACGCCGGCGGGACCCTCCACCAGAATCGGTTTCCCGAGGTGTGCTGCGAGGAACACCACCTGTGCAATCCGATCCGAAGGGAGATACCCCACTGACCGGAGTGCCTCGGCCACCGTTTTGGAACTCTCAAAATCCATTGTTCTCCTGTCTCAGACCGCCATTGTACGGGCGGGGGGTGTGACAAAGAATTCGATTTTCGACCCACTATTTGGGCCGATGTGGAGTTAGCCTGCTTGACCGTGTGTTTCATGATTGACCAATGCGGATAGTCGTCGTTGGGGCAGGAGCTGTTGGCTCCTATCTGGCCGAACGCTTGTCTCAAGAGGGCCAAGATGTGGTTGTCATCGAAGACAACCCTGGAGTAGCCGCCGAACTCCAGGAGTCGATCGACGCGATGGTCATTCAAGGCAACGGCGCCAGCAGCATTTTGCTGGAACAAGCCGGCGCGGGGAAGGCTGACTTGTTCATCGCCGTTACCAGTTCGGACGGTGCCAACGTCCTTGCCTGTCACGCTGCCAAGGACCTCGGGGCAGAGATGACAATTGCAAGAATCGAAGACCCCGAGATTCGCGAAGGTTCGGGCCAACTCGGTGTGGACGTGATAATCGACCCGTCCGCCACCGCAGCTGAAGAGATCGTCGACATCGTCGGGCTTGGCGGGGCATCGGAGCTGATCCAATTCGCCGATGGAAAGCTGGTGATGGTTGGCGCCACAGTCGTTCGGGACGCCCCGATAACTGCGTTTCCACTCCGACAACTCAGGATGAGAGAGGCGGAATGGGGCTGGGTTTTGGCGGCGCTGGTACGCCACGGCAGGACAATTGTTGCCCACGGGGACACCGAGGTGCTACCCGGCGATCACGTCCTGATCATGACCACGGACGACAATGTGGACAGGGCCACGCGGATGATTGGCTTGAAACGTCGTCATCTGGAAAGGGCCATCATTTTCGGTGCCACCCGCCTTGCGGAGCTCACGGCAGACGCCATGCATGAAGCAGGTTTGAGCGTTGTCATCATCGACGAAGACGGCCAGCGCTGCTCAGGCCTTGCTGACAAGCACCCAGACGCAATAGTCATGTGCGGCGACCCCACAGATCCAGCTCTGGCCGCCAGCCTCGACCTTGGACCGAATGACGTCGCCCTTGGTCTGACCGGATGGGACGAAGTCAACCTGCTCACCTGTCTTGTCGCCAAGGCAAGTGGCGCGGGCATGGTTATCTCACGGTTCCATCGCATCGACTACGTCGGTCTCCTTTCAGGTATCGGAATCGATGCGGCAGCGTCTAGTCGACTCATGGCGGCCAACGCGATTCTCCAATTCGTGCGATTTGGTGACGTCGAACGGGTCGTTACCTTCTCCGACACCGACGCTGAAGCCATTGAGATGGAAGTGGCGACAAAGTCCGAAGCCGCCAACAAGAGCCTCCTCGATCTCCATCTTCCGGTCGGTGTGATCGTTGGTGGCATATCCCGAAACGGAACCACTTTCGTCCCCGACGGATCGACCGTGATCCGTCCGGGAGATCACATCATCTTCTTTGCCCTTCCTCGTGACATTCAGGAGTCGACCGCTCTCTTCTCGGCATGACCTATGACACGCGAGAGCGCTCTTCGTCGCCGGTCGCCAAGCTCCTAAAAACCGTTGCCTTTGTAATCGGATCGGTGCTGGTGTTTGTCGCCATCGCCATGATGTCTGCCTCTTTGGTGTCGGTCATTTATGGCGAGTACGAAACCGCTCTCTGGATCTCGGCCGCGGCCGGAATCACCGCTGGCTTTGGATATGTCACCCGTCGACTCGTCCGCAGGCCAAAGTCGATCACGGTCAAAGAAGGCTTTGCCACGGTGGGGCTCTCCTGGTTCATCTTCTCGATCTTCGGTGCGCTCCCCTACCTTCTCTCCGGAGCGATACCGGATTTCACCGACGCTATCTTCGAAACCGCCTCAGGCTTTACCACGACCGGTGCCTCGATTCTCGCCGATCCGTCGGTTCTCGACCATGGAATCTCCTTCTGGCGGGGAATGACTCAATGGCTGGGAGGCATGGGAGTCATTGTCTTGGGTGTGGCGATCCTGCCGTTACTTGGCACCGGGGGCATGCAGCTCGCCAAAGCAGAGTCGCCGGGACCGACACCCGACCGGCTCACACCGAGGTTCCAGGAAACGGCGAAGCGGCTGTGGCTGGTTTATCTGATCATCACCTTGATCGAAATCGTTCTCCTGGCGTTTGGCGACATGGACATCTTCCAATCGGTCGTCCATTCGATGACAACGATGTCGACTGGGGGTTTTGGAACCGAGCCCACCTCCATTGCCGGATTCAGTAACTACACCCAGTGGGTCATCACCGGTTTTATGTTCATCGCTGGTGTCTCATTCGCCCTTCACTACCGCGCCTTTTCCAAACCGGTCGAATACACCAAGAACTCAGAATTCCGCCTCTACACGGGCATCACGGTCGTGGCGATTGTCATCGTTTTCGGGGGATTGCTTGCCGACCTCGGTCCCGGCGAGGCAATCCGGCACGCTGCGTTCAATACCCTCGCCCTCACTACCACAACCGGATACGCGTCGACCGACTTCGCACTTTGGAGACCAGCACTACAGATACTGGTGGTCGGGCTCATGTTCGTCGGAGGGATGGCCGGGTCGACGGCCGGAGGCATGAAGACTTTCCGTATCGGCGTGTTATCGAAAGCCGCGTACGCAGACCTGCGCAGGCTGGTCTACCCCAAAGGCGTGTTCATCACTCGCTTTGGCGGACAACGGGTGAGTGAGCCAGTTGTTGAAGCGGTGCAGAGCTACTTCCTCTTCTACATCTTCCTCTTCATGACATCGACGTTTATGGTCGCCTTCATCGACGCCAACATCTCCGAAGGGCTCGACCTGGTTACCACCACAAGCGCAGTTGCATCCTCCATCGGAAACATTGGACCTGGACTGGGTGCAGTTGGGCCCGCAGCCAACTATGCCGGCCTTCCTGGGTTGGTGAAGTGGTTGCTCTCAGGGCTCATGATCGTTGGTCGCCTCGAGATCTTCCCAGTTCTGGTCTTGTTCACACGAGATCTCTGGCGGCGCTAGAGCCCGGTCGTTCATTCCTCCTCGTCGAATCCCCTCAAGAATTCGAACGTGAGGTCGCCGATCTGAACATCATCACCTTCAACCGCGCCCGCCTCCCGCAAAGCATCATCGACACCGAGATTGGATAGGCGTCTCGAGGCCATGTCGGCTGCTTCATCGGTGGTCAGGTCCGAAAACGAAATCGCTCTCTCGACCGCAATTCCGGAGACCACCCACACGTCGCCCACTCGATCCACTTTGAATCCGTGACCCAAGGGTCGATGTAACACATAGCCGAGCTGCTCAGGCGCCTCCCTTTCGGCGACTTCCACCAGGTCAGCGATTGCATGCAGGGCATCTTTGATCCCTTCTCCAGTCACCGCTGAGACCACGTGTTCACCCTCGAGATCGGCAGCCTCAGGAAGGTCTGCCTTGTTGAAGAGTACCAGCCGAGGTCTCTCTGAAAGCTCCTTCGAGTAGGTCTCGATCTCCGAAGACAGAATGCGGAGCTGTTCAGACGTATCCCGTTCCTGGCTCTCGGATGGGTCGAGCAGGAAAACGAGGACGCGAGCACGTTCAACGTGGCGCAGAAACTCGTGGCCCAATCCCCTGCCCTCTGCGGCACCTTCAATCAATCCCGGTATGTCCGCCAAGACGAATTCTCGTCCGTCAAAACTGACGACACCGAGGTTCGGCTGGAGCGTCGTAAACGGGTAATCAGCGATCTTCGGCTTGGCTGCGGAAACCTTGGAGATAAACGTTGACTTGCCCGCATTCGGGAATCCGATCAGTGCGGCGTCGGCGAGCAGCTTCATCTCCAGCTGAAACCACTCGGCGCGTCCATATTCGCCCTGTTCCGCAACCGATGGCGCTTTGTTGGTCGGACTGACGAAAGCAGCATTTCCTCGCCCACCACGGCCACCAGCCACCGCAACCACCTCTTCGCCCTCAGCGACCAGGTCGGCAATCACTGTCCCCTCAGAGTCGATCACCGTTGTACCCAGCGGGACCGGCAGCACAAGGTCCTCACCTGCTTTGCCATGACGAAGGTCCCCTTCGCCGTGAGATCCTGATTTGGCCTGGTGGTGAGGGTTTCGGTGATAACGCAAGAGAGTCGCTACCGAGGAGTCGGCACGAAGGATCACGGCTCCACCCGGCCCACCACTGCCCCCGATGGGTTTCCCTTTCGGTTTCCCTTTTGCCCTCACAAAAGAAGCAACCCCCGCACCACCGTTTCCGGCGCGGAGGTTGACTCGGACCCGGTCGACAAACATGCCGACTAGTTCCTAACTGCTATTCGGGTAGGACGTCGACGCGTCGGCGATTGTTGCGGACGCCGTATTTGACGGTACCGGAGCTGAGTGCGAACAGCGTGTCGTCTCCGCCCTTACCGACGTTGTCGCCTGGGTGGATTCGAGTCCCTCTTTGGCGGACCAGAATTGCGCCAGCGTTGACGCTCTGACCGTCGAAGACCTTGGGACCAAGACGTTTCGCCGCTGAATCGCGACCGTTCTTTGTTGAACCGCCAGCTTTGGTTTTGGACATTTCTACTCCTCCTCGGAAGCAGCCTTGGGAGCCTTCTTCTCAGCTTCCTTTGGCTTGGCGTCAGCTTTCTTGGCGTTCGCCTTCTTACTGTCAGCCTTTTTGGAGTCGGACGACTTTGCTGCCGCCTTTTTCTTGGCTCCTGGCATTGCAATATCCGTGATCTCGATGCGGGTGTACTTCTGACGATGACCTTGACGGCGGCGGTATCCGGTCTTGTTCTTGTACTTGAAGATGTCGATCTTCGGACCGGCCGAGGCACCAAGGATCTTCGCCGTCACTTTGGCTTTGGCCAGGGTCGCCTTGTCGGACACAGCATTGCCGTCGTCATCGACGACGAGCAAAGGAGAGAACGTCAGCTCTGAGTCGTCACTCTTGACGCGTTCGATGTCAATGACGTCGCCGGACTGAACTTTGGATTGTTTGCCGCCAGCGCGAATGATGGCATACATGGGAAAACCTCTTCTGGAGAAAGGGAGAATCGAGTTCTAATGGTACCGGTTCAGACCGTCAAGACCAAAAGGCCTCAGTCGTAGTCCTCCACGGAAGCATCGACATGGGCTCCAGCATGGTCATTGACTATCACGCCACGACCGCCGCAGTGCTCACATTTGGTCGAGAACTGCTCCAGTAGTCCTGCTGACACGTTCTTTCTGGTCATCTCAACCAATCCAAGGCTCGAAACCTCAAAAACCTGAGTCCGCGTCTTGTCTTTGGCGAGAGTCTCCTTCAGACGCCTGAGGACGGCCTGCTGGTTCGACACCGACTCCATGTCGATGAAGTCGATCACGATGATCCCACCGATATCTCTGAGCCTGAGCTGTCGCCCAATTTCCTCAGCTGCTTCGAGGTTGTTCTGTTTCACCGTCTCCTCGAGGGTCGACGATCCAACGAATTTGCCGGTGTTCACATCGATAACGGTCAAGGCTTCGGTGCGGTCGATCACCAGGTGGCCACCAGACGGTAAGAAAACGCGTCGGTCAAGGGCCTTCTTCAACTGGTCATCAACGTGGTAGCGCTCGAAGAGTGGCGGCTGCTCCTCATAAAGATGGACCTTCGAAACCAGGTCCGGTGCCGTTGAGCTCAGGTATTTGACTACTTTCTCGTGAGCACTCCTGGAATCGATGAGCAGCTTGCGAAAATCTGCTGTGAAGTGCTCTCGAATCACTTTGATCAACAGCTCCGGCTCTTCGTGGATGAGCCTCGGTGCACCACCCTGCTCCGCCTCAACAACTATCGACTCCCACTGCTTGACAAGACGGGAGATATCCGCAGCCAACTCCTCAGCACTTGCGTGGAGGGCAGCCGTTCGGACGATGACGCCAAAGCCTTTCGGCCGAACCTTGTTGATTACTTCACGGAGACGGGTGCGGTCTTCGTCGGGGAGCCTGCGGCTGATACCGACACTGTCCGAGTCGGGAACCAAGACCAGGTACCGCCCGGGTAGCGAAGGTATGCCGGTCAGCCGGGCCCCTTTTGCGCCCATGGCGTCTTTGGTCACCTGGACCAGAACTTCATCACCTTCTTTGAGGACGCTTTCGATCCTCTTCCGTGCCTTGCCATTGGAGACACCGTTTACCGAAACGTCCGACGCGTACAGGACACCGTTCTTGGCAACGCCAAAGTCGAGGAAAGCCGCCTCCATACCGGGTAGAACATTCCTGGTCTTGGCGAGATAGATGTTGCCTGCCACAGAACTCGAAGTGTCCCGGGCCACGAAATGCTCAACGAGAACGGGGCCCTCGAGAATTACCACCTGAGTCTGATCACCCTTGACCCGAACCAGCATCTGCTTACGAGCGGTTTCCGCCGGGACGATGATCTCATCGTCAATAGGACGACGAGAGCGGGTACGACTGGTCGCGACGTTGCCCCGGTTGCCGTTCCGATTCCGATTGTCCTTGTGGCGTTTCGGCTTCTTCTGTTTCTTGCGATCCGGGCGAGCGCTCTCTACCCGTCTGACCTCAACCTTTTGCCCTTTGACCGTAACGGTTTTCCGCTCTTCGACTGTCCCCTGATCGGAGGACTTCCGAATGATCTGCGGGCTCTTGCGGCGAAATAGAGCCATGGTGAATCTCACTCCTCTGAGAGTTTGCTGTTTGGGCGCGATGCAAAATCCGCTTCCTGGTGGAAATGCATGTACCCGAAGATGAAACAGACCGGCAGCCGGACAGCCCAGGGTGTGGGCGAACAGCATTTGGTTGTGCAGTAACCGTCGTCGACGGTCGAGAGGCGATGAATATCACCGAAAGACTCCCCTATGGGAAATACCGGTCTGGATGAGTCAGAATACCATGCGATTGGGCACTATCGAGTACCCAACTCGCGACGTGCGCTACTCCGCAGTCAGGGACAACTGTTCGGGCTCGGTTGGGTCGTAACAACGCCGACACCGCGCTTCGTATGCACCCTGAGCGCCGAGAACAACCAGGTCATCGGACGTGACGATACGTTGGGTGTACATCCCGGGACCGCCGCACTTGTGACAAACAGCAAGGACTTTCGTCACGTATTCGGCGCGATCGCAGAGTGATGGGATGGGTTCAAAGGGGCGCCGGAGATAGTCGGTATCCAGTCCGGCTATCACAACCTGCTTGCCGGTGCTGGCCAGGTGATCGACAACCTCCACGAGACCCTGGTCGAAAAACTGCCCTTCATCGATGCCGATCACCTCAGTCACATCTTCGACACGATGCAGTAGCTCCTCCGATGTCTGGACCGGGATGGCAGTAACGCTGAGACTGGAATGGCTGACAACCTCGTTCTCGGCGTAACGATCGTCCAGCTGCGGTTTGAAGGTCTGGACCGGAACCCGAGCGATGGTGGACCTGGTCACACGTCTGATCAGCTCTTCGCTCTTGCCAGAGAACATCGGCCCACAGATGACCTCGACCCAGCCATCGTTGCTACGGCGAAACATGAGTTGCGAGAGTAACCGGGAACGCTTCGCGTTCCTAGCGAGTTCGCTCCACGAACTCGACGGGGCTCTACCCGGCAACCCTTCGGGTTGCTAAGGAGATTGGCATTTTCGCCAATCTCAGGGCTATGCCCGGGAACGCTTCGCGTTCCTAGCGAGTTCGCTCCACGAACTCGACGGGGCTCTACCCGGCAACCCTTCGGGTTGCTAAGGAGATTGGCATTTTCGCCAACCTCCAGGGACGGAGTCGAATCGGAGGAACGTTCCCTGCACAAGTCTCTCCCTCCGCTGGCGGAGGGAGTGGGCGCCGCCGCAGGCGGCGGTCGAGGGTGGGAGGCACCCACCCACTAAAGCTCCACTTGAGAGTCTCAACCCACCCTCCCCTCCGATCTTCGATCGGAGGTACTCCCTCCATGTGGCTTCGCCTTTGGAGGGAGAGAGGCAACCCTGCGGGTTGCTTGCGAGTTGCTCCGCAACTCGAACCTGTGGTTCGGCTCCGCCTTTGGAGGGAGAGCGCTTGCTTGCGAGTTGCTCCACAACTCGAGTTCGATGCGCTGGTTCGCCAATGAAGGAAGGCGTTTCATTTCGGAGTCTGACGACCAAGGCGGCCGGACGATCACGTCAGTTGGTTTTCTCCAGGCACCGGTGTTCGCAACAGCCAGATCGAGTTGGCAATACCTAGGGCGAGCGTCATGGCGATGTAGAAAGAACCACCCTGGGAGAGGAACGGCAGAGGCAACCCGGTAATCGGCATGATCCCAACGGTCATTCCGATGTTGATGAAAACGTGGAACATCATCATCGCGGCGGTTCCAACCGCGATCAGAGCTCCGAATCGATCTCGGGCGTTCGCAGAGATAACCAAAAGCCGCCAGATGATGACGAAGAAACCGACGAGCACCACAAGGCCACCAATGAACCCAAGCTGCTCTCCTACTGCGGTGAAGATGAAGTCGGTTTCCTGTTCGGGCACGTACTCGAAGTTGGTCTGTGTCCCATTGAACAAGCCTGAACCGGTCAGCTGACCCGACCCGATAGCCAACTTCGACTGCCGCAGGTTATATCCAATTCCTTGCGGATCGATCGTTGGATCAAACAAAACACGGAATCGGTCAAGTTGGTAGTCCTTGATGAATCCAAACCGCCAGAAAGCCAGAGACCCCACAACCCCCGCGACACCCAGCGTCACCATCTGTCGCCAATTCGCACCGGCTGCGAACAACATCACATAGAGGATGAACCCGAAGACCATCGTTGTCCCCAGGTCGGGCTCGCGCAGAATCATGTATCCGGGGACTGCCACAATGAGGAAGGCCTGGAGAATCTTGGGCCAGGTCAAGGTTCGCTTCTCCAGCTCGCCGTGCATTTCTGGAGCCAGGAGACTGGCCAGGGCGATGATGACCGCGACCTTGGCGAATTCAGCCGGCTGAAGGTTGAAGAACCCGAGCGGAATCCACCTCTGTACGTTCTCGATGGGATCAAACGCGAATACCGCGAGAAGAAGGACGAGGATGATCGCTGATGCGATAGGTATCCAGGATCGATACTCGCGGTAGTCGATATTGGAGGCGATGAAGTACACGATGATCCCGGCGGCAACAAAAATCATCTGCCGTTCCATCGAGAAAGAGCCGTTGTTCCGTGTTGCCGAATAGATCATCAGCAGACCAAACCCGGAGAGCAAGAGCATCGTCGCCAGGAGAATCCAGTCGGACCGATTGTTCCGCCTAACAACGGCCACCTCACGAATCCGAGTTGCAAGAGACATCAGTCCGCGTCCGCTCCTTCGACAATCGGGGTTGGCTCGTTACCCATAAGGTACTGAAGAATATGGCGTGCTACAGGAGCAGCTATCCGGCTGCCCGAGCCACCTTCATCAATCAGGACCACAACGACGTACTGAGGGTCGTCGATCGGTGCTACTGCCGCGAACCAGGCATGGTTGTCCTTGTTCTGGGTTGACTGACCGGTACCTGTCTTCCCGCCAACCTGGTCGAGTCCATCGCCGAAGTCGGCAAAGGCAGTTGCTGCAGTGCCACTCGTTACAACGCGGTTTAGGTCGGTGAGGAGAGACTGCCGTACGTCTTCTGGGATGTTGACCTGACGGACCGGCTCGCCTTCAACGGGTGTGACAACTCCGTCGGAAGAAACCAATTCCTTCACAACCCGAGGTTCCAGCACGGTCCCACCGTTGGCCAGCGCAGCGTACGAGACGGCCACCTGCAAGGGAGTCGATACAAATGCACCCTGACCGATCGCCAGGTCGAGAAGGTCTCCACCAAGCCACGGGCTGGCGAACTCGAGACGACTCGGCTCCAACCGCGGCGGCTCATCTGGATTCTCGATTTGATGTTCGGCCCATTCCTCAAAGAGCTCACGAGTGGGCACGATGCCGTTGGCTTCACCGGTGAGGTCGATACCGGTTTTTGACCCGTAGCCAAGAGACTTGGCCCAATCCTGGATCACGTTCTCCCTTGGCGTGTTCTGGAAGGCGCGCCAGGTACCGAGGGCCACGTTCCAGAAGTAGATGTTGCAAGAGTTCTCCAGGGCGCCATGGATATCGAGCCAACCGAGATCACCCGGTGCGTACCAGTCGTTCTTTCGGTTGGGCGTGCCCGGTTCGTCGGACAGAAACAGTGTCCCGTCGCAATGAATCAGGTCGTTGGGGATGTCGACACCCTCGATGTCCTCTTCAAACGGCAAGTTCTCAGCTTCACGCACCATGTATGTGATTGCCTTGAAGGTTGACGCGGGCGGATACTGCCCAGAGATTGCAAGATTGTTGAAGGCCTGCGACTCCTGTAGAGCCGCAAAGGTGGAAGTATCCAAACCCGCCACGAACAACTGGGGGTCGAAGTCCGGGTAGGAGGCAAGCGAGAGAACTTCGAAGGTCTTGGCATCGAGCACAACAGCCGCCGCCCGCTGGGTCTCGTTGAACACCTCACGATCAGCAGCGCGCAGGTCGTCTTTGACGCTGTTGGAGAGGTCCACGGCGTCCTCCAGTGCACGCTCGACTAGCTCCTGGAGTTTGAGATCCAACGTGAGATACACCGCATCGCCGGGCTCGGGGTCACGACCGGGCCGTTCATCAATGATCTCGCCGGCGCGGACCCGATACTCGACCTGGCCGGGAACACCTTCGAGAAACTCGTCATAGACCTTCTCGACGCCCAGTTTTCCAATCCGGACGGACGGATCCAGATCAGGTCTCTCCTCGAGATCTGAAGCTTCGGGCAACCCGAGATGTCCGATGGTGTGTGCAAGTGTCGGACCCGCGAGGTACACGCGCTCGGGCACGCTGACGATTTCGACCCCAGGCAGCATGTCCAAGCGTTCGTTTATCCGCGTCGCCGTCTCTGAGGAAACAGTTGCAACCTGAAACCTCCCGTTGATCCCGGCCTCCTCATAGAGGGCGTCTAGTTCAGTTGGGTCCATGCCCAATAGGGCCGACAGAGTCTGCACCAGGTCGAGACGTTCATCGGGCTGGACGAAAGTCCGGTCGATTACCACCGCTGGTACCAGCCGGCTGGTAGCCAGGAGGTCGCCGTTGCGGTCGAAGATGTCGCCTCGCGGAGCGTAGGAGCTTCGGGCGATCCAGGTGAGTTCCTCAGCTGCTTCGGCGTAGGCAGGACCCTCGGCGACCTGGACAAACCAAAGTCGTAGTCCGACGATGGCGAACATCACCATGAAAACAACTCCGAGGCTGGTGAGACGCAATGCGTACTTCATTAGTACCTCAATGCCGCAGGGTCATGGTCCACGAGACGGACAATCAAGGGCGCTAGAAGGAAGGCCAGCAAAGTGTTGGCAAGGGGAACGGACAACAAACGACTGAAGACATGCTCACCAAGAAGCGTCGACTGACCAAAAAGAGTTCCCAACAACACCAAGAGAAGGACTCCGGCCAAGGTGATGATCCCGGCCCAAAGAGCCGTGGCAATTCGACCGATGTCGGCTCGCTCACGAGTTCGGATTGCCAAGTAGGCGGCTGCAGTGAAGACAATCGCACGCAACCCAAGGAGCGAACTGCCGATCAAATCGACCGCGAGACCCGAAAGAAACGCTACTCCCAGAACAATCTCAGGTCGGATCCTGGTGAGAGCCAACACAATCGAAACCAGCAGAACAAGATCTGGAGTGATTATCCGTACCCGCCCAAAGAAGGTCGTCTGCAACACAATTGCCGTCAACACCACCAGGAATACCGTGGCAAACGTTCGCGCCCGCATCAGCCTCCGCCTCCGGTCGTCGTCGTACCGTCGCCCGTCGTGGTCGTTGACGGAATAGTCGTAGTGGTCGCCGAGGCAGGAGCTTCGTCCTGGCCGGCAGCCGATATCGGATCGGTGGGCCAGGCCAACACCACCACAAGCCGCAGCGTGTCGATGTCAACATAGGGACGCACCGTCGCCGAGACTGAGCCGCTGATCAGCTCCCCGTCCCCGATGACTTCCCCGACTGCCAGTCCGACTGGAAATGACACACTCGTGGCAGATGTCAGAACGCGGTCCCCGGCAAGCACCGGCTCTCTCCCATCGATTATCTGGAGCCGCATTTCCGCCGAGCTGACCTGCGAGGTAAGCGAACCCACTTGGTTGCCGACGAGAACAGCGACCCCTTCACGAGAGGATGTGATTGGAACGATCGTCGCACTGACCGAAGTAACGCTTGCCACTGAACCCACCACATACCCGTTTGTGTCGATGACGGGCTGTCCAACAGCAATCCCGTTGGAAGACCCGCGATCGATTATGAACCCAGCATCAAATGGATCGGGTCTTCCAATGACGTTGGCGAGAGTGGTGCCGAACTCTCCGTCGAGTTCGTCGAGGGAGTAGAGGTCCTCCAGAAGAGCGAGACGGGCGAGCTGGTCCTGAACAGCTACCAACTCGGCTTCTGCCTCAGCGAGCGCAGCCTTGAGTGCCCGGTTCTCCTCACGGATACCGGCGATGTCGCCGAGGCTCTCGATAGCGTCAGCTACCGGATTGACCACATAAGACGCCGCCCGCTGCACCGGCGAGATGATCGCCTGAGTGCCCGTGCGCATCACACTCACCACTCCGCCCCCCTCCAGGCGAACGCTGAGAGTCATCAACAAAATGCCAAGAACTACCAGGGTTACGAAAGTAGGCAGAGCGCGGTCGTTGCGGGGTTGGCGGTCTCTGGTCAGCATAGGGCGGGACTGATTGAGGAAATCATGGCCGGGATGACGACACCAGCACATTTTGCAGCGTGTCGAACTCCTCCAGGCATTTCCCCGAACCAATCACCACCGACTGAAGCGGCTTGGCCGCAGTCACAATTGGCATACCAGTCTCATGGGCAAGACGGTGATCAAGCCCGACCAGCAATGCTCCTCCTCCGGTGAGCACAATTCCCCGTTCCACGATGTCCGCCGCAAGTTCTGGCGGAGTCTTGTCCAGGGTGTACTTGACTGCATCCACGATGGCCTGGGCTGGCTCCTCGATGGCCTCCCGAATCTCGGGGCTGGATAACAGAATTGTCTTGGGCAGACCGGTGACCAGGTCCCTGCCTCGAACCTCAGCCGAGGGCTCGTCGGCATAGGGCCACGCTGAACCGACTGCCATTTTGAGTTGTTCGGCGGTGCGCTCCCCGACCAGAACGTTGTATTCCTTCTTGATCCAGTCGATGATCGCTGTATCCAGTTCGTCTCCTCCAACACGGATACTTCTTGAAACAACAATCCCACCAAGTGAAATCACTGCAACCTCGGTCGTGCCTCCACCAATGTCAACAACCATCGAGCCGGCTGGTTCACCAATGGGCAGGCCCGAGCCTATGGCCGCCGCCATCGGCTCCTCAATTGTGTAGGCCCTCCTGGCACCAGCGTGGTAGGCGGCCTCCTCAACCGCTCGGCGCTCCACGGGGGTAATACCCGACGGAACACACACCACAATGCGGGGTCGGGCCCACTTGCGTCGATGCACCTTCTGAATGAAGTAGCGGAGCATCTTCTCTGTGATGTCGAAGTCGGCGATCACACCGTCGCGCAACGGGCGAATCGCCGTGATCGACGCGGGGGTGCGACCGATCATCCTCTTCGCCTCCATACCAACAGCAAGTGCCTTGCCAGTCAGTGAATTGATGGCCACAACCGACGGCTCGTTGAGCACGATGCCACCACCACGCACATAAACCAATGTGTTCGCGGTGCCAAGATCGATGGCCATGTCCTGGCCGGCGAATGAAAGAAGGGTTTCAGCCATAGATGGAGAGGGCTCCTGGGCGACTAACGGATTCTACATCCGACCGAAGTTTTGTGCCATGTGGAAAACTCGACGGATTGCACGATTCGGAAACTATCCGAAGAAGATTCCCAATTCTCGTTCTGCGGACTCGACGCTATCCGACCCGTGGACCAGGTTCTGGGTGACGGCCAAACCAAAGTCGCCTCGGATAGTCCCCGGTGCCGCCTGCTTGGGATCGGTCGCTCCCATTAGTGTTCTGGCCACCGAGACTGCCGAATCTCCCGACCACTCCATGGCTACCACCGGGCCCGATGTGATGAACTCGAGCAGTTCTGGGAAGAATCCCTTGTCGACGTGTTCTGCGTAGTGTCGCCGCGCCAGGTCTTCGTCGATTTCGAGTCTGCGGACGTTCTCCAGGCCAAGGCCCTTACGTTCGAAGCGTGACACGATTTCGCCGACGAGTCCGCGGGAGACGCCATCGGGCTTGACCATTATGAAGGTGTTTTCTTGAGACATATCGGATGAAAGGGTACCGGCTTACAAATGTTGAGGTCCGGTCAGGATTTCCCGTGCTTCGCCGACGAGGTACAGCGAGCCGACAACCAACACATGACCGTCCCGGCCGGCTTCGGCCCTGGCCATGTCGAGGGCGTTCTCGACGGACTCACCCAGTAGCGTCGGCAGACCCGAGCGTTCGGCCACCAGCTCGCCCAGATGTCCGGGATTGATTGCGCGTGGGGTGTCGGGTGCAGTAACAACGAACCCTGAGGCCACCGGAGTCAGCCGGTCAATGATCTTGTCGACGTCTTTGTCCCCCATTATTCCAAGCACAACTTGCCACTTGGCGGATGAGTACTCGGTTTGGAGAGAGTCGACGAGGGTCCCGACGCCATCGGCGTTGTGTGCGCCGTCGAGCAAGACAAGTGGACCCGTTTCGACCGGTTCCATGCGACCCGGGAGAGTCAATCCCAATAGCGCTTCGCGGACACCGTCGCCGTCGAGCTTGTGGTGAAACAGAGCTTCGGTAGCGGCAACCGCAACGGCAAGATTGTGAATCTGGTGGCGGCCATGAACCGGCAAAAACAGGTCTTCATATGACTCTTCGGCGCCGTCGATGGTCGCCCTCCATCCTCTGATGCCTTGCTCGAAGCTTGAGACTCCGAAGTCGCGTCCGAACATCCGGTGCTGGACTCCCATCTCTTTCGCCTTTTCGGTAGCAACTTCTAGCGCCTGATCGGGAAGATCACCCGTGACAAGAATCGCTGAAGTGCCGACTATCCCAAGTTTCTCAGCGGCGATCGTGGCAACGTCGTTCCCGAGGTACTCGGTGTGGTCAACTCCAATTCCGGTGACAACACAGACGTCTCCTTCGACCACGTTGGTCGCGTCGAGCCGGCCACCCAGTCCGACCTCCACCACCGCAGCATTCACCGCCTTCTCCGCGAAGAAGGCGAAGGCTCCAGCTGTCGTCAGTTCGAAATATGTGCTTGGTTCCACCCCCTGGGTAACCAGGAGGTCGGCGAAGACAGCGACATCGGTGATGGCTAACGCGAACTCTTCCTCGGTTGCGTCCACTCCGTTGAATGAGAACCGTTCCCGCACGTGCTGGAGGTGCGGTGACGTGTAGGTACCCGTGCTGAGTCCGTGCCCGACGAGCAGTGCCGTAGCCATCCTGGTAGTCGAGGTCTTTCCATTGGTACCGGCAATGTGAATGACCGAGTACCCCTCATGGGGAGAACCCATGGCTTCCAGAAGGCCAGTCATTCTCTCTAACCCCGGTTTAACGCCTCCACCGATGTGACGGTCCAGGTAGGCGATTGTTTCTTGATAGTTCATAGTGAAGGCCCCGGGAGGTTAACCCCGGGGCCTTCCAATCGGTCACTTGGTTTTAGATTTCGTTTTCAAGTCGCCCTGAAAAGCGAACCAATGTAAGTCCAGCGCCAAGCAACACCATCGAGGCGGCCACTAAGAACACATCGTCGGCACCTGTGAATGGGAGAACTTCGACATCCAACACTTCGACAATGCATGTTTCTTCATCGTCCGTGTTGTTGTCTGGGTTGCCGTCTTCGGTATCCGACGTGACATCTACGACATTCACGGGGCAGAGTTCCGTGATATCTCCGAGCGCCTCGGTCTCAACGACAACGGTGATCACCACCGTGTCACCTGCCGCCATATCTCCGAGGGAACAGGTGACCACTCCGGCGGCTTCGACGCAGGTGCCGGTGGTGGCACTGGCTGAGACATAGTTCACAGTCGCCGGGAGCGTGTCGGAAACAACAACGTTCTCTGCAGTCGCGGGACCGTTGTTGTCTACTGAGATTTGATACGTGATCTGAGCTGTCGGATCGTCTTCATTCACAGTTACGGGATCGACGAGGTCGATCTTCGAGATCTCGAGGTCAGCGGACTCAACTTCGGGCTCGTCGCAGTCGGCAACGGTGAAACTTCCGGCGGTATCGCCGGTGAGGTCAAACCCGTCAGCGACGACCGCCTCCCAGGTGTAGTCACCCGGTTCGAGATCGCTGGAGCCGCTCTCTGTGAAGACAGCCACAACGCCATTGTCTGAGTCGTACACGGTTACTGTCGCCGAGCTCGTGGGATCGATAGACACATCGACAGATCCTGGAACCTCACCATCGTCGGTGGTCGTACAGCTGTTGCCATCAACAACAACGCTCCCGGCGCAATCGTCGATGGTGAACTCTCCGGACGTTTCCCCGCTGAGCTCAAACCCGTCGGCAGCGACGGCGTCCCAGTAGTAGGTCCCGGGCGCGAGATCTTCAGACCCGCCACTCCCAGTAAAGGACGTTACGACGTCCTGCATCGCGGCGTCCGAGTAGACAGTCACCGTCGCACCCGAGTCGGGAGAAATGTCCACCGATACGGAACCAGACGGGAAGCCTTGGTCGTCGACTTCGCATGCGGCCGGGGTAACGGTTACGGATACGTCCTCAACGACGGGTTCACAGTCGAGGTTGACGATCACGCCAGCCGAGAAGGTGTGATCGTCGCCCATGATCAAGGTCACCGTGACGGTGTCACCCAAAGTCAGCTCGCCGTCGGCGGTCACGCTTGCGTTCGGCTCACCTTCTACATCTTCCAGAACAACACTTGAACCACCCGAAGCCACAACCAGATCATTGTTGGGGTGAACCGAGTTCTGGTTGTCAGCAGTGATACTGCTCACAGTGCAGACCTGGCCTTCGAACTCTCCTGTAGGAACTGTCGCCAAAAGGGTTTCAGACCCGACCGGGGCATGAAGAACCGTGTCGATCGGGATCGAGATAACCACCGCGGCTTGCGCAGGCGGAGCCTGGACCACCATCAGGGCAGCAACCATTGCCAGTGCAGAGCCAACCGTCAAGATCCTCTGCCGCATAGTGGGGCCGCTCCCCATAGCTGTGATCATCCTCTAATTCCCATCCCTTTCATCGTGCGGGATGAGCCGGTCTCACCACTAGCTCCACCAGACCAAGGTGACCGAATAAAGGTCTGGCTTCAAAGCCTCCCATTTGCCCTAATAAGCCTCGCGACCACTAGGAGTGGCCGACAACCACATAGTTGTGTTGCGCAGGCAGATTGTCAATGACGCATAACGTCAATGCAACAAGCACTAGTCACACCATACTGATCCCGGCTAGCACCCGCTTGCGAAAGTCCTGGGTCGGTAGACCCAATCCGACAGCGTGAGGATCTGCGGTCAGGCGGAGCGTTCGGAGGGCTCCACGATGCTCGGTTTATTGGCACCGGGAACCAGGGTGGGGTTGACTTTATTGGCCACGACCTCACGGTCGATCAACACCTGGTCGATATCCGTCCGTGACGGCAAGTCATACATCGTATTGAGCAGAACCTCTTCGAGGATTGCCCGAAGACCCCGGGCTCCTGTCCCCCGTTTGATCGCCTGCTCGGCGACGGCCTCGAGAGCGTCAGGAGTAAATACCAGTTCAACATCGTCCATCTCGAACATCCGGGCGTACTGCTTCGTCAATGCGTTACGCGGCTCGGTGAGGATCTGGATCAGTGCGTCGAGGTCGAGGTCCTCGACGGTGGCGGTGACTGGTAGACGCCCAATGAACTCAGGAATCAGCCCGTACTTCATCAGATCCTCCGGCATCACCTGAGAGAGAATCTCGCCGGAACGACCGTCAGCACGGGAACGCACCTGTGCGCCAAAACCCACTCCACTGTTACCAACGCGGCTCTCAATCACATCTTCGAGCCCACCAAAGGCTCCTGCGCATATGAAGAGAACGTTCGACGTGTCGAGCTGAATGAACTCCTGGTGCGGGTGCTTGCGTCCCCCCTGAGGTGGCACTGAGGCGACAGTGCCCTCAAGGATTTTCAGCAATGCCTGCTGGACGCCCTCGCCTGACACATCGCGAGTGATCGAAGGGTTCTCTGCCTTTCGCGAGACTTTGTCGATCTCGTCGATGTAGATGATTCCCTGCTGGGCTCGGTTCACGTCATAGTCGGCTGCCTGCAGCAGCTTCAGCAGGATGTTTTCGACATCTTCGCCGACGTACCCCGCTTCGGTGAGGCTCGTAGCGTCAGCGATAGCAAACGGAACGTTCAGTTGACGGGCCAGAGTTTGGGCAAGAAGCGTCTTCCCGCTACCGGTCGGCCCAATCAGGAGAATGTTGGATTTTTGCAGTTCGACGTCCCTCTGGACGTCACCGGACCTGATCCGCTTGTAGTGGTTGTAGACGGCAACCGAGAGCTTCTTCTTGGCGTCTTCCTGACCAACCACGTAGTCGTCGAGATACGCCTTGATCTCCGAAGGCTTGGGAAGCTCGGTGAACGTGACTTCTTCGGTCGTGGAGAACTCTTCGGCAATGATCTCATTGCAAAGATCGATGCACTCATCGCACACATAGACGCCGGGCCCGGCGATGAGTTTCTTGACTTGCTTCTGAGATTTGCCGCAGAAACTGCATTTGAGCAGTTCTCCGCCGTCACCGAGTCTTGCCATCTACTTGGAGGCTACCGCAGCGAGCTCACGACGGGTGAGAATTCCGTCGATTACTCCGTATTCCTTCGCTTCGTCAGCAAGCATCCAGTAGTCACGATCAGTGTCGGCCGTGATCTTCTCGAGGTCGCGACCTGTGTGATCGGCAAGGATCTCGTTCAACTGCTCACGCATCTGAACGATCAGCTTTGCCTGGATCTCGATATCGCTGGCTTGACCCTGAGCGCCACCATGTGGCTGGTGAAGCATTATCCGCGCATGTGGGAGGGCGTAACGCTTTCCTTTGGCGCCGCCGGCGAGAATCACCGCTGCCGCAGAAGCTGCCATACCCATGCAGACGGTGTTCACGTCGGGCTTGATGTACTGCATCGTGTCGTAGATGGCGAAGAGAGAGGTTATCGATCCACCGGGCGAGTTGATGTAGATGAAGACGTCCTTGTCTGGGTCTTCAGACTCGAGGTGAAGGAGCTGTGCCATCACGAGGTTGGCAATCGTGTCATCGATCGGCGTTCCCAGGAAAATGATTCGGTCCTTGAGAAGACGGCTGTAGATATCGAAGTAGCGCTCACCCCGACTGGTCTGCTCGAAGACGGTGGGGACTACATAGTTTTGCGGTGTCATTCTTCTTCCTCCGCCACTCCGTCGATTACCTCGCCCTCAACGAGCTCAGCTTCAACGATCTCGGCTTCGACTTCTTGTGGTTCGACATTCAAACTCAGATCCAGGACCTCACCGTTCTCATCGACCGGTGTAGCTGCCGCGAGAATCGCGTCCATGGCTCTGTTTCGCAGAATATCACTGGCTAGGGCCAATTCCTGGCCGCTTTCTTGAAAAGCCTTGAGATAGGCCACCGGATCACCGGACTGAGCGGCAACACTTTGGACGACTGCCGACAGATCTTCCTCGGTCACCTCGATCTCCTCAGCATCAGCTACCGACTCCAGAACCAACTGGTTCTTGAGCGACATCGTCGCCTGTTCTCGGAGATCGGCGACAAAAGCGGACTGATCGATGCCCGAAGCTTGGAAGTAATCGTCCAACGTCAATTCGTTTTCTTCTAGCCGGTGCACGAAGCGGTGGAGATGATTGTCCATCTCCGCACGGACCAACGCCTCGGGGAGGTCGACTTCGAGCTGATCACGCAATGAACTCAACGCCAGTTCGGCGAACTGGCGGGAAACAGCCTGGAGTTTGGCATCGGCAAGACGTTCGCTGAGAGCGTTCCTGAGATCTTCAGCGTTGTCGAACTCGGTGTTCTCGTCGACCCATTCGTCAGTCATCTCAGGCAGGATCCGCTCCTTGACCTCATTGACCTGCACTGTGAATGTGACTTGTTGTCCGGCAAGCTCACCGAACCCGGTGGGAAGCTCGCCGTCGAAAGTCGTGGCATCTCCTGCCGAGAGACCCACCAGATGTTCATCGATTCCTTCGATGAACATCGCCGAGCCAATTTCATAGAGAAGGTCCGCTGCGTTGGCCTCCTCCACCACGACGCCGTCGTTGGTGGCCGAAATGTCGATGCTCACGAAGTCGCCTTCCCCGGCTGACCGCTCCACCTCTTCGACAGTTCCGAACTGCTCGAGCATCCGTTGGATTTGCTGTTCCATCTCTTCGTCGGTGACTTCGGGCGATTCGACTTCGATATTGCGATCACGGTATTTCGGGGTTTCGATCTCCGGCCAGAGAGTGACTCGAACTGAGACGTCCACTCCCCCATCGACCTCGTCGAGACTCTCCATTTGAGGATTGACGGCGGGTCTGATGTCCTCATCGGTCAGGACCTGGTTGAGGGTGGGGTTGATCAGGTCTTCGATGGTTTCTTGGCGCAATCGATCGGCGCCAACTGCCGCCTCGACGACCGGGGTTGGAGCGCGACCGGGACGAAAGCCTTTCAGCTTCAGATCGGACGACAGTCGACGCGCTACCGCGGCTTTGCCCGCCGAGATCTCGTCGTCGGTGATGTGGAGGCTGACCAGACGTTCGAATGGTCCTGCTTCGGTGACGGTGGTGGGCATTGATCTTCCTATAGGTCTCGATAAATCGGCGTGGGCGACGCCAAACGCATTTCACAGGACCGCCCGGATCATTCCGGGCGGTCCCATTTGGGGTGACCGACGGGGTTCGAACCCGCGACATCCTGGACCACAACCAGGTGCTCTACCAGACTGAGCTACGGCCACCATGTTGAGAATGGGTCACACCTTGCGCCCTCGGGAGGACTTGAACCCCCAACCTACGGATTAGAAGTCCGTTGCTCTATCCAGTTGAGCTACGAGGGCTAGTGGTTGGACATGCCGCCCCGGGGAGCGACCCATTCGAGCGGGTGAAGGGAATCGAACCCTCACCACCAGCTTGGAAGGCTGGAGCTCTACCATTGAGCTACACCCGCGGATAAGTTGTAATTGTAAACGATTGGTCGGGCTGGTCGGACTTGAACCGACGACCTCTTGCTCCCAAAGCAAGCGCGCTACCAAGCTGCGCCACAGCCCGTGACAGATCAGGGTAATTCGTCCCCGCTCCTTGTCCCACTCCTGTTTTTCGTCACACCCCTCCCCTATCTTCAAACCATGGAACTTGAGGTCGAAATCCTCAAGCGGGTGGGGAACTGGGAAAGCCTATCGAGGTGGGAAAAGTCGGAGTTGGGGCGTGATCTTCGTCGCCGAGGGCTGTCGTACGGCGAGATCACGGATCTGATCGACGTCAAGAAGTCGACGTTGGCGACATGGTGCCGAGACATCCGCCTGACGGCCGGACAGATCCAGGGGATTCGCATGCGGCGCACACCGCAGCCGGGTCGAGACCTCAACGGGATCAAATACACGACCCAACGCCCCAGGCGACGTGAAATCGAATTGATCAAAGCCCAATCGCGATTGGAGGCGGAGCACCTGGTAAACCAGCCATTCTGGGTCGCCGGTGTTTCCATGTATTGGGGAGAAGGATCGAAAGCGAAACGAGAGCTGTCGATGGCAAACACAGATCCGGCAGCCCTACGGATGTTCAAGAATTGGAGTGAAAGGTATTTGCCTCCCCACGACGGTTGGCGCGCTCGACTGAACCTCCACGCCGATAATGATGAACCCGTAGCACGCATCTGGTGGTCCGATGAACTCGGTGTTCCATTGACCGACTTCACCAAGACGTACATAAAGCCTGATGGAACTGGTCATCGCAAGAACCACCTCCCCAATGGTGTATGCACTCTGATCAAGCGGAGGAGTACGGACGCCTACATCATCACAATGTCGTGGATCGAGTTCCTGCAAAACCACTACGGGAATTAGGATTCATTTGGGCCGCTAGCTCAACTGGCAGAGCATCTGACTCTTAATCAGCAGGTTGCGGGTTCAAGTCCCGCGCGGCCCACCGGACTGTGAGCGCAGCCCGACCCAAGAGAAACCTCTGACTCCGGTCGGAGGTTTTTCTATGTCACAATCACGAGTACGCGGGCGTGGCGGAATTGGCAGACGCGCAGGGTTTAGGTCCCTGTGGGAGAAATCCCGTGGAGGTTCAAGTCCTCTCGCCCGCACCAGAGTGCCCGGTCGGACTCACCGACTATCTGTCACAGCGGGCAGATAGCTTCGTACTCAAGCAGGGAGATTGACAGATGCCGCACAGCCAAATGCAGTTAATCAATGCCATCCGTGAGTCCTGGACCCAGGAGACATGCGCAGTCCCAGAGGAATGGACACCGGAGAACTCGGCACGCGGCCAGTGCGATGTTTCGTCCTTCGTATTTTGGGAGCATTGCGGCGGCAGTCTCGTGCTCGCCGAAGTTCACCGGAATGGCGAGCAAACGGAACACCACTATTGGAACCGAATCGACGGCAAAGACATCGACCTCACACTCGACCAATTCGTGAACGGCGAAGAACTCAAAGAAAAGACAGTTCTAGCCAGCGACTACGTTGCCCATAAAATCCCCACAATGCGGCCTGAGCTGCAGCAGCGAATAAGAATCTTGCGCGAGTCGGTCGCAGACAGACTGCAGAGCTAGCCCAGAAGCGACACACCCGGCATATCCCGCTCGGGTCCACTGACCGAAGGACGCGTACCTGCGGCGGGCAGGTGGCACAATCACGGGATGGATGTATGGCTCATCGTGGCAGCATTCGCTTTTGGGTTCGGCGCCCGCATGGTTGGATTGCCACCGCTGGTGGGCTACCTCGCAGCCGGATTCGTGCTGAGCGCGTTCGGCTATGAAAACACCGACGCTATTCAAACGATCGCTGACATGGGCGTGCTGCTGTTGCTGTTCAGCATTGGGTTGAAGCTCAAGCCCCGTTCTCTCGCCGCCCCGTCGGTTTGGGGGACCACCACGGCTTTTGCAGTGATCGGGACGGCAATCGCAACTGCGGTCTTGCTCGGGGCCGGCTCTCTCGGGTTGCCATTGGCCAAGGACCTCGATGTTTCGAACGCGATCATCATCGGGTTTGCGCTGTCGTTCTGCTCCACAGTCTTTGCCGTGAAGTCACTGGAGGAGACTGGAGAGTCGGCGTCGCTTGGCGGCCGGCTGGCAGTGGGCATTCTGATCCTTCAGGACATTTTGGCGGTCCTCTTCCTGGTGGTTGTCGCTGGGGACGTCCCGTCGCCCTGGGCTCTAGCTTTGATTCCCGGGTTCTTTGTATTCCGTCCTGTTCTTCGCTGGGTGCTCGATCGAAGTGGACATGGCGAAGTGCTTATTCTCTTCGGGTTTGCCCTTGCGATCGGCGTCGGTTCTGGTGCGTTTGCCGCGGTGGGACTCAAGGCTGACCTCGGCGCGCTTGTGGCCGGTCTTCTCCTCTCGGGAACGCCCGGTGCCGACGAAATGTCGAATCGGCTG
The DNA here is from genome assembly GCA_965216445.1 of Acidimicrobiia bacterium. GTDB lineage: Bacteria > Actinomycetota > Acidimicrobiia > Spongiisociales > ZC4RG35 > MA-ANB-1. The sequence goes on from OZ244166.1 coordinate 1,697,718, forward strand.
TTGGCATTCAAGGATCTGTTCTTGGTCGGCTTCTTCCTCTCCATTGGGCTGGCTGGCGCGCCAACCGACGCAGCCTGGGTGATAGGTGCTCTCGCAGTACTGATCGTGCCACTACGCAGCGTCGGTTTGATTTGGCTCTTCACCAGATTCCGCCTTCGCGCGAGAACTGCTCTCAACGCAACCCTGTCATTGTCTACCTTCAGCGAGTTCGGGTTGATTGTCGCCGCTGCCGCCCTCGCAGAAGGTCTCCTCGATCAGACCTGGCTAGCTGCGTTGGGTGTCGCTGTGGCAGGCTCCTTCATACTAGGAGCCGCCACAAACCAACTCCGATACCGGCTGTACGACTGGTTCAACCCGTATCTCCAATACCTGGAACGGTCGCCCATCGTCGATGAAGACGCCGTCATTGATTGCGGGTACGCCCGCGTACTGGTCTTTGGGATGGGGCGCATCGGTTCCGGCGCATACGACCAATTGATCCAGCAGAACCGGAGTGCGGTCGTCGGGATTGACAGGGACCAGGCCGTGGTGGATCGGCACATCAAGGAAGGTCGAAAGGTACTGCGGGGCGATGCCATCGACCGCGACTTCTGGGAAAGGATCAAGCTCCATCCCGACATCGAATTGGTCTTCACCGCCATGAGCAGCCACGAAGCTAACCTCGCGTGCGTACGTCGGATTCGCGAGTTTCTTCCGAATGCGAAAATCGCGTCGATCGCCAGCTACCCGGATCAGATCGAGGAACTCCGCGAAGCGGGAGTGGATGTGGCAAGAAACCTCTACGAGGAAGCGGGGCAAGCACTTGCCGACGACGCCCTGTCAGCGGCGATCGAGGACTAAACACGAACAGTTCAGTGCGTCCGCCTAGCGTCAACTGAGGTTTCAGATTGCCCCCAACTTGGGTATTTCGCCTCTAGACGGACTACCGGCTCGATCATACGGTCGAGAGGCTTCGGCATATTCCGAACGCAAGTCGTCTGAGGCGAAGGAGAACGACGATGGGACGCTTTGACGGAACAGTCGCACTGATCAGCGGTGGTGCACGGGGAATGGGGGCTTCACACGTTCGGGGCCTTGTTGCCGAGGGAGCAAGAGTCGTCGCTGGTGACATACTCGACGACGAGGGAACGGCTCTCGCAGAGGACCTCGGAGATGACGCGACATACATCCACCTCGATGTCACAGATGAAGAGGACTGGAAGACAGCGATCTCGGTCGCAGAAGAGGAGTACGGCCCGATTTCACTCCTGGTGAACAACGCGGGGATCGTCGCATACGGTGCCGTCGACGAGATGGCCCCGGCCGAATTTCGCCGGGTGATAGATATCAATTTGACCGGTACCTATCTCGGCATGCACTTCACGGTGCCTTCGATGCGAAAGGCTGGCGGAGGGGCGATCATCAACATCTCGTCAACCGCTGGTCTCATGGGTTATGCAACCATCAGCGCGTATGCAGCCTCGAAGTGGGGTGTGCGTGGGATGACCAAAGCTGCCGCGTTGGAATTGGGCAACGACAACATCCGCGTGATGTCGATCCACCCCGGGCCAATTCGAACCCCGATGACTGAAGGAATGGGCGACGAGTTGACGATGGCGCAACCTATCAAGAGATTCGGAGAACCCGAAGAGGTCACGAAGCTGATGATGTTCATGGCGGCAGACGCCACCTACAGCACCGGGTCGGAGTGGGTTGTCGATGGTGGCGCGGTGCTGGGTCCCGTGATCGATATCCCCCAAGACTGAAGGCACGGAACGCAATCGAGCGAATCAACGTTTATTGAAGGAGGTGACTTATGGGATTTGACCGAGGAGTACTACCTCGAGATCGAGACCGTCAGGAGACGTTCCCATGGATGGGAGTAGTCGCCGCGATCGTGATACTTGGAGGACTCGCAGCCTTCTTCTACTTCTTCTTTATCCACGAAGGAGGCCTCTCCTCCGAAGATGCGATCATTCAAAGCCTGATGCAGTTGATCGGAGGCTGAAAATGGGATGGGACCGACGGGTTCTACCCAGAGACCGAGACAAAGATGAGACGTTTCCCTGGATGGGCATTGTCACACTTGTCCTCGTCATCGGAGGCTTCCTTCTGGTCGTTTTGTTCGTATTCGGCATCTGGCTGGACGGAGTCGCCGAGTAGCGAGGTCGTTGGATGGCTAGTCGGGTCGTGGTTGCCCGGTGATTATGCGCGCCCCACGGCGAAAAGAGATATAGCTCCATGCCCACGAAATCATCACTAGAACGCGGTTTCGAAAGCCGATTAGAAACCAGATGTGAATAGCCAACCAGGCCACCCAAGCGAAGAACCCTCCGAAACGGATCTTTCCGAAGTCGGCCACTCCCCTGGCTCGACCGATCGTCGCCAGAGAGCCCTTGTTCCTGTACACGAAGGCTTTCCGCTCACCCTTGCCGAAATCGGAACGAATGGTCCGCGCCACGTGGCGACCCATTTGCATCGCTGCCGGAGCAACACCCGGCACTCCTGGTACGGTGGCGAGGTCACCGATAACAAACACGTTGGGGCGGCCCGGAACTGACAAATCAGGTTCGACGATGACCCGGCCCGAGCGGTCTAAAGGTGCGTTCAACATCTGACCGAGCGGCGAGGCTTTGACGCCCGCGGCCCACACAACAGTCTCAGAGTTGATCCGCTCCCCTCCTTTCAAGGTGACACCGTTGGGATCAATCTCCTCAACCAAAGATCGGGTTAACACTTCGACACCCAAGCTCGCCAACTGACGCTCAGCGCTCTTCGAAAGACTGTCCGGGTAGATCGGAAGCACGTCGTCTGCTCCTTCGATCAATATCACCCGCGCTGAAGATGGATCGATGTGTTTGAACTCTTTGACCATGGCGTGAATTGCAATCTCGGCCATGGCGCCTGCCATCTCGACCCCGGTTGGACCGGCACCAACGACAACGAAGGTCATCAGCTCTTCGGCGCGCTCGGGATGCATCTCGGCTCGTTCGAAAGCTGAGAGAATCTTGCGCCTGATATAAAGGGCATCTTCGATCGTTTTCAGACCGGGGGCGTGGGTCGCCCATTCTTCGTTTCCAAAGTAGGAGTGAGTGGCTCCGGACGCGACCACCAGATAGTCAAAAGGCATCGAATCTGCCCCCTCCACCTCAACCCGTCGGTTTTCCAGGTCCAGCCCGACAACCTCACCCATGACAATCTGCTTTACGTTCCTTTGCCCTCTGAAAACAGACCGGATCGGATAGGCGATGTCGCTTGGATTGAGCGCAGCGGACGCCACTTGATAGAGCAGCGGCTGGAACAGGTGAAAGTTCCTTCGATCGATGAGAGTTATCTCCGCACTAGTGCTGCGGAGCGCCTTGGCCGTGTTTAAACCACCGAACCCTCCTCCGATGACCACGACACGGGGCCCAGCAGTCACTCGAGCCCCAGCATTGCGAATAACTCTCGCAGCGCCCTGGCACGGTGCGATAGTCGGTTCTTGGCTTCGGGTCCCATCTCGCCGAATGTTTGCCCATCGACTTCGAAAACGGGGTCATAGCCAAAACCGCTGGAACCCCTTGCAACATGCGTGATGATTCCGTCAACCTGCCCCGAGGCGACCACATCTGAACCGTCCGGGAACGCCAGTGCAACAACGGTCCTAAACCGCGCGGCTCGCATCGTGCTGCTCTCCAGCTCCGCCAACAACTTGGTGTAGTTGTCGACATATGTGGCGTCTTCTCCTGCATATCGGGCGGTGTAGACGCCGGGGCGCCCGCCTAACGCTTCCACCTCGAGTCCGGTGTCGTCACCCAAGGCCGGCAAGCCAGTCGATTCCATGACGGATCTGGCTTTGAGTAACGCGTTCTCCTCCAGAGTCGAACCCGTCTCTTCGACATCTTCCCAGTCGAGGTCCCGAACGATTTCTCCGGCTAGTTCAACCTCGTTTAGAACCTCCTCGATTTCGCTGACCTTGTCAGGGTTCTTGGAAGCGATCACGAGACGCGGGATCACTTTTTGACGGCTTCTCTCTGCACAGCGTGGAGTTCGCTGATCCCTTTGGTGGCCAAGTCCAGCAGCCGGTCCAACTCCTCCCTGCTGAACGGGGACTGCTCTGCAGTGCCCTGAACCTCTATGAGCAGGCCCCTCCCCGACATGACGACATTCATATCAACGTCGGCATTCACGTCCAGCTCGTAGTCGAGGTCGAGCCGTGGAACGCCTTCGACGATACCGACGGAGATAGCAGCCACTTCATCGATGATGGGATTCTGGTTGATCAATCCGGCGTCAACAGCCACCTGCAACGCCTGATGCAGGGCAATCCATCCTCCGGTGACGGCGGCGGTTCTCGTCCCGCCATCGGCCTGGATCACGTCGCAATCGACGCGAACCATCAACTCAGGCATGCCGGAGAGATTCACGGCAGCACGAAGTGACCTGCCAATCAAACGAGATATCTCCTTGGCACGGCCACCGGAAACATGATCCCGACGCACGCGCTGGGGAGATGAGCCAGGCAACATCCCGTATTCGGCCGTGACCCAACCCTTGTCGGAGTTGCGCATCCAACGCGGGACCTCGTCCTCGATGGTTGCAGTGCACAGAACCCTCGTGGAGCCCATCGAGATGAGCACTGATCCCGGTGTGGCGTCGGTGTAACCCAGTTCGAGTCGAATCGTCCGGGTTTGGTCTGGAGCGCGTTCTGTCATGGACGCAGAATAAGTCTCAGCACGGCCGTTGTTGGAAACGAGACCAGCGAGATGTGGCCCTAGATGCGGATGGTCGCCCCGGGGGCCGCGGCCACCACGACCTTTCCGAACGTCGATTCGGCCTCGGCTACAGCAGAAGCTAGGTCTAGGTGTGGGGGGACATGGGTGACGACGAGTTGGTCGACGCCGGCCGAGCGGGCAATCGACCCCGCCTCAAAGGCGTTGAGGTGATGGATCAAATCGTCGTCGGTTCGGACCCCACCGATGGCGGCCTCCGAAAGCAACGTGTGTGCGCCTTCAACATTCGTCTCCCAGTCACCGGGCCCGGTGTCGCCGGTGTAGAAGAGTCGCCGACCGTCTCCTGTCCACATCGTTCCGAGCGCAGGAACTGAATGGCTGACTTCAAAGAAGTCGACTTCGACATCCCCGATCGACACTGAATCTCCATCACCGACAGTCTGGAGATTGAAGGTTTCGTGGAATTTCTGCCCTCCTGCCTTGGCCACAAATCCGAGGAGTCGATCGAGAACGTCTTGGCTCGCATACAGGGGAATCTGGTGCCGCGGCTCCGGTCGGAAGGTCCATCCGTGGTAAGCCGCGAAGATGTCGCTGCAATGGTCGGGATGCCGATGGGAGATGAAAACGGCATCAACCAGGTCTGGATGGACCGGAAGCGCAGCGAAAGTCCCCGGACCTGCGTCGCACCACACCCTGGTCTCGCGATTCTCAATCAGATATCCAGACGCCGGATTGTTGGCCGTTGGGTATGTCCCTGAGCTACCCACTACGCGAAGTCTCATGGTTGAAGACGCTCAATAGTCCAGGCACCACCTTCGCGGGAGTAGCGAAGACGGTCGTGGAATCGGTTCGGACGTCCTTGCCAGAATTCGGCGACGTCAGGAGTGACGCGCCACCCTCCCCAATCCTTCGGGCGGGGTATCTCCTTGCCCAGGCTCGCGTCTCTTTCGAGGAAGACACTCTCGATCTCTTCTCGGTTGGCAGCGACCTCGCTCTGTCTAGAGGAGTGCGCGGCGACCTGGGCGCCTCTGGGACGCGTGGCGAAGTAGGCGTCGGCCGTAACATCGTCAATGCCTTCGACCCGCCCCTCAAACCTGACCTGTCGGTGTAGCGGTAGCCAGACGAACGTGGCCGCAACAATCGGGTTGGCCTTCATCTCTCGACTCTTCCGACTTTCGAGATGGGTGTAGAACGAGAAAGAGTCCTGGTCGGCATCTTTTAGAAGCACCGCCCGACCCGACGGCCTTCCGTCAGGAGTTGACGTTGACAATACAAAAGCGTTTGGTTCATCAATTCCGGCCGCAACAGCGCCAGAAAACCACACGTCGAACTGCGCCATGGGGCTCTCTGCAAAGTCCTCGGGATTGATCCCGGCCTCTTCGTATTCGCGCCGAAGGCGACCGCTTTCTTCTTGATTCATCGTGCCACGATACTGTGCACATGAGTTCCGACCCGTCAGCTCCGTTCTCAACCCGTGCCGCCCGGGCCATGAGACGGATGTGCCCGAGATGCGGCGAGCCGGCGTTCAACTCTTACTTCGCCATGAACGAGACCTGTCTACGTTGCGGGTTCAAATTCGAGCGTGAACCCGGCTACTGGGTCGGTGCGCTAATCGTCAACACCACCTTCATCTTTGCCACGTTCATCTTGCTGTTCGCTGGTGGTGTGCTTCTCACGTGGCCTGATGTTCCGTGGACCACACTGCTGATAGTCCTCGTCGTCGTCAACGGGATCGTGCCCGTCGTTTTCTATCCACAGTCAAAGACGCTGTGGTCAGCAATGGAGATGGGTTGGAACCCACTCGAGTCCGAAGAGATCGAAGCCGCCCGAGAACGGATCTCCGCCTGACCCAGCAACGCGGATCAGAGGCGTTTGGCGACCTCTTCGAGCATCACCTCGGTCGCTCCCCCACCAATTGAATGGATTCGGACGTCGCGATACAAACGCTCCACTGGAGTCTCAGCAATGAATCCCATGCCGCCATGGAATTGGACGCAGTCGTACAAGACCCTATTGGTGGTCTCAGCGACGAGGGCCTTCACCTCCGAAACCTCACGCACCGCTTCTTCACCTTCTCCCATTAGCCAGGCAGCCCTATAGGTCAGCTCACGGGCGGCATCGACCTCAGCCTGGCCCATCGCCATCCGATGACGGATTGTCTGCTTGTCCCAAAGGGGTGCACCGAAAGCCCTCCGATCCTTCAGGTACTCGATAGTCAATTCAATCGCTCGTTGCGCCTCGCCGAGGCTTTGGCCCATGATCGCCAGCCGCTCGTTCTGGAAGTTCTCCATGATGTAATAGAACCCGCGGTTCTCCTCACCGATCAGGTCTGACTCGGGCACCCAGACGTCCTCAAGTATCAGCTCGGCAGTGTTCGACGAGTGCCAGCCCATTTTTTCGAGTGAGTTTCCGGTGCTGAAACCCTCCGCGCCTTGTTCAACCGCGAAGATCGAGACCCCCCGCGACCCCTTCACATCGGGATTGGTCTTTGCAGCGACAAACACGACATCGGCGATACCGCCGTTAGTGATGAACATTTTCGTTCCGTTGAGTCGGTAGCCGTCGCCGTCGCGTCTGGCGGTCGTCCGCAGTGCGGCGACATCCGAGCCCGCATCAGGCTCGGTAACACCGATTGCTGTAATCAACTCGCCTGTAGCGAAGCGAGGCAGGTACTTGGCTTGCTGGTCGGAAGTGCCGAAGTTGGTCACGTAGGGCGTGGCCAGGTCAGTGTGGACCAGAACCGTTATGGCGAAGCCACCGAATGTGGACCTGCCCAACTCTTCAGCAAACACCACTGATGCCAGCGGACCCATTCCAATGCCACCGAACTCCTCGGGGATCCGCAAGCCAAAGAAACCCAGCTTGCCCATATCATCGAGAACATCTCGTGGGATCGCCCGGTCTGACTCCCACTGTTCACCTTTGGGCACCACCTCGTTCTCGACATAGGTGCGCACCGCACCTCGGATCGAATCAAGGTCTTCGTCTACGTAAATCGATTTCATTCTCTCCCCCGTGCGGCCAAGAAGGCTTTTCCGGCTCGACTGTTGTAGTTGATGTCATGCTGCGAGCAGAAATCGGATGCGACCCCGGCCACGCCGCTCATATCGATCCCGTGCTCGATTCCCAGGCCGTCAAGCATGTAAAGGAGATCTTCCGTTGCCAAGTTGCCGGTGGCACCAGGCGCATAGGGACAACCGCCCAATCCGCCGGCCGAGGTGTCCATCCGTGCGATTCCGCGTTCCAGTGCCACTGTGGTGTTCGCAAGTGCCTGCCCATAGGTGTCATGGAAGTGGATTCCTACCTGTTCCGGCTGTGCAACCTTTAAGACGTCATCGAGGAGACGTTCGATGTGAGCCGGCGTCGCCTTTCCAATGGTGTCACCGAGGTAGACCGACTCCGCTCCCCACTCGAGAAGAGTCTCGGCCAGATGGGCAACCCAGTCGGGGTCTTGGTCGCCTTCGAACGGACAATGCGTGGCGGTGGAGATATACGCCCTGTTCCGCACCCCCATTGGAACCTCGAGGAGAACCCTGCGGATGCGATGCATCGACTCGTCAACCGTTGCGTTGATGTTCCGCAGATTGAACTCATCCGAGGCCGCCGTCAGCACCCCGATTGTGTCGACCCCCGCCTCAATCGCTGCCTCCAACCCAACCATGTTGGGTACAAGCCCAATCAGCTCCAGCCCTTCACGTTCACCCACCGCGGCAACGACATCGGCACCGTCTGCCATTTGTGGGACTGCTTTGGGACTGACGAAGGAGACCGCATCGAAGCTTCGGATGCCGGTCCCGGCCAGGTCCGAAATGAGGCTTGCTTTTGCTGCCGTCGGGACAAAAGCACCCAGACTCTGCAACCCATCACGCGATGACGACTCGGTAACTAGTACCTTTTCGGGTAAACCGCTCACGAACCGTCACGGTAATAGGCCCGAAACGAGAAGATGGAACGCCTCCAAGAGATCAACAAGCGATTAGGCGAAATCCAAGATGAATTGTTGGCGTTGTCTGACGACGACTTCGCTCGAAGAAACGCGTTGGCCATGGAACGGGATCGCCTTCGCGACGAGGCCGCCACGTTCGTCGTCGACCGAGACAAGGACCGTCCCTCATCGGAGCTCATTGCCGAGCTGAAAGCGAAACGCTCCCAGCTCGGTTCCATCGCCAGGAAGTACGTCGCGGGCGCCAAACAAACCGACGGATCGTTCGCCGGCACCGGATCGGGCGGGGCGGCAGGCACGATCGGGATCAATAAGGCCATCGACGACTCCACCGGTCGGGCGGCAGTCGAGCTCCGGATCGCCCAACTCGAGACCATCCTCAAAGAACGGGGCCACTTGTGAGTTTCGACACCCCCAACCCGAAGTTCCGGGAGCGCGTAATCGACGGGTTCGGCAGCCAGAGGATGATGAAGACCCTGGGCATCAGCCTGGACTCCGTCGATCCGGGCCGGGTAGTGCTCAAATTCGGGTTCCACGAGGATCTGACCCAACAGGACGGGGTCCTCCATGCCGGAGCCGTCTCCACCGCACTCGACAGCGCTTGTGGTTTTTCGGCCTACACGCTCATTCCCGAAGACGCTTCGATCCTGACCATCGAGAACAAACTCAACCTCCTCCGACCGGGCACCGAAGGGCCCTTTCGTGTGTTAGGGGAAGTGATAAAGGCGGGCCGCTCAGTGATCGTCTCCGAAGGGCAAGTCCTCGATGACAGAGGCAAGTTGATCGCGACCATGAGCGCGAGCAACCTCGTGATGTACAAGGAGAAGATGTGAAACAGGTGGCAGAAGGTGTCTATCAGGTGAGCGGGTACGTGAACGCTTTCTTAATCGACGGAGACGACGGTGTGACGGTGGTCGACACCGGCCTACCCGGCAAGGAGGGCGCTGTTGCCTCGGCGCTGGGTGAAATCGGCCGCAACCTCGACGAGATCGGTTCCATCGTGGTGACTCACGGGCACGCCGACCACTACGGGAGCGCAGCCGTGCTCAAGACGCAATCTGGAGCGAAGCTGGTCGCTTCCGAGGGTGACGCTCCGATTCTCCGCGGGCATAATCCTCCCCCGCCGCCCCCTTTCGTCGCCGAGAAATACCGCTTTTTGGCACCGATTATCAGGCTGCTGCCCGATCCCGACGCGGTGGAGGTCGACATCGCTCTGGACCGGGACGGACCGGTACCTGTCGTGAACGACCTCGCCGTGATCCACACCCCGGGCCACACGGAAGGCCACATCAGCCTTCTCCTCGACCGCTCGGGAGGGATCCTCTTCGTCGGAGATGCCGCCACCGCTGACAAGTCGGGCAACGTGAAACGGGGCTTCATGAACGTGGCCAATGAGACCTTCGATGCCAGCCTGAGGAAGCTTGCGAGCCTCGAGTTCGAGACTGCACTCTTTGGACACTCCGCACCAATCTCGAGGGGCGCGTCTGGCGCATTCCGCAGGTGGGCTGAATCGACTTCATAGGTCTAGAGACCTAATTGTCTCAGCCCGGCCGAGTGTTAGCTTGTTGTAGGGGTGGCGCTGGGACGAGGAGTACCCGTGCGTCAGATATTCAGGGCCACAGTGGCCATCGCAGTCACAATCGCCTTTGCCATTCCCGCGATCGGTGCACCGATCCCCACTGACCTCTCAACATGGACGGAGTACAACCACGCCTCCTCCGGCGCCATTGGGGCCGACCCGGGCAATTGGGTTCCCAATGCAGACGGAACCGTCGTGACCCAGACCGTGAACGGCGCGCCGACCTTCTTCTATTCGACCGAAGACGCAGACGGCTATCGCATGACCGCCGAGTTGGGCACCTTGGCGTTTGACGACGACTTCTTTGGTCTCGCGGTCGGGTTCCTCCCGCCCGATGGCGGCACCTACCACGACTACCTGCTCATCGACTGGAGACAGGGATATCAGGAGATCGACTGGCTCGATGGTGTCGGGCCGGTCGACGGGCTACCCGGGCTCGCAGTATCGCGGGTGTCGGGCAATCCGACCTACAACGAGCTTTGGGGCCACGTTGACTCACCGGCCAACCCCGATGGGGGTCTGACTGAGCTGGCCAGGGGCGCCACGCTGGGTGACACCGGATGGGAAGACAACACGACGTACGCATTCGTAGTCGAATACACACCAACCAGCCTGGACGTATGGGTCGACGGGTCCCACGAGATATCGATCACCGGCGACTTCCCCAAAGGCAAGCTGGCCTTCTACGACTTCTCTCAACAGGACCTTTCGGTCAGTGGAATCACCTTCGAGCAGCTCAACCGGCCGCCCACCGTAGATCTCGATGCCACCGACGAGGTGGATCGCAACGAAGGGACGACCTACGCAACAGGAGGCTCGTTCACCGACCCGGACGGCGACGCCCTCACCCTGAGTTGTTCCGGTGACTGCACCGGCTTCACCGACGACGGTGGGGGTGACTGGACCTGGCAGCAGGACCTCGTCGAGGGCCCCGGTGGATTCTCGACCACTGTCACAGCTACCGACCCCGACGGAGCGTTCGCCACGGATAGCTTCAACGTGACGGTCCACAACGTTGCTCCGGTCATAACTGCCACCTCGAGTTTGCCTTCCAACCACCCACTCGACACTTCGCTTGCCGTGTCGGCGGACTTCACCGACGCCGGACTCGAAGACACCCACACAGCCACATGGCATTGGGGAGACGGGACGTCCAGCACCGCTCTGGTCAGCGAGATCCCCGGATCGGGCACGGCCAGCGGCAGCCACACCTACGCCGGACCGGGGACCTACACGATCTCGGTGACTGTCACCGACGACGACGGGGATTCCGACACTGCGGTCCTGGGAACGGTTTTTGTGTTCGACCCAAATGACTTCGTCACTGGCGGTGGCTGGGTGACGTCACCAGAGGGCGCATGGACCGCTCAGCCCGACCACAGCGGGAAGGCCACCTTCGGATTCGTTGCCAGATACCAAAGAGACGGCAGCGTCCACGGAAACCTCCAGTTTCAGCTTCAGAAGGGCATCAATCTCCACGCCACTGGCATGACCTCCCTGCGCATCCACAACGGGATCGCCACATTCGAGGGGTCGGGCCGGGTGAATGGCGTGAACGGCTACACCTTCAAGGTCGTCGCCACAGATGAGAGATACGCCGCATCGACCAAGGACCTGTTCTGGATCACGATCTGGGATGGAGCTGCCGTGATCTATGACGGTTCTGCCTATCCGGCGGGTGGGCTGCCTATCAAGGGCAAGGGCATCCAGATCCACGACAAGTAACCCGGTCGGATTGGTCTGTCAGGACTTGTACTCCGACATCTGCTCGATGCGCTTGACCTGACGGCCGCTCATCTTGAGCCGGTTGCCGATCTCACCATAGGTCTCGCCCTCTTCACGTAACCGGGCGATGACCCGCTCGATCGGCCGCCCTTCCCCGAGCTCGGACGGTGCCTGGACAGGTATATCCGATTTGTGCTCAATCATGTTGAACATTCGTTTCACGGTTCCCGGTTTCTTGTCAATCCGATTGGAGATATCGGGGATGGAATGCCCCTTGTCGCGCATCCTGAGGATGACTGCCTCAATGGCTCGCAAGTTCTGTTGATCATCCATGAGTTCCTCGGGCTTGTCTGCTTGGTTCAAACATACCGGAATTCCAGATTTCTCCGGCTCTCAGCTCGGCTTGTCCGCCATCTCTTCCTCCGGTCGTCCCTCAGGGGGAGATAGCGCCCCAACACTCCCGGAACTCGCGGGACCCAGGCCTAGGCCGTTCGCTCCAGGAAGTCTTCGAGGACCTCGGTATAGCGGGCCCTCGCCTTCTCCACGGAGATGTCGCGTCCCATGGCCAGCCAGGCGGGCACCCAAATCCCAATGTCGGGCATCGGACGGCAGAGGGCAACCGACTCCCAATGACTCAGAGCGGGCAGCGGGTGGCCGCTGGCTTCGCGGTAAGTGTCGATGAACCGGTCGGCAACCTTGTCCATCCCCAGGTAGCGGATATCCAAGGAGCAGTACGCGACGTCGAGCTCGCGGCTCGCCGTTGCAGGTGACTCCCAGTCGACCACAGCCTTGAGGTCACCGTTCTCCCACATAGTGTTCCCCGGCCAGTAGTCGGTGTGACTGAAAACCGTATCGGTCTCGGGAGCCACCTGGCCAAGCATCACGCGGCGCCGAAGGAGATCCTCACCCAACGGATGATCGAGAATCAGCTCAGGATTCTCGTTGGTCTTCTCGATGTCTTCCCCGGCGCCAGGAGGGAACAGGGTCTCGTCCTCGGGGTCGATCCTCAGTTCATGGATCTTCGCGAGGGTTTGCGCCAGCCGCTCCGCCCAGTCGAAGGGATTGGACGGCGTCAACTCTGGCGAGCCGTCGATGTAAGAGATCAGGATCGCCTGCTCGTCGAAAACGCCATCCGAGTCGATCCAGATGGGGGCCGGGGCCGGTATGTTCGCTTTTTGGAGCAGCTCGAGGGCTCGGATCTCGCGTTCTGCGGCATTCTCTCCCCGGTCGGCGTACCAGGGTCCATAGCGACGCAAAACCATCCGCCCTCCCGACTCGGACAGCACATCCATCGTGCATCCGAGTCCACCCTCAATTCGGCCAGCATGGATCAAGGACGGGGCGCCCAAGGCGTCCCGGACGCGTGCCAGCTGTTCATCCGTAGGGAGAGGTGCGTATTGCATAGATTGTGGAGGTGCGGGGAGTCGAACCCCGGTCCGTTGAGCCATCAGCGATGGCATCTCCGAGCGCAGTTGTCAGCGAGTTTTCGGAAACAGGAACTCTGACAACGAGTTCTCCTGCTCCTATCCAGAATTGATCTTTGCCCCTCAGTCCCGGACCCTGAGAGACGCATCCCGACAAACGACGCCCGACCCCGATCGTGCGGGAACCGACCGGGCGGACGAGCTACCTAATTAGGCAGCCAGTGCGAATTTATCTTCGGCACTTATTGGTTTTTCCGGTTTATTTACGAGGCCCCGGAGACCTCGGCTCGCTTCCAACGCATCAACACTCAACGTCGAAACCGTTTCACCCCCAAGGGGCTTTAGTTGTCCACACATTGTACTCCAGAATCGATTCCTTCCAGTCAGTGAGCGGTTGCCGATACCCTGACCTGATGCGAAAGAGCTCCGTGATCGCCCTGATGGTGTTCGCCGTCGCATGTGGCTCGCCTGCGGATTCCACGGCATCGTCGTCAACCACGTCTTCAACGGTTGTCACTTCCGTACCCCCTAGAACGACCACAACCACGGTCGGAGCGACTACGACCTCGCAGGTCGAATCAGAAGACCCGGGCGTGGTCATGGTCATCGGCGATTGGGGTTCGGGTACCGCCCCGCAAGGAGCTGTTGCCGGAGCGATGAGCCGGTTTGCCGAAGAACGGGAAATCGCAGCGATTCTCACCGCCGGGGACAATTTCTACAGCGATGACGCCGAATTTCTAATGGCGCCCATGAATTGGGCAACTCAGTCCGGAATCGACTTCTGGCTGACGTGGGGAAATCACGACATTGAAACAAGTCGTCGTGAAGACATAGTGAACGAGACGTTCAATTCCCCTCCCCGTTGGACGACGCACCTCTGGGGTGATGCCACGATTGTCATCCTCGACTCAAATCAGATTGGCAACCAAACTCAGATCTCCTTCCTGGAGCAGACGATGGAAGAGGTCAACGGACCAACGATCGTCGTGTTTCATCACCCTGCGTACAGCTGTTCCAAACACGGAGACACCGAAAGGGTCCAAGACGAGTGGGTCGAGTTCTTCGACTCCGACGTGGTCTTGGTGATCTCCGGCCACGACCACAACTATCAGCGGATTTCTGCCGATGGGCTGACCTATCTGGTCACGGGTGGTGGCGGCAGACACCTCTACGGGCTGGAACCGTGCGACTACGATCTGGTGAAGAGCCAGGAGCTACACCACTTTCTCACCCTTGAGCAAGTGGACGGCACGATCGTGGTAACCGCCCTTGACGTTCTCGGCGACCCGATCGACAGCTTCGAGGTGACCTATCCGGGCGGCTGACCGCGGTGGGACCGTCCAACCGAGCGGCGCATCTCACGCTCGTGTTCGCGTTCTCTGAGGCTCTGCCGCTTGTCGACGGTGCTGCGGCCCTTGGCGAGACCCAACTCGACCTTAACCTTGCCCTTCTTGAAGTAGACCTGAAGAGGGACAAGGGTCAGACCCTTCTCGGCCAGCTGACCGGCGATTCGGTCGATCTCCCGCCGGTGTAACAACAGTTTCCGGTGGCGTTCTGGGTCGTGACCGCCATCCCGAGCGAACTCATACGGCCCGATGTAGCAGCCACTGAGGTAGATCTCTCCGTGGTCGACGTGAGCGAAGGAATCCTTGAGATCGATCCGACCTTCTCGGATTGATTTCACCTCGGACCCGACCAAAGAGATTCCGGCCTCGAACGTATCGGAGATGGTGTAGTTGCGCCGAGCCTTTCGATTCGTGGCGACGACTTTGATCCGCCCGGACTCGTCCGAGCCGGCCACGATCTAGATCCCTCCCGGAATGTCTTCGCCGACC
Organism: Acidimicrobiia bacterium; assembly: GCA_965216445.1. Taxonomy (GTDB): domain Bacteria; phylum Actinomycetota; class Acidimicrobiia; order Spongiisociales; family ZC4RG35; genus MA-ANB-1. The sequence continues at coordinate 1,712,915 of OZ244166.1, forward strand.
CCGTCCGAATCTCGCAGATACCTGCTCAAACCGAGGAGAGAACCGATGATTCCAGCTGCAGCGCCGAAGAAGAGGAAAAGAAGACCCCACCGGAAGAAGAACTGATTTGACACATCCAAGCGGAACAAGGCGAAAGTCTGTGTTGCATCGGCGAGGCGGGAGGATCCCAGCCAGACTGTGAACACCGCAAGTGCTGCACCCAAAACTCCCTCAATCATTCCTTCCAAGAGGAATGGGACGCGAATGAACCAGTTTGATGCTCCGACCAGTTTCATGACTGCCACCTCGTCGCGACGGGCGTAGATGGCGAGACGGATCGTGTTCGCGATCAGGACCACAGCGGACAAGCCCAAGACAATCGCCATACCAAGGCCGAGGACGTTGAGAACCGCCGAGAGGTTCTCGAGTTGCTCGATCTCCTCGGCGGCCGTGTTTACCTGACGAACAGTAAGTGTGTCTTGCTCGAGGCGAAACTGGACCGATTGGTGGAACTCGATCTCTACCAATTCGATGCGGATCGAAGCCGGGAGGATGGTCGGATCGATGTCGAGGAGGTCCGGCTGACCTTCGAAGATCTGCTGATACTCGTTCCAGGCATCGTTCTTGTCGTAGTAGGTGACCTTGTCCACCTCGTCCCAGCCTTCGACCTGAACCACCAGAGCTTGGTGCGAACCCGGGGAAACACCCGCTGATCCCTCGTCATTGAGGAAGGCAATCACGTGCACGCCGTCTTGCCAAGCCAAGGTGTTGACCCGGAGGACTTCGTTGACAACCAGAGCACCAAACGCCAAAGACAGCGATATGAACACTGCGAGAACAGCTCCGGCAACCACGAGAGCGTTGCGTTTCAGGTTGGTCAGAGCCTCTTTGACCAGGAAGAAGAACCTGCTCACTCGTCGATGCTCCGCTCGTAACCCGCGCTCTGCTCGTCTCGCATCACACTTCCACTCTCGAGCGCCACAACACGTCGCTTCATCGCATCGACGATCGCATGGTCGTGCGTGGCCATCACTATGGTTGTCCCGGTCCGGTTGATACGGTCGAGCAGCTTCATGATCCCAACCGATGTCTTCGGGTCTAGGTTTCCTGTGGGCTCATCGCAGAGCATGATGGGTGGGCGGTTGACGAAGGATCGGGCTACCGACACTCTTTGCTGCTCGCCACCCGACAACTGCCTCGGATAGCGATCGGCCTTGTCGGCGAGGCCGACGAGATCCAAGACTTGCTCAACTTGGGGTTTGATCGCCGATGACGGCCGACCGAGCACTTCAAGAGCGAAGGCGACATTCTCTGAAACCGTCTTGTTGGGGAGGAGCTTGTAGTCCTGAAAGACCGTTCCGACGCTGCGTCGGAGATACGGGATCTTCCATTTGGGGAGTGTGGTGATGTCCTTGCCTGCTACCCAGATGGTGCCACGAGTAACGGGCTCATCGCGCAGCATGAGGCGAATCAGGGTGGACTTGCCAGATCCTGATGCACCGACGAGGAACACAAACTCACCCTTTTGGATGTCGAGTGAGACGTTGTTGGCGGCGACCGTGCCACCCTCGTAAACCTTGGTAACGCTATCGAGTCGTATCATTGGTTAAGGAAAGAGCCTCGCAGAGGGGATAATTCGTTCTGCGGACCAGGGGAACGCTAATAGCGATCCGATTGCTAACTGGCATTATCCCGATGACTCGAATTGGGCTCGACGCCACCGCAGGTACGATTCGACGAAAGGCATGACGTCTCCGTCGAGCACACCCTGGATGTTTCCCACCTCAAATTCGGTCCTCAGGTCTTTCACCATTTGGTAGGGCTGCATCACATAACTTCGGATTTGCCGGCCCCAAGCGGCCTCACCCTGGTCTCCCCTGATCTCATTGAGATGCTCGAGACGATCGAGCCGCTGGCGTTCAGCGAGTTTGGACTGCAGCATCGCCATGGCCCGAGCCTTGTTCTGAAGCTGGGAGCGCTCGTTTTGACATTGCACGACAATTCCCGTCGGGATGTGGGTGATTCGCACGGCAGAATCGGTTGTATTGACGTGCTGTCCACCAGCACCTTGGGATCGGTAGGTGTCAATCCGTATCTCGTCCTCATTGATTTCAACGTCGGCCTGATCGCCGAGATCTGGAACCACATCCACGCCCGCAAATGAAGTTTGGCGTCGGGCTGCGGCGTCGAATGGGCTGATCCTCACCAGGCGATGCACGCCTCTCTCCGACTCCAGGGTTCCATACGCACGGTCTCCCTTTACCGAAAAGGTTGCTGACTTGATTCCGGCCTCGTCACCCTCGGTGATCTCCTCCACCGTGACAGCGAACCCTGCGTCGGACAGAAACCGCTGGTACATGCGACCCAACATTTCGGCCCAATCCTGAGCGTCCACTCCCCCTGCACCAGCGTGAACACTGATGATCGCGTCGGCGTCGTCGTATTCGTCAAAGAACAAAGACTCCAACTCCAGCCCATCGAGATCGGCTCCGACTCCAGCCAGTTGATCGATTGCCTCCGCTCGCGAGTCTGGGTCGTCGGCTTCAGCGGCTAGTTCGAGGAGAACCTCAGCGTCCTCAATGGTCGAATCCAAACCGTCGATCTTCGCAAACAACCCTTCGAAGCGAGCCAGCTTCTGGGAAACGTGACGCGCTTTGTCAGGGTCGTCCCAGAGGTCGGGTTGCCCGGCCTGGTCGCGCAGCTCCTCCAGCTCGCTGGCTTTGGCGTCCAGGTCGAGAAAGCCACGCGCCTCATCGAGACGCTTGCGCAGCTCGGCGACAAACGATTTGGGGTCGGAGATCTCCTCAGACAAGGCAGGACTCCTTTAAGCGTCCTGCTTGAGCAGGTGGCACTTCTTGTACTTCTTACCGGATCCGCAGAAGCAAGGATCATTCCGACCGATCTTTTCGGAGACAATCCGCTGTTTCTTCACCTTGCCACCTGTTGGGTTTGCCTCGACTCGCTTCGGCTGCGTTTTTGGCTGTGCAAGCTCAACGCGGAAGAGGTATTTGACTGCGTCGTGTTTAACGGACGCCACAAGGTCGGCAAACATGTCGTACGCCTCCCGTTGATACTCGGTCAGCGGATCACGCTGACCCATCGCCCTCAGCCCGATTCCGGCGCGGAGGTAGTCCATCTCGGAAAGGTGTTCCCTCCACTTGTTGTCGATGACCGACAACATCACCGACTTCTCAACCCTTGCCATTACTTCTGGGCCGAGATCCTCGCGGCGCTTGTCGAAGAAGTCCTGCGCCTCGTCTATAACAACCTCAACCACGTCATCGACCGAGTTGCGCTCGACTGACTCGGGGCCAATGTTGGTCGGATAGAACTGAGCTAGCTCTTTGCGTAGGGACTCCCAATCCCACTCAGACTTGGCGACATCTCCCCCGAACTCGGTTTCGACGATCGCCTCCATCGCCTCGTCGATCCAGTCGTTCACCAGGTCCTCGCTGGCCGTACCCTCGAGAATCGACTCTCTCCATTCGTAGATGACCTCGCGCTGGCGGTTCATCACCTCGTCGTACTTGAGTACGTTCTTGCGGATTTCGAAGTTCTGCGACTCGACTTGGCGTTGAGCACGCTCGATAGCTTTCGACACCATCTTCGCCTCAAGCGGCTGATCTTCGGGGAGGTTGAGACGGTCCATTATCGACGTGACCCACTCCCCCTGGAAGCGTCTCATCAGATCGTCTTCGAGAGATAGGTAGAACCGGGACTCACCCGGGTCGCCTTGACGTCCGGACCGACCTCGGAGCTGATTGTCGATACGTCTCGATTCGTGTCGCTCGGTTCCCACCACGTAGAGCCCACCTGCATCAATCACTTTTTGTTTGTCAGGTGCGATCTGCTGTTCGAACTCGTCGATCAGCTTGGCTTCGAGCTCTGCATACGAAGGATCGTCCGGAGCCACTCCTTGCTTCTTGAGCTCAGTCTTGGCCATTCCCTCCGGATTACCGCCGAGCATGATGTCAACACCACGACCGGCCATGTTCGTAGCAACGGTGACAGCGCCGGGTCGGCCGGCCTGGGCGATGATGTCGGCTTCCCGCGCGTGTTGTTTTGCGTTGAGAACCTCGTGTTTGACCCCGGCCTTGTTCAGGGCTCTTGACAGTTTCTCCGACTTTTCGATGGAAACGGTTCCGAGCAGCACGGGCTGGTGTTTCGCGTAGCGCTCGGCGATGTCGTCAATCAGAGCCGAGAATTTCCCAGCCTCGGTTTTGTAAACGAGGTCACCGTTGTCGATTCGAGCGATGGGCTTGTTGGTCGGGACAACAATCACTTCGACGTTGTAGATCTGAGCGAGTTCGGGCGCTTCGGTCTCGGCGGTACCGGTCATACCGGCCAGCTTCTCGTAGAGACGGAAGTAGTTCTGCAGGGTGATAGTGGCGAGGGTTTGGTTTTCCTCTTTTATCGCCACGCCTTCTTTTGCTTCGATCGCCTGGTGGAGCCCCTCCGAATACCTCCTGCCCTCGAGGACCCGACCGGTGAACTCATCGACGATCTTCACCTCGCCGTGATCAATGAGATAGGCATCGTCACGGAGGAACAGCTCTTTGGCCTTCAAGGCCGCTTCGAGATGGTGGACAAAGTCGACAGCAGCATGGTCGAAAAGGTTCTCCACCCCGAGGATCTGTTCGACTCGTGTCACACCATCCTCGGTGGTCAGAACCTGGCGTTTCCGCTCGTCGACCTCGTAGTGGACGTCCTTCTGGAGACGTTTGACTATTCGAGCAAAATCGCGATACCACTTGGCACTGTCGGCCAACTTTCCGGAAATGATCAGCGGCGTCCTCGCTTCGTCGATGAGAATCGAGTCGACCTCGTCGACGATGGCGTAGGGGTGACCCCGTTGCACCCTTGACTCCGCAGACATCGCCATGTTGTCACGGAGATAGTCGAAGCCGAACTCATTGTTGGTGCCGTGTGTGATGTCGGAGTTGTAAGCGGGATGCCTTGACTGAGGATCCTGCCCGTTTTGGATTAGGCCGACGCTGAGACCGAGGAATCGGTGGATCCCGCCCATCCATTCGGCGTCACGTGATGCCAGATAATCGTTGACGGTGATCATGTGCACGCCCTTGCCACTGAGAGCATTCAGATATGCCGGCATCGTCGAGACCAGTGTCTTACCTTCACCGGTTCTCATCTCGGCAACCATTCCAGTGTGGAGGGCCGCGGCGCCAATCACCTGTACGTCGTAGTGCCGCTGGCCTAAGACCCGCTTTGCGGTCTCACGGACAGTCGCAAAGGCCTCCACCTGGATGTCGTCCAGAGACGCACCATTTGAGATGCGGTCACGAAATTCGACCGTCTTGGAGCCAAGTTGTTGATCTGTGAGAGATTCAAGTTGAGCTTCCATGTCGTTAACAGCGGCAACGATGCCCTGGAAACCCTTGAGTGTTTTTCCTTCACCGGCGCGAAGGACTTTCGAGAAAAGTGCCATGAGACCTCCATGGTACCGGCACCCCTATTTAGACCGACTTCAAAGCCGATATCAATGGTTGCTCAGGAGACCTTCACGCTGTGCCCATCCAACAGCTTCGAAGCGAGACTTCATCCCCAATTTGTCCAGGATGTTGCGTACATGGTTCCGAACGGTGTTCTCGGAAATGTAGAGGCGGTCAGCAATCTCTCGCGACGTGTTACCCAACGCAACAAGCGAAAGAACTTCGAGCTCGCGGCCGGTCAGCTCGGGGCGACGGGCCAAGGACGCACCGTGATGTTTGAGCAGGTCCCTCATGGCCGAAAACAACTTGCCACTCATCGCCGCAGATACCGCAGCCCCACCGTTCAGCACGTCTCTCATGGCGTCGACAAGCCTTGGGAGCGGCGTGTCCTTAGTGATGTAGCCAGACGCTCCGGTGCGGACAGCCTCGAGAAGATCGTCTGAGGATTCACTCGAGGTGAGCAGAATCACTTTCGACGTTGGGCTTGCCTTGATAATCGAGCTGACGACTTCGAGACCAGACATTCCGGGCATCAGCAGATCGAGCATCACAATCGACGGTTTGTACTCGCGAGCGAGATCTATCCCTTCCATCGCCCCTGACGCAGCGGCAACGACTTCGAAACCCTCTCCCTCAAAGGCGACGCGAAGCGTCTCTCGAAACAGTTCGGCGTCGTCGACAATTAGTACGGTTGACATGGGTTTTTCGGACTCCTGAAAGAACGTGCTGATCCTCTATCGGCAGAAAGGGGCGGGGACTAGACACCTGTAGGCCGAAAAATGTCGCGTTCTCAGCGAGCCATATCCTGGGCTGCGCCCTTGTCCTCGACGCACCTTCTCCTGTGTCCTTTCCGTCAAGGGTGCCTTGCCGATGTCGCCGTAAGCACACAAGCCACCCGAGTTGGAGCGATTGCGTCCGCCGCCGCAAGTGCGGTGTTGCCCCGAGTCAGCACATCGTCAACGATCACCACCGGTCGCGATGGCACGGGCCGGCCGGATAGTCGGACCGGTCTGGTTCGGTCTCTGGTCCCGGCCCTTCTCGCGGAGTGCCACGGCCGGTACAACAGGTTGAGAACCATCCCTTTGGTCTCTCGGGCCATCGCGTGGGCAATGAGTCGACCGGGATCGACCCCGTATCGGACATAACGGCTCCAAACCCTTGGTATCGGGACGTAATTGGTACCCGCTGGAAAAAGCCCGGCAAGAGACTTCGCAGCCAACTCGACGATCAACGGATTGCCTTTGTATTTCAACTCGTGGACGAGTCGTGCAGCGACACCGGTGTGTTCAAAGGCGGCCACAGCACGAATCGCTCGACCAACGAGTCTGTCGGAAGCCGGATGCAGGTCGCTGAGGCAGGAATCACACAGCTTGCTCGCAGCCCATTGGTGACAGCCCTGACAAACCACGTACCAAACGTACGATGGAATTGATCAGGGGTGAAGGTGTTCGCCCGAGGCCCTCCATAAATGACAGGGCGGCCGGAAGTGGCTCCCGCTCATGTGCCTTCTTGCCAGCCGCTCAGGTAATCCCTCTGTTCATCGGTAAGGACTTCGAGCCCACCGCCGAGACTCTCCAACTTGATTGCGGCCACTTCATCGTCGATCTCAGCAGGCAGTGTGTGGATCGCCGTTTCCAGAGTCTCCGCATTTTTGATCAGAAACTCAGCGGCCAAAGCCTGATTCGAAAACGACATGTCCATCACATCGGCCGGGTGACCCTCAGCAGCACCGAGATTGACAAGGCGTCCCTCAGCGGCGAGGAGGATTCTTCTCCCGTCCGACATCTCGTACTCATCGAGGTTGTCTCGAACATTGCGGACTTCCGCGGCCATCTCCCGAAGACTGGCCAGGTCCAGCTCGATGTCGAAGTGACCGGCATTGGAGAGGATCGCCCCGTCCTTCATGACTTCGAAGTGTTCCCTTCGAAGAACATGCTTGTTGCCGGTGACGGTGACGAAAATGTCGCCGATCCTTGCCGCCTCGGTTGCGGTCATTACCCGGAATCCGTCCATCGCAGCCGCCAGGGCTCGTACCGGGTCTACCTCGACCACAATCACATTGGCGCCAAGTCCGTCGGCCCGGTCGGCTACACCGCGACCGCAATCGCCATAGCCGATCACCACCACGTTGAGACCAGCGATGAGAACGTTGGAGGCGCGGATCAAACCGTCCAATACGGATTGACCTGTCCCATACCGATTGTCAAAGAGGTGTTTTGTTGCCGAGTCATTGACCGCCACAACCGGAACACGCAGAGTCCCGTCGGCGGCCATGGCACGGAGCCGGATGACTCCCGTGGTGGTTTCCTCGGTCGAACCGATGACTTCGAGATCCCTTCGATCGGTATGGAGCAACGTCGCAAGGTCGGCACCGTCGTCCATCGTGATCGCAGGTGCGTGATCGAGAGCGGCGTTGATGTGCTTGTAGTAGCCGTCGTTGTCGATGCCGCGTATTGCAAAGACGGATATGCCTTCGGCAACAAGAGCTGCAGCGACATCGTCCTGAGTCGAAAGCGGGTTGGAAGCGCAGAGAATCGGTTCGGCACCTCCGTCGCGGAGAGCCAGCATCAAATTGGCAGTTTCGGCCGTCACGTGCAGACAGGCGGCAATCACTGTGCCATCGAGTGGCTTTTCCTTGGTAAAGCGCTCACTGACAGTGGCCAGCACCGGCATCCGGCGGCCGGCCCAAGTAATGCGCCGCTGCCCCGCTTCAGCGAGGCTCGGATCTGCAATGTCGTAGTTCATTTGTCATCCTCAATCAGAAGTTTTTTTAGCTTTTCTATGGTTCCAACTGGAACCGGGTCGACGCCTGCATTCTCAGCCAGCATCCAAGAAACCAAATCACCCATCACGGTAAGCGAGATGAGCCGTGCCACGGCCGACTCCCCCAACGAGTCGACATGGCCAACCCAGGGAACGAAGGATTGTACGAGATCCTTGGTATGTCGGTAACGGGCCGCCACTCGCGGTGCATCCGACCGGTCGGAGATACTGACAACACCGTGGGTCCGGCTGGTCATTTCGGCAAGGGTTTCCCAGCCGACGATCTCGTTGTGATCGAGCTCGGGAAGTACCGACCACCACGCGGGCATCTTGGCGTTCTCGTTGATCTGTGTCTTCCAACGCTGCGCTGCCGTGCCGGACAGCACTCCGCCTCCGTAGACCACGGTGACCCTTCCTGCGAGCTCTTCAGCGATCCGAGACGCCAGCGACCATTGCTGTGATCCCTCCTCCGAAATCGCGTCAGCAACCTCAGCTGCCTCCCGGAGGTCGGTCACCAACCCGGTATGGCCCGACGAGTGACCAACCACACGCAGGGCCGTGCCGAACAAATAGCCCAATGCAGCGCGGGGCTGTAGACCGGCAGGCACGCGCAGGGTTGTACGATCAGCCAGATCTTGGGATTCTCCCAGCTGGCCTCCACTGGTGATCCCGACCGTTGGCAATCCGCGCTTCTCCGAGTCAGCCAAAACGCTGAGCGTCTCTTCGGTATTGCCTGAGAAACTGATCCCCACGATCAATGGCTGCGCTCGATCGACCCATTCTGGGAGTGGCCCGTAGTCCTTGTGGACATGGATTCGAATCCCCAGGTCCGGCGTCACCGCCTTCACGTAATCTCCTGAGATCCCTGAACCACCCATACCTGCGACAACAAAGTCTTCGGAAGCCTGCAGGTCTGGCATCTCGAGATCTGCAGCCCAACGAAGCTGCGATCCGAGCGACCGGATCATCGCGAGCATGTCAGTCAAGAGGTCTCTTCGTCCTTTATCAACATGATCGGTATCCCGTCTTCCACGGGATAGGTTCTGCCGCACATCTGGCAGACCAGCTGGCTGTTCTCCTCGTCTTGAGTTAGATCGCCTTTGTCGGCCGGACAGACGAGGATCTCGGCCAGACGATCATCAATGAGACTCATGATTCAGAAAGGATGATCGTCTGAATCTTTTCTACTGCCGAATCGACAGTGTCGGAATCGGACGCTTCGACATTCAGACGGAGCAACGGCTCGGTGTTTGATGCCCTCACGTTGAACCAGTATTCCCCGGCATCGACGCTCAATCCATCTAGCTGGTCGTGGCTGGAGTCGGGAAATGCGTCGGCTATCTGCCTCATCGTATGTGAGGGATCCTCCACCCTGTAGTTGAGTTCACCTGAAGACGGATATCTCTCGACTTCAGCACGGAGTTGCGAGAGTGACTTACCTGAGCTCGAGAGAACTTCGAGAAGTGCCAGCATCGCCATCATCCCCGAGTCAGCCCGGTAGTTGGCAGCGAAGTAGTAGTGGCCGCTGTGCTCCCCACCGAACACGGCACCTGACTCCCCCATGATCCGCTTGATGAATGAATGACCCACCCTGGTTCGGATCGGAACGCCACCGAGTTCCTCGACGATCTCCGGGACCGCCCTACTGGTGATCAGATTGTGGACAATTGAGGCCCCGGGTGTTCGCGCCAGCATGAATCGCGCCACAAGCGATGTCACGGTGCTTCCGGAGAGGGGTTCACCGGAGTCGTCAATGAAGAACGCTCGATCGGCATCCCCATCGAACGCCACGCCGAGATCGTGGTCTCCCCGTTCAACTATGGCGATGAGGTCCCTCAGATTCTCGGCCTGGAGAGGGTCCGCTGGATGGTTGGGGAATGTTCCATCGGGCTCCAAGTACAGGCCCGTTAGCTCAGCAGTGAGGTTCTCAAAGACTCTTTCCACTACTACACCTGCCATCCCGTTTCCGCCGTCGACCGCAACGCTCAGTGGGCCGATCGCGTTTGGATCTACGACGGAGAAGAGATGATCTAGATACCCAGGGATAGGGTCGAAATGGACAACGCTCCCATGTTCGACATCCGTCTTCGGACCGGGTGGGTTCTTGACGTGCTCCTTGACCTGGGCGAGCCCCGAGTCTTCTCCCACGGGAACCGCGCCAGGCTTGCATACTTTAAGTCCGTTGTATTCGGCCGGATTGTGTGAGGCTGTCACGACCGCGCCGGCGATGCTGTAGCTACCGGAGTAGTAGTACAGAACATCGGTCGGAATCTGGCCCAGGTCCACCACGTCGGCGCCGGCTGAGGTCAGCCCGTCGATCAGAGCATCCGCGAGACCCTCCGATGACTCTCGACAGTCCCGACCCACGGCAAAACGGGTTTCGTGCAAGACCGTGACAAGGCCAGAGCCGATTCGGTAATAGAGCTCCGTGTCAATGTCTCCCGTATCGGTTCGGCCGCGAATGTCATAAGCCTTGAAGACCGCATCGGGATTCATCGTGTGGATTGTAGGACTGACGTATGTTCCCAGAGGTCTAAGTCGGGGCTGTACCTACACTTCGTTGCTCTCATGTCTCCGGCGTTTTCCATTGTTGTGCCTGTCTACAACGAGGCAGATTTCGTGCCCGTTGCCCTTCCTCGGCTTGTGGGGGCGATGGATTCGTTGGGCGTCTCCTATGAAATCCTCATCATCGAGAACGGATCGACCGACGACACAGCCGATGTAGCTCGCGAGGCAACGGACGACCAGCGTGTCAAGGTCATCTCACTGGCCAAACCTGATTATGGGGCAGCTATGCACAGGGGATTCACGGACGCCGTCGGAGAATGGGTCGTCAACTTCGATATCGACTACTTCTCGGCTGATTTCCTGGCGTCAGTACTTGCCGAGACATCAGCTGACATCGTGATCGGTTCAAAGCGAGATCCTGCTTCAGAGGACCGTCGTCCGATCATCCGACGGATTGCAACAAGCGTGTTCAATCTCCTATTGAGAACGATCCTTGCGTCAAAGGTTTCGGACACCCACGGGATGAAGGCTTTCAAACAGGAGCTCGTCCGACATCTCACCCCTCTGGTTGTCAGTAGAAAGGATCTCTTCGACACCGAACTCGTGGTGCGGGCAGAACGGGCAGGGTATGAGATCGATGAGATCCCTGTCGTGGTCGAGGAGATGCGCACTGCTCGATCGTCCTTGATCAAGCGAGTACCTCGAACGATCAAGGGGCTCTTCGAAATCAGAGCAACACTCAAGGCTGAGCCCGCTCAAGTCCGACGCTCCTAGCTGACCGCTGCGTCCCTCGGCCGGGTTCGACGCCGCCAGACAATCAGCCCCAACACAGCAATCAGGGCAACGAGACCCACAACCGTGAGTATCTTCCCACCGGACTCGGCCCAGGTGTCATCGAAAGTGATGACTACGTCCTCTTGAGTCGGAACCACCACCATCAATGAAGGTGTAGCGCGGTACGGACCGTCGGCACCATCAGCGGTCCAGTTGGGAAAGTAGGAGACCTTGACCAAGTGCGGCACCCCGACTGCCTCAGTTGAGAACGAGATGCGATGATCATCGACAACGATGTCCGAGACGGCGCCTTCGCTGACCCCGGTTGGTATGGCCTCCCGTTCGTCGATCGACTCGATTCTCTTCCATGACTCGGGACCATCTGCGACAACCCAAAGATCGAGATTGTCGACATCCTCGTACCACTCCAGGGCCATGTCGTGGAAACTCGGCAGTGGCTCACCGGCGGAGCTGACCACCGTCTCCGACCCAACCATGGCAGCGAGCAGTCCCCGCTCAGGCACGTCGTACACCGACGGAACAAAAGAAGCCGCCTCGACAAGCTGCGTTTCTGGTAACTCATAGATGCCGAATCGACCGGACGTCGAGATCAGGGTCATTTCCTCCATCGAGTCGGCTACCTCACCGGCTTCTGGTGTGATGTTCACGTAATAGCTGACGCCATAGACGTCGAGGTGCTTGAGCCCTCGGTCCATCTGCAGGTTGTGATATCCAAGACCAGGGATCGGATTCGAGGCGTTAGACGACATCTCCGAAGAGTTGATGAAGTGGAACGGCGTGGTCAGCGACGATTCAAAGTACAGGCCCTCCATCGACGCGTGAGAGCCTTCTGTCCAGTATGGGATCAGCATCGGAGACATCGGCGTGCCGAATTGATTCCATTCGTTGTTGCCTTCCCACTGAACACGGCCTTCCGGGAGCTGTTCGATGTCAGCCATCAGTGTCTCGTACTCGGGCCAAGGCTCCTTCGCCTCGTAGCCCTCGTAATTCCACTTCGCCCAGCCGTCTACGAAAGTCACTCCTGAGAGAGCGCCAAGAGCGATCACGGAGCTGGCGAACACAACGAGGAAGCCTCGAGACCCGACAGTTGGGGCCCACCAGAACGACGCCAAGAGAAGCAGCATGCCTCCGGCCGCGAAGAAGATCCAGGCATAGTCGGGGAACTCTGTCGAATCGGCAGCGAGACCAGCACCCACCGCGGCAACCAGGACAATCAGCGCTCTGGGCCAGTGCATTGACAACCGCGATGGCAGCCGACGACTCGCCCAGACCACAGCGGCTCCGACGGCCACCGCCGCAAAGAAAGCGACGCCGTAGTACCAGTAGGGAAGCAACCGCCCGTTCCACAGCTTCCAGCGCTCGCCACCGAATAGATCAGGGAAGGTCTCCGGCAACAGGGTTGGTAGGGGGTAGTAGAGGACCGGGAGCAACGTTGCGGCGAGGATGGGCGCCGCACGGCGAGACCTGATCAATGCCCACACGGCTCCGGCGATTGCGAGGGGCAGCAGCAGCCAAACCTCGACAGGAAAGAGCTCCTCCATCCGGCTCAACGGTGTCCATCCCATGTCGGAAGTGAGGCCGATTCGGGCGAGGAGAGGCAGCGCCCAAAACGCAGCGATAGCGAAACCCCAAACCCAGACCGTCAAGGCCCGCAGGAAGCCCTTCTTCCAACCCAGGACAAACAAGGAAGCGAATATCACGACAATGGTCGTCAGAATGTGTGACAGCGCGGTCAGGGCCAGTGCAAGAGCCGCCCACTTCAGATAGCGACGATCGTCCTTCACGCCCTTGATCAGGAGACCCAAGTAGACGAGGGAAAGGGCAAACGACCACGAATAGGAAAACTCTCCGGCGAGGGATGAGGCGATGTTTCCGCCGTAGATGTTGAAGCTCTCCATGAATGCGAAGACGGCCGCGGCAGACGCCGTGACGACAGAAACCGATTTCGACAAGCTGATACACCGTGCGTGGAAGTAGGTAGCGAACGGGAGGGCGACGAGGCCGGCGACGGTCACGGTTTTAAAGGCCACGCCATAAGGCAGGAACAGGTCCAGGAAGACGATCGTCAACGACGGAAGAGGAAAGTAAAAGTAGAAAGCAGGGAAGCCAGCAAACCAATCGTTTGACCAGCCGAGGATTCGACCCTCAGGCAGAAGGTTGTCGCGTAGGAACGCGGGCCCGAAAACGTGGGCGCCCATATCGCCACCAGTGGGTGTTGTCGAGGAGAACACCAACCAGGGGTTGAGAATGATGAAGATCACCAGCGAAACAGAGGCGATCGTGACGATCAGCGGCCAGTTGACGACCGGGCCACGGCGGGTGGGAAGGCTCACGCCTTTTGGTCGCGGACCATCTCCAAGATCTGACTCAGATCGAGTTCACGTCCCCCTTGAGTCCACCATTTCTCCTCACAGTGATGACACGAGAAGAACCGCACTTCGGCTCCATCGGGAAGGGTTTGCTGAATCTCGATTACATCAGGTGTTGAGCACTGGGGGCAGTCCATAGCTCCGTCCGTGGGTTGAGTAAGGCCAACTGTAAATGGCATTGGCCCTTTTGATATGGGTTAGGGATAACGCGATTACGTCAGCCACCATCTGAAGGATATCAAAGGATTCTGCGAATACGGGTTTAGCTGTCAACAACAACGTCCCACCCCTTTGGTCTGTGGCCTCTCGGACCTGAGCCTCACTCGGTGTTCCAGTTTCCCGACGACATGGACTGACATAGACACCAAATACTTGGTTTCCGCTGTGATCGCTAACGCTCGAAAGGCTCCGAGCACCCGGTGGTGCATGCCGTATACCAGCCTTCAACCATGCCTCGAGCAGGAAGGTTGTACACGAACGGCCCGCTTGTCTCTCCGACCGAACAGATCGCCTCATGACCGTCTGCGGTCAAGCCGTCCGCTCCCAAGAGAGTGTCATCAACGGCAAAGAGCTTCCATTCAGCTTGCGTGTCAGCTTTTGCCCACAGGTACAACTGCACACACCGCCCAACAGTCTCGTTCGTGTCGGTCAAGGTCAGATCAATGACAGTGACGTTCTGATCGATTGGCATCGGAGGACCCTCTGTCGGGGGCCCAACGGCCGGTTCAGCAGTTGCCAGGCCGGTGCACGAACCAAGGACGACACCGATGATCGATGCCTTCAGGAAGAGTATCCGGGACACGTCGTTCCTAAGTTCCCGCTTGATTGGCAATTGAAGGAGGCCCCGCCGAGCCCTTGGAGGATTCGGTACGCCTGCATTGCATAGCTATTACACGAGAAAGTCAGTCATTACAACAACGACTCTTCGTCGAGAAGTCGGCCGATGTAGCGGCTCTTACGCTTGCCATCTTCGGTCCAATATGCGTACCAGTAAGGCCCGTGTGGGCATTTGGTACATCCCCTTTTGCCACATTTGACCTCTTGTTTGCGAAGGTGGACTTGAGGTTCCCTGTCAGCTGTGAGGGCACCAGAACGGGTGAGCTGATCTCGTGTCAGGATCAATAAGCGCCTGAGCTCGTGATCGTCGAGCTCCTTGACCGCATCGAGCAGATCGCGGTCAAGTGCCATCAGGCAACAGAGAGCGGAGCAAACAACCTGGTAGTCGTACGACGGTCGGTCAGCGTCCAACCCTGCGGAGGCGTCATCCGGTCCGCATGGTTGGAGCAGAGCGAATAGCTATACGGTTCGGCTGGCCCCATTAGGTCGTCGAGCCATACCGCACTGTCAACGTAAGAAAAGGTCATATTGGTGGCCGCGGGCGATCCGCAGCGTGTACAGCTCACAAGCATGTTGGGAACGGTAGGTGTCGGGTGAAGGCCATTCAAGGATCTCCGGCAAATATCGTCCGTGGTGGCTTGCCGAACCACACCCGCCCGTGGTGTGATCCGTCGACAGCGAGAGTGGCCGGAACAGCGTCGATTCGGTACCGGTCGAGCTGTTCCTTGTTGTTTTCCCAAGACATCTCAACAAATCCGTCTTTCCCGAGCTGGGCGGAAAGAAACTCCCTGGCCGATACACATTCGAGACATTGAGTCGACGTGAACAAATAGATCCCGGGATCAAGGTCGACGCGACCCAGCTTTCTCATTGGAAGGCGATCTCTACGTCTGAAATACCATGCCGTCACCGCGACGAAGGCGATCACCAGCCCGACCACGACGAGTCGAGTCGCTAGCTCAGGACTCATCGCCCAAGGTGAATCCGCTACTCACGGCGATTGAGTCGCCGAGTTGAGTGAACCAAAAAGGAACCAACTGACCGTCGGAGGAAATGCTGACCCCGTCAGTCGCAGGCTCATCCAGAACGACTTCGATCACTTCACCCGGCGCCAGCGTGAAGACACGCGACCTGGAGCGCTGACGCAATTCCGTGACAGTCGCGTCAGTTTCCTCAACTCCAACGTTTACCAGTACGAGCCGCGCAACCCTTCCGTCACGCGTTCCAGCGCCCGGAAGGAGCCATTCGGATGCCGGAGCAGGCGCTGCATTACCGATTCCAAGTGCCGAGGGAGTTTCGAACCTTCCAAAAACGGCAACGGGCGCCTCGGCGACCACCCTCACAGCCAGTGCAGCTGGACTGATCGACTTGACGTCGATTATCTCCTGGCCTTCGGCCGAGATAGTCCCCTCGAGGGCCTCTTCCTCGAGCCCGTTCGGTCCGAATACATCAATCTGATAGGCAACAGCGGCAGCTGTGGGGTTAGCGATGACGACATCCCTGGTACCCGAGTAGACCGGCACCGGTAGATACCAGATCGGCTCCGGCGGGACTGCCTTCCACACCGCAGAGTCAGCGGCGATCTCGCCCTGTACCGAGGTCACGACGGATCCACGAGTCGCGTCGACTACCAAGACGAGAGATTCCCGACCGGGAAGAATCAGCCCGATGTCAACAACCACCGACGATCTCGGTGGGATGACAACAGACTGCAAAGAGTCGTTTGACTCTCTACCCGATTCCGAGAATGCCGTGATATCGGCCACAGCTTCTGCCGAATAGGGGTTCATCAGTTGCAGCTGGAAAATGCGGTCCTCGATTGTCGAGCCTGCGCCAATGACCACCTGACGATCCGGAACCCTCGAACAAGTCTCCGCAGAGACGGCGGTCGCGCCAACGGTAACGGCAGCGGCCGAGGAGTCTACGGCGGGAAATTCGATCAATGAGGCCGCTCGGCCCACGGCAGCGACGTCGCCAACTGGCACTGTCACAGACCCGGAGGTCCCGGTAACAAACTCACCAGAACCAACGGTGCCTCCGCCCGAGAAGATCGTGATGTCGCCACTCCCGGCAACGGTCGAGAGCACAGACAGGTCTGTCGACCGCGTCCCCGACTCGTCCGTTGCGCACACGGCGACAGGTGGGGAGGAGGTTCCCGGTTCGAGACCGGCACTGGGTGGCTCTGGAGCCGGCAAAAGGATTGCCGCCACCCCAAAAACAACCATCACGATTGGTGTGATCCATTTCATGGCTTGCGCCTCCCTGCGATGACCAGACCGACACCCAGCAAGAGAAGCCCGACCGACCCCAAACCCAAAACTCTATTGAGGGTGTGTCCGCCATATGTGGCCTGTCCGCTACTCGCGGCAACCGACGTGTACCAATCGACCTGGCCCCCCTCTGGCTGCCAGTTGGTCGTGTAGTTCTGCGCCAACGCCACTCGACCGGTGCCTGCGTCGCCAGTCCAACCAAGACCGTCGCGCGACCAGAGATCACCATTGTCAGCCACTGCAAGCGGGTCCGCACCGGGAACTTCGAATACGCGAATGTCGTCGCCCAAGGGAAGGGGCACGACATCGAGTTGGCTTGCGAGGGCGCTATCCAGAGCATTCGGAGGGCCATCGAGAACAATCCAACCGATACCAAACTCCGAAATCTTGTCGCCAGGTCTCAAGGATCCGCCCGAGGCGATGTCTGTCAACGCTCCCTCGAGTTTGAAGTCCCCAGCACGCATTTCGGGTAACCAAACCTCGTCGTTTGTTGTTCCGGTGCCGTCCAGAACGCGGTACCAGAAGCCAGGGCCCGGTCGGGATTCGCCAGGCACGTCGGCCCGCTCGCCCGATGCGTACAGGATGCGTCGTGGTTGACCGTCGTCGGCCAAGGAGATTGCAAATGAAAGCTCATCGTTTCGATCTCCTCGGGGGAGACCGTATGTACCGCCGAAGATCCCCACCACCGACAAGACCAGCATTGCGGAAGCAGCAAGGAGCGAGATGGCGGGCAGCGGGGAAAAAGAAAACCGGTCAAGTGAGACACCAACGACCACTGCGGCGCCTGCAGAGGCTGTGACCAGGGCCGCCTCCTCGATGCCCGGTCCACCCAGCCCGCTGAGAACTACGAGAATCGCCCCAAGGCTCAGCAACCCACCAGTTCCGGCCACACGACGATCGCGACTGGCACCGAGGAACAAAGGAAGAGCAGCGACCAGGATCAATCCCGGCCACAGGAGGCCGACATCGAGCCCGTTCCGCCGCGTCTCGTCGAACAACCAGCCAGGGTCGCCAGAGATGAAGTTCAGACTCGCCAACCCCCCGGCGAGGGTCGCTATCGCCAGGAGGACTCTTGAACGCCTTCCCCCCTGCAGCCACCAGAGCAATGCCGCAATCAGCGGCACCACCATCAACGCAGGTGACACCGAAGCCGTGATCCAGCCAGCCACTAATGCAAAACCAAATGCCGCATATGAACTTCTTGCTTCCTCGGCTGGATGGACGAACACCGCTCTTATCGCCCAAGGCAGAAAAGCAGCGGCCGCAAGGGCGCTCCAGGACCCGAGCCCCACCAGTAGCGCGGTCCCCGGGCCGGCCAAACAGACGATCCCGGCGAGATATCGACCCGGCCCGCGCAGCCCAAGTCGGCCGAGAAGTCTGCCCATGCCCGCAATTGCGATGACCCCCAGGCCCACGGTCAACAGCGTGCGGGCGGCGCCTTCGGTTCCGAACCACAACAAGCTCGTCAGACCGGTGAATCCGACCAAGGGATGAACGGGGGCCGGCGAACCGAGTCCGGTCTCGTTCCAACCCCCCAGATATCGGCCCAGCGCCTGAGAGGGCGGCTCGAAAGCAAAGTTCAGCCCGGCATTGGGTACTCCACTGAACAACAAACTTCGGGCCGCAACTACAGCGACTACAACAGCCACGAGGGCACCGACGATCCCCGGCGATGACCAAACTCTCTTTGCCCCACGAGTCAGGGCCTGATCGTCATCAAACATGGAGAGAACCCGTGCGCTGAGTTCCTCTCCGACTGATCGAAGCCGCACGGAGCCAGATGTTTGGAACCGGAACAGCTCTTCGTCACCTACGTGACGGATCTTGTTGGTTCTCCTCCGTCCAGAGACAGTCGACGGTAGGTGGAGGAGGTTCCACCCAATCGCGCCAAGGAAACTCGCTAGATGTTGCCATCTGAGAAGAAACAGGTTGAGGATCGAATCCAGCAGACCAACGAGGAGATAGAGCGGAACCATCCAAATCAGCGTGAGCGGGCTATATGCCTTCAGCATCGCCCGGAGCCGTCCCGCCCGCTCGTTCCAGCCATGGTGAGCGATTCGACACCGGCTTTGGTGGTACACCTCCGAGGAGGGGACGATGATCACACGACCCCCGGCGAGCCGGGCTCTCTGCGAGAAGTCCTGACCTGCGGCATCAGGTGGGAGAATCGGGTCGAGTCCACCGAGACCGCGCGCCAAGTCACGCCTAACCAGCATTGAAACCGACGTTACGAACGACACCTCCCGGACAACGTCGTATTGCTGCAGGTCTACTTCGTCGTCATCCAGCCCGGTGTATGGCTCACCGAAAACATCCGTGGCGCTACCGATCGACTCGAGCACGTCACGAGTTCCGGCCTTGAGGAGTTTCGATGCACCCAGTCCGGCATCATGGCGATCGACCTCGCGTACCAACGATTTGAGGGCATCGGGTCGCGGTCGAGCATCGGCGTGGAGAATCCACAAATACTCAACCGAGGAATCCGTTCCGGCGACTGCCGTTTCAAACGAGTCAGCAGTTTCGTAGTCCGCATCTGGGGGCGGATCGTCGGTGAGAACCGTCACATCAACCGGACCGTCATATGCTTGCCGTCTTATGGAGGCAAGAGCTGCATCAACATCGGCCCCTTCGACGGACGCGACAACGACCCGCACCGAAGGCAGCGTGGTTGCAGAAGATCCGTTGTCGAGATCTTCGGATTTTGGTGAGGCATCGGTCATGCGGTCGATCATTGTTAACCGGAGCCAGACACTGAGCAATATTGGATGGCCATTTTGAGGGTGGTTGAAATCTCCGGTGGAGTCGGCGGGGCCCGCTTAGGCCGCGGCTTGGATCGGATTGGTGAACTTGATCTGACCATTGTGGTCAATGTTGGCGACGATGACGACATCCACGGCTTGCATGTCTCCCCAGACCTCGACACCGTGATGTACACGCTGGCAGGCATTGAGGGCCCGGCAGGTTGGGGTCGTGCGGGCGATACCTTCGAAACCAACAACGAGTTGGGAGCTCTCGGCGTTGACAATCGGTTCCGGCTAGGTGACAAGGACATGGCTCTGAACATCATTCGGACTCAGGCCCTGCGTAGTGGAGTTCCGCTGAGTGCGGTTACCAAGACGCTCTCGCAGCGTCTCGGAATCCGGCCGGACATCTTGCCGGCGACCGACTCCAACCTGAGGACAACTATCGAGACGAAGGAGGGAGAGACACTTTCATTCCAGGAGTACTTTGTTCTTCGACAGCACCGTGACGACGTCGAGTCGGTTACATATGTCTGTGCCGAGGCAGCCAAACCCGCACCTGGAGTCATCGAATCGATCGACGATGCAGATCTCGTTGTAATCGGACCCTCAAACCCTCCGCTATCAATATGGCCAATCTTGTCTATTCCCGGTATCAAGGATGCGATCGCTCGCCATCACAACGTTCTAGCGATCAGCCCGCTGTTCGGCGGTAAGGCACTGAAAGGTCCGGCAAGCCAAGTGATGCATTCGCTGGGCCTTCACCCCGGCACTCGAGGCGTCGCGCAAGCGTACGACGGTCTGATCGGTAGGCTTGTAGTCGACGTGGGCGATAGCAACGACGTTGGGACAATCGGAGGGGTTGAAGTGATCGCAATGGACACTCGAATCATCGATCCGATGGCGGCAGCTCGGTTCGCCAAGATGCTCGTGCAACTCTGAGGCGCCCAGTGCACCTAGAAATCACCCCTGTTGAAGGAATCGGGACCGTAGCCGAAGGCGACGATCTGGTGGGTCTGCTTGCTACCGCCTTGTCGCCTCTCAATCCTCGAAATGGAGATGTGCTTGTGGTGACGCACAAGGTTGTTTCCAAAGCCGAGGGCAAGGTAGTTGCCATCGAAGGCGACCCTGAGGAGTTCAAAAGGCGGCTGGTTGAGACAGAAGCAGTTTCAATCATCCGGCGTCGTGGCGACCTGATCATTGCCGAAACCAAACACGGGTTCATTTGCGCCAACGCCGGGATTGATCGGTCCAACGCTGAAGCGGGGACCTTGATACTCCTACCCGAAGACCCTGATCGATCTGCCCGCAGAATAAAGCATCGGTTGGACCATGAGTTCGCTGTGAGCCTCGCTGTCGTGATCTCGGACACATTTGGAAGACCCTGGCGTAGGGGGCTCACCGATGTCGCCATCGGCGTCGCCGGCATCCAGCCAATCCTCGACCTCAAAGGAAGCAAAGACTGGACCGGTTACGAACTGGACGTGACAGAGGTAGCGGTGGTGGACGAGTTGGCCGGAGCCGCCGACTTGGTCATGGGCAAGGACTCGGGCATTCCGGCCGCACTCATTCGGGGTTACGCGTATCGACCCGGCGCTGGTTCCGCCCAAGACCTCATTCGCCCACCATCAGAGGATCTCTTTCGTTGAGACCCTCAAATGTCGATACGTGATCTGCCCTGGATCACCGGCCCTGTTGACGCTCCATCCCCGAGAAGGGGTTCATGCGCTGGGACGACCCAGCCCCCAATAGTCGAGGCCGACCTGACGGACCTCTCTCGGGTCCAGAAGGTTGCGAGCGTCGACGATACGGTGGCCGCGCATGCGGTTGGCGACTTCGGTCAAGTCGACCTCACCAAATTCGGGCCACTCCGTGGCAACGAGGAGAACGTCGGCGCCTTCCACGGCGTCCAGAGGTGTCGCCGCGTTTCCGACGACTTCTGACGTCGCTTCGGGGTCATAGGCAACAACCTCAGCTCCTTCGCCTTGAAGCAATGCAGCTATTCGGAGCGCTGGTGACTCCCGAACGTCATCGGTCCCCGCCTTAAATGCGATACCCCACATGGCGACTTTGCGTCCGCGGAGACCGCCACCGGCGGCAAGACGCACCTTTTCGGCAACTCTACGACGCTGTTCGTTGTCGGCCTCGATGACAGCCCGGAGCAATTGGAAGTCGTAGCCTGCGTCTTCGGCCACGCCAATCAGTGCGATGGTGTCCTTGGGAAAACAAGACCCTCCGTACCCGGGACCGGGTTGGAGGAAATGGGGACCGATCCGATGATCGCTGCCAAGACCCTCGATCACATGTGTGACGTCGGCACCGACCGCCTCACATACATTCGCCAACGTATTCACGAAAGTGAGCCGGGCTGCGAGGTAGGAGTTCGACGCATACTTGATCATCTCAGCGGACGTTGGATCCGTCTTGATGACTCGTGTGTCCAGGTCGTCGTACAGAGCTGCTACCCGTTCGGCGTCGGCTTCGTCCCACGACCCAATAACAATTCGATCAGGCTTCTGGAAGTCTGCTACGGCTCGCCCTTCGCGCAAGAACTCAGGATGGGACACAACTCGAGCCTGACTTCCCAGGTCTGCAAGTCTCTTGCGCAGCGCCGCAACGGTCCCGGGCGGCACCGTGGATTTCACGACGAAGAGGTCATCCTCGCCGAGATGCCCCGCCAGTTCATCGACAACGGCATAGATGTAGCTGAGGTTGGCCCTGCCGTCATCGCCTTCGGGTGTCGGAAGGCAGAGAAAGACAAGATCCGAGCCTGTGGCAGCGTCGATATTTGACGTGTGGAACGAGATCAGGTCATTATCGATTGCGTTACCGATCAGCTCGGGAAGACCTTCCTCATAGATGGGTAGTTCTCCACGACGAAGTTGTTCCACTCGATCTGGGTTGGCTTCTCCAAGCCGGACACGGTGGCCGAGTTGCGATAAGCCGGCTCCGGTTACCAAACCGACGTAGCCGGCCCCAATAATTGAAACGTTCATTGACCCTCTCGACTCAAGCTAGTCAGACTAGGCGCCGTCGCTACCGACGATCACCACGGCATCAACACTGTTATCGACATCTGCTGCGATAACTTCACCAAAACCAATGGCTGCAACGATTTCTGCTCCCAGCGCCGAACCCGATGAAACCAGTACCTGAGTGGTGGCGTACTGCTCCTCAGAGTCACCAACCGAAACCACGACAAATCCCAGCGCCTCCAGCTCTCGAGCCATGTCGCCAGCCGCTCCGGGAACTCCGTTTCCGTTTAGGACCTGGATTCTCATCGGCTGTTCGGCGAAGGGACGTCCCGCCGCAAAGTTGGCGATCACCGTCTCAGCAGCGGGATCGTCGCGGAAGACCACCGAGGCACCTCCAGCCGTTCCGATGACCACTGGCAGGGTTGTACCTTCAATGTTTCCGCCCAGCACCCCCTTGAAGTCCCAGCCGAGCTGAGCCACAGACGCTTCCGCCAGAAGGGTGTCGATGGTCATGTATCTGGCTAGGGAATTGGCGATGTCTCCGGCGTCGGTGATCGATGAAGGTGTCTTCAATGCGCTGAGAATCGCTCTGACCACATCCTGCTGTCGTTGGGTACGACCAATGTCGTTCGCGGCGACACTCACCCAGCTGCCATTTTGGAACTCCTGGTACTTTCTGGACCGGGCGTAGGCAAGAGCCTGCTCGCCATTGAGAGTCTGATTGCCTGCTTCCACATCCAAACCCGACTTCGAATCGCGTGCGGGGTACGGGAAGAAGATTTCGATACCACCGATTTCGTCGATCATGTCCATGAAGCCGACAAAATCAACCTCGACGTAGTGGTTTATCTCCAGCCCCAGATTCTGCTGGATTGTCTGCACCATGAGCGACGAGCCTCCGAAGGCGTATGCAGCGTTGATCTTGTTCTCACCGTGGCCGGGTATGTTCACCCACAGATCTCGAGGGATGCTGAGCATTTGCGCTGACCCATCTCGGTTGGCCTTTACGAGGAGGATCACGTCGCCTCGTTCACCGCCCGAGCTTCCGAAGTTGTCCAGGCTGTCGAGACCCTCCCTCGTGTCGGAGCCGATCACCAAAAAGGTGAGGTCGCCTGAGGAGGAGGTATCCAGGACGTCTGAAACCTCAGAATCGGTTTCCGCTTCAGCGAGTGCGTTCTGACCGACGTTGACAATCCAAAGCACTCCCAGAACGGCGAGGTTGGCGAAAACCAGAAGCGTGATGGTGGTGACCTTGAGCCAGCGGGGCACGCCGCGTTTGGTTGGTTCTTTGTGGGATGCCATTCGTATAAGACGGGTAGACGGCGATGCGAGGTTCCCGTGAAAGCCCATTTTTCCAGAATCGGGCATCTATCGGATGTCAATCGGGCGTCACCGGTTAACCTCACCCCGAGTCAGGACCCGGAGGTTTTCGTTGGCAGTTCTCTCTCATGAGGGCACATATTCGATTCTGTACAGCCCATGGCCGCTGCCCATCGGTGCGGGCCATCGGACCGGCTACCTGGCGCGTCCCGACGTCGCTGGAAAGTTCCCTGTAGTCCTGGTACTCCCCACAATCGACGGGCTGACCAGTTTCGAGAAAGACATATGTCGCCGTCTCGCCCGCAACGGAATCGTGGGGTTGGCTGTCGACTTCTACCGCAGCGGGGACGACGACCCGCTCGTCAGGTACGGCCAGCTGGAAGACCAGCGCGCCTTCACCGATCTCGATGAGGTTTACGAGTTCGTGACCAGCGATGACGTTGACTGGGCACTGCACGGTGGCGTCGGAGTGTTCGGCCCCGACGTCGGTGGACGGTTTGGACTCATGATCGCAAGCAGACGGGAGTGGGTGAAGTCAATTGCGGTGGCGTACACACCTCTCACCGGTGATGAGGATCGAGACTTTCAGGTTGCGGGTGCGCTCGGCAACCTCCCGGTTCCCGTTCTTGGCCTCTATGGGGCCGACGACGATCTGATTGACGTCGGTTCAGTCGATGAGGCGCAGAGGCGCAACGAACACGGCCAATGGTTGTTGTACGAAGGAGCCGGACACGGGTTCCTCGACGTAGATCATGAGAATTACAACTCATCCGCCGCCGAGGACGCCTGGGCCCGATCCATTGCTTTCTTCAACGCAACCCTGCCCCAGGCAGAAGCGCTCGACCTCGGCTAGGGCAGCTCTACTCCCGGACGTGTCTTACTGCTCCGGAGTGGACGGCTTCGATGCCGGTCGCCGTCTTGACCAAGAGTGCACCGTCGTCGGCGATCCCGGCCGCTATCCCGGCACCGTTGGGCTCCCAAACGATGTCTTTACCCAACGTTGAGCACACTTCCCGATATTCATCGATGGGCCAACCGTCATCGTTCAACAACGTGTTGAATTCCGCGGCCCAGATCGCACCGATTTCACGGTGCAGATCCTCACCCGGATCGGTGTCACCCAATGCTCCCATACCGTCCGGAGCGTTCGGCCAGTACAGGTTGAGGCCCAGACCGGCAACGAGGATCTCATTGCTTCTCTCGACGAGGATTCCCCCGACCTTCCTTCCCTGGGAATACACGTCGTTCGGCCACTTCAACGTGAGACCATTCGACCAGGCGCGGGTGACCGCCAACCCGGCGAGGAGCGAGAAGGGGCGGTGGTCATCGGCTTGCACATGCCAGGCATAGGAGACGGCGAGAGCTCGCTGTGCGTTGATCCATTGTGAGCCGACCCGTCCTCGACCATGGCTTTGGCTGTTCGCAATGACAACTGTCGGGATCGTCTCGAGGCGTTCACGAGCGAAATCCTGGGTCGATGGGACGTCGCCGACCGTGATCTGCAAATAGGGTGTAGCCATATTGTTTTACCTGAAGTCGAATTAGGGACACGGAGAAGTCTTGGGCACTGAAGCGCGCATAGAACAACTTAGGGAGCTTAGAGACGAAGCAATGCACGCAGGCTCGCAACGAGCCATCGCGCGCCAGCACGAACAGGGGAAACTGACCGCCCGCGAACGCCTCGAGACCCTCCTGGACAAAGACTCATTTCAGGAAATGGACCAGTTCGTCCGGCATCAGTCCCAGGGCTTCGGTATCGAAAGCAAACGACCCCTCGGAGATGCTGTGATTACCGGTCACGGCACAATCGAAGGGCGGCCTGTGTTTGTATTTGCCGAAGACTTCACTGTGTTCGGAGGAAGTCTTGGCAAAGTCGTCGCCGACAAGATCTGCAAAGTGCTCGACCTCGCCCTTACCACCGGGACGCCAGTCATCGGACTCAAAGACTCTGGCGGAGCGCGGATTCAAGAAGGTGTTGGTGCCCTCGACGGCTATGGGAGAATCTTCGAGCGGAATGTCCAGGCTTCCGGCGTGGTCCCCCAAATCTCGGTGATCATGGGACCGTGCGCCGGCGGCGCCGTCTATTCGCCGGCACTGACAGACTTCGTTTTTCAGGTCGAAGAGACAAGCCACATGTTCATTACCGGGCCAGACGTGATCAAGGCCGTCACTGGCGAGGAAGTCACCATGGAGGAGTTAGGGGGTGCTCACACCCACGCCTCCAAATCCGGAGTTACACATTTCGTCTACCCAACTGGCGAAGAGGCTCTGGAAGCGGTCAGGTATCTGGTCTCTTTCCTTCCCCAAAACAATCAGGAATTACCCCCCTACTTTCCCCCCACCGATCGGCCGGACCGTGCCGAGGATGCCTTGGATGCGATAATCCCAGACTCCGCAAACCAACCCTACGACATGCTCGAGGTTCTCGAGTTGGTGCTCGACGATGGGGAGTTCTTTGAGGTCCATCAGCACTGGGCAAAGAACATTGTTGTCGGATTAGGTCGACTTGACGGCCATACGGTGGGAATTGTCGCAAATCAGCCAGCGGTGCTGGCCGGGACGCTTGACATCACAGCGTCGGAGAAAGCTGCGCGCTTCGTCCGATTCTGCGATTCATTCAACATCCCAATTATGACTTTCGTTGACGTCCCCGGCTTCCTCCCGGGAGTGGACCAGGAGCACGGAGGAATCATCCGACACGGTGCAAAACTGCTCTACGCATACTGTGAAGCGACTGTACCCCGGATAACAGTCATCACCCGCAAGGCGTACGGCGGTGCCTACTTGGTCATGAATGCGCGCGGCGTCCGAGCCGACCTCGTTTACGCGTGGCCGAGTGCCGAGATCGCTGTCATGGGCGCGCAGGGTGCGGTCAACATCATCCACCGCCGCGAGCTGGCCGAAGCCGACGACCCCCAGACCAAGCGCGTTGAGCTCGTTTCGGACTACGAACAGAAGTTCAACAATCCTTACGTCGCCTCGGAGCTCGGATTGGTTGATGAGGTCATTGAACCCAGAGAGACCCGGGAGAAGCTGATTCGAGCGATGAAGGTCCTGGTTACCAAACGCGAAGCCCTCCCACCCAAAAAGCATGGCAACGGACCTCAGTGAGCCCATGAAATCACTTCTAGTAGCAAACCGTGGCGAGATAGCCGTGAGGGTCATCCGCACCGCCCAGGAGATGGGAATCCGGGCTATAGCTATCTACTCGGAACTGGATCGTGACGCCTTGCACGTCAAGCTTGCCGACGAGGCCTGGAACGTCGGCGGGGCTCCGGCAGCCGAGAGTTACCTCAATCAGGCGCGCATCCTCCAGGTAGCACACGAGTCTGGTGCTGAAGCTGTCCACCCTGGTTACGGATTCCTCTCAGAAAACGCCGAGTTTGCGGACGCGGTGGTTGAAGCTGGGTTGATTTGGGTTGGGCCTCCGGGGAGTGCGATCGAGGCTATGGGAGACAAGATCACGTCCCGGAGATATGCCGAGAGTTTCGGTGTGCCCACAGTCCCCGGGATCACGGAGCCTGTGACGACTGTTGAGGCCGTTCAGAAGCTTGGAGATGAATTCGGGTACCCGGTTGCAATCAAAGCCGCCCACGGTGGGGGTGGGAAAGGACTCAGGGTCGTCGGGAGTGCTGACGAAGCGAAAGCGGCCTTCGAAGGTGCCAAACGAGAGGCCGACGCCTATTTCGGGAACGCTGAGGTCTATGTCGAGAAGTATTTGGAGAAGCCCCGGCATATCGAAGCCCAGGTCCTCTTCGACACCCACGGCAATGCGGCATTCCTCGGTGAACGCGACTGCTCAGTACAACGAAGGCACCAGAAGCTGATCGAGGAGACGCCATCTCCGGGGATGAGCGACAAACAGCGAAAGAGCCTCAGCAAAGCTGCCATTGCTGCCGCCAGGTCGTGCGACTACATCAACGCTGGAACAGTCGAGTTCCTCATGGACAAGAACGGTGACTTTTTCTTCTTGGAGATGAACACCAGGCTTCAGGTGGAGCACACAGTCACCGAGATGGTCACCGGATTCGACCTCGTCGAGTGGCAGATCCGGATCGCTCGAGGTGAGGAGTTGGATCTCGGTGCCATACGGCCTCGCGGCCATGCCATCGAGTTCAGAATCAACGCGGAGGACCCAACCAAGAACTGGCTGCCGACACCCGGTCAGGTCGTGGAGTGGGAGGAGCCGGCTGGACCGGGTGTTCGCGTCGATTCCTGGATACGGCCCGAGACCGCTGTCAGCCAGTATTACGACAACCTCATGGCCAAGCTCATCGTCTGGGGCTCAGATCGCACGGCTGCGATCAACCGTGGAAAGCGAGCTCTTAAAGAGTTCAAAGTGAGCGGAGTAGCGACAACTATTCCAGCCCACCTAGCCGTCCTTGACCATCCAGACTTCGTGGCCGGAGAGCATCACACCAAATGGATGGAAGACGCCGTCGAACTCGATGCAAGCTCGGTCAGCTCGGCCCCAACTCTCCCAGAAGAAGAGGCTGTGAGTCGGCGTGACATTACCGTTGAGATTGGCGGGCGGAGATTCTCGGTTGCCTATTGGGCTCCTGACGCCGCGGACGCTACGGGATCTGGCATCCGAAGACGACCCCCAAAGCTGTCCCAGAGCAAAGCCGGTGGAGAACCCGACGGTGTGATCAGTGCGCCGATGCAGGGAACAATCGTCAAAGTTCACGTAAAAGCCGGAGAGGCCGTCAAGGCGGGCGACGCAATCTGTGTGTTGGAAGCAATGAAGATGGAAAACGAGGTCAAAGCGCCGGCAAAGGGCGAGATCGTCGACCTACGTGTCCAGGCTGGCGACACCGTGGCACCTGGCCAAGTGATAGCAATCGTCAGGTGAAGTGACCCGGACAGAAGACGACCGCCACGTCCTGTTTGTTGAGGGATGGGCGGTCGAGACGGTCGTCTTCTGCTTGGGAGGATTGGTCAGTCCAGATCGATTTCGACCTTGAGTCTCCCGTCGTCGATCTCAACTTCGAACTCGGCCTCCGAATCGCCGTCGGTGAACTCGACTTCGATCTCTTCAGACTGGTTCTTGTCGATCTCGTACGTCCAGACACCATTGGTGTCGACGCTGAGAAGCACCAGCTTTCCACCGGACACTTCAAAGGTGACCGAACCCGCATTTCCTACGTTGTGGGTATAGACACCGTCGGCGATGGGAGACACGGACTCGTCGTCATCGTCATCGTCGATTGTGGTCGAGGTGGTGTCGTCGTCCAGCGTCGTGGAAGTGCTGTCGGGCACAGTTGTCGAAGGAGAGCTGCCGTCGGTAGTGGACGTGCTCCCGGGGACAGTTGTCGACGTCGAGGAGTCTGCGACCGAGGACGTTGAAGAGTCATCGGCGGCAACAGTCGTGCTGGTGCTGTCGTCGAGGGATGTGCTCGTTGGTGAGGCTCCGGTCGCCCAGGCCACTCCGACGAGGGCGAAAGCGGCGGCCACTCCGGCGATCAATCCGAGAATTTTGCGATACATCTGGTGAATACCTCCTTGGTACATCCCCAGAATCGATCATGCTGAGTCAACGACGCTTCAGCGAAGGTTCAACGTTTTCCTAAGGATCCGAGCTCTCCAGAAACGCGACGACCCACGCCCTTTCCTCCCGGGACGCAAACTCGCAGCGTGGGATCGAGGGCGAAGCCCTCGCAAGCAACCGCATGGATCTCTCCCTCCAAAGGCGGAGCCGAGCCACTGGACCGAGGGCGAAGCTGCATTGATTCTCTCCCTCCAGAGTCGAAGGCGAATGGAGGGAGTACCCGAACGAAGTGAGGGGGAGGGTGGAATGAGACTCCCCTGGTGGAGCTCTAGCGGTGGGAAACGCCTACGGCGTTGCCTTACTCGGCGGCGTCGGTGATGGCTTCGATCATCGACGGATGAACCATCAATGTCTCCACCAAGGTTGCGGCAGTCACTTGACCCTGAACCGCAAGGGCAATGACTCCGATGAGTTCGGACGCCCGGTGGCCAACGATGGTTCCACCGAGCACAACACCGGTTGCGGGGTCGGATGTGACTTTGACAAACCCACGTGTGAAGTGCTGCAACACCGAGCGTGCGTTGGAAGCAAAGGGAACTTTGGTCGTCCTTACCTTGCGACCTTGAGCCGCCGCCTCGACATCGGCTAGACCCACGGATGCAATTTCGGGTTCGGTGAAGATCGCTTCGGAGACGTGGGAGTAATCGAGTGGTTCCACCGGGAGGTTGAGGGCATGCATAGCGATCTTCCGACCTTGCATGGAAGCCACGGAACTCAGGGGCATTTGGCCAGTGACGTCGCCTGCTGCATAGATGTGATCCGCCGAAGTCCGTTGGTACTCGTCAACGGTGATATACCCGTGGTCCGATTCAATCCCTGCCGCACTTAGGTCCAGCTCGTCGCTGAGTGGTACCGAGCCGACGGCCAGGAGTGCGTGCGAGCCACGAATCACACGGCCATCGTCACAGACAACCGTTACCTCGTCCTCCTCGACGTCGATCCGCTCGGCTCTGGCCCCGATGATCAGTTTTACACCACGCTCGAGGAAGTCCTCCTCCAGTACAGCTGCTACTTCAGGATCGCGATGTGGGAGGATCTGTTGGCGGGAAACAACCAGTGTGACCTTCGACCCGAGGCTCTCGAAGATGTGGACGAATTCCACACCGGTTACACCTGAGCCGATGACCACGAGATGCTCGGGCACGTCATCGAGGTCGTAACAGTGGCGAGTGGTTAGAACACGCTCTCCGTCAACCGGCGCCCAGGAAGGCACCCTCGGTGCCGATCCGGTGGAGATCATGGCTATGTCGAAATCCAAAGGGGTTTCCGAGCCATTGGTACCTGTGACAACAGCGGTGTGTGGTCCCGTGAATCTGCCGACGCCTTCGATGATGGTGACACCTTGCGACTCCAGTAGTTCCACCCAGTTGGCGTTGATGTCGGCGGTGATGTCTTTGATCCGAGATGCAAGTACGTCTGTGTCGACCGTTCCGGCATCGGTCACCAGGCCCAGTTTCGCCGCATTTCGGACCGATGTGTGTCGGAGGGCGGATGCGGCCATGGTCTTTGAGGGAATGCAGTCCCACAGGTGGGCGGCACCTCCGACGATGTCCTTCTCGACCAGCGTGACCCGAGCTCCTTTGGCTGCGGCTGTTGTCGCAGCCTGTGTTCCGGCGGGTCCGCCGCCAATTATCAACAGGTGTGGCTTTTCTTTGTTCATGCGCAGGGGGCGACGCTAACCGAGCCGATGGCACGAGGCCAGACTCAGTTGGGCCGGTAGACCCCAAAGACGCTCCGCAGGGCGTCGGACACTTCGCCCACTGTGGCGCCGGCAAGGAGGGCCGCCTTCATTGGTGGGAGCAGATTCTGATCGCTTTTGGCAGCCGCGGTCACCCGGTTGAGATGCTCTTCGACCTTGTCTGAGTCGCGTTCCGATCGCCAACTCCGAAGTCGCTCGATCTGAGAAGCCTCGAGCACGGGGTCTACCTCCAGGACCGGTATTGGATTCTCTTCTGTTGAGGTGAACCTGTTGACTCCAACCACGACACTCGTTCCGTCTGACTGGCGTCGGGCCTCGGCATAGGCGGAATCTTCAATTTGCCCTTGCATCCATCCCTGTTCAATTGCTGCGACGGCACCCCCCTTGGAGTCAATGGAATCGATCAGCGCCAGAGCTGCCTGCTCTAATTCGTCAGTGAGGGCTTCAACGAAGTACGACCCGGCCAAGGGGTCTGCGGTGTCCGCAACACCCGACTCGTTGGCGAGAATCTGCTGAGTACGGAGCGCGATGAGGGCAGACTCGTCGGTGGGCAGACCAAGTGCCTCGTCGTAGGAGTTGGTGTGGAGGGACTGCGTACCACCCAAGATCGCGGCCAGGGCCTGAACAGTGGTCCGCACGACGTTGTTGAGAGGTTGCTGGGCGGTGAGTGTGGAGCCCGCGGTTTGTACATGAAACCGCATCTTCTCGGTCTTGGGATCGGTTGCACCCATCCCCCGCATCTTCCCGGCCCAGATACGTCTGGCGGCCCGGTACTTGGCAGCCTCTTCGAAGAGATTGTTGTGACTGTTCCAGAAGAAAGACAATCTCGGACCGAACTCGTCCAGGTCCAAGCCAGCATCGAGTGCCGCTTTCACGTACGCAAGACCGTTGGCAATTGTGAATGCGAGTTCTTGGGCAGCTGTCGAGCCAGCCTCGCGAATGTGATAGCCGCTTATCGAAATCGTGTTCCAATTCGGCATCTGCTCATTGGCGTAGGCAAACAGGTCAGTCACCAGCCGCATCGACGGCTGCGGCGGGTAGATGTAGGTACCCCGAGCGACGTACTCCTTGAGGATGTCGTTCTGAACCGTGCCCCTGAGATGCTCCGACCCTACACCCTGCTCCTGGGCGACCAACTCATAGAGCAGCAGGAGAATCGGAGCGGTGGAGTTGATGGTCATCGACGTCGAAACGTCGCCTAGAGGTATCTGATCGAACAGTCGCCGCATGTCGCCGAGGGTGTCGACTGCGACGCCAACTTTGCCGACTTCCCCCGTCGCCAACTCATGATCTGAGTCAAGGCCCATCTGAGTGGGGAGGTCAAAGGCGACGCTCAACCCGGTTTGACCGGCTTCGAGTAACGACCGAAACCTCTTGTTTGTCTCCTCGGCAGTGCCAAACCCGGCGTACTGGCGCATAGTCCACAATCGACCGCGGTACATCGTTGGATGAGGACCACGGGTATAGGGAAACTCACCGGGCGCCTCAGGTTCGTGGCCTTCAGGGAGCGTCGTGTAGACGGTGTCGATTTCGATATTGCTTGATGTGATCCGGGGTTTATCCATGAGCGGCACCTATCCTGACACAAGTCATTGGAATCGTAGGTCGGGAACTCTCGGACCGCCGATGACGTCGAATCTCTTCAGATGGCAAAAAAGTCCCTCATTCACCAGATCGAGGCACGCGAACGGCGCGGACGATGGTTCGGAGCCCTGGCGACCCTCCTTTCAATGTCCCTTCTCCTTTCCGGTTGGGTCGGCCTTTTCGCGTTCTTGGGAGCCAACAGCGCTTACGGGACGTTCGACGAAGTCACCAAAGAATGGGTTCCTGACACACGTTCGATGGAGTTGACTCTTCCTGACCTCAGCCGTACGAGCCAAATCTACGCGGACTCTGGTGAGCTCCTGGCCGAACTTCATGACGGCCGCAACTCCGAGCCGATCCCATACGACGAAATCCCCGAAGTTATGGTGTATGCGATCCTCGCAGCCGAAGATGCCGAATACTTCGAACACGACGGGGTCGACTTCTCTGCCATCTTCTCCGCCGCAATCGACAACATCGTCTCCGATACGACCCGCGGTGGGTCCACGATCACCCAACAGGTCGTGAAGAACGCGTTTGTTGGCAACGCCAACACCATTCAACGCAAAGTCAATGAAGCCTTTGTTGCAGCCGAGGTGGAACGGCGATTCTCCAAAGAGCGGATTCTCGAGTTCTACATGAACTCCGTCTACTTCGGTGGCGGTGCCTATGGAGTCCAGACAGCGGCCGAAGAGTTTTACGACAAAGACTTGGCGGACATTGAAATCCATGAAGCCGCCGCCTTGGCGGTTCTGGTCAGGAACCCGTCTCTCTACAACCCGCGGACGCGCCCTGAGTTGACCCTGGACCGTCGGAATGACGTCATCGACGAAATGGCAGACAACGGCTGGATCACCATCGCCGAAGCGACAGTGGCAAAAGGCCGTGGCCTCGACGTCGTCGACACTCCGGTTCAGATCGGTGAAGCCGACCATGTTGTCGCCGAAGTCAAACGGCAGCTACTCAACGACCCCGAGTTCGCGTTCCTCGGAGACACCAAAGAACAGCGCAAGATTGCCATATTCGGTTGCCCCGCCGACGACGTCGCCTGTGAAGGCGGTGGCGGTCTTCAGATCTTCAGCTCGATCAACCTCGAGCTACAGAAAAAGGCAAACGAGATCCTCCGCACCTGGCTACCGCTCCCCGAATACGAGGTCAATCTCGAAGGGTGCAAAGAGATATTCCCTGAGGAGACCGAAGAGTTCCTGGCCACTTATTCCCAGTCGCACTCGTGTTTCCCCACGGGCGCACTGACCATGGTCGACAACCACACAGGCGCGGTGAAGGTGATGGCATCGGGCCTCGACTTCGACTTCTCACAGTTCGACCTAGCCGTGCAGGGCCGACGGAACCCTGGGTCGTCATTCAAACCATTCGCCTTGGTCGCCGCTCTCGAACAGGGCTACACGCTGGGACACACATGGAGTGGTGCGAGCCCCATCGAGATCGAGTGTGAATTCGTATGTTCCCCGGACGGAACAAATATCTGGACTGTCACCAATGCCGGAAAATCTCTTGGGGTTATCACGCTCGAGCAAGCCACCTACAACTCCGTGAACGCCGTTTACGCGCAGGTATCCAACGAGGTCGGCCCATCCAATGTCGTCGACGTCGCGAAACGGATGGGTGTTACCGAGTCTTCACTGAACCCCGTGCTCTCCATCGTGTTGGGGACCTCAGAGGTATCGACACTTGAAATGGCGAGTGCGTACTCAAACTTCGCCACGAACGGCCTTCACGCCGATGACTACCTGATCGAGAGAATCGTCGACGCCGACGGCAACGTCATCTACGAAAACGAACAGGCCCCGGTACAGGTCTCCGACCCAGCCATCTTTGCCGCGGCCCGACGTGCGCTTTCAAAGGTCCCGACCTCGTCAGGTACGGCGCCACGGGCCAACATCGGACGTCCCCAGGGTGGAAAGACCGGTACCCACCAGAGCTATCTCGATGCCTGGTTTGTCGGCTACACACCTGAATACAGCACGGCGGTATGGGTTGGCTATGAAGCGAAACAGGTGCCGCTGCAGGATGTCGTGATCAACGGTCAACGCTATAGCCGGGTGTTTGGTGGATCAGTTCCCGCACCGATATGGGCCGAGTTCATGTCATATGTCCTCCAGGACATCCCGGTCTCGTCTTTCCCCGATGAGCCCGCCAACATCGATGACTACTTGAAACCACCACCAACGATCGTCCCGTCGGTGGTCGGTCTCGAGGAAAAGGAAGCGATCAAACGGCTCAAAGAGTCGAAGCTCAACGTCTCGGTAGTGGAGGTGCCGTCACTTGAACCGGAAGGTCAGGTTGTCCTTCAATCTGTCGAACCTGGTGCCAGCATCCCGCAGGGCTCGGTCGTGACCATCAATGTCTCCACCGGTGAGATACCGGAAGGTCCAATACCCAACTTCGTCGGAATGACTTTCGATGAGGCCTTGGAGGAAGCGCGCAAATTCGAGGAGACCACCGGTGTCAAGCTGAGCCTCTTCTCGGAAAACGTCGAGGTGACCGATTCTGCTCTAGTGGGCAAGGTGGTCTCAACCACACCTGCTCCGGGGGCGAAGATCGTTGGCCAGGGCAGCGTGACCCTGTTCATTGGTGTCCTCGCCGACGACGCCGGCTAGCTGACCGAGCACGCCACCCCTCTTCATGTCGATTTTTTTTCGCGGACTCGTTCGCGACTCTTGACGGTAGTTAACGTTCTTTTGTAGAACTGTAGATATGAAGACAGAAGCGCTTTCGGCTAACGGTGTTGCTCGTCCTCCAGTATCAAACGCTGTGTCATCCGGGAGCGCTTCTGTCCGAGCTGTCCGACCCACCGCCCAAGTCCGCCCCTACGTTCCGGTGAGCCTTGTGGCCGGTGACGGCACCTTCCCCGCTTCCCATGCCTACGTAAGACGGTTCTGGGTAGCTGCACTTGGCTCGGGAGCGATCGCAGAGCTGCTCCGCTTGGTCCGTGCTGCCGAGAAGGGGGAGGAAGTGCGGCTACCCAGACATCTGCCGCAACTCCTGCGAGCCGGACTCGTCACGGCATCTTCTGGATCGTTACAGGTGAGCAACCGGATTCCGCCGGTTCCTCGGGAGCTGCGCTGGCGATTTCCCCCGTCGTTGGCCGGTGAACACTCCCGCTGGGTCCACTCCGACTAGGGCCGTGCAGCCAACATCCACATGACAAACAGCGCACATGCTTCCCCGGCGGCAAACCCGATGGCCACTCTTAGGTCCGGTTCCGGTCTGTAGACCAGCATCGTGACCACAGCGACCAGGAGACCAACAAACCAGGCGACGGCCAAACGTGACGTTCGGCCTTCGGCTACCAAGACCTGACCTGCGATCTGGGCAGCGGCGGCTGCCATCACCCCTCCGGCGGCGAGTGCAGCCACTCCCCTGGCGGGAACAAATTCTTCGTTGTAGAGAAGACCTACGACCTCGGGTCCGACCAGCCAGCCGACAACCGCACCTACTGCGGCGAGGCCAATCCCTGCAAAAACGACAAGACCGGCGATCCGGGCCAGGTGTTTGCGGTCGTCTCCTCCGGTCAGACCAACCAGGTAAGGAAGTATCCGCCCCTGCAGAGCGAATATCAGAGTCAAGGGAGCGCGATAGAGGGTGAAGGTGACAAAGACGACCGATACCAGGACATCGGAGGCACCAAAAGCGGCAGCAGCGAGTGGGGCGCCCCCCAGAAGCAATTGAGACGAGACAGAGCCTCCGATGTATCCGCCGAGGAACCTCGAAGCTGGTGCCGGCTTTGCCTCGGGGTCGCCAGCGTCATGGCGCCACCACCTGAGACCCAGTACGGACAGGCCGCCCAAGACCATCGCCCACCCCAGCGATTCGGCGTTCGCAAACAGTTGGATCGCAACAATTCCCGCAACCAGACGAACCGCGGTCTCGATGATCAACACCCAGCCGACGTCTGCAAACCTTCTCCGCCCGGCGAGCACACCTTTTCCGAAGAACAACAATGCATATCCGAGGACCAGGAGAATTGCCTGCAGCACGTACTGCCAACTGCCTTCGAAGAGCGAATCTCTTGTAACAGTCACGAACAACCCGGCTACGGCAGAAGCCGCAATCGCGAACCAGTACGTAGCCTTGGCCGCGTTGGGAATTGCTTTGCGACCTGAGGCGACCTCGCGGGTGACATATTGTTCGATGGGAACCAACGCGACAGTCGCCAGGATGAAGAAGGCGGTCCAAAGGAGGCCAATCGGGGCGAAGGCATCTGCGCCGATGGCGTTGGCACCGATCACCTGGAACAGATATGCGCCCACGGCGCCAACCAAACCTCCGACCACCATGAACGTGGTTCCCGGCGCGCGAAATCCCCTTGGTTCTGCCTCGACCAACATGTCGGTCATCTTGCGCCCCGACCGGTCAAAACGATCAGGAATGACCGGGCGAGCACGCGTAAGTCGAACACGGGAGACATGTGTTTGATGTAATACAGGTCGTAGGTCAGCTTTTCCATCGTATCTGCATGATCATCGGCATATCCGTAACTCACCTGAGCCCAGCCTGTAATTCCGGGACGGACCAAATGACGGTGATCGTAAAAGGGAATCTGTTTACGGAAGGCCCTCACAAACGGAATCTGTTCGGCACGAGGTCCCACCAGACTCATATCGCCGGTGAGAACATTCACCAGCTGCGGGATCTCATCGAGTCGTGACTTCCGGAGGAATCGACCACCGCGGATCAGTCTCGTGTCGTTCTCCTTGGCAAACTTCGGACCGCCATCCTCTGCGTCGAGGTCCATGGTTCTGAATTTGAGCATGGTGAACGGCTGCCCGCGGTGGCCAATCCTGCGTTGCTTGAATATCGCCGGTCCGGGTGATGCGAATCTGACAAATACTCCGGCAAAAACCCCGAGAGTGATCCAGATAGGAGCTGTTACCAAGGTCACAACCACATCAAAGACGCGTTTGCCAGGCAGCCAACGCGCCACCTCCAACAAGGGTGCGGATATTTCCCATCCCTCGGCGAGGTGGACGAGCGGCACACGCCCGACATGCTCCTCGTAGATCTTGGTCAGCGGCTGCACGTTGTAACCGGCGACATCACAGGACGAAACGAACTGGGCGACACGTTCGCTCAGGACCGACCGCAAGATCGACGGCGATTGTGACGGAACGGTCTGGCAATTCGATCCCACCTTCGGAGCGAGGATCCAGCACCCAGACCACTTCAGCGTGGTCGGAGTCCTCGATGTGTTTGACGAGTTCCTTTTCAGCAGTGACCAGCCCGAGTCGCTCAGTCCAGGGGCGTTGTCGGCGGGCGAAACGATGCGTCGTTGCAAACAACAGCCAGAAAAAGGATGTGCCGAGAAAGAACCTTCTCGAAAAGTAGAGATCCCGAAACAGGACCAGAAAGAATGCGGTAACTGCCACTGTCAGTAGAAGAATCGACAGCATCCGGCCGTAGGTGGGTCGGGGCACACCGTGTCCAGACATTGACTCGGTCATCACGGAGGCAAGGATCATCGCCCCGGCCATGACCCCTAAGAGCGGGAAGACGGCGTTGCCGGGCTGGCCCTCCCATGGAAAGAGCACATCAAAGACAAGCAGGGAGGTGACCATGATTGAAAGGGCAAAGGAGACCAAGTCCCCCAGCGCGACTGAGACAAGAAACCTTGTGCGCATCAGGGAGACTCTAGGGAGAAAGCCAGGGTTTAGTCGCTCTCTGCGAGGGCGGTGGCGAACTCCAACAACGTTCTCACGCCGACGCCGGAACCACCTTTGACATGTTCTCCCGCTGTCTCACGCCAACGGGCCGGACCCGCGATGTCGAGGTGGGCCCAATCACCGTCACCGGCGTACTCGCTGAGGAACAGGGCTGCGGCAATGGCTCCTCCGTATCGGCCACCGGTGATGTTCTTGATGTCGGCAATATTCGAGTCGAGGCTTTTGCGATACTGGCGAAAAAGCGGCAGCTCCCAGAAGTGCTCACCGGCCCGGGCCGCCGCTTTTAGAATCTCTGCGGCCACATCGCGGTCGGAGCCGAAGACCGCAGCGATTTTGTCGCCAAGGGCCACCTTCGAAGCCCCGGTGAGAGTGGCAACGTCAACAATCGCATCGGGTTCGAAGCGTCGGACAACGCCAAGTCCGTCGGCCAGTATCAGTCGCCCTTCGGCGTCGGTATTGAGTACCTCGACGGTCGGGCCGTCTACGGGATGCAGGA
Source organism: Acidimicrobiia bacterium (assembly GCA_965216445.1). GTDB lineage: Bacteria > Actinomycetota > Acidimicrobiia > Spongiisociales > ZC4RG35 > MA-ANB-1. Next base: position 1,751,933 of record OZ244166.1, read on the forward strand.
CATCGCCAGGTCGGGTGGCAGAGCCACCGATCGCGTTGTCGGTTATCGGTATGACGGTGGTCAACCGAACTCCAATGCCACTCCTTGCGATCGCGATAGAAGCCGCAGCCACAACCCCGGCGCCGCTCATGTCATCCTTCATCTCTTCCATGAATGTTGGCGTTTTCAGGGAGAGCCCACCGGAGTCGAAGGTGATTCCCTTACCGACCAGCCCTAGGTGCTTGGCAGCACCATCGGGGTTGTATTGCAGAACGAGGAGGACTGGTGGTCGGTCAGAGCCCGCCGCAACACCCAACAACGCACCCAAGCCCTCCTTTTCAATTCTGGCCTGGTCCCAAACCTCAACCTCAAGAGGCAAATCAGCAGCGGCTTCAACAATCTTGTCGGCGAAGTCGGCAGGTGCCTTATCCAGTGCCGGCGTGTTCGACCAATCCCTGGCGAGATTCGTCGCGGCAGCTCCGATCAGAGCCCGGTCTATGTCGTCCTGGTTGACGCCGACGACGGCAGCAGTTTTGGCGTCTAGCTCGCCCTCGTCGGACGTCTTGTAATCACGGAATTGGTAGCCACCGAGCGAGATACCCTCGACTACAGCGCGGGTGACTCCGTCAATTGGGACCAGCCCGAGCAGGAATATCGAATCGTCGGTTTTCACTGCCCGGATCGCATTCCCGGCTGCGGCACGGACCGACTCAAAGCCGGCTTCGTCTCCTACACCGACGAGGACCGCAGAGCCTTCTCCGTGTGGAGTTCGAAGGGTCTGACCAGACTTTCCTTCGAAGGCGCCAACCTCAATGACCCTCGGGTCGATGGCCTCGAACACGGTCTCAGAACCCGGCATTGGGGTCAGATCCGACAGGACGCCAACGACAACGGTCGCTTCACCCCAATCCTCAGCTGGCTCGATCGCTCGAATCTCCATCAATCCTTCTCCTAACTCGTCAATTGTGCGAACGGTCCCAGTCCGATCGCCAAAGCTCGCCCCAAGAACACCGCGCCAAGAGTCGTCAACACAGCCAGGTAAGACAAACCAGTTGCGGCCATGACTCCCGAATAGGCGGGATATCGCAACGAACCGATGACGCCTGCCATCAGCACAACGGAGGCGACAACCAACAGCCAGTAAGCCCATTGGCCCCCACCGGAAGGGAAGCCGATGCCAAAAGCCAGAACAAAACTATCGGCCACGAGCCCGACAATCGACACAACGGCAAGCGAGTGAAGTGCCCAACGTGGCATGCGCGGGTCGACCAGATACCAGTGTCCCAAGGCCATCTCCCCAGTCACACCACCGAGTGCGAGGGCAGCTGAGGTGGTGGGGAGAATCCCCCCAAGTAAGGAACCCTCGATAATCATGCACAGCCCACCTACCAACAAGAGGAGTCCGGCAAACGACCTGTTGCGGGCCCAGACGAGTCCGAGTGCCACCAGGAGAAGCCCGGCACGAGCCCACCAGCTCCCGTCGCTGACTGCAGCGGGCAAAACGATGACACCGGCGATCCCAGCGGTAAGCCAAGTGAAGCCGGGACCAACGATCTGGACCAACGATACGAAAGCTACAGCAAGGGCTAGACCGGCACCCCAGGCGAGGAGGACAAAAGATGGATCGGCGATGGTCGCTAAATCAGAGGGCACGGCGAGGCATCATATGCCGAAGTGGACAATTCTTCGCCATCGGTGTCGGTCGTAATCCCTGCGCTCAACGCAGCCGGGCCGATACGCGCTGCCCTCAAATCCGTGGAAGCGCAGACGTATCAGCACATCGTCCAGACAATCGTCGCGGCCGGGGATCCGGAGACAGAGCAGGTCGCCCAACTCCTCGGAGCCACCGTGGTCAAGAATCCGTCCGGAAAAACCCCCACGGCCTTGAACGCAGCAATTGCTGCGGCCTCGGGGGAGATCATTGTCCGGCTCGACGCGCACGCTGTCTTGCCACCGGACTATGTGGCTCGGGCAGTTGCAACAATGCAACGGACCGGTGCCGTCAACGTCGGCGGAATGCAGATTCCCAAAGGGGAGACCTACTGGGAGCGATCCATCGCCGCAGCGATGTCATCTCCGATCGGCGCTGGTGATGCCAGATACCGAACCGGCGGTCCCGAAGGTGAGGTCGAGACCGTGTATCTCGGTGTCTACGACAAGAAAGTGATCGACAATCTTGGTGGATTCGATGAGGACTTCGCGCGAAACCAGGACTACGAACTCAATCACCGGATCATCGAATCGGGAGGTGTGGTTTGGTTCGATCCAAAGCTAAAAGTCGAATACACCCCGCGCGGCTCACTTACAGCTCTTTGGAGTCAGTACTTCCAGTATGGAAAGGCAAAGAGAATGTTTGCCCGACGTCATCCGGGCAGCCTTCGTCTTCGACAGGTCGGGCCTCCTGTCTTGGTAGTCGGGTTGGTAGCGAGTCTTCTACTTTCACCAATCGCCTCCACGCGGTCGCTTATAGTGCCGAGCGCGTACCTTGCCGGCGTCGCGGTTGCGTCACCTAAGTCACAGGGGATTGTTTTTGGACCAATACCGGCGTTAGTCGTGATGCACCTGAGCTGGGGACTCGGCTTCTTGTTCGGGAGCAAAGCCCGCTAGGTCGAGGCGGAGCCCAGGGAGAGTTCGACCGTGAGCTCTGCGAACAAACCAGTCGTCGTCGAAGCCTGCTGTGTGACCGCTATGTCGTCGCCGCATGAATCCCTGTCTCGATGTCGAGTACAACTGTCCCGCATCTGCCCTGATCTTGCGGAGCAAAACCGAGTCAACAGCCCTAGTCGAACGGCCAAACCGATAGTCGGCCAGCAACTCTTTCGGGGCCATCAGAGTTCCACCTGGGATATGTTCGACTCGCCGGTGTTGCAACTCGTCGTCGTAAGCCAGAGTTCGGTCAGATTCCTCGAGATAGGCGAAGTTTGCGGTCTTGCCTACTACATCGGCTCTGGTGAGAATCCAGGCTGATACTAAGTCCGATAGGTGGTCCCCTGCGTACCAATCGTCGTCGTCGAATTTGGCCACTAGGCGACCACTGCACATCAGCACGCCCTCGTCAAGCACCTCGCCAAATGGGATATCAGCGCCAAAGTATCGAACGGCAGCCACAGATCCGCTGGCACCGAGGATTGACTCGGTGAGTTGAGGATCTTCAGCCACGCCATGCAAGACGACGACAACCTCCTTATTCGGATACGTCTGCGCATCGGCAAACTCCACGGCGGACAGGACCAACTCCCGACGTCGCGTGACCAGCAGAATGCTCGCCGTCGGGTACGGCCTAGTACCGAACCCCAGCTCCCCGACGTACGCGTCGGCCGCAACCAGCGTCGACCCGTGCCAGAAGCCAAACCTCACGGCTGCCGCTGATGCCTTCTCGAATCCAAAAGGCTGGTCAAATCCAAGCCGGCCGGCCGTGAGAGGTGCCTCTTCGGGTACGACCATCACCGCCGAGCAATCGACGGTGGCGGTGACCGCGGAACGCTCGTCGACCACTACAGCTGTTCCGCAGGCCAACGCTTGCAAGGCGGCACTGACTTGATCCGTCTCGGCGAGGCTCATTGGCACACGTACGGCAGCGAGCTTCCGCAGTTCTTCAGGATCCAACTTCCCAGAGTCATCGAGTTCCGCAAATAGCGCTGTGTCGACGCGCCGGCCGACTGGATTGAACTCGGACAGGTCGACGGCGTTCCGCCTTTGTACAGTCACCATCCGCCGACCGTCGGCCGAAGTGCATTCCCAACTATCTCGGAGGTCGCGGCATACAAACCCGTCAGCGGTCTCGACGCGGGTCAAGAGGCTCGCGGGGACCTCACCATCCTTAGTGAACACGAGATCGATACCTTCGTCAGGGCTGGGTAGAACCTCTGGCGAAGTCTCGGGGAACGAGGCTGCATCATCTCGGACCAGGACCCGTAGCTGGTCGTATCTCAGTCTGCGGCGTTCGAGCTGGAACCTCGCGGATGATGCAGCTACATGTCCGGAAGGCCCACGTCGGCGCATTCTCCAGATTTGGAGTTTCTGACGTACCCAGTCGGGTCCTTCGCCAATTCGTCCTGGGCTGTCGATAAGGACCCTGAAAAGACGTTTCAACTCACGCATCCGACGAGCCTAGGCCACCACCGTTCTTTTCTTAAGGTTCGTTTGGCACTCCAATTGGCCTATTCTCGCCCGATGCCAAGCCTTGTTGCTCACATCGTCGGTGCTCGCCCAAACTTCATGAAAGCAGCCCCAGTTGTTGAGAATCTCCGGACTAGCGACACGAATCAGCTGCTCATTCACACGGGCCAGCATTACGACCCGGCGCTCTCGAGCATCTTCTTCGATCAACTCGGCATGCCCGAGCCGGATCGCTATCTGGGCGTGGGCTCAGGATCCCACGCTGTCCAAACGGCAACAACGATGACGGCCTTGGAGGACGCCTTCACCTCCGACGCTCCGGCCGCTTGCGTCGTCTACGGAGATGTCAACTCGACTATCGCTGCGGCGTTGGTAGCGTCGAAGATGTCCATACCTGTCGCTCACGTGGAAGCTGGGCTGAGGAGTTTTGACCGATCGATGCCCGAAGAGATCAATCGGGTGTTGACAGACTCAATCAGCGATCTCCATCTGATTACGTCGCCTGAGGCTTACGGGAATCTGGCCAACGAGGGCGCCGAACTGGCGGGTATCGAATTCGTTGGGAACACAATGATTGACTCGCTCCATGCGGGTTTGGAGCTTCTAGAAACAACACCCGCTGACGTCAGTTTTGAAGTGCCCCCTGACTACGTCTTGGTGACACTCCATCGGCCTGCAAATGTCGATAACCCAGAACGCCTAAAGGTGATCCTGTCGAGCCTGGCAGAACTCAGCTTCGATATACGATGCTTCTTTCCGGTGCACCCGCGTGGTCGGTCTGCAATCGAAGCTCTGGGAGGCGACGACATCACCGGTTTAAAACTGGTTGAGCCGCAGGGCTACCTGCAGTTTCTCCAGCTCCAGCAGAATGCGGCCCTGGTCATAACGGACTCCGGCGGAGTGCAAGAAGAAACAACTGTTCTCGGTACACAGTGCATCACCGTGAGGCCGAACACAGAGCGCCCAATAACCGTCACAATGGGAACCAACCAACTCGTCGAGCCTGACGGCATAGTAGCGGCAGCGAAGGGAGCCCTTGGAGCGCCAACCAATGTGGCAATTCCTCCGCTGTGGGATGGGCAAGCTGGCAAACGAGCCGGTGCCGCCATCGAGAGGTGGGTTAGGTCCCTCTAGCGTCCTGCTTTCTTTGTGGCGACGGCGTCTTTGTATTGGCCGACAATCTCTTCGGCTGGGCCGAGAGCTCTAACAGTGCCATGATCGATCCACGCAACTCGGTCGCAAAACGAAGCAACCCGACTCATCGAATGTGAAACCAAGACGATGGTCCCCGACCTGGTAAGCATCTCTTTCATCGACGACATACTCTTCTCTCGGAACGAAGCGTCACCGACTGCTAGCACTTCATCGAGCAACACAATCTCGGGGTCCAAGTGGATTGAAATCGAGAAAGCGAGTCGAGCAAACATGCCCGAGGAATAGGAACTGACCGGTCGATCGATAGCGTCCCAAAGCTCGGCGTAGTCGACGATGCTGTCAAACATCGCATCGATCTCACTTCGGGAGAGGCCAACGGCGAGGCCCCCAAGGTATATGTTCCGGCGTCCAGACAGTTGAGGCTTGAATCCCACACCGAGCGAGAGCAGCGTCGAGACCGTCCCATTCACGACAACTTTGCCCCAGCTCGGAGCAAGAGTCTGAGCCATTACTTTGAGGAGAGTTGTTTTCCCCGCGCCGTTATGGCCCACCACGCCAAACGCCTCGCCTTGTTGGACCGAAAACGAGATGTCGCGCAACGCGACAACGTCTTCCTGGGCCCGCCTTAGTCCACGCCGGAGCGTGGGCCTGGAATCAATAAAAGGTCGGAAGCTGACGCCAACATTCTCGAGGTATATCGCTGGTTTCGTCATAGATCTCTCACGATGAACTTCTCATACCTGACGAACAACCCCACGCCGAGCAAGAAGACGATTGCCATCGCTATTCCAAACTGGACCAGATTGTTGAGATCGAGCGGATACCCAAGAAGTCCTGCTCGATAAAGGGCGAGCAGGTGGAACATCGGGTTTAATTCAACGAAGAATTGCGCCGCCTCTCCAACGCTTTCCAATCGCTCAAGTGTCCAGATGATGGGGCTCAGGTAGAGCCAGATCCTCGTGATGTAGGGAATCACGTTCGTGATATCTCGAAACGGAACCGCGAGCCTCGCACCTAAGGCTGCCAAGCCGATATTGAAGAACACCTGCATCGGAAAGGCGAGCAAGAGTATCCATACCGGACCGTTGAGGACAGGCTCACCCGATATCAAGGCAATGAGAATCAGCACCACTAACGACGCCAGAAATCCGATGCCCGATTCAACGATCTTTGAGATGGGGAGAATCAAACGGGGGAAACGGATGTTCTCCAAGAGTTTGGCGTTTTGAATGATCGAGTGGGCTCCACCAGACAGAGCTTGCGCGGTGAACTGGAATACGAACATCCCTGCCATCAAATACACCAGGAAATCTGACGTACGATTTCCGAATATCAGGCCGAATATCAAGAAATATACGCCCCCGAGAAGGAGAGGATTGAGCACCCACCACACAAGCCCGAGGGCCGTAGTTGCGTTCTTCGCACTAAAGCTTCCGAATCCGAGGAAGAAGGCAAACTCTCGTCGCTTCCAGAGTTCACGTGTATAGGTAGCGACTCGGGCGCGAACAGTGCGTCGCTTCGTGGAGGTTTCCGTCACCGTCGCCATTGTACGGCTCGTCCTGGCCGTTCCTGAAGTCATCGACTACCCATTTCGGTTTCTTAAGACGCCAACTCGGGTATACCTAGTCCGATGTCATCTGACCACAGGCGCACCTGGGCTTACAGCCGCTGGGCGTTTACAGGGCTGTTAATGGTGACCCTCGTCCTGGTTGTCCAGACTCCAGCGCAATCGGAAGCAACGGGGTACGTTGAAATTGAAGTTCCCCTCGATCCCGCATCTGCTATCGAGGTTGGACTGGAGTCGTTCCTCGATGACGACCTGCTTGGACACGACCACTCAGAGCCCAGCTTTACTCTTTTGGTTTCCGACGTGACGGAAGCCGAATTCGACCTCATCGGGTTTCTATGGTCAGCCGACACGGTTGATTTGCTCTATGTAAGGACCAAGAGCTCGACCGGGAACTGGTCCGATTGGGTTCAGCTTGGAATTCATATCGATGACGAAGGGCCTCGGCAAGGTTCCGATCCCTACTGGGCGCCAGGAGCGGTTGCCTTCCAGGTCGCAATCGAAGGTGTCCCGCAGGGCTTCGCGGCAGGCATGGTCCAAACTGATCAGCCACAAGAGGCCGCTCCTCTCGCCTTAGAATCCACTGAAGCCACAGGGCCGGCCGGGGTGCATGCTCGATCCGAATGGGACGCCGGAAATGACTGCAGACCCGAAGGTGAACCAGTCACATACTCCGATGTTCAAGGGATCGTTGTCCACCACACGGTCTCGGCAGCCAGCTCGCAAGCCGCAGTGCCAGCCGCCATCGATGCGATCTGCAATTTCCATGTCAACGGCCGCGGATGGTCAGATATCGGATATAACGCTGTCATCGATCCGTGGGGAGGCATATGGGAGGGCCGAACTGGTGGCTTGGAAGATGGGATCTCAGGCGCACATGCAGCGGGGTTCAACACATCGACGCAAGGCATCGCGATGCTCGGCGACTACTCCAACAACGTCTTTGCGACAGCGCAGGAAGACGCCCTGGTCTACCTCCTCGACTGGATGACCGGTTGGTATCTCGTTGATCCCGACGCGGACGTCACTTTGTATTCGAGGTCCGACGGGCCCCAATTCTCCGAAGGAGAGTCAGTCACTCTCCCTTCGATAATGGGCCATCGAGATCTTGGGACCACGTCGTGCCCGGGCGATGCTGGCTACAGCCGGCTGCCTTCTATCAGATCCGAAGTGGTGCCTGTGCCGAGAACTGTTGGTACCTCCGGGGGTGACGAGTTGCTGACATACAACACCGTGAATGGCCGGCTCCGGTATGAGAGCATTACCGCGTCGGGCTCATACTCGATGCCGGTTCGTTGGGGTTGGGTTAGTCCAGGGTGGACCTCGGTCGAGGCGATTGAATTGACCAGTGGAGGCAACAACGAAATCCAGTTCTACAACAGCGAAACTGGCACCTTGGTTTTTCACGAGCTGAATGCAGACGGATCCCTCGGTCCCCTGATAAGGCACGGCACTATTGGGGAGGGTTGGACAACGATGGAGCCGGCCGACACAGATTCAGATGCCAACGACGAGATGTTCTTCTACCGGAGGTCAGACGGAAGATTCGCTTTCTACCAGGTTGAGCCGTCTGGGCTCTTGGGTAGCGGGATTAGGTCTGGGTTCTTCGGGAAAGGTTGGACGGCAGTGGAACCGATCGATCTGGACGGCGACGGCAAGGACGAGATGTTCTTCTACCGATCGAGCGATGGCAGATTCGCCTTCTATGAGCTAACGGCTGACGGGTTCATCGGGTCGGCCATTCGTGTGAGCAACTTTGGGTTAGGCTGGGACACGGTCGAGCCAATCAACACTGACGGAGTGGGGGGCGACGAACTGTTGTTTTACCGCATCTCTGATGGTCGATATGCCTATTACAACGTTGACGCCGCCGGTTTCGTGGGCGCCAACTTGAGCGTTGGAAACTACCCAGATCAGTGGACCAGCATTAGTTCACCTGAGTTGGACTGAACGCATACCGCAATCCGTTACTGTCTCGTTCACCGATGAACTCCACTGCCGAATTCCAACCATCACCGCTGGCCAGGATGCGCTCTCGCATCAAGCGGATGTGGCTCCGAGCTACCAAGAGGTTTGTCGCCGTGGCCAAGCGTCTCGGCCCGGTGAGAGTCCCAGTGTTGAGTTTCTTGGCGCTCCTTCCGTCGGCTTGGGTCCCGTTGGTGGAACTCTCGAGGATCGCCGCGCGGGATGGCAAACGGGAGGCCACCGAGTTTGCTAGACGCGCCATCAATGCTCACAGAGGCGTTCTTCCCCCCTATGAACAGTACGTGCGCGCCTGGAAAAAGGTCAACGATCGCGAGGAACCTGCCCTCGTAGTCGTCTTGGCAATAATGCCAAATCGGCTACGCGACTCAGCCACGGACAATCTCGGGCTGAAGCAACTGGAACAATCCCCAATCGAAACTCAGGTAGAGCTGAGCGATGAAGAAGTTGCACTCGTCCTCAAGGAGATCTTCGAGGTCGGCGGTAAGTTCACGCGGAAAGGCGTTCGTTTCGTCTGTTCGGGTTACGGGACCGGATGGATCGACACGAATCCGTCCCTATCCGACGGAGTGGATCAAGACATCGCCATCGAGATATTCAACGGTATGAGGACCCACGGGCAAGTAACACGCCCATACGAGTTTCTTTCTGCATTTCCCCGCTCCCAGGAGGTCGAATCGGCGTTGCTCGGTGCTGAGCAAGATCTGAAGGCACTGCGCGGTGTGATCTCAATCGATATCCCTGCGGGCCGGCGTTACCGACCAAAACCAATGTCGTCCCTATACCTCCTCCACAACTCCCTGCCAGAGAAGTCCGGAGGCTATTCCACTAGGAGCCACGGGCTACTCACGGGTTTGCGGTCTCACGGAGTCGAAGCGATACCGGTGACAAGACCCGGATTCCCGGCAATCCGGCACGTATTTGACCAAGATCCAGCAACTCCGCCCCTCCATGTCGTTGACGGCATCCCATACCACCGCCTTGTCGGCCCCGTGCCAAATCAACCGCGTTCTGATCTTCAAGGTTTCGTCGAACTTTATACGGAAATGCTCGAACCGCTCGTGGACCAGCATCGTCCTTCGGTTATCCATGCGGCTTCGAATTGGTGGAACGGCTTTGCGGGTGTCGCCGCAGCAAAACGACACTCGGTTCCGTCCGTCTATGAGATCCGAGGACTATGGGAATTGACTCGGGCCTCGCGTCAAGCTGAGTGGTACCAGTCAGAGAGGTATCAGGCAGACGCAAACTACGAAACGGCCGCCGCCAACCTCGCGGATCGCGTAATTGTGATAACTGAGGGACTCCGGCGCGAGATGGTTGAGCGCGGCGTGCCGAACGACAAGATCACTGTGGTGCCAAACGCGGTGAACCTTGGTGAGTTTCAGAGAGCGACTAAGGACGCAGCACTTGCCCAACGACTTGAACTCGAAGAGGCCTGCGTGATCGGGTTCGCCGGCTCTCTGACCTTCTATGAAGGTCTTGACGATCTTCTCCGCGCCGGGGCTTCCATTCTCGGAAAAACCAACTCGCCTTTTCGCTTTCTAATCGTTGGTGATGGACCAGTTCTTGATGAACTAAAGGACTTGGCTATCGAATTGGGTATCAGCGACCTGTGCAGGTTCCCAGGCAGAGTCCCTCACTCAGAGGTAGCCAAGTACCTCTCGTTGATGGACATCACTCCGTTCCCGAGAATTCCGATACCAGTCTGCGAGATCGTGTCGCCGTTGAAGCCGCTGGAGTCAATGGCCATGGGAGTGGCAGTGCTTGCGTCCGATGTTCAAGCACTGAAGGAGATGGTGCCGCCAGGCACCGGGATCACGTTCAGCAAGGGCGATTCATCGTCACTCGCCGAACGCCTCCAATTGTTGATTGACAATCCGGATATGCGGCAGGAACTAACGTCAAATGCCTACGAATGGGTCGCGAAGAACCGTAACTGGAATCACGTAAGCAAAAAGATCAAAGACATTTACCAGGAGTTGGGTGTGTGAGCAGCCGCCAGCTCACACCACCGACCGCATTCCTCCAGTCCGTCTTTCCGTCAGGTGAATACCCGAGAGACGGTCGTCGGATAGCCGCGGAACGTAGATTCCAACCACGGCCCGACGTGGATTCGATAGTCCTCGACTTCCCGATCGATTGGGAGGCCTCCGATCGCAGAGGAGACCGCAATTGGCGTATGCAACTGCAGGGTTTCGCGATGTTGCACCCCCTCCTCGATTTGTTCGACAGTATGGACGATCCCAGCCCGGGCCTCGACTATGCCTTTGACATCTTCGAAGACTGGTGGGCCGCTCACTCTGAGGATCCAATTGACGTCGTGACTTCGAGGATGCCGGAAAGCTATGCCTGGTACGACATGTCTGTCGGATACAGAGCACTTGTGATTGCATTCTTCGCCCAGCGGTCAAAGGGTCGCAACATCTCGCAGCATCGCACAAGCCTGCTCAAGAATCTCACCGACAAACACCGTGCTCATTTGAGAAACCCAGCTGTCTTCTACCCGAACAACCACGGAATCTTTCAGATCCATGGACTGATGGCTATGGCCCAAGGTAGCGACGATTCCGATGCCGAGTCCGACATTCACTACGCAAACCGCGTGATGGCGAGCCTGCTGGAACGACAGTTCGATGTGGCTGGAATCCACACCGAACACTCCCCCGAATACCACATAATCATTCTCCGAACATTCGAGAGAGCCTTGAGCACCGGCTGGTACCAAGTCAACTATGAATTAACCGCGCGCCTGCAAAAGGCTGAGGAAGCGATCGCCTGGATGATTGGACCCGATCAAAGAATCGCTGCCATAGGTGACTCCGCTCCGCACATCTATACGGCCGATGAGCCACAACGAGAGATTGCGAGCACAGGTCTCATGGCATCAACTATGGACAGATCCGGCTACGCGATTCTCAGGGAATCAGGGTCTGACGAACCGATGTCGAACAGCTACCTCTTCCTGACTGGTGCATACAACTCCTCCGTCCACAAGCATCGGGACTGTCTGTCTTTCGAGTGGCACGACCGCGGACGGAAACGACTAACCGACTCGGGAAAATACGGATATCACAGCGATAGATTCCGGACCTATGTACTGAGTCATCAGGCGCACAACACTGTCTCGATTGAAGGGTTCGACATCCTCAAGATGTCACCCTATGGATCCGCCATCGAATCTGTCGACCCTGATCACCAAGGGGTCGGCTACATCCGAGCACAGCTCTCTTTCCCCGCCTTCGTCCATTTGCGTGAGATCTATATGAAACCGGGTTCGTGGCTACTGGTTGACGACCAAATAGAACTCACCCGGCCGCGCGAGACTGTGCAGTGGAACCACATAGCGCTCGATCACTCCCTCGTTTCATCCACGGAAGACCGGTTCTGTTTCACTTCAGAAAGCGGTGCCTTAATCGTCAGCAACCTGACCAAGAGGCCTGGAGCCCTCCACTTCGGCGACCTCGGTTCAATGCAGGGATTCGTCTCCGACAACGACAACGAGGTCGAAGCCGGATATGCGATCGGATTCAAATCGAACGAAAAACATGCTCGGAATCTCACTGCATTCTCGCTCTCGATATCTGACGAAATGTCCGCGGAGGCCTTCTGTCGAGGTCGCCTGGGAATAGACGTCGAGCCGCGCGCTCTGCAACACACCAACGGGCAGGGCGATGGCGAAAGCCACTGGACGGGGCAAGGTGCTGAGGCCGCAAGTTTCGTCGATTCGGAATTCACGGCGAACGTCCACACCAGCGCCGGACAGGTAATGCTTACAGCCAAAAAGGGCGATACCCGGGTGCTGGTCGTTGACTTTGGGGACGGTCAGGCAACCAGCCACTTTGAGAACGGCAGGATTGCGGAGGGTCAACATAGCTATATCGCCATCACCGACCCCACTCTGAGCTACGGAAACCTCCTTGTGGGTTGGTTCCAAGGCGTTCCAGGGGGAAGGGGAATTCCTGAATTAGCGAGCCTGATTAACGCCATGTCAAGTTCGTTATCGAACGACACTGACGTTGTCCTCGTTGGTACAGGGGTCGGGGCGCACGGTGCTGTAAAGGTGTTTAACGAAATCGGCGGGCAAGTCATCGCCCTGAAGCCGACAGGCGTCGAGGCCTTCGGTTCGGAGGCCAAAGAGGCAATGCTCTCTTTGGCCTATCCCAACTGGGATCGCGGAGTTGTGGAAACAGTCTTCGAGCGGTATCTCGACCCGGTGGGCCCTGAGGACTTCATTGAGGTTGTTGACCAATACTCGGACACATTGATCTCTAAGGTCAGGGCTGCCTACGACACGCTAAGAGCTTGATCAAAAGCCTTCCGATATCGGCCGACATTGTGTTCCCACTGACGGTTTTCAACAACCCACTCGTAAGCCTTTTCGGCTTTCGCGCGTGCCGCATGCGGATCTGCCAAGATACGGCTGATCGTTTTTGCCAAGGAGTCGGAACTCCCGCAGTAAAAGGTGAACCCTCGCTCTTCGGAGCGACCTACGATCTCGAGCAATGCCGGAAGGTCGCTCGCGACGACCGGGACTTTCATCGCCATGGCTTCATAGGGTTTCAAGGGAGTCGTGTAGCGAGCGGCACGATCATCGAGCCTCGGCACGACAAAAGCATCGAGCGCTGAGTAATAGCCAACTACTTCATCCTGAGGAACCGGACCAACCAATCGCACCAATTCCTCAATGCCCAGGCCCCTGCTCAGGAATTCGAGTTCTTGGCGCATCGGGCCGTCACCGACAATCACGCAGTTGAGCGGGACACTCGAATCTCGCAGTTTCGCAACAGCCTCGAGCAAAAGCCGGTGGCCCTCCCGCTCGCCGAGGTTTGAGATATAGCCGACGGTGGGCATCGTCTGATCGAGGTCTTGAATCGCCGCGGGCCAATTCGGACGCGACTCGTCGGGATCGAAGGACTCCACGTCCACCCCATTTGGTATCACATGGATTTTCTCGCCGGGGATGCCGTTGCTCTGAAGCTCTTCTCTCATACTGTCGCCCAGAACGATCACAACCGATGCTTCACGGGACAACCTCAACTCTTGGGACCACCGCATCCAGGAGGTCTGACGCTGGACCTTCAGCCCGTCTCCTGCATAGGCCCACGTCTCGGGGAGGAGCCCACGCATCTCATAAACGAAGGGTCGATCCGTCTGCGTGGCAACGGCTAGCGCCACCAGCCCCATATCCGGTCCATAAAACCCTGATGCTGCGTGGATGAGTTGAGGATTGACCTGAGAAGCTACCTTGAGCAGAGCCAACGCGTTAAGTTCAAGAGCTTCGGTGCGTCCCAGGTCGGCATTCCGCTGCGGGAGTCTCAGTCGGCGGTACTCAACGTTACCGACAGCCTCGACTTCGTCTGCTCCTTCACCAAAACCCAACGGCGTGCACGGTACGACGTGAAACCCAGCCCGCTGTTGTGCCTCGAGTGTTTTCTGCGTCCGAAATGTGTACCCGGCTCGGGAGTGCGGTAAGGAGCTCTTGAAGAACCCGAGGATGGTTCCAACTGTGGGTTCTCCGAGATCAACAGGTTGCAACAGTCGGTTGGGGAGCCATTCGTTGCCAAACATCAACATCTCATCAGCACGTTGTTGAAGCCGGCGGCTCCAGATCTGGGACTTAGAGCCCTCGGATATGGAAAGTGCACGACGAGCCACCTCCGATGCCTGAAACACGTCGCCCTCGGCCATAAGCTCGGCGTAAAGGCTCCCGAGGCGATGATCGAGCTGACCAGCATCCAGGTCAACGTAGAAACTGATCTCGCCTCGGTCGTCAAACATCAGGGAGCTCCACGAAGAGCGCAGAAGCCAAGCTTGCGGCGTAGGTCGCAGTCAGGTGCCCATCGTCACGCCACACAATGACGTTATCGACGACGGGGGGGCAAACTGTCGGCGTGCAAATAAAGTTGATCATGTCGACATAGGTCAGGCCCAGGTCCATTGCGACCGATTTCTGAAGCTGTGCCGTGATAGCTACCTCGCGGTCGGCGGTGCACGCCAGAAGGCTCTCCTCGGTGGCAAGACATTCCGGGATATCCCGACCGGGGCGGGGCGTATCGGCAAGTAGTACCACCTCAATCTCGTGATCAGCGAGACGGTTGACAGCCTCAGTGAGTCCTGCTTCGTACATGGCTTCCCGCACGCTTCGTTCGGGAAGGGAACCGTCATCATTCACAGGTAGGTTTGTCGTTGACGAAGTTGAAATGACCAGGTCGGGATTGATTTCGTCAACGATCCGGTCAATAACGTTCTCGTTCCATGCCAGACAGGAGTCATACGTGCCACCGTCAAGACCAACGGTCATCAAACCAAAGGGGCAAGCAGACTTGGAAAACGACACAAAATGCCAACCCTGCTGGGCTGCGATCACCTCCATGGCAGGTACCCATTGAGCCGCATGTGAATCACCGACCAAAACAACCGTCGGACCTGAATCGGAACCGTACGAGCACATTCTCGCACCATCGAGGCGCTGGTTCTGGTGGCACCCGAGCTCGTAGACGCTTGCGTTGTCTTCTGACACAGACGTCAAGGGAGGAAGGAGATTGTCTGGCAGAGAATCGGGGATATCGACATCACCGAGACCAGCAATGGGCAGCGATCCTTGGGGAGGGCCGCTCTCGACAACGCCGGTGTCCAGCGTAGGCGCCGGAGCGACGACAACAGTATCCCTCTCCCTGAGTTCGATGAGGCCAAATATCGATAGGCCGCCGAGAGCACCCACCACGGTCAGGGCGACCCCATACCGCAATCCCCGAGAAGGCGGATTCACGAACCTAGTCGAGGTTCTGAGGGGAGACTCAACGAACCTGTACGAGATGTATGCAGGCGCGAAGGACAACGCAACTCCAATGGTTCCGATCAGCGGATTCAATTCACCGACCAACGCAGCCAAACCAACGATGATGGGCCAGTGGTACAAATAGAGCGAATACGACAACTTACCGACGAACTGAGCGACCGGCACGGAAAGCCATCGATGAACTAGCGTCTGATCGTCAACAACGCCAGCGACGATGACGGCAGCGGTCCCCACAGTCGGCAGAAGCGCTGTATAGGAAGGAAAAGCCGTTGTCGATCCGAAGGCCACGACGGCCCAACCCACCATAAGCACTCCGACGAACGCCAAACCACCGGCTGTCCTTCCAGGCACTCGCCTTATCGCTGGTAGAGCAAGGGCCACCGCTGCGCCGATGGCGAGCTCCCACATCCGCGTCGTAGTCACAAAATATGCTGATCCCGGACTCACGGACGTGTACCAAATCGAATAACCCAACGATGCAAGTCCAACGATCCCAAGGCCGGCACCGATCGCCGGACGAAGCTTCAACCGGCGCTTGCCCGCAAGAAGAGCGCATGCAACGATCAACACCGGCCAAACGAAATAGAACTGCTCCTCGACAGACAAAGACCAGAAGTGCTGAACTGGGCTAGCGGAGCTCTCTGCGCCCAGGTAGTCGACCGATCGGGCAGCTAGTCGCCAATTGACGACATAGAAGGAGCTGGCGATCAAATCTCCGGCTGTGTCCGCCCACCGGTTGATTGGAATTGCAACCCAGGTGACAAGTGCTGTAAAGATGAGCGCCACGACGCTGGCAGGGAGCAAGCGCCGAATCCGTCGGGCATAAAACCGTCTAAGCGAAACACTCCCCGATTTCTCTACCTCCTTAAGCAACAGGTTCGTAATCAGGAATCCTGAGATTACGAAGAAAACGTCGACACCCACGTAGCCGCCCCCAGCAAATGAATAGCCGGCGTGGAACAGGAGAACGGCGCCTACGGCAACGGCGCGGAGGCCTTCAATGTCAGTCCTGAATTGGTTGGGAGTGTGCGTGGGAGCAGGATTGACACCGCTCATTCGAAATCACCTAAGTCGTCGTCAGAGAGTGTGGAGCTTGTCCGGCGCGAGACCACGCCGACGATAAGCATCCCTTGTATCAAACAAGAGACTTGATCCGTTGGCGATGGCGTCGTAATCAAGGCTGTCGTGGTCGGTGAGAACGACGGCCAGGTCGTATCCTTCGACAGAATCTGCAGAAACGTAACCAGAATCAGAGATTTTGCGGTCTCCAACTACGGGGTCATGGATGAAGACGTCACCACCGCGGGCCACCAACTCGTTAACAACTTCGATAGCTGCCGACTCTCGGTTGTCCGTCACGTTTGGTTTGTACGCGATGCCAACTGCAAGAATCCGACTTCCCTTGATAGGCAAGGAGTTCTCATTGAGCAATTCGGCGATCCGATCCACGACATAGACCGGCATCGCGGCATTGGTCTGCTCAGCAACATCTATGAACCGCGTCGGAAACCTCAGCTGTCGAGCGCGCCACGCCAGATACTGAGGATCGAGCGGAATGCAGTGCCCGCCGACTCCTGGGCCGGGATAGAAAGCGTGGTATCCAAATGGCTTGGTCTTGGCCGCTTCGATCACTTCCCAAATGTCGATGTCCAACTCGTTTGCAAGCATCGCCATCTCGTTGACAAGTCCGATGTTGACAGCCCGATACGTGTTCTCCAGCAGCTTCGTCATTTCCGCTACCCGTGAGGACGAAACGACATGAACCTGAGAAACGAGTCGACGATAGGCTGCAGCAGCCACCTCTGTGGAACGGGGGGTTAGGCCACCGACCACCTTTGGAATGTCGTCCGTCTTGAGATCATTCCCTGGGTCGACGCGCTCCGGAGAAAACGCTACGAAGATGTCCTCGTCGACCTCGAGACCGCGAGAAGCAAGGGCTGGGACGACGACGTCCTCGAGGGTCCCGGGATACGTTGTTGATTCCAGAGAAACCAGCTGACCGGTTCGTGCGTTTTCCGCGAATGTCCTCGTGGCTGCTTCGATGAACGACATGTCTGGTTCCCGACTACGACCAAGGGGCGATGGAACACACAGGAATACAGCATCTGCTTTCGACAATGCTGTCGGGTCGGTTGTCACTTCAAACCCGTGGTCAAGGGCTACGTCTAGCTCGTCGTTGGTGACGTCTACGATATGGGACCGTCCCTCAGAGACTTCCCTGACGCGATGCTCTGAGACGTCAAACCCGACAACCTTGAGTCCTGCCTTGTCCGCGGTTATGCAGAGAGGAAGTCCGACATAGCCCAGCCCGACTACTCCTGCAGTCCATCCACCCTGATCAAAATGCGTAACACGATCCTGATGATTCACCCTCCGCACAATAGTGATTCAGGTACACCTAACCGGTATCTCAGTGCGTGGATCAGTCAGCGTAAGGGTGATGTGATGCTGACCAATCCCGGCTCGTAGTAACCCACACCAAGACTCGAACCGATATAACCACCAAGATTCAAATCATAAGCAGCGAAACGACCATCAGAGGCTCGATAAAACACCATCTCATCAGTGCCATCACCATCCAGGTCAGTCGGCTCTATCAGATCCCAGTTCAAACCCATATACCCGGTGCGGACACTCGTCCCAATCGTCCCATCCGACTTCAAGTTGTAATAAGCGAAACGGCCATCAGACTTCCGATAAAACATCATTTCGTCGTCGCCGTCGCCGTCGATGTCCACCGGCTCCAAACTCGTCCATCCAGCCCCGAAATAGCTCGCACGAACCGCCGAGCCGATAACACCCTCGGAAGTCAAGTTGTAATAGCCAAACCGACCATCAGACTTCCTATAGAACATCAACTCATCAGCGGCATCACCATCAAGATTCACCGGTTCGACAGCATCCCAACCAGAGCCCCAATAACCCTCAGCATGCTTCGCACCCAAACCCCCAGAAGAAGTCAGCTCGTAATAGACATACCGGCCATCAGACTTCCGATAAAACACCAACTCATCATCCCCATCACCCGACAAATCAACCGCCTCGATATGCGACCACCCCGACCCGTATGCGCCCATCTTGATGATCTCAACAACACAGCCGGCCATGCCGACGTCGACAAACCGATAGTCTCCCGAGGGGTGGTAGCCAAGGATGTCGTCGCCGTCGGCGCCGTTTGAATAGCAGATCGATTCGACGGCGGTGGCCGCGTTCAGCCGTCCCCTTGAACCAACTGTGCCGACCAGCGCCGATTTGATATCAACCGTATGACGGATCAGGTCTGCAACAAGAAGCGGTTCCAAATCGGGCTTCTCAGCAAGGATCAGCGCGGCGACACCAGCGACCTTCGGAGCTGCGAACGACGTGCCGGACCCGTAGACCCAGGTGTCAAAGATCATGCCTCCAACGACAGACTCGCCGGGGGCCGCAAGATCCACATTCGTAGTCCCGTAGTTTGAGAAGCTGGCGAGTCCATCGAAGTGATTGGAAGCACCTACGGAGATCAACCCGTTGATGTCGTGCGATGCTGGATAAAAGGGAACAGCATCGACATTGACACCATCATTGCCCGACGCAGCGACAACAACGATGCCGGCGTTGACAGCATCGATGATCGCTTCTTCGAACGCCGGGGATGCCTCATAATCCCCAAGAGACAGGTTGATGACATCAGCGTCGTTCTCGATCGCGTAGTCCATGCCTTCGAGAATCGCTCCCAAAGGACACGCGGCATCCCCACAGACCCGGATCGGCATCACCGTCGAGTCTGGAGCTACTCCAGCCATGCCGATGCCGTTGAGCGGTGCGATGGCGGTCGTGGATACGAAGGTTCCGTGCCCATGGGTGTCATGAGGATCTGGATCACCGTCAACTGCGTCCCACCCGTGAATGTCGTCGATGTATCCGTTGCCGTCATCATCTATTCCGTTTGAGACTTCAACCGGGTCGGTCCAAAGGTTTGCCGCAATGTCGGGATGAGCCAACTGCACTCCTGTGTCAAGCACAGCTACAACTATGTCTGGAGAGCCAGTCGAGATAGTCCAGGCATCTTCAATATCGATATCGGCATCTACCGTTCCACCACTTTGGCCCACATTCTCCATTGACCACTGGAGGTCCCAGAGCGGTTCTTCGGTGATCTCATAGATACGGTTCGGTTCAACCTGGAGCCCTGTGGCGAGAGACATAGTTCGGGCGACGCTGGTAACGGACTCACCCGCAACCGGCTCGCGTACGAGAGTCCACCCATTGCGCACTTCTCTGAGCACATCGAACCCCGCGGCAGCCGCATCAGCAGCGGAAGCCCGCACGATGAACTCGCCGGGCACAGCCTTGGATCCGGCAGTGTCGGACGAAGCCTCAGGGGGCACAGTGCCAAGACTGACAGCAGCCGAAACCGGTGCCAACAAAACAGCAAGGGCTAGCATCGCGGAACTCAACATATGACGGTCACCAAACCCCCTGTTCACCCGTAGTCTCGACGACGGACCTCTTAGATGTCGCCCTCGTCATGGTAGCGGTGATGTGATGCTGACCAATCCCGGCTCGTAGTAACCCACACCAAGACTCGAACCGATATAACCACCAAGATTCAAATCATAAGCAGCGAAACGACCATCAGAGGCTCGATAAAACACCATCTCATCAGTGCCATCACCATCCAGGTCAGTCGGCTCTATCAGATCCCAGTTCAAACCCATATACCCGGTGCGGACACTCGTCCCAATCGTCCCATCCGACTTCAAGTTGTAATAAGCGAAACGGCCATCAGACTTCCGATAAAACATCATTTCGTCGTCGCCGTCGCCGTCGATGTCCACCGGCTCCAAACTCGTCCATCCAGCCCCGAAATAGCTCGCACGAACCGCCGAGCCGATAACACCCTCGGAAGTCAAGTTGTAATAGCCAAACCGACCATCAGACTTCCTATAGAACATCAACTCATCAGCGGCATCACCATCAAGATTCACCGGTTCGACAGCATCCCAACCAGAGCCCCAATAACCCTCAGCATGCTTCGCACCCAAACCCCCAGAAGAAGTCAGCTCGTAATAGACATACCGGCCATCAGACTTCCGATAAAACACCAACTCATCATCCCCATCACCCGACAAATCAACCGCCTCGACAACACTCCACAAAGCGGAATAAGCTCCGGTCTTGACTTTTTCGACAATGCAGCCCGTCGACGACACGTTGGCATACACGTAGTCACCGTCATCGTGGTAGAGAAGGAGGTCGTCACCAACTCCCCCAGCATCGCTACAGAATCCCGTGAGTGATGTGATGTAGTGGGAATCGAGCGACAGACTCGAACGCATCTCCTGCCCTGTGAGTTCGATTGTCAGGGGGCCACTTGCATCCTCACCCTCCACCAAGAGGCCGGTAGGAGCTCCTGATTCGTAGGTGCCAAGGATCGTGACATCAGAAACGATCGAGAATCCGAGCAACGAGGCGAACAAATCGGCGTCAAAGGTCTCGATCCAAGATGTCGCACCGGGATCGGAAACCGATCGGAGGTAAGGCCTCGGAGTTCCTCCCCAAGCATCCTCATTGTTCTCAGACGCTCCACCGGTGGAGGAGAAGAAGTAGGCCTCGATTGCCCGCCCCGCCGAGTGAGTGTGTACCGCCGCCTCGCCTGCTGTCGCGTCAACAGCAGCACGCCAGATATCCCCCCAGTAACCGTTGGTGCCCTCGGTTTCCTTAGCAAGGCCTATGTATTTCTGATCATATATCGTGGCGTAGAGGTGACATGAACACGCCTCCATACGCGCATCGTTTGACTCGATATCGCGATAGACCCACGCTTTGTATAGCGCATAGGTTCGACTGGCTATCGCTTGAGCACCGAGTGCCTCGGAATGCCACGACGAAGGCATCTCCCCGATTCCATAGAGGTACTCTTCGAGGCCGATCTCCAGGACCATGTGGAAGCGATTTGATGGCGCAGGTTTGATCTGGATCTCCCCCCTACCAAAGGTGTAGCCGAGCGTCGGAATCGACACAGCGGTGTCTGGTTGGTTGTCCCACGTCAGCGTGGCAAAACAATCGCCGGACCCCCCCACGGGGTCATCGCCGTTGTAGAACTGGCAGATTCCTCCAAACGCCTTGATCGACCAATCAAGTCCGTCACCTGCCGACGCTGTCAGAGAGCAATCCTCTCCGAGACAGAGCGTTACGTCTCCCCCTACTGGGTCAAACTCGATGATTGATTTGTCCTGGAGTAACCCAATCCACAAGGGGTCAGCATGACCCACAAGCGCACCGCTGCCCACGTCTCCGATGGTTGCGCCTGTATAGAAGTATTGGATGATCTCGTGGGCATCGCTGCCTTGTTCAGCCAGCTCCTGCGCACCGTGTTGAGACATTCCGATGCCGTGACCCCAACCACCACCCTCGATCGTGATCTCGGCGCCAAGGGCGGCGCTCGGGATCAACAACAGCAACGTTGAGAAGAACGCACCGAAAACCACTCGTCTTGACACAGAAGAGTTATCGGAACATTCCGGTGACATTTGAGCCTTTGTTAGTTGATACGAGTCATACCCAGACCATGGGAGTAACTAACTGGGTGCCCGGGAGGATGACAGCGAATCAGCCCACGTCTCGATTGAGGTATCAATCGCGGACAGCCAGCGGAGTCCACGCATACTTTCCACGGCGTCTCGTACAGCGGGCGTGACGCCGGTCCCCGACAGGTCGAGCCCGATGATCCCACCCCGATCAGCGATACTATGCACACTGTCGTCTCCGACATCAGCCCGGCCAGCAAGACAGACGACGTCCGCACCACGAATGTCCGCGGCCAGCTCGCCCGGCAACGGCCCCTCGCCGGGCCTCACACGAACCATCTCGCGTGACGGGATCCAGGAGCGGTCCGTCTGGGCCCACGAACCTCCGTTTGACGTATCAACTACCCATCCGCTCCGCTGCCAACGGTTCCGCCGCGGCAACTTGGGCGCCATGTCAAAGCAGTCACGTGCGAGACAGTCGTCGAGTTCATAGCCAAGGGCGATCGTGGGGAAATACAGAAGGTGGTGCAGAATCCTTCGATCTCGAGTCGTGGCAGTTCGCCAGCTTCTACTCACTCCGCCTTCGTCAAGGTTGCCCTTCGACTCCACCCTCCCAGCTCTGATGTTGGCTGCATCATGCAGAAAGACAGCCCGCTTGACATCTTCCGCTGACGCCTTGAGCTGCAGCCTGGCTACGACCTCGGAAAGTGTGTGTTCAGGCCGTGCCGTGAACTGTTCGTATGCTACTTCGACGTCTGCTCTGTCCTCAGCCACGACGTACCGCCGCATGTACGTATCACTGCGTTTCGCCTTCTGCCGCAAGTATGACTCGTCGTCCATCTCTGGCGCGGACTCTTCCCTAAACGTCCGCTTTCGGTAGGCAACTGAGAGGGCGCGGTCTCTTGGGTCGCGATACAAATGCAGTACACGACATTCAGGATCCCATTTCCGGAACCGCCCGATCATTCGGGGTCGTTGCGCGGTGTTGACTATTGACGCCTCGCGGGTTTTCGCCCAGTTCCGGGTAAGTCCCCAAGCGTGAATCAGGTGTATTCCGTCCACTAGTCTTGCCTGGCCCTCAAGGGTCAGTGATGCCATTTCCCGCCACAGCTTGTCGGGTATGTACACCTCGGCGGCCTCGCTGATACCGGGAAGTTCATTGAGCATGTTCGCGACCCAGTGGGATCCCGAGCCACCAATGTTCACCACGTATATCGGTGGAGGCCTCCTCGTGGATCGATCGGCGGTAGCTTCACATACCTCATCGATCACAGCGCTTCGATCCAGGCCCTCCGAGTCACCAGCCACCAGCATGAAAGCCTCGAGTTTCTTGGCTTGCCGCCAACCGAGTCCCTCCGTCCAATACGGTTCGAAGTCACTTAGGTACGCACCTAGGAGATCTTGAGCGGAGTCTGACATCGAGCCAGCTTATCGGGCGGTGAACAGTGCGGAATCCTCCCTATCTATTGTGTCACTCGATCAGATCGACCAGGGATCCAACAGCAATTCCCGGATCGTTGCTGTTGCCCTCAATCGTGAGGTCTCCTCCGAGAGGGGGCTCGTACGGAGCATCGATCCCAGTCATGTCGGTTATCTCACCGGCCCTCGCTCGGGCGTAGAGGCCCTTTGGGTCTCGCTGTTCGCAGACCTCTAGAGGCGTATCAACGTACACCTCGATAAACCGAGTATTGCTCCGTTCATGTCTGGCCCTTGCCGCCTCGCGGTCCGCCCGATACGGTGCGATGATCGGCACAAGGGCGACCACACCAGCGTCAGCGAAGAGGCGGGCAACCTCGGTGACTCGTCGTACATTTTCGGTTCGATCTTCGGGCGAGAAGGACAGGTCAGCATTGAGTCCGAGGCGAACATTGTCGCCATCGAGAACGTATGCCGCTCTCCCCTGCTCGATTAGATGCTTCTCGACCATATGAGCGATGGTCGACTTCCCCGAACCGGAGAGCCCGGTGAGAAGGACGGTGCATCCCTCACCTCCAGTTACGGCTGCACGGGCCTTCGGATCGACGAGACCCTCATGCCGCACAACGTTTTCGCTCACGTCGATTTGCCGGTGATCATTCCTGAGGCGACCGTGGCGTTCGACGCCTCATCGACAAGGATGAACGAACCCGTCTGGCGGTTTCGTCGATAGTCGTCGACGAAGAACGGAGTGGTCGTCCTCATTCGGACCCGCCCAATCTCGTTGAGATCGAGCTGGGTGGCCGATTCGTCACGATGCAGGCTGTTGATGTCGAGCCGATACTGGAGGTCTTTCACCAACGCCTTACCCCATCGAGTGGTGTGTTTGATGGCGTACTTCGATCCCAGCTTCAACGCAGCGCTCTCCGACATCCAACAAATCATTGCGTCGAGATCCTGCGTCGCGTCCGGTTGGTTTCGGGGACGACAGATCATGTCGCCACGGGAAATGTCGATGTCATCCTCGAGCGACAGAACAACCGACATCGGTGGTGTGGCTTCTTCGACTGGGCCGTCAAAGGTGTCGATGGAAGCGATCCTCGTGGTGAACCCCGACGGCAGCACCATGACCTCATCACCTGGCTTCAGCAAACCGCCGGCAACCGTTCCCGCGTAACCACGGAAGTCGTGGAATCCGGAGCGATGCGGTCTGACCACATACTGGACCGGGAAACGCACATCGATCATGTTGAAGTCGCTGGCAACATGGATCTCTTCGAGAAGCTGAAGAACGGTTGGTCCCCGATACCAATCCATGTTCTCGGATACATCAACAACGTTGTCACCCAACAGTGCGGAGACTGGGACAAAACGGAGGTCGTGAATGTCCAACTTGGTGGCGAATGTCCGGAACTCGTCGACTACTTCGTTGTACTGATCCTGGCTCCAGTCCACCAGGTCCATCTTGTTGACGCAGAGGACGAGGTGAGGAACGCCCAGGAGTGACGCCAGGAACGCGTGACGTCGGGTCTGTTCGATGACCCCGTGTCTGGCATCAACGAGAATGAAGGCGATATTTGCAGTCGACGACCCGGTGACCATGTTGCGTGTGTACTGGATGTGGCCCGGGGTGTCGGCCAGAATGAACTTGCGCTTCGGTGTCGAGAAGTATCGGTAGGCAACATCGATAGTGATCCCCTGCTCGCGTTCAGCGCGTAGCCCGTCGGTTAGGAGAGCAAGGTCCACGTAGTCGGTGCCACGACGACGGCTCGCGTCCTCGACAGCATCCATCTGATCCTGAAAGATCTGCTTCGAGTCGTAAAGAAGTCGGCCGATCAGGGTGGACTTACCATCGTCGACCGATCCTGTCGTCGCCAGTCGGACAAGTTCTGATGTCATTAGAAGTATCCCTCCCGTTTCCGGTCTTCCATGGCGGCGTCTGCAGTACGGTCATCCGCCCGGCTGGCTCCACGCTCAGTGATTCGGGATATCGAGACCTCATCGATGATCTCTGCCACCGTCGACGCTGGTGACTCGACGGCGGCTGTACAGGACATATCCCCAACGGTTCGGAACCGGACCGTTGCCTCAAAAACCTCCTCGTGGTCCATCAGCTCGAGAAAGTCGGACTCGGCCATCAACATGCCATCGCGCTCGAAAACCCGCCGCTTGTGGCCGAAATAGACCGAAGGCAGCTCAATTCCCTCGGCATCGATGTACTGCCATACGTCCAGTTCGGTCCAGTTCGAGATCGGGAACACCCGGATCTGTTCTCCGTTCCGGAGTTTCCCGTTGTATATGTTCCACAGCTCAGGCCGCTGGTTCTTCGGGTCCCATTGACCAAACTCATCCCTGAACGAGAAAATCCGTTCCTTGGCTCTTGCCTTCTCTTCGTCTCGACGAGCGCCACCAAATACGACATCGAACTTGTTTTCTTGGATCGCTCGGAGCAGGGGCTCAATCTGGAGACGATTTCGTGAGGCCCTTGGTCCCGTGTCCTCTACCACTCGGCCGGCGTCGATGGATTCCTGTACAGAGGCGACTATCAAGTCCACACCCAGTTCCTCAATCGTCCGATCACGAAACTCGATCACCTCAGGGAAGTTATGTCCTGTGTCGACGTGCATCACAGGAAAGGGAAGGCGCGCCGGCCAGAAGGCCTTTACCGCAAGTCTCAGCACCAAAGCGGAATCTTTGCCACCGGAGAACAGGAGAACTGGTCGTTCTGCCTCGGCCACGGCTTCACGGATGATATGGATGGACTCGGCTTCAAGAGTCCTGATATGGGTCATTTCCATCAAAGACATAGCAGTCCAAATCCCTTGAAATAGCGGCAGCTATGGCTGCTGAAAACGATCAAACTGTCCCCCTAAGGCCCCGTAATCTAGCCCACTTGTATCAGGCCACGATCAGCTTTGTTCAGATCGTCCACGGAGTCAACCCCACAAGCAACGATATCTTCGATCCGGACCCCAAATTCGCCCGGCAGATAGACACCCGGTTCGACCGAGAACGTCATCCCCGCCTCCAGCGGCAGCTCGTCACCTTCGACGATGTAGGGGTGTTCGTGGCCGTCGAGTCCAATTCCGTGACCGGTGCGATGGATGAAGAACTCTCCGTATCCCGCGTCCTCGATGACCATTCGGGCGGCTCGATCGATTTCTTCGCAGGGCACTCCCGGCGCGACCGCGGCTCGGCCGGCGTCGTTGGCCGCCGCAACGACCGCATGGACCTCTTCCTGTTTCGGGGATGGCGGGCCGACCGAGAACGTTCTGGTCACATCCGAGTGGTAGCCATCGATGGAGCCACCGAAGTCGCACACCACAACGTCGCCGGTTTGGACTATCCGATCACCCGTATCGTGATGCGGAGAGGCCCCGTTGGGTCCAGACGCGATCAAAGTGAACCAGCTTTGATCATGACCTTCCTCAGTCACCATTTCCGAAAAATCATGGGCGATTTCTCGCTCCGTGCGTCCTGAGAACCCGATCTCTTGAGGGACACGCTGCAATACACGATCTGTCGCTTCGGCCGCGGCGCGAAGGAGGTCGATTTCTCTGGGCTCCTTCCTCATCCGAAGCTGTCTGGTGAGGTCGGACGCGGACAACCACGAGGTTGAGGGAAGACGCTCCTGAAATTCGAGCAGAAACAGAGACCAGGTTTTGTCGTTCACAGCGACCCGATCGACATCGCCAAGCGCCGAAGAAATCATCTCAATTGGATGATCGGTCTCCTCCCATGGAAGGATTTCGAAGTCTCCTGGTTCGACGCGAGGCGCTTCCAGCTTGGGAACGTACATCGTCGGACGTCCGGATTGGGCCACTACAAAGGCTGTGATCCTCTCCAGCGGCATTGCCGTGTATCCGGTGAAATACGGCATGTCGGAACCGGCCGTCAGAACCACGGCGTCGACGCCTTCAGCGCCCATCAGTTTCTGGAGGCGTCGCACTCTTGCCGCGTAGTCGAACACTATTTGATTCCGATGCTCACGGGCACGGCTTCGCGGCTTTCCTTGGCGTGATAGCTCGACCTCACCAGCGGACCTGATTCGACGTGGGGTATGCCCAATCCCTCGCCATAGGCCTTGTATTCAGAAAACTCGTCCGGGTGCACGTAACGATAGATGGGTCGGTGCCGGGCCGTGGGTCGCAAATACTGGCCAATTGTGATGATGTCGATTCCAACGGCACGCATATCAGCCAGGGTGGCTAACACTTCTTCCCTGGTCTCGCCCATGCCGACTATCAACCCCGACTTGGTCAGACCTTCAGGATTCATTTGTTTGGCTCGCCAGAGAAGCGCCAGTGACCGCCCGTAGTTCGCCGATGTCCTGATGTCTCGCTGGAGACGAATCACGGTTTCTGTGTTGTGGTTGAGCACCTCAGGGGCAGCGTCCATAACCGTTTGCAACGCATCACGGTCGCCCTTGAAATCAGGGATGAGAACTTCCATTTCGGTCCCGGGTGACTGGCGACGGGACTCGGTGATGGTGTGAGCGAATATGCCTGAACCCCCATCGTCGAGATCATCGCGATTCACCGAAGTGATGACCGCATGCTTCAGGTTCATCTTCTTGATCGCCTCGGCGGCCCGGAACGGCTCGAATATGTCGAACTCCGTCGGCTTACCAGTGTCCACGTTGCAGAAAGAGCAAGCTCGGGTGCATTTGTCACCAAGAATCATCAATGTGGCTGTCCCCATCCCCCAGCATTCATAGATGTTGGGACAATTGGCCTCCTCGCAGACCGTGTTCAGTTCCAGTCCTCGCATCATCTTCTTCAATTCGAGATAATCGCTGTCGAGTTTGGCGGTGACCTTCATCCACGGTGGGCGCGTCGGTTCTCCGGGTAGCCGACCGTTGATGAGAACGGGCTCCTCAGTCCTCTTCTCCGGCGTGAATGTCCCTGCCGCCAGCAAACGGTCGACTTCATACTCTTTGGCCTTCCCCTGACCTCGACTGAATGCTGCGTGCTGGCTCTCGACGGTGTCGTACGAAAAAACCTCAGCGAAGTGCTCCTCCACGACCGGAACCACCTCTTCGAGTGAGACTTTCCGACCCACCAGCTCAGACAGCGTCGTGACTGGGCGATCGTCAATCCCGCACGGGTTCATCATCGAGAAGTAGTCCATGTCCGGCTGAAGGTTGAGCGCAAAACCGTGCATCGTGACACGGCGAGAGACCCGCACACCGATAGCCGCTACCTTCCCGTGTGGTGTCCAAACTCCGGTGAACCCATCTTCACGCCAGCCTTCGACCCCGAAGTCGGCGATGGTCTTAATGAGAACATCTTCCAGTCGTCGCACATAAGGAACGATCTGTTTGGGATCGGCGAGACGGACAATCGGGTACCCGACCAATTGCCCTGGCCCGTGAAAGGTGATGTCGCCACCACGGTCGATGTTGAACACCTCGGCACCCCGGTCTGCGACGAACTGCTGATCGACCAGGAGATTCGACGAATCCCCGTTCCGACCGATGGTGAATACCGGCGGATGCTCGAGGAGTAGCAAGTAGTCGTCCTGAGACCTTCCGGTCACCCTGCCCTCGTGGAACCCTTTCTGCAGATCCCAGGCCTCTGCGTAGGGAAGACGACCCAACCAGCGGGTCCGCAGGGTGGGATGATCAACCGAGGTCTCGGCTGTGGTCAAGAGAGTTCCTGCTCCCAGTCCCAGGTCTCCAAGTTCTCCTTGATCTTTCGCAGGAACAAAACGGCCGTTGACCCATCAAAGGCACGGTGGTCCCAGGAGAGACCCAGATACCCGATGTGACGGATCGCAATCATGTCCTGTCCGTCTGGTGTGGTCACCACTGTCGGCCTCTTGGTGACCGTGTCCGTGGACAGAATCGCCACGTTCGGGACGTTGATGATCGGCGCAGACATGAAGGAACCAAACGGACCCGGATTGGTGATCGTGAAAGTTGAGCCGGTTATGTCGTCGAGGTCGAGACCTTTTCCTCTCGCCTTCTCAGCCAACTCTTTGACGCCACGGGCCAATCCCACCATCCGGAGGCCGTCAGCGTTGCGGATGCTTCCTACGACAAGGCCCCCTTCATTGAGATCGATAGCTATCCCGAGGTTCACAGCCTTGTGATAGACAGCCTTCTTCTCTTCCAAGAAGAACGAGCTGTTCACCACCGGGTAGGCCTTCAACGCATCGATTACGGCTCGGGAAATGAAAGGTAGATAGGTCAGCGAGAAGCCTTCATTCGCTTTGAACTCGGCTCGGTGGGCCTGACGCACCCGCTCCACGCGTTCAAAGTCCACTTCGACCGAAGTCCACACGTGGGCGGCGGTCTGTTTCGCCTTGATCATGTTCTCGCCAATCCGAACTCGGAGACGATCGAGATCGACTTCCTCGGAGCCGCTTGAGGCGACCGGTGCCGACGCTGCGGGTGCAGGCGTTGGAGCAGCAGGGGAAGGAGCTTCGGTTGGCGCCGGCTTCGTGGGTGCAGCCGATGGAGCCTCCGGTTCGGCTGGTGTCGCAGCAGCAGTCGTAAAGGCGAGGTAAGCCTCAACGTCTTTCCGAGTCACCCGGCCACCCTGACCTGTTCCGTTGATGGCTGAGAGATCGACATCGTTTTCACGTATGAGTTTTCTCACGACCGGAGACAACAGATGAGGCTTCTTCTCGGTCTCATCAGGCTCTGCAAAGAAGGCGTCGATCTCCGACGGCGTTGGGGCTTCCTCGGCCGAAGCCGCAGCGGGGGCAGGGTCAGCAGAAACCTGTGGCTCCTCTTCTACCTCTGCCTTCGGCTCGGGTTCGGAAACTGCCTCTGTGGGCTCGGAACCTACCTCGGTGCTGGCGTCGCTCGATGGCTGCTCGCCAGCCTCGCCGATGACAACCATCGGAGTTCCGACTTCGACGGTATCTCCTTCGTCAACGAGTATCTCCAGAATCGTTCCGGATGCCGGTGACGGAACCTCGGTGTCGACCTTGTCGGTTGAAATCTCGACGAGGACTTCATCTTCGGCGATGGTCTCACCAACCTGTTTGGCCCACTTCAGGATGGTGCCCTCGGTGACCGTTTCCCCCAACTGGGGCATTGCAACTGTTTGCGACAAAATCCGCTCCTCTAGTGAAGACTACGTCCAGCCGAGGACATGAGGGTTTCTCCCACTGCCTCGGACAGGGTTGGATGGGCATGAATGAATGATGCTGCTTCGGACGGCAGGGCTTCCCACCCAACGGAGTACATCAATTCGTGAATCATCTCTCCGGCTTGGGGCCCAACAACACTGGCCCCGACAATCGGTCCGTCCTTTTCGGCCACAACCTTCACGAAACCCTGATTCTGCCCGATGATGATCGCCCGGCCCACCCCGTTGAAGGCGTGTTTTGTGGTCTCGACTGCGATCCCTGACTCCTCGGCCTGAGCCGCTGTCATCCCGACTTCAGCGACCTCAGGGTGCGTGTAGGTGACCCTGGGAATGGCCTGGTAATTCACGGGGGCTGATTCCCCGGTAGCGATGTGAGTAACGGCTGCAATTGCCTCGGCGAACCCGACATGAGCCAGTTGGGGGCTACCCGCCACGATATCGCCGACGGCATACAGTCCCTTCTCTGCGGTCTGCATTGTGGTTGGATCAACCTCCACGAAGCCGTGGTCAGAAACCGCGCTTGTCGTGTCGAGACCGACGTCGTGAGTGTTTGGACCTCTTCCCACCGATACCAGCACCACATCGACTTCGACGCTTTCTTCGCCGAACGGGACCGTGACCGAGTCTCCGACGCTCGGAGGACCGACCCCTACACCAATGTGGAACTTGACCCCACGCTTTTGGAGTTGGCGCTGCAGCATCTTGGCGGCCTCAGGGTCTGATCCCGGGATGATCTGATCCATCATTTCGAAGACGTGGACGTCTGAGCCCATGTCAGCCAGCATCGAGGCGAACTCACACCCGATTACTCCTCCGCCAACAATGGCCACCCGCTCGGGTCGCTCGGGCCAGTCGAGGGCGTGATCGGACGTGACGATTTTTGCCCCGTCGATGTCGTAGCCCGGTATCGAACGGGCGTGAGAACCCGTCGCCAGGATCACTGTTCGGCCTTCGATTGTCTGTGTTTGCGACTCGCTGTGGACTTCGACTTTGCCCGGACCGGACAGACGTCCGTACCCATTGATGACTTCGACGCCGCGCTTTTTGAGAAGACCACCAAGACCGTTCACCAGACCCTCAACAGTTTGATCCTTACGACTCTTCGCTGCGGCCCAGTCGAGCGTAGGTTGTTCGGTGATCACACCAAACTCCGCCGCATGCGCAACGGTGCTCATCACCTCAGCTACGTGCAGGTACTGCTTGGCAGGAATACACCCTCGAATCAGACACGTGCCGCCTGGCCGCTCTTTCTCGACCAGGGCGACTGAGAGCCCGAAGTTGTGGGCGTAAAGTGCAGCGGCATATCCACCGGGACCGCCTCCAACAATGACAATGTCGTACAAAACTGACCTTTCCGAATCTCCAAACAGGAGCCTAGTTTGGTTGTGAGTTACTCTCTCCGCTCATGCAAACCCGCTGGTTACTCATCGCTTCAGCCGCCCTTGCGGTGGTCATCATCGTCGCCGGTGCTACATGGTTTCTGATGGTCTTGCTGTGACCGAGCGCATCACATTCGCAACCTCAGATGGTGAAACACTTGAAGGACGCTGGGATTCCCATCCCGAGCCGAGATACACCACGGTTTTCTGTCACCCCCATCCACTCGAAGGCGGATCGATGATGGCACCGCTGATGGTTTCGGTGACTCAGAGGCTTGTTTCTCGGGGCCATCGTGTCTTGCGGTTCAACTTCCGGGGAACCGGAGAGAGCAGCGGGAGTCACGACTACGGGAAAGCCGAGCTCCTGGACACAGCAGCCGCGGTCGCTTTGGCTGAGCAGCGGAGCGAGGTGACGGGCATATCCGGTTGGTCTTTCGGTGCAGCAGTCGCACTCAACTGGTTGATCTGTGAACAATCGTCTATTGCCTATGCCGGCATTGCCCCGCCAACACGAATGATCGAAGGAGCCCCAACCTCGGGAGCTCGCCGCGTCATCCTGGGAAACCGGGATCAGGTAATCGACCGGGACAAACTTCAGGCTTACGCAATCGAGGCTGGAATCGACCTGGTCCTGACTCCAGGCGATCACTTCTTTCACGGTCGAGGAAAACGAATCGGAGACCTGGTCGGCGAAGGCCTGGAGGAGTGACATTGGAATAGAGAATGGCGATGCCCACGGTTGCAAAGCGGTTGGAAAGTTGCGCCCGGAACTATGTGAATTCCGATCGGAATCGAGTCGAAATTCCGACTAGCCATTGTGCCCTCTTACGATTCACCAATGGCCGAAGCGCCCGAACACCCCATTCGACACCGTGGACGTGGGAAGTCCAGGGTCACCGCCCTATTGGGGACGATAGCGCTGGTCGCAACAATCGTGCTCCCGCAGCCCGTAGCCACAGCAGATCGGCCGACCTCCGATTCTGGTGCACCAGCAGGACCGGTTCCTGAGGAATCACTGGACTCGATCGGTTTTAACGAATCTAACTCCTGTGGTGAACCAGCCGGGACCAAGCCACCCGCCTCGTGGAGCTTCAGTGAAATCACGCGAACCCTGCCGATTAGTCACGTGGTGCGAGGGCCTTGGGCGGATAGGTTCGGTCGCACCTACGGAGACGTGGTCGGTTCGCTCGTTGGCTGGACTGTGCCGATGTCAGGGGGCATGGTCCGCTCCGTTCACCAGGAGGCGCTCGATGCCTTCAACGACGTGAGCGCCAACCTCGCAGCGGCAGCCGCGCAGGGTCTCAGCTACGACATAGAGACGGCCGGAACCTTCAATTGGCGTCGAATCGGCGGCTCATACCGAATGTCAACCCATGCCCTCGGACTCGCGATCGACATCAACTCAGCAACCAACCCGTTTCGAGCGGACGGAGTCCTGATAACCGACATGCCAGAGTGGTTTGTAGATGCATGGCGAGACGCTGGCTTCTGCTGGGGAGGAGATTGGGAGTCGGTCAAGGACCCAATGCACTTCTCGTGGAAGGGCCCAGCCTCATCCAGTGAGCGAGACTTCGGGCCGGCTTTCCCTCCACTTGGGCCACAAGATGACTACGACACACGCTCAATCTCAATTGTCACCGCGATGAACCGGCCAACCTCCGACGCAGTCTTCGGCCTGGCGGACGCAAATCGAGATGGAGCTGTCGATCTCATCCGGATGTGGTCGGCCGACGACTCACTGGTTATCGGAGCGTCACTATCTTCAGGCGAATACAAGGCCTGCGCCACCGCTGGGATAACACACCGAGGACTTCCGATCAGCGGCCGGCCCATTGTTGGGGATATCGACCTGAACGGCCGAATGGACGCTCTGGTGGTCGACGGGTCTTCTGCCCTCACAGTGTCCAATGTGCTCGCGGAAGGTGCAGAGGCTGACTTGGCCACACTGCCCTTCTCGATACAGAACACAGATGTCATCGGTCTTGGAGACTCAGATCGCGACGGCTACGAAGACCTATTCGTCACAACGAAGGGTTCGACAACTCGATTGAGAATCATCGGCGGCCCCGACTTCGACAACTTGATTGTCGACGAGACCCTCCCGATCGACACAAACGCCGACGGTTGGCGGATCTTCCCGATCGATCACGATGCAGATGAGCACACGGACCTTGGGCTCCTGGAACCTGGCGCTGGAAACGACCTTCACGTCGCTGTTGCTTCACTCGGCTACGACATTGAAGAGGCCGCCACCGACATGGGCGCGGCTCTAACACCGTCGGAACGAGTATGGGTAGGAGACTGGGACGGCGATGGTTGGGACGACATCTACGGTTTGAGCATCTCGGGGAGACTGCGAGCGTACTTGGGTGGTGACCACGATCCGGAGGCCGACTACTGGTTTCTGACTCCACACACCGAGTGTGAAGTACCAGCACATCTCGACCACGATTTGGACGCCGATCGCTACTCGGACCTAGTTGTCGGTAGCCCTGACTCCGACTCAGGCACCGGGTCCGTAAGTGTTGTCATGGGAGGTCCGAGCGTGTCCGTGGAACCTTCCATCGACGAGGACACTCCCGGAGTGCAAGGCATCGCCGAAACCGGAGACCAATTCGGAGCCACCCTCACCGCAGGAGACTTCAACGGAGACGGACACACCGACCTCGCAGTAGGAATCCCCAACGAAGACCTCGGCAACACCACCGACGCCGGAAGAATCAACATCCTCTACGGATCCCCCTCAGGACTATCCACCAGCGCCGACATCTCCATCGACGAGGACACTCCCGGAGTGCAAGGCATCGCCGAAACCGGAGACCAATTCGGAGCCACCCTCACCGCAGGAGACTTCAACGGAGACGGACACACCGACCTCGCAGTAGGAATCCCCAACGAAGACCTCGGCAACACCACCGACGCCGGAAGAATCAACATCCTCTACGGATCCCCCTCAGGACTATCCACCAGCGCCGACATCTCCATCGACGAGGACACTCCCGGAGTGCAAGGCATCGCCGAAACCGGAGACCAATTCGGAGCCACCCTCACCGCAGGAGACTTCAACGGAGACGGACACACCGACCTCGCAGTAGGAATCCCCAACGAAGACCTCGGCAACACCACCGACGCCGGAAGAATCAACATCCTCTACGGATCCCCCTCAGGACTATCCACCAGCGCCGACATCTCCATCGACGAGGACACTCCCGGAGTGCAAGGCATCGCCGAAACCGGAGACCAATTCGGAGCCACCCTCACCGCAGGAGACTTCAACGGAGACGGACACACCGACCTCGCAGTAGGAATCCCCAACGAAGACCTCGGCAACACCACCGACGCCGGAAGAATCAACATCCTCTACGGATCCCCCTCAGGACTATCCACCAGCGCCGACATCTCCATCGACGAGGACACTCCCGGAGTGCAAGGCATCGCCGAAACCGGAGACCAATTCGGAGCCACCCTCACCGCAGGAGACTTCAACGGAGACGGACACACCGACCTCGCAGTAGGAATCCCCAACGAAGACCTCGGCAACACCACCGACGCCGGAAGAATCAACATCCTCTACGGATCCCCCTCAGGACTATCCACCAGCGCCGACATCTCCATCGACGAGGACACTCCCGGAGTGCAAGGCATCGCCGAAACCGGAGACCAATTCGGAGCCACCCTCACCGCAGGAGACTTCAACGGAGACGGACACACCGACCTCGCAGTAGGAATCCCCAACGAAGACCTCGGCAACACCACCGACGCCGGAAGAATCAACATCCTCTTCGGGACTGGCATCGGCCTGGGAGAGGACGTGAGCATCACTTCTCTGTTTCCCCAGCCAGGGTCCAGATTTGGCCTCAGCCTCGTTGACTGATCGAGTTCAGCTCAAGGGCCGTGCCGCCCGGATCTTGTCCTGGACGTAAGTCCATTCCTGGGCTGGCTGAGCGACCAAACCTGCTTCCGCACACATGCCGATGAGCTCGTCTGCGGGGTAGTAGTAATCCTCGGCAAGGAATCCCCAAGTCTTACCGGTCTGGCTTTGGTTGTAGGTAAAGTCGAAGAATCCACCCGGTTTGAGCACTCGACGAGCTTCACCAAGCAATGAAGAGACGACTTCGGGTGGAGTGTGGCTGAACACGCTATGGGCGTGCACTACATCAAAGTAGCCATCGGGAAGAAAACTCAGGTCAAGTCCGTCATAAAGGTACAGCCTCGGTGTGCGCTCTTGAAGGCCCCGATCCCCGATGGTTCTCGTTGCATCGATGAGGATCTCGGGCGAGATGTCGACGCCGACATAGTTTCCGCTATCGAGGAACTCGATGAAACGCCACCCTGCCCTTAGGTTCCCGCAGCCGACCTCGAGGATGCGATCGCTTCGGTCGAGCCCATGTGAGGTGAGATAGTCGAACTGCATTTTTCCTATTCTCAGCCAGTCCTTCTCGGCGATCGTTCCAACTGCGCCGGTGCCACCCCGGCGACTGAAGTCATCCGACATCACACCCCGGTAAAACTCGGGATGGCTCTTCGTGCCGAAACGGAGCCGGACGTTGCGGGCGCGCCGTCGCAGGT
Organism: Acidimicrobiia bacterium; assembly: GCA_965216445.1. Taxonomy (GTDB): domain Bacteria; phylum Actinomycetota; class Acidimicrobiia; order Spongiisociales; family ZC4RG35; genus MA-ANB-1. Next base: position 1,788,511 of record OZ244166.1, read on the forward strand.
AAGGGAAAATCTGTGCTGGTTTTTCGATTCCCGTTCGTACAAGATGCACTAGCGAGTTACGTGTGTTCGACATATCGAGAGGCTAATCCTCTAGGAATAGCTCGCATCAAGCCCCAAGAGCTGCCTCCTAAAGCAGAGTCGAACACGGGTGGACAAATACGAACCCACTATCGATATATGGCTATGACGAGCAGGTTTCGTTGCCGGCGTCTACTGGGGCAGGAAAGAGCCGAGGACATCGCCTGGACCGGCCCCTCCAGGTATGCCCGGTGTGTCCTGATTGATCCTCTTGTCGCCGCTCGAGCTCAAGAGTTGATCGCCCCCGAACAGGATCGAAACATCCCCGGCATCAGTGACGAGCCCCAAATCCTCGAATGGAATCCCAATCACAAGGTCCTCGTGTCCGTCCTGGCCAAATCTGAAGACTCCGACGCTCGATCCGAACCCATCTCCATCCTCGTTTATCCCGTTGACACCACTTGAGTCCTCGTGCCAAAACTGGTCTTGGGTCGAAGCTCCATCTACGCCGCCATAGAGGACCGCAACACCACCAGCGTCCTGATCGGAGAGAATGTCCTCCCCGGGGATACCCACCACAACGTCGCCAAACCGGTCACTGTCGAGGTCGCCGACTGCCACTGAACTCCCGAATGCATCGCCCGCTTCTGCATTTCCTCGCACACCGGCGACATCTTGGTGGATCAATTGGTCACCATCGACGCTCGTGAAAGACTCGCTCCCCAAGAAAACGTGTATTGCACCAGCACCGACTGACCCCGACAACGTTTCTCCCGGGATACCGACTACGAGTTCATCAAATCCGTCGGCGTTGATGGTCCCGGTCGAAAGAGAGGCGCCAAACCTGTCGCCGCTTTCGGCGCCGCCAGCGACCCCGGGCTCATCCTGGTGCAAGGCCAGGTCGCCCGACACCGACAGCCCGGAGCCTGCTCTCCCGCGAAAGACCTGAACCATGCCAGCGTCGATATCAGGCCCGACATCCTCACCTGCCACACCAATCGCAAGGTCGAAAAGGCCGTCTCCGTTGAAATCCCCGGAAGCCAGCGCGGCACCGAATTGGTCTCCGGCCTCCTCGACACCTTTGATGCCAGCCGTGTCCTGTCGCCACGACTTGCTGCCCGAGCCGGTCAGGCCACTCGATGTGCCATTCAGAATGTGGACCATCCCGGTATCAGCTACTGAGCCGGTGTCCTCGCCAGGCGCTCCTATTGCGAGATCGTCGTAACCATCACCGTCGAAATCGCCGGCAGCAAGAGTGCTCCCAAAGCCATCCCCTTCTTCGGGGACACCTCCAACACCAGGGGAATCCTGATTGAAGAACTGACCTGACCCGTCCAAGCCCTGGGGCGATCCTTCGATGATGTTTATCGAACCGGCATTAGGTCCACCAAGGTGTCGATCCCGAGGGGTCCCAACCGCGAGGTCGTCGTAGCCGTCTCCGTTGAAGTCTCCACATGCCAACGCTGAGCCAAACTGGCCGCCCGAATCGGGTCCACCTGCAACGCCCGGTGAATCCTGTGTCCAGAAGCTTGATCCAGCTGATCCGGGCTTGCCACCCGAAGCCGGTGCCACGATCACAGCACCAACGTCTGCGACGCCGTTACGATTCTCCCCCGGCACTCCGATCGCCAGGTCGTCGTCACCGTCGCCATTGAAGTCGCAACGACCAGGGTTTGCGTCTTCGATCCGATATACAGATGAGCCGGAAAGCACGTACAACTCCCCGAACCCGTCTACTCCAAATGAGTAGACAACGGAAGGGATGAGCCCGACATCCGAAGTCCAGTCAGTTTCGTCAGTCACCGACGTTCCTTCGTACCGGAACGATTTGAGCCGCCGACCTGATAGGTCCGAGTAGAAATACGTTCCCCTAAGCCAAGGAATCGAATTCCCCCGGTAAACGTAGCCCCCTATCACGGACGTCCCTTCAGTCGGATTGACGTATTCGAGAACGGGCAACGTTTTTCCCGACGTATTGCAACCCGACGCTGGCTCAAAGCAAAGTGAACCCTCCATGACGTCCCAGCCAAAATTCAACGCCGAATCCTCGTCGACTTCAAGCACATCGATTTCTTCTCGTCGGTCTTGCCCGACATCGCCAATGAAGAGTTGACCGGACGCATCGTCAACGGAGATGCGGAACGGATTCCTCAGTCCGTAGGCGTATATCTCGTCCCTGCCCGTAGTCGCCACAAAGGGGTTCTCATCCGGAATGGCATACTCGAGCCCGCCTTCTTGGTCGTCGACATCGATACGAAGCAAGGCACCCAGAAGGGTTGAGGTGTCTTGGCCGTTCTCGTCGGGGTCGCCACCACCACCTCCGTCACCGAGAGCTATGTAGAGGTATCCGTTCGGGCCGAACGCCAGCCCACCACCATTGTGATTCGACGCTGGCTGGTCGACTTCGAGGAGTATCCGTTCACTACCACTGTCGGCGACGTCTTCATCGCCACTCGACACCGAAAACTCCGAGATTCGGACATCGCCACCGTTGTCTGTATAGAACACATAGAACAAACCGTTGTCTTCATAGTCCGGGTGAAAGTCCAGACCGACCAGACCAAGCTCTCCTCCGATACTAACTCTCCCTTCTATGTCCAGGAATGGGGTCGAATTCAAAGAGCCATTTTCGTAGATGACGATCCGACCACTCAGTTCCACGATGAAGAGTCGCTCATCGCCTTTTGGTGCCCGCAGGTCGACCGGTGTCGACAGACCGCTCGTAACCGAGGTCAGTTCGAGCTCACGGGCACCGGTTTGCGCAGCTCTCGCGGTGTTCGGGGCCGCCGGAAGGAGCGCGGTCACCAGAACTGCTGCAAGGAGATAGAGAGACAGCCTCATGACTCTTCGACGTTAATGGCTCGCGAAAGAAGTGGACACGGCCCGGAGGTTCACTCAGGGGCTTCCGACGGGATCTTCTGGAGGTGCATCGATTGCGATTCGGCTCACCAACTCGTTGGCGATTGCAGTCAGCTCTTCTCGACGACCAAACGATCCGAGGACGACGTATAGGCAGAACGCCCGACTCTCCATGGAGAAGAAAACTTGAGTCCCAGCCTGCCCGCGGATCCTACGTTGAAGCTGGAAGGGTTGGAACATGTCAAAGGTCAGCGTCGGAACAGAGTCGCGCATGGGATAGAGGGAAGACGCCACGGCTTCCTCGCCGAATTCAATGAGGGAGACGAACACGTCCGCTGCCTGAAGCCTCTCGACGACACCGCCGCCATAGTCCGCCCTGTTGGTGGGAAGCGGAGTCGTGGAAGCATGGACAACAGGGAAGACCCTTGATCCGGGGACGTCAGCATATGCCCGGCGGATTCTGACCTCCCAACCTGCTGGGACTTCAACCCGTATTCCCTGCATGGCCAAGGAGTTGCTGTCGCGAGTACCAGGTTTGTCTATTGCCAATTCAACCACCCAACCCCAACAACGATGAGATAGCCGGCCATGAGGATCATCCGCGACGCCCCTTCGAACAAAGCGAAGCGCCGCATCGTTGTGGCCAGATCGCCCGCAGTGTCAATCGAGCCAGAGCGCACCAATAGGGCGGATCGCCCTAGAGAAAACCCGAGCCCGATGAGAATCGCAGTTGTCACGCTGAGGAAAGGTGCCAGACCCAGCAGAGCCCAGACCGCCCATGTCGTCACGATTGTTGCGATTCCTGACCCGAGTTGGGCACCGAACCCAAATCCGACAACCCAGTCACGATACGCCCCCAGCCAATCCTCATCGACCTGTCGCCGCAGCCCAACGGGTTCGATACGCGTTAGTTCGAGGACAGCCGATACGGCCACCACCAGCAAAATGGCCAACGGACCCGCCAGTGGGAATCCCAGGCCTCGGCCGATCAATGCGAGCCCCCCGAAGACAAGTGTCCCCGCAGCCGCGGCGCCGAGAATAAAAGACACAACCGTTCGGAGCCAAGATCCACCCCGCGACCGCTGACCCAGCGGCGTGATGCTACTAAGCATCGACTCCCCTCACGGAGACCAAGTAGCTCGGAAGCCAACGACAAAAGCGAACCCGGCCAACAAGAGGCTCACTCGGACACACCTTCTTCGAAATCTTGACTCGCCGGATAGAGCCTCGGGTCGCCCGGTTCAATGCCGGCCGCCCTCAACTCAGCATCGATTCGGCCTTCTGATGGATCCTCAGTTCCAGCCGACCGCCGGGCGTCCCACGTCGCGTCGTTGATCGAGTCGGCAAGGAACTCTTCGAGGGCCTCAAAGGTGGTCGCGGTGCCCTCTCCGACCAGCCCTTTGTCCGGGTCGACAACGGCAAAGTATGGTGCACCCGGAACGTCGAACTCTTCCCAGGCACCCGAACTCATGATCACGTCGGCGTGACCTCGCCGCAAACCAAGCGCTCGAGTTGGGCTCTCCTCGTCTTCACCTCGTGTGACGATGAGCACCCGATGCTTGTAGCCGCCGAAGTATTGATCGGAGTTGTCGAGGTTCTCCCAGAAGACCTCGCAAGACGAACAGCTCGTGCTCAAAAACGCGATGAGCGTCGGGCTCGTGCCCGAGCCGATGGAGACCACAACTGGTTCCCCGTCGGGGCTGATACCGGACACGTCGGCCGCGCTTCGTCGCTCCGTCACAGCGACGAGCGACAACTGGTTCTCGTGAGCGTGACCATCGTCGTTGCCCATACCCAACGCGTCGAGCTTCCTCAGGATCTCAGCGTGGCTCCGCAGGATGCCAACCATCACCAGAGTAAGGAGCAGAATCACTACTCCCATCGCCAGAATCACCGCGTATACGGCCGTCATGAGCTGTTCTCTAGGCAGGGGGCTGTCTGATTGGCTGTGAACTCATCGCTAAGCAGCGTTGAGCCGCAATTGTCAAAGAGCTGATAGGGGGGAACACATGTAACGACACGGCAGGTCACGGGCCCGCTGCAAGAAATGTGGGTGTTGCACTGCCCGTAGCGAAACTTGGCACAGCACACATGACGTTGATCGCACGTTGTCGTGTCAGGACAGGAGCAGCTGCATGCGATGCAGTTCGAATCACAGAAGTTTCCGCAGCCCGATGTGCACGTGCAAGTCGGATGGCAATCGATGTAATACCGATTCGAGGGCTGACCGTTCACGAGGCAGTAACTAGAGCCAGAGGCGCGCCACCAACCACCAACGAAGTGGCCCGGTGGGCAGTTATTGATGCCGCGGTGAATAGTGCAACAAAAGGCGCTGTAGCCATCGTTACACCCGGGAGCCGGTCCACAAACGGCCGCGTACGCAGTCATCGGGCGCAGTATGAAAGATGCGGGCGCGGCCACCAACGCCGTAGCAGCCAGAGTCAGACGACCCAAGAAGTCCCGTCTCCCCGAGTTTTGCTTAGGCGCGACCCAGCGGGACGCCTGATCGAGGAGCTTCGTCATTTTGCGGTGGCTCCGTGAAGTCTGGCGGCATCTCCAATGATCACCCAACCTAGAAGCGCACCGACTCCGATGACCGTGACCGTCGCCAGAACACCAATCACTTCCACTCCATTTAAGAGGGACGGATCGCCAGCAGCGGCCAAGGCAGACAGGACCACCGCACTACCATCAAGTACGGCGTGTCCCCAATAAGGCGGTGTATCTGAGGTACCGAGGCAGCCGCAGCTTGAAATCGGAGCTTCTCTTCGCATCGCTAGCAAGATCCACCCCAAGAAGCTGAGGTAGACCAGGGCCTGAGCGATCCATGCCAAGCTGAGGCCCGAGACAAGAGCCGCACCGCCCATGAGGACTTCGGTAGAACCAATAACCCGGCCCGCACCTCGAAACACCGGAAGCCCCGTTGCTGCGATTGCCCGCTCGGTGTCAGCCGGAGAAACGAGCTTCACAACACCTGTAACGACTAGCAGTAGGGAAAAACTGGCAGCTGCAACAGCGAACACCCGGCGAGATTAGCTCACCGATGCGATAACCACTCCCGACCCGGATTCTAGGTAACCGGCCTGAACCCGCGGTTGCGGGCCTCTGGCAAGGTGTCGGGACCAAACGTCTGGATCAAATTGCGATTGACGAGATCGCCGTCGACGATCAGTTTGCCGAGGGCTTCGGATTGGGCCGGGTCGTCGGTGTCATAGACCAGCATCGAATCCCGGGCCCCCACAAACCTGAATTCCTCGAAGCGCCGGAGCCGACTCATTCCTCGGCACTTGAGTCAGACGTCTCCGTCTCTTGGTGTTCGCCGGAGTCATCAGAATCGCCTGAATCCCCAGTGCCTTTGAATCTCATTCATTGGGGAACTCGACAAGACCAGTCGGCACCTCGGCGGTGCAGTTGGGGCACACCACCATGGCGACTTCGCCAACATGAAAACTGAAACCACATTCTGGACAGTCGATCTTGGGAACCGGCTTATCGGGTGGAGGTGGTGGAGGAGGTGGCGGGACGCCCCCACCTTGGACACCTGGCGCGGTCGGGTATCCACCTGTCCGCTGTTGCTGAGGCGGCGGAGGCGGTGTAGCGCCCGAGGCGTCCCGGATCATGTTGATTGATCCACATGCAGGGCATGAAAAACGACCGGGACCCGGTGCATCAAACTGAGTGCGGCAAGCGCCGCAGCGAACCATCATGTCTGTTCCTTCATTTCACAACGCCTCCGTAGGATCGACCGGCTCACCAATGGCACCGATCGCCTGTAAGTAATCCGCCTCGTATCGAAGCACGTCACTGACAACTCCAGCATCGTACGAAACACCATGTTTCTCTTCAATCCGATCAACGATGTATTCGACCGACGCCTCGTGGCCACCAGCGACGGTGTCGACAGGGTTGGTTCTGTCATCCTGGGCCAGTCCCTGGAGATAGAACACCTCCCACTCGATGATGCGTCTGATATCGGCCCGACTCAACTCGGTGCCACCCTCTGCGGCGAGTCCGGCTTCTACGTGTTTGACGGCATCTTCGATCACGTAATCCAACGGATCATACGAGGGTCTGCGCTTCGACTCTTGCCATACCGCAAGAGCGGTAATGACAAGAAGGAGGCCCACAAGCAGACCAACGAAAGCGATTATCTCGGCACCGGTCACGCCAGGAAGGGTAACCCGATCCGTTTGATTGTCAGATAAGGGATTCTGAGATCAGAAGGCCTCAACCGGCAGCTTCATCAAGCTTCCGTCTTCAACGGTAGCGCGAGCTTTACGGGCGGCCACATTGGGCGCCACCAGACTCAAGTACCACCTGGCAGACTCCACTTTGCCCGTGTAGAACGGATCCGAATCGACTTTGGGTAGGGCGATCTCAGCGTGATGGAGCAACTGCCACGCGACCACTACTTCGGACAACGACTCGAGCAGCGGCGTCGCATGGAGACCCACCTTGTAGATCTCCTCCTTGTCACCGTTGACTGAAGCCATCAGGTCCTCAACCATCGCTCCGATGTGGGATTGGACGTCGTCCAGCATCGTTCCCAAGATCTCCCGTTCGTCGGCAAGGCCATCCTCACCGTCGCCACCTTTGACGAATTCGACGATCTCACCGGCAATCGACGCCAGGGCCGTGCCCTGATCGCGGGCGATCTTTCTGAAGAACAGGTCAAGAGCTTGGATCCCTGTGGTGCCCTCGTAGACAGTATCGATTTTGGCATCGCGAATGTATTGCTCGATCGGATAGTCCTGGGTGTAACCAGACCCACCAAAGATCGTCAAAGCGTCACCCAGCAGCTCGTACGCAACTTCGGATGAGTAGCCCTTCACCATCGGAAGCAACAGGTCGTTGCGTCGGCTCCAGGTGTCGTCCTCGGGATGCAGCGTTGCCTGATCCTGGACCCACGCCGTGTAGCTAACGAGTGCCCGGAGGCCCTCGGCATGCGCCTTTTGGATCATCAGTGAGCGGCGAACATCGGGGTGGTTCACGATCGGAACCCGTGGGGCGGTCTTGTCGCTGGCTTCAGTCAGATCTGCACCCTGGACCCTTTGCTGGGCGTATTCGAGGGCGTTCAGATAACCAGTGCTGAGTGTTCCCATCGCCTTGGTCCCGACCATCATCCGGGCGTGCTCGATCACCCGAAACATCTGGCGGATCCCGTCGTGGACGTCTCCAACCAGATATCCCACAGCAGGTTCATCCAGTCCGAAGGTCATCTCGCACGTAGTCGAGCCCTTCAAACCCATCTTCTTCTCGATGTTTGTGGCATACACACCGTTGCGCTGCCCCAACGAGCCGTCGTCGTTGACGAGGAACTTGGGGACTACAAACAGCGAGAGGCCTTTGGTTCCAGGCCCGGCACCTTCTGGGCGAGCCAGAACCAGGTGGATGATGTTTTCGGTGACGTCGTGCTCACCGCTGGTGATAAACCGCTTGACACCCTCGATGTGCCAGCTCCCATCACCATTGTCGATGGCTTTGGTCTTGCCGGCACCGACGTCGGAACCCGCGTCGGGCTCGGTGAGGATCATCGTCCCGCCCCACCCCTTGTCGATCCACATCCGGGCGAATTCCTTCTGCTCTTCGGTGCCCTCCTCGAACAAAACCCGGGCAAAAAGGGAACCACCGCTGTAGAACTGCGCCGTTGTGTTGGCGGCGAGCAGCATTTCCTGCGTGGCCCAGAAGAGAGTGTTCGGTACCGGGAATCCCCCCAGCTCTTCCGGAAGGGCGAATAGCGCCCACCCGCCGTCCTTGAACGCCTCGACACTTTGCTTAACCGACTCGGGGATCTCGACCTTGCCGTCGACCAGTTTCAATTCGATGCGGTCCTGATCGACATAAGAAGCTGCGAAGTCTTCCCTTGCCAGCCTCTCCACCTCAGTCAGCGTGTCCCGTGCAGTGTCCTCATCCAACTCGGGCCAATTTGGACCACCGATGTAATCCTGAACCTGATGGACTTCGAAGAGATTGAACTCAATATCGCGAAGGTTTGCTTTGTAGTGACTCATCGGTGCCTTTCGGTGAAATCTAACCCCATTGCTATTTGAGTATACACTCTAATTTGAGCGAGCACTCAAAGAAATCTGGCACTACGCTGGAAACGATGCGCTACAAGGCCGGGCTCGAAACACGCGACAAGATTCTCGAATCAACCAGGGTGCAAATCGCGGCCAATGGCCTGGAAGGAACCACCATCAAGACCATCTGCGAGGGCGCGGGGGTCTTGCCGGGGAGCTTCTACAACCTCTTTGACTCCAAGGAGCAGGCAATTCTCACGGCAGTCCGGGTGGCAATCGATGCGGTAGACCCCGATCCCACTCATGAAGGGAAGGACACACTCGCTGATCTGGTCGACGCCTATGTCCGGTTCGTCGAGGAACAAGACGATTTGGCCCGGGTCTATATCAGGATCGCCGTTGCCTCCACCAGGGACAATCCCGAGTTGCGTGGACGGATCATCAGACATCATGAGGGTCGGGTCAAGCGGTTCGCCGACGCCATGGAACGAGAGATTGATGGGTTGAGCACGGAGGAGGCGACGACCAGAGCCGAAGCGCTGGTGTCGGCTCTCAACGGTGTGACGTTGCATCACACCATCGACGGCACCTTCGATGTGTCCAGATATGCCCAGCTGCTCCTCGGAGTGGCAACTGCGTAATAGAGTCCCTGGATGCAGCTTGCCATCCAGGTCCGGAAAGATTTTGACTACGTGCTCCGCTCTGCGCAGTGGGCGGAGACAAACGGTCTCAGCGCCATTGCTTTGCCAGACCACTACCTGCAACGTGGAAGCGAACCAGACCTACCGGGTTATGACCACCTCATCCACCTTGCCGGGTTGGCGAGGGAAACATCGAGTATCGAGCTTGTTTGTCTCGTTGCCCCGGTGACGTTTCGTCATCCAGCCGTTCTCTACAAAACGCTCGTCACGATCGACGAACTGTCGGACGGCCGGTTCACCCTTGGCGTGGGTACAGGGTGGCTCGAAGAGGAGTTCACGCTCTACGGACTCCCCTACCCGGAGCTCGCAGAACGATACGAGATGCTGGAAGAGGCCATGGCGTACCTTCGTGCCGCCCTCACTCCGGGCAACCATGGATTTGCCGGAAAGCATTACCAGCTCAGCGAATTTGATCCCCATCCCCAACCCAAGAACGCAAGGTTGCTCATCGGGGGCGGCGGCAAAGTCAAGACGCCGAGAATCGCGGGTCGGTTTGCGGACGAGTTCAACATCTACGCCTGCCCGCCAGACGAGTACAAGCAGAAGGCCGATACCGCGCGTGAATATGCGAGGGAGAAAGGGCGGGACTCTGAAGAGATCCTGTTTTCGACTGCGTGCCCTGCCATAGCGGCCGTCAAGGAGTCCGACTATCGCAAATTGCTGGAGAAGCTCGCCGACGTCACAGAGTCGACCCCGGAGCGAATCGAAGAGGTCTATACCGAGCGCGGATACCCCCATGGTTACGGGTCGAAACCGGTCGATATGCTGGCGGCGCTGGAAGAAGCGGGATGTCAGCGCTACTACGCCCAGGCGTTTGCTGCGGACGTGGAGGAATTCGGCATCATCTTCGAAGGACTCGCACAGTGAGAACGATTGCACGACGGAGGAACACACCTTGAAATACTCGGTGATGACAGAGCCCCACCTCGGTGGGACATACCAACAGCAACTGGAAGTAGCCCAATTCGCCGAACACTCCGGACTTGTCTCCTTTGCTCGATGCGACCACTTTCTCTCCGGTGGCGACCCAACGCCGGATGCGACAGACGCGTTCGCGGTGCTCGCTGGGCTCGCCAGGGAGACAACCCATATCAGACTGTGCGTGTTGGTCTCCCCAATCACCTTCAGACATCCAGCAGTCATCGCCAAAAACGCCACAACCATCGATGAGATGTCGAATGGTCGATTCGACCTTGGCGTGGGTACTGGATGGATGGACTTCGAACACGAGTCTCTCGGCATCCCGTTCCCTGAGTCGGCAGAACGATGGGCCCGGTTCGAGGAGGCTCTTGCCTACCTGGACGCCGCCTTCTCCGAAGGGCACGGCACCTACGACGGGCAGTTCTACAGCCTCCACGCAGACGTCAAGCCAAAACCCCAGAACCTCCGCCTCGTCCTGGGAGGGTCGGGAAAGAAGCGGACGCCGACCCTTGCCGGTAAACGAGCTGACGAATACAACTTCTTCACTTGTTCACCCGAGGATGCCAAACAACGGATCGAGGTGATGCGGGCTGCGGCCAACGGGCGCGACGTCGAAACGACGGTCATGGGCCCTGTGCTGGTCGGACGCAACGATACTGAGTACCAGAATCGTCTCGGCGCGGCCGCCGCCAAAAGAGATGTGTCGCCAGCCGAATTGGAAGAGAAGTGGAAGGGTGCCGGTCTGATCCTGGGAACCCCAATCGATGTTGCCGAGCAAATCGCAGCACTCGACGAGGCTGGCATTGACAGGATGTACGTTCAGTGGATCGACCTGGACGACATGGATGGCATGAAAGCCTCGTTTGAAGTGCTGATGGGATGACCGAGCTCCACCCTACGAACCTTCGGGTGATGGAAAGCGCAGCTCATGCAGGCGTATCAATCGAAATCCAACGGTTTCCCGAGGGAACCAAGACCTCGGCGGACGCAGCCCGAGCAGCCGGCTGCCCCCTTTCGGCAATAGCCAAATCACTGGTCTTTGTCGTCGAGTCCGATGGTGCGGACGAACCGGTGATCGCCGTCTTGTCCGGTGACCATCGCCTCGACACCAAGAAGCTTGCCGACGCCGCTGGCGGGTCGAAATCGCGGCGTGCCGAACTCAACGAAGCGAAAACTGCAACTGGATACGCACCGGGGGGAACGGCCGTATTTGGATTGGCTAACCCGATCCGCATCTTCGCCGACCTCCAGGTGAGAAGAAACAACCCGATCTGGTCAGCTGCCGGAACCCCCGACGCCATCTTCCCGATTGCGCTCGACGACTTCGAAGCAGCCATTGCACCCATTTGGGCTGACCTAAAACAGGACTGATGCCGGGGAGGCAGGGCCAGCATTTTCCCTACGGTCGTAGTGCAAATACCATACGACCGTGACCGACTCCACTCCCCTCCTTCAAATCGAAAACCTCCACGCCTCCGCAGGCGACGTTCCAATCCTCAACGGTGTCGACCTCGTAGTGAACCAGGGCGAAATCCACGCCCTGATGGGCCCGAACGGCTCCGGGAAGTCGACGCTTGCATCCGTCCTGATGGGCCATCCGAGTTACGAGGTGACCGACGGCCGGATCCTCTTCAAGGGCGAAGACATCACCGACATCACACCCACTCGCCGGGGTGAGAAGGGAATGTTCCTGGCGTTCCAGCATCCCGAGGAGATTCCTGGTGTTTCGGTCATCCAGTTCTTGCGACAGGCATTGTCCAACCGGACAGGTGTTGACCTCACGGTCATGGAATTGAGACTGAAGGTCATGGACGCGATGAAGGAACTCGGAATGGAGTCTTCGTTCGCCGATCGCTATCTCAATGAGGGTTTCTCAGGAGGAGAACGGAAGCGCAACGAAGTTCTCCAGATGGCTGTACTCGAACCGGAGCTAGCGGTCATGGACGAGACCGATTCGGGACTCGATATCGACGCTCTCCGAACCGTCGCTGAAGGTGTCAACAAACTCACCGGACCCGAACGCGGATTCCTGATCATCACGCACTACCAACGCCTGCTCGACTACGTCACGCCCGACGTGGTCCACATTTTCATGGACGGGCGGATCCTCGAGAGCGGCGGGCCAGAACTGGCCAAGAAACTCGAAGAAGACGGATACGATTCCTTCCGGACGGTGTTGACCTAGTTGTGACCGACCTGTCGTACCTACGAGCAGACTTTCCCGTCCTCGAAGACGGTGTCCATTTCCTCGATTCAGGTGCGTCGTCTCAGAAACCGATCCAGGTTCTCACAGCCATGGACAGTTTCGCTCGATCGACCTATGCAAACGTGCATCGAGGCGCCTACAAGCTCTCCGTCGCTTCCACCAACGCATACGAGGCAGCCCGTGAAAGGGTTGGTCGGTTCATAGGCTCGCCCGATCCATCGCAGGTGATATTCACAAGAGGAACCACAACTGCTCTCAATATGGTTGCGTCGGGTTGGGGGCTGGAGCATCTCGGTGAAGGCGACCGCATCATCTCCACTGAAATCGAGCATCACTCCAACCTCGTTCCCTGGCAGATGGTGGCGAAACGAACCGGAGCCGTTCTGGAACACATTCCGATGACAGAGGACTTCCGACTCGACTTCGAGGCCTTCGAGAACTTGCTCGGTCCTGACGTCAAGATCGTGACCCTCACCGGCATGTCCAATGTGCTCGGGACCATCCCTCCGGTGAGGAGATTCGCCGATCTCGCCCACAGCGTCGGGGCCAGAGTTGTTGTCGACGCCGCGCAACTTGTCCCCCACGCTCCGGTCGATGTCGCTGCAATGGGTGCTGACTTCGTTGCGTTCTCCGGTCACAAAATGCTCGGACCCACCGGGATAGGCGTCCTCTGGGGCAGGCCGGACGCACTCGAGGAAATGGAACCCTTTGAAGGTGGTGGGGAGATGATCGCCGACGTCACGCTCCAGGATGCGACGTGGGCACCAATCCCAGCGCGATTCGAGGCGGGGACCCCACCGATAATCGAGGCTGTCGGACTCCACGCTGCGGTGGACTACCTCGATTCGATCGGGATGGAAAAGGTCATCGACCACGATCGTCATCTAACCGAGGTTGCGCTGAAACGATTAGGCGATGTACCGGGCCTTTCGATTCAGGGACCAACCGACTTGGAGGATCGCGGTGGTGTGGTCTCCATGGTTATGGATGGGATCCATGCACACGACCTGGCGACAATCCTCGACGAAGAAGACGTCTCGGTGCGCGCCGGCCATCACTGCGCCAAGCCCTTGATGAGACGGATGGGTGTGGCCGCAACGGCTCGAGCGAGCTTCTACGTGTACAACGACGAGTCGGACATCGATGCACTGGTCACGGGACTAAGAAGGGCACGAGAGTTGTTCGGAGTCTGACATGGCACTTGAAGACCTCTACCGCGAAGTGATCCTCGATCACTACAAAAACCCCCGCAATCGAGGGCATCTCGACCAAGCAGACGCCTCGGCCCAGGGAGTCAATCCACTCTGTGGCGACGAGATCGGCATTGAGCTGCAGTTCGACGGTGACAAGGTCGCTGCCGTTGCGGTGGACGGACAGGGTTGCTCGATCAGCCAGTCGTCCGCGTCGATGATGACCGAAGCCATCAAAGGCAAAACCAGAGACGAGATCGAAGAGATCACAAGTAAGTTCCGAGCATTGATGTCCATCGACGAAGACTCGAGCCTCGAACTCGATCCCGATCGGCCCGGTTCCATCCTCGGTGACATGGAAGCCCTCCAGGGGGTCCGTCAGTACCCGGTCCGGATCAAGTGCGCCAGTCTCGGTTGGACCACCCTCATGGAGGCGCTGGGATCTGACTGAGACCTTCTGTGTCGATCTTTACCCGCACGGGTGATCAAGGATCGACACAGAACGATCTATTCGAAGTCCGTGAGCACGTCTTCCAGCCGTTCGCCGACCGAACTGAGGCGTTCTCTGCAGAAGGCGAGGAGGTCCGAGGCTCGTTGCACGTCGTCGAGCAACGTGTCGATGTCAACGTCCTCCTGGCGAAGGCGGTTGTGGATGGACCTGAGTTCGTCGAGAGCTTCCTTGTAAGTCAGATCGATTTCGGTCATTCCTTCTCCTCCACTCGTGCCCATACTTTCCCATCCGCCAGTTGAACCGCAACCCTGTCCCCTGGAGCGACCGATCTTGTCGACCTCACAGCCTTGCCCTCTTCATCGGTCATGAGTGCGAAACCCCGTTTGAGAGTGCGTTCCAACCCAAGCGAACTCGTCAGCTCTCCGAAGGACTCGAGTAACGCGTCCTGTCGCTTTACCGCATTGCGCGATTGCTCAGCGACGCCGAGGGCGATATAGCCAAGATCGTCAGTTTGTCGCCGCAAGGCTCCCCTGGTGCCGGCTAGCTGGGCAGCAGTCCGGTCCAAACGCAACGATGTCTGCTCAATGGACTCGCGGGCCAGGTCACGAATCGAGGTTCTGGCCACGTCGACCCGGCGGGCGAACTCCCCTACTCGCGCAACCAGCCACTCAGCAGCTGCTGTGGGTGTCTTCTCGGCGATTGCTGCTACCTCATCTGTCACACTTCGATCTGTCTCATGTCCGATCCCGGTGATCACGGGAACCGGCATGCCGGCAACAGCACGTGCCACGCTCTCAGCGTCGAAGGCAGCGAGGTCGAGCTTTGAACCACCTCCTCGGACGACTACTGCCACATCGACGTCTTCTCGAGCCAGCCTTTGCAGTGCCGTTACCACTCTGTCAGTTGACATCTCACCCTGCATCTCGGCGTGCACTGTCTTCACATTGAATCGGTAGTCAGGGCGGGCGAGCGAGTTCAAGAAGTCCTGATGAGCAGCCGACCCACGACTGGTGACCAGGCCCACTCGCAAAGGAACCAGAGGCATCGGAAGCTGTGAATTGGCGACCAACGAACCGTCGGATTTGAGCTTACGAAGGATCTCGTCGCGATCGATGGCGAGGCGACCGGCAATGAAATCAGGGTCCACCCGCAACAGTGTCAGCTGCACGAGCGAGCTGCCGGATCGTAGGCCCACGGTCGCCTCGAGACGCACTTCGATTCCCGAACGCAGGGTTCCCACGCCGGCCGAACCCAGAGACTGGTCGATCTCTGACATGACTCGGCCCCGGGCCGCTACCTCAACCGCCTGACCGTCCACCTTGGTATCAACCAACTTGAAGAAACCCGCACCACGGTTGGTCCGTTTGAATCCAGAAATCTCGCCACGAACCCATATCGGGGCTGGCAGCTTTTGACTAACTGCCTCGGACAGCGTGCGAAGCAGCTCGACAACGCTTAGGGTTCTCGCCTCGTTCAGGCTATGCCACCCTCAGTCATCGATTTGATGTCCAGGGCTTCATCGAGCTCTTCGGCAGACATCAGACCGGCCTCGAGCACGAGTTCCCGCACCGAACGTCCCGTTGCGACAGCCTTCTTGGCGATCTTGGCACCGTTGTCGTAGCCAATGTGGGGGTTCAATGCCGTTACAACAATCGCATTGCGCTCAACCAGCTCTCTGGCTCGATCTTCATTGGCCTCAATACCGGATACGCAAGCCGTCGCGAATGTGCGAGACGCGTTTGCGAGAAGCCTGATCGACTGCAGGAGGTTGTGGGCCATCATCGGCATCATCACGTTGAGTTCGAAGTTCCCGTTGGCTCCGCCCCACGTGATCGCGGCATCATTGCCAACAACCTGAGCGCTGACCTGCATCATCATCTCCGACATCACCGGGTTTACCTTGCCGGGCATGATCGAAGAACCCGGCTGTAGGGCCGGGATCTTGATTTCTGAGATCCCCGAAGTCGGACCCGACCCCAGGAATCGAATGTCGTTCGAGATCTTGAAGAGAGAGACAGCAATGGTCTTGAGCACACCCGAAGCCATCACGGCTGCGTCCTTTCCACCCTGCGCTTCGAAGTGGTCACCGGCCTCACGGAATTGTGATCCGGACCTATCAGCGACCAAGGCGATCACCGCAGCGGGAAACCCGTCCGGTGCGTTGATACCCGTACCTACGGCGGTCCCCCCAAGGGCCAGCTCCTGGAGCTCTGGTAGAACCTTGGTGAGCCGTTCGATACCTTTGCGAACCTGCGTGGCCCAACCACCGAATTCTTGACCCAGCGTGACCGGCGTAGCGTCCATGAGATGGGTGCGACCCGATTTCACGACATCGCGAAACTCGCTGGATTTGGTAGCTAGCTCGTCAGCCAGCACTTTCAGTGCGGGCAACAGATCGTCTTCGATGGCGCCGACCGCAGCGATGTGGATCACAGTGGGGATCACATCGTTTGAGGACTGGCCGAAGTTGACGGCATCGTTGGGATGAACCTTCTCCCCGAGAATGGCGGTTGCTCGGCCCGCAATCACTTCATTGGCGTTTGTGTTGGTCGAAGTTCCGGAGCCGGTCTGGAATATGTCCAACGGGAACTGATGGTCATGCTCACCGGTCATCACCTCATCGGCAGCTTTCCGTATTGCATCAGCAACCTCGTTATCGAGGTGGCCCATCTCCGCAGCCACAGTGGCCGCTGACCCTTTGAGAAGGCCAAGCGACGAGATGAACCTCCGGTCGAACGTCAGCCCAGATATCGGGAAGTTATTGACAGCTCGCTGAGTCGACGCGCCGTACAACGCATCAGCGGGCACCTGGACTTCTCCCATCGAGTCGCGCTCAGTGCGGTAATCCACTGCTTTGTCTCCAATCGTCTTCTCGTCCAAGGCTATCGCACCTCGACCCACCACTATTCACCGCAGCTCGGCTCGCTCTTACCCAGCTGGCTCTTGTTTGAGGATGTGGCTCGTCGACTCGTACAACGATTCGAAGCGTTGCTCGAGCTTCGTCTCCTGGTCAGCGGCCCGAATGGCTGTCAGCAAGAGGTCGACAAGACCGTGGAAGTCTCCGAGTGAGATCTCTTCCATCATCGGAACAGCTTCACCGGTTCCAGCCTCAAATGCGTCGAGGTTGCCCCGGTTGTGCCAGTTACCCAACGCCAGACAAATCCCTGAGGTCTGATAGCCATAGGCGCCGAAGGCCGTTGCCTCACAGCCACCACCATCCATGAGTTTCCGTTGGTGTCTAATTCCAGCCGCGCGGGCCGCCGTCGAGATCCTGTTGGTCAACACGTGGTCAAAGATCGTTGCTGCGTCGCCTACCCGGATGATCGGGCCTTCTCCAATCGGTGCGTTCGGCAACGTCCGTGAAGTCTCAATGGAGAGAACCCGAGCATCCTTGGCAAGTGTTTCGGTTCGGGCGGCGTGGGTAGCGCCAACCAGGCCTACCTCTTCGGCTCGGGTCAGGAGAACTGCGAAGTGCCGAAGCTCCGGTTTCTTTCGCGCCCGGTCGAGTGCGGCAAGCGCACCGGCGCATCCAGCCAGGTCATCACAGGCTGGGGCGAGGTGTCGGTCAGGCTTAGCCCTCTTGGCCGGGAAGCGCCACATCGCAATGTCTCCGGACTGAACTCCAGGCTTGTTCGCACGGATTGTTCCGATCTGGTCCTCAGCGTCGTAGCCGACAACTGTGCCGCTCCGACCGGAGGTGCCGGTAACGAAATTGACCCGGGCTCCTTCGAAGTATTCGGGATCGACGCCACCGCGGAACTCAAAATGCACGTCACGTCCATCCACCGCGGTGACGACAAAAGCCGGGTGATCCATGTGGGCCACCGCAACCACATAAGGGAACGATTTCCGACCTTTCTGAGTAATGAGGAGGTTTCCACCACCGTCGGTCTCTCGTCGGAGGTCAGGTCTGCGGTCGACCCAGCGAGACACCCAGCTCACGACATTTTGCTCCAGCCCGCTTGCTGTGGGGAGGTTTGTCAGCTCGCTGAGCCAACGTTCATTGGTAGCGCGGGAAGCCACCTACGGAATCAAACGTCGAACGGCGTTTCGGTGAAGAAGTCGGCTGGCTTCTTCACACCCTGCCCCGACGCCTTTTCGATCCCCAGACGTTGGCGGACGGAGTCGTATCCTCCGTCTTCGAGCTCGTCTGCAAGTTCCGCGCCCCCCGAGTCGACGATCCGACCGTCGATCATCACGTGGATTCTGTCCGGAGTCATGTAACGGAGAATTCGCGAGTAGTGGGTGATGATCAGGACCGCCAGATCAGGCGACCGCATTGCCTCAACGGCGGCGGCAACTTGACGTACCGCATCGATATCGAGCCCCGAGTCAATCTCGTCGAGCATCGCCACCTTTGGGTCGAGCACCGCCATTTGAAAGATCTCCGACCTCTTCTTCTCTCCACCAGACAACTCATCGTTGAGTGATCGATCGAGAAATCGGGCAACGTCGAACCTCTCGCTCTCACGACGAATTCGCTCTGTCGCCTCAGCCTCCGGGATGCCCCATTCGTCGCTGGCCTCGAGCATGAACTCCTCGAGCTTTATTCCGGGGACCTCGGTCGGATACTGGAAGCTCTGGAGCAAACCGGCTCGCGAACGTTCATCGACGTCGAGTTTCATCAGGTCTTTGCCATCGAGCAGAGCCGAACCGGTCACCTCATACCCGTCCTTCCCGGTCAATACGTGACAGAGAGTCGACTTGCCGGATCCGTTCGGGCCCATGATGGCGTGAACCTCACCAAATGGGATTTCAAGATCCAACCCGTGGAGAATCTGCTTGTCCGAGACCGATACCGAAAGGTCCTTGACCACTAAGGCTGAACTCATGAATCCTCCAGATGTAGGAAAACAACGCCTTCTTCGATGGTGACGTTGTAAGTGGGTACCGGTTGAGTGGCGGGCAATGAACCTGGCTCACCGGTGGTCATGTCGAACTCGGACCCGTGGCGTGGACATTCGACCTCGGTTCCAAAGACTTCACCCTCAGCCAACGAGGCTTCGGCATGGGAGCAAACATCCCCAATCGCGTATACGTCGTCACCAATACGGAACATCGCCACCTTCCGTTCACCCACGGTGACTCTGATCCCACGCTCCCTGGGCAAAGTGTCGAGATCACCTATTTCGACTCTCACGAAACCCGACCTTCCTCCTGCGCCGCAACGAACCGCGAGAAAACCTCATTCGTCACCGGCTCGCTGACAGACTGGATCGGAAGCCGGTCGATGGCCTCGTTGAAGAACCCCCTGATCAGAAGCCGCTCCGCTCTGGGCTTGCTCAGGCCGCGACTCTGCAAGTAGTAGAGATGGTCGTTTTCGAGGGGACCAACCGACGAAGCATGCCCACAAACGACGTCGTCACACAGAATCTCGAGGTTCGGGACCGATTGCGCTTTGGCATTGTCTGAGAGGACCAGGTTCCGATTTGTCTCGAATGTTGAAGTCCTCTCCGCCTCCTTCTCGATGCGGAGTAGGCCGGTGAACACGCTTTGCGCGTCGTCTTCGACGGCACCCTTGAGGAATACGTCTGACGATGTTCTCTTGCCGTGATGCGAGACGACCACCCGATAGTCAAGCGTCTGCTGGTATTCCCCGAAGTACACACCGACAACTTCGGACGACGCCCCGTCACCGTTGATGTCGACACCAAGGTCTAGCCGGCCCAAACCGGCTCCGAGACCAACTTCGCCGAGTCGCGAGGAGGCGTCACGTCCCAGATGGACCCTTTGGTGGACGACTACGTTCGCAGCGTGGTCCAGGCCCTGAACTGTTAGATATCTCAGTCGGGCCCCATCACCGACACGAAGGTCCACTTCAGGCACCATCAAGAGCCTGGTGTCCGCCGCGGACCGGTAGACGGTCAGGAAACTCGCTTCCGAGTTGTCTTCGAGACTGACGACGATATGGGGGAAGCTGGCGTTCTCGGGTGTCACGCCTTGAACGTCGATCACAATCGGCTGTTCGATCACCATTCCACGGTCGACGTTGATGACAACCCCGTCGGTCGCGAACGCGGCGTGTGCAGCCGCGAGCTTGTTGTGATCGGGTGGGACCGAGCCTCGGATACCTGGGTCCTCGTCGAGGTCACCGATTCGCTCGACGGATACGCCCGGCACGTCCACCGAAACCACGCGGCCGTCAACAATCACGATCCTTCCTGCGACTGCTCCCACTGCACCGAGAAAGGGTCCCGGATCAAGCGGAGAACCGGGTTCGACCGCCGGCGAAAGCTCGCTGAATGACATGTCGAAGTCGACATAACGCCAGTCTTCTTCAACACCTGTCGGTTCGCTCAGAGCCTCAAATACGGGGAACGCTGCTTCCATTTGGGAGGCGCGCCACGAAGGGACATTCGCGGTCAAACGTTCAAGGTTTTTGGTATCAAAACTGGACAAGAGGCACTCCGTTTGGAACGGTCAGATGGTATTTGCCCTATGGAGATAGTGCGAATTCGAGAACCTACTCCGGATCGAGCGCCCCGACAGTCACGGTTGACTTCGCATTCCAAAGCATCCACCCGAGATCGAAGGCCTCGGCTGACTCGATTTGAGAGCGCACTCCTTCGACCGAGTACCCAAAGTCTTGGAGCCACGGTCTTACGACCACATTCCGCGGCAGCCGTTCGATGCCATCCTCCAAGGCGAGACGGACAACATCTCCGGGATGGTCGTTCGGGTTTTCAAAGCCGAACCAGCCGGATGAGTAGTGGCTCGGGTACAGCATTGGAGAAGCGACGTCTACCGCTGCGGTGATGACTTCCCACTGCTGACCAATTCCCCCGTCGTCACTCGCCGTGGTGAGGAACCCGAAAATGTCGGCGGCAACTGCACACCCCATTGGGTGAAGCGTATCCACAGCTTCCACCAGGAACCCGCTTATCGTCGAAACCCGGGTGTCGCTGCTAACACCTCCATCGAATTGGGCGGCCTCAGTTCGTTTGTCGGGGAATCTGACGTAGTCGAATTGGACTTCATCCACTCCGGCCTCACAGGCCTCGATCGCAAGGCCCATTGCATAGGCGCGGGCGTCGGGGTCTGTTGGGTCGAGGAAGTACTGCCCGTTGGCGCTATACGGCGCCTGAGCATCAGAGTCCCATACGGCCATGTCGGGCAGGCTTCGCGCCGCCACCGGATCCTGGAAAATCACCAGACGACCGATCACATAGAGGTCTTCGGCGTGGGCTTGAGAAACGACATCGGTGAGGTTGTAAACCGGTGAAACAGCTCCGGCTTCGATCGCTGTTGGGTTGGCACTGTCATACCAAATGAAGCCGGACTCGTCTTTCAGATCGATCATCACAGCATTCAGTTCTGTTGTATTCGCCATCTCGAGGAACCGGCTGTATTCCTTGGAAACCATCTCGCCAGAAATGTGGACAGCCCGGGCGGAGAAGGGTTGAATCTCGACCAGATTCTCCCCGGGACCGCCGTCCCAGATGAACTCAGTGGACAGCCACGCCGGACGTTCAACCGTGACCTGGCCCGGTTCGGCTCCTCGCAGCTGAAAATGCCCCTCTTCGTCACTGACGGCTACGGCTGGTCCTGCTGAAACTCGGGCGGACTCGACACCCATACCAGACTCGTCAACCACTCGGCCCCTCAGGACACGTGCGTTGAGGACCACGTCGAATGAGTCACCAGGACGTTCATCCAGCGTGATCATTTTTGCAACGTGACCTGGGGCACTCACCTGGAGCTCGCGGCTCGACCGGTTCCACTCCATTTCGAGTAGACCGCTCTCGTCGGTTGTCCCGGCCTGGTTCCCGGCCACATCAACAACCGCTGAAGTAATCGGGACTCCGACATCGTCGATTACTCGCAACGTATATGGAGAGGCCTGCCCGAGTAACGACCAGCCCGCCCAGGCCGCCCAAACAATGGTGAGTGCCACTATCAATCGGAACTGAGTACGACGTGACACTGAGTTGAAAATGGTAGCCAACAAGGCGACATAGTGGTGCGTAACAGGGGAAAACCGCTTGCCAGACCTCCCCCCGAGCGTTAGTTTTCCACAGGGGCTTGTTTAGGAGATTGTTGGATGAGGCAACTCGGGCGAGTGATGTGAAACAGGACCGCAGCGCCAGCTCAGCAGACACTGTTGGCCTCTATCTCGACGAGGTCTCCGAGCACCTGCTTCTAACTGCTGACGATGAGGTCCATCTCGCTCGCGACATGGAGCGAGGCCGCAAGGCCAAACAGCTGCTCGACTCGGGTGATTACAAACCCGGCGACCGCCCCAGATTGATCCGAATGGTCGCTGAGGGCGAAGAAGCCAAGATGACCTTCATCAGATGCAACCTGCGCCTGGTTATCTCGATCGCAAAGCGATACACCGGGCGGGGGCTCGACCTCCTCGATCTGATTCAAGAGGGAAACCTCGGTCTGATCCGGGCCGTTGAAAAGTTCGATTGGAGGAAAGGGTTCAAGTTCTCCACCTACGCGACGTGGTGGATCCGCCAAGCGATCACACGTGGTTTGGGGAACAACGGACGAACCATCCGACTCCCAGTACACATGGTGGACGTCGTCCGCACCGTCCAAGACACCAAACAGACGCTTTACGACCAGCTACACCGAGCGCCAACCCTCGAAGAAATCTCCGAAGCTTCGGGTCTGGAAGAGGACCGGGTACTAATGGCGATGGAGGCGCCCTCGGAGACGGTATCCCTCGACAAACCCGTAGGTGACGACGGCGACATCTCACTCCAAGACTTCGTGCGTGACTCCGACGCCGACGACCCCCTGGAAAGCGCTGCAGCAGCGTGGAGGAGGGACCGGCTCATCAAGGCACTCAAGGAGTTGGACCCCGACGAACAACAAGTTCTGTGGTTGCGGTTCGGTCTCGATGGCGAAGAGCCATGGACCCTCTCTGACGTGGGCAAAGTCGTCAATGCGACGAGAGAGCGAGTCCGTCAGATCGAAGCGCGAGGTCTGGCCAAGCTCCGCCATCCGAGCTGTGAGATCGATCTCGAAAACCTTCTCTGACAGGTAACGGGCTGCTCAATCCCTGACGTAGCGCAGGAACAACATCTTCTCGCCCGTGACTACTCGTTCCAATCTCATTCCGTAGGTGGGTCGTATCTCCGACTTTCCGCCAATCCGCGGCGAATCGCCACCCACAAGCTCAGGGGAAATCGTCAGGTTGAACTCGTCCAACAACCCGGCTGTTGCGAACTGGCCCACCAAAGACGGACCGCCTTCCAACAACACGACATCATGGTCAGCCAGTGAGTCGAGAATGGCGAGAGGGTTGATCTCGGGAAGGACCTTCACCGATGCCGCATCACCAAGGAGGGCGAGCCGACCGGGGCTGGCGTGTGGGCCGGTGATTACCAAAGGCTTGTACTCCGAATCTGAGAAGACCCGTTGCTCGACATCGAGAGACATCGTCCCGGTGACAATGGCAAGCAACGGTGCCGGGCTTTGTTCTCGAGCAACCCGCTGCGCGCGCCGTTCGGCGTCGAGAGCCACGGGGCGATAGTTCTCCACGATCACCGTTGTCGCTCCGACCAGAATTGCGTCGGATACATCACGCAAGGCAGCAAAGAGGGCCGCATCCTCGGAGTCACCGAGGTCAGTTGACCCCCCATCAATTGCGGTCGCGCCGTCCATAGAGGCAACAAAGTTGGCC
Organism: Acidimicrobiia bacterium; assembly: GCA_965216445.1. Classification (GTDB taxonomy): domain Bacteria; phylum Actinomycetota; class Acidimicrobiia; order Spongiisociales; family ZC4RG35; genus MA-ANB-1. The sequence goes on from OZ244166.1 coordinate 1,812,511, forward strand.
ATCACCCAAGGTCGGCCCTCAACTCGGCGAAAGTCAGCGGAAGCGAGTTCGACCGGGTCAAGACCGGTTTGAGTGGCAGTAAGCAAATCCATAGCCCGAAGCTAATCGCGACCGGAGAATACGGGCTTGCACAGTGCAAATACGTTCGGAAAACAACCGGATTTGCACTGTGCAGGGCAGTATTTGGTTGAGGTCTATTCGCCTTCGACTAGCCCGACGAGATTGCCTGCGGGGTCGTTGAACATGGCGAAGGTCACCACGTCGGGGATCTCAGTCTTGGGAAGGACTGTGGACCCGCCCGCATCGGCGATCTTGGTCAGATACTCATCGATGTCGTCGACCTGGAGATAGACGGTGAGATAGTTGGGCATCTGCTCGTTGCCCTGGCCGACGGCACCACCGACTCCAATGTCGTCCCCGGCGACAGTGTGATAGTTCTCAAAGCCTTCGACCGCGGTTGCGTTCCACCCAAAGGTGTCTGCATAGAACTCCTTGAGCGCAGCACCGTCGGCGCCCATGATCTCGAAATGCACAATTGGACTGGCTGACATTTTGTCTCCTTTGCCTTGACGCTGGCCCCCAAGGGGGCCTCTGCCAATATGTCGAAGAGACGGCAGCCGAGTCGACACAAACAATCGTCGGTCGAGGATCAGCTCAGATATTCGAGAGCAGCGGCGGTTGGACCCTGATGGATCACTTGCTCGAAAGAGGGTTTGAACCCGAGCGCAACGTTGATGTTGAGCATCGGTTCATTGGACTCCGCATTCTCTGTTTCGATGATTTCGGTCTGCGGATATTCGTTGAAGATCCGGTCCAACATGGTCGCTTTCACCCAGCGCCCCAGCCCGAGGTTGCGATGGTCGGGGTGGACACCGGTGTCCCATTGATCGGCCACCTTCGGGTGATACCCCTGCATTGCCACCATCGTGTAGCCAGCAAACTGGCCGGTCGACTTGTGTCGCGCCACGCAGGTTAGAAGCGTCCGGTTCTTGGCAGCCTCTCGCTTCTCGATGTCACGCAGTTCCTCCGCCGTCCAATGGAAGGGGTCTTCTTCCATATCCTCGAGTGGGGCAGTGTTCATGACTTCCATCACTTCGACCATCTGGGCGAGGTACTCGTCCTCAATCGGAGACGACAGGAACATCACCTCATAATCACCGGCGCGTTCAGCAGCTCGGTCGATCCACTCACGCACCATCGTGCGATCAACCTCACCAAGCCGGAGCTGGCTGATCCGCTCGTTGTATACGGGTTTGAGTCCGAGGCGCTTGGTCCAGAAGTCGTAGATGCTGCCCGCCTCGACAAAAGTCGCATAGCGTTTGCGGTCTTTCTCAGCCGCGTATTGGACAGATTCTCTGGCCAGCCGCTTGCCGAGGCCCTGTTTCCGGTATTCGGGTAGGACATAGACCCAGCCCCAGCTGTTGTCGAGGTCCTGGCTGAGATTGAGAAAGAGTCCGGTAGTGCCCACGATTTGGTCACCGTCACGAGCGATCCAACGTGGCACGTCTTCGAAGATGGTCAGATTCGACCAATCTGCAAGACGCTGTTTCAACGGCATCACCGGGTCATTGGGAACCCGTTCCTGGTCCCAGCGCAAGTAAAGGCCGTGAAGGTCGGCCAAAACTGCCTCCGACGCCTTGGTCGTGTCGATGTACTCGATGTGTGAGGTGCTCACACCAGCAGAATACGGACGGTGCTGGTTCGAATGTGGGCGAATTAACTCGGTCGGCTACTCCGACGATCCCTCGTTCGCGGAGGCCACACCTTCAGGCTTGAGCTCGTCAACTACGTCGTCTACAGCATCTGTGATCGGATCGTCAACGATTACGCCCTTCTCCTTGAGCTTGGGAATCACTTGGTCGGCGACTTCGGCTGCCTTATCTTCACCGATCCTCGCACCCAGCTTTTCCTCAAACTTCTGCCGCGCCTCGGACTCGGTCAAGCCCACGTACTCCTCTTTCTTGCCGGCGATGAACTTGACGGCCAGCGAGATCAGGCCGACGAAGATCGCCAGTTTGAAAAGGGCCCTAAAGAAGTGTCGTTCTTTGGCTTCGGTGTTTTCACTCATCACGTTTCTCCTTCTCCTCTGACGATACTCCGATCCAGAAGAAACGATTATCCGAGTTTTCGCGCCCCATACCCGATGCCTTCACACCGGTGCTCGGGCCGCGTAGATTCGGAAACGAAATGTTTGGACGGCTAGTCGCCGGCTTGGTTGTGGTCGGCTTGGCAGTTGGTGTCTGGGCTCTCTGGCCGAGAGACACAGACACCGAAACCACCTCCATCCCGGAGGCAATCTCAACAACGTCCACAGCCGTCGTCGAATCGACCGCAACGACCACGCCCGAGACGACAACCACCACCGAAGAAGGCGTCGACATCATCGAAACTGTCGCCGAAGCCGAAGAGGTGCTTCGCAACTTCTGGTTCGGTTGGTTTGAGGGGATCTACAACCAGGACGAAGACCGGATCAAAGAAGTTGTCGCGAGCCAAGCCAACTTGATTCGGCCATCGCAGCGTTCGGGCAATGACCTTCGACGAACCTCCGACGCTTGAAGGTATAGACCTCCATGACGTTGAGATTCTCAGGTCGGACGAATCATGCGCAGCGATCTGGGCGGTACTCACCGTTAGTTTCCGCGAAGGAGAATCCTCGGGAGTTCACGTCTTCCGTGCGACTGCGGAAGGATGGAAATCGGTTTCGACTTGGATTCTCAAGGACGACCTCTGGGAGCAAGATTGCGAAACGCAATTAGAGCCGTTGTCGTAATCTGCGCGCTGACTCTGTCGTACCGTCTCTCGCCGAAGAGTTTGTCGCCTGTTGGGTGGAAACTGTGACTGATCCACTTACTCTCAAGGAGCGGCCAATTACACGCTGTCGTATTGCTGGTGGTGGGATTGTTGACTACGCCTCGGACTCATCAGTACCGGCCACACTGTCCCCGGCTGCCGGGACCGATCTGACCGGTGACTGCTGGTATCTCACCTCAGCTGCAACCAATTGGGTGTACATCAGCCTTTTCGTCGATGGTGACGCCATCCTCGGATGGGACCCCGACCCGTCGACCCCGGGCGGGATCGCCTATGCGACGGGGCGAATCCCGAGATGTACCTCGGAGCCGAATCCGGCGACTGACCCCTCGACTGTGGTTTGGGAGTATGTGACTTCGTACATTCATCCGCCCCCCGCTCCCGAGCTGAGCCCACCCGTGGGCGACGGCGTCACCGGTTTGGATACCTACGTCTCGGTCCCGATCCCGGCCGACCACATCACCACATTGGCGGCGGGCGGCGTGAGTCTCGAAGTCGAGATCGTGGTCGATGGCGTACTTGTTGACTGGGGTGACGGACTCACAGAAACCTTCCCGGCCGACCCCGACGCTCTATCGGGATTCCCGGACGGGATCGCACGTCACATCTACGAGACCAAAGACGACGGATACAACCTCGCGGTGTCATACGACTGGACAGCCCGTTGGCGGGTTCCCGGTGGCACTTGGGTATTCCTTGCCATACCCAACACCACAACAACTGTCGTTTATCCGGTTTCCGAGATCGTTTCGGTGATAACAGGGTGATGTAGACATGACGACAGAACGCAGAAACCGCGGTATCAGTCAACCTTTGGTGTTGGGTGTTGGTGTTCCTCTGGCCGTCGTCTCGTTGGGACTGGTCATCGGACTGGGCATCGCCGACGACCTACCGGTATCAGCCGCGGCGCCACGCATGGTCGTATTTGCAACAGTGACTGCGATACCAATAGCGCTCGCGGTCTACGCGGCGAGGGCGGGCCGGCCGACACTGCTCGGCCGAGCCGGCACCATCGCAGTCGTCACCGCCTTGATCGCTGGCCCGGGCGGCTATGCGCTCGGTATCGCTGGGCTGGTCTGGATCTTCGCTGCCAGCCGTGGCGGCCAGCCTTTCAACATCGACGGCGCCACGCTGGTTGTTTCCGGACTCTGGGCCGCAGCAATCCTGGTTGCCCTGCTCCACGAGGACCCCCTCTGCGTGGACACCTCCGACTACACGGTCTGCGCCGACAATGTCACAGTTTGGTGGGAGGCGGCGGCTTCGGTGCTGTTGGCCCTGACGGCGGTGCTCGTTGCCGTAACCCGGCCGGAGAAGAACTCAGGTCACGCCGCCAGGCGCCAACCAACCCACGCTCGTTGAATCACACGAAAGGCCCCGGGGTATGCCGGAGCCTTTCGCAGGAGGAACTTTGTTGTCACTGGTTATATCGACATCGTGTCGGGCCACCTGAAGCAACAATCCCTCCGCCGTCACACCTTGGTTGCGTTGATCGACCACATCATGGGGATTCTGAGATTGCCGTCAGGAAGGACCCAGTGACCCTGGTCGTTCTGGATCATGCCTTCGAGCGCCTTCCATTCGACAAAGTCATACTCCTCAACCCGATCGATCCGGAGCCCGGCATCTATCAACGCGGTTAGCACTTCACCCACCCCATGGTTCCAGTCGTACGTAAGCGGGCTTGCCACATTTCCGGTCCCGGCATAAGTCTCCTCTCCCTCGAATGGCGTCGGGTCGCCCTCAAAGTAGGGGTACTTGAAGGCCAGTTTCCCCTCCGGGTCGGCCTCGTCCAATGCCCAAAGCACTGGATGCCCCTCACGCATATAGAACTTGCCTCCGTCCCGGAGGAGAGTGGAGACCGTTTGCGCCCAACCGGCAATGTCGGGAAGCCAGCAGATCGCCCCTACACCCGTATACACAAAGTCGAATGTCTCATCGAGGACTTCCGCTGTTTCGTACAGTTCGGCGAGGACGAAGCGAACGGGTGTCCGCGACTCATCACTCAGCTTCCTTGCTGCAACAAGAGACTCCTCTGAGAAGTCGGTGCCGGTTACGTCAGCGCCCAGCCTGGCCAGGGAAATCGTGTCGGTCCCGATATGGCACTGAAGGTGCACCAACTTCTTGCCTGAGATGTCACCAATTCTTTCCCGATCGAACGCCACCACACCGGAGAGGTGATCAGGATCAGCCGCATATCTGGTAAGTCCGTAGCTCTCAGAAGCAACATGGATAGGCACACGGCTATCCCAGTTTTTCTGATTGCTCGCCTTGTATTTGTCGAGCTCCATGGATGGATTATCCCTTCAGAAACAGGCGGAAGCGGCCGAAATAGATGTTTAGGGATCCCCTCAGGGGGTAACCCGGCAAGATCGACAACGATCGGATTCGGGCCGCAATGGTCACAATCAAATGAGACTCAGATCTGCTCTAGGCATTGGGCTGGTGGCGTTCGCCGTCATTGCCCTTTTTTCGTTGATCAATTGGAACAGCCCCGGCGTGAGCGTGGCCAGCATCGAGGCCAATCGTGAGCCGTCGCTGCTCTCGTCGGCCTCCAGCACGACTACAGCACCGAAGCCCTCGACTACACAGGCTGAGACCACAACTTCTATACAGACCACCACTACTACCGCGCCGACCACGACAACGACTCAACCGACTACAACCACAACCGCCAAACCGACGACGACCACTACGAAGAAGCCGGCCCCGACCACAACTCAGCCACCCACCACCACCGCACCTCCGAGTGGGTCGTTCAGCTCGAGCTCAGAAGCCCAATTCGAAGACTTGATCAACTCCCACCGCGCCAACAACGGTCTGGCGGCGCTCAAGTCCGACTCAGGACTCGATGCTGAAGCCCGTGCCTGGTCGCAAACCATGGCCACCACGGGAAACTTCGAGCACAGCAACATCAGCAGATTCCTTGGGCCCTGGAGTTCGGTGGGCGAGAACATTGCCTACGGGGGATCGGTCACATCGATGTTCAATGGTCTCGTCGCCAGTTCGGGTCACAACGCCAACATGCTCGGCGACTTCACCCACTTCGGAATCGGGGTGTGGGTCGACGGCAACGGCACGTTGTGGACCACCCACGTCTTCACCAAATAAACCTCCGTTGCCCTAGCGAGGTCAATGCGGGACTACCTTGTGCCTATCCGAACTGGAGTTGGCAATGGCGAAAGTAACGGGAATAGGCGGAGTCTTCTTTCGGTCTCCCGACGCTCAAAGACTGCAACGGTGGTACGTCGACAATCTTGGGCTCGAGCCTGACGCAGACGGATACATCGTGCTCCGATGGGGGGTGGGCAACGAAGGTTCGACGGTTTGGACGGCCTTCGACGAAAACACCGAAGACCACTTTGGTGGCTCCGATTCTGACTTGATGATCAACTACCGGGTGGATGACCTCGACGCCCTTGTTGACGAGCTATCGAGCAAGGGAATCGAGGTCGACTCGACCCGGTTCGAAGATGAGAACGGTCGATTCGCCCACTGCTGGGATCTTGATGGGAACAAGGTCCAGCTTTGGGAACCCGCGGAAGGAATGTGAGTCAGCCGGGCCCACATCCGGCCTCCCCGGTGAGAACCGGGTGGCCGGGCGACTCTATGAACGCCGGTATGAGACAGGCATCGATCTCACCGTCCGGCGACACAACTACCCGGGCGACCGCTGTAGTTGAACCTGCTTGAGAGAGATTCGGCCAAACGAAGTTGCCCAGACTCCACGCTACCGGCTTGCCGTCAACGAACTCGAGGGGCTGGAGCCGATGGGGGTGATGACCGAAGATGGCGTCTGCTCCTGCAGCAATCATCGCCTCAGCCCTCTCCCTGTCCTCGGGTCGCGGCTCCAGATCTAACTCCACACCCCAGTGGATGGTCACAATCACTATGTCAGCGAACCGGTCCGCTGTCTCGACAGCCGCGACCATCGTCTCGATGGTGTCGCCGTCTCGCATTCCCGGGCGGGTAGGCGTCGCAAACCACCCCGGGTGAGGAAAGACTCCGCCGAATCCGACAACTGCCACCCTCCAACCATTGATGTCGAAGAAAGCCGCCTTTCCAGCTTCCGCATCGTTGGCTCCGGCCCCTACCGGCGATAGGCCAGCCTCCTCAACGATCTTCTTGCCGGCCAACATTGCGTCTTTGCCATGGTCCTGGCTGTGGTTGTTGCCAAGATTGACGACATCGATCCCCGCATCGACGGCTGCGGGATACGCATCGGTATCACAACCAAACACGAACTGCTTTGGCTCGCGCGGCCCGTCAGGGGAAGGTGAGCATTCGAGATTGATGATCGTCAGGTCATCCTCGAGAAACAGACCGTTCAGACCCGACCAGGCGTGGTCGTATCCTTGCGAACGAAGAGCTCCGATGATGTCGCCATCGAGATTGACATCACCGGTTCCGTGAATCACCAACGAGCCTCGGACTTGCGTTGTTGTGGTTTGCGACGCAGAGCTCGTCGTCGTTGACCCGGGGCTGGTTGTGGTCGTTGCCGTAACGATGGAAGACGGTCCCGACGAGGTCGTTGTACTTTCGAGGGCGGCCAGCGGCGGATCTGAGCCGGTTGTTGCGCTGCATCCAGCCAAAGCGAGTCCGGCAAAGGTGAGAGCCGCGAAACCGCGACTCATGGGTAGAACTGTTGGGCCCACTTCCGGTATATCCCGATTGGACCATCCCCGCGGGCCAAACGTGGGGGTGAAACGTACGCTTTGTTCTCCCAAATGGGGAAGTCTTGGCTGGCGTCTCCGGCGAATCCGTTCAAGATGAACCTCGGCGCCGCGGCTGCAACAACGGACCGCGGGACGGCCCTGAGGAAGCCTCTGCGGTCGTGAGGGTCGCGTAACCGAAGACCCAGCCGCAAATCAATCATCTCTCCATCTCTCGGTGACGCAAGCACCAGGAGCCGAGCTTCAAGCCCAAGGGCAGGAATGGTCACATCAACCTGTGAGTAGCCCAGACCGTGGATGTGGATGTCGTATCTGAACCCGGTTTCGAGGCCCGGACCGAATGTGCCCAATGGCCGAAGTGGCCTCCGCGCGCCGTAAGCGATATTCAGATACGATCCGTCGGTCGTGACCTCGCCGATCATCTTGACGTCGCGATATCCGTGCACGACAGCAAAGTGGCCCAAATCGACTGAGTTCTCGGTTGTCTCCTGAGGATGATCACGCAGGGAAAACGATCTATGAAGTAATGGGCCATACCCAACGGGATCGAAGTTCGGAAGGTCCCACCTCGGTGGATCACCCTTCTCGTCGTACCAGACGAATATCGCACCGTCTCGTTCAACCGCATCCCAAGTGTTGGCCTTCAGACCTGCGGGAACGTCGGTGCCATACCCGGTGGCGACACAGCTGCCGTCGACTGCAAAACAGAACCCGTGGAACGGACAGCGAATCGACTCCCCGACCACCTCGCCACCCATACCCAAATGGGCTCCGAGGTGAGGGCAGTGTGCGTCCAAGACAGCGAAGTCGGACTCCGTTCGAAACACAACAACCTCAGAACCGGCGATTTTCCCGGTGTGAACACCACCTACCGAGACCTGTGACGCCCAAGCAACGGCATACCAGCCAGTTGGGTACGGGGGGAGCTGTCTTCGACGTCCCGAGTCAGGGGTCATTCGTCAGATGGATCAGCTAGGTACGCAGTTGAGCTAGCTCCAGACCAGCCATCACGATGTATCTGGTCTCGCTGCGATTCGATAGATGTCAGATCAACGGTTATCTCAGGCTGGAACTTGAACACCTTGACCAAAACTGAATACACCCAGAAGTTGAGAAGGCGGAAGGGCAACCCTGCAGCGAACTCAGCGATGTACCCGAGGACGGCCGTCACCACGATCTTCGGAGAAAGATCCACGTCTTTCATAGAAGCGAACTTCTTGTTGCCAGCAACATCGGGAGGGATCGGTTCGGCGACGTGGCCCACGAAGCGCCACAATCCCATCGCTACCAACGAGTACATGGCCAATTCGACTGCCTCGGGACTCCCCAGAGTCTGAGTCAGAACCCACGCGACCGCAGCAATGACTCCCCACGTGAAAACCAAGCCAACGGTGAAAACCCGTTCCCGGTAGCTGCGAGCCTGGAATATCTGCCAACCAAGCAGCACCGCTACCGCTATGGGACCGCCAAAGTGCCAAGCCAACACGTACCAGGCGACGCCATCAACGATGAAGCCGGCGTGGGTCGTGTTCGAGAACCAGTTGGTGTGATACGACGCGTAGGTGACCGATTGCATCTCCAACGATTCGATACCGAGATTCTTGTCGATTCGAAACGCCGTTGGCATCGAAACGAGACGGGTCATGGGCCCGGGGAACAGGTAGCAGGCGAAAAAGAAAACAACGGTCGCGGCGACGGTCACCCAAAAGATTGGAACTATGGCTCCACTGATCGCAAGTAGCCACACGATCGCTGCCAGCGTCAGCAGGGCGGCGGCAGCTTCCGCCAGATTCCGGGAGGTCCTCATCTCGGGTCCAACATAGTCCGCAGATGCCTGGAGCGATCGTTCCGCTGTGGCCGGAGGATTCCCTTTGATCAGGCTTTGAGACGCGAACGATATGCAGCCACGTTCTCGCGCGTCGTGCAGGTCTCCGAGCAGTTGCGACGGGACCGATTCCTCGACGTATCGACATATACGTCATCGCAGGAGGACGAGTCGCAGGATCCGAATCGATCGTATCCGCCTTCGATCATCGCGGTGGTCAAGCCCATTGCCGTGATAGCTCCTAGCCAGCGAGCCGGGCTCTCGCCCTCGGACTCGAAGTGCAGATGTGGACCCGAACCGTGGACGCTCAGCCTGGGTACAGCGGTGACATCTCTCAGGATGTCGTTGAGAATCTCAGCCGCTGTTGCCTCATCATGGGCATCGAAAACCGCTCGAAGTTTTGTCCTCAGTTCTTTGACCTCAACGAGGTCGTCGGCCGTTGGATCCCACCCGGGCGTGCACCAGTTCGCTGAACCCTCGTCGACGTAGCGAGATACGTCTTCAGGCGTGTTCAGCTTCTCTTCACCGCTGACCACGTCGTAACTGTTGACGAGGTCAACGGCAATTCGAACCGGTTCGTCGTTGTAATGAGAAAAATCCATCTCGTATCTCTGACTTCGACTGTGCCCCTGCCAATGACTCTGATCTTTACGTAAGGGACAATACACACTATAGACCCCTACAGAGGAATTACAGAGACTGGTTAGTCAGATACTTGGACCGACATCTCGTCCTGAAATGCCGGGAGGTCGAGGGTGAACACACTCCACCCATCCCTGAAGTCATAGGTGAGTGTGCCGTGCATGATCTCGGCGAGTTGTCTGGACACGTGGAGCCCGATGCCCACGGACTCAGGTTCGAGTCGTCCGTCTGCCACTTGACCAAAGGCCTCGAAGATCTTCGCCCGTTCGGAAGTGGGAACTCCATCACCATCGTCCTCCACCCGCAAACGCACCCGGTCTCGGTGCCTCGACGTGTTGATGCGCACCCTTTGCCCTCCGTATCGGAAGGCGTTTGTGATCAGATTGCGCGCAACCTGACGGGTCCGAGACGGGTCAGCCAGTGCAGCCACGGATTCTCCGGTGAATTCCACGACGGATTGGTCTGTTGGGTTCAGTCCCTCCACAACCTGTCTGACTTGGGCACCGAGGTCAACTCGCACCGAGACGGTCCTCATCGAGCCGGTCTCGACTCTGGCGCCTGCGAGTAGGTCTTCAACGATCAAGAGCACCTCGTCAGCATGCTCCATCGCTGAGTCGAGCATGGCGGTCCGCGATGAGTCGGCCGGTGCGTCCGGAGAGTTGGCCAAACTCAAGAAACCCATCATCGCGGTAAGAGGTCCGCGCACCTCGTGTGAGACGCCGACGAGGAACGTCTCTTTGGCTTCCATGATCGCCCTCAATTCGGCGTTTGCCTGTTCCAACTGGGCAGTGCGACTGGCGACCTCGACCTCGAGGTTCTCGGCAAGGAGATTCATTTCTGCAGTCATGCTGTTGAACGCATCGGCAAGCTCACCGATTTCATCGACCCGACCGTTAGGGACAAGGATTTCTCGTTCTCCGGCGGCTACCGCGACTGCAGCATCTTTCATCTCCACAATCGGCGCCCTGATTCGCTGGGCAACCTGCCAAGCCAAGAAACCGGCAAGGAGTGATCCGAAGAGCAACACAAACAAGCCAACGACGCTAAAGGAGGCCAGGGGTGCGAATGCTTCCGTCCGGTCGACCTTGGCTACGACAGCCCATTCCGGCCCCGGGAGGTATTGATCGTTGGCCAGCACGGCGTTCCCTCTGTAGTCGACAGCCGAAAATGCACGTTGGTCTTCCGCTGAGTCAACGTCAGGCGAATACTCTCCCTCGAAGAAACTGCCCGAGCTGTCTTCGAGTTCGAATCGAGTGGGCGTGAAAGGAAGGAAGCCACCTTCGCCCCCCGCCAAGACTGCAGACTCCCCCGTCTCACCAAGCTGTCCCGGGACGGATACGACTTCATGAACCGGCAGGAGCGACTGAGCCACGATCACGACACCATCCGACGAGCCTTCCGGACCAACTGACACTCCGACCAGGTGGACCGGTCCGGTACTGGTTTCGGCGATCACGCCGGAAAAGTCGGTGGCGACGGCTTTAGCTACGAGGGCAGTTTCGGGAAGGTCAGAGGCCGTACCCGTCGCGACAACGAGGTTGGACTGGCCGTCGTAGACAGCAAGCCAGAGGACGTCCGGCCATGCCGCCACGAGCGTTTGGAGATCCCGCTCCATCCCGGTTGTCCCTGGACCCACTCGGGGCGGGTCCACCGATCGACGAACTTCGGGCAGGCTCGCGACAAACTCCGCATAGTTCACCCCCTCGTCGACGTAGGCGCCGATCTGCTTCGCCTGCACTTCTACAACGGAGGCGATGGTCTCGCTGGAACGAGCTACCAGCACCTGCCGTTGCCACACAAAAACCAGGACGAACGCCGCCACGAGTAGGAAGAAAGCCACGGCAAATGCTCCTCCAACAATGTCGTCACGGAGGTGCGATCGTTGGACCCGCGGCTTGGGCAGGGACAACGACAAGGACTCGCGGAGCCTTGGGTAGGTTTTGGTTGCGGTCAAATCCCCTATTTATCGGCGCGCTAGTCCCCTCGCTTAACCAGCGACACCCAGGGGTTTTGTTCTCTTCGGTGCGAGAGCGCTTCTGGGATCAGGCCAAACTTGCCGCGAGAGTGATCGGTACGTTGCCCGCGAGGGCTTGCGACACCGGGCAGGTCTGCTTTGCGTCCTCGGCGAGAGCCAAGAAGTCGGCCTCGCTGATTCCTTCCACATTGCCTTTCACAGTCAGGGCCATTCCCGTTATTCCCTCACCCGGGACGAAAGTTGCGGTAGCCGATGTGTCTATCGACGTCGGAGGTGTTCCAGCCTTGGCGAGGGTGTTGGAAAGGGCCATCGAGTAACAGGAAGCGTGCGCCGCAGCAATCAGCTCTTCGGGGCTGGTTGTCCCACCGTGTTCTTCCGAGCGTGCCTTCCAATTGATCGTAAGCGGGCCTGCCGCTCCGCTGTCAAGGCTCGCCTCTCCACCGCCGGAGATCAGGTCTCCCTCCCAGTGTGCCGTGCCAGTGCTGTCCAATGCCATCTCGTGACTCCAATTCAGTCGGGGCGATACAAGGTAGTCGCTGTGGAGTGCTGCGACGACGAAGCTGTGGCCATGGCACAATTCGCTTGTGATCCACAGCGAGAACCCCTTTTCGGATACCACCGATAACCCAACACGCAGATTCCGAGGACGACTGGCGTCCCCAGTCACCATCGTCACTTCAGGAGACGAAGCCAGTCGGACCGGCCTGACGATATCGTCGCTGTTCGTCATCGAGGGAGAGACACCGGCGATCCAATGTGTGGTGAGTCCGAACGCCGATCTCTTTGATGTTGCCGCTCGGACGGGCCGATTTGTCGTACATATTTGCACCGACGCACACCTTGGGCTGGCGGATGTCTTTGCGGGAATTCGACCAAGTCCCGGAGGCCTATTTGCGGGAACGTCGATCGAGCAAACGCCTTGGGGACCGAAGATTCTGGATATCCATAACCGCGCCTACTGCGTAGACGCCACTTCCAGTGAGCAAGGTTGGTCAGGAGTTCTCACGGGCTCGGTCGACCACTTCGATCTGTCTGGAACACTTGACCCATTGGTCCACTTTCGCGGGTCGTATCGAAGTCTCGGATAAGGGAGTTACTTAGCGCAATCAACGCAACGCACCGTTGCCGGACGGGCCTCCAACCGTGCCTCCGCAATGGCGCTTCCACACTGCTCGCATGTTCCGTAGGTCCCAGCGTCCAACCTTTCCAATGCGACTTCAATTTCGCTGAGAGAACGGGCAATAGACCTGGCAGCGGCGGTCGTGGCGATACGTTCGACGGCCTCGGTCGTGCCGTCACCGACTCGTTTGCCGAAACCAATCGATGCTCCCGCTTCGGGTGGTTTGGTCAGACGGGCGAGATCGGTCGTGAGTTCATCGCTACGTGCGGTTAGCCGGGCATGGATTTCACGTTTTTGCAATTCCGGGATCCGGTCTACTCAAGGCTGAGATCAGCGATGACTGCAAAGTGGTCGGAGGCGGTCGACTGAAAGACACCAGCGTCCACGCCAACGATGTCGTTGGTGTGGAACACGTAGTCGATTCGATACCGGGGATTAGCGGCATTGGATGTGAACCCAGGCCCTACACCCACTTCGTCCCAGGCGTCGACCCAGCCGGCATCCTCGAGCTGTTGGATTTGCGCCCACTCAGGGCGAGCGTTGAAGTCGCCCATGAGAACCGCGGGCATTTGCCCACCCCAGTTGCGCAGAATCGTATCGATCTGTTCGGTGTGCACCGGAAGAAGGTCAGCTTCTGGGTCGAGGTCGTGCACGTCTGGATCGTTTAAGTGCTGCAGGTGAGTACTTATGACCAAAACCTCGGCGTCGCCCACCGACACCGTGGCTCCCAGGTATCCCCTCTGCATCGGTGTTCCGACAAGTGGCAAATAGTCGGTACCGACGTCAGTTATGGGATAACGACTGAGGATTGCGTTGCCCCAAACTGGATCTGTCGTCCCGAAATACGCCACATGTTCGAAGCCAAGTTCCAGTTCAAGCAGGGTGAGTAAGTCGATCGTTGCACTCAGTAGCTGCCCTCGTGGCACTTCCTGCAACCCGACGACATCTGCGTCGATGTCCTCGATGACTTGTGCAATCGCCTCGACGTCCAGTGCGCCGTCTGTATTGAAAGCCGAGTGGACGTTGTAGGAGACGAATCGCAACGGGTCCTTCGACTCAGTCTCTTCGAAGGTATCGACACCGATGGCCACGACGAAAGCGACAAACGGCAAGACGGCCGCCGCTGCAGCAAGAACCCAGGCTCTGTCGCCAACTGCAATCTCTGCTCTGCCTCGCGTCAGGGCAATGACACCGAACAGTCCCAGCAACACCCCGGCCGCACCAAGAACCGCTGAAGACTCGAATCCGAGGTTCATGTCCAAGGGGACGTAGTAGGCGAGGCCGAACGTCAGGAAGAGGGCCGCACCCGCAATCAGGTAAACCGATGAGGCTCCGGTCTTGTCGGTGTCCGCGTCAGGAACCAGCCCCGCCCAGAGAACGCCGGCCAACGGCACCGCAAGCAATGAAAGAACGTTGAAAAGAGCCGCGTCTCCGTCGGCGACAAACACCGTTGCTACCACTACCAGCGTTGAAATGGCAAGCAGCGCTCGACTCTTCGCGAACCGCGCGGCCAGGTAAATGGCGACCACGTTCAGCAGGCTTATCCTCAGCTGAGCGGCAGGGCCGGACATCTCTGCCACGGCTGAGGTCCAGCCCTGCGATTGCAACACCAACAACTGGACAAACAAAAACGGAGCGAAACCAAGCAAGGTGAGTCCACTCCCCCAACCGACTCCTCTTTGCGTCGTCGTTCCGGACCCGTTCATCGCCCACAGCAGCGCCAACGCAATGGCCACTACGGCGATGTTTGCCCGCCAGCCCGGTTGGTACGCCAGGTCGAGGCTAAGACCGAGGCCCTTGATCGCCGAGTCGATCGCGAGACCCAGCAGCAAGCCTCCAACCAATGCCTGTCGACCCAAGCTCATCAACACCGGGAGCAGGGCAACGAATGCAAAGACGGCCACGGCACTCGAGAAGAAGTCGATCGCTGGCGACGTCGTTATCTGATTGAGGAGCCGTGCCGCGATGAGCAAGCCAACACCGACGTTCTTCACCGACTGGATTCCCGCCCAGCGTCCCAAGATTGGAAGCAAGGCGGCGAGCAGAAAGGGCGCAAAAGCGATGGGGATGAGGTCGAGAACTCCGATCCCAAGGGTGTCCCTCAGGTACCAGGTCATCGAGCCGAACAAGAACCGCATCGATTGGAGCCCGAACACAATCACCAGTGCTGAGAACAGAAGTCGTGCGAAGCGGCGTTCCTCTTTGAACTGATTCATGCCCGGTGGAACCTAGCGCTAAGCCCACGGATTCGCCCCCGATTGCCACGTCAACCTGACATGGATTGTTCGTCGCGCGACATTGTCTAGCGATGGTCAAAGTCAGAGTTGCGTCTCTTCTCCTACTGGCTCTGGTTGTCGGGGCGTGCACCCCGAGCCGTGGGCCCGCCCCGACATCATCTACGATCGAGGTCAGCTCGACGTTTCAAACCACGACTCCGACCCTGCCGGAGACGCCGGATTTCGACGAGTTTGTCGAGTCATCGTTCCGCCTCATCACCCTGCGGGAGCCCGAAACTGTTACCGCCCTGGGATTGAGCAAGGAATACGAAACCCGCGACGACCAGCTCAACGACATGTCGCAAGCGTTTGCCAGCGAAACCAATCGACTGGTTGAACAGACCTTGGATCGTCTCGAAGAGTTTGACGCGGAAAGCCTGACCTTCCGTCAAACGATCACCCAAGACGCCTACGCGTGGTATCTCGAACAGCTGCTGTCTGCGTACGAGTTTCGACTCGAGGAATGGCCTGTCCACTTTCTCCTGAACAGCTACAACCAAGCACTCATCGGGCTGTTCACAGAAGTCCACCCTCTGAACAATCGCAACCAGATCGACGACTACTTAGCGAGGATCGGATCTGTGCCAGCGCAGGTGGACGAGATCATCGTGCAGATGGAGGACTCAGTGTCAGCTGGCATCTTGCCACCGGCTTATGTCGTCGATATCACGATCAACCAGCTCGAAGGCGACATCGCGGGCGGAAATGCCACCTCGATGGGGATCTATCGGTCCTTTAACTCGAGGATCGGCCTGCTCGGGCTCAACACCGCCACAGTTGGTGGCTACCAGGACGAGCTGACCGCCAAACTCGAAGACTCGTTCATACCGGCATGGCAGGGTTTGATTGACTACCTGAGGGACATCGAGGGTCAAGCCGACAACAACATTTCGCTGCAACGGCTCCCCCGTGGCGCCAACTACTACGAAAGCCTGCTCGCCTTTCATACATCTACCGAGCTATCCGCAGGTGAGATTCATGCAATTGGCACCGAACAGGTGGACCGCATCAAGGCTGAGATGCTGGCCCTCGGAGACGCAGTCGGGTACGACGCGTCGTCGGTGGGTCGGCTCCGCGAAGAAATAGCCGAGGCAGGAGGCTTTCTCAGCGGAGAGGAAATCGTGGCGACGTACGAAGAATTGATCGCCACGGCTGACGAAGCTTTTGCTCCCTATTTTAACGCTGCCCCAGCCACATCCCTCGAGGTCGTCAACGACCCAGCACCCATCGCCTTCTACGTGAGTCCGGCTGTCGACGGAAGCAGGCCAGGCAGTTTTCACGCCGGGACCGGTGGCGGTGCCGTCCCGATCTACACGATGCGCTCCCTCGCGTACCACGAAGCTGTACCAGGACATCACTTTCAGATATCGATCGCACAGGAGTCCGATCTTCCGCCGCCACAGATGCTGATTCCAAACACGGGCCACGTCGAAGGATGGGCCCTGTACGCGGAGCGACTGGCTGCCGACATCGGGCTTTACGTGGGCGATCCGATAGGCGATTTCGGACGACTCGACTTTGAGCTGCTTCGGGCCGCGCGCCTGGTTGTCGACACCGGGATCCACGATCTGGGTTGGAGTCGCGATGAAGCCATTGATCGAATGACACAAATCATGGAGACCGACCGCTACAACGGCGAAGTCGATAGGTATGCCCTATACCCTGGTCAAGCTACCGCCTACATGGTCGGAATGCTGGAGATCCTCCAGATGCGAAGCGAATACGGCACGGACCTGGGTGAGCCAGACTCGTTCGCAGCTTTCCACGACCTCATGATCGGGGAAGGCAATCTGCCACTGACTGTGTTGCGAAGTCTCGTCAGTAATGGGGACGCGGACTAGGAGTCAGCGTTCCTGGTGCACCGTGCCGATGAGTTCCGACCCGGCGGCCTCGCTGTCCATCAGCTGAACACTTACAAAGCCACACTTCTCACAAACACGACGCTCAATCCCGTGGTTTCTTGTGGTGACAACAGATTCATGGGTACAACCGCGACCCGAAGCGACATGGCGGTTCTTGTTCCGCATTTGGTGAATTCCCTCCCGAATATACGCCCGCAAAGACCCTCGCTGACCAGGGGAGATACCGCTATAGGTCGCTCGCACCAAAGCGGGAGGAAACGGGGCCAACTGTCGGGCAAGTGGCTGGCATCGCGATCACGATTGGAAAGGCATCCAGGGCAAGTGCCGTTGAGACGAATCCAGCCCGATTATCTAGGCTCACGGCAGCTACAACCCGTGGAGGGTGACCTTGGCAGAGAACAAGACTCAGAAGACCAACGCGGACGTCGCCGGGTTCCTCGAGCAGGTCGAACCCGAACAGAAACGAGAGGACGCCTTCGAGATTCTCGAGATGATGGAGAAGTCGACCGGTGAGAAACCGAAGATGTGGGGTCCCAGCATCGTCGGATTTGGCGACGTCCACCTCAAATACGACAGCGGCCGCGAGGTCGACTACTTCAAAATCGGGTTCTCTCCGCGGAAAGCGTCATTGACTCTCTACATCATGCAGACGTTCCCCAGTCGGGATGGCCACCTTGGCAGATTGGGCAAACACACAACTGGCAAGGGATGTCTCTACATCAAGAAGCTCGACGACATCGACCGAGAGGTTCTCAAGCAGTTGATCGACGACGCAGTCGCGGCAGCGAACTCCAACTAAGCGCCGACGGAGTCCTTGTCCCGGCGACGTCTTCTGTTCTCACTACTGCCTTTTGAAGGCTCCCACTTGAAGAATCGAACGGCCAAGGCGACGGCAACCACCGTCCACAGCAACATGTAGGCGAGGCTCCCCCAATGCCACTGTGGACCGGTCAGTGTCGGGTCAAAAGCGTCGCGGAAGGCGTCTCCGAAATGCTTGAGGGGGAAGAAGTTTCCCAGTGCGTTCATCCAACCCGGTGGGTTGGGGTCGGCGAAGAAAATGCCCGAAATGAATGCGATTGGGAGCAGCGTCGCATTTGTGATCGCCGGAGTCGAGTCACCATTGGGAGCGATTGCGGCAACCAACATGCCCAATGCGGCGAAACAAGAAACTCCAACGAGGAACGTGACGATTGCTGCGGGAAGGGTCCTCCCGAAGATTGTCACCCCGTAGAACGCGACGGCCACGCCCATCATGATCACAACGGCAACGGCAGCGATATACGCAGCTGAACCGACCCGACCTGCGATGTAGATCCAAGGCGGGAGTGGTGTTCCTCGCACCCTTTTTAATATGCCGTTGTCTCGAGCAATTGCGGTACCGATCGCCAAGTTTGTGTAAGTAGCCGAGGCTGCGGCAAAAACCGCCAGGCCGGGTGCGAAGAATTGCGCTGTAGTGACACCCAACTCCTCGATCTCGTCGTTCCCGAATATCGCGGTGAATAGCAACAGGAACATGAGAGGGAACACGAGTGTGAAGAAGGCCGCGATCGGCGTTCTCCAGAAGATCTTGTTCTGGTAGCGGACCTGTTGCAACACCAGGCTCCGGTCGCCCCTTCGCTCAGACATCATCGGCCTCACCAACCAGGTCCAGGTAGACGTCTTCGAGCGTGGGTCGCTCGACAACAAGGTTTTCCAGCTCTATTGCCCGGGTCACTGCCCAGGAAGTGAGCTCATAAAGGAGTTGCGTCGGGCTTGACCCCTTGACCAGGACCGTTCCATCGGCTTCTTCGATCGCCGGGACCGGGAGGTCACCTACAGCAGTACCCTCAGGGACTGCGAACCTGATGGCCGCCTGAGCGTTCTGGCGCCCTCCAAGGGTGTCCGGTGTGCCCTCGGCAACGATTGACCCGGCGGCGATGACGGCTATCCGATTGGCGAGATGTTGCGCCTCATCCATGTAGTGGGTGGTCAGCAGAATCGTTTTTCCCAGCGTCGTGAGATTCTCCACTATTGACCACGCCTGCCGACGTGCTGCTGGATCGAAACCAGTAGTCGGCTCGTCAAGAAAGATGAGGTCGGGGTCGCCAACCAGCCCAAGGGCCAGCTCGAGGCGTCGTCGCTGTCCCCCCGAGAGGGTCTTCACACGCACGCTGGACTTGGCTTCCAGACCAACGAGTTCGATCAACTCACCCGTCTGCCGTCGTTTCGGGTAAACGTCGCCGTATAGATCAATCACCTCAGAGACTGTCAACTCTGGCTCGACCGCGGTTTCCTGTAAGACAATGCCGATCCTCTCCCGGAACCCACGGCCCCCGGACTCAGGGTCGAAACCGAGCACGTCCACAGTCCCCGAACTCCGATCGCGATGTCCTTCGAGAATCTCGACAGTTGTCGTCTTACCTGCACCATTTGGGCCCAGAAGAGCAAAGACCTCGCCGTGCTGGATAGACAGGTCGATGCCGCCGACAGCCGTTAGATCTCCATAGTTTTTGACCAAACCGGAAACCGAAATCGCTGTCATCCGACCAGACGTTAGACGTTAAGTCCGATACGGCGCCGATCGCTCGGAGGTTGCGCTCGCAGTCGGTTTCAACTCCACAACCGGGATCACTCGCGGAGTTCGGGTTTGGTACTCCGCGTAGCCCTGATAGGCGCCAACGATCCTTGGCCACCAATTCGCTCGCTCCGAAGGCGTCATGGTCCGAGCAACCACATCTTGGCGTTCGCCTTCGACCGAAATCGACGCCGCAGGCTGAGCGACAAGGTTCCGGTACCACTGCGGGTGCTCCGGACGGCCGCCGTAAGAAGCTACGACTACAAAGGTGCCTTCGCTTCTCAGATAGAGAAGCGGAACCGTGTGTTCCCTCCCGCTGCGCTCCCCGACCGTGGTCAGGAGCAGCATGTCGTTGTTGACAAGTCGACGTCCGATCCTGCCTTTGGTCAAGCGATACACGTGTTTATGCAAGGCCGAGAGCAGTTTGACGTTGCGATCTTTGATCCCAATTCCTCCTCTGGCGCTGGCAAAAGCTCTTCCCACTCACTCCCGGAGACGAACTGGTCTTCGCCTCCGCGGACAGACTGTATATGCTTGTGGTGGTTGGCCCACCGTGGTCAGCTTTCACAGATCGATCCGACCAGGCGTCAGCCTCGACGATCCGACGCTTCGGAAGGAGCACTACCCAATGTCCAGCAACCTATTTGTGGGGAATCTCACATACGGGGTCAACAACGCCGACCTCGAATCACTGTTTAGCCAATATGGCCAGGTGACCAAGGCGCAGGTAATCACCGATCGCGACAGCGGCCGGTCCCGCGGCTTCGGCTTTGTCGAGATGTCCACCGTGGAAGAGGCCAATGCCGCCATCGAGGCGCTCAATGGCAAGGACCATGAGGGGCGCAACCTCACCGTCAATATCGCACGGGAGCGTTCGCGCTAAAACCCGCTAGATCTTCTGGCCACCTCGCCGAGTTAGCTCGCCAGGTGGTCGAAAGTTGAAGAAAGCCCCGTTCCTCGGAACGGGGCTTTCTTCAGTTTTGCACCGAAACCAACGCTCATTGCAGGGGCCCACGGCGACACCTGATCCCGGGCCATTTTGTTCGTAGTGCTGAAGGTCCCGCAAAGCCGGTCCGAAAGTCCCTAGGACCTAGCAGGGGCCAAAGATACGCTCTCGTCATGGAGACCTTGAGTACCGAAGCTGCCACGGATCTACTCAACAGCGCGAAAGTGGGGCATATCGCCGTCGTTGATGACGGTGTCCCCTACGTGTCCCCCGTTTCATACGTAATCATCAACGGAGAGTTCTGCTTCCGGACCGGTCGCGGCCGGCGCACGAATGCCATTCGTGAGAATCCGAAGGTCTCGATCGAAGCGATGCGCGAGACCCAGGACGGTGGCTGGGAGTGTGTTATCGCTGCTGGAGAAGCACGGGAAGTAGACGACACCAAGCTCGCCCAGGAGATCATCTCCGGTCTCCTCTCCAAATACAGGGACGAGATTGGCTCTCCGCTGACCCGTGGGGCGAGGAATCCGATCCCCGAGCCGGCCACGATGATCGCAGTGAGATTGACCGAAGTCTCAGGCCGCGGTTCGGGAAGCTGGTTCTCGATCCCGACCCGGCCTGGACGACTGTAAGACCACCAACAAAGGAGCTGCAACACATGGATCTGTCCGATTTGGTCGCAGGCGAGATCGTCACGACACCAGCCCACACGGGACTACACAGCGTTGCCCGCATGATGGAGGACCAGGGTGTCGGATCGATCGCAATCGTCGACAAGGGTGGCGAGTTCGTCGGATTGGTCACCGATCGGGACATTGTCCGTGCGGTAGCCGAAGATTTGGGATCCGACACGACCGCCGCGGACGTCATGACCAACGACCCTGACACCATTGACATCAATACCGACGTTTCTGATGCGGTCGCGTGGATGAACGCCACCGGCTACAGGCACCTGCCGGTCACACGAGGCGGCAAGTTGGTGGGGATGATCAGCATCAAAGACCTGCTCTGGGCGGTTGCGGGCGACTGAATGTTTGTCGAGCACGAGGTTGACGTCGCACTGTCAATCGACGTGTTGGAGCATGCTCTGATCGACCACCTTTCTGCGGTAGAGGGGCTGGGCGAGGTGGTCTACCGCAACGGTGAGGAGCTTCGAAGCCGCGTCGGCCCGGAGACCCAACTTGCGAAAGAGGTGGTTCTCAAATTCGGCCAGCCGCGCATTTCCAGGTCGGGTCTTGCTGTGCCGGTCACCTGGCGTGCCACCGCCGCTCGAGTCCTTTTTCCACGGCTAACCGGGGAACTCGAGGCCTTTCGCAATTCCCCGACAGGCTCGACTCTTCGACTACGTGGTTCCTACGACCCTCCATTCGGCTGGGTTGGTGACGCCCTGGACCACCTGCTGCTCGAGCGGGTTGCAAGGCTGACGATCGCCGATTGGCTGCAGCGCATTGGGGATTCTCTGGAGCAGGAAGCCTCGAAAGCTCAATCCGAGTAGGGCAACACAACCTCGACGGAAGTACCAACTCCTCGAACCGAACGGATCGCAGCCATTCCTCCAAGCCGAGACGCCCTCTTTTTCAGGTTGGTTAGGCCCATACCTCGGGCAACACCGTCTGTGTCAAACCCTGAGCCCTGATCGACAACCGAGATCACCAATCTGTCTCCAAGCAAATCAACCCGGAGTTCTATGCTGTCAGAATCGCTATGACGCAGGGCATTCGATACCGCCTCGGCCACTATCGGCTCAACCGAATCCGTCATCTCAGGCGAAAGGCGAAGCGTCGGCGGTTCAACGGTGATTATTGGATTGACTTGATAAGGACCCGCCAACCGGCCGACTTGAGCGTGGAGCACCTCCAGGAACGAGCCCTGTTCTCTACGCTTGCTGAGGTCCGAGACAATGCTCCTCAGAGAGTCAATGGTCTCGTCGATTCTCGCGACGGCATCGTCGAGCCCCACCCGTACAGTCTCGTCTGTCGTGCCCGCAGCCAGGCCCTGTAACTGGAGGCCGGTTCCAAACAGATCCTGAATGATCGAATCATGGAGATCTCGACCAATGCGCTGCCTGTCTTCTGTGACAGCGATTGCGGCCAATCTGGTTCTCAGCCTCGTCGTCTCGACCGCTGCAGCGGCAATAGCCGCTAAGGCCTCAACGATCAGTTGATCGTCCTCGTCGAATCCGCCCGTCTTCTCGGCGAGGTACAGGTTTCCGAAAGCTCTGGCTGCTGACCCAACGGCGACCCCAAGAAATGATCCCATTGGGGGATGATGAGGGGGGAATCCCACGGAATCGGGGTGTGTCGTGAGGTCGTCCAACCGAATTGATGCCCTCTCCTTGATCAGCGTTCCCAGAACCCCGCGACCCTCGGGCACGTGGCCGATCAATCTCACCGTGTCGGGGTCGATTCCGTGGTGGACAAACTCGACGAGTGTCTTGTGCTCCCCGATCACGCCCAATGCTCCATACTTCGCCCCCGTCGCCTCACATGCGATCTCGACGAGTTTCTTCAGCATGGCCTCGAGGTTGACCTCCCCGACCAGTGATGCGACTGCATCTGCCAGTGCTCTAAGTCTTTCAGCCGGTATCTGTCCACTCACGCTCACGGAGCGTAACTGGTCAAAATGCGCACTCTGAACATGGCCGGGTACCCTCTGATTGTGAGTATCAGAGTTCTAATTGTTGACGATCACGAAATCGTCCGACAGGGCCTGAAAGCCATGTTGTCGGCCCATGACGATATCGAAGTGGTCGGTGAGGCAAGTTCTGGGGAAGAGGCGATTCGTCGCTCCGGGCTCGATGAACCCGACGTCGTTGTCATGGATGTCCGGATGCCAGAGCAATCGGGGGTCGAAGCCTGCCGTGCCATCCTGGCCAGGTTCCCTCAGATACGTGTCTTGATGCTCACGTCCTACGCCGACGAAGAGGCGTTGATGGCCTCGATCATGGCGGGTGCGTCGGGTTACGTGCTCAAGCGTGTGAAAGGCTCCGAATTGGTCGACGACATCATTCGGGTAGCCAACGGAGAGTCCCTTCTCGACAAGGAAATGGTCGACCGGTTGTTCGAGCGGCTCCGAACCGGCAAGGTGGAAGATCCCCGACTCGCCAAGCTGACCGATCAGGAAAGGGTATTGGTGCACCACATCGCTCGTGGGCTCACCAACAAGCAGATCTCCGAGGAGATGTTCCTAGCCGAGAAGACCGTCAAGAACTACGTCTCGTCCATTCTGACCAAGATGAACATGAGCAACCGGTCCGAGGCCGCCGCCTACGTAGCCAGGGTCGAGACCGACCACAAAGATCCCGAAGAGTGGTGACGACGTTTACGGGCGGTTATCGCCGATAGAACCAGTCCGCCAAGGGCGCCCCGCCCGACATCGGGCCATCGGCACGTTTGGTGTCGTCGACTTCGTACTCGACATCTTCGGCGTTGACCTCGATCACACCGTCGATGCGACGCGACATTTCTTCGAGGATGCGACGGTCGGACCTAGTCGGTACCGAACCGCTCAGATGGACCAGACCTTTGGAGACCTCCACGTTTAGCCCGTTGGGGTCGAGCCACAAGATCCGTTCGATCACATCACTTCGAATCTCGCTTCCGATCTCTGAATCGTCGCGTGCAAAAACCTTGAGAATGTCCGATCGGCTCAGAATCCCCACGAGTTTTCCAGACTGATCAACCACCGGGAGCCTTTTGATGTTCGCTGTCTCCATTTTTCGGGCGGCTTTTGAGTGATCCGCAGTCGGTTTGATGGTCTTTACCTTCTTGGTCATTGCGTCGGAGACCGTCATCGCCGGATCTTCGACACTCTTGAAGAATGATGACAACGTCAACGCCGGGTGCTTCCTGTTCTCCTGGTGGAGAATGTCGTTTTCGGTGATGATGCCGACCAGGTTTCCCTCGGTGTCCAGCACCGGCAGGCCACTGACCTTTCGCTCCAAGAGGACCGCTGCCGCATCCTTGAGAGACTCCCCTGAGGAAATCGTTGCCACGTCTCGAGTCATGATCTGTTCAACTTGCATTTCAAATCTCCTTTTCCCTTTGCCAAAGCTAAAAGGGAGCGGACAGTTCCAACACCGCCGATAGTCCCAAGTGGGTCAGGAATACGTCCCATTTCCGTCTGTCTCCGGCTAGCTTTTTTGGGTGACGCGACCGGTGATATCCAATGAAGAACGTCGTCGACGACTGGCGATCAGGCATCACCTGACTCCCGCCCTACGAACGGAGGGGATCGCAAACATCGCCGACGATCTCGTCGCGATCCACGGGACAGATCCGGTGTCGGTCTACCTCTCGTTTGCGGCTCGAATGCCAACTCCGACCATCTCCGCTATCTCCACCGCGATCCATACAGAAAGGTGCGTACGGCGTCACCACGCCATGAGGCGAACCCTGTGGTTGATGACACCCGACGTACTCGTCGATGCTCACCACTCGTCGACGTTGAAGATTGCGAACTCCGAGGAGCGGCGACTGCTCAAGTGGCTGTCTGCCAGCCCGGAGGTCAATGATGCGGAAAACTGGCTGGGTCGAGCGATAGATACCGCAGTTGGATACGTCGAGTCTGTCGGCGAGGCATCAACCAAGGAAATTGGGGCTGCCCACCCTGAATTGAAAGTCACGCTCAGCGTCCCCGGAGCCAGCGGACCGGCCACCCTTCCCGCTCACACCCGAGTACTACTTCAGGCCGGGTTCCGCGGTCAGCTGCTCCGTGGCCGCCCAATGGGTACGTGGGTCGCTTCCCAATACAAATGGACCCGAAGTGGTACCGATCTGTTCTCGAAGCAGAAGGCCCCGGATACTCAATCTGCAGCCACTCGTCTCCTGAACCGGTTCTTGCAACGGTTTGGCCCCGCGACTGAGGTCGACATTCGTTGGTGGACGGGTTGGACCGCCGCGCTCGTCCGTACCGGACTGAGGGAGTTGGAAGCAGTGGAGGTAGACCTGGAGTCAGATGGAACCGGTTGGGTTCTGCCCGACGACCTGGACTCCACACCCGAGACGGAGGAATGGGTTGCCGTGCTCCCGGGTCTCGACGCAACACCAATGGGTTGGAAAGGGCGAGGCTGGTATCTCGGTGAAGCCGAAACGCGCGTCTTCGACAGGTATGGAAACGTCGGACCAACGATCTGGGCAGACGGGCGAATCGTGGGCGGATGGGCTCAACGCCCCGACGGTTCGATCGCCACGGAGTTCTACGATTCTGTCAACGGCGCCCAAGAGGCACTGTTGGCGGAAGAGGTGGAGAGACTGCGAGCCCTGGTTGGTGACACCCGATTCCGGTTTCGGTTCCCGAGCCCGAGTTATCGCGAGCTCATCGCCTAGTGGCTCAAAAGATCTTGCGATCCTCCTAGAAGGCTTTCGGCCCGAACCGACCCCAGGCAACCACCAAAGCCAAGATTCCCAAGAATAGGTTTACGAACACAAACCTGGTCTCTCCCCGTCTTGCGTGCAGCACAACGGCGCCCACCACTATCAGTACCAGGCCCGAAGCGGCAATCGGTGTCAGCACCTCGGCAATCCCGAACAGTGGCGGCAGGACCAGCCCAAGTGCGGCAAGGATCTCCATCAACCCAACGAATTTGAGCAACGACGGAGATACGTCTTCCGCCCAGGCCATTTGCTCCTTGAAATCGTCGTACGACTTAGTGATCTTCATCACTCCCGACATGCCAAACGCGAACGCCAATACAGCAGCCACTATCCACAGAAATACGTCCATAGGTTCTGAGCCTCCCGGGTGTTATTCCGCATTCTCAACCGACGCGAGGAGGTGCGTTTTCCGGGGACAGTCCCGCAAAGGTGGATGCAACTCAGACGACTTGGGTCGATGTGTGGAACCGCGCCGCGAGTGCCTGAGCAGCCATAACGATGAAGAACAAGACGATGGGTACCACGGCCATAGTTGCTGATCCGGAAGTATTGGCGTGGTAACTGATGATCAAACCAAGCCATACCGAAAAGACTCCGATCCCTACTGCCAGAGCCATGATGGAAGGCACCCTGCGCGCCATCAGGGCTGCCGTGGCCGGTGGGCCAACGAGCAAGCCAAAAACCAACATTGTCCCGACAGTCTGAAAAGAGCCGATGACAACGAGGGCGATGAGTCCGAGCATGGCAGCATGAGCAAGGCGCGGCTTGAGTCCGAGCAATCTCGCCTTTTGTTCATTGAAAGACAGAACCAGGAAGGGGCGATACATCAAACCAGACACCAGCGTGGTGGCTACAGCTACAAGGCCGAGCCATACGATGTCGCTGGAGGTAGCGCCCAGAACATCCCCGAACAGGATCGAAGTCAGGTCTCCCGCATAAGACGAGCTGCGTGAAATGAGGATCACACCGAGGCCGAGCATCCCAACAAACAGAAGCCCTATCCCAGTGTCCTCCGGGAACCTGGTTTGGCGATGGACGAGATTGATGCCCGCCAACATCACAGCCGCCGCCACCCCCGCCCCAAGCAAGGGGTTGAAATCGAGAACCACGGCAAGGGCAATTCCGGGAATCACGCCGTGAACCAGAGCATCACCGAGGAATGTCATCCCCCGAATGACCACCCAGGTCCCCACCAGGGCGAGCCCCACTGCCGCCAAGGAACCAGCAAGAAGAGCCCGTTGCTGGAAGACGAGAGCAAACGGTTCGGTGAACCAATCCATGAGGTTTACCCTTCACCGATCAGCGCTGCTGTGATCAGTTCGGCGTCGGTGGCAAGCATGGAAATCAGCGTTTCCGCTCCCGATCCTTCCTCACCCAATGAACCCGTATACAGCTCGACCACGACTACATCCTCGCCGAGTTCTTCAGCAAGTGCGTCGGCTAAAGATGAAGATTCGGTCGAGTCGGCAAAGATTGCATTGACTCCAAGATCAGACATGAGGGCGACGAGGTTGGCCAACTCTTCAGAACTGGGATTCCCCAAGGTGGAACCACCGGGCACGACGGTCCCGACGATGGTAAAACCGTACCGGTCGGCGAAATAGCCAAGTGCGTCGTGATTGGTGACCAACAAACGGTCCTCAGGAGGAATGTCAACAACCATTGTTCGGATGTCGGTATCCAGGGCCAGCAGCTTCTGCATATAGCTCTCGGCTCTTGCGGTCCAATCGACGGAATCATCGAGCTTCTCGAGCGCCATCCCAATCAGCTCGGCAGCTTCGGCAACTCGGACCGGGTCCAGCCAGACATGGGGGTCAAGGGAGTGGTCATGGGACTCATGGTCTTCGTGATCTTCGGATTCGTCGTTGTCTTCGTCGTTGGCGTGATCTCCGGACTCTTCGTGGTCCTCGGAATGGTCCACGTCGAAGCCGAACGGGATCGGCTGGAGCGATGGAGCAAGCGTCAGAACTTCGACGTCTTCGCTTTCGGCACCCTCGAGAAGTTCGGTGAAACCCTCCTCCAATCCAAGGCCATTGGCAACAACGAGATCTGCGCCGTTCATTTCTGCAACGACCCGAGAAGAAGGCTCGAAGTCATGCGGGTCGGTGCCCACCGGTATCAAGACACTGATCTCTGCATCGTCCTCCACGATATTTGCCACCACGTCACCCCACATCGACGTAGTCGCCACGATCTGGAGCTGGTCGCTATCGGTCGCTGCGGTGGCGCATGCACCAAGAAGCACTGCGAGCACAACCAAGTATGCGTGTCTCGCGATCCGAGCCCCGGGTTTGTCTTTCTGCGTGCTTCTAGAGGATGTGGTGCTCACCGTTTCTCCATTCTCGATTGATATTGATAATGAGAATCATTATAGTTCAATCAACTAGCCTCTACAATTGAAGAAGTGACCACCAACCTGGAACGACAAATAGAGGGCCGCCTCCACGACCACGATGTGCGAATGACACGAGGACGGAGGACTCTTGTCCGCGCTCTCGACCGAGCCGACGGGCCGCGATCTGCAGCCGACCTTCATGGCGAACTCGGGGACGCCGTACCTCTTTCCTCCATCTACAGATCCCTTGCTGTGCTCGAAGACGTCGGGATAGTGAGTCCCCACTACTCGAGCAAGGGAGTAACACGTTACGAATTGGCTGATTGGCTAACGGGACACCACCACCATCTTC
Organism: Acidimicrobiia bacterium; assembly: GCA_965216445.1. GTDB lineage: Bacteria > Actinomycetota > Acidimicrobiia > Spongiisociales > ZC4RG35 > MA-ANB-1. The sequence continues at coordinate 1,841,254 of OZ244166.1, forward strand.
TCTGCACTTCATGCGGATTGGTTGAAGATTTCGAACTAGAGGAACAGACAGAGACCGAGTTAGAGCATCTGGTTGCACGGGTCGGCACAGAGATATCCTTCTCGCCTTCGGGTCATGTACTCGAGATAGAAGGGCTATGCAGCAGATGTCGATGACCGCCGTGGAAGCAGAAGGCCTGGTACTGGGTTACGGAGATCTAACTGTCATCGACACGTCGAGCTTCACGATTCCTGCAAGACGTGTCACGGCAGTAATCGGTCCCAACGCTGCGGGGAAATCGACTCTGCTCAATGCCATTGCAGGGCTAATCGCACCGGTCCAAGGTGACATCCGCGTTACCGCCGCATCCAATAGCAACAAGCGGGTGAGCTACGTCCTACAGACCACAAAAGTAAATGATGCGCTCCCGATTTCGGTCGCCGAGGTGGTTGCAATGGGGCGGTTCGCATCAGCCGGGTGGTATCACCCCCTGTCCACTGTCGATCGAGAGGCGATCGACACCGCGATGGACCGACTCGGAATCAAGCACATCGCTCGAAAACACCTACCGCAGCTTTCCGGCGGCCAGCGCCAGAGGGTCTTCGTCGCCCAGGGTCTGGTACAGGATCACGACCTATTGCTCCTCGACGAGCCCTTGACCGGGATCGACCTAACCGCCGCAAAGGCGATCGACGATGTGATCCACGACGAGATCGCAAAAGGTTGCACGGTCGTAATGACGACGCACGACCTCTCGGAAGCCAGGGTCGCTGATCACGTGCTTTTGGTCTCAGGGAGAGTAATTGCCGCAGGGGCGCCCAGCGAGGTCCTCACAGCTGAGAACCTAGGCCGGGCCTATGGCGACGCGTTGATGCACCTCGGAGGTGGCGATCTGTTCGTCGACGATCCAGCCCATAAGCCGGTGCCAGGGCGCCACATCCACAGAGAGAAGACCATTCACACAGAGACGTCGCCGACTGATCTCCACGGCTGATCGGCAACATGGATTTCTTGCCGATGAATTGTTGGTGTTACCCGGCGTTCACCTTGGCTCGCTAACAAAGGGGACAGCAGGGTTGATGTCCTGTTCGACAACATATTCCTCCTCCCAAGGAACGATTCGGGGCGACCACAAAGTCGCCCCGTATTCGTTCTCAATGCGAAAGAGGCCATATGTGGCCCTGGATTCCTTAGGAAAGCTGCTGGTTGTTACGAATGGGCCGAGTCGGGTGTCTCGACGTGGTTCGCGTCGTACAGATCGGGCTCGAGGTAGATGCGCGTTGCATACGGCACTGCCTCTCGGATCGCCGTCTCGACCCCGTCTATAGCGTCAGCTATCGAAGCCGTGGACAGCCCTCGCTCGAACTCGACCTTCCCCGCGACCAGGAGTTCCTCCGGACCAACGTGCTGACTCTTCAGGTCGATGATCCGGACCACCTTTGACGCCGACGCCGCTGCTCCGGTGATCGCCGAGATGTCTTGCTTGGTGGCTGCCTCGCCGATGAGCAGCGATCTCATCTCAACCGTCAGGACAGAAGCAATCACGATCAACAGGATGCCGATGGACAGGGTACCGATCCCGTCCCAAATCGCGTTGCCCGTGATACCGCTCAGTCCGACGCCGGCCAAAGCAAGGAGCAATCCAATCATGGCTCCAAGATCCTCCAGTAGGACGACTGGAAGTTCAGGAGACCTCGAACTCCGGATGTACTTCCACCACGTTCGCTCGCCTCTGACTTTGTTGGCCTCCACGACGGCCGTCCGGAAACTGAAGCCTTCAAGTGCGATCCCCAGCACTAGGACGCCGATGGCCCAACCTACGGACGTGATTTCGTGGGGGTGTCGGATCTTCTCTATGCCCTCATAGATCGAATAGACCCCGCCCAACCCAAACAGAACCAAAGCAACGATGAATGCCCAGAAGTACCTCTCGCGCCCATAGCCGAATTGATGCTCGTCGTCTGCGATCTTCTTGGCTTGCCGACCCCCTAGCAGCAAGAGGCCCTGATTGGACGTGTCAGCAACCGAGTGCACCGATTCGGCAAGCATCGAAGACGAGCCTGTCACCAAGTAAGCGACAAACTTGGCCACTGCGATCCCGGCATTGGCGACCATGGCCGCAAGAATCGCTTTTGTTCCACCACTAGTCGCCATCGTTCGCCTTCTTCTCGACTCAGGGTGCAACGAGGATAAAGGAAGATTCAGCCGACGACGACGCGGAAACTTCAGGCACCTTGATGGCGTTGTACGACCATGAGGGGCACGCACAAATCTCCACTCGCCGTCGGGTTGGCGTCATCGGTTGTGCCTGGCAGCGGCCAACTCATGACAGGAGCGCGCTCGTTCGGCTTTGTCCTGCTCTTCTCGACAGCAATAACCGTGGCAGTGGTGTCATTCGGCCTGGCCAATTCCGACTCAGAAGGTCTCATCACACTGGTCACCAATCCCGACCTGATCCTGGTGCTGCTCGCCGTCAACCTCGTGATCGCCGCGACCCGGGCCCTGGCAGCGATGGATGCCTGGCACCGCGCTGGTGGCGGATTTGTCCGGCTCGGCTTGGCATTCTTGATCCTCTTCACGCTGCTCCCACACGCAGCTCTTTCATACGTCGGTCTCGAGGCACGAGCCACGATCCTCGAGGTATTCCCCAGCCAGGAGATGGTCGCCGTCGCGTCAACGACCTCAACCACATCGACGACGACAAGCTCAACGACAACAACTACCTGGCCTGCTGAACCACTGGTTCCACCGATCGGGTTTCCAACGAGTTCGACAACTACCACAACGACCCTGCCGTTCGGGACCGACCGGCTCACCTTTCTATTGCTGGGCGGCGATGCCGGACCAGGGCGCAACAGCCTGCGGACCGACAGCGTCATGGTCGCAACCGTAGATACCGGCACCGGCGAGGCCGCCCTCTTCGGTCTCCCAAGGAATATGTCCGGCTTGTCCTTCAGCGACGGCACACCATTCCCAGGACTCAACCAGGGGATCCTCAACGAGGTCTACCTGTACGGTCAGCGGAACGCCGATCGATTCGGTGGACCCGACCCGGGCGTCAACGCAGTGCGTGACATCGTCGAGGCCACAGTTGGGTTGAAGATCGATCACTACGTGCTCGTGGACATGGCAGGATTCTCACAGCTGGTCGACGCCATGGGGGGCGTCACCGTCAACCCCGATCGCTCCTTCGTGGCTCCTCTATACGAGGATGACCCGAACGAGTACGAGATGATCACTTTCCAACCCGGTCCACAGCGCCTTGACGGTGCTCACGCTCTCGCGTACTCCCGGAGCCGCACAAACTCCAACGACTATTCCCGGATGGCACGCCAACGGTGTGTCATAGCGTCCCTCGTCGATGAGGCAACGCCGCTGAGCCTCATGACTCGACTTGTGGGCATCCTCGATGTGGTCCAAAACAACGTGTCGACCGACATCCCCTCGAGCATGCTTCCGTTCTTGATCAACTTCGCACCGACCGTCGACGCGAACGAGCTGATCGTCATTGGCCTGGACATCGAGTACCGGGATGGCACAACCGGTGAAAACGGACTCCCAAACGCCGACATACCCAGAATCCAATCGACGGTTGCCTCGGTAATAGCTGGAGACTGGGAACCTTCCTCGCCCAATGATCTGGCCGCAGCCGAATGCGGCTGAGTCGTCGTACCACAGTCCGATGGCCCGCTGCGGGCGTTGATGATGCTTTGGATCGCGAAGATCCTCATTGCGACCATGGTGATAACGACATTCTTTGATTGCGTCAGATGATCTCAGCTTGCGAGCCGATCCAGTCATCGACTTGCGACCAGACCGAATAAAGCCACTCGACCTGATCTCTCGTTTCTACAGGAATTTCTTCGCGTCTCACCCGCCAGATTTGGATCCGGACCTCTCTACCTACCAATCCCCCGTCCCAAACGTCTACCAGCCTTGCAAAGCCTTCGAGTCCCGTGTGTGCGATGACAACCACATCGCCCAACGCCGATTCGAGTAACGCCAAAGTTCCCGCGGGGCGCGGCGGAAGCACGGATTGGAATTCTCGTGTGATCTCAGCGACTCGACCGGACTTATTTCGGGTTCTCTGGATGGCGCGTTCGAGTTTTCGCTCCGAGAATCTCGTCCCTTCGGGGAAGATGACGATTCCCTCGTCCGGTTGCATCGATCTTCCCAGCTCAGCTATCGCAGTCAGCTCGCGGTCGAGGTCAGAGGGTGAACGGTCAACGAAGTGGTTGGGGAGCCGGTTTCCGGCGATGTCTAGAGCCGGGTCCCACAACAGCTCCTTCTTCAGGACATAACGTAGAAGCACACCGTGTTTCGCCGTGATGAACAACGCCGGAATCAACGAGTCGATCAAGGAAGCGTGCCGGGCAAGCACAATGATCGGAGTCGGATGCGCAGATGCAGATCCGGCCTCGATGAACTTGATCGAAAACACAACGCGAAGAGCCTGATAGTTCCATTGAGCCCACAATTCCTGGAGACGGTACGTCGCGGTCACCGAACGCTTGGCTCCAAGAAACACCACACCTCCCAGAGCTACGATCGCCCACACTTCGCCAGTTAGGTAGATCCACACAAAAGTGACAATTCGGGTAGCCATCGCGGGGCGCGATTTGAACAGCGAGCGAAACACGTCCAATGCCAACCCGGCGACCAAAAGCATTGGCAAGAGAAGAGTCACGATTGCAAACAGCAGAAATGTTGCAGTCACCGTCACCAGACGCCTGAGCCCAGAATTCTCAATCAAAAAGATCATCCACCATTAAGTTCGACACCGAACCCTTCCCGAGATTGAAGAAACCGGGATGAAGACGAGGACACACAATTGGGAAACGTGATCGCAGGCACCGGGATGTACGTTCCGGAGAACATCGTGAGCAACCATGATCTGGCCCGGATAATGGATACCACCGATGATTGGATCACGACCCGGACCGGCGTCAAGGAACGCAGATTTGCGGGCGAAGGGGTTGCCTCCTCGGACCTAGCCATCAGGGCCGCCGCCAACGCGATCCGTGACGCCGAACTCGACCCCGAAGACGTCGATGTGTTGATCACCGCCACCATGACCCCGGACTATATGGCACCAGGCATCGCCGGACTGGTGCAACACGGTCTCGGTTTGCGACACGTCGCTGCTTTTGATCTCAGGCAACAGTGCAGTGGATTCCTTTACGGGTTAGATCTCGCAGATTCGCTACTCAACTCGAATCGGGGCGAGGTTGCCGTTGTGGTTGGTTCGGAGGTCCACGCCGGATTCCAACCATGGAGCGAAGAATCCTGGCGGGCCGTTTTGGCGAACAGCTCCGACGACATCGAGCAATCGGACTACGACAGGAACACCAGGTACCGCGCCTGGAGCGTGATATTCGGTGATGGTGCCGGGGCCATGGTTCTCAGGAAAGACGAGACCTCAGACGGGATAGTCGCCACTTCCTTGCATACCGACGGCGACAGTTTCGAACTGATCATGGTTCCGGGTGTCGGTTCTAAAACTCGGCCCTATGTCGACTTGGAGCAAATCAGAAAGGACTCCCACCTTCCCGTGATGGATGGAGGCGGTCTGTACCGCAAGGCAGTGCGGCTCATGCCCGAGGCTGCTCGCTCGGTCGCTGCCAAAGCCGGCATTGACTTGACTGAAATCGACATGATCGTGGCGCATCAGGCAAACGACAGAATCCTCGAGGGTGTCCGCCGCCAATTCAAAATGGAGCCAGAGAAGGTGCCATCCAATATCGCCAGCTACGGAAACACAACAGCTGGCACGATCCCCATCCTCTTCCACGAGCTGAAGGAGGCGGGGCAAATCCGGCCCGGTGCGCTGGTTTGCTTCGCAGCTTTCGGAGCCGGCGCACACTACGGCGCCGCCTTGTATCGGGTGCCAGAGGCTCCCTGACCCATATGATCTCAGCTCTTTTCTTCACTTGGTTCGCCGCGGCGTCGATATGGACCGTCAACGCGATCCGCCGGCCCGTGCCTCCCGGCCAAGGAATCCCACCCATGTGGCTCCCGGCCATGATCGTCTCCGAGCTTGCTCCGTGGTTCTTTCTGCTTCGAATCGGGGTCGCGGCACTGTTCATTCGTGCCGGAGCTCTCGATCTGGGGATAGGGCAAGCGGGGCTTATCTTGTTCCTGCTCTCCGAGCTCGGTTTGTTGCTGTTGATCCGCCGAACGCTGCAGGCGGCGTCCGACACGGGACTCAAAGTCGGACTCACCGGTATTTGGCGGGTAACAATCTCTCCCCCACCGAACGTGATCGTCGAGGAGGATGTCGCGTATTCGGATGGTCTCACTATGAACTTGTATCGTCGTGTCGACACCGACAATGCCCCCGCGCTGGTATACATCCACCCGGGATCTTGGATGAGAGGCAGACCCGGTAGGCAGGCGAGACCAGCACTCTATGAACTCGCCTCCAAGGGATGGGTGATCCTCGACATCCGCTACCCGCTATCGCCGGCTGCCACATTCCCCGATCATCTGATCGGAACGAAACGAGCCATCGCCTGGGCAAAGAGCGAAGGAGCACGGCTAGGAATCAACCCGGAACAGGTGGCCGTTGCGGGCGGATCCTCTGGCGCACACCTGGCCGCACTCACCGCACTGACATGGGATCACGAAGACCTCCAACCCGGATTCGAGGCTGCAAACACGAGAGTTGTTGCGTGCGTGCCGCACTACGGAATCTACGATCTGCTGGTTCGCAACGGCACGCGTTACGACTGGCCTTTCATTGCGAAGTATGTGATGAAGACCCAGCCTCACGAAGACCCCGATCTTTACCGGCTGGGCTCACCGATCGACCTTGTTCGTCCGGATGCTCCCCCGTTTCTGGTGATCCACGGAGAGTTTGATTCCATCGTCCTACCTGCCGAATCCGAGCACTTTGTTGAAGCGCTTCATGAAACGGAAGCCAGCGTGCGCTATCACGAGGTGGCCGGTGGACAACACGGCTTCGACGCAATTGCTTCGGCCCGAACCCGTGGCGTTGCCAGGATCTTCGTAGATTTTCTCGAAGACGTGGTGAACGGGACCGCTATGTCAGATCGACTGCCGGACCACTGACTCTCACCCCGCCTGTCGGTGGAATCGCAACGGTGAGAACACTAGGACGGCCCATGTCTTCCCCCTGACGGATTGTGATTGTCGCGGGTGTGGACACCAGCCCAGCATCTCGCAGGTAGCCGCCCAGCGCTGCCGCTGCCGCCCCTGTGGCGGGGTCTTCAACGACCCCACCAACCGGAAACGGATTGCGAGAATGGAACGTGTTCGGATCCTCGCTCCAGACGATTTGGATCGTCGTCAAACCATCCTTTTCCATCAAGTCTTTCAGCCGATCGAAGTCGTAATCGAGCTCGGCTAATCGGGCTCGAGTTCGGAGAGCCAAGATCAGATGCCACGCTCCAGCGTACGCCCGGACGACGGGAATGGCCGGGTCGAGACTCTCAGCTGACCAACCCAATGCCGTCAACACACTTTCGGTCAGTTGCCGGTCGGCGACGTGATGTTCTGGTTCAACCGACGTAAGGGTGGCGGTCAAGACACCCTCGGTGAACTCGACCTCGACGGGAACGATCCCAACTGGTGTCTCAAGTTGATAAACACCCTCACCGTTCGCCTCGGCGAGGGCTACTCCTCCCGCGATCGTGGCATGCCCACAAAAGGAGACTTCGGCTTCCGGTGAGTAGTACCGGACTAGCCAGTTGCCTCCACCAGACGGTGCGAAGAACGAGGTCTCGGAATAGCCAACCTCGCGCGCAACCCGCTGCATCTCGGAGACACCAGGAAGCTCGGGTCCGACCCAGACGCCAGCCGGGTTGCCTCCGTCCGGAGTGGTCGAAAAGGCAGTCAGTCGTCGGAGTTCCCCTCTGGACACACGTTTCATCACCGAATTCTACGCGGTGCCAATCCCCTACTCTTAGGTAGGACAGATCTTGGAGTCCCGAAATGGTGGCGATAGCAACCCTGCTGATAGTGGTCACTGTGACCCTGATTGTTAACCGTGTCGGAACAATCGCTCTGAGTTCGACCGGGCTCTCAACTGAGGTTGCCCACTTCCAGGCCCGATCGGCGTTGACCGGCGTTGGGTTCACAACCAGCGAGACAGAACTTATTGTCAATCACCCGGTGAGGCGTCGGATTGTCCTCGCCCTCATGCTCACCGGCAACGCCGGACTAATCACCATCATCGGAACACTTGTCGTCGGTTTTGCCGAGACTGGGGACACAAGCCAGACACTGCTCAAGCTGGCGACGCTGGCGGGCGGGCTCCTCCTGATACTGCTGGCATCAAAAAGCGCCGTCATCGACAGATGGTTGTCAGCCTTGATCGGCTGGTCTCTGCGGCGGTTCACCCAACTCGACGTCAGGGATTACGTCGCTTTGCTCGACCTCGCCTCCGGCTACGCGGTCGTCGAACTGGGAGTTGAGGCGGACAGTTGGGTCGCGAAGCATCGCATAGTCGACTTGCACCTACCCCAAGAGGGCGTGTTGATCTTGGGCATCCGCCGCGCCGACGGGACTTTCGTCGGAGCCCCCCGTGGTCACACCCGGATCCGCGAGCACGACACATTGATTCTCTACGGCTACGCAGACGTCCTCGACGACTTGGGTCAGAGAAAGGTGGGCCGAGAAGGCGACCGTGCCCACGTCGAGATCATCTCGGAGATATCTGTTCGACATGCCATCGAGGACTCCGACGACGCCGAGGCAAGCGGATGAGACGGGCCGCAATCGTTCTCGCTGTCGGTCTCGTTGCGGTCGGCTGCTCCGCCGAGCAACGACCCGGATCGAGTCCCACGACGACAGCAGCGACGTCCACAACCGCTACCGAGCCGGAACCAGCCACCACTTCGACCACCAGCGATCCGAAAGAAGACAATTCAGCCCAAGAATTTCCCGACGTGATCGACGTAGAGGTGAGCATCGAATCTCCCGGCGTGTTTCGCTTTGCCGTGACGATTAGCTCTCCGTACGACACTGCGCAGCGCTATGCCGACGCGTGGAGGATCATCGCACCGGATGGTTCGGTGCTTGGTATTCGTGAACTCCTCCACGACCACGCCAACGAACAGCCCTTCACCCGTTCGCTGAATGGTGTCGAGATCCCTCCCGATATCGAAGAGGTCACGGTGGAAGGTCGAGATCTTGTGAACGGGTGGGGTGGGATGACGCTCACCGTGCCCGTGCCTTAACTCCTACCCGGCGTCGATCAGCTCCCGTGCCCGGGTGAGCATCTCTTCGAGCACTGCCACGTTGATTGATTCCAATCTGCGGAATCCGATGCTCGCGGCACCGAGCTTGACCTTTCCAAGACGATCGCCGTATCGCGCACCAAGGTACTCGCCCTCCTCAGTCAGATTCACATACAGGCTGATGTTGATCTTCTGCGCGGCGAGGCCGACGTGGAACCACTCGACATCGTCTCCCTTCGGCCGCTTCTGAACCAGGTCCCCGTAACCAATGATCTTCTGATCGCTGCCACCCCAGAAGGTGCCTTCCCACATCACCCTTGGAAGGCCCGCCATGGCTTCTGAGACGAGTCGGTCCAAAGCCACCATGTCCTCTCGGACTCCCTCAGGCAGAGAAGCCAGATGATCGTCGACAGATGTAGTGGTCTTTTCCATTCGAGTTCACCTCACATTGTTCATGGTGCGGTACCGCCTCGTGGCCAGGGGAGCAAAGATCGCGATGATCAGAACTACCCAAATCAGCGTATACAGAACAGCGTTCTGTAGTGGCCAGACGGTCGGTTCTGGAGTCCCCGGTGGGATATTCCCGAACAGCTCCCTGGTCGCTTGGGTGACTGCCGACACCGGGTTCCATTCGGCAAATATCCGAAGGGGCGTCGGTAGGTTTTCAGACGGCACGAACGTGTTGGCGATGAAGGTGAGCGGGAAGATCACCATGAACGAGGCATTGTTGATCACCTCAACGCTCGGCACCAAAAGACCGACGTAGCCCATGATCCACGAGAAGGCATAGGCAAAGAGAAGCAGCAGCCCGAACGCGAGTAGAGCCTTCCAGATGCCGTTATGGATTCGCCACCCCACAATCAGCCCCGTGAGAGCCATGATTACCAAGGAAAGAACGTTGTAGATCACATCACTAGCAGTCCGCCCCACCAGGACGGCAGAGCGCGACATAGGCAGCGATCGGAATCGGTCGATGATCCCCTTCTGCATATCCTCGGCGATCCCGGCTCCGGTGAACGTCGCACCGAACACAACCGTCTGGGCAAATATCCCTCCAATGAGAAACTCCCGGTAGGAGCCTCCAGGGATGTCAATGGCGCTCCCAAAAACGTATGCGAAAAGCAATACGAACATGATCGGAGAGATCAGGACGAAGACCAGAACCTCCGGCACCCGTCCGATCTTGATGACGTTCCGCTTTGCCACTACGGCACCGTCAGCAACAGCTCGTGTGATGGCACTCACGACTAGACCCCTTCCGTGCTTTCCGCGTCCACCAACTCGAGATCGGCCACGTGGCCGGTGATGGAAAGGAATACATCATCGAGAGTGGGCCTTCGCAGCCCAACATCCTGAATCTCGATGTCGTCAGCGTCGAGCATCCTCAAAGCTTGCGTCAGCGTCTTGGCTCCACCTGTGATCGGCACGACCAAAGTACGAGAGCGATCGTCGATGTGGGGCTCTCCGAGCGCAACACTGCTGAGCACTCGCGCCGCCTCGGCAAGGGATTTTGAGTCGGCAAGTGTCACCTCGATGCGTTCGCCGCCCAACGTCGCCTTCAACTCGTCGGACGTTCCTTCGGCTATCGACCGGCCGTGGTCGATCACCATGATTCTGTCGGCCAGCCGATCAGCTTCTTCGAGATACTGGGTTGTCAGCAGAAGAGTCGAACCGTCGTTGACCAACTCCCGGATGACGATCCAAAGGTCGAGTCGGCTTTTCGGGTCGAGACCGGTCGTGGGCTCATCCAAGAAAAGAACCGGGGATTGAGCTACGAGAGCTCCCGCAACGTCGAGGCGGCGACGCATTCCGCCCGAGTATGTCTTGACGGGGCGGTCGCCCGCGTCGGAGAGGTCGAATCGTTCCAACAACTCCCTGGCTCGAGCCCGTGCCGGCTGTTTCCCGAGCTGATAGAGACGCCCGATCATGTCGAGGTTCTCGAATCCTGTCAGATTCTCATCCACTGCCGCGTATTGCCCGGACAGGCCGATGCGCCTTCTCGCTTCGTGTGGGTCGGCCAAGACATCGACACCCGCAACCAGTGCTGTGCCCTCGTCGGGCTGGAGGAGCGTTGTCAGAATCGAGACTGCTGTGGTCTTACCGGCTCCGTTGGGTCCAAGCAGACCGAATACGGTGCCTTCTTCAACATCGAGATCGAGGCCATCTAGCGCGACCACGTCACCATATTTCTTGATGAGGCCCCGGGCCTCAACCATGTTGCTCATTCGTCTCCGGAGTCGATCGGGTTGGCAACCCTACTTTGCGGGTATGACAAGAAATCCTGGATTATTGGAATCTGACGCACGCTCAATCTGCCACGGCCAAGCCATACTGATCCGGTGGGCAAACTCGGAACCGCGGTCTTAGTGGCCGCCTCGATGGCTCTCGGAGCATGTGGAACTCAACCTCCTGCCCTCCTGGACGCCCTGGGAAGTTCCTATGCGAATTCAACCGACTTCGCCGCAACGCTCTCTTGTCGCCAACAATTTTCAGTCCATCCAGGCTGGAGCGGCGATCCTCCTGCGGTTGAATCCGAGACCCAAGCCCTGGACTTCGCCGAGTCGCTGATGGGCGAACATCCGGATGTGCGTCAGGCGGTGAGAGCAGGAGAAGTTTGGTTGCTGGTGGATGAAGCCGGATTCGCCTTTGCTGCAATGGATGCGATGGGAGCCTCGATCGCAGGCTGTGCCGACTACTGACCAGGCTCACGGAGCGACGCTACCTGCGCCCTAACCCAGGCTCACCGCGAGAAGGCTGGCCTCCATCAGACGACCGGATCAACTCGGTATGGTGAGTGCCCCAGGGTTGCCCTTATCCGCCTACCCTCGCCACCATGAGATTTGGAGCATTTGTACCGCAAGGCTGGCGTCACGATCTAGTCGGGATACCCGTCGAAGACCACTGGTCGACCATGGTTCACGTAGCCAACACGATTGAGCAATCCGGCTACGAATCGCTTTGGGTCTACGACCACTTCCACACGATCCCCGAACCAACCCAGGAGGTCACCTACGAAGCGTGGACTCTCATGGCTGCCCTGGCCGTTGAGACCAGCACCGTGCGCCTCGGCCAAATGTGTACTTGCAACACATACCGGCCGCCCTCGTATCTGGCCAAGGTTGCGGCCTCTGTCGACGTCATATCGGGAGGCCGTCTGGAAATGGGAATCGGTGCCGGGTGGTACGAGCACGAACATGACGGCTACGGCTACCCGTTCCTCAAGCCATCCAAACGCATCGGGATGCTTCGAGAAGGTGTCGAGATCATGAAGGCAATGTGGACCGAAGATGTCGTCGACTACGACGGCCAGTACTACCAGATGAAGGGTGCGATCAGTCAACCAAAACCACTCCAAGACCCCCACATCCCTTTCTGGATTGCAGGCGGTGGCGAGCAGCTCACGCTCAACATCGCCGCGCGATACGCCCAGTACACCAACTTTGGACTCAAGCTCGAGGAGTTCAAACACAAGTCCGACGTGCTGCGGGGCCATTGCGAAACTGTCGGCACGGACTACTCGGGCATCGTTCGGAGTTCAAACTTCAATGTGTTTTGCACCGAGACTCAGGCCGAAGCAGATGAGAGAGTAGCGTGGCTGGAATCGACTCTGCGCGAATACGTTGCCGAGGATCGCGCCCAGGCCATGGCCAAGGCATACCGGTACCACTCAGGAACGCCCGAGAAGCTGATCGGTCAATTCAAGGAATGGCAGGACGCAGGGATGGGTTACGCCATCATCAACTTCGCCGACGCCGCATACGACACAACCGGTTTGGAGCGGTTTGCCCGTGAAGTCATTCCTGCCCTCGCGGCTTAAGCCTGGCCGTTCAAGTGCCGATTGAGGTTGTTGGGCAGGCCAGGTCACCATGACTAAAGTCGCCCGCACTCGGTCAAGGACCTAGTGAACGGGGCGAAGACCACCCGGTACAAGCAAGCTCTTGCCCTGATACGCAACTAGAAGGAATTGCGCGATTCTTCTCCAAAAAGACGCCCCGAATACAGCACGGCGGCTGACCGCCGCCGGAGTCGCTTTTGCGATGGTCGTCGCGATGATCGTCATCGCTCCACCTGTCCAGGCATCCCACGAAGAGTTGTGTTACGTGTTTGCCGATGGTGGCAATCGACTGGGCAGGTTGGATCGCTCCACGGGGATCGAGACTCCGTTCCCTAACGCTGCCGGAGTATCGAACATCGAGGCGATGGAGCTGGATCCAACAACGGGCATTCTCTACGCAATCGATGCGGATGAGTTGGGCATCCTCGACCAGACCACAGGTATCTACACCGCAATTGGTCTGATGGGAAGCGGCGATCCCGGGAACGTCGATATGGATGATGTCGACTCAATGGCGTTCGATATCGCGGGGAACCTCTGGGGAGTGAACTCCAGCGGTGGAACTGACGAGTTGTTCCGCATCAACAAGGGCACCGGAGCGATCATTTCAGACGCGTTCGGTCCCGGTATCGACTACTTGTCGATCACCGGTGGGTTCAACCAGATCGACGACATCGGGATCGATCCGACGACCGGAACCATGTATGGGATCAACACAACCGGCAGTAGCGACACAATCATCACTATCAACACCATCACCGGTGCAGCCACCTCGGTCGGCAACAGCGGGGTCCGGGATATGGAGGGGATGAGTTTCGATACGTCCGGGCAACTCATCGGCACAACCGGGAACAACGGACCGAACGCGACCAACAACAGTTTCTACACTGTCAACAAGGCAACGGGAGTCGCGACCTTCGAGACGGCGCTCGGCGCGTCGGGAATCGACTACGAAGCGGTCACTTGTATGACTCAAGGCGTCCACGTGTCCGACCTCGAGTTGACCAAGACAGTCTCTAACTCGACACCCGCGGCCGGAGAAATCATCACCTTCACCGTGACGGTGACCAACCAGGGCGAGGACGATGCCACAGGCGTCGAGGTCGTAGACCAACTTCCTGCCGGGCTCCTCTACGTCAGCGACGACTCAGCTGGCGACTACACACCTGGAACAGGCGTCTGGGACATTGGGGATCTGGCCAATGGTGCATCAGCGGTCCTGCAGATACAGGCCCAGGTCATCGGTTCAGGCTCAATCACCAACGTTGCAGAGGTGACGGCATCAGATTCAGCTGACCCCGATAGCATCCCGGACAACGACGACGGCGACCAAAGCGAAGACGACGAAGACAACGCCACGATCACAGCACCAACGTCAGCCGACCTCGAGCTGAGCAAATCCGTTAACGATCCCACCCCGGACATCGGCGACACCGTGACATTCACTATCACCGTGACCAACCAGGGCCAGGACGGAGCTACGGGCATATCTGTCGAAGATGTCGTTCCGGTTGGCTACTCGAATATCACCAACATCTCCGGAGGCGGGACCCTGGCCGGGTCGACCATCACCTGGACCGGGATCTCCTTGGCCAACGGCGCCTCATTCAACCTGACCTTTGATGCCGATGTAGATGCCCCGACTGGAACCCTCGATGAGTACTTGAATGTTGCACAGATCACCGCCAGCTCGCAACCAGACCCGGACTCGACGCCGAACAACGACGATGGCGATCAATCTGAGGACGATGAAGACAACGCCTCCGTGGTCCCAGCCAACGTCATCGACCTCGAACTAAACAAGTCGGTCAATAACAGCACTCCCGCGGTCGGCGACACGGTCACATTTACGATCGCCCTGACCAACCAGGGCCCCGCAGATGCCACAGGGATTGCGATTGAAGACGTGGTACCGGCCGGTTACTCGAATATCACCAACATCTCCGGAGGTGGGGCCCTGGCTGGGTCGACCATCACCTGGACCGGGATCTCCTTGGCCAACGGCGCCTCGGTCAACCTGACGTTTGATGCCGATGTAGATGCCCCGACTGGAACCCTCGATGAGTACTTGAACGTTGCACAGGTCACCTCGGCCGACCAATTCGATATCGACTCGATGCCGAACAATGATGATGGCGACCAATCCGAAGACGATGAAGACAACGCCACCGTCACACCTCCCGGAGTTGCAGATCTCGAGCTAACGAAGGCAGTTTCAGACTCGACTCCTGACGTCGGAGAAACGGTCACATTCACAATCACCGTGACCAATCAAGGTCCCGACACCGCCACCGGCGTCGCCATTGAAGACGACGTACCGGCCGGTTACTCGAATATCACCAACATCTCCGGCGGAGGGACACTGGCCGGATCCACGATCACCTGGACTGGAATCAGCCTCGCCAGTGGCGCGTCCATCAATCTGACCTTTGACGCCGATGTTGACGCACCAACGGGTGCGGCTGATGAGTATCTCAATATCGCCGAAGTCACCGCAGCAGACCAGTTCGACGCCGACTCCACACCGGACAATGACGACGGCGACCAGTCCGAAGACGACGAGGACAACGCCACTGTCACTCCAGAAGTGTCCGATTTGGAGTTGGCAAAGTCGGTCGACAACACCACTCCGGCTGTGGGTGACACGGTCACGTTCAGCATCACCGTCACCAACCAGGGTCCCGATGGCGCGACCGGTATCTCTGTTGAGGACGTTGTCCCCGCTGGTTACTCCAACATCACCAACATCTCTGGAGGCGGAACCCTGGCCGGTTCAACGATCACGTGGACCGGAATCACGCTGGCAAGTGGAGCGTCTATCAACCTCACCTTTGACGCTGATGTCGATCTTCCCACCGGCGCAGCTGATGAATACTTAAATGTTGCCGAAGTAACCGCAGCTGACCAGTTCGACCCCGACTCCACGCCGGATAATGACGACGGCGATCAATCTGAGGACGACGAAGATAACGCCGTAATCACCCCACCAGGAGTAGTGGATCTTGAGCTATCCAAGACGGTCAATGATCCAACACCCAACGTTGGAGACACCGTCACCTTCACCATCACCGTCACCAACCAAGGACCCGACACCGCCACCGGCGTCGCCATTGAAGACGTGGTCCCTGGCGGCTACTCCAACATCACCAACATCTCCAGCACTGGGGTATTGGCAGGCTCGACCGTCACCTGGACCGGAATCAGCCTCGCCAACGGTGCCTCCGTCAACCTCACCTTCGACGCAGACGTCGACGCACCAAACGGTGCCGCTGACGAATACCTCAACATCTCGGAGGTAACCGCTTCCGACCAATTCGACATTGATTCGACACCGGACAACGACGATGGTGACCAGAGCGAAGACGACGAAGACAACGCCTCAGTAACACCGCAACAGGCCGACCTCGAACTGACCAAGGACGTTGACAACTCGACACCGGGTGTGGGCGACACAGTCACCTTCACCATCACAGTCACCAACCAAGGCCCCGACACCGCCACCGGCGTCGCCATTGAAGACGTGGTCCCGGCCGGCTATTCCAACATCACCAACATCTCAGGCGGTGGCACGCTCGCCGGGTCAACAATCACCTGGACCGGCATCAGCCTGGCCAATGGCGCCTCCACAAACCTGACCTTTGAGGTCGATGTCGACTTGCCAACCGGTGCCGCCGACGAGTATTTGAATGTCTCAGAGGTCACCGCCGCCGACCAATTCGATACCGACTCCGCCCCGAACAACGACGACGGCGACCAATCCGAGGACGACGAAGACAACGCAGTTGTGACTCCCCCGGGTGTTGCTGAAGTCAGCCTCAGCAAAGCGGTCAACGATGCGACACCCCATGTCGGTGACACAGTCACCTTCACTATCACCGTCACCAACGATGGTCCCGATCCGGTCACCGGGGTTTCGGTTGAAGACGTGGTCCCGGCCGGTTACAGCAACATCACCAACGTCTCAGGCGGTGGCGCCCTGGCCGGGTCGACAGTCACCTGGACCGGTATCAGTCTTGCCAACGGCGCTTCCATCAACCTCACCTTCGACGCCGACGTCAACGCACCAACTGGCGCAGCCGACGAATACCTCAACGTTTCGCAAGTGACCGCCGCCGACCAATTTGACCCAGACTCCACGCCGGACAACGACGACGGCGACCAAAGCGAAGACGACGAAGACAACGCTTCGGTGACACCACAACAGGCTGACCTAGAGCTGACCAAAGCCGTCGACAACGCCACTCCGGGAGTGGGTGACACGGTCACGTTCACCATCTCTGTCACCAACCAAGGCCCCGACACCGCGACCGGAGTCTCCGTTGAAGACGTCGTCCCCGCCGGATACTCCAACATCGCCAATATCTCAGGTGGTGGCACCCTGGCCGGGTCGACGATCACCTGGACCGGCATCTCGTTGGCCAGCGGGGCTTCAATTGACCTCACCTTCGATGCCGACGTGGAAGTCCCCACCGGAGCAGCCGACGAGTATTTGAATGTCGCAGAGGTCACCGCGGCCGACCAATTCGACCCCGACTCCACACCCGACAATGACGACGGCGACCAAAGCGAAGACGACGAAGACAACGCAGCGGTCAGCCCGCCCGAGGTTGCGGATGTAGAGCTGACGAAATCGGTCAGCGACGGTACTCCCAACGTCGGTGACACGGTCACGTTCACCATCACGGTCACCAACCAGGGCCCCGACACCGCCACCGGAGTCGCCATTGAAGACGTTATCCCCGCCGGTTATTCCAACATCACCAACATCTCAGGGGGTGGCGCCCTGGCCGGTTCAACAATCTCCTGGACCGGCATCTCACTTGCAAGCGGTGCCTCCATCAACCTCACCTTCGACGCCGACGTCGACGCACCAACTGGCGCAGCCGACGAATACGTCAACGTTGCGGAAGTGACCGCCGCCGACCAATTTGATGTCGACTCCACGCCGGACAACGACGACGGCGACCAAAGCGAAGACGATGAAGACAACGCGGTCGTGGATCCACAGGAAATCGACCTCGAACTGTCGAAGACGGTTAGCGACAGCACACCGGGTGTGGGTGACACCATCACATTCACAGTCACCATCACCAACCTGGGCCCCGACACCGCCACCGGAGTCTCCGTCGAAGACGTCGTCCCCGCCGGATACTCCAACATCAGCAACATCTCCGGAGGTGGCACTCTGGTCGGATCCACCGTCACCTGGACTGGAATCAGCCTGGCCAATGGCGCCTCGACAAACCTGACCTTTGAGGTCGATGTCGACTTGCCAACCGGTGCCGCCGACGAGTACCTGAATGTCGCAGAGGTCACCGCAGCCGACCAATTCGACCCAGACTCCACACCGGACAACGACGACGGCGACCAAAGCGAAGACGATGAAGACAACGCTGTTGTCAGCACACCAGAGGTTGCGGACCTCGAATTGGCAAAAACCGTCAGCGTTTCAAACCCCAACGTTGGTGACACGGTTACGTTCACGATCACCGTCACCAACCAAGGCCCAGACGCTGCCACCGGAGTCTCCGTTGAGGACGTTGTCCCCGCCGGATACAGCAATATCGCCAACATCTCCGGCGGCGGGACACTGGTCGGTTCCACGATCACCTGGACCGGCATCTCACTTGCAAGCGGTGCCTCAATTGACCTCACCTTCGACGCCGACGTCGACGCACCAACTGGCGCAGCGGACGAATACGTCAACGTTGCGGAAGTGACCGCCGCCGATCAATTTGATACCGACTCCACGCCGGACAACGACGACGGCGACCAGTCCGAAGACGATGAAGACAACGCGGTCGTGGATCCACAGGAAATCGACCTCGAACTTGCCAAATCGGTGGACGACACAACTCCCGATGTTGGGGATACGGTCACGTTCACCGTCACCGTCACCAACCAAGGCCCCGACACCGCCACCGGAGTCTCGATCGAAGATGTTGTTCCGGTTGGCTTCTCGAACATCAGCAACATCACTGGTGGGGGCATCCTCGCCGGGTCCACCATCACCTGGACCGGCATCTCGCTGGCAAGCGGAGCCTCAGCCAACTTGTCCTTTGACGCTGACGTGAATCTTCCCACCAGTGCCACTGACGAGTATGTCAACGTTGCGGAAGTCACTGCGGCCGATCAATTCGATACCGACTCCACACCGGACAACGACGACGGCGACCAATCCGAGGACGACGAAGACAACGCCAGTGTCATTCCGCCGGGTGTGGCTGACCTCGAATTGACGAAGGCAGTTGACAACACAACACCCGGCGTGGGTGACACGGTCACCTTCACCATCACCGTCACCAACCAAGGACCAGACACTGCTACTGGCGTATCCGTAGCAGACATCGTCCCCGCCGGATACAGCAATATCGCCAACATCTCAGGGGGTGGCGCCCTGGCCGGTTCAACAATCTCCTGGACCGGCATCAGCCTCGCCAACGGTGCCTCCATTGACCTCACCTTCGACGCCGACGTCGACGCACCAACCGGAGCAGCAGACGAATACCTCAACGTTGCGGAAGTCACCGCGGCCGATCAATTCGATACCGACTCCACACCCAACAACGACGACGGCGACCAATCCGAAGACGACGAAGACAACGCCTCCGTGAACACACCAGAGGTCGCCGACCTCGAACTTGTCAAGACCGTCAGTGATTCGACACCCAATGTCGGTGACACGGTCACCTTCACCATCACCGTCACCAACCAAGGCCCAGACACTGCTACTGGTGTGACCATCCAAGACAGCGTGCCAGCCGGATACTCCAATGTCGGAAATGTCAGCAATGGTGGAAATGTGTTCGGTGGCAATGTCGTGCGTTGGACCAACCTGACCCTCGCATCAGGTACGTCCACTGACCTCACGTTCGAAGTCGATGTAGACGCACCGACCGGAGCCGCCGACGAATACCTCAACGTCGCTGAAGTCCTTGGATCAGATCAATTCGACCCCGACTCCACACCCAACAACGACGACGGCGACCAAAGCGAAGACGACGAAGACAACGCTTCGGTGACTCCACAACAGGCTGACGTAGAGCTGACTAAAGCCGTCGACAACGCCACTCCGGGAGTGGGTGACACGGTCACGTTCACCGTCACAGTCACCAACCAAGGCCCAGACACTGCTACTGGTGTGACCATCCAAGACAGCGTGCCAGCCGGATACTCCAATGTCGGAAATGTCAGCAATGGTGGAAATGTGTTCGGTGGCAATGTCGTGCGTTGGACCAACCTGACCCTCGCATCAGGTACGTCCACTGACCTCACGTTCGAAGTCGATGTCGACGCACCGACCGGAGCCGCCGACGAATACCTCAACGTCGCTGAAGTCCTTGGATCAGATCAATTCGACCCCGACTCCACACCCAACAACGACGACGGCGACCAAAGCGAAGACGACGAAGACAACGCCTCCGTGAACACACCAGAGGTCGCCGACCTCGAACTGGTGAAGGCAGTCTCCACGGACGAAGCCGGTGTGGGTGACACGGTCACGTTCACCGTCACAGTCACCAACCAAGGCCCCGACGCTGCGACTGGCGTCTCTGTAGAAGACGTCGTCCCCGCCGGATACAGCAACATCGCCAACATCTCCGGCGGTGGAACCTTGGTCGGATCCACCATCACCTGGACCGGCATCAGCCTCGCCAACGGAGCCTCAATCGACCTCACCTTCGACGCCGACGTTGACGCACCAACCGGAGCAGCCGACGAATACCTCAACGTCGCTGAAGTCCTTGGATCGGATCAATTCGACCCCGACTCCACACCGGACAACGACGACGGCGACCAATCCGAGGACGACGAAGACAACGCCGAACTGTCGATCACGGAGTTGGGAGTTGCCAAGGCGGTGGCAGTCGTAACGAACAACGCCGACGGAACCTACACAGTCAGCTATGTCCTCACCGTCGAGAATCTCGGAAATGTCACCATCACTGATCTAGTCGTGACAGATGACTTGACAGTCCAACTCGCAGCTATCTCCCCAACTGGGTTCAGTGCTGTATCTGGGAGCCTCAGCGCGAACCCGAGCTGGGATGGAACTGGTGCGACCAACGTGTTGGCAACGGGCCAATCTCTTGCTGCCGGTGAGTCGGGGACAGTGTTGATATTCGTGACAGTGACACCAGGTGGAGACCTGGGCCCCCACCTGAACCAAGCATCGGTTTCGGGAACAACGCCAGGTGGCGGAACCGTCACCGACGATTCGACAGACGGGGACAACCCCGACCCCAACGACGACGGCAACCCCGACGAGGACGAGCCGACACCGGTCGTGTTCGCCGAGCAGCCGTCAATTGGAATCGCCAAGCAGCTCAGTTCGGGACCGGACAGCCTTGGCGGCGGCGTTTTCGATCTCAGCTTCACGCTTCTGGTGGAGAACACGGGTGACGTGCCGTTGGCTCAACTTCAGGTTTCGGATGACCTTGCGGCAACCTTCGCCGGCGCAACAGGGTTCGTCGTCACATCCGTTTCCTCGACCGATTTCACCGCCAATCCAGGTTATGACGGCTCGACCGATACGGACCTTCTCGACGGAACGGACACGTTGGCGGTCGGTGACACCGGCACAATCGTCATCAACCTCGAAGTGACACCTGGTGCTGACGTCGGACCATACGACAACACGGCCACCGCATCCGGAACCTCCCCCGCCAACACGACCGTCACTGACGATTCTCAGGACGGAACAGATGTCGATCCCGACGGAAACGGCGATCCAACGGACAACAACGACCCGACACCGGTCGTGTTCCCCGAACCGGGGGCCGTCGAAGGCCGCCTCTGGATAGATGAGGACCGTGACGGGGTTCAGGATGCTGGAGAAGCCGGTATACCGAACGTGACCGTTGATTTGATCGACCCCGGACCTGACGGTGTGCTCGGAGGCGGCGACGACACGGTGGTAGCTTCAACGACCACCGACGGCAGTGGCGACTACACGTTCGACAACCTCGATCCCGGCAACTACGTGGTGGTCGTCGACAGCAGCGAGATCCCGGCCGGTTTGATCCCGGTATTCGATCCCGACGGTGTCCTTGACCACTCGACCCCCGTCACTGTGGTGGCCGGAGAAACAGACACTGCCAATGACTTCGGGTACGACGACAATGAATTCGATCTGGTCGTCGTCAAGGACGCGACAATCGCCGGTGAGTCCGTGGTCTGGACGATCACAGTCACGAACGCAGGGCCAGATGACGCTCCCGCTCCGATAACGATGACCGACGACCTCCCCGACAGCCTCGCTATCGAGGCGGTTATCGCCCCAACCGGTTGGTCGTGCGACGCCACAGGTCAGCTCGTCGAGTGCTCGACCGACCAGCCCATGTCTTCCGGAGAATCCGCGGCGTTTGAGATCCGGACAGTCGCCGACGCCCCGGATGGAACGGTCATCGAGAACGTATCAAGTGTTTCGGCTACGGGTGTCGACGCCGACCCAACCAACAACACAGATACCGCCTCAGTGACCGTGGGTCCCCTCCCCTTCACCGGCTTTGGCTTGAGCCGATTCATCGTTCTCGCAGCAGAGCTACTCCTCCTGGGTTCACTTCTTGTAGTCGCCTCTCGCCGTCGACGGTTCATCGCCCACTAGCGCTGTCGCCCACGCGAGAGGGACGGGCCATCTGACCCGTCCCTTCGCTGATCGTGTGGATGTGCTACGTGCCGAACTTCACGACGGTTGCCTGCTCGGATCCGAGCCACCAGCTGACCTCAAAATCGAGGTTCTGCGTGATGTGCGCCGGCAAACCGATAGGTGTGATAGCACCCGGAATGACGTTCTTGCCAGGCACCAGCGTGAACTCCGCGGGGAGGGTCAAGCGGGCACTCAGCGACTCAAGTGTCACTTCCACGTCGTAGTCCTCGTTGTTCCAGATCGTGATTGGTGCGATCGGAGCCAGGTGTGGGACGACTACCACGTCCTGGACGTCAACATCCGGACTCGGCGGCAGCGGAACGACAATGGCGAACTTCCCTCCGACAACTGTCACCGACTCATCTCCGGCCGACGACTTGACGTCGAACTCCATCTCGTAGTCGCCGAACGGCAGCCCCGACGTGTCCACTGTGACATCGATCTCCACTGACTCGCCACCACCGAGATTCACTGGAGCATCGCTGAATGACAACGCCGCTGGGCCGGTGATCGATTCGATTGTCAGTGGTAGATCACCAACGTTGTGAATCGTGAAGGAGCCTTCTCCGGTGTTACCGACGTCGACGACGTCGTCTACCGCCAACTCAGCCGGATCCGGGTCGGGCTCGGGTTCGGGCTCAGGATCTTCTTCCGGAGCCGGGGTCTCAGCCTGCTCCGCCTCGGGCTCAGAATCGGCGTCGGCACCTTCGTCAATCGCAAATGGATCGGCGTCAGAATCCACCTCCAGGCTGGACTCAGCGTCGGCCAACGTAGTCGTTGTCGTTGACTCGGCCGCCAGAGCTGTTTCGCTGCTGCTGTTAAGCAGATATCCGCCGGTCAGCCCTGCCGCCAGGGCGAAGGCTGCAAAGCCGGCCAACAGTCCATAGGACCGTGTTGGCTTCTCAAATGCGGCTGATGTGTCTTCGTTGTTGTGTCCGTTTTCGTTTCTCATGAGGTCTCCTCCTCTTGGTGGTCCGGCCTCTCCGGACACAAGAGAGATGCATGACCGTCCCGGGACTTACACCCCGGCGTAGAGTTTTCTCGGGAGTTGAATGGGACAGGTAGTGGCCAAGCGATTTCGTGATCGATCACAAGCTGGGCAGGACCTATGTAAGGCCCTGGCCAGGTATCGAGGTGACCCCAACGTGATGGTCCTCGGATTGGTGCGTGGTGGGGTACCGATCGGGTTTGAAGTCGCACGTTGCCTCGAGGCTCCGTTGGACGCCCTCATTGTCAAGAAAGTTGGAGTTCCGCGGCACCCCGAGCTCGCCATGGGAGCGGTCGCTGTTGGCGGAGTGACTGTACGCAACAATGAAGTGATCGAGCAGTTGCAGATCCCGGACAGTCTGTTCGAGTCGGCCGCGAGGAAAGCTGCGAAGAAACTGACGCTGAGCAACAAGCGGATCAGGAACAACGCTCCGTGGCCAAAGCTCGCCTCGAAAACTGTGATCATCACCGATGACGGAATCGCCACAGGATCGACGATGATTGCCGCCATCGAGGCAGTCCGGGAACAGAACCCGCTGCGTTTGATCGTGGCGGCACCGGTAATACCACCCGACACAGCAGCCCGGCTCCAACAGCTCGTGGACGAAATCGCCTACTGCCAGCTTCCCAAATCACTTGGTGCGGTAGGTGCCTGGTATGAGGACTTCACCCAGGTGTCCGACGCCCGGGCCTCCGGATTGCTGAGGAGTCGCACGGCGGAGTTCGACGACCAGGAGGTCGTCCAGTGAAGACAGATTCTCGGTTGGGGTGTAAGCGAGAGCGTTCTCGCGCGTCACTCCTGTGTGTATGACAACAACCATCACCAAATCCGACGCAGACCTCGTCGCCCTCGCCCGGAAAGGCGACGAGACAGCTTTCGCCGCGATCTACGACAAATACGCGGATCGCCTTCATTCGTATTGCTTTGTCATGCTGCGTGACCACAACGACGCCTCTGACGCCCTCCAGGAGACATTCGTCAACGCCGCGACAAAGCTTGGCCAGCTGCGGAATCCCGAAAAGCTGCGTCCTTGGTTGTTCGCTATCGCCCGAAATGAGGCGAGGGCCATCGGACGCGATCGTGCCCGTGTGCAACCTGAAGACGACCTTTCGGACTCGCTGGTATCCGATCCTGATCCGGCGTACGGCTTGGCGCAGGAGGAGCTTAAAGAGCTCGTATGGGCTTCCGTTGCCGGCCTACAAGAACGGGACCGCGAGTTAATGACTCTCCACCTGGTCGAGGGTCTCGAAGGTCAGGACCTAGCCAACGCTGTCGGTGTCGAAACCCAGCACCTCCACGTGATGGTCAGTCGGATGAAGGATCGAGTCGAGAAGGCACTAGGTGCATTGCTGATAGCCCGTCTCGGCAGAGAGGACTGCCAAGAACTCGACAATCTATTGCAGGACTGGGACGGTCGCTTCTCGCTGGACGTCCGCTCATCCGTGACCCGCCATGTCGAGTCTTGCAAGGTTTGCTCAGAACGCCGTTCGCTTCTGGTTGCACCGGCCAATCTTCTGCCCAGCGTCATATTCATTCCCGCCACAGGCCTGATGCGCAGACGCAACCTCAGGGCTGCATCCAAGGCGCTGCGTCGCATCAGGATCAAGAGACGACTGGCTCGGGTTGTGGCGGGAGCGGCAACCATTGCCTTGTTAGTCAGTGGCGGTTTGATTCTCGCCGACGTAACAGGTCAGTCTGACCCCGTAGCGGTCGAAGCCTCAACCTCTTCCACCGAGGCACCGGGAGTCGCGGAGTCTCCAGTCCCGCCCACGACAACCGACGCGACCGAATCCGGCAGCGGGCGCGTGGCGCCACCACCACTGTTTGGCCTGGATGATGCAGACCTCGGCACGACAACTCTCCCAACTGTCGCGCCGGAGCCTCCAGCGCCCGACCCAGCGGACCTCACCCTCAGCACCGCCACCCTTGACCTGGGCAGCACGGCAACGACAGGGACACTCACTCTCACCAACTCGGGAGGACTCAGTGCCGAATGGACAGCCACTGATGTCAACCTCCCATTCTCCTTGGCCCCAGCCGCAGGCACTCTGGCCCCTGGCCAATCGGTCCAGCTAACCGTCGCCTTTGACCGAACTGGTCTTGCCGAGGGCGACTACGGAGCTCCGGTCAGTTTCAGCTCTGACGGGACGGAGGCAGGTCTCGACATCACCGGATCGGTAGAGATTCCGCCGACGATCACCCAGATAAGCGCAAACCCAACGTTGGTTGCGGTCCTCGGTTCAACGTGCCATCCGAACCTGAGCCAGATAACCGTGTTTGCGGTCGACGACACCGCGATCGCTTCCGTAGACGCCATTTGGACTGGCACTCAAGAGACTGTGACCAACCTTGCAGCCAACGGCTCCGCCTATATCGGAGATGTCGGGCCCTTTGTCACCACCGGGGACAACCTGGTGACCATCGTTGCAACAGACATCCGGGGGAACACCGCTAGTTCCGTCGTGTCGCTGTTTGCGGAGAGTTGCTAGGTACTAAGAACCCTCGTGGTACTGCTCGTCTGACACCTTCTCAGTTGACCAAACGGTCGATCCCTTGTGCGTGATCGAGAGGTGAAACAAAGGCGAGTCACTCGCCGCACCGTGCCAGTGCATCTCATTGGCCGGGGTTGTCACTGTGTCCCCTGCGGACATCTCAACTCGTTCACCGCCCTTGTTCATCACCGTGCCGCGGCCGGCAACTACATGGAGGACCTGACCACCAGGATGTGAATGCCAGTCAGTGCGTGACCCGGGCGCAAACTGAACCCCAAGAACGTTCATATCCTCTTCGTCGTCGGTACTCGACATGTCGCCAAACCAGACTGGCCCGGTGAAGTGCTCAGCCGGTGCGGCGATCCACGGCATTGAATCTGCAGCTTTTTTATCCATGGAG
This sequence comes from Acidimicrobiia bacterium, assembly GCA_965216445.1. Classification (GTDB taxonomy): domain Bacteria; phylum Actinomycetota; class Acidimicrobiia; order Spongiisociales; family ZC4RG35; genus MA-ANB-1. The sequence continues at coordinate 1,867,797 of OZ244166.1, forward strand.
TGTGAGGCTAGTAGTTCGCCGACCAAGCGGATGAAAGAACATCCTCCGTCAAAGGTACGGAGGTCTTCGGCGGGTTTTCAAGGTAGGTCGATCATTTGGTCGACCGGGGCAAAATCGTCTCGCAACACAATCGCGTCGCCGGTGAAGCTTCCAAGATCCTCGTCTGCGAGGTAGACCTCCACACCGCCGCGGGCTCGGATCATCGAAGCGATTGCTACCCAATTGACATCCGTCTGGCTTCCGACGACAACAAAGTTGCCGCCACCCTCACCAGCCAAATAAGACGGAGGAGCAAAGACGGCGACATGGTGGAATACCGTTTGAAAAGTCTTGGCCGTTGCCCGCGCGAAGTCGACGTCCCCGTAGTCGATGATGTTGATCACGTAGATCCCATCCTCCCTCATCGTGGCGTCCACCTGCCGCACGAACTCCTCGGTAGTGAGATGCCAAGGCACGGTGAAACCGCTGAATGCGTCTCCTATCACCAAATCCACCGAGCCGCTCGCGACCTCCTTGATCGACTGACGGGCGTCATCGATGACAACCTCGGCCTGATCTTGAAACCCCAGCTCGGTCCTCCCGATGTTGAGGAGCTCGCGGTCGATTTCCAAGACCAAGTGCTCGGTGCCGGGACGTGTTGCATCGAGATAGATCGGGAACGTGAACCCACCTCCTCCGATAGAGAGCACATCGAGTGGACCTGCCGGCAGTGCTCCATCCACAACATCGGCAACAACCTGTGCGTACCGGAAGTCGAGATAAGTGGGATCCTCGAGGTCGACATAGCTGTTGAATCCGCGATCCAGGATCAAGGCTCGACCCGTGGGGCGGGCGTCATCAACCCGGACCTCGGCACAGTGGTACGACGTTTCGAATTGGCAAGGACCGTCTGAGAAATAGAGACCGGCACCGAGCCCGACGACCAATATGCCACCCACCACGGAGAGAACCCATCTCTTTCTTGAAACGGTCAATGCAAGTCCGGTCAGGCAGAGCAATACTCCCACAGAAGCGACGATCGGGCGGGTTGGGAATGCCGCGATCAAGACGAATCCCGTGACAAAGGTGCCGACGATGGCGCCGGCGGTTCCGATTGCCGAATAGCTCCCAACTACCGAACCAGTCTTGTCCAGCGAGCCAAGTCGGATCTTCACAACGACAGGCGACACCGCAGAAAGGAGCGCTGCCGGAACGAAGAATCCAAAGCCGGTCAACAAAACGATTGACAGAGGATCCGATTCGAAACTTGGTCCGAGCCAGTCGATTACCCATGGACTGAGAATGGCGAAGATTCCACCAGCGATCAGAAGTGGCCCCACCAACGATGTTGGTTCTCGACTGTCTGCAGCCTTACCTCCAAGCCATGCACCAACCGAGATGCCAGCCAGAATCACGCCGATGATTCCGGTGAACACTTCAAGGCTGACCCCGAGGTAAGGGGCCATCAGCCTTCCAGCGAGGATTTCAAGAATCAGAACTGATGCAGAGGTCACGAAGACAAGTGTGCGCGCCAGGCGTTGGCTCATCGGGTCACCGTATCGTCAGGGAACAGCTACTCGGCGCCTGCAGGGATTGCGTCGGTGGCGAGGAAGATGGCCGAAGCCTCGGCGATAGGTTTTCCTTGGGCTGAGCACTCGGCTTCCAGCTTCAGACGTCGGCCACTCTGATCCACGAGACGACCTTTCAGCAGGTACTCCACCCCGGGTGGAGGCGGATTTCGATATCGAAGCTCCAGTTTTGCTGTCACGGCCATCGTCTTTGCTACCAGTATTGCGGTCCAGGCAAGAATCTCATCGAGAGCTGTAGCGATCACTCCACCGTGGAGCACATCATGAAATCCCCTGTGTTCATCTTTGGGGACGAAGTTCGCGGTGACCTCGTCGTTGGCTGTCTCAAACCCGGAGATTTTAAGACCCGCATGATTGTCGGAGCCACAGCCGAAACAATGGGCATACCGGACGCGAACATCCTCCAACCAACGTTGATCTATCGAATTCATAGCCCCAGTTTTGCACAGGCGCCGCGACCGCACTCAGCTTCAGCGATTTGTTAGAAGCTTCACGGCACGACTGTTGGGACGGGCTGCCAGTCGGGCGAACATCGCCATCGTCATATTCATCACCGCATGGACCGCAACCGGGACCCAAATCGAACCCGTCTCCATGCGTAGCCAGACGAGGGCTGCGCCGGCCAGTGTCGTAGCCACGACGGTGACCAGGGTGTGGGCAACCCCTCCCAGGCCGCCTGACCGACTCGCCTGAGCCTGGTCGATCCCCGGACCGATGTGCCAAAGCCCGAAGAGCCCGGCTCCAAGCCATAGGGCCATCGTTGACGGATACAGAGCGATCAGCGCGGCATGAAGTACACCTCTGAACACTGCTTCTTCCACGAGAGCCGTCAGGACCGGAATCCGAAACAGAATCTGCCAACTAGCTCGACCCGTCGACAAATCAGCAAGGCGAGGGTCTGCAAGCGTGGCTCGAGCATCGGGCCTCGCCAACATCAACATCCCCACTGACCCCACCACCGCCACAGTTGCCAGAGTCCACGCGACGAGAGTGACGAACGGGACACCCCCAAGACCGATCGTTTCGAAGCCGAACAGGTACCCGGCAACCCCAACAATAAGGGCGCCCACGACACCGGTGAACAGTGGTGCCCAGGTAGTCCGTTTCCGCCGCGGCAGCGCCAGGTAGATAAGCGTCTGGAACAGAGCAGCGTAGATACTCACCGGGAGGAGGCTTGCAACGAGAGTCATTTGGAGGAGTTCTTCATAAGACGAGGCCCAGGTTGGACGTTGCCAACCTCTCCCCTGGTTCCCCCGATCTCAACATATCAAACATCGGCCCCTGGGTTTGCCGATGCCACGATCGCCTCGGCCACAGCGACAAGATCGGACTCGACTATGTCCGGTTCCTCGGACAGTGCACCCAATCTCTGACCACTCCTGGCCACAAATGCCGCCTTGGCGCCGGCGCGGATGGCCCCTGTGACGTCCCAGTCATGAGCAGCAACCAGTCGCATATCTCCGATCCTGACATCGAGTTGAGCCGCCGCATACGAGTAAGTCTCTCGAGCCGGTTTGAAGCGCGCGACGGCTTCGACGGAGATCAACTGATCAAAGAAGGGAGTGAGACCGGCATTCTCGATCTGCCGCGTCAAGGTCGCGCGGTCGGAATTGGTCAGTGTTGCCAATCGAAAGCCCGCAGCTCTGAGATGCTCGAGTGCGGGAATGACATCAGGATGGGGTGGAAGTCGGGTCATTTCATCGAGTATGCCTTCGGCAACCTGGTGGTCGATCGGCTTCCCATAAGCGCTCGCCACACTCACTAGTGCTTCTACTCCATGCGCCTTGAACGGCGCATATCGCCCAGTGACCGTCCCCACCAGGGAGCTGCGAAGAAAAGTGGAGAACCAGAGTCCCGATGCTCCTTCAGGGAGAACAGATTCCAATCTTGGAGTCATGGCCCTCAAATCGAGCAGGGTTTCGTTGACGTCAAATACGACGACTTCGACCTGAGCCATGTGGATCCTCCAGTTGCTCCTTGGAACGCTAACGACCGCCGTCAGCAAATCGTTCTGCCAACCCCCCGGGTAAGGTGCGTAATAAACTTGACTACTTACGAAACCAAATCTAGTCTGTAAGCTACATAGAGAGTTTCACCTCTTACAACGAGACTCAAGGAAGACAATGTCCAACACCTCATTTCACTCCAATGCAAATCGCGATACCTTCGACGGTCTTTACGATCGCTTGTCCACCACATGGGAGTCGCATCAGCAGCTGAAGAGCAAAACCGATTCGATCCAGGAGCTGGGCGCATCGTCAATCGAGCTGGACAAAGCCCGTTCTGCAATGTGGGAATGGTGGGCGATGAACAAGAGAAGCGGTGTCCGCTGATGTTCGCCCCATATTGTCCCGCCCACGATTCCCGGGTGCTGCTCTTTGCCGACAACATCGACGCGATCCAAAACACGTCAAACGGCGTGACTGTGAGTTTCCACTGCACCTGCGGTCACCGCGGTACCTGGTCCCCTGAGGCTCCCAGATAATCTGAGCCGAAACAGGGACAAATCTTCTCCAGGCTGAACTCCGAGAATCGGCTGCAGTCGCACCTATCCTGACGCCGATGAGCGAGCGCACTCACCTTTTCGATGATGCTTCCAAGCATGTCGACCGGTTTGGTGCGCTGCTATTGGTTACCGTCGCCGCGACAATCACTCTTGCCCTATTCGATATCCGAGAGCCCGGTGGTGGCGTCAGGGCAGAATTCGGAACCGCAATAGTCACCTTCTTCGTGGGTGCCATGTTCGTTTTGTCACTCCAAGCTTCCGGCGTCGCTCGTCGGTGGCGCCGGATCGCGGGAGTTATCGTTACCGTCGCCCTCGGTTCGGTTCTGCTCGTTCTCATTCTCGAATTCTTTGGCTCCGATGCGCCTGCAGTTGCGGTGTTCCGGTACTCGCCGGTCTGGCTATTCCTGGCCGGTGCTGCACCGATCGCCGTGATTCGAAGGCTTATCCACCATCGCAAGGCCACACTGCAGACGCTCCTCGGAGCCCTGTCGGCTTACCTGCTCATTGCGGTCGCCTTCGATTTTGCTTTCATGGCGGTCAGCCAAATCGGCACAACACCGTTCTTCGGTACCGAACAGCCTTCGACTGTCTTCATGTACTTCAGTCTCACCACAATTACGACCTTGGGCTACGGCGATTTCTCTGCCGCGACCGAACTGGGAAGGCTCCTCGCCACAATCGAGGCAGTGGTGGGGCAGGTCTACCTGGTCACCTTCGTTGCAATGATCGTGGGTCTACTCGCCGAACAGAGGGCCACCGAGCGCAACCGAAGGGCAGCCGCCGAAGGATTGGAACCCTGACCCAGCTTCTTAACTTGATCGGTCGCCGCCTACTTGGTCGAGTGAACGTTCCAAACCGCGACGATCTCATTCGGGGGAGTGGATTGGAGATCATCCCTGAGGCTGATGCGCCGCCACCGGCCAAGCTCTAGCCTCATCAGACATGGCTGATAGAGAGCGAAGATTCTCACCGTGGACGGTCGACACTGCTTTGGCGGTGGGCATTCTGGGACTCGGGCTCATTACGCGATTCGAAGTCGGTGACCGAACCGATATCTTCAGTCGGGAACCCGACGCTTTCAACCTTTTCCTGATAGCCATGCAGGCGTTGCCACTGGCGTTCCGACGGCGCTGGCCCGTTGCGGTTCTCTCCATCGTCACTGTTAGCTTCGCCATCGACCGAGTTCTCGATTATCCCAACACCCTGGCATCGGCAGGAATTGTCCTCGCGATCCACGCAGTCGGCAGCGAGCTGCCAAAAGAGAAATCCCTACGGATAGGTGGGGCGTTTGCGGTCGCCATCACCCTTTTCACCGTTTCGGGTGTGCTCACACTTGACTCGGTCTCTTGGGGAGACGTTGTAGCCACTTTTCTCATCTCCACGGTTCCGCTGATGCTGGGTCGTGAAGTCCACGAACGAAGACGGCGCCTCGACGAACTTCGAACCAGGGCAGAGCTCGCCGAAGAGCGACAGCAAAGGCTGGCCGACGAGGCAGTAGCTGAGGAGCGAGCCAGAATCGCCCGCGAGTTACACGACGTCGTCGCGCATCAAATGACGGTGATGACCCTGCAGGCAGAAGGTGCTGGTCGCATTGCGAACGACCAAGATCCGCGCATAATCGAAGCGCTACAGACAATTCGGGACTCGGGACATTCGGCCCTCAGTGATATGCGGCGGATGGTTGGTGTTCTCAGAACGTCCGAAGAGACGGGTGAGCTGGCGCCCCTTCCCGGGCTCGCTGACCTCAATTCACTGGTTGACCAAATGAAGGCCGCCGGACTTGATGTCGAGCTGACCGAGGTAGGCACCAAGAGACCGCTGGACTCAGGATTGGAGCTCTCCGCTTTTCGCATAGTCCAAGAATCCCTTACCAATGTCGCTCGGCATGCCGGACCAACAGCCAAAACGGCCGTCACCGTGCACTACGACGACCAGAGCCTGAACCTCAGAATCACAGACGACGGTCGCGGGGCTAACGCACCCGAAGCTCGTGAAGGTCACGGAATCGCCGGTATGAGAGAAAGAGTGGCTGTCCTGAACGGAACCCTCAAAGCAGGCCCTAACCCCGGCGGGGGGTTTCGAGTCATCGCCACGCTTCCCTATTCGTCATGATCAGGGTTCTCATAGCCGACGACCAGGCGATGGTCCGCTCCGGGCTCCGGATGATCCTCGAGTCAGAGGGCGATATCACCGTAATAGCCGAAGCCGAAAACGGAATCGAAGCTGTACAGAGCGCCAGACGAGAGCAGCCAGACGTCGTTCTGATGGACGTTCGGATGCCCGAGCTCGACGGTCTTGAAGCAACCCGGCAAATCCATGAGAACGACCCCAATGCAAAGGTCATAGTCCTGACGACGTTCGATCTCGACGAATACATCTACGCCGCCCTGCGAGCCGGTGCTTCCGGGTTCCTACTGAAAGACGCCGATGCTGACGCCCTCATACATGCCATTCGGGTGGTGGCAGATGGTGAAGCGTTGATCGCCCCGTCGATCACTCGCAGACTCATTGACGAGTTTGCTGCCAGAAGAGACGATGTCGAAACGACCGGCCTCGACGAGCTCACCGAGCGCGAGGTCGAGGTCCTCACCCAGATGGCACGGGGCTTGTCCAATTCCGAAATCGCCGAAGAGCTTTACGTTTCCGAGGCAACAGTCAAGAGCCACGTCTCCCACATCCTGACCAAGCTCCAGCTACGGGACAGAGTCCAAGCAGTGGTTGCGGCATACGAAGCCGGTCTGGTGACGCCCGGAACCTGAACAGGCCAACTCTCCCGCCTTCGACTCCCGGCTGAGCCTTACCGAGGACATCCTCCCAAAGGATGACTCCCCCACCCTTCCAACTCCTCCGTGCGGCTAGCCCAAAGAACCACCTCCGGCCCGATGACACTCGATCCCCGATATCAGAGAATTGGCCCATCCAGATTTCAGGAGGAAATCAATGACCATCACCGAAAAGAGGCCGTCAACCGTCGTAGCGGCAAGAATGCAAAGCGGAGTCAAGACGTACGGTGACGGGGAAACTCGGGTACGTGCGTTGGATGGTGTCACCATCGAATTTGAAGCGGGAAAGTTCACCGCCATCATGGGTCCGTCGGGCTCGGGAAAGTCAACGCTTCTACACACCCTCGCCGGTCTCGACACCCTCGACACAGGCAACAGCCACATCGGTGACGTAGACCTGTCGGTCCTCAAAGACAGGCAGTTGACTGAGATCAGACGGTCGAAGATCGGATTCATCTTCCAGTCGTTCAATCTCATACCGACCCTGACAGCCGAAGAGAACATTGTGCTGCCACTGTCAATCGCCGGCGAGAAGCCAGACACCGAATGGCTAGGGCGGGTGGTGGCCACCCTCGGACTCGAAGATCGCCTTCATCACCGGCCATCCGAGCTCTCAGGTGGGCAGCAGCAGCGCGTGGCGGCAGCGCGTGCTCTCGTTACCAAACCGGATATCGTGTTCGCCGACGAACCATCGGGAAACCTCGACTCGAAATCTGGGGCTCAACTGCTGGACTTCATGCGACAGGCAGTTCATGAGTTCGGCCAGACGATCGTCATGGTCACCCACGATCCCGTATCGGCAAGTTACGCGGACAGGGTTGTGTTTCTCGAAGACGGAAAAGTCGTCGATCAGATGGATCAGCCGACCACTGACTCCGTCATCGACTTCATGAAGAGATTGGGGGTCTGAAATGCTTCGAGCCTCACTGAAGAGCCTGTTCGCTCACAAAGCGCGACTGGCAATGACTGCGCTGTCGATTGTCCTTGGAGTTGCGTTTGTTGCGGGTTCGTTCGTTTTCACGGACACGATCAACGCCCGTTTCGAAACTCTCTTCACAGACGTCTATGCGGGAGTTGACGCGACGGTGCGCCCCGATGAATCAATCACGGCAACCGCCAACCCTTCAATGGACGACTCTGTCCTGGAATCCGTTCTTGCGGTTGACGAAGTGTCTTTGGCTGCTGGATCCGTTGGTGGCTATGCGCAGGTAATCGCGCCCGATGGGACTCCGGTTGGTGGTCAAGGACCACCAACTCTGGGATTCAGTTGGGTAGACGTACCTAGCCTCAACGCCCTCCGTATCTCAGAGGAGAATGGCCGACCCCCGGCAGCAAATGATGAAGTTGCGATCGACGTCGCTACTGCCACTGCCAATGAACTGTCGGTGGGTGACTTGATCGACGTCCAGACGGAGCAGGGACTAGGCACGTACGAGATTGTGGGCCTCGCCAACTTTGGGACCGAAGACAATCTCGCAGGGGCGACCCTCACCGTCTTCAGCCTTGAAGAGGCCCAGCGGGTCTTTGGGCTGGAAGGTCGTCTCTCGGCGATCGATATCGTCGGTAGCGACGGAGTCGAGCAAACGGCGCTCGTGGAATCGGTATCTGCGGTTGTTCCAAGTGAGCTCGAGGTAGTCACCGGCGATCAGCAGACACAGGAAGAACTCGACGGCGTCACTGAGGGACTGGGCTTCTTGAGCACCGCACTGTTGGCGTTCGCCGCGGTGGCGGTTTTCGTTGGCGCTTTCGTGATTCAGAACACCTTCCGTATCACTGTCGCCCAGCGGACACGGGAACTTGCGCTGTTCAGGGCAGTGGGCGCCTCGTCGCGTCAGGTGACGGTCAGTGTCGTGTTCGAGGCCCTTGTCGTGGGAACACTTGCTTCAGCGATCGGAGTTGCTGGTGGGATTGGTGTGGCCGAACTCATCAAGACCGGAATGGATGCCGTCGGAGTCGGCCTGCCTGAAGGCCCTCTGACACTCGAGCCGAGGACCATTGTCATTGCGATGCTCGTCGGTGTCGTCGTCACGGTGTCCGCCGCTGTGCTCCCCGCACTCAAGGCAGCCCGGATCCCCCCAGTGGCCGCTCTGTCTGAGCCTGTGGCGCGAGCTGCCCGGAAATCGCTGAGGACAAGAGCGATAATTGGAACACTGTTGGTCGCAGTCGGCATTGGGTCAATGACGACCGGGCTCCTAATCGAGGCCTCCTCCTCGCTGGCCCTGGTTGGAACGGGAGCCCTGTTGCTGTTCCTGGGAACCTCGACCTTGGCTCCCCTGGTGGCGATCCCATTCTCGAAGTTCATCTCGGCACCCTTCCGTGGCATCACTGGAAAGCTGGCGCGAGATAACACCGCCCGCCAGCCGAGAAGAACGGCCTCTACCGCTTCGGCGCTCATGGTGGGTGTCGCTCTGGTTGCCTTCGTGTCAATATTTGCCGCGAGTATCAAGGCATCGGTAGGAGACACCCTCGATGAGGCGTTCCCGACCGACCTTGCGTTCGCATCCACGAACTTCACTGTTGGCGTAAGCCCGGTAGCCGTCGCCACACTCGATGAACTCGAGGAGACGGAGGTTGTCTCATCGATATACACCGGAACGTTCTCAGTAGAAGGCACTGAGCTGAATGTCTTTGGTGTTGACCAGGAGACTGTCGGAGCTGTATACGACGCCAAACCAACGATCGACCTAGCCACCCTGGGCGAGGGAGTTCTCGTTCAGGAGTCCCTTTTGGATGCGAATGACTGGGCCGAAGGTGAAACGATTCCCATCGAATACCCAAACGGGAAGACCGTCGACACCGAGATTGTCGGTACATTCGAGGACCAGACCTTCGGCAACTACATGATCTCTGACGAAGTGTTCACATCGAATGTCGGCGAGTTCATCCAGATCGCTTTTGCCAGCCTGGCACCAGGAGTGACCTTGGAGGAAGGAAAGGCAGCTACAACCGAAGCACTGGCCGAGTTCCCGACGATTGATATCAACACCAAGTCCGACCAGATTGCCGAAGCCGAGGCCAGCGTCGACCAACTGGTCGCCCTGTTCTCCGGTCTCCTCGGCCTGGCGCTGGTGATAGCGGTGCTTGGCATCGCCAACACCCTGGCCTTGTCGATCGTCGAGCGCACCCGCGAAATCGGCCTCCTTCGCTCGATTGGGATGGTCAGACGGCAAGTCCGACAAATGATCCGACGAGAATCGGTGATAACGGCCCTGTTCGGAGCCATCCTCGGGATCCTGGTTGGAACCGGGATCGGCTGGGGAATCACCGCATCGCTCTCAGACGATGGCCTGGGCAGTTTTGCTCTACCAGTCGGGCAGCTGGGCGTATGGCTCCTGGTGGCGGCTTTCGCCGGAGTTATCGCCGCAGTCGGACCGGCGCGCAAGGCGGCGAAGATGGACGTGCTCAAAGCTATCGCGCACGATTGATGCCAAACGCAAAGAGCGGGGTTTTCCCGAAGTCACGGATCCCCGCTCTCTGCTGTCCCCACCAAAGTGGGGGGACACATGTTCGCTAACTAGATGAAGATGATTTGGGCACCTTCGGATAGGTCCATGAAGTCAGCGGCCGAGATGATTCCTTCGACACGGTCGTAGAGGTCCTTTTCCTCGAGGTGCTGCATGTCAGCCGACATCCGGCATCCCCAAAGATGGCCCCCGGCATCGGTGATCATTTCCATGAATTCAGGGACATCGGGGATGTCAATGCCTTCGATCTGCTTCTTCATCATGTGGGTGGCGAATGCCGTCATTCCGGGCAGTCCCATCAGAGACGGTGGCATATGTGTTGCCGGATTCCCCACCGGTGTGAACTGGAGATGGCCCATCGTCTCTTTGTTGATGATGTCGAAGCCCCAGAACGTGAAAAAGAGATGAGTCTCAATTCCTTCGCCGAGAGCTGCGTTGGCTAGGACGAGCCCTGGGTAGGCCATATCGAGCGAGCCCTTGGAGCAGATGATTGCCAGCTTGCGCCCACCCCCATTCTCATCATCCAACATAGGGATAGGAAGCGTTTCGAGCACTGTTGTCATTTTCTTCTCCTTCTTCAAACGCAGCCAACCGGCTTGGGCAGACCTGCCACGTACGCCATCTTCTTTGCCGGTTTCTTGGGGAACAGGGCGAACATCTCTTTGGTGGTTACACCACCCCCCTGCGCCATCCGCCGCAATGTTGGGGTGACGCCGTTCTCGTCGAAGTCGCTCCGCGCAAACTCGATGACAGCCCGGTGCCGATCGGACAGTTCGATACCGATGTTGGCTGCCAGGACTTCGGCAATGTCCTGATCCCACTCAGTTGGGTCCGTGAGAAAGCCTTCCTCATCGATGTGAATTGGCTTGCCTGCCACAGTGACGGCACTCATTGGTTCTTGTCTCCTTTGGATTCGACCGGGATCTTCCCGGCCATGGACATTTCGTTGGGAATAGGTAGTGGTCTCCCGGGGAGAAGGACATGCCAGTACAGCTTCTCGAATGCCAGCTTCCCGAGATGATTGAGGCGAGTCTCTTTCATCAGAGACATCGGGCCCAGATTCGGCATTGGGTACTTGCCCGGCAGGGGCTCCGTGTCGTAGTTGAAGTCGATGAGAAGGGCCTTCCCGTTTCCGGACTCCACAAAACAATTGGCATGGCCGTCAAACGCCCGGAGCATCGGTCGTCCAGCAATGTGATCAAGGAAGTTCTCGACGAACACGTCGACAGCGAAGTGCGCGACAGACCCAGCTTTTGATGTCGGGATCGCCGCAGCATCGCCGATTGCGAAGATGTTGTCATGCCCATCGGCGAGAAAGGTCCCTTGGTCGACCCGAACGAAGTCGAGTTCGTCACCCAGTCCTGACTTGCCCACAAACTCAGCTCCCATGTTGACGGGTACAGTCACGAGAAGGTCGAAGTCGATCACGCGTTCGTCGTACGACACCAGGTGATCTTCGGCGATGCTCTCGACGTAGAAATCGGATTCGAGGCCTATGTCTCGCTCCTCGAGCATTCCGCCCAAGTGCCGCGCCGCGACCGGCTTGGTGAAAGCGGCTGACAGGGGGGTCACATAGGTGATCCTGGTTCGGTCACGTATGCCCTTTTCGCGGAAGAAGTCATCGGCCAAAAAAGCAAACTCCAATGGAGCAACGGGGCACTTGATCGGCATTTCGCACACATGCACAACCAGGTGTCCGCCCGAGAAGCCACTGAGGGTCTTCTGCAACGCGACGGCGCCATCGAACGTATAGAAGTCGTGAATCGTTTCCCGCCAACCCGGACCTGACATTCCCGGGGTCTGGTCCGGACGCGGTGTCGTTCCCGTAGCGATGACCAGTTGGTCGTATCCAATAACCGTCCCGTCTTCGAGTTCGACTTCGTTCTGTTCGGGACGGACCAGGCGGACCGCGCCTCGGCGTCGGACGACGGATTTGGGGAGGACGGACCTGACCGACTTGTGCAGGCTTTCTGCGTCGCGCCCGAAAGGCACAAACAGCAGGCCGGGCTGGTAGATGTGACGTTCTGCGGGTTCCACAACCTCGATCTCCCATTCCGGTGAGAGCTTGCTGTGGAGTTTGTTGACCACCATGGAACCGGCGGTACCGGAACCGAGGACTAAGAGGCGTTTCATGAATCTCCTGCTTGTTGTGAAGCTTCACTTCCAGCTTCCATAACGTCACACTCCCCGGTAGAGGCCAAGTACCCGAGATGGAGGGATGTTTGACCCAAAACAGAAGCCCAAACCCTGCCAGTTCTCACGATGTCTACAGTGCGCAAACGGATGAGAGAGCCACCGTCGCACCAGAAGCTTCGAAGAGATCGTCCGATAGTTACCGATGAAGAGCTGGCCCAAATAGCCGAAGGTTTCTTTGGCCTGGTCACGACGTTGGATCGACTCCCGTCGGAGCGTGATCTGCCGGTGGTAGCAACCCGTGCGGACGGAACGAAAGCAATACTTCGGATTTCGAACGCTGACACAAACGAGGAAGATCTCGACTTTCAAGTCAAGGCTCTGGACCACATTCACTCGGTGGACCCAACACTGCCCATTCCGCGAACAGCCAGATCCGTCCGTGGGAATCAGATTGAGCAAACGACTACATCCGGGCAGGTCCCTCACTTCGTTACTGCCACCAGCTTTCTGCCCGGCGACGTGCTCGAAGATCATCTCCACCTGAGCACCTCTGCTTTGCGCCGGAACCTCGGTTCGATCATGGCAAGAGTCGATCTGGCACTTCGAGGCTTCTTTCACCCGGCGGCATGGCGTGCCCACCCTTGGTCGATCATGTCAGCACCGGGCCTCAAGCCTCTGACCAGGCACATTTCCGATCCGGGTTCGCGGCAACTTGTCGAGACGATTCTCACCCGATTCGAAAACGAAACAATTCCGCTCACGCGTTCGATGAGACACCAAGTAGTCCATCAGGACGCCCACGTGGGGAATCTTCTAGTCGATCGCCAACAACCAGACCGCATCGTCGGGCTCATCGATTTCGGTGACATGGTCTATGCACCGTTGGTGGCTGAGCTCGCAGTGGCTGCAGACCCGGACCATCCCGGCGAGGTCCTTGAGAGCATCGCCGACATCATTGCTGGTTTCGACAGGGTCACGCCCCTCGAGGAAGCCGAGATCTGGGCACTTCCGGACATGATTCTCACCCGACTCGCAATCACACTGGTGTTGTCAGCGGCACGTAAGAATCACTTCCCCGACGAAGGAGAGTTCCTGGCCAACGAGGACGCCCAATGGAGTTACTTGCAGGAGTTGGTTGCGGTCGGTCAAACAAACATTCAGAAACGACTGGCCAAGAGGATCCAACTCCCGATCCGAACCGACTCCGATCACGAGGGAAACTCAGCCGACCTGCGGCGCCGACGGGCCGAAACTTTGGGAAGCAACACACCGCATTTCTATCAGGAGCCCCTCTATGTCGAGCAAGGTGAGGGTGTTTGGCTATTTGGTGACGACGGCAGTCGCTATCTCGACTTCTATAACAACGTGCCGCAGATTGGTCACAACCATCCCTCAGTGGTCAATGCCGTGAGTCGCCAGCTTGCGACACTCAACACCCACACAAGATATCTTCACACGCCCATTGTCGATTATGCCGAGTCCCTCCTGGCAAAGCTGCCGACCCACATTGATCGTTGTTCCTTCTTCAACTCCGGGAGTGAGGCCAACGATGTGGCAATCCAGATGGCGAAGGAGGCCACCGGAAGACAGGGTGTGATCATTCTCAATGACGCCTACCACGGCATCACATCAGCGCTCAGACCGCTGTCACCTTCGGGAACGCGCCACCAAATGACACCTCCCGACGTAGAGCCCATCGCGGTGCCGGACGCGTTTCGAGGCGAGTTTCATGACGGCGACCCGGACATCGCAACCCGGTACGCCGCCGATGCCGAGCGCGCCGTTGAGGACCTGACATCGCGTGGATTCCCACCTGCCGCCTTCATCATCGACGTAGCGATGTGCTCAAGTGGAGTTGTCGACGCACCCGCCGGATACTTCCAATTGGTGTCATCAATCATGCAACAGCACGGAGTCCTCGTAATTGCCGACGAGGTCCAATCTGGGTTCGGACGACTCGGAAATATGTGGGGCCACGCTGCCATGGGCTTGGAGGCGGACATCGTCACTATGGGGAAGCCGGTAGCCAATGGATTCCCGATGGGAGTGGTCGCCACCTCTCACGAAATACAGCAGGCATTGCATCAGCCAAAAGCCGTTTTCAGCACCTTTGGTGGGAACCCTGTTGCCGCTGCGGCGGGATTGGCCGTCCTTAACGTCATCAGCGATGAAGGGCTCATCGATCGCGCCGAGGAGGTGGGTGACCATCTCCGCACTGGCCTCCGCCACCTTATGGAGCGCCATCCGTCTATTGGCGACGTTCGGGGCCGGGGATTGCTAATCGGCGTGGATGTGGTGGAGAATCCGATCGACAGGACTCCTGGGACGCAATTGGCAGGTCGCCTAGTAGAGGAACTGCGCCAGCGAAAGGTGCTCACCGGTGTCGATGGCCCGTACCAAAATGTCTTGAAGCTCCGTCCTCCCCTCGTGCTTGCGACTGGTGAGGCTGACTTCTTTGTCTCCGCCCTAGACGAGGTTCTGTCCAACATCGATTGAGATTCGCCGTCGTTACGCCAACTCGCAACAGATAAGGGCATAAAGCCCCATCCGAACGTGACTTCTACAACGTGACCCGGCGCTCCCATAC
Source organism: Acidimicrobiia bacterium (assembly GCA_965216445.1). Taxonomy (GTDB): domain Bacteria; phylum Actinomycetota; class Acidimicrobiia; order Spongiisociales; family ZC4RG35; genus MA-ANB-1. The sequence goes on from OZ244166.1 coordinate 1,882,841, forward strand.
CGCCAAGATGAAAACGAGCGAACTGAGGAGCGACATGACATCCCAGGACCAAGCCTCGGGCGGCAACGGGGTCGAAAGAGTGCACCGCGCAAGGACACGAAGAATCCAACTTCGTGAAGCCATGAAAGAACTGGAGCATGCAGTGGCACGCCCATCCACTTCCGCTGACTGGTCGGATGCCGTTGATGCGTCTTTGGCGAGTTTGAGGAAGTCTCTCGAGAGTCACATCAGAGAGGTCGAGCGATCCGACGGTCTACTGGCCGAGATCACCGACAAGGAGCCACGGTTGACCTCGGCGGTCGATCAAATGAAATCCGATCACCAAGAGCTGCTCGAAGCACTTGCCGATGCTGAACGGGTGTTCGGCGACGGGACCGACCCGAGTGCGACCAGACGCACCACGCTGATTCTCCTCGGGAATCTTGCGACTCACCGGCAGCAGGGATCTGACCTTGTTTTTGAGGCTTACAACGTCGATATCGCGGCCGGTGACTGACACACCTCCAAGAATCGCCACCTAACCACCGCAGCCGGTAGAGAAGACAACGCACCGGTAGTCTGGCGCAATGACCAGCGCCTCGAACCGCTTTGGCCGACTCCGCCGCACATGGGTAAGCATCACCTTCGTCATCCTCGCCGCTCTGGCCGCGCAGGGAGCGAGTACCGCATACTGGGTCAACCAAACGATGCTCGACACGGATAGGTTCATGGACCTCGTGGAACCGGTGCTTCGCTCAGATGCCGTTGCCTCCAAAACCGCCGATTGGGTTGCAAGCGAACTTGTGACGTCCCTCGAGGTCGAGGACCGCATCGAGTCGTCGCTTGCTGCAGTGGACTCATACATCAGTGAAGGTCTACTCGATCTCACTGGCATTGACCCAGAGGGCCCCGTGGGGCAAAGGCTCCCCGACCTTCCCGAACTGGCAGCACTCGCAGCACCGCTGGCTTCAGCGATCGAGACACGAGTTGGCGACATCACACTCGACATCACGACCAGCGACGCCTTCCGCAACACGCTGACCGGTGCTGTAAGGGTCTCCCACCGTGGAGCTGTGGTCGTCCTGACCGAAGACGAAGAAGACCTTCCCGCCGCTATCAGCGTCGACGGAGACGTGAAGCTCGATCTTCGCCCTGTCCTCGCTCAATCTCTCGTCAGCATTGCCGAAAAAGGCGAAGACTTGTTTGGGTTCGATCTGCCAAACCTGACTGAGGACGAAGACCCACAAACTGTGGTTGCGGACGCCTTCGAAGCTAGGGGGATAACGGTCCCAGACGGCTTCGGTGAAGTGGTGATCATCTCCGAAGAGAGTCTCGACCCGTATCGGGGGGCCATCAAGACACTAAACCGACTGGTTTGGCTGCTCTTCGTGCTGACCGTTGCTCTCGGAGCGGCTGCAATCTGGGCCAATCCTGACCGTACCAAGGGTGCTGTTTGGCTTGGGGTGGGCCTGATCGTAGCCTGGCTGAGCAACTGGCCCATAACCACCAGACTTGTTGAGAACATCAGCTCCGGCCTCGACTCAGGCACCGGCTCCATCAGCCAACTCGTCTTCGAAACGGCGAGCAGAGACTTGAGGCGCCTAGCCGCCAATCTCATCGCGGCTTCGATCCTTTTGGTGGGTGTGGTTCTCTATAGGACTTGGAGAAACGCATCAGTGGGTACGAACAGCTCAGAAAACGCCGGAGCAAGCGAGGTGCAGAGCAGCCATGAGTGACACCGACGCGAGACAACGGGGACCAAACGGCCGGCTGAGCAGGATGGCCCGCGCTGTGACCGGCAAGGTCGTCGAGACGATCGACCCCGACACAATCGTCGACTACATCGACGTTGACCATCTGCTCGACCAAGTCGACGTCAACCGCCTCCTCGATCGGATAGATCCGAATCGCCTTTTGGAGCGCGTCGACCCGGACACCCTTCTCGAGAAGGTCTCCGTGGATGAGCTTCTCGACAGGATTGACGTCAATCAACTCCTCGATCGAGTGGACATCGACCGTCTCCTCGACCGCGTGGATATCGATCGGCTTGTTGAACGGGTGGATCTTGACGCGGCTCTGGCGAATGTCGACCTCGAAGCTGCGGTCCGCCGCTCTGGCGTTCCGGAAATCGTTGCAGAGAGTACGAGCCGTGTGGCCGGCTCGGCACTCGACCTGGCGCGACGTCAGATTGTCGGTCTTGATGTTGTTGTCGATCGTCTCGCCAATCGAGTCATGCGCCGCAAGCCAGATGATCAGCCCGTTGGCCCGGTGTCGCTACTGCACGGGGGATCGTGATGACAGCTCAACAACGACTCCAGGTTACGGGTCACTATGCCGGTGCCGTCAGCCGGGGCGCGGCCGCCCTTCTCGACGTCGGCATCGTCTTCGGCACTTTCACTCTGGGTGTGGCTGGCTTCAACCTCCTGTCGAAGGTCTTCTTCGGTTCGACCGGTGATGGACAAACAGGGCTTGTGTGGGTGGTGGCACTCGCCAGTTGGGCGTTTCTCTATGTCTTCGTGAGCCATGCCGTGGCAGGGCGCACAACGGGTAAGGGTATTGTCGGACTCCGGGTTGTTTCGTCCGAGGGAGCACCGCTGTCAGTCGGTTCCTCGCTGGCGAGGACTATCGCCCTGCCACTCAGCGTCGTCCCCATGGGTCTCGGATTGGTTGGGATCATCTTTCACAAAGAGCACCGGGCCCTTCACGACCTGATCGCCAAGACGGCCGTTGTTTATGACTGGGGCACGAGAGAAGCAGAGTTGCCGGCACCGCTTTCGGCTTTCATATCGCGGCAAGCTGGAAGTCAATACGCACCTGCACCGAAGGACCGCTAAATACCCCCGATCCTCGTCGGCGCCGACGGCTACAGCGGGTGTTGCTCCTATTGGACGCTGCCTATCGGTGAGGTTGTCTTTGAGTCGGCGTCAGCACCCTTGATGCGGGCAGCCCGATCAAGCTCGCGCTCGGCGAGAACAGCGTTGAGCGACGCCATCTGATCCTCGCTCACGGGGGGAAACTCGTAGGCGGCGTGCACAAAAGCCGCGGTATCTGCACGGTAGTCGTGTCCAAACGACTTGAACTCACCTGGGATTACCACCATCGCGTTCATTGCGTCGACCAGAACCTGCGTGAAGGTGATTATCGGTGTCCACGTCATCAGCTCCGAGACACCCCGCCCCCGAGCTCCGTCGAGCCAATCCGGTCTCTTCACCGCGGAGCGAAGCGACATCTGGGCTATAGGGTCGTTGTCGTGATCAACGACAATCGCTCGCAGGCCTGACCTCTCTTCGGGATTCAACGCCTCAAACTGCTCGAACCGATCGAAGGCGCCAACGGTGCCCGGTGGAGTAAGTGGGTTTCTCCCCTCCCGCATACCGGTCTTGGACCACTTGGCCAGACCCGGCAACCCGAACCAGAGGGCTCGATGAATGCCGTAGTGCTCGAATCCTCCGAGGCCCTGATGCATGATCACGTCGGAGCTCGACCAAGCGCCGAGACTCTCACCAAATACAAGGACCCGGGGTCGGTCAGCTTCGGGGATGCCAGCGAGGCGTTGCCGGACGCCCCAGAGCAGCTGGCGGAACTGAGCGCGTCCCAGGGCAACTGATTGAACCTCTACAAACGAAGGTGCGCGTCCGTATTGGATGCACACGGTTGCGATGTCTCCTCTGGCCAGGATCTCCGCGGACTCGATCATCGTGTGGTCTACCCAACCAGTTCCAGTGGGCGAAACCAGGAGAAGATACTTTCGATCGAACCCACCGAGTCGCTCCAACTCCTCCAATGCCATTTCGGAGCGTCGGGTCGCATAGATCGGTTCGGACTGGTATCCGATGTACGTGCGAATTGGGTGTACGGCTCCCGACTCGCCGAGCGTCGCATCAATGACGTCAGGTGTAACTACCTCACTGACATAACGACGCCCTTGCAACCCCAACTCCTCGAATGGTGAGATGCTCTGCGGACCGCCGGACACGAATCGGTTGGCCGGAGGAGCCGCAAAGGCGTCCTCGACCTTGCTGTTGTGGCTTGCCAGCTTGGAAACCAGAGAAAGGTACGCCGCCACTGCCCCGGCTCCCCAGATTGCAAGGTTGAACCCGAAACCAATCATTCGATGACCACGAGACTCCCCCATGTAGTCGACCAGGGAACGCTGTGAAGTGCGAAACCCGTAAGCGCCTACCCGCCCGAGAGAGCTGACGGCGGCACCGATGGCGATGGAGGGAAGGAGGTCGGCCGGCTTGTCGTCCTCGGTCCATCGTCCCATCACACCGTTGCGTGTGTTGAGTTCGCTGGCCCATCTACTGGCGACGAAGGCGAACCCGCCGAGGCCGGTCACGATGGGTACGACCGGCGCAGACGTCTTCTGAGACACGTCTTTACCTGCTTCGTGAATAATGCCTCCCAGGGCTCCCAGGTAGACAAGGCGTCCCGAAGTTCGAAGTGCAGCCCGCCCGGTGGTCTCGTCGGGCTCTTCGGAGATCCGAGAAACAGCACCGCCGCCCGCAGCCATCAATCCGCGAACTACGAACTTCCAAACCAAAGGAGAGTCTTCAGGAGCGAAGCTTCGAGCCATCGTGTCCACAGTTGCGCCCACTGCTCGGGCCGAGAGCACGGCCAATGCGCCGGCCACACCCTGGTGCATCGATTTGCGTGGCATCAACGACGGCCCAAAGGAGTCAAGGGCAGCGCTGGCGGCCAGAGGTCCCGCCGGTCCGTTGGTTATGGGGTTCAGCCAGTTGGAGAAAGCTATGGCAGCGTTGACAGTCCGACTGGTCAGACTCAAATCATCTTCCTCTCCGTTGGGTCAGGGCAATATACCCAAGTGGGATGGCGGCGCCAGCCCGCTAGTTGTCTGCGTTGAATGTGAAGACGTCACGAGGAACCAGGAACACCTCGACATCGACTACCCGACCAAGGGCTTGAGCCAGTGACTCCGCAAGATCCTCCACCGGAGGTGGGGTTTCGGGACCGGCGACGGTGACCGTCACCTTATTCGGGTCGACCGACGAAGTGATTCGAACCAACTCCGTCCCGTCAAGCCAGGAGTCAATCTCGGCATTCGCGGCGTTGGTGCCCTCTATCTCTGCCGCGTAGGTCTCGCTGCTCAAGCCGAGGACGCCGACCACGAGTATGGCGAGGGCGCCCACCATCGTCAGACTCTTCCGCACCCACTGCGCCTTGCGACGAAGTTGAAGGACTGGCACAACACCGGTGATTACGAACACCAAAGCACCGACTAGGAGAATCGCGACCAGGTTGGTCACGAAGAGGAGCATGGCGCCGGCGGCCTGGACCCAGTCGTTCTGCGAGATCATGAGCCCCACAACCGCTAAAGGTGGGACCAGCGCAATCGCAACGGCGACGCCGGGCAAGGAGTCCGATACGTCAGGCCGGGAAAGAGCAAATCCGCCAGCGCCACCGGCCGCTATGGCAATCGCAAGGTCGACCAAGGTCGGTCCAACTCTCGATGCCACTTCTGAGTTCAGGGTCGGTGAGATCTCGACGCCGTAGATCCACCCGAACACAACCGCCAGACCGATAGACAGGCCGATACCGCCCAGGGCAACCAGGGCTGAGGTCGTTGCTCGTCGCGGCCAACCCATCACCATGGCGAGGGCTGTACCCATCAAAGGAATCATCAGCGGTGCGACGAGCATTGCCCCGATCACAACGGCCGTGGATTCGGCGATGATGCCGAAAGAAGCGATGCCGGTGGCAAACGCCATCAGGGCAAAGAACCTCGAGAGACGCCTTGTCGCCTCCGGGCCCTCGTAGAAGATCTGGCCGTACAGCTGGAGTCGATCGTCGGCCGTGTGTGGGCGGGTCTGAAGCCACTCCAAGGTGGAGGGCCAGATCTCGCCAAGCATGAAGACGCGCCCATCACTCCGAAGGTTCATGACAACCGCGAGCAATCCGCCCAGCAGCAGGTAGAAGGAGACAAGAAGAACTGCTATTCCCAGCAGACGTTCAGGCGAGAGAAGTAGCGAAACTCCGATGGCGGCAGCGAGACCTGGTGCGATCAACAAATCGGCCCGAGATCCCCTCGGGTGGGTGCGGAAAACTCTTACACCTGTCGTGAGCCCCCAAAGAATCAGGAACCCGCCTGCGAGGAACCCCAGTTCATCGATCGAGAATCTCGGGAGGAACAGGAGAGCAAAGGCCGAGGCAAGCGCGGCAACAATGGGGATAGTCCTGACCCCGCCCACACCACCGGTACGAACCATCTCCATGAGGCCCACAACTGCCCAAACGATGAATAGTGCCGCGAGCGCTGCCGATAACCGCTCTTCGGACCGACCTTGTAGAAGTACCAGCCCCAATCCAACTGCCAGAAAGCCGTACAGGACCGGGACGGACACCAGCCGCGACCAATCGATCTGTCCTCCCAAATCGAGGACTGAGTCCTCTTGATCCTGGAACTCGGGCGCATCGAGGTCGAGAAGGTGCGGTTTCCCGAGTTGTGAGTCTTCCATCCCGTCCAACGCCTCCGTATCCGCGTAGCTGATGCAATTCAAGTCTCAAGTGACCAAATCTCGATGACAATCGAGCCATCGGATCCGCCGCTTGTTACCGGGACCGGACCGGCTGAGTCGCCTTCATACGACAAACGACTAGGTTCTCCCCACGGAAAGGACTTGCATATGGGCCTTGGGCCAATCGAACTCATCTTCATCAGATTTCCGGGAAGCCAATTCAACGGGCAGGTACTACCCGCGCTCGAGGATGTCGTAGACCGCGACATCGTTTCGATCATTGACTGCCTCCTGGTGACCAAGACGCCGGACGGCGAAATCGAACTGTTGGAGATTGAGGACGTCGGCGGCAACGAAGACGTACAAGCTCTCCGTGAGTTCGTCAGCGAGACCAACGGCCTGATCAGCGATGAAGACGTTGAGGAGTTCGCATGGTCACTCGAGCCCGGGGACTCCGCAGCCGCTTTGGTATTCGAACACACGTGGGCCAAACCGTTCCGTGATGCCATCGTCTCTTCGGGAGGAGAGCTGGTTGGATCCCTGCGGATACCCGGTCGAGTAGCGGACGAAGTTCTCGCCGCGATTACGGAGTAGGAGGAGAACATGCGAAGAAGAGGACGACCCGGCCTGGTCGGGACGATGGCACGGACTGCCGTTATCACGGGCACTGCGACTGCCGTACACGGAAACATGGCTCAGAGGAGGCAGGCACAGGCACAGGCAGGAGCTGAACAACAAGCTGCCCAACAAGCGGCCTACGAATCGCAGGCTCAGGTTGCCGACATGCAGGCCCAGATCAGCTCAATGCAGGCACAACAACCACCGGCAGAGGACGACATGTTGTCCAAGCTGAAGTCACTCGGAGAACTGCATAGTTCGGGCATTCTCACCGACGAGGAGTTTGCCGCGGCGAAAGCCAAACTTCTCGCCTAGCTCCGTCGACCCGTGGTTCCGGAAACTGCGTCAGCGGACTGCTTCCCGGTGCCAGGCCCCAATCAGCTCAGCCACGCCCGACGGATCATCTGACATTGGGAAGTGATTACCTCCCGGGATCACCTTTTCCCAAGCATGGGGAAAGTAATCGCCGAACTTGGCCTGGAATCCGAACGGATCATTCTTTTCTCCATAGATTGTCAGTGCGGGCTTCGCTCCGAGAACACCACCAAGACTTGCTTCGACCTCGGCCAAAAAGTCCGTCTCGCGGCGGGCCGCGCCAATCAGGTCGTGAAAACGCCGTCGCTGACCCTTGGTCGCAAACCCTGTAAGAAACGCACGTCTCGCCGAATCGCCGAGCTGTCGACCAATTCCTGACGCGCCTGAGGACAGCTTGGGAATGGCGTTGGTCGCGACGTTGAGAGCTCGCACCGGCGCACTATCCATCAGGGCAAACATCGTCCGAAGGGATGCGACATGTGGTGGCCAACCAAATGTGTTCATCAGCACGAGACCGTCGACCGCTTCAGGATTGCGCATCGCCGAGCCCAACCCGACTGCGCCGCCCAAGTCGTGAAGTACAAAGGTGAACTCGACCAGCTCGAGGTGATTGATGAAGGCATCGAGCAGGACCGAATCCGATTCAAGGCTTGCCTCGCCGCTGTCAGCCGGCGAAAGCCCCGATCCGGGAAAATCAAGTGTCAATACCCGGAACTCACGAGAGAGTTTCCCAATCAGCTGCCCCCATATGTAAGACCACATGCCGTCGTGGACAAGGACCAGAACCGGGCCATCACCCTCGTCTGTATATGCGACGGTTTTGTCTCCAATTCGGGCGCCGCGGATTTGGTAAGGCCAGACCTCGACTGGCAGCTCGTTTGGGCGCTCGATTGAAGTCACGCCTGGGTCATGGGTTGTCATAGAATCTCCTTGATTCGTGCGGTGCGTAGCACCGCGGGAATGGGTGGTTCCTCCGTCAGTCTTTTCTACGGGTTGGCGGAGAACCGCTGTTTCACTTCGGACACAGTCTTCGTCTCTACCCCCCTTCGGCCCTGGCTGTCATGAGAGGTACGGTGACGTTCAGGAGTCTCCCCAGGTTTTTGTCGATGTCGTCACCGAGCAACCGTTCCCCGTCGGGTCCCTCGGCACCAACAAATAGGAAGACGACAATGCCGACGATGCAATGCAGGCGCCACACGATCTCTGCGCGGGGCAGCTCCGGAAGTGCGCGCTCGAACTCGGCGATAAAACGATCGCTGTTGTCGGCGAACTGACGACCTGCCACCCTCATCATTAGATCGGATCCCTCCGTGTACATCCGTGCGACAAATCTGGGAAGCTGCGGGTCGCGCTCGCGGAGTTTCTCGATCACCTCAAGATCCGGACGCAGGAAGGCGGCCAACAGGTCTCTTGCGCCACGGTCCGCCGGTGTTATTTCGTCAAGGAGCTCCGTCCGCCGCGAAGTTATTGGAACGACAATGTCGTCGAGGATTTCTACCAAGAGCTTCTCTTTGGATCCAAAGTGATAGTTCACAGCTGCGATGTTGACACCGGCAACTTCGGTGATCTCACGTAGAGAAGTACCCGAATACCCCTGTCTCGCGAAGAGACTCTCCGCGGCCCGGATTATCTGATGTTTGGTTCCGGACACGTGCAGATCCTCTCAAACGTTCGATTGAATCATACGTTTGATTTGTTTGTGCGTCAAGCAACAAAAGGGCCGCGCCACCTCCACATACACACTGATCACACCAACCGTCATCACCGCGACGATCCGGACCAGCCAGAACCCGGAGCTCGAGGCGGGACGCATCGTTTCAGCCCACAACTGCCAGAAGTGTCGCTATTCGACGCCGGTGCTCCGGCCTGACTTCCAATGTCCCTTTTCGGGATGGCGTAGACGATGGATGAAGATGGCTCCCAATATCGGTGCGCCTACCTGGATTGCCGCTGCAACAAAGCCGACGAAGGGCTGCTGACGGAAGACTTCCAGAGGACTCACGTCGTATCCGATTCCCACAGCAATGATGAAGTTGACGGCCACGACTGCCCCAACGACAAGACCGCCGAAGCCTCCGATCAGACAGCTCCACAGCCGATCATGTGAACTCCTCATGACCCGAGTCTCTTGGATACTGACGACCCGAACCAGAGGCTTTGGTCAGTATCAGTCGGGATCAGATGGCAAGCTGATTCACCGAAGAGGCTTGCCAAAGGAGCGGACTAGCTGACACCTCTTGCCCGCCGGTATCTGAGTATCTGAGCATTGGTCGATGCATCATGTCGGAGTTCCGTGGGTTCACCCACGGTGAGTTCTTCAGCAATGGCTGTGGCAAGGACCTTCCCCAGTTCGACTCCCCATTGGTCAAACGAGTTGATCCCCCAGAGGGCCCCCTGCACGAAGACCTTGTGTTCGTAGATGGCCACCAGCTGGCCAAGGACCGAAGGTGTCAGCTTTGGAGCGATGATCAATGTCGTCGGCCGGTTCCCTGGGAATGTTCGGTGTGGTACCTGGGCTCCCACGACCCCTTCCAGTTCATCGGCCGATCTTCCGAATGCAAGCGCCTCTGCTTGGGCGAAGAGGTTGGCCATCAATAAATCGTGTTGACTCTCGTTGCCGTCACTGGGTTCCAAGAAACCAATAAGGTCCGCGGGGACAACAGTTGTGCCCTGATGAAGCAGTTGATAGAAGGCATGTTGACCATTTGTACCCGGTTCGCCCCAAACGATGGGACCCGTATCTGTGTCAACCGGCGAGCCGTCGAGTCGTACTCCCTTCCCGTTGGATTCCATGTCGAGCTGCTGAAGGTAGGCCGGAAAGCGAGCCAAGTCTTCGCTATAGGGGAGGACTGCGTAGGTCGGCAGGCTGAGAATGTTCCGATACCACAACCCGATCAAGCCCAGAAGGACCGGGAGGTTCCGCTCGAAAGGGATCGATCGGAAGTGAATGTCAATCGTTCGGAATCCATCGAGCATCTCGCGAAAATTCTCAGATCCGATGGCGATCATCAGACTCAGACCAACGGCTGAGTCCATCGAATAACGGCCACCGACCCAATCCCAGAACTCAAACATGTTGTCCGGATCGATCCCAAACGCTTTGACCGCCTCACGATTGGTCGATACCGCAACAAAGTGCCTCTCTACCGCCGAATCGTCGCCAATCTCATCGACAAGCCAATTCCGGGCCTCAGTTGCATTGGTCAAGGTCTCCAATGTGGTGAACGTTTTCGACGCAATGATGAACAGCGTCGAATCTGCGTCCAATTCTCCAAGGACAGATGAAATATCGGCCGGGTCTACGTTCGATACAAAATGAACCGTCAGGTCCGGGTGGACATAAGGCCTAAGGGCGCGGTACGCCATCGCCGGACCAAGGTCCGAGCCGCCGATCCCGATGTTGACGATGTCGGTAATCCGCTGGCCGCGGTGCCCAGTCCATCGACCAGAGCGCACCACGTCGGAGAAATCTGCCATCCGACCCAACACCGCCTGCACTTGAGGGACGACGTCTACGCCGTCAACCACAAAGACATCACCGGGCTGCGAACGAAGGGCAGGGTGCATGACCGCCCGACCCTCAGTGCCGTTGATCGGTTCCCCCGCAAAGAGGTCCTGGGCGCGACTCTTCAGTCCACGTTCTTCGGCCAGAGACAACAGGTTTGCGAGAATCTCGTCGTCGATCAGATTCTTGGACAGATCCACAACGAGGTCGCCCACCGAGAACGTGAAACGATCAGCGCGTCCCGGATCGACAGAAAAGAGCTGGCGAAGGTTGACGTCCCCACCAAGATGCTTGAGCCGGCTCCATGAAGACGTTTCAGTTATGGATTTCAATTACCTTTGACCTCGCCTCGACGGGTCCATCGTATCTACTCCCAATTGTGATCCGTTTGGCAACCCAAGCAGAGAACCAATTGAATTCCTGCTGGGTCAACCTCGAAAAAAACGTGTAACGCACTCGACATGATGCGTATGCGGAAACAGGTCGAGGACCTCAGTACCAGCGTGTACATATCCGACGCGACCAAGAAGCACACTATCTCTGGCCGCCGCCGCTGGATCGCAACTGACCAGAACCAACACGGGGGCACCCGCAGTTGCAAGAGCCTCCACACCAGCGCGACCGAGGCCAGATCGGGAAGGGTCGGCAATCAACACGTCAGCCGACCCGTCGCCGACCCATTTCTCAACCCTGGTGCGCACCACAGCTGCATTGCGGCCATTGAGGTTCTTCTCACAGTCGGCCGCGGACCACCGAGAAGACTCGATGGCTATCAATCGACTGTCCGGAGATGCAGCGGCCTTGGCAAAAAGTCCGACGCCAGCGTAAGCGTCGACTACGGCTCCCGCAGATTCGAGCTCGGGCGCAGCATTCCGAACAGCCTCGACGAGCAAAGCGGCCGCTTGTGGACCGCTCTGGAAAAAGGACCCGGAAGAAACCCAAAAACCATGTTCTCCCACGTACTCGGTGAGCGAAGCTGAACGACCCGTTGCCACGTCCCTGGGAAGGCCTCTGACTTGACCGCGACGTTTGTCCCAATGTGCAGTTGCCTCATCCGTCGCGACCGACACGCGTATCGAAACCTCCAAACCCGGGTCAACCTCGATCGAATCCAACACGGATTGCAGACCGTCGTTGGCTACCAGACAGCGGGCGGCGCCGATGGTGTCATGCGAACGTTCCCGCCGGAAGGCGGGAAGTCCGTCCTCGCCGCCCACAACTCTGATGGTCGTCCGATACCCGGATGGGTCAACCGCCTGCCCTGCGAAGACATTCAGGTCAGAGTGGCCCGCGATACGTCTGAAGGTCTCGGCGACAACGCCTACCTTGGCGGGTAGCTGAGCACTTGCGTCCAGGTGTTGCCAGTCGCAGCCTCCACATCCACGTTGTCTCTGGACACACGGAGGATTAACCCTCAGTGGTGACGTCGAATGCAGTTCGGCCACGGTTGCCCGAGCCCAATCGCGTTTCTCTTTGACGATTTCGACGGAGGCAGACTCCCCCGGCAGAAGGCCACTGACGAACACCACCCGACCATCGGGGCCACGAGCAAGAACTTCGCCCCCGGCCACAAGGTGTTCTCCGACCAGGGGCCCAGAGATCGGGGCGTAGGCCACCTGACAACCTTAACGAGGCGTTTGTAGCGTATGAACTGGGTACTTGACGACTAGGGCTACTTGGCGCCTACCAGGTTGGTGAGCGCCTGAAGTTGATCAACGGTTCCCAGAACAATCGGGACGTCGCCGGCCCGAAGTTCGACAGACGGATCGGGGCGATGGTGGAAGGTTCCGTCAGGCCTTCGGATTGCCAAGACCGTGACACCGGTGTCTTCGACAAGTCGGGACTCGGCAATGGTCACTCCATCCAATCCTGAGCCCTGCCGAACCGCCACCTCACGCAATTCGACCTCGTACTGCCGGTCATGCATTGCCTCACCGAGAAAGGCGGCAACGTTGGGCTGGGTGATAAAAGCAGCCATTCGGGCGCCACCGATCTGATGGGGGTTGACAACCTTGTTGGCTCCCGCTTGCCGCAACTTCGGCTTGGCCGTCGGGCCGTTGGCTCTAGCGACGATGAACAGTTCAGGATTGAGCGAACGTCCGGTCAGGGTCACGTACGTACACTGCGAGTCGCTGTCGAGAGCGATCACCAAACCGCGGGCGCGCTCGATCCCCGCCTGGCGAAGAACTCGGTCATCGGTCGCGTCTCCAACCAGAGCCGGCACGTCGGTGACATCGAGCAGATCGGTACGGGAATCAATTACGACCACTGATTCACCCTGGGAGACGAGGGCTCGACCGATCGCCCGACCGACCTGGCCCCAACCACAGACGATGACATGATTGTTCATCTTGTCCAAGACCTTCTGCATTCTGTTCCTCCCGATCTGTTCGGATAACCGACCCTCGACCACTGCTTCAAATGTCGCTGCCAGGGTGTATAGAGCGACTCCAACACCGCCCATGATGAGTAGTGACGTGACGAGGCGGTAGCTCGTGCCGACGTCGTCACCGATTTCCACAAACCCAACCGTTGAGATGGTTATCAGGGTCTGATAGAACGCATCGAAGGGCTCCAAACCCAAAAGAATGTAGGCAACGGTACCGAGCAGTTGGACCGTGACCAGAGCCGCCAATCCGTACTTGACATTACGCCACAGGTCCGCGGACTCGGCTCGAGTTGGACCATTGGTGGTATCCGTCATCACCTACTCAACCTCTGACGACCTTCGTTTACTTGGCACGACTTTAGATGTCACATTGTCGGTTCAGGTCACCAACGCGCCAGGTGACAATCGACCACTCTTTGCCACCGATTTTTTGAATATCCGACAAGACTGTTCTCAGTCTCCGAGGAGGACGGATGAAACGGTTGAAAGATCTACTAGGCGCCGAGTGTGCTCACGATCACACACTCGTCGTAACTGCCGCCGGTGTAAGACGTACTGTTTGCGAAGGTTGCGGCAACGTGTCCTTCAAGATGGTGGCCCGGACCGCCACCACACCTCGCAAAGCAAAAGCGAGCCACAAGCTGCGTAAGGTTTCCGGCCTCTAAAGGAGTCGTTCTACTACGGCTCGATGACGACCTTGCCGCGAGCGTGGCCCTCTTCGAGATAGCGCATCGCGTCGGCAAACTCGTCAAGTGAGTACACCCGATCGATGACCGATTTCACCTCTCCCTGCTCCACCAAATCAGCAATGAATTCGAGATCCGATTGGTTGGCCTTGGCCAGCATGACACTCATCTTCTGACTGCCGAAAACCGACCCCAAGGCAACCTTCGCTAGGTGACCCAAAGGACCAACCCAGTCACCCATTTCGAGCGAGCCAACTGAGACGTACCTTCCGTCGACTTCCATCGCTCGACGGTTCTCACTCAGCGACTTGGTGCCCACCGTGTCGATAATCACGTCGTATTTGTCACCGGTCGATGTGTAATCCGTACTCGTGTAGTCAATAGCCTGGTCCGCCCCGATCGACAGCAACAGACTCTGGTTCCTCCTACTGGCAACGGCGGTGACATCCGCTCCGAGTGCCTTGGCGATCTGAACCGCATATGTCCCGACACCACCCGAGGCACCGTTCACCAGCACTCGATCCCCCGGTTCCACTCTTGCCTTGTCCCGCAATCCCTGGAGGGCCGTCAATGCGGCGACCGGGATCGCTGCTGCCTCGACGAAGGTGGCGTTGCTCGGTTTCTTGACCAGGAGACGCTCGGGGGCACAGACGTACTCTGCTCCTCCGGAGCCCTTCTCCCCGAATACCTCATCACCAACGCTGAACGTCGAGACGTTCTTGCCCACCGCCTCGACAACGCCCGCTACGTCAACGCCGAGCGAGTTCTGCTTCGGTTGGCGCAGTCCGGACTGCAGACGCACCAGGTACGGGGTCCCTCGCATGTAGTGCCAGTCGAGTGGGTTGATCGCAACAGCCTTGACCTTGACCAAAACCTCGTCGTCATCCGGTACCGGCTTTGGCACTTCTTCGATGGCGATGACGTCGGGCGAACCGTACTGGTAGAACCTTGCCGCCTTCATCGTCTGGGTGTGGCTTCCGGCACGCTTCGCTTCAGGCTTGTTTGCTGCATCCATAGGGGCTTTCTCCAGTGGCTCATTGAGAAAATAGTTTCGTACATTGTAAGTCGTACGGTGTAAGATAATGGAGAAGTCAGGAGAATGTCAAGCGATAAAGGTCTGCAGAGATTCTTACCCCGTACGATTACACTATTGAGAGCACATGGCAGCACGCACTGAACCGGCAACCAAACGAAGGACCCCACTGAGTCGGGAGCGGGTGCTGAAGGCAGCCGTCAAGCTCGCTGATCGAGACGGTCTCGATTCGTTGACAATGCGCAAACTTGCCGACGACCTTGGTGTCGAAGCCATGTCGTTGTACTACCACGTAGCCAACAAAGAAGCCCTGCTGGATGGTGTAGTGGATGTGGTCGTCGCAGAAATCGAAGAAGACCTCGGAGGATTCACCGAGGATCTCGTGGATTCGAACTGGAAGAAGACCATGCGACAGAGGATTCTCACTGCCCGATCCGTCATGCTCAAACACCCGTGGGCACCGGACGTTCTCGAAACGAGAACCACAATCAGCCCGCGGATGATGCTCTACTTCAACTCCCTCCTGGGGATATTCCGCCAGGGTGGCATCACTTACGACCTAGCCCACCATGCGTTACATGCTCTCGGAAGTCGGGCAATAGGGTTCTCTCAAGAACTCTTCAGACCGGACTCAAACGCTGGCGCTGACGAAGAGGACATGGAAGAGGCCTTCGAAGCTATGGCGGCCCAACTCCCCTATCTGGTTGGGATGTTGGCCGAAGTGGTCCACGACGACGGACCCGACGAAACTCTGGGCTGGTGTGACGATCAGACCGAGTTCGAGTTTGGACTCGACGTGATCCTCGACGGAATCGACCGGCTTCACCAGGCCTCCTAACCCCCACTCACCGCTCCCCCGTCCCCTCAGAAACACCACGAACCAAAAAACTTCCGCTTTGGCCTTGACAGCCTTACGTTGTATGACGTATCTTACGGCGTACGACTTACAGTGTACGAATCATTGTGAGGCAAACCAGAAGGAAAAGACATGAAACGCAAAGGCGACACCCAAACCACCGTTCTCCCCGTCGAGATCATCAGTCCTCAGATCGGGTCGATCCGATGAAGCCGGTCATCGAGGCCAGCCAATTGGTAAAGACCTACGGCGAGGTACGTGCTCTCGATCACCTGAATCTCCAGGTCGAGGAAGGAACGGTTGTCGGCCTGCTCGGCCCCAACGGCGCCGGAAAGACAACCGCTGTGTCGATACTCACGACGCTGCTGAGACCCGACTCCGGATCGGCAATGGTTGCCGGCGCTGACGTCGTCTCCTCGCCAAACGACGTCCGGAAACAGATCGGACTTTCCGGCCAGTACGCCGCTGTCGACGAACATCTCACAGGTTTCGAAAACCTCACGATGATTGGCCGCCTGTATCACCTGGGCGGGAAGCGAGCCAAGGTCAGGGCTCGAGAGCTCCTTGACCGATTCAGCCTCGACGACGCTGCTGACCGGCCCGTGAATACTTACTCGGGAGGCATGCGACGACGCCTCGACCTCGCCGGGGCATTGGTGTCAGAAGCGCCGGTTCTCTTCCTGGACGAGCCGACAACCGGGTTGGACCCAAGAAGCCGGGCCGAACTCTGGACGGTTATCCGCGACCTCGTCGAACGAGGCCGGACGTTGCTATTGACCACTCAATACATGGAGGAGGCCGACCAGCTGGCAGATGACATCGTCGTCATTGATCACGGTCGCGAGATTGCTCACGGAACTGCCGACGAACTCAAGACGATGATCGGAGGAGACCGAATCGAAGTGCAGGTCGAGACACAAGACAGTGTTCCCAGCACAGTCGAGGTGCTGACCAGGGTCGCTGTCGGCGAAGTTCGCATTGAGGGAAGAACCCTCACAGCACCAATCTCCGGGGGAGCCCGAACGTTGACTGGCGCCCTTCGCTCACTAGACGAAAGGGGCGTTGCGGTACTGGACGTGGGCTTGCGCAGGCCAACGCTGGACGATGTGTTCCTTTCCCTCACCGGACACTCCACCAACGACCACCAACCAGAGGATCCCACCGATCGAGACCTCGATCGATCAGACCTCGTGACGATGAAGGCAGCAAGCTGATGGAACGACTCGCATACGCATTTACGGACGGTGCCGCAATTGCCCGTCGCAACGTGATCAAAATCAGGAGGGTTCCCGAGATTCTTGCGGCAGTCCTCATCCAACCGATCGTGTTCGTACTGTTGTTCGCCTACGTGTTCGGCAGCGCGATCGACATACCTGGAGGGTCCTATAGGGAGTTCTTGATCGCAGGAACCTTCGCCCTGACGCTGACCTTCGGAGCGGTGTTCACAGGTGCCGGCCTGGCCGACGACATGCAGAAGGGAATCATCGATCGGTTCCGGTCATTGCCGATGTCGCAGTCAGCTGTTGTACTCGGAAGGACAGCAAGCGATGTGATCTACAACGTTGCATCGTTGATTGTCATGGCCCTCGCTGGTGCGATTGTGGGTTGGCGCTTTCACAATGGGATAGCCGACGCACTACTCGGCTTCGGGCTACTTCTGCTGTTCGCCTACTCCATTTCTTGGGTGATGGCATACGTCGGGCTCCTTGTGCCCAGTCCGGAGGTAGTCAACAACGCATCGTTCATGGTGATCTTTCCGATGACGTTCATTGCGAACACGTTTGTGCCCGCCGATAACCTTCCGACACCCCTTCGCATTTTCGCGGAGTGGAACCCGGTGTCAGCCGTGACACAGGCTGCACGGGAACTGTTTGGCAACATCCCAGTTGGCACACCCGTGCCAGACGTTTGGTCATTGCAGAACCCGATCTCGTATTCCTTGATTTGGATCGCCATCTTCATCGGTGTCTTCGCACCTTTGGCCGTTCATCGATACCGAAAGGCGCGATGACACAGCACGATGCACTCGGATCGGCGGAGCGCAATCTTCGCCGATTCGGGGAGATTGGCCCTAGACACCAAAATCGAACCAACGATATTTTCAACCTAAGCGACCAGTAGGAAGGCAGACATGACAATCGAATCAGAGCCGGCGTACCCGGCGCGTCTCGAGATTGACTACCCAGAGCAACTCGATCGTGTAACCACATTCTTCCGCCTGATCTGGGCGATACCGATCGTCGTCGTCTTGTCCCTCATCTCCGCATACGCGACGTCGGCAGTGACCGAGCTCGACGAGTCGGGCGATGTGATCACCCAGACCACACAAACCGGCGGCGGCGTCCTCACGGGTATCGCCGTCGCCACTGCGTTGATGATTCTCGTTCGGCAGGTCTACCCACGCTGGTGGTTCGACTTTGCTCTAGAGATGAATCGGTTTTCAGCCCGGGTTTTCTCATACCTCACGCTGCTGACTGACAGCTACCCATCCACCCACGAGGAACAAGGTGTGCACCTCGAGATCGACTACCCCGATGTCGAGACCGACCTCAACCGATGGCTGCCCCTGGTGAAGTGGTTCCTGGCGATCCCGCACATTCTTGTGTTGGCGTTTCTTGCCCTCGGAGCGATTGTCGCCGTGGTCATCGCTTGGTTTGCGATCCTCTTCACGGGTCGATACCCGCGAGGCCTATTCGACTACGTGGTCGGCGTGGGGCGTTGGGCACTCCGAGTCCAGGCTTACGCCACGCTCCTTGTGACGGATCGCTATCCCCCATTCAGCCTTGAATAGTGGGAATAAGCAGCGGTTGCCGATCGTTAAGTTGAGTCTGTAACACTTAGATTCTCCGATTGGAACTGACGCACATGCCAGATCTCACTGCCCGCCTGACCATCCCTGTACTTCCGCTGAACAACGGTGTGGTATTTCCCCACATGGTCGTAACAGTCCGGATCGAAACTGCCGAAGGAAAACTTGCGCTTGCGGCAGCACAAGACAACGAAAGGCGGTTGCTGCTCGTCCCGCGGATCGATGGAGACTACGCATCCGTTGGAACAGTCGCCCAGATCCAAGAAATCGATGATGACGGAAATGTCGTTGTCTCCGGGCTGACTCGGGCCCGAGTCGGGACCGGCTCCACCGACGAGCACGGTGCCCTCTGGGTTGAGGCCGAGCCGGTGACGGAGGTTGACCTCTTCAATGACCCCGCCCTAGAGGATCTGGTCACTGAGTACCGGGCAGTGGTCACTGAGGTTCTCAACATGCGCGGGGTGGGCAAGATGGCCGATCGAGTGCTATCGGTCGACAACCCGTCGCAACTAGCCGACTTGGCGGTCTACTCCCCCGACCTCTCGCTGGAACAGAAAGTCGAGGTCCTCGAGACGCTGGACGTCGGGGCAAGACTCGGTTTGCTCCTCAACTGGATGGGCGAGGTGCTCGCCGATTTGAATTTGCGCCGCAAAGTGCGCGAGGACGCCGCCGAACGCATCGACAAGAGCCAACGTGAGTACATCCTCCGCCAGCAGATGGACGCCATCCGCAAGGAACTCGGTGAAGATGGAGATGTCGGTACTGACTACCGGAAGAAGCTGGCCGAGGCCTCTATGCCGGAGAAGGTTGCCGAGGCAGTGGAACACGAGATCGACAGGCTCGAGCGGATGAGTGAGCAGTCTCCAGAGCACTCCTGGATCCGAACCTGGCTCGACACGATGTTCGAGGTTCCATGGTCGGAACGCACCAAGGATGACCTGGATCTCGATGGTGCCTGGACAGTGCTTGACGCAGACCACACCGGACTCCAAGACGTCAAGGAGCGAATCATCGAACACCTCGCCGTGCGCAAGCTTCGCAAAGAGCGTGGGATCGAGGGTGAGGAGGATCGGCGTAGCGGCGCCATCCTGCTGCTCGTGGGGCCGCCGGGAGTCGGCAAGACTTCCCTCGGCGAGTCGGTAGCGAGGGCTCTGGGTAGGAAATTCGTGAGAGTTGCTCTCGGCGGGCTCCGTGACGAGGCGGAGATTCGAGGGCACCGAAGGACATACGTCGGTGCCAGACCGGGACGGATCGTACGTTCGCTCATCGAAGCTGGTTCGATGAACCCCGTTTTCCTCCTCGACGAGATGGACAAGGTCGGAAACGACTGGCGTGGCGACCCATCTTCAGCTCTCCTCGAAGTCCTGGATCCAGCACAAAACGACACCTTCAGAGACAACTACCTCGAAACCGACCTAGACCTTTCCGAGGTCCTTTTCATTGCGACAGCAAACGTCGTTGAAACGATCCCGGCGCCCCTGCTCGACCGTACCGAAGTCATCAGCATCGATGGTTACACGGACACTGAGAAGGTGGACATTGCGCGCGATCACCTTCTCCCCAGACAGATTCGGGGGGCCGGTCTCGAACCGGAAGAACTCGACATCACAGAGCGGGCCCTCGCGACAATCGTTGATCGCTACACCCGTGAGGCAGGAGTTCGAAACCTCGAGCGGCAATTGGGCAAGCTCGCCAGAAAAGTTGCTACCGAGGTGGCCAAGGAGCAGGCCGACGCCGGGGTCGTGGTCGAAGAAGAAGACGTGTCCAAGTACCTCGGGAGCCCGAAGGTTTGGAAGGATGAGGCCAAAGACAGGACCGATGTCCCTGGCGTTGCCACCGGTCTTGCCGTCACGGGAGCGGGTGGCGACGTCCTATTCATCGAAGCCACCGCCAAAGACGGAGCTAGGGACTTGACTCTCACCGGTCAGTTGGGCGACGTGATGAAGGAGTCGGCGAGAATCGCACTGTCCTACCTGGAAGCACGGGCCGACGAGTTCGGTATCGACCAGGCGCAGCTCGACCGTAGTTTCCATGTCCATGTGCCGGCAGGTGCAGTTCCAAAGGACGGCCCCTCAGCGGGTATCACGATGACGACCGCCCTGGCATCTTTGCTCACGGAGCGGAAGGTACGGGGTGAGATCGCCATGACCGGAGAGGTGACACTGCAAGGCAAGGTTCTCCCGATCGGTGGCGTGAAGCAGAAGGTGCTCGCAGCCCATCGGGCGGGACTGACCGAAGTGATTCTGCCCCGCCGCAACGAAGCAGACATTGACGATGTGCCCGAGGCGGTGCGAGAGAACATGACCTTCCACATCGCAGATGACATCGGCCAGGTTCTGGATTGGGCGCTTAAGTAGCAGCCAATGAACCACTACTTCGCGGCTACTCGGCGATGATGGCCGAGCCATGGGGCCACACTGGTGTGGTGTTGGCCGGCGGCACCAGCGATCGCATGGGTGTCGCCAAAGAGTGGCTCCTCATGCCTGATGGCAGGCCGATGATTGGGACAGTCATCGACACCCTCGAGGAGGTTTGTTCCGCCGTCGTAGTGGCCGGAGGCAGAATTGAAGGAAGAACCAGTGTCCCCGACATTCGTCCCGATGCAGGGCCGTTGGCTGGCATTGAGGCGGTTCTCGCCTCGGGGCTCGACGACCACTACCTGATATGTGCCGGCGACACTCCCCATCTGACCGCTTCACTTCTTCGAAGACTGCTTCGGTCGAAGTCAGAGCTGACAGTTTTCGAGATTGCTGGACAATCCAGAATTCAGAGCCTTCCCATCAAGATCTCCGCAGGAATGGCTGAGCACGTGTCCAGTGCTCTTGACTCGGGACAGTGCGCGATCCACCATCTGATCAGGAGTTGGGATACCGACTACGTCTCACTGTCGAACGAAGAAGGCAAACTGCTCCGGAGCGTCAACACCAAAGAGGATTACGAAGCCATCAGGGATTCGGCTCGAGGCTCCTCATCTGACTGAGAGGGCTGACTCTTGGGTCTCGATCGTGACGAGTGTGTTTTTGAACGCCGGCGTCTTTGACTTCGGGTCAGCCGCCTTTGGTATCAGTACATTGGCTTCCGGGTAATACATCACGGCATTCCCTGGTCGGATGTCGATACCTCTGACCAGTACCCGTAACGATCCCGTATCGGAACGAACTTGCACCAGCTGATCGACTTGCAACCCAAGGCGTGCGATGTCGACTTCGTTGAGCATGATTACGTCTCTCCGGTCCTGGCCCCGATAGAGGTCTTCGTCTTCGTATACAACGGTGTTGAACTGACCCTCGCTCCGGACAGTCATCAACCTCAACTGCTCACTTGTGCCAAGAAGGCCTGGAGGTGGCACCACATGGAATCTGGCCCGGCCGCTGTCGGTTGGGAAACGTGGTGTGTGAAAGGTTCGG
The DNA here is from genome assembly GCA_965216445.1 of Acidimicrobiia bacterium. Lineage (GTDB taxonomy): Bacteria > Actinomycetota > Acidimicrobiia > Spongiisociales > ZC4RG35 > MA-ANB-1. The sequence goes on from OZ244166.1 coordinate 1,904,914, forward strand.
CCCTCGATCTGGAACTCCTCCTTGGAGTCGTCGATGGATCCGATCTTCTGATATCCGGGGATGATCTTGGCGATAGCGTGCCTGATGTCCCGGTGGACTCGCATCGAGGTCCAGTCGATCGGGCCGCCAATCCCGAACACGCGCTCAGCCAAGTCCGCAATCACCTCGACTTCAGATCGGGGACCTTTGTGACGAGCTTCTCCGCCGTCGGAAAGGCGCACAAAGTTGAACATCGATTCCTGAGTTGTCGGCTGTGGCTCTTCGTCTCGCGCCAACACCGGCAGGATGAGAGTCTCCTTACCCTGACCCCATGCGTGTCCGGTGTTGAGTGTGGTGGACAGGTAGATGACCGTGTCCACCGAGCTAAGGGCTCTCGCTGCGAAACTGGAATCCGGATTGGAGCCGTAGAGGTTCCCCCCGAGACAGAGTGCAAAGTCGATATCCCCTCGTGCCGACGCATCCATCGAATCGAGGGTGTCCAACCCCGGTGTTGTCGGTAGCTCGACGCCAAAGGTGGACTCGAGACGATCAAAGATGTCTCGCTTCAACCGAGGGGTCACCCCCATGGAACCCATCCCTTGGACGTTGCTGTGTCCTCTCAGTGGAAGTAGTCCTGCACCCGGCCTACCTAGCATCCCCCGCACCATCGCCAGATTGGCGATCGCCTGAACGTTCTCGACGCCGTGCTGGTGGTGTGTGATCCCCATCGCCCAACAGAAGATTGCATTGGGTGCTTCGGCATACACCTGAGCGATACGGTCGATTGTCTTCCGGGACACTCCGGACTCTTCCACCAACTCCGACCAGTCCAAACTCCGTATGTGGTCACGGTGCAGTTTCCAACCATCGGCGAATTCATTGACAAACGCCTCATCAACGTGTCCGCCTTCGAGTATCGCCTTTTCGACTGCCGAAAACAGAGCGATGTCGCCACCGATGTGGGGCTGTACGTATTCATCGGCTATTGCGGTGCCGAATACGAGACTTCTTATCCGGCTCGGAACCTTGAAGCGGACGAGTCCTGCTTCTTTGAGGGGGTTGATCACAATGATCTTCCCGCCGCGGCGCTTCAACTCCATCAGGGTGGTCATCAGTCGGGGGTGATTCGAAGCCGGGTTGGCTCCGATGATCATCACTAGGTCGTTTGCCCCCATCAACTCAATGTCTTCGAGTACCACTGTCGCGGTACCCGACCCGGTCACACTGGAAAGACCGACTCCGGACGCCTGGTGGCAGTAGTAGGAGCAGTTGTTGACATTGTTGGTTCCGTGGATCCGGGCGAGGAGCTGAAGAATAAAGCCGGCTTCGTTGGAGGACCGACCGCTGAAATAGAAAAGTGACCGTTCGGGTAGCGTCCCGCGGAGCCTCGAACCGACCCTCTCCATCGCCTCGTCCCAGGAGATCGGGCGGTATCCACCGTCCCCGGGTCCGGAGTAGAGCGGCTCGGTGATGCGACCTGCGGCCTCGAGATCCCTCGAGCTCATCCCCCTGAGAGCGTTTGTGTCGTAGCGATCGAAGAAGTCAGTCGGGATGGCGCCTTGCATATCGGCTGCCATGGCCTGTATTGACTTCTTGCAGACTTCGGGAAAGTGGCCGGTCTCGTTGACCATGCCGCCTAACTGCCCACCCATTCCGAGTGCACACGTCTTGCATGCGTTCTTGCTTCGGAGGGCGCGATACAGCTTGAGAGGGCCGCCGGCTTCGAGGGCCTTGCGAAACGTGTATTTGATTGCTGGAAAACCCCCACCGGCTTTTACCCGTTTCATTCGGCTGAGGTTACAAGTCTCAGGACCGACCCGCCGTGACTCGATGCAGGCGAATCACGCCACGCGGTCGTGCTCGCACAGTTATATTTTCGACCGAAAGGGAGAGCGCAATTCACGATCCTGCCGGGCCGCCCGCAAACTCGTCCGAAAGACGAATCGTTACAGCCTTGTTTTGCGACGTAGTCGGCTCAACAACACTTGCGGAGGCGATGGACCCCGAAGATTGGGGCGAGATCGCCAACCAGGCTGCATCCATCATGGCTGACTGCGTAACCACCTTCGGCGGCACGGTTGCCCAGTTTGCCGGGGACTCGATCCTCGCGCTCTTTGGTGCTCCCGTGGCCCACGAGGACGATCCATACCGGGCGATCCGAGCTGCTCTCGCGATCGTTAGCTCAGTCAGTGATGCGATCAGGGAGGCCGCGGGAACGGAGATTCAGGTCAGGATCGGTATCCATACCGGCCTAGTGGTAGCCGGGGCGATTGAGGCAGGCTCCTACGGCACATACTCGGCGCTCGGAGACACCCTCAACGTTGCTGCTCGCCTCCAGTCAGAAGCTGAACCGGGAACGATATTGGTCTCAGAAGAGACTCGCTCTCTCGTCGCCAGCGACGTGGAAGCCGTCGAGGTCGGATCCGTTGCACTCACAGGCCGCAAAGAACCTGTGTTGGCCTACGTCATAGAATCCGCTCTCGAAACGGAGGACCGCAAACGTGGCCTGCCAGGTCTACTTAGCCCTCTCGTGGGCCGCCAGGCCGAAATGGAACACCTCGCACAGCTGCTCGAAACCTCGGCCGCCGGAACCGGCCGAGTCGTGGCCATACTTGGCGAGCCCGGTGCCGGTAAAACCAGGCTCATCACAGAGGCGGAGAAAATCGCGTTGGCGACCCCAGGGGCTTTATGGGCCATGGGTACTTGTGTCGCATTCGACAAGAACCACCCCTATCACCTTGTCGCCTCGCTGGTCAGGTCGCTAACCGGCATATCCACGTCTGACGACGAAACCTTCGTCGAGGCCTCCCTCAGGGAGTATCTAGCGTCAGTCAATGCCGAGGCCAATGTAGAAACGCTGCTTCGCCTCCTCGCCGTAGGTGAAGAGGCGTTGGACGGAACAGACGAGTTGCCAGACCTCTATTCGAGAGCGGTCGCTGACCTCGTCTCTGCTACCGCAAAGGACCACCGCCCCTTGATCCTCGTACTCGAGGATGCACACTGGGCAGATCCATCCTCGGTGGATCTCCTGATCGAGTTGCTGGTGCCGCTTCGAGCGACACCGACACTTTTGGTCATCGTCATGAGGCCCGAACGCCAGACACACGGATGGGATCTCCTCGCTTCCGCCCGCAGAGAGTTGGGTGAATCTTTCTCCGAACTAGAACTGCAGCCACTCGATCCGGACTCGAGTCGAACGCTGGTCTCCCACCTTCTGGACGTTGATTCCCTTCCTCCCGACCTGCGGCAGCTGATCCTCAACAAGGCTGAAGGGAATCCCTTCTTCATAGAAGAGCTGGTGCGAATGCTGATCGATGGAGAAGTGATTGAGCGGCAAGGAGATTCGTGGGTGGCCGTCGGCGATGTCGGCGAACTCTCGGTCCCGCAGACGCTTCATGGGCTGCTGTCAGCACGGATCGATCAGATACCGCCCGATGTGAAGCGGACCGGGCGTCTGGCCGCAGTGATAGGACGGGCATTCTCGAATCGTCTTGTGCACGCTCTACAGCCGACCGATACGAGTGACCACGCGATACATCCCGACATAGCTGTACTGGAATCCAGTGGGGTCGTCCGCTTGCAATCCACTACACCAGAGCTCACCTTTGCCTTTCGCCATGCTCTCATCCACGACGTCATGTACGAAGGAATCCTGAATCGCGAGCGGCGCGAGCTCCACCTTGCAGTTGCTGAGGCATTGGAAGCGCTTTATCCGGAACGAGGTCACGAGTATGCGCCGACTCTCGCCCACCACTTTGAGAAAGCCCGCGAACTCGAAAGATCAATCCCCTACTTCCTCGATGCAGCGCGCGGTGCGATGAGCCAGGGTGCACACCGTGAGGCCCACCATTACTACGCCGAAGCACATCAGGCGGTCGAGGCGTCATCGAGCGATAGGCCGCAGTGGAAAGTCGACGCGGCGCTCGGATTGTCACGGAGTGGGCTGAACTTCATACCCGCTCACCAAAACATCGCCTGGTTGCAACAGGCAATCCCGGTCGCTGAGCGCATGGACAGTCCCGACGCACTGGCGGCCCTATATATCCAGCTGATCCGGATCAGAAACATGCAGGGTGACAGCTACGCAAACTCGTCCTATCGGAACCAGCTGGAGACCGCTTACTCACTGGTCGACGACATTACGGATTCAGCTGTGACAGCATCGCTACACGGGATGATGGGTCAGGCACTTCGCTCGGCCGACGAATACGAGAAGTCTGTCGGCCCTTTGACCGAGTCCGTCGCCGGTCTTGAAGCCGCCGGCAAATTCGCAGAAGCATCGTTCGAGGCCTCAATGCTTGCCGACTCGTTATCAACTGTCGGCCGATTTGACGAGGCGGCAGATGCCGTTGCCCGAGCCCACGAATTGGGCAAGGCCAGTGGCGATCCCAACGCAATCTTGGATGCCGACCTCATTCAGGGACGCATCGCCGCCGAAATGGGCGATCTGGAGACAGCAGTCGAACACACACGCCGCGGCCTCGAAGCGGCTGACGAGGTCGGGAACACTTTTTGCTCACTGGCGGGCAACTTCATGGTTGCCGACCAGCAAATGCGCTTGGGAAAGGTCGAAACGGCAATCAGCCACCTTGAGGAGAGCACAGGGCTTGCCGAATACTGCAACGCCGGAGGATACGAGGCTCTGGGCCAGGCATGGCTGGCGGCAGCCCGAGCGAGAATGGGGTCGATCGAGATAAACGCCTTTGACGAACCGCTGGCCCAGTCAGTCGCCGCCGGGAGTCGGAGTGGTGAGGCTCTGGTGCGATTACAGCGAGCGATTGCGGTTTCAGGAGCCGGTAATCCGTTGCAGGCTGCAGATGATTTCGAGAGAGCAATCCAGTTGTTCGAAGAATATGGCGGGCTTCCCAACCTTGCCCGCGCTCACCATGCCTACGGGGCTGCGCTCGAGGCCGCTGGTGACCCGGATAAGGCGACAACGCATCTGAGTCATGCCGAGCGACTGTTCCGCCAGCTAGGCATTACCGCCGACCCCATAGCGAGATAAGGAGAGCCCGATGGCGACTGCGACCGACGTGATAGTGCTTGGAGTTGGAACGTGCGGTGAGGACGCAGCCCTTCGGCTGCTGGATGCCGGCCTCGAGGTAGTTGGGGTCGAGGCAAACCTCATCGGCGGCGAATGTCCATATTGGGCTTGCTTGCCGACAAAGACGATGGTCAGAACGTCGAATCTTCTCAAGGAAACGCAAAGAGCAAACCAGTTCGTCGGGGATGTGAGTGTTGACCCGGACTGGAACCTGCTGGCCGGAAGGGTCCGAAGCAACGTAACCGGCAACTGGAATGACTCAGGTGCTGCTGACAGATTTGAGAAGAAAGGAGGGCGTCTCGTCCGCGGGCGCGGTGTACTCACCAGCAAGTCAACCGTGTCAGCGAACGACACAGAGTTCGAGGCCCGTCGCGGAATCGTAATTGCGACCGGATCGAGCCCGGTCACGCCTCCCATCACCGGACTTGAAGACGTTGACTATTGGACAACACATGACGCCATTGCTGCGACCGAGCTTCCCGGCTCACTCTTAGTGCTCGGTGGCGGAGCGGTAGGATGCGAACTCGGTCAGGTCTTCGCTCGATTTGGGGTCGACGTGACCATCGTTGAGTTCGCACCTCGAATTCTTCCATCGGAGGAGCCCGAGGTGTCAGACTCGGTGGCCGCTGCCTTCGGCGCAGAGTCGATCAGACTCTTGACAGGTAGACGGGTGGAGGCACTCCGACAGGAGGAAGCCTCAATCTTTGCCCTTCTCGACGATGGGAACGAAGTCGCGGCCGACAAGCTTCTGGTGGCAACCGGGCGCAAGGTGGTTACATCAGGCTTGGGTCTGGACAACGCCGGCATCAACACCACCGACCGCGGCACAATCCAAGTGGATCAACACCTCCGAGCCGCACCTGGAATCTGGTCGATAGGTGACGTGACAGGTGTCGGCATGTTTACCCACGTAGCTTTGTATCAGGGATCGATCGCCGTGCAGGACATCCTCGGCCACAATCCTCCGCCAGCCGATTACACCGCGATTCCGCGAGCAACCTTCACCGACCCCGAAGTCGGTTCCGTAGGGGTGACCGAGGTGCAAGCGGCAGCCGCCGACCTCGAGATCAGCGTTGTCACGAAACAGCTCGGTGCCACGTTCCGGGGTTGGCTCCACGGTCCAGGCGGCTCTGGAGTAATTAAACTCGTCGTCGACAAGAAGGGAGGAGTCCTGATCGGGGCGAGTGTCGTGGGTCCGCATGCTGGGGAAGTGTTGGGTATGCTTTCGCTCGCTGTGCGGAGCAGAGTCCCCGTCAGCCAGATGGTCGACATGATCTACGCATTTCCCACCTTCTACGGTGGTGTGGGCGAGGCGTTAGGAGCTTACGGACGTGGTGTGACACGGGTTCTCGACCCTGACACCCCTCCTATGTTCACAGACACTTCGGTCTAATAGCCCAACCCAATCCGTCCGCCCTCAACTGAGGAAAGTACCCTGCGGCTGTGCTTCAAATTCCTCATGAACGGCTGACCGGGATCGTCGTCGGATTCGGTTTTGTAGGTCTCGTTCTCAGCACATGGCTCGTCTACTCCGAACTATTCCGGGAGGCAACGTGTCCACAGCTGCTCGGGGTTCCCGCGTGCTATCTCGTCCTTGCGGGCTACGTGATAGCCACGATTGGAGCCTGGCGAAGCCATGACGTCACCTTCTACGCCGGTGCCGTACCGGTCACACTCATCGGGGTCTATTTCACGCTTTCACACCTCGGGAACACCGCACAGTGCCCTTCATTCGAGGGGCTGCCCATGTGTTACCTATCTCTCGCGACCGGTTTTTCAATGCTCGCTCTCTACGAAATCGCACGTCGCCAACGAGTTCGGTAGGCGGCGCTCCACCCGAGCAGCGCACCGGAACCCGAGGCTCCGTTAGTCTCGAAAGGGTGGTGGGAAACCTGGAGCCGAGGGAGTGACGATGAGTTCTGAATCAAGTCCGATGATCGACAAGATGCTTGAGTCGGCCGCACGGGCGGGGATCGAATTAGACGAAGAGGAAGCAATACGGTGGCTCGATGCTGTTGCCGCGCAGACTGACGACCGATTCGTCTCGATCGACACTCGCAACGGAGTCTTCGGACACCGGATAGCCATGTTGGACTTCCAGGACGGCGACCTCAACCACTTCCGTCGGGTCGGCTCTGTGGTGGAGATTCCTGACCAGGAAGGTGTGGAGACAGCTCTTGCGTTGTCCGGATCGGCCGCACAGTCGAAGATCCAGACTTTTCCTGGCGATTGTGACTTTTTCGAGCGGGTAAATATCAAGGCGACAACATTCGAAGATGCATGTGCGCGGCTTGGAGCGATCATCCGAAACAAGAGTCTCGAAACTGCCGCCGGCGACAGCTACCGACTCATGGAAGTCAAGTTCGGTGAGTACCCCGAGGACCTCTATCTAGGGGAGAACGCTTTCCGCAAAGGCAGCACGATCTCGTGGAAACCAGAAGACATCGAGGCTGGCGGCAAACGTCTCTTCCAGGCCGACGGGACCGAGCGGTATCTGACGTGGGAAGAAGCCGCAAGTCGTCCCGGATGGTGCAAACTCGATTGGGTCTTCGCCGATGCAGAACGACACCAGCTCGTAAACGCATCAAACATGATCGATGCCACTTGGGAAGCTCCCGACGGTTCGATCACACCACTTGATGGCTACCTCGACCCTTACTTCCAGGAGATCTACCTGGAGACCGAGTCCGTACCGTTGTTCACGAAAATCATCGCCAACGTGTCTTCAGATGCTTTGGACAGCTACATCGAGGCGTTGGAGAAGGAGGTCGCCAAATACCTCGAGGATGGCCACTCCAACGTGGGCAAAGCTGCGAAACGGATGTACAACATCTTTCGAATCAGCGCCCGCTACCCGGAGGCGGCTTTTGTGCGGGAGTTGTTCGATGAGCCGGCCAACGTTCTGTATCAGATCTACTCGATCGTGAGGACCATCGAGGAGGCAAGCATGCCTGGCTCGGAGATTCCGATTTCGGTGACCCTCCAACAGCTGGACTCCGCCATCCTGGCCGTTGTGGGAGCCCTCGAAGGTGTCGAAGAGCAGGAGATCGTTTCGATCCTCATGAACCTCCGTGACGACATCACGGCGCAACAGCCCGATCCAGTCGCAATCGAAGGAGCCCGGTCAGCTCTCTTGAACATTGTTAACAACTTCTTTCGAGAGAAGCTCTCCGCCATGCCCGAGGTCCGCGATTACATGGAATCGATCGCAGCCGCAGCGAAATAGCGCCTACCGCGGTTTGAGGTGGATGCCGGCCAGCATGCACCGGACCGAGCCACCAGAAAGCTCGATGGTGGGAACCTGAAGAGCTAGCAGTTCCGCTGACTCCTCAATCGTCGTGCGCTGATCGGGCTTTAGGGAACTCTCCGCCGTGGTAGAGAGAGCAAGGATGGAGCCGCTGTCCGCCTGTAGCTCCATTGCGTTGCCGGCGAAGGACTCGATCTGTTGGTAACTCAGCGGAATCAGTGTTCGACCACTGGATAGAAGGCTCGCTTCGACGGCAGCCCGCTGAGCCCCATCGTCGATCAAGTCGAGGCCCACCAACGCCACCTCGGTCCCGATGCACATGACGACGTTGGTGTGGTAAACCGGATAACCCTCGCTGTCAGTGGCGTCAAAGACAACCGCTTCATACTCAAAGTCGTTGCAAAATCGCTCAAGCCCAACCGGGTCGGCCCGTTGCGACCTGCACACGTAGGCGATGCGGTTTATGTGGTCCAGAACCATTGCTCCGGTCCCTTCCAGAAATACCCCTTCGCTCTCCAACCCGGAGTAGTCGGCAATCCTCTCGACGTCGTATTCGGATCTCAACACTTCGACAACATCGGAGCGACGTTCGGTGCGGCGGTTAGGGGAAAACATCGGATAGAGGACAACGGCACCCTGTGCATGAGTCGAAAACCAGTTGTTGGGGAATACCGAATCCGGCCGATCGTCGCGCTCGTCCTCAAAGAGGTGCACTCGTATCCCCCGGGCTACGAGGGCTTCTGCAACAGCGGTGGCTTCGTCATAACCCCGCCGAGCCAACTCCTCGGCGCTGAGCCCGTGGTCGTTGGATTGAAAGCGATTGTCGGCGGCTGTCGATGAATTGACCGAGAAGTGCCGGGGCCTGACTAGAACAACGCCCGATGGTGCTTGAACCGACAATGGTCAGACCCGACGACCAGTTGGGACCAACGGAGGCCGCCGGTCACTCATCCGATTCGGATCGCTTCCTACGTCGTGCGGCGAGAACCCGTTCGAAGACCTTGTGATCGATGATGTCGTTGTACTCCGGATGACGTTGGACGAATGCGGCAAACAAGGGACAAATGGGGACCGCCTTGGTCCTCTGACGTCTCACGTCATCAAGGGCAAAGCGAGCGAGAGACATCCCAAATCCACGCCCCTGGAACTCGGAATCGACCTCAGTGTGAACAAAGAAGTAATTACCTTCTCTGAGCCGATAGTCAGCCAGACCGGCCCTCACGCCGTCAACCTCCAAGACAAACCGCCCCTCGTCTGCGGCGTCCCGGATCGAGACCTTCTCGCTAGATGCAGGGGAATTCTTGGTATTTCGCTGAGTCACCACGGCACCTGTCGTTGACGGTCTGGGCGACCACAATCTAATGGAGTGAGCTATGTCGCGGGGAACGGCAGCTGGATCCACCACGGAACGTTCGAGGTGTTGATTTCGACAACCCACTTCACCCACCAGAAGCCGCGTCGTCCCGGCGCCACGACGCGGGCAGGATATCCGTGGCCGACCGAAAGAGGCTCACCTCCCAGATGGGTCACCAGCCACAGCTTCTCGATGTCCCTGGTGGGGAATCTCCTGGCATAGCCGGTTTGTGAATTCACCACGATCGAGCGCGCTTCGCCGACGTCGAGGATCCGATCCAGTCGAACACCACTCCAGGTCTGTTCTGAGTACCAAGCACTGGTGCAGTCAAGAACAGCGTCGAACTGTTCAGCTTCCATCGACTCGATCTCCGCCATGGTCAGCGACACACCGTCCACATTGAGGCGCCATTCCGCCACCTCAATTGCCGGAGCTCGATCGTCGAGCCACGATGTGACCGGGAGGCGTCGAGGGTCAAAAGAACCCCTTTCATGAGACCCGGTGAACCTCCGCTCCCCTCCTGCCGCCCCGAGAGCATCCAGGGTCCCCTCCAAAGCGACCCACGCAACGCCAGCTCCGACTGCCAGCGAGCCGGTTCTCAAAAACGTCCGGCGATTGAAATCGATTGACAGTCGAGGCTTCACGGGGTGAGACCGATAGTGAAGCCACCCGAGGATCAAAGCAATCAACGCGCCGCCGATGTGCACCTGCATCAGGGTCAAAGGACCGACCTTCCCCTGATAGCCAAAGGCGTGCATTATCCCGGTTGCGAGGGTTGATATCACGAGAACCAAGAGCACGATGGAAGTCTTGTTCGAAGGTCGCTTTTTCTTCAGGCCGCTCCGAACAATCGCCTGCTTCCAAGGCGAGAGGATCAGTATCGCAAGAGCAACCAGCCCGTGAATCACCGACGGATGAATCCCCCACCTCGTTCCCGCCGTATTTGCGACCAGCCCGGTAAGTATCGCCAGAGGCAGCAGCACGAGAAGCGCGAGATTGGTCCGACGCCCACTTCCACTGCTCATATTGCTCTGCCCCACAAATCCGTGCGTGTTCGTACTATATACACTACGATTACGCAGAATGTCAACAGACAAGAACCTGTTTATCGACCTGTGGTTGGTTTCATTCCTCACCAATCGGATGGTTTCGGAGATGCTTGGGGAGTCCAATCTCTCCGTTGACGAGTTCGCGATGTACGGTCTGATCACCGATTTGTCGCCAATCACAGCTGCTGACCTGGTTAGGGCAACGGGTCTACCGCCGACGACCGTCTCCAGCATCGTCAATCGTTGTGAGCGCCGCGGTGAGTTGGTTCGAACCCCGAATCCCCTCGATGCCCGTTCTTCCCTTCTCGAGTTGACCCCTGCCGGTTACAACGCTCTCGGACAGGTCATCGAGGAACTCCTCAACGGTATCGAGCGGATCAAGAAAGCTCTCGGTGGACAGTACGAAAACGTGCGGGCGGCCCTCCAAATTCTCGACAGCGCAATGCGTCGTGAGTTGGATCTCGGACCCCGTCCCTACGAACTCGAGCTTTCAGACGACACCGGTTCGGCTCTCGCCTACCAAGGAGACCCTCTCACAGACGAGCAGATCGAAGAAACACGACTCTTCATCGACTGGCTAAGGGTACGGGACCGAGATTAGGCGATCCCTCTCCGACCAACTCCTACTCACACAGCTGGGAGTGTACTTCGGAGCCAAAAGCCGCTCCGGCCTCAGGGTCACCGTCCAGCGCCAGGACCTCCACGTAGGAGTCACCGCACACAAAGAAGACGCCCGCCCGGTCACCACGCCGCAGAAGTGTGAGAAAGTCGCCAACTGGGCCTGGTTCCAATTGGTGCTCTCCTTGAGGCTCAGTCAGACCCCAACCCGTTGTGATTTGAAACTCTTCGACTCCTTCGCGGCCGACCAGGAATGAACTCGACTCTTCAGCCTCGTGATCGCCGCCCAAGTCTTCGTAGCCGAGTTGCTCCACAACCTCCGCCAACTGAGTCATTCCAGCGTTGAATGACGGCAGCCTGGCCCCTGAGCGAGTCGAAGACGTGACATCCGCTACGTCGGCAGATGCGCATGCCGCAACCACGAGGACTCCAGCAGACAGCCACAACCAAAGCCTCGCTCGTGTTGACATGGTGCGATCGTATCCACTGGGAGTACGCACGAACAACCTCGTTTAGCCACCAGCCACCGCCAGCTGCCTCCTCAAATATCTCGCGAGAATGACCCACTACGACGGGACTATGTCCCCTAGTCCCGCATACCTTCTTTTCAGTATCGATGGACTCATGTAGCCGATCCGGGCGGCACCAGATTTCCGGGAAAGGGGTCACAGTGAAGACTCGTAGCTCAATCGAGGAACGGCTGGCCCACGCTGGTGGAAGGGAATTCGATGATTCCGACCTCGAGGGGATCCCGAAACTGGCCCAACGATTCCTAGGGGCCGCCATCGCACCGGGCACGCCAATTGTCAGCGCTGCTCGACTCGAGATGAGGGGTCAACTCAAGCTCAACAGGTGGATGCGCTTCTCTGCAGACGAAGTCCTCAATCCACACGCCGGATACCTCTGGAGAGCGCGGGTCGCATGGATCATTCACGGCGCTGACTACTACATCGACGGAGAAGGCGGGATGGATTGGAAGCTGCTTGGAGTGAAGAACCTGGTTCACGCCAGAGGACAGGACATAAGCCGCTCCGCTGCAGCCCGAGGCGCCGCCGAGGCGGTTTGGATCCCCACGGCGCTCCTGCCGGCTTACGGCGTCCAATGGATCGAAATAGACACCGACGCTCTTCGGGCCAGTTGGGTCCTCGACGGGAACCCTTTTGCCGTCGACCTCTCACTCAACGAAGAAGCTCGGGTCACGTCGGTCCGATTCGATCGTTGGGGCGATCCTGAGAACACCGGAGAATGGGGAATCCACAAGTTTGGTGGCGAGTTCGGGAATCACCAGACCCACAGTGGCCTGACCATTCCCTGCTCGGGGCGAGTGGGCTGGTACTACGGGACGGATCGTTGGGAGCAAGGTGAGTTCTTCCGCTACGAAATCACCAACATCGCCACCCTGACCAAACCCGCTTCATCCCCGACGTCTGACCAGTTCAATCAGCGACCCAACGTCGGCTAGGGCGTACTCCTCCATCGGTGCAGGGAAGACACCGACCCGCTCAACGCCCACCTGAGCCAGGTTGTCGAAGTAGGTCAGGGCATCGCGGGGTGATCCGATTGGGCCGAGCTGGCTCCACAAGTCTGGGGGCAAGTCGGCGAGGGCATCAACATCGTCAGCTCGATCCAGCAGTTCATCATGAAACGACAGCACACTGAATCCCTGGTTGGACTTGGACAACTCGCCAGCCAGCCATGGTGCCATGAGACGGCGCGCCATGGCCCCATCGTCGATCACCAACCACGGGGCAAACGCAACGATCTCGAAGGGGCCCTGCGATTTCGCCTGCTTCTTTGCCCAGGTCACATACTCAGGCGATGCTGGCTCGGCGAGAATCACACCGTCGGCAATCTCTCCCGCCAGCTGCATCGATTTGGGCCCTCGGACGCCGGCAAGCAGCGGGGTCGATGACTCCGGTGGATTCTGAAGCTGGACCGCGTCGAGCTGGGTCGTCTCACCGTCAAAGGTCACTTCTTCGCCGGCTAGGAGAGAGCGCACCGTTGTCATCGTTTCCCGGAGTGCTGTTAGTGGAGATTTGGGGCGAAGCCCGATTTGTTCCATCCATCGCTGAACTCCGTGACCAATGCCGGCGACGAGTCGCCCCGACCCAAGTTCCTGCAACGTGGCGATCTCCATTGCCGTGATCGCAGGGTGACGAACCACGGCTGGAAGAATTCCAATCCCCACCTCGATCCTCTCGGTGACTGTGAGCGCACCTGCGGCCAAGCTCGGCGCCGCGGTGTAGAAGCAGTCTTCGATCACCCAGAGGTCTTCCACCCCGCCGTCTTCGAGCTCCCGTGCAATCTTTGGAAGCAACGAGGGCCTAAGTGTGCGTGGAAAGCTGAGTCCGATTCTCATGGTGTGGCCACCGTAGCCAGGGTGGGTGGGACCTGATCCGCAAAGCCGCACACCCGAACTCCCGATGTTGGTAACTTCAAGCCAAGCGACAGATTGGTGAGGCAATGCCAGGTGGATCTGATTACCGGGGTCCGGCCGAGGCCCTGGAGATGTACGCAGCGGCCATAGAGTCGAGTGAGGCCGACACGACTGTCAAAGGTGCCAAGAACCCGTACACATCTCGCAACGGGCACATGTTCAGCTTTCTCGACGCAGACGGATCCATGGCTTTGCGCCTGTCAGATGACCTTGCCGAAGAGTTCATGGACTCATATGAAAGCGGACCCGTAATTCAGTACGGGAGTGTGATGCGTGGCTACGTGTCCGTACCAGCCGAACTGCTCGCCGACACCGCGGCCCTGTCGAGTTGGTTCGACAAGAGCTACAACTGGATAGGCACCCTGGAGCCCAAGCCGACAAAGAAGTAGCGAATGAGGGACGTAAGCAGGCGGGTGTAGCCTTCCGCCATGCCCCCACTGCCCACCAATTCATCATCGGGACGTCTCGGATTCGTTGCAGATCACATGCCAATCCTCGGCCGAATCGCCGGGCGGTTCGAAAGAGAGAAGCCGTTTGACGGATTGACGATTGCCGTCCGAATTCATATCGAGCCGAAAACTGGTGTGCTGATCAGGGTCCTGAAGGATGCCGGTGCGAATGTCATCGCTATGGGCAACAAAGGCACCACCGATAATGAGCTGGCACGACTCCTGAGGTCGGAAGGTATTGAGATTCTTGGATCTCGCGAAGACGACGACCGGGAAATCGCCAAGCATCTCCAGGTCCTAGCGTCCCGAAAGCCAGACCTGGTACTCGACAATGGTGCCGAACTAATCGGACTCTTGAACGAAGGAAGCTCACGTCCCTTGGGCGCAACAGAGGAGACGACCTCCGGGGCGTTCGCTCTGCGTGGGCCGCTGCTCGGCAAGTTGGAATTCCCGGTCATCGTCATTAACGACAGTCCTCTGAAAGCGATCGTCGAAAACAAACATGGTGTCGGCCAATCCGTTGTGGAGAGCGTGCGAATGGCAACCAACGTCATGCTCCAAAGGCGCCGCCTGGTGGTAGTCGGCTACGGATGGTGCGGACGGGGCATCGCACTATACGGTCGCAACGCAGGCGCCACCGTGACCGTTGTGGAGACCGACCCGATCAAGGCTCTGGAAGCGGCCATCGATGGCTTCGAGGTACTCAGCCTTTCCCAAACACTCGAGGTTGGCCACATCTTCATAACCGCGACCGGGCAGGTGGGCGTGATCGGTGTTGACGATATCTCTAGGATGCGCAACAACGCGATCCTGGCCAATGCAGGTCATTTCGATACGGAAATCGACGTTGTTGCTCTCGATCACCACGCGTTAAGCAAAGAGGACCGCGGTACCGACATCACTCGTTACTTCCTTGCTGAGGGCCACGGAGTCGACGTCATTGGAGGCGGCCGAATGGTCAACCTCTCAGTGACCGGTAGCCGTGGGAATTCTGTTGAGATCATGGATCTCGGTTTCAGCCTTCAGGCCCTCTCGCTGGAAAGGCTGGCCCTTCAGGCTGAGTCGCTGCCCATTGGCGATCAACCCGTTCCCCGGGACATCGACGAGTTCGTCGCCAGAGCGATGGTCGAGGAAATGGGTTGAGCGAAACAACCTTGATCCTGACCTACCACCGCCTTGCCTGAGACATTCCTGGCTCGTCGCCGAAGAATGTGCCCTCGTCTACGAGGCAGAAGCCAGCCCAGAGCCCGTCTCGACCAGACTCTTTAGACCGGACACGATGTAGGGAAGACCGTCTTTGAAGTCCTGAAGCGTCTTGGGTCCGACTTCGTAGAGCTCGATTCGCAGCTCGACCATGCCATCCGACTCCTCCAAACTCCATACTTCACGAACTGGTCCCTCAGCAGCAAGCTCTTCATCCCAAAGGGCATGAAAGGTGAACTCGAGTCTCTTGTTTGCGTCGATGGCAATTATGCGCCCGGTCGAGGCAGCTGTCCCGTCGCTGTAGTTGTAGTTCATCTCTGCGCCGACTTCCCAACGTGAGTCAACAAGAGTCCCGTAGAAGTACTGGACCGTCTTGTCGGGGTTGGTGATGGCATCCCACACCTCTTCGGCAGTTCCTCGTATGTACGACTTGTAGATATGTGCGGGTTGTTCCACGTGGTGTTCTCCTGTTTCCACCCGAGCTTTGATGCCGGTGATTGCCCCGACCCGTAGCTCGGTATACCGACTGATCCAGCGATTGTGGATCAGCTTGATCGGGACGGGGTTCAAATAGTGAAACTTCTGACGGCCCTGTTTGTGACTGATCACAAGTTCTGCCTCTTCGAGGATCCTCAGATGGTTCATGACCCCGTATCGGGTCATCTCCGGGAGGAGGGCGCACAATTCTCCCAGCGTTTGGCCGTCCCGCTCATACAAGCCGTCGAGGAGAAGCCGCCGACTGGGGTCGTTGATTGCTTTGAACACTTCGTCCATTTGATCAGTATATGTGAGTATTTACTCACATGTCAAGATAGCCAATATTGGTGGGTTTCTAGGTTCGGGGCAGGCCAGTCAGGGCCAAAGTGGCTCTTCAACCGTGAGAATCACGGGCAGCAAGGGTCAGCCCTTGCGCTGAGTCAGACCGACTGGGCAGCTCCAAGCGTTCGCCGGAACAGGTATTTCACATCACCAATCGCAGTATCGATGTCCCCGTGGTGGAAACACGGACCGACGTATGCATGGAGAAGAAACTCGACCACAACCTCCTTATGGAGGCCCGCCAGATCGAACTCTCCTGCTGCGACTCCACCGGTGATTATCTCGCCAAGGAGCATTCTCGCTTCATCCCAGGGCTCATGACTGTCCATGGCAACGGCGTGAAAGACTGCGTGGTAGATCTGGTGGTTCTCTTTCTCGAATCGCATCCAATGCTCGACAACAGCGTCCAGCCTCTCGGACCAGGACCGGGAATCGTCGGTAACAACGCGCCGCGGGCCTTCGATCATTTGCTCCCAGACTTGGGCCTGTAATGCGGCCACCAGTTCCTGTCGGGATTCGAAGTGGAGGTAGATCGAGCCCTTCGCCAATCCGGCCACCTCGGCAACCCTGGCTATCGAGGTGTTCTCAAGACCATCGGTGGTCGCCAACTGGGCTGCGGCGTCGAGAATCTGCCTGCGACGAACCTCGGACGGGAGGTAGCGAGCATCGGCGGATGTTGGGGTGGTCATGTCCTCATCATAGCTCACTTGACAGCCGACTGACCAGTGGTCATAATGCTGACTGTCGGTCACTGACTATCGGTCAGTCAATCAGAAGAGATAGGACCACATCCATGAACACATCAACCGAACTCACCACCAACGAGCTGGTTACCAGCATCGTCGACGTTCTCGACGAGATCCGATCCACCAATGGTCTCCCCCAGAAAACGGTCCAGACTTGTGACCACTCCTTCAATTCGATTCACGAGAGCATTCACGGGCTTGCCCTCTGGCTTGGCGAGCTACTCGAATGGGCACCGCTACAGCCAGGGACGCGAGCCAACGTCGCCCGCTTAGCGGGAGTTCTCACTGACGCGGATTCCGGGTTTCACGTCGGGCCCAACGGCGCCTCGTCCACCCAAAAGAGAGAATCGCGATGAAACAGACTGACAATCCGCAGGTGCACGAACATCAAGCGTCTGCGAACCGGGGGTGGTCAACGAGGAGCGTCGTCCACCTGATCGGCGCGCTCCCCCAATTCTGGTCTTCCCAGATCAACCGGGCGACGGTGGAGCTGGTGGCACCCAAGCCTGGCGAAGTCGTGCTCGACCTCGGTGCTGGCCTCGGCCCCGCAACGGTCACAGCAGCCAAACTGGTCCGGCCCGATGGGCGACTCATCGCGGTGGATCCGTCGAGAATGGCAAGAGGGATACTCGGCTTGAGGCGTATGTGGCAACGGTCTCGAACCGCTATAGACATTCGCAACGGCACCGCTGAGAACCTTCCCGTGCGGGACTCGTCGATTGACGCCGTCTTTGCCGTCAATTCGGTACACCACTTCGCCGACCTTCAGGCCGCAGCATTCGAACTCGCTCGGACTCTCAAGCCAGGTGGAAGGGTTGTACTGGTAGAAGAGGACTTCACCAGTCCGATGCACCCGGCGAGCAGCCACTTTGCTGGTCCGTCCCCTACACCAATCGACGGAAGGCATCTGCGTGCACTATTCCAGGGTGAAGGTTTTATCGGTACAAAAATCAATCAGCGCACGATCGGCGGCATCCCAGCAACAGTCGCGACAGCTGCCAAGCCCCGGACAAGCGGCATCGACCACCAAGCAGCGACATGAAGGCGTCGACCAAAAGACTGTGGGCCATACAGGAGCGACATCCAGGAGATCGACTTCGCCTCTTCTCAGCCTTAGCGGATGCGTTTGACGTCTCGACGGTCCTGTACCCGGGCTCATGGGTAGACGTTGCCACTTCCTTTGTGTTCGCCGATGTCACATACATCGACATCGATCGTCAGGCCGCCAAGTTCTTCGCCGACGCCGAGGGAGTAGATGAGCTGATCGCCCAGAACCGGCTCGTGGAGTCACCAGGTAGATGGCGGTTCATCCCGAAGGATTACACAACACCCCTGGAGGTACCTGCCGAGAGTTTTGACCTTCTCGTGTCGCTCTATGCCGGGTTCGTATCAGAGCACTGCACCCGGTATCTGCGTCCGGGAGGCTTCTTGTTGGTGAATGCCAGCCACGGCGACGCCGCAATGGTTTCGATCGACCCTCAATATGAGTTGGTTGCGGCAATTACGTCGCGCAGTGGGTCGTACACCGTTCGCCGCGACAACCTCGACACGTACCTCATTCCGAAGAAGCCAATCGAGGTGACAGTCGAGTCACTGCATACCTCCGGTCGCGGCATCGCCTACAACAAACCCGCCTTCGCATACGTGTTTCAGCTTCAGGAGCCCCACAACTCCTAAGGCTTGGTCCATTCGAGGGCGGCCATCTTCGGCATGTTCTCACCGGGTATTCCGATATGGGTGAGAGCCAACGCCAGGAGAACTGCCGCCATCGGTACGGGTTGTGTCGTCGTCACGCCCGCTGGGATTCTCGTGATATTTGCGACTACGTCCTCAACGTCTCGCAGAATCCAGTCGTTTGGCCGTCTCCACCTCGTGTGCCCCTCGGCCGAAACCAGGTCGTAGACAAAGTCCTTGCCGTTGATGCGGTAGCCGCTGTGCCCGACGAAACCGGTCGCGACCTTCTGTTTGTCCGCGTTGAGGATCACCGGCGAGATCACACCGCTGTTTTCGGTCGACCGAATTCGCCACTCGGTCCCGTCGTCTAAGTCGATCCTCTGTCCGAAGCCGAGATAGACGCTCACCCAGCTAAATCGGCCCAGCCTTGCGATGGGCCGCCCTTCCTGGCGCATTACGAAGACGGGAAAACCAAAGGGATTGACTCTGCGAACGGTTGCGCGACCGATCAGCTCCCTTTTTGCTGTCTCTCGGCTATGAGATCTGGCCAAAACTCATCCTCGCATTTCGAACGGCAGAGATACGATAGTTCGCCACTACAGAAGCCCACCTAAATCATCTGAGCACCCGGTCAAGGTCAGCGGACAAGTGGTGAGATCCGTTCGGAACCGACCGTGTCGCCATGCCCATGTCGTAATGAAGCTGGTTTGAGGAAACCGCCCAACGCCTCCAACTGCTGATCATGCGGTCGTCGCCTGCAAGTGCTGTACTGGTAAGGCTCAAAGCGAACTCAAGAAGCGTACCGTCGATGTCACCCCTCAGTGCTTCGAGGCGATCAAGACCCTGGACAGACATCATGACGATCGATGACCCTTCGTCTATGCCAATGAAGCCGAGTTCATGATGGGAGGGCAGTTCACCGTCATCGGCTATTCGCCAGGTCGTCTGCTCATACTGCAGGCTCCCCTTCGCAGTGGCTCTGATCGTCAGCTTTTCTCGATAGTGGAAGGTATCGATGGTCGGGAACTCGCCAACACCAACACCTTCCCAAGCACCGACCAGGCTCTCCAACAAGGACCACGGTGTCATCTAACTCCTCCCATCGTTCGTCATAGCCAGCCGATTCTGACCCTGTGAAAGCTAGAAGCTTGTATGGCGACGAGAGGCGATACTTTGAGGCTGTCTCTCGACTTGGAGGATTGTTCAGATTGATCCTTGCGATTGACGTGACCCCGGAACCATAGCCCCCTAGCCACTTCGCAATAGCGAATCCACAACGGCATAAGCAACGTGGCGGAGCCGGGACCTAGGTCATGGTCCGGATCGGCGAACCGACCTGCGTACCAACGAAACGAGGGCCTTTCGGCACTTCTCGCGCCGGCCATCCATCTATACGTTCAAATCAGTCCGACCAAGGAGTGCGCGACTGGGAACCGTTGAGGAGCTAGACGCCGGTCTGTCCGGCTGCTCCAATCGACGACTTGACCTTTGGATCGGGCCGTGGGATGTCGCCACCATTCGCGGCCGCGGGCAAGAATTACAATCCTGAATGAGCACGTTGCCCGGTAGTCGGCGCACCAGGAAGAAGGGATCCTCAGCTATTTCGAAGAGAAC
The DNA here is from genome assembly GCA_965216445.1 of Acidimicrobiia bacterium. GTDB lineage: Bacteria > Actinomycetota > Acidimicrobiia > Spongiisociales > ZC4RG35 > MA-ANB-1. Next base: position 1,925,147 of record OZ244166.1, read on the forward strand.
AGTGTTGGGCATGGTCTCGGTCGTTGCCACGTCACTGGAGGTTCCTTCACCATCCCAAGATGAAATGCGGGTACCAGGCAACGCCCCCGAGGGGACTCTTGAGCTGGCCAACCGATGACTGATCAGGACTCGCGACCAATAGCTCCGCCCAGGTCGCCGCACTCAAAGACGGTCGGCGAAGTGGCATCAGACTTGGCGACCGATACCGACCTGGGTCTTACGCAAGAGGACGCTCGAAAACGGCTCCTCTCCTTCGGGCCAAATCGAATACAAACTGACACGGGCCCATCACGTTGGCAGCTATTCGGCCGCCAATTCAAGAACACTCTTGTTCTGGTCCTGCTGGTCGCGGCTGCGATTAGCGGTCTCCTTCTTGGTGATTGGCTGGAGGCCGTGGTTATCGCAGCGATCGTCATCATCAACGCAGGCATCGGATTCACCCAGGAGGCACGAGCTGCTGAAGCGGCAGAGAGTCTCCAGCGCCTTACCGCTCCCACAGGCAAGGTTGTCCGAAGTGGCAGAGAGCTAGAAGTTCGCAGTGATGAGATTGTGCCCGGAGATCTCGTTCTCGTCGAGGCCGGAGATCGTGTGATGGCTGATGCCAGACTCCTCGAAGTCGGTCGGCTCGCGGTCGACGAGTCCGAGCTCACGGGCGAGTCGACCCCAGTGGAGAAGAGCACCGATCAAGTTGCGGAGGAATCATCCATCGGTGACCGGTCCGGCATGATCTTCTCCGGCACCACTGTCATCTCCGGCAGAGCACTTGGTGTAGTGACAGCAACAGGTCCCACGACAGAGATGGGGAAGATCGCCGTCCTTCTAAGCGAGGTGGAACCTCCAACACCGCTCGAGCGCGAGCTGGAGATTGTCGGCCGACGTCTGGGTCTGATAGCCGTGGCCGTTGCGCTCGTGGTCCTAGTTGTGGGTGTGGCGCAAGGACGGGCATTGGAGTCGATGTTCTTGCTCGCGGTGGCTCTCGCAGTGGCAGCCATCCCTGAAGGACTTCCCGCAGTCGTAGGTGTGACGCTGGGACTGGGTGTCCAAAGAATGGCACGCCGGAACGCGATCGTCCGCAGGATCACAGCGGTCGAGGCTCTCGGAGCCGTCACTGTCATCTGCACGGATAAAACTGGAACCCTGACCCGCAACATGATGAGCGTCCAGAGAATCCGACTTGGCACCACCAGGGTTGCGGACATGCCGTCCGCGATCGAAATGCCGCTAGCCAAGCGATTCTCTCAATTGGCTGCGTTGTGCAACGATGCCAGGGCCGAAGGCGACGGGTTGCGGGGTGATCCGACCGAGATCTCCCTTCTCGATGCAGTTGCGCCGATCCGCGATCCAGCAATGACCAGGTTTTCCTTCCCTCGTATAGACGAAATCCCCTTTGACTCATCTCGGAAGTGGATGGCAACGCTCCACACGGCTGAATCGGGGCTATTGCTCGCCGTCAAGGGTGCACCGGAAGCGTTGGCTCCGCTCTGCGAACAAATCGACACGGAACAGGGACCGGTGCCCTTCACCGACGCCGCCTGCGACGAGTGGCTTGCCGCCGCAGAGGCCATGGCGACCAGCGGACTGCGAACACTGGCCCTGGCGTACCGGAAGCTGCAGGACTCGCCCCAGGATCTGGAGGAAGCAACCCAGAACCTGGTCATGAACGCACTAGTCGGGATCAGTGACGAGCTGCGTGACGAAGCGTTGCCTTCGGTAACCGAAGCCACAGAGGCCGGCGTAAGAGTCATCATGATTACTGGAGATCACAAATCCACGGCGACGGCGATCGGCGGACAACTCGGACTCCTTGAAGCCGGGAATGTCGTGACCGGAACTGAGTTGCGCAGATTGGACGAAGCTCAGCTCGACCTACCGGTCGATCAGGTTTCCGTCTACGCCCGTGTCGACCCCGAGGACAAGGTACGCATCGTCCGGGCGTGGCAGAGTCGTGGTGAAATCGTGGCCATGACCGGAGACGGGGTCAACGATGCTCCGTCGCTACGAATCGCCGACATCGGAGTTTCGATGGGCTCGGGAACGGATGTAGCCCGCGACGCATCCGATCTGGTTTTAGTCGACGACAACTTCGCAACCATCGTCGCCGCTGTGCGTGAAGGGCGAACGATATTCTCCAACATTCGAAAAGTGATCGCCTTCCTGCTGGCGGCGAACGTGTCCGAGGTTATCGTCGTATTCATTGGGTTCCTGCTGTTCGGTGCGCTCGGTGATCCGCTACTCGCAACCCAAATCTTGTGGGTGAATCTGATCACCGATGGATTGCCGGCGATTGCACTGGGCTTCGATCCACCCGACTCAATGACAATGCACCGACCCCCTGGGAAGAGCCGATCGCTCCTCGGTCGCCGGACGCAGGCAGCCATCGCCATTCGGGGAGCCTTGCTGGCGGCCTTTGTGTTGGCCGCCTTCGGGTATGGAATAGTTCTCGATGAGCCTTGGGAAGTGACACGCACACTCGGATTTACGGTTCTCGTTCTTGTTCAACTCGCTTTTGTCTACGCGTTACGAGTATCTGAATCCGGATGGCGGGAGGGTCTCACCACAAACCCGATTCTTCACGGAGCAGTAGCCTCTTCCCTCCTCCTTCAGGTTGCGGTTGTCGCCACGCCCATCGGGAACCGGCTGTTCGAAACTGTGCCCCTAACCGGGCCGCATTGGGTGTTTGTAGTCGTTCTGGCACTTGCATCCGGCCTTTCCGTGATCTTCTCGAAAAGTCTGGTACCGACCGGGAGTTCGCCGCCCGATTGAAGAATCCATAGCCCCTGATCCCCCGCACTGCGCAACAGGGGGCTTTCGCCTCTAGCCGAATCGGACCAACTCCAGCAGCCTGAGGACAGGAGGTGAAATGAGTCCTCGCAATACGTCCGACGGTAGGGACATCGAAGAAGGCCCGAAGGAGGTCAACGGCGACGCCAAGCGCCTCGAGAGTTTGGCGCTGGAACGCCAAAGAGAGGCGGCCCAAGGATTCGAGGTCTTTGAAGAGCCAGGCGAGACTATCCCTCGATCGGAACTCGTGGAAGGGTCTCCGGGCCACGAAACCTTGGAATCGGAGGTTTCCCTCGACGAGGAGCAAGAACCTCCAGAAGACCGATGGTGACTCGTCGGCACATGACAGAATCCCCTTCACGGCCCTCCAGAATCAGCGACGAAATCATCGCGCAGCTACGAAGAGCAACCGGCGATGTACTTATTTCGATCTACCTGCCGACGCATACGCAAGGCGGCATCATTGGACAGGACAGGATTCGCCTTAGCAAGGGCATCGTCAATTGCGACAGGCTGATGGAAGCAGCCGGTTGGAAGCCCAGAGAACGGCAGTCAATCCTCAGCCGGGCACAGGGGCTTGTTGATAGCCGAGAATTCTGGCGATACCAAGACTCGGGGTTGGCCGTGTTCGTGCATTTCGATGGAGCTCTCCTCTCGGTGGCTCTACCTGGCGGAGCCCCGGAACGGACCACCGTATCCACGGTCTTCCACATTCGGCCGTTGTTGCCATCGATCGAGGCCGAGTACCCGGTCCTGGTGTTGACAAAGGGAGGCGTGACCCTTTACCGCTCCTCCATGCACCGGATATCTCGCATCGAGGGCGACCTGCCAGGTTCATTCGACGAAATCAACTGGTTCGTTGATCGTGAGAAACAGCGTCAGCAGCACCCGAATAGAGCCGGACTAGCGAAGTCAGGACACGGACACGAGGGCGGGACAAGAGCGGAGGATCTGGCCCGATACCTGCGTTCCGTGGCACAGACAGTGGCCAAGTTGACCGGAGATGAGTGCCTGGTCGTGCTCGGTGACGACGATCTGACAGACCGTTTCACCCAGATCACGACTCAAGATGCCGCAACGCCCCGCAGGAGCGGTGTAGCGGACCCGGAGAATCCTTCAGAGGTACACAAGAAAGCGGCGCCAACGATCGCGGAGCTTGGAAGAGCATCGACCGAGAGAATGGCCGAGAGTGCACGCCAGAGCCTAGGTGCAAACAAGGCCATGACCGACCTCCAGACGGCCCTAACGGCCGCCGCAGCAGGGCGACTTGACCACGTTCTGATCCACAGCGACGCTCGACCTTTATGGGGTCAGTGTGACCCTGAGCTCACAATAACTGAGCGTCACCCACACCAAGGACCTTTCTCGGACGATCTGCTCGACCGCCTTGTAGCAATGGCCATGGATACCGGTGCGTTGATCAGCCCCATGGATGAGCCAATTGAAGGGCACGCGGTCGTCGCGATTCCCCGGTTCTAAACCGTGCCGCCGAAACGGCCTTTTTCCTCCTGCCTAGGTCGAGCCGAAGGTTCTTGATACGACAGATACCTTGAAACGAGGGGGCTTTCGGCCCTAGCGAGCACTATGGCGCTGGAGTTAGATGGCCTGTAGACAGAGCCAATGAGGCGAAAGGGAGAGCCGGAAGACTTTCTGGCTGAGATGCCGACAATCGGAGTCGGCAATCCCCAAACCGGACGGGTAGTGACCGAAAGGGAAGAAGCTTCGTGGGCTCTGTCGTCTTCTCTTACCCATTCTCATTCGCAACGTGCATGCCATTTCACGGGACAATCGGCCACCCAGAGGTGGCTTTCGACCCTGGCGCTGACTCTTCGCTAGCTGTGAAATAGTCAGCGAAAGGCACACAAATGGATGTAACGCAAGGTCTCATCGGTTTGGCCGCTGCTTGGTTGCTTACTGGCCTCGTGCTCGGGTATGTCATGAGAAAGCGGGGACACAACTTCGCATTGTGGTTCACGTTCGGCTCTTTGTTGGGCCCTCTTGCGGTACCTCTTGCCTTTGAGAACGTGCGCAGAGAAGCCGAGCTAGCCGTCGGACGAGATGCCCTGACCCGGACCACTGGTGATAGAGATGTCCTGGTTGCGTTGGACGGATCCCAAGAGGCCGCGGAGGCATTCCAGGCCGCGGCGTCGGTTCTGACGGGCGAGCCGACATCGTTTACTTTCGTGACGGTCCTCGACTATGAGGCACGTTCTCCGCTCGCCTCCGATGAGCAAGAACGCACCCAACAAATGCTGGACGAAGTCTCGAGGTCGATAAGTGGGACAAACACTGCGACGGAGATTCTTTACGGAGAACCGAGCAAGGTGCTTCTCGAATACGCCAGCGAGACCGGGAAGGACCTGGTTGTTATCGGCACTCGTGGGCGAGGAGCCTCCGAGCGCCTCTTCGGTAGCGTTGCGAGGGCGATCGTGAGCGACTCTGACGTGCCGGTGCTGGTAGGTCCCAGGCCCGGATCTCGAAGAGCCCGCTCGAGGTAGCAATCACGGCGGTTTGGCGACACCTAGGTCGACGCGGCCGCAAGATGGATAAGCCGGGCAAGCTCGGCCGGTCTGCTGACCATCGGCCAGTGTCCTGAATCGATGTCGACATAATCGAGCTGTTTGGCTCGACTGAGTTCGGGGACCTCTCCCCCTTCGATCCATGCCCGAGCTTGGTCGGGGCTGTATTCGGGACACACCAGCGAGACCGGCACATCGTATCGATGTTCGTTACCGAGCCTGACCACACCTTTGGAGACACCCGCAGGGACTGCAACAGCGATCGCCGACATGCGCACTCGGTCAGCCTCGTCCAGGTCAGCCGCGTCTGGGCCTTCGAAGGGCTCCCAGCCCGGGAAGGCCATGACCCCATCCTCTGTCGGGAAGAAGTCGGCGTAAGCATCTTCGTCGGAAGCGGGGAATCCTCCGACGAGGACGACCTGACGAACCGAATTCGGTCGTCGATCCGCGGCTACCCAAGCCAGAGTGGAGGCGGCAGAATGACCCACGACCATAGGCCGGTCCGCATCGTCGACAGCCTTGACGACCGCCCCGACCTGGTCGTCCAGCGTCGCGGTTGAGGCGCCGTCATCAACTCCCGGTAGTGCCACCGGCAACGCCCGATGCCCCAGCCGCTCCAATTCGGTTGACACGTCGCCCCAAATCGACCGAGGCAACCACAGACCTGCGATGAGAACTATGTCCATGGCGATGACCTTAGGCCACTCCACTGAGGCGTCGTCAGCTCCACGGCCAACTCAACCCCGTTAGAACTTCCCGGAGTTGACCCATTGCTCGGCCGGAAGAATCTCCTCCATCACGTCCCAATGCTCGACGATTAGACCACCGTCAACTCGGAATATGTCGATCACGGCCATGTCAGTACCTCCAAGTTTCATCTTTGAAAGCACGGCCACGAAGTTGCCAGCGCCCACAACCTTGTGGACCTCTTCGTACTTCATCGTCACGCCACTATCAGCAAGGGCTTCGACAAAAGCCCCGAGACCTTCCAGGCCGTCCTCGATCTGCGGGTTGTGCTGGGTGTAGCTCTCGCTAGATATGTAGTCGGTCAGCTTGTCGAGTTTGCCATCCTTCAACACTTCGTTCACAAACCCCGCCACGAGCGCCTTGTTCTCCTGGGTCTTGTCGAGGTCGGTGGGCTCAGCTGGGCCGTCAACCTGGGTGTGACCTGAGACCGACTTATCCACCCACTCCTGGATGATGTCCCAATGCTCGATCATTCTGCCCTCGTCGTCGGTGTCGAAAATGTCGGCGGTGACATAACGGTACTGACCTCCGTTGAGACTCTGCACGGCGTGGAGGAACACGTACTGTCCGTCTTCGAAACCTCGCACGATTTCTATGTCACGCTCTGGGTTTCGTTCTACGAAGTCTTCAAAGAACTCGATAAAGCCTTCTTTGCCGTCTTTGACCGGTGTCGAATGTTGCGTGTATCGGTCGCCAGCATATTTGTTGATTGCTTCAACGTATTTCCCATCCCGGATTCCCTCCAGGTATAGGTTCTTGGCGTTGTCCAATCGCTTACCCATCACAGCCTTCTCTCGCGCTTGTTGTGTATTGATGAGGTAATCATCGGCCACCGCGACTGCTTTGAGAAGGTTCTAACCTGACGCCAGATGGTCGAAACTGGACAACATCAGATAGAGTCGGTCGATTTCGACAGTCGTGTCCATCCATCTCTGCCGGTCGAGGTGCTAGAGAGGAGCCACCTCGCAGCCAGGGTTGACTCGATGCTCCTCGGCAGACCGCAACGGCCGTCGTTCACGACCCTCTTGCTGATGCGCTCCAACCGCGGGTCTCATACCGTCGACTTCGTTGAGATTCAAGGGCAGCGAAACCGCTTGGCCCTAATCCGACCAGGGCAAGTCCAGGTTTGGAATACCTCGGTCGACTTCGACGCCACCCTCGTACTGTCGCAACCGGTGGCCGTTTCGGGCCGCAAGTGGTTTCCAGGGCATGTCGCCTTCTGTGACCTCGACGACACTGGGGCCTCGACCGCCAGCAATCTGATCGAAGTCCTCAGAAGGCAGCAAGATCGATTTGACAACCTTGAACCCACGGTCCGACTCATGACATCGACATTCGATGCTCTCGTCGCGCTATTCGACCAGGCCGACACACAAAAACACCAGAGTGCGCTCCCTGAGGTGTACCTCGCGTACCGCGACGCAATTGAGACGAGCCTGTCGAATCGTGACGATGTGGTGGATTACGCGCGAGATCTCGGCTATTCGCCACGAACCATCACAAGGGCCTGCCTTTCTGCCACCGGTCAGACTGCCAAGCAGGTGCTGACTGATCGACTCGTCCTCGAAGCCAAACGCCTCGCAGTCCACAGCACAATTCCGATCGCCTCCATCTCGGCTCAACTCGGCTTCTCGGAAGCCACGAATTTCACCAAATGGTTCATTCGCAATACCGGCCAGACCCCAACCCGCTTCCGTGACCTGCACCGCTCACCAGGAGACCGAGTCCCAACGATGTGAGGCCGCATAGCTTTCGACACATGCAGGGGTGCCGAAAGACCCTATCGAAAGAGACATCTGCCTCAAGACCGAGAAGGGCAGGACACGCGACAATCGCAGTTAGCTAGGAAAGCTGCATCATGAGAAGCCACCGCGCTCCGAGATGTGAACGCCCGCTGCGTGTCGTAATCGCGGACGACCACCAGTTGATCAGGGACGGCCTGAGTCTTCTGTTCCAGACCCATCACGACTTCGATTTGGTTGGCCAAGCTTCAACCGTTGCCGACGTGGTGCGCCGCGTTGCTCTCGCCGAGCCGGACGTTGCCATCGTCGACCTCTACCTCCCCGACGGGTCCGGGTTAGACGCATGTCACCGGATTCACGCAGTGTCGCCGAAAACCGATGTCGCAATCCTCACTGCTTTTCCCGACGGTGAGTCGATGCGGGAGAGTCGAAAGGCTGGTGCTGCGGGCTTCCTGCTCAAGCGAATGCCAGACGAGGAACTAATCGAAGCAATCAGGGAGATCGCAGACCACCGTCGCCCGTTTGGGTGTCCGAACAAGGATCAACTCATTGAAAGCGAGCTTGCTCGCTTGACCAGCCGGGAGCTTGACGTCCTGAAACTGATCTCGGCCGGGCGGACGAATCATGAGATTGCAGACGCACTTGGGCTGGCTCACAAGACCGTGAAGAACTACGTGTCGACGATTCTGACCAAACTCGGAACACCCAACCGGGCCTCGGCAGCCGTCTGTTTCGTTTCAAATCGCGCAAATCCGGAGGTGCGTGCTCGGTCGCGGTTGTAGGCGCATTCCGATTTGTCTTGATCAACTCACCATCCCGACGTGCGAGATCGGCGCACTCGAAGGCAGGTCCTTCGCCTCTACCTTCACAGTGGCGATTTGAGCGACGATCGCATTGACTGCGGCAGGCCTGAGCAGCCCGCCTAGTACCGAAGGTATCTGACTAGCTGAAAGGGAACTTGGCTTTTGGATGTAGTCGTTTGGCTTGCGGTGCTCGTTACGGGGCTCTGGGTGGCGGTCAAGTCGAGTAGATGGGCCGTTGACCACGTGACGGAGTTCGCTGCCGGCACTCGGATTCCGCCGTTTGTCATTGGCATCACACTGGTTTCGATCGGCACCGACCTTCCCGAGATCGCCAACTCAGCGATCGCTTCGATTACCGGCCACGGAGATATCAACGTCGGTAACGCTATCGGCTCAGCGACGGTGCAGGCCACACTGATTCTGGGACTCCTACCGATCATCGCAGGCTCCTTTCCTCTCGCCAAGGGGAGGGTCGGGCGGATTGGACTTGCCACCGTCGGAGCTTTGATCGTGGGAGCTACCCTCATGATCGACGGTCATGTCTCCCGTATCGACGCTGTGGTCTTGCTGGGTGTCTGGGTTTTGGGAACGATTCTTGTCTGGCGTGACCTCCCCGCCGACTCAGCAACCTACGTGAAGACGAGAAAGGGCCCTCAATACCGCAGTCTGGGATTGGCGATGATCGGACTCATCGTTGTTGGCTTCGGAGCCACAACGGCAATCCAGGCTCTCTCCGCTCTTGCCGAGATCTGGGCGCTACCCGAATACATCGTTGCCTTCTTTCTTGCGTCTATAGGCACCTCCCTACCCGAACTGACCGTCGAGCTGAGCGCGGTCAGACGTGGTCAATGGGACCTTGCCGTTGGCGATGCCTTTGGATCCAGCTTCATCGATGCCACCCTTTCACTCGGAATCGGACCTCTCATTACTCCAATCGCGGTGACGGCTGGGGCTGCGGTCGCTGGTTCTCTGGTGGCATCGGTCGCGATCGGCACGGGTGTGCTGGTTCTTGTGCAGCGGAAGGAGCACGACAAGGTATCCGGTGCGGTGCTGGTTGGTATTTTCCTGGTGAGCTATCTCTTCGTCTTCAACCTGACATGACTACCTTCATAGAGCGACGATCATGATCTCCACAACCACCTCGTAGGCGTCTGTGTCCGCAACCGACATCTTGTTGATCAGCGCCCTTGTCCTCTCTTTGGTGGCTGCAGTCTTCTTGGCCTTAGCCGAGGCATCGCTGTTGAGAATCAGCAAGTTCCGTGCCGCTGGCCTGGCCGGCGAAGGCGACCGGCGCGCGAAGCATCTTGCGTCGCTTCTCGAGCGATTGCCGCAGGTCTTGAACCTGATCCTCTTCTTGGCACTCCTATCTCAGGTTGGAGCGGCCACGCTGACGGGTGTGCTTGCAGGGCGGATGACCGGCAGCCTCGGTGTCACCATCGCCTCGGCTGGCTTGACTCTCGTCCTATTCATCTACGGCGAGGCAATACCTAAGACCTATGCCGTCCGGCATGCGGAGCGAGCAGCACTCATGGTCTCCGGGCCGGTAACGATGCTTTATCGCATCTTCTCTCCTCTGGTGGCGGTTCTGGTCTGGTTTGCCGATCTCCAACTACCCGGCGAAGGGATTACCACTTCCCCAACAGTGACCGAAGATGAATTGCGCTTGCTCGCCGGTGAGGCGGCCCAGGAGGGTGAGATCACCGGTGAGGACCGCGAAATGATCGAGCGGGTCTTCCGATACGGTGACCGTCGCGTTGACGACATCATGATTCCTCGCCTCGATATCGTCGCTGTGTCAGTCAAATCAACTATCGAGCAATCATTGGAGAAGGTGCTTGCGTTCGGACACAGGCGACTCCTCGTGTACTCGGAGAGTCTCGACGACATTATTGGCGTCGTCCGCCTCAGGGCGCTCATCCAGGCTCAGCGGGCGGGAACTGAACAACTCAGCCAGATCGTTCAGAAGCCTCTCGTGGTACCGGAGTCACTGCCTGTCACTTCGCTGGTCTCCAAAATGCAGCGGGCAAGCGACCACCTGGCGGTGGTCGTCGACGAGTACGGCGCGACCGTCGGTCTGGTGACCATCGAAGATATTGCGGAGGAACTCCTGGGTACCATCATCTATGACCGGTCGTCGACCGTTCTCGAAGCGAGTGGACCCGGGGCGTGGACGGCTCCAGGCTCCCTACCAGTCGAAGACCTCTCAGATTTGCCCATGGAGGTGCCCGAAGGTGACTGGAATACGGTGGCGGGACTGATGTTGGGTCAGGCGGGCCGGCTCCTCCAAGAGGGAGAGACGGTTGCAGTTGGGGGTTATGAATTCAAGGTCATCGCGCTGAGAGGCCGACGCATTCTCCGAGTGGCAATTGAGCGCGTCGGTTGAACAGCGGCCCCGAGCCCAAGCGTGGACAGTTCTTATGATGACGATCCGCACCTGAACTCAACAGGTTGATTTCAAGGGTTCTGCTGTGAGTCGGTTTGGGCGAAGTCGTATCCTGGCTGCCATGCCACCGAGCCGCGGCTTCGTCCAACCCTGTTTCATAGTCCGATCATGGTGAGCGGTAACACACCGGGCCATGGCGAACGGGGGACAGGAACGACCCAAGGTTCAGAGCAATTGGATGCTGATCGAACCCGTTCCTCCGACGTGGTGCTTGCCTTAGTTGTCTTCGCCCTTGAAATCGGTGGGCTCATCAGCCGAAAGGTCAATGAATTGGGCGACTTCTCTCTTTCGCTTCTCGCCGGCGTTGGGCCCACAACTTACGTTCTCCTAGCGATCAGCAGCATCGCGCTCCTCTGGCGCAGGAGTCGACCCTTCGTCGTCCTTGGGGTCACGCTCGCGGCCTCTCTCATCTGGGATATCTTGCAACTCACCGACGGGCCATCACTCGCCATCATCGTCGCGATTTACGGTGTTGGACGCTATATCGACCAGGACAAGATGAGCCTGCTGGGGCTAGGTGCGGCGGTGGCAATTGTGGCGTTCGACGACCTGATTATCGAAAACGAAGGTGCTTCGGTCGTCGGATTGTCGCTCGCATTGGCCTTTGTGCCTTGGTATGTCGGCCGGAGAATTCGTAGCCGGAGGGAGTATCTCGCTCTGCTAGAGGAACGAGCACAGTTTCTCGAGAACGAGCGTTTAGCCGAAGCAGATCGAGCTGTGGAGGAGGAACGAACCCGTATTGCCCGCGAGTTACACGACCTGGTTGCTCACCGTGTGAGCATGATCACCGTGCAAGCTGGAGCCGCCCAGACCGTGGCAACTACGGACCCGCAGCGGGCGATTCGCGCGATGGAGGCGGTGGAGACGGAGGGGCGCGAAGCCCTTCGCGAGTTACGTCAAGTCCTAGGCGTGCTGCGCCAAACCGATGACAGTAACGGTTTGGGTCCCGTCCACGGCCTGGCCGAGATCCCCGCCTTGGTTGAAGAAATGGGCGATGCTGGAATCGAAGTGTTGCTGTTCTCAGAAGGGCCCCTCGAGGATATTCCATCAGGCGTCGACCTTGCGGCGTACCGAATCGTCCAGGAAGCACTCACGAATACTCTCAAACATGCCGGGCCCGACGCTGGAGTCGAAGTACGGCTCACTACAGACCAAGGAACACTCACGATCGATGTGTCCGATCGCGGCGTCGGATCCACGACGCTGCCTGGTTCGGGTCAGGGGCTTATCGGAATGCGGGAACGAACGGCGCTGCTCGGAGGAAGCTTCGAGGCAGGGCCCCGACTCGGTGGCGGATTCCGAGTTGTCGCTCGCCTTCCGATCGAAGGGAGCGCGTCATAAACATCAAGGTATTGGTGGTTGATGATCAAACGTTGGTCCGGGAGGGCTTCGCGATGGTTCTGAATCACGAGGTTGACATCGAGGTGGTAGGCGAGGCCGGGACCGGGCTAGAGGCGGTCGCATTGGCTCGTGCGGAACGGCCTGATGTGATTCTTATGGACATTCGCATGCCGGAACTCGACGGTCTGGAGGCAACTCGCCAGATTCTCGAGGATGCGGATTGGCCGGTGCGGGTGGTGATTCTGACCACATTTGACCCCGACGAATATGTCTACAAAGCCTTGAAGGCCGGAGCAAGTGCCTTCGTGCTCAAGGACATTCCCCGCCAGGAGCTTGTCACCGCAGTGCGCATCGTCGCCGACGGCGGTGCCCTGCTCGCCCCATCGGTTACGAAGCGGCTCATTGGGCGTTTCGCGGATCGTCTCGCCTCCGATACTGCGGCTTCGGCGCGCCTTGCGAGGCTGACGGATCGGGAACGAGAGGTCCTGACAGCCATCGGGCACGGTCAGAACAACGCAGAAATATCGGAAGAGCTGTTCATAGGCGCCGCAACGGTTAAGACCCACATCAACAGCGTCTTCACCAAGCTCGGACTGAGAGATCGGGCTCAAGCCGTGGTATTCGCGTACGAGAGCGGACTGGTCGCACCCGGCGAACGAGACGTCGGCTACTGAGCCCAGCTCAAGAGTGGCTACTCGGTGCCTTTCTAACTCACAGGTCTTTACTCCACCCACGGGTTGAGCCTCGATCCAGCCCTGGGTCTGGCGACATCGCGTCCTCTGTCCCATACGTTGGCAAGGTCCACGATCAAGGAGCAGACACATGCAGAAATCGGCGCATGGGAACGGAGCCAATGCTCGGCGATACCCAATTGTGATCGAAAACGTCACCAAAACCTACGCTGACGTACCAGCCGTCGATGACCTGTCGTTCGTCGTCAAACCAGGCCGCGTCACAGGCTTCCTTGGCCCGAATGGTGCAGGAAAGTCCACGACAATGAAGATCCTCCTCGGTCTCGCCTCTCCGACGAGTGGCGCCGCCACGATTGGCGGGAAGCTCTACCGAGATCTACCAGATCCGACCGGGACCGTAGGAGCCAGTGTCGAGTCTGAGGCTTTCCATCCCGGACGGAGTGGTCGAAACCACCTCCAGATCCTCGCTGCCGCCACCGGAACATCCTCGGAGCGGGTCGACGAGGTGCTGGAGCTTGTCAGCCTGAGCGAGGCGGCCGACCGAAGGGCCGGGGCGTATTCGCTGGGAATGAAACAGCGTCTGGGTTTGGCAGCCGCGCTCTTGTGCGATCCACCTGTGTTGGTTCTCGACGAACCGGGCAACGGACTCGACCCACAAGGAGTTCTTTTCCTACGGAATCTATTGCGGTCACGAGCAGCCGAAGGCAACACCGTGTTTGTATCCAGCCACCTGCTGGGCGAGGTGGAACACCTTGCCGATGACGTTGTTGTCGTCAACAGGGGGCGCTTAGTGACCCAGGGTTCGCTGACCGAGCTTCGGCAGACTGAGTCCCTTGTCCGAGCTGCCAAGCCCGCCTCCCTGCAAGCAACCCTCCAGGCGGCGGGCGGAGTTGTAGAACTCATAAACACCGACACTCTTGTGGTTCGTGGCCTGCCACTGGCCGATATCGGGGAACTCGCATTCCGCTCGGGCGTTGCACTCCACGAACTATCGCCACACACCGACTCGCTCGAGGATCGGTTCTTCGCATGGACCGAAAGCAGCGATGCCACAGGTCCCCAGGACACCAAGGAGACATCATGAATCTGATTCGACTCATCAAGGCCGAAACTCGAAAGTTGACCAGCACAAGAATGCCCTTGGCTTTTGTCGCTGTACTAGTCGCCATCGGAGCCGCAACCGCTGCCGCCGTGGCGTTTGGAACGGACATGGATGGGAGTCAGACCTTTATCTCAACGGCGGCCGACCAACAATCCCTAATTGCCTTTGCCGCGAACGCTTTCGTCATCGCGGCACTGTTCGGAGCAATCGCGGTAGCTAGAGAATACGGCAATGGCACCGTCGTTCTCACCTTCTTGACGACACCAAGACGACCACAGGCCGGATTCGCACAGCTTTCCGCAATCTTCGCCGCTGGCTTCGTGCTCGGCCTCGTCGGCGCCGGAATCAGTGCTGGATCCGTAGCAATTGGCCTCACAGCCACCGATTTCAGTTTCATAGTTCCCACTGCCGACCTCACACGGGTTTTGGCAGCTTCAGCCTTTGCTGGCGGCTCAGGGGCGGTTCTTGGCGCGGGAGTCGGCTCGCTTGTCCGCAACACCGGTGGTGCAGTCACGACGGTTTTTGTGCTCCTATACATCATCCCTCCGCTCGCAGTACGTATGGTCGAAGAAACGGCTCGGTGGGTGCCGACCACCCTTGCCAACGTTCTCTCCGGGGTGGAGAGTGCCGTGGCCGCAAGTGCGGCTCTGGCTGCCATCGCTGTCTGGGCGGCTGTCCCGGCCGCGATCGGCCTCTTCGCTGTCATGCGCCGGGACGTTGTCTGACTTGTAACACCTTCACGTTGGCTCACTCAGATCACCGGTCGACGCACCTACAGGCTGAGAGGCACCCGCAGAGCGGAACCTATGCGGGGAACATCTTGGCCCACCGCTCCGCAGACGCTTGGTCGACCGGCCAGAACGTCTCCAGACGAAGCTCAGCCAAGGTGAGATCGTGGGCGTCGCCGATTATGGCGATCGTCGTGAACAGCGACACCGGCTCGTCGTCGATGATGTAAGTCGACGGTACGAGCAGGTCAGTTCCCTCACCCAAATGCGGTTGGCGTTGCAGCTCCTCAACTTCGGGATACTCGAGGACCTCCGCGAGCAGTTCCTGAATTGAACCGTCGGAGGGGTACGTGCCGGCATCACGCCGCAAGCGACGCAACAGTGCAGCTGCGGTGACTTCCCAGTCGACCATGTGAGGCCGTAGACCT
Organism: Acidimicrobiia bacterium; assembly: GCA_965216445.1. Classification (GTDB taxonomy): domain Bacteria; phylum Actinomycetota; class Acidimicrobiia; order Spongiisociales; family ZC4RG35; genus MA-ANB-1. Next base: position 1,940,473 of record OZ244166.1, read on the forward strand.
TCGGGATGGAAGTTCACCCGCATCACGTTGAGTGGAGGTTCGCCCGCGAGTGGTGATCCAGCCAGGAGTTTCGACGCAAACGACATTGTCGCCTCGTTGGCAGCGACGACATTCCATTGCCTATCAACCACCAACGCCATGTACGGCATATGTGCCTGGAGCATGAACTGGAGGACCTCGGAAATCGCATCGAGTTCTTCGAGCGGGGTTTCGCTGAACCTCGGCGCGTATCCGGCCGCTGTGAGGAGCAGGTTTTGCTCACGAGGGGGGACCTCAAGGATCGTGCCGAGGTGGACCACCATCTCCCTGCTTGGCTGAGAGCGCCCGGTCTCGATAAAGCTGATGTGTCGCTGAGAGACTTCGGCTCGAACCGCCAGGTCGAGCTGACTCAACCCACGCAAACCTCGCCAGTCCTTCAGCTGTTCTCCGAATCCCGTGGTCGCCATCGACCCGGATCCTATGTGATGTTGTGTCCAGAGACGATTACCTAACAGGTAATTGAGGTGATGAACGTGGCGTCAGATGATGGTCGAGAAAGGAGACAAAAATGCAAGCCAACCTTCTCATTCGAACACTCAACGCGAACGCTGCGTTCAGCACCGCGACTGGCATCGTTCTGATCGCAGCTGCAGCACCAATTGCTGACTGGGCCGGCATCCCCGCTTGGATCCCAGTCGTTCTCGGTGCGGGCCTACTGCCGTTTGCTGCTTTCGTCCGACGGGCCGCACGCAAGCTTCACCGAGAGTCGGTCATGTGGGTTCTGGCAGCCGACGTGGCTTGGGTTGTCGGAGTGGCGGTTTTGGCGATGGCCGCACCGAGCGCCATCAGCACCGCCAGCCTGTGGGCACTGATCGCAATCACAATTGCGGTTGCGGCATTCGCGGGCCTGGAACTCATGGGGCTGCGCAAGATCGGAGCCACAATATGAGCACGTTCAGCATCGAACGCAGCCTTGTCATCGAGGCACCTCTTTCTGATGTTTGGAACGTTGTCGCCGACCTGAACGGGTACGCCGATCACGTCGACGGTTTGCAAGAAACCGCTGTTATATCCGGGGACGGACCGGGCGTAAGGCGGCGATGTGTTGATGTCTCGGGAAACGACTGGGAGGAGACCTGCGTTCTCTGGGAACCTGAACAGCGTTACGTCGTCGATGTGGATGTTTCCACCTATCCGGCCTCATATCGCGCCATGTTCAAGGAGTTCAAGGGGACTTGGAGCACCAAGCCAGTCGACAACGGTACAGAGGTAACAATCCGCTTCGACGCCGAACTCCGCTCCATACCCGGCCTTTCCCAGCTGGTTAAACGACTGACCGACCAAACACGATCGGATCTAGACAAGACATTGGCCAGCTATGCGGATGCCGCGGCCGGAAGAAGTCGCTTCCAACAACCCACTTAGGCCTCAATTCTCAATCCTGTTTGTCAGCAGCAGCCAGAGACCAAGCCAACCCTCGCCGATCATAGAAGGAAGCGCAATGGCGACAAGGAACAGGTTTGCTACAGATTGGTAGTCGCCAAGAAGACCTTGTGCGACTGTGTCGAAGACGTAGGCGAAGCCCGCGACGATCAACACATAACCGAGTGCCTTGGCGACCCACCCGGACCTGATGATGAGCACGCCAAGCAATGCCAGATGGACACCGAAGGCGGTAAGCCCAACGAGCCAAGTCGACTCGAAGGATGCGAGCTCGATCATCGTTTGCGCGTTGACTTGCTCAGACGTCAGAAACCCAAAGGATTCGCTGCCAAGGAGCTGAAGCACCTGGAACATCGAAACCAGTGCGACTCCGAGGATTGCGGTATAGATGAGCCGAAACCAGGCGGTCGCCGCAGAGATATCGGGATTCACTGGGCGAAAGACGACGTGCAGCGCCCAGGCAATTACGACATCGAGGAGGAAGATGACAACGAATGCAATCAGACCCATGCGGAACAGTCCGATCGATTCGCTGATGTTGGCGACGGTTGACACTGCATTTCCTGATTCGATGAGGCTTTCTCTCACCACAAAGTTGGCGAATATCGCCAGCACGAACATGGCGAGATAAGAGACGCCTGCAATTCGAGCGGCCCGGCGTCGTGGGTAGCCATTTGGTCGATCACTCCCCGAAAGCGGGGCTACGGGTTCAGTACGCTGTTTTGCTGTTGTAGTCATTGGTTTCTCCGATTCTCCTAGTCGTACTTAGTACGATTTGTGTTGTCAAAGGTACCCGTACTTAGTACGATTGTCAAAACCCAGGAAAAGGAACCCATGCCAGAGCGCACACAACGATCGACTTTGTCTGAACGAAGGGTGCTCGAAGCAGCAGTCGAACTCGCCGACGAGATCGGTATCGAAGCGCTCACGATCCGCAAGCTCGCCGACAAGCTCGATGTGGGCGCCATGACGATCTATCACTATGTCGCCTCCAAGGAGGAGATCGTGGATGGAATGGTCGAGATCGTGTTCGCCGAGATCGAACTCCCGCCGGCAGACATGGACTGGAAACTGGCAATACGCAAAAGGTGTGTCTCGGCCCGTATGGTGCTCAACCGGCACCCATGGGCCGCCCCGCTGATGGAGTCACGGCTCTCCCCCGGTCCGGCCAATCTCGGCCATCACGATGCCGTTATCGGTTGCCTTCGACGCGGCGGACTGCCTATTGAGATGGCCGCCCACGCCTATGCGATCCTCGACGCCTTTGTCTATGGCTTTGCTTTCGAAGAAGCCAATCTCCCCGGGACGAGTGGCGAGCAGTTCGTCCAGGTAGCTGAACAAATGGCGACCCAATTCCCATCGGAGGAATACCCCCACCTCGCCGAGCTGACACTCGAGCATGTCCTCAAGCCTGGCTACGACTTCGGCGATTCCTTCGAGTTCGGCCTCGATCTGATCATCGGTGGGATTGCAAGCTCCAGCGGGTAAGCATCCAAACCAAGAGGTGTCCGCTCAGCCAATTCCAGAGCCCGGCGGTTCCTACCAGCGGAGCCACGACGGTTAGTTGATGCGGCCACTCTGGGTGGCTTTGGAGAATCTGCCAACGGCAACTGCCATACCCACTCCTGCTCCTGCAAGTCCCAGGGCCATGATGACGGCAACCAACAAGGACGACCCTCCCGTTGACCCGGACGGCGGCCCGGCGTCGGGCAATGCTGCCAGAAGCTGTGGCGACCCACTCGAGTCGTCGCCGTCAACCGGTCCTTCGGTGACTATGACGGTTCCGACCATTCCCGGATGCAGCGTGCAGAAGTAGTCGAACGTGCCCGGGTCGACAAACGTCCACGAGAAGACATCGCCAACGGCCATGATTCCAGAGTCAAAAAGCCCTTCGGCAGTAACCGTGTGAGGCAGCTGACCGACGTTGGTCCAGATCACCTCGGTGCCGGCTTCCACGGTCAGCGCGGCTGGGTCATAGTCGAGATCGATTACCGAGACGTCGGCTGCGAGAGGTGATGCCTCATCGGTGTCGTCCCCTGTTTCGAAGGAGTCTGCACCCAAGGTGGCTGCTCCTGGATCACCAACCGGCGTGCCCCCGGAGGTCACTGTGACCGTTCCGGCCATCCCCGGATGAATCGTGCAGACGATCTGGAAGGTCCCGGCGGCAGGGAACGTTCTGCCATAGACGTCGCCCGGCATCAGAATCCCAGAGTCGAAACCCCCGGCACTGCTGGTAACAGTGTGGGGCAGGTTCCCGTTGTTGGACCATGTGATCGTTGACCCGGCGGCCACCGTGATGCCTCCGGGGCTGTAGAAGTTGTCACCGATTTCGACATCACCCGCTCCACCCGAGCTGCCCGAGCCCGGCGGTGGAGAAGGTGGGTTCACACCCGGATCAGGCTCCTCTGGTGGCGGAGGAGGATCTCCATCGGCGTTGGCGACCAGCACCGTGGCGACCATCTCCGGGTGGATCGTGCAGAAGTAGTTATAGGTTCCCGACGTATTGAACGTTCGGGAATACGACTCTCCGCTCGCCAGTATCCCCGAGTCAAACCCGCCTGCCGTGGCGGTCACTGTGTGGGGTAGCGACCCGGTATTCGACCAGGTCACCGAGCTTCCCTCCACCAACGTCACCGTCGTCGGTGTGAATCCGTTGTCGAAGATGGTGACATCGCCCGATGTCGGAGGTGGCGGAGGCGGTGGAGGTGGCGGAGGCGGTGGAGGTGGGGGCGGCGGAGGCGGTGGAGGTGGGTCGTCCGGGTCGCCCGAAGTGACACTTATGGTGCCAACCATTTCGGGGTGGAGCTCGCAGAAGTAGGTGAAGCTGCCAACGGCGTCGAAGGAGCGTGTGTAAGTGCCGCCGGTGTCGAATATCCCCGAGTCGAACAGCCCACCGGTATCGGTAACGGTATGAGCTCTGTCGTCGACGTTGGACCACGTGACGGTGCTGCCGACGGAGACCGTTATTGCCGGCGGCACAAAAGCGCTATCGATGATGCTGACTGTTGTGTCACCACCCGGAGGCTCTGGAGTCCCATCGTCGGACACGATGATCGTCCCGAAATACGAGGAGTCCTCGTCGTTGCGATCGTCGAGATAGCTGTATGTTCCTTCGGCGGTGAACGCCATGGAAAACGACTCTCCGGGCTCGATGTTTCCGGAGTCGAACTCCGCGGGACCCGAAACTGAACGCATCCGATGCTTCTCGTCGTCTTCGTTGATCCACGTGACAGTTGTTCCGGAGGCAATGGTCACCGTGGCGGGTTCGAGGGTGTTGGTGATGGTTACCGTCACCGGCGAGGCGGCGAGCGCGGCGGGTACGACACTGGTGAAGAACGAGATTGCAAAAGCCAATGCTCCAATTGAGAGCGTTCGCAAATAGGATCCCCGGCCTCGAGACGCTATCCCTGGTCGATCTATCGCGGCCCGGCTGTGCCAACCCCCGCCTTTCCTCGCCATCGCTTGATTTCTCCTGGTAGCTACTCGGGCCAGAGTCGCACGCTCGACCTTATGGGGGCTTCAGGAAAACCTTAAGAACTCGTCAAGGACCTGGTTTCTTCATCAGTTCCCAAATCCGACGAGTACAAGCACCTATCAGGATCGGAAACGATCGAACGGCTCCAGGACGATGCCAGCTTCGTCAACGGCACCTGCTACCCGCTCAGCTATAGGACGGAAATCCAATTCAGACGCATCTTGCATTGGGTCATAACCCAGTCGATCCAAAGCATCTGTGAATCGAACACCATCGGGATCGACAGCACCCAACTCCTCCCATCCAAGAGGGGTTGCAACGGGAGCGCCAGCTCTGGCCCGCAGTGACCACGGCACCACCGATGTGGAGTAGGGAGCGTTCCGCAACCAGTCGACAAATACCCTCCCCTTTCGCTCAACCTTCTTGAACTCGAGGGTCATGAGATCCGGGTGGGCAGCCGCAGCCAGCGCTGCCACGCCTCGAGCCAGGTTGGCAATCTCATGTGAATACAACGACGCGTCGGATCGTGCTCGCAGGTGGTAACCGTTCGATCCAGAAGTCATCAGAAAGCTCGCGATACCAAACGCTTCGAGAATCGACCGCAGCTGACGCGCGGCCTCTTTGACCAGTTCTGGCGTTCCCGGCTCTGGGTCGAGATCCCAGATCACCCAGTCGGGTTCGGTTGGATTGGTGACCGTGGATGGAGGCACGTGGAAGGTGATGACCCCGAGGTTGGCGAACGCGGGAACCGCATGGCGACCGGCCAAAACCGGGTACTCAGTGATACCGCCGTCTTTCGGTACCCGGTGCCTTGAAACCAGGTCTTCCTTGAAGTGGCTCGGAGCATTCTTTTGCATGAAGCCCTTTTCGCCGATGCCCTTCGGGTACCGCTCGACGGTCAGCGCCCTGTTTTCGAGGTAAGGCCACATCGCTTCACTAACAGCCTCGTAGTAGGCCACCACCTCACCTTTTGTGATGCCATCCTCGGGGTAGACGACACGTTGGGCGCTGCTCACTTCCACGTCCCGAGAGCCTACGCCGCCTAACAGCAGCTTCGAAACGGTTCAGGCACCAACCAGTGCTTCAGGGGTTTTATCAGACTCGCGGAGGCCTTCTCTGCCCAGGAGCGCGGGGACGACAATGAGCGTAGATATCCCTGCGGTGATCATCGATACCCACATGATCATGGAGACTTGGGCGTGGATCTTCAGTGGGGACAACCACAGGGCGGTGAGTGCGACAGCGATACCGAGAGCATTGGCCGCGATCGGACGTCCAGCCCGGTCGATAGCTCGGAAGACATAACCCGGTCCCTCTTTTCGGGCGTTGTCGATGGCGGCGATGTAGTGGATGGCATAGTCGATACCCACACCGAGGACAATGCTCGAGACAACAGCAGTGAGCAAGTTGAGCTGGATGCCGGAGATGGCAACGAATCCGAGCAGTACTGCCACCGTCATCGTGATCGGCACTAATGCAACGAGGGTTTCCCGGATGCGGCGATATGCCACGAATAACAGCAAAGTCAGCAGAGCGTAAGCCACACCTAGCGACGTGGCCTGGGCCCGGAGGACAAGACGAGCGATCTCATCCCAGACCACCGTCATCCCGGTGAGTGTTCTCACCTGTTCGTCGGATTCAACGAATTCGAGCCAGGTCGAAACGTCCTCGCTCTCAAAATCGGCCGGGAGGAGCATGAAACGCATCCCGTCCGGGCTAACCATCTCACCCAGCGGCAGCTGTAAGTCGCCCGATTGGAGGTCAGCCAGAGCTTCGGGCCCGAAGCTGTCAATGAGATCGACAGGAGAGAACACAACTCGGACACCGGGCAAATCCCCAAGCTCGGCAGACGCCTGGCGGATGGCTTCAACCGAGCCTCCGGGGTTCTCTGGATCGAAGACGAATTCACCAATCAGGGGCGTCGCACCACCGAACAGCTCCTCGGTCTGTTCGAAGGCTTGCCGCACTGGATCGTCGTCTTTAAAGAAGAACAGTTGGTCGGAACTGACCTCAAGCTGCGGAATAGCAAAAGCCGCGAAGGCAACCACGACAACAGTGATCACCAGGGCGGGGACCCGGGTCCGTACCAAGCCTTTGATGGCTGCTGTGACACGCGGCCCCAATAGGGCATCGTGATGTGTCGATTTGATGTCAAGTCGACTCAACAACGCGGGGAGGGAGAAGAATGAAATGACGCCAGCGAAGCCGATTCCGATCGCGGAGAAGAGACCGAGCTGACGGATCGGCTCAACATCGGTGACCAGCAGCGAGAGAAATCCTGCGGCAGTGCTGATGGTGGTGAGGATCATCGGAACTCCGACCTGACGTAGCGCGGAGGTGACCCTCTCCACCGACGACCCTGCCCTGTCGGACTCATCCTGGAAGTGGGCGACGAAGTGGAGTCCGTCCGCTGAGCCCATAACGATCACGAAGATCGGCACGATCACCGTCACGATGTCGACTTCGTTGCCGAGTCCGAATATGAGCCCGAACGTCCATATCGACCCGAGAACGGCGGGGACAATAGCCAGGATGCTGAGCTTGCGGTCACCGATGGTTGCGTAGAACGTTCCGACGAGGAGGGCGATGACGACCGGCGGGATGATCAGGATGAACCAGCCCAACAAGTCGAGCACGCTCGAGAAGATCACCGGATTACCGGAGAAGACAAGTTCGAGGCCGTCGAATTCAACCTCGGTGACTGCCCTCGCCGCAGCTGTGGCGTCCTCACCGGGGGTGACGATGATCAAGCTATGACGTCCGTCCTCACTGAGCAACAGATCTGACACCGGACTCTGATCGAGCAGTTGCGACACCGCTAAATCCGGCAATGACTCGATCATCCCCACATCGATGGGTTCGCCAGTTAATGGGTTGGCTTCGGGTACGACAGCTGCCACCGAATCGACGCCTTCGACTTCCTTCAACAAGTCTCGAAGCTGAGCGAGGAGAGCCAGGTTGGCTGGGTTTGTGAAGGTCTCACCGTCGGGAAGCGAGGCAACGACGTTGATTGGATCCCGCGACTCATACTTCGCCTGGAGAGCCGCAAACTCCTCACCTACCTCGTTGCCCTCCAGGAGGAACGAGGACACATCGGCATTGAACGAGACCCGGAACAGCATCCCGATCGCCAACAGGGTGATGACTCCGGTGAGCGCGAGCACCACCTTGGACCGCTCGACGATGAATCTGGCAATGGTGTTCATTTGCCTCCTCGGTCCATTACTCTACAAGTGTTGAATTAATAGAGCAAGGAGCACAAGTGTCCGGATTGGGCCGAAGGCCGGGCAAACCCGACACCCGGAAAGAGATCCTGGATGCAGCACGTCAAGAGTTTGCTGCGGCCGGCTACGACGGAGCCACGATCCGAGGAATTGCCTCTGCTGCCAGCGTCGACCCGGCATTGGTCATGCATTACTTCGGCTCAAAGGACCGGCTGTTCGCAGCATCATTGGAGTTTCCGGTCAACCCATCTGACCTGATCAAGAGAATGGCAGAGGGAGACCCTGAGGAGTTCGGCGAGAGAGTGGTTGGAACGCTGGTCGATACCTGGGACGGGATTGCCGACCGAAGCCCCCTGATCGCTGCGTTGCGTACAGCCATGGGGACGGGTCCGGTCGCCGACACGTTTCGTCAGTTTGTCACGACTTCGATCGTCGGCTCTTTCATGTCGCTGCTCGATGGCGAAGACGCTGAGTTTCGTGGAGTCCTCATCGGCAGCCAGCTGGCTGGTTTGCTCATCGCCCGGTACATCCTCGAGATCGAGCCACTGACGTCGGCGTCCAAAGAGAGCCTCGTCCAAGCCTATGGCCCCACGATTCAGCGTTATGCCTTCGGATCAGTCGCAACCCACTAGCTGACGTGTAGATCAACCGATCGGTGGATGTGGACAGGCATCCCAGCTCTGAAACTGGATGAGGAATCAGAACCAATCAGGGAAGGAACCCACATGAACGCCAAAGTAAGGCAGCAGGCCATCTACAGAATTCGATCTCGACAACAGTTCTATGCCCATCTCGCGTTCTTCCTTGTGATGAGCGCCTATCTCATTGTGTTGTGGGACCGCTCAGATGCCCCCGACTTCTGGCCGGTGTGGCCACTTCTGGGTTGGGGTATCGGTCTGGTCGCCCACGGCTCACACGTTTTCGGGTGGCGCAAGCCAATCAGCGAAAAAAGGATCCAACGTGAGATCAACCGCAGCATCTGAACAAATCGCCAACCGGGTCAAACGAACCAGTCCTCTGACGGCGGTTTCGTCGCTCATCCCCACTGGAGTGTTCCTGCTTTTCGACAACTGGCTCGGCCTTGTTGCCGCAATGCTGGCCGCCAGCGCCACGACAGTTGCACTGTTGGTCCTCCGTCGGAAGCGGGGCGACCGCGTCGGAATCCTCCTTCCTCTATCCCTCGGGTTCGTGGTGGTGAAGGCTGTTGCTGGGGTGATTACCGAGTCACAAGTGGTGTACTTCGGAGTTGGAGTGGCTCTTACCGGTCTCATCGCGGTTGGCGTTGGCGTGACAGCGTTCACCAAGAAGCCGGTCGCCACCTACCTGATACCGCTGGTGACCCCTTACAAGTATCTGTCGTCCGACCACCCCACCTATCGAAGAGTCTCCGCTCACGTCACAGCGGCCTGGGCGCTGGCCGAGCTCGGGATCACCTCTTGGGAGGCCAAGCATCTCCTCAGCGCAACAGGATCCGAGTTCGTGGTGGCCCGTTCGGTCGTGGCCTGGCCGGTGATGGGAGTGGTCATTTTCTGGTTGATCTTCTACATCCGATTCCGTCTCGACCGCTACGAGCACCGCCTCGCTTCCACTGCTGGTGGTCTGAGTGCCCGCGATCAGTCGATCACCCCGAACCTGTCCTATGACCGGAACTCAGCTGAGGCGTAAGCTCTCAGCGGAGATAGCCCCTTGAACCAGCCTTTCAACCAAGAAACCGAGATCGATCCGCCCAACTCCATCCCCGATTCGCCGCGTGAAGGTGTTTGGGCAGGTCTGATCGGAGTCACATTCGTCCTGTCCATGGTCCTGGCCTACCGACCGTCATTCGACTCGTTCGCCGATAGTGCGGAAGCTGCCCTCCCCTGGCTGGCTCTCGTAGGGATGGTAATCGCCTGGTCGGGGCGGGCCCTCTCGGTCAGGTTGGCGGGAATGCTGGTCGCAATCGCTGCTTGGTACTTCCTAATCACTTCGGATGATCGCTGGACCATGCTCAGTTTCGCCCTCTACGGACTCGCGTTCATCATTGACTCGTCTCGACTCAAGGTCGGCGTGAGCCTCGCCGCCATCGTCAGCGGCATTTGGGTCATCGCCTCGCTTGACGGGCCCGATTGGACTGTGTTCATCCCAATCCTCGTGTTCGGGGCCGCTTCAACAATCGCCTTCGCTATTAAACGGATCGGACGGTTGACCGCCGCACAGGCTGAGCTCATCAAAGAACTCGAAGCAACCCAGGAAGACCTCGCGTCGTCCGAGAGATCACGGGGTGCCCTCGAGGAACGCACCAGGATGGCTGGAGAGATCCACGACACCCTCGCCCAGGGATTCACCTCCATTGTGCTCCTTGCGCGAGCCGCCAAACGGTCTGCAGTGAGCACCGAGGACACCTTGGAGTCGATCGAATCCACGGCCCAGGAAAACCTCAACGCGGCACGGCGTCTCGTCGAAGCGAGTCGACCCAATGAGTTGGAGAGGGCCTCTCTCCCCGATGCGCTGAGACGTCATCTGCTGACCACCCTGCCAGAGAATGTCAATGGCGAGTTGGAAGTCGTCGGGAGCCCGGTTTCACTTCCAGGCTCGGTGGAAACGGTCCTTTTGCGAGCGGCACAAGAAGGCATACGAAACGCCTGCGTGCACGCTGAGCCAAAACATGTGAACGTCGTCTTGTCCTACCTGGACGATGCAGTCACTCTCGATGTGTCCGACGATGGCACCGGGTTCGACGACGGGCACGTCTCCGATCGAGGGTCACTCACTGGGGGACAGGGCCTGGCGACATTGGGACGTCGAGTGGAATCACTTTCGGGGTCCCTGAAGATCGAGCCCGGTGACGTGGGTGGCTCCGTGCTAACGGTCCTGTTACCGGTGGGATCGTGACCGGGCCAATCAGAGTGGTGGTCGTCGATGACCATCCGATCGTGAGGCAGGGCGTGGTCGCATTGCTCCAAGACGAACCGGACATCGAAGTCGTCGCCGACGTGGCCGACGGCCGAGCCGCCTTGTCCGTGGTGCTCACCGAGGATCCGGATGTCGTCTTGATGGATCTGAGGATGCCAGTAATGGACGGAGTCGAGGCCACCATCGCGGTGAGGGAGAGGCGCCCCGCCGTCTCAGTCCTGATTTTGACCACCTACGACACAGATGAGGCCATCGTGAGAGCGGTCGAGGCAGGAGCCGCAGGCTACATGCTCAAGGACTCACCGACCGAAGACCTTGTCAGCGCCGTGCGGCGAGCCGCGGCAGGCGAAACGGTCCTCGCCCCTCCCATAACCAAACGGCTTGCGGAAAGGATGCGCAACGTGTCACCCGACGCCCTCACGTCACGCGAGATAGACGTGCTTCGTGAGGTCGCCAACGGCAACACCAACGCTGAGGTTGCCAAACAACTCCACATCAGCGAAGCAACCGTTAAGACACACCTGATTCACATTTACGACAAGTTGGCGGTGTCAGACCGAGCCGCCGCGGTGGCACAAGCCTACGAACGAGGTGTACTCACCAACCGGTAGAACCCTGCCCTTTGGCACTGCGACGACCGTCTCCAGACGTTCTCACCATCACCTCATCTCGATCTCATCTACCGCTCATCGACACCGCCGATGCTGACGGCATGAGACAAACAAGAGCACTAATTGTCACCACGGCGCTCACCCTCGTAGCTGCTGCCTGCGGCGGTACTGGAGGCGCCGCAACACCAGAAACGACAATGACCACACATGCCCACATGGCCGATCACAACATGGGTGACCTAGCAGCCACACCGGCTGCTGAAGTACCCGACGCAGACCTCACCTCAGGTCGATTCTTCGTGTTGGACGCTATTGGCACCGGCGGGGCCGTATCAGGGCATGCGACGATGGCAAGGCACGATCGAGGTACAACCGTAACGATCGAACTCGAAGGCCTTGAACCCGACACCGACTTCATCTCTCACGTTCATGTAGCCGGCTGCGCGGAGGCCGGCGGCGCCCACTACAAGTTCGATCCCGAAGGGGACCACCACCCCCCGAACGAGATCCATCTCGCATTCACATCGGATGGGTCCGGTCACGGGTTCATGACTGCCGAGAACCACCAGGTGGCGACCGCGGAAGCAGCGAGCGTGGTGATCCATCGAGCGGGACCTGACTCCCCGAAACTTGCCTGCGCCGACTTGGTGCCCCAGGGCTGACAGCCGGAGGTCCACTTGAATTAGCGTTCTCTACCCTCAAGTCGTTTTTTGCCTCCGTGGTTCCGGCACAGCCGTGGCCGGTCGGTTCCTGCGGTGCTTCTCAAGTCGTGTGCAAGGCTTCAGTTGGGGATAGCCGGGCCGCACGTGTTGCAGGGTAGAGACCGGCGATGCCTCCGATGAGGAGTGAGGCCGCCATCCCGCCTATCAACGCGACTGGAGGCACCAACGTATTCCAGCCCTTGATCGTCGCGTACGAAGCGGTCGCGAGAAATCCGAGCATGACGCCACCCAACCCTCCGATAACAGCGACCAGAAGCGCTTGAGCGAAGACTAACTGAGGAGGCGACTCCCTTATCGGCAAACTTGCGATCTCGTTCTCGGATTTGATACAGCAGCCTGAAACGATCTCGGAGGTCTTTCTGGATGTAGTGCGTAGCCTGGCCGAGCGAATCCTTCATGTCGTTACGGTAGACCCGAGCCGCACGCGAATATGCCTCCTGCGTGCCGCGCACCTCTGGCGGCCGGTGCCCGCTGAGTCACGTTTTCACCTTATGTCGTAGTGGCAGTTTCACTCCCATCCTCGACATGACTTCTCCCTTGGTGAGTTGGTGTTAGATCACTCCCGCAACGTGACCTACCAGTAGGCCAATGAAGATGTACGCTGCCGTCTTGTGTGCGGCGAGAGAAGCGAGCTCCTCGTCGAAGTTGCCAGGAACGACGTCTGAGGGAAGCGGCGTCAGTAGCTCCACCGAGCTGCGCCGAGCAATGGTGACTCGGCTCAGCGGCTGAGCATCTCCTCCAACGTCGGGCACGGATCGATGCCGTACGTGGCGCACTCGTCTTGGGTGAGGGATCGGGTGAGCCGCGATTTGGCGACCTGGAGAAGCCGATCGGTGTCGAGGAACAGCACCACCGCCTCGAACTCAGAGCCGAGGAGGATGGCCTGGTCGTCTAGGAACTCGACGTTGATGAGTCGCTGTTGGACTGGGAACGCCAGTCGCTGCCGCACGGTGCGGGTATTCACATCCCAGATCCAGGACTCGCCGTCGTCGCTGGCGGTGGCGATGAGCCGCGAGTCGGGACTGACGGCAACATCAACTACCGGCCCGGCCTGGGGTCCCAGCGTACCGAGGTGTTGCCCGGCGGATGTATCGTACAGCTCGAGCGTGTGCCCGAGGGTCGAGGCGATGAGGTAGGAACCGTTGGGGGCGTACGTCAGCTCGGATACGAGGTGCTCGGTTGGGTACTCCCAGGTCGTCGACCAGTCGTTGGTGCCAACGATCGACAGCAATCCAAACCTCGAGTTGAGGTCCCCTTCGAAGACGGCCAGCTCGCCCCCGTCCGGGGAGAAGGCCACATCGGGGAAACCGATCGGCCAAAGGGAACGGCCCGCGTCGGTGTCGAGCTGCCACACCATCTCACCCGACGAGGTGTCCCAGACGGCGACATAGCCGCTCTTGCCTGCGGCGGCCACCAACGCACCATCGGGTGAGAAGGCGAGATCACGGAACCAGTCCATCCAGGCGACGGGGAAGCCTGCGCAGTCGGGGCCGGGAATCTCCACGAACACAGAGTTGTACCACTCGCACGACCCGCCCAGCGTCGCCGTGACCTCTTGGGTGTCGAGATCGACAAGCTGGAGTGGGCCGAACACCACATACGTGCCCGGGTTGCCGCCGCCTTGCTCATCATCGAGCTCGATCCTACCCGGCCGAGCCTGGATCGCGACCAGGGTTCCATCCGGGGAGATGGCCCCGGCGATCCCGTCGAGTGTGAGCAACAGCTCGCCGCTGTGACGGTCGTAGACGTGGCTGGCTCGGTCGCCGTCGGCGGGCCGCACCACCGCCACGATGCGGTGGTCGGAAATGTTGGTTGTCCATTCGACGAACCCGCCGTCCGCAAGGAGCGTGAGAGGGTCGTTGTGGCTCTGGAGGGGAGCCGCGATGTTGGACACGTGCAGGAGCGAAGGCCCTCCCACCGAGCCCAAGCTCCTCCCGTCCTCCGCCATCTGCGGACCAGCGGCTCCCGGGATCTCGAAGAGGAGGTCACCGGTGAAGCGGTCGAAGACGCGGGAGACGTCCGTCGACTCATAGATGTACACCAGCGACTCGTCGGAGCTGAAATAGACGTCGACCGGCGCATCGGCGTCGAACTCGCGCAGTTTCCGGCCCGTATCCACCTCGAGGAGCTCCACCGGATTGGCGCCGGCCAGGACCAGGGTGCCGTCGGCGCTGAGCGCAGACACGCCGTAGGGCAGCTCGAGGATCAAATCCCCGGTGGCCACCTCGAACACACCTCTCGCCGGCAGCCCATCTGGAGTCAGAGGAGGCCCCTGGGCGCTGGCCAGCCTCGTCCCATCCTCGCTGATCGTCGGGTTGCTGAAGTTGAACTCGGACCCGGGGCCCAGCGGAAAGAGGTCTCCTGTGTGGAGGTCGAACGACCAAACCGTGGCGGGGCCGAATTCCGGACAGCTCCCGTCTGGGAACGGGTCCACGGCGCCGACCAGGATGGGCCGGGTCAGGTCGAAGTACGGCGTAGAACCCTGCGACGGGAATTCGTAGGGAACGACACACTCCAACGGCGGCAGGTCGCGCTCGAGGACGAGTTCACCCTCGGGCACGGTGAAGATCCGGAAGTTGAGGCGAACCGCGTCATCTTCGGTATGTGGCGTCATCACCAGAACTGCGTCGCTCTCCTGGCTGAAGGCCATGAAGGGAGACCGATAACCCTCGTAGGGGATGGTGTTGACAGGGGCGCCCGGATCGCCGAGTGCCCAGATCTGCAGAGCAGGGCCGTCACTCGTCTGGGCGATGCCTCCGGACACCAGCCAGCGCCCATTGGGGCTGAAGGCATCTTGGGCTCCAAACTCGATTCCCTCTTCGGGGCCGAGGATCGCGACGCGTCGGCGGTGGGCCTGCAGGGCATCTTGGAGTGCCTTCAGCGCAGCCGGGTTGTCTTCGGTTTCGGCGGCCTCGATGGCGAGGAGGAGACCCAGCTCAGGATCCTCCGCTAGCGCTGCCCCCGATAATCCGGCCAGGGCTTTGGACTGGGCGCTGATCCTCCGGGCCTCGGCCTCACTCCGTGCCGCCTCTGCCTCGGCCGCGTGTTCCGCTGCCCGATCCGCGTTGATCAAAGCAGCCGTCCCGAACCCGGCGGCGGCCACGGCGGCGGCGGCGAAACCAGCCAAAGTCCACCGTCGCCGACGGCGGCGACGACGCCGCTCGGTCTCGTTCCACGCCCGCGACGCCGCCAGATACTCCTCCTCGGCAGAGGTGAGCGCCAGCTCGGTGTGGGCTGTCCACTCCTCGTGCTGTCCGAGGCGGGCTGCCGAGAGCAGGAACATCTCGGAGCGGTCGTTGGCCTCCCAGTCGACGACGGCCTCCGCCAGGCGACGGTGAAGGGCGAGGTCGGCACGAGCTTCATCGATCCACTGCTCGAGGCGAGGCCAACTGGTCAGCAACACCTCGTGCGCCACCTCGACGGTTGCCCGACGCTCGTGGTCGCGGTCGAAGGTCAACATGCGGTGCCGACCGAATACCTCGAGGACCGACTCGGCCGCGGCCAGCCCGGAGAGGGTCTCGGTGGGGATCCGGCGGCGCAACGCCTCGCCTTCCTCGGTCAGGGTCACGAGGCGAAGAAATGCCTGGCGGGTCGTGGCACGACCGCTCTCGTCGAGGTCGGAGTACAACTCTTCAGCGCGTTTGACGAGCGCTCCCGAGATCCCTCCAGCGGCTTGGAGGGATTCGAGTGTGAGCGAGCCGCTGCCTGCCCGGTCGTAGAGGTCGGCCAGGGCATATTCGAGCAGGGGCAAGGCGGCGGCACTGCTGCCGACGTCCCGAACCATGGCGGCGACCAGCTCCGGCTCGACGGGGACGCCCGCGCTGGATGCGGGGCCTACGATGACGTCACGAACCTCGTGGTCCTCGAGAGGGGTGACCAGCACCATGGCCGGCTCGACAAGACGGGCGAACCGGGGATGTACGAGGAGCCGGTCGAGGAAGTCGGCACGCACCGCTACGACCACCCACGGTCCCTCCGGTTTGGCGGCGAGCTCGACTAGCTCGTCGAGGAAAGGCTCCCGAGCCTCCTCCGGCGCTACGGTTATCAACTCCTCAAGCTGATCCACGAGGATCACCGATGGCGCCGATCCGAGCGAAGCAACGGTGGTCTCGATGGTCTCCAGCGGAGACCCACCGGGATACATAGTTGCGATGCTCCAGCCTTCAGCACGGAGGGCGGGGGTCAGGCCGGCGCCGAGGACGCTCGACTTCCCGCTTCCCGAGGGACCGGCCACCACCACCAACCGACTGTCGGTGCGCTGGTCCATGGCCTCGGTCAGGCGCCGCACCAGTGCCTCGCGCCCGTGAAAGTCGGCTGCATCAGCCTCACTGAAGGCACGCAGACCCTTATACGGGTTGCGATCGCTGGCGACGGCCACCGCGGCGTCAGGATCCAACGCCGCCGCCGTGCTGAGAACCGGATCCTGATCCAGGATGCGCTGCTGGAGGAGGCGAAGTTCGGCAGACGGATCCAGCCCGACTTCCTCGGCGAGGATGCGCCTGGCCTCGTCGAACACCCGCAGCGCATCGGCCTGCCGTCCAACGCGATGGAGCGCCAGCATCCGCAGTGACCAGAGTCGCTCCCGCAGTGGAAACCGCCGTGTCAAGTCGGCGAG
Source organism: Acidimicrobiia bacterium (assembly GCA_965216445.1). GTDB lineage: Bacteria > Actinomycetota > Acidimicrobiia > Spongiisociales > ZC4RG35 > MA-ANB-1. Next base: position 1,957,434 of record OZ244166.1, read on the forward strand.
TTCGGCCAGTGCAGACGAAGCCCTGCCGGCGAAGACTTCTGCGGCGACCCGGGATTCGGTCGCCAAGGCGTGGATCTGCTCGAGACGCGCGACCTCGGGGCGCAGGGCATCGTGATCAGCCAGATCCTCATATGGTCCTCCGCGCCACAAGGAAAGGGCTTGGTCGAGAACCTGAGCGGCCCGATTCGGGTCGCTGGTCGTCAGCTCCGATCCTTCGGCGACCATCGATTCGAAACGAGCGCTGTCGACCTCGTCGGGCTTGACGGCGAGGAGATACCCGGGCGACGTCGAGCGGAGCGCATCGTCGGCTGAAATCAACTTCCGCAATCCTGAGATGTAACCCTGGATGGTCTTGCGAGCCGTCCCGGGAGGCTGCTCGCCCCAGACGTCGTCGATGAGGCGGTCGGTTGAGACGACCTCGTTGGCGCGCGTAAGCAGGATCGCGAGGACGAGCCGTTGCTGTGGTCCCCCAAGATCCACCGGCACCCCGTCGACCCGAACCTCGAGAGGGCCGAGACAGAGGTATTCCACAGAGCGAGGCTACGTGGTGTGATCGTCGCAATGCAAACGATTTGAAGGCCGGGCACACGACTTGACCCCTTCCTACCGTCTCCTTACCGGTCGTGAACCGACTCCAGAGATCTTCAGGGCATGGCACACCGCAGAACCATCGCCCTCATCTTCATCGCCCTTTCCGGCTTGCTTCCATCCGGTCTCCAAGCGGAGGCGGCACCGGACATCCAGATCAGGGCACAGACCACTGAGCAAGCCGAACTGGCCGGGTGGGCGCTGGATCGCTTCACCGCCGCGGGCCTGGAGCTGTCAGACCTCGATATCGAGTTCCCGGGTTCGGATCAAGCCTTCTGCGACGGTGCTCCAGCCCGAGCGTATCTTGACCAGAACCCGGTCACCGTGAAGATTTGCTGGAACAACCCGTTCATCCTCCTGCACGAACTGGCGCACGTGTGGGAGGCGCAGAACGTGATCGATGAGAGCCGCAACGAGTTCATGAACCTGCGCGAGCGGGTGCGCTCATGGGCCAGCCGCGACCACCGTTGGGAAGAGCGGGGCCGGGAGCACGCTGCCAACGTGATCGCTTGGGGACTTCTCGAAGATCCGTACCTGATCTCTCGCACCTATCCCAACGACCCGGACAACATGCGAGACGCCTTCCGAGTCCTCACCGGCACCGAGCCCCTACACGATGGCGGACCTGGAGTCCAACTCCCGGACCGGACCCACATCGATGGGCACACCAATGAACCGCTCGAATCGGGTCAGTGACGCCGGAGAGCCGCCCCCCATCAGATCAACGACGAGATAGACCATAAGTCCGAGGGCATCTATGCGTGTGGTCCGGTGAGCCACAGGAGCGCGGGTCCCGGCGCATTGCGAAGCAATACGCGCCAACATACGCTGGCGCTACGGGTGCTCTAAGACTGGGATAGGAAGACAATCCGGTCGGACAAGGTGCAGAGCCGTCGAGGCACCTCAAATCTGTCTAGCGAGCAAGCCGGCTTGAAAACAGCTCGCGAGAATGGCTCAGACGCCACGACAATCGACGGATCGGAGCCGCTCCTGGTGCGCCGCAACCCCGCTCTCGCAGTGGCTTCAGCAGCACGCCCGGGAGAACTCGAATCCTCATCGTTCTGATCGGTAGTCCGTGCGGACGGGTTCCGTGACTTCAGTGTCTACATGAGAGACGGTGCTTTGACGTGGGGTTTTGCCACCGGTTGGTTTGCGTCATCACCGGTCAGTACCGATCGCCCCGCGGGCCCAGCCGCGGCCTAAATGTCTACCTCTCAGGACGCACCCGGCTTTGTCTCTAACTCGGCCGGCGGGATCACCGGCGATCATGCCCATCCCACTCGAGGGCTGGACCTTTAGGGCATCGGGTCGCACATGGGTTGCAGGTCTCCAGCCTTAGGGATAACGGTCGCTCTAATCAAGAAAGACCCAGGCCATAGCCTGGGTCTTCTTCGTAGCGGGGGCGGGATTTGAACCCGCGACCTTCGGGTTATGAGACGGTCGCCGCCCGATTTCGGGCTCTCCGCTGACCAGGCCAATCCGGCAGAAACCCAACCGTAGCAGGCGATTTCGACTCCGGTTGTTTCGGGGCGTTTCGGGTTGTTTCTGATCCTCGCGTGGTATGGATGTGGTACGGCGGGATACCCTCGCAACGCTCGAAAGGGCTGTCGAAAGGTTCCTCGAAATAGCTGGGCTCCTCCAGATGGTCGAAGCCTGGGTCGGACAACGGCCGTCCCAAGCGATCAGAACCACGACTTCGATATCTGCTAGTCCTTCGACGAAATGTCCGACAGAGCGTCCTTTACCCTGCGATGGGTCTCCACGTCGAGCGGAACGCGCTCTTCCGTCCGCCGCGAACGTGAATTCGGGAAGAAGCGCTCTTCGACCTCGGTGACGGAGATGAACGCGTCGCGGTCTTCAGACTTTTGCTCCTTGCCCGTCTTGGACTTGGCTCTGGCCATTGGTCATGTCCCTCTCGTATAGGTGCGCAATGTATCGCTGGTTGAGTTCTGCTTCGAAGTAGTGCTTCCGTTTGATCCAGATGAAGCCGTCCCCCTTGGAGATGACGGCGACGTCGATCGGCCCTCCCACAGTCTCGTCCGACATCGTGACCCTCTGACGGAACGACGTCAGACTCACAAGGGTCTCGTCCACGCGCGCTAGCTCATCACGAGGCATGTGAGTAATTGTCTCCACCACCGGCTGTGCATAGTGCGCGAATCGCATGTGCTCCAAGAAGCCTTCCAGGTTCTTCAACACGGAAGAAATGGCGGAGGTCAGCTCAGACGTGATCTTTGCCCGGGTTGTTTCTCCCTTGAACGAAAGCGACTTTGCAATGGCTTCAGGGACTCCCGCGAACAACTCATCTCTGAACAGCGTGAGGTAGTGCTCCAACTCTGGATCGATGCCCTCCATGAAAGCTCGCACTACCTGCGACTGGGCGAATGGAAGCACCAACACTGGGTTGTCTTCGGTTACGGCCTGAGATCTGTGATCATCCTGCACGAATCGGACCTTGCCCAGTCCGAATATAAGTCCGAAAGTCCATATCGACCCGAGAACGGCGGGAACAATGGCCAGGATGCTGAGCTTGCGGTCGCCGATCGTGGCATAGAACGTACCGACTAGCAGAGCGATCACTACCGGCGGGATGATCAGGATGAACCAGCCCAACAAATCGAGCACACTCGAGAAGATCACCGGGTTACCCGAGAACACAAGTTCGAGACCTTCGAATTCAACCTCGGTGACTGCCCTGGCTGCGGCCGTGGCATCCTCACCAGGGGTAACAATGACCAAGGTGTGACGTCCGTCCTCACTGAGGAGCAGATCTGACACCGGGCTCTGTTCGAGCAGCTGCGACACCGCAAAATCTGGAAGGGACTCGATGGCGGCGGACTCGATTGGTTGACCTGTGAGCGGGTTGGTCTCAGGGACAACGGCGGCCACGGAGTCGATGCCGTCCACTTCGCTCAGGAGGTCACGCAGTTGGGCAAGGCGGGCGAGGTTGGCCGGATTTGTGAAGGACTCACCGTCGGGAAGCGAGGCGACGACGTTGATTGGATCTCGTGCCTCGTACTTCTCCTAGAGGGCCGCAAACTCCTCTCCGACCTCGTTTCCTTCGAGGAGGAACGAGGACACATCGGCATTGAACGAGACCCGGAACAGCATCCCGATCGCCAACAGGGTGATGACTCCGGTGACGGCGAGCACCACCTTGGACCGCTCGACGATGAATCTGGCGATCGTGTTCATTTGCCTCCTCGACCCATTACTCTACAAGTGTTGAATTAATTGAGCAAGGAGAGAAAGTGTCCGGATTGGGCCGAAGACCAGGCAAGCCCGACACCCGTAAAGAGATCCTCGACGCTGCCCGGCAGGAGTTCGCAGCGGCGGGGTACGACGGTGCCACCATCCGTGGGATTGCCTCCGCTGCTCGCGTCGACCCAGCTCTGGTCATGCACTATTTCGGCAGCAAGGATCGGCTGTTCACAGAGTCGTTGGAGTTTCCGGTGAACCCGTCAGACCTGATCCGTGGGATGGCAGCGGGAGAACCTGAGGAGTTCGGCATCAGGGTGGTTGGAACGCTAATTGACACCTGGGACGGGATCGCCGACCGCAGCCCCCTGATCGCAGCCCTACGTACCGCTATGGGGTCAGGGCCGGTCGCGGACAACTTCCGCCAGTTTGTCACGACATCGATCGTCGGTTCCTTCATCTGGCTGCTCGAGGGAGAAGACGCCCAGTTCCGCGGTGTCCTAATCGGAAGCCAGTTAGCAGGACTACTCATCGCCCGATACATCCTCGAGATAGAACCACTGGCGTCAGCGACCAAAGAGAGCCTGGTCCAAGCGTATGGCCCCACCATCCAACGCTACGCCTACGGATCGGTCACAACCCAGTAGCCGATTTGAAGATCACCGATCGGTGGCTGGCATTCTCACCACCACCTCATCCAGATCTCATCTGCTGCTCACCGGAGAGACGGAAACTGATGGCATGAGAGATAGAAGAGCGATACTCGTTGCCACCAGCTTTGCCCTCGTACTTGCGGCGTGCGGTAGTGGCGGAGGCACGGCAACAACGACGACGACACATGGTCATGCTGCTGATCACAACTTGGGTGATCCAGGAGCCACCCCGGCTTCCCAAGTGCCCGACGCCGAGCTCACAACGGGTCCGTTCGCCATATTGGACGATGTGGACTCCGAGACTGCTTTGTCCGGGCAAGCGACCATGGCGAGACACAACAGCGGCACAACCGTCACTATCGAACTTCGGGGACTGGAACCCAACACCGAGTACATCTCACATGTTCATGTAGCCAGCTGCTCCGAGGCCGGAGGCGCCCACTACAAGTTCGATCCCGATGGTGACCACCACCCCCCGAACGAGATCCATCTCGCATTCACATCGGACGGGTCCGGTCACGGGTTCATGACTGCCGAGAACCATCAGGTGGCCACTTCAGAGGCTGCGAGCGTGGTGATCCATCGAGCGGGACCTGACTCCCCGAAACTTGCCTGCGCCGACTTGGTGCCCCAGGGCTGACGCACCAAGCTCCACATGAATTCGCCTCCTCTACGTCGAGGCGGAGCGCACTCCAACCTCGCCTCGGGCGGACCATGCACACAACCGTGGCCGGGCGGTGCCGCTCGGTCACGTTTTCACCTTATGTCGTCGTGGCAGTTTGACACCCATCCTCGACATGACATCTCCCTTGGTGAGTTGGTACGAGATCACTCCCGCAACGTGACCTACCAGCAGGCCAACGAAGATGTACCCAGCCGTCTTGTGCGCGGCGAGAGAAGCGAGCTCTTCGTCGATGTTTTCGGGGGCAACATCTAAGGGAAACGGCGTCATTCCACTACTCACCAGAGTGGCGATGCCACTGATAGCAAGGACAAACAGTCCGACATAGAGAAGGACATGTACACCGGTGAACAGCCTGGCGCGCCACGGAGGCATTGGCGGTGGCGTCGGTGATTCTTCGGAGAATCTCCATACGACACGCACCAGGGTCATAATTAAGACGGCTAAGCCGACGCCAACATGAGCCCGGTAGAGGGCGGTCTTCGTCGCACCTTCGTCAATGCGAGCCATGACCATACCGATAGGGATCAAAGCCAGTATCAGCGCAGCCGACCCCCAGTGCAGCCTCCGAGCCAGTCGGCCGTAGCGTTCTGTGGTGCTTCTCACGTCGTGTGCAAGGCTTCAGTCGGTGAAAGCCGGGCGGCACGTGTCGCTGGGTAGAGACCGGCGATGCCTCCGATGAGGAGCGAAGCCGCCATCCCGCCGATCAACGCGACTGGCGGCACCAACGTATTCCAGCCTTTGATCGTCGCGTACGAAGCGGTCGCGAGAAACCCGAGCATGACGCCACCCAACCCTCCGATAATCGCGACAAGAAGTGCTTCAGCGAGGAATTGGCTGGCCACATTTCTCCGTGTTGCGCCCAAAGCCCGTCTGAGACCGATCTCGCCACGTCGTTCGAGAACGGCGATGACCATCACGTTGGCGATCCCGACTCCTCCAACCAGGAGAGCCACTGCCCCCAGCCCCAAGAAGAGAGCCGTCAATGTGTCGTCGGCTGCCTCCTGAGCTTCGAGAACGTCAGTAGGCCGAGCCACCTCGACCTCTTCGGGGAACTCCGGATTGACGGTGGCAGCTAGCACCGCGATCACCTCGTCGACCGCTTCAGGGTCGACCCGCACCAGTAGCCGTGTCGCCTCGTTGTCGTGATCGAGATATGTTGCAGCTGCATCCATGCCGACTAGCGCCGCCCGGTCGAGGTCGGCTGCAAGATCAAACGATTCGAGGATGCCGATCACGGTGAACCAGCTATCGCCTAGCCAAACCTGCTGAGTGCCCGAGACCTCGACGACACCAAGACGTTCAGCTGCCACCGATCCCAACACGACGGTTGGATAGTCCGACTTGGCGGGGTCCAACCAGACGCCGTCGGCAACCGAACCGGCCAACACGTCGAGAAGACTGAGATCCACTGCCTGAACGGTGATACCTCCAGTCTGACCAGGGTCGGTCAGGTCGTTCTTATAGATGTTGGCGTCGACGGCACTGACAACGCTTGTCGACTCAACCGGTCCGATACGTGCGACCATCGCAGCTGCGTCATCGGGGAGGGTTCCGGTACCAAAGCCGATTCCTTCACCAGGTTCGACGGTGAGAAGGTTCGTCCCCAACCGGTCCAACTGCGCCAGGAGCTCAGATTTTGAGGACTCGGACAAACCGAGCACTCCGACCATCGCCGCTATTCCGATCATGATCCCCAACGCCGATAACACCGTTCTCAGCTTGCGGGTTCTCATACCAACCGTGGCTGTTCGAGCCAGGTCGGCGAGTGTCATTTCACTCTGCTGTAGCGATTGGCTCACGACGCCACACCCTGAAGGGCCGTGTCGTAGTCGATCTTCCCGTCACGCACGCCGATGACCCGGGGGAACCCGTCGGCCATTTCCCTGTTGTGGGTGATGACAACGATGGTTGCACCGCTGTCGTGGATCTCTTCGATGAGCTCGACGATGGCGTCGCTGTTCTTGGTGTCGAGGTTTCCCGTGGGTTCGTCGGCAAGGATGATTGAGGGGCTTCCCACCATCGCTCTGGCTATAGCCACTCTCTGGCGTTCACCGCCTGACAGTTTGGTTGCCGGTTGGTCAAGCCGGTGGCCCATACCCACCCTGAGCAACTCGACCTCTGCCAGTTGACGTCGCTCGTCGACGGACCGTCCGGTGTAGAGCAGGCCGTCTGCGACATTCTCGAGCGCCGACATCCCGTTGAGCAGGTGGAACTGCTGAAACACAAAGCCAATGTGATGAGCGCGCAGTGATGAGAGATCGCGGTCCGACAGTTCGGAGACCCGGTAGCCGCTGACGACAATGTCCCCCGAGGTTGGACGGTCGAGTGTGCCCATAAGGTGAAGAAGAGTCGACTTACCCGACCCTGACGGACCCACGACTCCGACAAGTTCACCTCGACTGACGCTGAAGGTCACGCCAGCGAGGGCGTGAACCGGTGGGGTCGTGGGATACTCCTTTCTCACATCGATCACCTCGAGAACCGCCTCCTCGAACCCCCAACTCATGGCACCAGCACCTGGTCACCGGCTTCGAGAGCACCACCCGCGATTTCGACCATTCCATCGGCGAAGAAGCCGACTTCGACGGCAACGAGACTGCGCGTACCGTCGTCGTGGGGCACTTCCACTGCGTAACCGCCTTCGAGGAGGGCAACCAGAGCCGACACCGGTACGGCTAAAACGGATTCGACTGAATCAGACTCGATCGTCACGTCGACCGGTGCTTCATCGAGGTCGCCAGCTTGTGACGGATCGTCAAGTGCGATCAAAACCTGGAAGGTTGCCGGTCCGTCGTTGCTGCGAGTTGCAGTTTGCGGTACTGAAACCACAGTCCCGCCTACCTCGGTGAAGTCAGGAAGCTTCACGGTGACTGCAGATCCGGGCGCTACCAATCCCTGCTGATCCGCAGGAAGATCCAACCGAACGACTTTTTCAGGCGAGCTGACAGAAATCACGGTGTTGCCTGCGCTGACCTGGCTCGAGTCGGAGACGAGCTGGCCGGTGACCCGCACGTCATCGGGCATGAAGACAACCTCGCCAAGATGGAGTACTCCGTCCGGTCTCAGTCCGCTGTTCTCTTGGAAGGCCAAAACGGCCTCTCTCGTAGCGGGGTCGTAGATTCCGTCGACGATCAAGGCGCCGCCGGCTTCAAACCCTAGAGCCTGTAGAGATATCTCAAGTTGCAGGATGTCCTGCCCGTTGGCGGCTTCACCGCTAGACACTGTCACCGCGGCTGCGTTGGGGTTGGCACTGTCGCCGAGGGCCGTGTCGACACTGATTACCTGGGCCGGTCCGGGAAGGAAGACAACCTCGCCGAACTCGACCGATCCGTCCACCTCAGCTCCGAGGTCCTCTTGCCATATTTCGACGATGCCGCGTGTGCCGGCTGTGAACTCGCCGTCGACGTCAAGGGACCCGTCCGGGTCATACCCCAAAGCGACCAGGGCCGTCTCCAGCTGGAGGACGTCTTCGCCGGTGAGGTTGGTCGGCGAATCGAATAGCCGCCGATAGGCCGGCTCGGTTCCGTAGAGAAGGACGACCGGCTGGCCGTCTATCTCGAAGAGAACGTCGCCTTGCTCGACGACGCTGCCGGAGGGGGCGACCCAAGTGATCGTGCCGTTCAACTTTGGCGCAACCTCGACGATGTCCTGGCCGATGGTTAGGTCCCGGTACATGGGCTGCTCACCATGGAACAGCACAACCGGCTGGCCGTCGATTGAGAACATTGCCTCGCCGAGAGCGACCGTCGTTCCCGGTGCCGCGATTCCGGTTACGGTGCCGCTGATATGAGTTGCGACCGGGTCGTCATCGGTCGATCCCAAGGTTGCTTCGAAGGTGACGACTTGCGTGAGGTCGGTGACCACCACGTCCGCCAGTGTCAGTTCGGCGGCATCGCCCTCCGCCGTCGCGTTAGACCCGCCACCAAGGTTGGCGATTAGGAGAGTCAGAGCGACAAGGCCAACAAAGACACCGCTGATGATGAGCGGGCGACGTTTCCACCAAGGCGGCGCCAACTCCACCTGAGCTTCTTCTCCTTCACCGAGCGGATCAGTCTCGGAGACCTCTTCCTCGATAGTGATGACTTGATCTGTCACTGGCTACCTCCTCTGGCTCCGGCTCCGAAGGTGAAGAGATCGCCACAGGCGTCCAGGGCTGCTGCTACCTCCGGGTCGTCTTGATCGAGACCGCCAAGGATTCCTCGACCTCTGGCTCCGCCTTCCGAGAAATCAGGATCATCAACCTCGAGACCCTGGTCCCGCAGGCACTCAGCGAACGCGAGCAGTTGATCCTCGATCTCGGTTTGGTCTCCGCCTCCGCCAAACCCAAGTGAGAGGCCCTCGAGATGTTGAGAGCACGCTTCTCTCGCGACACCGAGTGCGTTGCGGTCGATATCGGCGCCGTTGGGACGGGGCAGTTGCACGTTGCCCTCGCTATCGACCGTTGGATCGGGGACATCGACCCCGTTGTCTCTCATACATTGGGCATAGGCGAGAAGTGCAACTTCGGTGTCGACTTCTTCCTGGTTCGCCTGTGGGTCCTCGACGCCGTCGGCGTTTTCGAGACTGGCAACGTTGGCCGCAGCTTCGCTACATGCCGCAAACACCAACGCGACCACCATAAGGGCGGCAAAACGTCTGGTCATTGATTACTCCTGGTTCGGATAGACCCAGGATCCGCGTCGAACCTCGGAGGTTCCTGTGAGACAGCTAAGAGGTCTCTGAGGGTCGGACGTGCTGAGAATCATCGACGTCCCTGACTCCCACGGACTTGTTAAAGGCTTCATGACCTGTCGGAATGGTCACTCTGAATACGGCGCCACCAGTGCTCCGGTTGGTCGCTTCCACCGTCCCTCCATGGGCTCGAACGATGGCAGCCACAATGGCAAGACCTAACCCTGCCCCTCCGCTGGCCCGAGCTCGCGACTCGTCGGACCGATAGAAGCGGTCGAACAGCTTTCCCGGATCCTCAGCTAGACCGGGACCTTCGTCGGCGACCTCAATGGTGGCCGTGGTCACGCCCGCCGCAAGGATGACTGAAACCGGAGTACCAGGTGGTGTGTGAGTGCGGGCATTCGCCAACAGGTTGGCGATGAGCTGGAGCAGGCGCTGCTCGTCGCCTACTACCTTGACCGTGGTCGGCCCCTCTATAGATATGGGCCGGCCGGGGTCGATAGCCCGGCTATCCGTGACCGCGTCACCAACCACGGCAGCTAAGTTGAGTGGTCGTCTCTCAACGGTCATTCCCCGATCGAGCCTTGCCAGCAGCAAGAGGTCCTCGACCAGACGCTCCATGCGCAAGCTCTCCATTCCAATCCTCGTCATCGCACGGTCGAGATCACCGGTCTCGGACAGGGCCCCTCGTCGGTACAACTCGGTATAACCACGGACAGCGGCGATCGGAGTGCGCAACTCGTGGGAGGCGTTGGCGACGAACTCCTTGAGTCGGGCCTTGGCAAGCTGTTCCTCATCGAAGGCAATCTCAATCTTGGAGAGCATGTCGTCCAGTGCAATCCCCAACTTTCCCAACTCGGTTTCGGGATCGCTGTGCCCGACCCGGTGAGAAAGATCGCCACTTGCGATTGCCGTCGCGGTGTCAACCATCTGATCGACCGGCTTCATCGCCCGGTGAACTGTCCACCAAGCGACGGCTCCCGCGAGCAAGGCCAGCCCGATGCCGGTAAACCAGAGCAACCGAACCAGGTTGTCGACGGCGGCGTTTACGTCGTCCAGTGGGACGGCCACTACCGAAACCAATCCACCCCCGACCTCTGCCGCTATAGCTCTGTACTCAAGTGAGCCATCGAGCGAAGGAATCGTCTCAACCTGTCCAGACGCCAAAAGAATGTCAACATAGGCGGGATCAGGGAGGGGGTCTGGGTCGTCGGAAAATCCCGATGGTTCTGCGACCAAGATGTCTCCGTTCTCGGCAAGAATCACACGAGCAGCGGAGTAGCTTGCGAGATCTCTCAAGCCTCTTGACTGATCGGCCGGCACCCCGGGCAATGGGCGGCCACCCGCGCGGGCTTGGACTCCGTCGAGTAGCTCGTCCACCTGGCCGACGAGAACCTCGCTTGTGGATCGTAGGATGACAACTCCGAGTGCCGCGATGACAAGCAGAAGCAGGCCGCTTATCGCCAGTACGAGCCTTGCTTTGAGGGTCACCTGCTATTCCGCTGTGGGCCGCATCATGTATCCGACCCCTCGCACGGTCTTGATCGAGTCTGCGACACCTGGACCCAGCTTCTTCCTCAAGTAGCTGACGTAGGTCTCGACAACGCTCACGTTCCCGTCGAAGTCGTATTCCCAGACGAAATCGAGGATCTGGAGCTTCGAAACCACTCGACCACGGTTCAACATCAGGTACCGGAGCAGGCGAAACTCAGTTGGGGAGAGCTCGACCTCATCTCCGGCGACGAAAACCTGGTGAGAATCCTCATCGAGGGTTACTTCCCCCACCGTTAGTCGGTGACCCACCTCAACACCTTTTCTGTTCCTCCGCACCAGCGCCTCGATGCGGAGCGAGAGCTCTTCGAGACTGAAGGGCTTGGTCAGGTAGTCGTCACCGCCGCCCTGGAATCCTGCCCGCAGGTCGCCGGGTTGGTCGCGTGCCGTCAGGAAAATGACCGGTGCCTCGACACCGTCGCGGCGGATGCGGCGGCAAATGTCGAATCCGTCCACATCAGGGAGGTTGACGTCGAGCACAATCACGTCTGGTGGCTCAGCACGGATGGCACGGAGGGCGTCATATCCGCTCAGCTCGGTGGAAACTTCGTAGCCGGCAAAGCGCAACGCTGTCGAAACCATGTCCGATAGGGATTCTTCGTCGTCGACGACGAGGACCCGGGCGGCCTCCGTTGATTCGGTCGTGATGATTGTTTCCTTCGCTCGACACTCAGAAAGACAGAGTATGAATGAAGTCTTGGCATCGACTGAGAAGTTCCTGAGAGAATCCTGTGAAAAGTGTGTTATCTCTCGCTCGAAGACTCTGACCGAACTCCAAGCTCCTTCGAAGGACCGTCCAAGACGGGTGTCTGATGATGGGCACCACCTATCCAAAGGAGGTCCTATCTTGGACATTTCACTAACAAGGCGGACGGCGGCAATCGTCCTCGCCTCCGCCGCACTACTGGCTGTCGTCGCGTTTGCGATGCCGGCCGAGGCGGAAACGCCTGGAGAAGGCGTAGCTGTCTCGACTGAAGACCATGCCTTCGACACGAGGCAGAAGATCGAAGGGATCGGGTATCGCTTCATCATGTGGGCGGCTGAAGTCCTCGGGATCGAAACCGATGACCTGGCATCAGACCTCGAAAGTGGCCAGACCATAAACGATGTCGCCGACGCCAACGGTGTCGACACCGATTCGGTCATCGACGCTTTGACGGCCGTTCCGAACGGTCGCATCGATGATGCCCTCGCCGACGGCACAATCGACGAATCGGAAGCCGCCACGATGCGCGCCGGAGTTCGCGAGAAGGCCGAGGACATCGTGAATGGCCAACCCAACGACTACCGAATGGGTCTACGAGGCCGACAAGCCGCAACGTCCAACGCCTAACCGACAGGCAACCAAGCAACAAAGAGAACCCTGTCCACGTCAGCCGACGTGGACAGGGTTGTCTCTCATGGCGATCAGAAACCGAGGGGATTCGAGGTCGCCATGCCTGATGGCTCTCCTTGACAGGAAACGCTGAAAATTCTCCGAGTCAATCCACAGGTCGGCTCGCCACTCTCTTGCACAAACCAAAAAGAAGAAGGAAGACAGAAAATGGGTACAAAGGTATGGGCGAGCGTTGTTGGGATTGGCGTCCTCGTTGCCGGCGCGGGCCTGTTCTGGTTCTTTGGCGGTGACGCACCCGCTGAAGTCGACTTGGCCGCAACTGCATCTTCGACAGCCAGTGAGGAAGCGACCGGGACCTCAACGGCCGCGGCGCCCACAGAGGCAACGGCAAGTATTGAAGGGACCTGGAGTGTCGACACCACCGTGGGGACGTTCACCCTCGAAGACACCACGACTGCATCCTTTGTCGGTTTCAGGGTCGAAGAGGTCCTCGACGGCATTGGGTCGAATACGGCCGTAGGGCGCACACCCAACGTCGTGGGATCAATCTTCATCCAGGGAACCACACTCACCTCCGGTGAGATAACGGGCGATCTCACCGCGGTCATCAGCGACGAATCGCGTCGAGACGACCACATCCAGGAGACCCTGAACACTTCCTCCAACCCCAACGCAGTATTCGTCTTGACCGACCCTATAGAGCTCGGGAACGAAGCTGGAGCTGGCGAACGCATCAGTGTCACCGCGAATGGCAACCTCACAATCAACGGCGCAACCAACTCGGAGGAATTCCAGGTTGAAGCCGAACTGATCGACGGAATGATCCTCGTCACCGCCACGGCTGAAATTGCATTCCCTGACTATGGGATAACAGCACCGACAGGAGCACTCATTCTGTCTGTCGAGGACCATGGCATCATCGAAGTACAACTCTGGTTGAGCCGGTAACCGCGACAAGCGCACCCAAACCGGACGAAGGACAACCAGAACGAGAAGAACCCAGACCAACTGGTCTGGGTTCCTTCGTAGTAGCGGGGGCGGGATTTGAACCCGCGACCTTCGGGTTATGAGCCCGACGAGCTACCAGACTGCTCCACCCCGCGTCGATGGAGATGCCATTTTAGCGATCCCGTCAGCCAATGCCGAAAATGGACTGAAACATCGATGTGAACCATTTCCCGAAACGCGTCGCACCAGGGTATTTGGGTTGATAGTGTCCGCCTGGTGGAACGGGTGTGTCCAACCTGTGGGAGGGAACCGGGGGCTGGTTCGTTCTGCCAGCACTGCGGTGCCAATCTGACCGAAACGCCTTCCCAACCTCAGCCAGCTACGGCCCCACCACCCGCAGCCGCTCCCCCGCCATCGCCTCCGACCGTCTCGGTGCAACCGCCCCAGAAGCGATCAGGTTTCCGGGCTGGGTGTCTTATCGCCGTCTTCCTCGCGGTACTCGCGGTCATCATCGGTGGGTTCTTTGTGTGGCGGTTCGTCAATGACAACGTTCTACCGGCAGTGGAACAGGCCACCGACGATCTGATTCCCGTCGAAGAATCCCCGCCCGGACCTTGCTACGACCTCGAAACCGAGGACGGACTACTCACCGGTTGGACCGAAGTCTCGTGCGACGGCCCTCGCCAATATGAGGTGACCTTTGTGGCCGACTTCAATCCTGGACCCTTCCCCGGTGATGAATACCTGGCGATCCAGGCAGCCGAGACCTGTGCCGCAGCCTTTGAGGCCTATGTCGGCGTGACTGCGGAGCAATCTTCGCTCAGCCTGGACTGGCTGGTCCCAACCGAGCCGGTATGGGAAGACGGGAACCGTCAAGGCATATGTCTCGTAACTGCCGGTGAAGAGCAGCTGACCGGCACCGTCAAAGATTCCGGGAGGTAAGAGCATGGTCGATCACCAAATCAGCGCAGGTACACGGCGCAGTCCTGCAAAAACACCAAATCCAGCTGAACTGACGAAACGTACCCACCGGGTTCGGAGACTTTTCCTCTCAGTCGTCATGGTTCTCAGCATCGCCGCGGCTGGTTGCACTCCAGAGGAGCTGCAACAAAACCTCGGCACCGGCAACTTCTTGGAGCAGAGTTTCGAGGATGCCTTCACCACGGGGAGCGGGCTAGAAGATGCATTTTTCCGGGCTGCTGCTGCAGCCGAACAGATCGCCTTTGCTATCGGCATGCGTTTGTACTCCGCTGGCCCTTAGAAGACCGGGCCTCGGGAAAAGAAGCGAGGACGCGGGCAATAGCCTCAAGATCCGGCTCTACACCGCACATTCTCCCCCCACGAAATCGTGACCAAATCCTCTATCGGTCGTCGTCCCTGACCGAGATTATAGGGGCAAGAAACGGAGGTAGACATGATTGTCGTCGCAGCAGTAGATGGTTCGGATCAGACCCACAAAGTGGTGCAGGCCGCGGCTGACTACGCCAAAGACGCCGAAATCCACTTCGTTCACGTTGCCGAGTCGTACATCTATCCATACATGGTCGCCAACGGGCAGATGGTCGACTTCGAAGGGATCAAAAAGAGGGAACGTGAAGAGGTCTGGAACATGGTTGGACGGCTGCCGCCGGGTGCCCAGCAGGTCGAGCTCGAAGGGTCGCCAGCAACGACCATTGTCGGATACTCGAAGAACGTAAAAGCCGACCTGATCATCGTGGGTTCCCGGGGTAGAGGGGCGTTGGGTTCGTTGATCCTCGGTTCCGTCAGCCATGGAGTGATTCACGGTTCGAGTTGCAACGTGTTGGTCGTGCGCTGATAGAGCTCGAATGGGGAGCGACGCGCCCCGCTGTTAAGTTGGGGAGACAAACCCTCCACCTGATCACAACCAGCTGCAGGCGAAAATCCAGCAAAGGAACCCCTTGACCGACCAACAACGCCTTCAGCGACAGATCAACAACCACCTTGAAAACGAAGCCAGGTGGCTACAAAAGGTCCTCTTTGCCTCGGGCAAAGCGAGAGAGGCTCGCGCAAAACTCGCCGAAACCTCCAACGAGGAACTGAATCCGTTGATAACCCTCAGTGACGGGACCCGTCTACCGCTAAGTGCACTCGAGGAGATCATCCAAGAGCGGGTTGATCACCTCAACACTGCCTTGGGTCGAGGCGCCTACACGAAGAAGCGGTGACCTGAGACCTGCACCGTCAATCTGAGTCGGCGTGGCCCCCACAACAAAGTGCAAGGCCCATCTAACGATCTTCCTGCGTCTCGGCCGAAGCCGCTACCCAAGTATGACGATTGTTCGACTCCTATTGTCGAACACTCTCCCGGGAAGTCGCCCGGTACTCGTTCTCGCTACATGGACCTTGCAAAACGGAATATACGCCATGACTCAGCGGAATGCCAGTGAACGCGAAACTTTGCCTTAACCACCACGCAGCGTCTGATTACAGCCACTCAGCGCGCACATTTTGCCCCCGTTGAGGCTGATCCCGGCGACTCCGGCAATGGGTACCCGAGGCTGTTTACGACGCTTCCGGCATGGGTACCCAACGTCTAGGGAAGCCAACGGCTTAACCAACAGACGGAGAAACAATGTCGAGATCGAACAAACTATCCAAGTCTGTCGTTGCCTTGGCCCTCGCTATCGCAATGGCAGTGGCTGGATGTAGCGCCGACGAGGATCCCGGCGGTACGACACCGTCCGAAGACACTTCAGTCACAACAGTGGCGCCAGCCGGCTAGTCGACTGGTCCGAACGCACGGACCTCCACAGGGGCTTGATCCCGGCAACAGCTACACTTCGGCTCCCATGCCGGGATCACCCTCCATCCGCAACGTGGCTTTGATCGCGCACGTAGACCATGGCAAAACGACGCTTGTCGATGCCATGCTGAACGCCGCCGGGGTGTTCTCCTCGCACGAGACTCCCGCTGATCGGGTTATGGACTCCAACGACCAAGAAAAAGAGCGGGGCATAACCATTCTGGCCAAAGCCGCATCGATCGAATGGAACCAAACGCGGATCAACATCGTCGACACACCAGGGCACTCAGACTTTGGTGGTGAAGTCGAGCGAGCTCTTGCCATGGTCGATGGCGTTCTACTCCTCGTAGACGCAGCAGAAGGACCAATGCCACAAACTCGCTACGTACTGTCGAAGGCGCTGCACAGGGGTCTGCCAGCGGTCGTCGTCATCAACAAGGTCGACCGTGCCGACGCCAGGGTCGAGGAGGTCGCCGACGAGATCTACCAGCTGTTCTTCGACCTCGACGCCGACGACCATCACATTGATTTTCCAATAGTTTCCGCAATAGCTCGCATGGGCCGCTCGGTTCACGGAGTCGGCATGCCCCCCGAAGACTCCAACCTCGACCCGGTCCTCGACACCATCGTCAAGACCATTCCCGAACCAGCAGGCGACCCCGCCGCACCGCTCCAGGCGATCGTCACCAACCTCGACGCCTCCGACTATCTGGGGCGACTAGCAATCGGCAGAGTCGAACAAGGCACTCTACGGGCCGGCGACACGATCTCCCTGGTAACATCTGACGGCTCGATCGTGCGGCGCAAACCGGCATCCCTACTCGGATTCGCCGGCCTCGGACGGGTCGACGTTGCCGAACGCCAGGCAGGGGACCTCTTCGTCCTAGCCGGTTTCCCCGAGATCGAAATCGGAGATACGGTCGCCAACCCCGAAAACCCGGTAGCACTCCCCCGGCTCGAGGTCGATGAGCCGGTGCTGAGAATGACCTTTGGAGTCAACACGTCCCCTATGGCTGGAAAGGCGGGCAATCTACTGACCTCCAGACAGATCAAGGCTCGGTTGGAACGGGAGGTCCTCGGGAACGTGTCGATCAGAATCGCTGAGACCTCAAGCCCCGATGTCATCGAGGTGGCCGGACGGGGAGAGCTCCAACTTGCTGTGCTGATCGAATCGATGCGGCGGGAAGGCTTCGAACTGCAAGTGAGCCGACCCGAAGTAGTGGTACGGGAGATCGACGGCAAGAAGCACGAACCGAGAGAACAAGCGATCATCGACGTGCCCGACGAGTACGTGGGAACAGTCACACAAGCCGCGGCACCAAGAAAGGGCCAGGTCGACGACATGAGACCCGGCGACCGTGGCCGGACAGTGATCACTCTCACGGCACCGGCACGAGGGCTCATCGGCTTCCGTTCCGAGTTGATGACCGCCACCCGCGGGACCGCCCTCGTTCACCAACACAACGACGGGTGGATGCCTTGGGCAGGGGAAATGCCAGGAAGAATCGGAGGCGCAATCATCTCCGACCGTGCCGGAGAGGCAACCGGCTTCGCTCTGGACAACCTGCAGAAGCGTGGGGAGCTCTTCGTCGGGCCTGGCGATCCGGTCTATGAAGGCATGGTCATCGGTGAGAATGCACGATCCGAGGAGATGCTGGCCAATCCCGCCAAAGGGAAACAGTTGACAAACGTTCGAGCATCGGGTTCCGACGATGCGATCAAGCTGAAGCCTCCACGTCGCCACACTCTCGAAACCTCAATCGAATGGATCGACGACGATGAGTTGGTTGAGGTCACGCCGATTGCGGTGCGAATCCGCAAACGTCATCTCGGCGAGGCCGATCGAAGACGCGCCTCGAAGCGGCAGGCCAGCTGAAGGCGGGCAACGTTACGATCTGCCGAACTGCGCAAACAGTGACATCCGTCGAGTGATCTGTTCCGAAGGAAGTTCATGAGCTCAGAAGAACAAAAGCGACCCGGGCGAACATATCGTCTTCGAGAGGTGCGCACGATAAGGCGTCCGCTCCAGGATGTCTTCGAATACGCCGCCGACTTCGCCAACAGTGCGGAGTGGGATCCCGGTGTAGATACCGCCGAGCAGGTGGGTACCGACCCAATCGGAGTGGGAACGCGATACCGATTGGTGGGCAATTTCGGGTCATCGACTATTCCTATGGAGTACGAAGTGATCGACTACGAACCCCCTAGCCGTGTTGTGCTTTCTGGCAAAGGGAACGCATTCGACGCACTTGACACCATGACTTTTGAATCCCTCGAACCAGGGGTGACACGGCTCACGTATAACGCCGACATCACCCTGTACAACGCATTGCGGCTTCTCGGCCCACTGCTGAACGGGCCGATGAAACGGATGGGTGAGAAGGCTCTCAACGGGCTGGTTGAACAGCTGGAGACCTGAACAGAGGGGGACTGAGCCTGCCCGAGTCTCTCCCACCGCTTGCGGCTGTCCTCCTAGAGACGAAGTCGAATGGGAGTGAAGGTGGGAACCTTTCGGTTCCTTTGCACGAGTCTGTCCCTCCGCTTGCGGAGGGAGTGGGCGCCGCCGCAGGCGGCGGTCGAGAGTGGGAGGCATCCACCAACTCAAGCCCATGCGGGGAGGTAGGAGGGACTGAGACTCCCCAACTAAGAGCTGGAAAACGGGCTCACCTACCAGATCAAGCTCAACTTGGAGAGGTCTCAATCCCCTTCGGACCCGAACCTACGGTTCGGCCCACCTTCCCCATTCGTCTTACAACTCTGGGGAAGGAGCTGGCTTCGCCTTTGGAGGGAGAGAGGCAACCCTGCGGGTTGCTTGCGAGTTGCTCCGCAACTCGAACCTGTGGTTCGGCTTCCCCTGGAGGGAGAAACCTGGCTCATCTTCCAAGCCAGGCATGGGAAGTCACAACTCAACGAGTGGAGGTTGGCGAAGCCAAACTCCTAAGGAACGCGAAGCGTTCCCACCCTGCGGGTTGCTTGCGAGTTGCTCCGCAACTCGAACTTGTGGTTCGGCTCCCCTGGAGGGAGAAACCTGGCTCATCTTCCAAAGCCAGGCATGGGAAGTCACAACTCATCGAGTGGAGGTAGGCGAAGCCAAACTCCTAAGGAACGCGAAGCGTTCCCACCCTCCCCTCCGATCTCCGATCGGAGGTACTCCCTCCATTCGTCTTCGACTCTGGAGGGAGAGAGGCAACCCTGCGGGTTGCTTGCGAGTTGCTCCGCAACTCGAACCTGTGATTCGGCTTCGCCGTTGGAGGGAGAGTGTTCACGTCGGAACTTCTATTCCGCCCAAGCAGACCCAAACCGAGCAGTCAGCTGACTGCATCGGCATAGACATCCAAGGCGCGTTGCCGTGCCATCGCATGATCCACGATCGGAGCGGGATAGTTTTCCCCCAGGTAGACACCGCTGGAGCTGAGATCAAAAGGAGGTGCCTCCCACGGTGCGTGGATCCATTCTTTCGGCAAAGCTTGCAACTCAGGCAGCCAACGACGGATGTAATCGCCGTCGGGGTCGAAACGTTTCGACTGGAGGACCGGGTTGAAGACCCGAAAGTACGGGGCAGCGTCAGCGCCGGTGCCAGCAACCCATTGCCAGTTCCCCACGTTCTGGGCAACGTCACCATCGAGCAGATGTCGACGGAAATAGCGTTCGCCGATTCTCCAATCCACCAGAAGGTCTTTGACCAGGAATGAGGCGACCACCATACGAACCCTGTTGTTCATCCAGCCTTCGGCCGCCAGCTGCCGCATACCAGCGTCAACCAGCGGAAAGCCGGTTCGACCTTCCTTCCAAGCGGTCAGCTCCTCGGGGTTGTTTCGCCATTTGATCTCCCCGTACCTTGGCCGCAGCGGCTTTCCCACTGTTTCCGGATTGGCGAAAAGCATCTGGGCCCAGAAATCGCGCCATGCGATCTGTCTGATAAAGGCTCTAGCGCCGTCATCGCGATCCCCGACCGTCTCGATCACAAGGCGTGGGCTGAGAAATCCATACTTCAGATCGATGGAGAGCCTGCTGGTCAGATCTAGATCCGGCCGATCCCGGATTTCTTGATAGCGGTTTACAACATTGACAAAGCGGTCCAAACGTTTGAGGGCAGCATCCTCGCCGTATTCGGTTGATACCGAGTCGAGAACGAAGTCTCCTGGTCTGTCGAGGACCTGGGGAGTTCCTGGTGCCGGCTCGACGCGGGCGGGTTTCGCGTTCCATGCCTTGTAGAACGGAGTGAAAACACGGTACGGGGCACCGCTATTGGTCAGGATCGAACCGGGTTGGTGGACATAAGAGCCGTTCCAACCGATCAAATCCACTGCCCCCGCGACCGCCTCATCTCGGGAGGTGGCAAATGGAGTCACATCCATGTTGTGGTGGATTTCTCCCGCACCGACCTGAGCGGCCACAGCCGGAACGACCTCCTCGGGAAGCCCCTGCTCCACCCTTAGCCGGCCACCAAGAGCGGCCAGACTGCGGTCAAGGTCAGCTAGGCCCTCCATCAGTACTCGTCGACGGCGTTCCGTGACCGCTGCGAACAAACGTGGGTCGACGACGAACAGCGCACAAACTGACTCGGACCGTGAAGCTGCCGTCCAAGCCGGATTGTCGGTGAGTCGCAAGTCGCGTCGAAACCAGACGACAGAAGTCGACATCGCCGACTCCGCCGGGCCCTTAGGCCTCGGCGATCAGAGAGACGAGCTCACCCTCTGAGGAGACGACTCCGCCCGATACCTCGTTGGTCAGGGCAAACCCGGCTATATCGGTGTTCCACGCAAACGTGGCTGGTCCCGGATCGTTGCCGAGCACACCAGCAGAAATCACCAGCTCGTTCGGTGTGATGACCCAGAGTTGATAGGTGCGATCAGAGGTCAATGCCTCCAATTGGTCAGTCGGTATGACGTACCCAACCCCGTCTTTGGTTACCACGACTCGGGCAACAGAAACATCGTCAACCAAGAATTCGCGCACAAGGCTCCCTGGCTCGTCGGCTGCGGCCTCTGCGGCGGCGACAACGGCGGCGTCAGTACCCAGATCGTTCTCAGCTACCTGCTGACCAATGAGGATTCCACCAAACACGGCGGCAACGACCGCAGCAGCGGAAAGCAGCCATGTCGCCATCGGTGCTCTCCGCGTTTGTCTTTCTGCCTCAAGGTCGTGGACGACTGCACCCTCTTCCGGACCGATCGCGCTTTCGATTCGATCCCAGACGTGGGCTGGAGCCGGACTGTCGTCGACCAACCCTGCGGCAACACTTTGATGCCTATCGAGTTCAGCCCGACACGACTCACAGTCGGCCAAGTGAGATTCCACGGTTGTGCGTTCCGAATACTCGAGCGCATCAAGTGCATAAAGCGGGATCAACTCAAAGGCTTGTGTGTGGTCCATCATGACTCCAGACCGACCAATTCAACGGCCAGCTTGCGCATCCCGGTACGGATACGGCTCTTGACGGTACCTTCCGGGGCCCCCAACTGCCTGGCAACCTCCACGTAGCTGAGGCCACCGAAGTAGGCCATGGCTATCGCTTCCCGCTCCTTCTTGTCCAGATCGGTCAGAGCGTCCCGAACTCGTTCCGAGTCGATCTGGGAGACAACTTCTTCCTCGATACTGAAGTAGCTCGGGTCTGGTGGTGCCTGTTCCCGTCGGGACCGGGCTTCCTCAGAGCGGACGATATCGACGGCCCGGCGGTGGGCAATTGTGAGTAGATAGGTCCGCAGAGATCCCCGTTCGGGATCGAAACCCGCCGGTGACTTCCAGTACGAGACGAAGGTCTCTTGGACGACATCTTCAGCATACTCAGGATTGCGAATCACCCGCCTCGCGACCGAGTTCACAGCACCGCCATATCGTCGAAAGACTTCCTCAAGAGAAGTCCGATCTCCCGAGGCCACACCACGCGCAAGTTCACTGTCTGATCGCTCTGAGATCATGATCGGAGTGGTCGGGCCATGCGCCATCGAGAATAGGCTCCACTGACCCACTCCGAGAAAACCGGACTGGGAATGCCAGTGGTCAATGGTCGGCGCATAAGCAATCACATCAAGTATTCGTTACGGACGTGGCTATGGATTTGTTGAATTCCCCTGCCTCGGGTTTCAGCCGGTCGACGAGGACCAAACCAGTGTGTTTGGGTGAAACTGGCTCCAGGCGAACCAGAATGCTTCATGGGCTACAAGCTCTCCGCCTGAATCGGTCACCGCCAGCCCGCTCCCATCGAGGGTGACAACAAGATCATCGATCTCGACTGTTCCACCTCCGACCAGGATGTCACGAACCCCGCTCACCGGGAATGCCACGGCACGGCCATCTTGGGTCGTCACTCCAACAACCTTCTCTTGCACCGGAAGCCGAGGGTCGACCGGTCCGACCGGGAAGATGGGACCGTTGGCATCCCTGTCCCCAAGTGGGTTGCGTTCGTACGTGCGGCCTATGCCCCCGTCTTCGGCGATGACACGGGTTTCGGGGTGCGCGGCTTTCCAGTCGCCCCACGTCGACGCGGTTACCGACACTTGTGGCAAGATCAGGCCTCGGTCACCAAGGGGACCGGACAGGGCCATGCCGGTGAAAGTGTCGAAAACCGAGAAGGTCTCGAGGTCGAACATCACTTTGTTGGACCTGGATAGCAGCCCCGAGGTCCGAAGCACGACGGTTTCGAAACCATCAGGAACCGATTCGGTTAGGTACGCCTGTGCAGAGCCGCAAAGCGTGCAGTACGGGATCCCGAAGCGATCACCACCCAGAGTCAGGTTGACCATCTCATGAACTTCCATCTGATGCCTCGGCAACGCGAGGGATTCCCCGCCGTTGGTGATGCCGAAGACAACGTCACTTTCAGCAAGCCATGTCACATCTTCGGCAGAGACCGTCGGCGGATCATCGAGAGCCGGGATACATCCGCGAAGGCACGGATCGGCATTGCCCAATGGTCGATCGTCCAACAACACGCCTCCCCAGGTCACCCATCGCCAGTCGATTGCGACGTTCTCATCGAAGAACGGTTGCCAACGGTCGTCGAGGATGGTGTAAAGCTCGCCTTTGCGCTGCTCATAACCGTCCCAGGCGGGGAGGTTCCAGGCAATTAGGTGGTTGAAAACGTCGACAAAAGCCAAACCGTCGGTTGAATCGACAGTTACTCCGGTGAGATCGGCAAACACCCGGGCGATCTGACCACCGGTCGAAGCGTCCTGAAAGAAACGGAGAAGGTCGGCCAGAAACCAGGAAACTCGAGGATCCCCACCAGCGGAGATCGCGCCAAGAGCTTCAGTGTCGAATCCACCAGCCTGAATAGAAGCGATAATCGAGCCGAGCTCATTATCCACAGAGTCAGCTAGAGGACCCAAAGGCACCTCGGGTGCCTCCGGATACTCGCTCTCAACCTGCGATGGTTCTAAGAGTCGGCCCGACACATCAGCTACACGCGGCTCAGATGTTGTGGAATCAACCGCTGCCGTACACGCCGTAACGACCAGGAGCAATGCAGATAGCCATCTCATCGGTCAAACGCTATCGGTCGTCCAATAAAGGTTAGTGAAAGGAGACATGTCGCATTCCTTTCACTCCTCTACGGTTCACCTGATGACCCAAGAAACTCCGGCCCTCGACGACCCAAGACTTGAGGGAGTTGACCATACGGTGGTCCGCCACGGGCGGGTCAACTCGCTGGTTGAGGCAGCTGCGGCGAGAGGCATCGAACCGTCTGCTGTGCTCAAAACAATGGTGGTCAGGATTTCGGACACCGAATACGTGTTCGTCCTCGTTCCAGGTGACCGAGTCATCGACTGGCCGAAGCTGCGGGATCATCTAGGCGTGAATCGCCTTTCGCTCCCGGATGCCGACACCGCCCTCTCGGCAACGGGATATGTCAGAGGGACAATCACCCCCCTCGGTTCGACCAATCCGTGGCCAGTTGTCGCGGACTCGAGCATTCTTGGCAAGCAGGTATCGGTAGGAGGTGGAGCTCCTGGCGTCTCCCTGACCATCTCCGCAGACGATCTAATCACCATTCTCGGCGGAGAAGCCGTGGCTGTCACCAAACCAGCGTGACCGAACGGCCGCGGACCCGACACCATTGCTCCACGTTCCGGAGGCGCAACCGAGTTTGTTGGACCGATGCCAGGCTACGAAAACATCGGCGAATATGGTCATGTCATGGAACTGTGGCCTCCATGGATGACGACCTGGTACGGACTCTTGATTCGGTTCGGGTTGGGTGGGCTGGGACTCCTCGGTGGGTTCACCCTGGCATGGATTGGGATATTCGCTACAGCGTTTGACGAAGATACGTCGACGATCGGTCAACCACTGGTGCTCATCCTGGTTGGGGCGGTGCTAATCGGGACATCTCTCGCCGCGGCCTTCAAACCGACCAAGCGAACTGTGTTGTTGTGGTTGGCATCGGTGTTAGCAGTACCGATCCTCGTGGGCCTCATCTAGCTCGAGCCGTTCCGCTACATGCCCTACGGCAACAGGCGGTCTGACCAGATGGCGGCAATCGAATAGATGCCCACCACAGCCAATACGACCCCCGTCAAGCCGGCCGAGATATCCATCAAGATGTCCATGCCCTCATCATGACCAAAAGGTGTGACAGTTTCTATGGGGGAGATCCCCCATGGTCCCCGGAGATATTCGATAAAGTCCGTGCCCATGGCCGACACAACCTTTGCAACAGTCCTCACATGCATTGATGGGCGGATCAAAGCCGTCGAAAGAGACTTCCTCTTGACCAGATTTGGCGTTGCCCATCTCGACACGGTGACCCGGGCCGGGATTGTGAAACACCTCACCTCGGGGTACGACCCAGCGACAAACGCAATAGTCGACGACCTTGAAGCGTCGAGACGTGCCCACAATTCGCAGCAGCTGGCACTTGTTGCACACACAGAATGCGCCGGCAATCCCGTCGACGACGATATGCAAAGGGGCCAACTCGCCGAAGCCATCACTCACTTTGGCCGCCGTTACCCAGAAATGAGCATCGTCGGGCTCTGGTTGGGCGAGGATTGGACAGTCGAGGTCTTTGACTGACTTCCCTCTGTCGGTCCTACCGGTTGCGGCAGCTAGCCGATAACGTGGCCCGGTTGCCTACCGGTAGTCAATGATCTTCCGCCTCACATCACTTTCCGTCTTGTCTCTGATCCTTGTGTCCTGTAGCGCGATCACCGGAGCGGACCTCACTACCCAACCTCAGCCCAACTCTCCAACAACCCTTGCCGGTACGACCCCTTCAACAACTACGGAACCTTCAGTGCCCGGGTTGGCTGTCGTGCCTGAGGGAGGTGCCAACCTCTACTCCGGGCCCGATGGAGCAGTAACTCAAACGGTCCACGAAGGAATTGTCCTGCCGGTCACGGGCGCTGGGGAGGACTGGCTCGAGGTTCTCGACACCTGCTCCAACCCTGCGTGGGTCTCGACCGCAGAGGTCGATGTGGCTCAGAAGGCGACTCCCGGAGTGCCCGGGCCTGGCTTCGATGTCGCATCGGCAGTGGTCGTCGTAGATGCCGGCCACGGTGGCCGCGACTGGGGAGCGCCCGGACCCAGCGGAACAAGAGAGTCATGGACAAATCTCGACATAGCCGATCGATTGCGAGACCTACTTCTCCAGTCTCACGATATCGATTGGGAAACAGGCCGCATTGGTCCGGGTGATGCCTACCCGGCCATAGCTGCCGCCTGGATGACAAGGGACACGATTGGACCGGAAGACGGCGACTTCGAAGCCGGTCTTGCCTATCGGGCAACGATGGCCAACAGTGTCGCGGCGGACGCCCTTCTGGCGCTCCACAACAACACTTCCCCCGATCGAACAGTCGACCATCCTCCAACGGCAGTCTTCTACGCGGCTTCAGTCGAAGACTCTGATCGGCTTGCCTCGCTGATCCATGAAGAAATGCTGCGTTCCTTCGAGCCGTTTGCGTCGGAGTGGGCGGCCACAGCGTCGCAAGGGGTCATATCGCGGGTAGATCCAACAACGGGGACCGATTACTACGGACTGCTTCGACGTTCCGAAGTCCCAGCCGTGATTGTCGAGGGTGCCTTTATCACCGACCCGGTTCAGGAGGACCTCCTCGAATCGACCGTATTTCGCCAGGCATACGCTGAGGGGGTCTACAGAGGACTGATTCGTTTCCTGACCACCGAGGAGACCGGGTCAACCATCAATTCACCGGTTGACTTTCAAGGAAACGTCGGGAGTCCGGGAACGTCGAGCTGTGTAGTGCCCACCCAGCCGGAGAGCTAGAGGAGCTGCCGCTCAGCGATAACGCCAGACGATACGACCACGGGTTGGGTCGTATGTTGACACTTCTACGTCTACGGAATCTCCGGGGAGTACTCGAATCCCCCGTCCGCGACGCATTTTTCCGGATGGCTTGGCCAGAAGCTCGAATCCACTATCGAGCTTCACCTCAAAAGTCGAGTCTGGGAGCATCTTCACGACGGTGCCCCGCATCCGGATATATTCTTCAGTGTCTTTGGCCATAAATCCTTCGGTAATCTGGCTGTAACGATAGCCAACCGCGCACTCTGCGAGAACTCCCACCGCGGGGGCGAAGTCGCCTAAGGCGTTGCTGCTCCTTCGAGGATTGCCTCGATCTCCCCAACCAGGCGCTCGGCTTCCTCGACCCAACGCTGGTAGCCAGCGAGGTCACCAGCAGCAAGAGCGGCTTCAGCATTGGCGAAGGCCGACGAAGCCTGGAGGACCAGTTCCTCTATTGTCTCGCCGTCTGGGATCGGGTCTCCGTCTCCTTCAGTAGCCGTTCCGAATACGAGGGACAATGCTCCATCGAGAGTGTCAGCCCACTCCACCCTCTCACCGAACACAACGGCGACCCGACGGAACTCGGGGAATCCCCCGCCTTCGGCTTGGAGGAATATGGGCTGGATATAGAGGAGCGACTCCTCGATCGGAATCACAAGGAGGTCGCCCTTGATCACCTGGGATCCCTGTGAGTCCCAGAGAGTGAACTGCTGGGAGATGTCGGCATCCTGTTCGATACGTTGGCCAACCTGCTCGGTCCCGTCGACGAGTTCTCCCTGGGGCATCCGGTAATCGATCAACCTTCCGTAGCGACCGGGGGTCGAGTCAGCCACGAGGAAACTCGACATGTTCTTCTTGGAAGCCGGTGTGAACGGTTGGAGCAGGAGATACGACAGGTCATCCTCTCCCGGAAGCTTGGTCAACACGTAATAGGGCAGGATGTCATCAATCGGATTGAATGTGTTTTCCGCCGTGAAACGGTCACCAATCAGAAGATTGATGCCCCCTTGTTCGTTGCGGGTGATTGTGGATGGGTCAACCGGCAACGACCATGCGTCATTTCCGGTGATCAGCTCCGACTCGGAGGCGACGTGGTATTCGAGGTAAATCTCGGTTTGCATACGGAATAGATCCTGCGGGTATCGAAGATGCTCTTCCAGCCCTTCCGGCATTTCGGACATTGGCGCAAACAATCCGTCATACGTTCTCGCCCATGCCGCCACCAGCGGGTCAGCCTCGTCAGCCAGGTAGAAGGTGATATCCCCCTGGTATGCGTCAACGACGGCTTTCACTGAGTTGCGGATGTAGTTGGTGCCGAGGCTCACATCGGTTGACCGATCCAAACGGGCTACATCCTGGATTTCCAACGGTGACGAATACGGATACATCGAAGACACCGTGTACAAGTCGAGAACCCACAGAATCCGCCCGTTGACTATCACCGGATAAGGGTCGGTGTCCGGGAGGAGGAATGGCGCAACGTTTTGGGCAATTGACATCACATTTCTCTCAACCAGCACCGCGCTGTCCGGTCGAATCTCTCCCGAAATCAGGAGGTTCAAGTCGCGATACCGGAGTGCGAAGGCAATCTTCTTGAAGATATTGTCGAGAATTACGCCGGCGTCGCCCTGGTACTCGTTGTAGTCGGTCCCCTCACCGGGAAGAGGCACATCAACCTCCTGCGGCGAGGTTCCGGTCTTGACGTAAACCGGACGACCCTCGGTGTACGTTTCCCCGAAATACACCCTTGGCTCTTGAAGCTCGAGTCCTGCCACCTCCGCCTGGGGTGGGACGTCCTTGAGTAGGAACCGGGGTTGTCCGTTCGACTCGACGACATTGGCCTCGTTGACGACCGCACCAAGACCGTGCGTGTAGAAGAGTCTTTGGTTCTGCCAGTCTTCACGGGGCAGGGCGGTCTCCTCCAGCTCTCTGACCGACAACATCACCTGCGTGGGGTTACCGGAGTCGTCGACATACCGATCCGTATCCACCCGGCTCAATGAGTAATACGGCCTCAGCTCCTGGAAGTTCTGATACGTGCGGGGGAGCACCGACGTATCCCAGAGCCTCAGATTGTCGATGATGAGGCGGTTAGCTTCGATTCCGTCGGCATCCAGGTCGTCAGACGCCGCGAAATCGCGAACCTCAACCTCATCGAGGCCGTATGCCATGGTTGTGAATTCGAGGTTGTGGGCGATGAACTCGCGGTCCTTGTCCAGCTGCTGGGGAGCCACCTGAAATCTCTGAATCACGGTCGGGTAGATAGTTCCCGCTGCGATCGCAACCACCAGCCAGGAAATCACGGTCACTATGGACAGAGTCCAACCACGCCGCCAAATGTTGACGACGAAGATCACCGCGGCAACCAACGCAACGGCGATCAGCAATCGAAGTGCCGGCAAGCGGGCGTTGACATCAGTGAAACCGGGTCCGAAGAAAGCCGGTTCCGACCGACCGGAAAGCAGTAGGCCATACATGTCGAGGCGGTAGATGACCGCCCTGATGAGGGCGAGAATGGCCAGCATGATGAGTATGTGAGTCTTTGTGCCGTCGGTGACATTGAAACCGCGTCCGCTCAGGCGGATCCCGCCGTTGAAGTAGTGCACAACCAATACAACGACCAGCGTGAGGAGAAATAGGTTGAATAGCCAGTCGAGAACCGTGTTGAAGAAGGGCAGCTGGAACATGTAGAGGCTCAGGTCTGACCCAAAGATTGGGTCAGTCACACCGAAGTCCTCGCCGTTCTGGAACAGAAAGAACTCGTCGCGCCATGCCGATGCTGCAAGACCAAGCAAGAGAGCGAGCACTCCACTTACGATCAGACGAACCTGGCGAAGTCTCGGTTCGACCCACTCCCGGAAGCGTTCGATCAGCTCTTCTTCCTCCGTTAGATCGAAGGGAACCCACCGGGGCGAAAAGCGATCGGCGAGTCGCAAGCTTATCCATATGACCCCGAACGCGACGACCACACCAATCGCACCGAGGAGAATCGACATCCCCCAGTTCTTGAGCCAGACGGATTCGTAACCAATTGAGTCGAACCACAAGAAGTCAGTCCACAACGAACCGGCGGCGGTGAGCACCAGATAGATGGCCGTGACAATCCCCAGAATGATGGAGATAGGACGGCGGCGGTCGGGGGCAGCTGACCCTGTTGGAACCCTGGTGAACATTGCGGCTGAGTGTACGTCTATCTCTCCGGCTAATTCTTGAGAAGCGATCGGCAACCCTTCGGGCTGCTTGTCTGCACGAGTCAGGGAGGTGCTCACCCACCAAAGCTCAACTTGGAGAGGTCTCAGCCCCCTTCCGACCCGAATCTACGGTTCGGCCCACCTTCCCCATTCGTCTTACGACTCTGGGGAAGGAGCTGGCTTCGAATCTCCCTCCGCTTGCGGCCGTCCTCCCAGAGACGGAGTCGAATGGGAGGAAGGTCCCTGCGCGAGGCGAAGCCGAGTGGAGGTAGGAGGGACTGAGACTCCCCAACGAAGCCGTGCGCCGCGAGATGCCTACCCACTAGAGCTGGAAAACGGGCTCACCTACCACCCTCTCCCCTTCGCTAGCGCTCAGGGGTACTCCCTCCATTTCGTCTTCGACTCTGGAGGGAGAGAGTGAAAGTCGTCGAAGTCGAATGGGTGGAAGGTTCCTACCCGAGTCTCTCCCTCCGCTTGCGGCCGTCCTCCCAGAGACGGAGTCGAATGGGAGGTGCCGACGCACTAGAACTCCACCAGGGGAGTCTCATACCACCCTCCCCCTCACTTCGTTCGGGTACTCCCTCCATTCGTCTTCGACTCTGGAGGGAGAGAGTCAAAGTCGTCGAAGTCGAATGGGTGGAAGGTTCCTACCCGAGTCTCTCCCTCCGCTTGCGGAGGGAGTACCGGCGACGAAGGAGCCGGGGAGGGTGGAAGGCTCTCACCAACAAAGGTCCACCAGGTAGCGCAACGGCCGGGAGGGCTATATCGCCAGTGTGCACTCGCACCCGGGGTGGATCGGAGGTGGGTTCGAACCCGGGTCAGACGCAGCTTCACGACAAGCGCTGCATGGGTTTCCTGACGGTACCCATGCCAGCGTCTCACCTTTGGCCGAGTCAACAAAACCCTTATGAAACCCAGCTAGTGAGAGGTGATGGATTCTTCTTTCCGCTTCGTCGGTTCGCCAGCCCCGGAAGACCCGGGACGCGGCAGACTGCCTCTCTCTTTGACCGTCACCAGCTGACTCCAACTCGGCCTTCAACGCACTCACCAAAGCTGCGCCAAACTCCTCTGCGGCGTCGGTGCTTGGCGTTGCCGGGCGTTTCAGCTTCTTCTCAGCCATCGTCTCAGCAGAATCGTGGCCCGCGCTGTAGCTCTCGGCCCACAGCGTGATGAGATCGGCACGAAGTGTCTCCGATATCGATTTCTGATCTGGCTTCCATTCTGCCGAGGTCCTCAAGCCGTCGAGTGCAATGTTCTGCGCGTCGGTAACGGCCTTCTTGATGCCCCGCAATGCCCGATTGCTGATCGGGAGCAACGCAGCATCGCGGTTCTCGATGAGATCGTCGGCTGACCGCATTGCGGGCGCCGCTGTAGCGGACTTCGCTTTCGACTGAGTCTTCTTCGGAACGGTCTCGGCGGTTGACTGTTTTGCCTGTGTTGTGCCGGTGTCAGGTGTCCGTAACGATGCGAACAGAGCGTCGACGTCGTCAGCGGAGTCGTTTCCGGGAGATTCGGGGGCTGCAACAGGTTCCTTTGCGGGTTCTTCGGGTTCGGGTTGAACCTGGGGGGAGTCGGTGGGCGATGCGACTGGCGGTGGCTTCTCGACCTCTATCTCCGGAGCCGTGGGTCGCTCAAGCGTTTCCGTCGGCAGCGGCTCTTCCCGAATAACCCTGACTGTCTCGCCCGGTTCCCAATGAAGCGCCTGCTCTGGTTCGTCAGTCACTGCTCGTTCCGACGGCACCACGCGAACTGATGTGTCCGATGTGCGGGAGAGATTCAGGTCTTCCCGTTTCGCTTCGAGTGTCCCCTCCATCTGGCTCAGAGCGGCTCGAACTCCCTCTAGTTCCTCCATCAGTTCTTCACGCCGTTGTTCAAGCGCTCTGGTGCGTTCCTGGCTGGCCTCGGCCTGCCTTCGGGCCTGCTCCAACATCTCGTCACGCGCCCGCTCAGCTTCTGCGGCCGACTTCTCAGCGTCCATCGCTGCCGATCGGAGCATGTCCTCTGCTTCGCGGCGCGCGCTCGAAACCAATCGATGCGCCTCGCGTTCGGCTTCGCCTGTGATCGTGATCGCGTCGCGTTCTGCGTTCTCGACCAGTCGGTCCACTTCTGTCACAGCCTGAGTCAGCAGCTCCGTGCCAGTTGACCAAGCGTCGCCACGCAGAGCCTCGGCGTCGTTCTTTGCATCCTTCTTCAACTTTTCGGACTCGGCCATTGACTCGGATCGCCAACGCGCGGCGTCGGCGCTGGCGCGCTCTCGCATGGTTTCCGCCGCTTCACGAGCCGACTCGAGCACAGCAGTGACCTCGCGTCCAACGGACTCGAACTCTGACTTGAGGTCGCGGTCAGCAAAATCGCCCAGCCGAGCAGCGAGGCGTGCGCGGTCCGCTTCAAGCGCTTCGACCTTCACTGCCAAATCGGAGAGAAAGGCCTCTACTTCGGATTGATCTGCGCCACGGAGCACGGTGCGGAACTTTGCGCCGCGGATGGAGTCGGGGGTCAAATCGGGAGGCATCGTCTTAGAAGATACCGATGCTGGCCCGATTTCCTGTCGATTGTCAGGCCGATTCGAGGTTTTCGAGGAAGGCGACGGCCTCATCGATATTGGCTATAGGGATGATTTCGATGTCGTCACGATCCGCCGTGAGAGCTTCTTCGTAGTTGCCAGCCGGAACCATGATGTAGGAGGCCCCTGCCGCCTCGGCTCCTGCGACCTTCTGTCGAACACCGCCAATGTTGCCAACGGAACCATCGAGTTGAATGGTCCCGGTTCCGGCGATGACATTGCCTTTGGTCATCTCACCCGGGGTAAGGGTGTCGATGATGGCCAAGGCGTGCATCATGCCCGCCGAGGGACCACCGACATTGCCCGCCTCTATCGCCACGGGGAACGGCGGATCATTGAGTTGACGCAC
The DNA here is from genome assembly GCA_965216445.1 of Acidimicrobiia bacterium. GTDB lineage: Bacteria > Actinomycetota > Acidimicrobiia > Spongiisociales > ZC4RG35 > MA-ANB-1. Next base: position 1,990,180 of record OZ244166.1, read on the forward strand.
AACTATTCCAATTATTGGCGAGTCCGGATCGTCATCCCGAGCCGCGAGTGTCAGGGCGACTTCTTGTTCGGAACCCTCCCGGGTTATCCCAAGAGTCACCTCGTCGCCAGGGGCATAAGCTTCGAGCGCGTCGGTCAGATCTGTCGACCTGATGATTTCCACGTCGCCAACCGAGTTGATTGAGTCGCCCGGTTTGAGCACGCCATCCGCTGGGAGCGCCTCGAGAATCTCAGTCACGATCACGTCTACAGGCACCATCTCGATGCCGAGCTCCGTCAGAGCCACTGCTATTGCCCGCTCCTGCGAGTCGTCCATTTGGGTCAGAACCCGCTCTCGATAGGCCTCATCGGTTTCGTCTGGTGGACGGACGTTCTCCTTGCGGACCAGGTCGATCGACGGGTCGAATCCTGCGATCAGAGCTTCAAACACGTTTACGTCCTGGCTGACGACCGTGAGCATCAACAATTCCCCGTCAGGGGTGTAAATCTCACGACCGTCGATATCAACTGCGTCGGCAGCGTCGGAAACTGGGCCTGCGGACCAGGCGAGATACGGCAGTTCGACATTCCAAAGAAGCAGCGTCAGCACTCCCAAAAAGAGGAGAAAACTTGCTGCATACTTCGGCCACGAGGGTTCGGTGCGGGGCTGTGGTTGCACGATGAAAATGGTAACGCTCGCCTAGGGTTACAGGTCTTAGATGTCCTACGCCCACCGGGAGTTCCCAAAAAATGACAACGGCTTCACTCGCCAGCAAGGCCCTGCCAAGAAACGCCGCAACTGCGATCTTTCTCGTTGTTTCGGCTGCTGCACTCACCGCTCTAGCCGCCCAGTGGCGAATAGTTCTCCCCTTCACACCGGTACCGATTACCGGTCAAACCTTTGCTGTGTTGCTGACCGGCGCTGCCCTGGGCATGCGGCTCGGTATGGCCGGACAGTTGCTCTATGTCGCGGCAGGAGCACTCGGTGCCCCTGTGTTCACCGAGGCAAGCGGCGGCATCGAGGTGATTCAGGGGGCAACCGGTGGTTATCTGATCGGTTTCATTTTTGCCGCCGGCTTCATCGGCTGGATGGCCGAGCGCCGCCACGACAGGACGTTCTCGAAGATGTTCACCGCCTTCATCATGGGATCATTGGTCATATACGCCTTCGGCGCGGTTGGCCTGATGGCAGCTACCGAAATGTCACTGAATGAGGCCATTGCCGCCGGTGTCGTCCCGTTCGTATTCGGCGACATTCTCAAAGCCACAGCGGCCGGGCTCATCCTGCCCGGAGCCTGGAGGCTTCTGGGCGACTCCGGGGCCTGAACGTGAACGACCCGGCGGATCGGCTACCGGTTTCGATCGCCTTCGAAGACATCTCCAACCCGGACTTCGCCGACGCGGTCATCGTTGCCATCCCAGAATCTCCCCACCCGATCGTCGACAGTCCCGAGTGGTGGGCGAGACAGGTTTTCAGTGTCCGCTCCGCTCCCGCTTGGGTGACATTCCTCCTTGGGCTCCGACAACTCCTCGTTGGCCTGATAGGAATCAACCGAGCAACGGAAGGCGTGTTCGACATTGCGCGTGAAGAAGGCAACGAGGCTCTCATCTCGACCGATGACACCCACCTCGACTTCAGAGCGGCAGTCGCGATCTACCCGGAAAGACGCTTACTCCAGGTCACAACTGTGGTCAGGCTCCACGGATGGCGGGGTCGGCTCTACTTCCTGCCGGTTTCGGTCCTACATGGGCCGGTTACGCGCTCGATGGCAAAGCGGGCCGTGAGGAACTTCGTGAACCGAGTGTCGACCGTCTAGGAGCCCACGAACCTGATTGCCGCGGCGATTTCGGCAGGCACCTCTTCCTGGAGGAAGTGTCCCGCCTCCGTTTCAGTGACAACAGCATCAGGCAAGAGTCGTTGGTGCCGTTTCAGTAGACGCCCCAGCACAGGGTCCTTGTTGCCCCAGACGATGGCGGAGGGTCCGGAGAAATCTTCCATGAAATTCTTGATCTCCTCGAGCGGACCTACCGACGGATGGTCGAGAGTGCTCGGGACCATGCCGACGAGGGCCGCAACTGCGTCGTTGCCTCTCTTGAGAGACAGCGGGTATTTGTAGGCCCTGGACACGGCACCCGAGATCGATCTCCGATCACCTTGAGCCAGGCCGAGCGCCCTTTGCGGCAAACCGAGGTACTTGGAAGCCAGTCGACCTGCCCCCGTCCCGAACACCTTGTGGAACGTTGTCGGTTTGAACCCGGCCTTCGGCGGGAGCAGGGAGGTGTTCATCACGACTGCACCGGTCATCAGCCCCGGATGCAGGCTCATGGCATGCATCCCGATCGGCCCTCCCCAGTCCTGAACCACAGCAACGACATCCTCGAGCTCGAGCGCACCGACGACCGACGCCATCCAGCCGGAGTGGTTTCTGAGTGAATGCTGGTCGGCCGAGGACGGGCGGTCACTGAATCCCAGGCCAACCAGGTCCGGCATGATCAGGCGGAACGGTTCACCATGAAGTTCCCTGACCACTTTGCGGTACAGGAATCCCCAGGTCGGATTGCCGTGAAAGAGGACAACGGGACGGCCCACGCCTGCCTCCATCACATGAACCTTGAGACCACCTTCGACTTCGACCATGTAGCGATCGAATGGGACCAGGGGTGCCAGCCAATCAGGCAGGGCCGGAGGTTCGAGTCGATCCACTATGCGGTCTCGAACTCCTCGCCGAGGTAAGCCTTGATGACGGCAGGGTTCTTCTGGACCTCGGCCGGATTACCAACGGTGATCGGCTTGCCGAAGTCGACTACTAGCACACGATCGGCAATGTCCATCACCAGACCCATATCGTGCTCGACGAGTATCAAGGCTATCCCCAACTCGTCCTGGACGTCGAGGATGAACCGCGCCATGTCCTCGGTCTCTTCGAGGTTCATCCCAGCCACGGGCTCGTCGAGAAGCAAGAGCTCGGGATCCATCGCCAGAGCGCGGCCCAACTCGACACGTTTCTGGATTCCGTACGGGAGAAGCCCCACGGGATACTTCCTCCACTGCTCGATCTCGAGGAAGTCGATGATGTCCTCGACTATCGCCCGGTTCTCGATCTCTTCGCTCTTGGCTTTTCCAAACCAGAGCGATCCAGCGAGCCAGCCTGTTTCCATCCTCACATGACGACCGGTCAGAAGGTTCTCCACCACAGTCATGTGCGGGAATAGCGCGATGTTCTGGAAGGTCCGGGCGATCCCACGCTCCGCCGTCAGGTTGGGTTTCAGTCCCATCAGCGACTCGCCCTTCCACAAGATGTCGCCCTCTTGAGGGTGGTAGACCTGGTTGATGCAGTTGAAGAGCGACGTCTTCCCCGCACCGTTGGGCCCAATGATGGCGAACAACTCTCCATCGTCGACGTGGAACGAGACACCGTCGATTGCCTTGACACCTTTGAAAGACAGGTGGACGTTCTTAACCTCAAGTAGGTGCTCGTAGTCTTTGGCGCCCGACTTTTCGGCTCGTCTTTGCAACAGCCCGCGACTCACCGTCTGGGTCCTTTCTGGACGCAAAACCGGCCATATCTGGCCGCCTGTTCCTTAGGAAGCGGAATCATGACAACCAGCGCTTCCTCCGTTTGTAGTGCTTGACGTCTCGGAAGGATTTTTGTTCGCCCGTGGCGTGCAGGCCGAGATAAAACTCCTGGACGTCTTCGTCTTTGAGGAGTTTGTCGGGAGAACCGTCCATGACCATTTTTCCGGTCTCCATGATGTAGCCGTGATGGGCGATAGACAACGCCATATTGGCATTCTGCTCGATCAGCAACACCGACGTCCCCTGCTCGTTGATCGATACGATGATGTCACGAACCTCCTGGACCAACATCGGTGCCAAACCCAGAGACGGCTCATCGAGAATCAAGAGTTTCGGGGTCTGCATCAGGGCCCGGCCGATCGCAAGCATTTGCTGCTCACCACCCGATAGATACCCTGCCGTGGCATTCTTGCGCTCGGCGAGCCGCGGGAAGAGGGTCATGACCCGGTCATGCGCTTCTTTCACCTGGGAACCGTTGCGGTTGATGTAGGCCCCGGCTCGCAGGTTGTCTTCGACGCTCATCTCGGCGAACACACGTCGACCCTCCATGACCTGGCTGATGCCACGTCGCACGCGTGCCGACGGATCCTCATGAGTGATGTCATCCCCATCGAAACGCACTTCTCCTTTGGTGATGTCACCCTCGTGGACATCGAGAAGGCCGGTGATTGCGCGAAGGGTCGTGGTTTTGCCGGCACCGTTGGCGCCGAGTAGAGCAACGATCTTCTCGTCAGGGACCTCAATTGAGATGCCGCGCAGAACCAGAACGACGTCGTTGTAGACAACTTCGAGGTTCTCTAGGTTCAACATCTACTTGGTTCTCCGTTGGTTAGCCATCGGCTCTGGGTGTTGGGACACCCACAGCCGATCTCTAATCAGGACGTGGACCCGGTGGTGGGCCGAAGCCCACCACCGTCCACAAAGGGGTGCTTAACCCTCCAACACGTAGCAAGCGCCGGTGAACTCATACGCGGCGGCAATGTCCGACGTGTAGTTCGCCTCAACAACGACCGATCCGGTCGGAGCCGACGGGTCCGGCTGCAGAATGTAGATCTGCCTCTGGACGATGTCATTTGGCTCGCCGACATAACTCTCACTTGGAGCAAGACCGTTGAAGTCAACGGACTCGAGCGACTTGGCAGCTGCCAAGACACCAGCCTGGGTCATGTCACCATTGTCGTACGCAAGCTCGAGAGCTCGATGCAGAATGGTTGCCTCAATGAAGCCCTCACCGTAGAAGTCTGCGGGTGGTGCACCCAAGCCTTCCATGATTGCGGTGACTTCCTGAGCGCCTGCCGAAGCGCCACCCCAAGTGTCTGCGTAGAACGAGATGATCATGTCACGAGTAATCGCGTCTTTGATCGGCGAATCCTCAGCAACGAAGGCGGGGTTCCAGGAGGGAGCCGCACCGGACCAAGTTGCTTCGTAGCCCGTCGCCAGAGCCGCACCGTAAACAGCCGAGAAGGCTCCCGGGGTAGCGGTCAAGAACACAAGATCGGCACCACTGGACGCAATTCCATCGGCCACTTCAGCAGTCGAGGCGTCATCACCAGGGATCAACATCCCGGTCCCGTCGTAAACGACATTCAAACCCAGTGCGTCTGCAGCGAGTGCAGCTCCTGCCGCACTGTCGAGACCGTAGTCACCAGGTATTGAAGCGATTGCGATGGTTGGGCTGTCCGAACCGGAATTGTCCACCATGTACTCAATGAGGTTCATCGCCTCAATGCAGTACGGCGTCCCGTGTGGCAATAGGTTCGAGTTGATAGCTGGATCCGTCCAACCCGAATACCAGGTCAACGGGATCGCAAGGATTCCGTCAGCCTGAAGATCGGAGTTGATGGCAACGGTATGTGGTGAGCCAGTCGAATGACCGAAAGCAACCACTTCGTCCTTCAGCTCACCGTAGAACTGAACGTGGGCGGTTACGTCGTAGACCGTATCCACAACTTCAAGCTCAACCTGCAAACCGTGGATGCCGCCCTCTGCATTGACCTTGCCCCAATACGCTTCATGACCGGCCACGATGGCCGATACGAGCGGACCGAAAGGACCGGTCAGGTCGGACAGGAGCCCAACCTTGATGGTCCCTGCTTCGAGGTCAACTCCGACATCGACCTCGGGCTCGGCCATCATTGCTTCGGTGGTGGTGGTCTCATCAGTGCCACCCGCCGTTGTTGTGGTATCGCCGCCTTCCGCAGCCGTCGTGGTTGTCCCGTCGCTGTCGCCTCCACAGGCGGCAAGCACAAGACCCAGGACGAGGAAGATTGCTAACCATCTAGATTTGATCTTCATCTTTTCCTTTCCTCCTCAATAGGGGAAGCGTCGAGCGCTCCCCTGTGCGACCGCTCAGTATGTAAACGGCCAACCCTTCCAATAATTGCGTATTCTCAACCATATCCCGTACAAACCGAGCGGCTCAAAGATTAGGAAGCCAATAATCAGCAGACCATAGATAACGAGATTGAGCTGGTCGATGCCCAGGCCCGGGGCAACCCCCGGTGACGTATTGATCAACCCAAAATCACCCTGACCTGTCGAGACGACGATGTCGAAAAGGGAGGCGAATACGCCTTCACCCGTTTCCACAACATCCTGCATCCACTCGGTGAAGTCGCGAATCAGCCTTGGCAGCAAGATCACGAAAGCGGCTCCCATGAGCGTTCCCGAGACGGTGCCAGCGCCACCGATCAACACGATCGCGATGAACTGCACAGAGAGGAACAGGATCCAGGTTTCAGGGATCGAGCGGCCAACGAAACTTGCGAGCAGCGCACCCGAAATACCCGCAAAGAACGAGGAGATGGCAAAGGCGAGTGTCTTGTATTTGTACTCGTTGACACCCATGATCTCCGCAGCGATATCGCGGTCACGTATCGACATGAACGCCCGGCCAACGCGGGTCCTTTGGAGGTTCTTGGCCACCAAAACAAAAACAACCGTGATTCCTAGAAGGAACAAATAGGTCTTGGCTTCCTCTGACAAGTTGAAGATTCCAAACCAGGTCCCATCAGTTTCGAAACTGATCAGTGGCGTCTCCTCCTTCCAAAGTTTGAACTCCAGCGGCGGATGGGACCGGCCGGACTGGGACCCACCGGTGATGAAGTCGAGGTTCCTCCAGAGGTACTCACCGATGAAAACCAAACCAAGAGTGACGATTGCCAGATATAGGCCCCGAACCCGCACCGCCGTCGGGGCGACAAGAACTCCGACCAGGGCCGGGATGAGCCCGGCCAGCGGCAACCACACCCATATGGGAAGGCCGAGCCCCCAAAGTGCTCCGCCCGGCATCCCCACCACGGCAGCGACATACGCTCCGAGACCCATGAAAAAGGCATGACCCAGCGAAACCTGCCCCGCAAGACCGGTCAGAATGTTGAGGCCGAGGCCTCCAACAGCAAAGATGCAGACGGTGGCCAGGAGCTTGAGCCAATCACCGTTAGCCAAGAAGTCGGGTCCGGGAAGCGAACCGGTGGGGTCCTCCCCGCCGCCGATTGAGCCGGGTGCGAATAGGGGAATCGCCACGAGGAACCCGATGAATAGGAACAGGGCAACCCGTTTGGTCGTGGTGTTGACCATGGCCTGATCGGCTTCGTAGCTCGTGTAGAGCATGGGTCGACCCCTCATGGACTCATACCCTCCGAATCTCTTCGGTACCGAACAAGCCGTAGGGGCGAATCAAAAGCACGATCATCATCACCAAATAGGGGACAACGCCACCGAACCCGGTTCCGAGAAACTCCCAAGGAAGCAAAGTCGAATAGGACTGAGCTAGACCAATGATGAACCCGCCAACAACTGCTCCAACCACGGAGTCGAGTCCCCCAAGCACGATCGCGGGAAACGCGGCAAACGCGAAGAACGCCGTTTGGGTGTCCAGGCCGGCCGGGCGTCGTGGGAAAAGCGAAAGGAATACACCGGCGACTGCGGCTAAGACGGCACCGATACCCCAAGACAATGAGAAGATTCGTCCGACGGCGATCCCCTGAGCACGGGCAGCCTCCTGATCGAAAGCCGTCGCTCTCATGGCCGTACCGGTACGGGTTCGGAAGAACCAGGCCACACCGAGCACCAGCACCACCGTCACCGTGAGCTGGACGATTTCTGTATATGCGATTCTCACCCAGCCCAGGTCGAGAATTTGGGTACCCCACGGATCTCCCAGCGGTCGCGAGTCGGTGCCGATGAAATCGTTGGTGATGGCCCGCAACACGATGTCGACACCAAGGGTGACAATCGCCACGGCAAACAGTTCTTCGCCGATCATGGGCCGAATGAACACCCGCTCCAGGAGGATCCCCAAACCGAAGGCGACGATCAGGGCCAGAATCACGGCAAGAGTCCAACTAATCCACTCCGGTGCGTCGGGCATCCACCTCGCCGGAATGTCCCAAACAGTGGCAAAAACGGCCACGAAGAAGGCACCTGTCGCGGCCAACGCACCGTGGGCGAAGTTGAGGACCTGGGTTGCCTTGAAGATGATGACGAACCCCATGGCAAGCAACGCATAAATCGAACCGAGTGATAGACCCTGGACCAGGAGTTGAGCAGGGTCGGCTGACGATTCAGCTGCCTGGGCGAGGACCACCATGTTGGACATCAGGAGGAGTACATGTCCTCGATCAGGTCACCAAACATATCCCCCATGGCCGACCTCTTCAGCTTCTGAGTTGCGGTCAATTCTCCGTCTTCGTGATCGAGTTCCTTAGGTATGAGCTTGAACTTCCTGATGTTCTCGACACGTGCGAACTTTTCGTTGGTCTCGTTGACAACACCCTGGATCAGCTCGATCACTTCCGGTTTCTCGGTGAGGTCACGGTACGTCGTATAGGGAATCCCTTTTCGAGTCGCCCAATCTCCAACGACATCGAATTCGATGCTGATCAACGCTGAAAGGAACTTCCTGCCGTCGCCGACGACCATCGCCTCTTTGATGAGCGGGGATGTCTTGATCGAGTTCTCGATCTCGGACGGGGAGATGTTCTTCCCACCCGACGTGATGATGATGTCCTTGATCCGATCGACGATCTTCACGTGAGTGCCGTCGACCCACTCCCCGACATCACCTGTCCTCAACCAACCGTCCTCGGTGAAGGCTTCGGCGGTCTTTTCTGGCTTCCGCCAATAACCCTTGAAAACGCCGGCATGCTTGGTCTGAATTTCTCCGGTGTCCTCATCGATCCGAAGGCCAATCCCCGGATACGGCATCCCAACGGTTCCAACCTTGTTCTGGCCTGGGTAGTTGGTGGTCGCAACGGCGGAGTTCTCGGTCATGCCGTATAGCTCGTAAATGGGCACCCCCATACCGAGGAAGTCCCGGATCACTTCAGGGGCGATGGCGGCGGCGCCAGTGGCGGCATACCGAGTCCGTCTCAGACCAATACGTTCCTGGAGGGCTCGAAACACCAGGGGGTATCCCAAGGCGTAAACAAGCCGCGACGCAAAGGTGTGCTCCCCATTGTTGGCCACGCGTTGGCGGCCGATGAAGGATGACATTTTCATTCCGATGCCAAACCAGAGCCGCTTGAAGCGGGTACCGTCCCTGCCCTTGATCGCGATTGACGCGTGAATCCTCTCCCAAATCCGGGGAACGGCAAAGAAAATGGTCGGCTGAATCTCTCGGAGGTTTTGCTGAACGGTGTCGATCGACTCGGCGAAGTTCAAAGAAGGCCCGGCAGCGGCGAGCGTCCACGTCGAGAAAATCCGCTCGGCCACGTGGCAAAGCGGGAGGTAAGTCAAAAGAAGGTCATCGGGACCGATCGGCTTACCTCCGATGCGATGGTCGGCTTCAACCAAGGTGTCAACGCAGAACTCAAAGTTGGAGTTCGTCAACATCGCTCCCTTGGGCGGACCTGTCGTTCCCGACGTGTAGACGAGAGTCATCACGTCGTCGTGTTCGGCTTCGGCCATGCGCTGCTCGACCGCACCAGGGCTCTCCGCCCGGTGCTGTCGACCTAGCTCGATGAAGTCGTCCCAATAGAGGAATCGGTCGTCGTCACGCCACTTTCGGAATCCACGCGGCTCCACATGGATGATCTTGCGAAGGTTCGGCAGTGTGGAGATGACTTCCATGACCTTGTCTGCTTGCTCCTGATCCTCCGCCATATGAATCTCGGCGCCGGAGTCAGAAAGCAGATATTCGACCTCCGTGGCTGGATTAGTGGGGTACAAGCCCACCGTGATTCCACGCACCGCAACGGTCGCCAGGTCGAGAATGACCCACTCCGGCCGGTCTTCGGAGTGGATGGAAACCCGGTCACCGACATTGACTCCGAGTGCAAGGAGCCCATGTGCAGCATTCAGGACGGTGTCCCAAAGCTCCTGCCATGTGATCTCCTGCCAGATTCCGTAGTCCTTTTCGCGCATCGCAACCCGGGCTGGGCTGGCCTCCGCCCAATCCCGGACCAGGGATGCGGGTGTGCGCGTGTCGGCACCAGCAAGTGGAGCGTCGGATCGCTCAGCGAGTGTGGTCACAAATTGTCCTCCTCACGAGAATGTGACAATAGGCACCTCGCCACGCACGGTGGGCCGCCAACACGAAAAAATCGGTCACAGACCTTTCACGAGCCAGGAGACCATTCCTCCCCATCCTCCCAGTGTTCCTTCTTCCAGATCGGGGCGCGAGCTTTCAATTCGTCGATGATGAACTGGCCGGCGGCAAACGCGTCAACGCGATGAGCGGTCGCCACAGCCACGGCCACCGATACCTCTCCCACATTCACGACTCCCGACCGATGCTCGACGACCGCCGCAAGAACAGGCCACCTCGTGCCCGCCTCATCGACAACATCCTGGATCTTGGCTTCGACCATCTCTTCGTAGACCTCATAGTCGAGGTGGGTAACGCCCTCGTGACCCGGAGAGTGATTCCGTGCTGTGCCCAGGAAAAGAACGGTTGCGCCGGAGTTCGGAAGCCTGACCTCTTCCAGAAGACGACCAGGATCGATGGATTCGGCCGTGACCGCCACTCTCACTGATTGTCCGCCCTGGTCCATAGAATTCAAGGATATGACATTCAACGGTCCAGAAGGGCCAGAAGAGAGCGTCTCGGAAGTTTCTGTGTCTTATGACCTGGCCGACGCCGCCCGAGAAGGCCAGAGTTCAAGCCGCCCTCAGACTGATGTCTGGACGATCGTCCTGGGGATTCTCGGCGGCGTCCTGCTCGGCACAGGGGTCACCTTCGCGATTCTTGGCTTCACGGGAGTGTTCACTGAGCCCACCGCGCCGACATTGCCTCCAGCACCGATACTGACCACTCCCCCTCCCACTGCGGCACCTCCGCCTCTTGGAGACACGTCGGATGCCGCCTCAGTTGCAACGAGAGCTATCCCGTCGATCGTCACCGTGGAGGTTTCCAACCTCCTCTCGAGCGGTGGTGGCAGCGGGGTGGTGTTCGGCGACGAGGGGTATGTGGTTACCAACAACCACGTCATCGACGGGGCGAGGGAAATCGCAGTCGTTTTCTCAGACGGAGCCCGCTTTCCGGCCGAACTTGTCGGAACTGACCCTTTGACCGACTTGGCAGTCCTACTTGTGGATCGCTCCGACATGACTTCGATCGATATCGGCTCCTCGGCGTCACTCCTCATCGGCCAGTCGGCAATAGCCGTCGGCAATCCGCTGGGCCTCATCGGCGGGCCAAGCGTGACATCAGGCATTGTCAGCGCCTTGAATCGGAGCCTCGTTGTCGATACCTCGAGCAGGTTGTACGGACTGATCCAGACTGACGCACCGATAACCCGCGGTTCCAGTGGCGGAGCCCTCCTGGATGGCAACGCGCGTCTCATCGGGATAACCACGGCCATTGCCGTAAGCGATGTTGGAGCCGAAGGTCTCGGTTTCGCGGTGCCGATCGACATGGCCGTGGGTGTTATCCAGGACTTGATCGAGCGGGGTGAAGTGGCACACGCCCTTTTGGGAATACAGGGAGATACCGCCCTGGCCGACCGTGACGGTGCCGAGTATCCGGTGGGTGTGGTCGTAACCGGGCTTCTCAGCGGGTCAGCATTCGAAGCTGGAGGCGGGCAGATCAACGACGTCATCACAGCAGTGGCCGGCGTTCCGGTCGATACATTGGACGAGCTCCTGACCAGGCTCAGGTTCCTCCGCGCCGGCGATATCGTGGCGATCTCCGTTCTTCGACAAGACACACAGCTCGAGATTGAGACCACAATGGAGCTACTGGCACCATGAGCGACGACATATTCTCAAAACTATTCGAGCTGTTTGACCAACCCGGCCCGATCAACTGGAAGCTCGCAGCTGAAGTCGCCCGCTCAATCTCAGGCGACCGAAACCCCGTCGAGCCTTGGGCTGCCGAGGAATACCGGGAACTCGCACGGCTTGTTGAGTACCGGTTGGACCAGATCTCGCCGTTCACGGTGACACCAGCCCCGGAGGTACTCCTCGTTGACTCCAGAGACTGGACAGACGGACATCTTGAGAACTACGGGCGGGTTGTGGAGCCCTTCGGCGACTCCGTTAAAGGTGAAGGTCCCGCGGCTCCCCTCATGGCTCAGTTGCGCCCGGCCATGATCGGCCTCCAAGTGGGGTCACTCGTCGGTTCGTTGTCCACCTGGGCTATAGCTACGTTCGATGCCGGGATCCCACCCGACCGGCCTGGGCCGTTGGCCGTAATCGCTCCCAATGTTGAGTCCCTGGCGACCAACAGTCTCATTGACGAGAAGGAGATCCGATTGTGGGTAGTCGCCAACGAGGTCGCCTTCCGCACAATGGCCGAGATCCCGTGGATTCAGGACCACCTTGCCGTCCTCGTCGAGAGCTACGCCGAGGCGGTGAAGATCGACCCCACCCAACTCAGCGGGTTGATGATGGGAGGTACGGACCCAACAGCGATCGAAGCGGCGATCGAGGACGCCGGTGGGCTGGAATCACTAATGGGCGGAGAAGAGGCCACCGGGCCGAGACTCGAATTGGAGGCATTCCTGGGCGCGCTCACTGGTGCGGCTCGACTCCTTGCGAGACGCGCCGTGGATGAGCTGTCACCCAACTTCGACACGATCTCGAGGGACAGAGATCTGTTGCGGGAAAGGGAACTGGAGAATGCGCCGGCTTCAATTGGGGTCGGCTCGGTTCCGCCTGAAGTCACCCAGCTTGGCGACATCTTCAACCAGGAAGTTGAAGCGCGGTACGGCGACGACGCCCTACTAACGCTGTGGGCGGACCCAACAAGAATGCCCACCGACCAGGAGTTGCGCGACCCTACTGCGTGGGCCGCCCGCGTCCTTCTCGACGGCTGGAGCTAGCCCTCACTCCAAAACACTTTGCACGGTGCAAATCCGGTCGTCTCCCAAACGTTTTTGCACTGTGCAGATTCGGTCGCCTTCCAAACGTTTTTGCACTGTGCAGATCCGGTATACCCTTCGAGGATGCCACTAGAAATCGGAAGCCGCGCTCCGGACTTCACACTGCGTCGCCAGACCGGCGAAAAGGTCTCCCTCGAGGATCTCAAAGGGGAAAAGTCGATGATCGTCTTCATACCCTTCCCGTTCACCGGCACCTGCACCGAAGAAGCGTGCAACCTCCGCGACAACCTCGCGGTGCTGAACAACTCAGGGACTCGAGTCGCTGTGATCACCACCCATGGAACGGCGACCAACAAAGAGTGGGCTCGCCAGAACAATTTCGAATTCGACATCCTCGCCGACTATTGGCCCCACGGAGTCGTCTCACAGATGTACGGAGCCTTCGACTACACCCATGGTTACGCAAAAAGGGTCACATACTTTCTCGACAGCGAGGGGATCGTCAGAGATGTCGTTGCTTCGGACGTTCTCGGAGAAGCACGCGACTACGCCAGCTATCCCGACATAGTCGCAAGCTACTGAGTTGCGACAGCGGAAGGTCTATCCGAAAAGACTCCGCCACAGACGTCTGAGGAACCCTGCGTCAAAAGGTGCTGGTAGACCTTCGAGGATGCTTTCGTGCATGTCGGGAGGGAGATCGCCGATGAGGGCCATCCCACCGTTTTCTACAGGCCACGTGTAAGTCACCTGTCCCGGAGTGAACTCGCGGGTGTACGCACCTCGCTCAACCATGAGTTCGGCACCACCGTGCAACACGATCTCCGCGTCGCTTTCGAATACAGCAAACGAGAAGAACCCGTCTGAGTAGTAAGCGAATCCGAGTCCCATTTCGTCCGAGTAGTAATCCAACAGGTTGAAGTTGCCGAGACGATCAGGAAGAGACGAGTCGGTCGATGAGGCGACTACAGCCTCTGTGTTGTCCGTGGCGAACAAGGGCCAATCTGGCGATGTCGCATCGAACGACACGAACCTGCGCTCGCAGTATGGGTTCCCGTCACCGTCGAAGGTCGTAACGCTCATCAACACGCCCACCTCATCGTCAACGACCACCTCAGCGCGAATCAGGTCGCCACTCTGCAGCACGTAGCGCGTCGCAGAACGGCCCAGGAACAGGGTTGATACACCTTCGCTGACGACGTAACTCGATCCGGCCGTCAGGTCGCTCTGGTTTCCGGTCACCGCGGCGCTGTCGATCACTGCATCGTCGGTGCGGGCTTGCCAGCCACCGGCACCAGCCCACACTTCCACATCGGCCTGATCCTTACCGCCGTAGCGAACCTCGCCGCCTCGCTGCTCCAATTCGATCAGGGTGTCGCGACTTCCGTCGGGAGTGGAGCAGGTAATCAGTTGCTCAGCGCGATATGACGCCTCTTGTGACCGCTCGAGCAACTCATCCAGGTCGATTCCAAGCGCCACACTTGAAGGCAACAATGCAAAGACCAGCACAACCGCAAAAACCCTCCTCATTCTGCGATCTCCACATTGTCGGGCAGGATCACCTTGGCTGGCCCGAACGCCGGATCCAGAGATACGCGTGCCGCGAATCGAGAGTTCAGCTCATCTACTGAGATCGTTGCTGGTGCCGGTGTAACCAGGGCGGCTATCGCGATGATGAAGATGGCGATTGCAGCTGCCGCTCCGACGAGCACGCCCCGGTTGCGATGAATGGGGACGACGTCGGCACTTCGAGTCGGGGTGAGGCCCTCAGGCACTTCGAGTATCGGGAGTGACCGGACCGCCGCCCGCACGTCCTGGATCTGATGCATCTCCTCGCTGCATTTGCCACAGCTGCCCAGGTGCTTGAAGAGCTCCCTGGCTTCCTCGCCGTGCAACTCCCCGTCAAGGTATGCACTGATCAGCTCGCCGGGATGCCTCACGAGAGTATCTCCCGAAGCATTTTCCTACCGCGATGGATTCGGCTGCGCACGGTACCGATGGGCACCGAAGCCGAAGCCGAGATCTCTTCATAACTCAATCCGACCACGTCGCACATCACGACGGCTTCCCTGAACTCGATGGGTAACTCGAGCAACGCCTTTTGGATGTCATCCCCGAGGGTGATCCGGCTGTATTCGACGTCGGCGCCTGGGGTTTGGGCGCGATCCCACCTGTCGATTTCTTCGGGCAAAGGGGCTGTCGGTCTACGGTTCTGCTTTCGGATTCCATCGAGGAAGGCGTTCCGGGTGATTCTCCAAAGCCAGCCTTCAAAGCTGCCAGGCTGATAGTTGGCGAGTCCTTTGCGTACCCGGAGCAGGACCTCTTGGACGAGGTCGGCTGCATCGTTTGGGTTGCCGGTGAGGCGGTAAGCAAAGTTGTAGATCTTCCGTCCGTAGACATGAGCGACTTCTTCCCATGTAAGTGGTGCAGGTTCAGTCACTTCTGACTCACCCCCAAAACGCTGTTAGCTACGGATAGGTTCCTAAGAATCGGAAGATTTTGATTCGGTTTCTTCGTCGACGCCCTGATCGAGTCCTTTGCGGAACTCCTTGGCCGACGCACCGAGGGAACGGGCAAGGTCGGGCAGCTTGCGGGCTCCGAATATCAGGACCACAACAAGCAGGACAATCAGCCATTCTTGTCCTCTAAGCAATCGCTACCTCCTTCGTGAAGTCCAGCCTACCCGGCGGTACGACCAACTCCCCTTTTTCGCTAGCCGATGGCCATCGAATCGATGAACTCCTGGAGTCGCTCCCGGGTGATGAACCTCAACCGTGGCTCCTTACGCTCGATCTCGTAGATCATGTACGGCGCATACTTCTCACTCACAAAGACAGCTCGTTGTGCCCCGGACATGCTGAATCGACCACCAAAAGCGCGGATCAACCCTTCGTCGACCTCGGGGTGATCACCCGGTTTGTAGTCGTCGACGAACACCATCGTGGTTTCGCCGCCTTTGATTGCGTTGTACGTGCCGCCGCCGGCCGAAGTGTCAATGCTGTAGCCGAACAATCGCATGATTCCCAGGACGATCTCAGGACCACCAGCATTTGCGATGTCGATTCCCGCAGCGCGCAAGCCACGCTCCAAGCCTTTGGGAATCTTGAGTTCCTTACCGATCGGCGGAAGGTCGTCGGAGGGGATGTTTGCCTTGGTTTCGTATGCAACAGCATCCTGTATCTGGTTTTCGGTCGTGAACGGATCTCTAGTCACGTTCCCGAGGTTCAAGAGACTCTCAGGAGGCGGAGGTGGCAACACACCGGGTGACGGCAACTTAGACCGGGCAACTTCCCGAGGGGTACCCCGCCCGGCGAAGACGACCAGTTCATGGACGTCGGCGATGGGCAGAACATGGCGTTTCTGACGCAAAACGTCGTATGCCTCGTCGAGGAGGATCTCGTTCAGAACTTCGTCCTCCTCGTCCCCGAGGGGCACGTCGAAAATGACCCGCGCTTCGTCGCCGACAACATGGAACTCCGTCACCGGCGCCCGACTGGCCACCGGTGCAGCACCGAGAACGTCGCCTTCGGGTGCCTCAGTTTCGTTGAGCCTCGCTTCAGTCCGGCTTTTGAGCCATGAGCGGCCCAACAGGAGCAGCCCCACAACAACAACTAGCGCAACAATCGCCTCAGGCATTTGACTCTCTTTTCTCAGCAGGCCACATACTTACCCCTCATCCTTGATTCCATGTTCGTCTTCGTCAACTCTGACAATATCGATTTCGGCCGTCGGTTCGTCGGCCCCCGCGTTGAGCCGATCGATCATCCTCTGTTTCGATGCACCGGTCCCGAAAGCGGTCACAACATCGCCTGCGGCCAACACGGTCTTGCCATCAGGAACGAGAACGGTGCGATCTCTGCGGACCGATACCAGCGTGGAACCTTCAGGCCAGCTCACCTCACCAACCATACGCCCATCTGCGATTGATCCGGATGGGATCCGAAAGTCGTAATAGCCAGCTCCTGGATCTGTCCGCTGAGCCAAACGGGCACGTTCCAACCCATGGTCGGTCGAGCTCCCCAAGGCCTCGTGGTACGCCCTGACGGCATCCTCCCGGCGAAACAGGCCAACCAACCTCGTGGGATCATCTTCGTCGACGACCGGTAAGCGGCCGACCCCGAGCACCGCCATTCGCTCCAACGCCTGAGACACCGGTGTACTCGGCACTACTGTCGTGGGTCGCCTCGTCATCATCTTCTCGACGGTGGTTGTGACTGGGTCTCCCGAAGCGCGTCCGATGTCTGTCGTGGTGATTATGCCGACTAGTTGCCCATCATCAACCACGGGCGTGCCATGTGAGCGGTGCCGACCCAATGCAGCCGAGCAGTGTTCAAGAGTGTCGGAAGGCGTGGCAACGTAACTGGGCATCTGCATGACTCGAGAGACCGTGACGGTGTCGAGGATGTCAACCTCACCCGAAGAACGCACTTTGATCCCTTTGCGGTTGAGAGCCATCGAGTAAACAGAATGAGGCGAGAACCTCTCAGCCAAGAACGTCCCCAAGACAGCGGTCAACATCAGTGGCAGGATCAGCCCGTAGTCACGAGCTCCCGTTATCTCGAACACTATGAGGATTGCGGTCAGTGGAGCCCGGGCGACAACCGCAAACATCGCTGCCATGCCAACCACTGCGAAGGCACCGGGTTGGAGATCGAATCCAAAAAGGGGGTCTGCAAGCCTGGCGAATCCGGTCCCCACGGCCGCTCCCATGAATAGAGACGGCATAAACGCTCCACCCGATGCACCCGCCGAGATCGTCATAGATGTTGCGAGAGCCTTGCCCGCCGCCAGAAGCATGAGAACCCACCAGAGTTCACCTTCACCCGTGACCTCATAGATCCGCTCGCTATTGAGGAGGGCATTGGTGACTTCTTGACCGGTCCCGAACAGGCGGGGCTCGACAATGACCAGACCGGCGACCAGAAGGCCCGCACCTATCGGGCGGAGCAGACCAAGTCTGCTACCTCGCGTAGCGGCGAATTGCTCCATCCAGTCGAGGGTTCTCAAGAACAACAGTCCTAGAACAACGACCGCAATTGCCAAAGCTCCGTAGGCAAAGAGCTCCAGGAAATTCTCCATCGAATACGTCCCGGCTTTTATCGCGAGTTCCTCACCGACCAGAGATCTCGACGTCACCGCTGCGGTGATAGATGCGATCACGATCGCCGACATATGTCTTGTCGCGAAGCTCCCCAGAATCACCTCGAGGGCAAACAACATCCCCGCGATGGGAGCGTTGAACGCCGCTCCGATCCCCGCACCGGCACCGGCCGCAACGAGGGATCGGACCTGATCCTCGCCGAGGCGGAACCACCGGGACACGACGCTCCCTACCGAAC
Source organism: Acidimicrobiia bacterium (assembly GCA_965216445.1). Classification (GTDB taxonomy): domain Bacteria; phylum Actinomycetota; class Acidimicrobiia; order Spongiisociales; family ZC4RG35; genus MA-ANB-1. The sequence continues at coordinate 2,008,337 of OZ244166.1, forward strand.
CTCCGACATGAACGATGGGTCCTTCACGACCCGCCGAGCCACCCAAACCAACAGTAAGGACGGTCGCAATGATCTTGAGGGGAAACACCCGCTTGCGTATGAAGCCTCCGTGGACCTCCAATGCCGCGGTCGCTTCAGGCACGCCGTCACCCGCGACCTCTGGGGCCCATCTCTTCGCTATTAGCCATGCCGCAAAGAAGCCGGTAGGGATTGTCAGCAGAACCCAGACAGAACCCTGATCGATGAGAAGGGCTTCAGTGAAATGCGACAACCACTCGAGGAGATAGACGAGGGCCGCAGCCCCAAGCCCGACGCCCACACCCACCAACGCCGCAACCACCAGGAATCGCCCGGTTTCTCGCTCTGCAAGAGCACCAACAGCTGGAATCTTCCGAAAGGCGGCCACAGGTCCGGTCATGACAGTTCCGACGGTAACGACTTCTTGACCTGGAAAGGTGGAACGCGTTTTTGGGTAGCCATAGTGCACCCCGCCGGGCGTGACGGAGCCCTGCACGCAATGGACCGAGCACCGAACTTAAGATCTCGCCAATGGCTCCGCTAACAGACTGGAATCCGCTTCTCGGGGGCGAATTGACCAAGCCCTACTGGGGAGAGCTCATGGACTTTGTCAGATCAGAGCGGAGCCGATACGAAGTCTTTCCCCCGGAAGATGATGTGTTTGCCGCTCTTCACATGACCCCCTATTCGTCCGTAAAGGCGATGATCCTCGGCCAAGACCCATACCACGGTCCCGGACAGGCGCACGGACTGTGCTTTTCTGTCCGACCCGGTGTCAGGCCGCCGCCATCGTTAGTCAACATCCACCAGGAACTGGCGGCCGACGTGGGCTGTGCTATCCCTGAACACGGATCGTTGCAGGCGTGGGCCCGTCAAGGTGTGCTCCTGCTGAATGCAACGCTGACCGTCAGAGCTCGTCATGCGGCGAGCCACCAGAACAAGGGCTGGGAAACCTTCACCGACCAGGTGATCAGAGTCGTGAGCAACAAACCTGAAAAGGTTGTCTTCATTTTCTGGGGTTCTTCGGCGCGACGAAAGAAACAGCTGGTCGACACCAGCCGGCATACCGTGATCGAGTCTCCTCATCCTTCCCCGTTGTCGGCACATCGTGGCTTTTTCGGGAGCAAACCGTTCTCCAGAGCCAACGCTGCACTTGTGGAGGCGGGCCGAGAATCCATCGATTGGTGTATCCCGAGCTCAGCCGACTGAATTGCATCCGTTGCAGCATCATCCTTGCTAGGCGCAAGAACCCTCACAGCCCAACGCGAACGGAGTTTGCCTCGCAAACTCCCAAGGAACGCCGAAAGCGTTCCTGCACAGTGCAAAACCGTGCGAAGAACACCGGTCTATGCACAGTGCAAAACGTCACGCGAAGGAACCGGACCACGTTGATTACGATTCCCGCATGTGCCGATCAATCAAAGTGCTCCGTCAAGGTGCGGTACCAGCTCCGTCCGAAGAGGTTGAAGCTGCGGCCCTCCAATTCGTGAGAAAGATCAGCGGATTCCGCCAACCCGCGGCTCACAACAAAGAACCATTCGACCAGGCAGTGGACGAGATCGCCGAGATCTCGAACCGCTTGCTCAACTCCCTGGAGATCAGGGGCGCGAAGAAGCCCGCCTAGGAAGCCGAGTCTGAAGACATCTCAGCCAACCCGGTCGGTAGCCGAGATGGTGCCATCACCGCGTCGACCAATCCATATTCGACTGCCTGGTCGGACGTCAGCCAGCGATCCCGATCGGTATCGGCGGTTACTACGTCTACCGACTGACCGGTGTGAGCTGCAAGGATCCGGTTCATCTCCTCCTTCTGTCGCACGATCTCACGTGCATGAATCTCAATGTCCGAAGCTTGCCCTTCAAGACCTCCGGTGAGATGTGGCTGATGAATCAAAACCCGTGCGTGAGGGAGCACATAACGTTTGCCGGGCGCTCCAGAAGCAAGGATCACCGCGGCTGCAGACGCCGCCATTCCGATGCAGATCGTTGAGACTTCGGGTTTGATGTGTTGCATGGTGTCGTATATCGCCATCAGGGAAGACATCTCACCCCCAGGAGAATTGATGTAGAGGGCGACATCCTTTTCGGGTTCTTCAGACTCGAGGTGGATCAGCTGAGCAACGATCAAGTTGGCGACATCGGGGTCGATGGGTCGGCCCAAGAAGATCACTCTGTGTCCAAGCAACCTGGAGAAGATGTCATACGCACGCTCTCCTCGGCTGGTCTGCTCCACGACTGTCGGAATCATCATGCCAATCTCCTTGCGCAACTCATTGGTTGCACGTAACAATACACAAGCGCAACTGCTAAGTTGCACATATGGAACGTGACGACACTTCCGGAGTCAGCGTCGAAAGACAGATCTCACTCGCATCCTCGCCTGATGAGATCTGGCATTTCGTAGCTGAAGGCGAGGCATTGTCCGATTGGATGGGCGGTGAAGTCCACATCGATCCCAAACCCGGCGGCGAGATCACACTGGAAACGGCAGGCGCCGACCCCGTGTGGGGCACTGTCGAAGAAGTTGTCCCATGCCGCCGACTTCAGTGGAGCTGGCGTACCGATGACGGTCTCCCAACCATGGTTGAAATCGAGCTGGAGGAGACTGCCAGCAATGCCACCACGCTGATCGTCAGGGAAACTCTGCTCCCCTGGCATATCTCTGGGCCAGGCATCGGCTTGGGTGTTCCCGAGGCGAGGGCTACCCGGTTTGACGTTCTCGCCGCTGCGTAGATGACCAACCACGAACTGTTCGCCGTGTTGGGCGACGCCACTCGTCTCGAGGTCCTCACCCGACTGGCCGCATCCGGACCGGCCACAGCCACCCAGCTTTCTTCCGAAATGCCCGTCTCCCGCCAGGCAGTCGCAAAACATCTGACAGCTTTGAATCAGGTCGGCCTGGTGGAGAGGCGGCGTATTGGAAAGGAAGTCCGCTTCAGTTTCGATCCCTCTCCTCTCAGCGGTGTCGTCGAATGGGCACAGAGTGTTGGGTCGCAGTGGGACCAGCGACTGGACCGACTCCGGAAGAAGGTCGAAGACACCTGACACGGCGCCTGTTCGATATGCGCCCACCCAATCGCTGGCTCATCGGCGGCTGAACGCCTGAAGCTCAGTTGAGCCTGGTTCCGATTCCCAGCTTGGCAGCGTTCTCGAGCGCCCTTCGGGCGGCGGCGACATCTTGGGGGCCGATCCCGACGCTTTTGAAGAAGGTCACATCCTCTCCGATCTGAGGATTAGATCCTGTGAGCACCTCGGTGAGACTGGCGTTGGGCTGACGGTCAGCCTGGATCAAATCGCCTGCCTCTGCCGCGGCTGCCTCGTAATCATCAACTACGACATAGGCTCGATTGACCGTCTCCGGAGGCACCTCAACCATCGATGGCGTGAACGCCCCCACCGCGTTGATATGGGTTCGCGGGCGGACCGAACCGTCTACAAACAACGGATGGGTTGCGGGTGTGGCACATGAGACGATGTGAGCCTGCTGCACTGCTTCGTTTGGATCGTCGACCGCCTCTCCGCCGATACGTTCGGCGAGTGCATCAGCGTTCACCCGGTTCCGGGACCAAACCAACACCCTTTCGACGGGCCGAACGGCACGCACCGCCTCGATTTGGTCGTAAGCCATCGCACCAGCACCGAGCATTGCCAACGTCGTGACACTATCTGACGCGAGGATGCTGGTAGCGAGACCGGCACCGGCTCCGGTTCGGATCGCCGTCAGAGTCGGTCCGTCGACCAAGCCCACAGGACTCCCGTCGGCGTCGAACACAACCACAATTCCCACTGGATTCCCGGGCACGATGGAAACAACCTTGATTCCTGACGTTGTCCCTGCCCGACCCGGCATGAACAAGGACGACCCGAGCTGAACTCTCAGCGGCGTATCAGTGTCAGGAGAAAATGCTTCGGACATTGCCTCGACGGCGTCAACCATCGGGAGGGAGGCACGCGTTTCTTCTCCGTTGAGATATATCAAGCCAGGACGCTCTTACTTTCGACGCCTATCGGATCGCGATCGACAGCAAAGAACTCGATGGGAACATCGGTGTCACCAGCTACCGAAGAACCGCTCACAGCTTGAGCAACCATCGACCCGATCGCCGGAGCCAACTTGAACCCATGGCCCGAGAATCCGTTGGCTAACCAGAATCCATCAACCCCACTCGGCCCGACCACAGGGTGCACATCCTCACGATTGATCGTGTATAGCCCGGCGATCCCCGATACCCGACCGCGGGGTTCGAGGCCGGGTACACGGTGATGAAAGGCGGCAAGTTTGAGCTCGCTGAATTCGGGGTCCGGGGTTCTCTTGTAGTCGTCCGGATCGTCAACTGCTTCCTCTTCGTCTTCGGGCATTACCGACCCGACCAGCACCTGCTGTCCACCCGACTCCGGACGAAAGTAGATCCCGGTGCTGGAATCTGCCCCAACAGGCAGCTCACCCAAACCCGCCGGCCACTCCCGGTAGACCGTCTGCACCCGGGTCGGAGTCAGCGTCCACCGCACCTCACAACCTGCCATTCGATTGAGTTGGTTCACCCATGGGCCCGAAGCGTTGATGACGAGGTCGGCTCCAATCTCTGTTCCGTCGTCGAGGCGAACCCCAGCGACAGCCTCCCCCTTTCGGAGTACGTCAACCACGGTTGAGTTGAACCTGACTTCGGCGCCCGCACTCCGTGCTGACTCAATCAGATCCTGATTGGCCCCAACCGGATCCGCATAGCCGCCTCGGGGCTCATATAAGAAGGCGCCATCTGTGGAGCATTCGTGTTCGACCTCTCCCGACATGTCGAACGGAGCGGTACAAGTCGAGAGTGCCGGGAACATGCCTTTCAGAATCTCAGGCTCAACCACCTCAGCGTCGACCCCTTGACTCGTCAACTTGGCAACGTCGTCGGACACCTTGTCGACCGTTTCACCCATCATCCAAAGGACTCCCGGTCGATGCAGTCCCGATCGCGTTTCTCTCAGTTGGGTGAACTCCTGCCAGTTGCCGTAGGCCTCCTGGCCGTGGAAGGCGAGACGGACCACCTCCGGGTTGGTATACCGGCACCTGCATATCGACGACGACGCTCCTGTTGAGCCTTCAGCAGGCCCGAGTCCCTTGTCGACGACGACGACAGAACCAACATCGTGACGTTTCAACTGATAGGCGATAGAGGCTCCGATGATCCCCGACCCGACCACAACCACGTTGGCGTTCATGCCACCGAAACCTGGTAGTCCTCCACTGACTCGTCCCAGTTGAGCTCGATCAAACCCTTACGGGCTGCGCCCTTGCAGAACTGGAGAAATCCTCCGTAGCCGAACTTCTTCTCTGAGAATTGCGGATCCGCTTTCCTCAACTGATTCTTCAGTCCAGAGAGCAAAACGGCACCGTTCCCCTTCGAAAGATCCGCAACGACGTCGGTCAGGAGCCGGAAAGCCTCCTCCTCACCGCTGCCTTTCGACGGGAACTGAACTACGGGGTCGCCCCGACCCGGTCCGTCTGAGAGTTCGATGATTCCTTTTGACTCCAGATCGCGGAGCAACTCCCCAAACGCCCGGAACCCGTGGTCGGCTTCGGAGAACGTCGAGTCCTTACGGAGCATGGCCCGTTTCAACGATGATGCAAGAACCTCTCCCCCACTGGACCGGCTCAACCCCGCAAGTGTGGTTGTGACCAAGGGCTCCAGATCGAGACGTGTTGATCCCGCCTCCCCACCCGCCTCTGGATCGCTACGTCCTCTCTCGACGCCTTCCAGGTTCTCGTAGAACAAGAATTCGTCGCAAGCTGGCGGCAACAATGCCGAGGTGGATGCTTTGATCCCGACACCAATGACCTTCTTGTTCAGTTCCCGAAGTTTGTGCACCAGCGGTGTGAAGTCGCTGTCACCGGTGCAGACCACAAAAGTCGTCACATATTCACGTTCAAAGGCCAGTTCTATCGCGTCGACGACCATCTTGATGTCGGCTGCGTTCTTACGGCTAGCACCCATCCGCTGCGGAATCTCGATCAGCTCTACATGACTCCTTGTCATGTTTTGACGAGCGTCGTCAAACATCGTCCAATCGGCATAGGCCTTTCGGGATACGACTCGACCCCTTTCAGCCAAAGCATTAGCAATGGGCTCGAAATCAAATTGCATGCCGCCCAAAGCTTCCCGGGCGCCAATCGCCAGGTTCTCAAAATCGATAAACAGGGCGATTCGTTCTTCTTCCATAACAACTGAATGTAGTGCCCCTGGTTGTGACGCACGTCAATGGACGCGCGACTCGAGGCTCATCCCTTCGACCGGCAAGCAGATCACACCGAGGTAGATCTGATGACCCATGGCTGTCCCGGAGTAGGTTGATGCCTACCCAGAGAGCTAGTGAGGCCGATGGAGAGCGGGCCAGAGACACCAATCAAGGAAACGAGAGTTCATGGCGTTTCGGGCACTCCCCCGCGCGACATGCTCAACACGGATCCGATCCCTCGCCTGGACGGCGACAAGTACACGCGGATTTTCAGAAAACGACCAAGCTTGGATTCGCCCCACCCCTCGGGACGCCCCTACGACACCGAGGCATTTCACTGGGGAAGTCTCACAACCGGACACTGGCTCACCTCGTTGTGGATTCTGCTTGCTCCATTTGCGCTGGCGAATGTCGCGGGTTGGATGGCGCTCCGCCGATCCGCATTGCAACGAGCTGCGATCAGACTCGCCGGTCTCGCTCTCACCTGCCTTTTTGTTGCCCAGATCGGGTATGTGGTGGTGGCTGTTCCCAACCTCTACGCAATAGACAACGGGTGGAGCACGACATCACAAGCTTGGGTTCGTGCCGTCGTCGGACTCGGCTATGTCCTTGTGCTCGGAGCTCTGGTTCTCCGCCTGTCCACTCAATCCCACTTCGAACCACTCGACTACCGACAGCGCTTTCGGCTGCTCTTTGCCCCGTCCGTTTCGGCCATGAGGCACCCTGGTGCTACCAGTGACACCTGGGGTGACCCGGCTGCAGCGAAGGTGACTGACAGCGAGATGTGGGAGGTGCATTCGATAGTTCACCGTCTCAGGAGAATCCACTTTGCAGCTGGTCAGCTTGTGATCGCCTTGATACTCGCAAGGCTTTCCCTGTCGGACCCAATGAAAGCCGTCGCAATCGCAGGCCTCGGTGTCGTTGTGATTCTCCTGATAGCCACGACGTACGCACCCACAAACCGGACGGTGTTGACCAGCACCGCCTGGATCACACTGATCGCAGAGGTGGTGGCGATTGGCGCAGTCATCATCTTCTACGTGAGCAGCGCGGGCATCGACCTCGATTCGATCCACCGAACAACGTTCCACATCGCTATCGCCCTCGGCGTTTCAGCCGGTCTAGCGATATCTGCGGGTATCCCCCCTGTCGGTGCCTTGACGTTCGCGACTTTCCTTGGCGGAGCGTTTGGGGTCGGTGCAGGTCTCATCGCTGAGGACATTCTGTCGGTGCCAGAGAATCTCATATCCCAGGGAGGCGCCTGGGTTGCTCCAGCATCCCTCGTCTTTGTCCTGTTCGTCTTGACCCTTGGAATGGCACTTGCGTTTGTAGGGGAACCCGAACTGGCCGAAGATGGTCTGGTCAATCGCGCTCTAACACGTCTGACCAAACAATCACGGATCCTCCTTGCCGGTGCGGCGGCTTTTGGACTGCTGGCCGGCGCAAAAGCCATCTACGACGGGTGCATAACAACAACCGGGATGTGCCAGCCCGATGCGCTCACCGACCTGCCAGGGGCCGACACGTTGGTGGCCGGTCTCCTGGTGGCCGTCCTCCTGATGGCTGCTGCCCTGATCGGACGGTTCAAGCCGTTTCCGGCCGGGGTAGCGGTCGTGCTCGCTGCCGCTCTCACCTGGGTAACCCTCGCGGACCCGATGTTCGGAGAGTTCCAACCTTCCCGTTACATCGACGCTCTTCCGCTGGCCAGAACCCTGATATTCGTCGCTCCTGTGATTGCGATTGGTCGGAGTGTGCTTGGTGCGTACCGCCAGGGTGCGTCGAGCAGGAAGGTCGGTGTCTTGTGGGATGTGGCCAGCTTCTGGCCACGCTGGTTCCACCCGCTCGGACCGCCGGCGTACGGTCCGAAGGTGGTCAATTCGCTATCGGCACACATCAAGGACGACCGCGTTGATGTGCTGGCCGGTCATTCCCAGGGTTCGGTTATAGCGGCCGTCGCCACCCATCAAGCTTGCACATCTGAAGGACACCTGCCCTCGGGCCTGCTGACGTATGGCAGCCCTATCGGCCTGCTCTACGCTCGTCTCTTTCCGGACACAGGCATGCAGAGCCTCGTCAACGAGCTCCCCGGGAAGTTGAGCAAAGGCTGGGCAAACCTGCGCCGAGACGACGATCCAATTGGCGGCGAAGTGCTCGGCGGGGACGTCGCACCCGTGGTCGAAACCGATGGCTCAGGGCACTCAGGCTATGAGTTGAGCCGAGCATTTCGCCAAACTCGCGACAATCTGGTCGTTTAGCCGCATCCGGGGCTGCGGATCAGCCTTAGAGCCCATAGAGAGATGCGACCACGGAGAGTGAGGATTCCCTTCCCTCAGCGACGGATCTTGGTAATCTGTAGGTGGTTGTTGGATAGCGGAAAGGATCAGACATGTCCGAGTACCAGGCAAAGCTCCGGCTCGGTGGAGCGACGGAACCCGCTATGCGCGTCGAAATTGACCTCACCGACGACAGGATGAAGGTAGTGGCGGGCGGTATGGAGGTAGCGGACTGGAGTCGTGATGAGTTCCGGGTCCAAGCTTTGCAAGACGGCTTTCACGTGCGAGCCGAAGGCGAAGAGGTCGTGCTCGACGTGACTGATGACGCCCGTTTTGCTCTTGAGCTCGGTCTCCGATCGGCGCACCCAGCCTTGCGACGCCGGATGTCAGCACTACTTCGCGACGACGTTTAAGTCTTTACAACCCTGCACAGTGCAAAACCGGGTGGAAACCGACCGTATCTGCACAGTGCAAGCCGATTGGGGAGGCTAAGCCGGGAACGGATTGCCTAGGCTTCAACGTTCAATTATCTCGAGTTTCTTCGATTGGTCGAGCCGAAGAGGCCACTGGTACAGTCGCCATGACGACACTGGGAGCCCCGTGGACACGATTCTCGAAGCAACAGGCCTGGTAAAGAGGTTCGACGAACTACTCGCTGTCGACGATGTGAGTTTCTCCATCGAATCAGGAGAGACCTACGGCCTACTTGGTCCCAATGGCGCAGGCAAGACCACATCGATATCGATGATCTCGGGGCTTCTCGAACCGAACGGCGGAACCGTCGTAGTTGACGGAAACCCGATCACAACCTCTTCGGTGGCAGGCAAAAAGGCCCTCGGCCTTGTTCCCCAGGACCTTGCGATCTATCCAGACCTGACCGCAACGGAGAACCTCGCCTTCTTCGGGCGACTCTATGGCATGGAGAGTTCCGCGCTGTCCAGCAGAGTGCATGAGGTTCTCGACGTGATCGGGCTCACCGAGCGGGCGGATGACTTGACCAAAGAGTTCTCGGGGGGAATGAAACGCAGGCTCAATATCGGAATAGGCCTCCTCCACAAACCCAAACTGCTGATCCTCGACGAGCCCACTGTCGGTGTTGATCCCCAATCCCGGAACGCCATTCTTGAATCGGTTGAGAGTCTTTCCGGCGAAGGGATGGCCGTGTTGTACACCACGCATTACATGGAAGAGGCGGAACGTCTCTGCGACCGGGTTGCCATCATCGACGAAGGGAAGATCAAGGCTGAAGGCTCCCGACGAGAACTGGTCTCCATGGTCGGAGAGAAGGATCGAATCTCCATCTCGGGTGGTGGCAATCTCGCGGGTGCTACGGCGACGGTGCAACAGCTCGGCGGCGTTTCTGACGCTTCGTCATCTGACCACCAGCTGCACATCTTGGCCGATGACGCCTCCAGCATCTTGCCCCAGGTTCTTGCTCAGGTAACGGGCGCCGGCGCCTCGATCTCGAGCGTAGAAGTGGTTGAGCCCAACCTGGAAGCGGTCTTCCTTCATTTGACCGGAAAGGCACTGAGAGACTGATGTTGTGGGGCTGATGTTGTGAAGACAGCCTTTCAGATTGCATTTAAAGACCTCAAACTGCGCCTGCGCGACCGTTCGGCGATCATCATCGGAATCGTCGCACCACTGGCACTTGCTTTCATATTCAACGCTGTGTTTGGGGGAGCATTCGATCCGACCCAGGGTCTCGGTCTCGAATACGGGACCGTCGACCTGGACGAGTCGGACCTTTCAGGAGGGTTCCTTGATGTACTCGAGCAGGTTGAAGACGAGGGAATCCTCTCGTTGGAGTCTTATGACGACGCTTCCGCAGCAGACCAGGCCATCGACGACGGCGCCATCTCGGCCTATTTCCTCATCGAGCCGGGTTTCGGCCAAGCGATAACTGCCAATCAGGCGGCAACGATCGAAGTTGTGGGAAACGTCGACGCACCACAGTCGACTCAGATCGCAGCGTCTATCGCCCAGCAATATGCCACCGGAGTCGAGTCGGCCCAGCTTGCCATTGGCACAACCGCTGCGGCAACGCAGTCCCCCATAACACCCGAGTTTTTTGCGTCGCTGGAGGGAGACCCGGCGACTGCAGCCTTCTCCTACGAGCTAACTGATGTCACGACCGCCACGCGTCAGCTCAATGCAACGACCTACTTCGCTGCGGGTATGGGCGTGTTCTTCCTCTTCTTTACCGTCCAGTTCGGCGTACTCGGACTCCTCGAGGAGGAGCGGGACGGGACATTGGCGCGACTCCAGGCCGCGCCCATTAGCCAGGTGTCCATTGTTGCGAGCAAGGCGATCCTCGCGTTCATTCTCGGTGTGGTTTCGATGGCGGTGCTCGTGGTCGCGACCTCGCTCGACTTCCTGATGGGAGCAGAGTGGGGGGCTCCGCTCGGAGTAGCCATCCTCGTGGTCGCCGGCGTTCTCTCGGCAGTCGGCATCATGGGTCTGGTTGCCTCAGTTGCCAAGACGGCAGAAGGTGCCGGCAACCTGGCGTCGATCATTGCTGTCATCCTGGGAATGTTGGGTGGAGTCTTCTTTCAGATCGGGCAGGGCGACGACTTCTTGTCGAAGCTGACTCTGCTGACACCACACGCCTGGTTCATGCGGGGTCTGGCAGACCTCGCAGACGGAGCCCCCTGGACCAACGCACTCCCCGCCGCCGGGGCCATCATGGTGTTTGCAATCGTCACCGGGATTCTCTCGTGGGTCCTACTACGAAGGAGGCTGGCCCGATGAAGGTTCTCGCAATCGGGTTGTCCAACATCCGAAGGATGCTCCGGGAACGCTCCAACATATTTTTCGTATTCATCTTTCCGATCGCCATCATCCTTCTCATCGGAGCCCAATTCGGAGGTGGCGTCCTACCCGGCGTGGGTCTTCACCTGGCCGATGACGGTCAGATTGCCGCCGACATCGCCGACGCCGTCGAAGAGCGGGAGAGTATCGAGGTAAGCCGTTTCGATAGTCAGGACGCTCTGGTCACAGCGGTTGAGCGGGGTCAAGTCCAAGCGGGCCTGTTCCTCCCCGCCAACATGGACGAGGATGCAGCCCAGGGCGAGGTCGTGGAGGTCGGCTTTGTCGCCCGACCCGATGGCTTCGGCCCCCAACTGCAGGCAACGCTCGGCGCCGCGGTATCCGAAGTCATGAAGCCTGTTGGAGCCGCCGAGTTTGCTACGGCCGAAAGTGGAGTCCCATTCGAGCAGACAGTCGCCGTCGCCCAGAGTATCGATGACAGCGTGCCTGGAGTGAACGTCGAAGTGTCGGCGCTAGGCGAAGCCCTGTTCCCCGAGACTCTCGGGCAGTTTGACCTAGGAGCGTCGTCTCAGCTCGTGTTGTTCGTATTCCTGACTGCCCTCGCAGGGTCGGCTGCACTGATCCTTACTCGCCAATTGGGTATCAGCCAAAGAATGCTCTCAACTCCCACGTCAATCCGATCGATCGTTGTCGGCGAGTCGGTGGGCAGGTTCGGCGTCGCCCTAGTCCAGGGCCTCTACATCATCGTGCTCACGCTGATCATCTTTCAGGTCGACTGGGGTGACCCGATCGGTGCCCTATTACTCCTCTTGTTCTTCTCAGCAGTTGGCGCTGGAGCCGGCGTTCTGATGGGCTCGGTATTCACCAACGACCAACAAGCCGGCGGGGTTGGTGTCGTGTTGAGCCTAGGTTTGGGTGCCTTGGGAGGATGCATGTTGCCCCTCGAGCTGTTCTCACCGACGATGCAACAAGTTGCCCATCTCACTCCGCATGCTTGGGCCCTGGATGGCTATGCGGAGCTGGTGAGACGGGGGGGCAACACATTCGATATCCTCCCCGAGCTTGGTGTGCTGGCGGCCTACGCCTTGGTACTCTTTGCACTCGCGGCTTGGCGGCTACGAGTCGCAATAACCCGACCATGAACGGCCGGAGTCGGGTCAGCTGCTGGCTGATCGACTACCAGCTACCGTCCTCGCCATGACGAGAATCGCGATCGCCGGGATGGGAGTGCGTGGCAAACACTGGTTGTCGGCGATCTCCGCGTCCACCGAGGCCGAGCTTTCAGGCATCGTCGAACCAAATCGACACCAAGTTGAAGGAGATCTTCTTGTTTACGCTTCCATCACGGAGGCGATAGCCGCCGAACCCGATGGCTTGATCGTCGCCACGCCTCCCGAGACACACCTAGAGATCACAAAGGAAGCGATCGACTCAGGGGTGCCAGTGTTATGCGAGAAGCCCTTGAGTGTTTCATTTGAAGAGGCGAAGCAAATGGCAGAGCTGTCCGACCGCACTCGTATTCCTCTGTTGGTTGGAATGAATTTCAGGTTTGTCAAGGCCTCTCTCGGATTGAGGCAAGTCGTTGAGGACGGTGACTATGGCCAACCAATCTTCGCCCAATTCACATATCTCAGGAATCGTGACGGGCGGCGTGCAGACCTCAACGACTACCCCCTGACCATGTCGGATCCGATGCTCGTGGACCAGTCGATCCATCATCTCGACCTCATGCGCTTTGCTTACGCACGAGAAGTAGTCAGAGTCTCGGCACGAACCTGGAATCCACCTTCCAGCGTTTATTCGAACGACTCCTGTGTGACAGCAATACTTGAATTCGAAGGCGGGCTCGTCGTGAATTACATTGGCACCTGGACATCGGGCACGAATCGATTCGACTTCCGATGGCGGACCGATTTCGAGAGTGGTGCCGTTGTCCAGCCGGGCCTGTTCAGCGACATCCACGGCTCCCAACTTGTGCCTGAGTTGGCACATACGGCTGACCTGCACGATACAACTGTGGAACCGCCGGTCAGCCTGGGCTGGGGCCCAAGCACGCCTTTCGTCGACGACACATCCGCCCTTCTTGGCCACTTTGTCGACGTCATCCGTGGACGCGAACAGCCTGGACCTACGGCCGCCGACCACCTGCGCACTCTCCTGCTGGTGGACTCGATCCGATTGGCCAGCGAAGACACTTCCGTTGTCAACGTTTCCGAACGAGCCGAGGCGCTCGGTTTGGGCACCTCGCTCTACTAGCTAGCGGTCCAGCCGCCATCGATCGGGATCGCAGACCCGGTCAGATATCCAGCTTCGGCGCCGAGGAGGAATACCACCAACGAAGCGATCTCGGCGGGAGTGCCGATTCGTCCCATTGGGATCTTCTCGTTCACCAACTTCTCGAGATTGGCCGGACCGGTCGACGCTTGAAACATGGGGGTGTCCACGGGGCCGGGGCACACCGAATTCACTCTGATGCCGTCTCTGGCATGGTCCAGAGCCATCGCTCTTCCTAGGGCAATCAACCCACCCTTCGAGGCTCCATAGGCTGGGCTCCCCTTGGCACCCACAATCCCTAACTGAGATGCGATATGGACGATCGAACCACCACCCGACTGCCTGAGCAGCGGAACGGCCGCTCGGGACACGATGAAGGCACCCGTCAGGTTTATTTCAATCGTCTTCCTCCATTGCTCGATTGAGGTCTCAGCAACATCTCCCGGCTCGCCGCCGATCCCGGCCGCATTCACCAGGCCGACGAGCGGCTGACTCTTTGCATCGATGGAGTCAAAAACTGCCTCGACTTCTTCGGGTCGGCTCACGTCGCACACTGAGCCGCAAAAACGCTCACCCAACACCTCAGTCGTCCTGTCGAGGCCAACCTCGTCGATATCGATGCCGACTACCGACGTCGCCATCGAGACAAGCCGACTCGCAATGGCAAACCCCAGACCTGATCCGGCACCGGTGACTACTACTACGCCAGACCGGCCCTGGGTAGCTGCACTTCGTTGTTCAGACATGAGCTGGCACCATCTCACCTTGTTGCGAACCCGGGAGTGGGCCTCCTGGGTCGCGCACCACCGCGCCACGGACAATGGTGAACTCAACGGCTCCTTGCACTTTCCAACCGTCGTAGGGAGAGTGGTCCGTGCGTGTGGCTAAGGACAGCCCGTCAATTGTCCAAATCATATGTGGGTCCCAGAGAGTCAAATCGGCATCGGCTCCCACAGCGATCTTTCCTTTAGAATCCTGAATTCTCAAAAGGTGGGCGGGCGAACTCGCGGTGACACGGGTGAATTGGCTCAGCGTCATCCGGCCACTAACCACCCCCTCGGAGAAGAGCATCGGGAGCATCGTGTCGAGCTCAGGCAATCCAGGTAGCGCATTGCGAACATCGGCAGCAGACCTGACCTTGTCTTCCTTATTCCAGGGTGCGTGATCGCTGGCTAGGGCGTCAATGTCTCCCGAAACCAGGCCATTCCACATCGCGACTCGGTCCTCTGGTCCCCGTGGAGGTGGATTGCCTATAAACAGCGGGGCATTCTGTTCAGCAAAAACACTATCGGTGACATGCAGGTAGAGCGGACGTGTTTCGACCGACACATTTACTCCCCTACGGCGTGCTTGCCGACACACTTCCAATGCGGCTTCCGAAGACAGATGCACAACGTGTATTGCCGCTCCCGTATATTCGGCAAGCTCCACTGCCTCAGAGACGGCAGAGACCTCTGCTTCCAAGGGGCGTGACAACGGATACGACTGCGCCCCAACCCTTCCCTCCCTGACCAGAGTGGCCACACTCCTCTCAATGGAGTCCGGATCCTCGCAGTGGATGAGGACGAGCAAGCCCGCGTCGGCCGCTCGGCGCAGAGCATCTACAAACCTTGGGCGCAACGAACGAAAACTTGGGAAAACCATGAAGATCTTCAACGTCCCGAATCCTTCGGAAGCGAGTTCAGCAATTCCGTCATTCGCCGCCTCCGAAGGATCGTTGAGCACTGGGTGGAGAAGGAAATCGACGACACTCTCCCGTTCGGCGAGAAGTCTTTCGCGACGCAACGCCGACAACAAACTCTCTCCCGGTCGCTGATGGGTCATGTTCCCGATTGTTGTTATGCCTCCGCTCGCGGCTGCCCAAGATCCCGATTCGAATCCGTCGGGTCTCGTCGGATTCGACATTGACGCCATCGGTGTCAGATGGACATGCATGTCGATCCCTCCGGGCAGAACAAGCTTGCCACCTGCATCGATTTCCGCACGTCCCGATGCCGAGCCACCAATCTTGCGGATTTTGCCGCCTGCAACACCGATATCTGTGACCTCGAATCCCAAGTCACCGATCACCTTGCCGTTTCTCACGACGAGGTCATATCCAGAAATATGTCGGCTGCCGCCAGCGTCGAGGTTCACGCCAGAACCACCAACGTCAGCCCGCCCAAAGCAAGCGCGAGACCGAACCATTGCAGAGGGGCCAAACGCTCACGAAACAATAGATACCCGCCACCGACAGCGATGATCCTTCCGCTTTGTGACAGCAGCCCTATCAGCCAAGCATCCGCGATCGCGAGGCCCTCAGCGAACATAATGAACGCAGCCGCATCAAGTATCCCTAACACCAGCAGCAGGAGCCATGGTTTGACACCTAACCTCTTGTCGTCGGGGTGTCCCGCACGGACTTGCCAACGCCTCAGGCTTGTCGGCTTTTGGTCATTGCCGTAGTTTCGAACAAAGAAGACGAGAGCTATCACCACGTATAGAACTGTGAACGTACGCTGCGCGATTGCGGTCGGGACCGGACCGATCTCCCGCGCTGGAATGCGTAGGCCGGCGTTTGAGACTGCTCCGGTTACAACACCGAGGAATGCAAAGACCGGGCCCCACCCGATGAGCCGCCGTTCGCCGGTTTCGTCGACCTCAACGGAAAGAAGCACAACGCCAAGACCAGCAAGAGGGATACCCAGCCACTGAATCAGATCGGGCCGCTCACCTAGAAACAAGAACGCAAAAACCACCGTCATCACGCCCGTGGTGGATCCGATTGGACTGACAACGGCCACCGGACCCAACTTCAGGGCGTGGTTGCTGGCAAAGTACGACGATCCCGCGGCGAAGCCCAGAACGGCCATCAAGGGCCACAAACCACCTGCGTCGAGCGGAAACGGAATCCCTGCCAAGAATGCGTAGAGAATCAAAACTCCATAGGCGATTATCAGACTGCTCGCGGTCGTCCGCCATACACCCCACCGTCGCGCCGCGATGGCAGTGAGGATCGTGTTTGTGCCGAGCAGGACCGCGGCGATGATTCCAAACGTGGCACCCGTCACGGCGTGAACCCTCGAGAGTGGAAGATCATCCGGCGCTCGAAGTGTCGATGCCCCGAAGAGCGTCACTCATCTATCGTGACGGCTTTAGCCCCCCCGATGGACGCTGCACCGGCAACCCTCACCACAGAACTGTCCACAGCCACTTGTGGCATCCACCTAACCATACGGCGCGACAATCGATCGACTACAAGGAACGTGAGGAGAGCAAGCACGGCAATGAGCACGGCGATTATGACCATCCTTCCCGTGTTGGTGAAGAAGACGGCCACCGCCAGCAGGTTGCCGAGTCCAGAAGTCAGTCCGATGTATTCGGCACCGACCGTTAGGGACCAACTGAGTCCGGCTGCGAGCAGGAGGGCAGTACGCAACTCGACCATGGCACCGGGGACTACGACGCGTGCGTAGGTGCGCATCGGACTGGCTCCCAGCATGAGGGAGTTCTCTATATAGAGATCTGGGACATTTCCGACCGAATTGATCGTGGCCACAACCAGCAGGACCCAGATTCCGAAGCCGATAAAGACAGTTGTCCCACGAAGGTTGGCACCCAGCCAAAACTGAAATAGCGGAATTGCCGCCAACAGGGGAAGCATCCTGAGGAAGTTCAGGGGTGTCCAGGCAATTCGCCTCAGCCAGGGATAGTAAGCAATCGCCAACCCGGTTCCAACGCCAGACAAGACCCCGGCTGTGAGTCCCAGCACCAGCCGGAACAGGGTGTTCAGAGTGTGGTATCCGAGAGCCAGGAACGCTCCCCAATACGTAACATCGCCACCGGTCGACGGGTTCGGAGCCCAGAAATCGTAAGGCCAGTTGTTGGCAAGTGACTTGAAAGCGTCCGTGAACACATACTCCCATGGGGGAACGAGTGGAGATGTGGAGAGCTGGCTCTCCGGCGTGATGTGCCCGAGCACCTCCCAACCGATTATGAGCGCCAACCAGACACCGACGCTAACCGGATGTGACCGGACGTATTGGAGGAAACGCTCCAAATCAGACCTCGGGACCGGATGAGGGTGTCTTGGAGTCGCCCTCGCTGCCCAGATGATCAACGATCGATTTCGTGAGATCGACTGATATTCGGCTGGCTCGGACCTCCTCGTCACGCGGCCGCGGTAGCTGATTGGGGAGATCTTCGACGATTCGACCGTCTCTGACGAGCAACACCCTATCTGCCAGAATCAGGGCTTCTTCGATGTCGTGAGTCACAAAAAACACAGTCTTGTGAGTCTCATCCCACAACGTCAGCAGAAGGTCGTGGAGGGAGCGGCGTGTGAAGTAGTCGAGTGAACCGAACGGCTCGTCCATCAGCCAGACGTCTGAGTCCATTGCCAGCACGGCAGCGAGGGCCACTCGCTTCCGCATCCCGCCGGACAGCTCCCTTGGCCAGGAGTCGGCAAAATCGATTAGCTGGACCTCCTCTAGCCACCTGGTCGAGACCTGCTCGCGATCCGCCTTCGAGACCCCCTGAGCTTTCAATCCGAACTCGACATTGTCCCGCACCGACATCCACGGGAAGACTGCGTCCTGCTGAAAAACCATGGACCGGTCGGGACCCGGGCCATGAACAGGGCTTGCACCGAGTCGAACCTCGCCGGCTGTCGTCGATTGCAATCCGGCAAGAACCCGGAGCAGAGTCGACTTCCCGTGCCCTGAACGACCCACAATGGCAACAAACTGACCGGCAGGAACATCGAAGCTGACCCCATCGAGGGCCCGCACTGTCCGTCCCGACTCGTGCTCGAATACACATTCAACATCGTCGAACGTAACGGCAGACCTGGCTCCGTTCTCGATCATGGACACAATCCTCCAAACCCGCTCCGGTTCGCTTCTTTCAGCACAATCTCGATCACAATCCCAATCTCCGACCGGACTCGACCCAACGGGTCAGGTATCTTCCCGCCAAGACAACAATTGCGTCGAAAATCATTGCGACCACTCCGATCAGAATCACAACCGCCACCATTGCATCCAAGCGAAAGGCCGAGGCGAAGAACTTGATTAGGAATCCAGCTCCTTGTTGGGCCCCAAGGAGCTCCGCTATAGCGGCGAGCCCCCAAGCTCCGGCAAGAGCGATGCGAAAACCACCCAGCACCTCCGGAATCGATGCCGGAAGGTAGATCCAGCGAAAAATCGACCGAGGAGACCCTCCCAAAGTCATGGCCGACTCCACGAAACGGGCGGCAACGTTCTGGGCTGCTCGACGACTGAACACGTACATCAAGAGGAACGTGTAGAAGGCAACGATCCCGACCTGTGCGGCGGGTTGAATCCCGAACCAGATGAGGAAAAAAGGTGCCGCGACGAATATCGGCGCCGATCCAAGGGCTGCGGTAATGGGCCCCACGATCTCGTTGATTGCCTTGATCCTCAGACTATTGAGTCCAAGTACAGAACCGACCGCAGTCCCCAAACCAACTCCAAACACGACGGAGCGGGTCGTAACCGCGAGGTGGCCCATGTATCCGGTCCCACTCGACATGCCACGGGATTCCAGATACGGGCTCGAGAACAGGTTCTCCCTGATGTGCGTGAAGATCGTCGCGGGCCCAGGCAGGACGCCACTCCGTTCTGCAATCAGTACCCACAGGAGAAGGGCGACACCCAACCCCGCAAGTGAAACACCGAGGTTGATCAGGTGGCGACGTGCCCGCCGCAATGCCGCAAGGGATTGGACCTTGCGCTCCGTATCCCGAAGGCTGAGCTCGGCGGCTTTGGTCATCTCACCCTTTCTGTGCGGCTACCCGGCGACATGTCAGGACGCACCTTCGCGTCCTGACATGTCATAACCTAAGTATCAGGCTCCTACTGCGGCTTCCAAGAACCGAACGGCGTCCAGGAAGTTGAAGGCGTCGTAGTAGACCTGCGCCTGATCCACCACGGCCTGCTGGCTGTCGCTCAGGGTCATCGAGTCCGCCTCAGCAAACAGACCTTGCGCCTGCTCCTGAAGGTCGGCCAACTCCCGATAGAGAGACTCAGCCAAAAGGAAGTCGTCGAGGTTGTAGGAATCCAACGGTCCTGAGAGAGTTCCGTTGTCGATCAGAGCCTGGATCTGGGTCGCCAGAGAACCACGAACGTAGAACGGGGCCTCGGGATCATCCCAGAGCTGTGGGCCTTGGTCCTCCCACGGGAAGGCCGGGTCGAGTGACTCCCAGATCACGCCGATGTCCTCGGGAGCGAGTGTCTGCCCCTGAGTTGCGTTGATTTGGTCGGCCTGGATCTTCCAAGCGTCCAGTTGTGTCGCCGGATCCTGCAGTGCGTCGAGGACCCTGAACCCAACTGATAGGAATCGCAAAGCGGTCTCTCGGTTGTTTTCGACCCAATCACGTTGGGCAATGAACCCTGAGCTCCCCACCAGAGTCGTCATCCTCGCCGCTTGTTCTGAACCGACGTCGCTAAGCGTCTGAACCGTGTTGATGATTGGCTCCCAGCCCTCGTTGAGCATCTGCACCACTACAGGTGCCGCGTAGGGGATGGCGAACTCGATCCGGCCTTCTTGCGCCGACACGGCCATGATGCTCTGGTCCTCGAGGAACTGGAGATTCAAGTCGTCGGGATAAGAAAGGCCCGCGTAACTCAGGAAGACATCCGGGTACGGAGGCTGCACCTGACCATGCGGTGGGGTGTACACCTCTGCTCCTTCGAGCTGGGCGACCGCCGCTTGTGCGGCTTCGTTGAGGGTCATTCCTTCGTCGATGAAGTCTTGAGTTGTCTTGGCATCACTGTCGGGAGCCTTCAGAATCGCATATCCGGTGTAGATATCGTTGAACCAGATCGGCGGAATATCTTGTGCGAACGTATCCAGGGTCTGGAGGTAGGCCTGCACAAAGAAACCGGAGACATCAAAGTCTCCCCGCTGCATCGCCGGGACAATCTGATCGAACAACGTGAAGAGATGACCACCCTCAGGATCGAGCGTGATCCCCGCGTCTGCGAACCAGCCATTCTCGATGGCTACCTGCATCAAGTTGTTGTCAGCACAGCATGGATAAAAGGCGAACTTGACCACAGACTCTGGCACTTCTGGTGCCTCGACCTCGGCGCCGCCTTCGCCGCCGCCTTCGCCGCCAGTTGTCGTCGTGGTACCAGCATCGGTGCCCTCGGTTGTCGTGGAAGACTCACCGTCACCTCCGCTGCAGGCTGCGATAACCAATGCCAGCACAGCCAGTATTGCCAATAAACGAATGAGCGGACGACTCCGTCGTCCACCCGGGTCGACCCAACTACTCATCCTTTTCCTCCTAGTCGTGACATTGCTTCAGCGATGTCTTGATCGATTCTGGTCGATCGAGTCCCTAGATGTCAACTGCCGACAGGTTGCCAAAAAAGCGCTACTCACCGGCTTCATACTGGTATCCACCAAGATTGTCTCTTGCCTCGTCGGCGAGCACATCCGCATTTGCAAAGAACCTATCCAACATCGCATTCACTTGGACGGGTACCTCCTGAAGAGCTCTGTGTCCGGCCCCAACGGTCTGGCCGGTTACCACCTGCGGGACATAGCTGCGGAGAAGCGCATAGTCGAGATCCGGCTGACCGTGATCCAGGTACAGGATCGGCATAGAAAGCTCCGTAAGCGCGGGGATCGGGTTCCAGCCGCCGATTGCATCCCAGGTTCCAATGATGGCGTTGTGTGGCATCTTCTCGATAGCTTTCATCGACTCCGACCTTCGATGCTCGTCGTCGGTGGATGAAGACGCTACATCCAAAAAGCCCTGTAACACCTCGAGATAATTCGGACCGTGCATAGCGTCGGAGTACAAGTCCGCATGACTCTCATGCCATCCGGGGATGATGGACGGCGAATCCAGGGTCGCAGCGGCTCGCACCAGGTCTGGGTAGCGCGCACCAAGGTCAACCGCGATGACTCCGCCCATACTGTGGCCGACAATGTTGGCTCGCGTCACTCCAACCGACTCGCACAATGAGGCAACGTCATCAGCGAACTGAGTGATGGAGTAGCCGTGATCCGGAGCGGGGGTTTCGCCATGGCCACGAAGGTCCATTGCGATGACCCGGTGTTTCCGGCTGAAGTAGGAAATCTGCTCTGAGTAGTGCGCCCTACTTCCGAAAGCTCCGTGGATCAAGACGTAGGCTGGTTCACCCGACCCCACATCATCGAATGCCATGTCGATTGTTTTCATTGTTTCTCCTGTCGTTCAACGATTCTTAGTGGACACGACTTCTTCCAGACGGCTGGCCACGAAGCGAATCTCACTCTCGGTGATCTGGGGGAATATTGGCAGCGCGATCATGCGATCCGAGGTGTGTTCGCAGTTGCGAAACGAGCCACGGGAATGATGCAGGCTGGAGAAGGCGGGTTGAAGATGTAGCGGAGGGTTGTAGTAGAGCCGGGTGGCAATACCGGAAGCGGCCAATGAGTGCCGAACAAAGTCGCGGTCCTCAACCAAAACGACATAGGCGTAGTAGGAGGACACGTTGTCGGGCGAAACGAACGGTACGTCAAGATCCAACTCCGATAGAAGCTCGTCATAAAGTGCGGCTGCCCGTCTTCGACCAGCAAGCCTCTCATTCAAGTTCGCTAGTTTCAGTCGCAACACCGCTGCTTGAACTGCATCGAGGCGCGAATTCAAGCCGTGCTCGAGGACTCTCCACTCGGACCCGCCGATGAGGTTGTTGGGGTCCAGATCGATACCTGGTGCGTGCCCGTAATTCCTCAATACACGGGCTCGTTCGGCGAGGTCAGAATCATTGGTGACCAGGATGCCGGCATCACCAATGGCCCCGAGGATCTTTGAGGGAGCCAGGCTAAAACACCCGATCCGCCCAAACGAGCCCACGTATCGACCTCGATGCGACGCGCCCACAGCCAGCGCCGCGTCCTCAATGATGTCAACCTCAGCCTCTTCGGCTAGCTCACCCAAGGCTGACATGTCAGCAGGTTGACCAAACAGATGTATCGGAAGAATGACTCGTGTCTTGTCGGTGATCGCCTTTCGCACTTGAACGGGATCAAGGTTGAAAGTGCGTGGATCAATGTCAGCGAACACAATCTCCGCCCCGGTCTGAGCGATGGCAGCTGCCGTGGGGTTGTCGGTGTTGGGAGCTGTGATAACTTCGTCCCCAGGGACCAAATCCGCAAGCATCAACCCGAGGCGGAGTGCATCGGTGCCAGAGCCAACGCCAATAGCGTGCTGGACGCCAATATATGAGGCGAACTCTCTCTCAAAGCTGTCCAACTCTGCTTCAAGCGTGTACCGACCGCTTTCGAGAACGCTCAGAATCGCTTCGTTTATCGACTCCGCCATCGAGAGGTATTCCTCTCCGAGTTTGGTCATGGGGACCCGCATTTCTACTCGCCGATCTCCGGTGAGTCGAAGCTGACGATCGTGCGAATTGACTCTCCGGTTCTCATCAGTTCGAAGCCGCTCTCAATCTCAGCAAGCGGGATTCGGTGCGTGATCATCTTTTCCACAGGCAATCGACCCTGAGAGAGCAAATGCCCATACACCTTTAGGTCATGCTGCGGAAGGGAGTCTCCACCATGGGTGACAAGCAGAGAATTCGTGTTGGCAAACAGCCCGGAGGGACCACCGAGGGTCAGGTTGACCATCTCGCCGGGTGGTGGGACCCCGATCACGGTCGTCACTCCGCCGTATGCCAGCATCCGAAAACACTGATCGACACAAACTGCGGAGCCAACTGCTTCGAACGCAAAGTCGATGCCCCGATTGTCGGTAAGCTGCCGCACAGTATCGACCACATCCACATTGGCGCCGTTAACGGTGTGTGTAGCGCCGAGCATCTCAGCCCATTCGAGCTTCTTGGACACGACATCAACGGCCACCACCATGCTCGCACCGGCAAGAACCGCTCCCTGGACGACGGATAGGCCTATGCCACCGCATCCAACGACGACAACCGAGGCACCGGGAAACACCTGGGCGGTGTTCATCACCGCACCAACCCCGGTCATCAGAGCGCACCCGAAAACGCCGGCAATCTCGAGAGGGACCGACCTATCCATTCTCACTGCCGACCGAGCATCCACCACTACCCGATCTGCAAAGAGCCCTACGCCCAGCGCAGGCAATACGGCCGCGCCATCCGAATGCCTTTTAATGGAGGCCGGAGACGCCGCCGACGCCATACACCGCCGTGGGTCACCCCGAAGACAGAGCGCGCACTTGCCACACGGGACCCTGCACGCGATTGCAACATTGTCGCCAGGGGACAGGTCAGGGACATCATCGCCCACCTGAACAACGACACCTGAGCCCTCGTGACCCAACAACATCGGGAAGGATCGGCCCCAGCCATTCGCGCTGTTTGCAATGTGTAGATCCGTATGACAGACCCCCGCTGCCGCCATCGCAACCTCGATCTGGCCCGGACCCGGGCCCTCGAACTCAACCGTGTCCAATTCGATAGTTCCGGGGCCAACTAGCAAGGCCGCCGTTGCTCTCACCATGTTGTGTATGTCTCCCGTCTGGGTCTTAGGCTCCGACGACGACCCACTCGTCTGTCTGATCGGTCAAACGCCTCGGCTCCTGGGAGACCAAGACATTGTCCGAGACACCGATTGCACCAAGCTCCTTCTCTTCGTGAGGATTTTGGAATCTGATAGCCGGGTGAACGCTGATCACCATGTTCTCCACGAGTTCACGATCAAGCCCTGGCGCGGTAGGCGGCTCGACCGCATCAAGCCCTATCCCGTGAATCGAATACGAGAGCGCTCCATCGGCTGACTGACCATGCTTCTCGTACACACGATCCCGTGCCGCCAGCACATCGCGCGAGTCAGCGCCTGGCTTGAGAGCTCTAACGCAAGCTTCAAAAGCCTCCAGCCTCGACTCCCAGAAGCGCCTCTGTATATCGGTAGGTGGTTTGAAGCTGAAAACCCGCCGGACCTCCACCCAATAACCCGATGGGCCGGCCCATTCCAGATCCATCTCGATCACATCATCGACACCGACGATCCGATCCGTCCCAAAGGAGTAGGCATCAAAGGGCGTGCAGTTGATTTGAGCTATACCGTCGAGGACACCTGCCTGCCGGCACAGATGGTGCGCCTTCGCCGTGATGGATCGCTCTGTCATTCCGGGGCGTATCCACTCCGCTAACTCCGCGAATGCCTCCCGAGTCAAACTGGCTGTTGCCTCAAGGTGCGCAATCTCCTCGGCGCTCTTGACCGACTTGATCGCGTCGAACTCATCTGTCGCATCCTCCAGATGAGCTTCCGGGAGGGCGCGGCGTAAGCCGACGAAATGCTCATGAGAAACGACGCCCGAGAGGCCAACTATTCCAATTCTTGGTCCCTTGATTCCAATGTCCCGCACCACTGCGGCAATCTCCTCGCCCGGTGTGTGGGTGGCACGAGACTCCCGAATCCAGTCCACAAGAAGCAACCGCGACAAACCGAACACCGGGTCTGCGATAAACACAGGCTCCTGATCCTTCGTGATCACGACAAACCCCCAGCCAACAGCCTGAAAGATGTCACTCACATACTGAATACGACCCCTCGTGATCGCATCGCCGCGCCCTGCGACGACCAAGGCGTCGAACCCGCGGTTTGCCATCATGTCAGCGAGGGCCGTATACCTACGCGTTCGTTCGGCTGGCGAAGAAACGTGGGAAACTCCTCCAGGATCCTGATCGGTCGTCAGCTCCCTGTGGTCGGCCACTATTTCCGGTGTCCGGCCACGCAGCTGAGATTGGTACCATGAAGGGTCAATTCAACCCCATCACCTCATCGACGACCTGATCTGTGGTCTTCAAACCGATAAAGCCACCGTCATTCATTCGATCAAGGGCGTCATCGTGTGCCTCGGGTGTCGAGGCAGAACATCCGTCGGAGACAAGGGTCACAGCGTATCCGCGATCCGAAGCGTCACGACTCGATAGTTCAACACAACCGTCGGTGACGATGCCCGTGACAATCAGGTGTTTGATACCCATCCGCTGAAGCACTTTGTCGACTCCAGTCGAGTTGAAGACGCTCGAGGTGGTCTTTGAGAACACAATTTCGTCCCCGACTGGTGCAACCTCGGGTAGGAACTCGTCGTCTTGGTCGTCGCGAGGTAAAGGTTCGACGTCAGTTGACGGCATGAAAGCGGTGCCGGCATCGCGACCGTCTTTGGTTCGGTAGGCGACTCGAACGTGCATGACTTCCTCGCCGACACTGCGGAACGCGTCCTGAATCGACCTTATGTTGGGCAGTATCCCCTCTATTCCCTCCCAGCGCTGATCGAGAAGTTCGGGCCGACCATCAGCGTCGGCTACTCGCCCGACCCAGCCTTTTGGATGGGCGTCAAGGTACTGGAGGTCAATTGTGACCAATGCGATTTCGCCAGAGACAAAAGGAACAGCCTCCCTTTTTGGGAAGAAGTCATAAAACGGATCGTGCACAATCACTCCTAACTGTTGACTGCAGACAATAAACACCTAAAGGCTGGCCAGCAATCTGAGACACACATCACCTTGTTTCACGGACCAAGCCGTCTTTCGATCATAGGAGCGGGAGGCAGGGCAGATCGTCGGACCGCCGCACGCGGTGGCCGGGCTAGAACCGCGACACTGGCTAGGACGAGGCCAGCGCCGATGGCCATCGACGGGGTGAGTGATTCGTCAAGAATCCACCAGCCCATCACAACGGCAACCAGCGGAGCCAAGTACGCATAGCTCGCTACCAAGATGGGAGACGCCACCCGGAGAAGCCACACGAAGGTGCCAAAAGTCAAAGCGTTTGGCACTGCGAGGTAGAACAGGCCCGCGACCGCACTCCAGGTCATTGGAGAATCGGAGAAGTGGGCGAACTCACCAGCCAAACCTGCCAAAACTACGAGAAGCAATCCACCACTCAGCATCTGCATTCCCGCAGACAGCATCGGCTGAGAATGTGCTGGCTTATCTCGAATCCAGAGCGATCCCGCCGACCAGGCCGCTGCGCCGATCAGAGCCACAATCACGGGGACGAAGGAGTTCTCGATGGCGATGCCTTCGGACCCGACAACCAAGAAGCCAGTACCAAACAACCCAACCACCAGGGCTGCCCAGGCAGCTGAGCCGAGGGTCTCCCTAAAGAAGGCCACCGCGAATAGCGCAGTCCACACGGGAATCGTGCCAACGAGTAACCCGCCAAGTGCGGAGGTGAGGTATTGCTGAGACCACACGACGGCGCCATTCCCGACCGCAAACAGGACAAAACCGGCGGCAAGAGCGGATCG
This sequence comes from Acidimicrobiia bacterium, assembly GCA_965216445.1. Taxonomy (GTDB): domain Bacteria; phylum Actinomycetota; class Acidimicrobiia; order Spongiisociales; family ZC4RG35; genus MA-ANB-1. The sequence continues at coordinate 2,035,132 of OZ244166.1, forward strand.
CCATTGCATAGCCTTAGGCCGTTGTCGGCGAAAGCCCTGGAGGGAACCCCAGGCATACAGAACGCTACCCCCGACAGTGAACCTGATCGCAGCGAGAGTGAAAGGTGGGAACGACTCCAGCGATGCTTTGTATGCCAGGAATGTGGAGCCCCAAGCCAACGAAATACCCCCGACGGAAAGCAGGACGATCCACCTCGCCGGACGGTTTAACTCATCGCCCAGGCGGGCATTGTCTTCTCCTGTCATCTGTTGACAGGTTACCCGGGACAACGTTACGATCCGCACAAGTGCCACGAACCTTCGGGTATCTCCCAGGGATTGCGCGGCGACATACTGCGAAAGGACGACCATGGGTCTGCGAAGGGTGGAGGTATGAAGGTTCTGGTGACTGGAGCCGCAGGATTCTTCGGGCGGTCCCTGGTGCGGGAATTCGCACTCAAGGGTCACGATGTTGTGGCCTCCGACGTGCTTACTGCAGACCTCTTCGCACCTCGTTCGGACACTCCCGATGGTGTCAGTTACTTCCAACTCGACGTCGCTGACCCCGACGCATGGAATGCGGATGCCATCGCCGAAGTCGAGGGAATCGTGCACGCTGCGGCGTTGACTCCCAGTGTCGAGGAATCACAGCACGATCCAACGAAACTGATCAACGTCAATCTGATCGGGACGCTTAACGCTCTTGAGTTTGCCCGCAAACGCGAACTGAAGAAGTTCCTGTTCATCTCCTCCGGCGGGGTCTACAACCAGTTCGAGGAGGAAGAACTAGTGGAAGAGGACGGAGACGGCGGCTTCTCTCTTTATGGATCAGCAAAACTGGCTGCCGAGATCATGCTGTTTCGATACGCGAAGATGTTCGGGTTCGACGCCGGTGCAGTACGTCCGACATCGATGTACGGACCAGCCGAGGAGTTCCGCGATACACGGCCCTTTGTAACTGAGGTCAAGCTCCTTGCCGATGCGGCCAAGGATGGCCTCGCGGTGAAGGCCGAACGACCGGACTCCCGCTGCGATTGGGTATACGTTGATGATGTCGCTGAAGCCGCTCATAAGTTCTTCTCGGATGGCCTCGATGGGCGAGTATTCAACCTTTCCTCGGGCAATCCACGTCAATTCGGCGATGTTGTCCGCGCGGCCGCTGAAGCATTCGGCCTGGAGGTCTCCGCGGAGGCTGCTGATTTGACGATTGACGGAGGTCCGGATCGCCCGACCATTATCTCGCCGGCAAAAGCTGCAGCCGAACTTGGCTGGGTGCCCATCCCCCTTGAAGAAGGCCTTCACCGCTACGCGGCCGCGGTTGGCTTGAGTTAGTCCAGAGACAGGGAGAAAGAGAATGACCCAGAGTTCGCAATCGCTGAGCCCACTTCGATCTGGAATGGCCCAGGGAGCCCTTGCAATAAGGGGGGGAGAAGACAGCGCCTTCTTCAAACTGCTCAACATGGCCGACGAGGTCGAAAACGTGATCAGGCTCGGGCGGGGGGAGCCTGACCGACCAACGCCGCAGCACATCGTCGATGCCGCGATCAATGCCTTGAATACCGGGAAGACCACATACACCAATCCCGCCGGGTTGCCGGAACTGCGGGAGGCAATCTCGAAAAAGTTCCGAGAGGACAACGGACTCGACTACAACCCGAAGGGCGAGATAGTTGTGACGTCCGGGGCCCAGGAGGCCATGGTGGTGTCGCTCCAAACGCTCTTGGACCCTGGCGACGAGGTGATTATCGCTTCTCCTCACTACATGGCCTATCCGGCCAACATACTTCTGGCCGGCGGCATACCGATCCTTGTTCCGACCTACGAAGAAGAGGGATTTGAGCTACTTCCGGGTGCGATCGAGGAACGAATCACCGAGCGAACCAAGCTGGTTGTCCTGGTATCACCCAACAACCCGACTGCAGGGGTTCTAACCAAAGAAACCATGCAAGGTATTGCGGACGTGATAGAGAAACACGACCTGCTCGCAATCTCCGATGAGCTCTACGAGAAGATCGTCTATGACAACTTCGAGCCCGTCAGCTTCGCAACCCTTCCGGGGATGCGTGAACGGACCATTACGATCAACGGGTTCTCCAAGGCTTACAGCATGACCGGATTCAGGGTCGGGTACATGGCCGGTCCGGCCGATTACATAGCTTCGGCCTTAGAACCGCGCCACTCGCTGACTATCTGCGCGGCGACGCCCTCGCAGTACGCCGCTCTTGCAGCACTGGAAGGGCCAGAGGACTTCCTCGTCGACATGCTGGATGAATACTCAAAGCGCCGCGCAACGATGGCGAACGCCTTCGACGAGATGGGCGTCTCGTACAGCCCACCACTGGGCGGCTTCTATTTCTTCGCCAATACCAAGGCCGCGGGGATCTCGTCGTACGACTTCTGCGAGAAGGCGCTACTGGAGTACGGGCTCCTTTTCACCCCCGGTTCGATGTTTGGAGACGCTGGCGAGGGATTCATCAGGATCGGATACCTCGCTCCTGAGGAAGAACTCAAGGAAGCTCTGGAGCGATTCGCCAGTCTTTGGAAAAGCTTGACAGGGAATTCGTGACACAGTCAGGACCACGGGTAGCCATCGCTGACGACTTCTCGGAGGACCTGACGGACGCACTGAGGCGTTCACTTCCCGCGGACTCGACCCTAATTGAGGGTTTGGAGTCCGCTGCAGCAGCAAACGCCGACTTCGTCGTCACCTGGTCAAAGGACATAGGGGCCGAGACGATCGCAAACCTCCCGAACCTGCGCGCGTTGGTCAAGCTCGACTCAGGCCCTGCACAGATCGACCAGTCGAGTCTCGAAGGGCGCGAGATTGCCCTCGGCATCGCGGCATCTCCGGCCCTGGTGAGTGTGGCCGAACATGCCGTGATGCTCATACTCGCCGTCTTCAAGAGACTCGGTCCCGCTCTCAAGGATACGGAGAAGCGGAAATGGGCCGAAGGAATATCTTCCATCCTCACCAACCAGGAAGAGTACTCCTACAACTGGGTAGGAATCGAGAAGTGGGAGGCAATCACCGACAAGACCATCGGGCTCGTGGGGCTAGGTCGAATCGGCATTGAGGTCGCAAAGAGATTGACACCGTTTGGTTGTGATGTCGTATACACGAAACGCAACAAGCTGTCGGCTGCTGATGAGAAAGAGCTTGGGGTCAGGTACCTGCCGTTTCAGGAGCTCCTGAGCCAGTCGAGCTGCGTGTCGCTTCACAATCGGTTCACACCAGAGACCGAAAAGATGATGGATGCAGCCGCCTTCGCTTCGATGCCAAGAGGATCGTTCTTCGTGAACACGGCCCGCGGGCGGCTAGTCGATGAGGATGCCCTCGTTGACGCGCTCGAGAACGGTCATTTGGCGGGCGCGGCCCTCGACGTCGCGTGGTACGAGCCTCCCCTCCCGGAGAGCCGGCTGTGGACGGCCAGGAACCTCATGATCACGCCACACTCTGCGGGCATCCCAATCGATATCAGCCTTGTCGAAGAGCTGACTGCCGCAGGGGAAATCATTGTGGATCAATGGAATTCCGGTGGGCATTGATGGCCTCCGCTGAACCTTCAGAAAGGAAACAACATGCGCAAAGTATTTAAGGGAGGACACATAGTTGACCTCGACTCCGGTACGTCAACACAGACCTCCTTGGCGATCGAAAATGAGCGAATTGTGGAAATCGGGGAGATCGCAACCACTACTGAGGACGATGTGGTCGATGTCTCCGGCAAGTATCTGCTCCCGGGCTTTATCAACTCCCACGTCCACCTCGGTTGGGACGGAATTCACGACCTTCAGGTGCAAGCGAACGAATCCAGCGCGACCTCGGCGATGAAAGCTGCGATGAATGTTCGGAAGAGCCTTTCGGCTGGTGTCACGACAATTCGGGATTTGGGAATGAACGACGCCAACCAAAGTGCGAAACACGGGATCGACAATGGGATCATCCCCTGGATCCGGTTGATCATCAACGGCCGAGCCATTGCCACGACCGGCGGACACACGTGGTGGTGCTGTCGTGAAGCAGACGGAGTCGACGATTGTCGGCGCGCCATCAGAGAGCAATTCAAGGTCGGAGCAGACTGGATAAAGATCATGGGATCTCACGAGCTGGTCCAGTTCACCATGGACGAGCTCAAAGCGATGGTCGACGAAGCCCACTTGAACGGCCTCAAAGTAACTGCACACGCCACCTTCGACGAGGCGATCCGAAGGGTCGTAGAAGCTGGCGTTGACTGCGTGGAGCACGGCGGCTCCATGACCGCTGAGACCATTCAACTGCTTGTTGACCGCGGCACGTGGATCGTCACCACCTTCTCCCCGCTCGTCCTGCAGTCGCAGCGAGGTCTCGACTGGGGAATGCCACCACACGAAGTACAACGACGCATCGATCAAGTCAACGACGAGTCGCGGTTCGCTGGCAACAAAGCGGCGGCCGAAGCCGGAATCCCAATTGCATTTGGAACCGATGCCGGGAGTCCCGTTGTTCCTCACAACGAGATCGCCGAAGAGCTCAAATTCATGGTTCGCGTCGGAGTCTGCAAAGACAACTACGACGCTCTCCGCTCGATCACAAGCCGCGGGGCAGAACTGCTTGGACTCGGCGAAGACCTGGGCTCTCTGGAAGTCGGAAAGATTGGCGACGTCGTGGTGCTTGAAGAAGACCCGGGCGTCGACCTCGAGGCAGTACGCGGAGTACATGCCGTATACGTGCGAGGGCACCTGGCCCATAGTGCAACCGGTGGCTACGCCCAGGAGGTGGGTCCGCCGCTGGCCGGGATAGCCGAAACCCGGAGATCGTGACTCGGTGCTAGCACCAGGCGCTTATACGGTTGCCCCAACGCCCTTTCGCGAGGATGGCAGCGTAGACCTCGACTCTGTTACGTCCATGACGCAACAGCTGATCGAGCTCGGTGTCGACGGGCTATTGATCCTCGGGGTGATGGGTGAGGCTAACAAACTTCTCGACGAGGAGCGTCAAGCAGTCCTGGCCCGTTTCGTGAATGCTGCTGAAGGAAAAGCCAGCATCATCGTTGGAACGAACCACGCTGGGTCGATCCCCGCGAGAGAGCTGGCAAAAAGAGCGGAGCAGGCCGGGGCTCAAGCAGTGATGATATCTCCGCCGCCCTTGGCCAAGCCAAGCGAAGAAGCAATTGCTGGCTTCTTTGGCACTATCGCCGCGGGTAGCGAGATCGAGATCGTCCTGCAGGATCACCCGGCTGCCAGTGGCGTCCAGATGACCCCGGAGACTATCCACCGACTCTTTGCAGAGGTGAATCAACTCACTTCTCTGAAGCTCGAAGACCCTCCCACACCGCCCAAAGTGTCACTGGTTGTGGACCTCATACCCGCGATCCAGGTCTTCGGCGGACTTGGAGGACTAAAGCTGGTCGAGGAATTGGACCGGGGTTCTGTCGGAACCATGACCGGATTTGCCTATCCCGAGGTCCTCAAGCGGATAGTTCGCCTGCACCAAGCAGGAGATGTCACCGGCGCGCGGTCGCTATTCGAGCAGTTCCTTCCGCTGATACTTTTCGAGAGCCAGCCGATCATCTCCTTGGCTATTCGCAAACGTCTTTACGTGAAACGCGGCTTCATCACACACCACTACGTACGAGGACCGGCCCCGGCCGTAGACAGAGGAACGGCCACCGAACTGGATCGTCTCGTTTCAACAGTGAGCCTTGCGAACCTCTCAACCTGATCCAGATGACCTTTCTTTCACAGCATGAACGCCGAGAGTACCTCAGTAGAAATCGAGCGCACTCGTCGGGCCGCCCCCCTATCCATGCGCTTTCGAACGTCTCCCTATCACACGTCCAGGTCGGACCATGTACGACCTATTGATTCAGAATGGCACCGTCGTGACGGAGAACGGGACGTCCATGATCGATATTGCGGTAGATGGTGAGACCATTGCCGAGCTCGGTGAAACAGGTTCCATCGGCCGGGCGAGGGAAACGATAGATGCCTCAGGGCTTCACGTGCTTCCGGGGGTCGTCGACGTGCACTTCCACTGTCGGGCTCCGAGTCACCCCGAACGCGGCACGTTTGGCTCCGAGACCAGGGCAGCCGCCGCTGGTGGGGTGACCACCGTCCTGGAAATGCCGATCTCCGACCCTGCCTGCAGCACTCCCGAAGTATTCCTTAGTCGGAAGAAACTGGGGGAAAATGAATGTTACGTCGACTTTGGCCTCTTTTCAGGGGCCGCTCTGAAGACTCGTCGCCATGTTGACGCGATGGTCGAGGTCGGTGCCATTGGTTTCAAGCTGTTCACCCACGATCCACCTCCCAACCGTGAAAGCGAATTCAACGGGCTGTGGGCTTCGACGGATGAGGCGATCAGCGATGCTCTCGATTTGATCTCAGAAACGGACCTGACCTGCACGGTCCACGCCGAGAGCCAAGCTCTCCTCACGATGTATGAATCACAAGTCACCGAGTCGGGTACCGTGCCGCGGCCACCCGAGATAGAAGCGGCAGCCATCGACCTGCTCGGCAAGATCACGGAGGCGACGGGCGCCAAGGTTCATATAGCCCATATGTCGTCAGCGGCTTCGGTAGAGGCTCTGACCAGGGCGAGAACGGCTACCAATCAAATCTCCGGAGAGACGGCTCCTCATTATCTCATCTTCGGCGAAGAGCAAATCCGGGAGTTTGGCTCCTTCGTCCGGGTCGCACCACCCTTGAGAACCGCTGACGACAACAAGAGCCTGTGGGAGGCGTTGCGGTCCGGAGTCATCGAAGTCATCGCAAGTGACCATGCTCCCTTCACCCCCGCCGACAAGGACGTCCCCTACCACTTAGCGCCCCGTGGAATCCCGGGCATCGAACTGATGCTTCCTGTGATCATGGACGGCGTGGCAGCCGAACTCATCAGCCTCGAGCAAGCTGTCAGAGCGCTGTCAGAAGCACCATCACGTCTCTTCGGACTCTTCCCAAAGAAGGGGGCAATCCGCGCAGGGTCTGACGCCGATCTGGTCTTGTGGGATTCTGGGTCAACCATGCGCGTCGCGTTAGACTCTTTGCGCAGTCGTTCGGCCGGTAGTGCCGTTGTGTATGACGGAATGACAATGGCGGGGCGTCTCGTACGAACAATTCTACGAGGGAAGACGGTATTTGATAATGGCTCAATCGTTGGAGAGTCGAGAGGACAATTCGTCCGCCCTACCTATTCGGATTAGCTGATGGGGGTCGCAAATCGAACGGCTGACTACAGCCACCTGAACGCTTCGGCACTGAAGGCGCCGACCCTGGTAGATACGGTGGCGGATCACTTGAAAGGTTCAATCCTCTCCGGCCAGTTCTCACCGGGTGAGCGCCTGTATGAAGCAGCCCTGGCGAGAGAATTCGGAATCAGCCGTGGTCCCATCCGCGAGGCACTGGCTTTGCTGGAAGGCGATGGTCTCGTCGAAAACGAACCCCGCAAGGGGAAATTCGTCAAGTCGCTCGACGGCCGGATCATTGATGAGATCTACAGTCTACGACGAGCTGTTGAGCCCTACGCCGCCGAAATCATCATCGAGTCGCTGACTGACGAGCTTAAGACCTCCCTGGACGAGGCCTTGGACGGTGTACGAGCCGCTGCCAAGAAAGAAGACCGGTTGGAAATGGCAATGAGCGACCTCGCCTTTCATCAGCGGCTATACGAGCTCTCGGGCCATCGCCCGCTACTGAAAGTCTGGGAAGACATCGTGTCCGGCTCGCTCCAGATGCTTGTCAGTATCACCACGCCGACGCATCCGGTTGGCGACTCAGTTCGCAATCACCAAGTGATCATCGACGCTATCGGTGAAAGGGACGTCGAATTGACAAAGTCCCTCCTTGTTCGACACATAGAAGATGGGTGGGAACGAGCCAGCATCGCTGTCAAGGAACTCGCCACGGCGGACGAGTAACGGTTCACGGCACCTAGTTAAACGACCGCCACCCAATCTTGGTTTTCCGCAGACTCCTGGATCGCATCCAGAAGTCTGTGCAGTCGCACCGCGTCTTTGAACCCCGGCGTGAACTCCGATTGCTCCGCCATCGAACCTGCAAAAGCGTTCAATGCCCTTTCGACATTCGACGCCGGCGCTGTTTCGCCAGCCATGTCAGTCGGCTCCTCCGTGCGCGAACGTCCGTCGGCATCGGTGATCGTGAGAGTTACCGGGCTGAACTGCGGGTACTGCGGGGCCCTTGCATCAACCTGGCCAGCTTCGCCGAGTATCCGTAAGCGAAATCCCACCGAGCGGGACGCCGCGTTCGATATCTCGACAAGTCCCGATATCCCCATCCCGAGTCTCGCGATGAATCTCACCGTGTCGTGCGTCTCCCACGTGATCGGCTCTCCGGAGTCACCGAGAACCCCTTGAGGGCGCGCTATTGCAGTATCAGCGACCAACGAGGCTACATCTCCGAGGACAAACTGAACGATGTCGGTCACGTGTGCGGTGGATACGTATAACGCCCCACTTGCCTCAGAGGCTTTGGTAAGCCACACCCGATCAGATTCCACTCGAAAGGGCGCCTGGACCAGGTAGGCGCTGAAATCGACCGGTCGACCGATGGCACCCGAGGCGACAAGATCGCGAACGCGTAGAAGCGCTGGAGAGAACCGACCCTGCAGCCCAACCGCGTTCGGCGCCGCGTTTTCGATTGCGCTCTTCATCATTGTTTCGGCCTCGTCGGTATTCAATGCCAGAGGCCACTCGCAGTAGACAGCGGTGCCGGTCTCCGCCGTAGCCGCGACTATCGGGCGGTGTGCCGATGGTCGGACCGCCACCGTGACCAAATCGACCTGACCGTCCTCGAGCATCTCATCGACACCCTCGAACCACCGGTCGGCACCATGCAAACTCGCTGCGGTCCGGGCAGTTTCGGCATGACGCGTACAGATGGCGTAGAGCTCAAGAAGTGGCGAGTTCTTGACAGCCGGGATATGAGCCCGCGCGCCGAAACCGCGCGGGTCAGCCCCAACTACACCTACTTTGAGGGGTTTCATGGCAAGGGACACATCTGACCCGTTCCAGGATAAGCTCTAGCGGTCAACCCCCGAGAACGATCCAATGATCCTCTTGGTCGGTGGTCCGAATTCCGCCGTCTTTGGCGACGATGACGTTATCCGCGATGCTGATCCCTCCCAGAGCAAGCCCCTTCTCTGGGTCGTCGAAGTTGATTGCGGGATGGAGGTTGATCAGCATGTTCTCTTCCATGATTCGGTCCTTACCTGGAACCCATGGCGGCTCGAGTGAGTCGACACCAATGCCGTGTGCGGTGTAGGCAATCACGCCATCTGCGTTCTGCCCGTACTCCTTGTAGACACTGTCACGTGCCTCGAGAATAGAGGTTGAGGACGCACCCGGTTTCATGGCGTCGACACACGCAGCGAAGCTTTCGACCCGAGATTCCCAATAGGTCTGCTGCTCAGGCGTTGGCTGGTTGAAGCTGTAGACACGCCGAAGTTCGACCCAGTATCCCGACGGCCCGCCCCACTCCAGATCGATCACGATGACATCATCTTTTTCGATGACGCCACCCGCACCACCCGGTGAGAAGGAGTTGAACGGCGGACGACCCATCAGACAGATACCTTCCATGCCGCCGAGCTGTCGGCAGAGCCGGTGCGCCTCGGCCAGAACATCAATCTCACGAACCCCGGGCCGAATCTGGGCCTCCAGGGCTTGAAACGCCATCCGAAGCATGTCGCTGGTCTCCCGCACATTGTCCAGCTCTTCTTCGCTCTTGATCGCCCTGATGTCATCAAAAAGGTCTGTTGCGTCAGAGAACTCGGCGTTTGGAAGATGCGTCTTCATGTCCTCATAGTCAGCTACCGCGGTGATATCGGCAAGACCAACGACCCCGACGCTTCCACTCTGCAAACCGAGATCGGAGAGAATTCCCGCGATCTCTTTTCCGGCGTTCTTCGGGACCCTGTAGTCATTCAGCCAACCGGACTGCATGGCATAGCCAAGTCCCCACAGAGGATCAACCACAAAGGTGGCTTCCCCCTTCAGAGGCAAGACTACGAACCCGCGCCCGGCCCACTGGAAGATGTCTGACACGTATTGGACACGGCCCCGTACGAACTCGTCTCCACGGCTACATATGACAAGCGCTCCGAGGCCCTGAGCCTCCATAGCCTCGCGGAGAACCTTGTAGCGACGATCCCTCTCTGTTGCGGAGGTGATGTGCGTAGGTCGGCTTTGCGTCATATGAATTCCCTTTCTCCTAGATGCGGAGCCGTATCGCCTCTAACCTAGCACCTGTCAACCGTTGACAGCCAGTCAAAGTGCTCTGGTTTCGCCACCATCGACAATCAACGACGACCCTGTGATGTGCCGGGCGGCGTCCGAGGCGAGGAAGGCTGCGACGGACGCCTGCTCCTCGGGTTGGGCCATACGCCCGACGGGGATCCGCGCCTCAGTCTTGGCCAACTCCTCCTCAAGGGATATCCCCGCTTTCGAGGCACGGGCATTTGCCAGCTCGATGGCCCTCGCCGTCGCCGTGGGCCCCGGTCCGAGGTTGTTGACGGTGATTCCGAATTCGGCCACTTCGACAGCCAGGGTCTTGGCCATCCCGGCGACAGCGAGCCTCATCGCATTGGAAATGATGAGATTGTCGATTGGCTCCCGCAGGGTTCGGGAAGTGAAGTTAATGACCCGACCCCAACGGTTCTCTTTCATACCGGGTAGGACCCCTCGAATCAGCCTCACCGAACTCATGAACGTGAGATCGAAGGCGCCACGCCACATCTCATCGGTCGCTTGATCGAAGGGGCCGGGCGGTGGACCGCCCGAGTTCGTGACGAGAATGTCGACGCGACCTTTCCATGCCAATACGTCGGTCAATAGCCGGTCGATTGACTCAGCGCGTTTGAAGTCAACTGGCCAGCCCTCGACGTCTCCGTTGCTGGTTGCGGAGATCTCGGCCTTAGTTTCGGCTAGAGCCGCCTCGTCGAAGTCACAGAGCGCGACATGACAGCCTTCTTGAGCCAACTTCTCGGCCGTTGCTCGACCCAAGCCATTGGCAGATGCGCCCACCAATGCAGTCTTTCCTCCAATCCCGAGATCCATGTTGTCCTTTCGTAGCCGCGTGGAGTTACCTGCCAAAGGTTAACAGTTGACCGATGACAGCCTCTCTCGAGTCGGTTATGGTTCGCTGACCACGCGAAAGGAACTCATGAAGCCTGATCCCAGTAACAAGTTCGTCGGGATTCAGATCAGCCCGATCAGTTTCGTGGACGAAGGGGTCGACTCCGTCCTGGATACTCTTCACGAACGGGTCGGAGTCAACGTGCTCATGGTGGGCACGGTCTCGTGGCTCGGTCTCAAGGCCGGCCGAAGCATCTCGCATGAACTCGATGGTTGGCCGGATCACGGCATCCCTGAGCCACTTCGAATGAAAGGCGGTGCGTATTTCGAACCCAATCAGGATTATTACTCGTCCACGTTCATCAAAGACTTCCGAGCGCTCGACCCGGAGATGGAAGGTATCGACATCCTCGAGTTGATCACACCCAGCGCTCGGAAGCGAGGGATGAGGATCATGCCTGAGCTGATGGAACCTCTCTTCAGCTACGCCGGACACGGCTCGGCCGAGAACCCGGATATCCCCAACCTGGTACAGACGATGGAGGTCGACTTCTTGGGACGGATCGGTTCGGCACCATGCACCAACAATCCGGATTACCGAACGTGGTGGCATTCGATGATCGAAGACCAGTGTCGCAACTACGACATCGATGGTCTGATGTGGTGCAATGAGAGGAGGAGCCCGATCGACCAAATGATGCACGGCGAGACGGCTTCCTGCTTTTGTGAACACTGCAGGGCTTTGGCTACTCGTCGTGGTCTCGACGTCGAGTCTGTAATTGAAGGAGTCCGCAATGTCCAACGCTTTTTTGATGAATCTCGTGCTGGTGAGGATTTTGTCGACGGGGCTTTCATCGAGTTCCTCCGGGTGCTCTGGGCCAACCCCGAGGTGCTCCTCTGGGAGCGCTTCTGGCTCGAACGCAACAAGGCGCTCGACAAGGAACTGTACGGAATTGTCAAATGGTGCGATCCATCGTTGGAATTCGGCTTGAACGTCTGGAACAGAAACCACTTCAACCCCTTCCGAAAAGCTCAGTGGCCATGGGCGGAGCAGACCGCCTACTCAGACTGGGTAAAACCGATCACCTACCAGCACCAATCGGGTGAGGTCTACAAGAATGAGATGAGCGACCTTTACAGCACCTTCCTCAGGGACGTCCCTCCCCAAGACATCACCCCACTGATGTACCAACTTCTGGGACTCGACGAGGCGCCTTGGGACGAACTGAGTCAGGCCGGCATGGACCCCGATACTTACGTATATGGCCAGTGCGCGGACGCGGTCCGGGGAGTCGAGGGAAAGGTCCCGGTGTACATGGGCTTGGGAGTTGACGCGCCGCGAACAACCCCGGATCAGGCGAAGTGCACCCCTGACATCGTTTACCGAAGTGTCCTCGCAACCTTCCGAGCCGGGGGGGAGGGAGTGATCTACGCTCCCAACTACGCCAGCATGAAACTGACGAATCTCGACGGTGGCGCTGAGGCGCTCAAAGAACTCGGATTGATGTAGCTAGAACGTAAAGGTTTCCCAAGGATGCTCATTTGGGGAACCCCAAACCGCCTGCACTTCTCGCGCTCCAGGCTTCATCACGACAGCACCACAGGTTGCCCCGTCATGGGCTTCAATCCCAAGTCGAGATATGCGCGGATCACTGAAGAACCGCTCAAGGTCGTCGGCGGATTCCCGGGCAATCTCCAGACGAAGGTTCGAGTCTTCGCTCAGTTCGAACCCAACTTCAACCTCGCCAGCCGCCGTCTCCGCCGAGAGACAATGGTTGGAATGAACTAGCGGCGCGGCCTCTGAGCGCTGAACCGAAACCGCGTTTGGCATTGCCTCGATGTTCACAGCGTCCCCATCGGGACCCATCAGAAAGAAGTTGTGGCCACCGGCGAGGTCAGCGTCAAGCACTGCCGTAACTGCCGCGTCGAGTGTCGATTGCTGAAGCACCTTCCGAACAACGAAGGGCCATGTGACGCCGGGCCGACCCATGGAAGAGAGGTTGCTGATCCCTACCGCTATCCCAGCCTCATTGAGGCCTATCTGACCCAAGCAGCCCATCGTGGTTTGGACAATGGAGTTCGGCCCACTCAAGGGCTCGATACGGACCATGATGACGAACTCCCCAGCTGACATGTTCATATCCCACGTCTGTGCAAGGTACCCCTTCGCCGGGTTCAGGATGCCCGTGCACTCGTGAATGACAGGCGATGTTGCGAGTGTTGAGCGGGCAATGTCCACGACGTCCGTGAACCCACCAACGACCAAGGCATCCTCAATACCGATTTGGGCTGCGCTAGCCATGGCGGCCAGTTCATCAAAGAGCGACTCCGAGTAGGCAGCATGGCTTTCGATGCTGGCTCCGGCGGCCTGAATCATCACAGCTCTTACCTCATCTGCACAGGGCCATTCATCTCCAGACAACGTCGACACCCTGTCGTCGAGGTACCGCTGAATACTCGATCCGAACTTCACGCCGTGGGTGCGACCCATCGTTTCGGGACTCCCCTGCAGGTCGACGATTCGCAACGGACCTCCAAACATGTGTTGAATCTAGCGTTTACTGTCAGCAGTTGACATCGGATCGGTCGCAAACAGGAGAAATCGAATGACAGAACAGCCCAGATATGTTGAGGCGCATCACCACCTTTGGGATATGTCGCAATTCACACCGTCTTGGCTGCGGCGAGACGACCCCGGTCCCGGTTCGCTGATTCGCAACTACTCCCCCATCCGCAAGCCCTACCTCATCCAGGACCTTCTCTCCGATTTTGCCGAAGCCAACGTGAGCAAGTCAGTCCACGTGCAGACCGGGTATGACGAAAGTGTTGACCCTGTTGATGAGACTTCATGGCTGCAAGGAATTGCAGACGCTCACGGATTCCCACATGGGATTGTTGCGTACGCAGACCTGACATCAGAATCCGTAGATCACGACCTGCAACGTCACCTCGAATTCGCAAACATGCGAGGCATACGCACCTTCACGACCGGCACCGACCTCATCGAGCGACCCTTTTCGAGAGGATTGACTGCACTCGAAGCACATTCGCTTGTCTACGACCTCGCAATCGGGTGGGACGGGATGGCCCAAGCTCGCAAGATGGCCGAACAACACCCCGACCTCCAGATCATTCTTGGTCACGCCGGAATGCCAACAGAAAGATCGGACGACTACTTCCAGAACTGGAGTAGGGGCATGAAAATCCTTGCCGGCGCCCCCAACGTCGCCGTCAAGATCTCCGGTCTGGGCCTCGCCGATCACAACTGGACCACCGACAGCATCCGGCCCTGGGTCATGGAGGTGATCGAAGCGTTCGGGACCGATCGCTGCATGTTCGCCACAAACTGGCCGGTCGACAAGCTGTTCAGCGGTTATGGCACACTGATTGATTCTTACATTGACATCGTTCGCGGCTTCTCCGATGATGAGAGGCGCGCACTTTTCGCAACGAACGCCGAGCGTTTCTACAAGCTTTGAGGACGCAATACGGCGTTCGGACTAGCTGCTGGCGGAGCGGGTGAGTGAAAGCTCCCGGCCGTGTCGCTCGATCTCCTGGAGGTTGACGAGACGCATCAGACGGGACTCTTCGCGCTTGAAAAGCCAATTGAGAGCTGGCAGCCCCCTGCCACCGATGGAATTCCGATAGGCCTGGTCACATCCCAAGACGGTGAGAACTGCAAACAATCCCAGCATGATCGCCGGATCTCTCATGATCTCCGACGGTTCAACCTTGCGGATGTATGGGATGCTCATGGCGGCCAACGCATAGGCGCCAAATGCGGCTGCCGAAAGTGAACGAGACACACGCTTGACCAAGGCAGCGTTGGCCTCGGCGTCGGTTGCGAACATTGCACCCCCTGGGAAGGCGTTCTCGGCCAGCCAAAGTGCCAGCGAGCCCTGGGCGAGGAGGTAGAACACCGAAGGGTTTACCCCACCAATGATCAGGAAGTTGAGGTTCAGAAATATGCCGAGCCCCAGGCCGTAACCCAGGTACCTCCCGGAGAGAAGACTCGCCGCCACTGCGATCTGGGCGATGACCACAACGACCGCAATGATTTCGGCGTTGGGTCCGATGAAGTTGTCGATCAGTGGCCGATACCAACCAAGAGTGGTCTGATAGTTGATCGCGATGAATCCACCGATTGTCGTCCCATCCCACCATTCGGGGTCGATGACCTTCTCCCCAGCAGCGCGGAGCCAGCCAAGACCTATGAATAGCTGGGTCAGCAACACCCATGCGGGCAGACCCTTAATTCTCTTGGAAATCGCGCTCTGGGGTTTGGCGGGGCTTCCGGGAGGTTGACCGGACAGCGTTTGTGATCCGTTGGGCATGTCTCGTTTGTTATCGGTCGCTGACGCAGGGTTCGTAAGGGAAATTTCTGACACTCGGTATAGGTCGAGTCACGGTACCCAGAATCGTCCTCCGCTAATCATTTATCTTTGCCATTCGGGCGACGCATTTTCGCTTCATCCGACTGTCGCAGCGGCCAAGATCTCTGCTATCCGTCGTCGCTTCGCGTCAATCTCGATCAGGGGCTGGAACGACTGCTCCCGCATGGTTTTGCTCAGTTCGCTCTCGAGTGTTTGTTTTAGGAGCCTCGCACGCTTCGCACTGATCACAGTTGCCGTCACCCTTGCCAGCAGGCCAACCACGAAACTGAGTGTCAACGATGCGAGCATCAGAACCAACGGCATTGGAACGGGACCGAGAAGAGGGATTTCAACTGTTCCGACAGCGAGGTCGGAAGGTCCAAGTATTATCAGGAGATACCAGGCCAGCCCAGCTAGAAACCCGACCGTCGCGACCCACTGCAGCGGCGCCAGGACCACCAATAGACGTGACCTGGGGCTATCGACAAGTTTCCCGGTCTGAGTCGTAGCTCGGTCGATAGCAACTTCGAGGGAACGTCGCACCTGGTCGGGCTGATGATGGCCCAGTACGACCGCTCTTGCGTCGGGCCCAAGTGTTTCCGTCGCTTTGAGATAGGCGGCCCTGACCGGGTTGACGACCCTCCCCAGGTCACCCCTCGTCCGCCAGTTCAATAGATACGACTTGGGGTTTGCCGTGCGTCGTCGATTCCCCGAAGCCAATCGGACCAAGCTGAGCAGGCGTCCGAGCAAAGAACCGGCGACCAGATTGAAATGCTCTCGGTACGACTTCCGCACCTGGCCGGACAAACCCTGGGGATCAACCATTTCCAAGGCAGAGTCCATGGCCTCCCCAGTGAACCGATCGATATCGGCATCCGAAAGCAAGGGTTCGAATTGCTGTTCTGAGACTATCCCCACGTCAACACCAATCTCGGCGATACGTAGCGCCGCCTCGTACCTGATCGAGTCGGCAATGGCTTTCTTAGCATCCGCCTCTTTTCGAATGGTCTCCTTGACCTCGGCGACACCGTCACCGGTCAAAGCTGACACCACCCCCACCGACACGTTGGCCAATCCGGCAAGGCCAAGACGATCCTTCAGATCAGCGACGACAGAATATGTCTCCCCTATCGTCAGCTGGTCGACCTTGTTGAGGATCAATCGGACGTCGGGAAGAGCGGGCCCGACCGCACGCAGATACTCGAAGAGTCTCTCGTCGTCGTATTTCTCCGGGTCAACCACCCAGACCAGGACGTCGAGCTTGGGTATCAGCCGATCGATCAGCTCCCGATGCTCGTGGACAACACTGTCGAAATCGGGGAGGTCGACGACGGCAACGCTCCGCAGCGACGTGTCTTGATGGGTCACAACACGGTCGACCTCCAGCCATTCCAGGAGCGGTCGGACGTCTTGCTCCGACGACTCCGCTACCCAGGCGGTCGGTTTTCGAGTCGTAGGCCGCAGGACCGACGCTTCCGCTACTTCCAAACCGGCGATCGTATTGAGGAGGGTCGACTTACCAACACCCGTACCGCCGATCAGCGCCAGCACATAAGTCTCGCCGCCGAACCCGGTGCGTTCCTCGGCAAGGTCCAGTGTCTCGCAGGCCCTGGCAACTCTCGCACCGATAGGCTCGCCTAAGCCGACGACCTCTTGGAGTGTGGCAATGGCGTCCTCAACCGTCTTCACAACGGATCCTTGAAGACGGGCAACATTGCGTTCAGGTTCTCCGCAACGCGGGACGCGTGGGCAGACACGGCGAGGGCCTGATCGAATCGCTGACGCTCCTCCGTCAACAAGCCTTCGATGATTGAGTCGAGGTCGGCCCGCGCGCTGTCGACGAACTTGGAGACGTTGCCCTCTCCGAAAATGGCCTCGAGCAGCGTTTGGTTGACTACGGCGGTCACGGCAGCAATTCCAGCTTCAGCGCCCGTTAGCCCGCCCGTGTGGATGAAGACGGCGAGAATCGCTCCAGTCCCGACCACATTCACACCCAGGCTCGCAACCTTCGCGAAGCCTCGAAGGTTCTCACCCAACTCCCTGATCCGTATGGAGATCGAGTCTGCCCAGTGTTCGAGGTGTGTCGAGAACTGTTCTCCAAGGCCGGGTGCCGCCCCCCACAGTTCGGGGTTACGTTCGAGAGCGTCCTTGCCGAAAGGCTCTACCAACCAACTGCTGGCAGCCTCGGCGGCGGCCTCATCCGCCTGCGAGACCAGTAGCGCTACGAGATCCTGGAATGCGGATTCCTTGACCTCCTTGGTTGGAGCGGCAGGGCCAGGGTCAAACACCGCGCGGATCGCCGCCGCAACCTTTCCGATGCCCTGAGAAACGACCCTCGAAACACGACTCGCGCCAACGAAGTCGTGCCACTCCCTGAGAACTTCGCTGCGGAGGAACGTACCCCGGTCGATGCGATCCGTGATCTCGTCGTAGTGACGTCGATACGCTTCGTCCGCCTTTCCCAGCAGGCGATCACGAACAGCGGCCTCCCGCTCGAGGCCCGCAACCAATGATGAAACAGGTTCGACCAATCCGAAGACGGCCCGTTTCAAGCCAGTAACAGCCACTTCCCGTCGAGCTGCTTGATCATCACTCAGCTGTTCCAGCGTCTCTGTTACCTGTGAAACTGACGAGCGATCAAGCCCATCTAGTTTTGGGTCAAGGTCACCTTTCGCGACGCCGACTACTTGCAGAGAACCAGCCGCCGCTAACGCCTTGACGCCACCCTCCACAAGCAAACGATCGAAGTCGGCCAGAACCGCCTCACGGTCCGAGGTTTCGAGCGGGAGCTTGTTGATGACCACGATCATCGGCACTCCGCGTTCCTGAGCTCGGGCGAGGATCTGCCAGGGAACGTCGTCGGCGTAGCGGGTATCAGTCGTCACGAAAACGACCAGGTCGGCAGACTCGAGAAGCCGACGGGCAAGAAGGCGGTTGTCAGCCTCAACACTGTCGAAGTCGGGAGCATCTACCAAGAGCAGCCCACTGCGTTCGGCGGGCTCCGGGACGATCTCGAGAAAACCTTGTTCCCTCATCTGCTCGAGAGCCTCCGGAACCTTGTCTTCACGATGTTTGCGGACGAGTGCCTTCCTGGTGGTCGGACGGAGCACTCCGACCTGACTGAGTGCACTGCCAGCAATCGCGTTGAAGAGACTTGATTTACCTGCACCAGTCGAACCGAGAAGGACCACAACCAATGGAGCATTCAGATCTTCGAGGCGCGGTCGGACATATCCGTCCACATGGTTGAGGAGGTCGGACGCCGAGACTCGTTGCTCCTGATTTGGGGCGGATTCGACTCTCTGCTGGAGAATCTCGGACAGATCTCCAAGGGCGCTGGACAGATTGTTGATTCCGGTCCCCCTCCGGGAAGGTCGTGGCTTATTCCGGCCTCTTGGAGACCGAAGCCCGCCACAGTTTATCCAACCAGGAGACTTCGGCCGTTTCGAAACGGCTCGGGCAGAACTGACGGCCGGCTGGTGGGGCCGACCGTCAGTAGGTCAACAACTCAGGAGCCGGGGATCCTGATCAGAAGAAGTTGCCCGTCTTCACGTTTGAGCAGGACGTCACCAACCTGTTCCTCCATTTGATTCGAACCGTGCGCCTGCACGTCCACAACCCACCAGCCGGGCCCGAAGAAGGCTGACGCGTCGACGATACCGCTCGACTCACCGTCTGGATCGGTGACATGAGCTACAACACGCCAATCTCCCGGACGGAACCGGTGCTGCCAGATACGGGCATTGTCAGTGTCTTCTTGAACCATAAGGCTCTTCCGACTGGTGTCAATGTTGTCCGGGCTTACGAATGGCACGTAGTCGCCGGCATCGGGATCGTCTCCCTGGGCGAGGATCGAGAAGCCAACCACTGACATCGGGTCGTTCGGATCAAACTCCATCCGGAACACGGCGCCGTTGTCGGCAAACCCGACGGTTCCGCTTGGTCCTCTCACCAGACGTCCGGTGGTGTCGTCAGGGATGACCCGTGACCTTCCGGTGTCAGCGACATATACAACTGTCGAGTTGTGTTTGTCGCTGGCGATGTCTTCGAGTCGAATGAACTGGAAGACGTTGTTCTCATTGGACCAGTCTTCCAACGCCTGCTGGGGAGCAACGTCGGTGTGTCCGAGTGCAATCTCCCGTGGAACCTCGATGAAGCGTCCCTGCCAGATGTCGCCAGGATCGATATCGAGATAGTCGTTGGCGCCGTTGAAAGCGTCGTAGGGGTCTACTGGACCGTCGTTGGTTGCCGTGACCTGGAACGCGTAAAGGGCGCCCTCGTCTGCCAGGATGGCATCACCGGAAGCCGCGGAGTACAAGTAGAGCTGTGCCGACGGTCCATCGAACGTGTCGTCTGTCGTCAGCATCGTGACACCCGACCAGTTTCCATTGAGCGAAATGGTGTTCTCATGGTTGAGTCGCCCCATCCCTGGAATCGGCACAGTTTCGCCGGTCACAGTGTCATGAGCGACAACGTATCCGGCCTGACGATCAGGAGCGATCGCCGGGTCCGAGCCATAGGCCGCACCGTCGACTACTGGCACTACGTCGTTGGCTTCCTCACCGGTGAAGAAGGTGTGGTTGGAGAACCCGTCTCCAGGACCGGCCATGAACGCCGAGCAGAACCGGATATACCCTTCATCGGGCGAGACCGCGACCGACGCGTCCATAACCGCTCCAAAGTTATGGCGCCGTGTCGATAGCGTCAGCTTCGAAACCGAAGCGTCCTGGAAGTCTGCCGAGCCAAAGAAGGGGACGTGGGTTTGCTCATGCGCAACGTAGACGTCAACCGTGCTGCTACTGCTTCCGGGTGCCAATCCGATCCCATCGGGAAGTCCTTCAAAGACGAAGTCCCCCAGTTCATCACCGCTGTTGATAATCGGGACGACCCGTCCCCCGGAGCCGACATTGGCGTCGAGTTCGATCAAAGGGTCGCTATCGGTCAAATAGCCCTGATGCGCCGCCTCGGCGGTTGCCGGGAATAACGTCAGAACCAGCATCGTCATCGCGGTCGCGATGATGAGGCTCCTGCTTATGGGCGTCGTGTTGGCCCTCGCGTACATATGGCCTCCTGTACTCTGCCTCCGAGCCTACGCGAACACCACACTGTGCGGTCGGCTGAATCACTTGTGAGCTTATCTAAACCTTCGACGCTGTCAGCCAAGAAATCAGTCCCCTGGCGGTGTGCATCCGGTTTTGGGCCTGTTGCCAGATGCGGCTCCGGCTCCCTTCCAAAACGGACTCGGAAACCTCTTCGCCCCTCTTCGCAGGAAGACAGTGAAGAAAGATGGCATCCGAGGCCGCCGCCGCCATCACACCATCGTCGACCGTGAAGCCTGAGAAGTCCCGGAGGCGGGCTTTGGTCTCCGCCTCCTCTCCCATCGAAACCCACCTATCCGTATAGACCACATCAGCACCTTTCACGGCAATCTGTGGGCTGGTTGTGAGTTCGACGCTCCCACCAGCTTTCTCTATCTGCTTCAGCGTTGAGGCAGTCGGCTGATAGCCATCGGGGACAGCAAGACGCAGGTTCATGGAGAGCATGGCCGCGGCAATCGACAACGACTTCCATACATTTCCGGGGTATCCGACGTATCCAATGGTTCTTCCTCGGACGTCACCGAACTCTTGTTTGATGGTGAGGAGGTCAGCCAGAGATTGCAGAGGGTGAGACCGAGCTGACAGCATGTTGACGACCGGCACCACATTCATATCAGCCATTCGCTGCAGAATCAGGTGGTTGTGGACCCGCGCACAGACGACTGAGTAGTACTGAGCCAGGGTCATCGTGATGTCTTCCACGCTTTCACGTGCGTCAAATCCAAGCTCCGTGGCAGCGATGTAGGTGGGGTGCAGGCCCAATTGGACACAAGCCATCTCAGTTGCGTTACGGGTTCGAGCCGATGGCATCTCGAATATCAGGGCAACCCCTCCACCACGACGGTGTGATCCGGGTTCGGTAGCCGACAACGCCAGGACATCGTCGAGTTCGGGGCCGTTCAGGTCGTCGATTTCAAGCAAATGCCTCATGGCAGGATTCCTTTCAGAATGGCTACGGCTTCGTCGATTTCTTCATTGGTGACGACTAGTGGTGGTGTGAATCGAAGAGCAGATTCGGTCACAGCGTTGACAACCAACCCGGCGGTCAAAGCACGCCGAGTGACGAGTTTGGCGACGGGCGACGCCAGTTCGGCCGCGAGAAGAAGCCCGCGCCCCCGCACCTCCTTCACTTCACCCAGGCTCTCCAAACTGGAGCGAAGGCGGTCTCCTGCCTCTCGTGCCCGAGTTGGAGCGTCCATTTCCCTCATCACCTCGATAACCCTGAGTCCAGCGGCGGTCGCCAGGGGTTGACCGCCAAAGGTGCTTCCGTGATCACCGGGGCCGAAAGCCTGCGCTACTTCACGGCGCGCCCATGTCGCTCCAATCGGTACACCGTTACCGAGGGCTTTGGCGATCGTGACCACATCTGGTGTGACCCCATATCCTTGGAAGGCAAACCAGTCGCCCGTCCGGGCCATACCACTTTGGATCTCGTCGACCATGAACAGAACACCGGTCTCGCGACAAAGTCGCTCCACTCCACGCAGGTAATCTGGCTCCGCGGGCCAGATTCCACCCTCTCCCTGAACGGGCTCAAGCAAAACCGCCGCAACATCGTCGTTCATCGCACGGCCCATCGCAGCTAGGTCATTCCAGGGAACATGTCGAAACCCCTCCGGCAAGGGCTGGAATGGTGTGTGTTTCGCCGGTTGCCCGGTGGCGTGAAGGGTTGCGAGGGTTCGTCCATGAAACGATCCGGATGCCGTAAGCACGACGTAGCGGTGCGGTCCCGCCCACTTTCGAGCCAGCTTCAGCGCGGCTTCGTTTGCTTCCGCTCCGGAGTTGCTGAAGAACACCTGGCCGCCACCACCGACTAACTCGTCGATGGCGCTAGAGAGGTCTGGTCCTGGAAGAGTTCCGAAGAGATTCGAAACATGGATGAGACGGCCGGCCTGGTCTCGGATGGCCGCGGTGACCTCCGGATGAGCGTGACCCAAGCTCGCGACGGCAAGTCCCGAGAGAAAGTCCAGGTATCTACGACCTTTATCGTCGAACAGCTCGACTCCTCTGCCTTCGACGAATGTCACCTCGCTGGCGGGATAGGTATCCATCAGGGACGTCGATGTGACGGGCACAGTCATCTGGACCCTGCTTTCTTGATCATGGTTCCCATTCCGGAGTCAGTGAACAACTCAACAAGAATTCCGTGGGGTCTGGAGCTTCCGATTATGTGTACGGAGCTAACACCACGGCTGAGTGCCGCAAGGGATCCTTCGACTTTTGGAGTCATCCCGGCAGTCACCCAGCCAGCGGCCATGGCCTCTCGAAGGCCCACATCTGTTGTCTCCTGCACAAGTGTGGAGTCATCTGATGGATCGCGATATAGGCCCTCGACATCCGTCAGATAGATCAACTTCAACGCACCCAGCTCTGAAGCAACAGCTGAAGCGACAGCGTCGGCGTTGATGTTGTAGGCCTGACCGGAACTATCAGCGCCAAGGGTCGCAATAACAGGGATCAGGCCCTCGGCCACGAGGCGGTTGATCAGGTCCGGATCGACAGCCGCCACGTCGCCCACCAACCCAAGCTCGGGATTTCGTTGCGCGGCCACGATCAGACCGGAGTCCTCACCGGAGATGCCAAGTGCCATCGCGCCGTGTTCGTTGATCCGGTTGACGATGTCCCGGTTTACGGTGCCGACGAGGACCATTCGGGTGATCTCGAGAGAATCCGAGTCGGTGATTCGCTGACCGTCCCTGAACACGGCCTCCTTGCCCAACCTAGACATCATCGCCGTTATTTGTGGCCCTCCTCCGTGAACCACGATCGGATTGATGCCGACCATGCGCATCAACGCGATATCCGCGGCAAAACCATCAGCAGTGACTGGGTCGACCAGGGCCGATCCGCCGAGCTTCACAACAATCGACTCCCCCCGGAACCGCTGCATGTAGGGCAGTGCTTCGATCAACACCGACGCCACGTCCGCGGCTTCAACCTGAGCCTGGACAGGGGCTGTAAACCCTGTCATGGGAACAAACCCGCCTTCGCCAATCCGGTGTCTTCGGCGAACCCGGCGGCAACGTTGAGGCACTGGATGGCTTGACCGGCAGCTCCTTTTACAAGGTTGTCGATCGCTCCGATCGCCACGATCCACCCCGTGCGATCGTCTCTGCGCACCGTCAGATGAATCGAGTTTGACCCGAGAGTCGCTTTGGTGGCGGGTACCTGCTCGGAAACCATCACGAATTGGTCCGCTGCGTAGAACGACGACATTTGATCGAGCAGCTGTTCCGTTGAGTCGTTTCCGGTCGGTCGGAGGTAACACGTGGCGAGAATTCCGCGATTCATGGGTGCTAGGTGAGGTGTGAACAACAGCTGCACGGGACCGCCAGCCTCGGCGGAAAGGGCGGTTTCGATCTCTGGCGTATGCCGATGGCTGAGCAGTCCGTAGGCGGTCATGCTTTCGTTGACCGTCGAAAACGACGTGCTCGGCTTCAGACCCATACCCGCACCCGACACCCCGCTGGCAGCGTGGACAACAATTCCGTTTGGCTCCGCCAGCCCCGTCGCTATGAGTGGAGCCATCGTCAGGACTGAAGTTGTGACGTAGCAACCGGGAACAGCAATAGCACTTGATCCTGCGATCTCCTCCCTGAACAACTCGACAAGTCCATAGGTGAAGTCGTTCGTGAGATCAGGTGCCGCGTGCTTCTCCCCATACCAAGACTCGTAGACCGTATGGTCCTTGAACCTGAAATCAGCACCGAGATCCACGATCATATCCGCGTCTAGCTTCGGAACTATCTGCTGCGAAACCCCGTGTGGTAAAGACAAGAACACAACATCGAGACCCTCCGGTATGTCGGTCCAAGCCTCAAACCGAAAATCGGGATAAGCCGCTCCGAGACCTGCGTGAACCGCCCCGATGTGTGAACCGATTTGAGTGTCGCCGGAGGCAAACACCACGTCGACGTACGGATGGGCAGCAGCCAGGCGAAGCAGTTCAGCACCTGCGAATCCCGAAGCGCCCAGCACACCCGCTTTCATGAGAGCACGCTTCATGCCATTCCCGGTTTTGAAGCAGCAAGGGCGAGCTCTTGAAGGCTTGGCCCAATGCCCGGCGATGTCTTCGAAACCCCCGCAGCGCGAAGTGCTTTTGCGTACGCTATCTGCGGAGTCGCACCGCCAGCCATAACCTCACCGGTCGAACGCATCTCAGGGCCCCGAACTCCAGCCGCGGCGAAACGGTCGGTAGGAAAAATCGCCTCCTTGCACCAGGCCTGCGTCGACTTAGCTACCTCGGGATGACCCAGGGAAGACAGCGAGTCGCCGACCATCAGCCGGCATGCCCACTCAACAAGGGGCAAACCCGTCGCCTTGGCAAGGAATGGCACGGTTCGGGACGCCCTCGGGTTGGCCTCCAGCACATACAATCGGTCGCCCTTGATGGCTACCTGCAGATTCAGAAAACCCCTTACCTCGAGAACCTGGGCCAGAGCGCTTGCCGCATTACGCACTAAGACGTCGACTTCAGTCGTTACCGAGGGTCCCGGGATAACACAGGCAGAGTCACCCGAGTGCACTCCGGCCGGCTCGATGTGCTCAAGAATCCCGGCCACCCAGGCGTCCGACCCGTCCGAGAGGATCTCAACATCCAACTCGACGGCATTGGAGATGAACTCATCAACCAGGACAGGACCGTTCACCACGATCTGGTCAGGAGACTCAAACACATTCATTCCCGCGCCACCGAGCACATAGTCGGGGCGGATCATCACGGGATACCCGATCTCCGATGCCGCATCTCGTGCCTCTTCGGTTGTGTTTGCCGTCGCCCAGCGTGGGGCGAGCAGGCCGGCCTGTTCCAGAATCACTCCGAATCTGCCCCTGTCTTCACAAGCCGCGATTGCACCGGCCGGGTTTCCCAACAGTGGGATCCCCTCCTCCGCAAGCGAGTGGACCAGCCCTAGCGGGGTCTGGCCTCCCAAGCTGACTACAACCCCGACGGGATGCTCGATTGCGCAAACATCCAGCGCGCTCTCGACCGTCAATGGCTCGAGGTATAGCCTGTCACTGGTGTCGTAATCGGTGGAGACGGTCCCGGGGTTCGAATTCAACATCACAACCTCGTAGCCAAGGTCCGAGAACGCCCGGGCGGCATGAACACATGTGTAATCGAACTCGATCCCCTGCCCAATCCGGTTTGGGCCGGAGCCGATGATGACAATTCGGGGTCTGGAGGAATGGCCCCTTTCCCGGTCGCCATCCTCGTGCGATAGGTAGTAGTACGGAGTCTCAGCTTCGAACTCGGCTGCACACGAATCCACTGCCAGGGCTCCGGGAAGCCCTCGCTTGGATCTGATATCAGCTTCGCTCAGACCCATCACCCCGGCAACACGCCGATCCGGCAGGCCGAATCTCTTCGCAGCGGCGATGTCACCGCTGGCAGCGAGTTGTTCCTCCGCCTCTCCGATCGATGCGATCTCGCGAGCGAAGTAGCTACTAGTACCTGGGAATCGCGGAACTCCGCCACCAGCCTCCACACCTTCTACGGCTTTGAGGAATGCCTCAGGGAAAGTCCGACCTAGCCCAAGAACTTCCCCCACGGCCTGCATCTGAGTGCCCAGCGTTGGATTCGGGACTTCGAACTTCTCGAAGTCGAACCTGGGACCTTTGACTGCGATGTAATCCAACGCAGGTTCAAAGGCTGCGGTGGTTTTGCCGGTTATGTCATTCGGAAGCTCGGCCAGGGTATAACCGACTGCCAGCAGAGCGGCGATCTTCGCTATCGGATAGCCGGTTGCCTTGGACGCCAAAGCCGACGATCGCGACGCCCTCGGATTCATCTCGATGATGCGAAGCTGTCGACTCTCCGACTCGTATGCGAACTGGACGTTGGCCCCACCGTTGGAGAATCCGACGGCTTTCAGGCAGGAAAACGCGACGTCACGCATGTGCTGGTATTCCTCATCGGATAAGGTTTGCTGCGGTGCCACCGTCCATGAATCACCGGTATGGACGCCTACTGGCTCGATGTTCTCGATCGAGCAGACAACAATGCAGTTGCCTACCGAGTCTGCCATGACCTCGAGTTCGAACTCTGTCCAGCCTTCGACAGACTCCTCGACCAAGACCTCACCTATCGGGCTCGCCTCAAGACCTCGGCTGACCAGATACCGCAGCTCATCCTCGGAGCGGGCCAGGCCCCCGCCTGTCCCTCCCAATGTGAATGCGGGTCGGATCACTGCAGGGCTCAAACCTTGCGGAAGTTCGTCAACTGATCTGACGACCACGCTCTCTAGGAGGTCGAGGCCGTGATCGGCCATCAATGAGCGAAAAACCTGGCGGTCTTCGGCGTTGCGGATGGCAGCAAGATCGGCACCAATAAGCTCGACCCCAAAACAGTCGAGGATCCCTTCGTTGGAGAGTTCGAAGGCGAGGTTGAGCGCAGTTTGTCCTCCCAACGTGGCAAGCAGAGCGTCGGGGCGCTCTATCTCAATCACTTCCGCGACGGACTGAATGTCCAGCGGTTCGAGGTACGTTGCGTCAGCCCAGCCAGGGTCGGTCATGATCGTGGCCGGATTCGAATTCACTAGAACCACCCGGTAGCCCGCGTCTCGGAGGACCCGGCAAGCCTGAGATCCCGAATAGTCGAATTCGCTGGCCTGACCAATCCGGATCGGACCTGAGCCGATGATCAGGATGCTTCGGATATCCGTGCGTTTTGGCACGAGTCCCTCAACTCTTCAAAGAAGCCGAACGCATCCGACGTTCCAGGCGCGGCCTCGGGATGGAATTGCACACTTCTGAACCCATCCCCGTCCAGGCCTTCCACGGTGTTGTCGTTGAGCGACATGTGACTGACCAAAGACATGTCCGTAGGCTCGACCGTGAACCCATGATTCTGCGACGTCACCAGAACTCGCCCAGTGGAGAGGTCCTGAACCGGGTGGTTGGCGCCACGATGACCAAACGGAAGTTTGGCGGTCTTCATCCCGAGCGCCAGAGCAATCAACTGGTGACCAAGGCAAATCCCAAACAACTCGACTTTGCCCAACAATGCCGCGACCGTCTCGATCTGCCCGGTCAGCTGGGCCGGGTCACCCGGACCGTTCCCGATCAAGACCGCACTTGGGCCAAGGTCGAGGATTTCGTCGGCCCCAAATTGAGCCGGCACAACCACCGCCTCGAGGCCGGCACGAACTACGGAATCGACTACTGATCTCTTGCAGCCCAAGTCAACGACAACCACACGCGGGCCTGCACCGGCTCGATAGGGTTCAACTGTGCTTACCGCCAGAGCCAGGGGGGGCATCGCCAGGGCGGGTTCAGCGAGTGCGCGTATGTGGTCAATATGAGGTTCGGCCTGCGCCATCTCCAAAAGCACGCTTATGGCGGCGGTCCCCACAGCGCAACGCATCGCGCCAAAACTCCTAATGTGACGGACGACCGCCCTCGTATCTACATCGGTGACTGCAACAACACCATTTTCTTCCAGCCAGTCAGCCCATTCCGGTCGCGCCTGACGCATGACCACGGCTCGGGTGTGAGCGCTTCCGGATTGGGATCTTGCCGGAGCAATCCCGTAGTTTCCGACCAATGGGTAGCTAAACACGAGCGCCTGTCCTGAGTAGCTCGGGTCGGTGACCGCCTCCTGGTACCCGGTCATGGTCGTCGTGAAGCAAATCTCGGCCGAGACGTCGCCAGAGGCACCGACAGCCGAACCCGAGAAGACCGTCCCGTCTTCAAACACCAGATTCGCATATATGCTGATAAGCTGCATCTTATGCGACTTAAATTGTTAAATCAAAGGGTTTCTCGTGCATAGTATCCCGTATACCCAAGATCGACCGGCGTGAGCGTCACGGCAGCGGAAGGGTTCGTGGCCGGATCTGTCTATGCAGGAATCAGACGCAGGCCAGTACCGGATCTCACGGTTATTCGCTCGGTACCTCGCTCCTATGGTGCGGCCATGTTCACTTCCAATCGGGCACAGGCAGCTCCGGTGCTCGTGTCGAAGGAACACCTCGAAGCAGCCGAGCCACAGGCGATAGTCATCAACTCAGGAGTGGCGAACGCTGCCACCGGCGTCCGCGGCGAATTGGATGCGAAAGCCACGGCCGTCGAAACGGCTCGACTCCTCGACCTCGCGGTCGAGGAGGTTCTCGTCCTCTCCACGGGAGTGATCGGTGTCCCCTTGCCGTTGACGAGCATCCGAAACGGGCTGGCCCGGGTGGTGCCGGAAATGAGCAGCGAGGGAGGGGCGTCATCGGCTGAAGCGATCATGACAACCGATACCAAGCCGAAGACATTTGTTGTACGCAACCAGGGATTCACGGTGGGAGGGATGGCCAAAGGCTCCGGAATGATCCACCCCTCGCTGGCAACCATGCTTGCGATAATCACAACCGACTATCCTTTCGAAAAAGGGGAAGCGATCGAATTCCTCCGCCCGGCCGTGAATAAGAGCTTCAACAAGATCAGCGTCGACGGAGAGTGCTCGACAAACGACGCTGTGGTGCTTTTGTCGAATGGGGCGTCAGGCGCCCGAAAGGACCCTTCTTCCATGGCTGAAATGCTGGACAACGTCTGCTCGGACCTTGCCCGGCAGATCGCCGAGGACGGAGAAGGAGTCACGGTGATAATTGAGATATCAGTCTCGGGCGCCCGAACCGACCGTGATGCAGAAGCCATCGCCGAGCGAGTTGCCACGTCGTCGCTGGTGAAGACGGCCGCCTTTGGGAAGGACCCGAACTGGGGAAGAGTGGTGGCAGCGGCCGGGTCTGCACCCTCTGGCAGATCATTCGCATCCCTCGACGTCAATCGCCTGACTATCGCTTTCAACGGCGTCAAGTTGCTCGCGGGCGGGCGCCCCACAGGAACCACCGCCAATGTTTCGGGACCTGTCTTGAGAATCGACCTCGATCTGGGTCTGGGATCGAGCGAATCCTTTTACACTTCCACCGACCTGAGTTACGACTATGTGAAGATCAACGCCGAGTACACGACCTGAGATCTCATCAACAAATGACCAAGAGAGCCCGACAAGGCAAAATCCTCCGGATAATCGACGAGAATGTCATATCCACCCAGGATGATCTAGTGGCGATGCTCGCAACGGCTGGTGAGGCCGTTACACAGACCACGGTGTCCCGTGATATCGCCGAATTGGAACTTGTGAAGGTTCGCGACGGTGACGGTCGGGTCCGCTATGCCCGGAGGGGGACTAGGGACCAATCCAACACCGGCAACCTAGTACAAGCCTTGAAGACGTGGGCGCTCACTCTCGACACCAGTGGGAATCTCGTGCTTGCGACCACACCAAATGGCTACGCCGATCCTCTCGCGCAAGCAATTGACCAGTCCGGGCACCCCAGGATTCTTGGAACCATCGCAGGCGAGAACGCTGTGCTGATTGTGGCCAGCGAAGGCACCTCGGGCCAAGCACTCAAGGAAGAGCTTTCCGAGCTGGCTGCGAGGGAATAGGAGTGCCGCCCGAAGTCCTTTTCGTTCAGAGCCTTGACGAGAACACAAAGGCTCGATATGTTCTCCGAGACATGTTTGGACAGAACACCACGCTGATGATGTGTGCGGACTCCCAAGAGCCGTGCGCACCAGTCGTGTAACTACCAAATACACAAGACACACACACAGAGGTCCGCACCGGCAACGGTCGCGGATCTTTTTTGATTTATGTGGGCGTTGCCGCAACGGATCTCCTGGCCCGATAGGAGCCCACAATGCCAACCGATTACCGATTCGAGACCCTGCAAGTTCACGCTGGTCAGGAACCAGCTCCAGGCACGAATGCTCGAGCCGTTCCGATCTATCAAACCACGTCGTATACCTTCGACAGCACTGACCACGGGGCACGACTGTTTGCGCTCGAAGAGTTCGGGAACATCTATACCCGAATAATGAATCCCACGACGGACGTCTTTGAGAAACGGATCGCGGCCCTGGAGGGTGGTGTTGCGGCGGTGG
Organism: Acidimicrobiia bacterium; assembly: GCA_965216445.1. Classification (GTDB taxonomy): domain Bacteria; phylum Actinomycetota; class Acidimicrobiia; order Spongiisociales; family ZC4RG35; genus MA-ANB-1. The sequence goes on from OZ244166.1 coordinate 2,065,579, forward strand.
CGACAGCTAGCGGTCAGGCAGCACAGCTGACGGCTCTGACCACAATTGCGGGAGCGGGCGACAACATCGTATCGACGAGCTTTCTGTACGGTGGCACCTACAACCAGTTCAAGGTAACTCTGGAACGACTTGGGATCGAAACGCGTTTCGTCGATGGAGACGAACCTGCCGACTTCGCACGCCTCATTGACGACAAGACCAAGGCGGTTTACCTGGAGACGATCGGCAATCCCCGTTTCAACGTTCCCGATATCCCTGCCATAGCCGAATTAGCTCACGGTGCTGGCGTACCCGTGATCGTGGACAACACGTTTGGTGCAGCTGGCTATCTCAGCCGGCCCATCGACCATGGGGCCGACATAATTGTTGCGTCAGCGACCAAGTGGATCGGTGGGCACGGAACATCGATCGGGGGCGTAATCGTCGACTCGGGAAACTTCGACTGGCGGAACGGTCGATTCCCGGTATTCACCGAACCTGCGCCTGGCTATCACGGGCTCGTCTTCACCGACGCGTTCGGGCCAGAGAGCGAATTCGGGAACATCGCATTTGCCATCCGAGCCCGAGTCGAGGGCCTAAGGGATCTGGGCGCGGCATTGAGCCCGTTCAACTCGTTCCTCTTCTTGCAGGGACTCGAAACACTTTCATTGCGCGTCCAGAGGCACGCGGACAACGCCTTAGATCTGGCGCGGTGGCTGGAAGCCAGCCCCGTGGTGGGGTGGGTCGATTATCCAGGATTGGAAAGCCATCCGTATCACGAAAACGCCAAACGTCTTCTGCGAAACGGGTTCGGTTCAGTGCTCACCTTCGGGATCAAGGGAGGGGATAGCGCGGCTCGCACTTTCATCGACTCGGTCGAACTCGCATCTCACCTCGCGAACGTCGGGGATGCTAAGACACTGGTCATACACCCGGCCTCCACAACACACCAACAATTGTCCCCTGAGGAGCAAAAAGCTGCGGGAGTACGCCCCGACCAGATACGGGTGTCGGTGGGAATCGAACATATCGAGGACATCCGGGCCGACTTCGAACGCGCGTTCTCGGTATCAGTGAAAAGGGCGCCTGCCGCTTGAGTGTCGCACCTAGCGACCGAACCCGAGTGCAAACTTTGCCCGGTGAGTTTGCCCTCGAGAGTGGTGAGTCAATTCCAGAAGTCCAAGTTGCCTACCGCACATGGGGAGAACCACGTCCGGAGGCGACACTGATTTGCCACGCCCTGACCGGCAACGCCGACGCCGACGAGTGGTGGTCCGGAATGTTTGGGTCGGGCCGGGCTTTCGATCCCTCGTCCGATTTCATCGTAGCCAGCAACGTGTTGGGTGGGTGCTACGGGACAACGGGACCGTCCACCCCTAACCCTGAGACCAGACAGGCGTATCGAGGGTCCTTCCCCAGAGTGACCATCAGGGATATGGTCAGGATTCAGGCCGCCCTTCTCGACTCGCTCGGTGTCACGAGGCTACGACTGGTCATCGGCGGATCCATGGGTGGCATGCAGGCGACGGAGTTCGCAGTTAGTTACCCAGAAATGGTGGAGGGCGTCGTGAGCATCGGCGCTGGTGTTTATCAATCGGCATGGGCGATGGCATTCGCAGCTCCACAACGGGCAGCGATCCTCAATGACACGGCCTTCAACGATGGCTACTACTCCGAAGGAAGCGGACCAGCGGCCGGCCTCGCCACGGCACGGATGATTGCCATGATTTCCTACCGCGGCCACGCCAACTTCGAGGCGCGGTTCGGACGTGCGACGTCGAAGACCGGTTACGAGGTTGAGAATTACCTCACCTATCAAGGTCGCAAACTCGTCGAGCGGTTCGATGCAAACTCGTACCTACGACTTCTCGACGCAATGGACAGCCACGACCTCACCCGCGGAAAAGGAAATCCTGAGGTTACGTTGTCGGAAGTGCATACACCCGTTATGGCCATTGGGATCTCCACCGACGTGCTGTTTCCCCCTTGCGAGGTACGTGATCTGGCGAATGCTCTGCCGAACGGTCGCTACGCAACGCTTCATGCGCCGCAAGGCCACGATGCCTTCTTGATCGAGACCGAAGCACTCAACAAGATCGTCAACAGGTTCAAAGACGACCTGAGGAACGGACCCATCCCGATCTCGACGCGTGCTTTGCATCGTGCCAAAGGAGCGGCCTGGGCCTAGTCCGGGGAGCTTTAGCCCAGATCGGTAGCCAACAGGTCGTCGTAGGTTTCGCGCCTTACTACGAGTCGCGCAGCGCCACCAGAAACAAAGACCACCGCCGGGCGGAGCACCTTGTTGTAGTTCGAGCCCATCGAGTGGCCGTACGCACCCGTGACGGGCGTCGCCACTAGGTCACCAACAACCAGGTCTTCAGGGAGAGCCCCCTCCTGAACGATTACATCCCCGGACTCACAGTGTTTCCCGACAAGCCGCACCACTTGAGGTCGAGGAGCGAGAACCGACCTTGGGAGAAACGTCTCATAGCCTGACCCATAAAGCATTGGTCTCGGATTGTCACTCATGCCACCATCGACCGCGGCATAAGTTCTTATGCCGGGAATCTTCTTGATTGTCCCCACCGTATAGAGAGTCACAGCAGCCGCAGCAGCGATCGCACGACCGGGTTCGACAAACAGCTTCGACCTGAGATTCCACCGGTCCGCCGCTGACTTGATGGTCTCCGCCCACTCGGTGATGGTTGGAGCCACCTCGCCTTCGACGTAAGCGACGCCGAGACCGCCACCAATAGAGACCTCCGCGAATCGGTCCGTACCTGCAAACCCTGTGAGGACCTCGAAGGCATCTGCGTACGACTGTGAGCGGAATACTTGTGAGCCGATGTGCACATGGATGCCGCGTAAATCAACTGCATCAGATTGCTCCAGCAGTCCGACAGCCCTAGCCGCCGCACCAGTCGACAGGGTGAATCCAAACTTGGAGTCATCCTGGCCAGTCGCTACGAACTCATGGGTGTGTGCCTCTATACCGGGCGTGATCCGCGCCAGGACGCTTGGCACGGCGAGACCACGTTCGGCCAGTTTCTCCAAGAGACTGATCTCGTCAAAGGAGTCGACCACGATCCGCCCGACTCCAACCTCGATCGCACGTGTCAATTCTGCTTCGCTCTTGTTGTTGCCGTGAAAAACGAGAGCTTCAGCGGGCACACCGGCTGCCAAGGCAACGTGCATCTCCCCTCCGGTGGCGACATCGATTCGCATGCCCTCCTCATAGACCAGTCGTGCCATCGCCTTGCAAAGGAAGGCCTTCGCTGCGTAGACAGCGCCGTCATCGAATTGCGCGACGGCCTCCTTGCAGCGTGCCCGAAGTTGATCCTCGTCGTATACGAACAGCGGCGTCCCGAATTCTGCGGCCAGGTCCAGAGTGTCGATGCCACCAATGGCTAGCACCCCATCCTCCGATACCGTGGCGCTTTCGGGCAAGAGTTCTCGCGGAATAGGCTTCATCGATGTCCTCAGATCGGGTAGGTCTCCCAAGGCTGGTCAGGGCTCAATCGAGCTTTTGGCAGCGATGTCGGCGAGACGCTTTTCATCGGCTGACATTCGGTCCCTGGCCCATTTCAACTGGGTGCGGACCGCCTCGGGAGACCCTCCGCCACGACTATTGCGCGCCTTTACCGAGGCACCTTTGGCGAATAGAGCGAGAGCTTCGGGGCCCAGTTCGGCGTGGGCGCCAACCAATTCCTTGAATTCAAGGTTCTCCGCAAGCGAGCGTTGCACCAGTTGGCCGAGAATTGCGTGCGCCTCACGGAACGGTTTACCTCGCTGGACGAGGAAGTCGGCCAGGTCGGTGGTCACCAGAAGGGGCGAGTCCGCCCTGAGAGCCATGGCGTCAGTGTTGAAGGTGATCGTGGCCACTAGTCCATCGAGCGCCATAAGGGTCGCAGACACGGTGTCGAAGGAGTCGAACAGGGGAGCCTTGTCCTCCTGAAGATCTTTGTTGTAGGCGAGAGGTAGACCTTTCAGGGTCGTCAGCACGCCGGTGAGGTGACCGACGATGCGTCCAGCCTTGCCCCGCGCCAGCTCGGCGATGTCTGGGTTCTTCTTCTGCGGCAGCATCGATGACCCGGTGGAGAAACGGTCGTCCAAAGTCACGTAGTTGAACTCCGTAGTTGCCCAGATTGTCAACTCCTCACCGATTCGAGACAAATGAACCGCCAGCAACGAAAGATCGAAAAGCACTTCGGCAACCGGATCTCGATCGCTCACCGCGTCAAGGGAGTTCGCAAAAGCTTCGGAGAATCCGAGGCTTGCCGCGGTACCTTCGGGATCGATGGTGAACGAGGTGCCCGCGAGAGCACCAGCCCCGAGCGGGGACACGTTTAGTCGTTCCACCGTGTCCAGCAGCCGATCGGCATCCCGTGCGAGCGCCCAGAAGTGAGCGAGAAGATGATGACCGAGCGAGACCGGTTGCGCCTGCTGGAGGTGGGTGTATCCCGGGAGGTAATCGTCGACATGCTCTTCGGATCGTTGCATCAGGGTTCGCCGAAACCTCAGGATGGCGGGGACTATCACAGTTAGAACTTCCGCCCGAATCCACAGCCGAAGATCCACCGCAACCTGATCGTTGCGGCTCCGCGCCGTGTGGACCTTACCACCAACGGGGCCGACGATCTCAGTCAGACGCCTCTCGACCGCAGTGTGAATATCCTCATCTGAGGGTTTCGTCTCGAATCGTCCGGATGCGAACTCTTCCTCGACTTGGTCCAGACCCGACACGATAACGTTCAGCTCTTCGTCGGACAGGACTCCGGCACGCGCCAGCATTCTCACGTGGGCCCGGGAACCTGCGATGTCCTCACGGAACAGTCGAATGTCATCGCTCAGGCTGTCGTTGAGCGCGCGCAGCTGGTCGCTGGCAGTTCCTTTCAACCGACCTTCCCAGAGTTCACCGGCCACTAGAACCACCACCGCCCGGTGCTGATAGCCCTCTTTTCCGAGCCAACGTACGTAGTCGAAGCGCATTGAGTTTGATGAAACCATCCGCGTCGGCCTGGTTGTAGGCTCCGAAGTCTTCCTCGAAGGTTGCCACCGCCTCGTCGAAAAGGGAATCCGGGCTGCGGCGTCCGACAACCGTGACGTTCCCCTTATAGAGTTTGAGTCGAACCGTGCCGTTGACGACAGTTTGGGTGAAGTCGATGAATGCCTGCAGGGCAATTCTTTCCGGACTCCACCAGTAGCCGTTGTAGATCATCTCTGCATAGCGAGGCATCATTTCGTCTTTTAGATGTGCGACTTCTCTGTCGAGGGTGATGCTCTCGATCGCCCGGTGAGCCTTCAACATGATCGTGCCACCAGGAGTCTCATACGCTCCTCTGCTCTTGATCCCGACGTACCGGTTTTCCACGATGTCGAGTCGACCGATCCCGTTGCGGCCTCCTACTTCGTTCAGGTAGGCCAACGCCCCGGCCGGCTTCATCTCGACATCATCGATTGCAACGATGTCACCCCCTCGGTATTCGAGCTCCAAATAGGTGGGAACTTCAGGGGCATCCTTAGGATCGACAGTCCAACGCCACATTGCCTTAGGAGGTTCCGTCCAGGGGTCTTCGAGCGGGCCACCCTCGTACGAGATGTGGAGCAGGTTTGCATCCATCGAGTACGGGCTCCCGCTCCCGCGCCTTTGAGCGATCGAGATATCTCGCTCGGCTGCATATGCCAGCAGTTTCTCACGGCTATTCAGATCCCACTCTCGCCACGGGGCTATGACCTTGATATCAGGGTTTAGCGCATACGCGCCCAGCTCGAACCGGACTTGATCGTTTCCCTTTCCGGTTGCACCGTGGGAGATGGCATCAGCACCCGTTGCCTCTGCGATCTCGACCAGTCGCTTAGCCACGATGGGGCGGGCAATAGAGGTGCCCAGCAAGTACTCGCCCTCGTAGATCGTGTTGGCCCGGAACATCGGATATACGTAATCAGCGACGAATTCCTCGCGGAGATCTTCAATGAATATGGATTGGTCAGGAACTCCCAGCTGCATCGCTTTGATCCGCGCCGCCTCGACTTCCGTTCCCTGGCCCAGGTCGGCCGTGAACACCACCACGTCACACTCGTAGCGTTCTTTGAGCCACTGCAAGATGACCGATGTGTCCAGGCCCCCTGAATAGGCCAGAACGACTTTAGATATTGATGTGACCACGGACCGTCTCTCGGGAGGTCAGCAAGACTATACCGGCACCGTACAATCCGATATTCGGAAGTCGGGCCGTATATCGAGACGGCAAACTTTCGCTTTCGATACAACACGCCCTCGTAGCTCAGGGGATAGAGCACGGGTTTCCTAAACCCGGTGTCGCAGGTTCGAATCCTGCCGAGGGCGCGAACTCAGAAACAGCCGCCACAGGCGTCTACTGAGTTCGTCTGAGAGTTTCCAACGCAACAAAATGTGAGACACCACGATAATCCAGACGCGAACTCAGAGCCGCCACAGGCGTCTACTGAGTTCGTCTGAGAGGATAATCCAGACGCGAACTCAGAAACAGCCGCCACAGGCGTCTACTGAGTTCGTCTGAGAGTTTCCAACGCAACTCCAAAATGTGAGACACCACGGATAATCCAGACGCGAACTCAGAAACAGCCGCCACAGGCGTCTACTGAGTTCGTCTGAGAGTTTCCAACGCAACTCCAAAATGTGAGACACCACGGATAATCCAGGCGCGAACTCAGAAACAGCCGCCGGCGTCTACTGAGTTCGTCTGAGAGTTTCCAACGCAACTCCAAAATGTGAGACACCACGGATAATCCAGACGCGAACTCAGAAACAGCCGCCACAGGCGTCTACTGAGTTCGTCTGAGTTCGTCCAGACGCGAACTCAGAAACAGAGTTTCCTGAGAGTTTCCAACGCAACTCCAAAATGTGAGACACCACGGATAATCCAGACGCGAACTCAGAAACAGCCGCCACAGGCGTCTACTGAGTTCGTCTGAGAGTTTCCAACACAACTCCAAAATGTGAGACACCACGGATAATCCAGACGCCAACTCAGGCAAGCGCCGAGCGATAAGAAATGGGCCCCGGCGAACCGAGGCCCTTTCTCTGGATTCGTACCGACTATCTCGGTGTGAAGGTGGTCCGAGGCAGGATCGTCACAGTGGTCGAGAAGGAAGTCTCGTTGCCACAGTCATCGGTGGCGAGATAAGTGATTGTGTAAACCCTCGCCTCACTCCTACTCGACTTCGCTCTCAGTTGGAAGTGTGTGTCGTCGAGGACAACGATCTCTCTCGCTCTGATTCGACCATCGGCCGTCACCGAAACCAGCTCGACGGTGAATGGCGACTCATCACTGACCTCGAGAGTCACGGTCACGTCCACGTAGCCACGCATCGCCTCCACAACCGCTGGATCTGCGGTCGCCGAAGCGACCGGTGGATTGGTCTCACATTCCCCGCCATCACCCATGATTCCGACAATTACCGGATCATGATCAGATGTGCGGAACTCATCGGGTGCATACAGCAGGTTGACGTGGTTGGGAGTCTTGAAGTCGGTGTTGTAGTCGAGGATGCTGGGCTCGTCGGAGTTGATGTGGTATTCCTCCGCTCCGACAACCTTGGCTACAAGGCTTGGCGAAGCCATTGCGTAGTCCAGATACCCCCACTGTCCGTCAAACACGTAGGAGTACGTGTCCGTACCGCCGAACATCCGACCCAGATCCGCGTACCCGGCGTTAACGAGGACATCAATCGGGTCTTCAAGTGCGTAGGAGTTCAGGTCCCCAAGCACCAAGGCGTCATCGTCACCTGATCCAGTTGGGTCGCTGGCCAACCAGTTGACCAGGGCGCCCGCGGCCGCGGTGCGAGCTTCGTTGTAACAACCTTGCCCGTCGCCCTGGTCGAGGTTTCCTCCCGTGGCGTTGGTGCACCCCTTCGATTTGAAGTGGTTGACCACCACGGTGAACGTCTCACCTGCACCTGTGAACGCCTGGGCGAGGGCCGGACGGTTGAGATCGTCGTCGAACGCAGGGTCGACCGAGGAGTCAAGTATCGCGTGAGCGCCCTCCGGCGTGACCCTCGCGGGCTTGTAAATGATCCCAACCTTGATCACGTCGCTGCCGATTGTCCCGGTGTCGATGTAGTCCCAAGTGCCAGCACCAACGATGGCATTGAGTGAACCAACAATGTCTGCCATAGGCTCGACACCCTCGGTGTTCTCCATCTCAACCAAACCAATGATGTCGGTGTCGATCTCCAGCAGGGCAGAAATCAGCTTGTCTCGCTGCCTATCGAGCTCTTCTGTGCTATCTGCACCACGGCAGTTCTGAGGGAATCCGGTCGGCCCACAATCGGGGCTGCCGTTGTCAATGGTCAGGAAGTAGTTGAGTATGTTGAAGCTTGCGGCCGTGACGTCGCCTCCGACAGCTGGGGCCAACGTCGGACGTGCATTGACAGCCTCAAAAACCGGCACCACTCCACCGGGCACCAGCCCCGAGTCACTCAGGTCGTTGACCACGCGGAGCCTGTAGGCGTTCGGAGATGAGCTAGAACCGCCCCAGTTGTACGTCAATACACCTACAGGGTTGGTGACCGTGTCACCGCCTCGCAAAGTGTTGGAAGCTGTCAGTTCGCTCCCTCCCCTGCCGAAGCGGATCGGGTCGAAGTTCTGTGCATTGTTTTCATCATCGATAATCAGCTTGTTGAGGTCGTTGGCTGCTTGCAGATCGTTGGCAGGCGCACCCGGTTCCACGACCGATGTCGGCTGGGCGAGACGATCACCCGAGGAGACCGTGACTTGGCCGAATCGGCCCAGACGGAACAACTCGGTGACGTAGAGAGTCTGCGGGACGGTCACCAACATGCCTTCATAGGGCTCGAGGTCGTCAGATGTAGTCCTCGGGAGTGTTACTTCGGTGGCTGTGACGGTCGCCCCAGTCGAGAGGACCTGGATCGAATCCGGGAAGTCAATTTGAGTCTGACCGGAAAACTCGGCCACTGTTCCCTGAACCTGAACCACGTCGCCAAGACTGACGCTGTCGACATCACCGTGGAAAACAAAAATGCCTTCGGATGTGCTCGGATTGCCGTCCTGCTCATCGTCCTGCTCTTGGACGTAGAAGCCGCGCAGTGCGGGTGTTGGACCTTCATAGTCCCCAACGACGACACCTTCGATCGATACCACCTGGCCAACGAAGGGGCTGGTCTCGCCCGAACCCTGGACAGCGTGAATCGGTATGACACCAACCTCACCCTGCACTGTCACCGTCATGATGCATGTGTCCGTTTGCGGTTCGGCATCGTCATTGGTTGCAGTGACGGTCACGGTGTACGTGCCGACTGAAACCGACGCATCGACCTCGAGGTCAGCTGTTGCTGTGCCGCCAACGGTGGTGGCCGGTACGAGATTGGCTACGGCTATCGAACCCGAAGTTGGTGTGGGGCTGACGGTGGCTGCGATATCGACCACAGTTCCGTCCGCATCGGACGCAGACAACGATGCAGTTGCGGCGACACCTTCATCGACTACTACTGGGGCATCACAAACGGCAACGATCGGGGCGTTACCACCGGTGTCACAGTCGGCGGTGTGAGAACCGAGGAAAGTAAACGTGTTTTGGGCGTTGACTTCCCACTCGACTGAAGCGTCAAACGCATCTCCGGTGTTGGTGTCACCATCACAAACGCCTGCCATGCGGACCAACGTGTCATCCTGACCACCTCCGGGCCACTCAGAACCAGGGTCGACGCCGACCTGGCCAAAGGAATCCACGACACCACCGGCGCCCTGAAGAACCACCGCGTCGTCTCCGTTGAAGTTTGCCACGGAACTGTTTTCCAGATCGGCTTCCGCGAGAATCGCAGCGTCGGCCGACGCGTGGGCGATCACATAAACGTCGCCATCGAAGAGTGTGCCGGAGAGAGCAACGGATTGACTTGGGGTCGCTGAGCCGTTGCTGTACAGCTCGACGGTATAAGAGCTCAGGTCAAGGTCACTGCCCGTTCCGTTGTAGATCTCGATCGCCTTATTGAAGCTCGATCCCTCGATGATCTCAGAAATCAGGAGATCAGAGGTGGCCGCCTGCGCTGGCTGCGCAGGAAGGACGGCGATGGTGGAAAGGATCATGGCGAATGCAAGAAACACCGACTGAACCCGCTTATTGGAGATGGCGAAGCCGTTCACTGAAAGTTACCTCTCTCGTTCCGGCCCCACGCCGGAGATTGTCTTACTGACGGTCGCCGTTGCCGACTAGCCCCAGGGTTCGGTTGCGACGACCACTAACCGTAGCAATCGAACACGGACCATGCCCGCCGGACTTTGGACCAAGCCTCGACCTAGTCGATTATCTCCACCTCGGTAAGGGCAGCTTCCCTTCACCGTTGTGAAACAAGTAAGTTCAGCGCTACATGCCTGACTTTCACTACGAGCCGCTGAGTTTCCTCGATTCCTCCTTTTTGGCTCTCGAAACACGTTCGCTCCATATGCACGTTGCCGGAATCGCAATCTTTGACGCGGGTCCCCTCACCAACAACCAAGGGGGGATCGACATCGACAGGATCAAGGCACACATCAACTCAAAGCTCCAGTACATCCCTCGCTATCGACAGAGGCTCGACTGGGTCCCTTACGACCGTCGGCCCGTATGGGTTGACGATGCACAGTTCAATTTCGACTATCACGTGAGACACACGTCACTGCCACGACCCGGCACCGAGGCCCAATTAAAAGCACTCGCCGGCCGGATCATGTCCACCGCCCTCGACCGAGAGAAGCCTCTCTGGGAGCTTTGGGTGGTTGAAGGCCTGGAAGAGGACCGGTTTGCATTTATCGCCAAGATTCACCACTGCATGATCGATGGGCTGTCGGGGGTGGATCTAACGACAATTCTCATGAACGTCGTGCCAACCTCGGAGATCGAAGCGGCACCGGAGTGGGAGCCAAGACCGGCACCGACATCGAGCCAGCTTGCCGTAGCCGAGGCAGCAAGGGCCACAAGGAAACTCATAGATCGTCTCGGCAACCTGAGCGACGCCCTCAAAGACGGAAAAGACATCTCGGACCGCACGCTCGACAAGTCAGCGGCCGCGATGAGCTCGCTCCGCTCGGGTTGGTTGACCCCAGCGGACCGGACCCCACTCAATCCCGAGATCGGGCCAAATCGTCGTTTCGACTGGACGTCGATGCCCCTGTCCGATGTAAAGGCGATCAAGAACGGTCTGGGTGGTTCGCTGAACGATGCTGTCTTGGCGATCACCACCGGTGCCATTCGATCATTCCTGATCGACCAGCGCGACTACGACGTGACCGATTCAGAGTTCCGTGCGATGAACCCCGTCTCGACGAGATCGAGCGACCAGCGGGGCTCCCTGGGCAACCAGGTAGCGATGTGGTTAGTTGAGCTACCCATTAGCGAACCGGACCCTCTGAAGCGGCTCGAGTTGATCAGAGACCGAACCAAGAACCTGAAAGAGACGAACCAAGCGATGGGTGCCGCGACTCTCGTTGAGATCAGCTCCGGAACACCAACGACCCTCCTCTCAATGGCAAACCGGATCGCCGGATCGCGTATCCGTCCCTTCAACATGACAGTCACCAACATCCCAGGCCCTCAGTTCCCGATGTATTTGCTCGAATCACCGATGATCGCCAACTACCCGCTGGTGCCACTATGGGCTCAGCACGGGATTGGCGTGGCGTTGTTCTCCTACAACGGAGAGCTCCTTTGGGGGATCCATGCCGACTACGACGCACTGCCCGATTCGCCGAAGTTCGTCGAGGCGTTGCTCGCCTCCTACAACGAGCTGAAGGAGCTGGCAGACGCCTAAGTCGCGATCGGGCTCATTGCCCGATACGCTTCGCTGATGGATAACGCCGCTAGGCGCGATGGCAGTCCCAGCCACCTCAGAATCTTGGTTCTGGCGTTGGCCGCCGCGGTGATGATCTCTTTCTCGGCAATCTTCTTCGCGTTGTCCGATGTCGAGCCAATGACGGCTGCTTTCTTCCGAACGGTATATGCCCTCCCGGTTCTCGTCGCCATCTGGTGGATCGGACGAAGGAACGATCACCGATCCAGAAAAAGGCGTCTGCTGGCATTGGCTGCCGGGCTGATGCTCGGGGTAGATGTCATCCTCTGGCATACCGCCATCGATTTCGTCGGAACCGGCCTGGCCACTCTGATCGCTAATACACAAGTCATCTTCGTTGCATTGGGTGCATGGTTGATCCAGGGCGAGCGTCCCTCCAACAAAGTAATGTTCTCGGTTCCCGTTGTTCTTGTTGGGGTAGCACTGGTGAGTGGGGTGGGCCAGGAGGGCGCATTCGGCTCCAACCCTCTCCTCGGTGCAGTTCTGGCCCTGATCGCCGCCGTCTTCTATGCATCCTTCATCCTCGGCTATCGGGCATCGAATCAGAGCCTCGCCCCACCGGCGGGTCCGTTGATGGAGGCCACCTTCGGAGCGATGCTCACCCCATTGATCATCGGCCTATTCATCGGCTCAGGTCTGGATCTTGTTCCAACATGGCCGGCCCACGGTTGGCTCATTGCCCTGGCCCTGGTCGCACAAGTCTTTGGATGGCTACTGCTTGGCTATGTGCTTCCTCGACTCCCGGCGGTAGAGACCGCGACGATCATTCTGATTCAGCCGGTGCTGACGATGATTTGGGGCACGATCATTTTCGATGAGAGCCCGTCGGCCCTGCAGTTGATCGGAGCCGCGATAGTCCTGGGAGGGGTGGCTGTAGTTGCGTTCACGCGCTCACGAACCAAAGTTGCCACAGCGTCTGCCCTCACGGAGACCACGACCTGACCTGGCGTCAACAGCTATCCCCCGAAGACGACTATTAGCAACACACCTGTTGGTCCCTCGACCAACGCCACGCCCATGCGGTCGAACTGCGGCATGACGAGAAGAGAGAGGGCTTCTGAGTCATCGACCAGTGCATCGATCGCCGCTCGGGACGTCGCCGCCAGAGCGATCCCTTCACCGTCGACCTCAAGCCTCACGCCCGCTCCCACGAGGTCATCGGTAACGGAGCCCCCGATCGGAGTTTCCCGGCTTATCCGACCCGCCGTGTACATATCAATAGCTCTGGACTCCGCTATGCCCACCAGTGGTTCAACGACGAGAAGGGGCCCCAGAGACTCAGCCACCCGGAGGTTGTTGACCCTGTCCACGACAACCTCCACGTCCTCCCTCACCTGGCGCAGCTCGTCCGCCTTTGCCGGGGGAATCGTCAGAACCTCCTCACCGCTCGGCACCACGCGGCCAGCACCAAACAGGGATTGGATGCTCGAAAGCGACTCGAGAATCCCTTCGCTCCCCAGACTCAGGAATGCCTTCTGCGGCAATGCACCCGGACCCGCTATCGCCTGGACGACAGTTGACTCCTCGAACTCATCGGTCCAGCTCTCGGTTGCCGGGAGCACGTTGGCCAGGTTGACGACAACGAGAATCAACGCAACACCCCAGAACGCAGCGACGCCGGCCCCTCCAATCCGATTGATGAGGTTCAGTCCGGGCAACTGGAGGACCTTGGCGAGGAAGTGGGCGCCAATGCTCATCGCAACGCTGAAGAGGACGAACAACAGGATTCCGGAGCCGATTCGGGCGATCTCAGACCGGACACCGAACTGATCGCTGAGGAAATCGCCAAGAACCGGACTCAGAGCAAAAGCCACCCAGATTCCTGCGACCAGGCTCACCAGGTCGAGAATCTCCCGAACGAAGCCGCGAAGCCAACCACGAACTATCAATGCGGCAAGCGCAATCCCTAAGACGAAGTCGAGCATCGTGTCATTGGTACCAACCCCGTGTGACGAATCATGGTTTTTGGGAACGCCTTCGGCGTTCCTTGGGAGATTGGCTTCTAGCCAATCTCCAGGTGTGGGTCTTCGAGACGAAGACGAATCTCTCCCTCCGCTTGCGGCCGTCCTCCCAAGACGGAGTCGAGTTTCAGCTCTCCCTCCGCTTGCGGAGGGAGTACCGGCGACGAAGGAGCCGGGGAGGGTGGGAGGCACCTACCATCTCAAGCTCAACTTGGAGAGGTCTCAGCCCACCCTCCCCTCCGATCTTCGATCGGAGGTACTCCCTCCATGCGGCTCCGCCTTTGGAGGGAGAGAGAAAACGGGCTCACCTACCGACTAGAGCTCAACTTGGAGAGGTCTCAGCCCCCTTCCAACCCGAACCTACGGTTCGGCCCACCTTCCCCATTCGCCTTACGACTCTGGGGAAGGAGCTGGCTTCGCCAAACTCCCAAGGAACGCGAAGCGTTCCCAACCTACGGGTTGCTTGCGAGTCTGATTCGCATCCGTTTGTTGGCTTTGCCCTTCGACTCAGTCTTCACAACCTCGACGCGGCCCACCTCCAACGTCGACGCGACGTGAGTACCACCGTCGGCCTGACGGTCGAGGCCAACAATGTCGATGACCCTGATCTCCTCAACCCACTCCGGAATCAGATTGACCTTGGTACGTATCAGGTCGGGATCCTTCAGGGCCTCATCCCGAGCCATGTACAGAACCTCGGTGGGGTATCCCTTGGTCAGCTCCGCATTGAGCATTTCCTCAACCTGACGACCAAACTCGACTGAGATCGAATCGAGTTCGAAATCCATCCGAGCTTCTCCATCCGGCGTCATGTTCCCACCGGTTACTTTGGCGTCGAAGTCCCGAAAGACCAGACCAGACAAAGCGTGCAAGGCCGTATGCACTTTCATTGTGCGATAACGCCGGGACCAGTCGATGGATGCCTCCACCGCGACACCCGGTTCGGGCAGTTCTGCATCCGCGGCCACTACGTGGAACGGTTTTCCCTCACGACGAACGGTATCGAGGACATCGACTGATCCACCGTCCCAGCGAATGACACCCACATCGCCAGGTTGGCCGCCGCCACGGGCGTAGAACACGGTTCGGTCGAGGAAGAGACCGTCGTCGGCAACCTCGAGGACCTTCCCCTCAGCCACTCTGGCGTACGAGTCGTTTGCTGCGACTTCCTCTACCGGTCCGCTACCAGCCATACCGCAGGCTATCGCGAAGTCGACGAAGTTGGGACAAACGGGTCTCCATGACCTGGAACAATCAGCGTTGCCACCTCGAGGACCCTCTCCCTGCCGCGATGGAGGCTGTCTGCGTCGGTGGCCAGAGGGTCGTCGAAGGGCGCAGTCTCATACCACCAGAGGTGGGTAAAAGCGATCGTCTCGTCGCCGTCGCTCACCATCGTTGTGATGTCCTGCGGGGTGTGGCCCGGTGTCTCCCAGAGCACCACATCCTCGGCGACCTGAAATCCCTCGGCCGGTCGTGCCGTCCATACATCATTCTCGTATATGGCCCAGTGGTCGTGGACCCGCGCTTTTGGAAACAGTGCGATGTTGATGGTGTGATCCGGATGGTGGTGGGAAATCACCACATCGGTGACATCTTCAACGTCGTGACCGAGGGCTGCCAGAGGATCGAGGATGGCGTCTCGCGATGCAACCATCCCTGGGTCGATGACCACAAGCCCATCCGTAGATTCGACCACGGAAACCGTTGAGGCAACTCGTTCGCCGCCGTAGCCGGCGCTCAGTAAATGAAACTTGGCCATGACCCGACGTTAGGAGCCCGGGATCGACACGGTGGTGAAGGACCTCACGGCCTCCCTCTCGAATATGGTGTGAATCTCCCCGGACTCGACATTGATGATCTGCGTCGCGGTGAATCCGGGCACTGTGAGGAACTCACCGTCTGAAGACCAAACCACCTGGTTGGCTCCCGCACGAATCGACTCAAAGAGTGCCAACTCGTCGCCGAGGACATCGACGACCTTGAGACTGAAGAATCCGAGCATCGCGATTCGATCGCCTTGTGGCGAGAAAGCGGCTGCAGTGACCACCTCGTCGGTCAGACCAACCGTGTTGAGCCCCAGCGAACCGACGTTGTCCACGAGTTTGAGGGATCCTGTCATGTCTTGGACAAGGAACCGGCCGTCGTGAAAGGAGTCCAGAACAAACCCGTCAATCGTCCGGACAAATACTCCGGTGTGATCGAGAATCCTTGTCGTGACCGCCGTCGGGTCATCCTCCGGCACGGCGGTGATCGCAAAACCCCAGTCGCCGTATGCCGACACGAAACCTTCGATACCGATGCCGCGGGTGACCAGAGACGGTCGTCCCGCATCTTCACTCACCCAAAGCTGGAACTCTCCGCCATCATCCGTGGACCAGGCGAGATCGGCACTACTGGTGTCGTGCCAGGCGAACCCTGTGACATCCGAGTCGATTACTGCCACCGTGTTCGGGCGGCCAGACAGCAGAATCTGACCCTCGTCGGAAGAAACGAAGCCTGCGAGGAACTGGCCCGAGGCATCGAACTCGATTCGTCCACCACTGGTGAAGTCGCTGATCGGGATCGACCTCCGAATCACGTCCCCTCGGTTGGGCCATGTCACCAATTCGTACGCACGACCGTTTCCCGGGGCGATGACGGCGTTGACCGTGTCGGGAAAGCCAAGTATCTGCTCGCCAATTCCGGCGTTGAAGCCCTCGGCAATTGTCGTAGCTGACCCACCGGTTTCGACAGGGGCCCCACCACTCAAAAATAGGGCTGCCAGGGCGACGCCGAGGAGGAATCCGATCAGTGCCCACGGCCACTTCCCCAGGTCTCGCTTCGCTGACCGGCGGGTTTCGATGTCTCCCCGATCGGCAACGATCAACGGCTCAACAATGGGTTCGTCCGTGTCTTCTCTCATCGAGTTCTTTGGGATGAGGTTGTCCCGGGAGTTGGATCTCCAGACGTTGCTGCCATGTCATCAAAACATAGCGGGAACCCCTACTGGGTTCCCTGGAAGACCTGCATTCGCCAATCTTCGGGGCGCTCCCAATACCGGTTGGGACGGGATCTGAGAACCGAAAAGGTGTCTGTTTCATTGCTGAAAGTGCACTTTGAAGTGCCACACGCCGAGAATGGGTCTAATCTTGCGATGCGGACACGGCTTGTTCGTGTTCTCAACATCAATTGGAGGAAAAGAATATGAAAACTAAGAGGAGCTTGCGCTTCCTCTCGGTGCTCGGAGCCCTCGCACTTGTCGTCGCCGCCTGTGGTGGAGACAGCGGTGGAGACTTCGAGCCCGGCGAACTGGGTGCCGTCACGGTTGACGCCGGTGAAGCCATCCAGATCCGGTCGCTGAACGCGATCACGGGAGAAGTCGCATTCCTTGGTGTCCCCAACGAGAACGCCATTCGCATGGCGGTTGAGGACTACGGGCCAATCGAAGGCCATGATGTCGAAGTCGGGACCGGTCTTGACGACCTGTGTTCGGCTGAAGGTGGCCAGCAGGCCGCTCAGACCATCGTTGCCGACGACAAGGTTGTCGGGGTTATCGGAACATCGTGTTCTGGTGCTGCATCTGGAGCGATGCCCATCATCAGTGAAGACGGTCTTGTAATGATCTCGGCATCGAACACATCGCCGAGTCTTACCTCTGACCTTGCCGGCACTGCGGGTGACAACTACTTCGAGGGTTACTACCGGACAGCCCATAACGACCTCTTCCAAGGTCAGGCTGCCGCCAACTTCGTGAAAGACAACCTTGGTCTCAACAAGGTCGCTCTCATTCACGACGGAGACCCCTACACCAACGGTCTAACGACTGCGTTCGAGAACGCATTCACAGCACTTGGTGGCGAGATTGTTCTCCACACGGCAGTTACGGTCGGACAGACGGACATGGTTCCGGTCCTGACCGAAGTTGCAGCTGCTGGTCCTGAGCTCATCTTCATGCCGATCTTCCCGGCCGAAGCCACTTTCATCGTCCAGCAGGCCGGTGGAGTCTCCGGTCTCGAGGAAGTTGTTTGGATGGGTGCCGACGGAATCAGCGTCGAGAACTTCATGAACCTGCCGGAGTCTGAGGGGATGTACTTCTCAGGTCCCGACACCAGGTTCGCCGAGAACACCAACCAGGCGACCGATCTCAGCGGTGAGCAGTTCCTTGCGGACTACGAATCCGAGTTCGGTTCAGCGCCTTCAGCTGACTTCTGGGGTCATGCATATGACGCCACGACCATGCTGTTGGATGCGATCGCGGCGGTAGCTGTCGTTGATGGGGATGTTCTCCACATCGACCGTGCCGCACTCCGCGAAGAGCTGAACAACACGTCCGGATACAACGGACTGATTGGTGAGATCAACTGTGACGAGTTTGGTGACTGTGGTGCCAACGTCATCTCGATCTTCCAGCACAACAACCTCGCTGACCACCAGGCCAGCAAGGCAAACATCCTCTACACCTACACAGGCGAAGAGTAAGCCTCTAACCAAGTAGGAAACTGAAGAAAGGCCCGGTTCTGGCATACCAGGACCGGGCCTTTCGCTATGGTTTCGCCACAAGTGTCAACCGAAGTCGCTCCGAACGCCGGCAAAACGCGCCGATTCCGCCCGAACTGGGTCGACGGGTTCCTTTGGTTTATCCGGATCACCGCGATCATCGCCATTGCTGTTGGCATCACCGGGTCGATCCAGAAGTTCGCCGCCGGTGAAGGGCCTTCCGTCGAGGCGTGGCAGGATCTGATCGTCTCATCCATCTCGACGGGGTCGATGTACGGGTTGATCGCTCTCGGATACTCGATGGTCTACGGTGTCCTCGGGTTCATCAACTTCGCCCACGGTGAAGTGTTCATGTCCGGGACGATGGTCGGACTCATTTCAGCGACCATGCTCTTCAACAGCGGATTCTGGGATTCCAACCCCTTCATCTCCATTTTCCTGGTCCTGATCGTCGCAATGATCACATCGACGCTGGTAGCGATTGTCATCGAGAGAGTGGCCTACAGACCGTTGAGAGGTGCACCGCGGTTGATTCCGCTCATCACGTCCATTGGCGTGTCGTTCTTCGTTCAATATGCATTCGCCGGGCTCTTTGGAGTCGCAATTCGGAACTACCCACCGGCGCCAGATTCCCTCAAGCAAGACATCACAGTCTTTGGCATCCCAATCGAGGGCACCAAGCTCCTGGTTATCGGTGTCGCCATTGTCTCGATGATTGGCCTGTGGTACTTCGTCAGTAAAACCAAAACGGGCTCGGCCATGCGAGCTGTCGCCGAAGACAAAGAGATTGCTGGACTCATGGGGATCGACGTAGACAAGACCATCGTCACCACTTTCGCCGTCGGCGGTGCGATGGCCGGAGTTGCTGGCCTTCTCTGGGCGCTTCTGTTCCGCGGGGTTGACTTTCTCACCGGATTCCTGCCGGGTATCAAAGCGTTCACCGCTGCCGTCTTGGGTGGGATCGGGAACCTTCCCGGAGCGATGCTCGGCGGCGTCATGCTCGGCTTGTTCGAAGGCGTCGGCCCCCTCCTGGTGCTCGACGGCCTTGGTATCCCTGCAGTATCCCAACTGAAAGACGCTGTCGCATTCGCCGCGCTCGTTCTGGTTCTGATATTCAGACCCACCGGGTTGCTCGGCGAACGTCTTGGATCTGAGGACCGGGTATGACCGATCGCAGAACTATCCGATACGGACTGATCGGTGGTCTGACTATGTCGTTCACCGCGGCAATCGGGATGATCGACGGTTTCAACGAGAGAACCCTCATCGACCCCATACTCAGCATGGGGTACTTGACGCTGTTCTTGGTCCCCCTGGTCATGGGATGGTTGGCCTCCCAAGGTGAGGTCAACATCTTGGAGGGCCCCAGCCGCGAGGTGGGTCGGGGAGCAGGAAAGGGAGCGGTGGCAGGACTCATCGCTGGCGTTGTAACTGCGCTTTTTGTACTGATAGCCAACGCTTTCGATCTCACCGAATTCTTCCCCAACATCAACGACGCCATGGTCGAAGTGATGACTTTCGGCCTCAGTCTCGGTGCCGGGATCGTGTTGATGATCGCAGTCTCCACCCTTGCCGGAGCCGCCGGCGGGGCGATATACGGCCTCGAAGACCAACCACGCAAGGGGCTCTCACGAGCCGTCCTGTGGATCATCGGCTTCGCCTTGTTCGAATTGGTCGTCACCGACATCATCGATATCGAGGTCGTGACCGACCTCATCTATGCGACCGGCGGTGGATTGACCCTTTGGTCGGCCGTGATCATTGGTGCTCTGGCGTGGTTCCTCGGTATCCGCTACGAGGGGAAGGTTGGCGAACTCAACGAGATGGCCAAGACCTCCGAAGCCGGCAGTCGTCTCCGCTATTCCCTGATTGGTCTCGGTGTCCTTGCAGTAATCGTGCTTCCGATGCTCGTCGGCGGAATCGTCAACGAGCTTCTGATCAACGTTGCCCTTTTCATACTCATGGGCCTAGGTCTCAACATTGTGGTTGGCCTCGCCGGTCTGCTCGACCTCGGGTATGTGGCCTTCTTCGCTGTTGGGGCTTATGGGACAGCCGTTTTGACGTCGCCGCTAAGTCCGGCATTCTCGCCCGAGCTGAACTGGTGGGTTGCGCTCCCGATCGTGATGGCCCTGGCGGCTCTCGCCGGTCTGCTCGTGGGTACGCCCGTGATCAGAATGCGTGGGGACTACCTGGCCATCGTGACACTCGGGTTTGGTGAGATTGTTCGGATTCTCCTCCTATCCGACTGGCTCACACCGTTCTTTGGCGGGGCCCAGGGAATCACCCGCATCCCAGGTGTACCAATCGCACCGGGTGAAACAGTCAGTGGGACTTCTCCCGAACTGTTCGTCTACTTCACCGTGATCTTTGTGGGCATTGCGGCGTACATCTCGTACCGGACACAGAACTCTCGAGTGGGTCGAGCGTGGGCGGCCATGCGTGAAGACGAAGATGTTGCCGAAGCCATCGGTATCAGCACGGTTCAGGCGAAGCTCCTCGCTTTCGTGACCGGCGCTGTCATCGCCTCCTTCGCCGGAGCTCTGTTCTCGGCCAAAGTCGGGACCGTCTTCACCAACTCCTTCGATGTCATCGTCTCGATCATCATCCTCGTGGTAGTGATCGTCGGAGGTATGGGAAGTATCCGAGGCGTGATAGTGGGTGCCATAGTTTTGATAGGTGTCCTGGGTGGACCTAAGTCGCAGGGTTTGCTGATCGAGTTCGCCGAATACAAACTTCTTTTCTACGGCGCCATCCTCGTCTTCATGATGTTGAAACGACCAGAAGGCCTGGTTCCGTCGCTACGACGCACCCGAGAACTTCATGCCGAGGAGGCATCACAGGACGCCTGGCTCGACAAAAAGGGTCAGTTCGTCGATGACGAATCCGAGGAGGCGACCACCTGATGGCACTATTGAGCATTCAGGGCCTCGAGAAGCAGTTCGGCGGTGTCAAAGCATTGGGCGGGGTCGACTTCAGCATCGACGAAGGCGAGGTCGTCTCGGTAATCGGTCCTAACGGCGCTGGCAAGACCTCCTTCTTCAACGTGATCTCAGGCATGTTCCCTCCTGACGCCGGTTCGATCACCTTCGACGGCGACAACGTCGCCGGTCACCTCCCCAATGAGATAACGACCCGTGGGATCGCCCGGACCTTCCAAAACGTCAGGCTCTTCCCGAATCTGACCGTTCTCGAAAACGTGATGGTCGGCCAGCATTGTCGAACCAAACAGGGGATCTGGGGAACGGTCTTTCAGACCAAGTCACAGAAGGCCGAGGAAGCTCTCATCGAGGAGAAAGCCAAAGAGGTTTTGTCTTTCTTTGGGACCAGGCTCGCCGGTTATCGACACGACCAGCCAGCGTTTGCACTCTCATATGCCAACCGCAGACGGCTCGAGATCGCACGAGCCATGGCGACGGAGCCGAAGCTGATTCTCCTCGACGAGCCCACGGCAGGAATGAATCCAAAGGAGACCATTGAACTCACCGGCCTCATCGGGAAACTGCGAAGTGACCGCGGCCTGACCGTCGTTGTCATCGAACACGACATGAAGGTCGTCCGTGATGTCTCCGACCGTGTGGTGGTTCTCGACCACGGTGTGAAGATTGCCGAAGGCCACTACGACGAGGTGTCTACCAACGAGGATGTCATCGAGGCGTATCTGGGTCGGCCACATGGAGACGACAATGAGTGAACGAACGCCAGTCCTCTCTTTCAAGGGCGTTAACACCCACTACGGAGCGGTTCACATCCTCAAGGACGCCAACATCGACATCTACGCCGGTGAGATGGTGTGCCTCCTGGGAGGCAATGCGTCGGGCAAGACCACGACTCTCAAGACGATTCTCGGCTACGTGAAACCGACTACCGGTTCGGTTCACCTCGATGGCGAGGACGTAAACGATTGGACTACTGCGGACCGCGTTGGCCACGGTGTGACCATGGTTCCCGAGAACCGTCGGCTGTTCAAGAGGATGACCGTTCGGGAGAATCTCGAGATTGGTGCATACCTACGTCAAGGCGAGAGCCTCGACGACGACTTCGAGCATGTCTTCGAATTGTTCCCAAGAGTCAAGGAGCGACTCGCCCAAAAGGCCGGAACCCTCTCCGGTGGCGAACAGCAGATGGTGGCCATGGGCCGGGCACTGATGGCTCGTCCCAAGGTTTTACTCATGGACGAACCGTCGATGGGTCTTGCCCCGAAACTGGTCGCACAGAACTTCGACATAATCGACAGGATCAACAAGGCGGGGACCACCGTCTTCATGGTCGAACAGAATGCCAACATGGCGCTGTCCATCGCCGACCGCGGCTACGTGTTGCAGACCGGGCGAATTGTCCTCGATGACACCGCCGAGGCGCTGATGGCCAACCCACAAATGCGCGAGGCCTACCTCGGCGACATCTGACCGATAGACGCGTTCCTTAGGATTAGCGGGCCATATATGGCCGCTTTTGCGTTCAGAAAGGGGCAGCGGGTTACTGGTCGCCAGAAGAGTCCGGCTTGTCCCCTTCGGACCAGCTCTGCATCTCTGCGGTGTCGAAGAGCCGCGACTGATTGACGTTTCTTCGCCTGATCCCGGCGATCCTCTCCGGCGGTGGGGTCACCTCGATCATGGCTTCGCTCGCCTCTTGCCACGACTGGCCGAGGACTCGGGTTCTCCAGATATGACCAACGGTGATCCTCACGGCAGCCGTGAGCGGCACAGCAATCAGCACTCCGAGCAGACCGGCAAGCGAGCCACCGATGATCAGTGCGAGCACAATCACCAGCGGTGACAACTTGACTCTGGCCCGTTGCACCAGAGGTGTGATCACATGGTTGTCGACCTGCTGAATTGCGGTGAAGACCACTACGGCCCACACCGCCTGGGAAACATCGCCATTCAGCAGTGCAACCACGGCTGCCAGGGCTCCTCCAACAAACGGGCCGAGGAACGGAATCAGGTTCAAGACACCGGCAAGCATTCCGACCAGTAGCCAGAACGGCAGATCGATCGCCCACATGCCAATCGAAGAGGCGATTCCGACGATGGCGGCGACCAAGAGCTGGCCGCGCACGAAGCTTCCCAGGGAGCTGCCCACCTCCCCGCCGACGAATGCGACCTCTTCCCGGTACTGGGGAGGTGTCAGCTCGAGCGCCTGAGCGCGATATTTGTCGAGGTCGATCAAGATGTAGAGGGCGATAACCGGTGCCAGGACAACTACGAGAATCGTCTCAGTCACCCCTCTGATGACGGTGCCGGCACCGGCGCCGAATCCGCCGATAAGGTTCTGTACGGTCTCTTGGTTGGCGGGATCGTTCAACCACTCTTCGATTGCGCTTTGACTCAACAACTCGTCGATGTCGTATCCCAACCGCGACGCGATGTCGCGAGCCCAATCCACCAAACCCATCCAGAGTTCAGGGAGTCGTTGCACGAATTCGGCCGCCTGCTCCTGAATTATGGGGAGCACAAGCACCACTACTGCCACGATCAGCCCGAAAAAGGCGATCAACGCAAAGGAAGCACTGAATACCCGGCGAAGCCCCATTCGGTCGAAGGCGCGGACGGTTGGCTCCAACAGGAATACCAACCCTGCGCCGAAGGCGAGCGGTAGCCAGATGACACGGATCGAGTCGGCGATCAGAAGGAAGACCCAAATCAGGCCAATTGCACCTACCGCCGTCCAAACGATAAGAGCGGTTCGTCTCAGCCGATCGGGTAACACGCTGCGAGTGTACCTATGAGACTGTTGAATAACGCCCTTGTTCAGATCGTTGGCCAGCGCTCATGGCCTCAGGGATGAGGCGTCGCCACTCGGTGGCCGCAGGGGTAGGACCGGCGACGCCGTAGCGCCGCTCGCTGATCGGTGAGATGTGAGCCGTGCATTGCTCGAGGGGTCCTTAGCGCTCTCGTATCTCGACTACAGATCCTTCTGCAACCGAGATCACCCAACCTTGTCCGGTTTCCGGGGAGGAGCCACCGGACGCTGTTCTCTCCCATCCGGGAGGCAACTCAGCTGGTCCGACCACTCGAACCGGTGTGCCATCGGGGACCTCGATCAGGAAGTCTCCGGAGACCGTGAGCGGGGTGCTAACTGACACCGAACCCACCGACACCACCCCAGATCCGTCGAGTTGTAGGTTGGCGATATTGGTTGTGGACAAATCGGCATCGAGTTGGCCCTCGAGGGTCAACGTCCAGGCGGGCCCGGCGGACAACCCGATATCCCAACCCGAGAACAGATACATCCCCGGGTCAGATATCTGCGTCAGCTCGATTGCGACATCAGTCCCCTGGGAACGTTCGACAGACTCAGGAATAGCGATACTGCCTCCGGAACGCACCGGACTTACGATATAAAGCGAACCTGTGTCTGTCTGCTCCAGCACCAGTTCACCGTCCCCAACTCGGGCGACAAGGGTGGCGGTTTCATATGGGTCGGCCGAACTGCTCACCAACTCGTCGACCGACGACGGCATTATCGTCCAACCGCGAACATGCCCTACCACGAAGACCCCAAGGACTAGGAGAAAACCGACCGCCACCAGTCCAGGCATGCGAAGAGAGCCAAACCTCCTTTGCCTACCCCAGAATCCAACAGCAGCGAGAACGACCCAGATCGGCCACCAAGAAATGGCATCGAGCCAGATGGACCGGCTGAATACTCCGGACAGGACCAGCACGACCAGTACTGCGATCGCCACGGCGGGGACCACCCAAGCCGATCCTCTACCGCCCCGCTTGCGGGGAGCGGCGTGGGTCATTCTTGGTATCCGGTTCCCAACACGACGATCAAATCGGCACCCGGCTCGAGTGTTTCGTCCGGAAGGGGTTCGACAAGAGTCTCCGTCCCGGTGCTTTCCAGCATGAACTCTGCGAGGGCGTTGGCCTCAGCTGAGAAGCCATCCCGGAACCAGATCCGCGTCGGATCCTGCTCCGGTCGATAGTCACCGGCCTCAAGCGTCTGGTACCCCTCGTCGGCAAGCGTTTGGGTGAACCTTCCTGCTGCCCCGGCGATACCAACGGAGTTGAGAACAACCACTCTCACGTCTTCGTTGGGAAGGACTGGAATCGTGGAAGAAGTTGTCGAGAGGGTTGTTGACGTTGCCTCAGTTGTCGACGTATCCGGCAGCGTCGTGGTCGATGAAGTGGTCGACGTTGTTGAACTGGTGGTGGTCGTCTGGGAGACCGTGTCGCCGGCGAAGAAGAAGAGCAGGAAGAACACGAGTGCCCCAACTCCAAGAATCGCGACGATCATGATCGCCAGGTCCCGGTAGAAACTCCCACCTTCCCCCGAATGACGCCCCTTCGTAGCCATTAACCAACGGCCTCCACCGGGTTGTCGTGTTCAATCATCGATCTGAGTCGCGCCACTGTCAGCGCATCGTATTGCCATGCACCCTTTTCGAAGATCAGTTGGCGAATCCGCGTGTAATAGACGGCCGAAGTGAGGCCGAGTTTTGACTCAATGTTCCAGTCTTTCGGACCCGGCATATTCATCGAGTCTCTCTCGAAGTCGAGAAGCGACCTGTCCAATGGATCGAGCATCACGGGGAGAGTATTTACACCAGCCCCCTTAAGCGGGCATTTCACAGCGATTTTGTTGTAGTTTCCTGCGTTTTCAGGTCGTGTGACGGACCACCCATTCCTCGAGCCGGGCGTCTGAAGTGAAGGCTCTCATCGAGATGACGGTCACGACTGATACCACCGCTATGGCCACTGCCCCGAGCACCAGATACATGATCACGATCTGCACAAGCACGGCACTCAGGGGGTCAACACCTGCCAGCAACAAACCAGTCATAGCGCCGGGCAAGGCGATGAGACCTACAACTTTGGTCCGCTCGATCTGCGGGATCAGGGCAGTGCCGACCGCCCCAGGAGTGACCAATCTCGAAACCTGATCTGGTGTTAGACCTAGAGCGAGGGCAGCTTCGATGCTTCCCGGTTTATCGGTGAATGTCTTCGCGGCCGTGTCAACGGCAAGCACCGCCGACGGCATCGTGTTTCCCAATGTGATACCGGCGATAACCACAAGGGTCACCGGTTCGTATTCGAACACGCCCAAGCCAAAAATGATTCCAAGCGACACGACCATGGCACCCCCAAGGGCAAGGTAAGCGCCGGTACGCACCGAAGGGATGTCGGGGGCTCGACGTTTGACGATCTCACCCGACACGACGGTCATTGCAAAGACCCACAGAAAGGCCCAGGTCATCGCCTGGGATGACTCGAATATCAGTCGGAACAATGCTCCAACCGCGAGGAGCTGTACGGCGGCGCGTAGCGACGCCCACAGGATCGATCGTTCAGCGTCGAGGCCCTTCCAGAACGACAGGGCAATTGCGAACGCTATGAGTGCGGTTGAGCTGACAACCTGTATCCATCCAATATCCACTATCAGCCTCTCCCGCGCCTCGCATATTCGCCTTCGTGTAGCACAGCGTGCCCCCGTGCGACGCTCCCTGGACGTTGGACGATTGACACAACACGAGATTAGGTAGGTACGCGAAAACTATTCACACTTTCTCCTCGAACATATGTTCGAGTCCGACTAGCTTGGCTTTCCGATGGCAGATTTGAGCATCCCCAGCCTGCAACGAGAGTGGGAACGTCTCCGGCTCAGGTATGGGTTCAGTGGGACACCTCCTGGATTGGAACGTCTGCTGCTCGCTACAAGAAGACGACAAGTACGCCTCCGTCACCTCCGCGCCCAGGTGTCGGAGCTGCAAAGCGAGATAGAGGTGCTGGAACGCGAAGTTGTCGGTCTCGATAAGACGGCGCGCCTCCTCCTCAACGAAAGCATTGCCGAGATCAAGGTAGAACATGGACCGTCTTGGTCACCAGTGGCCATGCTCGGGTTCAGGGTATGGGAGGTGCGCGACGGCGGATTCCACGGGTACCGGGAACACTGGGAGCATCGGTCCCTGAAGGCGTACTGTGGCACCACGAGAAGCCATGACGATGTCCCCCACACCGAGGGTCAATGCGGTGACCCACCCTGCGGGATATACGCGGCCAAGGACGTAGCCGAACTGCTCGGTGCGCATCAAGGAGCCCGCATCGACACGCTTGCAGTTGGGCTGGTCGGCATGACCGGAAAGGTCGTCGAGCATGAGCGAGGATGGCGTGGGGAAGAGACAACCGTCCTGGCACTTGCGTTCTCCCGGCAGGGCTCGCTCTACACCACTGACGATCCCGACGAAATCGAACTCCTTTTCCAGGGCATCGGGCTGACAACGGCCGTCGATGGTCAACGAGCGCCGATGCCGTCTAGCCCATTACGACGAGCATTTGTCAGCTACATGCGTCACCAAGCAAAGGAGAAGACACAATGGATATCGGAAAGCCCCAACGAGTTATAGAAGTCGAACCGGAACAGCCAACTCCTGCACCGCCCGAACCCCAAGAGCAACCGGAGCAAGTGCCCGCTCCTTCGGAATGACACTCCCTTGGACCGACTGAGGCTCCAGCCAGAATCTCTCCCTCCGCGCGGAGGGAGAGGGTCGAGGGTGGTAGGTGCCCACCCGCTAGAGCTCCACCAGGGGAGTCTCAGCCCACCCACTAGAACTCAACTTGGAGAGTCTCAGCCCACCCTCCCTGTCGGTTTGGCCCTCCGGGCCAAGCCCTAGCTGGAGTTTCCTCCGGAAACTCCCAAGGAACCTGTCGCAGAGGTTCCCGTACTCCCCTCCATGCGGCTCCGCCTTTGGAGGGAGAGCGGTTGCTTGCGAGGGTTTCGCCCCGGACGGCCGGCCGAGCGAATTCTCCGTGGAGGGCAACATTTTCTTCGCATACCTGCAGTGCGACCACCACTCAGGTGTTATGCTCACCACGGAGGGCGGTCGTTCTGAGCGTGGTGGGGAGTTCTTCCCGAGTACCTGGACTGAGTCCTCTCGAATAGAAGAGTCCGTATCTCGACAAAGGGAGGCAACGATGCGGAGAAAGAAAAGCCTGTGGGGCAGGTTTGCGCTGAGCGCAACCCTCGCGCTGACCGCGGTTATGGTCGCGGCTCCCGCGATAGCCGAAACCACTTCGACGTCTTGGGATTTCTCAAGTCCACCAGGGGAAAGAGTGATTGTCGGCACCGAGGTTGAAATCGGGTCGATTACTTTGCCCGATCCGGAAGGATCTGAATGTACCGCCACGGTCGAGGCGTCGAACGGTTCCTCGATTCACCCGGGCCACAACATCAACGTGTACCTAAACGGCGTCCTGTTGATGACGCTAGAAGGAATCGAGGACGCGCCGTTCAAGTTCAGCAGCGACACCGCAGGGTTCATCGCTTCTGCTTCTGACACGCTCACCGTCCAGTTCCTGGCCACCATCGATAGGGTGACTTCGTCAGAGGGAAACCTGACGGTTACTTGCACACCGCCGCCGCCTCCAGGTGGTGGCGAGGGCTGCACACCGGGTTACTGGAAGCAGGCACATCACTTCGATTCGTGGCTCGGCTACACCCCTGGCGATAGCTTCGACGCTACGTTTGGTGTTGCCTCCAGCTTCGACACTCTGCTCGATGGCCTGAAGGCCAAGGGCGGGCAAGAGAATGCGCTGGCCCGTCATGCAGTGGCCGCTCTGCTCAACTCTGCCACCGGCGGAGTCGACTACGAGTACAGCACTGCAGAGGTGATTGCAATCGTGCAAGACGCCTATGCATCAGGTGACTACGAGACTGCGAAGGACCTGCTGGCGGCTGAAAACGAGATGGGTTGCCCCCTGAACTAAACACAGACAATACGAAACGGAAAAGCCGGGCCGTATGGCCCGGCTTTTCCTTTGGAGCCAGGCTATAGGTTCACTGAGCTGTCCTTGGAGTAGCGGGTGATAGGTGGTCCCACGGGTACATTCATAATCGGCAGTCGTCTTCCTCGTGGCATGCCGAGCAGTGACGAAAGGCGGTACTCATGCGGGACACGGTGGACGCTCCGCTGGCAGTTGAAGGCCCCCCGACCTCGGCCCCCAGGTCTCACCCCCAATCAACAGTCGGCGAATCTCGGGGGTTTGGAGCCGGGTACCGGATTTGAACCGATGACCTGCTGATTACAAATCAGCTGCTCTGCCAACTGAGCTAACCCGGCCTGACAGTGGTTTAACTGCGTGCTCTCATTATCTCAAACACTGCCAACGCAGCGGAAACCGAGGCATTGAGAGATTCTGTTCCATCTTGCATCGGAATGGAAGCGATTAGGTCACATCTGCGAGCGACAAGCGGACTGAGTCCTTCGCCTTCGGCTCCAACAACGATGGCAACAGGTTCGGTGAGAAGCCCAAGCCCAAACAAGCTCTCTGAACCTTCAGACGCCAAACCCACGGTCCACAGACCCACCGCCTTGAGCCGCCGCAGTGCCTCTGGAATGGAACCAACCACAGCAACCGGCAGGTTCTCCAGTGCGCCCGCTGCC
The DNA here is from genome assembly GCA_965216445.1 of Acidimicrobiia bacterium. Taxonomy (GTDB): domain Bacteria; phylum Actinomycetota; class Acidimicrobiia; order Spongiisociales; family ZC4RG35; genus MA-ANB-1. Next base: position 2,095,204 of record OZ244166.1, read on the forward strand.
GCTTTGAAAGCAGCAGCCGACAACGGAGCCGCCCGGCGTGAAGAAACCACCATGCCTGTTGCGCCAGCGGCGGCTGCACTTCGCGCGATCGCTCCGACATTCTGGGGATCCTCGAGATGATCTAATACGAGCACTGCAGCTGATTCGTCGGCAAGCGAGTCCAGCCCAACGGGAAGGATCGGCCGACAGTCGGCGAGAACTCCCTGTGGTGATTCCGTCTCCGCGCTGCTTCGGGCATCTTCGATGTATCGCACGTTGGACTGGCCGACCTGGTCGATCAGATCCTTGACCTCGGAACGACCTGCCCGCCTCTTCTCGATTGTGAGTGATTCCACCCGTCCAGCAGCGACCGCAGCACTCACCGCGTGGATTCCTTCGACCCTACTTCCGTAGCCAGCGGGTGCCATCTGGTCCGTCTTCGAGGAGGATTCCCGCGCCGTCCAAACCATCACGGATTGCATCGGCGTCTGCGTATCTTTGATCGGCCCGGGCCTCGGCTCTCCGGGAGATCAGCCCGTCAACAATCGCATTCACGTCCGACCCAGTTACGTCATACGCGATCGCGAGGTCGCTCAGGTCGATGTCGGCTTCGATCGGCGGTGCGCCTTCATCAAGGCCAAGCACGTCAACAATCAGTTCGACGGCCCCGAGCAAGCCAGACGCGTCCTTACCATTGTCGATGAGCTTGTTCCCGGTCCGCACCGCATCAAACAGGACCGAGATTGCCTGCGGAGTGCCAAAGTCATCGTCCATCGCAGCCACGAAGTCGTCCACCACCGTTTGGTCCGGCTCACCGACCCGCCCCCTGGCACGGAAACGGTCGAGTCGATCGAGTGCCTCCGCAGCTTCGTCAACTAGAGCGTCCGTGTATTCCAGTGGCGACCGGTAGTGCGCCCGGGCCATGAGCATCCGCAACGGCCGTCCGCCGACCTTGCCGGCAAGTGACGCCAGATCAACCACTCGCCCGGTGGACTTCGCCATCTTCTCCCCGCCGAGATTGACCATCCCGTTGTGGAGCCAGTACTTTGCGAATGTCTTGCCTGACTCGCCCTCGGACTGTGCGATCTCATTTTCGTGGTGCGGAAAAATCAGGTCGGTTCCACCACCGTGAATGTCGAACCCTTGCCCGAGATACTTCTCTGCCATTGCCGAGCACTCAATGTGCCAGCCAGGTCGACCCGGGCCCCAGGGCGAATCCCAGGTTGGTTCGCCAGGCTTCGCCGACTTCCAAAGGGCAAAGTCGAGAGGATCGTGTTTCGCGTCCCCGACCTCAATTCGGTAACCAGACCGAAGCTCGTCAGGATCGTGGCCGGAGAGTTTTCCGTACGACTCGAGTGATCTCACCGCGAAATAGACGTCCCCATCCGACTCATACGCAAGTCCTCGCTGAATCAGTCGATTGACGAGGTCGATGATCTCCGGGATGGTTTCAGTCGCCCTCGGCTCCTCATCGGGCTCGAGAACCCCAAGTGCCTCGTATCCGTCTCGGAATCTGTCTGCCATCTGTATCGCCAAATCTTCGACTGACAGCCCGGTCTCCTTGGCTGCGTTGATGATCTTGTCTTCGATGTCCGTCACATTCCGGACAAGAGTCACCTCATACCCGCGCCACGTGAGATAGCGGCGAATGATGTCGAATGCGACCGCCGAGCGTCCATGCCCGACATGAGGCTCGGACTGAACCGTAGGTCCACACAGGTAAATCCCGACTTTGCCCTCGTCCCGAGGTGTGAAGGTCTCGATCGATCTTCCGAGAGTGTTGTAGACCTGAAGCATGTGACTGATGATGTTACGAGAAGGCGGGGCTTTCCCCGGGTTGCGAACTCCAACCGCTCGTCAACCCCCCTTTTTGCACAGTGCAAAACCGCTCGGAAAACAACCGTTTCTGCACAGTGCAAAGGGTCCTTTGCGTCGGGCGACTACGTCGCGGCCACGACCGTGACGACCGCCACAGCCGCCACGCCTTCGCCCTTGCCAACAAAACCCAGTCCGTCGGTGGTCGTGGCCTTCACCGACACCACTTCGATTGGTACCGCCATCGCCTCGGCCAGGTTGGCCCTCATTTCCTGTCGGTGTGGGGCGACTCTGATCTCCTCGGCGAGCACGGTCACATCAGTGTGGGCGATGGAGAATCCCGATGCCATGGCCATCGTTGCCGCCTGACGCAGGAAGAACATCGAGTTTGCATCCTCAGTCGAAGGATCATCAGACGGGAAATGTTCGCCAATGTCTCCGAGGACACATGCTCCAAGGACGGCGTCGGTCAAAGCGTGGGCGAGAACATCGCCATCGGAGGTCGCTTCAACTCCCTTGGATTCGGAGACATGAACACCCCCGAGGATCAGGGGTGGTTCTTCGTTTAGGGCGTGTGCGTCGAAGCCCCAACCGACCCTGGTGGCAGCCACCGGGGTATCTTGACTCACTCTTCTTCTTCGACTTCGATCTTGGGCAGCGCGCGATCCAGTTTCTTGATCGCCTCTTCTTCGTCAACCTGGAGGCTGAAGGCAAGCTCGGAGCTGAGAGTGGTTCTGGCTTTGGACAACATACGCTTCAAGGCCGGGCTGATTCCCTTGGTTTGCTGCGCGTAGGAGAGGTCACGCACTACTTCGGCAACCTGGAAAATGTCCCCCGATGTCATCTTCTCGGTGAGTACCTTGTACCACCGACTCCAGTTCGAACCGGCTTCCTCGGGTTCATCCTTGAGTGACCGGAGGACCTCACGTGACCTGGTTTTGGAGATGACCGGGCGAATCAGATCATCTGCCTTGTCCAGTGGGACCATCACCGTCAGCTGTTCGGTTGCGATTTCGAGGATGTAGTAATCCATCTTCTCGCCGTTGAACTCCTGCTTGACCTTCTTGAGGACAGTCGCCGCACCGTGCTGGGGATGGACGACCTTGTCGCCCTTTGTGTACTTTGCGGTAGTTTGAGCCATATACGGGAACCGAGTGTAACCCTCCCGGGAATCAACCGGTCAGTGGCTCCCATTCATCGGCAAGTGACTGCAAACGGTCGAAGTAAGCGCGAAGTTGCTCCGCACGGGTGCCACCTACGCCCTCCACCGCCGTCAGATCTTCATGGCTTGCGGTGAGAATCTTGCCCAGGTTGTTGAAATGCCTGACCAGGTCGTTCCGAACCGAATCGGGGAGACGGCCTGCCTGGGAGAGAATCCGGTGGCCTCGTGGTTCAGCGGGATCGTCGATGTCGGGGAATCCGAGTTCCTTGCCGATCTTGGTGAGGTCTTCAAAGTCACTGCTCGGCAATTGCGAGAGCTTGTCGTAAGCACGCTTGACCGCGCCGGACCGAAGTGGCTTGATGTAGTCCTGCAACACGAGCCGTAAGGTTCCGGAAACACCACCCAGCATGTCGTGCAACTGCAATGAGACAATTCGGCCTTCATCACCCATCGTGGAGGCACGAGCTGCGACCATGTCGCCAAGTCGTTCCACCAACTCGGCTCGCTGGATGACCGTGAGGACCGCTCGATAGGTGGCCAGGCCAGCGACCTCGAGACGCGTCAGCTTGGTTTCGGCATCATCGAGTCGACGTCTGAGGCGATCAAGCGACTGCAACTCCTGGTTGACATGGGCAGCCACATCGGTCGGGTTGGCGAGCTCGACCTTTTGACCCTGATAGAACAGCGTTGCCACATTGCGTCCTTCGCTAACGGCGATGACGGCTTTCCCGGTTTGGCTGGCCATCCGCTCAGCGGTGCGATGTCTGGCTCCGGTCTCGTCAGTCTTGATCGACCCGTCGGGTACGAAGTGGACTGCGGCGTTCACAATTCGACTCCACGAGTCATCGAGGACAATCCCCCCGTCCATCTTGGAAAGCTCAGCGAGCCGGGCCGGTGTAAAACCGCAGCCGCGGAGCGAAAACCCACCCGAGCTTGCTTCGGTTACCTCTGGCCCGTCGCCCAATACCACCAGTCCGCCCTTGGCTTGTTGGATGATTCGTTCCAGAGCACGCCGCATTGCCGTCCCTGGAGCGAGACGTTCAAGCATTTCCTGGATCGACTGTCCGCCCACGGCACCCAGGCTATCAGGTACTTGCCGTACCAGCGGTCAGTAAACCCGCCTGCCCGAGTGCATCAATAAGGCGCATCGGTTCCCCAGTTCCAGGCGCGATCCGTCGGGTGACACCCATTCGATCCAACTCTTCAACTCGCCTGGCCTCAAACGGGATTCCTCGAACCTCACCGGCCAAGCCAACTTCGCCGTAGGCTGCGACGCGTCCGAGTGGACGGTCGAGCCGCGATGAAGCGATCGCCAGCGCAACTGCGAGATCGCAGCCTGGATCGCTGAGACGCCAGCCACCAACGACATTGACGTAGACCTCGTACTCGTACAAACCCATCCTGGCGTGTCGGTCGAGTACTGCCACGGTCTGATTCACCCGAGTCGGGTCCAGACCCCGGATCGATCTTCTTGGCTGCGCTTGGTTGGTCTTGGTGACGAGTGCTTGAACCTCCACAAGTACCGCTCGTCGACCTTCGACGGCCGGGTAGACGACGGTCCCCGCAACCTCGGACTCCCAGCCGGCTAGGAAGGCCTTTGAAGGGTCATCGACCTCAACGAGACCTTGGCTTTGCATATCAAACATGCCGGAAACGTGGGTGGGGCCGAAACGGTTCTTCAAGGAGCGCAGCACCCGGAAACCGCGGTCGGGGTCGCCTTCTAGATACAGAACAACATCGACCATGTGTTCGAGGAGCTTGGGGCCGGCGAGACCCCCGTCTTTGGTCACATGCCCGACAAGAACAACGGGAATTCCGGTTGACTTGGCGAGCCGAACGAGCCTCGCAGCAGACTCGCGAACCTGGGCCACGCCACCGGGTGCGCCAGACAGCTCGCGAACACCGACAGTCTGGATCGAGTCCACGACCAACAGATCGGGCTTCATCTGCTCTGCCAACGAAACCACGGCATCGGTGTCATCGTCGGCCACAAGCTGGATGTCGCCAGCATCTAAGCCCAACCGTTGCGCTCGCATCGCAACCTGGTGGGCCGACTCCTCCGCACTTGCGATCAGGACTGATGCGTCTTTCTGGCTCATGAACCCGGCGACCTGCAACAGAAGTGTCGATTTCCCGACGCCGGGTTCACCGCCGAGGAGGACCACAGATCCGGCGACCACACCACCGCCAAGAACGCGATCGACCTCGCCCCAGCCTGTGAGGAACCGGTCGCCAATGCTTTCGCGAGCTTGCGACAGCCCCACGGAGGTTGCCGCGACCTGTTTCTTGCGCTGTGGCGCCGCCTCTTCAACTAGCGGGCGATCCACACCACACTGTGGGCAAAACCCCATCCACTTTGGAGAACTGTGATTGCAGTTCTCGCACCTGAAGGACATAAAACTCTTACTCTCGTTTATCGATTACGCATGCGTAGCGTCAGAATTACACCCGCAACTCCCACAGCTAGGAGTATCAGCCCGCCGAGAGCTGATAGCAAGGTCCAAGGTTCGTAGGTTCTGATAGCAAACACGAGCATGACCGTGGCACAATACCCCTGAAGGAGGGTCGTGGCAGCTAGGAAATGTGAACAATGCGGCGCGAACGTCGCGGCAGATGAGCAGTTCTGTCCAACTTGTGGCGCCTTTATGGACCCACTCGCACACGACTCACACACCAACGTGATCTCCGTCAGTTCAAGTGGTTTTGAGCGTTTTGACCTGTCTGATCCGCCTCCTCCCGACGAACCCCCAGTGCAACCGGAAAGGCCCGCTCCCACCGGGGTCAAGACCATCCAATGCCCCTCATGCGGTGCGGCAAATCCGGCCAACAATCGGCATTGTGAGGAGTGTGGTGCCCGTCTCAGCCAGGCCCCGTTGCCGACTGCTCCCAGACCCGCTGTGCAAGCGACGGCAGGTGTTCGGGCCGCGCTAGCGATCGCCGGGCTGCTGTTCACGGTGGTGATAGTTGCCTTGGCATTCAACTTCCTTGGTGGGGACGGTACGACGACGAGCACCACCGTTGCCGGAACCACAACCACCGTTCCTGTTGCCGAAAACGGACCGATCGCAGTGATCAACCAGGACTGTTCCATCGACGGTCTGGGGAGCTTCGTATGCGCCAACCTGACGTCGGGAACTGACGACTCCTACCAGGTCAACTGGGAGGATCTCACCCTGACCGAAGACGAGATTGTCATCCGTTTGACCTTCGCCCAGCCGATGGTTGTCCAGCAGGTCATTTGGAAAGGTCTCGAAGACCCGGTTCGCTTCAAACAGAACTATCGGGCACGAGGTCTCGTCATTGCCGCCTCAGATTCTGTGTCCGACTTTGGCCACGAATTGGAAGATACTCCCGGTGATCAGTCGATTCCTTATGCGGCCCTCGGCGCCAACTGGATCGAGTTCACGATCAAGAGTGCTTATGTGGCAACGCTCACCGAAGGCAACGTCTTCAAAGAGATCGCCATCGACGAGATCACGGTCATCGGCCGACCCCAGGCGACGGTTGCGGAGCCCGACCCCACGACGAGCACGACAGCACCCTAAAGCGGGGCCTACTGTTTGATATAGGGCTGACCGTCGGCAGCAGGTGGACGGGCCCGTCCCACCAGTCCGGCAACCACAATGATCGTGGCCACGTATGGAAGCATCAGCATGAACTCCGACGGGATTCCGGTACCCAGGATCGCCACTTTTTGGGCCAAAGCTCCGGAGAAACCGAACACAAGTCCGGCGGCGAGAGCACCGTAAGGCATCCACCTGCCGAAGATCATCGCCGCCAGGCCAATGAACCCGATTCCACCGGTCATGTTCTCTTCGAAACGTGAGATCTGGGCCAGGGCGAGGAAAGCTCCACCAAATCCGGCGATGAGCCCTGCTGCTATGACATTGCGGTACCGGACTTTGAGAACGTCGATTCCCAGAGTGTCGGCCGCCTTGGGGTGTTCGCCGACCGAACGCGCCCGGAGGCCCCAGCGAGTCCGGAAGAAACCGAAATGGAGAGCCACGACCAGAGCAAAAGTCAAATAGACGAAGAATGTGTGGTCGAAGAACATCGGGCCGATGACGGGTATGTCTGCCAAGAGTGGAATGCGAATTGAAGGAACCCGCGCTGGAGCGTTGAGGTCCTGGGCCTCCGACAGGACCCGGCTGGCTAGGAACGAGGTGAGACCAACCGCCAGGATGTTGATCACCACACCGGCGATGATCTGGTCGACCTGGAAACGAATCGCCAGCCACGCCAGCAACGCTCCCAGGAGGGCCCCAACCACCATGGCCCCGGCAACCCCTGCCCAGGTGCCAAAGGCGCTGGAGAGAACAACCGCCACGAAGGCTCCAGTCAGCAACTGGCCCTCGATCCCGATGTTGATGACACCAGCGCGTTCGCATGTGAGCCCGGTCAGGGCGCCCAACGTCACGACAATCGAAGAGATGACAGTCGAGCGGAGCATTCCGACGAGGCTGAACGAGCTGTCGGCGGCTGCCCAGGCAAGGAACGCAAGGACAAACAACAGCAAGCCGATACCGAGAGCGATGTTGGTCCACTGCAACTTGCGCCGCCTCAGCCGGTCTATGCCAAGTCCGAAGATGAGTAACCCGGCTACCAGAGAGAAGAGCCTGGAGTTGAAGCTCAGGGAGACATCTTGGATTGTGTCAGTGGGCAGGCTGAGATTGAATGTCGATGTCGCCTCCGACGGAACCCCAAAGGCGAACACACCGAGCACCACTGCCGAGAGGGCGATCAGGATTATCCCGATGATCGTTGCCCGACGGTCGTCTGCACTGGTCCGGACTACGACCGGCTCTTCTACGGCCTCGACCTTGTCCATTACCGTCATGCGCCCCACCCCGTGCTGACTTGCGTGGTTTCAGTGTCGCCACCCTTGACTCTCCAGATGGCCCGGATCATCCCTGGTGCAGCGACGAAAATGACGATGAGGGCTTGAAGAACGACAACCAGGTCGATCGGTACCTGAGCCGCCCCCTGCATCTCCCGACCTCCAGCGGACAGAGCTCCGAAGAGGAAGGCCGCCCACATCACACCTACGGGGTTGGACCGACCGAGCAGAGCAACGGTGATGGCGTCAAAACCGACCGCGCCAGCAAGCGAAGGTGTGGCTTTGTATGGTTCGAGACCCATAACCTGGTTGGCGCCGGCAAGCCCGGCGAGTCCCCCGGCGATTGCCATTGCCAAAGTAACAACCAATCCCACGTTCATTCCGGCGTACTTTCCGGCTTCAGGGTTGGATCCGACCGCACGAAACTCGAATCCGATCGACGATTTGTAAAGAAGCCAATGCACCGCAAAGACCGCGGCGATTGCTACCAGCAGCCCGATTGTCACTCGATAATCCGATCCGAAGAGCCGCGGCAACTGTGCTGACTCATCGATTGCGGCCGAGACCGGATTGTTCCGACCCGGGTCCTGAATGCCGGGCGTTGTGAGAATCCACTGCATGAAGAACAACGCGATGAAGTTGAACATGATGGTTGTGATTACTTCGTGCGCACCGGTTCGTGCCTTCAGGAATCCCGCCAGTCCGCCGTAGAGCAGTCCACCGAGAAGACCGGCCAGAAGTGTGAGGGGTATATGGATAATCGCCGGTGCGTTCACATAGATCCCGACATAGGTAGCTACCAGACCACCCATGAGCATCTGACCCTGGGCTCCGATGTTGAACAGCCCGGCGCGGAAGCCGAGGGCTATACCCAAGCCGGCAAGAAGCAACGGCGTGGCCGCGAACAACGTTTCTGATATTGAGTTGACCGAACCCAATGAACCACGGAAGAGAGCGCGATACGCAGCTCCGACCTCACTGGCCATTTGTCCAAATGCGGCTGCGGGGTCTTCAAAAAGCAGACGCAGACTGTCGATGTCCGAGAACGCGATGATGATGGCACCGATGATCAGGGCAGTCACCATGGCCAACGTCGGAAGCAGCAAAGACCGGCCGACAGAGGTACCGACGCCGGTTGCCCTGTCCATCCAGGTTGGCTCTTCCGGTTTCTTGGGTTCCACGACTTCTTGTGTCTCTGTATCGCTCATGAGCCTGAACCCAACATTGCCAGACCGATATCGGTGACATCGGCATCCGGTGCAAACTCACCGGCTATCCGTCCGTGGAAGAGAACGAGAATCCGATCCGCCAACGCACGGACCTCGTCCAACTCTGAGGAAACGACTAGTACGGCCGCTCCGTCATCGCGCTTAGCCACGATTTGGGAGTGGATGTATTCGATCGACCCGACATCGATCCCCCTGGTGGGCTGGGCGGCGATGACCAGCTCGACCTCCCGTTCGAACTCGCGGGCGACAATGACTTTCTGCTGATTGCCTCCGGAAAGCGTGGAGACCGCCACTTCGATCCCCGGTGTCCGCACGTCGTACTGTTCAACGAGCCGACGGGCCATGTCGTGAGTGGTGTCCCAATCCATGAACAGCCCTTTGGAGAAAGGACGTTCATAGTAAGAGTCGAGGATCATGTTCTCAGCCACGCTGAAGTCGAGCACCAACCCACTCTCCTGCCGATCTTCAGGGATGTGGGACACGCCGAGACGATGCAAGTCTCGTGGCGAAGCTGCTGTCACTTCTTTGTCACCGAGGGTGACCGAGCCGGACATGACGGGAGCCAGGCCGGTTATGCCTTCGATCAACTCAGTTTGGCCATTGCCCTGGACACCCGCGATCCCGACGATTTCTCCGGCCCGGACGTCGAAGCTGACACCATCGATGGCTTTGACGTTCCTTTCGTCGAGCACTACGAGGTCACGCACCTTCAAAACGGTTTCCGCTGGAGCCGCAGGACCCTTCTGCACAGTTAGATCGACCGATCGACCAACCATCATGTCGGCAAGGTCCTGCTGGGTGACGTCACTCGGCAGAGCTTCCCCGACGACCTTTCCAGAGCGCATGACCACAATCCGATCAGCAACGTCGATCGCTTCGCCAAGTTTGTGGGTGATGAAGACAATGCCTTTGCCGGCTTCTTTCAGCCCTTCGACGATCCCGAAGAACTCGTCGACCTCCTGCGGCGTCAAGACAGCCGTCGGCTCGTCGAAGATCACGAACTTGGCATGACGGTTGAGAACTTTGATTATCTCGACACGTTGCTGCACACCGACAGAGATGTTCTCAACAATCGCATCGGGATCGACCTTCAAGTTGTATCGCTCAGAGATCGCTAGAACGGTTTTTCTGGCCTCGTCCCTGTTGATCACACCTCCGAGGGCAGTTGGCTCTTCACCCAGAACGACGTTTTCCGTGACGGTGAAAACCGGAACCAACATGAAGTGCTGGTGAACCATCCCGATACCTGCGGCGATGGCATCGGCCGACGAGTCAAAGACGAGCTGCTTGCCGTCAACGGTGATCTCCCCTTCATCGGCGGTATAGAGGCCGTAGAGGATGTTCATCAAGGTGCTCTTACCGGCGCCGTTCTCACCGAGGAGGGCAACTACCTCACCGGGGGCGACTGAAAGCGAGACGTTGTCATTGGCGATGACACCGGGGAATCTCTTTGTGATCCCGCTCAACTCCAGTGCCAAACCGCCTCCTTGGTCTAAAAGGTTGGGACTGTACCTTAGAGCGAAGTGAGGGAGCCTGTCTCCAAATCCAACGTGATCGTCGAATCATCGGTTTACACATCCAAACGCGACTGAGCCCCGGTGACACCGGGGCTCAGTTCATAGGTCGTTTGTTTGTCTTTAGCTGGAGATGTCCAGTGCGCCTGAGGCGATGTCAGCAAGAATCTGCTGCACTTCACCGTCGAGCTCGGCAGGCACCATGTCAGCCCACGAGTGGTACTCGGACAGACCGACACCGTCGTTGGCAAGAACACCAACTGCGACACCAGGAGTCCAGGCGTCGTTGGCCTGATCCTCGATCGAGCGCTGTACCTGAATGGCGATACCCTTCTCAATCGTGACCAACCAGAGGTCCTGGTACTCGGCCGGCGCGGCCAGGAATGCGTCCTGGTCAACACCGATCAGAGCCGCGTCGATTCCACGGTCCTGGATAGCGGTACCACAGGGAAGGTTGATTGCGCCACCGACAGGCAACATGATGTCTGCACCTTCGTCGAGGATGCTCTCACATGTCGAGCGGACGGTCGGGTCAGCTGGGTCGAAGGTACCGGTGAAGGTTCCATCCTGGGCCTCTACGTCCCATCCAATGACACGGACGTCAGTACCCTTGACCTCGTTGTAGTGCTCAACACCCTTGGTGAATCCATCCATGAAGATGGAGACAGGCGGGATGTTCAATCCACCGTAGGTTCCAACGATTCCGGTCTTGCTCATACCAGCTGCGAGATAACCAGCTGCGAACGCGGCTTCATCGGTCTGGTAGATGAGACCACGAACATTCGGGATCTCTGGGTCGTAAGCAAAGTCGACGATCGTGAAGTTGATGTCGGGGTTGGCCTCGGCGTTGGTCGCCGTGGCGTCACCGAGCTCGAAGCCGACAGTCACAATGTGCTGCGCACCCTGAGCGATGCACTGGTCGATGTTGGGCTGGTAGTCAGCCTGCTCGTCGGACTCGAGAAGTAGTGGATCTGCAGCTGCGCCGCCCGATGCGACTGCGTCCTGAACGCCCTGCCATGCAGCGGCGTTGAAGCTGCGGTCGTCTACACCGGCCAGGTCAGTGACCAGACAGGTCACGACGGCTTCGCCGTCAACCATGGCCTCAGTGGTGGTGGTCTCGTCGACCATCGCCTCTGTGGTGGTGGTCTCCTCGACTGGCGCTTCGGTGGTGGTGGTGTCTCCACCGTCACCGTCGCCACAGGCCGCTAGGACCATGCCGAGGGCCGCGATAATCGCGAACAACCTCAGATAACGTTTCACGTTAAGTTTCCTCCTGATTTTGGAATGCGGAAGGAGCAACTCAATCCGCACGGGCAGGATAGTGGGCAGAAACGGCTTATGGGCGGTCGAGCACCATTCCCGACGCCAACGGGGTGGGGCCTCAGAGGCGGGAGATCAAATCCACGAGGAGCGCGTAGAAGCCATCAGAATCGATTTCGTTCATGACCGTTGCGTTCGGCTGGGCATCGGTGACTCCCCACCAGTCGACCACTGTCATACCAAGTGTGGGACCGGGCGCAGTTTCGATCTCGACCGGGACATGCTTGCCCGCGAAGAGCTCCGGTTTCAATAGGTATGCAATGACGGTCGGATCGTGAAGCGGCCCACCGGGTAGGTCATATTTGTTCTTGTCCCATCGGTCGTAGAAACCGAGCATCCCCGCCACCGCGTCACCCGCTGGTGTTCCGAGGTCGCTGAACTTCTGTAGGCGGTCGGGCGTGGTCAGCGCCTTGTGAGTGACATCGAGAGGCATCATCACGATCGGGATGCCGCTCGTGAAAACGACGTGGGCAGCGTGCGGGTCCACGTAGATGTTGAACTCCGCAGCCGGTGTTGTGTTGCCTCCTTCGAAGAACCCACCACCCATCATCACGACCTGATCGATGTTCTCGGCGATTCTTGGCTCGCGAACGAGTGCGAGACCCAGGTTGGTGAGTGGACCCAACGTACAGACGGTCACGGGACGATCGGAGCCGAGAACGATCTCAACCATCCTGTCTACAGCGTGACCAGGAGCCTCCCCAAGAACAGGTGCTGGCAGTTCGGCCCCATCAAGCCCGGTCGGGCCGTGGACATACTCCGCAGTCACCAGGTCGCGCACCATGGGGCGAACCGAGCCCCGGTAGACCGGGACCTCGGGTCGACCGGCCAGCTCAACCAACGCCAGACTGTTTTTGACCGTCAGGTCAAGCGGGACATTGCCTGCAACGGCGGTGATCGCCAGGACCTCGAGATCGTCGGGTGATGCCAGTGCTATGAGAATGGCAACGGCGTCGTCCTGGCCCGGGTCGGTATCGATGATGATGGGTCGGCTGATGGCCGCAGCGTATCAAACGGCGAGTAGGGCCTCAACGTCGGCAAGCGTTGGCATGCCGGACTGTGCTCCGGCCCGGGTGACTGACAGAGCTGCCGCCGCAGACGCAAGTCGCACACCCTCCTCGATCGACTGCCCACGGCTCAACGCTGCCGCCAGACCGCCACAAAAGGTATCTCCGGCACCGGTTGGGTCAACGGCTTCAACCTCGAACGGATCAATTCGTTTCTTCGCACCGCCCTCAACCAACAAAGCTCCGTCCGCTCCCAGTGTGACGACAGTTGTCAGCGTATCCCTCAGCCGCGACGTAGCGTCGGCGACCTGCTCAGGTGTTGTTGCATTCTCACCGGTGAGCAATGCCAACTCCGACCGATTCGGGACGAGGACATCAACCCGATCGAGAACCTCCTCGGATATCGCTCGAGCCGGTGCTGGGTTCAGGACAAACACACCGGTGGTCAACTTGGCGGCGGCCAGCACGCTGTCCATCGGGATTTCCAACTGGGCAAGCACCACACGGGCACCCGATATCAGCTGGGCATGAGATTCGATGTGACCAGCATCCATACTCTGGTTGGCTCCGGGGCTCGCGACGATTGTGTTCTCCGCCTCCTGGTCGATTGTTATCACCGCTATCCCTGTCGGCTCTCCTTCTCCCCGGCCAACAGCGGTCACATCAATGCCTTCTTCGACGAGGCCAGCCACCAGAGCCTCACCCCACTCGTCGCTACCAACCTGGCCAACCATTCCCACGCGAGCGCCAAGTCGGGCTGCGGCTACCGCCTGATTCGCACCCTTCCCTCCGGGACCGAAGAGGTGATCGGATCCCAGGAGGGTCTCACCGGGTTGAGGGAGGCGCGGCGCGAAGACACTGATGTCGTAGTTGATCGAGCCAATGACAACAACCTCGGGACCCATAGAGACTCACGCTAATCGGATGCCCCGTTCCTGACTCGGTGGGTGCCGGTTCGCCTCTACTCGATGTAATGGATCAGATCGGTATCGAGGTCGAGCAGTGGCAGGAGGCTCACATCGACAAGTCCGGCGTACTCCCAGTGCCAAGCTTCTTGGTATTTCATCCCACAATGCGCCCAGGGAGGGTGAACCCACCCGAACTGCAGTGCGTTGGATTGCAGCCAAAGGAAGGCACGATCCCGACAACCCAGGACACCACGTCCATCGCTGAAGTCCACTGCTCGGCCCCAACCATGGTTCGAATACCCGGCCCGAGCAGTTTTCGGCCCTGAGCACACTCGGATGTTCTGAGTACCGACCTGGTACTTCTCTCCGGTGATTCGGTCGATGTCGTAGATGGGCACATCGATGTACGGACATCTGCGGTTGTAAGCGGCCTTCTGTTCCCAATAGGTCCGATAGCAATCAATGGGCTCCAGGTAGACACCGTCACGTTCGGCGGCCTCCATCATCAAGGCGTATGTGTAGGCGGCGTCTCGCTCCAGTTTGCAGCCGTCGAAAGTCATCATTCGGTCGGAGGGCATGTACCCATTGACGTAGCCGTCCATCTCCAGGTCGATAGTGAGGGCTTCCGAGCCAGCGGGAACGTATTCAACCTGGCCGGGGGCACCAGCCAAGGAGACTGCGAAGATGAGCGACAATATGAACATGGGGGTTGCCCATGTCATCGGCAAAAGGGTATCCCGGCTTAAGCGGGAAATTCGCGATCAGTCGGTGCCGGCCATCTCCACGGGCGGGACTTCTGAGGTATTGAAAGCCTCGAAGGTCAACTCCTCGTTGTCGGCGTCGAAACCAACAAGGATCGTCGTGCCTGCCTTGAACTCGCCCATCAGGACACGCTCCGAAAGTGGGTCCTCGAGGAGACGCTGTATAGCCCGACGCAACGGCCTGGCCCCCAGCTCGGGATCGTATCCCTGTGTCCCAAGATGCTCTTTGGCATCGTCCGTCAGAACCAGGTCGAGCTTCTGGGTTGTCAGTTGCTCACGTACTCGGGCCAACATCAGATCGACGATCTCTTTGAGCTCGTCGACTTCCAGTTCGTGGAACACAATGATGTCGTCGATCCGGTTGATGAACTCGGGACGGAAATGACGCTTGAGCTCCTCAGTGACCTTTTCCTTCATGTACTCGTAGGACTGTTCCTGATCTTCAGCGTGGAAACCGACGGCCTTCTTGTGCAGGTCGCGAGTACCGAGGTTGGACGTCATGATGATGACCGTGTTCTTGAAGTCGACACTTCGACCCTGGGCATCAGTGAGACGACCCTCTTCGAGGATCTGAAGGAGGGTGTTGAACACGTCCGGATGAGCCTTCTCGATCTCGTCGAAGAGCACCACCGAGAAGGGCTTGCGCCTGACTGCCTCGGTGAGCTGGCCCCCTTCGTCATACCCGACGTATCCGGGAGGGGAACCAACCAGACGGCTCACGGTGTGCTTCTCCATGTACTCGGACATGTCGAGCTGGATGAGACTGTCTTCCTGACCGAACAAGAACTCGGTGAGAGCCTTTGCGGTCTCGGTTTTCCCGACGCCAGATGGGCCGAGGAAGATGAATGAACCGGCGGGTCGACGTGGATCCTTGAGACCGGCTCGAGTACGACGTATTGCTTTCGAGACGGCTTCGATCGCATCGTGCTGGCCAATGATCCGCTTGTGCAACTCAGACTCCATTTGAACGAGTCGCGCAGTTTCTTCGTCCGTCAGACGGTGAACTGGGATACCAGTCCATTGTGCCAGTACCTCAGCGATTCCTTCTTCATCGATAACCCAACCGCCTTCGGCGCTCTCAGCCTCACGTGTGGCTCGTTCGGAAAGGAGGGAACGTTCCTGATCGCGGAGATTGGCCGCACGCTCGTAGTTCTCCGAACCGACGGCGTCCTGTTTGTCCAATCGAACCGACGACAGCTGCTCGTCGAGCTCCATGATCTCTGGAACATCAGTTGGACGATGAATTCTGGTTCGGGAACCGGCCTCGTCGATCAGGTCGATCGCCTTGTCGGGAAGGAAGCGATCGGCAAGGTATCGATCCGCCAGGTTTGCAGCCGAGACAATGGCCTGATCTGTGAAGCGCACCGAGTGGTGTGCCTCGTAACGGTCCTTCAGTCCCATGAGGATTTGGATGGTGTCGCTCACAGATGGTTCTTCAACCTGGACCGGCTGGAAACGGCGCTCCAGGGCGGAGTCTTTCTCCAAGTACTTGCGGTACTCCTCGAGGGTGGTCGCACCGACCGTTTGCAGCTCCCCCCGGGCCAGCATTGGCTTGAGGATCGAGGCTGCGTCGATGGCACCTTCGGCAGCACCGGCACCCACGAGGGTGTGGATCTCATCGATGAAGAGAATGATGTCACCACGGTTCTTGATTTCCTTGAGCACCTTCTTGAGTCGCTCTTCGAAATCACCGCGGTAGCGCGAGCCTGCAACAAGGGCGCCCAAGTCGAGGGTATAGAGGTTCTTTCCGTCGAGGTTTTCCGGCACCTCTTTGGCGACGATTCGCTGGGCAAGACCTTCGACGATGGCTGTTTTCCCGACTCCTGGCTCACCGATCAGAACCGGGTTGTTCTTCGTCCGGCGGGAGAGGATCTGCATGACCCGTTCGATTTCACGGGATCTCCCGATGACCGGATCGAGTTTTCCGTCGCGGGCCAAACCGGTGAGGTTGCGTCCGAACTGGTCGAGCACTGTCGAACCGGATGATGAAGCTTCACGCCCACCCCCACTTGCAGACTGAGACCCCTGCTCTTCGCTACCGCCGGGTCCTGAAAGTAGCTGAATCACTGTCTGGCGGACCTTCTGCAACTCGGCACCGAGTTGCTGCAACACCTGTGCGGCTACGCCTTCTCCCTCACGGATGAGACCGAGAAGAATGTGCTCGGTCCCGATGTAGTTGTGTCCCAACTGAAGCGCTTCACGGAGGCTGAGCTCGAGAACCTTCTTCGCTCGTGGTGTAAATGGAATGTGTCCCGAAGGTGACTGCTTTCCCTGGCCGATGATTTTGACCACTTCATCGCGCACAGATGTGAGATCGATGTCAAGGCTCTCCAAAGCCTGGGCAGCTATTCCTTCACCCTCGTTGAGGAGACCGAGAAGAATGTGCTCGGTCCCGATGTAATTGTGATTGAGTAACCGAGCCTCTTCCTGGGCCAGGACGACCACACGGCGGGCACGGTCGGTAAACCGTTCAAACACCTCTAACTCCTAAGCCTGGCATACCCAAGTTTACCATCCGCCTCATCTTTCCTTTTTCACCTCTAATGTTGCACACGCCCACGATGTAATACCATCGGCAGCAATGGAAGATCTCCGTAGCATCATTCACATCCCCCGAATCTGGGATTCGCTGACAGTCGTCGAGGAGCGGTTGCTCGAGGCGGCGACCGCCGATGACGCCTACCTCACCAAGATCGCACAACACTTGCTCCTTGCCGGAGGTAAGAGGTTTCGCCCGCTACTGGCCCTTCTCGCCGCCGAGTTCGGAGATACCGAGACGCGGAAGCCCGTCGAGGCAGCTGTCGCGGTTGAGTTGATTCACGTCGGCTCCCTCTACCACGACGACGTGATCGACGAGTCGGACACTCGGAGAGGCGCCAGTTCAGTCAACGCCAACTGGTCTAACACGATCGCAATCCTCGCCGGCGACTTTCTCATGGCCAGAGCTTCGGAGGTAGCAGCGACCCACCTGTCGCAGGAGTCGGTACGTCTGCTCGCAGCCACTTATGCCGAACTCGTGGAGGGCCAGACGAGAGAACTGCAGCTCGAAGGAGATCTCACTCACAGTCTCGAGGATTATGAAAAGGTGATCGGTGGCAAGACGGCAAGCCTGGTCAAGACCTCTGCTCGTCTCGGAGCAATTGCCGCCGACGCCACGCCAGAGATCGTCGAGGCGCTGTCGACCTGGGCCTGGGAAGTCGGAATGGTGTTCCAAATCGCCGACGACGCCCTCGACCTGGTGGCCGATGAGGCAACCATCGGCAAACCAGCCGGGTCCGATATCCGTGAAGGTACCTTCACGATGCCCGTCCTCGCCGCAGCGAACGGACCTGATGGGGAGCGAGTGCGAGCCTTACTTTCGACCGGGATGCCCTACGACGACGCCGTAGTCAGCGAAGTAATCGACTTGGTCCGCTCCGGTGGGCACATTGACGACGCTTTGACTGCCGCAACAGGCCGACTGACCGTTGCCGAGGAGGCTCTTGCCCAAGTCCCCGCCAGTCCGGCTCGAGAAATCCTCACGAATCTCGGGACCTACCTCCTGGCCAGAGTCGAATCCGCCCGCAGCTAAATATTGGCCGACTTTGGCCGACATTGAGCTGAATGTTCGGCTGGGCATCTCTTGCGGTCCGGGTGAGGCAGCCAAACTCCTAACGAACGCTGAGTATTCCCAGCCTTCGGGTTGCCCTGGAGGGGGCGGCCCCCACCACCCCTTTGCATTTAGAGGGGCCGCATGGTCGGGAACAAGATCACATCGCGGATGTGGGTCTGGCCCGTGAGCAACATCACCAGCCGGTCGACACCAATACCAAGACCACCGGTTGGGGGTAGCCCGTATTCCAGGGCTTCGATGTAGTCCAAGTCGACCGGGTGGGCCTCGTCGTCACCGGCTTCTCTGGCCGCAGCTTGCTCTTCGAAACGGGCCAACTGGTCCGCAGCGTCGGTCAACTCACTGAAGGCGTTGGCATACTCCGAACCCGCAATGATCAACTCGAACCTATCCGCCAGCCGGGGGTCTTCTTGATTGCGACGCGACAGCGGTGACACTTCAACCGGGGGGTGGGTCACGAAGGTCGGATCCCAGATCGAAGACTCAACCAACTGCTCATAGAACTCGGCAATGATCCTGCCGGCAGTCCACCCGTCTTCGACATCCACCGACCGCTCGGCGGCCAGCTCGAGCAGGCGATCCATCCCGATATCCAGATTGACTTCCTCACCAAGAGCTTCGGACACGAGGTCGAGCATCGAAACTCGCCGGAATGGTGCCTGCAAGGACACTGGCTTGTCGTCGAAGGTGACCTCGGTGGATCCGACAGCCTCGACAGCCACGGCACCAATGACCTCCTCGACCAGCTCCATGACGTCTTCGTAGTCGGCGAGAGCCTGATAGGCCTCGAGCATCGTGAACTCGGGGTTGTGAGTTGAGTCGATCCCCTCGTTACGGAAAATGCGACCGATCTCGAAGACCCGTTCCAACCCACCGACCACAAGTCGTTTCAGATACAACTCGGTTGCGATCCGCAAATACATGTCCATGTCGAGTGCGTTGTGAGTTGTGTGGAAAGGTCGGGCGGTCGCCCCTGTGGCCTGCGCCAAAAGAACCGGAGTTTCGACCTCGATGAAACCCCTGTTTTCGAATTCTCGGCGCAGAGCGCTCACGACCTTGGCTCGGGTGAGAGCCACCTGGCGGGAGTCTTCGTTGACCATCAGATCCAAGTACCGCCGCCGACTCCTCTGTTCAATGTCCTGCAGACCGTGGAACTTGTCTGGCAGCGGGTGAAGGCTCTTCTGCAGCACCACGAAATCGTTGACGAGAACACTCAGCTCGCCTTTGCGGGTGGTCATGATCGTGCCATGCGCTCCAACCCAATCGCCAAGGTCCAGGTCTTCGAAACCTTCGGCCTTCTCTTCACCGATGTGCCCTTTGTCAACGAAGAGCTGGATCGTTCCCGACATGTCAGCGATCGTGGCGAACTGGAGTTTCCCGAAGGACCGCGACAGCATCAATCGCCCTGCGACGGAGGTAGTTTCGTCGGTGTGGGTTCCCGGCTCGAGGCCAGTGAAACGCTGGTGCAAATCTGCCGCCCAGTCCGTCCGATCAAAACGGGTCGGATATCCTTCTGAGTCCAATATTTGCTGGTGATGCGTCCTGCGACCGGCCGATAGGTCCTCTTGGTTTTCTGGTGTGTCGCTCATGACGCCTTAGATCCTGCTCGGGGCAATACCAACTGCCGGGGAAGTCAGTGCAGCGTACCGAGTTGACTCGGTTCTTCGAGGATCAAACCCCGGTCCGGTCTCGGGCGGCTTTCCTCCCACTCGATCGATAGGTTGTCGATGAGCCTGACATCTCCAACATGGGCAGCAACAGCGAGGACTGCCGGCCGATCCAGGGTATCGAGCGGCTCCATCGTGTCTGCGGAGACGAGCTCGACGTAGTCGGCTTCGAGTCGAGAAATCGATCTCATCACCGTGCCCTCGAGTCGTTCAACGCGGCGTTCGCCGGCGTCGATTTGTTCAGCAGCCTGGAACAAACCGCGACTGATGGCCAGCGCAGCCTCCCGACCAGAACGAGACAATCGGACATTCCGACTGGAGAGCGCAAGCCCGTCTGGCTCTCGGATCAGCGGCGCTTCGAAGATCTCGACCGGGAACCGCATGTCCCGCGCCATTCCCAGGAGCACCGCGATCTGTTGGGCATCCTTCTTCCCGAACACGGCAATATCGGGGCGAAGGCCGGCAAAGAGCTTGGCGACAACTGTGGCCACGCCAACGAAATGGGACGGCCGGTAGCGGCCTTCCATCCCAAGGGCGACAGCTCCCACGGTTACCTCGGTGGAAGACCCCGGTGGGTAGACCTCCTCAACATCGGGTACGAAGTGGACATCGACACCGTGTGCCGCGGCCAGCTCACCGTCGCGTTCGACATCGCGCGGGTAAGACTCGAGGTCGGATGCAAGATTGAACTGCGTCGGGTTCACGAAGTTAGAAACGACCAATGTGTCACACCTATCCCTGAGTAGGTCCATCAAGACGAGATGCCCTTCGTGGAAGTAGCCCATTGTCGGCAGGAGACCGATACGGCCCTCGTACAGGGACCGTGTCTCAGCGAATGTACGAGTTACTTCCAATTCTCCACCTCAGATGTGCGGCCAGCGAGTATGGCAGTTGCCTCGGCCAGGAGCCGAAACCGCTTTCCAACGGCCTCGGAGACCTCGTGTGCCGCCGCCAGATGGCCAATCACCGTTTCGGTGTCCCCTCTGGCGATCGGGCCGGTCAACGATTCTCGCCCACCCGACTCGAAGACGTTCTGGACGACCTGTCGAACCAGCGGCTCGGCCACTTCAGGATCGAGATCGGCCGCCTCGAAGAGATCGGCGGAGGTGGTCAGTGCCGTGACTACGAAATTGGCGGCTGCGGCGGCGGCTGCGTGATAGAGCGGGCGCAGTTCATCATCGATGAGAAACGGCTTCATTCCCAGTGAGATCCCAAGATGAGTCAAGGTGTCGCGGGCCAGCTCATTTCCACCAATGCCGACGTAGGAGCCTTTCAGGGCAGCCGCTCCCGATTGCGGATCTGGCAGTGTTTGCAACGGGTGGAATCCGCCAACTTCGGTACTGGGGCCCTGGAGTTCGTTCAGGACCGTGGTCGGGAGGAAGCCCGACACATGAGCGACAACCGAGACGCGGTTTGTGTTGCCGGCGAGCTTCTCGACCAGCAGTCCGACCTGGTCGTCACGCACACACACCAGGGCGGCGTCAGCTTCAGGGAACTCACCCGCCAAATCCAATCGAGGTCCGTATTCGTCCGTCTTGTGGTTGGTTGCTACCCCGACCAGCCGATGACCGGCTGCAGCAGCAGCAAGCGCGATTGAACCTCCGGCGCGACCGGCACCAACAATGATCAGATCCAATTGATGGCCCTAATGCTCACGGGCCAGAGGCTAGTGGCAGGCCAAGTGCACGGCCTATGGCTCCAGACCGTTCTCCTTGAGTTGTTCAGAAGTGATAACGGGCCAATCCGAATCCATCTCGCTCTTCATTTCCCGGTAGCTGTCACGTCGCTTCCAAAACTTGGTCTTCCATACCCGAAATCGTCTCTTGGTGTGAATCTCTTCGGTGGTCGGCGCGTCGTATTGGCGACTTCGCCTCACTTCGGGAAGGGCTTCGACCTCTTCGGGGTCATCGATCATGTGAAGCATCTGATGCGCAGCGTGACGGACCTGTCTGTGTTGTTGCTTGCGCTCTTCGCGTGACGGGCGACTCTCGTCATAGCCCGGGATTTGCTGACGGTTTTTGCGAGACCTTTTGGCCATCGATGTGAACCTCCTGTGTTCTGATCATCTGTCAGTTCGCAGAAGGCACTTCGGCGGGCCGCGGCCTCTTCGCATAGACCAAAGGTAGCACGGCGCCTCCATCGTCGTTAGAGGCAAAGGTCCTAAAAGATGCGGGGAATAAAACGATGGCGAGTCGCTTCGGCGTAACTGCCGTATCCTGAATACGCCATCCGAAGTTGGCGCTCTTCGTACTTTGACTTCATCAAAAAGAACCCCAATAGGACAACGCTCAACATCGCAGAGATCCAGGACCCGAGAACTATCGAGACGCCCAAGAAAGTCAACACGACTGCGGTATACATGGGGTGCCGAACCAGACCGTACGGCCCCGACGAGACCATCTTTCCACCCGCCATTGGCTCAGGAACCGCCGTCAGGTTCCTCCCCAGAGCAACCGAACTCCACCCCATTAGGCACATTCCGGAAAGGAATACGGTTGCCCCGATCACAATCCAAACATCGAACCGGTTTGGCAACCCACCGGTCCAAACCAGGGCGAGGCCGATCGCGGCGAACCAGATCACCTGTGCCAGCACCCATCTCCGTCCGAGTCTGCCGTCGTTGGTCAGCCAGTTCCCGTCCAGCTTGCTCACATCCTGGGTGGTTGTATCCAACAGCGCCGACTCGGCCGATTTCCCTCCCGACACGACGGCGTCTGGCCAGACCTCACAGAGCGGTTCCAGAACAAAGCGACGCTCACCACTTCGCGGGTGCGGGATCGTCAGACTGGGAGAATCGAGGGTGCCGGCATCCGAAGCGATGAGATCTAGATCAAGGGTTCGAGGTCCCCAGCGGACCTCCCGGGTCCGCCCGGCTTCCTTCTCAACCATTTGAGTTCTATCCAGCAGGGACGGTGCGTCGAGCTGGGTTTCGACAAGCGCTATCGCGTTCAGGAAAGGGCCCTGCTCAGGGCCACCAATTGGCGCTGTCTCGTAGAGCGAGGAGACTGCAAGCACTTCCGCAAACTCTCCAAGCGACGAAATCGCCTCCCTCAAGACTTGAAGACGATCCCCCTGATTTGAACCAAGCGAAATCGCGAATCGAGTCATCGATCGCGACGGATTGAAACGGAGACGTCGTCGAACGGCAAGTCAATTGGTGCTTCCGGCTTGTGAACGGTCACCTCGACAGTTCGGACATTCGTTTCGTCAAGAACCATGTCAGCAATCCGCTCCGCCAGCGTCTCGATCAAATCGAAGCTGTTCGACTCGACCAACCTGTGGGTCTTGTTGGCGAGGGCGCCATAGTCAACCGTTTGCTCGAGATCGTCTTCAGAGGCCGCTGCTGACGTGTCCAGCCAGAGGTGCAAGTCAACGACAAAAGGTTGCGGATTGGTCTTCTCCTCAGGCAGAACACCGTGGGTAGCCATCACCCTGAGACCGGTGAGGCTGATCCGGTCGGTCATTCCTCTGTGGTTGTTGGAATCAGCGATCGACCTTCAGGACCAAGCGCACGACCCAAGATCTGCTGGATCACAGCCAGTGCCAGGATCGGGTCTTCGACCATCCCCGACGTCACCAAGTACCCACCCAAGAGGCCACCAACGGTGTCATCTACGGTTTCTCTGTGGACCAGCACTCGAGCCTTCGGCCGAGTGAGAGCCTTGTCCAGCGCGCGAAAGAAGAGGATTGGATCATGGGGTTCGACAACGGTGTCAACAGGGACCGAATATGTGGCAATGCCCGCCTCTCGATACGCAGCAACATTTTGATTGCCGGGAAGCATTGATACCACGGTGTTTATCCGGGCTTCTTCCACGAGCCAGGTGATTTCTTCTTCTCTCCGCACCTTCCGGTGTTGAAATCCTGAGCCCCCAACCCGTTCAGAGACTGCGAGGCGATCGTTGATAACCCAGGTGAACCCCCGAGGCTTTAGTCCTGCTGCCATTCGTCCCATTTAGTGGGATCCACGATAGCGGCGGCAATTCGGAGCGCATCCCGAGATCCGGGTATGTTGTGGACTCGAAAAACCCTTGCTCCTCGCTCAAAACCCAGGGCTGTTGTGACCGCCGTCGCACCATCCAGTTCCAGCGGAGTTTCCTCTTCGGTGATCCTTCCCAGGGTCGACTTACGAGATGTGCCGAGCATTACCGGGAAACCGAGGTCGGTCAGCTCGGCGAGCCGGCTGAAGAGCTCCCAGTTGTGCTCGGGTGTCTTGCCGAAGCCGAATCCGGGGTCGATCACGATCGCTTCAGGAGCGACGCCCGCCTGGATCAGCCTTTGACTCTGCTCGGCCAGAAACTGCCCAATGTCAGCAACCACGTCTTCATATTGGGGGTCCATCTGCATGGTTCGCGGCTCCCCACTCATATGCATCACAACAACGCCAACACCGGATTCGGCGGCCAGACCGATCATTCGCTGGTCGCGAAAACCTGTGACGTCGTTGATCACGCTGGCACCCACATCGATGGCCTTTGCCGCAACTGCTGGCTTTGAGGTGTCGATGCTGACCACCAACCCGCCATCAGCGAGCGATTCGACCACTGGTAGAACTCGGTTTATCTCCTCTTCGATACTGACGGGCTCTGCGCCAGGTCTGGTTGACTCGCCGCCGACATCAATGATGTCGGCGCCTTCGGAGGCAAGGCGTTCACCAGCTGCGACTGCCAATTCGCGGTTCCAGTGGACTCCACCATCTGAAAAGGAATCGGGAGTGACGTTCAGAATCCCGACCAGCAACCCGCGGTCTAGTCGGAATGTGCGAGTCCGGGTTCTCCAGTGGTTGATGGGACTACTTTCGCGTACCCAACAACAGCGCCATCGCTTCCGACCGGGTTTTGGCGTCGGTCTCCATGACTCCGCGCACAGCTGACGTAACCGTGCATGCACCGGGTTTGCGGACTCCCCTCATCGACATGCACAGGTGTTCGGCCTCTACGACCACGATGACCCCCAAAGGGTCGAGACGGTCACAAAGAGCGTCTGCGATCTGTGCCGTCAATCGCTCCTGCATCTGTGGCCTCTTGGCAAAGCCGTCCACCAGTCGGGCCAGTTTGGAAAGACCTGTGACTCTGCCCTTCGGTACATAGCCGACATGGGCCTGCCCATGGAACGGGACGAAGTGATGCTCACACATCGAATAGAAAGGGATCTCCCTGACAATCACGATCTCCTGATAGTGCTCGTCGCCAAAAAACGCATCGACGACATCGCCAGGGTCTTTGTGGATTCCGTCGAAGACCTCCGCGTAGAACCGGGCGACACGCTCCGGGGTCTCGACCAGTCCCTCACGGTCGGGGTCCTCCCCCAATGCTTCGAGGATTTCACGCACGGCTTTTTCGATTCTGGCCTGGTCGATACCAGTGGCGTTTCCGGACTCGAATTCGGTGTCAGACATGACAAAAGGCTAATCCGTAAAGAAAAATGCGTCGGAGGGGTTGACAGACATCACATGTGATGTCATAATGATGTCAAGTTGATGTCACACAGGCGTCAACCAGAGTCCAAGAGGAGCAAGCCATGATCTGGATCCGCTACACCGATACCCTTCAAGCCGAACTGAACGAACGTGTCCGGCACTTAAGGAAGACCAACAGCTAAAGATGCAGATATCTCACGCGATCACCCAACTAGAACAACAAGTAGCCACTCAGATGCGGTTCGCCGATCCGGCCCAGTCCGAACTGATCGGCGAACTGCTCGGGGTTCTTTCCCCCGCCATCCGTCAAACAATGATCGAATTGGCCGAGGCGGCAGCAGCTGAGATCTCTCCACAACTCGCGGGCCAAGAAGTCGAAGTGCGACTTGTCGACGGCGACCCGGAGCTGGTTGTGACACAGCTGTCGTCTCCACCCCCGCCTCCCCCACCACCGGATGCACCTTCGGTCGACTACGACGAAGCGCGTATCACCTTGCGCATCCCCGGCTATCTAAAGGAAGTAATCGCCGACGCTGCGTCCGGGTCCGGAGATTCGGTGAACAGCTGGATCGTTGACGCCCTACGTTCCCGGACCACCACAACCAAAGTCGGCGACAGTGTGCATCGGACAATTGAGCTGTGATCGACCGCACTTTCGAAGTTGAAGGACCCGGATCGGTCGAGATACGGACGGTGGCCGGCCGGATCGACGTCAAAGAAGGCCGTTCCGACTCCATTCGGGTGATGGCTGACGTACCGGAATCGAAACTGACCGTGGAACAAAGAGGGCCGGTTGTGACCGTGGCCTCCGAAAAGCGCGGCTTTCTTTCCGCAGGCAGCGTCAACGTGACGGTTGAAGTGCCTCCGGGATGCAATGTCCTCGCCAACGTGGTGAGCGCCGACGTGTTCTGCCAACCGCCCTTGGGGCGGTTGGAGGTCAACTCGGCTTCGGGGGACATCCGGTTCGCCAACGCCGAAGAACTGAATGCGAAAACGGCTAGCGGAGACGTCCACGGAACCGATATTGGTGGCCGCTGCACCTTCGTCAGCGCCTCGGGCGATATCCACCTCGGAACCATCGAAGGACGATCCGAAATCTCCACTGCATCGGGCGACGTTCACATCAGCGACGTGAGTGCCCAGCTGACTGCCTCAACCATGTCCGGAGACATCTACATCCGCCGATTCGCCGGCGACGATCTCAAGTCCAAATCGTTGTCGGGTTCGGTGCGGCTGGGTATCCCGGCCGGTACAAGTGTCGAACTCGACGCCACCACTCGCTCCGGCGATATCCGGCTCCCCAAGCCGAGCAAGGTCAAGAAAGAAGTCACCCGTCACGCCAACATTGAAATCAGGCTGGTATCCGGTGACGTGACACTCAACCGGGTGTAGTGGCGCCTACGCTCCGGCGTCCGCTGGTCGACTCGTTGGCCGCAATCCCTTCGGAATCCGGCGGCTGGCGGCGGCCTCGTCTTCGGATTCTTCCACTTCGGATGCGGCTGCGATCAGCTCCTCGTCGTGACGGGGCTGGGGCAACACTGGGTTCTCCGGATAGCGGATCCTCAGCGAGCCTTTGTCGTCATGCTCCCACTTCGGGATGTCGGAGAAGATCTCTGCCACCTCGTCTCGATCAACAGTCTCGTGGTCGAGCAGTTCAGCAACCATCCGCTCCATCGCATCCTTGTGGTAGGACAGGATGGCCCGTGCCTCTTCGTGGGCGGCGTTGATCATCTTTCGGACCTCACCGTCGATGAAGGCGGCGACCTCGTCGGAATAGTCCTGTTGCCGGCCGTAATCACGTCCCAGAAAGACCTCGCCGTTGGCCCTTCCGTATTGCATCGGGCCCAGCTCATCGCTCATCCCGTACTCCATGACCATCCGCCGTGCGATCTCAGTGGCCTTCTCGATGTCGTTTGCAGCGCCACTAGTTGGGTCGGCAAAGATGAGTTCTTCAGCTGTTCGGCCACCGAGCAGCATTGCGAGCTGATCGACCAACTCGGAACGCTTCACGAGGTAACGGTCGTGGGTGGGCAATGCGAGGGTATGGCCAAGGGAACGCCCCCGGGCAACGATCGTTACTTTGTGGACCGGGTCGGAATTGGGTAACGCAAAGCCGACCAAAGCGTGTCCCGTCTCGTGGTAGGCAATGAGCCGCTTCTCTTCGTCGGTCATCACCCGAGTCTTTCGTTCCGGACCTGAAATGACCCGGTCGATCGCCTCTTCGAGTTCGTCCATGCCGATCTTCTTCTTTTTCCGGCGTGCGGTGAGAAGTGCGGCTTCGTTGATCAGGTTGGCGAGGTCTGCTCCGGTGAATCCTGGAGTCCTACGCGCGAGCACCTCGAGGTCGATTTCTTTGCCCAAGGGCTTTCCTTTGGAATGTACGGAGAGGATTGCTTCCCGACCTTCGAGGTCGGGAGCATCAACGACAATCTGACGGTCGAAACGACCTGGTCTCAGCAGCGCGGGGTCGAGAATGTCGGGGCGGTTCGTAGCCGCCATCACGATCACCCCTGAGTTGCCCTCAAAACCGTCTAGCTCGACCAAGAGCTGGTTCAAGGTTTGCTCACGTTCGTCGTGTCCACCACCTAGACCCGCCCCTCGGTGACGACCCACAGCATCAATCTCGTCGATGAAAATAATCGCGGGAGCACTTGCCTTGGCCTGTTCGAACAGGTCGCGCACTCGAGCAGCACCAACACCAACAAACATCTCAACAAAGTCGGATCCAGAGATGGTCATGAACGGGACACCTGCTTCACCAGCAACGGCCTTGGCGAGCAAGGTTTTACCGGTTCCCGGTGGTCCGAACAGGAGCACGCCTTTGGGGATCTTCGCTCCCATCTGCCGGTATTTGTCAGGGTTGGCGAGGAAGTCCTTGATCTCCTCGAGCTCCTCCTTCGCCTCCTGCAGCCCGGCGACGTCGTCAAAGGTGACTTTTGGTTGTTCTTTCCCAACCAGCTTCGCCTTTGACTTGCCGAATTGCATCACGCGGTTTCCCCCGCCCTGCATCTGCATGAAGATGAAGACCATGAAGCCGAGCAGGAACAGCCACGGCAGGAAACTGATCAGATAGTCGAGGAAACCGGGCGGCTGGGAGTCGGTAGAAACCGGTGTTCCGGTGGCCAATGCGGTCTCGGTGAGAGTCCCTTCGTAGCCATCTGGGTAGGTGGCGAACTCGTCGTACGCTCCTTCGGCTGCGTCACTACCCACGTTGCGGCCCTGGACCTGATTGGAGCGTTCCAGGATCTGCACACTTTCAAATTGACCGTCCTCCATGGAGGCGACAAAAACCGACAGATCGACTTCTTCGGGACCGGCGACCTGATCGAACCACCACTGGGCCACGATGGCCAGCATGATGATGGACACTCCGTATATGAGGAGAGTTCTCAGGGTTCGGTTCACAATTACCTCAATTCAAGGCGTCTAGAAAGACTCGGTCCAACAATGCTACGTCAGATAGGGATGTAATCGAACCCCGAATTACAGAAGTTCTGGTCCCATCACTCCAACGTATGGGAGATTGCGATACTTCCCGGCGTAGTCGAGGCCGTAACCCACTACGAATTCAGGTCCGATTGAGAACCCGACGTATTTCACATCGATGGGAACTCTCTGGATTCCTTCCTTCAACAACAGAGTGGCGATTTCCAATGAAGCCGGTTTCCTCACCTTCAAACTCTTCAGGAGATAGCTGAGGGTCAGCCCCGAATCGATGATGTCTTCAACGATCAAGACATGTCGGCCTTCGATCTCCTCGTCGAGATCCTTGAGGATTCTGACCACACCCGACGTCTGGGTCGACGCCCCGTAGGAACTGACTGCCATGAAGTCGAACTCAACCGGCAGGTCGATATTCCGTGCCAGGTCAGCCATGATCATGAACGCTCCGCGCAGAACCCCTACCAGGAGCACCTCCTCACCCTTGTAGTCCGCGGTGATCTGGGCACCCATCTCGGCAAGTTTGGCGTCGATCTCCTCGGTGGTGATCAGCGGCTTTATGTCCATCAACTGCACTTTCGGTTCGGTGAAGCCATGAAGGTAGCCAGGTTGGGCCACTTCTTACCAAAAGTCATTCCGGAGTCCGTCTCACAACCAAAGCGGCTCCGTTGCGTGTGACCCGGATTTGGCCCTCCAACTCCGTCGCTGTTGCCTCGCCGAACAAAACCTGCTCAACCCGCACCAACTCATCGGCAGCCAGACCACCTCCGCGGAGTTTGGAAACCAGCTGACGCAGAACGCGGCCACGGATTGGGGCTTCGAGGACCACCAAAAGGCCCGCCGGCACCCGGGCCTCATCGCCCTCGGCAGTGACGGCTGACTCGGGCACGAGACTGTCGAGCAAGTCGGCGTCTCCTCCGAGGTTGTCTGCTGTCCGAGCCAGAGCAACTCGCAGGTTGGGGTTCAACTCCTCGAGCAGGGGGATGATTTCGGTTCTAACCCGGTTGCGCCGGAACGTTAAGTCATCGTTGGTCGGGTCGTCGAGGAATGGCAGTCCGGACAACGTTGCGTATTCACGTGTCTCGCTCCGTGATACATCCAATAGGGGTCGATAGACATTGGGCGGCCGAAAGTATGGAATGCCGGCAAGACCCCTTGTCCCAGCACCCCGAATCAGATTCAGGAGAACAGTCTCCGCCTGGTCATCACGGGTGTGAGCGACCAACAAAGGAGTCGAATCGTCGACAACGGTTGCAATAGCCTGATACCTCGCATCACGGGCCTCTGCCTCGGACATACGCCCTAACGGTGGCTCAACCGTCACCGTCTCCAGTGCGCAGTTCAAGGCTTCTGCGATTTCGGCTGCCGCAGATTGCAGCCGGTCAGAGGCAGGTAGACCGTGATGGACATGAACACAGGTCTTGAGCTCATCTCGGTCGGCGCAGATTGCGGCCAGAGCCCCCGAGTCGGCCCCTCCGGAAAGAGCCACCGCATACTTTGGCGCCGGGAAGATGGCTTTCTCGTTGAGGAGGCGGCCCAGCTCGGTCAGGCGACCCGGTTCAGCCATTCCTTCGGGTGATCGATCTCGTCGAGGGTGGGCAAAGAACTGGCACCCCGGAAAGCAAGATTGATCGTCTCCCAACCTGCTTCACGTTCCACCGCTTTGATGAAACGCTCTCCGTTGGCGTATTGCTTCACTTTCATTTCGAGTCCGGTGATCTTGAAGAATGCGGCGGTCCTCTTGTCTTTTCTGCGGTTCTTGAGCACCCGACTCATCCGGTCCTGGGACTTCAAATGTTCGGCTCCGATCCGGTCCATGACCACATGGCCGTGGCCTTCGAGGACTGTCATGAGTGCCTGTACTCGATTGACGATCTCAGTCTGGGTTGGTGTGGCAATCAGACCGAAGATCCCCCGGTCGTCGATAATCGGGGACCCCCTTCTCCGCCTCTCGAACACCTCGCCGATTACGGCTGAAAGGCGTCCGGGTTCAGGGGTCGAGGCTTCAACCAGCTCCTCGACCAGACCCCGGAAGTAGTCCCGGAGCCATGGGACACCAACGAACTGAGCCCGGTGAGCAAGCTCGTGGAGGGCAACCCAGAATCGGAATTCGGAAGGACGAAACTGGTGCGTGCGCTCCATTTGCAAGAGGTTTGCTCCGACATAGACAACGCTGTCGCCGTCCTCGCCCGTTGGCAGCACCAACTCGTATTGCCCTAGGACTCTTCTGGAGAGAACACCGAGCAAGGCACTGCTCTCCCGATCGACGAGTCGTTGCACGGCCTCCGCCCCTTCGGCGTCACGCGACTCGGCGAGCTTCCTCGTGGCCGGCTCAACCAGATGTTTGAAGCTCGAGACATTTCGCTCGACCCACTCCAAACGTGAGATCACCTGGGTTGTGGGATCACCGGGCAGGGAGAGCCCGGTCCCCGCGGAAACCAAACCGGACACCGTTGGTGTGATCGTTGCCATCTCAGCGGCAAGCGAATTGAGAAGGTAAGTATCAGCGAGTGGGTATTGGCCGGCGATCCTCCCGGCAAGTCCTCCCACCGGGGATCGCCCGTCGGTCACTCTTCAACGATTCGGTAACGTTTTCGAACCACGTTGGTGAAGTACTGGCCCGTTGTGGCGGCGACCACGAGGATCGCAAGAACGATGCCCAAGGGGATCATGTACCGATAAGTCCAGTCGGCGGTTGCAATGTCGGCTGGAGGTGCAGTCACCTCAACTGCTGGAGTGATATCGGTAGTAACAACGGTTTCGGTCTCGGTGGAGGCTCCCTCTTCCGGTTCGGTTTCCGACGCGGTACCGAAAGCGGGGAGGGCGATAACAATTGCGATGAGGCCAACAATGGCCAACAAAGACACGGCGCGACCGCTAGTTCT
Organism: Acidimicrobiia bacterium; assembly: GCA_965216445.1. Lineage (GTDB taxonomy): Bacteria > Actinomycetota > Acidimicrobiia > Spongiisociales > ZC4RG35 > MA-ANB-1. Next base: position 2,126,758 of record OZ244166.1, read on the forward strand.
CATTGATTCTCAGATTACCCACGTCTTCGGTGTGAGTCGAACTTCAAGATTTGGAAGCTTCGTGGTCGATGGCACGACGCAGTTTGATGAGGAACCGATCCGGAACTTCTTCCTGGAGCCGCTCTTTGACAACAGCCTTGAGTCTCTTCTCGAACTCGAAGCTGTTGTGACACCCACCACAGTCGTCCAGGTGGTGACGAATACCTTCAGCCGTGGCGTTGTCGAGCTCTCGGTCGAGATACTCATAGAGCCTCTCCATCGCCTCGTCGCAATTGCTGGCGACGTCGCTGCAGTCGTTTTCGTTCATTGCCGCTCGGTGCTTTCCGGAAGTAGTCCGCGTTTGCTTGCGAACTCCCACAACGCTTTTTGCATGGCTTTTCTTCCACGATGTAGCCTTGACATCACAGTACCAATGGGAATCTCGAGAATATCGGCGATCTCCTGATAGGACAGTCCCTCCAAGTCCGCCAACAAAACCGGGATGCGAAAGTTCTCTGGGAGGTCCTCCACCGCCCTCTTGATATCGGATTCGACAAGTCCGTCGAGAACCCGATCTTCGGTGGTCCGAGACGCTTCAGCAGACTCCTCCGACCCAATCCGACGATACAGATAGAGATCTTCGACCGTTCCCAGATCGACCTCGTTCGGCCGTCGCGACGCCTTGCGATACTTGTTGATGTAAGTGTTGGTCAGGATCCGATAAAGCCAGGCCTTGAGGTTGGTGCCCGCCTGGAAGCTGTCGTAAGCCCGATACGCCTTCAGATAAGTCTCCTGGACGAGGTCCTCAGCATCGGCAGGATTCCGTGTCATACGCATGGCGGCGGCATACAGCTGTTTGGTGTATTGCATTGCGTCATCGGCGAAGGTGGCCTGATCTGCCATCGCCGGAACGGTAACGAAACATGGGCGGCTTAGGTAGTTGGCGATACCTCTTCTGCATTGACGAGGCTGAAGCGGTAGCCCGGCCGACCGGCGTCTGTTCGGCCGACATCCCCCTGCAGCGAGTTTGACGGTTCGGTAAGCGCCGGCGGCGAGCCCACCAAAATGTCTTGGAGGTTGGTCAGCGGGAACGCCAATCGTTCCAAGTCGGCCGGCATGACTCAGAGCCGGAGAGGGGAGTCGAACCCCTGGCCTATTCATTACGAGTGAATTGCTCTACCACTGAGCTACTCCGGCGAGACCCCCAAATGGTAGAAGAACCATCTGAGATATCGAGAGCCGAATTCCGACGAGCTCCTACTCGGCACCCAACTGTGAGAACAGGTTGGCAAGTACCAACTCGCGTCGGAGATTGGCCTGGATGTCGACAACTGCATCCAACGCAAGGTCCGCTGAGTGGACGGCGCGACGTGGGGTGACCTCGGTCAAGGCCGTGAGGTCGAGATCTCGATTCTTGATCGGTCCACCCATCTGCAGCGATGCCGAGTCTGCGTACCAGGAAGCAAGAATCTCGAGACCGTTGATCAACAGCGACTGCTCAGCTCGTCGACGCGCCTTCTGCTTCTTGTCTTTGGTTAGCTCCGGGTCGATCGACTTCTCGACCAACGGTTGCAGTTCTTCCAGCACCACCGATGCGAGTCTTTGTCCGTCACCGGGATGCGGTGTCACCTTTTCGGGGACGCCCAGCCACATCTTGCGGAACTCTGCCGTTTCAGGACGGGACATCAACGCAAGGGCCAGACCCGGTCGACCACCGGCTACCAGCGCGACATCTTCCGCACGCCGCTCCTCGACGCCTCTCTTCATGAGGGCGTCCACCAGCTCAGTCACCGGAACCCGACCCATGTGCACAGTCCTACATCGTGAGGCGATAGTCGCCGGGAAGTCGTCTTCGCTTTCGGACACCAATAGGAACGTCACAGGAGCCAGTGGCTCTTCGAGGGTCTTCAACAACGCGTTCGCTGCCTGGTCGGTCATCGTGCCGGCTTCGGGTATCAGAAACACCGACCGCGAACTCTCAATCGGCGCCATGGAAGCCCTCGTCACGAGTGACCGCGCCTGGTCGACTCCTATCGAGGTTGCTCCTTCGGGTTCGACAACCGTCAGATCGGGGTGAGTCTCTGCCAGTGCGAGGCGGCAGGTCCGGCAGTCGTCGTCATGTTCGCCGTTGCGTTCGCAGAGCAGACCTGCAGCGAAACGGACCGCAAACGTGTATTTGCCCACCGATTCAGGGCCAACGAACAGGTAAGCCTGGCTGGGTTGGCTGATTTCCCGATTCAGTAACTCGACGACACCGGGATGACCGATGGCGTCTGTGAATAGACCGGTCACCACAACTTCTCAACGATCGCGTCAGCCAGGACCTCGAGCCTGGCCGAGCCGTCAAGGATCACGACACGTTCCGGCTCTTCTGCGGCGAGCTTCCGGTAGGCATTGCGGACGGCATGATGGAACTCCTCCTGCTCGCCTCCGATCCGATCCGGACGTCCCTGCCTGGCCAGTGCAATTTCGACATCAACATCGAGAACAAAAACGAGGTCGGGCACAACACCGCCAAGACCTGCTTCGTTGACACTGCGGACCTCATCGAGACCGAGTCCTCGCCCTCCCCCCTGGTAGGCGATTGACGAGAAGTATGTGCGGTCACTGATGACCCAGATCCCTTCCGACAACGCCGGAGAAACAACCTCACGAACCAGCTGGGCACGTTGGGCGGCAAACAGATACGCCTCGGCCCATGGCGTCATCTCCGAACCGTCCAGGAGCAGCGCCCGGATATGTTCACCCAGCTCTGTGCTACCCGGTTCCCGCACCACTAGGGTCCGGTAACCCGCAGCCTGAATTCGCTGTTCGACTGCCTCGGCAACGGTGCTCTTACCGCTGCCGTCTCCGCCTTCGAGGGCAATGTATCGACTCACCCGGAACACTTCTTGTCTTGCGTTAGTTGGGTCGGGAAGGAAGGATGTGACATTGATCCACCACGCTAATCCGCCGATTTCGGTGTGGGTCGTGTTGACATAGCGACCATATTTGCGGTCAACTCCGACAGAAAGAGCCATGACAAAGAGCCTCGTTATCGTTGAGTCGCCCACCAAGGCGAAGACCATCTCCGCGTTCCTCGGAGATGACTCTGTCGTGGAGTCTTCGATGGGTCACATACGTGACCTACCCCGCTCCGCAGCCGAAATCCCCGCCAAAGCCAAGGGCGAGAAGTGGGCACGTCTCGGTGTCAATGTCGACAACGATTTTGAGCCTCTGTACGTGGTACCCAAGGAGCGAAGAGACCGCATCAAGAAGCTAAAAGCCCTGGTCAAGGATGTCGACGAGATCTATCTCGCCACCGATGAAGATCGCGAAGGCGAATCGATCGCTTGGCATCTGATCGAAGTTCTCAAACCCAAGGTTCCCATTCATCGAATGGTCTTTCACGAGATCACCAAGAGCGCAATCGACGAAGCCTTCAATCATCCCCGAGAGCTCGACGACCGGCTCGTCAAAGCCCAGGAGGCAAGAAGAATCCTCGACCGACTGTATGGGTATGAGGTGTCGCCTGTCTTATGGAGGAAGGTCCAGCAGGGTCTCTCCGCTGGAAGAGTCCAAAGCGTTGCGGTTCGGATAATCGTCGAACGAGAGCGGGAGCGCATCGCCTTCACTCCGGCCGCATACTGGAGCATCGAGGCGACACTGGCGAAAGCCGAAGACCTCGACCTTCCCTTCGATGCTTCATTGCTAGAGGTTGATGGCAAGAGGGTCGCCACTGGTAAAGACTTCGACCGGAAGGGCAAACCCAAGAAAGGCGTCGTTGTCCTCGATGCGGAGACCGCGCCCGAGCTGGCGACGAATCTTCTCGACAGCGAGTTCAAAGTCCGTTCGGTCGACTCCAAGCCATACAAGAGGAGTCCCTATCCACCGTTCCGGACTTCGACGTTGCAACAAGACGCTGGCCGCAAACTCGGCTTCTCGTCGTCACGGACGATGTCGGTGGCACAACGCCTTTACGAAAACGGATTCATCACTTACATGCGCACCGACTCCACGTCTCTTTCGGACACGGCGGTTGCGGCGGCGCGAAGCCAGATCGAGAAGCTCTACGGAAAAGACTACGTGAGCCCCAAGCCACGAGTCTATGCCTCAAAGGTCAAAGGCGCTCAAGAGGCTCACGAGGCGATCAGACCGTCGGGTGAATCTTTCCCGACTCCCGAGCAGGTTTCGGCCAAGGTCGGTCCAGACGAGGCAAAACTCTATGACCTCATTTGGCGACGGACGCTGGCCTCACAGATGGCCGACGCCAAAGGGTTCACGGTGTCAGTCCGAATCGGCGCGACATCGAGCGATGGGCGAGATGCCCTGTTCAGCGCAGGTGGTAGGACGATCACCTTCCCCGGATTCCTCAAGGTTTACGTGCGGGGCAAAGACTCGGGCGAACAGGACGATGCGGAAACCAGACTTCCCGAGCTTTCCGAAAACGACGATATCGCTGCCCAACGTCTGGAACCTGTTGGTCACGAAACCCGACCGCCCGCCCGTTACACCGAAGCTTCGCTCGTTCAGAAGATGGAGGAGCTGGGCGTTGGCCGGCCCTCAACTTACGCTTCGATCATGTCGACCATCCAGGACCGTGGCTATGTGTGGAAGAAAGGCTCGGCTCTTGTCCCCACCTACACCGCCTTTGGTGTGGTCAGCCTGCTCGAGACCCACTTTCCCAACCTCGTCGACTACGAATTCACCGCGGCCATGGAAAACGATCTCGACTTGATTGCCACGGGTGATGAAGAGTCCGTTCCCTGGCTGACCCGCTTCTATTTCGGCGACGATGGGCTCAAGGAGAAAGTCGCCAGCCGCCTCGAGGAGATCGATGCCCGGGAGATCAATTCGATTCCGATCGGCAAGACTGAAGAGGGCGAAGAGGTGGTCGCCCGTATCGGGCGCTACGGGCCCTACGTGCAGTTGGGTGAGGAACGAGCGTCGATCCCAGAAAGTGTCGCACCCGATGAGCTGAACGTGGAGATGGCCGTCGAGTTGATCCAGACCCAAAACGTCGGCGACAAGATCTTCGGGACCGACCCCGACACCGGAATGACCGTGTACGGCAAGGTTGGGCGCTTCGGACCTTATGTCCAGCTCGGGGAACAACAGGAAGGTAGCAAGGAGAAGCCGAAGCGGGCTTCGCTGCTCCAAGACATGGAGATGGACGCTCTTGGTCTCGACGACGCACTGAAACTGCTTTCACTCCCCCGCACCGTTGGCCAAGACCACGAAGGGGTGGACATCGTTGCCCTCAATGGTCGATACGGGCCATACATTCAGCGGGGTTCGGACAAACGGTCGCTCGAATCCGAAGACCAGTTGTTCACCCTGACCGTCGAAGAGGCGCTGAAATACCTTGCCGAACCACCGAAACGCCGCGGGGCGGCTTCACGAGGTCCGCTCAAAGAGCTTGGCGAAGATCCAGTTTCCAAGAAACCGGTGACGGTGAGATCCGGCCGGTACGGACCGTATGTCACCGATGGCGAAGTAAATGCATCGCTTCGTCAGGGAGACAGCCCCGAGACCATCACCATCGAACGCGCCGCCGACCTTCTTGCCGCACGCCGGGAACGTCTCGCCAACAAATAGCTCCCCGGATCTGCACAGTGCAAAAACGGTTAGAAAACGACCGGATCTGCACAGTGCAAAGCGGTTTGGGAGGGCTACAGGACCGTGGCCGCCATTTCGGCGAGAGGTGATCGAACCGAACGCTCCAAGGTGATGTGGCTGAACAGAGGTGAACCCTTGAACTTCTCGATGAGCGCCGCCATCCCACCGAACGGGGAGATGTAGGGATTATCGACCTGGGACAAGTCGCCGCAGAAGACAACCTTGGAGTCGCGTGACATCCGGGTCAGGATCACTTTCAGGGTCGAAAGCTCCAGGTTCTGCGCCTCATCGATGATGACGAACTCGCCAGTGATGGACCGACCTCGAAGATAGGTCACGGCTGCCATCTCCAACTCGTTTCGGTCGATGAGTTCCTCGATCGCGTCCCGGGCTCCGTCCGCTCCTGCGTCCGAGAAGAGGGCAAAGAGGTTGTCGTGGACCGCCGCCATCCACGGGGCCAATTTCTCATTGAGGTCGCCCGGAAGGTAGCCCACTTCCTGCCGGCCAACTGCCACGAGCGGACGGTAGACGGACACCTTTCGATAGCGCCCTTGCTCCAACACCTGTTCCAAAGCAGCAGCCAGCGAAAGGAAGGTCTTCCCAGTCCCGGCCATCCCCATCATCGAAACCGCCGGGATGTCCGGATCGAGCAGCTGATGCATCGCCACGGTTTGCCGGAGGTTCTTCGGCTCGACACCAAACGCTTTGATGTGGGTCGGAACACGTTCGACCACCAACGCAGGGTCAGATTGTATGACCCGAGCCAAAGCTGAACGCGACGCTCCCTCTCGAAGAACTACAAACTGATTGACCAGGGCGTCGACACCTTGAAGCTCAATCTTGCCCTCTTCGAAGAGGCGGTCGATCGTCATGCCGTCCGTCCGGAATTCAACAACTCCGGAGTGCAACTGCTCGACAGGGACGGTGTCTGCTCGATAGTCCTGGACGGGGACTCCAAGTTGGGCGCCTTTGATCCGCAATGCCGCGTCTTTGGTCACTAGAACCGGATTGTCGACCTCGGGAAGATTAAGACATGTAGCGAGGATTCGATGATCTGGAGTGTTCGGGTCGAGAGCAGGTGGCAGTCGATCGGAGGTGATGCCGTTCAATTCGATACGCAAGCTGCCTCCACCGGGCAGTTGCGCCGATTCTCTCAGCCCGCCGTCGCGGCTCGCTCCCAGATCTTCAAAGAGCCGGATCGCGGCACGGGCATTGGCCCCAACCTCATCGAGACGGGTCTTCTTTCGATCGAGCTCTTCAACGACGACCAACGGGATAACCACATCGTGTTCATCGAATCGGAGGGCAGAGCGGGGGTCGGCAAGCAGGACACATGTGTCGAGGACGAAGGTGTTGACCACCTGACTGGACTCCTTTGATGTCGCCAAGGGACACAGCTTCCCTGTTTTTGGATCAAATTACAAGCATCGTATTTGCCCACTCTGAGTGGTCGAGCCCAAGGCTTGTCAGGTGATGATTTTGAAGACCGGGTGGGCTTCGGCTTCGGCAACGAAGTCGCTGGCTGACGGATTGGAGCCAACGTCGAAGTAGGGACGCGTGATTTTCTCCTGTTTCCAATAGGCGAAGAGCAGTTCGCCGGCTCGTGATGGCGGTACATCGGCAAGCGTGACGGTGCGCTTGCCTTTCCCATGTCGGAGGTGGACCTTGTTGTTGGCCCGAACGTTCTTGACCCAGCCGACCTCACCGTAGGGCGACACCAGATAACCCTGGCCTTTGATGTCGAGCGGTGAAACCGGGACAGACCGGGGTTTTCCGGACTTCCTCCCGGTTGTAGTCAAGACAACCTGTTTGCCCCAGCCACGACGTGCAATCCACGACGTGAAGACGTTGACCATCCGTGTTGCCCGCGTGACCTCATACTTCCTCGCCATGTAGTGACCCTACCCCTTCCGCCTCTTGACCCAATCAAGGAACTCCTTTGATTCCCAGGTGTTGACCACACGTTCTTTGGTCACCCACCCGCGCCGGGCGTATTCGACGCCGTAATCCATTCGTCGCAGGTCGCGGGGATGGTGCGAGTCAGTGTCGACCACAAATGCGATATCGGAGCCCATAGCCTGCCTCACGACCTCAGAGCTGGCGTCGAGCCTATCCAGCGCACCATTGACCTCAAGTGCGACACCGGTGATCGAAAGTGCTTCAAGCACTGCATCGATGTCGAGCTCGACTCCGGGTCTTCGACCAACTTTTCGACCACTGAGATGACCGATTGCATTGACGGATGGGTCCTGCAGAGCCATGAGAATCCGAGCGGTTTGTCGGTCCTGGTCCAGGTCGAAGTGGGAGTGGATACTGGCTACGCAGTAGTCGAACTCCCGACGGAAGTCGGCGTCGTAATCGAGCTGCCCGTCAGGTCCGATGTTCAACTCACAGCCGAACAACAGGGTGATCTCAGAGAACGCGGCATCCAACTCGCGGATGCGATCCCGATGAGCCAGCATCTCGTCACGAGTAGATCCGTTGATCGCAAGATCCTCGCCGTGGTCAGTGAAGGCGACGTACTGGTATCCAGCTTGGATCCCAGCCTCGATCATCTCCTCGAGACTCGCCCGGCCGTCTCCCGAGCGATCAGAGTGATAGTGGAGATCACCTTTGATGTCCGATCGCTGGATCAGGTCGGGTAGGTCTCTCTCAGCCGCCTGCTCAACTTCACCGGTTCCTTCCCGTAGCACCGGGGGTACCCAGTCCATCTCCAGAGCCTCGTAGATCTCCTCTTCGGTTTGAGAGGCAATCACAGTTTCATCTTCAAACAACCCGTATTCACTCAGCAGCCACCCCCGGTCGATAGCTCGTTGCCGGAGAGCGATGTTGTGGACTTTGGAACCCGTGAAATAGAGGATCGCCGAGCCCAGCTGACCCGGGGCGACCGTGCGCACGTCGACCTGGAAGCTCTCCCTGGTCAGCACCGATGTTTTTGTGTCGCCGGAACCGACGACCTCCGCCACCTCGGGCCACTCCACGACCGATTCATGCACGACTTCACTCTTCGTTGTCGCTACCACCAGATCAACATCGCCTATCGTCTCGGCGAATCTCCGCACCGAGCCCGCGGGGACGACATCGGTCACGCCGTCAAGAGAGCGAATCCGCTCCGAGAGCATGCGAGCCAACGGCAACGCTTCGGCAAGAGGGGTTCGTCGGTCCTTCCCGTGAAGACCGAGACGTTCAATCGCTTTGGCGATCTTCTGTTCGGAGATCTTGCCAAGACCAGGAAGATCGCGGAGCTGTTCCGAGTCGATCGCCACCTTCAGGTCTTCGAGGTTCTCCACGCCCAACTCATGGCGAATCGTTTTGAGTGTCTTCGGACCAAGGCCCGGGATTCTGGTGAGTTGGACAAAGTCCGGTGGATACTTCTCCCGCAGGCCCTCCAACTTGGCGACCTTCCCCGCAGAGACGAATTCGAGGATCTTGTCGGCAGTGGAATTGCCGACCCCTTTGATCTTGACCAACTCAGCTTTGGTCGCTGATCCGAGGTCCCCCGGGTAGCTCTCGATGCCCTGCATCGCAGCTTCATAAGCCCTCACCTTGAATGACTGAGGACTCCCTTCGTCGAGTGCGGTGAGCCGGGTCAATTCGGCGAGCATCCTCAATATCTCGGATCTCGTGGCCATGAACCGATGGTATCGGCTGCGAGCGACTGATTCTCAGCCGGTCAGCCAAGCTGCAGGGTCGAACTCCCCTCTGGCGCCGGCACGCACATCGAGCTTTCCAAACACTGGCACGTTGACCGAGGTTTCAACGACCACCGTCACCGTCCGGACAGCCAAGCTGGAGTCGACCTGACAGCTGCAAGAAAAGACGGAGACGCCGTTCAAGGCGGCGTAAGTTTTGGCCTCTCCCCAGGGGTCGCCACCTCCGGCGGGTGGGTAACTGGCGACTGCGGCGGCTAGAGCTGCGGCGTCGGCCGCCGTGCTCGCTCGAAGACGGGCACCGTAAAGGGCACTGAGCGAACTCAACGCAACCAGAGAGGCCACAAGGAGCGCCGCCGTCATGAAAACCACAACCGTGCCCGACCCCCTGTCCTGGTTCACTTCTCCGTCCGCATCGTTGCATTGGCCGACAATCCGACACTGATATCGGGCAGTATCCAGAGATCGACCACGTACTGCATGGTCGCTGTGACGGTTGCCGGCTTCCCTGCGGCTGCCGGTCGACTCACCGAAATCCGAACACGATCGGCAATCTCTGGAGCAAGAGCCGATGCAACCGCATCTACGGCTGCCGCGGGATCGGGGGTCGTCGCCGCTACTCGGACCCCCTCCCGCACTGCACCCTGAAGCTCAACCTTGGTTTGCACGACGCTGACAACCTGCAGCCCTGCAATGAGCACGACCATAACCAGCGGAAGAGCAAGGAAGAACTCCACGGTTACCGACCCCCGTTCGGTCAGAACTTTCCGACCACCCACGAGATCACCTTGCCGAACAGCCCCCCGAGCAACCCTCCGCCACTCCCCGACTGCAACCAGTTGAGTCCAACCAGTGCCAGCGCGGTGGCAGCAAGGATCACCAGAAAATACTCAACGGTTCCTTGTCCCCTATCGCCGCTGACCGTCGCCAGCAACTTTGTCCATAAACGCATCGTGCGCTCCTCTCCTCGTCGGCATCCGGCCGACAGCGGGGGAAAGTGCGGAACTATCCGAAAGGTTCGACGAGGCCCTGAAGTGTTGAAACGAGACTTGGTCCGTAGGCGAGCAAGATCACACCCGGCAGAATCAGCAGGGTCATCGGAACCATCAATCGAATGGGAAGGGTTCGAGTCTTGGCCAGCAGCCGAGCCTTCTCGTGAGCCATATCCGATTCGAGAACCCGACGGATCATGTCTGCGGCCGAACTACCGGACTGCTGCGCCCTGAGTAATTGGACCAACAGCGAGCGAACGTCGCCGGTGACCGAATCGACCGCCGCATCGAGGCCCGCCACGGTTGCCACACGTGTCGCACGCGCCAAATCCGTCCGCTGAGGAAATCTCCGGGTGACAGATTGGAGAGCGGACAGAACCGAGTGACCGGATCGCAACTCCACGAGCATCATCATGAGAATTGGCCGCGTACCAACCGAGACCGGCTTTGAGCGTCGTAACCGGAGAAGCACACCTCCCAGCATCACCGTGACTGCACCGACCGGTCCACCAATGGCAAGTCCAGCCGACCCAAGAAGAATGAGGGTCATCGGGCACGCCCTACGAGCAGGTAGCTTGCCGCCAAACCGAAAGCGATCAGTCCGACGCCAGCAAGGGCAAATCCTCTCTGCGCTGCGTCAGAAAGCATCCCCTCGATGCGGCTTGTCGAAAGCAGATACCCGATGTAGGCCAACGGGAAGCCAAGAAGCAGCGCAGTTGATGCTCTCGCCGGGGCAGTGGCAACCCGTACCTCTTCGGTGATCTCGACATGCATTAGGGCGACGTCGCCGAGCTCGTCGAATAGAGGGGCCGACGATCCACCAGCGATACTGGCCGACCCGACGACCGTAGCCAATTCACTGCCCACCTCATCAAAGCGCCCCGAAAGTGGGCCGACGATCGAGTCGATTGCGTCGCCTGCTTCGAGCCGGTCAGCGATCTCGAGAGCACCGGCGTTCCTGGCGGCAGACGCCAACGCCCAACGCAGTGTCGCGCCGGACCTGAGTTCACGAGCTGCCGAATGGCAAAACACAGCCGAGTCCGTTGAGACATGCCTCTGTTGTCTGAACACGTGAACTCCAATGGCAACTGCCGCCCACACCGGAAAGGCCAAAGCAAATGCGAGGACTGCTAGGACGCGCCAGTCGAAACCCGCGACCAAGGCCCAGCTGAAGAACAGCGCTTCAGCCATCATCCATAACCTCCACGGCCCCGTCCGCACCCACCGAGCAAATGGCTACCACACCGCGCTGCCCGTCCTCGCGGCTCACCTGCACGACAACATCGACCGCTGCATACAGCTGCCGTCGAATCGCCTCAGCCGATCCAGCACCGTCGAGCAACGCCAGGGTCTCCAACCGCCACAAAGCCTCTTCCGGTGAGTTGGCATGTACCGTCGACATCGACCCGCTGTGACCGGTGTTCAGCGCAGTGACTAGGTCCAGGGCCTCCTTGCCCCGCACCTCACCAAGAATGATGCGATCTGGGCGAAGTCGAAGGGCAGACTTAAGGAGGTCTCGCATCGAGATCGCTCCGTAACCCTCCGCGTTCGGGGGTCTGGCCTCGAGGCGGACCACGTGTCCGGGAAAGTCCAGCTCAGCGGCATCCTCTACGGTCACCAACCGCTCCGAAGGGTCAATCTCTCCAGCGAGCACATTGAGAAGTGTCGTCTTGCCGGACCCGGTCCCACCCGAAACAATCACATTCCGTCTGGTCGTGACGGCGTATTTCAGAAGGTGAGCCTGGTTTGGCCTAACTGAACCGGATTCCTCGAGCTGTCCGAGGGTTCTCACAACAGGGCTGAATCGCCTTATCGCCATGACGGGGTTGTCCACCGTGGCGGGAGGTATGGCGACGTGGAGCCGTGAGCCGTCGGGAAGTCGTGCTTCAACCGTGGGCGAGGAACGATCCACCCTGAGCCCGAGGGCCGAGATCGCTCTTTCGACCGTCGCCATCAGCTCTGCGGTCGAGTCGAATGAAACGTCGACCCGCTCCAGGTCTCCACCACGATCAACCCAGACCTCATCGGGACCATTGACAAGAACGTCAGTGACAGATTGATCATCGACGAGCGACTGAATCGGTCCCAAACCGACCATTCTGTCGACTACTTGAGATACCAATTCGGGTCCGCCCAGAGGAGCTTCGAGCTCGAGAACTCGTCGCACTCCGCTCTCGAGATCGACCGCAGACTGATGGTCCATGGTGTCCGCGACCAGCCTCGCCGCCCGTCCGATCAAGCCCACGGCAACTCCCAAACCCGCTTCCACTCCCGAATCCAACGCGGAGCTATAGGGCGCCTGTTTTCGAGCATCGCCCTAACGGATCGTGTGCTGACAGGCGGGAGTACCGGACCCTTGTGACGACCAACAGATCCGCCTCCAATTCGCTGCCAAACAGCTGGAGCATGGCTATCAGGGGCCAGAGCTCCCGGATACAGGGCGCGATACGGCACACAGGCACCTGCCCATGCCGCCCGGCCGCGAATGACCAGAGCCGGCCAGCTCTTTGCCAATTGATCCACCGTCTGTGCGAGCAACTCCCCGCTGACATCGCCCGCAACGATGGTGGCGACACCTGTTCTTGCTGGACTCAGTTCCTCGAGTCTCGGGCCTTCAGCCGCAATGTCCGACAGGGTTCGACCAGCGGATAGACGGGCATTCTGACAATCAATGATCAGGGCGGTCCCCGACGACAGCGCAAGCCCGACCGGCCCGATCCAGGCCAAAACGGGGTCGTCTGACGCAATCCCCAGAACCTGACCTCTCCTACCACCCATACTCGCAACATATGCGGCCGCTTCTGTCGTTACAAGGGGTTTGATGATCTCGAATCCGAACTACCTTTACCGGTATGAAATCGGCAGCATTCTTTGATCTAGACAAGACGATCATCGCCAAGTCTTCAACGCTTGCCTTCACGAAACCCCTGTTCAAGGCAGGGTTCTTGAATCGACGCACACTCGCCAAGGCCGGAATTGCGCAGGCCTACTACCAGGTGTTCGGCGCTGACCACGACCAGCTGGAACGGGTGAAAGAGGAACTTTCCAGCTTGACCAGCGGGTGGGACCAGGACGAGATCGTGGCAATGGTCGAAGAAACAGTCAGTTCGATCGTGCCACCACTCGTCTATGCCGAAGCGTTGGCGATTATCGACCATCATCGAGGTGCAGGCCGGCGCGTGATAGTCGTCTCATCGAGTCCTGAAGAGATCGTTCGACCTCTCTGTCGTTATCTAGCGATAGACGAAGTCATCGCCACCAAGGCCGAAGTCGGCTCAGATGGCCGCTACACAGGAAACATCGAGTTGTACGCGTATGGCCCGGGAAAAGCTGAGGCAATGAAAGAGATGGCTGAAGCCGAAGGCATCGACCTCGAGAGTTCTTATGCATACAGCGATTCGGTCACCGATATACCGATGCTCGAGCTTGTCGGACACCCGGTTGCGGTCAATCCCGACACCGAGCTGAGGGCATACGCCGATGAGAACGGGTGGGAGATTCGGAAGTTCGTTTCACCAGTTTCGGTTCGGGATCGGATCAATGACGCCAAATTGCCCGGTGCAGCCGTCGCAGGGTCGGTTGCCGCCCTCGTCACGTACTGGGCGTTGCGTGGTCGCCGGTCCTCTCGGTAACCGACCACACCCTCCCGCTCGCGCGGACCGCCTCGACCACGCCCTCGACCGTCTCAGGAGGTGCAGCCAGCGCTTCCACGACCTCGCGTGTGATTGAGAACCCGTGAATCTCCCAGACTTGTTCTCGATCGACGCTTTCGACGATGACATTGCCGCTAGTCCGCTTCAATGCCTCAGAAGGAGCAGAAACGAAAAGGACTGCTTCGTCGGCCTGAGGCACGTCGCTATCGAGTTGCAGTCCAACCTCGAAACGCTCAGCCTTGCCGGCCAGGAAGTCGTCCACCGTTTCGGTCAGATCCATGGAACAAAAGTAGCCTGGGCGGAATGAAAGACCGAACCATGGTGGTCGTGGCCGGAGGCTCGGCAATCCGGTTCGGCTCCGACAAGTTGATGAGCACCATCAACGGGGTCCCCCTCATTGCCTTGACCATCCAGTCGATACTCCCAACCGTCGACGAGTGTGTCCTGGTTGCCCGGGCATCACATGTCGAACCTCTCTCGGCGATGGAACTCGGTGTGACCGTGGTACCCGGCGGAGAGACGCGAACAGAAAGCGAGATGTGTGGTTTGGCAGCGGCGCCTCATAGTGCGTTGATCGGAGTCCACGATGGAGCCAGACCCGTAGTCGACCCACGTTTGGTGGATCGCCTATTTGAGCAGGCCACTTTGGTCGGTGGAGCGATCCCCACATTGTCATCGGAGTCAACCTTGATCGACCGGAGCGATCAGCAACCGCTCCGGGGCGTGGTCCGGGTGCAGACACCGCAGGTCTTCTGGGGCCCGGAACTGAAGGCCGCCTATCTTGCAGCCGGTCGGGAGGGATTTGTCGGCCACGACACGGCCGATGTTGTGCAACGTTTCACAAACCTGGAGATTGCTGCCGTTCCGGGAGACCGAAACAACATCAAGGTCACCTATCCGGCAGATTTGGAGGAAGTCCGGAGGCGACTCGATTGATGGTTCAAGGGCGAAGGCAAACTGAAAGGGGGCCCCGAAGGGCCCCCTTTAGTGTTTGTCGTATCTGAGTCTTAGCTGGCGGGCTCCACCTCGTGGATGGCCTGGTTGCCAGATATCGAACCCAGGTTTTCGACGACACCGTTCGGCCACGTGATCGTCACTGTCGCGGTTGCGTCCGCTCCCAGTCCGAAGAAGGCGGCCTTCTGACTTCCTCCACCGTGACTGAACCCGCTGGAGATCATCTGGGTCTGGGTCCCACCAGAGGTCGTTACCGAGATCAGGGTCCCAATCCCGTCGCGATTCGACTCGGTTCCTTCGACTGTGATCGTCAAGTAGTTGTTGGTGCTTCCGAGAAGTGCGCTGTCGTTGCGCATCAGCAGCGGTGCCACGTCGTAGTTCCCGATGTAGACATCGACCCAACCGTCACCGTTGTAGTCAGCGAGGGAAATGTTTCGTCCCCGTGCTTCATCATCCATGTTCGTTGCGGCCGAAACATTGGAGAACGTGCCGTCCCCGAGGTTGCGAAGCAACGCGTTGGCGACCGGCCCCACACTCCCGATTGAGCCGTGGGCGAAGAACAGGTCTTGCCAGCCGTCGTTGTCGTAATCGAGGAACGCGGCTCCCCATCCTGTGGCTCCCGCCGTCTCGGCATTCACCTGCGAGGAGTTGCTCACGTCGCTGAACGTTCCGTCGCCGTTGTTCATCAACAAGTGACCCGGAGCGGCATCAGTAAACGCAAGGTCGAGCCATCCGTCGTTGTTGTAGTCGCCTACACCAAGACCCATTCCGTTGACGGAATGGTCGGTTCCCGAGGCCGCGCCCACTTCGGTGAACACCCAGCCAGAACCGCCATCGGATCCGTCGTTGCGGAACATCTTGTTTGGTTCCCAACTGTTCGTGATGTTGTCGTTCACCAGGTAGATGTCGGTGTCGCCGTCGCCGTCGTAGTCCAACATCCCGGCTGCAAAGCCCAGACCGTTGACGTCATCGCACGTTGCTGGATCGCCACCCGCACAGAGGTACGTGGTCCAGTCGGTGAAGGTCCCGTCGCCGTTGTTGTGGAACAAGCGGTCGGTGTTGTCTCCAACGCACGTCATGTGCTTGGCGATGTAGAGGTCGAGGAATCCGTCTCCGTCAACGTCACCCCAGGTCGCCGTCTGCACTCGCCCGAGGTCGGAGATGTTGGCTGTCGCCGTCACATCGACAAAGGACAAAACACCACTGCCGACGAACTGGTTCTCCCACAGCGTGTTGCCTCCCGAGTTGGCCACGAACAAGTCGGCGTCGCCATCGTTGTCGTAGTCAGCAAACACTGTTGCCGAGCTGTCGACACCGGCGTGGTCGATTCCGAGCGCTCCGGCCTGGTCGGTGAAAGTGCCTCCGGAGTTGATATACAGGTGATTGCCACCGTCACGGTTCGTGACGTAGAGGTCGAGGTCACCGTCGTTGTCAACGTCCGCCCACGCCGAGCCGACACCAATAGCGGGAGCGCATTGGCTGCCCTCACTATGGGTGAAGGAAATCCCGACAGCAGAAGCGACGTCAGTGAACGCCTCCTGGACAGGAGTGGCTGGTTCCACACGGTGGATCGCCTGGTTGGCCGAAACCGAACCGAGGTTTTCGACCACACCGTTGGGCCAGGTGATCGAGACGTCCGCAGACGTGTCCGACCCGAGCCCGAAGAACGCAGCCTTCTGACTTCCTCCACCGTGGTTGAAACCGCTGGAGATCAGTTGGGTCTGAGTTCCCGTGCTTGTTGTCGCAGTGATGACCGTACCGATACCGTCCCGGTTCGATTCGGTTCCCTCAACAGTGACAGTCAGATACCCGTTGGTGCTTCCAAGGGTCGCACTGTCGTTGTGCATCAGGAGTGGCGCTACGTCGTAGTTACCGATGTAGACATCAACCCAACCGTCAGCGTCGTAGTCGGCCAACGATACGTTGCGGCCACGGGCCTCATCATCCATGTTGGTCGCAGCTGACACATTCAGGAATGTGTTGTCGCCTTGGTTCTGGAGCAGGGCATTGGCCAAAGGCGCGACGCTCCCGATGGTTCCGTGAGCGAAGAACAGGTCTTGCCAACCATCGTTGTCATAGTCGAGGAACGCCGTTCCCCAACCGACTGCTCCGGCTGTCTCGGCGTTGACGCCTGACGAGATACTCGCGTCGCTGTAGGTCCCGTCACCGTTGTTCATCAACAGGTGCCCAGGGGCGGCGTCGGAGAAGGCGAGATCGAGCCATCCGTCGTTGTTGTAGTCGCCTACACCAAGACCCATCCCGTTGATGGACAGGTCGGTATTGGTTGCAGAGCCCACCTCGGTGAACACCCAACCAGACCCTCCATCAGATCCGTCGTTGCGGAACATCTTGTTTGGCTGCCAGCTTCCCGCGATGTTGTCGTTTACCAAGTAGATGTCGGTGTCTCCGTCACCGTCGTAGTCCAACATCCCAGCCACGAAACCAAGACCGTTGACATCATCACACGTGGCGGGGTCGCCGCCTGCGCACAGGTATGTGGTCCAGTCGGTGAAGGTTCCGTCGCCGTTGTTGTGGAAGAGACGGTCGGTGTTGTCCCCAACACAGGTCATGTGCTTGGCGATGTAGAGATCGAGGAAGCCGTCACCGTCAACGTCTCCCCAGGTCGCAGTCTCAACCCGACCGCTGTCGGCGATGTTCGCAGTCGTTGTCACATCGACAAACGACAGGACACCGCTGCCGACGAACTGGTTCTCCCACAGCGTGTTCCCTACCGAGTTGGCCACGAACAAGTCGGCGTCGCCGTCGTTGTCGTAGTCGACGAAGACGGTTGCCGAGCTGTCGATTCCTGTGTGGTCGACACCCAACGTGACTGCCTCATCGGTGAACGTGCCGCCGTTGTTCATGTACAGGTGGTTGGCACCGTCGCGGTTGGTGACATAGAGATCGAGGTCGCCATCGTTGTCCACGTCCGCCCAAGCCGAGCCCACACCAATCGGCGGAGCACACTGACCGCCCTCACTGTGGGTGAAATTGATGCCGACTGCGGCCGCCACGTCGGTGAACGTCTCTTGTACGACCACTCCTGGCTCGTAGCCCACGGGTGCAGCAGCGGTCGTCCCGCCATCCGTTACCACCAACACCTGGGAATCGTTCCCCGTCGTCAGCGTGTGGTTTGCGGGCTGAACAACTGTCAAAGTGCCACTTCCGACTTCGGCCGTGATGGTGAAGTCACCATTGGCATCGGTGGAAGCCGGCAACGTGTTGCCTCCGGCGTCGAGGAAGGAGACCGACACTCCGGCAAGGCCGACCTCACCATTGTTCTCGATCCCGTCCCCATCGGTGTCGGCGAATACGTGTCCGGTTACGTCGCCGGTCTCCGGCGGCGGAATGTCGCCGTTGACGAGAACTCCGTCGACGAGAGTGTCGGAGAGACCAT
Organism: Acidimicrobiia bacterium; assembly: GCA_965216445.1. GTDB lineage: Bacteria > Actinomycetota > Acidimicrobiia > Spongiisociales > ZC4RG35 > MA-ANB-1. Next base: position 2,144,981 of record OZ244166.1, read on the forward strand.
CAGGATTGGTCACAATGACATCGCGCAGGCCACCTTCTGCGGTTGACGTGGCTGTTACCGATACTCGAATCGAATCGGTCCTGACACCGGTCAATGTTGCCGTCAGCCCTGTACCGGAGAACGTCACGGTCCCTGCTGCATCAAAGTCGGTGACCGCAAAACGGAACGTCCTGGTGGTACCGGGATCGATGTCGTTAGAGCCGATCACACCAGTGATGTCGGGCGGTGTGCCCGCCGGCGGCTCGTATCCAACCGGAGCGGTCGTTGCCGAGCCACCGTCGGTGATCGTCGCGGACTGCGAATCGTTACCGGTGGTCAGAGTGAATCCAGAAGGTGTCGCAACCGAAACGTCGGCATTCCCAAGCGGAAGACCGAGAACCGACCAGTCGCCAGAAGCGTCCGTAGTGACGTTGTGAACCGTTGCGGTCGAATCTGTCACTGTGACAGACACACCGGAGAGTCCTGTTTCTCCGGCGTCTTCGATTCCATCGCCATCGGTGTCGTTGAAGACATGTCCGGTGATGTCTCCGGAGGGGATGGCTTGGTAACCAACATCGAATGCTGTGGTTGTCGCTCCATCGGTGATGATGAGCACCTGACTGTCATTACCGGTTGTAAGAGTTGTGCCAGCGGGGGTCGCGTAGTCGGCTGTCGTGGTGCCAACGGGAAGATCAAGAACGCTGTAGTCGCCGTTGGCGTCCGTACTTACGGAGTGAACGGTGCTCGCCGAGTCGGTGACTGTTACTGAAACCCCGGCAAGTCCGGGTTCCCCGATATCGAGAACCCCGTTGCCGTCCAGGTCATCGAAAACGTGCCCAGCGATGTCGCCGGATTCTTCGGGAGGATTATCGCCAGTAACCGTGATGGCATCCGGAAGGGTGTCAAACAGACCGTCGGGGTTTGTGGCTGTTAATGACCGCAATCCACCCTCAGCGGTAAGGCTTGCGGTTATCGAGAGACGCACTGCGTCACCTTTCACAGCCACGGAGTCAACGGTGAGACCTGTTCCGGAGAAGGCCCAGGTGCCACCAACGTCATAACCGATGACCGCGACCTTGTAGAACCGTGTCTCCCCCGGGTCGATGTCCTGATCTGAACTAATAACGTTGGTGATATCGGGTGGAACACCCGGTGTAGCCAGTGCCGGAACGACCGCTACAAGCGCTCCCACCATGGCCACAGCCACTATCAACGACAGACTCCGGCGTGCGCCGACTCTTAACAAACTCATCCCAACCCCCTGGTCTCCCTATTCCACGATTGTCCAAAATGCTACCAAGTTCGCGCGGAGCGTGCGTCGAAAACACGTAGAGAGAGCAAGAAACACCCAGAGAGGTGCACTCCCTCCGCTTGCGGCTGTCCACCTGCCCGGCATGAGAAGTCACAAATCAACGGTTGGAGGTTGGCGAAGCCAAACTCCTCAGGAACGCGAAGCGTTCCCACTCCTTCGGGTTGCTTGCGAGTTGCTTCGCAACTCGACTTCGTGGCTCGGCTTCGCCTCTGGCGGGAGAGAGCAAGCAGATCTGAAAAACCGGTTGACAAATGGTCGGGAATAGTCGACCATACGGGAATGCCCGACCATTTGGCTCCGGATTACGAGCTTGAAGAGACCCTGCCGATCGAGACCGTTGATCAGTTCAAAGCACTATTCGACGAGACCAGGATGCAGATTGTCGATCTGCTGACCGAACGAGCAGCGACAACGACCGAAATCGCCGAAACACTCTCCCGACCCAAAGGCACGATAGGGCATCACATTCAGGTCATGGAGGAAGCCGGGCTCATCCATGTAGTTCGCACTAAGAAAGTCCGGGCTATCCAGGCCAAGTACTACGGCCGGGTGGCCCGGACTTTCCTCCTGACGTCAAAACTCGACGTCGATGTCGAAGTATCGCCGGACTACTTTTTGACCTCGGCGGCGTCCGAGTACGCAAAGGCCGCCCACCTTCACGAGGTCGAAGGCGGAGTCCCCATGGTGAGCACGCTCAGGTATGCACGGATTCCTGAAGATCGAGCTCAAGAGTGGGTCCTCAGACTGTCGGAACTGGTCCAAGAGTTTGTTGCGGAGCCACGCTCTGGCGACACAACTTTCGGACTCCTGGCCGCAATCTACCCAACTGATCGCCCCCATCTCCCCGACCCCGAGGTAGACAAGTGAAAGACAGGCTCGGACCGAACTATTGGAAATTGTGGACGGCTTCGGTCATCTCCAACTTTGGTGACGGTGTAGCCACGGTCGCCTACCCCTGGCTGGCGTCTGCGGTTACCCGCGATCCCCTTCATATTGCCTTGGTTGCGGTTGCCACTCGAATTCCTTGGCTGGTGTTCTCTCTCCCCGCCGGAGTGATCACCGATCGGGTGGATCGAAGGAAACTGGTTGGGTTCATGGATATCGGACGGTTCCTGATCACCCTCGGTGTCGGCTTCGCTGTTTTGTCTTCGCAATCTGGGCTGGCCACACCCGACGAAATAGCTTCCGGTGCCGCTTCAACCCCGGCCAACGCCGGATTCCTCCTGTTTGTCATCTATGCGGCTGCCCTCCTTCTCGGGGTCGCGGAGGTCCTCCGTGACAACTCGGCGCAGACACTCCTCCCGTCGATTGTCTCGGAGAACAACCTGGAGAAGGCAAACGGTCGGATGTGGGGCGCAGAGATGATCATGAACTCGTTCGCCGGACCACCGATCGCCGGTTTTCTACTGGCAGCTGCGTTTGCTCTTCCTTTCTTCGTTGACGCGGGGACGTTCGCTGTTGCCGCAGCTCTGATCTTCACGATCTCGGGGCAATTCCGCCCCAAGGCGAACCCCGACGCGGCCGAAACGGAGAAGCGCTCGTTCAAGAAGGAGTTGAAGGAGGGCGTCAGTTGGCTCTGGCAGCACCCACTGTTCAAGCCGATGGCGATCGCCCTGGGTGTCGTGAACGCTCTGTTCCAACTTGCCCTGGCTACCGCCGTCCTCTTCGCCCAGGATGTCTTGCAGCTGGACGCGACAGAGTTTGGCCTCCTATTGACCGCCGGGGCCGCAGGTGGCGTGTTGGGCTCCCTAATCGCCTCAAAGGTCTCGGAGAAGATCGGTCAAGGTGCGTCGCTGTTCCTGGCGATCCTCATGACCGCACTCACACTCGCGATCATTGGTGTGGCCTCGTCGGCGGTGCTGGTCTGGGCGATGTTCGCCATCGGTGCCGTGTTCATTGTCCTATGGAACGTGATCACGGTGTCACTACGCCAGGCCCTGATCCCCGACCACCTCCTTGGCAGAGTCAATTCGGTTTATCGATTCATCGGTTGGGGCATGATGCCAATTGGTTCAATCCTCGGGGGCGCGTTGGTATGGGCTATGGAGCCAGTCGTCGGACGCGAATGGGCGCTCAGAATCCCCTTTTTCGTCGCTGCCGGAGCAAATGTCTTGCTCTATCTCTACGCGCTTCCTCGCTTGAACAGCACCAAGATCGAGGAAGCCCGTCAGCTCAGTACGGAGTCGTCAGACTCGTCGCTGGAGCCAGTCGTCGAGGATTGACCTTCTCCGCCTAACACCCAGAAGGCCAGTGCCGAAAGGGCAGCTGCGCCAAAAGCGACAGCGAGCCAACCCCAGCGTCGAGTGTCTTCACCGATCGCGTCGTCTTCTGCCGCAGATGTGGTTGTTGCCGTGTCACTGTTCCCCGACTCGAATACCAGGCCGAGCTCCATCAACGAGGCCGGTTCTGATCTCACCGAATTGGGTCCGAGCGTCTCGAACACAACCTGATAGTTGACTGGCATCAGTTCTGTTCTGATCGAGTAGACACCGTCGGTCTTCGCCACCAGTGGAATCAAGACCGGTGACTGGTTCGGAAACGTGAGATGGGCGACTACGGATTCCGCCTCGTGGTCGATTTCGACACGTATCTGCACCTCAACGGCATTAGTTGTTGTGGAGACAAGTTCAGCGGAGGCTGCGGTGAACCCCGCGCCGAGTTCCGCCGCGAGAAGAATCACCGCAAGTGCTTTGAGCATTGATCGGGACGGTAGTCACCCTACGATGCTGACCGGCCCGGGAAGCCTTGACGAAGGGACGGAGAGGTTGTTGCGAGAGGGACGCCAGAGCGTCACGGTGATGCGCGGTGTTTAGGACCCCGCCTTTTCTGCGTGCCCCGAAGCTGTTGTTCTCACGGCCGGCAGTCCTGATCGCCGTGATCGGGGCCGCCGCCATCCTGGGGATGGTTGCCGCTCTGACACCGCTGTTCATGTCGTCGGCTTCCAGTGCTGCCCTCCAGCAGGAATTGGCTGGTCGATGTCCGGCGTCCTTCGGTGGCGAGACAATCAACTTTGCCGACTACGACGTGGCCCGCAACCAACTCACCGATTTGACCAAAGATGACCCTTCATTCTTGCCCCCACGGCTCTACTTGGAAGGGGCCCTGGTCCAAGCCTCCAACACAAGTGGTGAGGGTCTGCAGATTCCCATCCGGTTCACCGGGCGGGACGAGTTTCGAGACCACATAGAGCTCATCGAAGGCGAGCACGGCCCAGGGGTTTACATCGACGATGTAACTGCGCGGGACCTGGCGGCATCACCCGGCGATACCATCTCATTCTTCTCCCAGGGCGACTCGTACGAGTTTGAAGTTCAAGCCGTCTACCGAGGGCTCTACGACCGTCTGGCCGACCCCTACTGGTGTTTCCTGGAGAGTGTCCTGGCAGTGACGGTCATGGGCGACCTCCAACCACCGTTGGTATTGGTTGATACCGATTATTTCGACGACAACAGCGAAGTGTTCTCGAGGGTTTTTGCCTCATACGGGAGAGGGATCGGCACCTGGGAACTCCCTATCGACATTGAAGAGTTGACCGTTCCGGCGGCAATCAAAGCGGCGGCGACGATGGAGAACACCGACGAGTCGGTTCATGACACCCTCGACACACCACAGTTCTTCCTCCACCCCAGCATCCATTCAGACCTCCCATTGGTAACGGTGCGGGTCCAGGCCCTCTCGGAGGCTCTCCGCACATCGATCCTTCCACTGGCCGCGGTGGTCCTGCTCGCTGCTATTGCCCTGGTTGGTGGTGCGGGTTCCTATTGGATCGATCGACGGAAAACAGAATTGCAATACCTCTCGGCGTTGGGAGCCGGTCCAGCCGCAGTCGCCTACAAGGCGGTGCTGGAGTTTGCGGTGCCGATGTTCCTCGGAGGCACTTTGGGCTGGGTCCTGGCCAACTTACTCATCCCCGGCGTGGGCCCATCGCCAGACATCGACCCGTCGGCGAGGCTGACCGCCGTTTGGACCGTGACGGGAGCGATTGTCCTGTCGCTCCTTGCCGTAGCTGCCATCGCCGCCACACGAGCCCGCGGACTCCTCGACCACAAACCTCAATCCCGGCGCAGCCTGGCCTGGCGGATACCAATGCTCATCGTGGCAGTCATTGGAGCGATAGTCGTCCGCAACGCGATAGGCGAGACTGCAGTCGTGACTCGCGAGAATCAGCTCGTGGGCTCAGTGGACCCGTTAGTTCTTTTCCTTCCTCTATTCACCTTCACGGCAGCTGTGCTCCTTACCGCCGAAATCGTCATTCGGCTTTTTCCCCTCATCAAGCGGCTCGGTGCGAAAGGGCACGCTTTGTATCTGGCAAGTCGCAGAATTGTGAGCGCTCCCACTCTGGTGATTGCCCTGGTCGCTGGGGCAGCTCTTCCCGTTGCCACTCTCATCTACGCAGCTTCGTTGACCCGGTCGGCCACATCCACGATCGATGCGAAAGGACGAACATTCATTGGTTCCGACGTAGCCACACCGGTATTCGGGCCAATTGATCCGCCTGGAGAGCTCACTGATGTCTCCACCGTGGTGATCAAGTCGGAAAGGGCTGATGTCAATGGCGTGGAAGTCGATGTCCTCGCCATCGACCCGGAGACCTTTGGGAGAGGAGCATTTTGGGAGGAGGAGTTCGCTGAAGTCCCCCTCCAAACCATCCTTGACGCAATTCGTGGCGATACCGACGGCGCACCGCTCGACGCGTATGTTGCAAATGGCTCCCTCGACGACGGAGAACTGCTCGTGAGAAGCGATCTTGTCACGCTGAACGTCGTCGGTGAGGTCGAGAGCTTTCCCGGGACCCGACGGAGCCGACCTTTGGTGATCGTCGACAGGCAGAGGTTCATCAATGTCTTCTCCGACGATGAGGGCCGTCTAGTCGGGAGTCGATATCTCATGTGGACCCTGGACCGAACCGGCAAGCAGGTGGAGGAGGAGATGAGCCGAGCCGGTCTGGGCTATGCCTTCACCGTGTCCGCGTCCACAACGCTCGACCAGCTCAAGTTTGCCGCGTTGATCTGGACCTTCGACTTTCTCGAGATCTATTCGGCACTGGCAGGTCTGATTGCAATTGGTGCGGTGCTTCTCTACGTCGACACACGCCAACGGGCTCGGAACCTGTCATATGCGCTGGCGAGACGAATGGGGTTGACCCGGAGAGAACACATAGGCGCGGGGATCATCGAGATCGGGTCACTCACGATTCTGGGCGTATTAGTCGGGATCGTGGCCGGAAGATTCCCGGCGAGACAACTCTATTTGATCCTTGACGCAGTACCTGACACTCCACCTCCACCGAGATGGATCGGAGCCCTGGACTTGACGGTTGTGGTACTGCTGGTGGGCGTGATCGTCTCGATTACCGCAGCATTGCTCGCACAACGAACTGCCGACAGCGCAGATACTTCGGAGTTGCTCAGACATGGTGAATGACAAGAGACTTGTATGCCACAAGATCCGCCGGGCCTATCAGACCGATGGCGATCTGGTCTGGGCACTGTGGGACGTTGATGCCGAGGCACACCCAGGTGAAATCACTGTCCTCGCTGGTCCGTCCGGATCGGGAAAGTCGACGTTGCTCAGGGTTATGGCCGGAATCGACCAGCCGGACCATGGCACCGTCACGGTCGCTGGGCGGGAGCTGACCGACATGAGTCCGAGGCAGAGAAGAAGGTTCCGCAAGACCAACCTTGGGTTCGTATTCCAGGATCCGGCAGCCAACCTTCTCGGTTACATGACCGTTCTCGAGCACGTCGAGATGGCGGGGAGTCTCCGCTGTCGCGGCGCCGATTTGGAGCTGCTGGACTTCCTCGAGATCGAGGACCTGGCCGACGAGTTGCCGCATCGGCTATCGGCAGGGCAACAGCAGCGTGTAGCCCTCGCAGCTGCTGTCACCGGCAATCCCGAAGTCGTGCTGGCAGACGAGCCGACGGCTGAGCTCGATACGCAGTCTGCCAAGCTGGCTGTGGAAACGCTGGCCAAGCTCAGGGACCTCGGTACGACCCTCGTTGTGACCAGCCATGATCCCGAGGTAGTTGAAATTGCCGATAGAACCATCCGACTCGAGCATGGGGCGGTGAAAACATGAGTGCTGTGATCGAGATCACCAATGTGTCGAAGTCTTTCCAACGAGGCGAAACTCAGGTGACGGTCCTGCAAGATCTGGTGGCTACGGTTGGTTCCGGTGAGGTCGTCATCATCCGCGGTAGATCTGGGTCCGGCAAGACCACGCTGCTCAACCTCCTCGCCGGCTGGCAAGACGCAGACTCGGGCCAGCTGCACTGGGGCATCGACAACCCCGAGCTGTGGGAAAACGTAGCGATCGTTCCCCAATCGCTGGGACTCCTTCCCGAGTTGACTCTCGGTGAGAACATTGGCCTGCCGGGCAGGCTCGCTAACGAGGATTCAGATGTCCTCGCCATTGCCGAGAAGCTCGAAATTGCCCACCTGCTTGATCGCCCGACTACTGGTGCTTCGCTTGGTGAGCAGCAGCGCGCAGCCATCGCCCGCGCTCTCATTCGGCGGCCTTCGTTGCTGTTGGCCGACGAACCGTCATCACATCAGGATCTGGAGCGTCTGCATTTGATTTGGCGCCTGATCTCCGAAACAGCGGCCGCGGGGACCGCCGTCATCGCCGCCACCCACGATCCGGACGGATTTGATTACGCCGACCGAATACTCGATCTTCAAGGCGGAAAGCTGGAGTCGGCGAGTTAGTTCCGAAGCGTGGCCACAAGACGATCGATGCGATCGGTGACCAAGCCGTCAACACCCAAATCAATCAAGTGACGCATCCGCTCGGGTTCGTTGACAGTCCACACGTGTACCTGCAAACCACGTTCATGGGCGGCGTCAACAAGCTTCTTGTCGACAACGCGAATCCCTCTCATCTGCTGTGGCAATTGCAGGGCATCGGCTCCGGTCGGACCCCCGCGACCAACCCTGGAGGCAAGTAGCCAGGATCTCGCCTCCGAGGGACCGGTCGATGTTGGGACCTGACCCGATGTCAGTTTCCGAAACCGACCCAACCGTTCGTCGGAGAAGCTTCCAACAATCATCCGGTGCGAAATGTTGAGCTTCCGTGCCAGCTCGGCGAAGGGTTCAACAACGGCGTCCTCCTTGAGGTCAACTATGAACTGCACTTCGGGAAATGTCGCGACTACTTCCTCGAAACGAGGCACCCGGACCCCGGACGCCCGAAACTGGTGGGCACCGTTGCGCTGGTGATTGAACCCAGCGTCCAATTGAGCGATTTCGGATGCCGTCAGCGCCCCGAACCTACCAACGCCGTCAGTGGTCCTCTCCAGGTAGTCATCGTGAAAGCAGTGGACGATGCCGTCCGCGGAGACATGAATGTCGGTTTCTAGATGCCGTGCGCCCATCGAAACCGCATTCTGGAAGGCAATCATTGTGTTTTCCGGCCACAACTCTCGACTTCCCCTATGCGCTATTGCGATCACCGGATCCCAGAGGCTCTTGTCCAACATGAGGGACAACGTAATAGACCCCGTCCGAAGACGGGGCCTACCAACGGTATCGAGGTGGGTTCAGTCGGCTACGCGGTCTTTGAGGCCCTTGGCCGCCGAGAAATGTGCGTAGTTCTTGGCTGCGATAGTGATGGTTTCACCCGTGGCAGGGTTACGACCCTGGCGCTCCGAACGTCGCTTGAGGGTGAAGTTCCCAAAACCAGTGATGTTCACTTTGCGGCCTGCATCGAGTTCAACGGCGATAATGCCTTCTCCATCCTTGGTAGAGAAAATGTGCTCAATGATCTCTGATGCCTTGGCCTTGGAGATATCCGCCTTCTTGGCGAGCTTTTCAGCCATCTCAGACTTGTTCACGGCCCCTCCTTAGGGTCGACAATTGACGTCGTCCGTATGGCGACGATTGACACAACGATAGGGGAAAACCTAGGAATTCCCTGACTTTTCCGCCCTTCTAATATGAGGCGGACCCAACGGAGGAACATGAGCGCCACTTACCAACTTCAAGGCGAGGTCGCAGTCGTCATGCTCGACCGTCCCGAATCATTCAACGCAATCACATCTGACCTGTCGAAACATCTCGTCGAGGCGATGGAAAGGGCTGGTGATGAGGCACGAGCGGCGGTCATCACGGGATCGGGCAAGGCATTTTGCGCCGGGGCCGATCTTGGCGAGATCATGGAGGGCTACAAGAAGTCCGGGCCCAACCTGGGACAGGTGCTCGACGAGACTTTCCACCCTGCGGTCCAAGCCGTTGTCGGAGCTGAAATCCCGACTGTCGCAGCCATCAACGGTGTTGCGGCAGGTGCCGGGCTGGGTTTGGCTCTTGCATGTGACCTCCGCGTAATGGCCGACTCCGCTTTCCTCATGTCTGCGTTCGCCGCGATCGGACTGGCTCCCGACAGCGGTACTACGTGGTGGCTCCCCCATCATGTTGGTGTCTCCCGAGCCCTCGACATCACTCTCACCAACCGGAGAGTCGGAGCGGAGGAAGCCCTCAATATCGGACTGTGTAGCGAAGTGGTTGATCCCGATGAGTTGATGGGAGCCGCATTGGCCCGAGCCAACAACCTCGCCGACTTCGTCCCTGCGTCATTGGTGAAAACTCGCACGCTGATCAGGGATGCGGCGGCATCTCAATTCGCGGCGGCGTTGGCCGCGGAACGAGATGCACAGCAGGAGCTTGGCCAGTCGTCAGAACACGCCGAAGGCGTTGCCGCCTTCCTGGAGAAGAGGAAACCGGACTATCGAAGTTTCTAGGGGGCTCTAATCAGTCCCTGACTATGTAGATGTCGAGAGTCAGCTTTCCTCCGGCCCCGCTTCCCAGTCCGATCCCGATTTCGTTGTTCAGCCAGGCCATATCTTCGTTGCCTGTCTCAAAGACAATGAGTTCCCTGGGGCTGGCGGATCTATCCGGATTCGCAATGGAGACACCGGTAGCCCGATACGAAACAGCTTCCCTCTTCTCGCCAATCACACCATGGATGTCCAACTCCATGTTTCCGTCGCTGCGAACGGTTACGTAGTCGATACCGTTGACGGGGCGATCGCCATCCCAATGATCGGACCGGGCGACGCCGTTGAAGGGAAAGTCGATACGCATTCCGGCTGGCGTATCGCCAATGACCTTCATATCCAGCTCAGCTTCGATACTGCAGAATCTCTCCAACTCAGGCATGTCTTGTCCCCTTATGGTTCAGCGTCAAGTTGCTCAAGCGCACCGTAGCCGAACTCGGTCACCCGTACTTCTGCAGGTAGTCAATGAGCCAGGGAAAGACGCGTTCCAGGTAGTCCATCGCCTCTTCAAGTGGAAGCGTTCGTGCAGCGAAGTTCATCAGCATGATCTGTCGCGCCGCATGTAACCCATCGAGCTGCTCTTCGCTTTCGATGGGCCAGGTCGAGTGGGTCTCATACCCTTCTCGGAACGCCTTCCGGATTTCGGCGGTCCGGTCCGAAGCTCTTGAGGAATACAGACAAACGGAAACATCCTGAGCCGGGGTAGCGAACATCACGTCCTCGAAGTCGAAGGCGTAAAGACGGGTGCCGACCAGATGGACGTTCCACTCGTGCAGGTCGCCATGGACGATTTGCGCCTCGCCGCTCTTCCACGTCTCCTCGATGACTGCCTCCACAATTGGAAGTGCCTTTTCGACTATCGCTCGTCGCTTGTGACGGAACAGATGGTCAAACCGGCCGTCAAAAATGATGATCGGATCCAGAGACTCCTCGTAGTAGAAAACCTTCTCCCAGTGCCTGAGATCGCCGGGATCGTCGGGCAGCCATGTCTTTCCATGGACAGCCAACGCCGCCGACATCGACCCAATCAACCGATAAGCGAACGATCCCGCCCCTACGCCTACAGGATTGCCCGGGACCCATGTGAAGAGAACACAATGGCGGTTCTTTCCCGATGCGGGATCAGTGATGTCGGTTACGTAGCGGCCGCTAACTGTTGGCAGCGGAGAAACGAGATCGAGATCGGTGTCCTCGTTCAGGTCAGCTAGCCAAGCCACCTCGTATTGGATGTTTGATCGACTGTTCGCTTCTGGCGTGCCGACACGCAGAACCATCTGTCGCCCGTCGGCTGCCACCACCCGGTACATCACGTTGGAGTGAGTGGCCAGGTGGGAGATGTCTCTCACCACCAGGTCGTAGCGCTCCATCACTTTCTCGGCGAGAGGTTCAAGCCGGGCGGCTTCGGATGCGACGTGTGAGGAGTGCATGACTTTGAAAGACGACCCTAGACGGAGCTATCCGTCAGTTCAGAGCTGAATGCAGGCACCGTTGAGTTCAACCCCCCCAATCCAATGCCCTATTCGATGGTCACCGTTGGCTTCTCAACAACAGCGTCACCACGCCGACGGTGCCATGCCTCCCAGAGGACGAGCATGGACGGTAGGACCAACACAGCGCCAAACAGGCTGAGAAGGATCGCGTAGGCAGTCACCTGACCCATCTGCTGGAACGGAGTGAGGGTCGAAGTTATCAAGATTCCAAAACCTGCAGCGGTCGTAAACGCCGAACCCGCCAGAGCACCACCGGTGTGACGCGTCGTCGAACGAATCGCCTCGCCGATGCTGTCGAACCGAGCACGGTCTTCCTCGAATCTGCGGGCCATGTGAATCGTATACGGAACACCGATACCCACGGCCAACCCGGTGAGGGTTGCTGTCACCGGACCAAACGGGATTCCGCTCAGGAACATAAGCCCGAACGTCCACAGGACCACAAGCGCCACCGGCGCCATGGTGATGACCCCAAGGAACGGGCGTCGATTCTCGATCCAGAAGTTGATGACAAGGACGAGCGTCGCCGCAATCAGAGTGATGACCAGTGAGGTCACCTGTGATGAAGACAACGAGTTCACAATCACGCCACCGATGATGTTCTGAGATGTCGGTGTCGCTTCCACTCCAGTCTCGAGGAGCGGGTCGATGTCGGCGACGAGATTGTCGCGAAGGTCTACAGCCCGCGACTCCCCTGCCTGTGTGCTCACTTCGAGAAGCGCCGCATCGGCAACACCATTGTCTATGTGGAGGACCGACTCCATCTCTTCGGGGGCGACTTGTGACGCCGCCTCATAGATCGCCGCTACGTTGGCGTCGTCACCAACAGTTCCATCTGCCGGGTTGAGACCGTTCTGCACGGCAATCTGAGCGAACTCCGGATTAGCCGGCATACCGTCGGGTCCCGGCGCGAGGAGTTGTTGAACGACTGCGACGGGTGAGTTGACGGCAGCCTGTTCGCCGAACGGTGTGCTGAAGGTCAAGACATCGGGTGTGTCGACCATGTTCGCCGTCGAGGCGAGCATTGAGTTGTAGACGTCAGGCTGGGCGACATCGCCCTCGACAAGTATCTGGGTCGTCTCCCCGAAGCCACCGCCGAACTCTTCATTCAGGATGTCAAAGGTCTCAACGATCGGTGAGTCGTCAGGCAGGAAGTCGGTAAAGGAGAACTCTGTCGAGATGTTCGACAGTCCGACGTACCCGAGCACACCCAACCCAAGCATTACAACAAGGGTCAGCACGGGGATCTTCTCGGCAAGGACCGCCGTCTTCTCCATGAGTTTTGGCAGTAGACGCTCACTGGTGGCTCCCATTGCCTCCCGCGGCAATGCTTCGCGCTCTTCGGCGCGCCGGTCGAGAACCGCCCTGACGGCCGGAACGAACGTGAGCATCAGGATGAATGAGGCACCAATTCCGATGGCGGCCAGAATGCCGAAGTCCTTGAGAGCGGGGATCGGGTTGAAGACGTTGGTGAGAAACCCAATCATTGTTGTGAGCGTGGCCAGAGCCAGGGCAACACCAACTGAACCGATCGCCAAGCCGATACCGTCATCGACGGTATTTCCTTCACCAACTTCTTCTCGGTAGCGAGAAGTGAGGTGGATCCCGTAGTCAACCCCGAGACCAATCAGGAGGATTGGGACGATCTGGCTGATCTCGTTGAAGGGTCCCAGAACGCCGGCCTGCTGAAGCAGTGCTCCGATACCGTTCATCCAGAAGATCGCCAAGACGATGGTGAGCATGGTCATGCCCATGTCAGCCGCTGTCCGTCGGCTGGATCTTGCGAAGGAAGCGTTTCGGCCTCTTGGTTTGAGCCAATAGACGAACAGAAGAATCGCAATGATGATCATGAAGGCTGTTCCGAAGAGCCTCCCGATCTCCGCTTCGAAGTCAGCAGTGTCGTCTGCAAACAGAAGGTTGAAGCTGAATGGGCGAAGTTCGAGGTCGTCACCTACGTCGATGCCCGTTATCAGGTCGCCTATGCCGATCTCACGCTCAGTCTGAGTGTCGATATCGTCGGCCGTGTCGATGAAAACCAGCATGAGCCCGGTTGATCCGTCGTCGTTGACCAGTTGGCTGACAAACCCGAGTTCTTCTCCGCTTTGCGCAAGGGCGCTTTCGTAGAAATCTTTGACCGCCGCATCATCGAAGCCTGACGTGTCAATGCCTTGCTCCGCAGCACCAATCTGTACCGGGGCCATGTAGGTGATGATCCCGGGCTGCTGGCCATTCCCGGATATCGCCGATGCGTACTCACTGGACTGGAGCGTTTCCACGACGGCGTTCGACGCCGCCAGTCCATCGGCCGTGATGACGTCATCGGCCTCGGACGTCACGACCACCTGCATCACCGTCTGAGTCGACTCTTCGCCGAACAACTCGCCTATTCGCTCGGCGGCCATGATCTCAGGGTTCTCGGGCGAGAAGCCCTCCTGACCACCGGTACTGGTCTCGGCGACAAAAATCGTCAACAGCGCAAATGTCACGCTGAGCAGGAGTGACACCGCAATGACTACAACCGGGGAGCGACGAACCGCTCCGGACAGGAATCGAATGATGGGTTTCAAGTGAGGCTCCGAATCAGATCTGAGTTATGGGATTGACCCGGGCGGCCGCGGTTGGTGCTGAAGCCAAAGGGTCTGACCGCTGCGCGATCGAAGGACGGAATTGTGGCTTCAGTCCGGGTTGAAACCAAATCCAAACCGGTGATATGTCAGAGGTTGCCTGAGTTGAGTAGCTCGTCGAGAACTCCAACGAATCGACGGTTCTCCTCCTCGGACCCAATCGTCAGCCTGATCCATCCCCTGGACATGGGACGGACAATCACCCCGCGTTCGGTGAAGAAGGCGGTGTTGGCACTAGGTGTGCCGTCGAGGTGGAAATAGACGAAATTGGCCTGACTGTCAGCGTGTTTCAGGCCACGTTCTCCAAGCACACCCAGGAGATGTCGGCGACCCGATGCGTTTTCCGCGACCCGCCTGCTCAACTCATCAGGTTGGTTCAGGGAGGCTAGAGCGGCGGATTGGGCCAGTGTCGAAACACTGAACGGAGGCTGCGTTTTGCGGAGCTCACTCAGAGTTTCGGACCGACCGATTGCGTAGCCAACACGGAGCCCGGCCAGAGCGTAGATCTTGGAGAATGTGCGGAGGACCACAACGTTTTGGCGGGACCGGGCCAGCGGCTGAAGGCTGCGATATGACTCGTGGTCAACGTAATCGTGATAGGCCTCGTCAACGACAAAAAGGACGTCGTCCGGCGCCGCGGTGATCATCGCCTCGATTTCGTCGCTGGGCACAATCGTTCCCGTTGGATTATTCGGATTGCACACATAGACAACGCTGGTTTCGGAGGAGATGGCGGCGCCCAACGCTTCTAGATCGTGTCGGTATTGATCATCGAGAGGCACTTCAACCGGTTCGGATCCGGCCCATCGAGTGATGATTCGATACATCACGAAGCTGGGCCAAGCGTAGACAGCCGAAGTACCGGGACCACCCACACGTGAGGCAATAGCCGTCAAGAGGCCCGTGCTGCCGGCACCAAACCAGAGTTCATCCTCGCTGACCGCCATGATCTCCGCCATCGTCTTGGTGAGCTGGAAGGCGTCATTGTCCGGATACCGATTCGCAGAGGACGCGGCACTGTGAATTGCTTCTACGACTCCGGGGAATGGACCATCGGGGCTTTCGTTGGAGGCGAGTTTCGCGATAGCAGCAGGGTCCATGCCGATCTCGCGACCAACCTCCTCGATCGGTCGACCTGGGACGTAGGTGACCAGTCCAGATAAATCGCTACGAAACCGAGGCATCCCTCAGAACATAATCCCGGGCGGGTAAGTCGTCATCTTCACAGAATGGTGCATCGCGATCTGTGGCAGACTTTGGAGATGGGTGATTACGAACCACTTCAGGTAATCGATGCCGACGGGCGGCTGACCAACGAAGACCCTCTCCTTGACCCTGAGTTGTACCAACAGATGTACCGCAACATGGTCCTGGCGCGGGAATTGGACAGGCGGATGCTCGCACTCCAACGCCAGGGACGGATTGGGACTTATGCAATGCTCGAAGGTCAGGAGGCCGTACAAATCGGATCCGCCATGGCGCTTCACCCTCGTGACTTCGTCTTTCCCAGCTATCGCGAACATGGTGTCCAGATCACGCGGGGCTTGCCCATGGAGGCGCTCCTTGCGTACTGGAAGGGACTACCCAACTCTCGATGGGACATAGGAAAGTACCGCACGGGAATCGTCACCGTCCCGATTGCCAGTCAGCTGCCTCATGCAGTCGGATACTCATATATGAGCAAACTCCGAGGCGAGAAGACGGTTTCGGTCACGTACTTCGGTGATGGCGCGACCTCAGAAGTCGACTTCCACTCAGGAATGAATTTCGCCGGGGTGTGGAAGACACCGACTGTCTTCATCTGCGCCAACAACCTCTATGCGATTTCGGTGCCCTACGAGAAGCAGACCGCGTCGGCAACGATCGCTCAAAAGGCGCAGGCGTATGGCTTCACAGGCATTCGCGTCGACGGCATGGACCCGATTGCGATGTATCTCGCCACCAGGATCGCCGCAAAAAGAGCCCGCGATGGGAAAGGACCGACTCTGATCGAAGCGATGACCTATCGCTACGGACCGCACGCAACCGCGGATGACCCAACGCGATACCGGGATCAGTCCGAAGTCGACGAATGGAAAGCCAAAGACCCGATCGACCGACTGAGGAGATTTCTCGAGTCACGCGGCGAGTGGGACGAGCGGGCCGGTGAGAAGGTCGCCATGGAGATTGCCGATTTGGTTGACGCCTCGATCACAGCAATCGAGGCGGACCCGTTGCCGCCGCGCGATGACGCCGTCCGAGAAGGGTTCTCACGGATTCCTCAACCGGTTGTCGAGCAACTCCATCACACCCAAGCCGCCCACGGCGAAGAGCTGACCCAGTTCGGCCCTGAGGAGATCTGGACCCCCGGCGAGGATCCAACGCCGACCGGTGAAACGGACTCGATAACCATGGCCGAGGCAATCAACTCCGCCCTTCACCTGGCGATGAACAAGGACGAGAACGTGATCGTTCTCGGTGAGGACGTTGGCCTGAGTGGCGGTGTGTTTCGAGTCACTGAAGGCCTCCAGCAGCGGTTCGGGGAGGCTCGCGTGATCGATACCCCGTTGAATGAATCTGGCATCGTCGGGACCGCCATCGGTATGGCGTTGGCTGGAGCAAGACCGGTTGCTGAGATCCAGTTCGATGGCTTCGTATACCCGGCATTCGACCAAATCGTCAGCCATCTGGGCCGATTCCGCTTTCGCACCCGGGGTCGAACCAAGGTGCCGGTTGTTGTCCGTTTTCCCAACGGGGCCGGTATCGGTGCCCACGAACATCATTGTGACTCGCCAGAGGCCTACTTCGTCCATGCCCCGGGATTGGTCGTGATCTGCCCGTCTTCACCACGAGATGCCAAAGGGCTCTTGCTGTCGGCCCTGGCAGGAGACGACCCCGTGGTCTTCCTCGAGCCGAAAGTTCTCTACCGGTCGGGCCGCGAAGACGTACCCACCGACCACTACATGATTCCGATCGGAAAGGCTCGTGTTCGCACTCCAGGAGAGGAGCTCACACTGGTGACATACGGGGGGATGGTCCCCGTGGCGTTGGAGGCAGCTGAACGATCGGGGGTTTCGATTGAGGTTATCGACCTTAGAACACTGTTCCCCTGGGATCGTGAGACGGTCCTCGAGTCGGTGGCCAAAACGGGGCGCCTCCTGCTCGTCCAGGAACCGCAGGGCTCGGCAGGGGTAGCTGCAGAGGTCGCGGCCGTAGTTGCTGAGAAAGCTCTCTATGACCTCCAGGCACCAATCGTCAGGGTCACCGGGTTCGATGTCCCCTGGCCGCAGTTTGCGATCGAGGAGCACGCCTTGATCGACCCCGAGCGAGTTCTAGCCGGGATCCATCAAGTCATGGCCGGATGACGCGCCGAAGAATCGCCGTATTCGGATCCTCACAAACAGCTCCCGGCAGTCAAGAATGGGCTGAAGCGGAACTCGTGGGGAAGTCTCTGGCGAAGTCAGGTTTTTCAGTCGTGACCGGTGGGTACGGCGGGACCATGGAGGCCGCTTCCCGGGGCGCCGTGGAAGAGGACGGTGAGGCGATTGGCGTAACTGCGTCACCTCTGTTTCCGCAACGGACTGGAGCCAATGCGTTTGTGACCTCCGTAGAGGACACCTCGTCGCTGACGGAGAGGATCGGGCGCATGGTTGAAATGAGCTCTGGCTTCGTGGTTCTGCCGGGATCCATCGGCACCGCTGCTGAGCTCGTAGTCGTCTGGAACATCAACCATGTCTTTAGGAAGGCATCCCAGCCCAACGGCATCCCTGTTGTGGCCGTGGGTCGACAATGGCGGATGTTCGGGCAGTTCATGACTCACGAAATGGGAGCGGTCGAGGATGGGGTCCATTGGGCTCCGACAGGACAACTTGCCGTGTCCTGGATCGTCGAACAGCTAGATCCTTGATGGTATCGACGCATCATCTAGGCTGAGCGGCACCCATGAGCCATCTCGGACCAGAGGCCAAGCACCGGCACAGAATCTCTTCCTGTCGCAAAGGCCGCCACCGATACGGGGAGTCCCAACACATCGGTGCAGGAATGCTCAGACAGATCTGCGAAGTATGTAACGCGGTCACCATCGACCTCACCGGTGCTGATGAATTGTCTGATCCCGTCCTCATCGATCGGCCCACGTTCGCCAAGTTTCTCCGCTGAGGACTCTCTGCCGCTGACAATCGGCACTCGGCGCAAGGCAGTCTCGTCCCGGACAGATCTTCCGCTGGAGCCAGTACGGCGATTACTCTGCCCATGGTGACGAAAACAGTGAGGGCCGCTGGTGGAGTGGTTCTTCGCAAATCCAACAAAGGCGTCCTCAAGGTCCTGATCGAACACCGACCTCGCTACGACGATTGGTCGCTACCCAAGGGCAAGATCGACAAAGGTGAGACCGCGGAGGAGGCGGCCATTCGCGAGATCCTGGAAGAGACCGGGGTCCACTGCCGTATCGTCTCTCCGTTGGCAACTACCCGTTATCGGGTGGGCAAGGGAGTCAAGGAGGTCGAGTGGTTTGCAATGCGTCCACTTCCGGACAGCCCTGGCTTCAAGAAGAACTCCGAGGTCGACAAGATCAAGTGGCTGAGCCGCAAAGGTGCAAGCAAGATTCTCGACTACGAGCGAGACATCGACCTCGTCACCAACTATGACCTGAAGAAGATATCTGAGACCGGCACTATTCACTTGCTCCGTCACTGTGCCGCCGGCAACCGCAACAAGTGGAAAGGCGACGACCGGATCCGCCCTCTAACAAAAAAGGGAAGACGTCAGGCAGATGCCATTGCCAAACGGTTGAAAGACAGAGAGATCGAGAGAATCTTCACCAGTCCCTACCAAAGGTGCATCGAAACGGTGGAGCCTCTGGCCAAAGCGACCGGCGCCGAGATCGAAGTCAGCGATGCACTGGCCGAAGGACCCGATGTAGACGCGTCGTACCAACTGATCCACGATCTCGCCGGGACCAACGCAGTGCTCTGCTCACACGGCGACGTGATCCCCGCCACCATGACCCGCCTGATGTGGCTTGGCCTCAGCCTTGCGTCGAGGTTCTACTGCTCCAAGGGCTCTGTGTGGGAGGTTGGGATAGAAAACGGGAAATTCACCGAGGGGCATTACATTCCTCCGCCCGACGTCTGAGACCCTTCCCCCTAGGGTTTCTGCCCCCACCAAACGCTGCACAGTGCAAAAACGGTTGGAAAACGACCGGATCTGCACAGTGCAAGGCGTTAGTGGTGGGCCCTCCGCTGATTGCCGGTCACGACAACGTGCAGTCGGGACTAAATCGACTTGGTACCTGCCGACCAGTCGGCAAATAGATCTGCGTAGACACCTTCGGCCTTCAGGAGGTCGCGATGATGGCCAACCTCCACGAGCCTCCCCTGGTCGAACACCAGCACCTTCTCGGCTCCTTCGGCAGTAGCCAAACGATGAGCGATGGTGACCGATGTTCTACCCCGTGTGAGTCGCTCCATGGCATGACGAAGGGAAACATCTAACGAGGGGTCGACCGCCGACGTGGCCTCGTCGAGGATCAGAAGTTCAGGCGACCCGATCCACGCCCGCACCAGGGCGACGAGCTGGCGCTCACCGGCGGACAGATTTCCACCCCGTTCACCGACGGCAGATTCCAAGCCCTTCGGAAGACGTTCGAGCCAGTCTTGAAGATCAAGCTCGTGAAAGGCAGTGAAGATTTCAGCGTCAGTCGCTCCAGGGCGTCCGTACCTCACATTGTTGGCGACGGTGTCGGCGAACAGAAACCCCTCCTGGGGGACAAAAGCCACGCGGCTCCTCAGCTCGGCCAGCGGGACTCGATTCAAGGAGACTCCACCGACGAGGATCTCACCCCTAGAAGGATCAAGGAGCCTCGCCAGCAGCTTGGCGAAGGTCGTCTTCCCGGACCCTGTTTCCCCGACAACCGCCACCCGGGACCCGGCCTCGATGCGGACGGAAACGTCACTCAACACATCCGGACCGCCCGGATAGGCGTACGTCACGCCTGCAAACTCAACATCCAATCCGTCGTTTCCAAGACTCCGAGGATCAGTCGGGTCTTCGATTTCAATCTCACCGTCCAATACATCGATGACCCGTCTCAGACCGGAGGCCGCGCTTTGAGAGAACTCGAGTGTCTCCACAACAATCTGGAGCGGTTCGATGAGCAGGTTGGTAAGGAAGAAGAACGCAATCAGCTGACCCGCAGTCATCCCCTGGTTCACACCTATGACAACACCACCGACAGCAATGATCGCGGTCAGAAGCCCGGAGAAGATCTCAGCAGACGAGAACAGAGAATTCCCAAACCAGTTGGTCTTGTACTCCCTTTGAAAACGTGACTCCAACGCTTCGGCCACACGATCCCTCGTCTCCGTCTCGGTGCCATACGCCCGAACCACGGGAATCGCCGAGATCGCTTCGCTGAGAACTCCGAGAGACCTCGCCACCTCGAGACGAACCGAGTCGTAGTTCTTGCGCAACATTCGTTGGAACCAGCGCATCAGCATTAGGTAGGTGAATACGCCTGCAAGGCTGATCAAGGCCAGTCGCCACTCGTAGAAGAACATCACCGTGGTCGCCAACAACACTTGGCTCGAAGCGACCACGAGGCTCACACCTCCCCACTCCATGAACTCCTGAAGGGTGGTGACGTCGGAAGTGACGCGGGACACCAGGTTTCCCCGGCGCTCAGCTTCAACGTGGAGGACCGACTGGCGCAGGAGATGGTTGAAAGTCATCGTCCGCAGGTCCGACAAACCTTCGGATGACGACCGCACCAAACGCAGCAATGCGGCCCGACCGACCACGATCCCGATGATCAGAGCGATAGCTGCAACTGATGCCCGTGTGAGGACGTCGCCGATTTCGATGCCGGCAGGATTGAGTATCTCCTCGTCGATGATCTGCTGGAATACGATCGGAGTGACGATGGTGATCCCTTGACCGACCATGGCCATGAAAAGCGTGAGACGTAGGCCTTTCCGCAGAGCCGGAGACTCCACCATGGCACGAGCAATCAGTTTTCCCGTCGTGTCAGGCTTGCTCACGACGCCTCCTGTTCCATGCGAAGGGCGTCCTCTTCGTACGCCTGCACCAGACGGGCATAGCCCGGTGTCGACTGAAGTAGATCGGAATGAGTCCCGTGCGCGACAACCCTGCGATCGGCCACATAGACGACCTCATCCGCAAGCCGGATCGCCGCAGGACGATAGGCCACCACAACAATCGTCGAAGGCAAGTCCGCACTCTTCAGGCTCCGCAGGATTTCTGACTCGATGGAAGGGTCAACGGCTGACGTCGCGTCGTCGAGAATCAGCAGACGTGGGTTGCGGATGAGGGCTCGAGCCAGGGCAATTCGTTGTCGTTGCCCACCGGAGAGGGTGGTCCCTCGTTCTCCGAGCAGCGAGTCGTACCGGTCGGGGAGCCGGACGATGAACTCGTGGGCGCCGGCCAACCGTGCCGCTCTTTCGACCTGAGCATCCGTGAAGTCGTCGCCCAGGGTGATGTTGCCTCTAACCGAGTTGTCGAACAGGAAGGCATCCTGAGCCACGTACGACACTTCCCGCGGCAGCTCCGAGACCGCGAAATCTCTGAGGTTCCGGCCATCTAGCTTGATGTCGCCTGTTGTTGGATCCCACAGCCGGGCGAGGAGAAGGCTGAGCGTCGACTTCCCCGAGCCCGTTGGGCCAACGACAGCAAGTGTCACTCCAGCACCCAAGTCGAAGTTGAGACCTTCGAAAACCACGCCCTCGTCGTCATAAGCGAAGTGGACCGACTCAGACTCCACCGGCGCAGCCGAGGGGTCCGCCGACGCTTCCATGTCTCCATAGGCAATGAACTCCTGGGTCTCGAAGATCGTTTTGATCCGCTGCCAACCGGCCTGCGAACCGGCGAGGTCCCATAGAACGAACCCAATCAGCTGCACAGGAAATGCCAGCAAGGCAAGCAAGTAGGCCACGGTGACCAGGTCACCTGGAGTCAGCAAGCCGGCGTCGATTCGGACCGCTCCGACAACGATCAGGGCGATACTGATGGCCTGGGGTAGTGCGCGAATCACCGTCTGATAGGTCGTCCATGTCGAGTTCACCTCTATGAGCCGATCACGCAATTCATCGGAGACTTCGCCGAACCGTTCTGAGACGAAGTGTTCCCGCCCAAGCGATTTGATGGTCAGCGCACCGTCGAAGCTCTCATGAGCAACCGATGACACCTTCCCTCGAGCAACCTGGACGCGCTCCCACATCCGATAGGTGATCCAGCTTCCCCTCACATCGATCGCGATCACTATCGCCAGCCCGATGAAGGCTCCAAGCCCGATCCAGGGGTCGATCAGCGTGATCATCACAAACGAACCGACAAGCAGCAGAACCACGCCACTGGCATACGGAAGCGGGCCCAGCACTCCTGTCCCCTGGTCGACATCTGAGTCCGCCACGGCCAGCAGGTCGCCTATCGACTGTTTGTTGAACCATGACATCTTCAGTGACAACTGGTGATCCAGGAGGTCGTTCCTGAGGTCTTGCCTGGTGCGCAGCTGCAGGTAACCGGCGCCGGTTCTCCGGACGACGATCCCGATCGATTTGGCAATTGCGATAGCCAGGATCGCGAGACCTGCCGGCAGAAGAAGACCCTCGTATGACGCACCCGAATCCAGGACCGGGATAACAAGAGTGTCTGTCACCCATCCGAGCACCCAGCTGCTGGAGATGATGGCGCCCGCGTATAAGGCCGCCCCACTCACGGCAATTGCAAACGCCCACGGGTGGCGTCGAACAAACCTCGCGATGAGGCGAACACCGTCGCTCAGGACGGACCAAGGAGTCAATTCGGTGTTTTGCATAAAGGCAACGTACAACTTCAAGTCAGGTTGAAGTCAAAGAAGCGTCGACCTCATGGTACGGGATCGACGTCTTGAGAAAGGTCGAATTAGGCCGATCCAATCGCAGACGCGGCAGCCGACCGTTAACTTTGCACAAATGGATCTCAACAAGGGCGACTTTTACCTGGGGAAGAAGATCAGTGGCGACAGCGCCACCGAAGAACCGTTGGTTTACGACAGCGCAGACCTCACAACGCACGGTGTGATCGTCGGTATGACCGGGTCGGGCAAGACTGGCCTGGGAATCGACATGTTGGAGGAGGCGCTCCTCAGCAACATCCCGTGTCTCGTCATCGACCCCAAGGGCGACATGGGAAACTTGCTACTCAGTTTTCCCGAATTCAAAGCATCGGACTTCCGGCCCTGGATCGACGAAGCCGAGGCCGAGCGGGAAGGAGTCAGCCCGGACGATCTTGCCGCCGACAAAGCCAACCTGTGGAAGACCGGCCTCGAGGGTGCCGGCATCACGGGTGAAAGGCTTCGCCGCCTGAATCAGAACTCAGACATCACCGTCTACACGCCCGGTTCGGGTGCCGGAATCGGACTCAACGTCCTCGGATCGTTGAAGGCACCAAACATCGATTGGAACACCGAGGCCGAGATAGGAAGAGACGAGATTGAAGGTCTGGTCTCCTCGATCCTGCTGCTTGCAAATGTCGAAGCAGACCCTGTCTCAGACCCGGCGCACATCCTTCTATCGTCGATCGTCGAACACGCTTGGTCGAACGGCAAGGATCTCGACCTGGCCACGCTGGTAGGGCAAATCCCCAAGCCGCCATTCCGCAAACTCGGCGTCTTCGAATTGGACACCTTCTTTCCCGAATCCGACCGCATGGCTCTGGCCATGAAGCTGAACGGTCTCCTCGCGTCACCTTCCTTCTCGTCATGGCTGGAAGGAAGGCCCCTCGACATTGAGGCGATGCTGGGAGGTTCCGCGAAAACCAAGGCAGCTGTTGTCTATCTGGCCCACCTCTCCGACACCGAGCGACAGTTCATGGTGACCCTGCTCCTGTCTCGTCTCATAACGTGGCTTCGGCAACAGTCGGGGACGTCGGACCTGAGGGCTTTGGTGTATATGGACGAAGTATTCGGGTTCGTCCCCCCTGTCAAAGAACCGCCGTCGAAGAAGGCAATCCTGACCATACTGAAACAAGCCCGCGCTTTTGGAGTCGGGATGGTGTTGTCAACCCAGAACCCGGTCGACGTTGATTACAAGGCGCTTTCCAACGCCGGCACATGGATGATCGGGCGTCTCCAGACGGAGCAAGACAAGGGGCGATTGCTCGACGGCCTGAACGCTGCCACAGGGAACACGGACACCGAACGCTTGTCCGACCTCATCTCCTCACTGGACAAACGCCAGTTCATACTCCACTCGACACGTGAATCGGAACCACAAGTTTTCGGAACCCGGTGGGCCCAGTCGTATCTCGCGGGCCCACTGACGAGGGATCAAGTGTCACGACTAATGGCTGACGTCCGAGATCTTCCCTCCGATGAACAGTCCGATGAGATGGGCCAAGAGCCTGCGGGCTCATCTCCCGAACCTCAGGAATCCAAGCAACCGGGCGGGGCGTCAATCGACGAGGACTCGGTGCCCGTCATGCCTCCGCTCGCCGAAAAAGTCCGATCCTTTCATCTTGATCAGGCGGCGACGTGGGCAGAAACCGTTGGGTCCAAGGAGGGCGGCCGCTATCAACTTGGTGCGGCGGCCACAGTGCAACTGCTCTATGACGATGCCGCCTCGGATCTCAATCACCAAGAGACATACGAAGCCGTTGTATTCCCGTTGGGTCCGGTGTTGGATCCCGGAGCGATACTCCAGGTCGATCATGACGAGAGGGACTTCAATGAAGACGCCGGACCGAGCCCGAGCTATGTCATACCCGATGCCAAGGTGGACACCGCATCGTTCTGGACGGGCCTCGAGAAGGACCTGAAGAACTACCTTGTGGCCAACCGCAGGGTCGAGATATTCAAGAATCCGAAACTCAAGACCTACTCGAGGGTGGGTGAGGAGCAGTCCGACTTCGTTGAACGGTGTCGCGAAGTGGCTTCTGAGGCCGCAGATGCAGAGCTGGCGAAACTCAAAGACAAGTATGAAACGCGGATCAACAGGGTCAAAGACCAGATCGCCAAAGCCGAGAACCGCGTGTTCGAACTGGACTCCAAGGCCCAAGCCTCAAAGCAGGAGGAACTCCTCACCGGAGTAGGTGACTTGCTTGGTGGCCTTCTGGGCGGGAGAAAGTCATCCACGACGCTGAGCAAGGCTGCATCACGCCGGAAGTCGACCAGAAATGCCGAAGCCCGGGCCGATGCTGCCGCACTTGCCCTCGAAGACAAGCGAGAAGACTTGCTCGAACTCGAGGCGGAACTGGAAGACGATGTGATCGAGATCACAGACAAGTACGACGACTATGCATCCGACATCGAATCTATGGAAGTTGGACTCGAAGCAGCAGACGTCCGTGTCGCCGAGTTGAAGGCAGTCTGGATACCCGTCTAGAACTCTCCCTCCAAATGTGGAGCGGGCTAGACAGAATCGACGAGAGCGACGAGAAGATCGCGTATCGAGACCACGCCGAGTAGCTCACCGGCATCGTCCATGACCGGGAGGTGTCGGTAGCCCGACTCACCGATCCATGCGGCTGCATCCCAAACGTCGAGATCGGGATCGAACGTATCAGGATCGGCACTCATCACTTTGCTCACCGTGGTCGTTTCGAAATCCAGCCGCTCGGCAGCGGCCCGACGTAGGTCGCGCTCTGTAACTAGCCCGATTAGATCGAACCCGTCGACTACGGCCAGAGAGCCGTGGTCTTCGGCGTTCATGGCGACGGCTGCGTCAGTCAGCGTCGTGTCAGGACCACAGAGGTGAGCAGCCCCACTGACCAAGTCTCTCAGGTTCATTGGTAGTCAGGGTAGACCGATTTCGAGGCGTACTCCGCCTCGGCGATTCAGACGAGGTCGGCTTCCCTGATCCCGAACGAGGGGTGGCGGAGACGACACAGAGCGAGCTTCTCCAACTGACGAATCCGCTCCCGGGTCAGATTGAACTCGTCGCCAATCTCCTCGAGAGTCCGTGGAACACCGTCGTAGAAACCGTAGCGGAGAGCGAGGATGCGCCCTTCGCGATCTGGCAGTCTGTCGATGGAAACTCGGAGCGAATTAGCCACGTCCATCTCTTCGGTCATCTGGACAGGGTCGGCGGCGTCTTCGTCTTCGATGAAGTCGCCAAGCTGTGCACCATCCTCGCCAATCGGCTGTTCCAGCGAGACCGTGTCGGCAACGCTCAGTGCGAGCTCGACCTTGTCCGCTGTTACACCGGCCTCTTCTGCGATCTCTTCGGGACGTGGGTCCCTGCCCAATTCGGCCTTCAATGAGGCCTGAGCCGCTCGGACGGCAGCCAACGTGTCGTGCAAGTGGACAGGAATCCGGACTGTTCGCGACTTGTCGGCGATGGCACGTGTGATGGCCTGTCGTATCCACCATGTGGCGTAGGTGGAGAACTTGAAGCCCTTGCGCCAGTCGAACTTCTCGACGGCACGGATAAGGCCGAGGTTCCCTTCCTGGATGAGATCGAGGAAGTCGATTCCTGATGTGTTCGCATAACGACGGGCGTTGGCCACGACTAGCCGGAGGTTCGCTGTCAGGAAGTCGTCTTTGGCCTGTGCACCCTTGCGCATGATGCGACGAAGCTCCATCTCCTCACGCTTGCCGCTGAAGTTGCCCTCTTCGAGTTTCTCCGCGGCCTCTTCGCCGGCTTCGATCTTTTGCGCCAGTTCGACCTCGAGTTCCGCAGTGAGAAGGTCGTATTCACCGATCGCGGTGAGGTATTGCGAAACCAGGTCCGTCGTGAGACGTCCACGCTCGTCTGTGAGCTTCGAGTGAAGCCGAATTCGGCGGGGCTTTTCAGTTTCGTTTTTGCGCGTATCAGTGGCAGCCATCTAAATCCAAGTCCTCCGTGGGGGTGCGGTCGGGTAAATCACCGGGGCCTCCCACTATGACACAAGAAGCTCACTTTGTGAACCCCTAAATCTTATATTCTGATTAGACCTTTCCACATGTCGATTTGGTTTCAAGAATCTGGTTTCGACCTTGAAAAGACCGTCTATGTGGTATTCAACACTCACGGTTCGTCGATTGTTCCGACCCGACCCCCCGTCTGGCTGCGAGCCAGGGAGAAAACCGACAGCACGGCGGCCAACAAGTACAACAATCCGACGCTGAACACAGACAGCACACCCAGCACGAAAAAGGCAGCGAAGGCACCCCACATCATGCGGCGCCCTGTACGTGGCGTCATTCTGTCCGCAAACCAGGCGGAAATCGCCGCACCGATCATCACCGCCAGCCAAATTGACGCGATCAGCACGTCGTCTGCCTCCGCCGATCCGACCACGACTACCAGGTAGATCAAAGAGGCGACCATTCCCATGACGCCGGCCGCCCGGCTGGCCCACGCAATCAGTGGTGGTTTGGACATCACCGTCTAGCCCACCGAGTGGGACTGAAGAGTGGCGTCAGAGTCCCAGTTCAGCTTTCAGCTCGTTGAGTTTTTCGTCGGCCTGGGCCATATCGATCTCCTGGCGCAGCTCCGCCTCCGCCCCCTCAGGAGTCACCTCGTGAAGTTCCGCTTTGGCCATTGCCTCAGACTTGCGCTGTTCGATCTTCTCCTCAACCTCATCGAGGCTGGGCACGGCGTCATCGACGCTCGCTGACATATTCGAGACCGCTTCGTTGACTGTCTCCTGCATCTTGGCCTGCTCCAGAGTGCCGAGGAGTTCCATTCGCTTTGCCGACAGCTCCTGAACCCGCATTGCATTGGCCTGAACGGCTTCTTTTGCCTGATCTGCCTGACCAATAGCTGCCTCGAATTGGGACTTGAGTGACGACAAATTGTTCTCGGACGCCTGAAGCTTCATCGCTAGCGATTGAGCTGCCGATGTCCACTTGGCGACGCCGTCCTGATCGCCGGCTGCCTTCGCCTCTTCTGCCTTGAGGATCGCCTTCTTCGCCATCTCTCGCCCTTCGCCGACGTCTTCGGCGGCTTTTTCGATCTTCGACTCCAGCTGGGTCTTGTGAGCAATCACCTTCGCAGCCTGGTTTCTCAGTTCCTGATCCTTCTTCTTGGCCTTGTCGACGGCCATTTGTATCTGGATCTCGGGGTCCATCGCCTTTTCCGACGAAGACTTAAACCAGGATTTGATGTACTCAATCCACTTCTTCAACATCCGATGTTTCTCCTTATCGAAACAATTGCGAATCGCATTCTAAGCGTCACCGGTACCAGCCGAATCCGGCTAGCCCCGACGACGTCCGCCACCCCGTATCCGCCCACCGCCGCCACGACTTCGCGATGTACCTCCAAACCCTCCCCCGGATGATGAAGGTCCGCGTCCCCAAGTGTCGTTGCGCCCCCGTCCACCACCCATGCCCTGGGCTGCCAGGATTGCCAAAAGGATGCTCCCAAGATCCGGACCGGCCGGGGAGCTTTGCCGCTGAGGGCGGCGCTGAAAATCCGGCCGCGACCCGGAAGATGACGTCTTGGGTCGTGATTCAGCCGGCGAAGGTTCCAGTTTCGGTTTTTCGGGCTTGGGTGGAGCCTTCTTTCCATCGAGCAGCGCCTCAGCAACGTCGAGCTCCCAAATCGCGAAATCGAGTCGGTACGTCACGTCAAGCAACTCTTGCGGGGTGTTCGCATTTCCGATGGAATCGACCAACTCGGCGTACGTCGCCGACGCGCTTTTGTAGTGCTGCCTTATCGCGTCGTTTTCGGCCAATCTCACTTCCTCTTCCATGTCCAGGATGTCGTTGGCGATGTCGTCCAACTTCTTCTGAGCGGCGGTGTGGAACTCTTGGAGGCGAGCCTGAGTGGCCGATCGTGATGTCGCGTTGGACCGACTTCTCAAGAAGAAGTAGAGCAGGACAAGCCCTCCGCCGATAACCAGAACCCACATCAGGCCCGAGCCACCACCGGCTGTGCCCGATCCACCCTCGTCCGAGCCCGAACCTGCTCCAGCACCCGAATCCACCAACGATTCGGCGAAGCGACTGACGGCAGCATCATCCGACGAGGCAGCCAAGGCCGCTTCGGTGGCCGCATCGAGCTCTACTTGTGACCAGGTTTCGCCGTCGGAGGCCCATCCGATGGTTTCCGGTGCCACAACCAGCACGGTCCCGCGCCCCAGATCATCAAGCACGGCGTCGGCAAAGAAAGTTGCACCGCTCACGGGTTCGTCGGCAAGGACCACAACAAACAGCTGGCCTCCGTCGAAACTTGCGTCGGCGACTGCTTCTCCGGCAACTTCGTCCGTCGCTTGCGCGCCAGCCTCGATGTAAAAGCCCTGGGACTCCAGGTCTGACAGGGTGTCGGCAGGAGAGGCTGCAACCAGGGTCAACGCAGCGAGCAAGAAGAGCAATCGCTTCATAGGCAGAGGGTAACTGTGTTGAGGATACGTCCAATCGACCGTCGGCAACGCTTGTTGATCGGGACTCAGCTACACGGGTCTCAGGACATGGGGTTGATACACGCGGACCCCGTCGTCAGTAACGATCCTACCGACCCCTGGCATTGGGTAGTGACCAGCCACAAAAGTCGTCTCCGTGTCTCTTAAAGACTCGAACACCCGATCCCTCGTGGTCCCAGCGGCGCCGGGGTCGTTGTCCACCGGTAACGACCAATGTGGGTGCTCAACTTGAAACGGATGATTCGAAACATCGCCACCGATCAGTGTCCTGGTCCCATCTGACATCACACTCACCGTCAGATGCCCAGGGGTGTGCCCAAAAGACTCGACCGCCGTAACCCCGGGAATCACCTCAGTGTCGCTCGCGATCAACTCGACGCGGTCCGAGTCAATAAACGGTTGGACCACGTCCCGTGCTGCCTTGCCCGCATCAGAGTCGACCGTCGACCAGTGCGCCCACTCCTTTTCGTGGAAGATGTGCCGGGCATTCGGAAAAACCGGCGTGCCGTCGGACCCACGACTCCCACCTATGTGGTCGTAGTGCATGTGTGAGTAGATGACCGTCTGGACACTCTCCCGACTCACACCGAGTTGGTCCAGAGCCGACGGCATCAATCCGGTAACAAACCCGTCTGGTGCGTTCGCAGGTGGGTTCCCCATTCCCGCGTCGACCATCACCGTTCGATCGCCGTTGGTGATCAGGTAGCACCCGAAATTCAGACGAACCTTTCCTTCCTCGTCCCGGGGATGGAACCGCCAATCGTATTCAGTTGCTTCCTCGTGATATGTGTCCGGATCACGCCAGTAATACCCGTCCTCAATGACAAAGAGTGAATATGAACCGCAGTTGAGTTTCCAGGTCATGGAGGGACAATACTCCCGATCGTTTAGGCGCCCCGTTCCGCTGGATAACTACCTGCGCTAGCCCATATCCCACTCGGAGCCGAAGAGCATTCGCGGTTGGAGCAGGTATTGAAGCACTCCTCGACCTGGCTCAATCGCATTCATCGACTGATTGTGGAATTCGATTCCCGCAACAGCGGCGGTCTTCATTTCTGCGCGGGCACCAGTGAGGAGCGCGACCAGCCCGGACCAGGTCGGCTGATGACCGACAATCATTACTCTTCCCTCTTTTCCGCCGTGGTCCCTGACGGCACTGAGAATATCGCCATGACCGCCCCCATAGAGACGCCCATCTTGGACGATGTCACAGCCCCAGTTCCCCGCTTCGGCAGCCAGTACCGCGGTACGGATGGCACGGGTGGCGGTAGAACTGATGACAAGGTCGGGGACCCGGTCTGCCGAGGCAAGGAAGCGGCCAACGATCCTCGCACTCCTCACTCCCCGGTTCGCCAGTGGGCGTTCGTGGTCCGACCCGTGAGGTGCATCCCAGTCGGATTTGGCATGTCTCATCACCATAAGCTGGCTCATGATCAGATGATCATCATCGTCAGGGTCAATATCCAGAGAAGGCTCTCGAGGTTTATGGCTCGGTTGAAACCCTTGGCCGCTCCGACAGCAAGAGGTGTATCGCCTTGCTCAACTGCAACCCGGAGTCTGTTCCATGCCGGACGTGCTACCAGGCCACCCACAAAGAACATGGCGAGAGCTGCGCCCGCGCCGGCATATATCTGCCACCGCTCTGAGGTGAAACCGGTTGTCAGATACATAAGCCATGCCCCGGTGCCGAGCGTCAACAACCCTGAAGCAACTCCGAGCGTCTGAGCCCTGCTCATTCTCACCAAGAGCAAACTTGCGCTCTCCTGTTGACGAACCGACATTCGAACATCGCGGGGAATCAGCAGCTTGTGCCCGAACCACGCAGCTGCAACAAGGATGTGAAGAATCAGAACGGCATTCTGCATATGAGGATTGTTGCAGGTGCTGACCCAGCCAGGCCAGCAAAGTACACATCGGCGCCCCGCACCTACCATCGGATGATGCCCAATCGTCTGGCATCCGCCACATCCCCTTACTTGCTGCAACATCAAGACAACCCCGTCGACTGGTGGGAATGGTCTGATGAGGCGTTCGACGAAGCCAAGAAGCGCGACGTTCCGGTACTGCTCAGTGTCGGCTACTCGGCGTGCCACTGGTGCCACGTGATGGCCCACGAATCGTTCGAGGACCCGGAGACCGCAGCTGAGATGAACCGTCGCTTCGTCAACGTCAAGGTCGACCGCGAGGAACGCCCGGATGTGGATTCGATCTACATGGAGGCTGTCCAAGCTATGACCGGTCGCGGAGGTTGGCCGATGACGGTGTGGCTCACACCGGATCGCCAACCGTTCTTCGCCGGAACCTACTTCCCCAAGGACCCCCATCACGGGATGGCGAGTTTCCGACAGGTTCTAGAGGCGATCGATTCGGCCTGGCAATCCGAGCGGGCTTCGGTGGAAGAGCAGGCCGAGCGACTGGTGGCAGCCATCACCAACGAGATACCCGGTGGTCGGCTACCCGATGTGGACGACCTGCAGCGGGCGGCACAACAGGTCATGGGCCAGTTCGACCGAACATTCGGCGGCTTTGGAGGGGCACCCAAGTTCCCACAGCAGCCCACGCTGGAATTCCTCCTTCGGTGGAGAGGCCAGGACCGGGCAAACAGAACGGCTCTGGACGAGGCATTGACTGTGACTTTGCATCGTATGGCGGATGGGGGTATCCACGATCACCTAGCCGGCGGCTTCTCCAGGTACTCAGTGGATCAGAAGTGGCTGGTGCCGCACTTCGAGAAGATGCTCTATGACAACGCACAGCTGGCACGGATCTACCTATGGGCGGGTGTCGAGCTTGGCGAACCGAGGTTCGTCGAGGTAGCGCGGAGCGTCCTCTCCTATCTGGCGGACGACATGCGACACGCCAGCGGCGGTTTCTACTCAGCCGAGGACGCCGACTCTGACGGAGTGGAAGGCAAGTTCTACGTTTGGGACCTGAAAGAATTCGACCATCTCCTCGGCACCGACGCCAGCGAAGCAGCCAGATACTACGGAGTGACCGAAGAAGGCAATTTCGAAGGCAAGAACATCCTGCATCTGAAACCGGAAGACGCCTCACCTCCGAATCTGGACCGTATCAGAGCAACCCTTTTGACAGCCCGCGAGGAGCGGATCAGACCTGGCCTCGATGACAAAGTGGTGACGGCCTGGAACGGTCTGGCCCTCAGGTCGTTTGCTGAAGCGGGTGCCACTCTCGATGACGAAGGCCTGCTCGCGGTTGCCCGGCAGAACGCGCGCTTCCTGGTCGACACGATGATCATGAACGGTCTCGTGATGCGGTCCTGGCGAGAAGGGCGGCACTCCGGACCGGGCTTCCTCGACGACTACGCGGCGTTGGCCCTGGGACTCATCGCGCTCTATCAAGCGACCGGAGAGGTCGAATGGTTTGAGGTCAGCAAACAACTGGTCGCATCCTTCGATCAGTTCTCCCGTCCCGAAGGTGGCTACTACTCAACATCAGACGACCAGCCCGATCTGGTCAAACGCCCCGTCGAATTGACGGACAACCCCCAGCCATCGGGGAACGCTCTGGCCGCCGAAGCGAACCTGATGATGAGTCTCTTGACGGGCGAGCACCATTTCCGGGACAAAGCCGTCGATGCCCTTGCCGCAGTCGGCTCCCTGGCCGAGCGGTTCCCGTCAATGGTCGGCCATCATCTTGCCGTTACCGTTTCGGTCCGGGCCGGCACGAAGGAGGTGGCGATCGTCGGAGAGAACAGGACTCACCTCGTTCAATCGTTCTGGGAATCGTTCCGGCCGCATGCCGCGCTGGCCCATGCCGACTCGGCCAACCCGGATGTCCCGCTGTTGGCAGATCGGACTCCGGTTGACGGAAAGGCGGCGGCTTATGTGTGTCAGGGATTCGTGTGTGACCTTCCCGTGACCGACTCCGGAGCTCTAAGGTCGGCGCTGAACCGGTCCTAGGAACAACGGCAATCCAAAACCTGTTGCACTGAACATGCCAACAATGAGTTTGAACCACGCGGTCCTCTTTGTGACCGACGTAGCCCGCGCTGTTGATTTCTACACCGACGTTCTCGGTTTCAATTTGATGTCTGAGGAGCCGCGGATGAATGCCGCCTTCCTGACCGCGCCCGGATCCTCAAACCACCACGACCTGGGCCTCTTTGGAGGTTCTGCACCCAAGTCGTCGAGCCGCACCGCCGGGCTGTATCACCTTGCGTGGGAAGTCGAGGATGTCAGGGACATGCTCCACTATCGCGACAGCCTGCGAGCTGAGCGTGCGCTAACAGGACAGTCACATCACGGGGTCACGATCTCAATCTACGGCTTCGACCCCGATGGAAACGAGTTTGAGATCATGTGGACTCTGCCCCGCGAAGCATGGGGCGAATTTGCAGACAATGGTGTCGTAATGCCCCTCGACCTAGAGGCGGAGGTGGAACGCTGGGCCGAAAAGGCTGAGGGTCCGGCGCACAGCTGACGGGGAAGCCTTCACAAGAGAGCCAAGTCCGGTTCTGCGAAAACTTCAAGCTCGCTTGAAGATATGATCCTTTGAATGGAATACCTCAGTATTGGAGAAGTCGCCGCTCGTTCGGGAGTGGCAACGTCAGCCCTCAGGTTCTACGAGACGAAGGGGTTGATTGAATCTGAGCGGACCGACGGCAATCAGCGGCGGTACCCCCGGGCAACCTTGCGACGCGTCGCCCTGATCCGCGCTGCGCAAGAAGTCGGGCTGACACTCAGCGAGATATCCCAAGCACTCGAGACTCTCCCCCACGACAAGACACCTACCAAGCGGGATTGGGAACGACTGAGTCATGGTTGGCGCACCAGACTCGACCAGCAGATTGCCGAACTCGAAGCGCTACGCAACGAATTGAGTGACTGCATCGGATGCGGTTGCCTATCGCTGCAGTCGTGTGCGATCTTCAATCCTTCGGACGTCATCTCAGACCGGGGCAGCGGACCCAGATATCTTCTCGGAGACGAGCGGATCAGACGGTCTGAGTAGCCGCGCTTGTCATGGTCCCGAGGGACCGCGCTGAGAGGAAGACATACGCAATCCACAGGGTATCCGCAAGCGCCAAGTGGACGAGTTGCATCCAGGTGGGAACGCCCAAGAGGACATTGAGCAAACCGGTCGCCATCATCAAACCCACGAGCCAAACCACCCGCCGTGCGTCCTGCGTGTTGGCTCTGGTTCCAACCTTGAACCAGGCGATCACTGCCGCCGTCACCGCCA
This sequence comes from Acidimicrobiia bacterium, assembly GCA_965216445.1. Classification (GTDB taxonomy): domain Bacteria; phylum Actinomycetota; class Acidimicrobiia; order Spongiisociales; family ZC4RG35; genus MA-ANB-1. Next base: position 2,179,677 of record OZ244166.1, read on the forward strand.
GGATCGGGTGGACGATTCTCAATCGAGTCAGAAAATGCGACCCAGCTTCGAGATCGATGCCGATTCCCTCCTTGGGAAACAGCGTGTCGGCCAAAGCTGTGATCGCGCCCGTCGCCGATATCAGGATTATGGCCACACCACCAATCAGGACCCACCGCCATCTCGACCCGTTGTCGCCTGTGATCGTGAGTCTCGATCCGCCGGACAACCAGAAGACGGTGAGTGTCAACGCAGCGAGCAGAATGAGCGTGTTGACGAGGTGAAGCGGGACAGCAATTGCCCTTGCCACGGAGTCGTCGTCGGCCACCCACTCGGCCAGGACGATCATTGCCCCAATCAGGGCTTCTCCAACGATCGCCGCAAGAGAAATCGCCGCACCGATTCGAGCTGACTCGCCTTTGGGAACGGTGCGAATGACCCAGACGACCAGGACAACGACCAGGATTAGCGCGATACCGCTGGTCAGTCGATGTGTGAACTCGACGCCGGTTGCTCCGGACAAGTCAGGAAACAATTCACCCTGGCATGTCGGCCACGACTCCCCACAACCTGCACCGCTACCGGTCGCCCGCACCAGCGCTCCAAGCAGGATCACACCGACGTTGAACACCAGAACGAACCAGGCGTATCGGACGATGCGGGTCATGGCCCAATGTTAGGAACGCCGGGCCCTACGCCAACTCGCTGTGCCACAATTCAATACATCAGACGATTTGCGCGTTTCGTGTTGACGGTTTTGGTCGCAGTCTCGGCTTTCTCGGTCGTCAAACCAGCTTTCGGCTGTTCATGTATGGCGGTGTCGCCTGAGGAAGCGGTCGGATACTCCGACCAGGTGTTCACCGGAACTCTTGTCCAAAGAACAGAGCACTCCCACACCCGTGATAACGGTGTCTCTCTGGTGTTCGCCGTGTCCAGGGTCTACAAAGGAAACGTCGGCGAGTTCACCGAAGTGTTCACCCATGCCCAGAGCTCAGCTTGCGGCGTGCGCGTTCCGGCCGACACCGAAGTCGTCATTCTGTCCCAGTTGTGGCAAGGCAAACTATCGGTCGGCTTGTGCCTCGACCTCAGCATCTCTGAAGTTGAGAGTGTTCTTGGGCCGAGTGGAGATCCTGACACCTCAATTGCCGCTCCGACCGCCTACCAGACATCGAATCGGAGAATCCAAAGCTATGTCTTTGCTGGGATACTCACCGGTTTGGCGGCGATTGCCATAGTGTGGGCGATGATGCGCCTAACCGATCGGCAGAGCCGTCACTAGCCTGCCGACATGGAAATCTTCGAAGACGTTGTCGCCGCCATCGGCAACACCCCACTGATCCGTCTCTCCCGAATCCACCCACCCGGCAACCTCGTGGCCAAGGTCGAGTACATGAATCCGGGAGGTTCAATCAAGGAGCGGATCGCGGTCACGATGATCGATGCCGCCGAACGCGATGGCCTCCTGAAGCCCGGGGGGACAATCGTTGAGCCGACTTCGGGAAACACCGGAGTTGGGCTCGCCCTGGTTGGTGTCACCAGGGGCTATCGGGTGATCTGCACAGTCCCTGACAAGGTCTCCAAAGAAAAACAGGATCTCCTCAAAGCCTACGGAGTAGAGGTGATCGAAACACCAACCGAATACGGACCCGACCACCCTGACTCGTATTACGGGGTCGCGAATCGGCTGACCGAGGAGATCGACGGGGCGTTCCAACCCGATCAGTACAAGAATCAGGCAAACCCGCAAGCACACTACGAAACCACCGGCCCGGAAATCTGGAGACAGACCGACGGTGATGTGGATGTGCTCGTTGCCGGCGTGGGGACCGGAGGCACGATCACCGGAGCGGGTCGGTTCTTGAAGGAGTTGAAGCCCGGAGTCGAGCTGGTCGGGGCCGACCCCGAAGGGTCCATTTACACCAAAGGCGCCACCGGCGACCTGCACCAGTACTTCGTGGAAGGAGTCGGCGAAGACTTCTATCCGGAGACCGTGGACCTGGAGCTCATCGACCGTTTCATCGAAGTCACGGACGCCCAATCGTTCGCTATGACGCGCCGGCTCGCCCGAGAGGAAGCATTGCTCGTCGGAGGCTCCTGTGGCATGGCTGCATACGCTGCACTAAGAGTTGCAGAACAGGACACAGACCGACTTGTGGTCGTGATCCTTCCCGACTCGGGCAGGGGGTATCTCTCCAAAGTGTTCAACGATGAATGGATGGCCGCCCACGGGTTCGGCGCCAAAAGTTGAACCAGCCGAAACGGTTCTCATACGAGAGAAGGCCCCCGACGTTGTCGGGGGCCTTCAACTAATTCAGCACTAGCTCACTTCAACCCATCGGGTTGCCACGGGCGGACAAGATCCATGGGAGCGAATACCGGGTGGTCCGAGTTTGGAGTCGCCACCTGCCGTTAGGCGAGCAGCGCACATGCAGTCAGCGCTACTCAGCGCTCGACCACCTCCAGAGTCCTAAAACATTCATACAAGTTCGGACCACCTCCTTTCTCTGGTATGACCAGTTTGGCACAAAAGGCTGGCTCGGTGTGGAGAATTTGTAAGACCCGGATTGGGGTGAATCAGATCTGAAGAGTGTTGAGGAGTCCGTCCCACCAACTCGTGAATGCTTCCCATCCGTTGCCGAGAGCCCAGACAAATAGAACGATGAGGGCGACCACGAGAACGAGAGTTCCCAGATGACGGACCCGGTACATCTGCCGTTGGGATTCGTCCTCCATGTAGCTCGGCTCCGGCACAGGCGGTGCGGGCATCGTGTAGACGAACCCGGTTGAGGTCGGCTCAGCGACAGTTGCGGTGGCGGTCGCCACGGGAGCAGGGCTCAACGGCGTCGCCGCCACGCCAACAGTCACGGGCTTCGGCTCGTGCAGCGGAGCGATCGGCTCGGGCATTGGTTGCCTCATCGAGTCCTCTGGCTGGTCATCTAACTCTTCTGACGACTCCTCAGGGGCCAGAGTTCCCAGAACCTGCTCAACGGTTGCCGTGTCTTCGACCACCGGGGCGGTTACCCCGGCTTTTTCGAAAAGGACATCTTCTTCAATGCCCAGCACTGCGGATAACGCCTGCAAGACACTGGGATCCGTTGGAGTACTGGCTTCCTTCTCCCAGCTCCGAACCGCTGCGCCCGACCGGCCCACGAGCTCGCCAAGTCGGGTCTGGGAGAGACCCAATTTGGTCCGGCGGTAACGAATACTTCGTCCGAAGGTCATCTCAGGCATTACCCAAGATGGTAACGAAACACACATCTATGCCTGAACTACCGCACCAGAGGGCTTCTGGCTCGAATTGCTTGCCGACCGATCAAATCTACTCTGCGCCCTACCCCCAAGGGAGGCGTCCGGACGCCTGGTGGGTCCCCCGGTCTTCAAAACCGGTGAGAGGCAGATTCTGTCTCTGGCGGGTTCGATTCCCGTCCGCCTCCGCCAGACCTCCAGCGGCTGACGTTTTTGGACTTCTCCGCTTGTCCCTCCAATTCTACAGCTCAAGCGAGCCGGACTAAGCCGTTGCAGGTCGGTTGCTACTGAGCGCTGGAATCCACAACTTGGTGGTCGCTGGAGAGTACGTCGAGAGGCAGGAGCGGCGGGTCTGCGGCGGGCTCAGCGACTATCGGGTTTCGTCACGCTTTCTGCGAGTAGTCGGTCGGCGGTTTCGTCGTCGAGGTGGAACAGGTCGATGATCCGGAGAGCGACTCCGACTGTTGGTGCCCTCTCACCTCGACATAGACGCCACCAGTAAGGATGGGAGACACCGAGCGCTGCTGATACTCGACGGTAGGAGGCACCGGTTCGTTCGTGTGCGTCAGCCAGGACAGAAGCCGTCGAGGCCGAGAGTGTTCGGCGGTCCCGGTAGCCGTTGTTGCCCGCGGGGTAGCTGTTGCCCATGGAGGGAAGGTAAGGCCCCGGCGAGCGACAGGCCTGACTATCGGTTCCTGGTCATATCTGATGCTCACGCATTGCCACGAATTCTCATTACTGGTGCCGTAGAATTGGGGCTTCACGTCAGCAGAAGCTGGCTACTGAGAGCTTGGTCCAAGACGTGGGACCACCGAGCACCCGTTAGCCCTGATCCCCATCCTGGGGGAAGGGAGCACGAGGTGCTCTTTAACGTTAAGGAACCACTACTTCGCATCGACCAGGTCGCCGAGTTGATCGGTGTCACGCCTGGAACATTGCTCAACTGGCGTAGCCAGGGTCGAGGTCCGACCGGCTACAAGCTGGGTGTCAACGGGGCCGTCCGGTATCGCCGTGAGGACGTTGATAACTGGCTCAACGAGTGTCGGGAGGTCGGAGCATGACCACCGAACGAACAAGCCCCCCGCCGTCGGCTAACGGCGAGGGACCAGGGAACACTCCAAGTTCTGGTCCCGATTCTACAGGCCAATCGCTCAGTCGCCTTGTGAATGACCCATCGAATCCGATGGCCAATGCTCGTCTCTTTCACAGTGTCGAGTACGTCGACACCGACCTGACCTGGTTGGTATTCCACAACGGTCAGTTCCGCATTTGGGACGGCTCGTCGTGGCCGGTTCTCGATGAGGAAGTGTTGCGGGCTGAGGTCCGCCGCTTCTTCGAACATGCTCACTTCATGGCTCGCAGTCGTGACGGTGAGATGGAGAGGAAGTGGTTCAAGCCGAACAAGGCCAAGGTCGCCGAGATCGTCGACGCACTCAGAGCGGTGACAATCGAACCGGATCGGAGCCTGCCTTCCTGGCTCCAACCGGGGATAGCAATACCGCCTATGGAGGTCCTCCCGATGGCGAACGGTCTGCTGTGGGTGCCTCACCCTGTCCTCTTGTCTCCGACTGCGGGCTTCTTCAACTCGTGGGCACTTCCCTACGACTATGTAGAGAACCCACCGGAGCCGGAACGTTGGCTTCGGTTCCTCGACGAACTGTTCGCCGATGACGATGAGGCAGTCCAACTCCTCCAGGAGATGGTCGGCTATCTGATCTCGGGGGACACTTCGCTACAGAAGATCCTTCTGATCCTCGGGCCTATGCGGTCAGGAAAGGGAACGATCGGTCGGGTGATCCGAGCGCTGCTCGGTGACATCAACGTGGCCGGTCCGACCCTGTCCAGCCTGTGTACCAACTTCGGACTGATGCCTCTGGTGGACAAGCCAGTGGGTCTCATCTCCGATGCACGGTTGGGCAAGGGCAAAGAGACGGCTGTTGCTGTCGAGCGGTTGTTGAGTATTAGCGGTGAGGACCCTCTCACTATCGACATCAAATACAAGACGCCGTACACGACGAAGCTGCCGACCCGGCTTGTCATCATGACCAACGAACCTCCGAGCCTCGCCGACTCATCGGGCGCGCTGGCATCGAGATTCCTCACCCTTCAGCTCACTGAGTCGTTCCTGGGTCGTGAAGACCCTGGACTGCTCAACAAGCTGCTGGAGGAACTGCCAGGGATTCTGGTCTGGGCGCTGGAAGGTAGGCGACGCTTGTTCGACCGTGGCTACTTCATCCAGCCCGAATCGGGCAAGTCGATCATCGACGATCTCGTCGAACTGTCCGCTCCAATCACAGCGTTCGTCGAAGAACGTTGTCTTCTTGGGGCGACCGAGAGGGTCGTGTTCGCCGACCTCTACGCCGAGTGGGTCGATTTCTGCGACGAAAGCAACCTTGATCCGGGATCGAACTCAAAGTTCGGAGCTGACCTCAGGTCGGCCTACCCGCAGATCAAGGTGGTGAGAGGCCGTAGCCAGCCTGGCGTACCTCGGAAGCGTGAGTACATCGGGATAGGACTCATATGAGCTGACTCGACACGTCCGGGATGTCCGCCACCAACACCACAACCACTCCCACAGAGAGCTGTGAGCAGTGTCCGAACTCGTCAGCTACATCATCGAATCGACGCGGACACGGCGGACATCCCGGACATTGGCAGCGAGCACATAATGCCGGTTATGGGCGGGTGGTTCGGCCCGCTTTCCCGTTGGCGACCGCGCGTTATCGAGCGGCCAAAGAATGAAGGCCAACTAGGTTGAGAGACAGCAGACAGTGAAGCCCCGAAAGCGCCTACCGATACTTGGCCTAGTCCTCGTGACCGTTGTTGCTGTCGCTGGGTGCTCAGGACAAACCGATGGGTCATCCGAGACTTGTGATCCCGAGCTTCTGGATTCGTCTGGTGATGTGCAGGCCACCAGTCAGGAAATCGAGGTCTGGGCTCTCTTCTTCGCCACGTACGAGGGGCTTGCCCCTGGTGAGCCAGTCTTCGTCCCTCAGGGGGAGGAAATCAAGATCGTATGGCGTGCCACCGGCGAGGGCCCTGTCTCGTTCCAAGCTCTGGGACCGGACGAGTCCTCGGTCACGCCGATTTGGGGGCCGGACGGGCCGAGGTCCTCCAATTGGGATACGCACCCCGGGGAGGAATGGGGGACTGGTTGGGTGTTTCCCGAGGCCGGTTGCTGGTCGATGGAACTACGTCGTGGCGACTCTGTTGCCTACTTGGACGTTGACGTTCGGGCCTGAACTCGATCCACCCATATCGGCACTTATGTGCGAATGGAGATCAACGCATATTGCCGGTTATGGGCGGCTGGGTTTGAGGGGTGGTCCGTAGTAGCGGGTTTCTTTGGCGATCTTGCCGTTGTCGAATTCGACTAGGACGCACACGTGGTAGTCGCCGTCGTCTTCGTAGGTTTGGACTGCTTCTACGACCCAAACGTCTCCTTCTCCGGTGATCCGTTTCAGTGCGACGTTTGGCGGCGTGCCTATGCCTTTCTGCATGTCTCGTAGGGCTTCTCGGCTCTCGAATGTTTCGCCTGTCTGGGGAATTTCGGCTGTGAAGTCTTCGGCTCTGAATTGGTACTCCACCTCGGGCGTCGAGAACGTTTCGCCTGAGAACAGGGTTTCGAGGGTTTCTCGGTTGGTTTGGGTTGTGGGCATCGTATCTCCTTCTGTTCAGTCGTACCTGATATTCAGGTAGACCTGATTATCAGGTATGGAGTATGATTTGTCAAGTATGGAAACACCAACTGTTGCGCTGCTTCGAGTGGCCTACTCCGAGATTGCTGCAGAAATCGGAGAGGCTGTCGCCAAGGTCGCACCGGATCAACGACCAGCACACGGAGGGATCATGGAGCAACTCGATTTCACAGACGGAATGAGACTCACCGACCTTGCACAAGGTGCTCAACTCACTCCGCAGTCCGCAGGAGAACTCGTGGATCAACTTGAGGATCTCGGCTATGTGGAGCGAAGGCCAGATCCAGACGACCGAAGAGCAAAACGGATCTACCGCACTGCAAAAGCAAAGAAGGCAACCAGAACCGCAATCGAAGCAGCCCAACGTTCCGAGAAATCGCTTCAAGAACTCCTTGGCGACGAGCGATACAAGCTTCTACGCGAGGACCTGTCAGCCATCATCCAAACCCACGGCGGAACCGTCGGCCCACCAATCGACATGCGCACATAACGGCACTTATGGGCGCGCTGGTCTGGGTCGTTGGGCTGTGCGCTACCTTGCGTCTGGAGGCCAGAACGAGTCGATTCGTGGACCGTCTATCTGTGATCCCGTATGAGGGTCGAGAGCAATGAACGCCCTGTCAGCCTGGAGCAGGTCGCAGGAGCAGACGATTCGTTCGCACGAAGCGCTCTCCACACGTAGGTCATGGACCGCAAGGCGACTGCTCCGCCACTGAATTCCCCCAAGGCCAATCGCGATGATGTCGATCACTCGCACGAGCAGGAGTAAGTCCGCCTCTACGGGAACGACTTGGGTTACCTGGTCGTGGACGACGGTCGCTTCGCTGTGGACGCTGGTGACGTCAACGAGATATGCGAGACCGTCGACTACCACGGCAACCTGGGTGCGGGAGGGACAGGCGTATACGCCAGTCAGTCCACCGAGACCCCCGGCCGCAAAAACGCCAACCCATCGCGGCGAGGCATCGGGGTGGAACTCAATCGTCAGAGGTGGACCCCATCGGGTTGCCGGATCGGAGATGAGTTGTCCGGACCGGTCGAAGTTGTAGACGGGTTCACTCCACGTTCCACTGCCCGGGAACTCGGACTCAGTTACGAGGCTGTAGGCGGGGTCGAATTTCCAGAATTCGAATTCAACAGGCACAGCACCAGTCAACCCGAACACCCGAACAGATGCTCAACCAATCGACGAATACACGCACATATCGGCGCATATGTTGTCTGAGGTGCGTCGAGCTATGGGTTTTCGATGATCTGGATCGGGAAGACGTTCCTCAGTTGGGCTGGGATAGATGAGAGGTCGTCAATGGAGGCGAACACTGTGATCGGCTCATGCCCGATGAGTCCGGTGGAGACCGTCCCGTCCGACTCGAACCACGGGAGCGTGTCCTCTTCCGCAGCCGCTGCTAATAGCGCTGCCTCCGTGTCAGGAAGGATCTGGAGGTTCCTCACCGCGAATGGCCACCCAGGATACGTTTCGGTGACCACGCTGACCAAGTAGTTGAGGTCATCGTGGGTCGAGGTCCACTGATGGGTGGTCAGGTCCCAGCCGCTTCCATTGAATGTCGTGAACACATGGCTGCAAAATCGTGATCCCCGACGACCACGATGCACGGAAGGTGGAGGCGCCAAGAACGAGCCAGTTTGATCTGGGGGTTGAGCTTCGGTGTTCTTTTTGGCTTGCCGCCTGCAGTCCAGTATTTCGGGTTAGCAAGTTGCTGACCGGAGCGTGCAAACAACCGGTGCGTCCATTCCTCAAGCTGGGACTCTGATCCGATGCCGACCCGTTCCATCAGTCCCGAATTCCAGCGCTAACTGCCCCCGTTGTCCATCGGGAACTCAACCCCCCCGGCGCACATAGCGGCACTTATGGGTGGCTAGGTCATCGGGAGGCTCCGGCTACGAAGGTGGCGACGATGTAGGTGGCGTGCCGGTCGAGTGATCGCCTTGCCCTGTCGTATCTCATGGTTGTCCTTGGATCTGCGTGTGATGCTGCCTCCTGGACATCTCGTAGTGGCACCCCAGCGTCGAGTGCTGCGGTTATGAATGAATGCCGGAGAGAGTGGGGGCTGATCCTCTTCTCGATGCCTGCATTCCGGGCCAGTCGTCTGATGATTCTGGACGCATGATGTCGGTCCATCCGTTCTCCTTGGTGGACGAAGATGGGGCCTTCTTGTCGGTCGCCGATGGTCTGATAGACCGTCCGTGCTGTTCGGGGTGCGAGCGGCACTAGGGCTGGTCGTCCTCCCTTACGGATGATCCGCAGAGTGTGATGGCCTCGTTCCAATCCCAGATCGGCAAGGTCGGTGTTGAGCGCTTCAGAGACTCGCAACCCATTGAGAGCGAGCAGACAAGCCAGAGCATGGTCTCGAGGGCTCGACAAGCCAGCTTCGACAAGAAGCATTCCCAGTTCGTTGCGGTCTAGTCCGGTCATCGTTGACTCGGTTCTCAGCCTGGGACGACGAACATTCACAGCCGGGGAACGGTCGATCAGTTCTTCTTCGACGCAGTACCGGTAGAAGCTGGCCACCGTCGACAGCCGACGAGCAACCGTCGCCCTCGCCAGCCCCAGAGACTCCTGGCCCCGCCCAAACAGCTCAATATGACCCCGACCCACGTTGAATAGGTCGAGGTGGCGTTCTCGGCACCACCCCACGAACACTCGAAGATCTTGCTGGTAAGCCTGTCGAGTGTTCCCCGAATAGCCAGCTAGAAACCCAGCTACCACCAACATCGACTCGAAATCTGCGTGATCCCGGCGGACCACCAAACCTGTTGACGAACTCATCTGTTCCTCCCAATCAGCGGGAAGAACCGACCTGCCTCTACAACCCAACCACAACTACATAAGTGCCGTTATGTAGGCACGTTCAGGTAGCTGTCTGTAGGTTCGGTGACCATGTCGGAGCCACAGATGCGCTACTTCGAGGACCTCGTTGTCGGTGAAGAGCTGTGGGGTATCGAGGAAGTAGCGGTCAAGAAGGACATGATCGAATACGCCGCTCGTTACGACCCTTGGCCGATTCATGTGGACGAGGAGGCGGCTCGGCAAGGCCCTTTTGGTGGGTTGACCGCTTCATCTGGCTATTCGATAGGTCTCTGGTACTCGTCGGTCAACCGGGGTATCTGGAATCATCCTGACAGTCCAGTGGCGATGATCGGGGGCATCGACATGAGGGTGCGGTATCCGAATCCATTGAGACCTGGTGATCGAGTGCGGTCGAATCTGGTAATCGGCAGCAAGCGGCTCAGCTCCAAACCAGGGAGAGGTGTTGTCGAGGGGACGTCGGAGCTGGTCAATCAAGACGGCGACATCATCATCGCCGGTGAGATGGTCTGGCTCATTCCTACCCGTCCCTGATCCCGCATAAGTGCCGTTATGGGCGTCTCCTCTTGGCGAGCGACGGCATGATCTCGGAGTGTGTCTGTAGGTTGTCGGTCGGCTCTTAGGAGGATGATGAGGATTCGTTGGTGGTGGTGGGTGTTGGCGCTGGTTCCGGCTGCTGCTGGGGTCGTGTCGGTGGCGTTTGGGGCTGGGGATCTGCGTTCGAGCGGGCTGATGGCGGGGGTGTCGGTGTCGCTTGGGCTGGTGGCGGTTCTTCTCCTTTTGAGGGCACCGTGGCGGAGACGGGATGGTGCGGCTCGCTGGTTTTCGGTTGTTCCGCCGCTTCTGTTGGGTTTGGTGTCGCTGTTGGGTTTGTCTGAAGGGCTGCCTGAGTTCTTCCAGGCGAGAGGCTTGTTCCTAGATGTCGAGGCGGTGGGGCCGGTGGCCGTCGTCGAGGATGAGGGGACGCTTCTGGTCGTTGGGAATGACACTGAGGGTGGTTTCGCCTGGACTTCGGACGACGGTTCTGACTGGACGAGCATCTCCGCCGATGTGTTTGCAGAGTTGGAGGTCGCCGACGCTGCTGTATATGGCTCGTCGATTGTCGTTGTCGGTCAGTCCGCCGAAGCCGAAGCCGTCGTCCTGGTCACCGAAGATGGAGCAGCTTTCGAGGAGTCCGGAAGGTTTACCAACAGCGAATACGGAACCATTCCTCAGGCGGCGGCAGGTTTCGCTGATGGGCTGGTGGTTATCTCAGATATCTACGGAAACGACATCGAGTTCCACACCTCCAGCGATGGTCGATCGTGGGCCGCTGCTCAGCCTTCCCCGGTCTTCGACGACGGCGAGAGCGCCCGAGACATTATCTGCAGCGACCAGGTCTGTGTCGGAGTCGGATTCGTTGAAGCAACCTACCGACAAGACCTAGACAACAACACCGGTGTCGCCTGGGTCAGCACCTCCGGCGACAACTACCAGTCCGTGGACTACGACTTCAACACAGAGAGCCTTGATGCGATCGCATGGAATCCTTCAGGGTTCCTGATCGTGGCCAACAGTCCCAACGGCAGAGGATTGGCCTGGCACTCGACCGAAAGCACCAACTGGAACCCGATCTCCGGTCCGTTCACCGAGATGACCGTCGACGGGGTCCAAGCCATCGACACCACCTACATGGTGTTCGGGCGCAGTCCAACAGCTGGCACTCTCGTGGTCTGGACATCTCAGAATCTCACAGACTGGGAAGAAACAGTCGTGGCAACCAGCCAACCCGAAGGCTCCCAAATCCGTTCCATAACCAACACTCAGACCGGACTCGTCGCCGTAGGCATCGATGGCGGCACCTTCGACACACTCATCTGGAACTCAGTAGACGGAACCGACTGGCAACTGACCACCCTGGCCCCACGCTGAGCCAGCAGACCACCGCGCCATAACCGGCATTATGACGGATGACAAGAACCCCCGGGATTGTTCCGGAGGGTCCTCGCTTGCTCCCGTCTGACTGGCATCACCGACGCCGAGATAGTTGCTGTGTGTAGGCTTGAGGGAGATCTGGATGCGAGAGGAGACGCCATGAGAAGGACAATGGTGTTTGGGTTTGTCTTCCTTGTGGTTGCGTTGGCAGCTGTGGCCGTGGCGCAGGTTCTGCCACAAGCCCGCGTTGACAGCAACAAAGCCGTAAGCGACGTGCTTGTCCCCCCTGGTTCGGACCTCGAAATTGCCCTACCGGCGGGATTCGGCACGACCTGCATCGATGGCGCGCTCGAATACGGTCAGGTGTCATCCGACCCGCTCTTCGATGATGTGGAACTCGCATATCCGGCAGATCAGTTTGACAGTGTCGCCTACGGGGGTGATGTCTGTATAAGGAATGGCTCGCCTACCGACACCTACGGCGTTGTCGCATCGTCAGAGAACGTGATAAGTAACGAAGCAGGCAATTGTCCCGACGAAACGGAGTCGCAATACGGCGACTTTACGTGTGGCTCGGGAGACGGGGAGTATGGAGCTGGTGAACTACAGATCCGCTATCTTGCTCAACCAGCTTTCTCGGATCCGGGCACCGGCGGTAACTGCAACCCCAGTAAGGATTTCGATCTGAAAGAAGGAGAAGGGGGGTTGGTAGGTCTGATTGAACCAGGGGGATACTGCCGATTCTCGATCTCCATCCTCGATCGCCGAGTTGAACCGTGGGTGTCGTCCAGCGACTCAATCGAGTTTGATCTCGTATTCGAGGGCACCCTGGGCTGACCAACTGCTCCATAACCGGCATTATGTACGGCTCTGCCTCTCGCCATCGAGGTCAGGGTCTATCTCCTCATCCGCGGGCAGGGCAGCTACGAGCAGGGCGTGGATCTGCTCGTCGCTTAGTTCGCAGTCCGGGGTGATCGAGAAGACCAGCCATCTCTTGGTCCTGTCCTCGATGTCCGCCATGTCCTCATCCTTTCTGTAAAGCAGCTTGTGGGTACTTAGGTACCCAAGACCTGTGAGAAAGTGTTTGTGTGTTTCCTTGCGGACATGACGGACAGTCGGTCGCTGGGCGGCAATCCGTTTTGTTTGGTGTAGTCGCAACACTCGATAGTGCACCCGCAGACGAAACGTTTCGTCAGGATTTCTGCAAACTGGGGCTTTGCGGTCAGAAGCGGCCCGATATCGCCTCGACCATCCGCTGCTCACGAGCCGTTGGATCGAGCGAACGGGAGTAGACCCTCATCAAGGTCTCAATGTTGTGGCCCATCCTGGCCGCCACCTCGGCTACTGGAATTCCCTCTGTCACCAAGAGGCTGGCCATGGAATGGCGGAGCGAGTGGAGAGTCACGCCTTCACGTAGCCCCGCATGCGCCCACTCCGATGTGAACGCCTTCGAGACTCGATGCGGGTTGAGCACGCCCCCGTCTTCTGTTCTGAATGCCAGATCCAGATCGAAAGGTCGATCCTCATAGGCGTCTCCCACTTGAAGACGTTGTTCGACCTGACGGACACGATGGCTCCGCATAACGTCGATGCTTGCCTTGTCGAGTCCAATGAGACGGCGGCCAGCAGCACTCTTCGGATCCTTCGTGAACAGCTCACCTCCGTCGACACCTATAGATCGGACAACGTCGACGGTGCCCGAATCAAGGTCGACATCAGGCCACGCCACGCCCACTAGTTCACCTCGCCTCATGCCTGACGCGGCCGCCAATCGGTACAGCGGGTGCAGCAACGCAACTCGATCACAATCCGCTGTGTGTTCTAGGAAAGCGCGGACATCACCAACTGTGGGCCTCACGATCTCCCTCCTGGAACGGACCACCGGCCTCAGGTGCCTCGGCAGCGCCGCAGGATTCCGGTCCAGAGGTGCATCGGCCAACGCCCGGTGCAACGTCCTGTACAGGCGGAGCACCGTCTGGTCCGCCAGGCCAGTCACCCGACGCAGACTCGTCAACCAGTCATGGACCACCAGATGGTTGATGTCTCCCAAACGGTGGTGTCCCAAGGCTGGCGAGATATGAAGCTGGACAGCCTCCCGATACCCACCCGACGTCCTCCTGGCCAAATGACCGGCATCGACCTGCGACTCCACCAGCTCCAACCAACGGGCCAAGTACTCATCCAGCCGTTGCCGCCCCACCTCCACTGACACACGATCATCCCGAAATCGAGCAAGAGCCTCGATAGCCTTCTCACGAGTCTCGAAAGTGCCGAGGCTGATCCGGCGTCGACGCCCAACCTCCGAATCGAACATCGGCGGCGACAACACCGCCCACCTTCCACTATCCCTTCGATACACCGAACCCGGCACACGAATAGACGACATTGCTTCTCCCTTCAGTCCTGGAGAAGCCGTCGCCGGTAGCAATCCGGTAGCAAGTATCAATCGGCCCAGTCGGACTGACTGACGAACTAGGGATCAAACGTCCTATCTACCTCACGTCTCGCCATGGAGGCGTACGGACGCCTGGTGGGTCCCCCGGTCTTCAAAACCGGTGAGAGGCAGATTCTGTCTCTGGCGGGTTCGATTCCCGTCCGCCTCCGCCATCCACTACAAGGGGTGCTCCCCCTTGCATCCCCCGAGCAAACCATGCCCGTGTCTCTCCCTCCGCTTGTGGCTGTCCTCCCAGAGACAGGCAACCCTTCGGGCTGCTCGCGAGGGCTGCGCCCTCGACCAAGGGTGGGAACGCTTCGCCACTAGCTCTCCCTCCGCTCGCGGATGTCGCTTGCGGAGGGAGTACCGGCGACGAAGGAGCCGGGGAGGGTGGAAAGTGCTCACCCACTAAAGCTCAACTTGGACAGGTCTCAGCCCCCTTCCGACCCGAACCTACGGTTCGGCCCACCTTCCCCATTCGTCTTACGACTCTGGGGAAGGAGCTGACTTCGCCAAACTCCTAAGGAACGCGAAACGTTCCCGGAGTCCCAAACCTGACCGGACCAAGTACCCGGTTCCCGATGACTTCTGGCACTGCCCCTCCGCCATGTCTATCGATACGGTCGAATCAACCAATCAGAAGGAAGGTTCATGAGAAAGACAGCCTCAATTGCTGCGATCGTTCTGGGCGTTCTCCTCGTCATCGGAGGAGCCGGCACCTGGATCCTCGTGGGCAACACCCTCGGCGACCAGCAGATCACTACGTCGGATGATGCTTGCCTTGCCGGTCAAAAGGTCGATGGGCCGTTTACCGCCTACTGCGAAGCAAAGATCATCGAGGAGCACGCCCTCGAGGCGACAGGTGGTCTCTACTACGCGGAGATGGATCGAGAGGACCCGCTTCGTCAAGTAGCAGCTTCAGCCTCGTTCCTGCAAGCCTCACTGTTCACCTCAGTGCTTGCATTCGGAGTGGCCGCCCAAGCAGTGGGTATGGGAGTCCTGTTCATCCTGATCGGTCTCGGGATGCGTGACTTCAGCCATCTGGCCGATAGACGAACGACCTAGACGATCTAACAGAACGGCAAGAAGACTGAATGGGGTGGCGCTATCGCAGCGTCACCTCATTCGCGACTCAGAACCCTCCGGACGTGAGGGTGTTGATGAGTCGCACCGCAATCCGGGCCAGCTCGGGATGCTCGCTTTCCCAACGTATCGCGGCCTCGTTCAGCCAGTCGAGTGAGTCGTCTTCTGGGTCCCCTTGAAACTCTTGGAGACGACCCAGAACCTCACGCGCGTGCTCGTCACCGGACTCGGCTGCCTCGGTGAGTTTTCGTCCCAGACTTTCGAAGTCTTTTTCAGGCATAGTCCGAGTGTAACCACCTCTTCGGACGGAAACTCAGTGCCCAGATTGCCTGTTTAGTTGGGCACATACAGCTGATATCCTGTTGTCGTACAAGGAGGGGGTTTATGAAAATTCTTGTTACGGGAGCGGCTGGATTCCTCGGTAGGAACGTCGTGAACAATCTGTTGGCTGACGGTTTCTCTGTCACCACCTTCGATCAGGCTGACCACAATCTCGATGGTGCCAGGCCCATCGTTGGAGACTTGCTCGACGTTGAAGGGGTCAAGGCCGCTGTCGCCGGCAACGACGCTGTCGTTCACATAGGGGCCATTGGTGATGTGTACCTTGCCGGCGAGAGGCCGGCACTGGCTGCCGCCGTCAACGTCGAAGGCTCCGCCAACGTCGCCGAAGCAGCTCTCGCTGCCGACGCCAGGGTCGTGTACGCGTCCACATGGGAGGTCTACGGCACACCGCACACCGATGTGATCACAGAAGACCACGCCTGCGAACCGGACCATCCCTACAACATCACCAAACTTGCCGGCGAACGTCTCCTCCTCGCTGCCGATCATCTCCGCGATGTTCCGGTTGTGGCGCTACGACTCGGGACCGCATACGGCTCCGGACTTCGTCCCAACTCTGTCTTTCGGATCTTCATCGACAAGGCGAAGAAAGGCGAGCCCATCACCATCCAGGGCGACGGCTCCCAATTCCGCCAATTCACCCATGCCGACGACATCTCGAGAGCCTTCGCTCTGGCGTGCCGGTCGGATTTGCGTGGCGAGGTCTTCAATATCGTTGCCCCAGAACCAATCTCAATCAAACAACTGGCGGAAACGGTCATCGCCAGGCACCCGACCGAGATCAGCTTCGGCGAGGCGAGGCCGGGCGATGTCCCGCCGGCGCATGTGTCTGCTGAGAAAGCCGCACGTTTGCTCGGCTGGGAATCGCAGGTTTCATTCGAAGACGGCATGAATCGCCTCATTGACGAGTCGATCGACGAGTAGGTGTCTCACAAACACCGTATAGCCATCCTGATCAAGGGGTTGGGGATCGGCGGCGCGGAGCGGCTGATCTCTGAGGCGGTTGAGTTCTGGGACCGTGATCGGTTCGATTACCAAGTCGCCTATCTCCTGCCTTGGAAAGACCAACTCGTCGCACCGATAGTCGACGCCGGGATCAGGGTGGATCAGCTCGGCAACGGCAAGCTGGGGCCAACGACCTTTCGGTCCGTGCGCTCGTACTTCCAAGAGACCGAGCCCGACCTCGTCCATGCCCACCTCCCCAGCACGGGGATCCTGGCTCGTCTTCTCTCCCCAGCGCCCGTGGTCTATACCGAACACAACGTTGTCTCTTCGTATCGGCAACCCACGCGAGCATTGAACCGAGCTACGTACGGCAAGAACGCTCGATTGATCGCCGTGTCGGGAGCGGTGGCTGAATCGGTGCATTCCTACCCGAAGCCAGACCCCATCGTGATTCCAAATGGCGTATCGGTGTCAGTCGGTGAGGACGAGAGAAAAGCAGCAAGGAAAGAACTCGGAATCGATGACCAAACGGTTCTGGTCGCCCACGTCGGGAACATCCGCCCACACAAAGGTCACCAGAACCTGATTGAAGCCGTTGCTCAGCTCCCCGACTCTCAGACACCATTCGTCGTAGTTTCGATTGGTGGTGAGAAGTATCCGGGCGACCTGGACCGGATCACGACCGATGCGCAGAACGCAGGTGTCCAAGACCGGCTCCGCTTCCTGGGACGTCGTGAAGACGCCCTTTCTTTCGTCGGCGCAGCCGACCTGATGGTCAATCCATCAGATCATGAAGGACTTCCTCTTGCCATCCTCGAAGCGATGAGTTTGGGAAAGCCGGTCGTGGCGACCGCCGTTGGTGGAGTCCCGTCGGTCATCGAGTCAGATGTCAGCGGAACTCTGGTACCGGCTGGCGACCCGACCGCCCTGGCTGCCGCCCTTGAGAAGCTGACCGATGATCCTGAACTACGTTCCCGCCTAGGCGCCAAGGCTCAAGAGGTGGCTCTCGAGCGACATGGCCTCGGATCAATGATCCAGGCGGTCGAGCGGGTCTATGGAGAGGTCCTCGGCGTTTAGGCCCGCCGAATCCAGTCCATCGGGCTCATCCGCTGGCGCCTGTCGCCGCGAGGCAAACCCAAGTGCACATAGTGCGGTGATCACACCATGAACCAGAAAGAGGCTCAGGATCGCGGCAACCCACGGTGCAAATACGACGTCAAATAGGAGCACCAACACAACAACACCGATTTGGACAATGGCCACGGCTCCAGCGACGCGCACTGGAGACCACCCCTCCGTCGCCAGCTGGTCATACACGTGTGACCGGTCACCACCGAACAGCGGCTGCCTTGCGATCACCCTCCGTAGGAGAGTGACCACGAGGTCGACTCCAAATACGCCAAACATCGATCCAGCCACCAGTACGCGAGGGAGCCAAGTTGAGTCGAAGGCCACTGGTTCCCCAGCGAGGCCCACCACAAAATAGGCCAGACTTGCCCCCACGACATAGGCCCCGCCGTCACCGAGGAAAACCTTGGCCTTCGGCCAATTGAAAATGAGGAAGCCAGCCACAGCGCCAGCCAAGAACAGCGGCCCCAATGCCTCGGTGTCTCGGAAAAGGGCAAGAAAGGCCAAGCCCAGGGCCGTCACCAATGTGGCAGATCCTGCAACCCCATCTGCACCATCGAGGAGGTTGACAGCATTGAGAGCGACCACGAACAGTGCAACCACCAGTATCGCGGCGAGCAAGTCTCCCTGGGCATCGAGAAGGAACACCATGCCGATTCCTCCGATACCGGCAGCGGCCAGCCGGATCAAAGGTGATAGACCCTTGATGTCGTCGAACAGGCCGATGACAAGAAACACAGAAGTGAGCGCAAAAAGGCCTAGGTCGAACTCCTGGCCGACAGCCATTGCCACATGGAGCCCAAGAAAAACGGCGATCCCACCCGTTATCGGAGTGTCGCGACCGTGATCCTTCAGGAAGTCGTCAGGACGGTCGAGTAGACCAAGCCGACCAGCAATCGGGTTGAGCCCGAGCACCACCAAGGCCGACACTGCCAGAGCTAGTGCGGCAAAGAGCGAACTGTTAGGTAGGGACAATGAGTCGATGCTCACAGCCTATCCAGATAGGTCCGAGTGTCCGGTTAGGCGCTACCTGCTGGACGAAGCATGGTGACTTCACGCGTCTCGAGTATCGAGAGGTCGGCCTGCTTCCACATGTCGTTGGCTATAGCCACCACCAGCTCACCCAGACGAGGGTTGCTTTCATCAGCCAAGTCTTCGACAACCTTGATGGTTTCGCCGAGGTGCTCACGAGTTGGGACCTGCTGACGAGCTACGAGGATCTGGGGGTGAGAGCTGGGCACCAGTGGAACAACTGCGAGCTGCTCACTGAGGCGCTCCCCCGGGCGGAGCCCGGTGATGGTGACATCGATGTCGTCATATGGGACGAGACCGGCGAGACGGATCATCCGATGCGCAAGGTCGAGGATTCGCACAGGCTCACCCATGTCGAGGACGAAGACTTCGCCACCCTCCGACATACTTGCGGCTTGCATGACCAGCTCAACAGCCTCGCTGACGGTCATGAAGTAGCGCTCCATGTCCGGGTGCGAAACTGTCACCGGCCCACCGGCCTGAACCTGCCGCTTGAACGTCGGGACAACGGACCCGCGACTGCCCAAGACATTCCCAAACCGAACTGCGCACCAGGTCATGTCGGTTGAGCTTTCGGCCCTGCTCTGGATGATCATCTCTGCGATACGCTTCGACGAGCCCATGACACTCTTTGGCTTCACTGCCTTGTCAGTCGAGATCAACACGAAACTCTTGGTCGACTCGCAACGCTCGGCTTCCTCTACAACGTTGACAGTGCCGATGATGTTGGTCTTGATTGCCTCTTCCGGGCATTTCTCCAGAATCGGAACATGCTTGTGAGCGGCCGCATGGAAAACTACTTCGGGGTTGTACTTCTCAAAGATCGATGCAACCCGGTCGGTATCACGGATGTCAGCCAACTCGAATGCCAGGTTCTCGGTGGTACCCGATGTCGCCAGCCATGCCGCTGATGCGTCGTGAATGTGAGTTTCGTCGTGGTCTACCGCAATTACTTTCTTGGCCCCGAAACTGAGAGCTTGTTGAACGATCTCCGATCCGATCGAACCACCAGCACCGGTCACAAGGACACAACGACCCTTCAGGTATTCCGCCACATCGGTGAGGTCGGTCGAAACCTGGTTACGGGGCAAGAGGTCGGTGAGTTCGAGATCTCGAATGTCCCTGCTCGCGGTCCGGCCTCCGAGGACCGAATCCATGTTGGGAAGAATGCGCAGACGAACGTCAACATCCATGCACAAGTCGACCAAACGTCGACCATATTCGTCGGCATCCGGGCAGGCGATGATCACTTGCGAAATCTCCAGCTTGGTCACCAGCTCAGGCACGTCATCAAGACTCCCCAACACCGGGTAGCCGGCAAGAACGCGGGACATATCAACGTCATCGCCGATATCGACGAAACCGACGACACACACGCTTGTAGTCGATTCGGAACGGTGCCGCGCAACTCGGACTGCGTCTGCACCAACACCGACTACCAGGGCACGCTCCTGATCAGGATGGAGCGCATCCATCCTCTGCTTGCTGAACAACCGTGACCAGAACCGAAGCGCCCCCATACCAGCGAGGCTGAGGAAAGAACCAATCACGAGGACGGAGAGCGGAACCAACGCTGCCGGAGACAGGAAGTACTGGTAGAGGCCGGCCAAACCAACCAGAACGACAGTTGCGGTCATCGCGGCTGCAACGACCCGAACAGCCTCTTCAATGCTCGCGTAGCGCCACACGTGGCCGTAGTTGCCGAAGAACATGTTGGATGCGAGATGAACCAGGATGATGAGTGGCAAAGCGACCCCGAGTCGGGTCCACCATGTGGATGGAACCGTGTCGGTCGGGTCGAGAGATCGAATACCGAGAGCAGCTCCATAGGAGACCGCGATTAGTCCGGCTTCGATAACGGCAAGTGAGAAGTCGGCTCGAACCGTGCTAAGTCTTTGCGCAATACGCTGACCCAACTTCATTCGACCGTGAACCTCGGTCTTAACCTCAACAGTGGCGCCCATCTTTCGCCTCCCAAACCAGCGTAGCTAAATTGCCCCTCCGCCACTTACCGTATTCGCCTGCCCCCAGACAAATCCCTAGCAAATAAGCAGTCTGAAGAGAGTATCACACACGCAGAGTGGTGGGAAGGCCAATTTTCGCGCTTCCATCGGATATCCGGCAGTGCCAGTATGACATCGATATCTCATGCGCATCGCCCACCTGACCACTGTCGACCTCAGCCTCAGATACCTCGTCCTCCCTCAACTGGAAGCGGTCGAGGAGTTGGGGGGAGACGCTGTGGGCATATCGGCACCCGGAGAATTCGTCCCTGAGCTGGAGGAACGTGGTATCCGGCACATACCGATGGAACACTCAACCAGAAGCGTGTCTCCCCTCCGCGACCTGAAGGCAATGGGTGAGCTGTGGCGCATCCTCAAGACAGAGCGGCCCGAAGTCCTGCATACTCACACACCAAAACCGGGTCTTTACGGAAGGGTGATCGGGCGGTTGGCGGGCGTTCCGGTTGTGGTCAACACGGTCCACGGTTTGTACGCGACCACAGACGACAGTGTGGCCAAGCGTGCTGTCGTCTACACACTCGAGGCCATTGCATCGCGCTTCTCCGATAGGGAGTTGGTTCAGAGCCGGGAAGACCTGGAATTCCTCAAGCGTTGGCGGATCAGCGCGCCGAAGAAGACTGCGCTGCTCGGCAACGGTGTCGACCTGACGCGGTTCGACCGACGTCGAGTCACGGCCGAACGTCGATCCGAGCTCCGTGCATCAATTGGGGCCGGTCCAGACGATGTAGTCGTCGGCTCCGTCGGACGGCTCGTAGCTGAGAAGGGGTTCCCCGAGTTGTTCGAAGCGGTCCCCAACCTCGAATCCAACTGCAAACTCGTTGTGATCGGACCGTCAGAACCCAACAAGGAAGACGGTTTGAACGCTGAATCCATCGCAGCGGCCGAAAAGGCTGGGGTCGTGTTCCTGGGAATGCTGGACAACGTCGACGAGTGGTATGCCGCAATGGACGTATTCGTCCTGGCGAGTCACCGCGAAGGGTTTCCTCGGGCCGCAATGGAGGCGGCGGCAACCGGGCTTCCCATGGTAGCCACGGATATTCGGGGCTGTCGGGAGGTTGTCGATGACGGAAACAACGGTTTGCTGGTTCCCGTGAGGAGCCCAGACGCATTGAGTGCCGCCATCAACCAACTGGCCAAGTCCCCCAGTCTCCGCGAAGCCATGGGAGCAGCCGCTGTGCAAAAGGCGGCGTCGGACTTTGACGAACGTGAGGTCGTGCGAATTGTCATGAGCACACAAATCACTGCTCTCCGCGAATCAGGCATCGATCCGAAGCTGCGCGGACGGGAGCATTTCGAAATCGGATTCAGGCCGGCGACCACGGAAGACGCCAAGGCTGTTGCGCGTCTTCACTACGACAACATCAACACCGGCTTCCTCCCGTCCCTTGGGATCGGGTTTCTGAAGGAACTCTACGTGTCAATGATCAGCCACGACGGGGCCCACGTGATCGTCGCCGAAGACCGGTACGGCCCGATCGGCTACGTGTCCGGAGTTTCCAACGTCGGCCGCTTCTACAAACACTTCATCAAGACGAGGGCGTTGCGGGCAGCGCTGGCAGCCCTCCCCCGGTTGATTCGACCCAGTGCTTGGCGCAAGGCATGGGAGACCCTCACCTACGACGGCGGCCATCAGGAGACCAAAGCAGAACTGCTCTCCATGGCCGTCTCGTCGTCTTACCAAAGGCGAGGGCTCGGTCAGAAACTGGTCCATCGCCTACTCGACGCTTTCGAGACCTCCGACGAACTCAAGGTGAAAGTCGTTGTGGGTGCCGACAACACTCCGGCGAGAGGTCTGTACGAGTCGTCGGGTTTCGTCGAGCAAGCGAAAATCGAGGTCCATCGTGGTGAGGAATCGATAGTCCTCGTTTCCGATCGAACCAAGTCCGAGGACGTGGTTGACTATTGACACGCCTACTGGTCGATGCCACGCTGAGTGGTCTCAAATAGGGGCAAGAAAGAAACGGGAAAGAGAGTATGGCGGACGTAGTCATTATTGGTGGTGGACCGGCAGGGTCTGTCTTGGGGAGTTACCTGTCAAAGGCAGGCATCAGCAACGTGATCCTGGAAAGGGCCAATCATCCCCGGCCACACGTGGGAGAGTCGCTCGTCACGTCGACAACGAGGGTCTTTAGTGACATCGGGTTCCTCGAAACGATGGAGTCCGAAGGGTTCACCCGCAAATACGGCGCTGCCTGGCACGCAAAAGGCGGTCGCGGAGAATTCACAATTCGATTTGCCGAGTTCCCACAACCGGGAATCGATCAGGATTACACCTATCACGTTGACCGATCCCGCTTCGACTCGCTACTGCTCAAACACGCTGAGAGTCTGGGGACGAACGTCTATCAGGGTGTCAGTGTCAAAGAGGTTCTCTTCGACGACAACGACTTTGCCAACGGTGTGAGGTTCTCGGTCGAAGGCAAGGACTTCGAGATCCCAGCGAAGTTCGTTGTCGACGCTAGCGGTCGCAACAGTGTTCTGGGTACCCAGCGTCATTTGCGCCAGAAGGACCCGATATTCAACCAGTTCGCCGTACACGGATGGTTCGAGAACGTCGATCGTGGCGAGACCGAATCAGCCGACTACATCCACATCTACTTCATCCCGGCGAAACGAGGCTGGGTCTGGCAGATCCCGATCAACGACGAGATCACTTCGATCGGTGTCGTCGCTGAGAAGGAAGTCTTCAAAGAGTCTCGCCAACGTCGTGACGAGTACTTTTGGGAGCACGTCGGCACCAGCCCTGATCTGGCGGCTGCAATGTCGGCAGCAAAACCAGTAAACGAGTTGAAGGCGGAAGCGGACTACTCGTACTCGATGAGTCGGTTCGTCGGAAACGGCTGGCTCCTCATTGGCGATGCTGCCCGATTCGTCGATCCGATCTTCTCCTCTGGAGTATCCATTGCGTGCGAGTCGGCCAAATTCGCCTCGGAGTCGATAATTGCGGCCTTCGAGAACGACGACCTCAGTGAATCCGCCCTCCTCGGCTACGAGTCGAAGCTCAAAGGTGGGGTCACGATTTGGTATGAGTTCATCCGTCTGTACTACAAACTGATGCACCTATTCACGTACTTCATTGCGTCGAAGGATCACCGATTGCAGATTCTGCAGCTGCTCCAAGGCGAGGTGTACGACCGCGATTCAGCCCCGGTTCTGGACGCAATGCGTGAGATGATCAAGACAGTCGAAGAGACGCCCGGACACCTCTGGGCCTCAGAACTGACCGAGATCGAAGTTAGTTAGGGCCGCGGGACCCAAACGCAAGTAGAAAGACCAGGAGAAAAAGTGGCAGACACACGCGAAGAAATCAAGAAGTACATCGAAGAGGAATTCGTCACCGAAACCGACGATGTGGACCTCGACTCAGTGGACCTTCTCGAAGAAGAGATCGTCGATTCACTCGGAATCTTCACGCTGATCAGCTTCATAGAGGAGAAGTTCGGCGTGTCAATCGACCCAACCGACATCAACCTCGACAATTTCCAGACTGTCGACACGATCACAACATTGGTTGAGGGCCGACAGTAGATACGCCCTGACTCGGGCTAGTTCGCCAAAACCTCTTCGCTCAAGGCTCTCCGGTCAATCTTGCCGGTGGAGGTCTTCGGAAGAGCCTCTCTCACGTGGAGCGCCTCGGGCACCATGTATTTCGGGACCCGTTCCCCGCAGAATCGGAGCAGTTCTGAGGCTTCTATGGCCTCACTGGTGGAGACAAAACCGAGAATCCGATTGGATATCATCTCGTCTGGAATCGCCACTGCCACCGCCTCGAGAACGGCAGGGTGAGCATTCAGCGCAGCTTCGATGTCCCCCAGTTCGATCCGATAGCCTCGCGATTTGATCTGATTGTCCCGCCTTCCGACGAACTTGTAGTTGCCGTCCGGCAGTTCCTCGACAAGGTCACCTGTTCGATAGACAGGATCGCCAAGGTGCTGCTCGACAGGCGACTGAGTCAGCTTTCGCTTTGTCAGGTCGGGATCACCCCAGTAGCCGGCCATCACGGTTGGTCCTCGCACAAGCAGCTCCCCAACCGCTCCCGGTTTCAACCGCACATCCTTCTCGTCGACGATGAAGGTTTCGACATCGGCGATGGGACCTCCGATCGAGATCGTAGGCCCGTCCTCATCTGGAGGTTCTGGGACGGTGTAGGCGGTGCAGACGTTGGTTTCGGTCGGCCCGTAGAGGTTGGCGAACTGGACATGGGGAAGGCGACGCATCAAACGCGAGAGGTACTTGGTGGGGAAGACCTCACCTGCGAACAGAAGTGTTCTCATTGTGGGAAGGTCGCCGACCTCCAGCCCACCCATCTCGACAAGCATGGTCAGAATCGACGGAACCGAATACCAAACGGTGATTTCTTTTGACTCGATGAACTTCTTGACCTCAACTGGCAGCAGCGACACGGATTTGGGCACGAGATATACAGGTGCTCCGGCCAACGCGGCTGCGTAAAGGTCGAATGTGGAAAGATCGAAGTGGAACGGTGCGTGGCTCGACAAGCGGTCAGTGGAGGTGACTCCGTATTCATCCACCGCCCACTCCACGAAGCCGAGGCAGTTCCGATGGGTCAACATCACGCCCTTGGGGTTACCGGTCGACCCCGACGTGTAAAGGATGTAGGCGAGATCCTGAGAAATCAGGCGCGGTAGATCCGGAGACGGTGCACTGTCGATCCAAGATCTCTCGTGGACCGAGAACCCGTCGGGCTCGACGTCAGATTCGTCCCCCATCGAGAGAACATGTTCGACTCCGGCATCGGCAAACGCGGACCACAGCCCTCTCTTTGCTTTGACGCTGATGAGGTGCCGAACACCGCAATTGCCTGCGATATACGTCGCCCTCTGAGCTTTGGAGGACGGATCAATCGGCACATAGGCGGCGCCGGCCTTCATGACTCCGTAGAGACCCACCACCGCATCAGCCGATTTGGGCAGGTAAAGGCCCACCCGATCCCCAACTTGCACACCGAGCTCGAGAAGACGGCCTGCCACAGCATCCGAGCGGGCATCCAGCTCCGCATAGGTGAGCGTGCGTTCCCGATCCACAACCGCCGGGGCGTCAGGTGTCTCGCGTGCAGCAGCCCGGAGGGCGCCATGGATGAGACTCATCAGAGTCCCAGATTCCGCGCGATCACATTCAGCTGGATCTCTGAGGTGCCCGAGTAGATCTTCGACGCAAGTGCATCGCGGACATCTCGCTCGACTTCCGTCTCTTTCATGTACCCGGAGCCACCGTGGATCTGGACCGCATCGAGACTGGTTTTCACCAGTGCCTCACTCAGGTAGTACTTGACACTGGAAGCATCGGAGGCTGTTGCTTTGCCCTGGTCCCACAGCCATCCAAGTCGATAAAGCAGGAGCCTCGAGGTCTCGAGCCGCACCTTCATTTCGGCGATTTTGTGGGATACGCCCTGGAACTTTCCGATGGGCTGGCCGAACTGCTCCCGTTGTTTGGCGTAGGCGACGCACTCTTCGAGCTTGCGTTCCATCGTTCCCACCGCTGAGGCGAGAATGCAGCTCCGCTCCCACTCGATGGAATGGTTGAAGATCACCATTCCTGAACCAATCTTCCCGATGAGGTTCTCACCGGGGACAACACACTCATTGAAACTCAGGCCAGACATTGGTGAGGTTCGGAGACCCATCTTGTCGAAGCTGGCTTCGACCTCCATCCCGGGGGTGTCCTTCTCAACGATGAAAGCACACAAGCCAGCCCACCCTTTGGAACGGTCGATCGATGCAAACACGATCACAATGTCGGCAACTGGTGCGTTTGTAACGAAAGTCTTTGAACCGTTGAGGACGAAATCTGAGCCTTCTTGTCGAACGGTTGTTCCCAGGGCGTAAGCGTCCGAGCCAGTGTCGGGCTCGGTTATTGCCTGGCCACTGATCAACGAACCGTCGAACAGGCCAGGAAGCCACCTTGCCTTCTGTTCTTCGGTACCGAAGCGATCAATTGGTGTGGTTCCGGCCCACATATGGGCGTTCAAGGAAAAAAGGAGGCCGTTGTCGCGTGACCCGTAGCCAAGCCCTTCCATCGCCAACATCGTCGTTAGTGCTGTGGCGCCTTGACCACCGTGCTCCTCGGAGAAGGGGAGACCCTGCAATCCGAAGGCCCCGCACTTCTTCCAACCCTCTGCGTCGAACTCACCAGCGGCGTCTCTTCGCAACAAATCATTGTTGAGTTCGTTCTTCGCGAAGTCAACGACGGCGGCCTTGAAGTCAAGTTGTTCTTCGCTAAACGAGAAATCCACCAAATTCGCCCTTTCCCTTTGCTATCTCAGCGTATATCGTATTGTCGGTGTTTCATCACCAGATCTGAAACCCAGGGGGGGCCAAAGTTGTCGAAGAAATTACCAGGGGGACGCGCTTGAGCGAAGCCAAAAGCGGGCCAAGCATCGTCGTAAAGGATCTCGTTAAGACCTACGAACCTTCACCGCGTTGGATGCGTTTGCTTGTACGTTCCAATATCAAGCGTGCGGTCCGGGCGGTCGACGGAATCAGTTTCGAGGTCCAGCCTGGCGAGATCTGCGTCGTCCTTGGGCCCAACGGCGCGGGCAAGACAACCACCTTTCGAGTCCTGGTCGGCCTAACCACACCAACCTCGGGACACACATCCGTCATGGGATTCGACTCCGATCGCGAGGCCGTGTCTGTGCGCAAGCAGGTGGGCTGGATGCCTGGGGACGAACGAGCTCTTTTGATGCGTCACTCGGTCGAAGAGAATCTTCGCTTCCACGGCCAACTTCAGGGCATACCCAAATCTGAGATGAAATCAGCCATCGCCGAGGCTCTGGAGTTGGTGGGATTGGACGGATGGGAGAAGAGCACGTGTTTTGCGCTCTCGTCCGGGATGAAGGCCCGCCTGCAACTGGCCAGGGCACTCCTTCACAAACCGAAAGTCTTGATCCTCGACGAGCCAACGGGTGCTGTGGACCCGGTGGCATCACACGAATTGGTGCACCTGATCCGGGACATCGTGAGCGAGCGTCAGATGGCCGCCCTCATCAGTTCCCACCGCCTCGAGGAGATAGAGACACTTCACTCCCGTGTTCTCTTGCTCGATGGTGGCCGGGTTCGCTACGACGGCGACCTCGGAAGCCTTCGACAGAAGTACGCAGGACCACGAATGGAAGTGGTGTTTCGCACCGAACAGGCCCTCGCCGAGGGTTATCACGCATTGAAGGTCGCTGATATCGGCTCGGTGACTCAAAACACCGATCTCGGTGTCGTATGCGAACTCCGCCCGGAAGCAACACACGCTCAGGTTTTGTCCATTCTCAAGGAGCAAACGGAGGAGATCGTTTCTCTCCAGGAGAGCGAAACGCCTCTTCATGCAATTCTTGCCAACGTGTACCGGGAAACGGCGGCCCAAGATGACTGATCTAGCCACAAAAACCAAGGGACCGGGTTGGAGACGGACAGCTGGCGCATTTCTCCGAGTCGACGTCATCGAGGAGATCAACTACCCGTTGACGTTGACCATGCAGGTGCTCGGCATCATCGTGCCCCTCATACCGTTCTTCTTCATCAGCGAGCTGGTGGGGGACTCCGACAGGGTCGGTGGCGACTACCTGACTTTCACGGTCATCGGTCTGGCGTTGACGGCAGTGATGACGGGTGCGATGTCAGGTTTTGGAAGCTCGCTACAACGGGCATTCCAGCGCGGCACGATGGAAGTTTTCCTCGTCGAGCCGGTGCCCTGGACGACCTTGCCCTTGGCCATGAACCAGTGGACCGCAATGTTTGGGATTCTGTCCGGGTTACTGATTCTCGGTGTGGGGACCATTCTCGGCGCTAACTACGTGGTCTCGGGCATACCGATGGCGATCCTTATCGGAGTTCTCGGCGTGATCGCTTCGACGGCGATCGGAATTCTGTCGGCGGCGATTCTGCTGCTCACGCTGAAGTCCGCGCCTTTGCTCCGTCTGTACTCGTTTGCAGCTTCGCTCTTGGCTGGGAGCATCTTCTCGGTCGATCAGCTTCCTCAATGGGCGAGATACCTGAGCTTTCTGCTCCCCCACACATATGTCATCAACGCAACGCGCACTGTGTTGATGGAGGATCCGGGGACGTTTCATATGCCGGCATCGACGGCCATCATCGCGCTGCTCATATTCGATGTTGTCTTCCTCGCACTCGGCTTCTACATGTTCCGTCGGGCGCTGGAGCTTTCCCGCAAAATGGGAACGCTCGGCGGCTACTAACAAAGGCTCAGATGAGCTCGGGACTCCCGACTGTGCTCTTTGTCGTGGTCCCCGCCCAAATGGGCGGCTCCAATCGAAGCGTGGTGACCCTGCTCAAGTCGCTTGAGGGTCGGGTCCATCGGGTGCTGGCATCACCGTCTTACGGTGACTTCAGAGATGCGGTGGTGGCCGAGGGTTTGGCCGACGAATTCGTCGATCTGCCCAGAAAACCCGGTTCGCCCCTGGACCGAGCTCTGCGAGTCCTCGGAGGGCTCAAGATCGCATCATGGGTGGTTCGGAATCGAGGTCGGGTGAAAGCTATACATGCCAACGCTCTAACCGGCTTGAACCTGGCTCTACCAGGCTCGCTGCTCACCAAGGCGCCGACGGTGGTATGGATTCACGACCCGGTTGGCTCTGCTTGGGGTCGGCGCCTGGGGCCATGGGTAAAACGTCTTCTTCCTCGCTTGCGAATCGCCGCGGTGTCAAGGACGGCGGAGACAGTTGCGGTTGAGAACGGTTTGTGCTCCGAAGGCGATGCCAACCTCGTACCAAACCCGATATCGGCCGACGAGGTGCTGGCGACCGGGCATGCCTCCGATGCGCAGACCCTCTCGATTGGCATTCTCGGTGGTGCCAGTCACCGAAAGGGCTTCGATCTCCTGCCCGAGATTGTGAGCGACTTGCAGGAGCTCCCGGTCCGCTGGCTCCTTTATGTTTCCGACGTAGTGGAGCCGGATATGGAAGACACGTGGGCCAAGCTCGAGATGATGCCCGATGGCCTCGTCGAAAGAAGCCGCAAGGTGGTGAATGTCGCAGATGCATACGCCCGATTGGACATCGTGTTCTGCCCATCCCGGAGCGAGTCGTTCTGCCGCGTGGCAGCAGAGGCGATGCTCAACGGGCTTCCAGTCGTTGCCAGCGACATCCAGCCGCTCCGGGACCTGCTCGGCGAGAACGAGGCCGGAATCCTGTTCCCAACCGGCGACGGCCAGGCTGCCTCCGATGCTCTGGCCACAATGATTGCCGATCCCGACCTTCGTAAGAAGATGGGCCAGGCTGGAAAGGAGCGGTCAGCGTCGTTCCAGCCCGAAGGAATCGCCGATCAGCTTGTCGCTCTCTACGGGATAACTGGCTGACCTCAGTCGAAGGGGTCCAGCTCCTCAGCTGAAGGGAAATCGGTCGAGATCCGCGCCTCAATCTCAGGAGGACTGGTTGGTATCTCCGCATCAGCCGAACCCAGGAGTGCCACACAAGAACCAATGCGCACACGATCGCCTTCTTCGACTTCGCGACGGCGCATCGTCATCCCAC
This sequence comes from Acidimicrobiia bacterium, assembly GCA_965216445.1. Lineage (GTDB taxonomy): Bacteria > Actinomycetota > Acidimicrobiia > Spongiisociales > ZC4RG35 > MA-ANB-1. Next base: position 2,209,828 of record OZ244166.1, read on the forward strand.
TCTCGGCACAAATCAGGCGGATGGTGACGCTCCCTCGACCCTCGCGCCGGTAGACACCGTCCTTTACCCTCCGCTGCTTCCTTTTCGACGTCGACCCCAATAGCGTTGCCCTCTTCGTCCTCTGAAGAGCCAAAAACTCGTCAATCGCGACGTCACACACGGGCGCACCGAAGGGAATGGATTCGCCCTCCTCGAAGTACCACTTGGCCAGGGTCCCGCCCTCGAAGGCGCTATCGGCCTTGGGGACTACAAGTTTCAGAATCATTCGGTGGCCTCCCCCGTTGCTCGTTGCCTCTGTTCAGGCTTCGCAGTCTTCAGGTTGCGCAATTTCCTCGAAACCAAAGCAGAAATCCTTTTGCTCTGCCATTGGATGGACGCCATCGCCAGCCGGACTCTGGTGGACAGACCATGCTGTTTTTGATCCACCGGATAGCCGAGTTCGGCGAGGAGGTCACCAGCTATCGCCTCAAATACCTCGCGATCTGATGCTTCGATCTCCGCCTGCCAGTCCCGCAGTTCCCCCGCGATCGGTTGAGCGAGGTTACGGAACGCATCTGGGTTCTTCGTGCTCGAGATGAAATCTTCCGATTTCTTGTGGAAGTTGAGCATCTGCTCGTGGTAGTCGAGGCCCAGGAAATCACACATCCTCCGGGTCGTGCCCTCTGGGTTGCTCACCATGTCCTCGTACTTGACTTCCAAATATCGACCAGCCAACTCAGATCCCGCCCGACGACCACGCAAGACTCTGTTGCGCCAGTGATGGGCTGCCTCGGCAGCAGTGCTGGGACCCCACTCGGGTCGTTCCATGTACGACAACGCCACCGCCCGGCCATCACGAATGATGTGGATGAACTTGGCCTCAGGAAACAGGTCCGCAAGCATCTTCATTTGCGTGACGGACCCAGGAGTCTTGTCACCGTACAAGTCCTTTCCCTGGTCGCGCGCGTATGCGGCAAAGACCGAACGCACCCCATCGGCGTACGTGGCGGGCGGTTCGGCGGCAAGCACTTTGTGTAGCTCCCCGCGATCCACACCTTGTCTGACGAAGTTGGAATCTCGATAAAGGTCATCCAGGAAAGCCTCGATGTCGAGCCCATCACTCGTCTCGTACCGGTTTCTCTGGGAACCCATCGGTCCGATGAAGTGGGCCTCATGAGTGACGGCCAGATCCGGATGGCCGTCAAGCACGTTTCGGATCAGCGTGGTTCCGCTCCGACCGCAGCCGACAAGCATGGGAAACACCTGCTCAACCATCCCAGGCCCCGCTCCTTGTCGCATCCAACCTGCGGTACTCGTTTAGATGAATTGGGTGCCCTTGAGGATGCGGTGGACTTCAACCCCAATGGGTGCCATCCGATCTACCGGGAAGTGGGCGAAGTCGACCTGCTCGTCAACACCCATGTTCTTGAGTATCCGATCGATATCGACGACCGAGAAACCAAGCTCAGCTGAGAGCTCTGCGAGAGCAATCGTGAACTCGCGCCGTCGGGCGGCATGGGCCGTTTTCACCAGCTGATAGTTGTGGATGGGACTTGCCGGATCCAAAGCAAGGGTGTTGTAGAAGATCACCTGCGAACCCATCCGGTTCTCGATTTCCTTGACCAGCTTCGTTGTGTTGTCTTTGAACTGGTCAACGGTGAGACGACCGACTCGCTTGAAATTGCTCCGGAACCACTCGACCTTATCGAGATCCTTCAACACCCGGCCAAGATCCTGATTTAGCCACCACCCTCCGGGATCGATGATGAAGCCGTGCTCGCGGTGGCGGTACATTTGCCGGGTCTCGTCGGTGGCGATACCCATTACAACAATGTTTTTGGGGAACGAACCTGCCTCAGGCATCTGTGGCACAGTGAACGTTGGATCAAAAAAGGTCGGCTCGAAGTAGTCAGCGCCGAGATTCAACATCTTCCGCGTCTCAGCGACAGCCTCCGCGTCAACCCCCTCCAGAGTTTGCAGGATCTGATCGGAGCGGTTGCCGCCTGTACCACCGATATGACGTGATATCGCAATGGTTCCTTTGATTTCGCCACGCATCAACGGTGCCGCGGTGAAAACCGACGGGAGGTCGCATCCACCCTTCAACAAGATGCCTCGTCTCGGCTCCGGAAAATCCTCCGACTCGGATAGAACAACGGACCGACGACCGCTGAACTGAACCCAGCCGGGCCCGCGTTCCTTCTTGACCTCGGTCTCGATGCGGTTCAGGTACTTGTCCTTGACCCAATTCTCAATCTTGGTGTCTTCACCAAAAACGCTTCTCCAAGCCTTCAAAGAAGCTACGACTGGTTTCGATAGAGGCATTAGTACTGCTCCGGTCCTGAACTCATGTTTGCGATAATTCGCATTGCTGGTGAGTCCGCCCAACCTTCTGGGACGTCCTCGTCTTGATCGGTGACTACGACCCCGAGGTCGTCCCCGACGACGAACGAATCACCTTCCTTCTTGACGATTTCTTTGAGAATTCCTTTATCTGAGGAGGTCAGTACCACATCAACGAGGACCATACCCTCCCGCGCCTCGACACCACCCTTGATCCGGGTTCGCTTCTTGCCGGAGAGCAACGTTGCCCGTGCCGTTCTGCGGAGAACAGCGAAATCGCTGTATGCCAACGTACAAACCTCTTCGCCGAACCCGATAGGGTCGCCGACATCTTTGTGCCATTCCTTGACCTGTCCGCCTGTCAGCGATGGATCGGAATTGGGTACCTCAAGTCGCAGAATCAACTTGCCCTCCCCGCTCGTGCCCCAACTTGTTCCATGAGAGGTCGATCGTCCAAGAACCCATAATCCTCGATGATCCGTGCTATTTCGGCGGCGATGCCGCTGCAACCGATCTCGGTGTACCTCGCTGCGGCGGACACAGCCTCGTCTCCGCCAGCTTCTGCGATCTTTCGGTCAACGTCGACAACCGAAACGCCTTCGTCGTGGGATACGCCCAACAGCATCAGGTTCAGCCTGTGGGCGACCAGCCCGAACGGCTCTTGAGCAAGACCTCGATAGTTATAAACGGGGTTCTCCGGATCAAGAGTCGAGAGATTGGCAACCAATACCCGCGCGTCGGATTGCTCTTTGATCAGCTCGATGCATGAAACCAGGTCAGCCCTGACTTCGTCGACAATCTCGGCTGCCGGCTCCTCGGAGGCGAAGCGCGACACTTCACCTGCAAGGGAGAGCAGGACAATGTCCGCCTGACCATCGAGAAGATCGAAGTCCTTGGACCGTAGGCCGGTTAGTACCTGACCAAGGCCCGATGACTCACTGATCGTGACTGAAACCGACACATCCGGGTTGAGATCTCTGACCAGGTCGCTAACGCCACGCTCAAGGGTGGACCCACCTTCAGCGCGACTAAGAACGCAGTCAACCAACCTTTCGGCGTCGACGACCAACAGATCAATCGAATTAAAACTCACTTCTTGCTCTACCCCCTACCAAGTCTTCACTTGCGAGCAAAGGCCTCGATACACCGCGGCCCGACCGCCATCACGAAAAGAGTAACAGGCGACCACGCTCCGTGGGAAAAAAATCTCGTGTTCTTGGAAGCTCGAGAGGATCATTTCGCCTGGTCCAAAGCTCGCGATCGGAGCCACCTGGCCCAGAGAGACGCGCGAATCGCCCCTGAAACGTCGCCCCGGCGAAGCCGGCCGAGTGCCACACCGGATACACGCGCTGTTACGAACATCCCGACGATCATTCGATCGGTGTTGCCGGCGAGTTGTGACGGCCCCGACTCTGCATAGCCATTGAAAAAGGCTTCCATCACGCTGCTCCAGGCCGCCTGTTCCCTGTCGTTGCGAAATCCTCGCTCGCCCACGAGTGAACGATGAGCCTCCATGGCGAAGGTCGCCACATCACGGTGGACGTAGTCGTATTTCCTCACATGCGGCGGATCGAGCAGGATCAGGCGTTCGCCTTCGCCCACCAAGAGATCGTTGGGAGAGAACCGAAACCCACGAGCCCGATTCAGGTCGGGTTCGACATTGGCGATGGCAGAACGTCTGAGTCCACTCCGACGGGCTGCCGCGAACAGTTCCTCGCGTGCCGCATTCGTTGATCCAACGGAATCGGGGGCCGGCTCGGACCGGTGATATGCCCCAAGGGCACGCCCGAAGCGACTCGCGTAGCCTGCCTGGCGCTCGGGGGACAGCCCGGACAACAGGTCAAACAGACGCTCGCCGGTCAGGTACTCAAGGGCCATGGCGGGCGGAGACTCTGCGGTTCCCAGAACAGAGGGCATTGTTATCCCGTCACCAACTGTGTCCGTGAGAATCTGCCGTACGCGTTGTATCTCCTCGACCAGATACTCGACGTCCGCTGAGGTCCAGTTGTCGCCGATCTTGAGGGCAAATTGATGACTGTCCGCGGAGAAGAGCCAGAACTTCGCCGAGAAGCTCGTCCAGCCCCTCACCGTGGTCCAAGGTCTCGAGTCGGAAAGAACACCGGTTGCACCCTCGAACGTTTCGAGAATTGGCGGCTCGGGTGGCAGTTGGTCGCGACGACTCATGCCGCCGCCGACATCAGGAAGTCCACGAGGAGTTGGTTGTTGGTATCCAAGGAGAACAAGTCGTCGAATCGATCTCGACCACCCCTCGACAGTTCACGACGGGCACGCTCATCTGTTACCAGCCCGGAGATCGCGTCGGCAAGCGCAGCGGAATCGCCCGGTGGAACAAGAATTCCGAACTCGCCCCCACCTACGACCTCGCGAAGTGCCGGAAGGTCGGAAGCCACAATCGGCAGCTCAAGTGCCAAGGCTTCGATCAATGCGCCGCCAAGACCTTCCCACAACGAGGGGAACACAAAAACGTCAGCGGCGACTAGGAGGTCGGGAACGTCTGTGCGGTGACCCATTAGTTCTACGTTGCTCGCGATGCCTAAATCGAGGGTCAAGCGTTGTAGATGAGCCGAAGCGTTACCCGTTCTTCCCGCTACCAAGAGTTTGGTGTCAGGATGATTCTTGACCACCGAAGAAAACGCCTCCAACAGGTACACATGGCCCTTCTGATACTCCTGCCTTCCCACTGTCAGGAGGAGCACGGTCTCGTCAGGAACTCCAAGTTCATTTCGAACTCGATCTCTCCGCTGCTTTGACGGAATACCGAGACGTTGGGTGTCGCGCCCCCTGTAAATCACCGTCACGGTCGCAGGGTCCAAGCCAAGTGATTCCACCGCCGAGTTCTTCACCGCTTCCGACACCGCGTGGAACTGCCGTGCGAGGTGCCTTGCCGTTAGTCCGTCTAGCCAGCGGACCAGGCCCACGCGCCATGCCTTGAGATTCTCATCTGCCTCGATTCTCGCCGGCTCATATGTCGTGTTGGCCAGGGTTCCGGTGACCGGAATCCCTGTGCCCATTGCCGCCACCCTCCCCACAATGTCGGCCTCGAACAAGACGGTATGAACTAGGGATGGACGCTCCGACTGCAGCATCTTGCGCAGTTGTCGGATCTGGCTCAGACGGCTACCCGGATTGAGGTATCTCAGATCAAAGCCACCTTCAGTCACCTCGTCCTGAAATCCAACTTCACGCTCGTAGAGACAAACAACCACTGGTTCGAATCCAGATGTCCGCAAGTCAGGTAAGAGCTCGACCAGAGAACGCTCCGCGCCACCCGGTATCAAGGAGTTGATAACAAAGAAGATCTTCTGTGCAGTCAAGAAGCCACCCCTCGGTAGCCCGACACCTTTCGACGCACCCACTCTTCGTGGATCATGCCGCTCTCCATCTTCCGTACGAAGAAGAAATGGCCGTCGCTCAGTTGGACCGGGATTCGTGGGATGAGATAGGGGTCAGTGTCGGGTGTGACCGGAGCTCCCGCGCCGAGGGTCGCTGTTTCGTAGCGGGCCCGGACCAGTCGGTCGGCCTCAGGTGCCCAATAGCCGTAGGGATAACAGAAGTGGCGCGATCGGATGCCGAGTCGCGCTTCGATCAAGTCGTCCGACTCTGCGAGCTCTCTTGAAATCCTTTCTGCAGTTTCGTGCCGGAGATCGGGATGCGTGTGAGTGTGGGACCCAATGGTCGCCCCATGCGAGGCCATCTCCTCGAGTTGCTCCCATGAAGGAGGTTCAGCCCCTCCGCCTTCAATTGTGCCTACTCCGCTTTCAACGGGACCGGTTGTGACGTAGACGGTAAAAGGCACACCCAGGGATCGCAGCATGGGAAAAGCGTTCTCATACATATCGAGATACCCGTCGTCGAAAGTCAACACGAACAGGCGATCCGAGTCTGCTTCGCCAGCCTTTTGCACCGCATCTTCGAGTGAAACAATGGATCCGTTCGAAACGATCCACTCGATTTGCTTCGCAAAGGCCTCCTTGCTCACTTCCATTTGGCGGCCCAGCGCCGATCCCACCTGGTGATAAATCAGGATTCTCGGACCTTCGCGACGTCGGAATGGGACGTCGCCTGCCGCCACAGCAGCCTTTACCGCCTTTCGCAGACCCCGCTTCAGGATTGAGTCAGCCATTCGATCTCTTCGTCCAACAAGGCACGTAGGGCCCGATTCGGTTCGGCAAATCGTTGGTCGAACTTGGCCCGTAGCTCTTCGGGGAGGCGCTTTTGGCCCGAGCTATCCGACTTCAAATAGCTGTAGTTGCGGAACTCTTGGGGTAGCCAGTGCTTTGCCCCTACAAACTCGAGAATCTGCTCCAGGACATCAGCCGGTTGTGCGAAGAAGCGCTCGCTTTCGAGTACGAGGATTTGCTCCCTTGGGTACACATCGAACCATCGTTCGAGCTGTTCGGCGTACTCGCCGCGCCTCAGATATGAGTGGTTGCGAAACTCCTTGATCGGGCTGGAGGTGCCGGCTGCCAGCAAATCGAGGTCTTCCTCTAGCCGGATCGTTTCGAGCTCAATGGCGGTTTCGAAGGTCTCAGACTCGAGTCCGAGACGAAGGTTGTGGTGGTACTGCGAGAATGCTCGCTCACCCGGTTCCCTCAAAAGGACCACGATTCGGGCATCGGGCAGTATCTCGGCGCAACGAGCCGCCGCACGAGGGTCGAGCAGGTAGTCGGGTGTCGCTTCGAAAGTAAGCAACCTCCGGCCGAGCTTCGCCATGATCCATCGTCTCAGCCGGTGGGGGAAGTGGGCCCGATACCAGTCCTCGCCAAGTTGGTATCTCACAGTCAGGTATTCGGTCTCTTTCCGCAGTGAGGGCGCAATATCGGGATGTTGGCCGAGGTAGGTGTAAAGAGAACTGGTTCCGCCTCTCTGGCAGCCGATGATTACGAAGTCAGGAAGGATTCGCGATCCGGCGGTGAACGCTCGCACCTTGTGCCGAGCCTTGACGAGGGCACGCCGCGCAGACAACGGGACGATCGCCTTGATCGCGGCTCTGGCTTTTTGGATGAGCATCCCAGGTGTCATGAGTCAGCCCCCGCCCAACGCAACGACCCGGATCAGGCCGGATCTGTGGGAGGCTCGGTGCCTCGCAGCAGGGCACTCTCTTCGACGGAGTAACTCTCCAATGCTCGAAGCCGCTCTACGGTCCCCTCCGAGGGTGTCTGGTCGTTGGCCCCAAGACGTCTAATGGCCGACGAAACCTTCCGTTTCCCCGATTCGTCACCGGCCATGCCTACGACAGATCCTTCACCACGTGACCCCAGTTCTTGTGCAGAAGCCGGGCCCGAACCTCGCCGAGCCCTCTCCGCACCAGAAACCGGTACCAGGAGAGCTGCCGCTACCAGTTGCACATGTGGTGCGTTCGCCTGGATCGACTCCGCTGCAATCTCAGACACGCGGGTCTTACCTCTTGTACAGACGACTATCTGTTGCTGGAGGTAGGCGTCCACGCCCGTGCCCGGTGTGACGGTTGTGGTCGGTTGGATCACGATCACAACGTCGTAGCGCTGTCGACCCTGCTCCAGCAGCTCACTGACGGGACGTCCAGCCAAAATGTCAGCAGGATCGATCACATCGCTGTCAGCAACAAGCACGTCGAGTCCATGACCTCTGGATTCGGCCGAAGCAATCGCGGCATCGGCCCTTTGCCGGATGGTTTCTTCATCATCGGTCACAGAGTCGAAAAGATCGCGAAGGCCGCTGGAATCTCGTTTGCTGAACGAGTAGTCACTGGAGTCGCTGAACCCAAGGTCGACCAAAAGGACGCTGCGGCCCACGGTGCTGATGCTCGAGGCTACGTCATACGCGAGCGCATCCCTCATGCCCGGCTCGGTGCTTGCCGGCGCAGCAAAACCAACAATGGATCCCTGATCGGCTTCACCTGATCCGATGATCGCCGACCTAATCGCCTGCACGCTTCGCTTACGGCGCTGCCGCTCCATGTCGGTGAGAGCTCGCGAATCGAGGGCCGCAGCTGGTGCCTCGGCGAGGACCGGAACGGTTCTGACATCACCGGCCTGCCATACGATCCCTCGGGCCCGATCGAAGCCGAGCAGCACGGCCGACCAGATAAGCGCTCCGGCGATGAATCCCACGACTAGGCCAAGCCAACTTGGCAACGCACTCGGCGACTCGTCGGTGACTTCAACACCAGGCAGTTCCAAGCTCGCTCCGGTCTCGCTGGCAACGATCAGTTCGGCACTCTCGGTCTTGAGAGTGTTCAGCCTGTCCGTGAGAGCATTTATCGCCCACTGGTCTGCCAACGGCAGGCCAGCGATGTCGGGGGTGGCGTCCTCACCGGCGGCCTCGGCTGCAGCTGCCTCAGCTTCGGCGGCGGCCAGAGCGGCTGCTTGTTCCTCAAGGGGGTCCAACTCGATGAGGAGGGCGGTGAGGTTCTCTTGTTGTTTTTCGATCCGAGCGTCGAGGTCGGCAACCTCCGCGGAGGTTTCAGCGTCGATCCGCAAGGTCTCCAACTCGGAGATTTGCGCTTTGATCGCCGTCTCTCGGGTTTGCAGGGTATTGAGGCGGGCTTCGTTCGCAGCCCTTTCCTCCGGGGTCGGCGGCACGAAGGTGGGTTGATCGGGTAGCAATTCCTCGAGACGTCCGTTGATGATTGCCGCCTCGGCGAGTTTGGCCGCGAGTTCGGTTTCCACGTCGAAGTTGGGATCGGCTTCGACGTATACCGCCCGCATCGAGGTAGCGGCTGCGATGGCCACGTCTTCAGTGCGCCCGATGGCCCCGAAGACAAGGGAGTTGGATGCGGCATCTGCCTGAACGAACTTGTTGGCTCGGGCAAGTTCCGTTTCGTTGACGGTCTTCGCCAACTCGAGGGCTTCCTGAAGCTCCTCCGAGGGAACGTTGGAAGACCCGCGGGAGTCGCCACCTGCCGCAGCCGTGGAAACCTCAACCGCGGCGAGAGCTCGGTAAACGGGTTCGACCTCACTGTTTTGACGTTGAACGAACGCGAAAGCTGCAACAGCGCCAATGAGACCGGCAATCACAAGGACAGGCCACCGTGGGGCAAGCCGCCCAATCACTCGTCTCAGTTCCACTTCTTACCTCGTCTCGATTCGAAACTCCATAGTACGCACCACGACCGGCTGGCCGAATGGTCGCTTCGAATGGATGCCCCCCAAAGAGCAGTCGAATTACTCGACGTCTTCAACATTTTATGGTCCCCCGAAGATTATCGGTCCAGCATACATCAACCAGGCACAACATCCACCGTGAACCTCGACCACCCAGTGCAAACAGGGGTTTGCGTGGTACCTTGATGACCAGTTCGGTTTCTCATCGGAAATCAATAGGGGGCGTTACCACTAGCTTTTCCGTCCCGAGACCGACATGGATTTGGCGACCGGCGGACCAGATGACATACGACCTTTCGATGCAGGTTTGGGATGAAGATCTCGGACCGAAATACCCCTATGGATGGCTGTATGTAGCGAGCCTGATCGGTTCGGTAATCCTTCTGATCGGGATATTCAACGGGTACCTGTTCTCCTTCCTGGATGCCGTGTTGATCGCCATTACCGGATTCATCGTGGTTACGGCGGTCGGGACAAGGATTGCCAAGCCCCAGGACGCCTCGTGGCTACCTGGCTTAATTGCGATGGGCTACCTAGCGAAGATCACTTTGTCGACCATTCGTTACCTGGTCCTCGTCGAGGTTTACGGCGGATCTGGTGACGCCACCGGATACCATGGTGCGGGCCACCGCTTGCATGAGGTTTGGGAGACCCTTCAGGTTCCCCAGGAGATCTCGATAGGCACCGAATTCGTCGATGTGACCACCGGGCTTCTCTACGTTCCATATGCACCCACGATGATTGGGGGATTCTTCATATTCGCCACACTTGCTTTCGTTGGGCAGATGTTCATGTACGCAGCATTCCGTGAGTCTTCGAAGCCCCGCCGGCTCAAGTGGTACGCCCTCGCCCTCTTCTTCGTGCCCGCAATCAGCTACTGGCCATCCAGCATCGGCAAAGAATCTTTGATGTTCCTGGGCATCGGGCTGGCGGTATATGGATGCTCCTTGTTCCTAAATAGAGGCGGAATCGTTCCACTTGTCCCACTTACGCTGGGGCTGGGCCTTGCCGGCGCTGTGCGACCCCACGTGGCGGCACTCATCGTCGTTTGTCTTGCAGTGACGCTGATTTTCGCCAGGGGCAAGACCGGTTTGGGCCTCACACCAGCATTTCGATGGGCCGCCGTCCTAGCCGTTGGGGCCGGTTCCTTCTTCCTCATCTCCTTTGCCGCAAGCGAGTTCAACATCAACCTCCAGGGCAATGTCAGTCTCGAAGTCGACGAGTTCGTTTCCAACCTCGAAGACAACACGTCGGGCGGAGGGTCGGGCGTTTCCGGTGGCGCTGTTACGGGACCACAAGACGTTCCCGGCGCTGCCTTGCGCGTCTTGTTCCGCCCGTTGCCGTACGAAGCGCACAACGCTCAGGCCCTGGCCAGCGCCATGGAAAGTGCCGCGATTCTCCTGGTGCTCATATGGCGATCACCAAAGATCCTCAGGAACTTGCTCAAAATCCGGGATGACCCATATGTGATGATGAGTGCGGTCATGACGCTTGGGTTTGTGATCATGTTCTCCCCATTTCTGAATCTCGGGCTCTTGGCAAGAGAACGGTCACAAATACTTCCCTTCCTTGCGGTGGTCATCATCCAACTCGGTTGGGACGCCGCAAAAGACCGCGAGCAGCCAAATCCTGAAGACGTCGAATCAGCCCGGCCCGTTTCTTACGCATAAGAAAAAGGCACAAGACAAGCAGGCCCATTTCAATACGCGTGAGAAAAGGCTCAAAATAAGTTTGAAGGCAGATTCGGAGGGGTAAGTGGCGCCGGTGAGGAAAAACCGAGACCGAAATCTTTCTCTGTCAATAATCCTAAAGACCCAGAAAAACGTGTCGATTCCTCGTAGGAGCCTTGTTCGCACGGCTGTTGCTATGGCTGTTGTGCGATTCGTATAGGTTTAGAAGATAAGGAGCGGCATGCAACGCACAATCCTGGCACTGGCATTGACAGCAATGCTGGTACTGGCCGGTTTAGCGATCGGTTCCCCAGCACAGAACAACGACGACGCGACGACGGTCGCGGCACAGTCCGATACCGCGGTCCTCGGACGCGTGGTAACCACAAGCAAATCCCGGCCCAGCTCGACAACGACGAGCGAACCAAGGGTTCGGATAACGACGACAACTGTGGCCGACACCACAACGACGGTCGGAGCGACCACGACAACCGACAAGTCGCGTGGGGGAACCACGACGACGGTGGCGCCACCTACGACCGAACCCCCCGTTGTAGTAGTCGGATCAATCCCAAAGACGGTCCCATACAACTCGGGCCTGAAGGCGAACGGTGGACACAAAGCGATCATCACCTGCGGAGCGACCACTCCGGACTTCGACTGTGACCAGTTCGGTTCCAATAAGTGGTGGGAAGCGCCGTATTTCGGAACCAATCTTCCGTACACCCCCGGTTACGCCTGGGTAGACGGTGACCGCCAGGGTTACAAGTGCGCCTATGGATTCCTCCAGGATGTTTCCTCGGGTGAGCTGATTGGTCGGTGGGCAGCTGTGCTGACGCCAGACGCCGAGGCTTACGGAAAGGTCAACGACGCCTACATGGATGAAGGTGTCCGTTACTACGACGGCGAATTGGCCAACGAAGGCGGAGCTGAGCTCCAAGACCCGAACAAGGCATCGGAGTGCACCGATATTCTCTCCAAGAACATCGACTACACGATCCCGAACAACGGACCTGACGAAAGACCACGCATTGGCTTCTTCAATAGCCAGGGTCAAGTCGTTGACATCCGTGACTACTCAAACACTGCCCTGGGAAGCCCGGGCAAGTTCAAGCTGATGTCCTTCAACGGCAAGGAGGCCATCGTCGGCTTCTACCCAGCCCAGAACGACCTTCCGGCAGTGTCCTTCTATTACACGGCATTCGGGTCCGGCCAGATTGCTGTTGACTTCAACGGCACCGGGCCGTACGCGCCGTAGACAGTGGTATCAGATCGGGTGCCGGCAACGGCACCCGATCAAACCCTGATTTGGTCGACGACCCTCATCTTGTCGGCAGCGTCGACGGGTGCTTGTTCACCAATCACACCCCTCCAGTTGTTGGACCGGGTTGTTGACTCTGAGACGACATACATGATGTCTTTGGCTCCGCGCTTCTCCAGCTGGAAGATGTTGCGAGCCAAGTCGTTGAGGGCCTCTTCGGAGTGATAGCGCGGGAGCGCCAGCGACCTGGCGACCTGAATCCGCCCTTGTAGCTGCCAGGAAAACAGTTCCCTGATGTGGTCTGCCCTGTCCGGCTTGGCGAGAGCCTCCGCCACCGCCCACGCCGCAGAAGCAGCACCAAACAAGGCGAGTGTCACTCCGACCGAGAAGATCGGATCGACAAACCCGGCAGAGTCCCCGGCCATGAACCAGCCCGGACCGGCCACCTGAGTGCTCCGATGTGAATAGTCCCGGATCGTGCTGACACTACCCGGCGTGAGGGTTGCGTCGGCCAGGAGATCTTTGAGGACGGGCAGCGAACGAAGCTTCCGCTCGTAGAACGCCTCCCAAGACTCCCCTTGCTTCTTTTCGGACTTCGTGGACCCAACCGGCAGGACCATCCCCACGCTCGTGGACTTCCGTAAACGAATATGCCAGCTCCAACCATCGTCGCCGCTTTCGTCGATTGAGCTCAGGAAGGTGACGGGAGGGACCTTTCCGAGACTGGAATGATCGTGCCCTCGCCCATGGTCATCGAGATACTTGGAGCCAACCCAGTATCCCCAAATCCCCAGATACCGAAACGCTGGATCCAACTGACGGGTGTCCTCTTGCCGGGCCAGAATCGCCGCCTGCCCGCTTGTATCGATCACATATCTGCACTTGATCGTTCCCTCGGTGTCATTGGCCACAAATCGGACAACGGCAGAATCCCGACCTGCCTCATCTGTTGAGAAGGAGGCTCCTTTGACGTTTACGCCCTGATAACCCCTGGCGCCCAAACCGAGGGCGTGGAGGAAGAGGATCTCGTCGAACCGTTCTCTTTCGACGTGCATGGCGGGACGGTCGTACCCGAAGTCGGAGAAGTTGTGTGAGATGTTCTTCCCCTGCCAGGAGATGAGAGCGCCGCCCTTCTCCAAGAACCCTTCCTTCATGATCGAGTCGGTCACACCTGTTTTGTCGACGTATTTCCAGAAGTCGGGGATCAGGCTCTCGCCAACGATTGCCCGGGGGTGGTGGGCGCGCTCGAGGATAACGACGTCGATCCCCTGCATCGCCAACAAGGAGGCCGCCGTGGAACCGGCGGGACCACCTCCAACTACGACTACATCTGCATATTCCGGTACGTCAACCAACTTGAACCCCCAACCAACTGAACGATCTGCCGGTCAAGACAATCTACACGGCCGATCCCCCTCTGTCACCAGGGTGTTTCGCACTGGTAGAACCAAGTTCCCCGCCCTTGGTGTCGCATCCGATCGCCCGGCGCCCAGCGATTCGTCAAGCGCACCACTAGATTCTTGGATCTTGCACAAGTCAACTTCACCATCCGCCGACAACGGCCCCAGCAAGTGAGGCTTCCAACGTTCCTCATCGCGGGTGCCATGCGTTCCGGTACGACATCGCTCAACGCGTATCTCCGCCAACACCCCGATGTCAGTGTGTCACAGCCCAAAGAAGTCCACTTCTTCGACACGAAATTCGACCGGGGTGTCGATTGGTACCTGCAGCACTTCCCGGACTCGGATAAGAGCATCGCGGTCGGCGAGGCAACGCCTGATTACATGTATCACGACGAGGCGATGGAGCGTGTGAACCAGACCCTTCCCGAAGCAAGGGTCCTGATCCTTCTCCGAGATCCGGTCGATCGAGCGTATTCGCACTATTGGCACAACCGGAGTCGAGGAAAAGAGGACCTTCCATTCGAAGCCGCCCTGGATGCCGAAGCCGAGAGAATTAAAAACCACAGTTCGCCCGACCGGGCCGTGTACAGCTACGTCGACCGTGGTCAGTATTTTCGACAGCTCAAGTCCATGCTCTCTCAGGTTGAAAGACAGCGAGTGCTCATTCAGACCTTCGATGAGTTAACCACGGATCCCGCCTCCGTCTACAAGCGGACTTGCCGTTTCATTGGTGTCTCCGACGACTTCACTCCGGACTCACTGGGCGACCCGGTCAACGCCTTCGTTGAGTTCCGTTCCAAAACCATGCGAAACATCAGCAAGGCGCTGCCCAAGAGGCTTCGTGATGCCGTAGGCAGGCTCAATATGCGCGAAGATTCTGAGTACGAGCCGATCTCGGAAGAAGCCGCGGAGAAGGTGCGCACCCTGACTCGATCAGACAGCGAGCAGCTGGGACAGCTGCTCGGCAAACCAGTTCCCTGGATCTAGCCCTCAGTCAAAAAACGCGACGAGCTGTGATCCGAGCAGTGCTTCGCCCGACTTGTTGGGATGGCAGTTATCCCTGACCCCGATCATGTCGGGAGTCAAGGGGCCCAAGTCCGGCCCCCTGGCGACACCTGACAGCGTAGAAGCCGCCCAATCGCTTGCTTGCGCAGTGATTTCGGGGCCGATTTCTCCGACGGAATCACAGACGATGCCTTCGTAAGAGTTGAGTGGGGAGATCCAAACGACAATTCCTGGATCCCGCTCGTTCAGTTGTTCCACGATATGGGTGATCCAAGCCATTTCGTCGTCGTCGAATACGCCTTCATGATCACCGCTGCGTATGCAAAGTTGCACCCAGGTCTCGTCGTATCCCTCAGCAGGACGTCTGGTGTCGTAGAGATCCCAATAGAGGGAGTATCTCGTGTGTGTCGGGTCGCCCCAGATGCTGGCAGCGCCACCTCCCAGGTCTCCGAAGGAGAGACGGTCGAGCGAGGATGCATCGGTGTATCCAACCACTGCTTGGCCGGTGTTCGAGCAACCCACCACGCCAATCGGACCTTCACCTGTCACGGTAGGGCTGGTGGAGGTCGATGGAGGCGAGGTAGTAGTTGTGGTTGTGCTGGACGATGACGTTGCCGGCGCTGTAGTCGTAGTCGTTGACGAAGTAGAGGAATCAGCCCCACTCCTCACATCCGTCGGCTGAGCGGTTGTCGTTGAAGAATCCTCACTGTCAGCGTTCGAAGAGCACGCTGAGACAACGAGGATCATCAAGACACCGATCACACCGGGCCGAAGCAGCCGAATTGACTTCATGTAGAGACACATCGTATTCGTGGTGGGTCACTACGAACCCCACTCCGGTCTAGTCGCCGGTGCGCGCCATCTCCAGAAGATCGATGAAGCGTTCTACAGCTTGCGACAAAAGGAACTGGTCCCGGACCAGTGATCTGGCAGCCGCGCCCATCGTAGCCCTGAGGTCACTGTCGACGGCCAATCGGTCTAGCGACTCTGCGGCGGTGCCCGTGTCACCTGGATCGACAACAAAACCCGACTTTCCGTCAGCGACCGCCTCCCCTACCCCACCGACGGCAAAAGCAACAACCGGGAGGCCGGTGGCACCAGCTTCGAGGATTACCCCCGGCAAGCCTTCGGTTCGAGAAGTGAGTATCAGAACTTGGGCCCAGGTGAGGTGAGGAACGACATCGTCGGCGGCACCGGGGAACTCGATGGGCGCGGCGTGTCGTGCTGCCGACTCCTTGAGTTCGGTCAGCATCGGGCCGTCACCGACGAACCGAAGCTGAACAGGCTGAACCATTCGTCCCACAGCTTCGAGAGCCGAGAGCGGGTCTTTCTCCGTGGAGAGGCTGCCTAGAAAAAGAACTCGGAGTCTGTCCGATTCCTCCCTGGCAACATCGAGAACCATCGAGTCAGGCACACCGGGATAGGCGACCCGTACCCTGGATTTATCGACACCGAACTGCTGGGTCAGCTGGTCAGCAGTGGCGCTTGACACTGCGGTCACCAAGTCGGTCCTTTTGAGCAGCCCGGAAAGGATTCGCCTACTCACCGACGATTGCGCCCAATAAGCCGGCTCGCCAATAGATGAATAGACCAGCCTCGGTCGGTTCCGCATGCCGGTCAACGCCCCGACCGAGTACTTCAGGGTTGCACCTCCGCCAGCCAGCACAACATCGGGCTGAAATGCGCGGATGTGGCGTCGTAGTCTCGCTACGACGTCGGGTCTCAGTCCAGAAATGGATTTCTCGTCCGGACCGTCGAACAGTGCAACAGCATCGATGTGGGCATCGGCGGACGATCTGCGCAGGGCAACAATCGTGGCTCGCCATCCTGAAGCCTCGAGTCCGCGAGCCAGGTGTTCTCCAAAGACTTCGGCGCCGCGTCGATGGGTGCCTGTCACCACGATCAGCACGGACGGCCGTTCGTCCTTTGACTCGATGAGTTTGTCGCCGTTCACCTGGGGCACATTACGTCACGTGGCGGTTGACGGCGATCGAAGGACCCCTAGTCTGCGCGTGGTGGGAGATATCGAGATCCGTGAGTTCCGAAGCGACGACGTCGACGCGATCCTCGACGTCCTCCGCAAAGCACTAGGCGAAACTCCGCTCCTCAAACGTACCCCTGACCTATGGAACTGGAAACACCGCGACAATCCGTTTGGACCGTCGCTGGTTCTCGTTGCTGAAGCCGACAGCCGAATCGTCGGGGTTCGGGCTTTGATGCGTTGGGACTTGAGCACGCCTTCTGGGGAGGTTCTGCGGTGCTTGCGCCCTGTCGACACCGCGACGGACCCCGACTACGGGAGACGCGGAATCTTCCGGAACCTGACCATGACCGCGATCGAGAGCGCCAAGACACGGGGATTCGACCTAATCTTCAACACTCCGAACGAATCATCGGGACCGGGGTATCGAAAAATGGGATGGTCCAAGATCGCTCCGATTGGAGTCATGGTTCGGCCACTACTCCGCAAGGGTTCGACACCTGACCGAGAGAGTCCCCCTGAACCCGGCGACTTCTTCAACGCAGATCTGCCATCGGTCGGCGACAGCCTGCCCAACCGGGATTCGAGTGGATTACGCACACCAAGGACCGACGCATATCAGGTTTGGCGCTTCTCGAGCCATCCGACCGTTCGATACCGCCTGATCGAGAAGGAAGACTCGTTTGCAGTCGTCCGCCCCAATATCCGGTCCGGGCGCAAGGAGATCGTTGTTTCCGAGTTGGCGGGGCCCAACCCAGCCCGGGTTGTAAACGAAACCGCACGAGTCGCCAGAGGAAGGTACATGGCGGGATGGTTCTCTCCAGGCTCGCCGGAACGTGTCGCCGCCCTCCGCGGCGGGATGATCCCGGTACCGGGAATGAAAGCGCTGACGCTGATGGCTCTTCCGCTTCGGGAGCTGCCGATAGACATCACCAGCATCGAATCATGGGACTTCTCCCTGGGCGACCTTGAACTGCTTTAGACGCAAACAGCTGAGCCGGTATCGATTTTGGGGTGTAGAACCAATGCCCGCTCTGGGCTAACTTGTCCGATCAAGATGGAGGTTTTATGAGTTTGACTGGAAAGCCGGCGGTGGCGGGTGGGGAACCAGCGTTTGCCGAGACGATCCCATTTATTAGACCGGTCGTTGAAGAACCCGACAAGATCCTGGCCATGGTCAGCTCGAGTCTCGACTCGGGCATGCTGACTGACGGACCACTGGTCCGCACACTCGAAGAGCGAATGGCCGACAGACTCGAAGTCTCTAACTGCGTCGCTGTCGCCTCATGCACAACCGGGCTTGTTCTACTTCTTCAAGCACTGGGGCCGAAGAGGTCAGTCGTCCTGCCCTCGTTTACCTTTTCGGCGACGGGGCACGCAGCCCGGTGGAACAACATGGACATCACTTTTGCTGACTGTGACGCCGACTCCTGGGTGATGGGGCCAGACGACGTTACCGGGTCCCCGGACGTGATCGTAGGAGTTCATGTATCGGGAGTCCCTTGTGATGTCAGTTCGCTCGAATCACGAGCTGAAGAACTCGGATCGACGCTGATTTTCGACGCAGCGCACGGAGCGGGCTCCTCGATCGAAGTGAACGGACGGATGAAACCGCTTGGGTCCTTTGGGAGCGCAGAGGTCATCAGCCTGACGCCAACCAAGGTCCTCAGCGGACCCGAAGGGGGTCTGGTCACCACCAACGACGACGACCTCGCCGCCGCCATCCGGCGTGCCCGCAACTACGGGAACCCCGGAAGCTACGACACTCTGGAGGCGGGTCTGAACGGACGGATGTCTGAGCTGCACGCTGCGGTTGTTCTCGCAGGGATTGATCATCTCGACAACCGGGTCGACCGCAGAAACCAACTCGCGGCCCTGTATCGCGACGGCCTCGGCGGAATCGCCGGAGTGGGCTTTCAGGAAGTTCCCGAGGGCCGGAGAAGTTCGATCAAGGACTTCACGATCGTAATCAAGGAAGACTTCGGAGTTGGTCGGGACCAGGTGGTAGAAGCGCTCAAGGCGGAGGGAATCCCCACCCGCCCCTACTACTCGCCGCCTCTCCACAGACAGTCGGCCTATGCAGACATCGACACTCCGACACTGCCAGTCACTGAGTCCCTGGCAGCTGGCGTTGTCAGCCTTCCCATCTGGAGTCACATGGAGCCGGCGATGGTGGAAACCATCGTTGAAGCGATCATCAGGATCCACACCCACGGTCCCGCTTAGAAGCTGACAACCGCGGTAGTAGGAGTCTTTCTTGACAGTTGTTGTTGACATGCTCACTAGCCGACCCTTCGGCTATGGGCTCGTGGCTGGAATTGTGGGACTGGTTCTGGCCGTATTGTTCCGAAGGCGCGACGTCGACTGGGGCGTTTGGTGGGGAGTTGCGACAATCGCAGTGACTGCGTTGTACGGGAACTTCCGAATCGAAGCCGTTGAGAGAGTCTCACGTGACGCTCTCTGGTCGTTCCCGGTGGGCATCCTTGCGGCGCTGCTGGCCACCTACGGACTCCGAAAGCTCAGTGATCAATGGGTAGGGGGCCCGGCTCTGGGTGTGACCCTCATCGGGATCTGGGCAACTGTCCCGGACACAGAACATGCGGCCGTCCTCCTTGGTGTGAGCGGCGGTTTGATCTGGGCGTGGTGGCCAACATTTTGGTCGAAGCCAAAGACGATCGGAGCAGTCTTGGTGGCGGTGCTTATCGCCTGGGCCGTTCTGGTCGGCGGATTGGCACGGCCGTCCGGGATCGTTGGCGGCCTCGGTGTGTTGGCCACTCTCGGCGTCTACTCCCACTTCGTCGAGTTGAGCAACAAGTACGTTTGGCTCGTTGGTTACGCGGGAACTGCTTTGGTGTGGTCTCGCGTTGCCGGGCTGGCCGATTCGGGCTGGAAGGCCGTCGCAATCGGCGTCGCGGCGTGGGTGATCGTTGCGTTACTCGGAATACGCTTCAGACCGGCGGAGCACTAGACGATTGGCGCGAACCTGACGAGTGGAGACTCTTCCACCCAACGATCCACGGCTCGTTCCGCCTTTGCCGGTTCTGTGTCGAAACTATCAACCAGGGCCCTCAACAGAATCGCCCGACGCTCTCCGCTTTCGGCAACTATCTCTCCAGCCACCGGTACATCAACCTCCAGCCCTCGTTTGAGATGGAGTACGAAGTTGGGATTCGACGAGATATTGGCCTCCCAGTCACGTTTCGGACCGGGTCGACCCGTTAAGTAGTAGCTGCCGTCGAAGTGATGGAAGAAGATCTCGATCCGTCGCGGCAAACCAGTTTTTCTGCCCGTGGTGGTGATGTCGGCTATCCCACCGGAGTTCAATGCTTGAAGAGTCTGTTGATCCATGGTCTTGCCAACCCGAACCGGCACCAAACTCTTCCCGACGTTAGGTTCTGCCTATGGGTCAGAGAATTCACGCCAAGGCCACGATTCTCGACAACGTCGCCATCCTTGAAACCGATCGGACGCTGACCGGGCAAGACGGGAAGGGATACAGTCAACCAAGCGAGATTCTGAGCCCTGATGGCTTGCTGGCAAACCGCCTTCGGGCCGCCGACCCGTCCATCGGCCATATCCACATCCTGTCGAACATGCTCTCGATCGTTCGAGACGGCGGGTGGGACCCAAGCGACGTCGACCGAGCCATGGAGGTCGTTTCGGGCCTGTTCGAGTTCTATCCGTATAGCGAGTCCGATGAACAGTTGCGCGCCGAGAACTACAACGCAACCATCTCGTCGATCCGGGTCGTCAACGATGACCTCTGGGTTATCCGGGTAAGGCCCGACTCGGGAATCGAGGAGTACGCTCCCGGTCAGTACACGACACTCGCCTTGGGTTACTGGGAGAGCCCTAACAATGGTCGCGAAGGCGAGGACCCGCCTGCTGACCGAACCGCGCTTGCCCGCCGGTCTTACTCAGTATCGAGTTCCATTGTCGACGTTGACACTGGGGCCATCCTTCCGCCTCCATCCGACGAGGTTGAGTTCTACATAGTGAGAGTGCCCCCAAGCCTGAAAGAGACCCCGGCTTTGACCCCCCGGATCTTTCAGAAGAAGGAAGGCGATCGCATATTCATGGGGGCCAAGTTCGCTGGTAGGTATACGTTGGATGGCGTCGGAACCGACGACCAGGTGGTTTTTCTCAGCACCGGAACTGGTGAGGCGCCACAGAACGCGATGACATCTGAGCTGTTGCGCCGGGGCCACCGAGGGCAGATACTCAACCTTGTTTGTGTCCGACTGAAGAGCGATCTCGGCTACTTGAGAGAACATCAAATGGTCCAAGCGATGTATCCGAGCTACCGGTACGAAACCCTGACCACCCGTGAGCCGGAGAATGCTGGACAGAAGCTGTACATCCAGGACCTGATCGAGATGGGTGCAGTAGACAGAATGCTGGGTTCTCCCATCGATCCGTCCAACACACACGTCTTCCTCTGTGGGAACCCGGTCATGATTGGTCTACCCAGTTGGGATGGCGACCAGCCGACTTTTCCTGAGACAATCGGTGTTTGTGAATTGCTTCACCGGCGCGGGTTCACAATCGATCATCGCAAAACCCGCGGGAATGTGCACTATGAGGAGTACTGGAAATAGCGCTAACGAGCCCGACGGTTCGCTTCGGCCACCGCAATTGCTGTGAGGTTGACGACGTCGTTGACCGAAGCATCCCTTTGCAGGACCTGGACCGTTTTGGGGAACCCGCTGAGAATTGGACCTATGACTTCTGCGTCGCCCAACCGGTTCATCAGCTTGTAGGACGCGTTGGCTGCAGTGAGGTTCGGAAACACCAGCACGTTGGCGGCTCGGCGCAGTGGTCCCTGGTCCCGCCGCCTCTGCAGAAGATCACTCACCACGGCCGTGTCCGCTTGCATTTCCCCGTCGACGGGCACATCCGGCCGGTGCTGTCGGAACAGCTCAACTGCCCGTCGGATTCTCGCGGGTTCCGGCCCACCGGCTGAACCGAAGTCCGAATACGAGATAAAGGCCACCCGTGGGTCGCGGTTGAAGTCTTTTTCCGCCGTGGTCGTGGCTGCGATGGCGATTTCGGCAAGCTGTTCCGCAGATGGTTCTATGTTCACGGCACAGTCCGTGAAGAAGAACGGCTGGCCACGGACAACAACCAGATAGACCGAGGAGACGATGGAACGACCCTCCTCGACCTTTAGAACCTGAAGCGCCGGTCTGATCGTGTCGGGATAGTGAGTCGTCAACCCACCCATGACCGCATCGGCTTTGCCTTCGCGGACCATGAGACACGAATACATGTTGTGATCGAACACCTGACGACGGGCCTCCTGTAGTGAGAGACCCTTATGGCGCCGTAGGCGTTCCAGGTCGACCGCGTAACGCTCCCGCTCTTCGGCTTCTTCTTTGGGGTTGATTATCTCCATCCCATCGAGGGAGATTCCGGCACCGGATGCCAATTCTGAGATCTCTTCCGCCGCACCGATCAGCAACGGTGTAGCGATGCCTTCGTCGGCCACCCTTCGACTGGCTCTGATGATGCGGAGATCTGCTCCGTGCGGGTAAGCGACACGTTTCGGGTGGGCGACTGCCTTTGCCGTTACCGCACTCACCAACGAGTACGAAGCTTGGAAGCGGGCCCTCAGCTGGTTGCGATATTCGTCAAAGTCCGAAATGGGCAAGCGTGCCAGGCCCTCGTCCATTGCGGCTTTCGCCACGGCCGGAGCGACCGTCCACAAGACCCGGGAGTCAAAGGGCTTTGGGATCAGGTATTCGGGACCAAAAGAGAGCTGATCTATGTCGTATGCCCGAAGCACTGCGTCCGGAACCGGTTCTTTGGCGAGATCAGCCAGGCCCCGGGCAGCAGCAACCTTCATACGCTCCGAGACTCCTTTGGAGCGCACGTCGAGCGCTCCTCGAAATATGAACGGAAAGCCGAGCACATTGTTGACCTGGTTGGGGAAATCAGACCTACCAGTCGCCATCACGACATCGGGACGGGCATCGACCGCATCTGGATAAGTGATCTCAGGGTCTGGGTTCGCCAAGGCGAAGACAATCGGGCTCTCGGCCATCGACTGAATCATCTCTTTCGTGACGATGCCCGCGACCGAGACTCCGACGAAGGTGTCAGCTCCCTCCATAGCGTCAGCCAAACTCCGGGCGTCGGTGTCAACGGCAAACTGGGACCGAATTGAGTCCAAGTCTTCTCGGCCGCTGTGGATGACGCCCTTCGAATCCGCCATCAGAACGTTGGCGGGGTCGACTCCCAGCTCGATGAAGAACCGTGCGGTTGCTATTCCTGCCGCACCCGCCCCCGAAAAAACGACTCTGGTTTGGGAGATGTCGCGGTTGGTCAACTCGAGAGCATTCAAGAAGGCTGCCCCGCTGATGATCGCGGTTCCATGCTGGTCGTCATGGAAAACCGGGATATCCAACCGCTCCCGCAGTGTCTCCTCGATATAGAAGCACTCGGGCGCCTTGATGTCTTCGAGGTTTATCCCACCAACGGTCGGCGCGAGGAGTTCACAAAACTTGATGACATCCTCGGGATCCGGTGCGTCGATTTCGAGGTCGAAGACGTCGATGTCCGCAAACCTCTTGAACAGGACCGCTTTGCCCTCCATGACCGGCTTACCCGCGAGTGCCCCGATATTCCCGAGGCCGAGCACCGCGGTCCCGTTGGACACGACCGCGACAAGGTTTCCCCGATTGGTGTACCGGAAAGCCGCATCTGAGTCTTCGGCTATCACCAGACATGGCTCCGCAACTCCGGGCGTGTAGGCAAGACTCAAGTCGGATTGGGACACCGTCGGCTTGGTGGAGCGGATCGCGGTTTTTCCAGGACGTGGCTTTTCGTGGTACTCGAGTGCTTCGGAGAAGTTCGGCTTCTTTGGCATGGGAGAACCCTAACCGCCCACCTGGGCGATTCTTCAGTGGTTGCTAAACAGAAAAACGCTTGGCCCACTAGCGGTTAGCCATCCCGGCCTGCGACAATCGGGGTTGATGACAAGCACGGACATACCAATCCTGCAAACAGAAAACGGATACAAGGTCATGGGTGGATGGCGTGTCGGTTCCGCGCCGGAAGAAGCCACGACCACATCGGGGCTCCTGGTACCGATTGGCACCAAAGATGGCAACGACGCCCTCGCATTGATCGACGTCCAAACCAATCAGAGATTCTGGGCCGTGCCAACAGGTGCCTGGCGGTTCATATGGCCACCTACCGGGAAACCGGTCATTGCAGTCCGTGAATCCCAGATAATCGCCGAGGAAGAAATCGACCACGTTGGCGACGAGGGCCAGTACCTCTGATCGACATTAATTCCCCTTCGGTGCGGCCCTACCCACACCTAGTGTGGGTTGAGATACCTAGGGCCGCCGGGAACGAAATCACACTATGACCGACCAACATGCTTCACGCTCCAGACGGCGACTCACCGCGACCGTCACCGACCTCGAGGTCCAGGTCCAAAAGGCTTTCCTGGTTGGTGTCGAACTACCGGGAGTCTCCACCGCGGACGCGGAAAGGTCACTCGAAGAGCTAGCACTGCTCACGGACACATCGGGTTCCGACCCCGTCGATCAGGAGTTGGTTCGACGCAAAGCGATTGATCCGGCTACCTACATCGGTTCGGGTAAGGCTGAGGAGCTGAGGACTCTCACCAACGAACTGGACATCGACGTCGTGATCTTTGACAACCCGCTGACTCCAGCCCAAACCCGGAATCTTGAAAAGATCTTTCACTGCGACGTTGTTGACCGCGAGGCGCTGATCCTCGATATTTTCGCACAACATGCCACGACCAAGGTTGGTGCCCTCCAGGTGGAATTGGCGATGCTCCGCTACAACCTTCCCCGGCTTCGGGGCAAGGGTAAAAGTATGTCTCAACAGGGTTTCGGAGTCCTTGCCCGTGGACCAGGCGAGACCAAACTGGAAACCGACCGAAGGCACACCCTGGCGAGAATCTCCAAACTGGAACGCGAGCTGAAGGACACCAGCCGTCATCGAGAGACGCAACGCAAAGCGCGTAAGAAAAACTTGATCCCCCAGGTCTCAATCGTGGGCTATACGAACGCCGGCAAATCGACGTTGCTCAACGCCCTCACCGACGCCGAAGTGAGGGTCCGCGACCAGCTATTCGCCACCTTGGACTCAACGGTCCGACGTCTAGAGCTACCGCATAACCGGGCAGTTCTTATCGCCGACACAGTCGGTTTCGTTCGACGCCTCCCCCACCATCTCGTCGATGCATTCCAGTCCACCCTGGCTGAAGTGGCGGAAGCGGACCTGTTGCTTCACCTGGTCGACGCCACTGAACCAGACCTGGTCGGCCAGATGGCTGCTGTGAGGGAAGTCCTGCTTGAGATAGGAGCAGCGGAACGACCCGAGTTGCTTGTGTTCAACAAAATCGACTTGCTTGACGACCACGAGCTGAATCGCATTCGAAACCTCTACCCGAAGGCTGTTTTCGTTTCCGGCAGACGGTCCCTTGGTTTGGACGGGCTTCTCGATGAGATCGGGAGTCATCTCGAACGACAAATGACAACTCTATATCTGAGGGTTCCGTACGATCGCGGCGACATCGTCGCCGCCGCTCATAGATCAGGCGAGGTAATCGGGGAGAAGCACGAAGACGATGGAACTCTGCTCGAAGTCCGGGTGCCGACTCGGGAGCGATTCAAATTCGCGGAGTTTGTGTCAGCCGACTGAGGCTGCCATTTCGGCGGCGAGAGCCGCACCAACAATTCCGGCGTTGTTCCGCAATTCTGCTTTCACGATCGGTAAATCGACGGGAAGGACGTGGCCAAACCTGTCCCACTTCTTCACGACTCCACCACCAACAATTATCTGATCAGCGTTGACCACCTTCTGCGCCATTCTCATGTAGCGCCCGATGTCGCCGCCCCATGTTTCCCAATCAAGCTCAAGCGTTTCACGAGCTTTGGCCGAGAATCGTTCCTCTGATCGGGTCACTCCTTCGAATTCCATCTGCCCAAGTTCGAGATTCGGC
The DNA here is from genome assembly GCA_965216445.1 of Acidimicrobiia bacterium. GTDB lineage: Bacteria > Actinomycetota > Acidimicrobiia > Spongiisociales > ZC4RG35 > MA-ANB-1. Next base: position 2,235,562 of record OZ244166.1, read on the forward strand.
ACAAGCTGACCATCGAAGATCAGGGCGCTCCCGATTCCGGTGCCGAATGTCAGCACCAATACCTTGCCCGGCCGACCGCGAGCAGCGCCAAACGTCGCTTCTGCCAGACCGGCTGCATCGGCATCGTTCGTTACGACCACGCCTCTGCCCAGCCTCTCCTCGAGGACATCTTTGACACTGGTGCCGATCCAAGACTTGTCGATGTTGTTTGCCGTCGAGGCCACACCATCAACGACGACAGCTGGGAAGCCGATGCCGAGCGTTCCGGGAGCATCCAGAGGTTGCAGCAAACTCGCGACTGCGTCAGCAACCAATTCCGGGTTTGCCGGCGTCGGAGTCGGAGCCCGTTCCCGGTTGCTAGCCAGGTCCGCCCGGTCAAGGTCGACGACAGCAGCCTTTATCCCCGTGCCACCGATGTCAATTCCGATTCGCAGGCGACTCACGATCCGAAACCCTAAGCGATCCAGCAAACAGAGGACAAAATGGCCCACCCGAATAAACCCCGTTTCCCGACCGACACACCGCCAACCAGGTAATAGCCTGTGTCGGATGATCAAGAGCGCAAACATCGGAGTGGTGGGCCTCGGGGTGATGGGAGCGAATCTTGCCCTCAATCTTGCTGACTCCGGACAAACCGTGGCCGTCTATAACCGGACTCCCTCAACCACCATGGACTTCATGGCGGGCGAGGCCAACAACCTGGACATCATCTCAGCGATATCCCTCGAGGAGCTGGTCGAGAGCGTGACTGCTCCACGCAAGATTCTTCTGATGATCTCGGCCGGGAACGCAGTCGACACCGTGATCGAGGATCTGGTGCCGTTGTTGGAGCCGGGCGATGTCATCCTCGATGGCGGCAACTCCCTCTATGTCGACACCGATCGACGGACGACAAGCCTCACGGATCTCGGCATCCGCTATCTGGGCGTGGGTTTCTCTGGAGGCGAGGAAGGCGCGCGCTTCGGCCCTTCGATCATGCCAGGCGGCGACCCGGAGGCATGGCCCCTGGTCGAAGACATGCTCAAGGCGATTGCGGCAGTAGCTCCAGACGGTGATCCGTGCTGTGAGTGGGTTGGGCCCGGTGGCGCGGGGCACTTCGTCAAAATGGTTCACAACGGGATCGAGTACGGCGATATGCAGGTCATAGCTGAGGCCTACGACCTGATGAGACGGGGTCTGGGCATGTCAGCCGACGAAATCGCCAGTGTCTTCCGCAAATGGAACGAGGGCCGGCTCCGGTCCTACCTGATCGAAATCACAGCTGACATCCTCGATACCTACGAAGACGACCAGCCGCTGGTTGAAAAGATCCTCGATGCTGCGGGCCAAAAAGGAACCGGGAAGTGGACTGTCATCGCCTCTCTCGAGTTGGGTGAGCCAACAACGCTCGTGTCCGAGGCTGTCTATGGCAGGGTGGTCAGTTCCAATCCAGAACTGCGTCAGACTGTCGCGCAGAGATTCGATACTCCGACACAGCCCCTCACCGGGGTCGCAGTCGAAGATATCGAAACCGCTCTCTACGCATCCAAAATCGTCTCGTATGCCCAAGGCTTTCGCCTGATGGCACGAGCGTCGCAGGATTTCGGGTGGGAACTCGACCTCGCTTCGATCGCATCGTTATGGCGCGCAGGCTGCATTATCCGCGCCGACTTCCTATCCGACATCATGAAGGTGTACGCAGACGCCAAGACGCCGGTCGATTTGATGCTGAGCGAATTCTTCGCTGACGCCCTCGAGTCGGCGCAGCCGGCGTGGCGTCGTGTGGTTGCAAAAGCGGTTGAGTCGGGTGTTCCAGTTCCGGCCTACGCGAGCGCCCTCACCTACTTCGACGGTATGCGTTCGGAGCGCCTACCGGCCAACCTCATCCAAGCGCAACGGGACTACTTCGGCTCACACAAATTCGAACGAGTCGACAAGCCTCGCGGCGAATTCTTCCACTACGAGTGGGGCGGTTAGTTGATCGAATTCGCCAAGGAGCTGGCTGATGCTTCCGGTCGCCTGATACGTGAGAGATACCAGTCTCAGTCGTTTGAGACTGAGCTCAAAGACGATCGGTCGATAGTGACCGCCACGGACCGCGAGGCGGAGCGGATCATGAGAGAGATGATCTCCACCCGGTTTCCCGATCACGGGATCATCGGTGAAGAGTTTGGGAGCGAGAACATCGATGCTCGTCACGTGTGGACCCTCGATCCAATCGATGGGACCATTTCCTTCGTTGCCGGGATTCCACTCTTCGGGACCTTGATAGGACTACTCGATCGGGGCAAACCGATCCTGGGAGTCATCAATCAGCCGATTCTCGATGAAATGATGGTCGGTACTCCCGACCTGACCACGCTCAACGGCTCACCGGTTCGAGTTCGCAACACAAAAGACATGTCGGTGGCGACGTTGCTCACCACTGACCACCACCTGATCGACCGATTTGCGGACACGTCCAAGTTTGAGAGCTTGCGGGCGCAGGTGAATATGACCCGCACTTGGGGAGATTGCTACGGATACCTGATGCTCGCGGCGGGTCGCGCCGACATCATGCTGGACCCGATAATGAACCAGTGGGACTCCATGCCTCTCATCCCGATAATCGAGGGAGCCGGAGGTGTGATAACCGATTGGCATGGACAGGACCCGGTGACCGGGACCTCGATCGTGGCCGCCGTTCCCGACCTCCACCGTGAGGTGATTACGGCCCTCAATTGACCCGGCCACTGTGAGGGCGATGCCACCTCGCCCGACGTCACCACGATCCTTTGGTAGAGAAACCTGGTCGGAACACCATCTGATAGACGAATCCCAACGATCTGGCACCGACCGACAAGAGTCTCTGATGGATGTGCCTGTTGTTGATGCTGGTCTCTGTACGAAATGTCGCAAATCCCCAGGATGAAGCAGCCACGAGGGCCCGGCGTATTAGTTCCGGGCCCAAGAGACTGCGTCGGAATTCCGGAAGGGTCGCGACCATCCCAAACCGGGGACCGTCAGGATTTCGCCAGATCCGAATCAAACCGGCCGGGTCACCCCTGTCAGTCAACCCCACCAGGTAGGTTCGAGCATCGAAGGGCGGGCTTTCTGCCAGTTCCTCAACGATCCACTGCAGGCTTCCTACCCATCCATCTGTGCCGGGTACCTGGTTTCTCAGCCTGTTGTCGATGTCCAAGAGAAACTCGGGGTCGATCTCATCGGCAGAAACAATCCGGAACTCGGAAACGTCGAAGGGTCGGGGGAGTCGCTCCATCACAGACACAAATGGAACTTCAAACACCTCCGATACCAGGTCCATGTGGAATCTGGCTTCTGTGAGATTCTGATGTTTTTTCGTATCGCCGCCGCTCAGTGAAACGTAGAGATCTCGCACCATCTCCTCTGCAATGCGCTTGGACAATGGCGCGTAGGCAGCTTCATCGGGGCACCCAAAGTTGAGAAACAACTTGTTGTCGGGTCTGATCCAGCCGGTGGCAGCACCCAGAACGCGATCACCATCGAGGGCGACCCATCGAAGGAGCTCCTGGGTCTGGCGTCGATCCCGGTCAACAAGCTCCTCAGGTGACACACCGTACGCGACTGCGGCCGCCTCATATTGATCCTCGAAACGCTCAACACGCACCGACCTACCCTAAGAAAACCCAGTTTGGGAAGTCTGTGAATTACGACGACCCGCCCCATGGGAGCAAACCCGTTTGTCAGACCGGCGGGGTGCCCGGAACGGGGATAGGAGCCGACGAATCGGTTTCGGGGTCCGACGCGTCGGCAGCTTCAACGTGTTCACGCCTGACTCCCATCACAAAGAGGATGGCGTCGAGATACGGCACCGAAAGGGAGGTGTCCGCATTCTCCCGCACCAACTGCTTGGCGTTGAAACCAATTCCGAGACCTGCCGCGCCAAGCATGTCCAGGTCGTTGGCCCCGTCACCCACGGCCACCGTTTGCGTCAGCGGAATGCCCTCCGACGAGGCAAGTTCACGGAGAAACTCCCCCTTCTTGGCTCGATCAACGACGGGACCGGCCAGACGCCCCGTGAGGAGACCGTTCTCCACTTCCAACTCGTTGGCTAGCGAGAAATCGATGCCGAGCTGCTCAGCAAACCGGTCCGTGAACCTTGTGAAACCCGCCGAGACAATTGCGGTCTTCATTCCCATTCTTCGCAGGGTCCGGATAAACGTTCTCGCTCCTGGTGTTGGCTGTATCTCGGCGTTCACCTCGTCAAAGACTGCGACCGGGAGCCCCTTCAGCATCGCCACTCTCTGCCTTAGCGACTGCTCGAAATCCAGTTCACCCGACATCGCAGCTTCGGTGATCGCGGCGACCTCAGCTCCGACACCGGCACGTTCTGCGAGAAGATCGATGATCTCCCCCTGGACCAGCGTGGAGTCGACGTCCATCACTACCAGTCTCTTCACCCGTCGGTCGAGGCTCTCTGGCTGAACAGCGATATCGATCGGGCTGGCAGCAGCGGCCTCGAGGAGACCATGCCTGATCTTTTCTGAGTTGCCACCGGACACCACCAACTCATAGCTGATCACCGGGTAGCGGGAAAGACGGAAGATCCTGTCGATGTTCCCGCCTCCAGAGGCAATTGCATCGGCAACCGAACCGAAATCCTCCGGGGAGACCCTTGAGCCGATCACCGTCACGATATGGGTTCGCTTGGGCTCCGCCGGTTCCGCCTCGATCGCGTCAAATTCGATGCGGAGTTGGTGTTCCCAGCCATAGAAGAGAAGCTCGGAAATGGTCGAACGGCCCTCATCAACCCCAATCAGGATGTTCAAGGTCAAACGGCGGCGAACCACTATCTGTTCAATGTCGTAGATCTCAGCTCTGGTCCTCGCCAACACGGCCATCAACCCGGCAGTGATACCCGGTCGGTCGTCAGCATTGACAGTCACAAGAATTGTGGAGGCGTCCGTCATGGCCTTCAGGGTATCCGCGCCGGTCTGGTGCCAGTAATCCGGCTGGCGCCGCGTGGGGGCGGGCCGTAACATCCAGCGGCCTATACGAGCCGGTGGGGCGGTACCATTCCGGCCAGTCTTCGATCAAAGGACCACAGTGTCATCCAACCCCTATCGCTTGCCCAGAAACGTCGTTCCGAGCCACTATGCGCTCCGGCTCGAGCCCGATCTCAGCGATTTCACGTTCAAAGGCCACGTGTCCGTCGACATCGAGGCCGTAGACGCAGCAGATGAGATCGTCCTGAACGCGGCCGAGATTGAAATCGTCGGCGCGACTATCGGCGACGACGCAGTTGCCGGTGTTAGCTACGACGAGGAATATGAGAGAGCAACGCTAGAACTCTCCGAGACCCTGGCTCCAGGCCACTACCGCCTCGATATCGAGTACACCGGACTGATCAACGACCAGCTGCGCGGTCTGTATCGGTCGACGTTTACCGACCCTGATGGGGTAGAACACACAATTGCCACCTCACAGTGCCAGGCCACCGATGCGCGCCGTGTCCTCCCCTGTTGGGATGAGCCAGACCTCAAAGCCACTTTCCAGACGACGATGGTCGTGCCCGATCACCTCGAGGCCTTCACAAACACCGCGGAGGTTGATCGGAACAGTGTTGGCGACGGCAAGGTAGAAGTGGAATTCGGCACCACAATGAAGATGTCGACATACCTCCTGGCTTTTGTCGTCGGGGCATTCGAGGCAACCGAACCGGTAGACGTGCGAGGCACACCGATTCGTATCATCGTTCCCAAGGGCAACGTCCATCTGACTGATGTTGCGATGGAAAACGCGATCTTCGCTTTTGAATACTTGACCGACTACTACGGGATCCCCTATCCGGGCGACAAGCTCGACCACATCGGAATTCCCGATTTTGCTGCTGGCGCAATGGAGAACGTTGGCCTGATCACCTACCGCGATGCATACCTGGTCATCGACCGAAGCAAGGCCAGCCAAGGTGAACTCCAGAACTCAATCGATGTCATCGGACACGAAACCGCCCATATGTGGTTCGGCGACCTGGTCACCATGAAGTGGTGGGAGGGAGCATGGCTCAACGAGGCCTTCGCAAGTTTTATGGACATCAAGACGACTGCGGCCAAACACCCGGAATGGAAACGCTGGCTGACGTTTGCCAACGGTGAGGTTCCTTGGGCCATGGCCACCGACCAGCTCGCGTCGACTCGTCCGATCGAGTTCGAGGTCAACTCCCCCGCGGAGGTCGACGCAATGTTCGACTCAATCACGTATGGCAAGGGTTCAGCCGTGCTCCGCATGATCGAACTGTTTATGGGTGAGGAGAATTTCCGAATCGGTGTAGGCAACTACCTGCGCAAACATGCCTACGCCAACACGGTCACGACTGATCTGTGGGAGGGGCTCGACGGAGCCTCGGACTGGTCCATCGGAGAAATCATGGACACGTGGGTCTACCAGCGAGGCTTCCCTCAGATCGACGTTGAAAAGACAACCACCGGAATCAGGCTCAGCCAACGCCGGTTCCTCGCCATCCCCGACGAAACTGACGACACCATCTGGTCTGTTCCAATATCGCTGCGCGGAGTTGTCAACGGTCAGCCCTACGAGGAGAAGGTTCTTCTCACAACTGACGAGACCGAAGTCCCGATTGACGGTGACGTTGAATTGCTTGTGGCCAACGCCGGTTCGGGTTTCTACCGAACCCGATACAGCGAGGAGTTGTTTGCCAAGCTCCTCGGTCATCTGACACTCCTGGACGATCTGGAGAGATATCAGCTGGTAGCTGACACGTGGTCACTGATGAAGTCAGGCCAGGTTTCGAGTGCGAGCTTCCTCGACCTTGTCGGCGCCTATGGCGATGAGACCGAACAACAGATTTGGTCCATTGTCACCGGCGGCTTGGCTTCGTTGGACCATCACGCGGTAACCGAAGAAGCAAGACCTGCTTTTCGAGCCTTTGTAGCCAAACTGGTCGGCCCCGCCTTGGATCGCCTCGGTTGGATTCCAAGAGAAGGCGACTCCGACCTGGAGCGAAAGCTGCGGGGCAATCTCATATCGACGATGGGCAACGTGGCCGCCGACCCGGACGTGATCTCCAAAGCGCGCCAGGTCGTCACCGAGGTCCTCGATGGCAACGACATCGACCCTGAGGTAGCCACCTCCTCGTTGGGTGTGTACGCATACAATGGGGGCGAGGCCGAGTACGAAACGTTGTGGAATGCCTATCAAGAGGCATCGCTGCCACTTCTCAAGGTGCGATTCCTGAGGGCGGTCGCTGCTGTGCCAACTGAGGACATGGTCCGGCAGACAATGAGCAAGATCCTCAGTGGGGATATCCGCACCCAAGACGGTTTCTGGGTCTTCGGCGGTTTGCTCAGTAGCAAAGGCGGACCGATCGCCTGGGAGGAAGCTAGGACCAACTGGTCGGCTCTCCTCGACAAGATGCCCGGCATGACGAAGCGTCGTGTGGTCGAAGGTCTTCCGGCCCTTTCCCAACCGCAGGTTGCCGCAGACGTCAAGGCGTTTTTCGCAGAGACGCCCCTGCCCGAGGCTGCTTCGGCCCTAGAACAGAACCTCGAGAACCTCGACGCCAATGTCGCGCTGAGGGAAAGGGAAAGCGACGTAGTGGAGAACTACTTCGGCGGGTAACCACCCGAGCCTGCACAGTGCAAGGGAACGCCTACGGCGTTCCTGGGGAGTTTGGTCAACCAAACTCCATCACCTCACCGGGGAACGCCTGCGACGTTCCTTGGGAGGTTGGCTCCGCCGCTCCAGGGAAAGCAAATAGAAAGGCCCCCGAGCTTCGGGGGCCTTTCACATAAGTGGTGAGAACTACTTGAGTTCGACCGAGGCGCCTGCGGCTTCGAGAGCCTCCTTCGCCTTGTTGGCAGTCTCCTCGTCAACGCCCTCGAGGACATTGGCGGGTGCACCATCAACGAGATCCTTGGCTTCTTTGAGTCCGAGGCTGGTGAGCCCACGGACTTCTTTGATGACCTGGATCTTGGCGCTACCGGCACCGGTGAGCACGACATCGAATTCGTCTTTCTCGGCGGCGGCTGCGCCACCACCATCTCCACCGGCAGCAGGTGCGGCGGCCATCGCCACAGGGGCGGCGGCAGTCACGTCGAATTTCTCCTCGAACGTGTCGAGGAACTCCTTCAGCTCGAGGACAGTCATCTCCTCGAAAACGCTGATTATCTCATCAGTGGTCATTTTGGTTTTGGCCATTGATCTACTCCTCCTCGGCCTTGGTGGCCTTGTCGGCTTCTACGGGTTCCTCTGCTGGGAGGGTGGCCTCTTCGGCTGACCCTTCTCCAACAAACTCACCCGACTCCTTTTTGTCCAAAAGCTGTCCGAACATGGCCGCAGCGCTGCGGTTAAAGGATGCAAACATCCCCGCTGCCGAGTAGAGCGGAGCTTTCGCAGCCCCGGCAATCTTGGCAAGCAGCACTTCACGTGGCTCGATCTCGGCGAGCTTGGAGACTTCCTCTGGTGCGAGAAGGTTTCCTGAAAGCACGCCGGCCTTGAGCACGAACACGTCGTTCGAGTCTCCGAAATCCTTGAGTGCTTTTGCGGTGGCCACGGGATCCGTTTTGGCGAAAGCCAAAGCGGTGGGCCCGGTCAGGAACTCGTCCAGACCGTCGATACCGGCTGCTTCTGCAGCGCGCCTGGCCAAGGTCATCTTGACAACCTTGTAGTCAGCGCCGCTGTCCCGCAGCCCATTGCGTAACTCTTGAACCGCTTTCACGGTGAGCCCGCGGTATTCCGTGAAGAACACTGCTTCAGCGTTCTCCAAACTCTCTTTGATGTCGGCAACAGCCTGGACCTTTTCTGGTCTTGGCATTCCGCTCCTCCGTAATAGGTACAAATAAAACCCCTCGACATTCGACAAGGGGCTCTGTGAGGAGACCTACGTAGGCGGGAGATTCCCATTATGTCTTGCGACACCGACGGTCTTGGGCCGAGGTATTGGAGTTGCAGGTCGCATGTTATCCGGGCGTGGGGCCAAAGCCAATCCGGGTAACGTCGCACCTATGAACGATGGTTACGCACCTTCCGGTGGACACTTCCTTTACTACCGCGAATCGGGTACGGGCGACCTGGTTCTGTTCATCCACGCTGGTGTGGCCGACTCAAGAATGTGGGTTCCCCAACTCGATGCGGTTCCTGAAGGCTTCAAGTTCGTGGCCTTTGACCAACGTGGCTTTGGGAATACGGAGGTGGGAAATGAGGAGTACGCGACCCATCTCGACGTAATTGCATTCCTTGACTACTTCAGCGCCGAAAAGGCGGTCATCGTCGGCTGTTCGATTGGTGCCGGTGCAGCGTTGCAGGTGGCGATCGAAGCGCCCGAGCGAGTATCCGGGCTGGTGCTCGTGGGAGGCAACTCCCCTGGAGTTGAGCCACCCAACGGCTACTACGAACCTCCACAGTGGTCACAAGCAGTTGCGGCCTACAAGGCTGGTGACCTCGACAAGGCGGCTCGCCTCGACGCCGAGATGTGGGTCGGTGGTCATGGGCGGGAGATGAGTGATGTTGACCGCAACGTCGTAGACCTGGTTGTTGAAATGGACATCAAAGCGTTGCAGTCGGAAGAGCAGATCGACGCGTTGCGTCAGCCCGGCCCTGACAAAGCCTCGGGAATCGCAAGGATCGATGTCCCCACCCTGGTAGTAGTGGGTGCGCATGACTTGCCCGATGAAGTCATGTGGGCCCATGACCTGGCAGCAAAACTGTCGGATTCAGACGCAGTCGTAATCGAGAACGCAGCTCACTTGGCCGGCCTCGAGCAGCCTCGAGCCTTCAACGACGCCTTGTTTGAGTTCCTCGAGGGGCTCTAGAAGTAGGCACATCTTGGCGTTCTGGGTTGCTGTTCGCTGATAAATGCCTTCAGAAAACCGACGAAACCGTCCCAGAAGCGAAGATTTCCAGATTTTCCCTGGACAGGTCTCTGCCGGAGCGCGACACTGGGCCTATTGAGAATATGGGGGTCCCTGCGACATCCCGAGTGGGTTTTCTGACCGCCCCCACTCGCTTGAGCCGAGACCCATTTGCGAGGGCCACGAAGCCGACGGTGACCAGACACCTACCCTGGTCCCAGATGAAGAGTGAGGCCTCGTGCGGACGGTGGACCTGGCAACCGAATGCCCTCGAGCCCAAAGGTCCGGCCCGCGGCGACCCCCATCTCAATCCACCTTCAGACCCCTCTGTCCGTTGCACTGTGCAGATCCTTACGGAAAACAACCGTTTCTGCACAGTGCAAGCGGGCGACACTGGAAACAACCTCCAAAAAGGGGTCACCCAAAACCGGTGTTAGCACCGTCTAAGGGGCATGCTCACCGTTGCGAGTATGAACGACGAAGAGGTCTACAGGTCCTATTCCGAAGAGCTAACCCGGTATGCCACCGGCTTGGTCGGGCCGGCCGACGCCGGTGACGTGGTGACCGACGCCTGGCTCAAGGCGACGAGATCAAGAAACTGGGCCGCAGTCGAGAACCAAAAAGCCTTCTTGTATCGGTCCGTTTTCTCTGTGGCGAACGACCACCATCGTAAAACCCTGTCGCGGCGTCTCCGGGAGCTCAAGACGGCCGTACCTCACTACGCAGAGGATCCAGCGATCGATCTCGACGTTCTGAGGGCTGTCGGAACGCTGTCCCTGCAGCAGCGGTCTGCCGTGATGTTGACCTACTGGGGCGATCTCGCTCCAGAGCAGGTAGCCGAGCGGATGGGCATATCGACGGGCTCGGTGAAGAAGCACCTAGCCCGCGCCCGCAAACGATTGAAGGAGAGGCTGTCATGACCAGCAATGACGACCGGAACCTAAAGAAACTCGCGGACGGTATGGCGGCGATGTCCCCAGAGCCGCCGCCTTTTCCCGACGAGGTAACCATGACCAATCAGAATCCCAATCCGAGGTTCAAACCTCTGACCATCTTCGCTGGAGCTGCACTTCTGGTGCTGCTCGGCCTCGGAATCCCATTGATCCTCATCAACTCAGATGACGGTCCGGTGGCACTACCAGAGACGACGACAACCACCGTCGACGAAACAACTACAACTACACGTTTGGGGACCACGACAACTTCCGACGGAACCGTTCCTGTTGTAGGCGACACAGTGGTTTTCTTCCTCCAGGACCCGGAGAACAGTTTCTTGGGGAATCCAGCCCTAGTGCCGTTCGCAATCCCTGTAGTGGGCACAGCCGACACAGACCCAACACTGTTTGCCCTGCAGTCGCTGCTGCCGGTCGACGCCGAACTCGAACCTCCCGAAGGCTTCTACAGCAGCATTCCCTCAGGGGTCGAGATCGTGAGTTTGGTAGAGGGACCTGATTTCACCGCGACCTTGGACATGAGCGAAAACTTCCTCAACGGCGCCGGAGGACTGTTGGCGGACGTGACCATGCTCAACCAGCTGGTCTACACAGCTACTGCCGACCCCGACATCACTTCGGTGCTGTTCACGGTGAACGGCGAACCGATCGAGGCATTCGGATCGGAGGGTCTGATCCTGACCGACCCGGTTGACCGGGAGAGCTTCCAGGATGAGCTTTCCTTGATCTACCTCACGTCACCGATTCTCCCCAATGCCGATGGGAACGTCGTGGTCGAGGGGATTTCCAACACCTTCGAAGCTTCGGTGTCCCTACGCGTCGTCGATAGTGCCGGTGGAGTCATCCACGAAGAGTTCACGACCGCAACCTGTGGGTCGGGCTGTTGGGGCGACTACCTCTTTGTCCTCGACCCTGACCTCTTTGTCGGCGATGTCTCCGTCGAGATCTTCGAATACTCCGCCGAAGACGGGGACCCCGAAGACGTACTCACAGTGCCGTACAACAGGGGTGAACTGTGGGATCTACTCCCAAGTGAGTCTTGATCGTCGTGTGAAGATCTAGGCCATCTCTGGGGGGACTAGATCTTCACAGAGACGATTTGGGCTGCCTACTTGGCAGCAGCTGACAGCTCTTCGACGCTGGTGGTGTCGACCTTGACACCTGGGCCCATTGTCGATGACAGGGTCGACCCTTTGATGTAGCGGCCCTTCGATGACGCGGGACGTGCCCGCACGATCTCACCGGATATCGAAGCCAGGTTCTCGACAAGCTGTTCTGCTGAGAAGGACACCTTTCCGACCGGTATATGGACGTTTCCGTATCGATCGTTCCGGTATTCGATACGGCCCGCCTTGAACTCTCCGACAGCCTTGGCGACGTCTTTGGTCACAGTGCCAGCCTTGGGGTTTGGCATCAGACCTCTGGGTCCAAGTACCTTTCCCAGCTTTCCGACCTCGGACATCATGTCGGGGGTAGCGATGGCAACATCGAAGTCGATCTCGCCACCACCCTGAAGTTTGTCGACTAGGTCTTTGCCACCCACAACGGCAGCGCCGGCTTCGGTTGCTTCTGCTTCCTGATCGCCAGATGTAAAGACAGCGACTCTGACGTCCTTACCAGTTCCGTGTGGAAGCGATACCGTGCCTCGCACCAACTGGTCGGCTTTCTTGGGGTCGATCCCCAGGTTGAAGACCACTTCGACAGTCTCATCGAACTTGGCAGATGCCAGGGTCTTGACCAGGTCGACGGCTTCACTCGCTGGGTATGGGGTTTGCTTGTCGTACCGTTTCGAAGCCTCGCGGTACTTCTTTCCGTGTGCCATTTCTTTCTCCTTGTGGTCCAGGCGGCCCGATTGGGCCTCCCACTGGTGCACCGTTGTGCGGTGCCTTGCATTTGCGTTGTGTGGTCGGTCAGCCGCTGCGAAGGACTTCTTCCTTCGCGCAAGCCGACGACATCAGCCTTCTACGACAATCCCCATTGATCGAGCGGTGCCTTCAACAATCTTCATTGCGCCTTCGATATCGACGGCGTTGAGGTCAGGCATTTTCATCTCGGCAATCTCTTTCACCTGGGAGCGGTTGACCGAGCCAACCTTCTCCTTGTTGGGCTCCCCGGACCCCTTCTCCACTCGTGCGGCCTGACGGAGCAGTCCCGCTACCGGTGGTGTCTTGGTGATGAAATCAAATGAACGGTCTTCGTAGATCGAGATCTCCGCGGGAATGATCTGCCCCCGCTGATGTGAGGTGGCGTCGTTGTACGCCTTGACGAAGTCCATCAGGTTGACCCCGTGTGGACCGAGGACGGTACCTACCGGTGGAGCGGGTGTTGCCTGTCCGGCAGGCAACTGCATTTTCACAGTTGTAACGAGCTTTTTTCTACCCATGTTGAATCCTATGTCTGTCTGTATCCGAGGCGGAGTGCCTGGCTAGTTCTTCTGGATGTCGTCGAAGCCCAACTCGACCGGGGTATCCCGACCGAAGATGTTGACCAGCACGACCACCTTCTGTTGGTCGATGTTGATCTCTTCGATGGTTCCGTTGAAATCGGCGAAGGGGCCGGTGACAACCCGCACCTGTTCGCCAATCTCCCAATCGGGCTTGAACCGTGGCTTCGCCTTGTCGACCTCTTCTTGGACTCCGAGGAACCGCTCCACTTCCCGTCGGGACAGCGGGGTCGGCTTCTGGGCGTTCCCGGCGACAAACCCGGTCACTCCGGGCGTGTTGCGAACCGCGTACCAGGAGTCATCATCGAGCGACATGCGCACGAGAATGTATCCCGGAAAAACCTTCTTGTTGACAGTGACTTTCTTGCCATTCTTGATCTCGACGACGTCTTCCATCGGGATGTGGACTTCGAAGATCCTGTCTTCCATGTGCATCGACTGGATGCGAGATTCGAGGTTGACCTTGACCTTGTTCTCGTACCCCGAGTATGAGTGAATGACGTACCAATCACCGGGTAGGTCGTAGGGGCTTACCGGACGTTCGACCTCGACCTCAACGGCCTCCTCGACCGCTTCGGTTGCTTCCTCAACAACCTCTTCTTCGACGACGGTCTCGTCTGCGACTTCGACTGTCTCGGCCATTAGTTTCGTTGCTCCACAAGCCAGAAGACGAACTCTTTCATGAGGACGTCGAGACCAAAGATGACCCCGGTTAGCACCACAGACGTGATCACTGTGACCGTGGTGAATGCGATCATCTGCTCACGGGTGGGCCAAGTGACCTTGCGAAGCTCCTGACGAACTTCGTGGAGATAGTGGCTGATACGGGCGAAGAAGGGCTTCTTCTCAGCCTGCTGCCCCGACGTCATAGCCGCAGCCTTTCGCTGCGCCTTGCTGCCGGTATCTTGCTTCTTACTCCGTCGTTCTTCACGTTCCTGAAGTCGACGCATCTCTCGGTTCATTACTACTTATCCTAGGTATTTCTTGGAATTCTGGCAGGGGCGGAGGGGATCGAACCCCCAACCTCCGGTTTTGGAGACCGGCGCTCTACCAGTTCGAGCTACACCCCTAAAGGATCGGGATCTGCGGGATGTCTAAGTATAAGGCTATCCGCATGGTGTGGGAATTCCACCGGGGGAAGAGAGAAATAGAGTTGGAAAACCGGAAAGCGGTCATCCCAGGACTTCAACCCGCGCCATTCTCCACGATCGGCACTGGAGAACACTCACGGGGGGCGTCGAAAGCCACGTCACCTCCGTCGAGGAGATACTGCAACTCGCCGGTCACGGGCTCCTCACGAAGGAGAAGCTGCACGTAGTTCAGGTCAGGCAACTGGTCCTCGACGATGACATGCCACCCGATAAGGTCATCTGGGTTGTCAGATCCGAGTATCGCCTCGATGTCCGCTCCGAAGGTTGCGGATGGTTCGGGGTAGACGCTCAGATCGTCAAGAACTTCGGCCGGGAACCCAGGTCCGGCACCGCAAGTCAGAAGCGGCTCGTTTACGTGACAGCGGTCGGCGAGCCGTTGTGCTGCCGACAGGTCGCCGACCACACAGATAGCTGCTGATAGGGCCTCCTGGTCGGCGTCTTCCGGGAAGGCCATGCTCCAATCTGTTAGACGCTGGTCCGGATCTTCTTCGGAGCAATAACCACCCGGGACGCTCACAGCAACGATTACCGAATCTTCGACCCCTGCTATCCGGTTGACGGTCACCGAATCGCCATAAATGTCGCCTTCGCCGATCACCTCGTCAGTTACGGAGATCTCTCTTATCGCGGCGCAACTGAGTGCGTAGAAGACATCATCGAGGACGAACCCAGCAACACATGACCCACCGTCATTGCATTCTGGAACCACCAACTCACCCGGGTTCGGCGGCGACTCGACCTTCGCATCAACGGTGTCGGAATACTCAGTAATCGTGTAACAAGCTTCGTCGTCGATCGCAGTCGTCGACACGTCGATCTCGATCAGAATTGGGTGGCCGTCAGCAGGGTCGAAGGAAATCTCGGTCCGATCGGCGTTGCGGGACCGTGCCGAATCGAACTCGACGATAAGTTCACCAAGCGTCGGTACGGGACCATCGCCCTCCCATTTCAGCATGGCTTCGGCATCCCCGTCGAGTGCTTGAACATCACTGACCAGACCGTCCTCGACCGTCACAGCGAAACGTCCGATTAGTGCTCGTTCACCACAGCGAGAGTCCAAAACGAAGGAGTATCGGCTCGGTTCAGCCCAATCCGACGAGCCCGCAATGACCGACGAACCGCAAGCCGCCACGACCGCCAAAACCAGCAACAGGCCGATACGTTTCATCAGACACCTCACAGGTGATTCTATCGGTGGCGCTGCCATAGATCGCAGATGCTCAGGGCCTGAACCACCGGTTGTTATGGAATAGTGGTTGTGGTCGTCGCACCGTTGGGGTCGGTCGTTGGCGCCGGAGCATCGACTGGAAACGCCACATCGATAGCGGTCGTCTCGGCACCTGCCTCATCTAGTGCAGCGATCTGATAAGTTCCGTCGCCAGGTAGAGGCAATATCACAACTCCGCTCACCGGGGATTGCCACCCGAGAGGCGCGTCACCCTGTTTCAGCACGACGATTGATGTTCCGTCAGGCACCGTTAGCCACGCCGCCACGGGCGGAGTGGGACGAGGTGTTTGGAACAGTTCGAATGCTCCCGAGTCTTTACATAGCTGCCACGTGGGCCCTATCCAAAGGCACTTGGTAGCGACGCCTTCGATTGTCCGGCCGTTCATGAAGATCGACTGGTCGCGGATTTCTCCGATGTAGATGGTCGGGCCATCCCACGCATCCGGATCAGCCACTTTGGCCTGTCCGAACTCCAACGGGATCTCATCGCCAAACTCCGAAGTATCGAACTTGGGTAGCGCCGTTGTGGCCCCGTAGTACATGGGCCCCTCGGAGAAGGCTTCGACCAGCTCGCCTACCGGAATCCGGTCACCGGCCAGAAGCACCGTGTCGCCACTCTGCCCCGGTGGCTGTGTGGCCCCGACTGGGTCTGAGCTGGGAGCTAGAAGTAGCGAGACACCAAACACTCCGGCGAACACCGCCAGACTGGCAAAAACCAAACCCGTGCGTGCGACGATCACCCGACGGCCGCCTCGCCGCTTTATCGACTCGATTCCGGCTGGTGACCCCTTCGGCACCGTCGACACGGCGACTTCCAACTCTTGTCTGATCATTTCTTCGACGTTCATTGCACAACCTCCTTCAACACTTCGAGACCTCGGTGTAACCGGCTTTTGGCCGTCCCCTCGGGGATTCCAAGCGCACTTGCCACTTCGCTGATCGACCAGTCGAAAACGAAACGCAAAACGACAACCTGTCGCTGATGCATCGGCAAACCTAAAACCGCCTCCATCAACTCCGGGTTTGGCGTCCTCATCTCCCAAGTGGGTTCCAGTGACCCCAAAGACACTTCCCGCCATCGGCGGCGGAGACGATTCCTCGCGTAATTCATGGCGACTCGATAAACCCAACCCACTGGATTGTCATAGGAGCCCACCTTCGACCACTTCTGAAAAGCACGAACCATCGCCTCATCCACCGATTCAGCAGCTAATTCGTGGTCTCTCAGCGTTACCGCCAGCGGCCCGTATACCCGATCCCAGACCTCGCGGTAGAACACGCGGAAGTCCAAGAGCAACTCCGAATCAGATACAGGCGATTCCACAAGTTCCTTCATGTACCAACAAGACACACAGGTAGCCGAAAAGGTTCCACCCAAACATTGCCCAACCACTCAAGAAATTGGCTTTCGCGTGCAACGCTATGAGTGTCTCCGGCGTTTCACGGGTGGTGGCAGTTTGAGTGATAGGGAAATATATGAGGAACTACGAGGCCCGTTGATTCGTTTTGCATCGTCGCTGGTCGGTCCGGAGGACGCGTCGGATCTGGTGTCTGAAGTCATGGTTGCGACCCTGCAACAGACGACCTTGTCTTCGTTGGAGAACCCCAAAGCGTATCTGATGCAGGGGGTCTTCAACCGTGCTCGTTCTCAGGGCCGCAGAAGGGGTCGTGAGAAGGAAGCGGTGAGTCGTATGAGATCCGATGTCGCTCATTCTGTGGAGCCCGCCGACCTCGTGGTGGGTTCAGACGTTGTCGAAGCGGTGGCGAGTCTTCCTGTTCAACAAAGAGCGGCCGTCTATCTCGTCTACTGGGTCGACATGGATCGCTCCGAAGCGGCGGAGCTTCTCGGGGTCAGACCCGCCACCCTCCGGCGGTACCTGTTCTTGGCGAGGACCAAGCTGAGGAAGTGGATCGATGAGTGACGTTGGATTCCGTCGAGTCGTTAGAACCGGACTCGCTCCACTCGTCGACGACGCTCCGGATGGTCCGTCATGGGCCGACTTGACCGCCAGTCCGCTAATCAGCGATGCCGACCGACGAGTGAGGTTTACCCCGTGGCTGGTGGGTGTGGGATCGGCCGTTCTGGTCTCAATAGTTGTGGGCGTAGCAGCACTTCTGGGTGGCAACAATCCTCCACCCCCTGTTGATAGCACGATCCCTCCGAGCGCCGTCGTTGCTTTCCAGCCTCCGATACGAATGGTCGACGGCGAGACTTGGCTAGACCTGACCCTGCTCGACGGGAGTCAGATAACACTTGCCTACCCCCGGGATCTCGACATTACAAGCCGCGGTGTGGAGGCTTCGGCGGTCGGAGGTGTGGGAGAACCGAACCGACAAATCGAAGTCAGATATGAGACTCCGGGGGAATTCATCACTCAGACAGGGGAGTTCAGCGGGCCAGGCGAACTCACCCATACCTACGAGGGACCTGATGGAGGAACTGTCGAAAGATGGGAGTTCTCCGATATCGCATACCTCGTGTTCGACTTCGACCCGTGGACAGCCACCGTATGGGACACAAAGACCTACGTAAGTGCCAACGCCGAAGGCTGGGCAGCGAACCTCCACGGCACGGTGAGGCCCGACGGTTTCCTCACGCTGAGCGCCGACTCACCTCTATCACTTGTACCGTCGGGTGTGGATCCTCGGACCGATGGGCCCGATATCAGAGTTGAAGGTAGTTCCGGGAGCCTTCTCATCTTCATCAACGACTGCGATCGGATGACCCTCCTCGACGACGAAGCCTACGGCCAGGACGTCTTCGCGTTCTGTGACGAACCGACCAACACGCTCTTCTTTGTATCCGGAACCGCCGAGTTCCAACAGAGGGTTCACGAAACATTGCGAGTCAATCCTGAGGAACTGACGACAACAACGACTGCGGTCTCGCCCACCACGACCACCACGCCGGAAGTTCAGATACCTGAATCAGGGCCTGTTTTCGGCGTGGAAACCGGTGTTGTGCTATTGCTTGACGACGGTCTGGAAGGCGTTATTGCCGTGGACTTCGACGGACGACGTGCCGCTAGAAGTCTCGTTCAAGGTCAGCGCCCTGGCGACGAGCCGTTTTCGATGGTGAGAGTGGGGGACAAACTTGTGGTCGGGTGGAGTTCTATATATGCCGTGGATATCGAGACCCGCCAGGGCAACAAGATCGGTGATGCGACCATATTCGTGCCCGCGGCTGATCCGGGTCGCGTGTGGATGATCGACTATCCGGGCGGACGGATTGGTAGTGGCCCGAAAACGGTTTGGCAGGTCACGGCAGAAGGGGAAACCGTCGTCGATCCGACGGTCTTGGATTCCAACCTCCACCCCCTGGTCGGAGTGCCTGGCGGCCTCGCCCTCCAATCAGGTAACGGGCTCCGCTTGTGGGATCTCGCCACGAACGAAATGGTTTCTCTGGGCGCCGACGGCGCAGGGTTCGCCAAGGATGTAGACGGAACCAACCTGGCCTGGTGCAGTGGCCAGTGCGACACCCTCTTCCTCACCGACACATCGCAACTAGCAACGATCGAATACGACGCACCGGTCGGGACGGTGTTCCTCGACGCCAAATTCTCAGACGATGGCCGATACCTCGCCGCCGTCCTAGGCAACGAAGATACCTACCTTGGCGGATCTCTATACCTGCTCAACCTCGAATCCGGGGAGATCAAAACGTTCGCCGAGACCGGCCCCGTCAGCCATATCGCGTGGGCGCCGGACAACGACCAGGTCTTTGCCACTGGCCGTTCATACGGAGAAGCCACAACCGCAGTCTGGCGTATCCAAATCTCCACCGAACAGATCTCAACAACTGTTCTGCCGGTCGGTGGCGGAATAAGCCCCGTGGTGATCGACAGTACAGATGCCAACGCTTACTTTGGCGACTCGCCCGGAAGTGCCGAATGCCTTTCGGCGCTCGGCAACCTCGTGATGAGTCTAGAAATCTGCAACTTCGACTTCTAGGCCACAGCATCGATTTTGGAGTAATTCAGCACCGCCTAAGGCTGGACCGTCGATTCGACGGTTCAGCAGCAGACGCCCCTATTTTGCCAACGCTCGCAGGGCTGCCCAGTGCCTCGCATGCGGGATTCGGTTTCCTGATCGAATGAACGAGCAATAGCCCGCTGATAGCCCAGTGGCCTCGACTATTGCTTCGATTTTGACGTCTCTCAAGCTGGGGAGGATCTCTTCCTCAAAAATCCTTGGATCAGGCGTCGTGTTGAACCGGTTCCACTCTGCGACGGCTAGCTGGTGGTCCCGGTTTGTAGCGCCACGCAACTGAGCGGCAATTCCTCCATGGGCTGGGTCTCTTCCTTGGCTACGCAGTTCGGCTAATCGCTCCAGCCGACCAGCACCACGCTTCTGGTTGGCACACCTGTCGCACAGTTTTCGCGACTGGAGCGTTGGTTCCCCGCATTCGAGGCAGTGGGTTCGAGGGACGTGCGGCGGCGAGGCCGCCTCACGCACGGTCGAGTTGGGTCTGTGGTTGTTTCGTGTGAGATGGGTGTCCTTGTCTTTGCCCTGGGTGAGGATGCGGATCGACTTCTCGATGATTGGAGCAACGAGGTCGTACCAAGTGTTGACGGTTTGGGCGAGGTGGTGGGTGAGTGGTGGTGTGATCCGGCACACGCCTTTGCGGGTTTCTCTGAAATCGCCTCTCCGGAATACGTGTCCATCGATCAGGTCGAGTAGGTAGGTGTCGACGTCCGGGCGGACGGCTTCCATGATGTCGAGGGAGAGGGAGGCTCTTTCTCGTCGGTCGGCGTGGAGGACTCCGATCCCGGGGTCGAGTCCGGCCGCCGAACATGCGAGGCTGGTTTCAGCTTCGAGCAGGGCGTATAGGTAGTTGAGGAGTGCGTTGGCTGGGTTCACAGCGCGGCGGCCTCCGGTGCCGAAACGTGACCCTCGGGTTCCGAATGTTTTCCAGTGGTCGGGGATGACCGCTTGGTCTGTTTTGACGAAGGTCATGGGGTGGTCGGTCCATGCGTTCCAGTAGGTGCGGGCGGCCTGGGACTCGACCCACCGTAGGGTCTCCAAATCCTCGGCCGATTCAAGGTCGGCGATTCGTCCTCGTATCTCGGTTGCAGTCCCTTCGGAGAACCGTTCGGCGACCTCAGCCTGTCCTTCGAGTTTCAGTTGGAGAATCCACCGTGTGAGGTTGATACCGGTGGTGTTGGTTGCGGCGAGGGCTTGGTGGCGTCGGAGTTCGGCTTTGTGGACACCGAGCGCTCCGGTGGTGGCGAGGATGGTTCCGTCTCGAGACCATATCTCAGGAGCTGGCGGATATGTTGCCGCAGAGTTCGGCGCGGAAGACATCGAGCCCTTCCCCAAAGCCTGTGTGCAAACCGGGCAAGCGGCGGTCTTCAACTCCAAATCCGAGATCGGCGTAGAAGCCGGCGTTGGATTGGAACCGAATTCCACCCTTGTCGGACGGTTTGCGATCCCGGAGCCTGTTGGACTCGAGCTGATATCGATCAACCCAAACGACAGGAGCGTCGGAGTCACCGACTTTGTCGAAGGTCTCATCAGCACCTATTCACCTAGCGACTATCAGGGACCCGAGGATGCAATCGATGGTGCAAGTGGAGGCGGTGGCTTCATACACCTTTGGGCCAACGGCACCATCTACTCGTACCCGGGCAGGATGACCGACGAACCACTTGTCTATCAGCCGGAACCCCTGGTCGCGGTTCCGGGAGTCGCACCAAGTCTTCGCGTCGTGCCCGCTCCCGACGGTGAGCGGGCATGGCTGGTCCAAGCAGGTGTGGATGGCGGACCGACCCGCGTTGAGCTGGTCAACCTGGTTGAGGTCATGGTCACCAGGCTCGGATCTTTCGTGGTCGAGGGTGCCTGGCTGCCTGTCGGGGTGACTGACGCCGGTTTGATTTTGAATTCGAAGGAAGGGCCGTCCCAAACGGTCCTGGTGGACTTCGGAGGGTCCGTCTCCAAACCTATCGACGGCGAGACGATTTCGGTCGGATGGAACGCAGCCGCTCTGGTCCGGCCGGACGGCTCATTGGTCTTGACCGATGCCTCCCTCGGGTCTCCAAGCCAGGTCGCAAAACCAGGGTCGGGTATCTGGGTATCGGTAGGAGTCCCGCCGATTCCGGCGGACTCGCCTCCTTCTCCGACCGGCTCTGATGCGCTGCTGGTTGCACTTGTCGAAGAATCGGAACTCTCTCCATGGAGTGTCGGAAGCCTCGTAGTCGTTGACCAATCCGGCTCGGCCAGCATTGTTCACAGTCTGGAGGAGGGTCCACGGATCGCTGGGTGGTCGAGGGCGGGTGACTGGGCTGTGCTTGTCGAAGACTCCGCGGTGACATTGATTTCGCTCGCCGGCGGCAAACCGGTGAATCTGGGTGACGTCGTTCCCGAAGACCACTGGGTCCTCACTCTGGGTTGATCGTGGTACTCGATCACCACAGGCGAACCCTTCAAGCTGCTCTCACACTCGATATTCTTGCCTCTCGCAACGGGAAGAAGCGCATGGACTGGCTGAGGAAGATTGAGATGGGACCCTTGGTGATCATTGTTGGGATCATCTCTGTGATTGGATGGATCACGCTGGATGGAACTGTGCCTCTGGTCATATCCATTCTCGCTGGTGGACTCATCGCATTGAAAGGCACCGTCGGCGACGCAGAGGAGTGAGGGAAACCGCCCCGATTCCACTCAGACCCCTCCTCGAACGGCGCGGGTATCCGCATGACTCCGCCTCGTGTTCGGCGTCGTAGCGGGCTGGCCCCTCCGTGGACACCTAGGCTCACGTCTGTCTTAGAGGAACCTTTGCAACCCGTCACTTACACACCAGAATCGTTCTTCGGGTCCGCAGACGGATCCCACCCAAGGGCTTAGTCGTCGACACCACCTTTCAGAGACTGCACCCGATCTGACTTCTGACTACAGGGTCACCAGCTCAGCGACCTCGATCGACCCTCCGTACCGAAGTATCGGACAAGCCGAAGCCAGGCTCACCGCGTGTTCCTGAGAGTCGGCGGTGATCAGTGTGTACCCACTCAGCGACTGCTCTCCCCCACCAGGAGAAGTGGAGCCATCACTTTCGATTGTGACCAAGTCACCGAACGCGTTCCCCATGTTGAGGAGGGAGTCGCCCAGCGAGGTGAACCAATTCGCCCAGGCCGCCGCCACCTCCTCGCCTTCTTCTGGGCTTTGCGGATTGGCGCCACCATGGAAGATCAAAGCAAATCTGAGCATCATCTACCTTTTGTCCCGGACCCAATTGGCATCATCAAACCTTGCGGCATAGATACATACCGTAAGCTGCCCGACGGCTCGATCGGGTCAGGATCCGAAATCCACACCGTTCGATCATCGGCTCCAACAGCCATGTAAACGTACTGAATTCGGTTCGAACGTGTGTCGACAATTCGGCGGAAGTGAACCCTCTAGCGGGATCATCAACCGCCCCGGCCATCCACTCGGCAATACCCTCCTCGACCTCATCGGGTTCGAGATCAAACACGAGATCTCGGAGTAACAAATAGCCACCGGTGCGAACCAACGCCGCGATCCGGCTAATCGCCAAGACCTTCCAGAAGTCGGGCAGTTGGTGCAGGGAGTTTCGTGTGTGAACAAAGTCGGCGGGGGGAAGGGCGTGGTCGTAGGAGAGAAACCCCGCCCTGACAACCGTAAGATTCGACAAACTGAGGGCCTTGGCCCGTGCCCGGACTACATCAACCATCTGTGGCGACACATCAACTGCAACCACTGCGGCACCGGTCTGGGCAGCGGCCAGACTGAACACACCGGTCCCTGCTCCAAGGTCCACCAGCACCGCGTCCTTGCCCAACCCGAGGTCGACAAGCGTCGCCACATCCTCACTTGGGTCGACCTGAGCCTTGGCGTCATACCCAGCTACATACTCTTCGTCTAGATGCTCCGCTCCAGCAAAATCCTCCTCAGTCAGCCACCAATCAACAGGCATGGATCAACTCTACGCCTCCATGACACCGTCCCGGGCTCAACACTAAGATTGGCTCACGGCAGGTTGTCCTGCCCGACCTTCACATCGGCTTCCACGCAGTCGACCCGGAAGGCAAAGGGGACCGCGAGTGCTCGGCAAAGGTCAGAATTCAGGCTGACGTGTTGATGTGGATACGGCGAGCGTGGGTCGCCTCGACCACACCGACGCGGGAAGGCAATCGATATGACCAAACAAGAATCCTTCAAACGCCGTGTGCGGGCGCGCATGGAGAAAACGGGCGAGAAGTACGGGGCGGCCCGGCGCACTCTCATTCAACGCTCACAATCATCTCGCCGTCGATCTTGGGCGAGCGAACCCGAACTAGGTGACGACGCAGTGCGGGAGGCCACCGGGCGAGGGTGGGACGAGTGGTGCGATCTCATTGACGATGGACCAGGCCAAGGTGGCGGACACAAAGCAATCGTCGCTTTCCTCCAAGAGGAGCACGGTGTGAGCGCCTGGTGGGCTCAAGGGGTCACGGTGGGCTACGAGCGCATCACCGGACTGAGGCTCCCTCATCAGAATCCCGACGGCACCTTCACGGCGGGCAAGTCGCGGACAGTTGACGTGGCAGCCGACACGATCAGGGCTGCGTTGCTCGACGAAGAAGACCGTCGGGACCTATTCCCTGGCCAAGCCACCGAACTGCGGTCCCAACCGCGTTCAAAAGTGGTACGAATCGGGATCGGTGGCGGGGTAGCGCAGATCGCTCTCAATCCGACCAAAGACGGACGGACAAAGGTTTCGATCCAACATGAGAAGCTCCCTGAACCCGAAGACGTCGACCGATGGAAGTCCTATTGGACAGACTGGCTGAACGCTGTAACGGAAGGCTGATCTGGGACTATCGATACACCGCGCACAGCCTTGTGCGCGGTGTGCTCGGTTCAACTGGTAACTGAAGAAAGATCGATTTTCGGCGCTACCGCGGGCTCCGCGGCGCAACTGCAGCCATTGAGCGCATGTTCGGAACTTCTGGTGTGGAGCCACATTGCGACCACCATCGGCACGAAGACAATCAGGTTGTACATCAGATGAAGCTCGGCTCTGGGAATGAACGGCTGGAGGAAGCTCGAGGGAACCGGCGAACCGAACAGATTGACGCCGACCAGCACTTGGGCGAATAGCGCCGTGTGCTCAACCAGATGCCAACCCTGGAAGATCGTCGAAGCGTTCCACCAACTTCTCGACCGTCCATGAAAACCCGGACGCAGCAACATCAACCCGGCGAACATGGTCACAGCGAACATGAAATGCATCAGCTCAGAGCTGACCAGCCAGGGGAATATGAGTCCAAGACCGCCCAGCGCTTCAGCGCGTGGCATGTCGAGAAGCCAGATCTGCGCCCCCTGAAAGATGTGTTCGATCCAATGACCAATGACCACGATCATGAAGACCCAAAGTGCGATCTCGTGCCATTTGGTGTTGACCTGTTTGATGAAGCCGTCCTTGGCCACGATCACGTTGTCCATTGTTCCTCCCATTTCATATCCACCCTTTTGGTTCCTGCCCCAAAACCTTTCAGCGATTTGATCGCCCTGCCCGTCCGCCGGACGATGAAGTAGCCGGCCGCGGTTGTGAAGAAGACCGCGATCGCAAGCAACGACTCCATTGGAAGGTTAGACCCTGCCAGTTCGGCCACCACGACCGCCGGTGATGTCCACACGCTTGTGTCGTCGACGATTCTCACGTTGAGTTCGTCACCAGGGACAACGGACGTAGCGGTTTCCCACATCTGAGGAGATTCCTTTGAGGGTGTCGCGGTCAAGGTGCTCCCCTCCATCACCTCGACCGTGACTACCTCTTCCACACCTGGTGTGGTGCCGGAAAACTTGACGATCAGATGTGGTGGTAAGGGGCTGTCGTAGTCTCCAATCACCTGCCACAAAGTGACCGTGTACGGACCCACCTGGGTGTCGCGCAACAAAACTCGCGCGTCATTCTCACCATGGGCAGCCGCCGGTAGGGCCACCACGCTGACCAGGAGAAGTGTGAAGACCGCTTGAATCGCCCGACGCCCAAAATGCATGGTTTTATTCTCCGCAAAGCGAACAAGGGGGACAATTGGGTAAACCCCTCTTTGTGTATGAGGTGATCACCCCATACGGGCTACCCGTCAAGGCTTATATATCCCTCGCGAACGGCAGCTCGGATCAACTCAACGACGTTCCGGGTCCCCAGTTTCCGCATCACACTGGTCCGATGGCGCTCGACAGTCTTGATGCTGATACCCAGCTGCGAGGCAATGCCTTGATTGGTGAGACCCTCTCCAATTTGGACGAGAACCTCCCTCTCCCGCGGGGTCAAGACGTCGCCGGTTTGTGATGAGGCAACGGCCGGTTTTGTGGTCTCTCCAGCACCTGGAGCGATGAAGGTGCCGCCCTGGTGGGCGATCTCGATAGCCCGGATCAGGTCGTCAGCTATCGACCCTTTGACAACATAGCCCTTGGCTCCCGCATCAAGAGCCCTGCGCACAACGGCCGCATCCCCGTGCATGGTGAGAATCACCACGGGAACCTTCGAACCCTCCAACTGAAGTTGTTCAAGAGTCTCCAAGCCGTCTTTGTCGGGCATCGAAACATCCATGACCAGCACGTCAGGCTCGTGCGTCTTGACCAGGGTCAAGGCTTGATCACCGTTGAAGGCTTCTCCGACCACAGCGATGTCCGGGTTCCGAGACAGAAGTGCCACTATTCCCTCCCTGACCAGCTGGTGATCCTCAGCGATTGCCACTTTGATCATGCGATCGGCACCTCGACCCGGATCGTCGTTCCCTGTTGAGGCGACGACACGACGTCTAGAGACCCTCCCAGTAGGGACACCCGCTCCTGCATACCGCGAATACCCTGACCGGTGGATTCGATGTCCTCCAAACTCTGCGTGTCAAACCCTTCACCGTCGTCTGAGACCTCAAGGCTGCAGGTCCGCTCAGCGACCGACAGGGACATCGAGGCGGACTTCGCTCCGGAATGGGTGGCGATATTGGCCAGCGCCTCCTGTGCCGTCCGATAAAGACATATCTCGGCAGCATCCGTTAGCTCAACCTGAGCACCGTCATAGTCGACCGAGATGCCCGACACGCCGAAGTCGGAGCAAAGCTCCGACAACGCTCGATCCAATCCGACGGCATCGAGTGCCGGTGGCCTGAGGTCGTGGGCAATCGTCCTGACCTGTTGCCTGGTTGATTCCACGAGGTCGACAAGTTGGTCGATAGAACCGGCGGCGTCCGGTGCCATTGTCCCGACGTCGTCCCGAAGTAGTTGGAGGGAGAGTTTCAATGCGGCCAGGGCCTGCCCGGCCTCGTCATGGAGTTCCCGGGAGATTCGATGACGCTCCTCTTCTTGTGTTGTCGCCAGCCTCGCAGCGAGTCTCTCCATCTCCTGTTCAGCGCGGCGAAGAGCGGTTACGTCGTGGACATAGATCCGGAACACGGTTTCGCTGCCCTCCCGCCCGAAACAGATCTTTTGCTCGAATGTGCCGTCTTCGAGTTCAACCTCGCGCGATACGTATTCGGTGGCACCCGTTGCGAATCCGCCGATGATCGAAGTGATACCGGCCAGGAGTGGATGTCTCCATCCCAGCTCAACGAGATCGGGGAACCGTTGCTGTGCCTCCGGGTTGGCGTACCGGACGACACCCTGCGCATTGCACTCGAGCACGATGTTCGGGTTTTCCTCCGGGAAAGCGCTCCAGTCTCGATCCATCTTCGAAAGGGTATACGCGGTGCACCAGCCGATACTCCATCTCGGACGTCAAAGTGCGGGGAGCCGACCACCAAGAACTTGGTACACATCAACATCCGATTCCCCGCGGAGAATGCCGGTTGCCTCCAGTTGACTGACTACGTCGGCATACCTCTCTGAGGCGAGGGCAGTGTTCAACGACTCTTCTGACCCCCAGTAAGTCTCGGTGACCCATGCCTCCCCGGCAAAGGCAAACAAGTGACCTAGGCAACCTTGAAAATCTTGAAACATGGGTGCCGAAATCTCATTTGCAAATCGCTCCAACTCGACACGTCGCTCGGCGGCTATGCGGACCCTCCAGATTCTGACGAGCATTAGAGGATCTGACCTGATGCCAGGTCGGCACATCTCAGAAGGGCCTCAACTGAGCGCCTCACATCGCTTTCGTCCGTCGCCCAGTCCGACACGGAGATCCGCATCAGACGCATTCCATTGGCGTTGGTGCCACTGAAGTAGGCCTCGCCACTGGCCTGCACTCGGACCATGATTTCGTCGTTGAAGGCGTCGTGGTCGCCGTCGGGCGCCAACCACCTAACCAACACCTGGTTGAAAACAACGTCGTTGAGGATCTCAACTCGCCCGGTTTCGCTGAGGAGCGATGCGAACAACGCCGCCATCTGATGTGCGGTTGTGACCAGATCGTTGACCCCAGCCCTGCCCAGCGACTTCAGCGTGGCGTACAGAGGAATACCCCTGGCCCGGCGTGAGAACTCGGGATTCCAATCCATAGGGTCCCTCGTTGCTCCCTCTGACT
Source organism: Acidimicrobiia bacterium (assembly GCA_965216445.1). GTDB lineage: Bacteria > Actinomycetota > Acidimicrobiia > Spongiisociales > ZC4RG35 > MA-ANB-1. Next base: position 2,263,615 of record OZ244166.1, read on the forward strand.
GGATCAGATAGGAAGCCGTGGTGCTCATCGCCGACCTGTGAGCCGCCGAATGCTTGCAAATCGCAATCCCCGAGTCGTAGCTCACGTTCAGCAACTTGTGGGCGTCGGTGGACCAGGAGTCGAGACGATCCATCCCCTCGGTCAGGTGTTTGCGATCGTGGGAGGCCCGGGCCCAGAGCCCGATCGCCCCGTCCACATGTACCCATGTCGGATTGCCACGGCTGCGGTGATTCTCAGCCGCGTCAGCTACTGCATTAAACGGGTCAAACGAGCCGGTGTTGATGTTGGCGGACTCAACACAAACGATGGTGGGACCTTCCAACCCGGCAAGAGCCTCATCTAGCTTGGATGGCAAGATCCGCGCCTCGGAATCGCATTCCACCGGGATGGCCGTCGCGGTCCCAAGGCCCAAATACCTCAGTGAGCGGAAGATTGTGGAGTGACTTTCCTTCTTCACGACGACATTGATCCTCGGGGCGTCTTGGAGCCCATCGGTCTCAACGTCCCACCCAGCCTCTCGCAGCACGTAGTCCCGCGCCGCGGCGAGACACGTGAAGTTCGCCATTTGACCACCGGTGACCAGGCCGACCGAGGACTCCTGGGGTAGCTCGAGGAGATCGAGCAGCCATCCAACCACGACCTCCTCCACGATCGCCGCTCCTGGAGTGATCGGGTAGAGGCCAGTGTTTTGATCCCAGGTCGAGGTCAAGAGATCAGCCCCGTAGGAGGCAGGATGGAGACCGCCGATCACGAAGCCAAAGAATCGGCCAGAAGCATGCGAATTCAGATAGGGCTCCACATCGCGAGCGAGCGCCGCGACGACGTCTTCCGGCGAGGCACCCTCCTCGGGTAGTGGGCCACCGACCACTTGTCTGATCTCATCGGCGTCGGCTACGGGTCGGAATACCGGCCGCTCCGGTAACGACTCGAGATAATCGATGGCCGGACCCATCGCAGCGTCGATCACACTCTTCCAATCGGACTGCTTCACGGAGGACTCCTAATGCTTCTGCGGCAAAGTGTGAATATACGTCAGCGCTCGCACACACGCCCGTTGATCAATGCCTGAGCGGCTCGACATACCGCTGGTGGCAGCCAAAGAGGGATCAGGACCGAAGGAGCTTCCTCAAGGAAGATACTGCTCCTCGATTCCGACGATGGTCTCACCATCGAAGATCAGCCAATACGGAAGGAGACCGTTTCCATACCACTGGAAGCCTTCACCAAGACTCTCGGGAACCTCGCCATTCAGGAGCGCAACCCAGTCCGCGATGGTGGCATCGACCAGAACAACACAATCTCCGGAGATGAAGCAAGCGTTCAGGGCGATGGGAGCCGCCGGGTCGAGTACCAACTCGCGCAGTCGAGGGTTCTCATTGAGGATGTAGTAATCGCCGCTCGGTAGGTCTCCATTGTCATCCAAGTCGCCTGCTTGTTCGGCAGCCTCGACTGCGTCATCACCGGTCAGCCATTGGGCGTAGTCGGCGGTCACGGTCCATGTCCCGTCGTCGGCCTGTTCGACCTTCTCGATGTACGCAAACTGCCTGTCTCCCTGAGGGGGTGTCTGAACCTCGGACGTGGCCGTGACATTCGAAGAGATCTCCGTGCTCGGCGGGGTCGACTGTGAGGTTGTCACTTGCTGCAAAGTGGTCGTCATCTGCTGTGTGTCGGTCGGTGGGACCGCCCCCGATGAAGAGCACGCTGCGCTGATGATGGACATCAGCGCCACAAGGGACCCTCCCATGGCATGCCTGTGTATTCGGTTCATTCGAATCAACTAGACAACGCCACCGCTACCTGCCAAGTTCCGATCCTTCCACTCCACAGTCTTCACATCGATAACGAGGCCTGCCGATGGGGCCTAAGCCGTCTAAGAGACCCAACGAGGTTCAAAGCCGACGGGGACCCACCTCGTCCCATCCCACTGAAACCGGTGGAAGGTGCCTCTTCCACCATCCCTCGCTGTGACTACACCCACCTCGACCCCCGCAATGTCGCCGCTGACCATCTCGACCGGACCGACCTCAACGATCAGTCCGCGTCCTTCGTCGACCAGGAAGTCGTCCGTGAAGAGTTGGTTGCGCTCCTCGACGGTCACAAACTCGATACCACCAAGAGCTCCAAGGGCGTCGATCGATTCGGCCGGCAAGTCCCCGGCAAACCCCGCATCGGCAGTTCTCATCATGATGACTACATAGACGTCGAGAGAATGGCACACACCTTCGCAGGCGGCCATAACCGCTTGAGCATGGAAACCCCCGACGACCTCGTTGCTCGGAGCCGCGACCGTTGTACACCCAAGCGTCACGATCAGCAATGAGATGGCAAACGCCCTCCGCATCTCATCAACCTACTCTCAACGACCCCCTGGAGATTCCTAGGCAGGCAACTAGCCTGCCGGTGGTGACAGCACACCAGTCCGAGCCCCGCAGAATCCGTGTTGGGATCATGTGTCTTGGGAAGAAGTTCCCGCTCTGGCAAGCCGAAACCATCAAGTCTCTGTTGGAGATCCCCGAGGCGGAGATCTCTCTACTAATCGTCAAACGGGCCGCTCCCGGAACCTCAGGATGGTCTCGCCTCCTCCACGACCCCGGACATCTGCTGTGGAATCTCTACAACAAGGGCTTCGTCCAGCGACGCTCTGCGGCCTCACGTTCGGTGGACCTTTCCACCGAATTGTCAGCAGTAGACGAGGTGACGTGTCAGACGATCCCGGTCGGCAAATACGGGGAAGCGCTGAGCGACGAAGATCTGAATACCGTCCAGTCCCACAACCTCGATCTGATCCTTCGGTTTAGCTTCGGGATCCTCAAAGGCGACGTGTTGGAGAGCGCCAAATACGGCATTTGGTCGTTCCATCACGGAGATGAGCGCGTTTACCGGGGTCAGCCGCCAGGGTTTTGGGAGTTGGTCGACGGGCAGCCCACGGTTGGAACGATCCTTCAGAGAATCACGGAGCGACTCGACGGAGGAACGGTGCTCCACCGAGGGCGTTTTCGGGCCACCTCGCACTCATATCGGAGGACACGCGATGAGGCGTTTCTCGGCGCCACCGACTTCCCTTCGATTGCCGTGCGGCAGATTCTCGCCGGTGATGAATCCGTGGTGACTGCTAATCCCTCCACGACCGATGCACCGCTACGACGTTCGCCAGGAAACCTGCAGATGGTCTCCTTCTTTCTGAAGCAAATGGTTGCGTTTGTTCATTCCCAGTGGCGCGGGTTGACCAAGGCGTCGAAGTGGTCGGTCGGGATCGGACAATTCCCTGTATCGCAACTCCTCGACGATGACGACCCTCAATTCGAATGGGCGCCCGATTCAGGAGCCACTCGATACCTGGCTGATCCCTTTCTGGATCCAACGGGAGACTCGTCGGTGGTACTGGTCGAAGACTATGACCACTCAACCCACCGCGGTGTCATCTCAGCTGTCGACATGGCGGGCGACCGCACCCCCCGCACGGTGCTGGACACCGGAGTTCATGCGTCATATCCGTTTCTGCTTCACCATGAGGGTTACGTGTACTGCGTCCCCGAGACCTATCAGGCTGATGAGGTTCGGGTCTATCGGACCTCCAATTTCCCGGAAGACTGGGAGCTGGCATCGACGATGCTTGAAGGGCGACAGGCACTCGACCCAACGCTGTTCTTGCACGACGGTTTTTGGTGGCTGTTCTGCACTTTCGAAGGCAAGCACTCCAACACCAAGCTCCACGCCTTCTACTCGGACAATCCCTTTGGACCGTGGACGCCTCATCTGCTCAACCCGGTCAAAACTGATGTGACATCGAGCCGTCCGGGTGGAACCCCTTTCATGCACAACGGCGAGCTGTACCGGCCGGCACAGGACAGCTCGGAGAGTTACGGGGGTGCCCTTGCCATCAACCGAGTCGACGACCTCACACCAGAGAAGTTCAGTGAGACAACCGTGCGTCGCGTGGGTCCCCTCAAGGGCGGGCCCTACCGTTCCGGCATCCATACCGTCTCCGGCAACAACCAGATCACGATCGTCGATGGACGACGTGACAGATTCGTGATGTCATCGTTCAGACGCGAACTCGCTGGGCGTCTCAAGCGGATATCTAAAGAGTGACAACCTCACTCGAAATCCCGCGAGATTCCAAGTCTTCTCGGATTTCTCCGAGATAGATCGGATTCATAACCACAACGAGGTGCGGATCGATCGTGAGTAAGTCATCCGGACCAACGATCTTGTGACCGGTCCCGGCCATATAGGTCCCCCACTTGTTGGGATTGATATCCACAGCGGCCTCAACCAAGTCGCCAACCACCGACAGAAAAGAAACGCCTTTCGAACTGGCACCCCAGATGACGGACTTCCCTCCTCTCGCAACCACAACCTCCAAACGATCCCTCCACCTCGAGGCGATGTCCCGATAGGACGAAGCGAAGTGGACGACACCCGTCTCCAGCTGATCCATGTCGTCCGCCGGCCACTCGCTTGACGACCGTCCGCCAGGGACCGGCTTCGCTTCGAGGATCAAGTACTGATCCTCGTAAGCGAGAGAGACGTTGAGCACTTCGAACCCGCACCTCTCGAATAGCCGCGCCAGCGAGCCCTCGGAGAAGTAGGAGCAGTGCTCGTAGTAGACGTCCCAGAAGGCGGCTTCCTCAAGAACGCGAGCTGTGTCCGGAAGCTCAAAAAGCAGGACCGTTTCGGTGCGATCGCCGATCGCTGCCCGGATCTGGTCGAGGAAGTCCCTGACATTGGGGATGTGTTCCAAGGTGTGCCTGCAGACAACCGCATCGGCAACGAGCGGGCCGTATTCGGAATCGAACAATCCATTGCTCCATTCCAGGTTCTCCGACCTTTCAGCAGGAATTCTGGCGGTGTTGACTCCTGGGTCGATGCCAAGGCCGGACCCGATACCGGCGTCGGCGAGCATCACTAGAAACTCACCCTTGCCGCAGCCGATCTCAATCACGTGTTTGCCCCGAAGTTGATATTTCTCGACCCACTCGGTGGCCAGCGCCCTAGCGAACTCCACAAACTTCGCCGAAAACGCCTGGGTCTCCTCATATTCAGTCGAATACTCGGTCAGTTCCGGAGAGAAAGAAATGTTGCCAATGAAACCGCACACCGCGCAGAACCCAAGGTCGATACGTCCCCGAGGGAAATCTTCGGCTTCGGCAGAGGTGGAAACCAGTAGACAGCTGTTAGCGGGAACGGACTCCTGGGTGTGGAACACTTCGACCCGATCGGAACCGCAGGCCCGGCAGGTTTGAGCCGTCACGTCCATCGCAAGTTGTCGTCGATGCGTCCCTCGGCGGTCAACTGGTTGATGTGGCGGATTCTCATGAACCTGTCACCTTCGAGGTCTTCGACTGTGAGCCCATGGCTCGTGAATGCTTCGTACAGCTGCTCGATCCCCTCGCGGACGGTCCAACGGGGTGTGGCCTCTGGGAAAGCCGTCTCGAACTTCGCACAGGTGACCCGATAGCTCCGCGGATCGTTGATTGCCTCGTCCGAGATTGCGACTTCGGACCCAGCCACGACATCCGCAACCAGCTTGGCTACGTCTCTGATCTGATAATTCTCGGCTGTGGCACCAATGTTGAAAGCCTCTGCGTGAATCGCGGATCGATCGGCTTCGACCATGGCTAGAAATGCGAGCGATATGTCTTCTATGTGGACCAAGGGGCGCCAGGACGAGCCGTCGCTCTTTAGGAAGACCTTGCCCGTGCTGAAGGCGAAGCCTGTCAGGTTGTTCACCACAACGTCGCCGCGAAGCCTGGGAGAAACTCCGTAAGCGGTTGCGTTTCTCAGTGACACAGGACTGAAGTCATCGTCTGCCATGGGAAGTAGGTCTTCTTCGCTTCGGATCTTCGACTCGCCGTACGGTGTCAGCGGGTTGAAGTCCGCGCTTTCGTCGATATATGCGTCGGCCTGAGCCCCGTAGAGGCTGCAGGAGGACGAGAAGAGGAACCTCTCGACACCGGCGGCTTTAGCTGCCTGTGCCAGTGTGACGGTTGCCCGGTGGTTTATGCCGAAGGTCGCTTCGGGGTTCAGGTCGCCAACAGGGTCGTTGGAGAGCGCCGCCAGATGCACTACAGCATCGAATCCACGGAGGTGATCGATTCGGACATCCCGAATGTCCATATCCAACGACTCGATTGGTGCAGGACCCCCCGCGAAAGAGCATTCGGAAAACATTCCGCTGTCGAGGCCGACGACTTCGTGGCCGGCTTCTTGAAAAAGAGGTGCCAGAACGGCACCGATGTAGCCATCGTGACCGGTGACCAAGACTTTCAAGCGACTCCCCCTACAGAAACTTCACTGCCCGCCGGCTGCGGGCACAACGAACAGATTAGTGCGCTGGGAGAAGCACACCAGGGTGTCAGGTCTAGTGATCTGCCCGAGGTCGGAGTCGCCAGATGACGACGGCAGCGATCATCGAGATTGCGGCAGCGACCAACGTAATCGGTTTGGCCCAGGTCCGGCTTATTGCCAGATCGCCTTCCAGCGACGACAGAACCCTCCACTCCAGATCCTTCGGCGCAGGATCGGTCTCCGAAGACAACGCTCTCATTTCCCGACCCGTCCTGGCCATCGCAGCTTCCCTGGCCTGGCACCGCAAACAGGAGTCGGTGTGGGCCCGAAGAGGCCAGATGACAGGGGTGTCTTCGAGTGCACTGTTGGCCACGAACGGGGCCGCAACTTCGCAGAGCAGTGCCATTATTCGTCCTCCAGCATTCGTGCGAGGCGGGCCCTTGCACGATGGAGCCGGACTTTGGTGGCGGTCACGGTGATACCCATCGACTCAGAAATCTCAGCGTGAGACCACCCGTAGATGTCCTTGAGCACCACTACCTGACGCTGCGAATACGGAAGTTTGTCCAGGACCGTGCGAAGGCGACCCCGAAGCTCTGCAATCTCTCCGGCGACCTCAGGGTGTTCCACATCGACGGGCGCTGCCAACTCACCGACGTCGTCAAGGGAGGCTCCGTGGTGTTTCTTTGCCCGCTTCTTGTGAGTCCACGCCGTGTTGACGGTTATTCGATGCAGCCAGGTTGAGAACTGAGCCTCCCCACGGAACTTGGGAAGCGACTTCCAGGCTCGCAGCAGGGTCTCCTGGGATACGTCTGCCGCCATATGAGGGTCACCGACAAGCCGGCGAGCCAGTGTGTAAACCATGTCGCTGTGCTCCCTGACCAGAGCCGAAAAGGCGGCGCGATCACCATCCTGGGCTCGGGCAATAAGCTCCTGTTCTCTGGTTGGTTTGACCGATGAATCCTCCATGTGGTTACTCCCCCGAGGCTTCGATTGATGCAGTCAAGTACGTGGTGGACTCGTCGCTGATCACAACCGAATAGCCCGACTCCGACTCTTCCGACAACACGTCGACCGGAATGCCCGGTGAAAGAGGACTCCTGAAGCGAAGCCGGGCCTTGGCCAAGGGTCGATTGGCTTCGCTGTTTCGACATGCAGCCTCCAGTGCCCAGGCTGCCTGGAGGAGGCCATGAACGACCACACCATCGAGGCCCGCGGCAACGGCCGCACCGTGATCCCAGTGAATTGGATTCCAGTCACGAGTGGCTGCGGCGTAGCGGACGAGATCACTTCGGGAGGCCGACTTCTGACGAGGCTGCACCGGCCCGACGTCATCGACCCCTTGCGACGGCACAATCGGCGAGTCCGGACCGGTGGGCTCTTCAGTTTTGGCTGTCATGAGGAACAGGGAATTGCCGGATGCAACCTTCTTCTCTCCGAGGGCCATGTCGAATGTGAAAGTGACGAAGTAGGTTTCGCCCCTCTCACGGACTCGGGACACACGCCCGGAGATCTCAAAGTTCTCCTCCATCGTCAGTTCGCTATACCACTCGAAACTCTGATCGCCGTGAATAACCGAGTACCCCGCCAGCTGCGCCAACAGATCCGGAGCGACAACAAAAAGGGCAGCTGCGACATACCCCGGAGGCGCAGCATCGATCCACCGAACCGGATCATCACTTGATAAGGCAACGAATTCGGCAACCTTCTCGACACAGATACGCATCGGATACGGTCCGAAGGTGCGACCTTCGAGAGCGGGGATATCCATTGGAGCCAAGCTAGCCGTCGGTCGGGTCGAGGTCACTTTGAAGGAATGGACCTTCGCCTGACTCGGCCTGGTCGGCGGTAGTCCTTTGCGAGGACTCCTCCTCAATGAGGTACTCGACACGAGGCTCGACCAGTTCCTCCAGGTATCCCAGGAACTGAACCCGGGGTCGGTTGCGATAGAAGATCCACCCCCTGGTTTCGGCGTACGTCAGCGTGCGATGGACGATGTACACCGCCGCCAGTACCGCAAGAGCAATGAGTAGCCACTTCACGAAGAGCTAAGAGTATGACAGAGGGACCCCAGCGGGTCCCTCTGTGAAGGTCTCAGGGCCTTATCGAGTCTCGCGATGGGCGGTGTGAGTACGGCACCAACGGCAGTACTTCTTCAGCTCAATCCGATCCTGGGTATTGGATTTGTTCTTGGTTGTTACGTAATTCCGTCTCTTGCACTCCGTACAGGCAAGCGTAAGAGGCGGTCTTTTGTCTGAGGCCATTCATCCCTACTTAATGATTTTGGTGACTCGGCCGGCGCCGACGGTGCGGCCGCCTTCACGGATAGCGAAACGGAGACCGTCGTCCATAGCGATCGGAGCGATCAGTTCCACTGTCATCTCGGTGTTATCGCCAGGCATGATCATCTGAGTGCCCTCAGGCAGTTCAATCGACCCAGTCACATCAGTAGTCCGGAAATAGAACTGAGGTCGATACCCAGGGAAGAACGGGTTATGACGGCCGCCCTCCTCCTTGGTCAACACATACACCTGAGCTTCGAAATCAGTATGAGGAGTAATCGACCCGGGCTTAGCAAGAACCTGACCTCTTTCGACGTCATCCTTACCAATACCCCGCAACAACACACCCACGTTGTCCCCAGCACGGCCCTCATCCAAAAGCTTACGGAACATTTCAATCCCAGTCGCCACAGTCTTCTGAGTCGGTTTGATCCCCACGATCTCAACCTCCTCATTCACATTCAAAATGCCCTGCTCGATACGACCAGTAACCACAGTCCCCCGACCCGTAATACTGAACACGTCCTCAATCGACATCAAAAACGGCTTATCCGTCTCCCGGTCAGGTTCAGGAACAAACGAATCAACCTGAGCCATCAACTCAACAATCTGATCCCCAGCGCTCTCATCCCCCTCCAAAGCCTGCAACGCACTACCCCGCACCACAGGAACATCATCCCCAGGAAACTCATACTCAGTAAGAAGATCCCGGACCTCCAACTCCACCAGATCCAACAACTCCTCATCATCAACCATGTCAACCTTGTTCAAAAAAACAACAATCGAAGGAACCCCAACCTGACGAGCCAACAAAACATGCTCACGAGTCTGCGGCATCGGACCATCAGCAGCCGAAACCACCAAAATCGCCCCATCAACCTGAGCCGCACCCGTAATCATATTCTTGATGTAATCAGCATGACCCGGCATATCCACATGCGCATAATGACGATTCTCCGTCTCATACTCCACATGAGCAATCTGAATCGTGATCCCACGCTCCCGCTCCTCAGGAGCCTTATCAATCATCGCAAAATCAGTCATCGTATTAGCCCCACCAACACGATCAGCCAACACCCTCGTAATCGCAGCAGTCAACGTCGTCTTCCCATGATCAATATGACCCATAGTCCCAACATTCACATGCGGCTTATTCCGCTCAAACTTCGCCTTAGCCATCCTCTTGGCCCTTTCTTTCCAAACGCCCCGGAGTTTAAGCCGGGCTTTAGATGTAGCGGCGGGCAGACTCGAACTGCCGACCTCTCGATTATGAGTCGAGCGCTCTCACCAACTGAGCTACGCCGCCTCTTGCCTTCGGCAAGAGGTATTGGAGAAGTCGCCTACCTGCTGCTCACGCACCAGTCCAGCGATTCTCCAGCCTCCAACCAAGGCTCACTTGTAAGCAATGGAAGATGGTAAATCCAACTTCCAAACTGTCGTCCCCGCAAAGCGTCGGATCAACGCCTAGGGCGTTTCTCCATCAGCCATGGAGACCTCATTTCCCCTCGCGCCGGGCACGAGGGCGACTCTTGTCGCACGGAGGAGTGGCATGCCACTCCCCGACCCGATCGTATTATCGATCAGGCGGAGCCTCCTACCGGATTTGAACCGATGACCTCTTCCTTACCATGGAAGCGCTCTACCAACTGAGCTAAGGAGGCCGGGTATCAATTGTCCCGATGATTCCGCATCGGTGCCGTGCCGGGAGAAGGATTCGAACCTCCGTAGGCGTAAGCCGGCAGATTTACAGTCTGCTTCCTTTGGCCGCTCGGACATCCCGGCATGTTCCTATCACGCAACAACGCCGCGCGACACGGGAGGGCGAAATACTAGCTAGACCGACACCAAATCGTTACTTCGACAAGGGTGCCAGCGATGTCAGCGGCGAATACCTTGCGCCATGTCGGTGAGGCGACGAATCCGTTCTTCTGCCGGCGGGTGAGTCGACATCAGGTTGCTCAACCCGCGCCGTCCAAATGCCTTCAAAGGGTTATCAATAAACAGTTGACTGGTCGCCGGGTTCACTTTCATCGGCACCCGTGCAGTACCGACCGAGATTTTCTCCAAGGCCGAGGCCAGCTGCAACGGGCGACCGGTGATATCAGCACCTGACTCGTCGGCCTGGAACTCCCTGGTCCGGGAGATCGCCGCCTTGATCAGCATTGCGGCGAGCGGGGCCAGGAGGATCGCGATGATGCTGACGATTGCGCCCAACGGGTTGTTGCGATCACGGCCACTGCCGGTGAAGAGAGTGAGTCGGGCGAATAGAGAAAGGGCTGCTGCCATCATCGCGGCGATGGACCCAATCAGGATGTCCCTGTTGGCAACGTGGGCCAACTCGTGGGCTAGTACCCCCTCCAACTCGTCGTTGGTGAGTATCTGCAAGATTCCGGTCGTGACGGCAACTGCGGCATGTTTGGGGTTGCGCCCGGTTGCGAATGCGTTCGGCTGAGGCGAGTCGATGATGTAGATCTTCGGCATCGGCATATTGGTTCGGGCGGTGAGGTTGCGAACCATTGCATAGACCTGCGGAAGCTCATGCTCCTCGACCGGCTTTGCCCGTGTCGCGGCAATGGCCATCTTGTCCGAGAAGAAATACGCGATGAAGTTGAAGCCAACGACGAAAAGCATCGCGATGAGGAAACTTCCGTCCGAGACGTAGAAGACGATCGCAGCCAACAACGCGCTCATGAAGCCAAGCAAACCAACAGTCTTCAAGTTGTTCATCTAGGCCGATTTTAAGGCTCCAGGGCCACTATCCGGACCTTGCCGGAACCGAACGGAGCCTCGCTAAAGGACTTCTCGATCCTTCAACACCCTGATCAACTCGGCCCCGACCGCGCGCTTGTGCCTCGGTGTCAGCTTTACGAAATCACCCATTCCCTGAACGCCTATCCCCTTGACAATGCGATCGACGTCGACAACGGAGAAGTCGAGCTCACGGGCCAGCTCAACGAGGGCCGAAGCAAACTGCCGCCGCCTGGTGCGATGGGGGCTGTGGGCCAACTTGTAATCCAGCACCCTCCGCCCAGGGTCGACAGTGAGGGAGTTGAACATCACAACGTGGGCTTGTGTCGAGGATCTCACCTCTCGGACGATTCGCCGATAGTTGGAGATCGATTGATCGAGCGAGATCCTTCCCACTTTCTCGAAGTGGTTGTTGACCCAATCGACCACGTCTGGATCGGGCAGAGCATCGGCCAAGTCCCCTGCCAGCCAGAATCCTCCAGGGTCGATCAAATAGCCATGGGTCTTGTGTCTGTAGAGGACCCGGGAGAGGTCCGAAGACATCGATAGAACGACGATGTCTTTCTTGAATGAACCGGCGTAGTGGTGCACGGGAATCGTGAACTCCGCTTCAAAGAGTGTCGGGATGAACATGATCGATTTTCCCCCCAACCGCTCCGACATTTCGGAGACGAATTCGGGTGCCACGCCCTCACGAGCCTGAAGAATGAGATCGCTCCGAGTGAAGTCCGCTCGGCCCTGGGCGAAGACCCCTCCTGTTGCCCCGGTGGTCTTCCTCAATAGTGGACCGGCGTCAGCGATGGCCCATGTGTCACAACCCGAATAGCTGTAAAGGCCGATCCTCCGATCGGGATCGCCTTTGAACACACAGGCAGTGGTCGTCCGCACGAAACCTCGCGTGTGGTACTGGATCCGATGCTGGGCCGACCGCAGAAACGACTCGACTGGGTTGTCCAGTCCAAAGAGACGACGGGTCGCACGAACAACGTATCCCCGCAGCGAACCCACTAGAACACCTCGGTGGATGGGGACCACACGGGAGGGTTCATCGAACGTTCCCTGCATGGACGCCCAGCCTGAATCGTCGCGTGGCTTCGTCAACCTCGATGGAGTCCGCCTCTTTCGCAGTGGTGATGACGGCGGCGATATCACCTACGGAGACTCGGTCACCCTCGGAAACCTTCCTTTCGTGCAGGAACCCACTCGCTCCAGCTGTGACGTCGATAGATATGGCAGCGTTCCTTCTTCGTTTCCGGCCACGGACATGAGGTACCTTCCGTTTCATTCCGCGACTCTCACCGTCGGGAATCTTGTAGACCAGAGTGTCGAAGAACACATCAAAGAGCGGGTCACCTGGTTCCAACCAGCCGCCCTCGTCGCAGTGCCATCTGGTGAGTACCCCATGGACCGTCCTGCGGTCGTATGCCGGTATATCGACTCTCATGACGGGATCTTGCAGACTCGAACCCAAAATGCCGGATTCGTCGATGAGCGAGGAAACGTCCTCCAGAATAAATTCCGCAGCCTCCTCAGAAAAGGCGCCGGCCTTTGGCACGTTATCGAGGGCGCCGAGTTCCGCCATCGCACCGTCGACATCCACTACAGATATCTCGAGCTCGGTGGCGAGCATCTCCAACTCTGCGATCAGCCGGTTGGCCGCGACTGAGTACGGCTCGGGACCCTGAGAAGTGAAACTATGAGTCCGATCATCGGGGTCAAATGTGGACACGTTGAAGACGACTGCCGGGATTTCATTCGCGACCAAGACGTTCACCACACTGGTCAGTGCCCGAGCTGAATCTTCCGCCGAGGGTCTTTCCGAGCCATCGATTGGGAACAACTCCTGGTACAGCGACAAGACAACCAGTGACGCCTCCTGGAGTAGATCTTGGCCAGAACCTGGCTGACCTGAGTCGGAGTCCTGGAAAGTGCGGGCAATCTGAGCAAAGCAAACCGGCTGCTCGGTAAGGACTTTGCCGCGGAATCCTCGGTCCGCAAACAACCCTGGCTTTCCGATCGTGGCCAGGATGTCCGGCGAGCCGTAAAGAACAATCTGCCCCGGCTCGTTTGTTCGAGCACGTAACTGCACTCAACCTCTCCTGCCTGATTTCGACCCTACCAGTGCAGCGCGGTGCTCAGCCTTCGAATTCGCTCCCAGCCCGGACACTCACAATCTGAGCTGCCAGTAGGTGAACTGTGTGAGCGACGACTACTGCAATCAACGCAAGGGGAAGGAGCTCGGGTCCAACTATGACGGCCGCGATCAGGCCTGCCGTCACCGGCATACCAAGACCAGTCGCCATCGAAGCAGCCAAACCACAAGCCACCAATACCCAGATGGGTGAGCTTGGGACGAGAAAGTGAATCAACAACCCTGCAGCTCCGCCCACAAACGCCAAAGGAAAGATCCTCCCGCCACGGTATCCCGCAGCCAGGCACCAGGCAGTTGCCACAACCTTCAACACGGTTGCCGAAGCAGCCGTCCACGCTGTCTCCGCATCCTCGACCAGGAAGGCCAACTCAGGGATGCCGGTGAATCGGATCGACGATGGACCAACTAAGTAGATCAGACCGAGGACAAAACCACCAAGTGTCGTCGTCAGAATGACGCTCTTGGCATCGATCCTCCGGGTGAAGCGGCGCATGAAAGCGACCACCCTGTCGACGGACAGTCCGAGATATCCGGCCACGACGCCAACCAATATTGCCCACAAGATGTCCCCTGATAGGGAGCCCGAAAAGCCAATGGGCAAAGCACCGGCGGCTTCAGCCCCGAGAGCCTGCAGAGTCAAAGCTGCTGTGGACGAGCTAACCAAGGCGGGGAGGATCAGAATCGTTAGTCGGACACCGGACACAGGGGCGAATTCCAGTAGCGGGATTGCTCCCGCGAGCGGGTTGCCAAACATCGCGGCCAGCAGAGCTCCCAAACCTGCCCCTGAGACAATCTGGCCGTAACCATCTTGGAGTTGGGCCAATCGGGCACCGAACATCGATACGGCAACAGCGCCAGGTATCAAGGCACCCTCGGGTCCGAGCGAAGCACCGACGACAAGTGCAATGAAACCAACAACGAGGACGCCCATAGCAGTCGACAGCGAAGGCGGCTCATGAGGGATCAGATCATGTTCTTCGCCGGGATGTGGACCTCCACGCCCCGGAATGACCGAGATCACCACGCCCATCAAAAGCCCGCCTACCGTAGCGATGAGCAACGTCTTCACGTCCTGATTGCCGGTGGAACCCCAATCGTGCCAAATCAAGTCGCGGAGATCGTGAGACGCCGTCTCAAAAGCTTCGAAACTCAAGGCGATCACGACACCGAGCACCGCGCTGAGGAATAGAAGCCTGACGAACCGAGAGGGGCTTGTCTCGACTTCTTCGGCGGACTGGATCTCAGACATCGGGTTGCGATGGTAGAGATACGGGAACCGGGCCCGCACTCCGTTCGTCTAATAGAGGATGAAAATGGTGCACACTGGACCCATGCGAAGAACGAGAGAGCTTGCGGGGATCGTTTCTATTGCGTTGCTGATCGCAGCCTGTGGGTCAGGTTCGGCAGCTGAAACCACCACCGCTCCCGAAGCGACGAGTTCGACAACGCTCGCATCATCAAACGAATCGACAACCACGCTCGCCGGACCGCCTCCAGCACCGTCAACTGATCTTGGAGGGCTGCCTGACTGGTTTCAAAACGAAGATGCCGCGCCGACAGGGCTCATCAATGTCATCTCGGAAGAGCTTGGAGCCGCCTATGTCGGTTCGATGCCGGTGGAATGGCCAACCGGAGCGTTGGGTTGCGAATCCGGCGGGAGCGATCTCCAAGTCGTGACACCAGGTTACGTTTTGTTCTTTCAGAGCGAGGACAGTCTTCACAGGGTTCATGCCGCCGAGAACGGACGCTGGATCGAATGTGATCTCGCCAGGCCTCTCGAGGGCACCCCTGTGCTGACCAGCTAGGCAGCCAATGAGAATGGGAGCCCCGAAGGGCTCCCATTCATTGACTTACGGGTCTTGCTACCTAGAACGGCAGTCTCAACCAGCGTGGTTCCTGGACTCGGACGATGCGGCTCTGGTCGCCAGCCGAGTTGTTCGGGAACAACCACAGCATTTGTCCATTGCCAGTCGACTCGACTGCTGCCACTTCTCCGGCACCAAGAGCAATCGACGGTGTGTCGGTCGAGGGCAGACTGCCCAGGTCGACATCACCGGCAAGCACATCAATGCCTGAGGTGTAGTAATCGAAGCTGATGGCCTGATATGAGAACACACCATCGTTGTCGTATGGGAAGACGAGGGCTGGGTCATCGGTAAGGATGCCAACGCCATCGTTGTAATCGATCCCTGCGAAGAAATCGAGAGGGAACGACCCGTCACACAGGTTGAAGACACCGGTGACAACGGTCCCTGTCGGGTCTCCGCCCAACAAGAATCCGAGATCGGCAGCAACAATGACTGTCTCGTTGCCAAATCCGTCGCAGTCGGTTGCCGGGTCATCGTCGATGTAGATGTCGATTTCGTATGGCGAGAACGTCGGCCATGAGGCACCCGTCTCGAAACCAAACTCAATCACCGGGAATCCGAAGGCGTCGTGTGTGCGAACACCGAGCTTGGACAAGCTATACGGCTCTTCGCCTGCGCCCTGTCCCACCAGTGCAAAGCCTTCAGCAACACCCTCGGAAGAGGAGTTGTTGGAGACCAATTGCGTATGGAACACGGACTTGGCATCGACATTGGCGCCGGGGTCAACAGCACCCATATAGCCGACTCTCATCTCATCGCTATCACTCGTGAAGACGAACCAACCATCAACCTCGGTCTGGCTGAAGAAGTTGTCGTCTGCCGGCATGGCAGCGGGGTCAGCATTCAGCTGAACCTTGACCGTCTTCGTGGAGTTGGGACGCACGGTCACAGAACTGGTCTGCGCCGCCACGGTGACTCCAGCGACCTCATGAAGTGGTTCATGCGTGATCGCGTAGGTCTGCGAGCGACCCGACATGTTGGTGACTTCGATAGTGCGGGTGACCGATGACGGTTTGCTGTCATCGACACGTCCGAACGTGACACCACCAGGCATCGCGTAGCTACCCAACTCAGTCGCGGCAAGTGCATTCACAACACCGGTGCCTTGACGGGCGAGGGGATAATCCTCAGCCGCCGGCGACGTCGAGTTCATGATCAGAGCCTTCACGGCAGCCGGGGACAAAGATGGGTCCTTGTCCAGCATCAAAGCGGCAAGACCGGCAACATGAGGTGCCGCCATCGAAGTTCCGCTACTTAGTCCGCCGAGGGTTCCGGTACCAACGTTTGTCGAGTTGATGCCGAATCCAGGGGCGGCCACGTCTGGCTTGAAGGTGTTACCGAAGCCGGGCCCACGTGAAGTGAAGTCGGCAAGGGTGTCGGCAAGTTCCGGCTTGGGAATCACGAAGTCCGAGGACAGCGTGGCTTCGACCGCCGAACCAGCGTTGTAGGCGTCCGACATTGCCTGACCATCGGTGTGGCCGACAAAGACTGACGGAATTGTGAAGGTTCCGCTACCACCCATGTTGAGCAGTGCATCGCCACGTGCCGCGTCGTTGAACACGATCACGGCGATTGCGCCCGCGTCCTGAGCGTGCTGAACCTTGTCAACGAAGGCGCACACACCACGCTCGATCAGGGCGATAGCCCCGGTCAAGTCGTTGACAGCTGGCTCGCAACCGTCGTTGGTGTCGTC
The DNA here is from genome assembly GCA_965216445.1 of Acidimicrobiia bacterium. GTDB lineage: Bacteria > Actinomycetota > Acidimicrobiia > Spongiisociales > ZC4RG35 > MA-ANB-1. The sequence continues at coordinate 2,280,649 of OZ244166.1, forward strand.
GGTTCCGTCATCGATTTCGACAACAGTTCCAGTCACCGGACCAACAAGCGCAAGAGGTGGTGTGAACCCACCCTCTGCCGCTTCGACTGGTACCGGCTCTCCACCGTCAACTGTGTAGGTGATTCCGAGGATTGCGTAACCACCGTCCACCGAGGCTGCAACGGAGATCGCGTCACCGTTTACACCGGGCGAACCGGTCACATACGGTGCCGGACCCTCGTTACCGGCTGAGGCAACCACAACGATGCCTGCGGCAACAGCGTTACCGGTGGCGATCGTCGAGGGGTCGTCGGGTGAACCGAACGGCGAACCGAGGCTCATGTTGATCACGTCGAGGTGGTCATCCATCGATCCGTCACCATTGGGGTCCATCGCCCACTCGAGGGCGAGGGAGGTGACATTGGTCGAGCCGTCGCATCCGAAAACGCGCAAGGCGTAAACGTCAGCATCGGGAGCAACCCCGGGACCGATGAGTCCGTCAACGCCCAAACCGGCAGCAGAGCCACCAACATGGGAGCCGTGACCATGACAGTCGAGTGGGTCAGGGTCGGGGGCTGGGATCAATTGCGATCCGGTTCCGCCGGCGTCGTAGTCGTCACCGACGAAGTCCCAACCACCAACGACCTTGGCACTCGGGAAGTTTCCATCGGAAAGGTCGAGTCCATCGTCAGCGGCAAAGTCGGCGGGATCTCCCGATCCTCCGAAATTGGCGTGGTAGTAGTCGACGCCGGTATCGATGATTCCGATACTGACTCCGGCGCCGGTGTATCCACTAGCCCACACCTCTGGAGCGCCGATCCACGGAACGCTGGTTCCGTTGCTCGGCTCAAAGACGGTGACTCGGGCTACTGACTTGACGCCAGAAATGCCTTCGAGGTCGGGGATGGAGCGAATCGTCGCATCAACGTGGAAGCCGTTGGCTCCGACAACCATTGTGTCGACAACGTTTGCGCCAGCAGCTTCAAGCTGCCCCCGTGCCTTGTTCTGTTGAGATTTGACTCGCGCGGCCTGCGCTTTCTGCGCCGATGCCGACGGTCTGCTTGAGCTTCCTGCGACGAACTCTGCCACCGACGGTTCATCCAACTGGACGAACAACCGGACGGTCTGATCGAGATCTACTGGACCACCAACTCCAGACCCGGATACCCCCTGAGGCGTTCGGGCTAGTTCAGCCTGTCCAAGTACAGGAAGCGCCATGGCAAAAGCAGTCACAAATGCCACAGCAACTATGAGGAGTCTTTTCACTCCATTTCCTCCCTATTGCTTGAATATCGGTGCCACACCGACTTGGCGACCAACCATAGTGCATCCGACCCATACCGCGTCGAGTGACCGGCGGCTACGGAGCGTGCCAGATCGCACAGTTCGCGAAATTCTCCACTATCTCCCTCAGCACTCGACACGCGCACAGAGTGGTTGTGTATGCTCCGGAATCGTGGAGGGTTGTCGAACCGCTCGCTGAGCCGGGGAACAGCCGAAAGCAAACGGAAGATCCGGGAGGATACGTTGAAATCAAAATACACGGCGCTGCTTGTTGCGCTCGCAACAGCACTCGCCCTGGCGATACCGGCGGGGGCAGATCAGCCAGATCAGCTTGCCGATCTCTCGCCAGCCAAGACTGTGGTCGAGGGTAAGTACGACAGCTACATCGTCGTGCTCAAAGCCGATCCTTTGGTAGTCACCGAAGGTAAGGACAACCTGAACACCACTCGTGCCAAGAACAACGGGAACCGACTGCGCGCTAGTCACAACGCTGTACTCAAAGAGGCCGGTATCAGCACCGCCGACAAAGTTCACAGCTATGTCAACGCCCTCAATGGTTTCTCGGCACTTGTTACCTACGAAGAAGCTTTGGAGATTGCATCGAACAGCAAGGTCGCTGCAGTCTTCCCAGACGAGCTTCGGCAGCCAACCACTGAGAACACACCAAGTTTCCTTGGTCTCGACTCCAAGCGTGGCGCTTGGACCGTCGGCCTCGACGGCGAAGGTGTTGTTATTGGTGTTATCGACTCGGGTATCTGGCCTGAGCATCCCAGCTTTGCTGACGACGGCTCCTACCCAGCACCACCAATCACACTGGACGAAAGCGTTCGGTCGGCGTGTGACTTCGGAAACACTGCCCAGAACCCCAACGACGCAGCATTCACCTGTAACAACAAGCTCGTTGGCGCCCGGCAGATGATGGACACCTACCGTGCCCTCATTGGTGCCGATCCCGACGAGTTCGATTCAGCACGTGACGACGACGGGCACGGAACCCACACTGCCTCAACAGCAGGTGGTAACTCCGGTGTCGACGCTTCGGTTCTCGGCGAGTTCCGCGGCACGGTTTCAGGTATCGCCCCACGCGCACACATCGTTGCGTACAAGGGCCTTGGAAACCTTGGTGGCTTCGGGTCCGACCTCGCAGCTGCAATCGACCAAGCCGTTGCTGATGGCGTCGACGTCATCAACTATTCGGTTGGTGGTGGACCCAGCCTGACCGGTGCCGATGACATCGCGTACCTGTTCGCAGCCGATGCCGGCGTATTTGTCGCCACCTCGGCAAGCAACAACGGACCCGGCCCGGACACCATCGGTGGACCGGCATCAGTGCCATGGCTCACCAGCGTTGGAGCCAACGACCATTCCCGGACCTTCCAGGGCTCGGCATCGTCCAGTGACGGGTGGGAGTTCTTCGGAGCTTCGATCACAGCTGGCACCGACGAACTGCCACTGGTTGACGCTGAAGACGCAGGAGACGAGCTCTGTAATCCAGGAGCTCTCGACTCCGACGTCGTGAGCGGCAAGATCGTTCTTTGTCTTCGTGGCGCTATCGCCCGGGTTGCCAAGAGCGATGCTGTCTTCCAGGCTGGTGGTGCAGGAATGATCCTGTACAACGCCAACGATGGTCAATCGCAAGTAACCGACACCCATTGGGTCCCCTCGGTTCACATCAACAACACGGATGGCCTTGTCATCAAGGACTACATCGACACTGCCGGTGATGACGCAGTTGCGCAGATCAACGGTGGCGTTGCCACAGAGATCCCCGGATCTGTGATGGCTGGGTTCTCATCAAGAGGGCCTAACGGAGTCGCAGCTGACATCATCAAGCCCGATGTCACCGCACCCGGTGTCAATGTCCTCGCTGGTGCCTCACCATTCCCGGACCCCGGTTCGGTACCTGGTGAGCTGTTCCAATCGATCAGTGGAACATCGATGTCCAGCCCGCACGTGGCCGGTTTGTTTGCCCTGCTGAAGCAGGCGCATCCCGACTGGAGCCCGGCGATGGCCAAGTCCGCTCTGATGACGACAGCGCGTCAGGACGTGACCAAAGAAGACGGCGTGACCCGAGCCGACCCATTTGACATGGGCGCCGGCCACGTAGTGCCTGGCAGCCCGGTTGCCAAGGGTTCTGCGTTCCAGCCTGGATTGGTGTACGACGCAGGGTTCAACGAGTACCTCGGCTTCCTCTGTGACGCCGAGCCGTCGATCTTCACGGACGCAGCAGCCACTTGTGGTGCGCTTGAGGGCCTAGGGATCCCGACGGACGCCAGTGACCTCAACCTCGCCTCAATCGGTGTGGCTGAGCTTGCCGGCAGCCAGACGATCACACGTACCGTCACCAGCGTCGCCAACGAAGGTGGAGTGCGGACCTACTCGGTCGACGTCAACGCACCGGCCGGCTACGACGTAGTTGTCAGCCCGTCGCGTTTCTCGATACGTAGAGGTCAGACGGCTACCTACACCGTGACCATCACCAACGAGACAGCACCAATCGGCGAATGGCGCTTCGGATCTCTCACCTGGACAGATCAAACAGGTAACTACGAGGTCTACAGCCCAATCGCTGTGAACGCTGCGCAGTTCGACGCGATCGATCAGATCACGGGAACTGGTGCAGAAGGATCTGGCTCATTCGATGTGTCGTTCGGCTACACCGGTGACTACACCGCAGCCGGGCACGGGTTGGAGGCAGCCACGGTCATCGAAGACAACGTGGTCCAAGACCCGGATCAGAACTTCGACCCAACCGACGGGTTCTCGAATGCACACACATTCGACCTGTCCGGGGACGCGTACTTCCGGGTTTCGATACCTGAAGACGCGGTTGCGGATCCGAACATCGACCTCGACATATTCCTGTACAACCCAGCGGGTGTGCAGGTGGCGACAAGCACCAACGGCGGAACAAACGAGGAGATTTCGATCCTCCTGCCTGAAGATGGAACTTGGACGCTGTATGTGCACGGTTGGCAGACGGTCGAAGCCAGCGCTGACTACACCCTCTATCAGTGGGCTGTATCGGCAACACCTGGTGGAACCCTTTCGATAGACGGCGCGCCGGCATCGGCGACGCTCGGGACATCGGGAACCGTCGACTACAGCTGGTCCGGCGCTACGGATGCGGCGTTGTACCTCGGTGCAATATCGCATAGCGATGCCAACGGACTGCTCGGATTGACGTTGGTCGAGATCGACAACCGATAAGAAGCAACTAGCTAACAAAAGGAAGGGTGCCCATGGGCACCCTTCCTTTTTTGCATTCTTTGGCGGCTACTCGTCCAGACCGGGAGGAGGCACAAAGTCGTAGCCACCGTCTTTGTCTTCTGAAGGACACAAGAATGGATCGCCATCACCCGCTGCGTGATAGTCATACACACGCGACTCGTGTTGCAGCAGGACCTGCCAACCGTCGACCAGGGCCTGGGTGTATGACATACCGGGCTCCGGACACCCAACACTCCCATCGGGCCAAGTCTTTTCTTGAGAGCGAACCACGGAGATATCTGATTCCGGGACTTGGAGATGGGAAGCCAGAGCGGATATCGCTTTGGATTCGATATTGGAGCTGGTGGTATCCACGGTTTCATCAACAGTAGAGGTTGTCGGTTCTGGGGATGACGTTGATGTCGAGGTGTCTGTGGCCACTTCCTCGGCACCGCATGCCGAGACAATCAGTACCAGCACCGAACTTGTGATGAACCTCTTTGAGACACGCATGGTTGATGACCTCCACCCCTTGGACGCCGTCTACCGCCCGGATAGTTCCCGTCGTGCGATGCGCAACACACGGAAGTCGCCCAGTCCCCGGGGATGCAGCAACGTTTCAGCCTCCGTCTTTTGAGTCCGGAGTCGGAGACGCTCGGCGTGGTCCGAGTCCGAAGCTGCAGCCAGCTCGGCCCGTCGAATCTCGCTGAGACGGTTTCGCAATCCGAGGTCGGAGAGAAAGTCGTCCTGTCTGCGAAGTGTCACCTCCACGCCGTCAGCGGCAGACGCCTGTCCGATCAGTGCCGAGAAGTTGACATCGGCGGTGATGTCTGTCTCACCGGGCTCGTCCAGCGGATGAGGCCCCAGGTGATGGGCGCGGTAAGTCCGCAAAGTACCGTCTTGTCGTCGGGGTTGAAGGCCCTCGGCCGTGTCTCCATAGTCGATCAGGAGAATCGATCCCTCCCGCAAACGATCGATCGCGTTTCGCAACCACCGTGCAGCCTCGATTTGGACCTCGACCCAGCCGTTCTCGGGCACGTCGCCCCCATATCGATCAAGCCAGTCGAGGACCTCGGGGCGCGGCGGCGCATCGACAAAAACCAGTTCGATCCCATCGGCTCCGACCCAACGCTCTCTCCAGCCTTCAGCAGTCATCTGGGCCATCGCCATCGGGAGGTTGTCCACCAGCTCGTTGGCGATTATCACGCCTCGGAGAGGTGCGACGTCCTCCAGATCGTCCAGCACTCTGTTGGCGGGGAGGACTCCGAGAAGTGCATCTCTCGCTGCGGGAGATTTTTCCACAGCAACAATGGGGAGGTCTGCACCTTGGGCACGGAGAGCTCGATCAAGGGGCCGCAGAAGTGATCCGGACCCGGCAGCCACCTCGACGACGGCGAAGGGATCGCCCAATTCTCCGTAAACGTCAAGGACGAATTTGGCCAGCGTCTCTCCGAATAACGGACTCACTTCCGGCGAGGTCAAGAAGTCTCCGCCTTTCTCCGAACGAAGCTTGTCACCACCGAAGAACCCTTCCGGGTGATACAACGACATGCGCATGAAGTCGTCGAATGGGAGAGGGCCGGACTCAGTGATCACATCAAGAATGATTTCTTTCAGATTCATGCGATAGTTGTGCCCATGGATATCGGAGTTTTGATCTTCCCGGCAGATACCGCAATTCGGCCCGACGTACTGGCCGTCGAGGTCGAGAAACGTGGCTTCGATTCGTTGTGGTTTCCCGAACACTCCCACATCCCGGTTTCACGCAAGACACCATGGGGCGGTCGGGAAGGCGCTCCCCCACTCCCCGAGCAGTATTGGCACAGCCACGACCAATTCGTGGGCCTGTCATATGCAGCAGCGGTCACGTCAACACTCAAACTCGGTACCGGAATAACGCTCTTGGCCCAGCGGGATCCGATCTGGACCGCCAAGCAAGCGGCCTCCCTCGACTTCCTCTCCGAAGGCCGCCTTCTCTTCGGAGTTGGATATGGCTGGAACAAGGAGGAGATGGCCAGCCACGGTGTCGCCTACACCGATCGCCGCGCCCTGTTGCGTGAGAAGGTATTCGTCATGAAGGCCCTGTGGACGGAGGAGGAGGCCAGCTTCGAAGGGGAGCACCTGTCCCTCGAGCCATCTTGGGCGTGGCCCAAACCTGTCCAGAAGCCACACCCACCGATTCTCATGGGAGCGACACTTGGACCGAAGACTCTTCGAGACATCGTCGAGTTCTGCGACGGATGGATGCCGATTCGGACGGGGCAGGATCTCGGGGAGCAGGTTGTCAGAGTCCGCCAAGCCGTCGCCGATGCCGGGCGCGACCCCGACACCTTCAATATCACCGCTTTCGGCGCCAAATCAGACCACCTCGACTTCTTGAAAGGCGCCGGAGTGGACCGCGCCATCCTCAACCTCCCCTCGTTGGGACCAGACGTGATCCTCCCGCGTCTCGACAAACTCGCGGCGGTTATACCCGCTTCCTAAGGAACAAACGGCCATATCTGGCCGTTTTCCTGTGAAGAAACGAGGGTCTTTCCACGCGGGGACAGATGTGGCACGTTGGCGTCATGGACAGCGATCGGCGCGTGAACCTCTATGCGCAACTGAACAGCGGAGTCGTCACGAAGGCTGAAGCTGTGGCTCTCGGGATGAGCGAACGGACTTTCCGCAGACGGGTCGAGTCGGGACAACTCGTCAGAATGGCTGCCGGTACGTATGCACTTCCCGGTTTGATCAGTAACGAGGAATCTGCCTTGAGAGCTGCCGTTGCCAGTATCGGAGCCGTCACATCGCACGAATCCGCGGCACGACTACACGGGATACAGGGCCTCAATCCAAAGCGCTGGACGGTTTCCGTCCCGATCCGGAGGTCCAACAGATTCGGTCCGGTGACGGTCCACCAACTGACCGATCTGGACCCGGATCACGTAGTTGCGGTCAACGGAATTCCCACCAATGATCCCGCACGAACGGCAATCGATCTCAGCGCTGTTTTGCCTGAGCGCAAGCTAGCTGACGTCGTCGACCAAATCGTCAATCGAAGGCTGGCAACCTATCTCGCGCTCAGCGAACGGTTGGAAGCGATCGCCCGGAAAGGCAAGCCCGGCGTCGTTCGCCTGCGCAAGGTGCTCGAGCCCCGGATCGACAACCGAGTTCGCATCGAAAGCTCACTGGAGACTCGTCTCTTCGATCTCGTAGTCTCGTCAGGTTTGGCGATACCGGCGACACAATTCAGACCTGCGTGGCTGAAAAAGAGGAGTGGGCGGGTCGACGTTTGCTATCCCGATCATCGCCTCGTGGTCGAAGCCGACAGCGTGCGGTGGCATGGCTCACCCGAAGCCTTCCAAGAGGACCGCGAGCGTGACAACCGAGCCCAACTTGCTGGATGGACGATCCTCAGATTCACTTGGGAAGACATCACCAAGCGCCAGGCGTATGTCGTTGCGTCCATCCGCCGGATCATTGAGCGTTCTTAACAGAAAAGCGGCCACATATGGCCGTCTATACCTAAGGAAGCACAAGGAAGGGGCCCCGATCGGGGCCCCTTCCTTTCTAACCAAACGGTTCGGGTTTAGAAGTCCATTCCGTGGTCGCCACCTGCGGCGGGCATTGGAGGGGTGTCCTCCTTCTGCTCCACCACGAGGGCTTCCGTTGTGAGTAGCAGGGCAGCAATGGAGGCTGCGTTCTGCAGAGTCGACCGAGTGACCTTGGCCGGGTCTGGGACACCGGCGGCAATCAGGTCTTCGAATTCGCCGGTCGCGGCGTTGAACCCGTAGGCTCCCTCACCGTTACGGACGGTCTCGACCACAACACCGCCTTCAAAGCCTGCGTTGAAGGCGATCTGACGGAGTGGCTCCTCCATCGAACGACGGACGATGCTCCGACCGGTCTTCTCGTCGACAGTGCCTCCGCGCACTTTGTCGATGGCCTCCTGGGCCCGAAGAAGTGCAACACCACCACCGGGTACGACACCCTCTTCAACCGCAGCACGTGCGGCCGAAACTGCGTCTTCGATGCGGTGCTTCTTCTCCTTGAGCTCGACTTCGGTCGCGGCTCCGACCTTGATGACGACTACGCCACCGGAGAGCTTGGCGAGACGCTCGTTGAGCTTCTCGCGGTCCCAATCGGAGTCGGTGTTCTCGATCTCACGTTCGATCTGCTTGATACGGGCCTTGACGTCGCCCTCGGAGCCATGACCATCGATGATGGTGGTGGCGTCCTTGGAGACGACGATCTTGCGGGCACGACCCAGCATGTCGAGGGTTACGTTCTCGAGTTTGAGACCCACCTCTTCTGAGATGACAGTTCCGCCGGTGAGGACAGCGATGTCCTGGAGCATGGCCTTGCGGCGCTCCCCGAACCCCGGAGCCTTGACGGCAACCGAAGAGAACGTACCCCGGATCTTGTTGACGACAAGCGTGGCCAAGGCCTCGCCTTCGACGTCTTCTGAGATCACGAGAACGCTCTTGCCGGACTGCATGACCTTCTCGAGAACCGGAACCAGGTCGTTGACCGACGTCACCTTCTGGTTGGCGATCAAAATGTAGGGATCCTCGAGTACGGCTTCCTGGCGATCAGCGTCGGTGATGAAGTACGGCGAGATGTAGCCCTTGTCGAACTGCATACCCTCTGTGAACTCGAGTTCGAGACCAAAGGTCTGACCCTCTTCAACAGTGATAACACCGTCTTTGCCGACCTTGTCCATGGCGTCGGCGATGACCTTGCCGATCGACGAATCGTTATTCGCCGAAATCGAGGCGACGTGTGCGATCTCTTCCGTGGTCTCGATGTCTCGGGACATCTCACCGATGGCTTTGACTGCAGCGTCGACGGCGCCTTCGATTCCCCGTTTGAGCTCCATGGGGTTGGCCCCGGCGGCCACCTGACGGAGGCCCTCCTTCACCATCGACTGAGCAAGCACAGTGGCGGTGGTCGTTCCGTCTCCTGCCACGTTGTCGGTCTTGTTGGCGACTTCATAGGCAAGTTTGGCGCCCATGTTTTCCCAGGCGTCCTCGAGCTCGATTTCCTTGGCGATGGTCACACCGTCGTTGGTGATAGTGGGCGAACCCCACTTCTTCTCCAGAACCACGTTGCGCCCCTTGGGACCAAGAGTGACTTTGACTACATCGGCGAGCTTGTCAACACCCGCCTGCAAACCCTTCCGGGCTTCTTCGTTGAAGCGAAGATCTTTAGCTGGCATATTTCAGCTCCTCACTTGACGATGGCAAGGAGATCACGCTCGGAGAGGACGAGATAATCGTCACTGTCCAGCTTGACCTCGGTGCCAGCAAATTTCGAATAGAGAACTTTGTCACCGACAGAGACTTCCATCGGGATCCGGTCGCCGTCATCGTCACGGGCACCTGGTCCCACGGCGACAACTTCGCCCATCTGTGGCTTCTCCTTGGCGGTGTCGGGGATGACAAGTCCTGAGGCGGTGCGGGTCTCCGCATCGTCACTGGACTTAACAACCACACGATCACCCAGCGGTTGAAGCTGCATTCCTAGCTCCTCCTTGAGCGTTAGCTGCTTTTCTGTGTTTGGGAGAAGGCTGCCGGTCCCGTGAATCTCGGTCACGGCACTATCTCCCGATTAGCACTCTCACATGGTGAGTGCCAATGAACACTAGCACTCGTCAAAGTTGAGTGCTAATCGATGTTGAGCGTACAAGACTCAAGTTTGGCCGACAAGAGAGGTAGAGAATCCCCTGCGTCTTGACCGTTTTAGGCGGATACCGCCGTTCGGAGCACTTGGGCGATCCCGGCTACACAAGACTCGTCGGTCTGGATCCGCTCGGGTACCGGTCCCCGAACCCAGTTGCCACTCGACCACTCCGCGAACCGCCTTTTCAAGACAGGAACGAGTGGTTTGGGATCGTCTGGTGAGACGACGTCGACCCGGCTGTGCGACTTGAGTAGGTCAGTTGTGTCTCCGTCGGGCACCACCGCAAGAATCGTGTGAGCAAAACGCAGGTATTCGAAGGCCTTGCGGCCGATCCACCAAGGGTCGTCATCAGCCAGAATCACCGCAATGTCAGCCGTCGCGACCTCCGCGAGCGCTGCTGACCGCTCCACCATGCCTACGAACTCCACGATCCCGTTTGGATCCAACGCCGCGAGATTCTGACGCTGCTGAGTCGACGTCTTCCCGACGATTCTCAGACTCACTTTGTCGGCTGGCAGCTGATTCAAAGCCTCCATGAGGATCGCCGGTGTGAACACGCTCGACTTTCGCGCCCTCACACTCCCCTGAAATGTCCCTACATAGGTTACGGTGAACTTCTCGGGATCGCGGCCAGACTTGCCCGGATCGATATCAACGTCCGGGTAACCATTCGTGACGACGTGTATCCGAGCTGGATCCAGATTCGGGTGCAACTCGAGCAGCCTCGTGCGCGTACCCGGCGTCACAGCGATGACCTGACTTGCTCGAGACAAATACCGACGTTCGAAACCGACCATTCTCCTTCGATAGAAGTCGCTGCGGCGACGGAGAGCCCGGTGGAAGCTCGGCGGATCCCGGAGTTCTTGGACACAGGGAACCCCAAGTTCGTCCGCCAGACGACTGGCGAGGATCATCCCGCTATACGGCGGTGACGTTCCGTACACGACGTCAACGCCCTCCAACTTTGGGGCAGCCTTCCGCGCCGCGGCCCTTGCCCACGGTGCCAGCAAATCGGGGAGAAGTATCGCCCGTTGTAGCCAGTTCAAATAGCGAATCTGAGAGAACTGCCTCACGAAATTGTCGGTACGCGCTTCCGGCTGGATCGCAGGCAAGCTCGCACCCGACAGATGGTCTTGTCCCTGAAAACGCATCCAGTCATCCGGAAGGGTCACGACATCGATCTCAAACCCGTGCCCAGGGAGAAAGTCCATGACTGCTTCTACCCGATAGGTGCCGGAGGTCCTCATCGGCGGAAAGCGAGCAGTCGCGTAAGCAACCCGAATGGTGCGTCCGGCGTCAGGCAATCGCTTTCCCCAACACGCGGCCGGGGTCGACGTTCTCAGCCCAATCGGTGATACGCCCCTGACTGAGCCAGAACCCCCCGGCAACCCCGATCATCGCGGCGTTGTCCGTACAAAGAAGCGGCGATGGAAGACACAACTTCACGCCACGTTTGTCGGACTCCTCTTCAAACCTCTCCCGTAGCCGTCGGTTGGCGAGCACCCCTCCGCCACCACCGACCATCGTGGCCCCAGTGTCGTCGACAGCACGGAAGGTCTTGTCCACGAGCACATCAACAATGGCCTCCTGAAGCGATGCTGCGACGTCGGCAATTGGCGCGAGATCACCCGAGGCTGCGGCCTTCTCTATGTACCTGACAACAGAAGTCTTTAGTCCGGAAAATGAGAAGTCGTAGGGGCGGTCGGCCAAAGCTCTCGGGAACTCAACCGCCGATGGGTCCCCGTCCTCGCTTACCCGGTCCACCGCAGGCCCGCCGGGAAAACCCAAGCCCATAACTCTGGCAAGCTTGTCGAAAGCCTCTCCGGCGGCATCATCGATAGTGCTCCCTAATGTCTCGTACTCACCCCACCCGCTCACGTGGACGATCTGGGAATGGCCGCCCGAAGCCAAGAGTACGACCGCTGGCGGCTCGAACTCGTCGAATTGCAGCCTCGGCGCCATCAAATGACCTTCCATGTGGTCGATGCCGACGAAAGGAAGCTGCCTGGCCCAGGCGGTTGCCTTGGCAAAGCTGTGCCCCACCAACAATGCACCCACAAGACCGGGACCGGCGGTGGCGGCGATGCCGTCAAGGTCGTCGGGGTGGACTCCAGCTTCGTTCAAGGCGTGATGTGTCAGGGAACGGATTGACTCGACGTGGGCACGAGCCGCTACCTCCGGCACCACGCCCCCGAAACGCTCGTGCAGGTCGACCTGAGACGAGATGACATTCGAAAGCGCCTCGGACCCCCTGACGACCGCAACTGCCGTTTCGTCACAGCTGGTCTCAAAGGCCAGTACCAACGGATTCATCGCAACTCCTCCAGCCTTTGGACAAATTCGGCACTGTCGATGTCATATGCCCAAAGGATCAGCGCATCGTCGTCGCCGTAATAATTCTTTCGTACCCCAACCGGTCCGAGACCAAATCGACGATACAGCTCTATCGCAGCATGATTTTTGGAACGCACCTCAAGAGTGAGATGCCGCGCGCCTCGCTCGATCGATTCGGAAATCAAGGCCACAAGTAGCCGACGTGCAAAACCCTTGCGCCTCTGGTCGGGAGCAATCAGCAGATTGGTGATGTGAGCCTCCTCATCGGTAATCATCACACCACCGAAGCCGAGGAGCTGGTTGCCGTCGACAATGGCCATGTACACCCGATTCTTTGACCGCAGTTCGTCATTGAACACACCCTTGGTCCAGGGATGGGATTGATTTGCGCTCTCGAGATCGACAAGGGCTTCGACATCGCCGGGCGCCAAGAGTCGGAGTTCAGGCTGCGTCACTGTGGACCCCATGGGCCCTCCTGTCGCACCTTTTCCCAGTTGATGTTGACATCAGGCTCCCGCAGGTACATCGGTCGAATCTCGTCCGGAGCTGGATAGGCACCTTTATCGAATCTTCCGCGCCCCACTTCAGCCAATGCAACCGCATACGGGTACCGCGGTTTACCAACCTTGGCACGGTGTATCCCGGTGATGAAACCCTCAGGGAGTGCGGCGGTGTCGCCGACAACCAGACTGTTCTCAGCGCTCTCCACAAGCTGGGCTCGAAGCACCTCTTGTGTGACGAGCTCGGGTGACCCCTCTTTCACGACTCCACCAGGAACGGGACGGTATCGAGCTACGGCAAACTCTCCTCGTCGCACATCGACAACAGCCCAAATCAGCCTGTGGCCGGTTCGGGCCTCGAGGGCAATTGCATCCAAGGAGGTGGCCGGGACAATCGGAATCCCGAATGCGGCGGCTAGGCCCTGCGCCGTAGCCAGACCAACTCTGATACCTGTATAAAGCCCAGGCCCCACGTCGACAATGATCGCGTCGAGGTCCGATGGCGACCACCCCACCTGATCGAAACAAAAGTCGATGGCAGGAACTAGAAAGGTTGCGTGGCCCACGCGATCGATCCGCGATGCTGCGGCCAGCGTCGTGGCATCCTCAACGACCGCAACCGAGGCACCCGGAGTCGCTGTCTCTATTGCAAGATACTTCACAAGACCGACTCCCAATCTCGATCGACCCACGAGCCGAACGGTTCGAGAACCAAATGCCGATCGTCGTTCTCTTCCACAGCGATGTTGACTCGTAAGTGGTCTGCCGGAAGAGTGCTCTCAATTGCATCACCCCACTCAATCACGAGAACTCCACCGCTTGCGAGACCCAACAAGTCCAGATCTTCAACTTCGTTGAGGCTGCGAAGCCGATAGATATCAGCATGGACTAAACGGATGAAGCCCGATTCGTATTGGCGGGCCAGAATAAACGAAGGGCTCACCACCGACTCCTCCACACCGAGCCCGGCGGCGAGTCCCCCAACAAAAAGCGTCTTGCCGGAACCGAGTTTGCCGGCCAACACAATCACGTCATCGGGCCGAATCAACGCGGCTAACCGACTGGCGAATGCACGCGTGTCGTCGGGTTCTGGGCAAGAGATTTCAATCATGACTGGGTCACATCATCATCTCATGAATTCGATGCCGCAAAGGCGTTTTCGATGGCACCCGAAGTCGCTCCAAAAGCCGCCTCGGCCAGGGCTTCGACCTCACTCACGACTTCCCCACAGGAAACGGCGAACGCGATGTCGCCGTCATATCTCGTGTGAGCCGGTCGCAGGCACACCGACAGAGCATCCTGGGCTCTGATGGAGAGACGGGTTAACTCGGAGCGGGTCAGCTTCGCGTCCGTGGCGACGACGACCAGCGTCGTGTTGGTCTGTTCTTCGTTGAAGAGCAACGGGGGGCCGGGTTCGTGATCGCCGCCGGTGAGTGACGTCCCTTCAACACTGAACACGTCACCGACGGCATTGAGGACCACCAATGCCCCAACGGTTGCATCACCTGCACTTCGAGAGGCTGATCCGAGCCCGCCAGGTTTCAGATGCTCGAATCCCCGCCACTTGGCGACAGTAGCCCCGGTTCCGGCACCTATTAAACCGACTTCTACGGCAGCGGGACTACGTGATTTGTATGCAGACCTGCCTTGATCCGGCCCGGGGCGGACGTCGGGATTACCAGGGAAAAGGTCGAATACCACGGCAGCAGGAACGATGGGAACCCTGACTTCGCCAGCAAGGTGGCCACGTCCGTCTTCAGCCAGAGCCTTCACGACTCCGTCAGCCGCGGCGAGACCAAAAGCACTACCGCCGGTGAGCAGAATCGCCTGGCATTGCTCCACCCTCATCCCGGGTTCCAGGAGTGCAGTTTCTCTCGATCCGGGTGCGGCACCTCTCACTTCGACCGCCACGACGTTTGGCTCCGGCAATGAAACCACCGTGCATCCGGTCATCGCCTCCCGGTCTGTCCAATGTCCAACCTCGATACCCGTGACAGCTGTGATCGTGTTGTTCAATTCCGGTACCTCCGGGGGACTCTTGGCCCGATGGAACAAACCACCTCATATGAAATCGTCCCGAGCTCGTCGGCCCAATCATCAGCGGTGATCGACTGGTCCCCCTGGTCTCCGATCAAGACCACCTGATCACCGATCTCTACCGGGGAATCTCCCAGGTCGATCATCGTCTGATCCATCGTGATCGTGCCGGCCAACGGGAATGAGCCTCCGTTGACCAGAGCGCGCCCGTTCTCTGACAACTGTCGCCAGAACCCGTCGGCATAGCCGATGGGGATCGTCGCGACGTTTGACACGGTCGGGAGCGGTCGGCGCCTCCCGTAGCTCGGACGGGCTGCCGCAGGGAGCCGTTGTACGTGCGAAACGTGTGTGACAATGCTCATCGCCGGATGCAGGTCGACGAGGTCTCTCGTTTCGTCGCATGGGTGGAGGCCGTATAGCCCGAGCCCCACACGGCAGAAATCCCGCCGGGCCTCGGCGAAGAGGATGGCTCCAGGCGTGTTGGCCATGTGGACATAAGGCACCTCAAAATCAACAAGCTCATCGAACAGCGAAATCTGCATTTGTGTGAATTCCCTGTCGGAGTCGGCAACCGGGAAATGGGTGAAAACGCCTTCAACCTCGAGCGGAAGCGAACGGACCACCTCCATGAGACCTTCGAGCCGTTCCGGACTCACGCCAACCCGGTGCATACCGGTATCGACCTTGATATGAACTGCACCAGTGAATCCAGACTCGCCGAGGGCGGAAGCGAACTGCGGGTCATAGACAGACGGTGTGAGGTCCCACTTCTGGAACTCACGTGCGTCGGCCAATCCCGGCTGGGACAACACAAGGATCGGAGCCCCGATGCCCGCTTCCCGGAGCCGAACACCTTCCTCGACAAGAGCTACCGCTAGTCGGGAGGCACCAGCGTCCAGTGCAGCGGCGGCGACAGGTGCATCGCCGTGCCCATACCCATCGGCTTTGACGACAGCGCATACCTCAGATGGCGCAATCAGCTCGGAGATCGCCGTGACGTTGTGTCGAACCGCGGCGAGGTCAATCACCGCATAGGTGGGCCTCACCATGCGTAGGTCCCAATGGCGAGGGTGAGATCGAGCGCAGTAAGAGGCCCCTTCCTACTCAACTGCTGCCCGGCTAATCCGTGGAAGTACGCTCCAGTTGTCGCGGCATCGACCGATTCGGCTCCACGCGCCCAGACTGCTGCAACCATCCCTGCCAGCACGTCTCCTGTTCCAATCGTTGCCAACTCTGGGCCACCAGTTGTGACAAGGATGGGAAGCCCACCGTCTGAGATCCGGGTGGGATTTCCCTTCAATAAGACCACGGCTTTGATTTTGGTGGCAAGAGCCCGAACAGCAAAGTTGCCTCCAGATTCGCCGGAGATCCTCACAAACTCTCCGGCATGTGGTGTGAGGATCAGCTCACAGGAGGCCTTCGTCGCAGCGTCGAGGGCGGCAGGCTGCAATCCTCCGGCGTCGACAACCACACGTTTCGCCTGATCGAGAATGGGAAGAGCTCCAGCGAGATCTTCTTCGGACAAACCTGGACCGAATACGACCACGTCGAAACGACTCACCCTCTCTGTGGCATCGGCGAGACCGAAGTTGGGGAAACCGAGAGAGTGAGCGGCTATCGCATCATGATCAGCAGATGCAATCGCAACCGAACCTGCTCCAAATTCGACAGCGCCTTTGGCTGCGAGAATCGCGGCACCACTCATCCCTACAGATCCGCCAACAACAAGGACCGAGCCAGCCTCCCACTTGTGGGTCGTCCGCCGGCGAACAGGTCGCACGGTGTCGACATCCTCGGCGATGAACATGGAAGGTTTGCCCCCAGATATCCCAATGTCGGCCACTGTCACGGCACCGCAGTAATCAGGTCCCTCAGCGAGAACATGGCCAGTCTTCAAGCAGCCGAAGGTGACGGTCTCCACTGCTTTGAAAGCCTTCTCAAATACCTTCCCGGTATTCGGGTCCAGTCCAGTCGGGAAATCAACAGCGACCACTGGGGCGGGGTCGGCGATCCAGGGAAACACGGACAACGGAAGACCATCTCGGACACCACCGCCAAACAGGGCGTCAACCACGACATCGGCGTCAGCCTTCTCCTCGAGTTCGGTGAGTCGAATGCCAGCCGCCCGCGCCAAGCTAGCTGCGCGTACCGCTTCGGGGGTCTTCGGAAGGTCGAGGGCATGCACAGTCACATGGGCACCGCGTCCGGCGAGGTATCGGGCCGCCACGTATCCGTCTCCGCCGTTGTTGCCTGAACCGGCCAACACGCTGACCCGCGTTCCATAGCCGACCCCCATACGTGCAGCCGCCAGGGCTACAGCGAAACCGGCTTTGTCCATGGCAGCGTCTAGATCTCCGCTGTAGGCCTGGTCGACGCGCCGGAATTCGTCGGCTGTGAGTACTGGCTTCACAACACGAGGGTAACTGGGAGACCGGATGCTGAAGCCACCCGAAGGCAGTTGTCAGCCATCGACCCCCACAGCCACCGCCATCACCAACGCAGAGGTATCGGTGTGAGTGATGGTGACCATGACCTCGTTCACTCCGAGCATCGATGCACGTTCGGCAGCACGACCGAACATACGCACCGTGGGCTTTCCACCGCCCGTGATTTCAATCTCTTGCCAGCTGATCCGCCTCCATCCGGTACCGAGTGACTTCATCACGGCCTCCTTGCCGGCGAATCGTGCGGCGAGACGACGAGACGGTTTGGCGAACCGAAATGCGTACTCCCTTTCGTGCTCGGTGAAGCACCGCTCGGCAAATCTAGGGTATTTGTCCAATACCCGCTGAACACGATCGATATCCGCCAGGTCTACACCAAGTCCGAGAATTTGCATGGCGCAAGGCTAACCCCGGAGGATTGAGTGCGTTCTATGTTGGAAACCGGCCATATATGGCCGAACGTACCTAAGGAAGGGTTATTCGACGGTCACCGTCTTGGCGAGGTTGCGGGGTTTGTCGACGTCGAGGCCTTTGGCTTTGGCGACGTGATAAGACAGGAGCTGTAGAGGCACCACTGCGGTCACCGTACATAGGAGGTCGGGGCCGGATGGCACGGTGATTACGTGATCGGCGACCGAACCAACATCGTCACCCTCTTCTGCCACCAGCAGAATCGTTCCACCCCGAGCCTTCATCTCCTCCATGTTGGAGAGAGTCTTTGCTTGGACGTGAGTGTCCGTAGCGACACCGACCACGACCACGCCGGGTTCGATCAAGGCAATCGGACCGTGCTTCATTTCGCCTGCGGCATACCCTTCGGCCCGTACATACGCGATCTCTTTCAGCTTCAACGCACCTTCCATTGCCACGGGGAAGTCGCCAGACCGGCCCAAAAAGAAGAAGTCTCGCACATCGGCCCAAGCCTCAGTCATCTGCGCTATTGCATCGGACTGCTCCAGAACGCTTTCAACCTGGGCGGGAAGTCGGTCGAGGTCCTGGACCAGCAGCTCGATCGCACCCGGATCCATTGTGCCTCTGATCTGGGCGAAGTACAGACCAAGCAGTTGCATCGCAACTAGCTGGGTGGTGAAGGTCTTGGTGGCCGCGACACCAATCTCGAGACCGGCCCGCGTATACAGAACCGCATCGGACTCACGGGCAAGAGCCGAGTCGACCACGTTGGACACGCCAATGACGGTGGAACCTTGAGCTTTCGCGTATCGCACCGCAGCCAGCGTGTCGATGGTCTCCCCGGATTGGCTGATCCCGATCACCAGCGACCGGGCATCCAGCACCGGATCGCGATACCGGAACTCCGAGGCGATGTCGATCTCAACCGGCATTCGAGTCCAGCGCTCGATTGCGTACTTGGCCATCATCGCCGCGTGATAAGACGTTCCACATGCCACCACAAAGACCTTGTCGGCAGCTCTCAGCAACTTTGGATCGATCTCGAGCTCGTTGAGCACCACGCGGCCGGAAACGACCCGCCCGGCAAGTGTGTCTGCAATGGCGTGTGGTTGCTCATAGATCTCCTTGAGCATGAAGGTCTCATAACCGCCCTTCTCAGCGGCCTCGAGATCCCACTCCACCTCACGCTCCTTGGGGGTGATGTCATTGCCATCGAGGTCGGTAACCACCACAGAGTTCTCGGTTACTTCGACGATCCTCTCGTCGTCGATCACGACCATCTGACGGGTGTGCTCCAGGAAGGCCGGAATGTCGGAAGCCAGGAAGTTTTCGCCTTCGCCTCTTCCCACCACAAGTGGCGATCCTCGTCTCGCTCCGACCAGAAGCCCGGGTTGGTCTTTTCGGCTGACGGCAAGGGCGAGAGCGCCTTCTGCTTGATTCATGACCGAACGCACGGCGTCAGCCAAAGGCAGATGTGACATCGATTCGATCATGTGTGCCACAAGCTCGGTATCGGTGTCGGTCTGGAAGCCATGGCCTTCAGCGATGAGCTTCCGTTTGAGATCGACCCAGTTCTCGATGATCCCGTTGTGGACGACAACGACGTCGCCACTGCAATCGACATGAGGATGGGCGTTGTTCGTGTTCGGCGGACCGTGGGTCGCCCATCTGGTGTGACCGATCCCGGAAACACCGTCGCCGACCTCCGCACCGTTCATCAGCTTCTCGAGATCGGCGATGCGGCCGGCTGTTTTGGTGACGGTGACCCCGTCTCCCCGATTGATAGCAATCCCGGCCGAGTCGTACCCTCGGTATTCCAACCGGGCCAAACCTGGCATTAACACGTCCACCACGGGTCGCGGCCCTACGTATCCAACAATTCCACACATAACTTATGACTACCTTTGCGATTCATGGTCACGAGCACGTCGGCGCAAGTGACAGACAAACAGTTGCGGGGGTGCTGTCGGAAGCCGTGTTGATTGGCTTGCCCTACCACCTATCTCTGTTCCGGAATCGCTTCCGGGTTTTACTCAGGTGATTCACGACCGGGTCGGCCGGGAAGGCATCCGCCGAATGATTCGATGACCTTCCTCCTCGTCACCTCGTACGAATACGAGGCCAGGCGCTTCTTGTTAGTCGACAGCATTCGATCTGGTTCTTGTTTTCCCTCCTCGTTTACTCAGCCGCCAAGTGATTGTTTGGCAACAGAAGCTATACGGTCAGCGTAGCCCGAGGCTTCGGATTTGGAAGCGGCTTCCACCATCACTCGCAGTAGGGGTTCGGTACCCGAGGGACGGACCAGGACGCGGCCTTCGTCTCCCAGTTTGTGCTCGACGTCCTCCACTTCATCCCAAAGCTCCGCTGCGGCGTCGACATCAGCCTCACGCGGAACGGTCACGTTGACCAAAACCTGGGGATATTCGGTGATTGCCTCCTTGCGAAGCTCACGTAGCTCCTTGCCGGTGCCGGCCACCACGTTCAGGAGTCGGACCGCCGTCATCAACCCATCACCCGTGTTGCCACTGTCGGTGAAGATCACGTGACCCGACTGCTCCCCTCCGAGGAGTCCCTTGTTCTCCTCTAGGGCCTCCATGACATAACGGTCCCCTACCTTGGTGGTAACCATGTCGATACCGGCTTCTGCCATGGACTTGCGGAGTCCAATGTTCGACATCACGGTGGTGACGAGCAGGTTGTTCTTCAGCGCATTCTGTGACTTCAGATGGCGGGCAATGATCGCCATGATCACATCCCCGTTGGCGGGCACGCCGTCCTCATCAACGGCTATGAGCCGGTCTGCATCGCCATCGAAACTCATGCCGATTCGACCCCGGGCCGACCCGGCCAGGACTTCCGGGTGGGTGGCTCCGCAATCGAGATTGATGTTGGTCCCGTCGGGAGTGTCGGCGAAGGCAACAACGTCTGCCTTAAGCCGACGGAAGAGCTCAGGTGCCGTTTGGTAGGCAGCCCCATTGGCGCAATCAAGAGCAACCTGCAATCCGGCAAGGTTGTACTTCGATGCACCGGTCAGGTGGTCCAGATATCGGTTCAACGCGTCTTTGTCTTCGTATCGAGTGCCGATCGCGTCCCCGATTGAGGCCTTGGATCCTGCGTCGCGCAAACGGCTCTCGATGTCCGCCTCGACCTCATCCGGAAGTTTTGAGCCGCGTGAGGACAGGATCTTGATGCCGTTGTCCTCGGCGGGGTTATGTGACGCGGATACAACAACGCCGAGCGTCGCCGCGGAAATCGAGGTCAGATGGCTGATGCCACCGCTGGGCAGGACACCTACATCAACTGTGTCGATTCCTACTGAGTGGAAGCCGGCCTGCAGCGCCGACGACAGCATCGAGCCTGAGCGCCGCGTGTCGCGACCCACCAAAACGGGTCCTCCGCGAAGGTACGAGCCGGCTGCTTGACCAATAGAAAGGGCTAGCTCGGCGGTCAACTCAGACCCGGCAGCCCCACGGACGCCGTCGGTGCCAAATATCTTCTTGCCCTCTACGAGAAGCTGACGAAGGTCGGTCATTGACTAACAGTCCCTCACGCATGCCTGCGCGAATTGCAGCACTAGCGCTTGGTGTACTGCGGTGCCCGACGAGCCTTGCGGAGACCGTATTTCTTGCTCTCCACAACACGGGCGTCGCGGGTCAAGAGTCCCGCCTTTTTCAGAGCTGGACGAAGCTCGGGCTCGAGTTCGATGAGGGCTCGAGCGATTCCCAGTCGCAGAGCATCGACCTGTCCGGTGGTACCGCCACCTTCCAGGGTAGCCGACACGTCGTACCGTCCTTGTGAATCAGCAATCTGCAATGGCTCCATGACACGCATCCGGGCGGCCATGGTTGGGAAGTAGTCCTCCAACGGCCGGTTGTTCAGCTTGACCGCACCGGAGCCGTCGTAGAGACGGACTCTGGCAACAGCTTCTTTGCGACGACCGGTGGACTGGACAAGTGGCTTCGGCATCAGACTTCTACCTTTCGGATGTTGAATTCAAGAGGTTGGGGCTGCTGCGCAGCATGATCGTGTTCCGGACCGGCGTAGACCTTGAGTTTGCGAACCATCCGTCTTCCCAGCTTGTTCTTGGGCAACATCCCGGTAACGGCTCGCTCGATGATCGCTTCAGGTCGGCGCTCCAACAGGCTCTCGAACGTTTCCGCCTTGATGCCTCCGGGATAGCCCGAGTGCCGGTAGTAGATCTTGGACTGGCTCTTATCCGACGTGACCGCCACCTTTTCCGCGTTGACAACAACGACGAAGTCACCACCATCGACGTGGGGGGCGAAAGTGGGTTTGTTCTTGCCACGGAGAACCTGGGCGATCTCAGACGCCAGCCGGCCTAGAGGTAGATCGGTTGCGTCGACGACCCACCATGATCGTTCGACGTCACCAGCTTGTGGGGAGTAAGTCTTGTTGGTTTTCATGAGTCTTCCTCGACAGGTCGAATCCACCTCAGCGCAGATTCCTGACCAAAAATGGGGGTGCGTTTTGGGAAACGGTTCCGCTCCGGGAACCCACATATGGTAAGCGGGACCTCCAAGAATGGGAAATCGGATTCGCGGGATCAGCCTGCCCCGACTTTCAGTAGGAGACCTCCCAAAGTATCAAACCCTTGGCGGGAGCGAGTGTCGCCCGAGACGATCGCTTCTTCGCTGCGATCACCTCTGCAACCTCTTCAAATGCCGTCCTTCCTGAGCCAACATCGAAACACCACCCGACCAACGAACGCACCATCTGGTGGCAGAACGCATTGGCGGTGACCCAAAAGTCGATGGCGCCCTCCTCCCCTTCCAACCACTCGGCTCTTTCGAGCCGGCGAACATTGCTGAGCCCCGCCTTGGAACGGCAAAACGAGGTGAAGTCCAACTCGCCCACGAACTGTTCTGCGGTGGCGCGCATCAACTCGAGGTCCACAGGCTTGGGGAGCTGCCAGACAAACCCGCGAATCAAAGGATCGAGTTCAGACGCTCGACTCGCTCTATAGCGATAGGTCCGACCGACGGCTGAGAACCGAGCATGGAAGTGATGGTCCTCCAGCCTCCAAGCACGCACGACCACTTCACCGCCGAGTATCGAGTTCACCGACCGCCGAAACGAATCTGCGACATCGCCGGCGAACTCAAAAGACGCAACCTGGCCCCGTGCGTGAACACCAGCATCAGTCCGACCGGCAACGACAGTATTGACTTCGTCGCCAAGAACCATTGACAAAGCGCGCTCGAGTTCACCCTGGACGGTCCGCTGACCCCTCTGTTTGGCATACCCACGGAACCCCGACCCGTCGTAGGAGAGATCAAGCCGGTGTACGGGCATTAGAAAACCGAGGCAAAGAGAGCAAACGGGGCACCAATGATGGCGCGGACGAGCATCGCAGCAGCGAATCCGATCAGGACCGAAACACTTGCCTTCTTCACATCGAGATCGGCACCTTCCTGAGTGGCTACGACCAGGATCACCAGATACCAGATCAAGCCGATAGCGCTTACCACTTCGATACGGACCACTTCGAGAAGCAGCGGCAATACAGCCAAACCGTGCATCCCCACCATCGTTTGTGGTCTACCGGAGGATTTGAAGAACCAGGTGGCAACTCCCCAGGTTGCGAAGGCGAGTATCAACCACGAAGCAACCGCGGCGACCACGACCGACAACAAGCGGGTGAAGTTGAACGGCACACCTCCGATCAAGACCGCCCCCAAGTAAGAAACGGTTGAGACCAGGGCAACCAAAATCGCTCCATCGGCTGCGGAGTCGTTGTCGAAGAAGGCCTCTCTGAAAGAGGCGCGCTGGAGAAGGGCCGCACGGGCAGCGCGGTTCAGGATCTTGATCACAACGTCGGCACTCTAATGATTCGTCGTCGACTAGCGCCGTAGCCGAACCCGGCGAACGCTGTGGTCTCCGGCCTTCTCCAAGATCAGGCTGGCACGATCTTTGGTCGGCAGGATATTCTCGACGAGATTCTTGAAGTTGACCGACTTCCAGATGTCCGTAGCCACCCGGATCGCCTCATCGTCGCTCAACGAAGCGTACTTCGCGAAATAGGCGTCGGATCGGCTAAAAGCGACATCGCGAAGTGTGAGGAATCGTTCCAGGTACCAAGCCTCGATATCCGCGCTGTCGGCGTCGACGAATATCGAGAAGTCGAAGTAGTCGGAGACAAAGGCGCCGGACTCGCCGGCCTGCAGAACGTTCAGGCCTTCGACTATCAAGATGTCCGGACGTCCAATGGCCCTGGTTTCGCCAGGGATAATGTCGTAGGCGATGTGTGAGTAGACCGGGACTTCGAGATCCTCATCGCCTGCTGCTGCCCTCGCTACAAACTCGAGCAGAGCCTTGCGGTCATAGCTCTCTGGGAAGCCTTTCCGATCCATCAGCCCCTTCTCCTCGAGCACAGCGTTCGGGAGCAAGAACCCGTCGGTCGTCACCAGCTCAACTATTGGATGTTGGGGCCATCTGCCCAACAACGCCTGCAGCACCCTGGAAATCGTCGACTTGCCAACGGCAACCGAGCCGGCCACGCCGATGACGAAGGGGGCAGGAACGGGGGGAACCCCCAAGAAGGTCTCGGTCACGGTACCGAGCGCAGAGTTCGCCTGTGCGTACAGATTCAATAGCCGGGACATCGGTAAGAACGTGTCCTCGACCATCCCGATGTCCAGGTTCACGTTGATACCACGCAACTTCTCGAGGTCGTCAGAATCGAGAGTCAAAGGCGTGTTCGCACGCAGGGCCGCCCACGAACCTGGTTCGAAGTCGATGTAGAACGGACTGGTCACCGCACAAAGGCTAACGCCGACATCGCTGTTAGGACCCGCATCGAACTTAAACTTGCGTCCGTGAAACGGGTCCTTTCTTGGGTTGTGACGATCCCCTTTGCATTGGTCTTCGGCCTCTTGCTTCTCGTCTTCGACATCGCCGGGCGAATCGTGCGCCCGTTCTCTATGCGCGGTTTCGAGTGGGTGATGGCATCGCTCCAGTGGTCGCTGATGCGGGCCTTTCAGCTTTTTGGAACCAAAATCGAAGTGGAACGGCCCGACGAGGTTCAGCCAAAGACCCCCTACGCAATTCTGTCGAACCACCAGAGCATGCTCGACATCGTCATGATCGGGGGCCTGCTCGTCTCGAACTTCCCGAAATACGTGGCCAAGAAGGAGCTGAGCAATTGGATTCCATCGGTGTCGCTCAACCTCAAGTGGGGCGGAAACGCCCTGATTGACCGAGACGACCCGAGACAGTCCATCAAGGCGATCAAAGAGATGGCAAAACGAGCCCAGGAACGGGGCGTCTCAGCCGCGATCTTCCCCGAGGGCCGCCGGTCGCGTGATGGTTCGCTTCTGCCGTTCAAGACCGCCGGTGCACGCACGATGCTAAGCGCCGCAAATGAACTCCCCGTCGTACCAACGGTCATCTCGGGCTCGTGGCAGTTGAACCGGCTCATCCCCTTTACCCCTGGGGCAAAAGTCAAGATCACGTTCGGGAAGCCGATCGACCGAAAACCGGGTGACGAAAAGGCGATTCTCGAACAGGTGGAAACGTGGATGCAAAGGCAGATATCGTCCGAATCCGCTGACTAATAACCAGGAAATTCCCCTAAATCTCCTTCCGGATCGCGACGATAAGTTGGGGTGACACAATTTCAGGCCTCCCTTATCGCGGCAGGCGACCCCCAACCACTTCCCACGACGATTGCCCTCGACGGCGATCGGATCGCTATTGCCTCCAACGGCCAATCGATCGGCGAATGGCCAATCGACAGTGTCGGATTTGAGCGGGTCGGCGACGACTTCAAGGTCACTCTCGACGGTGAAACTGCCGTCCTGAAGTTTGATGACACGGAGCAATTCGACGCTGAATTGGCTGGCATCACCGGTTCAAACGGGAAGTCGACCAAAGCCAAGTTGCTGAGAAAGCCGAAGAAGGCGAAGACGGAGAAGAAGACTAAGGCGGAGAAGAAGGCACCAGTGCCCCAGGTCAAGAAGGCCGTCGCCAAACCCGTCACCGCGCCGGTGGCCTCAACACCGAAGGCCAAGAAGGAAAATGGGGCTTTGGAGTGGTTGGACGGGAGACTCGAAAGCGCCCACAAGAAGTGGTCGAAGTACGCCCCAGATTGGTTCTTCACCAGAGGTGGTGTCGCCGTTGCCGGGATCGTACTCATCGCTTTGCTTCTCAAACCCAGCTGGTTCTCAGCTCTCTTCCTGATCGTGGCTGCCATTGGACTGATCACAAGCGCGATCGCTCTGCTTGATCAGATGATCGCAGTCAAGATCTTCCGCAAAGGTTTCACCCCGATCCAAGGGTTGATTGGCTCCTTGAGCCTAGGAATCGTAGGGCTTCTACTCGGGGCCCTATAACAAAAGAGCCGCCCGAGAGGGCGGCTCTTTAGGTTCTGACCCGACAGGTTTCGACGTCGTCTAGACCAATTCGATTATCGCCTCTTCGGTGGCATCGCCACGTCGGGGGCCCAACTTCGTAATCCTGGTGTAGCCACCGGGGCGGTCGACATAGCGTGGTCCCACTTCATCAAACAGCTTGGCGACGGCTTCCCGATTGGTGATCGACTTCATGACAGTGCGCTTGGCGTGCAAGTTGTCGGTCCTGGCATGCGAAATCATCTTCTCTGCATACGGTCGCAGGACCTTGGCCTTGGGCAGAGTTGTGGTGATCTTCCCGTAGATGATCAGATCCGCTGTCATGTTGGCCAGGATCTTCTTCTGATGCGACGGTGAGCCGCCAAGTCGCGGCCCTTTGCGGGGACGGGGCATTAGGAGCCGCTTCCAGCATCCGCCAGGCTCAGACCAAGCTCGTCGAGCTTCGCCGTTACCTCATCGAGACTCTTCTGACCGAAGTTCGTGATGTTGAGCAGGTCGTCGGAAGTGCGTTCCACCAACTCACCGACAGTCTTGATCTGGGCGCGACGCAGACAGTTGCGAGGACGCTCGGACAAGTCAAGTGCCTCGATGGGCAGCTCGAGGTCCGGTGAACCGGTTGCTTCGAACTGAACCTCGCCGAGCTCAAGACCCTGGCCCTCGCCGATATCGGCGAAAAGGCCCATGAGCTCGCCAAGAGTCTTCCCGGCAGAAGAGACTGCCTCGGAAGGGTCGATTGCACCGTTGGTCTCGACATCGAGAACCAAACGGTCGAAGTTCGTCATCTGACCGACCTGCGTGTTCTCGACACGGTACGAGACTTTCCGGACCGGGGAGAAGATGGAATCGACCGGGATCACACCGATGGTCGATGAGCCGCCTTTGTTGCCGTCCGCTGAGCGATAACCGACACCAGGTGCAACCGACAGCTCCATCTCGAGACGTCCACTGGCACTCATGGTGGCTATGTGGGCATCTGGGTTTACAACCTCGACTCCGGCAGGGAGCTTGAGATCGGCTGCGGTCACCTCGCCGGCACCTTTGGCTGACAGATAAAGGGTCTCGGTGTCATGGCCGTCCATGCGGATCACGATTCGCTTGATGTTGAGAATGATGTCGACGACATCTTCAACCACACCGGAAACAGTCGAGAACTCGTGCTCTACACCTTCGATTTGAATCGAAGTGATAGCTGCTCCGGGAATCCGTGACAGCAGTGTTCTACGAAGAGTGTTGCCCAGTGTGTAACCAAAACCTGGCTCGAGGGGCTCGACGACGATCCGTGACCTGACGTCAGAAATCTGCTCTTCTTCAATTTGGGGTCGCTGAACGATTAACAAGAGTTACCTCACTTAGAGTAGAGCTCGACGATCAACTGCTCGTTGATAGCCGTGTCGATTTGGTCCCTGCGGGGGTTGTCCCGGACAACCACCTTGCGCTCACCGGGGTCCACCTGGAGCCAGTCGGGTACGACTCGATCCTGGGTGTCCACCGAATGCTGGACTACAAGCATGTCTTGGCTCCGTTCCTTGATGGTGATCACATCACCAGGACGGACCTGATACGAAGGAATGTCTACCTTGCGACCGTTGACCCGGAAGTGCCCGTGGTTTACGAGCTGGCGTGCCTGTGGTCTGGTCGATGTGAGACCGGAGCGCCAGACGACGTTGTCGAGTCGCTGTTCGAGGAGCTGGAGCAGAATGTCACCGGTGACACCCTGACGTCGAGCGGCCTCTTTGTAATAGAGACGGAATTGCTTCTCCAACACACCGTACATGGTGCGAAGCTTCTGCTTCTCTCGAAGTTGGATGAGATAGTCGCTCTCCCGAATCCGACCGCGACCATGCTGGCCGGGAGGATAAGGGCGACGGTCTACGGGACACTTCTTCGACTGGCAAAGCGGTGTGCGTGCACGACGACATGCCTTGTGCCGGGGGCCGGTGTAACGAGCCATCAGCCGCGCCTCCGTTTCTTGGGGCGACAACCGTTGTGGGGTAGCGGAGTGACGTCTTTGACGTAGGTCACTTCCATCCCCATGTTCTGCAGTGTCCGGACCGCCGTGTCGCGACCGGAACCGGTGCCGCTGACGATCACGTCGAGCTTGCGTATGCCATGCTCACCGGCACGACGTGCTGCCTCTTCAGCTGCAACCTGTGCTGCATACGGTGTTGACTTACGAGAGCCTTTGAATCCGACCGACCCACCCGATGTCCAGGCGACGGAGCCGCCATTGAGATCGGTGATGTTGATGATCGTGTTGTTGAAACTTGCCTTGATGTGGGCCTGGCCATGGGAGATGTTCTTTCTCTCGCGCCGGCGGACCCGCTTACTTCCTGGTTGAGTTGCCACCGATAACTCCTACTTCGTGACCTTTTTCTTACCGGCGATGGCAATGCGACGGCCCTTGCGGGTCCGGGCATTGGTGTGGGTACGCTGCCCGCGGACCGGGAGGCCGCGACGGTGGCGAATCCCCTGGTAGCTGCCGATTTCAATTTTGCGTTTGATGTTCTGCTGAACCTCGCGCCGGAGGTCTCCCTCGACTTCGAAATTGGCTTCGATATGCCTACGGATCCGGGTTACCTCATCGTCGGTCAACGAGCGGACCTTGGTGTCCGGGTCGATACCGGTCTCGGCGCAGACCTGCTGGGAGCGGGTGAGGCCAATTCCATAGATGTATGTCAGCCCGATCTCGAGCCGTTTGTCGCGTGGGAGGTCTACTCCCGAAATACGTGCCACTTAGTGTCGTTTCCTAACCTTGTCGTTGTTTGTGACGGGGGTTTTCACAGATCACCCAGACGCGGCCACGACGCCGAATGATCCGACATTTCTCACACATTTTCTTTGTGGAAGGTCTTACCTTCATTTGAGATCTCCAAAAACTTCAATTCTCGCTTGGGAAAAATCGCTACTCCCATACACGCGAGCGTCACCAGGCCACAGTTCGATCCCTTTGGTGAAACCATCTGGAGATGAATGTGTCCCGGTACGGACAAATATGTCGCGGCCAAATCGGCCGCCAGACGATGAAATGTTAACCCGTAGTGGGTTTTTGCTCAAATTCGGGTTTCTTCGCCAGGATGATCTCCGACTCAGGGGAGCGGATGACCAATCGGCAAGAGCTTCCTGCCAGAAGAAACGGAGAAAAGCCGCTGTTGACTTTCGGAAGTCATCCGGCATAATCGAAACGGGGTGCGCTCGGGAGCCCAGTTCCCAACGGGCAAGGAGCGAAGTGATACGGATGAGGTCGCCACTACGAACAGTACGGAAAAGTATCGCTGGACTAGCTGTCCTCGGTTTATTTATGACTCTCGTAGTCGCAAATCCCGTAACAGCACATCCGTCCGATACAGCGATCGACGAGCCACCCAGCGTTCCGGTGTGGCCAGACCCCCAGTTCCAGGGCCTGTACGAATACCACAAAGAGTTCCGTTCACAGTTCGACTTCTTGACGAGTCACGACCAGACGATTGTGGGCATCCTGCGACGCCACCGAAGAACGACTCCATCCAGCGCTGGGGACTAGGTTTGACCGACACTGAGTTAGCCGAGTTAGACCGGCGCGATTCTATCGAGCAATACCGTGCACCAATCGCCGAGGCCGTCATGGGTACGGGGCTAACTGAGGAAGACGCGGCGCTCAACGACTTGGCGAATGCGACCTGGATGGGCGAATTCTATGCAGGCTCGTGGATCGACCAGCTGAACGGTGGGAAGATTACGATTGCAACCAAATCTGGCGCAGCCAGCGGCGCCGCCGCCGCTCGTGGCCTGGCGCTGGCCTCTGACTTGATTCAGTCGGGACACATTCTGGAATCAGACGTCCAGTTTGTAGAACACGAGTTCTCACTTGCTGAGATAACCGACGCTGCGGATGCGTTCTTCTCGGGTCCGCTGCAGGAGTTGGGCGATGGGGCGTATGCCTTCGTGGACGAGCCCAGAAACACCCTCGTCATACGAGCAGAGCCCACCGCTGTCGATTCAATAGAGCAATTCGCAAACGAGAATGCACCTGGCCTTGTGACGGTGACATTGGTGCCCGAGGGAGCGACTTCACCGACACCTGCGGCTGCGCCGCAGTCAAACCATAGTTCACCGCATGCTGGCGTGAAACTCAACCTAAATCGCGCGAGCGACAATGTAAGTGGTGGAAACTGCACGTGGGGATTTACGGCGCGCACGTCAACATCGATCTACGCCATCACGGCATACCATTGTCACCCAGATCACCAATGGGGCGTCTCTAAACATGGCGTCACAAGTTCGGTCAAGGTGACGGTGGGAGGTCAGGTGGTGAGTTCTAGTGGGTTTTCCTATTCATACAACGGCGAACGGGGCGAAGTCACTAGGGCGCAGATACTCAGCCTGTCGATTACAGATGACAATAACTGCTACCACTCAGATTCAGACTGCAACACCCGGATTTCGCGTCGCGAGTACACCTACGAGACGGGTGTCGGCGAGACGAAGTGCGCCTCATTGCGAGGAACCAATGACTACAGGTGCGGCACTATCGTGTCCAACAATTGGGTAGGCACATTCGAAGGTGTACCCATGAAGTGGATCCGCCAAATCACCTTCTACGCATCTCTGTCAGACTCCGGAGGCGGGTGGAAAGAATCGACGCGG
This sequence comes from Acidimicrobiia bacterium, assembly GCA_965216445.1. GTDB lineage: Bacteria > Actinomycetota > Acidimicrobiia > Spongiisociales > ZC4RG35 > MA-ANB-1. Next base: position 2,311,504 of record OZ244166.1, read on the forward strand.
GCGACGGCAATCACCAACGGCAGGATCGGCTCGCCTGACTGGGATACGCTTGCGACTCACATGTACTATGTCGAAACCAAACTCAGCGTTACAACGTGCGGTACCTCGGGTTCTTGCTAGGGCTAAAGGCGGTTCTTGGAGCGACCACTGTTGGCATCTCAGGGCTGGGCTGCGATGGCAAGCATTGAGTACACGAACTATTTCTTCGCCGGTTTAGCACTTGTTTCCCTCGTCGTCCTCGCCGTCCTCGCGGTAACCCGCACAAGGACAACTTGGGGTATCGGAATCGCGTTACTCGGGCTGATTGTTGGTGTGACATCGGCCCTTCAAACGGATCCTCGTAACATGAGGGAGCAGAATCAGCCTCTGGTGATGGCTCAGACGGACTCACCATCCGTGGACCTCGAACTCATCGGCAGTTGCCTATCGATATATCGGTTGGTGGGCCCATTCGCATTCAATCGTGGCAACGACCAGTTCCCGGGCGATACATGGGCAATGCAGCCTCCTGAAGTGTGCAACGCACGAGGCAACATGGGAACAGTGAATCTGCCGGACTCGGTGAAAGGTGATGGATGGGTGCTCTGCGATTGGGACAGCTGCTGGCCACTAACGGTCCAGCAAGAAGACAGCTAGATGGTACTCCTGTCGAGACACACCTAGTTGAGGCGTGGTTCTTCAGCCTCGTGCGGCAACAAGGTGACCGCCACAGCATTGAAGAAAACAAGTTCTGTGAAGGTTTAGACCGCTGTACGGCGACCAGACCCTCACAGAACGGGTTCTGACTCCAATTCCTCCACCGGAACCGGTGTTGCTCCTGCGGTGAACACCATGGGCCCGTCGGGGGTTATGGCGACAGTGTGCTCGAAATGAGCAGAGAGGCTGCCGTCTTCGGTACGCACCGTCCAACCGTCGGCGTCGACCTTGGTGTGACGGCGCCCGACGTTGAACATCGGCTCGATGCAAAGGGCCATGCCTTTGCGTAGCTTCATCCCCGAGCCGGGCTCCCCATAGTTGGGAACCTGGGGCTCCTCATGCATGTTGCGACCAATCCCGTGACCCACGTATTCCTCGACGATTCCGTAACCGTGTGTGGTCCCGATGTTCGCCACTGCCGCACCGATGTCACCAAGTCGGTTGCCATGGCGAACCTCACGGATGCCTGCCCATAGGGCCTCTTCGGTTTTCTCAATGAGATGGGCAGCCTCATCACTGATCTCACCAACTCCAACCGTGAAAGCCGCATCGCCATGGAAGCCCTCGTAGATCGCGCCGGCATCCACCGAGAGGATGTCACCATCCTTGAGCCTGTACTCCGAAGGTATGCCATGAACGATCACATCGTTTGGTGATAGGCAGAGCGTGGCCGGATAGCTGCCGTGGTAACCCAAGAAAGACGAGGTACAGCCTCGTTCCTCGAGAATTCGGGCTGAGATCGCCTCCAGTTCGAGCAAAGATGCACCAGGGACCGCCGCTTCGCGGACCGCGGTATGGATGGCGGCGACGGTTGCTCCTGCGACCTCCATCTTGGCGAACTCTCGCCGACTCTTGATGCTGATCATGCCGATCAGGCCTCGGATTGGGCGACAGCCGACAAGGAGTCGAGAGCAGCCAGGATCCTGTTGGCCACCTCGTCCATGTCACCGAGACCGTCGACATGAACGATCAAGCCCCTCGCTCCGTAGATATCAAGCAAAGGTGCTGTCTGCTGCTCATAAACGTGGAAGCGATTGCGGATGGTCTCTTCGGTGTCATCGGCACGCCCTCTCGCCAACAAACGGTCGACCAGAGCGTCCTCCTCGACGTCGAAGACCACAACCGCGTCGAGACCTTCTTCGCCGATCAACTCATCCAGCGCTTCTACCTGGGGTGCCGTTCTGGGGAAGCCGTCGAGAATGAAGCCGCCCTCGGCGTCGTCCAGTTGGAGGCGGCCGGCGAGCATCGACACGGTGATCTCGTCGGGGACATAGCCACCCGATCTCATGATCTCGTCGACCTGAAGCCCGAGTTCGGTCCCGCTGGAGACGTGATGACGGAACATCTCACCAGTAGAGACGTGGGGGATTCCGAGTTTCTCGGCAACGCGTTCGGCCTGAGTGCCTTTTCCGGCCCCCGGTGGTCCGATGAACAAGAGGTTCACACTCTCCCTCCTTCAGGAGGGAGTACCCCGAACAAAGTGAGGGGGGAGGGTGGAACGCTCCCAACAACGCCGATCGAAAGAGTCTCAGTCCCCCCTACCTCGCGGGCCTCATCCGCGAACTCTCTCCAAGGTTGGGATCTCTCCCCCCTACTTCCTCGCCTTATCGGCGAGCAAGAAACTTCCCCCCGTCGATTCCTCCGGGGGGACAGACTCCGGGGGGACAGCGATGCGGCTTCGCCTTTGTAGGGAGACCTCATAAGACCTCCGCCGTGAGTTGACGACATCACGTGAGGATTCCCTCATAGTTACGCATGGTGAGTTGCGACTCGATCTGCTTCATCGTTTCCAACGCAACCCCGACGACGATCAGAATCGATACGCCGGAGAAGGCAATGGAGATACCCCAAACGGCCCCGGCGATTGCGGGAAGGATCGAGATGAGTCCGAGGAAAATCGACCCAGGCAGGGTGATCCTGTTGAGAATGAAACCAAGGTGTTTGGCCGTTTGGCGACCGGGCCGGACACCAGGAACGAACCCACCCTGACGTTGGATCATCTCAGCCTGCTTCTCGGGATCGAACTGGATCGCGGTGTAGAAGTAAGTGAAGAAGATCACCAGGGCAAACAGGATAAGGATGTACCACCAGCTCACACCGTGCGCTCCTCCACCGAGGTTGTCGTCAATCCAGCGGTAGACCGATTGCACCCAAGCGGCATCCGAGGGGATCGCAGTGATGATCAGCGATGGAATCAGAAGTACCGAGGTAGCAAAGATCACCGGGATAACACCTGCGGTGTTGACCTTGAGCGGGATGTAGGTGGACTGACCACCCATGACCCGACGACCCCGGACGCGCTTGGCGAACTGGATGGGGATACGACGCTGACCTTGGTCCACGTAGATGATCGACACGATCATCGCCATGAAGACCAGCAAAATAACGATGAAGCGCATGGGCAGACCGGCTGCAACCGTCTGACCCCAGATCTGACCAAAGATGAACGGAAACTGGCTGAGGATGGATACGAAAATGATCAGTGACATCCCGTTTCCAACGCCACGTTGGGTGATCAACTCACCAAGCCACATCACCATTGCAGTACCAGCTGTCATCGTCAGAACGATGAGGATCACCCGGGCGGGTGTGTAGTTGGGAATCAGGTCGATACCGTTGGTGAATCGTCCGGAATGGAAAAGGAACGTAAAACCTGTCGACTGAATCAGGGCCAGGACGACAGTGACGTACCGGGTCCACTGGGTGATCACCTTGCGGCCAGATTCACCTTCGTCCTGAAGCGACTGCAACTTCGGGATTACGACGGTGAGCAGCTGCATGATGATGGATGCAGTGATGTAAGGGATGATTCCCAACGCAAAGACAGAAAACTGTTCCAACGCACCACCGGAGAACAAGTTGAGGAGACCGTAGATCCCACCGGCCTGCTGCTGTTGTTGGAACAGCGAGACCGCATCGAGATCGATACCGGGCACCGGGATGGTGGCACCCAATCGGTAGACCCCAAACATCGCAAGCGTGAAGAGAATCTTCGCCCGCAAGTCCGGGATCTTGAACATGTTTCTGTATATGGAAAGCATTCCGGTCCTAGTAGCTATTTACGCCCAGACCCACATTGTCCTACGACTTGGGGTCTAAACACGACAGGAGACGGCCGAGATCAGATGACTTCGACCGTTCCCCCCGCCTTTTCAATCTTTTCCTTGGCTGCCGCGCTGAAGGCGTGAGCCTTCACGGTCAATGCCCGGTCGAGGTCACCCTCAGCAAGGACCTTGACCCGTCCCTTGTGCCTGATCAGCCCGCGCTCACGGAGCGACTCCGGTGTCACTTCACTGCCTGCCTTGAAATCGGCGAACGATGTCAGGTTGACAACGGCGAAGGCTTCCTTGTTGGGATTGGTGAAACCGCGAAGCTTGGGGAGACGCATGGCGAGTGGGGTCTGCCCACCCTCGAAACCCGGGCGCAACGTGTTGCGCGCCTTGAGGCCTTTGGTCCCACGGCCTGCGGTCTTACCTCGGCGGCCACCCTCACCGCGACCAACCCTGATCTTCTTCTTTTTCGAACCAGGAGCTGGTGTGAGGTTGTGCAGCTTCAGTTGTTCTTTCTTTTCAGTCATTTTCAATCACTAACCACTCGTGGCCATCAAATCTCGTCGCTCGACGAGGATTCGTCGACATCGACGAGATGAGCCACTTGTTTCAACATTCCACGGAGACTCGGCGAGTCTTTCTGGGTCACACTCTGACGAATCTTCCTGAGCCCCAAGGATTCGACGGTCGCCCGTGTTTTGGGTTTCTCGCCGATGAGCGATTTCTTGAGCGTCAGTGTGACTGTCTTTTCTTTTGTCTTGGCACTCATGATTTGGTCGATTCTGTATGGGCACGGAGCGACTCAGTCGACCTATACGCCTGGAGCAAGCCGGGAGGAACGATGTCTTCGGCCTTCTTGCCGCGAAGGCGAGCCACTTCGTCGGGACGTCGCTGTCCGGTCAGAGCGTTCATGGCGGCGCGGGCCACATTGAGATGTGTCGGGGATCCGAGAGACTTAGCCAGGGCGTCTTTGATCCCGGCGGCCTCGAGAATCTGTCTCACGGCTCCACCGGCGATAACTCCGGTACCTGGAGCGGCAGGCTTGACGAGGACACGGGAAGCACCGTGCTCACCCACGATCTGGTGGACAACGGTCTGTCCGGCCATGGGTATCTCCACCATGTCGCGACGGGCGATTTCCATCCCTTTTTGAATCGCAGCGGGAACTTCTTTGGCTTTCCCGTAACCGACACCAACCTTGCCATTCCCGTCACCAACGACCACCAGAGCCGTGAAGCTGAAGCGGCGTCCACCCTGGACGACCTTGGCCACACGATTGATCTGGATGACTCGCTCGTCGAACGGACTTTGGTTTCTATCATCCCGCCGATTGCTTCTGTTCTGCTGGGCCATTAGATCAAGCTCCGATTTCTAAGAGGCGTGCGATGTGTCATATCAGAACTCCAGTCCTGCTTTACGGGCGGCTTCGGCGAGGGCCTTGATTTTTCCGTGGTACTTGTAACCGCCGCGATCAAACACAACTGCCGAGACACCAGCTTCTTTGGCGCGTTCGGCCACGAGTTTGCCGACTTTCGCAGCCGTTTCCTCTGTCAGCGTCTCAGACCTGAGGTCTTTCTCTTGTGACGAAGCTGACGCCACTGTGTGACCGGCGACATCGTCGATGACCTGCACGTAGATGTACCGGTTGCTGCGATAGACCGCCAAACGGGGTCGATCCGCGGTACCGGACAGGTTCTTGCGCACTCGGTTGTGACGACGATGGCGTGCCGCTGTTCGTGTTGTGGCCATCATTTACCTGCCTTTCCGGCTTTCCGGCGCACGTACTCGCCTGCGTACCGGATCCCTTTGCCCTTGTAAGGCTCGGGAGGTCGAACTTTGCGGATGTTGGCTGCCACCTGGCCGACTCTCTCTTTGTCGATTCCGCTGACGATGATCTTGGTCGGCTCGGGAACCTCAAACGTGATTCCCTCGGGAGCCTTGACGTTCACTGAGTGACTAAACCCAACGAGCAGTTCGATGTCCCTACCTTTGAGGGACGCGCGATAGCCGACTCCTTGAATCTCGAGTTCCTTGGAGAATCCTTCTGTGACTCCTTCGACCATGTTCGCAAACAGGGCGCGAGAAAGACCATGGAGTGCCCTTTCTTGAGGGCTGTCCCCGCTTCGACTCACAGTGATGACGTTGTCATCGAGTTCGATGCCAACCCGGTCGGTGAAGACACGCGACAACTCGCCCTTGGTTCCCTTGACGGTGACTTTGGACCCGTCGACCTTCACGTCCACTCCGGAAGGGATCTCAATCGGCATCTTTCCTATGCGACTCATGTCACCACACCTCACAGAGGATCTCGCCACCGAGCCGGCGACGACGGGCTTCGCGGTCGGGAAGTAGTCCCTGGCTGGTCGATACGACGGCAACGCCGATCCCACCTTGGACACGGGGCAGCTCCCCGGCTCCGCGGTAGATCCGGTGCCCCGGAGTCGATATCCGCTTGATACCTTCAATGGCGGGCCGACGCCGCTCTCCATAGCGGAGAACGAGCTCTAGCTGCGTGTGTGCGCCGTCGTCCTTCTTCTCGAAACGGTCGATGAAACCCTCATCGACCAGGATTTGGGCGATGCCCACCTTCAGCTTCGAGGCTGGCATTGTCACGCGCTCGTGGCCGACCGCAACTGCGTTGCGGATGCGGGTCAGCATGTCGGAAATTGGATCAGTGATCATTACCAACTCGCCTTTCTCACACCCGGCAGCTCACCAGCCGAAGCAAGCTCACGAACACAGATTCGACACATCCCGAAGTCTCGGAGATATGCACGGGAGCGTCCGCACCTCTTGCATCGGTTGTAGCCGCGCACTTTGAATTTTGGTTTGCGATTTGCTTTCGCGATTAGAGATTTCTTGGCCATTTGTCTAGACCCCTGTGTTCTTACGGAAGGGAAATCCGAAGGCTTCAAGTAGAGCCTTCGCTTGTTCATTGTCGGGGGCGGTTGTACAGATCGTGATGTCCATTCCGCGAGTCGTGTTCACCGAGTCGAAATCGATCTCAGGGAAAATCAGTTGCTCCGTGACACCAAACGTGTAGTTACCGCGACCATCGAAGGACTTCGGGTTGAGGCCGCGGAAGTCCCGGATCCTTGGGATAGCGACCGCAAGCAAACGGTCGAAAAACTCCCACATTCTGGGACCGCGCAACGTCACTGACACTCCTACAGCCAAGCCCTCACGAAGCTTGAATCCTGCGATGGACTTACGGGCCTGATTGACCCGCGGCTTCTGGCCGGTGATCAAGCTGAGCTCGTCGGCGGCCTCGCCGACCGCCTTACGGTCGTTGATGGCCTCGCCCACGCCCATGTTGACGACGATCTTCTCGAGTACGGGGGTCTCCATTGGATTGCCCAGTCCCAACTCGGACTGCAGTTTCGCTGCAATCTCTTCGGAGTAGAGGGTCTTCAAACGGGGGGCGCTCATAGCTCACCTCCACACTTGCGACAGACACGGGTTTTGTTCCCGTCATCGTCGATCTCGTATCCGATTCGCGTCGGGCCACATTCCTCACAGACGATCATGACGTTCGAGGCATCGATCGGCATGTCTTTGTCGATGATCCCTCCCTGCATGGTCTGTCCGGTGGGACGGGTATGGCGCTTGGCGGTATTGACACCCTCGACGAGCACCTTGTTCTTGTCACGCAAGACACGAGTGATGTGCGATTCGACTCCGGCGTCTTTGCCGGAGATGACCATCACGGTGTCTCCCTTTTTGAGTTTCATGAGGACTCCTGTAAGTGGTATCGCGACGAGTTTGCGGAGCAAACTCGCAAGGAACCCGCAGGGTTCCCGTCGGCCGGCATCATCACAGCACCTCCGGGGCGAGCGAGACGATGCGCATGAAGCGACGGTCCCTGAGTTCACGGGCCACCGGGCCGAAGATGCGGGTGCCGCGCGGCTGCAAGTTGGTGTCGATGATGACGCAAGCGTTCTCATCGAACCGGATGTATGAGCCATCGGGTCGACGAGATTCCTTCTTGGTCCTGACGACAACGGCCCGCACCACTTCACCTTTCTTGACGGTGCCACCGGGGGTGGCGTCTTTAACGGCGCCAACAAAGATGTCGCCTACGCCGGCATACCTCCGCGACGAGCCACCAAGCACACGGATGCAGAGCACCTCACGGGCACCGCTGTTGTCGGCCACCTTGACGCGCGATTCCTGCTGGATCATCTGGCACGCTCCACGATTTCCACCACACGCCACCGCTTCTGCTTGGAGAGAGGGCGGGTTTCCATGATCCGAACGGTGTCGCCAGAGTTGGCGTCGTTGTTCTCGTCATGGGCGTGGAATTTGGTGCTGGTTCGCACGACCTTGTCATACCGGGGGTGGGTGGACTGATAAGGAACCTCAACAGTCACGGTCTTGTCCCTGGAATCGGAGGTCACAACGCCGACACGCGTCTTGCGACGATTTCTGGTTGTGTTTTCAGCCATCAGGCACTCTCCTCAGCAGTAGCCAAAGCGGCATCGGTCAGGTCACGCTCACGCATCACAGTGAGGATGCGGGCGATGTCCTTCTTGACTTCTTTGATTCGAGAGGTGTTGTCGAGTTGGTTGGTGGCTACTTGAAAGCGCAGATTGAACTGCTCTTCTTTTGCCTCCGCCAACGCTTCCAACAACTCTTCGTGGGTCATTTCGCGGATCTCGGCAGGACTCATGAGTCCTCCCTTGTTACGACTCGGGTACGGATAGGTAGCTTGTGTCCCGCTTTGCGCAGGGCCTCACGAGCCAGGTCTTCGGGCACACCGGCCAGCTCAAACATCACACGACCAGGTTTCACAACAGCTACCCAGAATTCCGGGCTCCCCTTTCCTGAACCCATTCGGGTCTCGGCGGGCTTCTGCGTCACGGGTTTGTCCGGGAAGATGGTTATCCATACTTTCCCACCACGTTTTACGGCACGAGTAATGGCAACGCGGGACGACTCGATTTGTCGGGATGTGATCCATCCCGGTTCGAGTGCCTGCAAGCCAAACTCACCGAAGTTGACCTGGGTGCCACCTTTGGCGACGCCGGACATGCGCCCTCTATGCATCTTGCGATGCTTTGTCCTTTTGGGCATCAACATGAACGGTTACTCCTCTTCGTCCTCGGAGCTTTTCTCGGTTGCCACGTCGGACGCATCCTCCGTTGCTGGAGCCTCGGCATCCGCAACATCCTCTGCCTCCGCACTGTCTCCCGTCTCGACGGGAGTGGCGACCTCGGCCGTGGACTCGGCAACAACTTCTGCTGCGGTCTCCACGGCTTCAGCGTCTCCTGCCTTGGCGGAAGACGCATCCTCTTGGACGCTTGTGACAGCTTCGTCCACATCGGACTCCACTGATTCGATCTCTTCTCGAGCGCTCTCGTATTCGACCTTGGCCTCAGCGGGTGTGGGCCGACGCCCACCGCCGGCTTCGATCACACGTCGACCAGCTTCTTTCGGATCGGTCGACTCGACGAGACGCTTTCCGCCGCCTGCCTCGATCAGACGGGTCTTCCCACCTGCACCGGCTGCCTCTTCGGCTCGGGACTTGATGGATTTGCGGGTACGGCGGGCGGGGCCACCGGCGGCCAAATCGGCCTCAGCAGCGATCTTGTCACCGGACATCGGCCCGGAGATGACAACCTCACCGCGATATACCCAAACCTTGACTCCAATTGCACCAACGGTCGTCCGTGCTGTGGCGGTTCCGTAGTCAATATCGGCGCGAAGGGTGTGCAACGGGACCCGGCCCTCGCGGTACCACTCCCGACGACCCATGTCAGCGCCACCAAGACGACCCTTGCACTCGACCCTGACACCTTCGGCGCCCGCTTTGAGCGCTGAAGTGACCGCACGTTTCATTGCACGACGGAATGCAATACGGTTTTCCAGCTGGTCAGCGATTCCCCGTGCCAGAAGTGCGGCATCGAGATCGGGGTCCTTGACCTCGTTGATGTTGAGCTTCACACGGCGTTCCGTCATCCGTTCCAGCTCGTCACGGAGACGCTCAGCCTCAGATCCTTTTCGACCGATGACAACACCGGGACGAGCCGTGTGGATATCGACTATCAGACGATCACGGGTGCGTTCGATATCGATTCTGCTCACGGCGCCACGAACGAGATCCTTCTTGAGGAACTCCCTAATCTGCCAGTCCTCGTTTACGAACTGGACATAGTCCTTCTTCGAGAACCACTTCGACTTCCAGTCCGTCGCTATCCCGAGACGGAACGAATATGGATGTACCTTCTGGCCCATCAGCTGACCTCCTCATCTCGGTCGGAAACAATGATTGTTATGTGACTTGTCCTCTTGCGAATCTGTGTTGCGCGACCACGGGCACGGGGCCGGTACCGCTTCAGTGTCGGGCCCTCATCGGCAAATGCCTCACTGACAACCAGCTCTTCGGCATCGAGCGCGTGGTTGTGCTCGGCGTTGGCCACGGCAGACTTCAAGACCTTCGCCACCGGTTCTGTTGCTCCGCGTTGAGTAAGGCGGAGCACATGCTCAGCCTCCTCGACCGGGAGTCCGCGAACCAGGTCGAGAACCCGGCGTACCTTGTACGGCGATTGCCGGACGTAGCGTGCTTGAGCTTTGACTTTCATGTTCGCTTTGCCGCCTTCTCGGCATGCCCTCGGAATGTCCGAGTGGGGGCAAACTCGCCGAGCTTGTGACCAACCATCGACTCCGTGATGTAGACGGGCACGTGTTTGCGACCGTCGTGGACCGCAATCGTGTGTCCGATCATCTCGGGGATGATGGTGGAACGACGTGACCAGGTTCTGATCACGCGCTTGTTCCCTGATTTGTTGAGCTCGTCGACTTTGTTGGAAAGATGGTCGTCTACGAAAGGACCCTTTTTCAGGCTTCTAGCCATTAGCGCCTCCCCTTCTTCGTACGGCGGCGCACGATGTATTTGTTGGAAGCTTTCTTCTTGCTTCTGGTTCGCCCTTCCTTTTTGCCCCAGGGACTCGAAGGATGACGACCACCGGCCGACTTACCTTCACCACCACCGAGGGGGTGGTCGATTGGGTTCATTGCTACACCACGAGTCTGGGGGCGAACACCCTTCCAGCGGTTGCGGCCCGCCTTGCCTAACTTGATCAGCTCGGCTTCGGGATTCCCGACCTGTCCGACGGTGGCTCGACTGTCTAGCGGAACCTGACGCATCTCCCCTGAGGGAAGACGGAGCAGGGCCATATCTCCTTCTTTGGACATCAGCTGGACCGAGGTGCCCGCAGACCGGGCGATCTTGGCCCCACCACCAGGTCGCATCTCGATGGCGTGAACGACCGTACCGGCGGGAATGTTACGGAGAGGAAGAGCATTTCCGGGGCGAATTTCGGCCCCAGAGCCAGACTCGAGGCGATCGTCAACCTTGATACCAAGTGGAGCAAGGATGTAACGCTTCTCGCCGTCGGCGTAATTCAGCAAGGCGATCCGCGCATTGCGATTCGGGTCGTATTCGACCGTTGCAACGCGGGCGGGGATACCGTCCTTGTCGCGTCGGAAGTCGATCACTCGATACCGCTGCTTGTGCCCGCCACCTCGATGGCGCGACGTAATACGACCGTAGGCGTTTCTGCCTCCGGTTCGGCCCTTCTTGGCTACCAGTGACTTCTCCGGCCGGTTGTCCGTCGTGATCTCAGCAAAATCTGAAACCGTCTGGAACCGACGCCCGGGAGAAGTTGGCTTGCGCTTCTTGACTGCCATCTCAGACTCCGAACAAATCGATTGAGTTGCCGTCCGCAAGGGTGACGAGGGCACGCTTCGTGTCCTTGCGCTTGCCGAAGGTATAGCCCTGGCGTTTGCGCTTTCCTTTGCGGTTCATGGTGTTCACCCGAAGCACCTTGACGTCGAAGATCTCTTCAACGGCGTCACGGATTTCGCCCTTGTTGGAGCGAGGGTCTACTTCGAATGTGTAGGTGTTGTAATACTCGATGAGGTCATAGGACTTCTCCGAGACGATGGGATAGCGAACTACGTCGCGTGGGTCCTTCATCAGGACTCACCCCCTTCGGCCTCAACGTCGGGCTCCGAGGCTGAGTCCTTGACGAAATCCTCATCGGACATCTCATAGGTACTTGCCCTGCCAACAGAACCGGCAGTGTGGGTGGTGAATAGCACTTGGTCGGACCACAGCACGTCGTAGGGGGTGATGTGACCCGGCTCGGTCAAACGGACTTCGGGGAGGTTACGGAAGGAACGCCCGGCAGTCCCGTCGAGAGAACCGAGGACTACCAGAGTCTTCCCCTCGGCACCCATGGCTCCAAGAAGGGAAACCGCCTGCTTCGTCTTAGGGGCGGACCAGTCGAGGTCCTCGACCACCATCACAGCATCCTCAGACGCTCTAGCGGAGAGGGCGCTCTTGAGGGCCAGCTTCTTCATTTTCTTAGGAGTCCGCTGGGTGTAGTCACGAGGCTTCGGACCATGTGCTACACCACCACCAACCCAGTGGGGAGCACGAATAGAGCCCTGTCGGGCTCGACCCAAACCCTTCTGACGCCACGGCTTGCGCCCACCACCACGCACTTCGGCGCGAGTCTTGGTAGATGCTGTTCCGCGACGGGCTGCCGCCAGCTGTGCGGTTACTACCTGATGGAGCACGTCAAGGTTGGGCTCAATCCCGAAGATGTCAGCGTCGAGATCGTACGTTCCTTTAGAAGCACCATCAGCAGCGAAGAGTTGCGCTTTTACGTCAGCCACGAGCCTTCACCGCCTCTCTCACCAGAACCACCGAACCCTTGGGTCCGGGAACTGAGCCTTCGAGCAGGAGCAGGTCCCGCTCGGCGTCGACGCCAACCACTTTGAGGTTGAGAGTCGTCACCTGTTCGCCACCCATGCGACCAGCCATCCGCATTCCTTTGAACACGCGCGCCGGTGTGGCACACGCTCCAATCGAACCGGGGGCTCGGTGCTTCTTGTGGTTACCGTGGGATGCCGCCTGACCCTTGAAGTTGTGACGCTTCATCACACCGGCGAAACCCTTACCTTTGGAGACGCCCGATACATCAGCCTGTGCTCCAGCTTCGAAGACGTCGGCGATCTTGAACTCTTGTCCCAACTCGTACTCATTCGGGTCGTCGACCCGAACCTCAACCAAAGTCTTGGCGGGAGCCACACCAGCTTTTGCATAGTGGCCCGCAACAGGCTTGTTGACGTTGGCGACCTTCACGTCACCAAACGAGAGTTGGACAGCGTTGTAGCCGTCGGCCTCAATCGTCTTCAGCTGGACGACGTGACACGGCCCGGCCTTGATGACGGTCACAGGAACAGCCCGCGCCTCTTCATCGAAGACCTGGGTCATGCCCAGTTTCTGTCCAATAATCGTGTTCATAGCTTGATCTCTACCTCTGCATCACCGTGCGGGGGGACGACCCCCCTGCTCCCCCCGCCAAGGGCAAGGTCGACGCGATGGATCTGAAATATCCCGTTCATAGCTTGATCTCTACCTCGACTCCTGCTGGAAGTTCGAGACGCATCAATGAGTCGACCGTTTTTGGGGTCGGTTCCAAGATGTCGATCAGACGCTTGTGGATGCGCATCTCGAAGTGCTCGCGAGACGTCTTGTCCACGTGCGGTCCGCGAATGACGCAATACCGGTGGATTTCGGTCGGGAGCGGAATCGGGCCCTTGATTTTGGCCTGAGTCCGCAACACCGTCTCGGTGATTTTCTTAGAGGACTCGTCGACCACGTTGTGGTCGTAGGCCTTAAGCCTGATCCTGATCTTCTGGGAGTCGGTCATTTATTGATTCCCTACTTAATGATTTTGGTGACTCGGCCGGCGCCGACGGTGCGGCCGCCTTCACGGATAGCGAAACGGAGACCGTCGTCCATAGCGATCGGAGCGATCAGTTCCACTGTCATCTCGGTGTTATCGCCAGGCATGATCATCTGAGTGCCCTCAGGCAGTTCAATCGACCCAGTGACATCAGTAGTCCGGAAATAGAACTGAGGTCGATACCCAGGGAAGAACGGGTTATGACGGCCGCCCTCCTCCTTGGTCAACACATACACCTGAGCTTCGAAATCAGTATGAGGAGTAATCGACCCGGGCTTAGCAAGAACCTGACCTCTTTCGACGTCATCCTTACCAATACCCCGCAACAACACACCCACGTTGTCCCCAGCACGGCCCTCATCCAAAAGCTTACGGAACATTTCAATCCCAGTCGCCACAGTCTTCTGAGTCGGTTTGATCCCCACGATCTCAACCTCCTCATTCACATTCAAAATGCCCTGCTCGATACGACCAGTAACCACAGTCCCCCGACCCGTAATACTGAACACGTCCTCAATCGACATCAAAAACGGCTTATCCGTCTCCCGGTCAGGTTCAGGAACAAACGAATCAACCTGAGCCATCAACTCAACAATCTGATCCCCAGCGCTCTCATCCCCCTCCAAAGCCTGCAACGCACTACCCCGCACCACAGGAACATCATCCCCAGGAAACTCATACTCAGTAAGAAGATCCCGGACCTCCAACTCCACCAGATCCAACAACTCCTCATCATCAACCATGTCAACCTTGTTCAAAAAAACAACAATCGAAGGAACCCCAACCTGACGAGCCAACAAAACATGCTCACGAGTCTGCGGCATCGGACCATCAGCAGCCGAAACCACCAAAATCGCCCCATCAACCTGAGCCGCACCCGTAATCATATTCTTGATGTAATCAGCATGACCCGGCATATCCACATGCGCATAATGACGATTCTCCGTCTCATACTCCACATGAGCAATCTGAATCGTGATCCCACGCTCCCGCTCCTCAGGAGCCTTATCAATCATCGCAAAATCAGTCATCGTATTAGCCCCACCAACACGATCAGCCAACACCCTCGTAATCGCAGCAGTCAACGTCGTCTTCCCATGATCAATATGACCCATAGTCCCAACATTCACATGCGGCTTATTCCGCTCAAACTTCGCCTTAGCCATCCTCGGCTCCTTTTCCTCTCTTGATCCTTGTCTTACTTACTTCTACGCCTCGCCCCGACGAGTCGCCACGATTTCGGTGGCGATGGATTCGGGGACGTCCTGATACGAATTGAATTGCATCGAATAGGTGGCACGACCCTGGGTCTTTGACCTCAGGTCCGTGGCGTAACCAAACATCTCCGACATCGGGACTTGAGCCTTGATCACCTGGCTGTTGCCACGCTGAGTCATGCCCTCGACTTTTCCTCGCCGACTGTTCAGGTCGCCGATGACGTCACCCATGTAGTCCTCGGGGGTCGTTACCTCAACGTCCATCACGGGCTCCAGCAGTTTCACGCCAGCCTTGCGGGCGGCCTCCTGGAAAGCGATTGATCCGGCGATCTTGAAGGCCATCTCTGATGAGTCGACGTCGTGGTACGAACCGTCTTGGAGGATGGCCCTGACATCGACAAGTGGGTACCCAGCGAGAATTCCTTGCTCCAACGCTTCTTCGATACCTGCGTCGACAGAAGGGATGTACTCACGAGGGATGCGACCCCCGCTGATCTTGTCGACAAATTCGTAACCACCGCCAGGACCTGTTGGCTCCAGATCGATGACAACGTGCCCGTACTGACCTTTACCACCGGTCTGCTTGACGTGCTTGTAGCTGACCTTCTCGACAGCACGTCTGATCGTCTCACGATATGCCACCTGGGGCTTGCCGACGGCAGCATCAACGCGGAACTCACGGAGGAGTCGATCAACGAGAATCTCGAGGTGCAGCTCACCCATTCCCGAAATGATCGTTTGGCCGGTCTCTTCGTCGGTCCGTACCAGGAAGGTGGGGTCCTCTTCGGAGAGACGGTGCAACGACTCGGAGAGTTTCTCTTCATCGGACTTGGTCTTGGGCTCGATCGCCACCGAGATGACAGGCGCCGGGAACTCCATCGACTCCAGCTGAACCGGCTGGTCGATGGCCGACAGCGTGTCACCGGTTGTCGTGTTCTTGAACCCGATACCGGCCACGATGTCGCCGGCGAATATATTGTCGATATCTTCGCGACTGTTCGCGTGCATTCGCAGGATTCGACCGATCCGCTCCTTCTTCCCGGTAACGGTGTTGAGAACCGAGTCACCCTTGGCCAGATGGCCGGAGTAGACACGGAAGTAGGTCAGTTTCCCGACGTGGGGGTCGGTCATGATCTTGAACGCAAGGGCCGAGAACGGTTCTGAGTCATCCGCGGCACGAGACATCACGACCTCTTCATCGCCTGGCTTGAAACCCTCCACAGGAGGGAGATCGGTTGGAGAGGGCAGGTAGGCAACTACAGCATCCAACAGGAGCTGAACACCCTTGTTCTTGAATGCAGAACCACAGAAGACAGGCGTGAAATCGCGAGCAAGCGTTCCAGCGCGCACACCTTTTTTCAGCTCGGCGACGCTCAGGTCACCGTTTTCGAGATAGGCCTCGAGGAGGTCTTCTGAAGTCTCGGCGACAGTTTCGACCAGCTTCTCACGATATTCGTTGGCCTGATCAACCATCTCCTCGGGAATTCCCGATGTGTCCCAGTGCTTGCCGTCGTCGCCTTTCCAGATATGAGCTTCCATCTCGACGAGGTCAATGACACCGTGGAAATCGGCCTCGCTTCCGATTGGAAGTTGCATCACCAGCGGGTTGGCTCCGAGACGATCAACTATCGAGTTGACGTCGAAGTAGAAGTCTGCGCCGGTTCGGTCGAGTTTGTTGATGAAACAGATACGGGGAACGCCATACCGATCAGCCTGCCGCCAGACCGTCTCTGACTGGGGCTCGACCCCGGCTACTCCGTCGAAGACAGCAACAGCACCGTCCAGAACCCGGAGAGCGCGTTCGACTTCGACTGTGAAGTCGACGTGACCTGGGGTGTCAATGATGTTGATCCAGTGGTCATGCCAAACGCAGGTTGTGGCAGCAGAGGTGATCGTGATTCCACGCTCTTGCTCCTGCTCCATCCAGTCCATGGTGGCGGCGCCTTCGTGGACCTCACCGATCTTGTAGTTACGGCCGGTGTAGTAGAGGATTCTCTCGGTAAGAGTTGTTTTGCCCGCGTCGATATGGGCCATGATCCCGATATTTCGGGTCCGGCTGAGGGGCACCTCTCTGAGGTGCGACAGCGCGTTTTGTTTGCTCATGCTTCTCTTGCTACTCCGACTCGTTATGTGGTTGTGAACGTCCATCGTCCGGCGGTTCGGATCTCTTCGGATGGTGAGACCCGCCTACTGGAACGTTCGGGGGCTAAATCTGTTGTCTAGTTGTCTATTAGCTTCAGGCTGGCGTTGGAGATTGCGCCGCAATCTCCCGAAGTCTCGCTCGCGGCCGCCAGGCCGCCACTGCGAGAC
The DNA here is from genome assembly GCA_965216445.1 of Acidimicrobiia bacterium. Classification (GTDB taxonomy): domain Bacteria; phylum Actinomycetota; class Acidimicrobiia; order Spongiisociales; family ZC4RG35; genus MA-ANB-1. Next base: position 2,328,535 of record OZ244166.1, read on the forward strand.
TCACTCACCAGCGGTAGTGGGCGAAGGCCTTGTTCGACTCCGCCATCTTGTGGACATCTTCTTTTCGTTTGATGGCCGCACCACTGTTGTTGGATGCGTCCAAAATCTCATTAGCAAGACGGAGAGCCATCGTGGGCTCACGACGCTTGCGGGCGAAGCCGACCAACCAACGAACCGCCAGTGTCTCCTGACGGCGGGTGGGGACCTCTACCGGAACCTGATAGTTGGAGCCACCGACCCGACGGGACCGCACCTCGAGGTGAGGGCGGATGTTGTCGATTGCTCGCTTCAGCACGACGCTCGGGTCTTGCCCCGTCCTTTTCTCCACTGTCTCCAGTGCTTCGTACACAATCGAGCGGGCTGTGCCCTTCTTCCCCTTCAGGAGAACCTTGTTGATGACCTTGCTCACAAGGACACTCCGGAAAACTGGATCCGGATCAATCGTGCGGACTTGGGCTGGTGCTCTACGCATAGTCCGCCCCTAGTCCTTCTTCGATCCGTAGCGGGATCGGGCCTGCTTGCGGTCACTGACACCTGAGGCGTCCAACGCTCCGCGTACGACTTTGTACCGGACACCGGGGAGGTCGCGAACACGCCCACCGCGGACCAGCACCATGCTGTGCTCCTGAAGGTTGTGGCCTTCACCTGGAATGTATGCGGTGACTTCGGTGCCATTGCTCAACCGAACACGACAAACTTTGCGAAGTGCGGAGTTCGGCTTCTTCGGCGTAACGGTGTACACGCGCGTACAAACACCGCGACGCTGCGGCGCACCGCCAAGACCGATGGCCTTACTCTTCTTTGTCTTAGGCGTCCTGCCCTGACGGACAAGCTGCTCAATCGTCGGCATATTGCTCCCTTACGCGAGGAAGCGGTGTGGGCACAGCCCAAGCACCGATCCTGTTGTGAAACTTTGCGTACCGGGCACTTCGTGCCCGGCTGAGTCGGGTTTGATCCTCCACCGGAGGGAGGACCCGAACCAGGTAGATTCTATGTAGCTACCTGCGCGCGTACCAAATCGACCGGAAGGTTTTTCCGGCCGGATTCAGACGTTAACACACCCGATCCGGAAAAAAGGAAGGAGCCGCTCGTTTGGCGGCCCCTTCCTCACCTCGTTCTAAACGCAATAGCGGCCATATGTGGCCGCCTGTTCCTTAGGAAAGCGGATTATTCCTCTTCCTCGACCTCTGCAGGCTTCTCTGCGTTGAACGTCCCGCCAATTGAAGCCAGCCATTCGGCGGGGTTCTCCGGCAACCCTTCATCAGTCGATTCGGCAGGACCCTCACCGAGGAAGCCTAGGCTCTCAACGGTGGTGGCACCCGGAAGTGTCGGCTGGAGCGACTGATACTGCTGAGCACCAGTTCCCGCCGGGATCAGCTTCCCGATGATGACGTTTTCTTTGAGTCCACGCATGAAGTCGGATCGGCTCTCGATTGCTGCGTTAGTCAAGACCTTGGTCGTCTCTTGGAACGAAGCAGCCGACAACCACGAGTCCGTCGCCAGTGAGGCCTTGGTGATACCCATCAGCTGGGGACGGCCCTGAGCCGGCTCTTTCCCTGCGGTCACCAACTCGCGGTTGGTGTCACGGAAGAGCTGATCGTCGATCAGCGCCGCCGGCAGGAAGTCGGAGTCGTTTGGCGCAATGACAAAGACCCGTCTCAACATCTGGCGAACAACCAATTCGATGTGCTTGTCGTGGATTTCGACACCCTGCGACTTGTAGACCTCCTGGACCTGGTCCACCAGGTATTGCTGGGCAGCCCGGACTCCACGAATCTCGAGGACTTCCTTGGGATCCAGGTTTCCGTCAGTCAACTGTGCACCGGCTTCGACTTCGGTTCCTTCTGCTACTGACGCACGGAGCTTGGTCTTACGAGAGATCTTGTATTCGACCTCTTCCTTCCCGTCGGTTACGACAATCCGGCGTCCGTCCTCGTCATCAACGAGATGAACCGTGCCCCTGATCTCTGACATCACTGCTTTACCTTTGGGTGTGCGAGCCTCAAACAGCTCAACTACACGTGGCAAACCATGTGTGATGTCGTCTCCGGCAACACCTCCGGTGTGGAAGGTACGCATTGTCAGCTGAGTTCCAGGCTCACCGATGGACTGGGCCGCCATGATCCCGACGGCCTCACCCATCTCAACAACGTTTCCGGTTGCGAGGGAGAGCCCATAACAAGTCTGGCAAACACCGTTCCGGGTGTCACAAGTCAGCGGCGAGCGAGCTCTGACAGTTTCCACGTCAGCCTGTTCGATCGCATGGAGTTCTTTGGTCCCGATCAGGGTCCCTGCCCGAAGCTTGTCGTCGTCCTGTGTGGCGACGAGTGTCCGACCCTCCTTGAGGTCATCGGCAAGGACCCGGCCATAGAGCCTGGACCGCAGGTTGCGAATCTTGTTGCCACGCTCGTCGAGGACATTGATCACGATCCCCTTGTCGGTTTCACAGTCCTCTTCGAGAACAATCATTTCCTGGGACACGTCGACCAGGCGTCTGGTCAAGTATCCGGAGTCAGCGGTTCTCAAGGCTGTGTCAGCCAAACCCTTGCGAGCCCCGTGGGTCGAGATGAAGTACTCGAGCACAGATAGACCTTCGCGGAAGTTCGAGATGATCGGACGAGGGATGATGTCACCCTTGGGGTTGGCCACCAGACCACGCATACCGGCGATCTGACGCACCTGCATCATGTTTCCACGCGCACCCGAGCCCACCATCATGTCGAGAGAGTTGAACTGCTCCGTCTTCAGACCGGCCTTCATAGCGTCGGTGACCTTCTCTGTCGCCTCGGTCCAGATCTCAATGAGTTCCTGACGACGCTCATCGTCGGTGACGACACCTTTCTGGAACAAGCCCTGCACCTTTTCGGCGCGCTCTTCGTACTCGACGAGGATTTGGGCCTTGTCATCCGGAGTCCGCACGTCCTCGAGACCAATCGAAAGACCGGCCTTGGTGGAGTACCGGAACCCGAGGTCCTTGATTCCATCAAGGGTCTCCGCCACAGCGGATCGGGGATAGAGCTCAATCACCGTCTCAATGAGTCTCCGGATGTCCGATTTGATGATTTTTGAGTCGATGTAAGGGAAGTCATCCGGGAAGACCTGGTTGAGCAAGGCGCGGCCAAGTGTCGTCTCGGTGAGACCCATCGGGTCCGGTGACTCGTCGGCCAACAAATCGCCAAGGGTCGTCTTCAGATCTGCATGCCTCTCCGGGGACCCGGCGATGTCGCCAAGACGGAGTTTGATTGGAGCGTGCAAAGACAGCTCACCCAACTCGTAGGCCATGAGAGCCTCGTCAATATCAGCGAAAAGCCGTCCGGCACCCGTGCCATCCTCAACGAATTCCGTGAGATAGAAGACACCGATAACCATGTCCTGACCGGGGGTCACGATGGGTCGACCCGAAGCCGGTGAAAGAACATTGTTCGACGAGAGCATCAACACCCGAGCTTCAGCCTGGGCCTCTGACGACAGGGGCAGGTGAACCGCCATCTGGTCGCCGTCGAAGTCGGCGTTGAAAGCCTCACAGACCATCGGATGAATCTGAATCGCCTTACCTTCGACCAATACAGGCTCAAACGCCTGGATACCCAGACGGTGCAAGGTGGGTGCCCGGTTGAGCAATACGGGGTGTTCCTGGATCACTTCTGAAAGGACATCCCAAACCTGGGGACGTTGCCTCTCGACCATCCGCTTCGCAGCCTTGATGTTCTGGGCAAGACCAAGATCAACAAGTCGCTTCATCACAAACGGCTTGAACAACTCCAAAGCCATGATCTTGGGAAGACCACATTGATGCAGTTTCAGCGCGGGGCCGACGACGATCACCGAACGACCTGAATAGTCGACGCGCTTTCCGAGAAGATTCTGGCGGAAACGACCCTGCTTACCCTTCAGCATGTCGGACAGGGACTTCAACGGGCGATTCCCGGGTCCAGTCACCGCACGACCACGACGTCCGTTGTCGAACAGAGCATCCACTGCTTCCTGCAGCATCCGCTTCTCGTTGTTGACGATGATTTCGGGAGCACCGAGGTCGAGGAGTCGCTTCAGACGGTTGTTCCGGTTGATGACCCTTCGATAGAGGTCATTGAGATCTGAGGTAGCAAACCGACCACCATCGAGCTGAACCATCGGTCGCAAGTCCGGGGGGATGACCGGAACGGTCTCGAGGATCATGTCCTCGGGACGGTTCTGTCCTTCCCAGAACGGCTTGACAACCTTCATTCTCTGGGTTGCGCGCTGGCGTTTCTGGGCTGACCTGGCTTCCAGATTCTCATGTAGCATGTCCATCTCGGCATCGAGGTCGAGATTGATCAGAAGCTCTTTGACAGCCTCGGCACCCATGCCTCCGGTGAAGTAGTCGTCGTAGCGGAAGTAGATCTCGCGCCACAACTGCTCAGACTCGACGAGGTCCTTCGGCTTAAACGTCCGGAACGCATCAAAGGAGTCTTCGACGAGCTCGACCTCGCGGTTGGTTCGCTCTTGACGGTCCTTGATCTCTTTCTCGACCTCTTTGCGCCGGGCGTTGATTTCCTGGCTCTTGGCCCCACCTTCTTGCATACGCTCGAGTTCGTCTTCGAGGGCCTCGAGGCGGACCTCGTGCCACTCGGCAAACTCGGACTTGATCACTTCGATCTCGTCGTCGCGGGCTCCTTCGAGTTCGGGAAGATCCTTCTGACGTTTCTCATCGTCAACAGTGGTGATGATGTAGGCCGCGAAATAAATGACCTTCTCCAACTGCTTCGGAGACATGTCGAGGAGATACCCGAGACGGCTGGGTACACCCTTGAAGAACCAGATGTGAGTTACGGGAGCAGCGAGTTCGATGTGGCCCATCCGTTCGCGGCGTACCTTGGAGCGAGTGACTTCAACCCCACAACGCTCACAGATGATTCCCTTGTAGCGAATCCGCTTGTACTTACCGCAGTAGCACTCCCAATCCCGTTGCGGACCAAAAATGCGCTCGTCGAACAAACCTTCTTTCTCGGGGCGAAGGGTTCGGTAGTTGATGGTCTCCGGCTTCTTGACCTCTCCGTACGACCAGGTGCGAATCTGATCGCTGGACGCCAGGCCGATCTTCAGTTCATCGAATAGTTGTTGCGCCATGTCTTTTGCCGGCGGACTTTGGCCGAGGGGTTCCCTCGTCCGCCGTTTTCTCCTTCAGGTGGTCAGTTCCATGCCTGTGCGGAATCCGGGCACTCTGCCTGCCAAACAGATGCCGGTCCGCCGGGGTTGCAACCCCGCAATGATGCGTTTTTCAGTTCCTGCACTAATTCCAACAACGAGCTATTCCGAATCAGGACGCTCGGGCCTGCTCAAATCAATTCCAAGTGACTCGACAGATCGGTAGCTCTCCTCTTCAAGCTCGCGGAGTTCCACTTCCTCACCGGCCGAGAGCATCTCGACGTTCAGGCAGAGGCTCTGCATTTCCTTGATGAGAACCCGGAACGACTCGGGGATTCCCGGTTCCGGAATGTTGTCACCTTTGACAATCGCCTCGTAGACCTTGACTCGTCCCTGGACGTCGTCGGACTTGATCGTAAGAAGCTCCTGGAGTGCGTATGCAGCTCCGTAGGCTTCGAGTGCCCAGACTTCCATCTCTCCGAATCGCTGCCCACCGAATTGCGCCTTACCACCAAGCGGCTGCTGGGTGATCATGCTGTAGGGGCCGGTCGAACGGGCGTGAATCTTCTCATCGACCAGGTGGACCAGTTTCAACATGTAGATGTATCCAACGGTGACCGGGGTATCGAAGGGGTCACCAGTCCGTCCGTCAAACAGTTGCGCTTGACCGTCCTCCTGCAACAGCTGTTCGCCGTCGCGGTTGGGACGGGCATGCTTGATGACCGTCATGATCTCGTCTTCACGGGCTCCGTCGAACACGGGTGTGGCCGTCTTGGTCCAGGGTTTCGCACCGGTTTGTGCCGGGCTATCCCCCTTGAACGGCTCCCACCCCTGGGCGGCCGCCCAACCAAGGTGAGTTTCCAACACTTGCCCAAGGTTCATACGGCTCGGCACACCCAGCGGTGAAAGGATGATATCGACCGGAGTCCCGTCTGCCATGAACGGCATTTCTTCCTCGGGAAGCACCTTGGAGATGACACCTTTGTTGCCGTGACGTCCGGCAAGCTTGTCTCCCTCGGAGATCTTCCGCTGCTGGGCGACGTAGATACGAACCAACTCGTTGACCCCGGGCGGAAGGTCGAAGCCTTCGGAACGACGGAACACCTTGACGGCGATGACCTTGCCGGTCTCACCATGGGGCACCTTCAACGAAGTGTCACGTACTTCACGAGCCTTTTCACCAAAGATGGCTCGAAGCAGACGCTCTTCAGGAGTGAGTTCGGTCTCACCCTTCGGAGTCACCTTTCCGACTAGGTAGTCACCAGGTCCGACTTCGGCACCAACCCGGATGATCCCCTCTTCATCGAGGTTGGCAAGAACCTCTTCTGGGACGTTGGGGATGTCCCTGGTGATTTCCTCGGCACCGAGTTTGGTGTCGCGGGCGTCGAGCTCGTGCTCTTCGATGTGAATTGAGGTGAGGACGTCGTCTTTGACGAGCCGCTCCGAAATGATGATTGCATCCTCGTAGTTGTGACCCTGCCAGGGCATGAACGCCACGAGAAGGTTGCGGCCCAGCGCAAGCTCACCTTGATCAGTCGACGGACCATCGGCCAGGACATCGCCTACCTTCACAGTGTCGCCTTCACGGACCAGCGGTTTGTGATTCATGCACGTTCCCTGATTGGAACGGCGGAACTTGTCGAGAGCGAAGGTGTGCTTCTTGTTGGCACCCTTTTCTTTGATGACGATCTCGGTACCGGTCAACTCGACCACTTCACCTTCGACAGTGGAGATCACCATGTCTCCCGAGTCCTTTGCAGCGCGACCCTCGACACCAGTTCCCACAAGGGGTGCATCAGCGGTCAGCAGCGGGACGGCCTGCCGTTGCATGTTCGAGCCCATCAGAGCTCGGTTGGCGTCGTCGTGTTCGAGGAACGGAATCAATGAAGTCGAGACCGAGACGATCTGCTTCGGCGAGACATCCATGTAGTCGACGTCCTTCGAGCTGACGTTCTCAACCTCGCCACCAGCGCGGCGCACGAGGACCCGGTTGTTCGCAAACGAGCCGTTGTCCTTCAAAGGAGCGTTGGCCTGTGCGATTACGAAGCGTTCCTCTTCGGTGGCTGTCAGATAGTCGACCTTATTGGTGACAACACCCTTCTCGACCTTGCGGTACGGAGTTTCGATGAATCCGAACTCGTTCACCCTTGCGTACGAGGCGAGCGAGCCGATCAGCCCGATGTTGGGGCCCTCCGGAGTCTCGATCGGGCACATCCGGCCGTAGTGCGAAGGGTGGACGTCACGAACTTCGAATCCAGCACGTTCCCGGGACAGACCGCCGGGGCCCAATGCAGACAGACGACGACGATGAGTCAGACCTGCCAACGGGTTCGGCTGATCCATGAACTGACTCAACTGGCTGGTGCCAAAGAACTCTTTGATCGATGCCGTGACCGGTCTGATGTTGATCAAAGACTGAGGCGTGATGGCATCGGGGTCCTGTGTCGTCATGCGTTCCCGAACGACACGCTCGAGACGGGCCAGACCTACTCGAACCTGGTTTTGCACCAATTCGCCGACGGTCCTGATCCGACGGTTTCCAAAGTGGTCGATGTCGTCGGTGGCGACATTGATCTCAGTTCCGATGTGGGTAGTCATCTTGGACTCTCCAGCATGGAGGGCTACGAGATACTTGATCGCGTCAATAATGTCCTCATCACGGAGGAGCTGGAGCCCGTCGGCCCTGTAGTCGTCCGAGGCCTTGCCCTGGAACTTCTGACCGATCTTGTAACGACCGACACGGGTCAGGTCGTAACGCTTCGGGTTGCGGAACATCGTCTGGATGAGACCGCGGGCTGACTCGACCGTTGTGGGCTCACCGGGGCGAAGCTTGCGATAGAGATCAAGCAGCGCGTCTTCCTTGGTCTCGTTGGTGTCCTTCTCAATCGTGTTCTGAATCGACTCGGCGTTGTCGAACATTGCCAAAATCTCCTCGTCGGTCTCGGCAATGCCGAGAGCCTTGAGGAAGGACGTGACGTACTGGCGACGTTTACGGTCGACACGAACACCAATGGTGTCTTTCTTGTCGGTGTCGAACTCGAGCCACGCACCACGACCCGGAATCATCTTCGAGGAGAAGATGTCTTTGTCAGAGGTCTTGTCCGGCGATACGTCGAAATAGATGCCGGGGGAACGGACGAGTTGGGAGACGATCACTCGCTCGGTTCCGTTGATGATGAACACGCCTTTGTCCGTCATGATGGGGAAGTCGCCAAGGAACACCTGCTGCTCCTTGATCTCGCCAGTTCCCTTGTTCATGAAGCGAGCGGTCACGTATAGAGGCTGGGCGTAGTTGGCATCCCGCTCTTTGGCCTCTTCTAGGTCCATAAGCGGGTCGCCGAAACGATGGTTGGTCAGCTCGAGTGCCAACGAACCGGTGAAGTCTTCGATAGGGCTGATCTCATCGAAAATCTCTTTCAGTCCCTCGTCGAGAAACCATTGAAAAGACTCGTGTTGAACAGCAAGTAGATCTGGGAGCGGCAACACTTCGGGAATCTTCCCGAAAGAGAAGCGCTTAGCCACGCGCGAAGCCAAGAGGTGCCTCCTTGGAAATGCGAATTGAATACAGGTAACGCAGAGAAAGACACACTAACAGAAGCGTCAGCATGACTCCAATCGAAATCTTCAATTGTTGGACACTGTCGATTCGGTGGGCTGAACCAGCCGAATTCGGTCTGTCCGGGCCCCGATCATAATCGGTGGGCCGACCCCCATCCTATCCGAGAACGGCATTTTGAGTCAAGGGTTGTCCGGATGAGGGTCAATCTAACCCTTGGCGACCACGACCAAACGCTCGCGGTCCAACACACGAATGTGGCGGTACCCGGTTTCGACAACACGCTGTTGGCGAAGTCTCCCCAAAGCCTCATTGACCGACTGCCGGCTAACACCGAGGAGGGTGGCGATCGTCGATTGGGAGAGATACACCTCCCCGCGGTCGTCGGCTTCCTCGAGCAAAAGGTCCGAGACCTGACCGAGCACGGTCTTGTGCATCAGGTGGATGACTCGCCGTTGAGTGTCTTCCAGTTGGGACAGTCCGGCTACGAGCCACCGGAGACAGATTGCGGGGTGTCGACTGAGTTCGGGGAGCAGCCTGTCCCGATCAAACCGGAAGACCCGGACCCGATTCACAGCCTGAGCAGACGAGATGTAGTTGCGACCCTGGAACATCGCGATGTCTCCAAGAAGCGAGCCGGGACCAACCCGAGAGACGATTCGGCGATTCGGGCCCGTCCCCCGGTAGACCTCGACTTCTCCAGATTCGACGAGGTATGTTGCCAATGCGGCATCGCCTTCCTTGAAGAGGTGCGTTCCCGGATACTTGGACAGGACCTCGGCGGCCCCCATCAAGAGTTCGAGGTCCTTTGATGACAGCGGAACGTACTCCGGCCGACCGAAAGAACGCGCCAGCCAGGCCATGTGTTGCTGATCAGCCTGTTTCATTGCGTCCATATCAACCGTCACCATCAAGACAAACTTCCCGATACAGCAAATGGCCCGAATTGCCATAACATGTCATCGAACGTGTCGACCCCCCTCTCTCTCCGCTCCCCGCTGCTGTACATCGGCCTCGTTCTCGCCATTTCGCTCGGCGTGAGCTCATACGCCTGGTACGACCATCTGGTTGCCCACGACGAAACGGTCGCAGGGAACGTTCTATACGCCGGCGAGAGGCTGGACGGGGCAACGAGAGAAGAAGTGAGGACAGTCGTCTCCGACAGGAAATCGGAGATACTGAACAATCCGGTGGTCATCAGGACCCCAGAAGGTCCGATAACAATGCGAGCCGGCGACGTTGGGTTCGGCTACGACACCAACCGCGCCATGAACCGAGTCTTCAGCGCAAGGCATGTCGGCGGGCCCATCGATCAGTTCTCGAATTGGATCGGGACCCTCACTTCGCCTGAGAAGGTCGAAGACCCGGTGACGTTCAACGAGGCCGAAGCGCGCGCCGCCCTGGAAAGGACTGGCTTGCTTGTCTTCGAGGACCCGGTTGAACCTGACATGGAAATGAACGAGGCCTGGAGGCTGGTCGTCAGTCCGGGCGAGCCGGGCCAAATCGCCGACCTCGAAGACCTCGTCGCACAACTCGAGGAACTGGACCCCGTCGCGGGTGATCTCGAAGTCACCTCGCACCCGACCGCCCTGCCTCCACGGTTCACCGACGAGGATGTCGGCGCACTGGTTGACCATCTGAATGAGGTCACGAAGACCGGTGCTCGTCTCAAGGTCGGTGGAGAAATCAGACAGATCTCTCCCGCCGCGCTCCGGAGACACCTGACAATCAGCACGGAGGGTCCAGAGATCCAGCACATGGTCGACCTGGCGGGGTTTCAGACTGAACTCGAGAAGGCGTTTCCCGATGCGGTTGGACTGGGACAAGACCCTGTTTTCATTGTCGACGATGGGGAAGCGCTCCTCCAGGAGCCCGGAGTTGCTACCGAGAAATGCTGCGACCCTGGGGCGGCCGAAACTGTGGCCAACGCTATTCTCGAAGGGGGAGCTGGCCCATTCGTCGTCAGGACCCGGCCCGAGGACGATCCAGATCGAATCGCCTGGTACGACGGGTCACTGATCGTCGAACAAGTCTCTACGTTCACAACTCCTCATAACTGCTGCGAAAGCAGGGTCACGAACATCCAGAGAATTGCAGACATCGTTCGCGGTGCCTATCTCGTCCCAGGGGAAATCATCTCACTCAACGAATACGTGGGGCCGCGCACCACGGAGAAAGGCTTCGTTCCGGCCGGAGCCATCCGCAAGGGCCGTCTCACGCCGGAGGTCGGTGGCGGTGTCTCACAATTCGCGACAACGATTTTCAATGCTGCGTATTTCGCCGGGCTCGACTTCATCGAATACCGAGCACACTCCCAGTACTTTTCCAGGTACCCCTACGGGCGGGAGGCAACCATCTCCAACCCGGCCCCCGACCTGGTCTTTCAGAACACGACCGAATTCCCGATCTTGATTTGGACCTCATACACATCCCGTTCCATCACGGTGAGCATGTACTCGACGAAGAACATCGAAGCCGAGCAGGTGGCCACTCGGTCGTCGAAACGAAACCAATGCACCTATGTCGAGACCGATCGGCTCCGAACGTATGCCGATGGCCGCGAAGTCGTCGACACCTTCTGGGCTCTGTATCGACCGGCCAACGGAATCGACTGCAACGGGAACCCAATTCCCGAATAGGGGAACGCTTCGCGTTCCTTGGGAGGTTGCTGTACAACCTCCATGGCGTCTTCGAGTTGCTTGGGAGATTGGCATCGGCCGATCTCCATGGACACTCCTCGCGTTCCTTGGGAGGTTGCACAACCTCCATGGCGTCTTCGAGTTGCAACTCTCCCTCCGCTTGCGGAGGGAGTACCGGCGACGAAGGAGCCGGGGAGGGTGGAAGGCACCCACCACTAAAGCTCAACTTGGAGTCGTCTCGGGACGGGCTTCTAATTTGGGAGCAGGCTGGCCCGACGCAACTTGACCATCGCCAGCACGCCAAGGGCGGGGCCCAAAGCCAGAATTGGGAAGGCCCACCGCCAAGTCAAGGCTTCGGCGATCAGTGGAACCCCTCTAATCGTCACAAGAGTCAGCAAGAAACCGATCGCAGTCTGAAGCGTGAGTGCGGTGCCGCGAATGTTGTCGTCGGCGGTTTCAGTAACCATCGCCGAGAACTGGGCGCTGTCGGCGACGACGGTCGCACCCCAAAGCAACAACACCGGCAGAGCCAACCAAACCGTCGAGCCAAAGATCAGTGGTGTCGAAAGTGCACAGAGCCCGGATATCGCCATCGCCCCACCAGCGACCCGCGTTCTGCCCAAACGATCGGCAAGGGAACCCGCCCATGTCGAGGCCAGGCCACCCAGCCCGATGATCAGAAACGTCAGAACCGGAATCGACCCATAGCTCGTGCCGGCAGCCTCCGCTGAAGCCAGTAGAAACGCCGCTATCCAGGTCCACATCGCGTACAGCTCCCACATGTGACCTAGGTATCCGTATGTGCTGAGCCGAACTCCCCGGTTCCGTATGACATCAGAGACCTGTGTCCACCGAAACCGTTGCACCGGGACTTCGTAAGGCCCGTCGGAGATCCGGCTCATCATCAGCCCTGCGATCAACGCCAGGGCTGATGAGGCGATGATCACACCCTGCCAGTCAACTCCAAGACTGCTTACCAGGTGCGGGGAAGCCGAACCGACGGTGAGAGCCCCAACCAGAACCCCTAACGCCAAGCCCCGACCTGCCCGGAACCAACCGGCCATGACCTTCAGCCCGGCCGGGTAGACCCCCGCCAGCGCCACACCGGTTACAAATCGCATCAAGAACGCGAGCCACGTGGTGTCCCCAGAAACGGTCAGCAAGACAACGTTGGCACCGGCGCCCACTGCGGCACTGACCAAAAAGAGACGCCGACTCGGGAAGATGTCGGCAACGTTCAGGATTGCCAGCAACAGAGCTCCAGCCACAAACCCGACTTGGACAGCGAGCGTGAGCGTGGCCTCACCAGTCGAAGTCAGGTCCCATTCCTCAACGAGTTGGCCGGCCACGGCCGTGGCGCTGAACCAAAGACTCATAGCGAGGAGTTGGCTCACTGAGACCAGCGTCAGGGCACCGAGCTGTTCCCTGGTGAATGACGGAGACGTCTCAGTCGAAGGGGATTGCAACGGCGCCAATTGCGGGATCGTCTCCATACCCCATCAAGTTGGCAACGATGAGTATCACAACAAACACAAATACGGCGATCGCCAAGCCGACGAGCCATGCCGGGCGCTGCCTGTTCGGGGACTCCGCTGCCTCAGTCTCTGTAGCTGTGCTCTCGGATTCGGGCATAACGAGGTGAACCCTATCGCAGGTTCATCTATTTCCTGCCCAAAAGGAATGCCCCACCTCGCCGGTGGGGCATTTTCAATCGGTTGCTCGGTTTCTACGAGCCAAGCTGGCCAGCAACCACCTCGATCTTGCGAGCCTTCGACTCTTCAGCCACCGGTATCGCCAGCTTCAGCACGCCGTTGATGTACGAAGCCTCAATTGAGTCGGCGCTGAGACCGTCGGAGAGGAAGAAGCGACGAGCAAAAGAGCCATGAGGTCGCCCACGCATGATCATCGTGCGACCTTCGTCTTGCATGCGGGGCCTGCTTGCCGCCACGGTCAAGGTGTTCTTCTCCACCTCGATGTCTATGTCTTCCAGGGGAACTCCCGGGATATCGATTTCGAGGAAAAAGGTGTCGTCCTCGCGGTAGAGGTCGGCCGGGAGTCTGGTGACAGCCGAACCACCGTTGTCAAAGTCGAAAAAGGGATCAAAACGACGCAACATCTTGGCTAAATCCTCCTGATTTCTCGCTCCGCGTCCGGGACGGGTGCTGATATTTGTCATATACATGTCTTGGAGTATGACTGAGTAAATCTGAGTTGTCAAATATCAAGTTTTACCACAGCACCCACTACAGATGGTTGTGACGTCCCCACTTTGTCGCCTACACCAGAGAACCCTCAGAAGTCCTAGAGTCCGCAACCAATGAAGTCCAAACGAAAACCAACCGAGATCGGATGGCGGGAATGGGTGGCCCTTCCGGAGTTGGGAGTAACGGCCATCCAGGCGAAGGTCGACACCGGAGCAGATAGCTCGTCGCTACACGCGTTCAACCAGGAGAGATTCAGCAAACATGGTGTTGACTATGTCCGTTTCGACATTTATCCAAAGAAACGGTCCAAGTCACCAACCATCGCCTGTGAAGCCGAGGTGATAATGGAACGCAAGGTGCGGAATCCGGGTGGCCGCAGTGAGTTGCGCCCGGTCATCTCCACACCGGTCGTCGTAAACGGAGTGACCATTCGCGCCTGGATTAACCTCACCGAGCGTGACGAGATGAGTTTCCGTATGCTCATCGGGCGACGAACCCTGCGTGGCAAGTTCCTGGTCAACCCCGGGCGCAGCTATTTGGGTCCCAAACCGGAGCTGAAGAACACGATATGAAGATTGCAATCCTGTCACGGAATCCGAACCTCTATTCGACCAAACGACTAAAAGAGGCCGCGATCGAGCGGGGCCACGAAGTTGCAGTCGTCGACTACCTGCGTTGTTACATGGACATCACGGCCACCCAACCGCGTGTGCTATTCAAAGGCGAGGAGGTCAAGCCCGATGCAGTCATACCTCGTATCGGCGCCACCTACACCTTCTACGGGACCGCCGTAGTCCGCCAATTCGAAATGGCCGACGTGTTCACTGCCGTTAGCTCGCAGGGCATCAGCCGGTCGAGGGACAAACTTCGTTCGATGCAGCTTCTCTCGAGAGCTGGTGTCGGCTTGCCTGTCACGTCCTTTGCGCATTCGACTCAAGACGTTGAGGGAGTTCTCGACGTGGTGGGTGGTGCACCGGTGGTAGTAAAACTGCTCGAAGGAACACAGGGCTTGGGTGTGGTCCTGGCCGAGACCAAGAAAGCCGCTGAATCGGTCATCGGAGCGTTTCGCCAGCTCGACGCCAACATCCTGGTCCAGCAGTTCATCAAAGAGGCGGGCGGGGCCGACCTTCGCGCCTTTGTTGTGGACGGCAAGGTTGTAGCCGCTATGAAGCGTCAGGGAGCACCCGGTGAATTTCGGTCGAATCTCCACCAGGGCGGAAGCGCCTCGATAGTGAAACTGACACCCAAGGAACGAGCCACCGCGATACGTGCAGCCAAGACGATGGATCTTTCGATCGCCGGAGTGGACATGATTCAGTCATCCGAAGGTCCGATGATCTTGGAGGTCAATTCCTCACCGGGACTCGAAGGGATCGAAAACGCCAGCGAAACGGACGTAGCGGGCGAGATCATCGACTACATCGAGGGCAACGCAGAGATTCACAGTCCCCGCCGCTCCAATGCTTGAGGTTCAAAATGAACCGATTCAGATCGGAGACACAACTGTGCCGCCGGGTCGAAAGATGCGGATCGAGCTGCCGTTCGCAACACTCTCGACGGGATCAACCGCCTCTCTTCCGGTAGCCGTCATCAACGGTCGGAGTGCCGGCCCCAACGTCTGGATATCAGGGGCGGTCCACGGCGACGAACTAAACGGCGTAGAAATCGTGAGGCGGGTGATGAAGGAACTCGACGCCAAGAGCCTCCGGGGAGCTGTGGTGGCTGTCCCCATCGTGAATCCACTTGGTTTCATCCATGAGTCCCGCTATCTGCCCGATCGCCGTGACCTGAATCGATCGTTTCCTGGCTCGCCCCGGGGCTCCTCTGCCTCGCGTCTTGCACACTTGTTCATGACCGAAATCGTTGACCAATGTGCTGTCGGGATCGACTGCCACACTGCAACCGGCCACCGGATCAACATCCCACAGATCCGAACCGACACCGACGATAAGGAAACCATGAAGCTGGCCCGAGCGTTCGGAGCTGCTTTTACGATTCATGCCCGCCTCAGGGACGGCTCCCTCCGCGAGGCGGCGACCGCGCGCGGTATCAAGGTTCTCCTGTTCGAAGCCGGACAAGCACACCGGTTCGATCCTGATGCGATTCGGGTCGGGGTCAACGGAATCATGAGATCGCTCCGGTCGCTGAAGATGGTCGATACAAGGTTGCCCCGGGGGGTCAGGACTCAGCTCGTCAAGAAAGTGCGCTGGGTTAGGGCGCGTCGCGGTGGCCTTGTGGAGGTGATGCCCAAACTTGGGGCGCGCGTCGAGGAAGGCGAAACAATCGCAGAAATCTCGGACGCGTTCGGTTACCGGCCGACCTCGGTTCGGGCTACTGCCACAGGGTGGGTTCTCGGTCGAAGCCTGAACCCCCAGGTCAATCCGGGCGACGCACTGGTCAACATCGGTATCGATCCGGAGTCGGCTTGAAACAAGGCTGAGAGGGCCTAAGAGGCCTTCTTGATCTCCTCCAACCAACGACGCCGAATTGCTCTCCGTTCTTTGGGCGTGTGCCCACCCCAGATCCCTTCCGACTGGTTGGTCTCAATCGACCACGTCAGACACTCTGACGCAACGGGACAGGTGGCGCATATGGCCTTGGCTCTGGAAATACCCCCGATATCGTCCGAATCCGGAAAAAACGAAACTTCGTGTGTTACAGGGACACAGGCGGCGGCTTCCCGCCACGGTGTCACTTCTAAATCAATCATGTTCTCACCAATCATGAGGTGAACCAGATAAACGCAGGATCAAGGAGTTTCGTTCCCATTTTCTGGTGGCTCCGTTCCATGTCCCTTTATGCTCTCCGGCCCGATTTCCTTTCACCAACTATTCGGCCTGTTGAGACAGTTGGATGTCTGGAGAGTGGCGAATCGTTCCCGGAAGGGGATTTCAGTTCCGCAATTCTGCCCGGGCGACCGAGCGACGATGGACCTCGTCGGGACCGTCGGCGATCTGGAGCCAACGTCCCATCGAGTACAGCTCGGCCAACGGGAAATCGTCTGTGAAGCCGGCAGCGCCAAACAGCTGAATCGCCCGGTCAGCTACATATGTGAGCAGCTCTGGCGCAGCAACCTTGATGGCGGCGATCTCGCTGCGTGCAGCTTTGGTTCCCATTGAGTCGATCATCCAGGCCGTCTTAAGCACCAGAAGCCGGGTCTGCTCGATCCTTATCCTCGCGTTTGCGATCCATTCCCGAACCACTCCCTGGTCGGCGAGTGGACGACCGAACGCAGTGCGGTCCTTGGAGCGTTTGACCATGAGGTCGAGACACCGTTCAGCAGCTCCAATCGCGCGCATGCAATGATGGATGCGTCCCGGGCCGAGACGAGCTTGGGCGATGGCGAATCCACCACCCTCTTCCCCGAGAAGATTCGACGTTGGTACGCGGACATGGTCGAAATCGACTTCAGGATGGCCGCCACGGTCTTGGTATCCGAACACGTTGGGGGACCTGACAATGGAAACTCCGGGAGTATCCATGGGAACGAGGATCATTGACTGCCGACGATGCGGCTCGCCATCTGGATTGGTCACACCCATAACGATCGAGACACGACATCTAGGAGACGCCGCTCCTGAGGAGAACCACTTTCTGCCGGTGATGACATACGAGTCCCCATCCCTGACCATCTCGGTTTGGATGTTCGTGGCGTCCGAGCTGGCAACCGCGGGCTCGGTCATGCAGAAGCACGAGCGAATCTCGCCTTCAAGCAGAGGCATCAACCATTCTTGCTTCTGATCGGGTGTGCCGAACATGTGGAGGATCTCCATGTTTCCGGTGTCTGGCGCCGAGCAGTTGAGTGCCTCTGGTGCAATCACCGGACTCCAGCCGGTGATTTCAGCGAGTGGGGCGTATTCGAGAACATTCAGCCCGCCACCGAGTTCCGAGTCGGGGAGAAAGAGGTTCCAAAGTCCACGTGATCGCGCTTTGGCTTTGAGGGTTTCCAGCACAGGAGGATGGAAGTGAGGGTCTTCTGAAGTCTTCATCTGTTCCCTGTAGACCCTCTCGGCAGGGAATACGTCCGTTTCCATGAAGTCGAGTAGAGATGAACGAAGCTCTTCGACCTTGGCGCTGTAAGCGAAGTCCATGCGGTTGAAGTTAGTGGCCAGTCGACTCGGATGGATTGTCTGGCTCTATTTCGACCTGACTACTCCCGGGTTCGGATTCCCTAACCGGATCGGGGTCCGGAGCATCAAAGTCCATCTGAGGCAGACCAACCGGACCTGCGTTACCCGACGTGCGCGCAATCTCACCCCAGAGCAGCCAGGCAGCTATGAAACCAACGAAGATCAGCCGCAACCAAATGGCTACGGCAAGACCGGCCGCAGCCGTGATGAAGAACACGACGTTTGCTATCGATTGGCCGCTTTTTGGAGCGACCTTTTCCAAAAGGGCAGTAAAGAGGTGTCCACCGTCGAGGACACGAATGGGCAACCAGTTGAGCAGGCCCCAAAACACATTCACGAGCACGAGGTTGTTGAGGACAAAACCGGTCAAACCGGAGAATGGGCCGAACGGCTGGAGGACCACCCAAACCAGGGCACCAAAGGCAAGACCAGTCGCCGAACCGGCGGCCGCAATGAGTGCTCGTCTACCTGGCGAGATTCCATCGTCGGGGATCGTCCACGACGTCAGACCGCCGATTCCGTTGAGTTCGATGGCAACGTCGGAGCCGAATCTCCGTGCGGTGAGAGCGTGCCCGAGCTCGTGCACGAGTATCGACACGAACAGCACCCCAACCCACGCCAGCACAAAAGCAACCTGGCGGGTGGAGAACCCGAGGAGGGCGGCAATCAGCAGGAAGGACGGTCGAATCGCCACCGGAATTCCGAACAAGGTAAATCTCAAACTGACCCCATGATGCCCCAACCTGGCAACCAGTTGCACAATCTGCTTCCCGGTATGGTGGCCGCTATGCCATATGAAAGCCTCCGCTCTGCCATTGCAGCCGACATGCCAAGACTGAAACAAGTCCTCTCTGATCTCATACGGATCCCTTCTGTAAGTGCCCCTGGATTCGATCGAGGAGAGGCGAGGCGGGCGGCCGAGCACATTGTGGGGCTGCTCAACGAGGCAGGTTTCACCAACACCCAATTGCTCGAAGCCGAAGCCGGGAACCCAGCGGTGTTCGCCGAGATGCCGGGCCCTGAAGGCGCCCCAACAGTGCTCCTCTACGCCCATTACGACGTCCAACCGCCGGGGCCGCTCGAAGCCTGGAAGACCGGACCATTCGAGCCATTCGAAAGCGAAGGTCGCATTTACGGACGGGGCTCGTCGGACGACAAAGCCGGAGTGGTTATGCATCTCGGTGCAGTAGCAGCTCACGGCGACGACCTCCCTGTGGGGATTCAGATCTTCTTCGAAGGAGAGGAGGAGGCGGGCTCGCTGAGCCTGGCCGGCCTGCTGGATAGGCACCGCGACCTACTTCACCCAGACGCGATAATCATCGGGGACGGTGGGAACTGGGACGTCGGTGTTCCAGCTCTGCTGACATCGCTACGGGGCCTGGCAGCAGTTACTATCGAACTGAAGACCCTCAAGGCCGCAGTCCACTCCGGCCAATACGGCGGTGTCTATCCGGATGCACTCACCGCGATGGCCCGACTGCTGGCGAGTCTCCACGATGACGATGGGAGTGTCGCCATCGAAGGCATGGTCCGCGAAGATGCCGAGACCGGTCTCGACATCCCAGCTGACCTAGCCAGGAAGCTGGCTGGAGCGCTGGACGGAGTTGAGGAGATTGGCACAGGTTCGATCCCATCCCGACTCTGGGCCCAACCGACTGTGTCGACACTGGCTATCGATGCTCCACCTGTCGACGGCGCCATCAACCAGTTGGTGCCATCAGCGAGAGCGAAGGTGAGCATGCGGATCGCACCCGGTGAGGATGCCGCGGAGGCACTCGAGAAGCTAAAGGCTCACCTCGTGAAGCACACTCCGTGGGGCGCGCAGCTCGAGTTTCTTCACTCGGAGTCCGGAGAGGCCAAGGTAATCGAAACCGACAACGATGTCGTCAGGGTGTGGGAGAAGGCGTTCTTCGAGGCCTTCGGCACCGAGGCAGTGCATATGGGAGCAGGAGGGTCGATTCCTTTCATTGCAACCTTCTCAGAGATGTTCCCCGACGCACCGATCGTCGTCTCCGGGTGTGGTGACCCGACCTCTTCGATCCACGCCCCGAATGAAAGTCAAGATGTCAGCGACATCGAGCGGTCAACCCTGGCTGAGGCAATTGCGTTTTCGATGCTGGCCGAGCTCGGGTGAGGGAAGAGGACCTCGAAGCCGGATCTCAGCGCTTTGTTCAGGATATGAAATCGAGCTGCCGCCAGGCTTCGTAGACCGCAATTGCAGCTGAGTTGGACAGATTGATCGAGCGAACTCCTGTGACCATCGGAATCCGCACCCTGTTGGTTACCCAACTCTGAGATTGGACCTCGTCCGGGAGCCCTACCGACTCGGGGCCAAACAGGAGTGAATCACCGGGTCGGTATTCGAGAGCGTCGTAGCGGACATCTCCATCGACGGTGAACGCAAAAACCCGCTCAGGGTTTGCGGAGCCGCGCCAGGACTCGAGATCGGCGTGGACCGAAATTGTCGCCTTGTCGCGGTAGTCCATCCCGGCGCGTCGCAATCTGGCATCGTCCAACTCGTAACCCAACGGCTCGATGAGGTGGAGCTTGCTCCCGGTCACAGCAGCCAATCTCATGGCGTTGCCCGTGTTTGGGGGAATCTCAGGCTGATAGAAGACGATTGAAAACATCAGCGGATATCGAAGAGACGAAGCTCGGTGTCTTCAACATCTCGCAATCCGTCGTAGTCCACCTCAACTGCGTCGACGCTTCGAGCTCTAGCGAGCACCAACGCCTGCGGTGTGATCTGTTGGGCGGCGAAGATCCCTCGCACCGGTGCCAGTCTCGAATCCAGATTCAACCTCTCCAAATAGCGTGCCAGTTGTTCGACGCCGTCGATATCTCCCTTGCGCTTTATCTCAACCGCCACTGTCTGCCCGTCTTGAGCGGCACAGAGGAGGTCGACGGGCCCGATGTCCGTCGGGTATTCACGCCGGATCAAGGTCAGGCCTTCCTCCAGCACGCTGGGGCTCTCAGCGAGGAGGACCTGTAGATGTTCTTCTACCCCATCCTTGAGCAAACCAGGGTCTTCGCCGAGATCATGAGTCACATCCTCGAGAACTTCGGCGATGTTGATCACCAATTCTTCGCCCTTTCGGTTTGTGACCACCCAACGATCATCCTCAATGACCAGCGTGTTCGGGGCGATCATCCAATTCAGCGGTTTCGAAGCATTCCCGTCAGAATGGATGGCGAGGGTCCCGTCGGCCTTGACCATGATCAACCGGGTGGCCTCTGGGAGGTGCGCCGTCAGGCGACCCGAGTAGTCGACGGTGCAGCGAGCGATGACGAGTCTCACGGTCGGCGAGGGTAACCCACGGCCATGTCAATGCCCGAACCTCTCACTGCAATGAAGGCGAGCGAACCTTCCGCCGGCCAACCCGCGAGTCACCACCTGGCTCCACGACTAGCGCAGAATGCCGGTTTCAGAGCGGGTTTCGACGGCTGAACGGCTCTGCCCTCTCTTGACAATAGGACGATATCTTCCTATTCTGTGAGCCATGAGAAGGAAACCCGGCGCGATTCTGCCAATAGAGGAGTCGATTCTGGCGGTGGCGCTTGGACTGACCCGCTCCGGTGAAGGGGCGTTTCACGGCTTCGAAATGGCGAAACGGATCTCGGAAGGCTCAGAGACGAAGAGCCTCACTGCTCATGGCACTCTCTACAAGGCGCTGTCACGCATGGAGAAGGCGGGGTTGTTGCAGTCCTCCTGGGAAGACCCGCACCTCGCGGCCCAGGAAGGTCGGCCGCGACGGCGCCTCTACCGCATAACAGGCGCTGGTGAGGTGGCACTGTCCAAGCTGGAAGCCGATAGAAGCGCTCAACGACATCGACCCGACCCTGGTCTGGCCACCTCGTGAAGGGGGATACGATTCTTGGCGTCCGTGTCGCGAGGTCGTGGACAGCCATCTACACCCGAGGCTTGCCGGCCGAAACGGGTCAGCGACGCCGCGACGAGATTGAATCAGACATTTGGGAACACCTTGACCATCCGCTGACACCGTCCCGAGCCATCTTGGGACGATGCCTGCGGGGCATCCCGGCCGACGTGTGGTGGCGATATCGCACGCTGCTCGAAAGTCGAGCAGACCGGGAAAGGAACCAAGGAATGCTCAGCAACATAAAACAGAACTGGTGGATAGCCGTCGTCATCGCCCAGGCAACACTGGGCCTGCTGGCGGCTGGCTCGACATCGTGGGGATTGGGTGCCAACTCCACACCCGAACACACCGCGTTCAGGGTTATGGCGATCGTCACCGGAGTGATCACCTCTGGGGTGCTTTTGGCCGGCCTCGCCACCCTGAGACGAAACATGCGGGCAGGGTCCTGGATGATCGTGATCGCCAGCGTCCCCACCCTCCTCACACTGCTCGTGCTCAACCCCGTCGCACTGCTGGCTCTGATCACCGTCGTCGGCGGAACCTGGACCGGCAACCTCACCCTTGCCAGGCAGCCTACGGGAATCGACCTCTCCCAGCCCACCGGCAGCCCAACACCCACGCGCGGCGGATCTTGGTACAAGTGGCTTATCGCAGCTCTGCTGCTCTTTGGAGTCGGATTCGCCGTGCTCATCGCGTTCGACGGCACCCAGAACACCGCCATCGACGGGTTCAAGTGGATCGTCTGGATACTTAGCTGGGCCGCCGGGGCTGCAACTGCCGCAATAGGTATGACGCTCGGCATCGCCCGACTCATAGCTCGCCACCGCACGCGGCCCGCCGAACACGTCACAACAACGTAGAAAGGCGACCGGATGCGTGAGACCCCCCAAACAGTTTGGGGGGTCTCAAAACTGAGGTGCGGACATGTCTCCGCCTGGCGATAACGCTGACTATTGGAGCATGTTCTGCCTGAGTCGCCGCGCAATCCAAAACGAGCCACATTCTTATTGGGCAGTTCGTGGTCACCTGGCTGCCCGCGTAGCGCAGAATGCCGGTTACGGGCTGGTTTCGAACGGGTTGGGCTTGTATCCGAATCGTCGACCCAGCCATGCGAGTGACGGCATCAACAGGCCCGGCAATCCAGCTTCTCGGGTTGCCCCTGGGGTTTCGTACTCGACAACTGCCAGTTGGAGGATGGGTGGAAATCCCGTGAACCGACTGACCTTCCCATCTTCCATGAGCCGGGCAACGACGACCCCCAGATGGACAGGGTCAGTCTCTGGGGTTGGTCCCTCCGGTCCGAAGACAGTTTCTACGTTTACAGCTAGTTGGTCAGTGCCGATGTTGGTGAAGCCGTGGACGTTGCCGGGCGGCACTTCGACATAGTCTCCCGGGCCGGCTTCGCCAATCGTCCGCCCATTCCGATACTTCATGTGTCCGGAAACGACGCTGAATGTCTCGGTGAACCCGTCATGGATGTGAGGGCCGAATCCTTTGACTCCCGGCCCTCCGCCTGGCTCAACGGTCATGCGAACCCGATAACGGTCGCCGGTCTCCGCAGGAGTTGCAATGAATTCCATGGTCTCTTTTCCTAAGTTCAGAACTGACCCGGGTTCAACCAGAAAACGCATCCAATCCTCCCAAGACGAAACTACACCTTTCGGCCAGACCGCCACGAGTGAGCAGCAAATAGCGGCACATATGTCGTGGTTGGCTGGGTAGCTTCGACGCATGCCAGACGGATTTTTCTTCCTTACATTTGCTGGTCTTGGTGTTTCCCTGGCTGGGTTCGCTGGACTGATCCATGCCCTGGACCGCAGCGATAGCGCAGACAACCCTGAGACCAAGTGGCTTATCCGCAACATTGTCATGGGCGGGTTCACCGTGGCGCTGGCCGGGCTGCTCACGTGGCCGGTGTACGGGTTCACTCAGGATGTGGATACAACGGTGCGGATAGTCTCGGCCTACTTCGTCGCCGGCCTAGTCCGCCAGCTCGCTGTGGATGCGAGGCCTGGACCGGCCTGGCCAAACGATACCCGCCGCAAGGTCTTCCTAGGCATCGGAGTTGCGCTTGCGGTCGTGGCTGTAATCAACGTTTTTGTTGCATCAGTAGCCCTACTGGAACTGCTGTTCTTCTTGGCAATCGGGGGCCCGATCGGCACCTTCATCAGAGCCATCGGCGATCTCCACGACCCGGCGGAGGCGAGCGCATAACGGCACTTCTCGCTCGGGGCCGCGAGCGTGAGACGAGCAATCAGGTGACCAAAGTCTCAAAACGGATTGGTGCGCTATGAGGGGTGGCTCTACCAATTCAGCGGTTTCGATGCATTCCCATCCGAGTGAATGGCAAGCGTTCCGTCGGCTTTGACCATGATCAAACGAGTGGCCTCGGGGAGGTGGGCGGTGAGGCGCCCTGAGTAGTCGACAGTGCAACGGGCGATGACAAGTCTCATAGTCTCTGGTGGGCGAGGGTAATCCATAGCCACCCGCTGCCCGACCTCCCGCTTGTCGTGCAGCTGACCAGCCCAGAATGCTCGAGGACGGGTCGGCGATGAAGTCGAACGATCCGCGCAGATACCGCAGAACGAAGGTTATCGGTCAGTCCGAATCGGCTTGAATGGGATCGAACAATGCCTATCGGTTCAGCACAGGCGGACCGTGCACGGCGAGTTGTTCAATTAGAGCAACCACGTCGCTAGCTGGGGGCATCTCCTCTATTTCGGCTTGCAGCCTCCTGGCATTGGCCTTGTAAGTTGGGTTGTCGATCACATTTTCGATTCGCTGTCGCAGCTGAATGTCTAGCTGATCTGGGGAGACCATCACACCAGCGCCCACCGATTGAATTCGGCTCGCCTGGTACATCTGGTCGGCTGCCAGTGGCACGACCACCGCTGGAGTCCCAGTTGCGAGAGCCGCGACCGTCGATCCCCACCCGCCATGGTGGACAACCGCCGTTGCCATAGAAAGGAGCCGGTCCATCGACGCCCAAGACGTCTTTGTAAGACGGGGATCGTCGACACCGAGATCGAATGGGGTGACCGCCACCACTTGCAATCCCGCTGCATCCGCCTCCAGTGCTGCAACTACCGCTCGGCGGTAGAGATCAGCCGTGCCGAAGAGAGTCCCGAGAGTTATCACAAGTATGGGTTGATCCTCACCTAGCTGTTCAAGCCATGCCTCATCTGGTGCAGGCGTGCGGTGGATCTCAGGACGCATCGGATGCGACGTATGTGACCGCCAATCGTGGGGCCAGGCTCCCAAACTGGGTGGCTCCATCGTTAGAAAGAACGTTCGGTCGTACGGCTCTTCATCGAGAAGCAGGTCGGCCTCGGGCAACCCGACAGACTCTCTCAGAGATCGTTCCGTGGCCAAGACATCTTCGAAGAACGCCCGACGATGATCGGGGTCGAAGGGAAGCCTGCCAGGAAGCCAACCAACCCGCACACCACTCCCAACCGAACCCCAGGGAATCCCAGCCATCTCAGCAGCGACCATCCCGCCGATCTCAATAGGGTCGACCAGCATCACATCTGGCCGCTCCTTTTGGAAGACTTTCTGGAACGATTCGAGAACCACGGGTGGCGCATCTTCGAGCATTGCCTTCAGGAGTCTCTCTTGTACCTCGCGCGGTTCGCTGACGTCGCCCTTGGCCGAAGTCTGGGTGTAGTCAGGTCCAACTGCGAGATGGTCCAAACCGTGAGCACTGATAACCGACCCATAGGACTCGGAAACGCAGAAAACAACACTGTGTCCCGCATCCTTCAATGCATTTGCAAGCGGGATCAACGGGAAAAAGTGACCATGACCTGGAATCAAAGAAAACCAAACTCTCAACCCACATCTCCCGATCGTTGACTCAAGCGCACTTGGAATACCCAGAGGAACCGTAATCAATCGATGCGATGCTGCGCGGCACGCCCCAACATCCACGCGCAACGCGAATACCAGATTGGTTTGCTCTCTCAAACCTGGAGAGTCTCAGTCCCCTTCCGACCCAAGCCTTCGGTTTGGAGCAGGATCCCCATGAGACTTCGTCGTTGGCAGAGGAGTCTCTTTTGTGGGGCGGGAGAAGACGAACCAGATCGCGTACAACCAGACCACACCGAGCACGGTCCGAATCAAACTGCTGTCGATGAGAAACACCACCGAGGCACCAAGCGAGAGAGTTATCGCTACCGCAGCCGACCACTTCATTCGGCGGGTCAAACCGCCCTGGTACGCGTTGACCATCCTGCCGAAATACTTGTGGTTCACCAACCACCTGTGCAACGTGTCTGACGACCGGGCAAAGAAAAACGCCGACAGAATCACGAAGTCGAAGGTGGGGATACCGGGTATGAACGAGACCGCAGCGAACGCCAGACAGACCAAGCCAAGCAGCAGATAAACACCACGAAGGAGAAGACTGCGGGGCTTCGTGGGAAGGGCGTTTTCGACGGGCATGGCCATTGGCCAGCGAAGTTAAAGAGGATCGAGTCCGACAGCCAGTCGGAAAACTGGTGTCAACGGGTTCTGGGCATCATGTTCGGTTCCCGACCGCTTTAGTATCTGGCTGTGCCTATCGCATCTCCTGACAAATACCGTGCCATGCTTGACGCAGCCCGCGACGGAGGCTGGGCTCTCCCTGCGATAAACATCACCTCATCGACAACCGCTCTTGCAGCCCTCGAGGGCTTCTCTGAAGCTGAATCCGACGGAATCCTCCAGATTTCTTACGGAGGCGCGGAGTTCGCGTCGGGCCAATCACACAAGTCGATGAGCGTTGGAGCGATCGCCTTGGCCGAATTCATCTACGTCGTCGCCGATCAGTACCCGGCCAACATTGCATTGCACACCGACCACTGCCCAGCCGATCGGGTTGACGGTTTCATCCGCCCCCTCCTCGAGACCAGCCGGGAGCGCTTCGCCAAGTACGGGAAACCAATGTTCCAGAGCCACATGCTTGACGCATCGGAACTGCCGATGGAGGAGAATCTGACTCTGGCAAGTGAGTTGCTCGAGAAGTGCTCCGAAGTCGACATCATCCTGGAGTTGGAGATTGGGATCGTTGGTGGCGTCGAAGACGCGACCGACAACACCGACATCGACAAGTCGAAGATGTATACGTCACCCGAAGACATGGTTCGTGTCTCGGAGGTTCTCGGCACGTTCGACCGAGGAAGGTATCTGCTTGCCGCGGTATTCGGGAATGTCCATGGCGCCTACAAACCCGGTGCGGTGCAGCTGGACCCGCAAATCCTCAAGGACGGTCAGGAGGCCGTAGAGGCTCGGTTCGGCTCCGATGCGAGGCACTACCTCGTGTTCCACGGGGGTAGCGGTTCGTCTCTCGAAGAAATCCACGAAACAATCGAATATGGCGTGGTCAAGATGAACATCGATACCGACTGTCAGTACGCATACACGCGACCCATCGTGGACCACTTCATGACCAACTATGACGGAGTGTTGAAGGTCGACGGTGAGGTCGGCAACAAGAAGGTGTATGACCCGAGGTCATACATGCGAAAGGCCGAGGTCGGGATGGCAAACCGCGTGGTGCAGGCGGCAACAGCACTCAAATCAGCTGGAAAAACTCTCGGCTGATGGCGGATCGGGAGCACTACACCTGGGCGAACTCAGAGCGCCTGATTCCGAAGACCTTTGTCCGGCCCTTCATTCGTTTCACCCGGATCGAGGCGTCCTCAGGAATCGTTCTCCTGATCTCTGCAGTGATCGCGATCGTGTGGGCGAACTCGCCTTATTCCGACATCTATTTCTCGATCCTGGACGAGCACCTAACAATCGAATTCGGCGCATTCCACTTTGATGAGTCGGTCCTCCACATCATCAACGATGGGCTCATGGCCATCTTCTTCTTTGTTGTCGGCCTCGAGATCAAGCGAGAAATCGTCCTCGGCGACCTCCGTGATCCCAAGACCGCGGCTCTTCCTGTCATGGCAGCACTCGGCGGAATGGTGGTTCCGGCAGCGATATATCTCGCATTCAACGCCGGGACCGATGCATCGCAGGGTTGGGGAATCCCGATGGCGACCGACATTGCGTTTGCTATCGGAATCGTCGCTCTGCTCGGAACTCGCGTGCCACCCGGCGCCAAGCTGTTCTTGTTGGCATTGGCCATTGCCGACGACATCGGAGCGATCTCCGTGATCGCAATCTTCTACACCGATGACCTCAGCATCACGTATTTGTCGGCCGCGATCGGGGGCCTGGTACTGGTCTGGATCGCCTCGAGGGTGAACATCCGGGCCCTCATCTTCTACATACCGTTGGGCCTGATCATTTGGTACTTCACACTCGAGTCGGGCGTCCACGCCACCCTCGCTGGCGTTGCCCTCGGCTTTCTGACTCCTGCACAGCCCTATTACAAGGCCCGTGAGTTCGACGAGCGCGCCCGGGCGGCATTGGACCAATTCCCGCTTGAACCGGAATCACCGGCGGCTCAGGAGCGTGCCGAGCACGAAGTCGTGACGATGATCCAAACTGCACAGGAGTCGATCTCCCCGCTGAGCCGGCTGGAGCACAACCTGGTTGGCTGGAGCTCATACTTCATTGTTCCCCTCTTCGCCCTGGCCAACGCCGGGATCGACTTCCGGGACACGTCGATCGGAGAAGCAGCCACGTCAGCCATCGCACTTGGTGTTTCAGCAGGATTGGTCGTGGGCAAGATCGTCGGCATTTCGCTGTTCACTTACGCTGCCGTCCGCTTTGGAATGGGCAAGCTCCCCAAGGGCACAACGTGGAATCATGTCTTCGGCCTCGCTGCCGTTGCGGGTATCGGGTTCACGGTCTCGTTGTTTGTAGCGGGCCTGGCCTTCGACGACCCGCACCAGATTGATCTAGCCAAAGTGGGCATCTTTGTGGGCTCGCTGGTCGCCGGTGTGGTTGGCTCGGCCATCCTGCTTCGGAGCAAAGAGCCGGAACCCGCCGTTTCCCTCGAATGAGGAACCCACCGAGGAAGTACGACTGCGTGGAGTGCGGAGGGACCGCACACCTCATCAGCTTCCTACCGGAAAACGAAGACATCGACGAGGGCACTCCGCTGGCCTACAGGTGCTCCGATTGCATGGACAGATTCGACGTTGTTTGGGAACCGGGCGACGGGGACGGGCTCAAGCCCAGCGATGCACTCTGATCGAGTCCGGGTCCACCCCGAGTTTGCTGAGGAAGTCCATGAACCGTTGCCGCGGGACCCCTTTCCACTCCAGATCGGCAAGTTCTTCGGCGATCGGTACGTCGAGCCGCAACGTCGTGAGCTCCCTGTACAGAAGCGCCTCTTCACGTCTGGTGGCGAGGGTCTCGGCCAGTTTGTCCGCAGAGCGAACTTTGAGACCCCATTCGGAAGCTGAGTCAGGAATCATTTCCAGCCGCCCGAACTTCGCGAGGACCGTCGAGCTCGATTTGGCGCCCCAGCCCGGAAGACCGGGAACCGCGTCGGCCGTGTCCCCTACCAAGGCCAGATAGTCGGGGATGGACTCGGGGTGTATTCCGAATTTCTCGACAACGGCACTCTCGTCGAGAAACTTCTGCTCGCGCCGGTTGTAGGTCACAATCTCGTTGCCTATCACCGCCTGGCACAAGTCTTTGTCGGGTGTGCAGATGACAACCTGCTCAACGTCGTCAACCCATCGAACGGCCGCCGCCGCCAGCGTGTCGTCGGCCTCGAACTCGATGTTTCGCCAAACCACAACGCCGATTGCCTCCAGTGCCTCTTCGGCCAGCGGAAACTGCGACAGAAGGACCTCATCCATACCCGCTGAACTCTTGTACGCCGGGAACATTTCGTTTCGAAACGACTCAATCACTGTGTCGAAACTTGCTCCGAGATGCGTCACTCCTGGTTCTCGCAGTAGCTGTAGCGTCGAGTCGATAATTCCGATGGTGGCCCGAATATCTTGACCAGAGGAAGAGACGATCGTGTCTTTGCGTCCGAAGTGGGCTCGGAATAATTCGTAGGTACCATCTAACAGGTGGAGTTTCACGAGACAGATCCTACGACAGATCCAAACCAGGACCCATGGGACGAGGTCGCATCCCGTTTCGCAGAACTGGGTGAACGGCTCAAGTCAACATATCGCAAGGCAGCCGATGACACCGGGCCCAGCGAAGAAGAGATCAAGGGTGCATTCGACACGCTGGGTGGGGCATGGAACCAGCTTGCGGGATCATTCTCCGAGGCATTGCGGGACACCGAGACTCGTGAGCAATTGAAGGGCGCAGCCACCAGTCTGGCTAGCGCTCTCGGTCGCACACTCACCGACCTCAGCGCCGAGTTCACCTCGACATCGGAGGGTGAAGAGGAGTAATCCTTCACCCAGTCTGATAACCCAGCTCGACCAGGCCATTCAAGAGCGCTGCCCCAGTGCGGGCATCGTCAACTGTCACGACGAACCTACGACCCGTCTTGAACGTCACCTCGATCGCATCACCGGCTCTCAGGACAATGGCGGTGGCTCCAGGAACTACGCGCCAACCCCAGCCGCCCAACTCCGTGGGGACAGCATCGATGCTCCGCGCCGAAGAAATGTCTTCGATCTTCAGCCTTCGCACCGGAATTCCTCCAAGGCGGATTCGCATACCGTCGTTGGTCACCTGCGCCTCGACCTGTGAGAACACGAGCCCAAGACCGGCTACGAGCACGAAGAGCCAAAGTGGCAGGTCGGGTATCAGGAGAACCAGGGCGACAGCCACCACGAGCAGGACCAATGGAACCCATTTGACCCGGGACCGACCCACCCAGTTGATTCGCTCCCCTGGCTGAATCTCAATGAGCTCCTCGCTGATGTCACCCTGACGAACAACCCGCACCGGGTAGAGATGCCTGCCCAGCCCAATACCGGCGCCGAGCCCCAAGGCGGGCAGCCCGATCAGAAGTGCAATCGACCAGAACCCGATCTCAGCCGCATCGGTCCACGAATCGAGACCCCAGTTGGCAGTGGCTGTCACAACCGCGATAGCGACACCAAGGCCACCGGTCATGCCGACAAGTGCGAAGGATTCCATTGATGGTGTTTCTCCGACCCGAAACAGCATCGCTAATGCCAGACCAAGGACGAGCATGAAAACAATCAAACCCACCAGCGCCCAGACGGAGGCGGATCCCGCTGCTTGCCCTGATCCGTCCCATCGGATCGCAATTGGATTTGGAAGGTTCGGAGCTGCGACAAGAACCACAACTGTTGCCAGTGCAAACCACATCGCTCCCCAAGCAACCAACTTGCTATTCATTGACTACCGAAACCGGACTTCATGAGACGAAATTAGTTGCAAGGCCGTTACAAGTGCTGGAATAGGAATGTGGCAAACCCCCTGATCGAACCGGAAGCACTCTCCGCCGACCTCGAAGCGATACAGGTGTTTGATGTCCGCTGGCGGCTGAACGACCCCGACTACGGACGGTCCGCATATGTGAAAGCGCACATACCCGGCGCCGTCTTCGTTGACCTCGACTCGGACCTCAGCGGGCCGCCCGGTCCCGGCGGTCGCCACCCTCTGCCGTCAGCGCACCAGTTCGAGAGAACTTTGGGCCGGCTCGGAATCGGCCCGTCATCGAGAGTTGCGGTCTACGACGACGTGTCCGGCATGGTGGCTGCGCGAATGTGGTGGATGCTCCAATCCGTAGGTCACACCAGCGTTCAGCTACTGAACGGCGGTCTCCACGCTTGGGTGGACCTAAAGTGGCCAGTGGAAGCCGGCGAAGTCAGCCCCGCTCCGACGGCATATCCACTCCCTCACGGTTTTCGCGGTGTGGTTGACGCCGAAATGCTCTCCGGACGCACCGTTCTCGATGTACGTGCTGCGGAGCGATACCGGGGGGACTTCGAGCCTGTCGATCCACGCCCCGGACATATACCGGGAGCGATCAACCTGCCCGCAGACATTGCTTTGGAGGAGCAGAAGTTCCGCCGATCTGAGGACCTGGTCGAGCTGTACTCAAACCTCTCCGAACCCATCGTGTCGTGCGGATCGGGGGTCGTGGCATGCCATACGGCCCTGGCGATGGCGTCCGCTGGTCTTCCCCTGCCTGACCTGTACATCGGGTCCTATTCGGAATGGTCAAGATCCGAACGACCCGTGCACACGGGCCCAACACCATGAGTGACGTTCGAACGATCAACGCCATCGAGGGCTCGGACACCGACGAGCTGCTCCGCATCATCGACGGCCACTGCGAAGCAGCAGCTTGGGAGCTTCTTGTGGACCTCCGCTCCCGGTGCCGGGAGGCGATCACCCGCGGCAAACAACTATGGGGAGTAGATGAGCACATCCGCTACCGACTTGCACTGCAGGCTCCACCGGCATGGGCGGGTCCGGTCCTGAGCGAAGGGCCGACCCGATTCACTCTCGGGCCGCTACCCGAGGTGGCGGCATCGACCAAGACTTGGGACGAGATGAGACCGCACCTGACCCCCGGTCCCGATCGAATGACCTTCGCCGCCGAACGGGCAGTCCGTGGGGACTCGGTCGACGCCGAGGGGAACCTTCCCCCACTACAGGATTGGGAGCCTACCTACCCTCTCGCAACCTACAAGCCAGACAAAGTGGAGACACCCCAACCAAAGCTGCCTGCTCGCTCCCCTCAGGCGCTACCCGACGAAGTCCTCCCAATTGACGACCTTGATTCAGAGAACTCCCTAAACGACCTGGTGGAGCCATGGATCGATCAGTCCAACGGGCGGAGCCAGACGGTTTCGGTTGAGGGAACGGCTCTGCATGCCATAGCAGCCCTTGGTGTGCCGGTTGCCTACGTGTCCAGTTTGGAGACGGGTGCAGCAATTGCACAAATGGCTTGGGCAGCTGCCTCGGGTGGAGCACACGGCTCACGAAGGGGGGCTGCAGCGGGCCGATACATGGCATGGTGGGTCATCGCCACCATCGCCGATCTTGACTGGCCAGCCGATCCGGTCCAGCTCGGAAAGGCGGCTGCTGCGATTGATTGGTACTGGTTCGACGACGGAAGCCCAGAAAGCGGCTGGAGCCTTCGGATGGCCCTCGAGGACCCCTCACTTGGGATCAGTTGGGCGATCTCTGCAATCGATATTGCCGACTGAGGTTTATCTGACCGTCACCGAGATCGAGTGGTGCCCGGTTGCACCATCGGGCGCCGGTGGCCGAACTTCGTCGGTCTGGACGTCGCCGTTTCCGTCGGTTGCCCGAACCTTGAGACGATGAGTTCCTGGCGACGCTTCCCAGGACACTCGCCACTGCACCCACGAGTTCTCCGACAACGGCTCTGAAAGTTCTGCCTCGACCCAGTCCTGGTCTTCGCCCAGCTGAACCTCGACACGGGATATCCCCCGGGTTGGCGCCCAGGCAACTCCGGCAACCTGGATGGTTTCCGGTGCGAGTACCGACCGACCCGACGGCGTGTCGATTCTGCTTTGCGTCTTGATTGGCGCCTCCTTGGCCCACCCCCGGGGAATCCAATACGCATCGAAGTCGTCCCAGCCCGTCAGCTCTATCTCCGACAACCACTTGGTCGCGGACACGTATCCGTAAAGGCCGGCAACGACCAGGCGCGCCGGGAAGCCATGCTCGACAGGCAGGGGTTCACCGTTCATCCCGACGGCTACAAGTGCCTCCCGGCCATCAAAAGCCGCCTCGACGGGGAATCCAACCGTGAATCCATCCACCGAACGTCCGACCAGTTGCTCCGCGCCGTCTTGGACCTTGGCCCTGTTCAGGATGTCGACCAGTGGAACGCCCAGCCACTTGGCATTCCCCACAAGATCACCGCCGACCCGGTTCGAGACACAGGACAGCGTGACGTAGCGCTCGACCATGTCCATTTCCAGCAGGTCGGCAAAGTCGATTTCGTAAGGCCGATCGACCTGTCCGCTGATCTTCAGCCTCCACTCGGGAAGGTTCACCCTCGGAACGGCAAAAGCAGTGTCTATCCGGTAGAAGTCCTCATTCGGAACCACCGCCGGAGCGAGCCCCTCGATATCGAAGTTTGCCGCGGACGAGAGCGGAGGGGCCGTTTCGACCGGTGTCGGCAAAACCACTTCCGATCGTCCCGCTGCAATTACCTTGCTCCGCTCGAGAAGTACCCGGCCGAAGCCCGCAGACAGTGCCGCTACACCAACCACTGCCCCAGCACCGAGCAGGAATGAACGCCGAGATCCCTCGCCTGTCTCCGAATCCGACTCCTCACCCAGGGAGTAGAGCCACTGCAGCGCCCCAAGGCCCGTGAGTGCAGCAAAACCAGCGGGGATGATCGCGATGCCAAGAGAAGTGGCCGGATCACGAGCCCCGGCGAATGATGCCAAGACCCCGAAACCGAGGAAAACCACAACTGCCACCCAGAAATGGGAACGGGAGTACATCCCAACCAGGAATCCCAGTAGGAGAGTGACTACACCGATTCCGATCAGGAGCGCAAGTTTGTCGTTGGTGCCAAAGACCTCAATCGCAAAGTCTTTGACCGGTTTGGGTACGACATCGATGACCCAATTCCCGAGGCTTTCGACAAGCGACGGCAAACTCGCCACCGCCCCAGCGACGAACTCGGAGACTGCAAGCGCCAACCCCGCGGCGAGTGACCCGGACAGGCCATCACGTATACGTCTCGACTTCACGGAGGAAAAACTAAGCGGTCGGATGCTAAATCCGGTTAAAGACGTAGTAGGGCCGACACCGAGCGATCGGCATGTCTAGGTTTGGACGAATACTGTCCGAAGGGAAAACATGTCTTTTATTGACAGCCTCCAAGAGCGGCTTTCCAATCTTGGAGAAGATATCGTCGAGTGGACGATCATCATTCTGGTTGCGCTGGTCATCCTCATTGTCGGTCGTTGGATCCTGAAACTGGTTCGCACCGGCATTGAGAGGTTGATGGGTGCGGAAGCCTTGAACCCGGTCTGGGAGAAGTCCGGTGTGTCGAAGGCTCTCGAAGGGTCCGATCAAACACCCGCCTCACTGACAGCGACGGTGGCTTATGCGTATCTGATGATCGGTTTGTTGCTGATCGTCGCCCGCGTCGTCCGCTTGTTTGCTGTAGCAGACCTTCTCGAGCGACTTCTCGCGTGGGTTCCGTTGGTCCTCCTCGCAGCCGTGATCGTGATGATCTCAGCGTCAATAGGGAATTGGGCCGCAAACCTGGTCGCTCCGTTTGCAGAGGACAAGAATGTGTCCTGGCTAACCGGTGTGGTTCGAATTGGCATCGTGCTTTTCGGCGCCTTGTTTGCGTTGGACCTGCTTGAAGTCACGTTTGCAGAGGACATCGTGAAGCTGCTGGTTGCAGCCGCCGGCATTGCACTGGCGATCGCCTTCGGCGTCGGAGGCATCGACGCCGGGAAACAGTGGTGGGCCAGGCACGGGACTCCCGACAAGCTCGGTTCGAGCAGCTCGGGTGGTCAATCGAACAATCCTGGGCAGTCCCAGCACTGAGCCAAGCTCAACCTACAAAGTCGATCGACCCCCGGACTGCCCGGGGGTCGACTCATATGTCCTATCAAATAGAGGCGGATTGCTCACGGTCGTTCAAATGTGCCTCGGAGTGAATCAATGCGTTGGTGATAGGCACAACCAACTGCATGGTCGTTGACCAAACCCATTGCCTGCATGAAGGCATAGACCGTCGTAGGACCAAGCCATGTGAAGCCATGGATCTTGAGAGACTTCGCCAGCGCCTTGGACTCGGGAGTCATGGCTGCTTCGGGCGATGGACCCACCGGCTCGAAACTCCAGACCAGACTGGCCAATGACTGTGATCGTTGCAGAACGAGGGTTCGGCGCGCATTGTTGATTGCTGACTCGATCTTCCCTCTGTGCCGGATGATGCTGGAGTCTGTGAGAAGGTGCTCGACGTCAGCCTCATTCATGTCAGCCACTTTCTCAGGATCGAATTGATGGAATGCGGCCCTGAAGGCGGGCCGTTTCCTGAGAACGGTTATCCACGCCAGCCCACTCTGAAACGATTCGAGGCACAGCTTCTCGAAGAGCTTCTGATCGTCCGCAACTGGACGTCCCCACTCCTCATCGTGATACGCGAGATATTCCGGGGCCGAACCGGCCCAGCTGCAGCGGGCCAAGCCATCAGCGCCAGTGGTCACCTGCATTCGGTCGAGACTAGATGCCCGAACGCACTGCAGCATCCAACATCCCTAAGGTCTGGTCATGATGGAACGCCCAGCATTCACAATTGGAATCGAAGAGGAATATCTCGTAGTCGACCGGGAGAGCCGGGACCTCATCAAGAGTCCTCCGAAGTCAATGTGGAAGGCGCTGGAGAATGTCCTCGGCTCACAGGTCAGTCCCGAGTTCCTCAAGGCCCAAATCGAGGTTGGCACGAAGGTTTGCTCCACCGTTCCTGAAGCCCGAGAGGACTTGGCGAGGATGAGAAAAGGACTGTCGGCGGTAGTCAACGAGTATGGGGCGGCGATCATCGCTTCATCAACGCACCCGTTCGCCAACTGGTCAGAACAAGAGACCACGGAGGCTCCGCGTTACATGCGCCTCCAGTCCGACTACCAACAGGTTGCTCGCCAGTTGGTGATTTGCGGCATGCACGTCCACGTCGGCATCGAAGATCCTCATCTGCGGATCGACCTCATGAATCAAGTCAAATACATGCTGCCCCACCTCCTCGCCCTCAGCACCTCCTCCCCCTTCTGGGCCGGCACTCCAACCGGCCTGCTGGCATACCGTTTGGTGATCTTTCAGAATCTTCCCAGGACCGGAGTACCCGAGGAGTTCGCCTCCTGGGGTGAATACGAACGCACCGTCGAGGTCCTCGTTGAGGCGGGTCTGATCGAGGACGCCACCAAACTGTGGTGGGATATCCGACCCTCAGACCGTTACCCAACGCTGGAGATGCGGGTGAGCGACATCTGCACACGTCTTGAGGACGCGATGACAATCGCCGCCCTGTACCAGTGCCTCCTGGGCTACCTGTATCGCCTCCGTAGGGAGAATCAGCGCTGGCGGACCTATTCGCCCATGATGATCGGGGAGAATCTATGGCGAGCCCAACGATATGGGGTGGACGGCTCACTGGTCGATTTCGGCCGGGGACAGCTAGTCCCGTACGCGGATCTAATCGAGGAGTTCATCGAGCTGCTCGCACAGGACGCCACGGAGTTCGGTGTCCGTGATGAGATCAGACACGCCCGAACGATCGTCAACCAGGGGACCAGCGCTCATCGTCAGCTCGATACCTATAACGAGGCGATCAAGAACGGCGCTAGCGAACGAGAGGCCCTGTTCCAGGTGGTCGACTGGCTGATTGAAGACACCATGTACGGCCTCGACGACTGACAACTAATCGGAAACATGTCCTAGGGTCGAGCGAAGACGAGAGCAGGAGAAAAGCCTTGAACAAGGTACGAATCGCGGTTCAATTACAGCCCCAGCACGCTGACTACTCAGACCTAAGGCAAGCCGCCATCCGCGCGGACGAAATGGGTGTGGACGTGATCTACAACTGGGACCATTTCTTCCCCCTCTCCGGCGAGCCAGACGGCAAACACTTTGAGTGCTGGACGATGCTGGGCTCGTGGGCTGAGGTGACGGAGCGAGCCGAAATTGGCGCATTGGTCACATGTAATAGCTATCGGAACCCCGAGTTGCTTGCCGATATGGCGAGGACCGTTGACCATGCTTCAGGCGGCCGATTGATCCTGGGGATCGGGGCCGGTTGGTTCGAGAGGGACTACGAGGAGTACGGATACAAGTTCGGAACCCCCGGATACCGGTTGGGCGAGTTGAAGGAGGCCCTGCCGAGAATCACCAACCGATGGGAGCAGCTCAATCCTGCTCCGATCAGGAGAATCCCCATCCTCATCGGCGGTGGTGGTGAGAAGAAGACCCTGCGGTATACGGCTGAACATGCCGACATTTGGCACGGATTCGCCAATGCCGAGACCTACCGGCACAAGAACAGTGTGCTCGACAACTGGTGTTCCGAGATCGGACGGGATCCTGCCGAAATCGAACGCTCGGCGGGAGCCAACCCGACCAAGGTCGAGTCCGCCGACGAACTGTACGAAGCTGGAGCGACCCACTTCACACTAGGTGTCGACGGGCGGTCCAACTTCGATCTGGGCCCGGTCGCCGACTGGCTCGCCTGGCGCGACGAGAAGAACTCGTAAACCGGCGTGGGCACCGCCCACCCTCCCCGGCTCCTACGTCGCCGGTACTCCCTCCGCAAACGGAGGGAGAGCATGAAGCCGCACCACACGCGCATACAACCACTCTCCCTCCAAAGGCGGAGCCGAATGGAGGGAGTACCCCGAGCGCAAGCGAGGGGGGAGGGTGGAAGGTGAGCCCGTTTCCAGGGTTTCGTCGCGGAGGGCCAAACAGACGCACCTCCGCCTCGGGGGGTGGTGTCCTAGACGGTCGCCAGTACCCGGTCGTGGTCAGGGGTGACTTCATCCTGGGTACGGCCCATCCACCAGACCAGGATCAATCCGATCAAGCCTGCAGTGAAACCACTTACCTGATTCCACGTGAATGCGCCGATCACGGCGTCGCCGCTATCGATGCGGAGAGCATCGAGCAGGAAGCGCTGGAATCCGTACCAGGCCACCCAGATGAAGAACATCTGCCCGTAGCGAAGCGGCAGACGGTTGTAGATGAGATAAAGGAAACCGAGCAGAACCGCGGCGCCGATCATGTCGTATGCAGCAACGTGGTGATAGATCCCACAGAACCCGTCGGGACCGGCTTCTGATGCGACACATTCCAGTCCGTTGTGTTGAGGGGCGACGTCGTACCCAGGCTTGATTCCATAGCCCCACGCCACGGTGGTCGCAGTACCGAGGTGCTCAATAATCGCAAGGTCTCCGATTCGGCCGACCACGGTCCCCAAAGCCAAACCGAATGATGCGATGTCCAGTGTGGGCCATACCGCAAGCCCGACCTTTCTCATCCGATAGGCCCCGGCCAGGATTCCACCTGCCATACCTCCCATGATCGAGAAGTTGCCGGCCACCGGATTCAACGCGTCAAGTATCGGCACACCGTCGATGATCTGCGCGGGAGCGGTGAAGTATCTCGCACCCAACAGTGCACCCACCAAACCCCAGGTCAGTGCCGATTGATATTTCTCGGTGTCGAAGCCCCGCTCACCCAGCATCCTTGTTGTGAGCCACGCCCCTGCAACGAAACCCAACGCCGCGAACACACCGTGGAGAGAGAGTGTCAAGGGGCCGATGTCAATCGAAGGAATCGGTGGATACGTGATGACCGCAAGCATTCACGAAGCGTAACTGCCCGCTGACTGTGAGAATTCCCTGATATCGCTAAAGTCCAGGCCCGTGAGTGATCTGTTGACCGCAGCCGCCGAGTCCATGGGAATTCCCGCTGACCTCGTCAGCAGATCGGCAGCTGCCAGAGCCACCGCCAACGGGACCACCACCGATGACATCGTCGCTGCATGGGCCGGAGGCGCCGCAGTAGCCACCTCGGCACCCAGCGAACCA
The DNA here is from genome assembly GCA_965216445.1 of Acidimicrobiia bacterium. Classification (GTDB taxonomy): domain Bacteria; phylum Actinomycetota; class Acidimicrobiia; order Spongiisociales; family ZC4RG35; genus MA-ANB-1. Next base: position 2,367,489 of record OZ244166.1, read on the forward strand.
GCTAGTCCCGCGGCGACGGTCGAAACCGCACCTGCAGCGGCCGAGCCTGCCGTCGAAGTTGCCCCTCCACCACTAGCGCCCGTGATTCAGCAAACCCCGGTGGCAGATGCCCCAGTTCTCATCGAGGAAGACGAGCCAATGGAGCCGGTCGACCTCTCGGACCGTCTTCGGACAGCCGGACGGGTGGGCGTATGGACCGGAGCAATCCTGGGGCTGTTTGCTTTTGTCATGGCTGCTGCGGCGTGGTCCCAGAACGTAAGCGTGACAGGCGAAGAATCCCTTCGTCCGGTGTTTGTCGCTGACTCCCAGGGTCTTTTGATCGGTGTCGGTTTGGTCAGCGTGATCTTTGGGGCGGTAGTGGCGTCGTTCGCCCGAGCCGCTGCCGCCTGGACCAACCCGGCCATGCAGCTAGCCGCGCCGAGGGCCCGGACAGCTTGGATCGGTGCGGCACTCGGACTCATGTTGGGACTCGCGGCTGGAGCGATCCTGGCAAACGGCATTGGAACGGCAATCGAAGGCTCCGAAGGACTAGTCGAACTGCCGGTGTTGCCTACCTTTGCGGTCATGGTGGTCGGAGGCGCCCTGTTGGGGTGGTTGACGACCCTCCTGACTCAGTTCTTCGGCGTACCCGTTGCAGTGGACGAATCCGATGCCGAAGAGGTTGCTGCGGTCAGGTCCCGGCTCGGTAACGCAATTGGTATTCCTGCAGCCGGAATGATGCTGCTACTGGCCTTGGTCCTTCCCTTTGCCTGGACTCTCATCGAGTCCAACCATTTGACCTCGGGGGGTGCCGCGATAATTGCGATCGTCGCGGCCTCGGGAATCCTCGCATTTGCATCATTGGCCGGAACCAAACCGAACATGAAGATCAGTCGGGGTGAGCTGATGGTCGCGATCGCCGGTATCGGCCTGGTGATCCTGATGATCTTTGCGGTCCTGACCAACCTCGGCGGGGAAGACCATAGTGAAGACACCGCAGGCGAAGCTTCGATCACCCAGCTGATCAGCTGAGCTTCCGTCGATTCAGCTGAGGTCCTGGCGATTCAGAGCCGGACTCAAGTCTCCATCGAGTAGCACCGCCGCGACGTTGGCAGCAACCTCGACGGCAACGTGTTCCTGCGCTTCGCGCGTCGACGCACCGAGGTGGGGCGTCAAGGTCACCCTGGGAGCATCGAACAATGGTGACCCAGGAGCCGGCGGCTCGTGCTCGTAGACATCCAAAGCGGCACCTCCTAGGTGATCGCTGCGCAAGCCATCGGCAAGGTCTCTCTCGTTAACCACTCCCCCACGCGAAACGTTGACGACGTAGGTGCCTGGCTTCATCCTTGCGATGGTGCCCTTGTCGATCATGTCACGTGTCTCGTCATTCAGAGGCACGTGGCAGGAAATCACATCTGCGGTCTCCACTACTTCATTGAAACTCGTCATGCGGCATCCGATCTCAGTGGCGCGAGACTCGGGGAGATACGGGTCGTAGATGATGACTTCCATTCCGAAGGCTTTGCACCGGATCGCGACCTCGGCACCTATCCGTCCCGCGCCAAGCAACCCGAGAGTTCGACCTCGTAGCTCAGAGCCTTTGAAAAGCGCCCGGTCCCAACGACCAGCACGAAGCGAAGCGTCGGCGGCAGCAACGTGTCTCATCGAGCTGAGGATCAATGCCATCGTCATCTCGGCAGCTGCGATCGTGTTGCCGTTCGGAGCGTTGACGACCGCAATGCCCCGCTCGGTTGCGGCTGGTATATCGATGTTGTCGACGCCGACACCAGCGCGACCGATCACCTTGAGCATTGGAGCAGCTGTAAGAAGCTCCTGATCGACCTTGGTTGCGCTTCTGACGACAAGAGCACTCGCCCCGCCCAGTTCCTCCAAGAACCCCTCCGAGGACGAGTCATCATCGAACACAACCTGAAAACGGTGGTCAGTGGTCAGTGACGAGAGCCCATCTCTGGAGATCTTGTCTGTTGCAAGGACTCGGTAAGTCATTTCAGTGCCTCGGCAACCACCTCGAGAAGGTCGTTCAGCTCGTCGAGCGTGTGATCCCCCATATGACCGACCCTGATCGTCTCGTCCGAGAGCTTGCCGTATCCACCGCCAACAACCCAGCCGGCCGCTTGGATCTTTGCTACCAGCTCAGGTGCCCCCGAGCCGCCCGGCACTGATAGGCAGGTCACTGTCGGCGATCGATGACCCTCCTCGGCGAAAACACCAACTCCCACACCGGCGTCGTTCATCTCTTGAATCCACTTGAACGTCCGTTCCTGCATATCGAGATGGCGCTGCCACCTCGCCGGCATGCCCTCGGCCCCAATCCGTTTCATCTGGGCTTGGACCGCGTAGAGCAGAGACACTGCCGGAGTCGCTGGCGACTGATACTTGAGAGTCTGGTTCATCAACTCGACGAGGTCGAAGTACCAGCCCTTGTGCTTGGCCTTCTTTGACCGCTCCAGCATGGCGTCTGAGGCAACGCCGAATGCCAGTCCTGGAGGAAGGGCAACGGCCTTCTGCGAGCCGGTGAGAATGAAATCTGGACCCCAATCGTCTGTCAAAGTACGTACCCCTCCCACCCCCGTTACCGAATCGACCAACAACAGGGTCTGTTCGTACTTGGACACGACAGCAGCGAGAGCCTCGAGGTCCTGGAGGGCGCCGGTGGAAGTCTCCGACTGCGAAACCGTAACGGCGTCATAGTTTCCGGTTGACAGTCTCTCGTCTAGCTCTTCGGGTGAATGGGCCTTACCCCAATCGGCATCCCATCGGTCAACGTCATGGCCGCAGCCAACGGCGATCTTGTGGAACCGGCCAGAAAAAGCACCATTGACCAGGCATAGAACCTTGCCATCGTCCACAGCGTTGCGCACGGCTGCTTCCATCAATCCACTCGCCGATGAGGTCGAGACGATCACAGGCTTCTCGGTTTGGAAGAGATTCTGCAAACCCGGCTCGATGTCTTTCATGAGCTCGACGATGGCGGGACCGCGATGGCCGATCATCGGCTGGGTCTGAGCCTTCAGGACGTCCGGGTGGACCTCTGTCGGGCCGGGCAGGAAAAACCTACCGTACGGTGCGGAATTGTTCATGACTGTGTCCCTCATTTCAACCGTCGCGTATTGATAGCGCGAAACGTTCCTCTTCTCGAATCTCCCAGTCGACGACCACGGGCTCACCGGTACGAAGGTGCTCTCGTAGATGCGGAAGGGGGAAGTCGTAGCTCTGGCCCGGAATCGGAAGGAATTCGATCTCGCTTCCACCCGATAACAAGGTGAACGAATCCACCACGGTGAGACTGCCCTCGACGTCTGTCACGACACCTAGCGACGTACCGTTTGACTGCGAACAAGCGGTTGTCAGAACGATGGCCGCGATCAGAATCAGCCTCCTCAAGTTGCTCGCAATGAGGACTCGAGCTCATCCCACCGCCGCTCCTCGCGGGTCCAGCGGACCCAAATGACTGCAATGGTGATCCAGAACAGGAACCCTCCACCCAACTTCATAATCACTCCAGCAATCGTTTGGTCGGCGAGCGGAGAAAGTCCGTATGCCAAGGCTGCATCACCGTAGATCGGGTACAACGGCACCGAGGAGAAAGTGAGGAAAGAAGCCGGAATAGTCGGCAGGAGGGACTGGGCGAAGAGATAGAACATCGCCAAAGGTCGCTTCAAACGAGGGATAGCCGGAGTCGGAGAAAGAACCGGTAACCACATCAGTGTCGCGGCGACAAATAGCCATGTGTGGACGGCGAAGTGGGCAAACGCGTTCGTCAACATCGTCTCCACCAAGTCGGGCCAATGGATTGCGATGAATGTCGTATTGAAAATGAAGAATGCTGCCACGGGCCGGGCAAACGGCCTGATCACAGCCGCGATCTTCGGACGGCCCAACGTGAAATCGGCAAGCCACCTCGGTGTGCCCATCAGCAACAAGGCGGGCACTACAAGCGACAGGACCATGTGCTCCACCATGTGGACACTGAACAGGGAATCGCCGAGATCGTGAATCGGCCAACCGGAGACTACAAAGAGAATCGCCACCCCACCGAACCACTGCCACTTCTGTAGTCGGGTAGGACCGGCCTCACCGGGAGCCACGATCGGCTTGATCCTTTGGTTGGCGTACCAATAGCCAAATCCGAGGATGAACACCACCGCCCACACGTCAAAATGTGGATGCCAAGCGGGCATCATGCTCCTATCCGGCTAACCGCCCCGAATCGCAATGGCACCGAGGGCGCTGAGCACAATCGCATACAAGCCAAATGCGAGCACAAACCCCGCCGTGAAGAACCGATTCAAGAGCGGTTTCTCGTATTTGAGGTGCATGTACCAGCCAACCACGATGATGAACTTGGCCAACGCAAGGGAAATGAGAAGAAGGGCATTGAGTGCCCCCAAGCCCAGCTCCCTATCGATATAGAAGAGGGCAACTTCGATCGCAGTGAGCACCGCAAGGACAACTGCGATACGCCAGTACTGGGCCGGGGTCGGGTGGTGTGCTTGTCCGTCGCTCATGCTGGTGGTAACGAAAGTAGGTAGACGATTGTGAAAATGACAATCCAGATAATGTCGACGAAGTGCCAGTAGAGGCCGACCAACTCGAGATTCATCCCATGTTTCTCGCTCAGCTTGCCTTCTTTTCGCGAGATACCCCACAGGGAGAGCAACATGATTACTCCGATTGCAACGTGTGCACCGTGGAATCCGGTCAGAACGTAGAACGCCGATGCCGCCGGGTTCGTGGAAAGTGTCATGTCGAATTCGACGATGAACTCCGTGAATTCGAACACCTGCCCACCCAGGAAGACAGCACCCAACGCCGCAGTCGCGAACAACCACGTCCTGGTTCCGTTCTGATCGCCCCTGCTCAACGCGTTGTGCGCAAGCACCATCGTTAGCGAGCTCATGAGGAGAACGAAGGAGCTCACCGAGGTGAACGGGATGTCATAGATCTCAGCCGGATACGTCCCGTCGAACCCGCCCCGACTCGAGTACAACAGATAGTTCGAGATCAGCGCACCGAAGAAGAGAAACTCCGAACTGAGGAAAGCCCACATCCCCAGCTTTCGATTGTCAATGCCAGTTGACTCATGCTCGTCGTGGTGGCCGAGGTCAGCGTCGTGTGCGACGTCAGTCATCGGTCACCTCCTTGTCCGTGTCGACAGCATCGGTCCCTTCGGCCGGCTCGGCCCCGGTATCCACTGAGACTTCCTCGAGTTCGTGTTCCATCGGCTCCTCGAGCGGCTCCATCCCCCAGCCGATCAGGGACGACAGCGAAATCAAGGCGCCGACGACGATCGCTATCTTGCCCCAAAGCGCCTGGTGATAGATCACTCCGTAGAAGACGATTGGTATCCCTAGAGCCATCATGAACGGGAAGTAGGAGGGAGCCGGGAGGTGGATGGGCGAAGCTGGGTTGAGCCCATCGTGCTCCAGGGCAGCCAACACTTCGTCAGCGTCTTCCTTGCGCACGGGTCGCCCCTCATCATCTTCGTCATACTTGAGGTGCCAGAAGTGGTCGAGGCTGGTCACAACCGGCGCTGTGGCGAAGTTGTATTCAGGTGTGGGGTTGGGGATGGTCCACTCGATTGTCCTGGCGTCCCAGGGATCGATTCCCGACTCCTCTCCACGTCGGCGCGAGACATACCAGTTGTACATGAATACCAACAGCGCCAAGGCGATGATGAAGGCACCGACGGTGACAACAAGGTTCCAGGGTTCCAACCCGGCCTCAGGCGCATACTTCCACGTCCTTCGAACCATTCCTTGCAGGCCCAGCCAATGCATTGGGGCAAACGTGAGGTTGAACCCGATGAACATCAACCAGAAATGGGCCTTGCCCAGCCGCTCATCCATGAGTCGTCCGGTGAGTTTCGGGAACCAGTAATAGAGACCACCGAAGATTCCGAATATCGCGCCTCCGAAAAGCACGTAGTGGAAGTGGGCAACGATGTAGTAGGTGTCAGTTTGCTGCCAGTCGGACGGGACAATCGCATGGGTGACACCGGAGAGACCGCCAATAGTGAACATCGCCACGAAACCGATCGAGAACAGCATGGGCGTGGTGAATCGGATCTTCCCCATCCACATCGTCCCCAGCCAGTTGAATATCTTGATGCCGGTCGGAATTGCGATGGTCATGGTGGCTAGGCCGAACGCAGCCTGGGCGACGGGTGTGATCCCCGATGAGAACATGTGGTGGGCCCACACACCGAACCCGAGGAAGGCAATGGCTGCACCGGCGAACACGACCGCCGAATACCCGAAGAGCGGTTTCTTGGAGAAGACGGGGAGGATCTCTGAGACCATGCCCATCGCGGGGAGGATCAGGATGTAGACCTCGGGATGGCCGAATAGCCAGAAGAGGTGCTGCCACAGAATCGGGTCTCCACCGCCGACTGAACTGAAGAACACCGTCCCGAATTGACGGTCGAACGTGACCATGAATAGCGCCACGGCAATGATCGGAAGGGAAAACAGAAGCAGGAAGGATGTAACGGTTGACATCCAGGCGAAGACGGGCATGCGCAGCAGTCGCATGCCTTTGGCCCGCATATTGAAAACGGTCACCACGAAGTTCACGGAAGAGATGAGTGATGCCAGTCCGAGAATCTGTAATCCGAGTGCCCAGTAATCCATCGCAGTCCCACTAGAAAACAAGGGTCCTGCGTTGGGCTGATACCCGAACCAGCCTCCACCGGGCGAGTCAGCAAGGAAGTTGAGTGCTCCGGGACCCCCGTCGAGCGGGATGTTTCCGTCGATCCCACCCAACCCGTCCACGCCCACTGGGGCCAGCGAACTTCCGAAGATGAACGTGGAATACAAGAAGATCCCGCCAAAGAAGAAGATCCACCAAGACAACGCGTTCAACCTCGGAAACGCTACGTCCCGGGCACCGATCAACAGCGGAAGCAGGTAGTTCATGAAGGCGGCGGACACTGGCATCACGAATAGGAAGATCATCGTCGTCCCATGCATCGTGAACAGGGCGTTGTATGCCCCGGCCGTCAAGAATTCAGCGTTGGCTTGAGCTAGATGAATGCGCAGAAGCAACGCTTCAATCCCTCCGATGATGAAGAAGAAGAAGGCCGCATAGCCGTACATGATCCCGATTCGCTTGTGATCCACGGTGGTGATCCAAGACCAGATGCCTTCCGTCGATCGAGGTCTCTTGAAGATGGTGGTCGCGGGTCGTTCTGCCGTAGCTGTCATTGGTTACTCCCCAACCATGCGATAAGCGCGTCGATCTCCTGCTCCGTGAGGGCGAGGTTGGGCATGAAACTTCCCGGTTTCACATCAGGAGGGTCGGCCAACCAACGTTTCAGAGCCTCCTCTTGCGTTTCTCCCTCTTCGGGCAGGACCGCCCCGGCGAACGTGTTGCGCGAAGCGAAATGGGTGAGGTTGGGCCCTTCGAATGCTCCCTCGGCAACGATATTCGAGCCCTCACCATCGACCTCGATGGTATGACACTGGGTGCATCCCTTGTTCAGGAACACCTGCCACCCCTCGAATTCGAGGGTGCCCTCTTCGGGGAGACTTGCCGGCAGCTGCTGATCCGCCACCCAAGCGTCGTAGTCGGCTTGGCTGACCGCCAGGACCCGAGCCCGCATCAGCGAGTGGGACAACCCGCAGAACTCGGCACAGTGTCCCCAATACTCACCGGGCTCGTCTGCTTGGAGGCGTAGCTCGGTCGTTTGTCCCGGGACCAAATAGCGCTTCCCGTTCAGGGCGGGAATCCAGAAGTTGTGGACAACATCTTCGGATGTCATCTGGGCACAGACCTCTTTGCCCACGGGGACCACCATCACGTTTGCAGTCTGAATTCCCTCATCGGGGTAGTTGTATTCAAACCACCATTGGTGGCCGACAATCTCGATCTCCATGGCATCGGAGCCACACTCGGTCAGATCGAAGACCGTCGACACGGTTGGCACCGCAATGACCGCCAGAATCAGGGCGGGGATAACGGTCCAAATCACCTCGAGCTTGGCGTTGCCGTGAAGCTGCTTTGGTTCTTTGGCTCCTTCCTTGTCCCGAAAGAGGATGATGATGGCGATGATCGCGCCTTGAACAAGCACAAAAACACCGGTCGCGATCCAGAACACCGGCCAGAAGAGTCCATCGATTTGGTCAGCGAACGGTCCAGCCGGCTCGAAAGTAGTGAGAGGCTGCTCCACTTCTTCGAAAAGGGAACAGGAGGCAAGAATTAGTGCGGTGCCCGCAAGCAGGAGAACACGCGTTAGACGTCGCCGAAAACGATCCATTGCTGCGGCATCATAAGGTTCTTCGGAGCGCCAACCAACTTCACGCCGATGGCATTTCTCAACCGTCCAGCCCATCGAGAACGGCCACCAATTCATCGTCGGTGACTGCACCTTCAAATCCAGAAACAATCACGCCGTCGGCGTCGACAACGAAGATCCAAGGCTCACTCGGAAGTGACCATTCGACAACCGCCTCGACGGAAACCAAGTCGGCGATGTCCTGCACCTGAATGTCTTCGTATATCTCGACGTGGACGAAGTCGATATCCGGAAAGTCGCCCTTGATCTGTTTGACCTGATCGAGCATCGGCCCGCATGCCGCTGATGAGCAAAACGCCGGGGTGGCAAACACTATGACCGACGGTGTCCCGTTGGAAACCGCTTCATCCACAGATAGCTCATAGAGCGCAGGGTCCGGATCAGGGTCCGAGGAGATCACAGCCAGGTCCGGATAATCGGCGATGGTCCGGGTAACGGACTTCGGTGCGGGCAAGCCAGTCGAAGCAACAGTTGGGTCTTCGATTGCGAGGAAACCTGTTGGCCCGCTTTCGCTCAGCCCATCAGCCTGGATTGTGACCTGATAGATGCCTGCTTCCGGCAGGTCGAAATAGGCTGCATAGATCCCACGGACATCGGGAACCGTCCAGACGAAATCCAGTTCGTATTCACCAAGTGGGGTCCCGTCTTCGTTTCGCAGGAGGGCAGTTGCACTGCGACCCTCGTCGGCAAGGAACTCGTTGGTCTCGGGGTCGATGAGCCCGAAGAGAACACGCTGTTCGCCGATACCAATCGTGCCGCCACTCGAGGCGACGATCGCAAGAGGAGTCGGACCGGTCGAACTGCACGCCGCCACAGCCAGCGCAAAGAGGCTGATGAGGATCAGTTGTCGTTTCATCGAACCAGTACGTCGAGCATCGCGGCAGCAAACAGGGCTGAGAGATAAACAGTGGATGTCGTAAAGAGTTTCATTGCCTTCGACGAATCAAGGTAGACCCGCCAGGTATCAAGGAGAAACCAGCCGCCGAGCAAAAGCGAAGCCACCAGATAGATCCACCGCAACCCGGCTACCGGGACAAGCAGCAGCGACATACCGACCATCAAACCCGTGTACAGCAGCATTCGTCTGGTTGTGGTTTCGATTCCTGCCACAACAGGAAGCATGGGCACCCCTGCCCTGCCGTAGTCATCCTTGTAGCGCACGGCGAGAGCCCAGAAGTGGGGAGGAGTCCAATAAAAGACGATGAGGAAGAGTATCCACGCCGGCATCGCCAGCGAACCGGTGACGGCTGCCCATCCGACCAAGGTCGGCGCCGCTCCCGCCGCACCACCGATAACGATGTTCTGCGGGGTTCTTCGCTTGAGTCCAATCGTGTAGACAAACACATAAAAGAGGAGTGCAGCTGTGCTCAACGCGGCTGCCAACAGATTGGAGCTCATCCACAGCACCGCAAAGCCGGCGACCCCGAGCAGGACTCCGAAGACGAGTGCGTTTGACTGTGACACCTCGTCTTGCGCCAGCGGGCGACCCCGAGTCCGCTTCATCACCTCGTCGATGTCCGCGTCGTAGACGCAATTGAGCACGTTGGCACCTGCGGCCGAGAGCGTCCCGCCGAGGAGAGTCAGGGTCACCAGCCGCCATCCCGGCCAGCCGTTTGCAGCCAAGACCATGGCTGGAACCGTGGTTATGAGTAGGAGCTCGATTATCCGAGGTTTGGTGAGAGCAACGTAGGCACCTATCCGGCTGCGACGACGGACAGAAAGGTCGACCTGCGGAGCAACATCAGCAGTCACGAGGGAAACGCTACCTACGTGGCGGTGGTAGCACCACTTGGACCCGACTCAACCCCTTCAGCGGGATCGGACTCCTCGTCAGCCTGCTCCTCGCTTCGGCCTCGGGCCCGCTTCTCAGCCCATCGCAGCGCGAGAATCGCAAGCAGCGCCGGAACCACGAAGACGCCAATCTCGTCGATTCCCCAGTAATGAGCGAACACAATCATCCCGCCAGGATCACCAATCCAAGAGAAGTAAGTCCCACCATAAGTAGAAGCATCGCATATTGGGAGCGCACTGCTTCCTTACCGAAGTCGGCGAGAGCCCGATCGTGAGCAAGCACGACACCGAGGATGTGCCCGGTCACGATGAACGCCAGCTGGAGGTACCAAATGGGCTCACTTGCCGTGAGGAAGAAGTCCACCGACCGGTCCGCGGTCCCAAACAGATCCCACCCCAGTCCGAAGGGATCTGAAACCGCGGAGAGGAGTTGCTGGCCCTCGAAGATAATCAACGTGAAGTAGTGGGCGACCGCATAGGCGAGGGCAATCGGCACCAGTGTGTGGGCAAACCTCGAAGCGACCCTGGACGCGGTTGTATTTCCAACCATTCGCGCTGCAACCCACGATGCCAGCCAGTAGGCCCCGGCAACAGCCACAACAAACGCCAGCAAGAGGGTTGTCTTCCCGATGGTCCGTGCACCGAAGAACCCGGTGAAATCCCGAAACCAACGAGTACCGCTGGCACCGTCGTAGCTGACAGTGCCGATTGCGGCCAAAACAAAAAACGGGAACTCCGGCCATTCGGGAAGCGCAGGCAAGGCGCGCAACCAACCACGCCAGAACAGCCTCCCCTCCGAATTCCGGCCTATGGGCGAAATCGCAGAAAACATCCGGTTGTAGGTGGTGAAGAATTCAAACGTTACGAGCGCACGATCCTTCCCGATGGAGCGCACCGCGACCAGAACGACGCTCGTGTAGATCAATGCGGCCCAACCCAGCTGTGCCGGGTCGCTTGAAGAAGGACTCACCAACTCCAACCAGGTGAAACCGATCAGCAACAGAGTCGCGGGTCCCACGCCGGGAAGCCCGTTTGGCGTCTTCGACTCGACGCGATTTCGGTCCTCGAGTAGGTCCCCGAGCGTTGACCACGGATTAATGGCCGAGTACCAGTTCCCAACGAGTGCGGAGCCAAACGGCACCACCAGCCACATCAACACCCAAACGGTGACGGGCGCAATCGTTTGCCGACCCTGCACGGTTTCGGCTCCGAAAAGCGGAGGAATGACCTGGGCAACCACCAGAAACAGCCCGGCCAGGCCGAGAAAACGCAACACAGTGGCGAGGGTGCGAGTACGACCAAACACTTTTCCGGATTTTGGACCATCCTGAAGACGCGCCTCCGGCCACAAAACCGCCAAGGCGACAAAGGAGACAACGAGGACCACACCTGCCGCGACCACAAAATACGAGACCGGTACCGGGAGATCGAGACGGCCGCCGATTCCGTGGGCGAGAGCCACGCTCGGCGTGATGAGGACAAAGCCAGTCCCGGCCACTCCCACCGCGGCCAGGCGCCTGATCAAGGCGAGACCTCAACTTCAAACAGGAGCAGACTCTCTTCTTCCAGCTCTGCTTCAAAGATGCCGGGAATCGTGGCGTCAAAGACAACCGTGGTCACCTCACCGGCCACGAGTGGGAAATGGAGGTCGTAGCCATGGAGATGCAGGTCACCATCGACACTCGACAACACAGATATCGAAGCCGTCTCCGACAGCGTGACCTCAAAGACATCGAGCCCCGAGACTGTGATCTCAGGGATTTCTTCCGTACCACCCTCGAGAATGACGTCGTACGTCTCTGCGACGGTCGTCGTGGACGAGATCGACGTTGTCGTGCTGACGTCCGAGGTAGTTGGTGGGTTCGAAGTCGTCGTGGATGAAGGTTGGGTCGTGACTGTCGTTGATGACACTGTCGCAGCAGTTCCTGACTCTCCAGTTCCACAAGCCGACACCAGGAGGGCCGTCGCCATGGCCACAGCAAAAAACTTCATGTGGTGACGCTATCCAAATCGTCGATCTAGGTGTAGTGCGGCGTAACCTGTCGGTTCGATGCGTTGGTTGAAGCGAATCCTGATACTGCTACTCGTTGTCATCGTGGTTGCCGGCGTTTTCGGATTTCTCACCATTCGACGGTCTTACCCCCAATTGAACGGCGAACTGGCGGTCGTTGGGTTGGAGAACGAAGTGGTAGTCCATCGCGACCAATACGGAATACCACACATCTACGCCGACACCACCGCCGATCTCTTCCGCGCCCAGGGGTTTGTCGAAGCCCAGGATCGCTTTTTCCAAATGGATTTCTGGCGACACATCGGGTCTGGTCGTCTTTCGGAGATGTTCGGCGACTCTCAAGTGGAAACCGACAAGTTCTTGCGTTCGTTGGGATTCGTCGACATTGCAGAAACTGAGCTCAACTCAATGCCGAAGGAGATTCGCCAAATCCTCGAGTGGTACAGCGATGGGGTCAACGCTTACCTGGACTCACGATCGGGTTCCTCCCTGAGCCTCGAGTACGCCATCCTTCCGCTCCAGGCGCCCGGCTACGAACCAGAACAGTGGACACCCGTTCACACGCTTACCTGGGCGAAGATGATGTCCTGGGACCTCAGCGGCAATTTCCGGAATGAGCTCGCGCGCACAGTGCTGGCGGAAACGCTGACACCAGAGCAAGTCGACCTCCTTTACCCCGGTTACCCCTCCGATCACCCCGTCGTCGTTCCTGGGATCATCAGAGCGGACGACAAAGTCGACTGGCTGGCTTTGCCCGAAGGGGCCAAGGGAGCCCTCGAGGCAGTGGAGAGCGGTTACAGGTTGGTCGACAACGTCACCGGAGGTGGGTTTGAGGGGATCGGTTCAAATAACTGGGCGATCTCCGGAGACCTGACCGAGTCGGGAATGCCGATACTTGCGAACGATCCTCACCTCGGGATTCGCATGCCATCTATCTGGTACGAGGTCGGACTTCACTGCAACCAGTTGTCCGACCTGTGCCCGTTCGAAGTTGTCGGGTTTGGCTTTCCCGGAACACCTGGTGTTGTCATCGGCCACAACGCCAATATTGCGTGGGGTGTGACCACGGAGGCCGCCGACACGCAGGATCTGTTCATAGAGAAGATCAACCCGAGCAACCCTCACCAATATGAGGTCGATGGAGAATGGCTAGACATGGAGGTTCGGACCGAGACCATCCAAGTCGCAGGCGCCGACCCGATTGAATACGAGGTACGTCAGACCCGAAACGGCCCTATCATCTCAGGCTTGTTCGGACCGGCCGACGATCTCGAGGAGATAGCAACGAACTATCCGGACCCCTTTGCGGTTTCCCTGGCCTGGAAGACACTCGAGCCTTCGACATTGTTCGAGTCGATACTTCGGATAAACCTGGCAACAAACTGGGAAGACTTCCGTTCAGCTGCATCACTTTGGGATATCGCCGCACAAAATCTGGTGTACGCCGATATCCAGGGAAACATCGGCTATCAATCGACTGGAGAGATTCCGGTCAGGTCGGGATGGGACGGACGTCTACCGGTAGCGGGGTGGGATTCCGACAACGTGTGGCAAGGAACGATCCCATTCGAAGACATGCCTTACGTATTCAATCCGGTGCGTGGCTACGTGTTTTCGGCGAACCAGCCGGTACTCGCCCCGGGCGAATCACCACTGATCGGCACCGACGCTGCCTACGGCTACCGCGCAGCCCGAATCGAGGCGATGATTCTCGCAACCGACCGTCATGACGTTGACTCGGTGCGATCCATGCAAATGGATAGCCGAGATGGAGGAGCCGCTGAGGTGGTCCCCCACCTTCTTCAAGTGGACTCACAGGCCCCCGGTGTTCAAGTGCTCCAGGGTCTAATCGAAAACTGGTCGCTCGGGTTCGAGGCCTTCCAAGCCCAGCACGACTCAGCCGGAGCAGCGGTGTATGCGGTCATCTGGAAGAACCTCCTCGAGCTCACATTCCACGACGACCTGCCCGAGGACCATTGGCCCGAAGGTGGGAGTCGCTGGTTCGAAGTCGTTGCCATATTGCTGGAGGACCCAGAGAACACATTCTGGGATAACGCCGAGACTGCCACGATCGAGAACTCTTTGGACATATTGGAGCGTGCCATGGCTGACGCACATGTCGAGTTGGTGGAGTTGCTCGGCCCGGAGATCGAAGACTGGGCCTGGGGCACGCTCCATGTCGCCGAGTTTGAGAACCAAACGCTGGGACAATCCGGCATCGGACCGGTTGAATGGCTGTTCAATCGGACAGCGCCGCTTCGAGTCGGTGGCGGTCCATCGATCGTCAATGCGGTCGGTTGGAACCCGACGGAGGGCTACGAAGTCAACTGGGTCCCGTCGATGAGGATGGTCATCGACCTCGGAAACCTTGATGCATCGACCTCGATACATACCACCGGGCAGTCAGGGCACGCTTTCCACGGGAACTACGCCGACATGCTTGGGTTGTGGACGGACGGCCTGCAACATCCGATGTTGTGGAGCAGAACTCAAGTCGAGGCTGGCGCAGACAACACTCTCGCGCTCATCCCCGGATGAGGTCGATTATTGATCGGAGGTGAGAAACACCCCGATCTCACTTACGAGACGTTCCGGCTGTACCCAGGGAACCTCATGTCGGGCGCCGGACAACTCAACGACTGCCGGATGGCGGAGCATCGAAGCGAGCTTGTACTGCCAAGCCGGTGGTACCAACTGATCCCGCAGCGGAATAACCACCAACGTTGGGGTGTCGACACGTCCGATCCATTCGCGTGAGTCAAAGCGCAGCATGGCCAGGGTGGCCTGGGCGCCTGCATCGACATCTCTGCGATGGGTTTCCTCCCAAAGCCAACGTCCGTGTCTCTCTTCAACCGCACCTGTAGCGAGCAGATAGCCTGCCCGCACGTCAGGTGTGCCGAAGCCGAAGATCCTCTCAAACCCACGGAGAACGACGGTGCCCGCAGCCCGAAGAAATCGGAACGGTTGCGGATGGAATCCAAAGGTGCCGATGAGCACCAGTTTGCGCACCCGAGCGGGATGGGCATGGGCGAAAGCCTGAGCAACAGTTCCACCGAGTGAATAACCGACCACATGAGCGCTCCCGACGCCGATCTGATCCAAGACCCCGGCAAGATCCTCGGCAACGTCAGCAACCTCATAGCGAGAACGAGAGAGGGCCGAGAGCCCGTGTCCCCGGTGGTCCACAAGGATCACTCGAAATCGTCTGGCCAGAAGCGGGGCAACCCGATACCACTCACCAAGCGACGAACCTGCCAATCCATGGATGAGCAAAAGTGGTTCCGCGTCAGCCGGGCCCGCCTCCCTCACGAGAAACTCGCTATCGGCGACGAACACAGTCCGCCCCGGCGTTCTCCAAGGGTGCTCCTGGGGCTGGCGGAATCGTGGGACCAGTACGGGGCTGAGGGCGCGAAGGGCCAACGCACCCAAAAACAGTTTCTTCCAGAAAGCCATCAAGACAGATCTCCAACTGCAAACGAATACTCCGTGACAGGCCTTCCGCCGATGAGATGTTCGTCGATGATCCTGTCCAATTTCTCGATCGTCAGGTCGGAATACCAAGTCCCATCCGGATAGACCACCGCGATTGGGCCCGATTCACATAT
Source organism: Acidimicrobiia bacterium (assembly GCA_965216445.1). GTDB lineage: Bacteria > Actinomycetota > Acidimicrobiia > Spongiisociales > ZC4RG35 > MA-ANB-1. The sequence continues at coordinate 2,383,192 of OZ244166.1, forward strand.
TCGAAGGCAGTCGACCTTGTTGCGGAGGACGGAGCCATCGCCGGGAGCAACGGTTTTAGGTGTGTAGGTCGGGTCCCCTCGCCAAGCCGGTGGTCCGGTTACAACACCGGATGCCTTCGTTCGGACTTTGAGATGTGTCCACAACTCGTTGGTGGTTTCTCGCGGTGCGCACTTCGGGTTGGTCTGATCAGCGCAAAGAAGAATGTGCCTTTTTGCGCCGGGAATCGACAACGCAGCGGCGATCGCCTCCAATCGATGTTGATCTGCCATGAGCCATTGGTAACCGCTTTTTGTGGCTAATGCCACCTGGGTCACTCCACTGTGATCGCCAAGCTGTCGTTGAACTCACCAATCAAGGTTGCCCCGGGTACAAGGTCCTGGTATTTGCCGACGTTCTCCGGCGACAGGGCGACCAACAGCCCACCCGAGGTCTGTGCATCGACCAGCAGTTTCAATTCCTGCGGGGGAACGGAGCCGACTACTCGACCCTCACTGTTTTCGAGATTCCGTTGTGAGCCACCGGCCCACGCACCCACTTCGAGCAGTTCCCGAACGCCAGCGATTACGGGTACCGAACTGCTGGTCACGGTCGCGCCCACCCCAGATGCTCGACAGATCTCGTCAAGGTGTCCCAGCAGTCCGAATCCGGTTACATCGGTTGCGGCACGAGCCGACGTCGCAGCCAGAGCGTCACCGGCAGCCGAATTCAGCTTTGTCATCACCTCAACGGCGGCCGCAGCAACTTCCGGAGGGCAAAGTCCCTTCTTGATCGCGGTGGTGGCGATACCGATTCCCAGCGGCTTGGTAACCACCAGCTGATCTCCCGGTCGGGCACCCGCCACGTCGACCACGGACCTCGTGTCTCCCACACCTGTCACGGCATACCCAAACGACGGCTCCGGAGCGTCCACCGAGTGGCCACCGACCACAGTGCAACCAGCTTCGGACATCACATCCATCCCACCTTCGAGAACGGCTGATGCCAGGTCAAACGGGAGCTCATCGCGGGGCCACGCGAGGTAGTTCAGAGCCGTCAAGGGTTTCGCCCCCATTGCGTAGACATCGCTGAGAGCGTTCGCCGCGGCGACTCTTCCCCAGTCGTAGGGATCGTCAACAACCGGTGTGAAAATGTCGATGGTCTGGATCAGGGCTCGTCCGTCGCCCAGGGCGAACACGCCGGCGTCGTCAGCCAGACCCACACCGAGAATCAGATTCGGATGGGTTGCCGCAGCATGGCCTTGGACGGGACGCAGAACCTGCGCCAACTCGGACGAACCGAGCTTGCAGGCTCAGCCGGCTCCGTGGCTGTATCGAGTCAGGCGGACATCAGGCATGGCCGCCAGTTAACCAGCAACTTGCGGTTCGTTGGTCCTTGCCGACTCTTCCTAAGACGACCCGTCAAATTAACCTTGAGGGTTCGCATGGACGAAGAAACAACCTTCCTCACTCCTGCTGCTTACGAAAAAATGAAGGCGGAGTTAGAGGACCTAAAAGTGAATGGTCGCCACGAGATCGAAGATCGGATTGCCGAAGCACGGTCACACGGCGACCTGCGAGAGAATGCCGACTACGACGCCGCCAAAAACGAGCAAGGGCTCATGGAAGCCCGGATCAGAAAGCTCGAGCACCTGCTGCGGACAGCTGAAGTCCGTGAAGTCGTAGATACGGGCCTTGTCGAAATCGGGTCTGTGGTCACTGTCGTTGACAGCGATGGTGACGAGCTGGAGTTTTTCGTCGCACCGCAAGAAAACAAGGTGGCCGGCATGCTCCTCGCTTCTCCGGATAGCCCACTTGGCGGCGCGATGATCGGTGCGGCCGTTGGCGATGAAATCGCCTATGAGGCTCCCGCAGGAACGCTCAAGGTCACCATCAGTTCGGTTCGCCCCTACGAGGGCTGACTCCAATTACCCTGTCGGCGTCACCGGCTGAGGGCTTCAATTGAGATTTCGACTTCGCAGACCACGTGACCTCGCGCACGCATTAGTCGCTGCGGCGCGTCGTGATCGAAACGAGGTTGCGGAATATCTCGAAGATCGGCCCGAGGAGTGGGAGGCGCTCGTCGAAGCCTCACCGTCCGATGCCGCCGATGTCATCGAAGAACTTCGCGAGGAGTACGCAGCCGGGCTCTTATCCGACCTCGAACCGGAAGAGGCTGCACAGGTCCTCGAGGAGATCGCGCCCGAGCTTGCGGCCGAAATCGTCGAGCACGTTTCGCTGGCCGACCTGACAGCGGCCATGGCCGAAATGACCGACCACGAGGCGACTGACCTACTCGCTGAGTTGGATGACGGCACCGTTGCCAGAGTTCTCGATCTCGTCGATAACGCCACCGAAGCCGCATACCGACGACTTCTGGCCTACCCGGCAGACACGGCTGGGGGCCTAATGACAACTGACATCGCCGCGCTCCCGGTTGGCCTCACCACAGGTGAGGCGATCGAACGAATACGGCAGCTGAACGAACAGTACGAAGACCTCGCCTACATCTACGTCGTTGACGAAATGAACCATCTCCAGGGGGTTGTGCCATTTCGTCACTTGGTTTTCAAACGGCCCGGTGCCGCGCTCGGAGACGTGATGGTCGAGGATCCGATAGCTGTCGACCCCCTTACTGATCGCGAAGACATCGCTGAGATTTGCCAGCGTTACCACTTGCTCGGCGTGCCGGTGGTTGATGGAGAAGGTCGATTGCTCGGAATGGTTCCGAATGAGGCAGTAATCGAAGCGATCCAGGATGAAGCTTCCGAAGACTTTGCTGCTGCCGTCGGTGCCGGAACCGAGGAGACCGTCTACTCAGACGTTCGTGCCTCCTTCAGGGTGAGGTCACCATGGCTGGTCCTCAACCTCGCTCTCGCTTTGGTGGTCGCATACGTCATTGAGCAACAAACGGGGGTCATCAGCCGCGAACCCGTTTTGGCTGCCCTGATGCCAGTCATTGCTTTGATCGGAGGGAACGGAGGAAACCAGGCGCTGGCCGTGATGATTCGGTCGATGGCTTCGGACGATGTACCAGGGTCGCAGGTGCCCCGAATCCTGGCCCGGCAGACTGGCGTGGGCGTATTCAACGGTTTGCTGTTGGGCGTACTTGGCGGCGGTCTCACCCTGGTCCTGATCAACAGTGGGATCTTCGGTAGCAACAACGAGCCGTTGTTGGTGGCCACAACCGTAGGACTGGCCGCTGTCGCAAACCTCACGATTGGGACCTTCGCCGGTGCGGCCATTCCTGTGGCGCTGCGCAGGCTTGGTCAGGACCCCGCCCTCGCCTCGTCGATCTTTGTCACTTTGATCACGGACATCATCGGGTTTGGAGGATTCCTCCTGATCGCCGCGGCAATTCTGTAGCCGCCACAACTAGCGACGTCATAGACAGCCCTGACGCTACGAAGTAGGTCCCAAACAACCGCCAGGTTGTCGGGGGCCTAGGAACCGATTGCCTGTTCGCCGAGGTCGGCAAATGGACCACGGAAAGCAATCGTCTGACTGTCAATGAGGCTGACCAGGTGATGCTCGTCGATCAACGCAAGGTCATCGGCGGTTTGATCTGCTTCGTCCTTGAGGAAGGCATTCAAAGCGTTTCCATCATCGAAGATCTCGGCGCTTTCTACTGAATCGTCATCATCTACGAGGTCGACAACGAAGTTCTCGAGATCGACATCTGTGTAGTTGCCCGGCGGCACCACGATGTAAAGAGTCTCACCGTCCGCTGTGCTCTCCCGCGAAACTATCTCGTAGGCGTCTACGGACTGCCCAACAAGGGAGGTCGACGTAGTTGTCGAACTTTCACCGCCGGTCGGATCGGTTGAATCCGGGGCAGGTGCCGTGGTCGAGCCCACCAATGACGACGTGGTGGTCAGTTCGGCGGCATCGTCACCGTCGCACGCGGCGAGAGCGAGTGTCAGCGCAGCGAGTGCTGCGAGGGTCTTGAGGAAACCTTGTCTATTCATACTCTTCCAACGTACTCGATCCCCTCACTAGTTCCTCGGCTCGACGCAACGTGTACGCTTAGTGGTCGATGGCGGGGAAGCTTGGCGGAGTGCTAGCAATCATGGCCTTGATAGGAGGCCTGTTTGCGTTGTCTGCACCAAGTCAGGCAGCCGATTCCGCGACTGAACCCGACACATCCGAGTGTGGACCGATCACTTTGGACATGCTGTTCCCCCATCTCGACAAAAACGGGAACCCGATCCCCACCACAACTACAACGACCATCCCCTCGGAAGGGCACACGACCTCGACAACCGTCCCCGGTCAAACTACGACCACAGCGAGTGGTCAAAGCACAACCTCAACAACCGCGGCCACCACAACAACAACCACATCGGATCCCGATCCGACGCCTCCGCCACCACCTCCTTGCAACACCTGGGTATACGACATGGAGTGGCCGGTCGCGGTTGCAAGTAGGGTGTTCAGCAGCTTTGGCGTCGATCGCGACGGCGGAGCCCGCCGCCACAAAGGAAACGACATACTCGCTCCGAAACTGGCGCCGGTTGTGGCAGTTGCCGACGGGGTGGTGACTTCTCTCCACTCAACCCCTCCCAACGACTGCTGCTGGATGATGATCACCCACGACGACGGCTGGCGGAGCCTGTACGTCCACCTCAACAACGACCACTATCTCACCGATGACGGTTCCGGCCACGGGACTCATCCTGCGCTCGTTGAAGGAAGCCGCGTAAACGCAGGCGATGTCATTGGATGGGTCGGCGACTCCGGAAATGCCGAAGGAACGGTGCCTCATCTCCACTTCGAGCTCAGACACCCCGAAGGATATTCGGTCGACCCCTTCTCCAGCCTCCAAGCGGCAAAACAAGACCTTGACCTGCCAACTCCCGATGGCCCCTACCGCGACGACGAGGGCCTGGCCATCGGCCACTACGCCTCACTGCTCATCACTCAGGGTGTCTTCTGGCCTTGCGACGAAGTTGGCCTCTACTTCTGCCCCACGCGGCTAGCGCAACCGGAGGAGACTGCACAACTCGCGGAACAAATGAGCGGCCTAACACCCCCATTGGTCGAGGGGCGTCGACAGACTCTGCGTTTTCAGGAGTTCGTCCCAACTAACCGTCTCAGCGATGTTGTTGGCTGTGAGCCAATCGAGACCTGTTTCGAAAGTGGAATCACTGCAGGTGACGTCGCTTCCATGGCCCAATGGGTTCATTCCGTGACCATCTCGCTCAGCGAAGATGAAACCTTCGACCCAACATCTCAGGAATTGGTTCCGGCGAGGCAGTCAGAGATCTATCTACGTTCCCTCGGAGTGATCGGAATCTGCCACGAGCCCTTCGATGACGAAAAGCTGATAAACAGGTCTGAAGTCGTCGAATTGCTGACCTGGCTGATCCTCGGCCAGGGAACCAATCAGTGTCTTTCTGACGGGGATCCGACGAGCTGAGAAAACAGACGGCCCAGTTCTTCGGTCACCGGTCCCGACTCGTACACAACATCTCCGACACGAACAACGGGCTGGATCTCCCGGATGGTGCTCATGGCGAACACCTCTTGGGCGGAGAGCAGCCGGTCAATTCCCCACCGATCTTCGACAACCGATCGTCCCGCCGAGCGCGCCAGGTCGATCGCCGCGCCGCGGGTCACCGAATCCAGAATCCCTAAGTCGAGTGTTGGGGTTTCGATCACTCCGTCGTGTACCCAAGCGACCGCAAACGTGGGTCCCTCGAGGAGTGAACCGCTGGAGGAAACCAGGAGTGCATCTTCGAAACCTTGGCTTTGTGCCGATCGACTCGCTGCCATATTCGGTGCGTAGCTGAGCACCTTGGCCCCGGCCAGTTCCCAAGGCTCCCCGGAGGCGTGCCAGGGTGCCTTGACCGGCAAGAGTGTCAGGGGCCCCGCTGGCCGCTGCCAATTGTGTGAGAAGACGATGGTTCGGACCTCTTGAACCGCACCGGGGAGTGCCGAGCCCCTCGTGACCAAGACACGAATGGCACCTTCTGGGTGGTCAGCCGCCGCCCACCCGATCCAGAGTTCCAGATCGGAGCGTTCAGGCAAAGGCAAAACCAGCTTCTCGGCGCTCTGCTCCAGTCGGTCGATGTGGCGATCCAGCGCAAATACCTTCCCCGAGTACACACGTAAAACCTCGAAGCAGCCATCGCCGCGCAAAACGGAGGAATCAGTGACCGGGACCACACCCGCTGACTCAACTCCGTTAATCCAAACGCGTTCAGGTCTCATTGGCAGGGCGATACCAATTGGTAATAGGCAAACGTCGGTCCTTACCAAACGCCTTGACGGTGATCTTCACTCCGGGTGCCGCTTGACGCCGCTTGTACTCGTTGCGGTCGACCATACGGGCCACACGGTGGACCAAGTCCGCGTCGTATCCATCTTCAGTGATTTCTTCAACTCCCATGTCCTGCTCGATGTAGCGAGTGAGCACGGCATCCAACGTCTCGTAAGGGGGAAGGCTATCGGAGTCTTTCTGGTCGGGCCTCAGCTCTGCCGACGGAGGTTTCGAAATGGTGTTCTCCGGGATCACAACTTCTTCCCGGTTGCGCCACTCGGCGAGGTCGTACACCAGTGTTTTCAGGACATCCTTCAAGATCGCGTAGCCGCCGACCATATCTCCGTAGAGGGTTGCGTATCCCGCCGCCATTTCCGATTTGTTCCCTGTCGCCAGGACCATTGGCCCGAATTTGTTCGACAGAGCCATCAAGATCGCTCCCCTTGTCCTGGCCTGAAGATTCTCCTCCGCAACCCCAAATCCTGTCTCAGCAAATAGCGAGTCCAAGGTCTCGAGATACGTCCCGAAGACCTTGTCTATCGACACAATGTCGAAGCGAATCCCGAGGTTCTCAGCTAGTTGCTTGGCGTCATCAATCGAATGCTGACTGGAGAACCGGGAAGGCATAGAAAGACCCCAGACGTTCTCCGGGCCGATGGCGTCAGCGGCAATCGCCGCGGTGAGCGCCGAGTCGATTCCGCCGGATAGCCCGAGGATTACTTGTGAGAACCCGTTCTTGCGGACGTAGTCACCAAGAGCAGTAGTCAACGCCTTGTAGACCTCTTCGACTGGGTCCAGTAGCGGGGTCACCTCACCGGCGGGCCATCGTTCTTCGCCCGGTAAGGGGCAATCAATCACAAAGAAATCTTCGGCGAATTGGGGTGATCGATGAATGACCTTCCCGGTGGCATCGATGACTACTGATGCTCCGTCGAACACCAGCTCATCCTGGCCACCTACCAGGTTCAGATAGACGATCGGCGTGCCGGATGCCCGGGCTCTCGCGGCGAGCATGTCCTCCCGGGCGTTTGCTTTGCCCGCGTGGAAGGGCGAGGCGTTGATGTTGAGAAGAATCCTGGCTCCTGCGGCCGCCTGAGCATGTGGCGGACCATCCGGAAGCCATATGTCCTCGCAGACTGAGATTCCGACGGGGACACCGGCAATCTCAAAGGTCTGATCAGGGTCAGCGCCGACTGAGAAGTATCTGTCTTCGTCGAATACTCCATAGTTGGGGAGGAGAACCTTGTGGTAAATCCCGATGACCTTGCCTCCTCCGAGGAGGGCTGCGGCGTTGGCAACACGCCGTTCCACCGAATCGGCAGCGTTAGACGAAGGCCCGGGTGCGTGGTCGACAAACCCAACCACAACGTCGGTCGTTGTTGTTGCTCTCGCGATCCGGCTGAGGGCCGCCATGCCCGCATCTACGAAGTCCGACCGAAGCACGAGATCCTCTGGTGGATAACCGTTGATTGCCAACTCAGGGAGGAGCAAGACATCTGCACCTGCGGCTGTCGCCTTGTCCAGGACATCAAGTATCCGCTTTTCATTCCCGGGAATGTCACCCACGATCAGATTGAGCTGAGCTGCGGCAATTCGAAACGACATAGCCGCACGATATCCATCCTCGTACTCTGTTGACGTGCACGAGTCAGACTCAGTTCGAGCCATCCATGCGTCCATGGGAGTCAGCGACGCCATCGACCACGTTGCAACAAGGTTGGGAGCCGATCAGCTGCGACGTGCCGCGACGATCCTCGAAGCACTCCCGTCGGGCACCGAAATCGCCCAGCCCGACCTCGACAGGATCATCGCAATAGCGCAGACCAGCAGGGCCCTAGTCGAGTCCGTGACGAGACACCCGAACCTTCTCGCACATCAGATCGATCCGCGTCTGTCGATCACTTTGCAGCAGCGACAAGCCTTAATGATCTCGGCGGGGGGCGAACTGAGCGGAGTCACCGACCTCAAGGACTCGACTGCTCAATACTCCCGCTTCATAGACGGCATTGTCGATCGCACACTGGAGTCGACCAGACGTGATCTGACCGATAGGTTCCGGTTGGCCGCCGATCTCCCGTTTGCTGTTATTGCAATGGGCAAGTGGGGTGCCAACGAGCTCAACTACTACTCCGACATCGACTTGATATTCGTCCACGGGGATCTTCCCGCTGATCCCGAGAATGCACGGAAGACCGGTCTGGCTTTGGCCAGCCGACTACTCGGGAATCTCACCGCCTCGACATTTGACGGTCCCGGCCTTGTTGTCGACGCCGACCTGAGGCCAGAAGGAACCATGGGCCCGCTATCCCGGAAGATCGACGCGTATTCGAACTACTACGACCAGTGGGCGGAACCCTGGGAGCTGCAGGCCCTGCTCAAGGCACGGGTGGCGGCCGGCGACGAAGAACTCGGATCTGAGTTTCTCGCACTGGCGTCTTCGGTGATCTGGGACACCGGGCTCGACGTCGACGAATTGCGCGGGCTACGACGAATCAAGGCCGAAACAGAGCAAGGAGCTGCGCCCGATGACATCAAGCGGGCCCCCGGTGGAATCAGGGACATCGAGTTCACAGTGCAGATGCTCCAGCTGGTGCACGGCCGCCACGATGCGACCGTCAGAGTTGGCGGGACGCTCGAAGCCCTCGAAGCCCTCCAGGCTGGTGAGTACATTACGGGAGATGAGCGAACCGAACTGGAGTCGGCTTACCGGTTCCTCAGGGGGCTGGAGCACCGCATTCAGCTCTGGGACCTGCGGCAAACCCATCGACTCCCCAGTGACGAAACAGATCGACTCCGACTCGCGAAATCGCTCGACTTCTCGACGACCGACGAGTTTGCGAAGCGGTTGACCGAAGTTCGCGCCGCAGCCAGGACGCTCCATGAGCGAATCTATTTTCGCCCAGTCCTGGAATCGCTCGTGGGATCTCCCAGTGCGCGATTGGGACCCGACCGTGCCGGCGAACGGCTGGCCGCCCTGGGGTTTGGGCACACGGAGAAAGCCGCCGATGCCCTCGACGACCTGACACGTGGGCTGAGCCGTCGATCGCGTGCAATGCAACAGATGCTCCCACTGATCCTTGACTGGTTGTCTCTTTCGCCGAACCCCGATCTTGGTCTCAGTCACCTGCGACTGCTGCTCTCGAACACACCAGACCATTCGGCGCTCGTCTCCCGCCTTCTCGACAGCCCGACAACCGGAGAACGCCTGGCAATGCTTCTGGGCACGGGCCGGTTGCTGGCAAGCCTGATCGATCGAATCCCCGAATTCGTGCCCCGCCTCGCTGACGACGGAGCCATCGATGCCGTCAGGGACAAAGCGGGCAGCGTGGAACGGCTGCTCGGGCTTCTCGAGATCAGACCCGACCTCGATGATCGCATCGGCACTATCCGTAGGTTCTCGAGACGGAGACGACTCCGAGTCGCCGCACGGGACGTCCTGCACGACCATCCTGCGCTAGGAACCATCAGATCGCTCTCCGACACCGCCGATGCCTCCATGATCGGGGCATATCGGACGGTGGTTGGCACCGATCAACCAGGTTTTGCGATTGTTGCGATGGGACGTTGGGGTGGTGAGGAGCTCTCGTACGGATCCGATCTCGACGTCGTCTACGTATTTGAAGACATGGATCGGGAGAAGGCACTGGAAATCCCAGCAAGGCTGACACAAGTTCTTTCCGAGCCAGGACGGCACGGCGTAGGTTATGAGTTGGACGCCGACATTCGACCTGAGGGCAAGAAAGGTCCGATTGCGAGGTCTGTGTCTAGTTATGCACGGTACTTCGAGGACTGGGCGGAACCATGGGAAAGACTTGCACTCATCAGGGCAAGACCCGTAACCGGAGCCCCCGATGTTATGGAGTTGTTCGAACAGACGAAGGCCTCGATCCTGTGGGATCAAGCACCCAACGCCGAAGACCTCCAGTCGATTCGCCTGATCAAGGCGCGGGTCGAGACGGAGAGAATCGCCCCTCATGAAGACGCTGACTTTCATCTCAAACTTGGCCCGGGCTCGCTCAGCGACATCGAATTCCTGTGCCAGTTGCTGCAGCTGAAGCACGGTCACAAGCACCCCGAACTGCGGGGTCCTGCCACCCTCGATGCCCTCGGGGCTCTTCGCGATCTCGAACATCTGACCGACCAAGAGCATCAAGAACTTGTCGCTTCATACGAATTCTGTACGAGGGTCCGACTGCGCCTCCATCTTCAACGGGGTCGCCTCGGGGACTCATTGCCCACCGACCCCGCCGAGCTGTCGTCCCTTGCCTCATCGCTGGGCTATGACCGAACCGGGGAACTGCGTGAGGACTTCTCGAGGGTCACCAGGAGAGCGAGACGAGTGTACGAACGGCGTTTCTTTGAATAGTCACCGCAGTTAGTCTCTTGATGATGCAATTACCGGATGACTTCGGAGCCCTGGTCGAACGCGCACTGCCGTTCGCACTGGAACTACGTCGCAGGCTCCACCAGAACCCGGAACCGTCCTACCAGGAACACGAGACGACAAGGCTGATCGTCGAAGCTCTGCAATCGCAGGGACTGGAACCGATTGAGAGATCCCCGAAAACCGGGCTCTGGCTCGACATCGGCCAGGACCCGGTTGTGGGGTTTCGTGCCGACATCGATGCACTACCGATCGATGAGCCTGATGAGAACGTCCCAACCTCCCTCAACCCGGGCTGGATGCATGCCTGCGGGCACGACGCACATGCCGCAATTGCATTTGGCATCGCCATCGTCCTGAACGAAATGGACATCGACCCTGGTGTGCGCATCCTCTTCCAGCCGGCTGAGGAGGCATTCCCTGGTGGTGCTGTGGAGCTCGTGGGAGAAGGCCTGATTGATGGCCTGACCGCAATCATCGCATTCCATGTCGACCCGACCCTCGAGGCGGGCAAGGTCGGCGTACGAACCGGCGCCATCACGGCCAGCGCCGACAAATTCGCTATCACACTCACCGGACCGGGTGGACATACTGCGAGACCACACCAAACCGTGGACTTGATTCCGGCAGCCGCCAAAGTGGTCGTCGATCTCCCCGCAATGCTCCGTTCATCTATTGATTCCCGACGGGCGCTGACCGTGGCTTTTGGTGCGATACACGGCGGCATCACCGAGAACGTGATTCCGACGCGGGTAGAGATCAAGGGGACGGCTCGCACGTTGGATCGCGACCTTTGGGACCATTTGCCCACTCTCATGGACAAGACCCTCAGCAACCTGATCGGAATCACCGAAGCCAGCTACGAGCTGACGTATCGGCAGGCAATCCCGCCCGTGGTCAACGACGCCAGAGTGGTGGCGAGGGCTGCCGATGGAATCGAGTTGGTCCTTGGTCAAGACTCGGTGACTCATACGCCCACAAGCATGGGTGGTGAGGACTTTGCGAACTATCTCGACGTTGTCCCCGGAGCACTCATCCGACTTGGTGCGGCCAAGGGAAGGGGTGACCTGCACTCGTCTACATTCCTTCTCGACGAAGCCGCCATTTCCTATGGGATACGAGCAGGGATCGCTGCTCTCCTCAACCAGATCGACTGAGCGGACCTATGCGTATCGGGGTTCCCAACGAGACGAACGGCGAACGCCGAGTCGCCTTGACACCGCAAGCAGTTGAGCGGCTCATCGACCAAGGATATGAGGTTCAGGTTGAACCCGGCGCGGGCTCCAGTGCTGGATTCAGTGACTCCCAATACCGGGAGGCCGGAGCGGAAATCATCACCACCTTTCTCGACAACACCGACGTAGTCCTCGTGGTGGGCCCACCGTCTGAGGCGTTAGTCGCGAGGATCCCCGGACAAGGGGTTCTGATCGGTTTTCTCGACCCCCTGGGTGCCGGGCCCCACATCACTTCAATGGCCAAAAACAAGGTCACCAGTTTCGCCCTCGAAGCCATTCCTCGAACGACTCTGGCCCAAAGCATGGACGCCCTCTCGTCTCAAGCAACCGCAGCCGGGTACCAAGCGGTGCTCCGCGCAGCAACCACCTCGCCGAGGTTCTTTCCCATGCTCGTAACAGCGGCTGGCACCGTTCCTCCAGCGAAGGTCCTCGTTCTCGGAGCAGGGGTGGCCGGACTGCAAGCGATCGCAACCGCCAAACGACTCGGAGCAGTTGTCTCGGCGTACGACATCCGACCTGAGGTCCGTCAACAGATCGAAAGTCTCGGGGCGAGATTCGTGGCCGCACCCGTCGACGAGTCAGTAGCGGCCGCATCCGGTTACGCCAAGGAGGTCGCCGATGAAACGCAACGTCGCCAACAGGACGCCCTCAGTCCCCATATTGCCGATTCCGATGTCGTGATCACAACGGCACAGATCCCAGGAGCGCAGGCTCCCCTCCTCGTATCGCGGGAAATGGTGGAGCGAATGAGACCAGGGTCCGTGATCGTCGACGTGGCGGCTCCAACCGGGGGCAACTGCGAATTGACCAAGTCAGGTCAGACCGTCGAGCACGCGGGTGTGACGGTCATCGGCGACGCTGATCTCGCCGGCCAGGTAGCCATGGATGCCAGCCAGATGTATGCAAAAAACATCTCGGCGTTACTGAATCGGCTGACAACTGAAGATGGCGAGCTGAATCTCGATTTCGAAGACGAAATCATCTCTGAAGCGTGCGTCACTCACGACGGGTCCGTAGTCCACCCTGTAGTCAGAAGACGCCTGTCTCTCGGAGAGAGCTCATGACACCGCTGATCGTTGGAATCACCGTCTTTGCGCTTGCGGCATTTGTCGGGTTCGAAGTGATCAGCAAAGTGCCGCCGACGCTTCACACGCCGCTGATGTCGGGTGCGAACGCCATTTCCGGAATCACAATTATCGCCGCGGTAACAACAGCTGGATTGGGAGCGACGGGAGCCGCGGAGATTCTCGGGTTCGTTGCGCTGGTGACCGCCACGATCAACGTCGTCGGTGGGTTCCTTGTCACCGACCGCATGCTCAAGATGTTCGGAAAACCGCGAGCAAACCGGGCCGACTCAGATGATTGAGATCCTCTACTTGGTCTCAGCAGTGGCCTTCATTGTCGGGTTGAAGAGGCTGGGCGGGCCCCGAACAGCACCCTCCGGGAACCGAATCGCAGCAATCGGAATGTTGTTAGCCCTCGTGACGGCACTCCTCGACAACGAAATCATGAACTGGGAGACGGTCATTGCCGGTCTGGCCGTGGGATCGGTGATCGGCGTGTGGGGAGCTGTCAGGGTTCAGATGACGGCTATGCCACAGATGGTCGCGGTATTCAACGGCCTCGGCGGAATCGCCTCGGCTCTGGTCGCTGCGGCTGCAGTTGTTGAGTCCGGGCTCGCCGGGTTCCCCGCCGAAACCTCAATCACGATCATCATTTCGACCCTGGTTGGTGCGGTCACCTTCAGCGGGAGCTTCGTTGCATTCGGAAAGCTGCAAGGGGTCATCAGTGGCCGTCCGCTCACCTACCCGGGGCAGCGCTTTGTGAACGCCCTCCTCTCGGCAGTGGCGCTTGGTGCCGGAGTGTGGGCCATTGCCGGTGACAACGAGTCGGCGTATTGGCTGCTCGCAGGTTTGTCCTTGCTAGTGGGGGTCCTCGCGGTCGTCCCCATCGGCGGGGCGGACATGCCTGTCGTCATATCGCTGCTCAACTCGATGTCCGGTCTGGCGGCGTCGTCGGCTGGATTCGTATTCGAGAACAACGCCCTCATCATCGGAGGGGCCCTCGTCGGCGCGGCCGGTCTGATCCTGACAGTCTTGATGACCAAAGCAATGAATCGGTCTTTGGCGAACGTGTTGTTCGCCGGGTTCGGGAGTGGAGACTCTCCTGGGTCATCCGGTGAGATGAGCACAAAGCCGGTCAAGCGGGCCACTCCTGACGATGCAGCAATCACTTTGGGATACGCCCAATCAGTGATGATTGTTCCCGGCTACGGCCTCGCAGTGGCCCAGGCTCAACACGCCACCCGCAAACTTGCCTCGGCTCTGGAAGAGCGAGGAATCAAGGTCCACTATGCGATCCATCCCGTGGCAGGTCGTATGCCCGGCCACATGAACGTGCTGCTGGCAGAGGCAGATGTTCCCTATGAGCAGTTGCTCGATCTCGAACAAGCGGATCCACAAATGCCGCAGACCGATGTGGTGTTGATACTTGGTGCCAACGATGTCGTGAACCCGTCGGCTCGAGAGGATCCGACATCGCCGATCTACGGAATGCCCATCTTCAACGTCGATCGCGCTTCCACGGTCATCGTCGTAAAGCGCAGTCTGTCCCCGGGCTTTGCGGGTATCGATAATCCGTTGTTCTACAACGAAAACACCCTCATGTTCTTCGCCGATGCCAAAGACGCCTTGGAGAAGACTTTGGCTGCCCTCCGGGATATCTAAGAGCGGTGTCTCACCAACTCGGGACGTACGAGGTCAGAGTCTTCATGTAGTTGGCACGCTCGAAAGCATCAGGATCGGACACCGCGACCTGACTCAGTGAGCCTCGTGCCTGATCGACCGAAACGTAGTCACGCTCGTCGAGCCAGGATTCCAACCCGTCCCGCACCATGGTCAGTTGTTTTGGCCCGTGACGAAGCAGCCCTGATGCCATCATCATCACCGTCGCTCCGGCCAGAAGCGCTTTCGTCGCTCCAGCCGGATCATGAATCCCGCTGGTGGCGGCGATGTCGACATCGATCCGGCCGTGGAGTAGGGCAATCCATCGCAGTGCCAGCCTCAGCTCATGGGGATCGGACAAAACGAGGTTTGGGGCCACGTCCAGAGTCTCCAAGTCGAAGTCGGGTTGGTAGAACCTATTGAACAGAACCAGCCCGTCGGCGCCGGCCTCACCGAGCCTCTTTGCCATCGAGCCCATCGCGGAAAAGTAAGGACCGATCTTCACCGCCAGGGGGATTTCGATCGCTTCCCGCACTGCCTCAACCAGACGGAGATAGTGGTTCTCCACGTCCACCGATGTTTCGTCGATACCCGCGGCAACCCGATAGATGTTGAGTTCCAGCGCGTCGATACCTTCGTCGGCCAGGACACGGGCGTACAAAGTCCAACCGCCCTTGGAGACCCCGTTGATGCTCGCGATTACAGGGACACCCGCCTCGGCCTTGGCCTTGCGCACCAGCTCGAGGTACTGCGAGGGGCCGGTGTTGTAATCATCGAGTTGTGGCAGGTAGCCGCCCGCAGCCTCTCCGAAGGCTCCGGCCCCCATTTCCAGGTCGTGATGCACGGCCATGGCGTCGTGCTCGATCTGCTCCTCGAAGAGGCTGGGCAGAACAACGGCAGGAGCGCCGGCTTCGACGAGAGCCAGGATCTTGTCGATGTCACCGGTCAGGGGAGAAGCGCTGGGCACGATCGGATGACTCAAATCGAGACCCAGGTACTCAGTCGACATCTGAACTGTCACTCTTCTACCTCCGCGTACTCAGCCGTTCGGTGGATGGTCACCATCTGCTCGTAGAGATGCCACCGGTCGTCGATGTCCTGCTGTGCTTGGCTCATCAGCTCCTCTGCGCGATCGGGATTGGCTCTTCCCAACATGGCGAATCGAGCTTCGGACTTGGCAAATTCCTTGAAGGGAATTGATGGCTTCCGACTGTCGAGTCGCAACCCAGGGTTGCCGTGAGCTTCACGATCGGGGTCGTATCGATAGAGGGGCCAGTATCCAGAGTCGGTGGCCGCTTTCTGATGACTCATCTGCTGCGACATCTCGATCCCATGGGCAATACATGGGCTGTACGCGATGAGTAGGGAGACACCAGGGTGTGCCTCCGCCTCCGCGAATGCGCGCACGGTTTGGGTCGGATTGGCCCCCATGGCCACCTGCGCCACATACACATTCCCGTACGACATGGCTATCTGCCCCAGATCCTTCTTACCCGTCGTCTTCCCACCAGCGGCGAACTTGGCGATGGCACCCCTCGGCGTTGCCTTCGAGGCCTGACCGCCGGTGTTGGAGTACACCTCAGTGTCTAGGACGAGAATGTTCACGTTGCGTCCCGACGCCAGTACGTGATCAAGCCCGCCAAATCCGATGTCATAAGCCCAACCGTCACCACCGACGATCCAAATGCTGGTGTCAATCAGTGCATCGGCCACGCCTTCGAGACGGCGTGGTAGCGGGCCATCCAGGTCAGCGAGTTTGGATTTGAGCTCGTCGACCAGTCGGCGCTGGCGATTCACCCTGGATTCCGAATCCGGTTCAACGGGGCCTTCGACCGAGTCCAATATCAGCTCCGCCAGATCTCCCAACTCGGGAGCCAGTGCGGTGACCAATAACACGGCATCGTCGCGTTGTGCTTCGTGGGCTAGACGCATACCCAGGCCGAACTCAGCATTGTCCTCGAACAGGCTGTTCGACCAGGCTGGACCACGTCCGTCCTTGTTCACCGTCCAGGGTGTTGTGGGCAGATTGCCGCCATAAATGGATGAACATCCGGTCGCGTTGGCCACAATCATCCGATCGCCGAAGAGTTGAGTGACCAGCTTCAGATACGGAGTCTCTCCACACCCAGCGCATGCCCCGGAGAACTCGAACAGTGGCTTCAGGAACTGTGAACCCTTGACGGTGCCAATCTTGACTTCCGACCGATCGACTTCCGGGATCTCGAGGAAGTAGCTGTAGTTTCGCCTTTCTCGATCCAGGTGGTCGGCCTTTGGCGTCATGTTGATCGCGCGATGTTTCACGATCTCTTTGGAGTGGGCCGGGCACACTTCGACACAGACACCGCATCCGGTGCAGTCGTCAGGAGCCACCTGAACAACAATCCGTTTCCCTTCGAAGTCCTTGTTCGTCGAGTCCTTGGAGGCAAACTCGGAGGGGGTGTCAAGGGAAGAGTCGAATGCCTTCATCAATATGGCGGCGTGAGGGCACGCTAGGGCACACCGCCCGCAGTCGATGCAAAGCGCAGGGTCCCAGATCGGTATCTCGTGAGCGATGGAGCGTTTCTCCCAACGAGCAGTCCCGGTTGGAAAGGTCCCATCTACGGGTAGTGCCGATACCGGGAGAAGGTCTCCCTTTCCAGCCATCATGATGGCGGTCACTCGTTTGACGAAGTCAGGAGCGACATCGGGGAGATGCCCTACTGAACCGTTCGCCGCCGACGGTGCTCCAATATCCACTTGGTAGAGTCCCGCCAACGCCTTGTCCACAGCATCTTCGTTCCTGCGAACAACGGTTTCACCGCGCTTACCGTACGTCTTCCGGATGTGTTTCTTGATCGCGACCAGTGCTTGGTCGGTAGGCAAAAAGTCAGTCAACTCGAAGAAGCACGTTTGCAGAACGGTATTGGTTCGCAGGCCGAGGCCGGCCTCCCTGGCGATAGCCAAAGCGTCGACGGCCCAAACATCGATGCCCTTATCCAGAATCTCCTGTTGGACACTTCCGGGGATCCGGGCCCAAGTCTCTTCGGGCTTGTACGGACTGTTGATGAGCAGGGTGGCTCCTGGGGTTGCCCGCTCGACTGCATCGGTGCTGCCCAACAGGTCGAACTGGTGGACTGCGACAAAGCCCGCCTTTCCAATTAGATAGGTCGATTCGATCGTCGAGTCGGAAATCCGGAGGTGCGAGACGGTGCGGGAACCCGACTTCTTCGAGTCGTAGACGAAATAGCCCTGGACATCGAGGGAGGTCTCCTCACCAATGATCTTGGCTGAGTTCTTGTTTGCTCCCACTGTGCCGTCCGATCCGAGACCGAAGAAGACCGCACGCGTCACCGAGTCGTCCTCGGGGAAATCATCTGGTTCGTAGTCAATGGACAAGCCACTCACGTCATCGACAATTCCGACGGTGAAATGGCGTCTTGGTTCCAGCTTGTCTATCTCGGCGAATACGCCCGCAACCATCGCGGGAGTGAACTCCTTCGACGAAAGGCCATACCGCCCACCGGAAACGTTGATATCCCGGTTGCTTTCCGAGAACGCGGACACGACATCGAGATAGAGCGGTTCCCCAATGGCACCGGGTTCTTTGGTTCGATCCAGTACCGCAGCCCTTTTCACCGTTTCGGGGACAACAGAGTTGAAGACGTCGACGTCGAAGGGCCGATACAACTTCACTACGACAAGCCCGACCTTCTCGCCTGCGTCAACCATCCTGGAAACAGCCTCATGCGCTGCCCCGGCTCCGGAGCCCATAAGAACAACGATCTGCTCGGCGTCCCGGGCTCCGAAATACTCGAACAACTGGTGGTGGCGACCGGTTTTCTCGCCAACCAGATCCATCAGCGCCTGCACATCTTCGGGAACCTGCTCGTAGAACGGATTCGCGGCCTCACGTGCTTGAAAGAACACGTCTGGGTTTTGCGCAGTTCCGCGAAGAACGGGTTTGTTGGGATTCAGGGCACGAAGGCGATGTGCGGCGATCAAGTCTTCATCGACCAGACCACGGATCACATCGTCCCCGATTGTCGCGATCTTCGAGATCTCATGGGAGGTCCGGAATCCGTCGAAGAAGTGGAGGAAGGGAACGCGGGTTTGCATGGTTGCGAGATGCGATACCAGAGCGAAGTCATGAGCTTCCTGAACCGAGGCTGAGGAGAGCATGGCGAAACCGGTCTGCCGAGCGGACATTACGTCGGAATGGTCACCGAATATCGAGAGGGCGTGCGTTGCGACTGAGCGCGCGGCGACGTGAATGACTGTCGACGTGAGCTCGCCCGCGATCTTGTACATGTTGGGCAGCATCAACAACAGGCCTTGTGACGCAGTGAAGGTGGTGCTCAGGGCCCCGGTCTGCAGCGAGCCGTGCATCGCACCGGCGGCACCAGCCTCAGATTGCATCTCGACGACGTCGGGCACCACCCCCCAAAGGTTGGGGCGGCCGTGTAACGACCACATGTCGGCCAACTCGCCCATCGGGGATGCCGGGGTGATCGGATATATGGCGATGACTTCACTCAGCTTGTGAGCGATGGTTGCCGCTGCCTCGTTGCCGTCAACGATGGCCATGGGCACAGATTCTGCATTCACCCTTGCGAATCTATGGAAAAGTCCCGTCGCTCCCTAGAGACGAAAGACCCCGATAGGCGGGACATAAGACCCCGGGATCCGTCCCGTTCCTTAGGGGATGTTTCACAGCAAGAGCTCCTTGCAAAGAACCGGACTGGAACTCGAACCAGCGGGAGTCCGGGCCGTGGCGGAACGACGATGGCCACCACGCGACAGAATGCGAACAACAGGGTTCGCTCGGGGGGGATACTGGGAACCGTTCCGGTTCCTTGGCAACTCTTCGAGTTGCTAGGGGGGTCGCCCTTCGGGTTCCTAATCGGGCTGTTCCACAGCCCGAGCCCCTCGCTAAAAAACCAGTGAATCTGAATCAGCAATAGTCCGGGCCGTGGCGGAACGACGAAGCCACTGCGCGAAAGAAGCCGGAGGAGAGGGTTCGCTCGGGGGGGGGATACTGGGAACCGTTCCGGTTCCTTGGCAACTCTTCGAGTTGCTAGGGGGGGTCGTCCCCCCTTGCGGTCCACAGGGTGGACCCGTAGGTCCACCCTGCTAATTGAGGAGGAGTGAGTTCAGGAAGCTTTTGCTGACTTGGAGGCGCTAGCGGTTTTGGACGCTGATGCCTTAGTCGTGCTTGCTTTGGCTGAGCTCTTCTTCGCAGCCGTTGACTTGGTGGTCTTGGCGGCAGAAGTCTTCTTCGCAGCGGTTGACTTGGTGGTCTTGGCCGCAGGCTTCTTCGCAGCTGCGGTCTTCGCAGCCGGCTTCTTCGCCGTTGGCTTCGTAGCTGGTTTCTTGGCAGGAACCGTGACCTCTACCTTCTCAACTGTCTTCTCGGGTCGGAAGGAGGTCCGCCACGTGTCGAGCATGTCCTCGAGCTGCGTGCGCAGCTTTCCAACCTGCTCTTTGGCCTGGTCGAGATCGACCTTCGCAGCCAGTTCCTCGACACGCTCGTTGTCGCCAACGCGGGCGACCACTTTTTCACCTTCAGCGGCCCATGTCTCGACTGTCTTGGTCGCGGCCTTGGTGTAGTCCGCGGCTCCGTCATTGAGTTTTCCACGCAATTCACCAACGGTGCCGGATACCTTTCGTGCGGCGACGACGGGAGCGCCGACGGCCGCGTACAGGACGTTCTTTGCCTGCATTTTCTTACTCCTGGTTGTTGTTTTCCGCTGCCATCCCGTTTGCCCGAGACATGCTCCGGTAAAGATCAAGCAGCACTTTCTTTTGGTCTGAAGTCAGAGTCGGGTCAGCGTCGATAGCGTCGAACACTGACGGGGACTCGAATTCGTCATCGATCAACCCGGCTTTTGAATACATCGAGTTGGCCGAAATCTCCAGAGCACGTGACAAGCGTTTCAAGATCTCTGCAGACGGTTTGCGAATACCTCTTTCGATTTGACTGAGATATGGGTTGGAAATCTCAGCCGACTCGGCAAGGCGGCGCAGGGAAAGGTTGGCCCTTTCTCTCTGCTGGCGAATGAATTCACCAAGATCTGACTGCTTGCTTTCGCTCACAAAGTGCAGCATACAGCAAGCTGCTAACTAATGCAAGCGGTTTGCTAGTTATCTCTTAACCAACCAGAGCCGAACCAATCACGTCACCGATGAACCAAGCAGCAACACCGCCGAACCCGGCCACCACCAGGTTTTCCAGACCAGACTTGACCATACTCGTACCGGTCACGCGGGCTTTCACGGCACCCACGATGAATAGGCCAGCAAGGGCAAGGACCGATGCGTAAATCAGTCCCGTGGTTGGGTTGTCGGTGAAGAGGAATGGGACAACAGAAGGTAGCGAGCCCGCAAAGAACAGGACTCCCGAGATGATCATCGCCAGGTAAGGCGAACGCCGCTCCGACTCGACAACTCCGAACTCAAGAGCCTTCATTGCATTGAGCAGGGCCTCATCGGAGCGATCAAAGGCCGCGACCACATCTGCAACGTCATCGTCGGCGAGACCCATATCACTGAACATCTCAGTCAATTGATCCAACTCGGCATCACGGTGGTACCGAATGTGCTCACGCTCCAACCTGAGCTCGGCAGCGAGCACCTCATCCTGGGACTTCGTGGCCAAATACTCTCCCGCTGCCATCGAAATCGCCCCGGCGACCGCACCTGCCACTCCAGTCAGGAGTACTTCGTTGGGGCGAAGACCACCACCAACCACCCCAACCACGAGCAGGAACACTGAAACCAGACCGTCATTGACACCCAGAATTATGTCGCGCCAGTACTGACGGCTTTCTCCGATGTGCGGTGTGTACTCGAGTGAACCTGATTGCTCTTGAGCCGTCATCAGACCTCGATGGTACCCAACCACAAAGGCTCATGACCAATGTGACCCAGGCCAGAAGACATCAGGCACGGCTACCGTATGTTGAGTCGAAATGGACATGCCTACATGTATTGCGTAATGCTCCCCGAGGCAACTCGTTCTCAGGTTGACTTGATCACCACGTCGCTACGCGACCTGGACTTACAACCGGAGCCTGGATCGCTTGGGGCACGTCTTGTTGTGTTTGTCCCATCCGATGAACTCGCCTTGGTGACGAAGTTGAGCAGCCACCCTGGCGTCGAGCGCGTCGTTGTGGGCCCTGCTCGATTCCGCTTCGTCGAACGCCGCTATCAACCCGAAAACTCCGTTATAAAGGTCGGAGATGTCCCGATCGGCTCCGGTGAGCCCACCTTTGTCGCGGGACCATGTGCGGTGGAGTCCCGAGACCAGATCCTGGCAACGGCGACTGCCGTGAAAGCAGCAGGCGCCAGCATCTTGAGAGGGGACGTCTATAAACCACGCACCTCCCCCTATGCGTTTCAAGGGTTGGGCGAGGAAGGACTCGCGTTCCTCGCCGAGGCCCGAACGTTGACCGGCCTGCCTTTTGTAGTCGAAGTCGTTGACCCACGGCACGTTGAAGCCGTGGCCCAAACAGCCGACATGCTCCGCATCGGCACCCGCAACATGTCGAACTATGCCCTTCTCAAAGAAGTGGGCCAACAGTCAAAACCGGTCCTGCTGAAACGGGGCAGAACCGCGCAGATCCAGGAGTGGCTCGATGCTGCCGAATACATCTACGATGCCGGCAATCACGACATAGTCCTGGTCGAGCGGGGCATCCGCACATTCGAGACTTCAACTCGCAACACGCTCGACATCTCTGCAGTGCCTGTGTTGAAAGATCTCACCCACCTACCCGTCATGGTGGACCCGTCGCACGCATCCGGCAGATCCGAGCTCGTGGCCGCCTTGGCCAGGGCGGCTATCGCGGTTGGCGCCGATGGTGTTCTGATCGACGTCCACCCGGAGCCTGGTCGGGCGCTGGTTGATGGCGATCAGGCGATAACACCTTCCGGGTTCTCCGAATTGATGGACCAGTTGACCGCAATCTCCGGAGTCGTCCCAGAGCCGAGATGATCCAATAGTCCAGCGATCACAGGAACAGATTGCTCCCGGGCTATCGGTGGATCAGCCGATCGAGGGTTCGACCGTGGCCGCGGCCTCAATCCACCCGGTGACCATTCCTTCGGTGGGTAACCGCTGCACCACCTTCTGCGAGCCGTTCATCGAAATGATCTTGGCGACAAGGGCCGTGGGGTTCCGACGGCGAAGATCCTTGACCGTCTCGACACCGGCCGCAACCAGCAGCTCGGCGTATTCGGCTCCAACTCCCCTAACGCGGAGGAGATCGGCGTGATGGACCCAGGATTGGAGGTTGCGTGGAGGGATACCGGTGAGCCCTGACAATTTGGTGCGTCCCGCTCGTGTCGACGCCACTTCGATCAGACTCTTGCTCGTCTTGACGCCGGCTTTGCGGAGCTTCCTCGCCTCCCTCACGCCGACACCAGCTACTTCATCGATTCGTGCCACTAGATAGCTACTCCAACGGGGTTACGGTCTTTAACAATAGACATCGCAATGCCGTTCTTCATTGGGCGATGTTCCGGGGTCGCATCTCTACCACGTCGACCTCGGTGTCGACGTCACGCGGACCCAATTCCGAGAACCACACATCGTTCACCCATTCTGGGTGAGCTTGCCAGAGTCGGCCCGCGCCGTCGTCACCCTCGAGCGACATGAGTCGAGGCCACATTGAACGATCTACAGCCACGGGGTTCCCGCGGTTGTAGCGGTACTTGGGGACGCTGACTGGATTCGATGTCCGTTTGTGCGACACCAACAGCTCCTCCACGACGTCATCGACAAGGTCTGGCTGATCACCGAGGACGATAAGCGCAACATCGCAACGCGATTGATGAGTGAGGGCGTCAAGTCCACACCGCAGAGAAGACGCGATCCCCTCTTCCCACTCGGGATTCTCGATGACCCCGACACCGGACAGGTTGACCTTCTCCAAGATTTCTTCACTATGGGCACCGAGGACTACCCAGACTTCGTCAACCGGAAACCTCTGGGTTTGTTTGACGACATGGCCCAGGAGGGTGTCTCCGCCCCACGGTTCCAACTGTTTGGGGCGACCGAGACGGTTCGAACCGCCCGCGGCGAGAACTAAGGCAGCTACCGACATTGGAATGAAACTAGCCGAAGCTGTAGGGAGTGCATTACCGGATCGAGTTCATTCGACGGCGTGGATCTTGAATCTGGTGAGGGCACCAACGCCGTCCTTGTCGAGTGCCGACCCAACCAGGACTTGATGGACGCTGCCACCTGCGCCGATTGTCGCGTCGATCAAAGCAGCCACGACATCATCAACCTCATGCACCCCAGATCCACATACCCGACACTCGGAGGCAACCCTGGCCAAATAGCCGCACTCGGGGCACATCACACCAGGACGTGAGAAGTCGCCTGCAACAACGAGATCCGAGATTGACTGCACATTTGCTGCGTCGAGGACCTCGGCGAGCCCCAAGACGCCACGACCGTCGCTCCCGGCAGCGGCCAACAACTCCTCGATCACATGGCGCTCACGCTTCTCCCTCAGAACTGAGTTCAGGGCATCGATTTCTCCACGTAACCGAGTTTTGGAGGCTCCAGAAGGCACTAGAACGCATGAACCACCAGGTAGCTCCTGAAGGTAAGGGTGAAGCTCGCCCCTGATGTCATCGATTGACTCGGCATGACCACCTACGAGGAGGGAGTCGAGAGGCGTGTCGAGATGTCGATCCAGAAGTCGTTGGCCCGCCTCACGCCACAGTCGTGCGACGATTTCTTCGGCCCGACTCCGCACTGTGTGCTCGTCATATCCAGAAAAGCCTCCATAGTTGCCCTTTCCCTGGTCGGCCTGAAGCGCGGCACCCACTTCTTCAATCGAGCCCTCCTGACCGACAAACACTCGAGCCTCCGACTTGTCTGCGACCAGAACACCGGTCCGCAAGGGACGTGGGGTTGCCCGCAGAGGCCGCAGGTAAGGCCGAGAGCCGAGTACAGCTGTTGAGCTGACCGGGTGCGCCAACGGCTTCACCTCGAATATCCCATCAACGGAGGAAGCAAAAATCGCATACGCGGGTATTGCCTCCAATTCGAAACCCTCTGCTTCATTGCGAATCCGCTCTAGATCAGAGTCAACGCTCTTCTGGATTGATCGGTCTCGAACGGCAACCTTCTTCCGAATCCCCCGGCCGAGATCAGTGATCAATGCCCGGAATCCACCAGGACTGGGGCGCTCTACATACATCGAAATCAGTGCCCCTACCGGACTTCGAAGCTCAGCTATCGGATCGGTGACCAATGACCCTCCTCAAGTTTCACAGGCAGGTGCCGTCCAGATTCGGAAACTACTCACTTCTCCCTCCGAATGCATCACCAGGGCCACGACAAACTCAAGGCAATGCTCGGCTCATCTCTTCGACTAGGTCCTCAACGAGGAATCCAAGAAAATGCAGGCCCATCAGCTCGTCTTCGCTGAGCCTCGAGTAGTCGCTCTCCACCTCCACCCCCAACCTGGCAGCAAGAACCAATCTCGCTTCGTTGAGGACCCTGAGGACGGCACCAGCTTGGTCGAGATCCAGAACCGCCCGCTGTTCCGAGCCGACCACGCCGGCGAAAACCATCCGGTCTTGACTACGGGCGAGGTCCAATCGGTCGCCAACAGCTCGAGACCATTCTTCTGATGAGTCGGGGTCGCCGAGAAATGCCGGGACGTTGAGTCGCTCGTGGCCGGGATCGTCTTGGGTACGACCTACCGAATCGAGGAGCGGTATCACGTCGGACAGAAAGACCAATTCCGGCTCGGAGAACTCGACAACGATCCGGTCTCCACCGATTGCCCTAAATCGCTCTGACATCAGCCCTGCTCAATCGTGGCCCAAAGCCCATATGCATGAAGCTGATAACACTCCGCCTCCACCTTCTCCTTGGGACCGTCGGAGACGTTTGCTTTTCCTTCGTTGTGAACCTTCATCGTGAGCTCTGTCGCACGACTCTTGCTGTAGCCAAAAAGGCTCCTGAACACGTAGATCACATATGCGATCGTGTTTACCGGGTCGTCCCAGACGATGACGATCCAGGGGCGGTCTTCATCCTGAATCTCCTGGACGTCCGGTTCTATCGTCGGCGCGGGCAAGCTCACTTGTTGAAGGTTATCTCAACAGGCGTCAGCCGCCAGATCCGGGGAAATCGCCAAAGACCGTTTCGTTACAAGCCGCCACCGCCGTCTCCAACTCTGGATCGTCGTACGGGATATCAGACGGTGGATAAGGTGCACCGATCCCGATGAAGCCCGGTACCGGATCCGGAAAGTCCTCGGCACCTCTGGCGCGTACACAGCGGGAAAAGGCGGCTAGTTGCTCAACGACCTCAACCCGGTAATCGTCGTCGAAGCCCAGGTCGAGTGCACCTTCAGTCAGGATGCCCCCACACTCTGACAATGCCTGCACGGTTTCAGCGTCCGAATAGTCCAATTGGGAATTGACCGCGTCCAACATTGGGCGCCCGTTGATGTCAAGCGGGATTGAATCGATGTCGACACCCTCGTCCGCAAGACACTGCACATACTCCTCGACCGCGGCCTCGCCAGCCACCGGGACTGTTGTTGTCGTCGTGACCGAGGGTTGAGAAATGCTCGTCGAGCTATTCGCATCTCCCGAATCTGTGCACGAGACGAAAACCAGGGCACAAGTCAGAATGATGACCGGCCTAGGCAACCCCCTCACGCGTTCACGAATCAGAGGCCGCGCCTTTGTCCGAAGCTGCATCGCTGATAATGCCGTCAGCGAGGATCAGAGCAATATCGCGAACCGGAACCTCATGCCCGATCTCCTTGATTCCATCGTCAAGCATCACGAAACAGAACGGGCACGCCACAGCGATCTCATCTGCGTCCGTGGCTACCGCTTCTTCAGCGCGTTCGACGTTGACCTTCTTCCCGGTCTGCTCTTCCATCCAGAACCGGGCACCGCCAGCACCGCAGCACAGTGCTCGGGTCCCATGACGGGCCATCTCGACGACCTCGACTTCTCCCGAACCGGCGACCACCTCACGAGGAGCCACATACACATCGTTGTGTCGGCCTAGATAACAAGGATCGTGATAGGCGATCTTCTTCTTCTCGCCGTCGTCCTTGCGTGGTTCAGGGAGCCGCCTCTGCTCGAGCAATTGAGCCAACAGTTGGCTGTGGTGGACAACTTCGTAGTCGCCACCGAACTGAGGGTATTCGTTGCCGATTGCGTTGAAGCAGTGGGCGCACTGGGTGATCACCTTGGTCACACCCATTTCCTCGAAGGTTGCAATGTTCTCCAATGCCAGCTGTTGGAACACGAACTCGTTCCCGGCGCGGCGGGCGGGGTCCCCAGTGCAGACTTCCCGATTGGCCAGGATCGCAAAGTCGATATCAGCCTCATGTAGCAGACGCGCAAGCGCAACGGACACCGCCGTGTTGCGATCATCGAACGAACCGGCACACCCGACGAACCACAAGTACTCCGCCGACGCTTTGCCGTCTTCGCCAAGAACCGGCACATCGAAGTCGAGCTCCTTGGTCCAGTCGCCCCGGGCCTGTTGACTCATACCCCAAGGATTCGACTGGTTCTCCAGCGCCACGAAGGCTTTTCCCAACTCGGCGGGGAAATCCGACTCCATCAACGTGAGGTGGCGTCTCATGTCGAGGATTCGGTCGACAATCTCGATACCGACGGGGCAGATCTCGTCACAAGCACGGCACGTTGTGCACGAAAACGCCTCATCGCTGGTAATCCTGTCAAAAAGCGTCGCACCCGTCTCGAGGGTGGCAGTCGAGCCAACCGGACCGGCGATTCCGACGTTGGCCGCGGCCACCTCGCCCGTCTTCAGCACCATCTCGCGTGGGTCAAGGGGTTTGCCTGTGATGTTGGCGGGGCAAACCGAGGTGCATCGCCCACAGATGGTGCAGGCGTCCGTGTCGAAGATCTGCTTCCAGGTCAGATCGGTTGCCAGGGAGGCGCCGATGGTCTCAACATCCTCCGCTTCGAGAAGGTTGGGCATCGGGCGCATCGCACCTTTCGGCCGATCATTGGGGCTGAGGAAGAGATTGGCCGGCGATGTGACCATGTGCCGCAGCTTGGTCACAGGAAGGATCACCAAGAAGGCGACGAAGGCTGCCACGTGTAGAACCCACATCGCCAAATGAAAGTTCGCGGCCGCACTCTCGGAGATGAGGGCGGACAACGGATACCCAACAAAAGACCAGACCTCGAAATCGGGACGACCCACAAGCGAAATCCGAGCCGCCTCCGTCAAAAGGCCCGTGATTCCGATGATGGCCAACGTTGCCAGGATCAGGATGTCCTCTGGTTTCGATTTGGATCGGAGCCGCCAGGGCCGGATTCCATATCGAATGACCGCCGCAAAGACCAAACCCCCGAGGAAGACAAGAGAGGCAAGGTCGAGAGTCGCGGAATACGCCTGATAGACCCCACCATGGAGAAACTTGAGATTGCTGGGCAACAGGTGATCGATCTCCAGGGTGACGGTCCCGAGGAACAACACGATGAATCCGTAGTAGATCATGGCGTGCATGACTCCAGACCGACGATCGCGCATCAAGGTCTGCATTCGCAGACCTTCGCTCAACCGCTTCAGCCGGGCTCCCCAATCGCCGAGTCGAACGTCCTCTCTCCCTTGGACCCATGCTTCCGATCGCGCCGCCAGAAGATGGAACGTCAGCCAGAGAAAAGCCGAAATCGCAACGTAGAAGAGAAACACGAGAGCATCCGGTACGTTCCCGAAGACCTCGCGACCGACTTCGAAATGCGGTTCTTCGGGGAGAGTCCCGAGCACGCCCAGAGCGAGCGTTCCAACTGCCGAAACGATTCCGAGGGTTTCAAAAATCCCCCGCACCGGGATTTTCCGAGATCTAGTGTCGTGGTTCTCGTCGGTCTTGGTCGGTGCGGTCATGAGTGGGGAGTGTATCTGCCCTTCCCCTACCCAACGCACATCTGGCTCGCTTCATCCGGAGGACCCTCCGATTTCTGACGAATAGAAACCTTCTATTCGACATCTATCGAATATTCACTTGACTCCCGCCCATCGAATGGTATAGTTTCATTCGAAACACATCGAACGGTGTGAAAGGTTTTGAAAATGGTTGAATTAATCAAACCCCAAGAAAACGTCAGAGAGCTGGCCACAGCCCCACGTCGGATCCCGATTGAGGTCGACGGTGCTGTGTCATATGAGGTCATACTGACCATCTGGAGTGTCTTCAATTCCAAAGAGGACGGCACCACCTTCGACCTCGGGTCGGACTGGTTCCAGCGGGTGGTCGATTCCACCCCCAAGGATCTCGCCGACGAAATCCGGACACTCGCCGCACCACATTGCATGGTCTGGCTGAGCATTCTCGGTTTGGTATCGGTGGCTCCGCACCCTCACGACCCCAAGAGCGCTTTCAACTGGATCGGAAATCTCAACCCGCAACGATTGCGGCGCTGGATCCTCGGATATATCGGAGAACAGGCCGCCCTACATCGCGGTGGCGAGTCTCCATCACTGGCAACGATTGAAGCGGCCGCCAACGGTGACTCGGAGGCTGCCCGCCAGATCGTGGCGACCGACGATGAGGAAGAGGCGAACCAGATTCTGACTCTGTTCGACATTGAGGCAACCGAATTCCGTGACCGGGTCGCTGGTGTACTCCATCGATTCCACGAAGAGGTCTTCATTGAGTTTGAAGAGGAATTTGGGGCCGCCATCGCAGGAGCTGCGGCTGCTCGAAGGTCAGTGGCCAACCGCGACGACGCAAAGGCCGTTATCGAACAAGTGACCAACGGGCTGAACTACGAGGTTCCAATCGGAGTAAGCAGGGTGATCCTGGTTCCTTCGGTAGTCATCCGCCCGCTCTCGCTCATCGACCGCCACCGCGAGGTGCTGATCGTTTTCTACGGTCTTGCCGACGAGTTCCTGAACACGAACCCCGAAGCTCCCCCATCTTGGATGGTGCGGTTCTACAAGGCCCTCAGCGACGAACGACGGCTGCGGATCCTGCGGCGGCTCTCAGAAGGAGATACGAGCCTCGATGAGCTCACTGCCCTGCTGGGCCTTTCCAAGTCCACAGTCCACCACCACATTTCAATCCTCAGAGGAGCCGGCCTCATCCGGGTTCACATGGGGAAAGGTGAGTCGAAGTGTTACGGGCTTCGTTCACAAGCAATAGAAGACGCCGGCGAATTTCTCGAAAGCTACATGCGACCACCCGAGAAATCCGCACTTGCATAAAGGAGAACCATGTATCCCTCATTTGACATCTCAATCTGGAACGCCCGAATCGAAAAGTTCAACAAATCGGCATTCCAACGAAGACTTTCACGGAAGGAGGACTATGTACCCCTCATATGACATCTCAATTTTGAACCACCGAGTCGAAAGACTCACTAATTCAGCAAACCAAAGACGTATGGCACGTTCTGCGCGAGCAGAAGCCATGCCCCGTAGCGACCTCTCTTTGAGAGGTGCGCTCGGAAACGGACTCATCGCACTTGGCGAGCGGTTGGCCGAACCTCCCTCGGACAACCCCAAGAGCCTTGACCAGGCCGCCTGAGTCTCGTCCTACAAAGAAAAGGGGTGGCGCACTAGCGCCACCCCTTTTCTGATTCTCTACTCCCCGGACTCAACCAAACAGACTCTTGGCAAAAAACCAGACGTTGGCTGGTCGTTCAGCCATCCGCCGGGTCAGGTACGGGTACCACTGAGACCCAAACGGGAGATAGATTCGAAGCGGATGCCCTTCTGCAACCAGCTCCTTCTGCAGAGTGGCCCGCACCCCATACAGCATCTGGAATTCGAAATAGCCCATCCTTTGCGGCGCCATGCTCCGGGCCGAATCGATCAGTTTCAAATCGTGAGTAGCTATCGCTGGTTTGACGTTTTCTGCTTGCATCAAAACTTCGAGCGCCGACTCGTAGGCGGCGTCAACTGACCGCTTCATCGTGAGGGCGACCTCCGGCGGCTCGACATAGGCACCTTTGCACAGACGAATGTGACCGTCCAAGGGCAACAGTCGCTCCAGGTCGTCGGGCGTCCGCTTCATATATGCCTGAATCGCGATCCCAACATTTCCGTATTCGGTCTGGGCGCTCTCATAGACGTCGACAGTGTCCGCCGTGTACCTGGAGTCCTCCATGTCGATCGTCACCGACGTGCCGACCTCAAGCGCTTTGGCCGCTAGCTGACCAATAAGGTCAGTCGTCAGATCGCGATCGATGGCCAGACCCAATTGAGTCAACTTCACCGAGATGTTGGATCGCAGACTTTCCTTGCCGATGATTTCCAAAGACTCGAGGTACTCGGCACCCGCTGCCCGCGCCGAAGCTTCATCGTGAACCTCTTCGCCCAGCAGATCGAGCGACACCAGGAACCCGTCATCGTTCAGCGTTTTCGCCACCTTCACGGCTTCATCAAGGGTGTCCCCCGCAACGAACCTATTGGCCAAGGCTCGTCCAGGTCGAGTGCCTGTGACCACCTTTTCAATGGGTTTCGAATGGGCAGTGCTGGTGACCACCCGGGTGAACAAACTCATGCCTCTGTGCCCAGCTCCTCCGCACGCCGAGCTGCTGCTTGTACCGCGTCCTCCACGATCGCCCGGAACCCGCGCTCTTCCAGAACATGAACAGCGGCTGCGGTTGTCCCTCCAGGCGAGGTGACTTGGGCACGCAACTCCGAAGGTGTCTTCTCGACATCGGTGAGCAGACGTCCGGCGCCACGCACTGTTTGGTTCACAAACGCTTCGGCGATATCCCGGGGCAAACCCTCCCTGATCGCGGCCTCGGTCAATGCCTCGGCCAGCAAGAAGATGTAAGCGGGCCCTGTGCCGGACACAGCCGTGACCGCGTCCAGCAGAGCTTCGTCCATCACACGCACCGAACCAACGGCACCAAGCACGGTCCGGGCGATGTCGAGATGACCGGGACCTGCGTGGGAGCCAGCGGCCACTCCAGTGACACCTTCACCGACCAGGGCAGGCGTATTCGGCATGGCGCGGACGACTGGTGTATTCGGCAGTTCCGACTCATAGGTCTCGGTGGTGATACCGGCAGCCAGCGAGATCAGCAGCTGGTCTTTGGCAATCTCGGGGGCGAAAGTGCGAACCAAGTCGAGAACGTCTCGAGGTTTCACCGCCACGACGACGACATCCTTGCCGTCAACGACCGCCGATGGATCAACACTGACAGCACACCCCGTCTGATGGGCCAGCCGGTCACCGACCTCCATTCGACGGACACACAAAGAGACTTCGGGTGGTTCCCAACCTGCGCGCAACAGCCCCGAAACAAGGGCTTCGCCCATGGCGCCAACACCAAGTACCGCTACCGAAGGTCGATCTGACATGGACCGGAGTATAAGAAGGGCAGCAACTGCGGAGGGTGCGCTTTCGGTTAGCCCAATCGCGAGCGGATCAACTCGACAACCGTCGCCACCGCAGCGGGGTTGGCCCCTTCCGGGATTATCAGGTCCGCATATCGCTTCGAAGCTTCGACGAATTCGAGGTGCATCGGACGAACAGTCGAGAAGTACTGATCGATGACACTGTTGATAGTTCTGCCCCGCTCCTGGATGTCGCGTTCGATGCGACGAGCCAGACGCACATCAGGAGCCGTATCCACGAAGATCTTCAAGTCCAACTCGCTCCGCAGCTCCGGTTCAGCGAGAACGAGGATTCCTTCGACCAGCACAACACGTGTCGGGCCGATCTGAACCGTCTCTTCCGAGCGGAGGTGTTCGGAGAAGTCGTAGACCGGTCTTTGCACCGCCAGGCCGGAGCGCAGCATCTCCAAGTGTTCGACAAGGAGTTCAGTTTCCAGCGAAGACGGGTGGTCGTAGTTGACCCGTGTGCGTTCTTGGTACGACAGCTCCGGCATATGCCTGTAGTAGGCATCGTGTTGGAGATAAGACACCCCACCCTCGAGGGCATCGATGACGTTTTCTGCGACGGTGGTCTTCCCTGAGCCAGAGCCTCCGGCCAGACCAATGAAAAGCGGGCGGTCCGGAATCCAGGGGCTTTTGTCTCGCATCACCGAGACGATAGTTCGTACACTTTCGCATCCATGTTGCCCGAGAGTCTTCAACTGCCCGAGTTCGAAACTCGACTCGGACCCGAGGCAGATCGGGAAGCAGCCATCGTTCTGGTGTCGTCCACTGTGCTACTTCTGGTCTTTTTCTACTGGGGGCGGCCCGGTTTCTACGAGTCGTCGGGGCTGATCGATTGGGTGCCGAGCACTTTCGGTGGCGTACTGGCTCGACTCCCCGACGTCGGCGGCTATTTGTGGTGGGGTGCAAGCTCGCTTGTGCTCCGTGGCCTGGTTCCACTCGCCATCGTCGTTTTTCTGATTCGGCGGCGGCCGATCGAATACGGACTCCGCTTCCGCGGTATCGGCAAACACCTTCCGATTTATGGAGCGATGTATTTGGTCATGCTTCCAATCCTTGTGTGGATGTCGACCTTTGCCTCGTTCCAAGAGACATACCCGTTCTACGAACGGGCAGCGGAAGGAGGTGCGGCTTACTGGCTATACACGGTCGGCTACGCCTTCCAGTTCGTAGGAGTCGAAGCCTTCTTCCGGGGCTACATGACATTCGGACTGCTTCGCCGTTTCGGTGAGTTCTCGATTCTGATCATGACAATCCCATACGTCATGATTCACTTCGCAAAACCCATGCCCGAAGCGACTGCGGCGATATTCGCCGGTCTGATACTCGGCTACATGGCTGTGAAGACAAAAAGCTTCATACCGGGAGTTCTGCTCCACATCGCCGTAGCGCTGACAATGGACACACTTGTGCTGTGGCGAACAGGAGTGCTCTGAGGACCGATTCGGAAGCCTGACCAAGACCGCGGCCATGGACACCGCGCGTCGGGGTTATTCGGTTACCTTGCTCCGCAAACGACGGATATCGTCGTAGACACCCGTGGTCAACACCGTTGATGCAGGCGCAGCAACACCCTTGGCACCGGCTGGCTCAGGCTCAGGTTCCGGTGCAGGCTCTTCTTCGGGAGCTTCAGCCGGGGCTGCAGCAGCTGGCTCAGCAGCCGGGGTTTGCTGCGCGGGGGACTCTTCGGCCAACTGAGATGCCGCTTCCTCCAGCCACTTGGTCGAATCGGTAGCCGAGACTTCATCGGCAAGCCGATCAAGCCAGTTCGACTCCTCTTCGCTCACGTTTGCTGAGTCATTGACGACTTTCTCTTCTACTTCCTCGGGTGCAACATCGACGATGCCGAGCCGGTGGAATGCATGGATCATTCGCACCGCCGCTCCCCGCCCCAGCCGCTCCTCGAGGCCCTCGAACGTGAACGGCTGAACAAGTGAAGCTATCGCCGACCAATCCTCCGGCGTGAAACTGACGTCCTTCTCAACGGTCGGCTTGATAACAACCTGGCCAGAACCGATCAGCCCTTGCTCTGAAACTTCGGTTTCGATGTCGCGGAGTTCGGTGACTCTCTTCGAGATCGACTCGATCTCAACACCCTCGACGTCGGGCCCGTCAGCGGGACCCATGGCAAACGCGCCCTCTTCCATGGAGCCGAGAACGAAAACAACGTCAGCGATTATGGAAGGGTCGGTTCCAGCGTAAACCCCACGCGAGCTGTGAAGCTCGGCACCGGTGACTGCACCTTCGCGAAAGTGAACACGCCCTTTGCGCGCCCCAACGATGTCAAGGGACCCGGTTTTCTTGGTGACCTGGACGATCTGCAACAAGTCGTCCATCGTCCAGTCAGCAAGCTGACCAGAAAGATTCATTCCCTTATCCACGTTCGATAGCTCCTTCGGACATGGGTTAGGTATCGGATCTCGAGGCGGGGCAGTTAAGTACTAAATAGGGCGAAAAACCCAGAAACTTTCAGGAGGATTGCTGCTTCTTCTTCTGCTTCATCAAGCGCTTCTGCTCCCGCAGGGTGAATACATCGTCAAATTCTTCGACGTCGGCGATGCTGGGCCAGTCGGCCGCCGCCTTTTCCCAGCCTTCAGGTTGGATGCCCATGCGTTTTCCCAGGACCCCGACGAACACTCTGGACTTGCCTTCGCCGAATCCGGGTAGGTCCTTGAGACGTTTGAGGAGTTCTTTTCCGTTGACAGCGTCGTTCCAGATGTTGGACGCTGAACCTTCGTACTCATCCACAATTGCTTCGCAGAGGGCTTGAGTCCGCTTTGCCATCGAGGACGGATACCGATGGATAGCCGGGGGTCCCTTGAAGACGGACTCCAGCTCGTCGAGGTCCCAATTGGCAAGCCTCTTTGCGTCGAGGTTTTCGCCGATTCGATCCTTCAGAAGCTGTGGCCCATAGAACGCCCTTTCCATCGGGAACTGCTGGTCGAGGAGCATCCCAATAAGGAGAGCCAGGTCATCTCCCGCCAAGAGAGCATTGGCTTCTTCGGAGTCAGTGAAGTTGAGGCGGTCGGGACGATTCATCCGTTCAACCGTAGCCAACCATGTGAATTGGTCGACAAATGAAGCGTTCGGGCGGATCGTCAAAGATTGGTGCGGGGCAGTCCGGCAGGCACGAATGCAAGAGACTGCGGTATCCGTCGATCCGCAAACCTTGTGCCTGCCATCCTGCGAGCCCCCTGGTCCAGATGGTGCCAACATACGCGTTGGCCCAATGAGCGATAATGGGTCGGCAGACCCTATTGCACGGTGCGTGTCGGAAGACAAGGACTTCTGTGAAGATCTTTTGCGCAACGTCCGGGCAATAATCGACACAGATGATCGGAAGAGTGGCATGACAGACGTTTTCATAGTCGACGGAGCCCGGACACCCATGGGACGGATAGGGGGTCAGTTGGCGCATGTCCGACCCGACGACTTGGCGGCACATTCGATCTCGAAACTTCTCGAACGCAATCCTTCGGTGGACCCAGAGGCGATTGAGGACATTCAATGGGGAGCAGCCAACCAGGCAGGGGAAGACAACCGCAACGTCGCCCGAATGGCCGGCCTCCTTGCCGGGCTTCCCATCGAAACCGCAGGTGTCACCGTCAACAGGCTCTGTGGCTCGGGGATGCAGGCACTGGTCTCTGCAACACACGCGTTACAGGGGGGTTGGGGCGACGTGATGATCGCCGGGGGATCAGAATCCATGAGCCGGGCTCCCTACGTGATGTTGAAGGCAGACAGAAGCTTCAAGACCGGGGCTCCCCCGGTGGCCGACACCGTGCTGGGATGGCGATTGGTCAACGAACGGATGGAAGAGCTCTATCCGCCGATAACACTCGGCATGACAGCCGAGAAAGTGGCTGCGAGGTACCAGGTTTCCCGAGAAGACCAGGATGAGTTTGCCTTGGAGAGTCATCGAAGGGCAGTCGCAGCCCAGGAGTCCGGTCGTTTCAAAGATGAGATTGAACCGATCGATGCGCCAAAGGACTCGAAACGAAGAGATTGGGGAACCGTCGTAAGTGACGAGGGCCCCCGAGCCGACACTTCGCTCGAAGCTCTCGCACGCCTCAAACCGGTGTTCAAGAACGACGGCACGGTTACCGCGGGGAACTCTTCGCCCATGAACGACGGCTCGGCCGCATTGCTGCTTGCCACCGAAGAAGGCGTGGAGCGGTACAGCCTGGAACCAATCGCCCGAGTCGTCAGCTCGGCCGCGGCCGGGGTGCATCCCGACTACATGGGCATCGGGCCAGTTCCCGCGAGCAGA
The DNA here is from genome assembly GCA_965216445.1 of Acidimicrobiia bacterium. GTDB lineage: Bacteria > Actinomycetota > Acidimicrobiia > Spongiisociales > ZC4RG35 > MA-ANB-1. The sequence continues at coordinate 2,419,398 of OZ244166.1, forward strand.
AAGGCGCTCGACCGTGCCGGTATCTCAGTGGACGAGGTCGATCTCATTGAGCTGAACGAGGCGTTTGCATCACAAACGGTGGCGAGTATCCGTGAGCTGAATCTGGACACGGCCAAAGTAAACGTCAACGGCGGCGCCATCGCGCTCGGGCATCCGTTGGGTGCATCGGGAGCTCGCATCGTCGTCAGCCTCATTCACGAAATGTCCCGGCGGGATTCCAGGTACGGATTGGCAACAATGTGTATCGGTGTTGGACAGGGGATCAGCGTGGTCGTAGAACGTGTCTGAAGGTCCCCTCCATGGCGTAACAGTCGTCGAATTCGGAAACCTGATCGCCGCCCCCTACGCCACGATGCTTCTGGCCGACATGGGGGCACGGGTAATCAAGGTAGAGCCACGATCCGGCGACCTCGGCCGCCAGTTCGGGCCCTTCCAAAACGGTGAGTCGGTCTTCTTCATGGCCGTCAACCGGGGCAAGGAATCCCTCGCCCTGGACACACGGGACTGGGTTTCCAAACGAGTGCTGGACAACCTCGTCAAGAAGGCAGATGTTGTGGTGCAGAACCTTCGGCACGGTGCAATGGATCGTCTCGGACTTTCCGCAGAACGATGCCGAGAATTGAACGGCACCCTCATCTATGCGAACGTTTCCGCCTTCGGATCTGAGGGTCCGTATGCAGATAGGGCCGGAATCGATGTGATATTCCAGGGAGAGTCGGGGATGATCTCGATTACCGGAGACGTCAAAGACGGTCCTCGCAAAACCGCCACGACCGTGGGGGATTATGTTGCCGGCACCAACGCCGCCTTCGCCATTGCAGCTGCGCTCGCCGAGTCTCCCCGGAGGGGGAGAACGATCGATATCTCCTTGCGTGATGGGGTCATGGCGATCCAGTCGGGGTGGAACGCCATCAACTTCACTCACGGGCAACAGCCGGAGAGGACGGGAACCGCGAGCCCATTTCTCGCACCCAACCAGGTATTCGAATCGGCTGATCGACCATTCACCTTGGCCATTGTCTCCGACAGACACTTTCAGCTGATGTGTGAAGCGATGGACTGGCCTGACCTGTTCGACCGCTACCCGACGAACGAGTCGAGAATGGACAATCTCAAGAGCCTTGCTCGTGCCCTGAAAAAGCGTTTCGTCGAGCGTCCAGCGGACTACTGGATCTCCCTCTTCTCAGACGCGGGATTGCCATGCGGTTTGGTTCTCTCCATCGACGAGGCCTTCGCAGACCCTCAGGCTCGTTACCACGAGATGCTTGTCGAGTTGGAGCATCCGAAGGCCGGGCTGGTGAAAACGACGGGAACACCAATCAGGATCGACGGTGCTCCCGGCCGAAGCGATGGCTTACCACCAACCCTGGGAGCGGATACCCGCGGGTTGCTCATCGAACTGGGAGTCGATACGGATACAGTCGAGAAAATGCTGGAAGAGGGAAGGGCGATCGGCGAGTGAGCGGGACTTTCCGATTGCCAGCGGGAATCGAGCCAGAGCCGGGTGACCAGGATCTGCGGGAAGGTCTCGTGTTTTGGGCCGAGACCACTCAGCCGACCTTCGAACTCGCACTCGACGAACTGACAACGGCCTTCAACATGTCCAAAGAATCGGCCATCGCCGAACAGTCCTTCGTCTACATCGTCGGCAACGACGACCTTCTCGGAAGAAACGGTCCAATTGCTGCGATGGTTGCTGCAGGTCTCGTATCAGCCGCCCGCACTGCCGCACTGGAGGGCTCCCGCAAGGGATGGACCAGCAATGTCGTCGCCTACGACGACAAGGCCTCGCCGACAACGGTGGTCTCCCATGCAAAACGCTTGATCGAAGATGGGTCGGTGACCGGCGAGCTCATCCATATTGGGCCGGGCCATATCGGAAAGGCGCTGGCGTGAAAGGCGCCATTGTCGTCACGGGTGCCGCCAGAGGCATCGGCCGGACCATCGCCGAGAAACTGGTGCAAACCGGGCCATTTACGGTGGTGGGTGTCGACTTAGCCGCTGAACTCGCTCTATCCGAGGCGATCACGCCGGTGCAGGTGGACCTCACATCAACCGAAGGCATCGACGCTGTTGCCGAAACGGTGGCCAAGCTTGATGTCCCTCTCCTCGGGTTGGTGAACAACGCTGGCATCACACGTGACGCACGACTGATCAACATGACGGAGGAAGACTTCCGGTCTGTCCTCAGCGTCAATTTGGGTGCCGCGTATCAGCTGTCTGAGCGCATGGCACCACTTCTCGCGGAGGGCGGAGCCATTGTGAACATCGCATCGAGGGCCTACCTGGGGAACTTCGGTCAGTTCAACTACTCGATGTCCAAAGGTGGAGTGGTCGGGATGACCCGAGCCATGGCGATAAGTCTGGCTCCCAATGTAAGGGTGAATGCTGTGGCTCCTGGGCTAATCGCCACCGAGATGTCGATGGCAATACCCGAGGACATCCGGGACAAGATGGTTGAGGCGATTCCCCTGGACCGCATGGGCACCCCCGAGGAGATTGCCAACGCCGTGTGGTTCTTGCTGTCGCCCCTGTCGTCTTACATAACCGGACACGTTTTGGTTGTCGGCGGGGGACGCTCCCTCACCTAGTCGTTCGGTCTAGTAGTAGTAGCGAGAGACTGTTTCGGCGACCATCGCCGGCTTCTCCTGGCCCTCGACCTCCATCGTCACAATGCGGTTGACCTGTATCCCTCCCGCGACCTCGCTGACCAAGCCCAACGTGACACTTGCTCTCAAGCGTGACCCAACTGGAACCGGTGCAGGGAATCGCACCTTCTCCAGTCCGTAATTGATGGCCATCTTCGGAGACCCGACGTCGAGCGGAACCTGACCAGCGAGAGGAACCGTTAGCGCAAGGGTGAGAAAGCCATGGGCGATTGTGCCGCCAAAAGGACCGGCCGCTGCCTTCTCCTCATCTATGTGGATCCACTGGTGGTCGTCGGTGGCATCAGCGAACTGGTTCACCCGCTCCTGGGTTATCTCGACCCAGTCCGATGCGCCCAACTCCTGACCCACTTTGCTGGTGAGGTTTTCGAGCAATTCCATGATTCCGATTGTGCCATATATGCCCTACGGCCGGATCGGGACTAAGTTTGTCCACTATGGCCAAAGAGACGAAGCTAATGGTCTGGATTGACCAGGACTTGTGCACCGGTGACGGTATCTGCGAAGAGATCACTCCTGACGTTTTTGTCGGGCGCGATGACGGCCTCTGGGTTGTCAAAGAAGAGGCAAAATACTTCGACAACACCGTGGTGTTTGACGGTGAGCAGGCCCCCGATGGAGCCCGTGGCCTCGCCCGGGTTCCCGACGAGCTCGTCGAGGACACGATCGAATCGGCAGAAGAGTGTCCCGGTGAATGCATAATGATCGAGCCATACTCAGCCGACGCCGTTCACCAGGGTTAGTCCACAGCACACAACGGCTACCCTCGCCAGGCAATGCCAAGACTCGGATCGAATGTCGACCCCAAATCTGAAGAGTTCCTTGCCAATCGCGCAGAGATGGAGAGGATCCTCGCCGAATTCGAGGAGCTGAACCAGCAAGCCCTCCTCGGAGGCGGCGAGAAATACATCAAACGGCACCGTGACCGTGGAAAGTTGCTTGCCAGAGAGCGAATCGAGCTTCTCCTCGACAGGGATGCACCATTTCTCGAGCTTTCAACCCTCGCGGCTTGGGGAACCGACAAGAACCTCGGTGCCAACCTTGTGACCGGGATCGGTGTCGTGTCGGGAGTCGAGTGCGTGATCCTTGCCAATGACCCCACCAGCCAGGCCGGTTCTTTCAACCGCTACACCCTGGCCAAGAGCCTTCGGGCGATGGATATCGCCCGGGAGAACCGTTTACCCCTGATCAATCTCATCGAATCTGGTGGGGCCGATCTGCCCGACCAAGCTGCGGTATTCCTGACCGGAGGCAAGTGGTTCCGAAACCTGACACAGCTCTCCAAGTTGGGAGTTCCCACCATCGCGATCGTATTTGGCTCGTCGACAGCCGGTGGAGCGTACTTCCCGGCGATGTGTGACTACTCGGTGATGGTCAAGGATCGGGCCAAGGTTTTCTTGGGTGGCCCGCCCCTGGTCAAGATGGCAACAGGAGAGGAATCGACGGATGAAGAACTGGGAGGAGCCGAAATGCACTCCCGAATCTCCGGGCTCTCCGACTACTTCGCCAACGATGAGTCCGAGGCCATTCGCATGGGTCGCGAAATTGTCTCCCACCTGAATTGGCGCAAAGCGGGTTACGGACCGACCAAAACCAACTCCGACCCGGTACACGACGCAGAGGAAATCCTCGGGATCATTCCCAGGGATCTGAAGGTCCCGTTTGATCAGAAGGAGATCCTGGCTCGCACTCTCGACGGGTCAGAATTCGAGGAGTACAAGGCGCTGTACGGCACCTCCATTCTCACCGGGTGGGGTTCAGTACACGGCTATCCGGTGGGTGTCGTTGCCAACCAACAAGGCGTGATCTTCAGCGAAGAGGCCAAGAAGGCGACCGAGTTCATCATGTTGTGCAACCGCTATGACACACCCATCATCTTCAGCCACAACACCACCGGTTACATGGTCGGAAAGAAGTACGAACAGGAGGGGATCATCAAGGACGGGGCAAAGATGGTCAACGCCGTTGCGAACTCCGAAGTCCCCCACATCGCGCTGATGACAGGCGTTTCTTACGGTGCCGGCAACTATGGGATGTCGGGAAGATCTTTCGACCCCCGTTTCGTGTTTGGCTACCCGAACCACAAGGTGGCTGTGATGGGGCCGAAACAACTCGCAGGGGTGATGTCGATTATCGCCCAAGCCGCGGCCGAGTCGAGAGGAGTTCCTTTCGACGAGGAAGCCGACGCACAGCGACGAGCCGAGGTAGAAGAGCAGATCGAATACGAGGAGCAGGCCTACTTCTCAACAGCACGAGTGCGCGATGATGGTCTGATCGATCCTCGAGATACCCGAAATGTCCTGGGTATCGCTCTTTCCGCCATCCATTCGGCTCCCGTCAAGGGAACCGACACGTTTGGCGTCTTCCGGATGTAGCGCCTCTAGCTACCGAACGATACGTCTACGTCGGTGTATCCGAGGCCAGTGAGGAACTTGGTGAGGACAACCGTTGCGTTTTCCTCAGCTTCAGCGAGGATTCCGTCGTCGAGTGCGCCTTGAACCAGCACGGTCTCAGCAACTCTTCGGGCTTCTCCCTCGAGTTGTGGATCACCCTTGGTGAATAGGCCTTTGTCCCGGTCGAGGACCTCAGTGGCCTCGTTGTCGACAGCCACATACTGGATTTCGGCTGGTGGCAACACAACGCTCACGACTCCATCTTCGGAAACCGAGAAGTCACTGGCGGTGACACCAGAAATGTCGACTCCGGCGCCAATCCGGGCGACGGCGATCATGCGAAGGCTGTCTCCCCTCGCCCAAGCCAACCAGCCGGCGTCGGTGCCTTGCTCGACGATCGTGTACTCCACGACCTCAACCGTTGTCAGGCTCCCCAGATCCTGCACCGAGCTGACAACAACCGGCCCAACATCCACAAAAGGCTCTGGCTCGAAAACTGCAGCAATGTCCGCAGGCGTCGGGATGGCATCGACAATGCCCCGAGCCGAATAGGCAACAAACGCTACGACCGCAAGGAGGATCGCAAGGAAGAATGCGCTGAGCGCAATGAGAACGCGAGAAGCCCGCTGACGTGGCTGCACAGCCGGAAGCGGCTGTGGATTAGTCGGGGGCGTTGTCAATTCTTCCGTGATTTCGGGCGTTTCCGTGCTGGTACGCCCCTTCATCATCGTCATTTGAAGGATCTCCTCACAAAGCTCTACTAATAAGACGCTGGGTTCTCACCGTTTAGTTCCCGCGGTAGCCTCAGTTTCTCATGGTCACACGAGTACTGGTAGCAAATCGCGGGGAGATCGCCCGGCGCATCTTCCGGTCCTGCCACGCCATGGGGGTTGAAACAGTCGCAGTGTTCTCGGACACCGACAAAAGCGAACCCCATGCGTTGGAAGCGACTACAGGGGTTCATTTACCCGGATCCACAGCAGCCGAAACATATCTCAATCAGCAAGCACTTCTCTCGGCTGCCGCCGCGACCGGCGCCGACGGTGTCCATCCCGGGTACGGATTCCTCGCAGAGAATGCCGGGTTTGCGCAAGCCGTTGAGGAGGCAGGTCTCACCTGGATCGGCCCATCACCACACGCGATTTCCACCATGGGATCCAAACTTCGAGCCAAAGAGCTAATGGATAAGACAGGTGTCCCGACCCTGCCGTCGGTAGACCTCACCGGTCTATCTCCCACCGAAATCAAGGCACACGCCGGCGAGATCGGGTACCCGGTCCTGATCAAAGCAAGTGCCGGTGGTGGGGGGAAGGGCATGAGAACGGTGGACACCGAGGAAGACCTCATCGCTGCCGTGGAAGGTGCGCAACGGGAAGCCGTAGGTGCGTTTGGCGATGGCACAGTCTTCGTCGAAAGACTCCTCACCAGGCCCAGACACATCGAGATCCAAGTCTTTGGGGATAGTCACGGAAACGTTGTGTCCCTCTTTGAGAGGGAGTGCTCAATACAGAGGCGACACCAGAAGATCATCGAGGAAAGCCCCAGCCCGGTTCTCACGTCGGAGTTGAGAAAGGAAATGGGGCAGGCAGCGGTCGCAGCGGCAGAGTCTGTGGGCTATGTCGGCGCCGGGACCGTGGAGTTTCTATTCCAGGACGACGAGTTCTATTTCCTCGAGATGAACACGCGTCTGCAGGTAGAACATCCTGTCACCGAATTCGTGACCGGACTCGACCTGGTCGAGCTACAGATTCAGGTTGCCAACGGAGATCCGTTGCCGCCTGCAGTCTTGGAGGCCACACAATCCGGTCACGCCATCGAAGCACGACTCTATGCCGAAGACCCTTCCAACGGGTTTCTGCCAGTCACCGGCAAGGTCCACAACTTCGCGTTCCCGACGGGGCAGAACCTCCGCGTCGACTCTGGAGTCGAGGCCGGTTCGACGGTCTCGGTCCATTTCGATCCGATGCTCGCCAAGGTGATAAGCCACGGCTCGACGCGAGCCGAGGCCGCAGCCACACTTTCTGATGCCCTGCGCTCGGCACAAGTGCATTCCGCACAAACCAATCGGGACCTTCTCGTGCGAATTCTCGAGCATCCGGAGTTTGCCAGCGGCCAGACCGACACCGGCTTCATCGATCGCATCGGGCTCAGCAACCTGGCGGCACCGCTGCTTGCCCAGAGCGATCGACCGATCTATGCCCTGGCCGTCGTCTTGGCCGACCATGCTCAACGTCGGCCCGACGGCGGACTCCCCAGTGGGTTCCGCAATGTTGGGTCCGGTATCCAACAATTCGAGCTGAGACACGCTGATGGCGTGATTCCGGTCAGCTACCGGTACAGCCGCTCCGGCGACCTGGAACTACCCCATTTCGAAAACGCCGAAGTCCTATCAATGGCTCCTGACCGGGTCGTAATCGCAGAGGCTGAAAGGACGCACGAGATTGACGTAGCGCGATACGGCCAACTCCGATTCGCATCATCCAGCCTGGGTTCTGTGCGTTTCGAGGCGGTCCCGAGGTTCCCGGATGCATCCGAAAATGAGATGCCGGGGAGCCTGCATGCACCGATGCCCGGCAAGATCATCCGCCTGGAGGTGGCTGACGGCGACAACGTAGACAACGGAGCACCGTTGGTGGTTCTCGAGGCGATGAAGATGGAACACACGTTGCGAGCACCACATTCGGGCAAGGTGACCGAGATCAGGGTCGGAGTTGGAGATCAAGTCGAGGCACACGAGGTGCTCGTCAGGGTCGAGTGATCAGGCGGAACCCAGAACCCCGAGGACATAATCGATGTCCGCCTCTGTGTGGTCGGCGTTCACCTGGAACCTGATTTCCTCATCGCCCTTCGGTACCACGGGAAAGTTGAGACCGGTGGCCAGGACTCCGTTGCCGAATAAGTGCTCGACCAACTCGGCGGTCCGGGAGGTGTCTCTGACCATTAGCGGCACCACCGGATGGGGGCCGGGAATCGTTTCCAAGCCGAGGTCAACCAGTCCGGTTTCAAAGCGTTTCGTCATGTCTGCCAGATGCGCCAGCATGTCCGACCCCTCTGGAGAGTCGAGGATGCTGACAGAAGCCTCCCCCGCAGCAGCCTCCCCCACCGTGATTGGGTTCGAGTAGATATACATGGGACCCCGCTCGCGCAGAAACGTTGTGACGGTCGAACTTGCGGTCACGTAGCCACCGTTCACACCAAAGGCCTTTCCGAGTGTCCCAATCAGAACGTCGGCAGCACCGTTAGTCACTTCCTCAGTCCCCCGACCGGTCGCCCCGAAGGCCCCAACCCCGTGGGAATCGTCCACCACAAGCAACACGTTCTCTTCGTATGAAGCGTCGTGCTTTCGACAAATCTCTGAGATCTGAGCCAGGTCGGCAAAGTCGCCGCGCATCGAAAAGACACCGTCGGTGACGACGATGGCCCTCACCGGATCTCCAGCTGCTTCCGCTAGCGCACGGTCGAGCCCGTCGTAGTCGAGATGGCCATAGACGTGCCGTTCCCGGGGGCGACTCATGCGGAGACCGTTGATTATGCAGTTGTGGTTCAGCTCATCGGAGAGGACAACCGTTTCTGGTGTGATCAGCGAGCTCAGAGTCGAGACGACAGCGGCGTATGCAGATGAATAGATGATCGCCGAAGGCCGACCGTGAAACTCAGCCAAACGCCTTTCCAGGGCGACATGTGGGGCATAGGTTCCTGAGATGAATCTCACCGCCCCGGGTCCGGCACCAAATCGCCGAGCAGCCGACTCCTCGGCATCGATGACAGCGGGGTGGTGGGACATCCCGAGGTAACTGTTCGAGTTCATCCGCAAATAGGCCTGGTCACCGCCTTCGAGCACGTAGCGCCGCCCCATGCCATCAGCCGGCGGAAGTACGTCGGTGATGACAACTTCGCTCCCTTTGTCGGTGCCGGCGCGACGCAAGTCGGCAAGTTGACTCTCCAGATGGACATCGAGACGATCGTGGGGCATGGGCCGGTTTTAGCAGGTCGGCCCGCCGGAGAAAACCGGTCTCGGTGGACCGGAGGCAACCATGCCTTCGTTAGCCACGCCTACCCTCCCACCTATGGACACCATAGGATTTATCGGGCTTGGGATCATGGGGACCGGCATGGCCAACAACCTCGTGAGTGCCGGTCACAGGGTGCTGGTCTGGAACAGGACGAAGGCGAAGACAGCCGGCGTGCCGGGAGCAGATGTCGCTCAGTCTGTCGGGAAGCTGGCCGACACAGCCAAGTTCGTCTTCATTTGTGTTTCGGACACTCCAGACGTAGAGGAAGTCAGCCTTGGACAGTCCGGGCTCCTGGAAAACATGAACGGTGGGATTGTTGTCGACCACTCGACGATCTCGCCCCGCGCCACCCAACGATTGGCCGCGCAGGCTGCTGAGCATGGCATCAATTGGCTTGACGCTCCAGTGTCAGGAGGATCGGAGGGGGCGGCCGACGGGAACTTGGCCGTGATGGTCGGTGGAGATACCGCCTCCCTGAACGAAGTGAGGAGCTACCTCAAGGCTTACTCCTCTTCGATCGTCCACGTGGGCGAAGTGCCCGGCTCGGGCCAAACAGCCAAGATGGTGAATCAGGCTCTGGTAGTAATCAACCAGCTCGCAGTTTCTGAATCTCTTCTTCTCGCCGAAGCCGCTGGACTGGATCTGGAGCGAACGATCAGCGCCGTCGAGGGCGGTGCAGGTGGCTCCTGGATGCTGTCCAACCGTGGACCGCAAATGGTCAAGCGTGATTGGCGGCCAGGATTCACCATCGATCTGCAGCAGAAGGATCTACGACTGGTATTGGAGACGGCCGACGAACTCGGCGTCCCGATGCCGGGAGCGGCGCTGGTTTATCAGCTGTACCGCGGTCTCCAGGCCCAGGGACATGGCGCCGAAGGAAACCACGCTTTGGTCAAGGCATTGGAACAGATGACCGAAGTCCAGTTGGGCGGCTAGACCTCCAGGAGCTCTTTCTTGATTCGGGCGACGTGTCCTTTCGCCCGGACGTTTCGCCAGGCTTCGACCAGCTCGCCGTCTTCGTCGAAGGCGAAGGTGGAACGGATCAGCCCAACGGTTGTCTTCCCATATGAGTTCTTCTCGCCCCAGGCACCAAGAGCTTCCGCCAACCTGTGGTCTTCGTCGCTGAGGAGGTCGAAGTTGAGGCCCTCCTTCTCGACGAATCTTGCGTTCTTCTCCGGCGTGTTGGGGCTGACACCAACGACCTTGTAGCCGACCTCGGCGAATGCCGCGTAGCTGTCTCTGAAGTCACAAGCCTCTGTAGTGCATCCAGGAGTCATTGCATTCGGGTAGAAGAACATGACGAGTTTCTCGCCACGAAAGTCAGCCTCCGTGACCGGTTCGCCGCGATGATTGCTGAGGTCAAACTTGAGTTTCATGTGCAGACGGTAACAAAGACCGCGTTATGCCTCAGCTGCGGCCTTCGCCTCTTTGGATTGGAGAAACGTTGCCCCTCCGGCAAGGAAACCGAGCCCGGCCGGTAGCCAGTAGGAGATGATCCGGAAGACGAGAACCGGGGCCACAGTGGTTCCCGCACCGAACCCATAAGTCGACAGGATGTAAACCAACCCGGCCTCGACGACACCCAGACCTCCCGGTGTCCCCGGTAGACCACCCACCAGCGACGAGAACCCGAAAGCAGCCGCAACTTCGACCGGGCCGATCTCGATACCAAATGCATGCAGGACGAGGCCGAGAGCTGCTGCCTCCATTCCGAGACGGAGCCAGATGAAAATCTGCGACTGCCAACCCGGCATGTGGTTGACCATCGTGCCTTCGAGGCGTTTTCGGATAAACGAGGGTAGGTACCTGTTCAATGAGCCAAGACGTCCCGAGCCGAACATCAAGATGAGCCCAAGCCCAAGGGCAAAAGGTGCGGCCACCGTAAGGCTGATCGAGGCGATCTGGCCGGTCGGCCGAGCTATGAGGAGGGCTCCTCCAGTGAGAATCAGCAACCCCGAGTAGTTGAGTAGAACAGCCCTAATGGCCGGTCCTGTCGAGGAGTCAACCTCGTCCCTGACCGTCCATGACATGGCAACCGGTGTGATCGCTCCCCCGGCCGGGATGAGTCTTGCTGCTCCGGCGCCAACCAAGGCGCCCTTGAAGGCAGAAAACGGCTTCAGGTCTTGACCGGTCTCCTGTGTCGACTCACGGAATAACGCTCCAAAGAACCACTTGGCAGCGATCTGCGCTACACCCGCCAGGACGATCATGAGGGCCGCATAGGCGCTGAGGGGTGGGATGTCGACAGTATTGAGAACTATCACCATGACCACGACATAGACAACGGCCGCTACACCGGCGATCCAGGCAACCTTCTTTGGCGTCATGTAGTGGAGACTTCGTCCGCTGTCTCCCCATAATCCCGAGGCATGGGATCGCTGTCATATACGGCGCGTCGCACCGCATTGTTGAGTCCCGGTGCGGAATCGATGTTGCCTTGCATCCGGCGGGCCATCAAAACAGTTGTCAGCAGCAGCAGGAAGAGAATCTCGGGGCCCGGCCTTCCAAGTGCCATGGCGACCAGAGGTAACAGTCCCCAGCCGAGAAATCCCGCGACGCCTGAGCCGATCTTCCACCCAGCGACCGACCATCCTCCAACCCAGACCATCAGAATCGGGTCAAGTCCGACCATGAGACCAGCCGACGTTGCCAGGCCGCGACCAGACCGGCCCCTCATAAAGATCGACCAGCTCTGTCCGGCAACAGCGGCAAGTCCCGCAACACCACTGGCTCCAAGACCCAGACCCATAGTGTGTCGAGCAATCAGAACGGGCCACAGGCCTTTGAGGCCATCGAGTATTGCCGCGATGAGACCCCATCCCGCTCCCACCGTGTGGGTGAGGTTCCCCGCACCTACGTTGCCGGAACCGGCTTTCCTGAGGTCAACACCATTGAGGCGAGCCAACAACTGCGTGGTCGGGATCGAACCCACGACATAGGCAACCACGAGCAAAAGTGGGAGCCATATAACGTTGAGTGCGTCCGCCATGTCAGTAAAAGTTAGTTTGTCAGACGCTCACTAACCACTTCAAACGAACAACGACTCCTCCGCAAGTGCCAATTCCAGCCGGAAAACGCTCTCTTCACCGTCTCTGCGGTAGCTCAGCCCGCCACCCATCAACTCTGCTAGGCGACGGGACACTGAGAGGCCAAGGCCCACCGAGCTTGAAACGCCAGTGTGCGCCGAGGCGTACGGTTCGAAAATCCGGTTGGCATCCCTCTCGGCGACCCCTTCTCCGTTGTCCCTGATCTCCAACCAAACCATCCCACGGTGAACGCCGCCCAGAACGCGCCGACGCGATCCTCCGTAGCGCTCCAGATTGGTCAAGAGGTTCCGCAACACCTGACGAATTCTCGGGCCATCGCCAATGGCAAGTGGAAGCGTGTCCGGTGTTTCTTCGAGGTGGATCCCAACTCCTTTGGTTGCGGCGGCCAGTTCTTTCGTGAGGTCGATCGCGCTCAACGCAACAGCCACAGTTCCCATCTCGGCGCGGGCAGCAACCAGCAAGTCGTCGATGATGTACGACATCTCCTGTGCCTGGCTAGCGACCAACTCGATCAGTTCGTCCCGTTCGACGCCCCCAAGGCCACCGTCGACCATCTCGGATGTCAGACCAACCACGGCGGTCAGCGGTGTCCTCAGTTCATGGCTGATCGAGGCAACGAACTCATCCTTGGATCGGATCAACTCCGCCATTGCGTCTTCTTTGGCCTTGAGATGAGTTACGTCGCCGAGAGCCACGAGAACACCGTCGGGCTGATCGCCACTCGAGACGTTTACGCCACGAAGGCTCAGCCAGATCTTGCGACCCGAGAACGTTGTCACATGGATCTCGTGCTCCACATACTCGCGGCCCTCGACCAAGGCGACCAAGACCTCCATGAACGCGCCAATCCACCCACTGGTGAGCAACTTCGCATCCACATGGAGCAACTCGCCAGGGGGGACGTCGAGCAACTCGTGTGCAGCCCGGTTGGCCCTGACAACCTTCACGAGTCCGGCGGCCTTCCGCGTTATCTCCGGATAGGCGCCGAGGAAGCCGCGAATCCGTGTTGATCTGCCCGAGAATTCTGACTCGATGTAGTCCATGGCACGGACCCAATCGAGTTCAACAGCGGCAGTCGGGGACTGTTCGAACATGACCTGATAGCGACGATTGAGCTCTGTTGCCGCGTTGCGGACCATGTAGAAGATCGCCGAAGTGAAGGCAAAGCTGACCGACATTATGGCTCCGAGGGGAACCGCTTCCGAGGTCGGGATTGCCCAGACGAAAGGCACGGCAAGCATGGCCAGACCAATGACGATCGTCAGCGGAAGATGACGCGAGGTCACGAACAGCATTGCAATCGAAGCGATCACCACAACTCCAAGGGCGGCGGCGACCAGAGTCGTGTCGTCACCAACGAGGGAATATACGGCAACAACGATGATCGCAGTACCCAGAAGAGCCCACCCCGCATGCTCGCGATGAGTGACGATCTGGAGGGTGAACAACCCCGCACAGAGGACGGGACCGATCGCCTGCATGTAAAAGCTCTGGTCGCCAGTCAATAGCCCGATCAGGCCGAACAGCAGAACACAGAACCAGGCTGCTGCCGCGCCGACGCGAATGACTCGCTGGCTCAGGCGCGACATGTCGCCCGGCGAACCGAGAAGTGTTTCAGCGACGTGTGATTCTCTGGGCATAGGCTCTGGCGGGACCCCTGGGGCGGATATTGCTCTATCGGCGGAATCGACGCGAAACTGGAGTGGCTCGCCAACCTTGATATCGTCCCAATTACATCAAATCCCCCGGAGGTTTCCATGTCGATGAAAATCACATACGCCACGATGTCGGCAGACAACGAAGAGCTCAACAACGCCTACGAAGCAGCGGTTGAGGCAGTTCAAGATCGTCTCGGAAAGCACCACGGAGTATGGGTAAACGGTGAAGAGCGGACGGAGCGCGAGGAGTACGTCGAAACTTCGCCAATCGATCACGACCTGATCGTGGGTCGTTATGCCCAGGGGACAAAGGAGGACGTTGACGATGCGGTTCGGGTCGCCAGCGGGTTCGCTGCCGAGTGGGAGGCCTGGGGATGGGAGAAACGGCGCGATCTAATGCTGCACGCCGCCGATCTCATGGACGCGGAGACCTTCGAACTCGCTGCCCTGATGTCATACGAGATCGGCAAGAACCGACTTGAAGCTTTGGGAGATGTTGCTGAGACCGTCGAATTCCTTCGGTACTACGCACGCCAGATAACGGAACACAACGGCTTTGTGACCCCGTTGAGTGCTCTGTCGGACAACGAAGTCAACCAGTCGGTGATGAGGCCCTGGGGAGCGTGGGCAGTGATTTCGCCCTTCAACTTCCCTCTCGCCCTTTCCGGTGGGCCTTCTATCGGTGCCCTCATCACAGGAAACACAGTTGTGCTGAAACCGTCGAACACCGGAGCGCTGATGGCGCTCGAGTTCTATCGGATTATGAGAGAGGCCGGCCTTCCAGCACAAGCGCTCCATGTCGTAACGGGAGGCGACGAGATCGGCGACCATCTTGCGCATCACCCCGACATCGACGGATTGACCTTTACCGGCTCGTACCCGGTTGGGATGTACCTCTACCGGACCGTCAACGAAAGCCGACCCAAGCCGGTCGCAGCTGAGATGGGTGGTAAGAACCCCGCGATCGTTGCGGCATCGGCCGATCTGGACGTGGCTGCACAAGGGGTGATGCGAGGGGCGTTTGGATTGAGCGGGCAGAAATGCTCGGCTACGTCGAGGGTTTACGTCGAACAAGGCGTCTACGAAGATTTTGTCGCGAAATTGGTCAAGGAGACCGAGCAAATCAAGGTAGGCGACCCGATCGACCGATCCACTTTCATGGGTCCTGTCATAGACGAAGCTGCCGTGGAACGTTTCCAGAAGGCCGTGGGAGAAGTGAAGGACTCTGGGGGCAAGATCCTCCATGGTGGCGAGGTTCTAACCGACGGAGAGTTCGGTAAGGGCAACTACGTCGAGCCGACCATCGTGGAAGCACCACTCGACTCCTGGGTTTGGAAAGAGGAGCTCTTCATGCCTTTCGTCGCGGTCGCCCCTGTCGACTCAGTCGAGGACGCCTTGGAACTATCCAATGACACCGAATTCGGGCTCACCGCGGGATTGTTCTCCAACGACGACGCCGAAATCGAGGAATGGTTCAACAAGATCCAGGCCGGGGTCACCTACGTCAACCGCGCCGCTGGAGCAACCACGGGAGCCTGGCCTGACATCCAGTCTTTTGGTGGATGGAAAGGTTCCGGAACTTCAGGAGCCGGTGGCGGCGGACCCTGGTATCTCCGCAATTTCCTCCGCGAGCAGTCACGGACACTGATCAAGTAGCCGGGAACGCCTCCGGCGTTCCTTGCGGGTTGCTTCGCAACCCGTGGACTCAGCTCGCTTGAACCTATCCTTCCGTAGAGTTTGCTCCTCCCCCAGGAACGAAGTGACGTTGGGGGAGGTAGCCATTCCGCAAGGAATGGGCGGAGGGGGACGTTCCCACCACAAGTACTCTCCAAACGGGGATTCCCACCCTCCGGGTTGCCTTACTCGAATCTGACCGTCAACCCTCCAGGTCCGGCAACTTCCAGTCCTGCCGATGTGTTGACTGCCGAGTGGCCCTGAGATTCAAAGTGGGTTTTCCAGACATCAACATCCTCGACGATGAAGGTGATTGTCCCCTGCTGACCTGGAGATCCCTGGATGATCTCGACCTGTTGACCTTCGCCCACTTCGAGGACCGTCCCTGAAACTCCCTGGCTAGGCGTGCGTAGACGCTCCAGGCCGACTTGCTTCTCCAAAAAGTCCAACGCCTCCGAAGCTGAGCCAACTGTGAGTGACTGACGGGCCGACATGAGACCACCGGGTGCCCGGTGTGGTCCGCGACCGGCCATGACCTCTTGGGCTTCTTCGATCGTAAATCTTCCGGCCGTGACCTCACGCCCGACGATCACACCGCCGATATGGCGCCCTGCGGACTCCAGCCCGATCATCTTCCGGAGGTCCTCGAGGTGTCTCACGCCACCGGAGGCGATAACTGGCTCTTCGACGGTCGCCAAGGCCTCGGCGAGGATCTGGAAGTTGGGGGCGTCCTCCAGCGCATCGCGACCCGCTTCCGCCACCAGAAAGGCGACGACACCAGCCGACGACATCTCAATCATCACTTCTTCGAGATAACGACCGCTGTTCTGCGTCCACCCACGCGTTGCGATCTCTTCGTCTGTGCGGACGTCCAACGCAACAACGATCTTGTCGGGGTTCTGTCGGCATAGGTCCCACACCATGTTCTGGTTCTCGATAGCGGCAGTCCCCATGACAATCCGCCACGCTCCTGCCTGGATGCACTTCTCCGCCTCAGCTTCGGATCTGATACCACCAGCCACTTGAACGTTGGCGTCAACCTCACCGATCAAGTCGTAGATCATCGAACGATTTCGGTCGTCCCCGTACGCCGCAGCATCCAAATCGACGATGTGGAGATGTTTGACACCCTGGTCAACCCAGTTGCGGGCTCGCCCGATCGGGTCGTTGTCTAGTGCGATCGCCTCGTCAAGCCCTCCATGGGGAAGCCGAACGGATAGACCCCCGAGAATGTTGACTCTGGCATATAGATCCATGGGTGAAACCTAGCGACTCAACCTGTCGGGTGGGTAACCGGGGCCGAAAGGCGCAAAAGCCCAGCATTTGGTTGGGGAACGGTGCCGGTACCATCGCGCAACCACCAAATGCTTCCCCTCATTCAGGCTTCGATTCCCTCGCCTCCCATCAACGGCTTCGACATTGGGCCTCTTCGCGTCACCTTCTATGGGCTCCTCATCGCCATCGGAGTGGCGGTGGCATGGCAGGTCACCGAGAGGCGTTTCGTTGCCAGGGACGGAGATGCCGCCACGCTCTCGCGCATCCTGGGGCGGGTCGTCATATTCGGCTTTCTCGGTGCGCGTCTTGCCTACGTGTCCACTCACCTGTCTCGATTTGAAGGTGAATGGTGGAAGGTAATTGCGGTCTGGGAAGGTGGGCTCGCCCTGTACGGTGGTCTCACCGCAGGGGCCATCACCCTCTACGTTTACAGCCGACGTTGGGATGCCGACATCCCCGACCTTCTCGATTCGATGGCACCTGCCGTCCCCTTTGCGCAGGCCATCGGACGGTGGGGCAACTACTTCAATCAGGAGCTGTTTGGCACGCCAACCGATCTCCCTTGGGGCGTGGAGATCGACCCTGCTCATCGGCCTGCTGCTTACCCAGACGCCGAGGTCTTCCATCCAACGTTTCTCTACGAGTCGTTGTGGAATCTCTGTTTGGGGTTTTTCATCATCTGGCTGGATCGCCGCTTCCCCCAGTTGAGGGGGCGGCTTATCGGTGTCTACTTCCTCGGCTACGGGCTGATTCGCTTCTTGCTCGAGTTGATCCGAACCGACACCACTTTCCGATTCCTGGGCTTGAGCCGCAACGGGTGGGTGTCGATGGGTGTCATGCTGCTGGGGGCTGCGATTCTTCTCTGGCGACGGGACCGCTCGCCGGATCCGGCTGGAGTATCGACAAACCCGTAGTCAGTCTTCGATTCCCAGGGCCCCCTCCGCGGCTTCGAGGGTCTGACCGCCTTCGGTCACCGGTTGGAACGGGTCGCCCAGCCTTTGAATCCGATCCCAGATGTTTGCGATCGTCACATCACCGTTCTTGAGTTCCGAAACTTCGCTCCACAGCAGCGGCGCCGAAACCGGAGCCGACGGTCGGGGACGGACCGAATAAGCCGAAGCAACGGTTTGACCCGAAGCGTTTCGATTGTGGTCGATGAAGACCTTGCCTTTCCGTTTTGGTTTGTCCCACTCCATGGTCAGATCATCTGGGTTTGCCGCCGACAGGTATGAGCCAACCTCACCCACAAAACGTCGAACTCTTTCGTAGGAGTGGACAGGGTCGAGGGGAACGTAGACGTGGAGACCTTTAGAACCGGACAGTTTTGGATATCCACTGAGGCCCAGCTGCTCCAAGGCCACTCTCAGCAGGTCGACACCGGCCACAACCTGGTCCCAACTCGACCCCTCAGCAGGATCGAAATCGAATATCGCGTAGTCGGGCATCTCCAAGTTTGTCGATCGAGAATGAAAGGGGTGAACCTCGATACAGCCCATGTTGGCAAACCACATAAGGGCTTCTCGATTATCCGCCACCAGGAAGTCGATTATTCCTCCCTGCGAGTCGGAATCTACGGGGACGGTCCGCATCCAATCCGGTTGGTGACCCGGCGCCCTCTTTTCGTAGAAGGACGACCCCGTGATCCCATCGGGAAAACGACTCATCGATATGGGGCGACCATTGAGGTGAGGCAGCAGCACGTCGGCAACCGATGCGTAGTACTGGATCAGATCGCCCTTGGTGTATCTGGTTTCTGGGAAAAACACCTTGTCCAAGTTGCTGAGTTTGATGGGACGCCCCAGCCCGATCGGGCGGAAGTGTTTCCCGTCCTTGGCTGCTCTGACTGGACTGGGGAAATCGATTTCGGTTGCGGACAGGGGTCTTCCCTCCGGCTCCGATTGACTCTCCTGGAACTCCTTCACCTCCGACCAGATTGCCTCGTGGCTGGCGTCGTCTCTGGCCTCGGAGATGACAGTGAGAGAGACTTCGGCATTCCGAGCCGCCTCCAACACGGGAGTCACCCGCAACGACCCCTCTCCATATGGGACGTGGCGGATCTCCCCCGACGCGCCGAACTCGTTGTCGGTGAATTGGGTGTGCAGGGGCTGGATCATCCACCCAGGGAAAGACGCCTTGATGAAGTCGAAAACGGCTGCGAAGGCTTCGGTGCTGGTCAACCCACCGCCCGTTATGGCGTGGAGATGAGCCCAGTCGACCACTGGGCGGACGAATGAGAACCGCTCGGCCAGGTGGGAGATGTCGCCGAGAGTGCCGAAGGAGCGATCGTTTCCTGCGGTCTCGAGACCCAACCCCACTCCGAGGTCTTCGACCTTGGTTCGGATCGATTCGAGACGACCCTCCACACGTTCCATCAGGACGCCAGGTTCCTCACCGTGGGTGCTCCCCATGTGAGCAACGATGATCGGCGCACCGAGCCACGAGCCGATCTTCATCGAATGCTCGAGCGCCGAAACCGATTGTTTTCCCTTGTCTTCCTCGATGACTGTCAAGACAGCGAAATAGGGGGCGTGTATCGATAGTTGAACTCCACGTTCTGCGGCTAGTTCGCCAAAGGCCCGGCACTGCTTCTCTTTCCAAGGGAAGTCCTTCACGAAGGGCAATTCCAACGCGCGATGCCCCTTCGCGACAATGGCGTCGAGGAACTCAGCCTGGCCATCTGGATCGTCAGGTGGCATTTTGGAGATACCGAACCGAATCACAGTGTGAACAGGTTATGGCATTGGGTAACCTGACGTGCCACCCATCCTGGGTCCCTAGCTCAATTGGCAGAGCAGCGGGCTTTTAACCCGAAGGTTGTGGGTTCGATTCCCACGGGACCCACCTCGAAAAGGTCAAGCGCCGCTTGGCCTTTTTGGTTGTCGTCTTCCTCCGCTCCCGGAATCTTGTCCGTCTTTGTCCGTCGTTTGTCCGTCTGAGATTGAGCGAAGGCGTCGTCGAGAGCTTGGGCTAATGCTTCTTGTTCGGAGGGGAAGAGGTGGCCGTAGATGTCCATGGTCACCATGATCGAGGAGTGCCCGAGGAACCGTTTGATGGCCTCGGGGTGGACGCCCTGGCTGATCAGGATCGCCACCGCGGTGTGGCGAAGATCGTGCACCCGGAGACCGTCCGGGAGCCCAGCAGCCTGCACAGCCGGTCGCCAGATGTTCGAGTTGAAATTCGAGTTGCGCATCGGTGAGCCGTTGCTTGCCGTGAACACCAACCCCTCGGGCTCGGGATCAGTGAAGGTGACCAGCTGATGGTTGAGCATCTCCCGGAGGAACTTGGGGAGGGTGACGGTCCGGTTGCGGTAGTTCTTGGTGGGGCCGAAGTGTAGACCGCCACTGACCTCAGCGAGGCTCTCAGCGACCTCGAGCTTGCCCCGAAGCACGTCGACTCGACGTCGGCGCAAGGCAGCGGCCTCACCCCATCTCAACGCTCCATAGGCGAAAACGTAGACAAGAGTCTGATACTCCTCCTCGACCTCGTCTGCCAGCCGGTCGACTTCGGCGGGCGTGAGATACAGCTGTTCGCGGCGAGGCTTGCGCGGTAGGTCGATGCCCTCTGCCGAATTGGCCGGCAAATACCGTGCCCGAACCGCGGTATTGAGAATCTGCGACAGAACGTTATGAGCCTGACGGATCCGAGAGGCCGACAATCCCGAGGCCTTGAGGTCGGCAATCCACCCCTCGATCGACACTGAGTCGATCCGATCGAGTCGGGTAGTCCCGAAGCGGGGAAAGATGTGCACCTTCAGGAGAGACTCGTACCCCGAGAATGTCTTCGGCTTGAGATGAGTCCGATTGGCGAGCCACCCTTTCGCCCAGTCCTCAAAAAGCGTGGAAGAGAGCTCTGGATTGATCCATTCGGATCGCTGCTTCTGAGCCTCGATGTGGATGAGATACTTCTCGGCATCGACCTTGCGGCGGAAGGTCTTGGATCGTTCACGGCCAGTGGGATCGACGTAGCGGACCTGCCACTTGCGGTTGTCTACCGGATGGCGGCGAATGTGGGCCATATCAGTTCTCTTCGGCGATGCGTTCGGCTACCCAGGATTGAACGTCACGCCAACGGAAGCGGAGGTGCTTACCCACCCGGAAACCCTTGGGTCCGGTGTTGCGATGCCGCCAGGTGTAGATGGTCTTCACAGGAACTTCGAGATAGTCGGCGAGCTCCTCAACCGACAGTAGTGAGTCGCCGAGGCGGCTTGAAGGGTCAGGCGTTTCACCGAACGGAAGTGAAGGATGGGTTGGTGTGGCCATCGCCCTAACCACCATATCGGGTTGTTAGCTGCTATACAACCGTTAACTAAACATTCTAGGATCGGTCCCACTTGAGGTGGCAGTTCTTGTACTTCTTCCCCGACCCGCACCAAGTTGGCCAAATACACACGCTCGAAAGAGCAATTCGCCTCTAGCGGTTGTCTTCGAATTGCGAAACACTGAGAAGTTGCAAACGGTTTGACGATTGGGCGCAGGAGCCCATCTAGCTGCGCTCACGACGATGAAAGGAGTCAAAATGGGTCACGCTCGTTTTAGACCCTTAGCGGTCCTCACAACCGCCCTCCTCCTTCTGACCACAATTGGTCCACCGGCAAATGGCGGTGCGGTTCCGGATCAGGATATGGTCCTGTTTTCACTGCCGGTTGGGGGCGAGATCACATATGCCGGTGTCGGTGATGAACAGCTGCCTTGGGGCCCGGCCGGAATCGCTATCAGCGACGACGGGACGATTTGGATTGCCGATGGTGCTGGCTATCGCGTTCTGCAATTCTCAGAAACCGGGCGACTCTTGTCGGAGATCGACGTCAACGAGACTGTCGTTGGCATCGGTGATATCGAGACAGCGGGTGACATCATTGTCGTTTTGGATATCGCCGCAGTTGAACCTGAGGTCTATATCTATGACCAAGGTACCGGAGAAGAGCTGGGTTCGATCTCGGTCCCGAAGTCAGCAGGTCTCGATGCCGGATTGAGTGGCGTGGAAGTGACACCAACCGGAATTGTCATGGCAGAATTGGAAGGCGGCCACTGGTTGACTCCAATTGGGTCTCTCAACTTGGATGACTCCGTCGAGAGTCACGGACGATCCAAGACGCACAACACCCACCTCGGTGATGTCGAGCTCGTCCCTAGCCCGTCGCAGACGCTCGGCGCAGGAGCATCTGTTCAAATCGAGGATGAGCCTGTCGAGCTGTCGGTGACGAATCTCGCCGGATCCGTAATGCTCGCAGGCGTCTCCGCTGATTCGATCTTTGTGGCTGTGGATGAAGTGTCACAGGCCGCCGACGGGACCCTGCAGGTCGATACAACAGTGCGCTCTTTCGACTCATCCGGGACCTACCTTGGAGCTGCGAGGGTGCCACGGTCAGTCATGTTGATTCAGCCGACCGAACCTGTTGCAATCGGCCCTCAAGGCGACATACTCGCTCTTGTCCCAAGAGAGAAGACCGTCGACATAGTTCGTCTGAGCCTGACCACAGCCCTGAATCCGATTCTCCCACGCACCCAGGAAGTGAGTGCGCTGTTGAATCAGCAAGACGCCGGGAACGCACCTGAGTCGTGCGTCAGTCGCTCGACAATGGGAAGCACTGACTGGAGTTACCGAAACGACAACGAGTACCTAAGCAGCACCAACATTTCGGGGTCATGCTCTGGACGTACGAAACCCAGGTACTTAGGTTCCGCCGGTGCCTACCTAAGCGTTCCTTATGACTGGGGTGGCTACGACACTGTTGCCGCGTACGACTCGCAAATGTCTCCAGGCACAGGCAAGGCGGGCAACATCAACAGTTCGGCCGGCCTTTCCTGCTCATACGGCGTGGACTGCAGTGGATTCGTTGGGCGCGTCTGGCAGAAGACCACCAAATACAGCACCAAGACTCTGCCCAACATCTCCTACAGTATCTCCTTGGGCTCGATGGACGACTACGACTTGTTCAACAAATACGGCAGTCACGCGATGATGTATCGCTACGCATCAGGCGGCGGGTATTACGTTTCGGACTCCACCACGACCAGTAGCTATGACAGAGTCGTATACCGGTGGATTTCATCCTCGTATGCGAGCGGGTTTACAACGCGCCGCTTTAACAACGTCTGCTCGTAGGCGGACTGTGCTATTCCGGCCTTTGTGGATGGTGAGTGCGGGCTTTGCCCTCACCGTCCTCATTGGCTTGTCGGCCAGCTGCTCATCAAGCCAAGGACCCTCGACATCGAATAGTCCCACGGTGACGAGTATCCCTGCCACGACCATTCCTTCTGACCCATCAACTTCCACCTCGGCCGCTCCCTCGTGGAATCAACCCGAAGTATGCTCGCAATGCGGCGCCAGCCTGATCGCGACGATTCCTTTAGGTCAGTCCGGCATTACGTACAAGTATGTGGGGCTCACTGAGACGGAGCCAATTGGGCCGTCCTCAATGGCCCTATCAGAGACCGGTGTGATCTACGTGCTTGACTCTGCAGGCTTGGGAATATTGAGTGTGAAAGAGACCAACACGGAGCGCTTTCAACTCGACTGGCCAGACATTAGGTCCCTTCTCGACGTTGCTGTCGACGAGTCAGGCATACGGATCCTTGACGTGAATTCGAAGAACCAAGCTCGGGATGTCCGAGTTTCTGAATCCGGCCAGTTCGAGAATCTGAATCCGTTTCCCGATGGTCTTCAACTCGCGACTGGTCTGAGTGGAATTGCGGCGGGACCCGACGGCCAGATTTGGGTGGAATTGGAGGGCGGTGCCAAGGTTGCAGAGCTCTCGCCCGACTACAAGGAATTCGAGATAACTCCTGGGTATCCGCTACCAGATGGAGTTTACGGGCCAATCCATTCAGAGCCGCTTTCCAACGTGGTGGAGTTCCGTGCCGGTGGAGTTTCCCTAAGCATCACAACCTCACCAAACAGCTACGCAAGTGCTCACTTCATGGGAGTGAACCCGGACGGTTCATTCGTTGTACAAGTATCTGAGACGACCCAAGACGACGAAGGCTTAATCCGAGTGGAGGCATCTGGGCACTTGTACCGTAGGGATGGCCGGCTTCTAGCGATAGCCCATATTCCGTTGGAGAGCCAATTCCTATTTGTAAACTGGCCCACTGCCCTCGGTCCGGACGGGAGTCTCTACTTTCTTCAGACCCGTGTCGACGAAGTTGCGGTCCTGAAACTCCCATGGGCCTCGCCGTAAACACTTAACTTCGTATCGATTACCGATGAACCAGTCGAAGACCTCAGGGGAATGAGTGTGAGCTTGTGCCCGCTTGGTT
Source organism: Acidimicrobiia bacterium (assembly GCA_965216445.1). GTDB lineage: Bacteria > Actinomycetota > Acidimicrobiia > Spongiisociales > ZC4RG35 > MA-ANB-1. The sequence continues at coordinate 2,443,383 of OZ244166.1, forward strand.
TGCAGTGCTTAGGGATGGGCGGGCGGTCACCGATCTTGGGGCGGATGCTCTTTAGCGACGAGGAGATCGGCAGGCATCTTGGTATTGATCAGGGCCGGTACTTCCGGATACCACAGGCAGATCAGCTGCCACACAGCCACCAACCGACCCGTTGCTCCGAACCGCGGATCAACATCTGAATTGTCTAAACCTGAGGCATCGCTTGTTGGAGTGTTGATTGATGACCACTCACAAAGATCCGCCGCTGGCGGCGGCTGACATCGATGAGATAACCGTTCAGCTACCTGGATCCTTCGAGGAATTCTATAGGCGCGAGTTCCCGCGTCTTGTGGATCTCGCCTACGCCCTCTCCGGTAGTCGACTTGCCGCAGAGGACCTCGCACAGGACGACCTGATCGCCGCTCAGCACGACTGGGATCGTGTTGGACGTCTCGAGCGTCCCGGCGCATGGGCTCGACGGGTCGTAATCAATAAGGCTGCATCTCAGTACAAACGCCGGATGGCTGAGGTTCGGGCGCTGAGTCGACTGGCACCGCTCAGGAAAGATGTGCTGCCAAAGCTCGAGTCTGAGTTCGACGAAGTCTGGAAGGCGGTGCGCCGACTACCGAAACGCCAGGCACATGCTGTTGCGCTCTTCTACGTCGACCAGATGTCGGTAGCCGAGGTGGCTCAGGTTCTGGAGTGTGCCGAGGGGACGGTGAAAGCGCTGCTCCATCAAGCTCGAACGAGGCTCGCAGATCGTCTACACACAGAGGAAGATTCACTATGAACATCGATACACAACTACGTGAGGCCGCTGACGCGGTGCGCGAAGCCCGGCGCGAATCAGATCTGGCCGTCGTCCCGCCCACCCGGCGATCTGTAGCTCGGGGCCCGCTGCTTGCAGGCGTCGCTGCTGTTGCGGCACTCGTCGTGATTGGGATCCCCGCCCTCATTCCCATCGGAGGCAACCAGCCCCTCACCCAACCAGCCGATGTGGGCGCCGATGCTCCAGCATCAACTGAACCCGACCCAGCAGAACCTGTCAGCGATGTCGGTGCAATCCCGAGACTCATGTTGAACTCCTCCGCATGGCAGCTCACAGGGGCGACTGAAGTCGTGAGCCCCGAGACGGGTGCCACGATCGCTAGAGAACTGGTCTACGAAAACGAGTCAGGAGCAATCTGGATCACCGTCCACAAATCGAGCTTCGACAAGTTGCCAGCTTGGGAGACTCTGGACGAGGCCCGATCATCTGAATCAATTCAGCTCGATGGCAGAGACGTGACCCTCCATGTCATCGACCACGAACAGCTCGATGGACCGGCGCTCGAAACTCACGCGCTCCAATGGTCAGAAGATGAGTTCGGCATCATCGTCATCGGCTGGGGGCTCGACCGCGACTCGACCTTGGGACTGTACGACTCTGTCAATGAGGTCGACGAAGCGGCATGGGACGCAGGAGTCGCATCCACCGGAGGTGCCACGCCGACGACAATCGCCCCTCAGGAGCCGGAGGGTGACTCCTAACTCAAGAACAACGGCCCGCAACGGCCCGCTGCACCGTTGCTGGTCACTAAGCCTGGTCCGCCTTCAGATGACAGTTCTTATACTTCTTCTCCGAGTCGCACCAGCACAGTTCGTTGCGGCCGAGTTTCTTCTTGGTCCTGACAGGTGTTTGCGGCCGGGAAGCCGCGGCTAGGACCTCCAGAGCAGCCTGGCGCGAGTCGAGACGTCGCTCTCGCTCGTTGAGGCGAGTCCGGGTCTGTTCGATCTGTCGCTCCCGAAAGTCATTGAACCGCTCTCGCTTGGCCACAGCTTCTTCACGCTCGACCAGGTCGGCTTCCCTCACCCCTACCTTCTTCTCGCGTGCCTTCACAGACTCGGTAAGTGTCTCGACCTCCTCCTCGATGACCGAGGCGAGCTCATGATCGACAAGTACGGCGAGACCACCACCGGCGGAGACACCGATCATGTCGCAATAACGCTTCCAGATCGCCCACTTCTCCCTTGAGATCGGGACGCGAGCAGTCAGGCCCTCATCCTGTTGCCTGAGTTCGACGCGGAGCCGGGCGTCGACCTTGGCCAGAATCCCGGGTGGCAGGCTCATCATCACTCCAGACGCCTTTAGTTAGCGTTATTGTAAACATGTTTACCGCATCATGCCTAGATGCAACTGTGTACGATGCCAACGCCCTCACAACGCGAGGGAGTGACTGTCAAGCGAGTTGATCTAAGTGGGAGGCGGGCAGGGCCGAATCACAAGACTGGAGCGTCGAGCTCTTTCTGGGTCACACGGACCTCGTCGTACAACTCCTTTGGGCTCTGGTTGCGTCTTTGCGCCGCTCGATTGAACAGCTCGTTTGGATCCTGTGGCTGCGGCGCACGGGGCCGCATCCAGAACACGCCTTCGCGGCCTGCTTCCATTCCTCGGACGGCCGACGGAAGGTCGAGGAGGAGTGCGCCGGTTGCGCGTATCGGGTCATGCCCCACCCCCTCGATGGCGAATACACCGATGTCCGTTGCGATCACCGCGGCGAGTTCTCGAGGGTTTTGCAGCATCTTGTAGTTGGTCGTCACGAAGCCCGGGAACCCCAACTGGAACAGAGCGATTACGAGTTCACGGTCATCTAGCTCCGGCAACCTCTCATCGATGTGCCTCAACGGAACCAGATTGACCTCGGTAATGAACTCTTGGAGGGAGCTGAGAATTGGCTCGGGGAAGTTGTGGTCGAGTGGGATGTCCACTCAGGCCGCCGGCTGTAGCTGCTGCTCCAGATCGATCGCCTCGGAGATCGCCGCAGAATCGACGCCCGGATAGAACGACACGACCTTGTCGAGGTTCCCGAACCGGTGGTAGAGCGCCCAGACAGCTTGGGTAGTGATTCGCGATCGTTCAAGGTGCGGCTCCCCGGACACCTTGCCAGGCACGATACGGAGATGAGGACGAGGCTGTACCAGGTCGGGACCCCGTCCGCCATCCACCTCGAACGGCCCGAGTAGATCGAGGGTGTCCTCCAAGACGCCCTCTCGATAGGTCGTCTCAACCATCGGGCCAGTGTCCACATAGACCTTCCCGCTGCGATCCACACGTAGCGGGGTGTGAGGACCCTCGAAACCTGATGACCATATGTCCAAGCCAAGGTCGTCTAGTTCTGCGAGTGCCCGCCGGACGTCGTTCATGGGGCTAGCGGGCACAGGCTCTGACTCGATGGACTTGGGGTGGCGCAGCCAGTAGACGATGCGAAGCCCGATCAGATCTGCATAGGACCACCGTTTGGGTTTGGCAGGTGACACCGATGGGACGAATACTCCAGTCCGGGCCCAGTAGTAGACGGTAGAAACCGGCACACCGGATAGGGCGGCGGCCCTAGGCGCCTCGTAGCAGCCTTCGAGCGCCGCCAAAACGCGATCTGAAGTCTTAGTATCAATCATGGTCCCGCAGATGTCGGCTTGCGTGCTCCAAGGTACCAGCTAGCTCCGACAGCGGCCCTCATCTCTGCTAGCAATACCCTGACGCAAACACGAAGAGAAGTTCTGGCCGCGTCCCGAGTCTATAGACCTCCTTCGAGCCTTGATGCCGCGCAAACTATTCAGCACGGAGAGCTGTCGCTGGGTCGATCTGGACAGTAGCTCGTACCGCCGCCAGCGAGGAGAGCGTTGACACTAAAACTGCCAATAGCACGGCTCCGACTGCCAGTCGCGGGCCAACCGAGGATTGCACTTCGGTGGTCCGCATCACAACCCCGGTCGCGACCAGCGCAAGACAGGCGCCCAAGCCAGCGCCGATAGCCGCCATGGAGGCTGCTTCAAGTAGGAACTGCCGAGCGATCGAATCGGGCGGGTGCCCCAAAGCCGCGCGAATCCCAATCTCCCTCCTTCGAATGATTACCGACGATCGGATGGAGATGCCAATCACGAGGGCTCCAAAGGCGAGGGTTAGGAAGCCCGCACCCAAACCCAATGCAAGGACCGACGCCCCCGCGACTTGCCGCCCTGCAAGAAGCCCACGTTGAACTACTACCGCCAAATCTGGCGACCCACCGAGGTTGACCGCTACGGGAAGGAGCCTCGCCAACTGATCGACTCGGTCGGGCTCCACTTTCACCGCGAATCGGGTGAACCCCTTTTGAGACCCGAAGAATTCTGAGGCTGTCTCTGGTGTGGTCAGAATCGCGTTGTCTAGGTCCTGTAGCACTGACTTCATCCGGTAGATACCGGCGACGACGAATAGTTCATCTTCCAAGAAAACGGTGCCACCAGCATCGACACCCAAAGCCTCCGCAAGCGCGGACCCGACGACCACGACGGGAAGGCTTCTGTCCTGTCCATCCAGGTATCGACCTCCCACTAGTTCTGCTCCGAGAGTGTCGAAGACGTCGCCAGACACGGCGAGAGCTGGAGTCCTAAGAGTGGGAGGCAGCCCGGGGAGACGCGGGCTTACGCCAGGGATCTCGGGGAGGACAGCCAAACCTACGATGCTCTCCACACCCTCGATTTCGGCCATTGCTGCCAAGCGGTCAGGCGAGATTCGAGAACTCGATTCCTCCTCGTCGGTCACACCGACGATGACATCCGCACCCAGGCGGAGAAACTCCTGATTCGCGGTTCCCTTGACGTAGTCCGTCAAGACGAGGGACCCGAGGATCGCCGACACACCGATAAAGGGTATCGCGAGCATCGTGGCGGCATACTTTGTCCGACCCTTGGTTGCGCGCCATGACACCCATAGATCCTCACGTCGGCTCATTAGCACCAACCCGCCCATCAATGAGTTGTACGGTCCGGTCGGCAAGAGCTGCCACCTCGGGATCATGTGTCACGATGACGACGGCCACACCCGTCCCACACAGGGACTTGAGTTGGTCCACAACATGGGAACCGGTTTGACGATCAAGGTTCCCCGTCGGCTCGTCGGCGAGTATGATGGAAGGGTCGCCTGCCAGGGATCTGGCGATCCCCACCCGTTGAGCCTCGCCGCTAGATAGCTGGCCCGGAAGGTGGTTCCGCCGCGCTGCGAGGCCAACGCTCTCGAGGGAGTCAGAAGCCACGGACTCACGCTGACCCGCTGACAGTCCACGATACAGCAATGCCATCTCGACATTCTGCAATGCAGTCAGATGTTCAAAAAGCCCTGCGTTTTGGAACACAAACCCAATACGCTCCCGCCGCACCTGGTACCGGTCCCGACTTGACAGACAGGTAACGTCGGTGTCCGCTATGAGCACCTTTCCAGCGGACGGACTGAGTAAGGCTCCAGCAATAAAGAGCAGCGTCGTCTTACCTGATCCCGAAGGACCGGTCATCGCAAGGAACTCGCCAGCGCCAACTTCAAAGTCAATCCCTGCGAGGACTCTCACCGGGTTAGGTCCCCCGTACTCATACGTGACCCCGGTTAATCGAAGAGCAGGATCCATTACTCCTCGCCGACAACTACGAGGTCCCCGGGAGTGACCCCAGAACGAATCTCTACCCAGGGGGAATCGACCAATCCGAGTTCGACGGTTCTGAGCTGGATGGCGCCCGACTCGGTCCGAACGCGGACAGCGGAACCCCCGGTCGCATCCGTTACCACAGCCAAGAGAGGGACTGCCGGCACATCGTCCTTGGCTTGCAAGACAACGGTAACTCGAAGATTCTCCCCTCGTCTTAACCCCGACGAAACAGCTGGTCGAATGACGACAGGATTGACTAAGGACGGCTCGCCGTCGAGGGTCGATGTGTCCTCGACGGCTGCACCGATCTCGACTATCTCGCCTGCCAATTCCTGGCCGTCGGAGAGCAGGATGGTCGCTGGATCCCCCACCGACAATGCCGAGGCGTCGCCCGGTGGGATGGAGGCGACGACCTGTAGGCTTTCGGAACCCACGACGTAGATGATGGAACCAGCATTCACGGTCACACCCACTTGTGCTGAGACTTCAAATACGACTCCGTCAGTGGGCACGGGGACCAAATCTTGCGGCATAAGGACGCCATCGGCTGGTGAGTAGCCTCGCAGTTCTTGCCATCCGGTCAGGGCCTCCTTGGTGGCTTCGCCGAAGCTGCCATCGGCCTCGTCCAGGAGGCCCTCGGAATGGAGTATCTCTTGTAGTCGACGGACGTCGGGGCCCTTGTCTCCGATCCGAAGCGGCCTCCAGAACGGGGCTTCAAGATTCGCAGCGATGACGGGACGATCGTTGATGGTCCCGAGGACCATTCCCGGACTGATGCGCTCGCCGGGCTCGACTGACAGCGCGGTCACGGTTCCCCCGTCGCTGACCCGCACGTCCACCGTCCATTCGGCGGTGACTGCACCACGCGTCACATAGTCATCCACCAGCCTTCTCAACTGGACCTCTTCGAAGGCATAAACCGGGTCGGCAACGGCACTGGTACCCGCGTCTAGGCGGCCGGCTAGGGGGAGCAGCAGCCATATAGTGGCACCCACCGCTAGAACGGCCGCGAGAACCCACAGAATGCGCCTCAAACGACACTCTGCCTTGGCGAGGGTGCTGTCAAGACTGGGGTGCACCCTCGATCGGGATGCCAGCCTCTTTAGCACAGGCTTCGACATCGCGGTTGAGTGCTTGCTGTTCAGAGGCGTCGCCTGGTGGCGGTGGCAAGTTGGGGATCAAGTAGCCCCAGAGTGGGTGAGTCTCCAACTCCGGTACCGTCCAACCCCGCTCCTCCAGGCAGGCTTTCATGGTTAGAGCCAGACGGTTTGCCGCTTCGACCTCCTCGGGGTCGTCGCCATCGATTTCAGCTAGGCCGGTGTCCTCGAGGCACCGAAAATAGGCTGCCTGGAGGAGCGGGTCCGCCCACTCAGAATCCTCGGGGATTCGGCCCTCTGGCATTGGCCCAATATCGTCTACAGGTCGGCCAGCCAGTTCCATACATCGTCTGACCAGATCGTCCTGGACCGCGGGATCTCCGGGCCCCGTATCACCTGGCGGAACACCGCTCCCAGCTTGGCAGCCAGCGAGCACCGTGAGGGCAAGTACCAAGAAGCCAGACAGACGATGCGACCGACGTGCTATCCCGGCTCGTTGCAATTGTCGTTCTGGGAGTAGGCGTGGGATCCGTTGTACCAGTACACAAAGTGATTCGGATAGGTCCCGTTGTGACCGTTGTAATCCCAGTAGTCGTAGTGACCTGCGTGATACGCGTAATGGTCGCCATGTGGCAACGAGCACCCATGCCCGAATGCTGGAGCAACATTGAATGACAAGACGACGACTGCCGTGAGAAAAAGGCTCAGAACTCGTTTCCTGAACACAAACCCTCCTTTGGGTGTTCACCCCCTTATTGGTCGCTGGGCCAAATCAGGTTCACGCAACGCAGAGTCTTCTAGCCAGCCACACCTACATCCTCGACCAATACCGGCAATGAGTAGACCAGGACCACCTGCGGTGAGCCACCGGGCCTACCAGCCGACTCGGCTTCTTCGCCACCCGAAACGGACTCCGACGAGATCTGGCCCTCTGCCGAAAGCACAAATCGATGCAACGAGCCATCGGCGAGTACATGCTCGAACTCGACGGAGCCGTCTTGCATGGTTTCTATCAGGCGCACGTTGTGGGCCTCCAGGCTGACAATAGCTGCGCTGCGGAGGTCGCCCATGACACCGACATCACGAATCAACTGAAGTATCAAGATGACGGGATCAATGCCTTCCCGTTGTGCGGTCATTTCAATCGCGGAGCCCAAACCATCTGCCAATGGCACATCGCCAACTGGTATCTCAAGCCCATCGAGCACCGACTTCGTTTCCACCAGTCCTAGAACGCCACCGAGCATCTCCACCCCTATCAGAGACAGCGTCGGCTGATAAGTTTCCATCGACGGTTGCGGCATCTGCTGCACAACGCGTTGGAAGACCTTTCCTGACGCGTCAGTCCATATTTCGCGTTCCTCAAGAAGGTTACCGTCAGATAGATCACCAGGTGTCGCCCGACTCGCTGGGTCTGCAGCAAAGACTCCGACGGTTCGGTACAGGACCAGCTCGCCACCCTCCCCGGGGATGTCGGCCGCCAGTCGCCCAAGCGCTTCGGAAACGCCATCGTTTCCCCTATCAAGGGATAGGAAGGCGGCGACGCCGATGAGCGCGGAGAGTGCCCCAAACCCAACAATTGCCACCAACCGCCTAGGGCGATAGCCGCGACGTCTCTGAATCCCCTCGATCTCTTCAGCGGACATTGCCCGGCGCAGCGAAGCTCGGACAGCCTCCTTCTCCAAGTTGGTCGGCTCGGTATCGTCCGCCAGAAATCGGATCGTTTCCTCAACTGTTGGATCGTCTCGATCGTTCACGTCGGCCGCCTCTGGGAAGCAGAACCCGATCTGCTCCTCGCATCCAACTCGGGCCTTAAGATGCGGCGAGCCCTGAAAAGCCTTGATCGCACTGTCCCTACGGGTATCTCCAGAGCGTCGGAGATCTCTTCGTATGAGAGGTCAGAGAGAGCGTAGAGCAGTAGAACCTCCAGATCCGCGTTGGACAGCAGTTCGAGAGAACCCTTGATACTGCCGCGGAGCTGCTCAGCGTCCAAGCGAGACACGACATCTTCAAGAGGATCGTGAGGCGGGTCTGCGATCAGCGGAAGTGGGCGATTCGTGCGGCTACGAGTGGTCAGAAACTCCCTGACGACGTTGTTTGCAATTCCGAACAACCAGGGCCGGGCTGACTCACGTCCCAAATCGAAGGATCTGCGCTTGCCAAAGGCTCTGAGGAAGACCTCACAAACAACGTCCTGAGCAAAGTCGCCGCCGATCCTGCGACGAGCGTACTTGTAGATGGGGTAGAAATATCGCTCGAACAGCTCCTCAAAGGCGACCGGTTCAGTCAGAGAACGCCGAATAACACCGGAGTCGCTCTCAGTGGTTCTCACTCGGAAAGTCTACCAAGCGAGAGTGAACAGATTTAGGGGGCCATAGACATGCCCCGCGCCCGAGTTGACTCTCCTACTCCTGAGCGGGCTCGAACCTATTACTGATGAGCCAGTCGAAGACTTCGTGGCGGAGGAACGTGAACTTCCGACCACCCGGCTTGCGGTGAGCGGGGAGTAACCCCCCTCGGACCCATGCTCGGATGATCTGTTCGTTAGTGTGAAGTAGGTCGGCGAGCATCTTGGTGTCGAGCACCGCCGGCACTTCCGGATACCAGCGGTCGTAGTCGATCGAGCCGCCGGTCACTCCGCCTCCTCTGGCTCGTCGCGGACTTCATCCGCCGCTTCACTGACGGGTCGCATCGCTGCTATGACCTCGTCACGGAAGAACCGGAATTGCTGACCCCAGCGCATGGCGTCAAGTTCCTTGCGGTGTACTTTGTCCCGAACGTCTCCGATGGTGCAGTGCATCATCTCCGCAACGTGGGCCGTGGTGAGGATGGGTGGATAGAGGCGACGGAGCTCTTCGTGAGGATCGGATTTGCTCATCTCTGCTCGATATTACTCAACGTTGCGACAGTTTGTAACGCCTTTGAGTGCCGAAGACGGCTCTTTGTCCGTATTTTGTCCGTCAGAGAGCGAGAAATGTCAGAAAACAACCGAAAGCTACGGGAGGCGAACTCCCAGGTCAAGGCCCATTTTCTGGGCTATCGTCCTGGTCACCGGCGTCATCTCCGAGGGCTTTTAACCCGAAGGTTCGGGGTTCGATTCCCCGGGGACCCACTTCGAAAAGTCAATGATCCGGTTCGCGCTCAGGTATCGAATATCCGAAACGTTTTGAAACACTGCTTTCAACTCTGCATGCTCTAAACATGGCCAGCAATGACGCAGCCCGCCACGCCTTGTATTCTCAGCTCGAGGAGATACTCGACTCCCAAAACGCCTACACGTTGATGGCCCACCTACCGCGGGACAAAAGCGACGAAGTCGCGACCAAGAGTGACATCGACCGGCTTGAACGTCGGTTTGAGCGTCTCGAAGGACGGTTCGACCAGATGTATCAAATCATCGTCGATCAGCAGAAGCACTACGCCCGGGCGACGGTGTGGTCGCTGACGTCCCTGACAGCAATATTCTCACTGATCGTCACCTTTTTCGCCTAGCCCAGGACGTGGGCTGAGACCTTGTTCAACCGGTATCGGTATGAGGCAAAGTCAAAGCCCACCAGGCAACTACAACGGCGGCGCCAATGTGCCAAAGCCCATGCGGTTGCAAGAGGGACTCGGGCTCACAAAGCGGGCCACCGGTCGCGCCGAGCCGTCCAATCACTGCAAAAACGGCAAGCACGGCGAGAGCCGCTACCGATTGCGGTGAGCGATCCCGCCAAAGCAACACAAATATTGCAACACCGACAAGTAGCACCGCAAGTAGGTCGGCCACGCCAGGGATGAGCGCCAGTGTCACGCCCAATACGGCTAGCCCGGGGAAGCGGGTGAACCGTTCCCATGGTTGGCCCAAGCCCGCAACGACGAGGATCAGCCAGGCGAGCGAGACATCATGCGCCCATTGCGAACCCGGCGGCATCGGCCCGTGGAACAGGAACGAGCCGATCCCGGTTGCGACGAGTGCAAAGCCAATCCATCTCAGCGCAAACCGCCGGGCAACAACCACCCCAGCCACCAAGAAGGCGAGGGTCGTCACCGTGTTCACCGGCTGACCCCAAAACGCGTGGGCAATCAGCTCGCAATCCGAAGTGGGCACTGACTCAAAACCTCAGAAAAGTCGGAAATGTCGGAACAAGGGTATGGAATCTGTCGGGGTGACGTTGTACGCTCGAACATATGTTCGAAGGAACAAGAACCATGCAAGAACCAAGAACTATGCAAGAACTACGTGAGACTGCTCGAGAGCACCAAGTGATCCCACCGGGGCTCGATGAGATGGAACCAGGCCCGTTTTTGGCGGCGATCTTGTCCACGATTGACCCCGACGCTGTAACCGGGTTTGACCGGGTGGTGGTGCTCAAAGCGTTACAGAGAATGGTGTCCCACTTCGAGGGAAAGTTCTTCGCTACTGCTGGTTCGGTGGCGGAAGCCAACGCAGAAGCCTTCGACGATGACCTCGCGGCTGGTTTCGAAGCCGCCGAAGGCGAAGTAGGTGCGGCTCTCAGATTGACCCGTCGTGCTGCGAACCGGGTCCTGGAGTTGGCGGATGGGTTGAGAAACCGGTTGCCGGTCATCGGCGACGCTTTAACCGAAGGAAACATCGACACTGCCCGGGCTCGGGTGATCGTGAACGAAACCGCTCATTTGGGTGTTGGCACCGCTCGGGATGTCGCCGACGAAGTAATCGGTAGGGCACAGAAACTGACCACCGGTCAACTACGAGCGCTGATTCGTAAGTTGTGTATCGACGTGAACCCTGAAGAAGCCGCCGACCGCTACGAGGAGGCCGTATCTGACCGGTGTGTGGTGGTGACTCCCAATGAGATGGGAACCGCCGACCTCACCATCCTCAACGGTGCCCCCGACAAGGTCATCGCAGCAACCGACCGGATCAACTATCTCGCCAAACAACTCAGAGGACAAGGCGAAACGCGGAGCATGGACCAACTCCGTGCTGACGTAGCCTTGGACTTGTTGATCGGTAACCCCGTTGACGCTCCCACCCGTCGAGGTGTGACCGACATCCACGTCGACCTCGAAACCCTCGCCCGACTCTCCGACGCTCCCGGCGAACTCGGCGGGTACGGGCCCATCACCGCTGACATCGCCCGCCAAATCGCCGGGAAGAGCATCGACGGGGAATGGCGTTACACGATCCACGACCCCAACACCGGACAAGTCGTAGCCAACGGGACCACCAGAAAACGACGCAAGCCCACCACCGTTCAAACCCGGTGGGTGCAAGCCCGCACCAACACCTGCATCGCCCCCGGATGTCGTATGCCGGCCACCCAATGCGACCTCGACCACCTCCACGACCACACCAAAGGAGGACCCACCACCTGCCACAACCTCGCACCCCTCTGCCGACACCACCACGTCCAAAAACACAAATACAACTGGAAAATCAAAAAACTCCCCGGCCACGACCACCAATTCACCAGCCCACTCGGCCACACCCACACCACCAGCGGACTACCCCCACCCGACAACTGACCGCTGCGCCATAAGTAGCGCGAAAGTTGGACATGTCCGAACTAGCCTCACGCCCGTGCGAGGAACCCTCTGACAAACCCAAACGACCGAATCCCAGCACCGCCTGAACAGGAGTCCAGTCCCAATCCGACGGTGATATCGATCGATGGCCGGATCATCTGGCAGGGCATTGGGGCGATCCTGATGACCTTGGCTCTTCTGTGGGCCGTGAACCAAGCCTTCAGTTTGGTAGCGATGCTCGCCATCTCGTTCTTCTTCAGCCTCGCATTGGAGCCAGGAGTCCGGTGGCTGGTCGACAGATACGGATGGCGACGCGGTTCCGCCACCGGAGTCATCTACGGCGCCGGGGCGGTTTTCGTCCTTTTGATGATTCTCGTCATGATCCCTTCGATTGTTCAACTGGCAGATGTCGTCGCCGAACAAGGCAGCGAGTGGATGGCGGCTCTGGATTCGTGGGCTTCAGAAACATTCGGGATCAACATGGGCGGCATCGACGAGGCTGGAGAAACGACGGAGGGGCTCGGCGAAGCAACCAGCGACTTCTCTCAAGAAGCGTTTGGGACTGTTCTGGGCATCGTGAGCAGCGGTGTCGGTTTCGTCTTCCAGATGGCAACGATCGCAATGTTCACGTTCTATTTCACGGCCAGCTCGCCGCGGATCCAACAGGCCGTCCTCAGGCTGTTCAGCCCGAAAACTCAAGAGAGAATCGGTTGGACATGGGATCAGGCGATTGTGCAGACCGGCGGCTACTTCTACTCGAGGCTTCTCCTGATGCTCATCAACGGTCTTGGCTTCTTCTTCACGATGGCCCTGGTGGGCCTTCCGATATCGCTTGCAATAGCCATGGCTCTATTCGGTTCCTTCGTTTCGGTATTCATCCCGGTGATTGGTACCTACATCGGTGGTGCTGTTCCGATACTGCTTTCGATTGCAATTCAGGGATTGACAGCAGGCCTCATTGTTCTCGCCTACGTCCTCATCTACCAACAGGTGGAGAACTACTGGCTGAGTCCGAAACTCAGCTCGAAGACGATGACGCTGAACGGTGGCGTCGCCTTCGGTGCCGCGCTCGCGGGTGGTGCGATAGCGGGACCGATGGGAGCGTTTACCGCCCTACCTGTTGCCGCCTTGATCACTTCGTTTGTCTCCAACTACTGGGCCAGCCATGAGGTCGTCTATCAAAGTCAGATAGAAGCCCAAACCTCGAAAAAGCGAAGAACCGATGGCGAGGCTGCAACAGGCCCGCCAGACACAGACGAGATCTAGACACTGAACCCTGAAAAAGGGAAAGCGCCGGGTTAGTCCGGCGCTTTCCTGTGTGCGTTAGCCGCATACGTTGCGTTAGCCGCAAATCAGTCTGAGCCTTCCTCCTTGGGCTCCTCACACACGCGGAAGAACTCGAAGACCTTTCGGTAGCCATCGTCGCTTTCGACGACAACGGCGAAGTCGTCGTTGCATGGGGCTTCCTCGAAGTAGACCTTCAGTTCCCACTTGCCGTTCTCTCCAACCTCGGTCTGCCCCGACCCGAAATCGGAGACAATCCAGACGCCCGTGCCTGGTGTGCCTGATCCGTACCAGACGTCATAGGGGACCTCTTCGCCACACGAGCCGTACTTCTGATGGGCGACGAATTCGGACTCCTTGGGCTCTTCCTCTTCTTTGGGTTCCTCTTCTTCGACATCGAGGAAGACCTTGACCTGAGCGTGAGATTCGTTGCCTGCTTCGTCGACTGCGGTGAACTTCGCGAGGTTTCCACCCGGCGAGAGAATCAGAACGATCCTCCAATTCCCCTCTTCGTCGACGTCGGCTTCGTAGCCCGCAGCGAAAACCTTGGAGCCTGGCTCGACGACGCCCTCAAAGGCCAGATGAGTTTCAGTGAAGTGAGACTCATTTTCGGGATAGAGGATGGCGAAGTCCGGAGGGTCCGTGTCTTTCGCCGGCTCATCGTCCTCAGGCTCTTCCTTGGGCTCTGGCTCATCCTTGGGCTCTTCGGATTTGCCATCTGACTCATCGTCTCTTGAATCGTCGGCTTCGAATTCAACATCGCGGGCAACGGCGGTGTCTTTCTCGTGATCGATCAACGTTGTGGTGACCCCAGCCTCGACTGATTCGTCGGACTCCGGCCCTGAGACCACGGCGAACGCCACTCCGGCAACGAGAACGGCTGCGACCGTCGCGGCGATTACAAACGTTTTCTTCATTTGGTCCTACTTCCTCTATAGGACCTCCCAGCGCGCTTGTGCGTCAGATTCTCGCAGCGCATTGCAGCCTGCAAATGGGTTCAGCGACCTACCGGACGAAGGAAGCAAGCCAGCTGCTAGTTCTTTGAGTATCGCTCCACGCCCTGGCCAAACCCGGTGGTGAACAGTTCCAATACCTCACCAGGCTCCGCATGCCTGCCGGTCTCATGTTTTGAGTAGATCATTTCACCGTCAACAGTGACATCAAAGACCCCCTTTGAGCCTGTTGTCAGGGTTAGGGAGTCGATCACATGCTGATAGTTGCTCAACAAGTCTGAAGCCGCGCTCACGGCGCGGGCTGAATAGTCTCAAGGGACGCAGTACTTGATGTCGATTTTGTGCATACCTGCGTGATTGTAGGAGGCATCAGCCCATGGAAACCAAGCTTGTCGAGGTGGCGACCGGCAACGCGCCGACAGTTGTAGACCTGACCGCCGAAGCCACGGCGTTCTGTCAGAACCAAGGAGATGGCCTCCTCTCCGTTTTCGTCCCCCACGCAACGGCAGGTGTCGCGATCATCGAGCGGGGTGCAGGGAGCGATAGAGACCTCCTCGTGGCGATCGACGAGCTACTCCCGGCCACGCCCGGAAGATGGACTCACGAACATGGTTCACCGGGACACGGACGCGACCATGTGCTCCCAGCCTGGATCTCTCCCTCGGTCACTATCCCCGTCACCGACGGCCGGATGCTGCTGGGGACGTGGCAGTCAATTCTGCTGGTTGACACCAACGTCGACAATCCGGTCCGCAACGTGCGGCTCTCGTTCTTGGCCGGGTGAAACCTTCCCCCACTCATTTCTGGCAAGATCCGATTGAATGAGCAACTCCTATCGTGGATTCGGGCAGGTGAGCGTCGGGCAGGGCTCTTCGATGACAAGCCTCGGCAAACGGCAGTCGTCGGCCTTGGCGATTCTCCTGATCGAAGCGCCTCGGTCCGTTAGCGCTGACCGGCTGATCGATGAGATCTGGGGCGAGGCTACCCCCCAGGATCCTGAAGCGGCTCTGCACAATGTGATCTCGCGGCTCCGGTCGGTGATTGGCGACGATCTTCAGACGACGAAGGGGGGCTACTCGCTTGTCACTGGAAATTCTGACATCAGGGAGTTTGAGCGAGCTGCAGACGAAGCCCTCCGCTCTCAGACGCTCAACGACTACGAAACGGCTATCGGGCTATGGGAAGGTGACGCCTACAGCGGGCTCCACGACATCCCGACAGTGCGGCTCGAAACGGAACGACTTCGGCTGCTCCACAATCGTGTGCAACTGGAATTAGTCGAGAAGATGACTCGCTCGGGGCGCGAACACGAGGCTGCAGACCATGCTGCCGTATTGGTCCAGGCGGATCCGTTCAACGAGCACTTGCTCGAGCTATATATGCGTGCGCTTTTCCAGTCGGGGAGGAAACGTGAAGCCCTCGCAGCTTTCCGCAGCTACGAGAAACGTCTAGCAGACGAAAGCGGCCTTGAGCCGTCCGGTTTTCTCCGGGAAGTCGAATTCGGCATCCTCATCGACGAACTCGACAGGCCAGTGCGACCCTCTCGCGCCCCAGCAGAATTGGATCTGGCAATTCAGTTTGTCGAGCGGGCCCCCGGTGAACCAGTTGCAATCGGACGAGGAGGAACCGGCAAACCTCTGATGATCCACCCTGGTTGGATGTCGAGGCTTGACTGGGTTGCTTCCGGAATCGACATGAGATCACCAATCTGGTCGAAGCTGTCCGAAGCCAACGAACTGATCGTATTTGATCGCTTTGGTACCGGCTTGAGCGAGGGCTCACCGGAGGACTTCTCGTTCAGATCAAGTGTGGACGAACTCAAATCGGTTCTGCGGCAGACCGTTTCGGCGCCGGTCCCCGTATGGGCGGCCAGTGGGGCTGGCCCAATTGTCATTCAGACTGCCTACGAGTCGCCCGACCTCATCAGCCACCTGATCCTCTACGCCACCTACGCCTCGGGACCGACCATATTTCCACCGGAAGTCGGTGAGTCGATGGCGGCGTTGATTAGGGCGAGCTGGACTATGGGCTCCGAAATGATTGCGAACCTCCTGTTCCCGGCAGGATCGGCCGAGAACAGAGAAATCTGGACGAATGCGGCGAAAGACTTGGCCACACCCGAGGTTGCCGTTGAGCTTCTCCAAGAAATGTACGCCGCTGATGTCTCAGACATCTTGGGCGAGATCAAACAGCCGAGCTTGGTCATCCACTATCGAGGTGACAAAGCTGTTCCGTTAGCGGGTGGCATGCATCTGGCCCGTTCGATTCCCGGAGCTGAACTCGTAACTCTCGAGGGAGTCACTCACTATCCGCTCCCTGGCGACGAAGAGCGGGTCACCGATTTGGTTCGGCGGTTCCTGGAGGACCGAGGGAACTGATAGACCGGTGACAGTGGCCTGACAGACCGACCCGGCACGTTTGGGGTTCCCAACCAAGGAAACCCAAACAATGACCACAACCGAAGTCCATATCTCCACACCAGCCATCGGCCGATTCAACGCATGGTTCTTTGACACCTTTGACGGATTCATCGACTGGTCCCTGCGACGGGTAAAAAAGAAGGTCTATCGCGATCTTCCAGACAGCATTGTCGAAATAGGACCCGGAGTCGGCGCCAACTTTCGCTACTACCCACCTGGGACAACCGTCGTGGCGGTCGAGCCAAACCAGCAGATGCACACTCGCCTCAAGGCCAACGCCAGGGCCGCCGGTATAGATCTGGTCCTCGAGGGCACCGTTGCCGAAGCAACGGGAATCCCTTCCGAGTCAGCCGAAGTTGTCGTCTCCAACCTTGTTCTATGCACGGTTCTCGATCCGGCGAAGGCGATTAGCGAAGCGCATAGGGTCCTCAAACCCGGTGGACGACTACTTCTCGTCGAACACGTTCGTGGCCGAGGACCCCTTCTCAGATTGCTGCAGAGACTTGTTGCCCGCCCCTGGAAATGGCTGTTCGAAGGATGCGAGCTCCACCGAGACACGATGTCAACGCTCGCATCGGCCGGTTTTGACGCCGATTCCGTTTCTCAGAAGACAGTTGTCACCCCGTTCGTTCCCATCAACTCACTGCTTTATGGGCAAGCCGTCAAACAGCCGTCGCCCATGAATCAGACAAACCAACCAGAGCACAGCAAAGGAGCACAAAAATGAAACTCAGAAAAACACGACGTCGGAAGACAATCGGATCGGCATTCGCCGACCTGGCGCAGGACTCTCTCGGATTGTCGATGAGCGAAGTTATCGAACAGCTGACGTCCCACGGCGATGCACCAAACGGCAATGGTCGGCGGTTCGGGCCGGAGTTGATGGACTCTCGGCCACATCTCTCCGATCGGCCTCGAGTCGAACGGGAGGGTTAAGGAAGTTTGTGGCTGACTACTTCACGACCTTCGTCTTCGCCGTCGCCAGCGTCGGTTTGTGGACCCTCCGCGTTGCGATGACCGCTGCCGGAAGGCGCCTCTTCGGTTCGATTGTCGCGGCTATCGAAGGCGTCACGTACGTAGCCGTGTTCTCACAACTGGTAGGCACTGCAGGTTCACCTGGTCGCCTAGCGGTCTATGGAATCGGCGTCGGGACCGGTACATTCCTTGGACTAGGTATCGACAAGCGCCTGAAGGCTTCTCGAGGCAAGACACCAACGAAACGAGCTTCTGGCGCACCGACCATCCGAAGTCTATGCCAGGTCGATGGACCGACACGGCGAGCCGGAGAGACACCTGAACCGCAGGCCAGGAAGGGCATGATCCGTCCTCGAAGGCGTAGGACTAAGACTCATGAGGGTCAACAGGTGTCTTTATGAAGCTGATTCCACTGCAACACCCAGAAAAGCGCAGCACTAGCTGACGCAATACGGACCGGCCCGTGCTCAATGCACCAGCCGGTCCGGGTGCGCGAGGATAGGTGCATGCTTCTTGGACGCTCCGCGGAACGCGAAGCACTCATCGATGCGTCTGGCCGCCATCGTTTGGTGACCGTGGTCGGACCCGGTGGTGTCGGAAAGACAACGCTGGCAAAACAACTGCTCAGCCACGATGAACTCGGCAGCGTTCCCTACTTCGTGGATCTAACCGGAATCTCACCGTCAAAGCTCATCGGTGGGATTGCAGGTTCCCTCGGATTTGCTTCATTCAATGCTCTAGTCGAAACAGCCAACTCCGAAGACTGGCTACTAATAGTCGACAACTGCGAGCACATGCTGGGACCAGTTGCTGACGCCCTGGAGACTCTCATGCAGCGTTGCCCGCGGCTCCGGATCGTCTGCACCAGCCGAGAACCGATCGAGATTCCCCACGAGTTCATCCTTCGCCTCGAGCCACTGTCTCTTGAAGGGGATCCCTCACCCGCCGCCAGGCTGTTCGTCGAGAGGTCGCGACTGGCGGCAGCAACAGACACGCCGAGTGAGTGGATGAAGATCGAAGAGATTTGTTCAGTGTTGGACGGACTGCCGTTGGCGATCGAGCTTGCAGCCGCAAAGACCGCGACGATGACACTCGAGGAGATCCTCGAAGGCTTGGATGAACCAATCGCGTTGCTCGAACAACCTCGCTCTCGACGTCCCCAGCGTCACGTCAGTCTTCGAGCCACGATCGCCTGGTCGTACGACCTCCTGTCCACCGACGAACAGCGGGCGCTGGCCTGCCTCTCGGTGCTTGAAGGATCGTTCTCCTTGAAGGTCGCTGAGGCAGCGGTCGGGGTCGACGGGGTGACGCCGCTGATGGAGGGGCTTGTCGAAAAGTCACTGATCAACCATGTGCCGATTGCCGCCGAATCGTGGTTTCGGATCCTTGAGACGATCCGATCCTATGGCGCAGAGCGACTTGACGAACTCGGAGAGCGTGCAGACGTGTGGGACCGGGTCACAGCCGAAATACTCCGAGAACTCGAGGGATTGCGAATGGGGCCAGTGAGGATCCCTCCCCTGATCAAAGAGGGTTTCCCAACGGTGAGACACGTGCTTGAGAGATGCCTGATGGGTGACCAAGTTCCCCACCGCGTTCTCCGCGTATTGGGTCACCTGTGGTGGCTAGAAGACGTCGGCCACCAACCGGAGGGTTCACAGATCGCACAGAAAGCCATCGAGAAATGGCCCGAACCTAACCCCGAATCTGCAATTGCCTACGGTGTTCTCGCCGGCTTTCAAAGACTTGCCGGCCGATACGAAGATGCCGAACGCAACGCCCGGATTGCCATCGCCTCGAGCAAAGGTGTGGGCGCAGCATTCGGTCACCGCTCATTGGGTCAACAAATCCGCCGCCACGGGGACTGGGAAGGCGCCCTGGACCACTTCCAAAAAGCGGCAGAGGCGGCGCGCAACGACGACGAAAACGGGCTAGCGCTAGAGATTGGGCTCCATGTCGCGATCACCGTCGCCCGGGCGGGCGACCCCGCGAAGGCTGTACATGGGCTGGAAGCGCTGGTAGCCGATTCGAGTCCGTACCCGCTTCTGAATCAGTGGACCCGACTATTCCTTTCATGGGTCTTGTTTGATTTTGACCCCGCCCGTGCCCACGCAATATCGGAGGCAGTACTGGAGGACGACGACAGAATCGAAGACACCTGGGTGGCGGCTGTCGCTCACCAGCACCTCGGGATCTCAGCCCTCCTATCTTCCGATATTCCAAGGGGTGCGAGTCATCTCAAAACGTCTCTTGAGCTGTTCCTCCAGATCCACAACCGATCAGACATCGCGTTGACCCTGCTCGCCGTCGCAGCTCTGTTCAACAGGGTTGGAGATGTCGATCGTGCCCGCAGGGTTCTGGTAACCACAGACGAATACGGGACCATGGATCGGTATGGAGAGTTCGAGTACCGGCTGTTCGATCGGATTGGGTCGCTACCCGAACGGGTCGACGGAGTCGAGCCTCTGACCAACGCCAAGATCCTCCAGCTGTTGAACCACCTCGAAGCGGAATCTGTGCATGAGCCTGACGGTGACGGTCCGACTTTCCGCAAAAAGGGAGACATGTGGGAGCTTTCGTTTGACGGAGACCTCGCTCTCATCAGAGACTCGAAGGGAATTGTCGATATTCACACGCTGATCCGAAATGTCGGCAAGGAGATCTCCGCACTCGACCTGATGGGAAGTGGACTGAGCCCGTCGCCATCGGAGCCCAAGTCGGACCCAGGTGCCCGCAGACAGTACGAAGCTCGAATCAAGGAACTGGAGTCAGAGATCAACGAGGCCGATTCGGACGGCGACCCCTATCGGGCCGATTTGGCCCGCCAGGAGTTGGACGTATTGATCGACCACATCACATCTACCTACGGATTGCATGGCAGGTCGCGTCAAGAGACGAACCCGGCAGAGCGGGCTCGTTCGGCCGTCACATCGAGAATCAGGGCCACCATCAAAAGACTCCGAGACTCCCTGCCGGGGATGGCCGACCATCTCGACGTGTCCGTGAAGACTGGCCGCTTTTGCGCATATGAACCGCCGGAACCCGTGGATTGGAATCTCTAGCGTTCAAGGCCCTTTGGTGCCGAATCCCCGGCCAAAAGACCAAAAACGTGCCCGGAGACCGTTTGTAAGGCCGAATCTCACAACGTAAAGCCGTTTCTCACGCCTAAAGGGTGAAGCAAGTTACCTAGGAGGTAGAAATGAGAAACGCTTCGAAAAACATATCAGCGGGTGCAATGGCGCTGGTGATGCTGTTGGGCGGAGGCTCAACCGGACTGATCGCCGACCAAGCCAACTCCCCAAACAACCCAAACCACCTAGAGATCGAGGTGGCGGAAGACGGAACCCGGTTCGCTTTCGACGAAAGCCCGGTCTTTGAAGACGGGTACCCGGCCTACGGCAACGGATTCGTCACACAGGGATACATCTATCCCGCCGGGACTCTGGATGGGTCCAACGGGGTCAACCCGGATGGAAGTCCCGAGTTTCCCGACCAGGTGATCGGTGAATGGACGTGCTACGGCTACTTCGTTGGTGACGGTGCCCATACCGAGTCTGGTCCCTGGGTGGTCACTACCCAGGTCTTCGAGTTCAACTCCGATGTCGTTGGGGGCGAAACCCTTGTCACCGTCGGATCAGAGACACCTGCGGGAGCCGGTCCAGCCGTGCGAGCTGTCGTCGGAGGTACCGGAAGGTTCAACCTGGCATCGGGTGAAGTTGTCCAAGTAACTTTGGGACACAACGCATCCGATGGCGTGAACGCAACCTTCGATTTCGATCTGAACGGGGCCAGACGCCCTTCCGCTCAGGAGTCGACTTCGTCTCTCGTCGGAAGAATCATTTGAAAGCGGACTGTTGCGAAGGGTAGGGCTGCGACCCAGCCCTGCCCTCGCCGACTGAAGGCCACGATGAAAACAAACGGTTCGTCCCGGATTCGGTTATGCCGGGATCTGGGCAGCATCGACCCCAAGCACCACCTCAAAGTAGTGCTGGACAAGTCTGATCTGTTTGCCAAGGAGAGAAGGATCGTCCATGGCACGGGCCAGGATGAACCCACCTTCAAACGCGGCAAATACCTGGTCTGCCATCGCAACCAGATCTATATCGTTCAGGTCAGGCCGGGTTTTCGCCGCCTGTTCCAGTTTGTCGAGGAGGATCTTCCGCCAGAACTCAATGGACTCGACGATCGTTTCGCTTTGGGTTGTGCCACCAGGTCCCCGCTCGTAAATGAAAGACACGAACAGGCATCCCGGTTGGTTCAAAGCCATGTCGTCCGATCTCTCCGCGAAGTGCTCAACGAAGGCCACAGCCTGCTCCGCCGGATCGGTGGTACGGCTCTCGACCAGAGCCATGATTTCGGTGGCGAGGGCGATGTCAGCGGCGGCATACCTCTCGACCAGCGCATCGCCAAGCGCCTCCTTGGAGGCGAAGTGATGGAAGAAGGCACCTTTCGAAGCCCCGGCCTGGTCCAGGATCGATTCAAGCGTCGTCGAGCTGAATCCGTGTTGATTCACCAGCTCGTGTGCGGCGTCGAGGATCCGGTCTTTGGCTGTCATCGTCGTGGTCATGGCAGCCACTATACCGAGTTTGACAAACCAACCGGTCGGTATCTACCCTACCGACCGACCAGTCGGTCTTTCATCAATCAAATGCGCTTCAACCAGGACCTACCAATGACTGCCTACCTTTCCACGTTCCTTCTCGCTGTCGCCAGCGTCGGTTTGTGGACCCTTCGTGTCGCCATGACCGCCAAGGGCCGGCGTCTTGTTGGCTCCGGTGTGGCGGCCATCGAAGGTGTGACCTTCGTGGCAGTTTTTTCACAGATGGTGGGAGCTGTCGACTCCCCCGGACGGGTGATCGTCTACGGGTTTGGTGTTGGCACCGGAACGTACCTCGGTCTGAGCGTCGACAAACGACTCAATCGATCATCCAAGCCAGCGACGATCAAAAAACAAGAAAACTATGAGCTGACAAATGCTCAAGGAAGAGAAAGCAAATCATGACTACAACACAACAATCGACATACGAATTCGTCGAGCAGATCTTCGGGGCCGTCCTCGGAGCGTTGGACGCATGGGCGATCTACGTCGGAGACAAACTAGGTCTCTACGAGGCGTTGGCACAAGCCGGCCCCATGTCGGAGGCAGAGTTGTCCGCAAGGACCGAGATTCACCGCCGATATGCCCGGGAGTGGCTGGAGCATCAAGTCACAGCAGGGGTCCTCTCGGTCAACGACGCTGGGCTACCTGCTGCCGACAGGCGTTACAACATCGAACCGGCGCAGGCAGAGGTTCTCACCGACAAAGACAGCCTCTCGTATCTCGCGCCGTTTGTGCGCCTGGTCGTGGCCGGTGGAATCCAGATGCCGGCCCTGATCGACGCCTACCGGAACGGTGGCGGGGTCTCGTGGTCCGAGTTCGGTCCAGACATGAGAACCGGACAAGCCGAGATGAACCGCCCCTGGTTCATAAACGAACTCGGTACCTCGTGGTTCCCGTCGGTGCCGGAGATTCACAACCGTTTGACGGACGGGGGACGCGTCGCCGACGTCGGATGCGGAGAAGGATGGTCCGCAATCGCGATGGCCAAGGCTTACCCAAACATCACCGTCGACGGCTACGACATAGATGAGCCGTCGATGAAAGCTGCCCGCCAGCATGCCATCGCCGCGGGTGTCGCAGACCGGGTGACATTCCATACCGTTGACGCAGGGGCGACCGAAGCCACAACCGGTTACGACCTGGTAACCGCATTTGAATGCATACACGATCTGCCCGATCCGGTCAGCGTGTTGTCGACGATGAACCAGATGAAGGGTGAGGACGGTCTCGTCGTGGTGATGGACGAGGCGGTCGGGCACACCTTTGGCGAACGCGCCGACGAGGTGGAGCGCCTGATGTACGGATTCTCGCTTTTCGTATGTCTGCCCGACGGGATGTCCCACGAGACCTCCGTGGGGACGGGGACCGTCATGAGGCCGTCAACGCTGGAGAGTTACGCTCGCGATGCCGGGTTCAGTGGTGTCGACGTCCTTCCCATCGAAAACGATCTGTGGCGGTTTTACACGCTCAACAGCTAAAGAATTGGTGGGGTTCCTCAGGAATCCCACCTACTCAATTGGCTTCGTCACCACCGACTATTCGATAGGTCGGGTAGGCGAGACTGATGTTGTCAGCCATCGCGAACTCCTCGAGGATCGAACGCCATACGTTCTGTGCCGTACCTCGCCGGCTTCTGGCGTCGGTCAGATATCGCGCCGTGAGTAGGACACCGCTGTCCTTAACCGACAGGTAGACCGTCGGAGTGAGCGCACCGATCCTGATGTGATAGCGCCGAGCCGTCTCCCGAATCCGTTTGCCGGCTGTGGCTTCCACATCCGGGCATTGCTCAGCGAGGATTCTCCGGAGAATCGACTCGGCCCGCTCGTAGTCCGACTCGAAGGTGATCAATACCGGCAAGTCCTCCCAGATGTGGGAGAAGCCCTCTGTGTAGTTGGCAACCTTATGGGTGAACAGAATCCCGTTCGGTACATGGACGAGCCGACCGGTCGATTGCTCGGCATCAACCCAATTGCCCACCTCCATAAGTGAGAACCGAAAGAGACGGATGTCCACGACGTCGCCCTGGGTGCCGTCGACCTCAATTCGATCGCCAACACTCAACGGCCGGCGGGAGAGTATGTAGGCCCACCCGGCCATGTTCTTGAGTAGATCCGAGAGGCCAATCGCGATACCGGCAGAGAGCAAGCCGAGATAAGTGCCGAAGTTGTCGAAGGCATCGATCCAAATGAAGCTCAGTGTGAGCAACAAAACGACGGTCGATGTGTAGCTTGCTACCTTCCTCGCTCGATATACGGCTTCACCGTCCTGATCGTCGTCGACCCGCGACGCCACATAACGGATGACAAGTCGCCGAACGATCAAAACCAGTGCGATGACAATCAACGACGCGGCGATTTTTGCCTGGTTGCCGGTATCAATCCCGAGTGTTTCTTGGATCCAATCCACGACCGTACGGTAACCGGTCCGAACCCGGCTTTTGGCCTCCCATTGCCATCACGAGAATCCGGGATAGCCTTATCTGGCAGATGAAACGCCAACTCTTCCCCCAAAACGTCATCGCCATCATCTGGGACTTCGACAAGACCCTGATCCCCGGCAACATGCAAGGGCCCTTGTTCAAGCGTTACGGCATTAGCGAAGCTGATTTCTGGGAAGAAGTGGATGGGCTCGAGCGCTTCTATCTCGACCATGGAGCACACCGCGTGGCGCGGGACGCCCTTTATCTGCATCACATCCTGACCTACGTCCGTGAGGGGCGAATGGCTGGGCTCAGCAACGATCTCCTGGCTGAACTTGGCAAAGAGATCGACTTCTACCCCGGGATCCCCGACTTCATGGAGATCCTGAAAAAGACGGTGGAATCAGAGCCCCGTTTCGCGGAGCACCAGATAGTCGTCGAGCACTACGTGGTCTCGACGGGTCTGAGACAGATGATTCAGGGGTCGGCTGTTGCCCCATATCTGACCGAGGTTTGGGCTTGTGAGTTCGCAGAACTAGTCGCGAAGCCGGGCTATGCCGAAGGCCAGGACGCCCTCTTCTCTGCCGACCGCCAGATCGAACAGCTCGTCTACACAATCGACAACACGACCAAGACCAGGGCCGTCTTTGAGATCAACAAGGGGACCAACCGAAACCCGGCCATCGATGTGAACTCAAAAGTGGCCGCCGAAGACCGCCGCGTACCGTTCCAGAACATGATCTACATCGCTGACGGACCTTCAGATGTGCCTGTGTTCTCGGTCGTGGGAGCCAACGGAGGCAAGACCTATGCGGTGTATCGGCCCGGTTCCGAAGTGGAATTCGAACAGGTCAACCGACTGCTCGAACAGGACCGAATCGATTCCTTTGGCGAGGCCGACTACACGGCCGGCTCGCAGACGTCGATGTGGATCACCAATGCTGCGCGCCAAATTGGCCGGAGAATTGTCAGCGATCGCGAAGAAGCATTGGCGGAAAGAGTGGGATTACCGCCGAGACACGTAGACGACTGACCGGCCGCCTATTTGGCCATCTCTGATCGGGCGCGTTCCAGTCGCTCCTTGGCGTCACGTTCCTGGACGGTGACTCTTTCCAACTGGTTGCGAGCTTCCTCTTTGGCAGCCCGGACGAGCGCTTCCGCTTCGATCTTGGCGGCATCAGTCGTCTTCTTGGCCGCAGCGACTGCCTCTTCCCGGATGCCCTCAGCGGTTGTCTTCGCATTGCGCATGATCTGATCCGCCTTGTTGCGAACCTCGTCGAGGATTGCTTCTCGGCTAGCGATGTGTCGCTCGACCCTCTCGTACATTTCCTGCGCTTCGGCGAGGCGATCGTCGGCTTCCTTGAGAGAATCGGCAACCTTTGCCCGAGCATCCTTCTCGATGATTTCGGCCTTCTTGTGAGCCTGGGCTTCCAACTGACGGGCGTTTTCCAACAGACCCTTGGCTTCCGCCTCGACCTCGGTACGGGCCTGCTGCTGGGCCAGCCCGATCTGATGGGCGGCCATGGTTCGGAGCTGCTCGGCGTCGGCAATCAGGTCGGTTACCTTGCGTCTTCCTTCGGCAAGTTTGGCCTCAACCTCGTCGACAGCGTCGTCGACCATCTGCTTCAGTGAGACATCGAGTTCTCCATCGACGTCGGCCAGCCGCTCAAGAGCGAACTCTGCCGCTGTCAGCCGTGAGCGAAGCTCGTCGATGTCCAATGACTCGATTTCCGGGCGTGCTTCCCCTTTCTTCTTGCCCATCAGGCCGGTATCTCCTGTAGGGCCCTGAGGAGGGCGTACTCAACCAGTTGGTACAGGGTGTTTTGGACGTCGACCCGGACCCTGGCGTCGCAATACGCCATCGGCACATGGTCAGAGATGTTCAACGCCTCGCGTACGTCCTCGAGAGAGTGGTTGAGACGACCGTCAAAAGTGTTCACCACGACCATGAAGGGTGTGTCTCGTTGTTCAAAGAAGTCAACTGCGGCGAAACACGAATCGAGACGTCTGGTATCAACCAGAACGATGGCACCAATGGCACCTTTGGCCAACTCGTGCCACATGAAGTGGAAGCGGTCCTGGCCCGGCGTCCCGAACAGGTACAACACCAGTTGATCATTCAACGAGATCCGTCCGAAGTCCATCGCCACGGTGGTCGTTGTCTTCGTTCCGTTTTCGAACAGCTCGTCGACTCCCGAACTTGCCTGAGTGATGAGGGCTTCGCTTCGAAGCGGCTCTATCTCGGAGATCGAACCCACGAAGGTCGTCTTCCCGACGCCAAATCCACCGGCGACGACAATCTTGACGGGGGTACGCCCGATCGGCTTAGAGGCTGCGGATTCCATCAAGCACCTTCTTCAGGAGATTCGCGTATTCAATACTGTCGAGGTCCGCGGCCACACCAGCAGGGGTGTCGACGATTTGTACTGCTCCGCGCTGTGCCAGGTCGGCAACTACCACGCGGATCACTCCGACCGGAACGTCGATGAGGGCCGCCAACTCGATAAGAGCCGTGCCATGCCCGGCAAGCTCGATTACCCGCTCCGCCTCCCACCGATACTGGTGTTTCGTCTTCATTCCTTCTTCCGTGGAGGCGACGAGGCTCTCCAGCGCGATGGACGGCACGTCCTGGCCGGTGCGACCACCGGTCATTGTGTAGGGACGAACCAAGCGTCCTTCTGAGGAGTGACGTGCCATGAGCAATATCAGCCCCGGACCAGGTCCGCTTTCAGTTCTTCACGCACCTCTGGCGTGAGGATGTCGCCGGCCTTCTCGGAGAAGACCGCCATCTCATATGCAACGGCGCCAATGTCCGTGGCGCGCTCGGTGAGCACGCACAACAAACTCCCGTCGCGAATTCCGGTCACGAAGAGCCACCCGTTGGTCATTTCAACAATCACATTGCTGACCGAGCCAGCCCCGAATCGTCCGGCCGAACCGTAGGCAAGTCCAATCATTCCCGACGAGACGGCCGAAAGACGGTCTGCAGTCTCTCGATCGACACCATTCGACAGAGCAAGAGGTAGACCGTCGGACGACACAACAACGGCTTGTCGCATCGAAGGAACGGTCTGTGCGAACCGATCTATCAACCAGTTGAGGTTGTTGGCATGGGTACTCATTCTTTGCTCCCCTCAGTGTCTTCTGAATCGGGCTCTTCAACAGAAGCCAACTTCCTACCGTCGGCGAACTCGGCCAGGGCCGACTTGATCCCGATTGCTCCAGATGCCGATGCCGAGGAGCTGACGGCCGACTCGTCGCTCTCTGAGAATGAGACGCCGGGAGTTCGGACAGGCAATCCTGCTGACGAGAGCGCCACAGGCTCATCCTCGGGCTGTTCAGGCTCTTCCTTGGAATCCTCTTCGTTCCAGTTCGCAAAGACATCCTCGGCAGAGGCAGACACCTCAGCAGCCTCGACTGCTTCCTCGGGCTCGTCGTCCTGGACCCACCAGGGGGATTCCCCTTGTGGCTTCTCGGGCGGCACGGCGGCAGCAGAATCCTCTTGCGTCATGCCGACCGACTCCGGTTCTGGGTACGAGGTCTCTGCGAGCTCCGGTTCTGGGGACGAGGTCTTTGCGGGTTCAGGCTTGGGATCGACCGGTGGAGCAGGTTGCCACTCTCGTGTTGTCTTTTCGTCCGGCACCGACTGGTCATCGCCTGCCTGTCCGGAACGGAGGGCTTCACCGGGGACCCGACGGGTCAACTCGTTGGATGTGAAGCTGACAGCCTCGTCAATCTTGAGAGGCTCCTCGGTGGGGGCAATCGAGGCTGCACGCGCCGGGTGCTCGTGTTTGCCCTTTACCTTGCCCGGAAGGGCCGGCTTCTCAGCTGGCAGTTCGATCGCAGCAGGTTCGATAGCCGGTGGAGGCACGTGCTGGGGACTCGTCGACTCTGATCCCGTTCCGTTCAAGCCGCTCTCCGTGCTGGTTCCTGACACCGCTGGCCGATAATCGGTTGTTGTCGGGGCGGGTATCTCACCACCCGAGCTGCCACCTGCGGCCGGCTCGATCAACGACTTCGGTAGGAGAACGCGTACGGTCACGCCTGGGGAACCAGATATGAGCTGGACTCTGATCCCATGGCGGTCGGCCAGCCGAGCAACAACGTACATCCCAAGCGTCGGTTGTAGCGCCAGTCCCAAGACCGGAGGATTCTGGAGCAGTGCGTTGAGTTCCTCGATCCTCGCATCTGTCATCCCGATTCCACTGTCTGAGACAGTGAGCATGTAGCCGTCTGGATCGAATAGACCGGCGACCCGGACCCGATCGCTTGGCGACGAGTATTGGGTCCCGTTGTCCAGAAGTTCCGACATCAGGTGTGCAATATCAGCCACGGCCCGGCCCGACACCAACGCAGGCTCGAGGGCCAGGATGTCAACTCTCTGATAGTCGTCGACTTCTCCAAGCGCGGCTCGAATGATCTCACTGACGTCGAGCGGATTCGACCAGATTCGGGTCGGCTCCGATCCGGCGAGAACCAGGAGGCTCTCAGCGTTCCTTCGCATCCGTGTAGCCAGATGGTCGAGCTTGTAGTAGCCCCCGAGAGTTTCGGGGTCTTCTTCCCTTGACTCGAGTTCGTCGAGCAGGGCAAGCTGACGATCTACAAGGCTTCGATTCCTCCGCGCCAACGTCACAAAGATGTCGGAAACGCCTTTGCGAAGGATGTCCATCTGCTGCCCTGCCACCGAGATGAGAGTCGAGTGCAGGGACGTAAAAGACTTGGCGAGATCGCCGACCTCGTCCCGACCGGCCGCGGTGATCTCCGCAGGCTGAAGATCGGACACGTCAAGACTTGGATTCTGTAGCGCGTCTACCAATGCCGGCAGATCTTCTTCTGAGACCTGCACCGCGGCGCTGGTAACGCCACGCACTCGACGGACAACGGAGCGAATCACAGCATACGATCCGAGTAAGGCGAGCAGCAGGACAACCGCCGCCACTCCGGCGACCAGATAGGCCTCCGTCTCGGACTCGGCGGCGTTGGACCGTGACTCGGCGGCAACATCCGAAGCAAGCCCCTCAGAGGTGTTCAAGATGTCTTCGTTCCGTCGTAGCGGGAAAGTATCGATGTCAACCTCAGGCAGCCTGGTGTAACGAAGAATGGCCGCGTTCATCTGGTTGGCTGTCTGGTTGGCCCGTAGAGCCCATGCGCCGAACTCACCTTCGAGAACATCCAGAGTTGCGAGGAGAGCGGACCGCTCCTGCACGGTAGCCGCCTCACCTTCTGCAGCTTCGAGGGCGCGGAACTCCTCAATCAGCTGTTCCTGAATCAGCGAAACCTGCCCACCTTCGGCCAGGAAGTAGGCGGTAGAAAGCTCACGGGACTGGACACGGTCAGACACGATTGAAGATGTCTTGGGGAGAACGGCGAGGATCGAGTCAGCCACGTCGTGATAGCCGTCGAGTTCAGTCGGAGTTGGGTTGCTGATCGATCGCATCTGATTGAGGCCGTCGACGACAACCAGCACGTCCTCGGAAACGCTGTCAGCCACTTCACCAAAAAAGTCACGCGCAACCGCCTGCAGATCGACCGTCGAATCGCGCAGACTTTCGATGGCTTTGTCGGTCCGCTCCATCGCCGAGGCAAGGTCGTCGATATCGTTTTCGTTTCCAAAGATGTAGACCTGCCTTGCGTGATCCTCTTCCTCCCAGACGGCATTCAGAGTGTCGATCGCGTCGGCTGTGACGGTGGCCGCATTGGCAGTCTCGTTTTGCTGTTTGGAATCCTCGAGGAAGGTAAAGGCAATGAAACCGGCCGCGGCCAGTGCGACCAGCCCAATGGGGATGATGGCCATTGCCAGCTTCGCCGACAGGCGCAACCGCTTCATGAAATGATCTCCTACATAGGTCGAACGTGCAATGTTCTATCGTCAAAAGGACCAACCCACTTGAACATCCTTCACGGAGGAGACAGACCAAAAATGGGTGACTCACCCGAAGCAAAAGAGGCTCGTCTACAGCTTGTGGACAAGCAGTCGATCCTCGTGTTCAGCGGTGCCGGTATCTCGACCGAATCGGGTATCCCCGATTTCCGCGGAGAGAACGGCCTGTGGACCAAAGTTGACCCCGATGACTTCACAATCGGTCGCTATCTCACCAACAAGGATCTCAGAGTGGCTGGATGGAAAATGCACACCGAGGGTGAGCTGTGGGGTGCCCGAAGCACTGTGCAGCCCAACCGCGGCCACGATGCCGTGGTGAGACTTCACCAGGCTGAACGACTCGCTGGAGTCGTCACCCAAAATGTCGACGGTCTTCACCAGAGAGCAGGGTTGGACAACGATCGAGTCGCCGAGGTGCACGGCAACGTCCGAACCAGCCATTGCACAGGATGCGGACGGCGATGGAGCACCGAAGAAATCCTCGTCCGGGTCGATAGCGGCGATGATGACCCGCACTGCGAAACCTGTGATTCTCCGATCAAGACCGACGTGATCATGTTTGGAGAAGAGCTTCGCCGGGAGACATTGGAACAGTCATATCGGTTCTTGGACGTTGCGGATGCCCTCCTTGTCCTCGGTTCGACGGTTGCTGTCTGGCCCGCGTCTGACGTGGTAATGGCTGCGGCTATGAAGCCCATTCCGATTGTCATCATCAACAAGGGCGCTACTGAAGCAGACCATCTCGCAGCCGTGGTCATCGATGGATCGATCGGAGAGAACCTGCCGCCGCTGGTTTCGTCCATCATCTAATTCATAGGCCCCAAACCGCGGCAAAACCTAACCTTGCTCGGCGATGGAAACTCGACCACTCCAGCCCAACGACAAACTTGCCCTGCACTCGCTGATCCGTAGGTGGGAGGAGTTCTGGAATGTTCCCCTGGTCACACCAATGGAGGAAGTCGAGGAGAACCTAACCGCACCGTTCACCGACCTGAACCTCCACAGCCTGGGCTATTGGGAGGAGGGCCGGATGATTGCCTTTGGGCACATCTGGCATCGGCCCAGCAGCGAGAGTCAAGAACGGGCCTACCTGTTTGGGTGTGTCGACCCCGCCGAAAGGGGTCGTGGAATCGGACGGGAGCTAATGCACTGGCAAAGGCAGCGCGCCGAGGAGATTCTGTCATCAGCGGAAAACGATCTGCCCAAGTTCATACGCGCTGACGAATGGGACTGGATCGAGGAGTCGCACAGGATGTACCGCCGCGTTGGGCTCGAACCGGTCCGCTACTTCACCGAAATGCTCAAGCCATTGCAGGAACTCACCACGATCGAGCCCCTTCCCGGCATTGAAATCCAGCAGTTCGACAGGTCCAGAACCGGCGACGTGATGGAGGTGCTCAATGAGTCGTTCCGGGACCATTGGGGCTCAACGCCGACTGACCTCGAGAGCTTCGAGCACAGGCTCGACTCGTACGGAACCGCCCTCGATGCATCTTTTATTGCATTAGCGGACGACCGAATAGTCGGGTGCACCCTCAACGCCCACTACCCCGAAGACGAGGTTCTTCTGGGCAGGCGGGACGGCTGGATCGAGACACTGGGAGTGCTCAGCGAATTTCGCAAACGGGGAATTGCCACTGCCCTAATCCAAACGTCATTCAACGCCTTTTTGAGGCTGGGCTTGACGCATGCCGCCCTCGGTGTCGACACCGCAAGTCCTACCGATGCGCACAGTCTTTATAAGGGCTTGGGTTTTGCCCCGACTCACAGGTCGATCACCAGCGAGCTAAAGGTCAGGGCGTGATCCCAAAGAACTCCTGCAGTTTCGCTGCCAGTGCTTCAGCTGTTAGCCGCCCCAGATTGACGTCAACGACCGTTCCGTTCTCGTCATAGATCACAGTCGTTGGAGAGCCGCGGGCACCAAAGTTGGTAGCCAGCTGCCTCCCGTCGATCCCTCCGACGTCTCGAGCCAACGGCCACGATCCGATGCCGCGGTCAATCGCGAACGGGAGACCTGACCCGTTGTTCATCGTATTGATCCCCACGAAATTGACCTCTTCGCCGACCTGGGCTTCCAAGGCGGCAAATCGAGGAAGTTCAACCTGGCAGATCTCACACCAAGACGCGAAGAAGGCCGCCACAGTTGGCTTGCCGGAGAAGTCTTCAAGCGTGACTCTCCCTTCACCATCGAGTTCGGGAAGATCCCATGATTCCGTTTCAGTAACACCGGTAGCGGTTTCGCCTGAAGAGAAAGCGAAGACAAACACGACACCGACGATGACGGCACCGACCCCGAACACAACCCAGCTCAGGATCTTCCTACGGCGCGCCTCTCTGCGCCGCGCTTCAGCACGCGCTCTCTTTGACGCGGCCCGTGAGGTTCCGGAACTCTTGGCCATCGGGAGATACAACCACAAGAACGCCACTCCCATTCGCCCTCGAACCACGCAGACAGTCCGATACCCGACAGTCTGCGGTCACGGATCGTCAGCCGCCGACAGTCAGTATCCTGAGGACATGTCTGGTTATCACCCTCCCCTCGATGACATGAACTTCACACTGACCCACGTGGCCGACCTGGAAAACGTGGCCAAGATGAACGGCTTTCAACACGCCGATCCGACCACGGTGTCCGGCCTTCTCGACGAGGCAGCTCGTTTCTTCTCTGAAGTGATGGCGCCACTGAACGTCGTCGGGGACCAGGAGGGTTCGAAGCTGACCGACTCAGGAGTCGTAACTCCACCCGGATTCAAAGAGGCCTACGACAAGTACGTCGAATCGGGATGGGCGTCCGCACACTTCCCCGAGGAATGGTCCGGAGGCGGATTGCCCTACTCGGTCGGGATCGTCATCCAGGAGATGATGAAGACGGCCAACATGGCCTTTTCTCTCTGCCCGATGCTGACCCAGGGAGCAGTCGACGCAATACTCGCCCACGGTACCGAGGAGCAGCAGAACACATACCTCGACAAACTGGCGACCGGCCAATGGTCCGGGACAATGAACCTCACCGAGCCCGGGGCCGGTTCCGATGTTGGGGCCCTTCGCGCCCGGGCTGAACGTCGCGACGACGGCAGCTACCGGATTTTCGGGACCAAGATCTTCATAACCTGGGGCGACCAAGACCTCACCGAGAATGTCATCCACCTGGTATTGGCGCGTACCCCAGATGCTCCGGCGGGCACTCGTGGAATCTCGATGTTCATCGTCCCCAAATACCTCGTCGACGACGAAGGCAACCCCGGCGAGGCCAACGATATCAAGATCGTCTCCATTGAGCACAAGCTGGGGATTCATGCCTCCCCGACGTGCGTCCTCTCCTTCGGAGACGATGGTGAAGGTGCTGTCGGGTACCTTCTCGGAGATGAGCAAAAGGGGATGCGCAACATGTTCACGATGATGAATGTGGCGCGCATCGGAGTCGGTCTCGAAGGCCTGGCCATCACGGAAAGGGCCTACCAACAAGCTCTGGAATACGCACACGATCGTGTTCAAGGCCGGAAGACGGGTAGTGACAACCCCAATGACGTCGCGATCGTCGAACATCCCGACGTTCGCCGGATGCTGCTCACCATGAAAGCCAATGCGCAGGCGATGCGGGCCCTCCTGTATTACACGGCAGCCGAAACCGACTTTGCCGACCATTCCGAAGACACCGATCGGCGCAAACTGGCAAGCGACCGAGTCGCACTCCTCACCCCGTTGGTGAAAGCATGGTGTACCGACCTCGGCGTCGAGATGGCCTCGCTAGGGATCCAGGTCCACGGTGGGATGGGCTACGTCGAGGAAACGGGTGCCGCCCAGCACTTCCGGGACAGCCGCATCGCTCCCATCTACGAGGGAACCAACGGGATCCAAGCAATTGACTTGGTGACACGAAAGCTCCCAATGGAGAACGGGGAGGTAGTTCGCTCAGTGATCGCAGAAATGCAGGAGACTAGAAGCGACATGGAAGCTCACCCTGAGTTGGCGTCCTTCGCGGCCGAGTTGTCGGCGGCAATCGATGCCCTCAGCGAGACGTCGGAATGGCTGCTCAGCAGCCTGTCTGAAAAGAGCATCGACGAGGCGCTGGCGGGCGCCACGCCCTACCTGAGACAGCTCTCCACGGTGATCGCTGGCTGGCTGATGGCACGACAGGCGATCGCGGCACTCAGCGATGGAGACACCGCATCTGAGTTCGTCGCAGACAAGGTGACAACAGCCCGCTTCTTTGGAGAGCACCTTCTGCCCCAGGTCAACGGGCTGACCAAAACCATCACAGCCGGAGCGAGTTTGCTCGACCAGGCGATGTTGTAGGGCATTCCCGGTGCACCGGCGGTCAAAGAGGGGTCGTCCAGTTGCTTAGAACGGCGCTCAGGCCTGCTCGGAGTTGACGACTGTCACGTCAGTTGCCGGCACACCATCTATCGAAACCACCGGATCGTCTCCAGTTAGATCAACAAGTACCCGACTTTCCTCATCTGCTGTCTCTACGGGTTTGCCAAACGGGTACGGCCTCCACATCCGGACGATCATCAGAAGCGGAATCAGCAGGTAAGGGGTGTTGGCCAACAGATAGAACCATGTCTGCGGTTCGGTGCAGCCTGCGCAGAGAGCAGGATCCGCCCACCCCTCGGTGGCCATGAATCCGAAGATCCCCTCTGCCATGTATGTGATCATGCCGTGAGCGAGCGCACCGCCGTAAACAAGACCGGGCACGCGGATGTGATTCCAACCTCGCACGAATCCAAAGAGAAAGTAGACGTACAGGGGTAGCCAAATGAACGCTGAGATGAAGGCCGACCACTGCACTTGTGGGGGATTCAGAACCAGAAGCGGGTCGGCGACCCGGGCGTACGTGTCGTAGATGAATCGTTCCACGATGTATGGGCTGTCAGGGTCCAACGATCCGTTTAGCCCATTGACGGAGTCGGTGATGATCGAAGTCAGGATGAAGAAGCTGAAGGCGACGACAAAGACCCAGTCGGATTTTCGCTCGCTGAGCCGTTTTGTTCCTGAGGGGGTGAGAGCGACCATCTACTGCAACGTTACTCACCCGGGTCGAGCCAGGTTCGGTATCGCTAACGTGCCCTCGTGGAGCTGAGCAACAAAGTGGTCGTCGTTACCGGAGCCGCCAGCGGCATCGGTGAGGCGATCGCACGGAGGATTGCCAAGGAGAACCCTGCCGCACTGGTGCTCGCTGACATAAATGGAGATGCAGTCCAAACGGTCGCCAACTCCATCGGGGCGACTGGCCTGGTCGTCGACGTTGCTTCGGCGTCCGAAAACCAGCAACTCGTCGATACGGTCGAAAGCCAGTTCGGACCGATCGATCTGTTCTGTGCCAATGCGGGGATTGGATTCGTGGGAGATGAGCAGACAGATCCATCGGACTGGGATCGGATGTGGCAAATCAACACCATGTCACACGTCCATGCCGCCAAAGCATTGATACCCAGTTGGCTATCCCGGGGCGATGGGTACTTCCTCAGCACCGCTTCAGCAGCGGGGCTTCTCACCAATCTGAAAGCGGCGCAGTACTCCGTCACGAAACATGCTGCCGTTGCCTTCTCCGAATGGTTGGCTGTGACATACGGTGAACACGGGATCAAGGTCAGCTGCCTCTGCCCGATGGGCGTCGACACCCCGCTTCTCGAAGTCGCATCGGAGTTCCACAAGCTGCTCTCTCCGCACGCGCTGGCGCCGGAAGAAGTGGCCGATGCCGTAGTCAGGGGAATTGGAGAGGAGAAATTCCTCATACTTCCCCACCCTGAAGTGGAGAAGTACTTTCAAAACAAAGCAACGGACTACGACCGATGGATCAGCGGAATGCAGAAACTGCAACGTTCTGTCTTCCCAAAGTGACTAATAAGGCAGAATGGATTCCCATGGATAAGAAACGTGTGGTGGTCACTGGGATCGGTGCAGTTGCTGCACCCGGAATCGGAATGGACGATATCTGGAAGGGTCTGCTCAATGGCCCCGACGGTCCCGGGCCGCTCTTGATAGACAACTGGGACCCGGATCCCGTGATCCCCAGACGTGAATCCCGTCGTCTCGACAAGTTCACCCAGTTTGCACTCGTTGCCGCTGACGAAGCCTTCAATCAAGCCGGTGACTTCGTAGGCGACCCCAATCGCGTGACGGTTTCGATCGCGACCGGGATCGGGGGCCTGGAGTCTCTCGAGATTCTCGTCAACGAAAGCCAAAAGGACGAACCGCGGGTGAACCCATTCATGGTTCCGATGATGATGGCGAATGCCGCGGCGGCTGCTATCTCAATCAAATACGGATTCGGAGGGCAAGCCAACACACCAGTCGTTGCTTGTGCGGCGGGATCTCAGTCAGTACTCGATGGTTTGCGTCAGATCCAATGGGGTTACGCCGACGTTGCCGTTGTGGGCGGTACCGAGGCAGCAGCGCGACGTTCGGCGCGTGAGGGGTTCGCTGCTGCTCGTGCCTTGTCGAAATCGGGTGTGGCCCGCCCGTTCGATGTAGACCGTGACGGGTTTGTCATGGGTGAGGGCGGAGCGATCCTCGTTCTCGAGGAAATGGAGAGGGCCACGGCAAGGGGAGCAACCATCCTTGCTGAAGTCCTCGGCGGAGCGTCAACCGCCGATGCGCACCACATAACGGCACCCCATCCCGAAGGTGAAGGTGCAGAGCGGGCCATGCGTTTGGCAATGGAAGACGCTGGGCTGAAGCCGGCCGACATCGGGTATATCAACGCTCATGGAACGGGAACCGATCTCAACGACAGAACCGAGGGCCTCGTCGTGGAGCGAGTCTTCGGGCAGAACCAGCCCGCGGTTTCGTCCATCAAAGGGACAACGGGTCACGGTCTTGGTGCGTCTGGCTCCATAGAAGCGGTGGTTGTCGTCGAGTCCATCGCGCGTGGGGAGCTGTTGCCAAACCTCGGTTTGGAGAATCAGGACCCGGAGATCCCGCTGATTGACATTGTCGACTCCAACCGAGTCTGGGAACCCCGCCCCACTCTCTCCAACTCGTTTGGCTTTGGCGGCCACAACACCGTGCTCGCCTTCGCCCCGGTTTAACCGCGTTCCTTAGGAACAGGCGGCCAGATGTGGCCGGTTTTCTGCATAGAAGGGCCCCTTTCGGCAACGCGAGAACCGGCGCTACCATCGTCGCTGATACGGGAGCTCGGTGAGACCGGGCTGAGAGGGAGCCTCGAAGGCTTCGACCGGAAGAACCTGATCTGGGTAATGCCAGCGCAGGGATACTCCACCAGGACTCCCGCATCAAGGAGAAATGATGCGGAAAGTGACAACCCTGCTGGCAGTGCTCTCGATCCTGGGTACTGCATGCACTAGCGAGCCCGCCGCACAGCCGGACACACTGAAAGTCGTCGCCCACGACTCCTTTGCAGATGCAGTGACCGACCAGACATTTGAGGCCTTCACCAGCGAAACGGGAATCGAGGTCGAGGTTTTGGCCGCGGGTGACGCCGGATCAATGGTCACCCAGGCGGTTCTGACCGCCGGCAATCCAGTCGCCGACGTCATGTTCGGCGTGGATGACACGTTCCTCTCTCGGGCTCTCGATGGTGAGATCTTTGCCGAGCACCGCTCACCACTCCTCGACGATGTGGTCGATGGTTTGACTCTCGGACCTGAAGACAGGGTCACACCCATCAGCTATGGAGACGTCTGTCTCAATTACGAAAAGGCATGGTTCGAGTCGACACAGCTCCATATCCCGACCCGTCTGGATGACCTTCGGGTCAACATCTATGCCGGAGCGATGGTTGTCGAGCACCCCGCCACTTCCTCACCAGGGTTGGCGTTCATGCTTGCCACGATTGATGAATTCGGTGAGGAGGGATGGCTCGATTACTGGACTGATCTCAAGCTTGCTGGAGTGAAAGTGGCCCCGGACTGGACAACCGCCTACTACGGCGACTTCCGGCTCTACGGAGGTGACCGCCCCATTGTCGTGTCCTACGCCTCGTCTCCTCCGGCCGAAGTGATCTTCGCAGACCAGCCGTTGGATGATGCGCCGTCCGGTGTCATCGAAGCAGGCTGCTATCGCCAGGTGGAGTTTGCAGGGGTCTTGGATGGAACCGACTATCCAGAAGCCGCAGGTGAGCTCGTCGATTTCATGCTTTCTGTCGAATTCCAGGAGACGATCCCCCTTACTTGGTTTGTGTTCCCTGCGAATACCAAAGCCCAGCTTCCCCAAGAATTCATCGACCACACGGTGATACCCGAATCCCCGTCCCAGCTCGATCCCGACTACGTCGCCGAGAACCGGGAGACTTGGATTCGGCAGTGGTCTGAGGTCATGGAAGGTTGACCAAGAGATTCAGTTGGGGATGGTTTGTAGTCGCTGCGATTCCGGTTGGCTTCCTCGGGTATTTCTTCGTGTACCCGCTGACTCGGATCCTCTCGTTGGGGCTCTCCGAGATTGGCGTCGGTTTCTCCGGGGTTGAGAATCGTCTAATCCGAGTGGGATGGTTCACAGTTCTGCAGGCGACTCTGTCGACCGGGCTCACCTTTGTCGCTGCAGCACCGATGACCTGGGCCGTAGGGCGCTTCGAGTTCAAGGGGAGGAAACTGGCGATGGCGCTCGTGACCGTCCCCTTTGTGCTCCCCACCGTCGTCGTCGGCACGGCATTCGTCGCCCTGGGATGGCGCGATTCGCTGGGTGCAATTCTCGCTGCTCATGTGTTCTTCAACGTTGCCGTGGTTGTCCGAACTGTTGGTTCACAGTGGCGGCGATTGAACCCCGACCTCATCGCCGCTGCGGCCACACTCGGTGCGTCACCACGCCAGATCCTGAGACGAATCACCCTGCCACTGCTGAAACCGTCGCTCGCGGCGGCTGCATCAATCGTCTTCTTGTTCACGTTCACGTCGTTCGGCGTGGTCCTGATTCTCGGTGGATTCCAGTTCGCGACGCTCGAGGTCGAGATCTACAGACAAGCCATCGTCTTATTCGATCTTCCCCTGGCAGCAGCCCTCGCGATCATCCAGCTACTGGGGGTATCCCTCGCCCTCTTCTTCTACTCTCGGTACCAGGAACGCCACTCGTCATCGTGGGAGATGGCACCGGATCAGTCATTGCCAGCGCCCACAGGTAGATCGCTAATCTGGGTGTCCGCTGCGGTCACCACGACTTTGGCACTACTCGCCGTCCCCGTTGGCGTGCTCGTCGTGAGGTCGCTCGGATCCTTTGGACCGTTGTTCACCACCGACCTGCTCGTGGGGAGCCCCGTCGAGGCGATACGCAACAGCCTGCTTACAGCCGCTGGCGCCACAACAATCGCTCTGATCGTCGGCCTCCTCGCCGCCACCTACGTCGAAAGACGCAAAGGGGCCTTGTCGCAATGGTTCGACGCCACTCTCATGCTCCCGTTGGGAACTTCGGCTGTTGCGATCGGTCTGGGTTTCGTTGTGGCCCTCGATTGGCCCTTCGACCTGAGAGCTTCGCTCGTGTTGGTGCCGATTGCCCACGCCCTTGTGGCAATACCCTTTGTCGTCCGCATCACTCTCCCGGTAATGCGAACTATCGAGCCAGATCTGCGACACGCCGCCGCCACCCTCGGCGCACGCCCTTTGCGGGTCTGGCGGAGGGTGGACTTTCCGCTGATCAGCCGGGCAGCTCTTGTCGCAACAGGCTTCTCGCTAGCGATTTCGCTCGGCGAGTTTGGTGCTACCACCTTTGTCGCTCGGCCCAACACGGCCACGATTCCCACGATGATCTTCAGGCTGCTCTCCCGTCCGGGATCGTCCTCATTCGGCATGGCGATGGCGCTTTCGGTCTTGCTTGCGGGGCTCACAACCGCCATCGTCCTATCAGTGGACCGCTTCCGAGCCGGGGATGTCGGTTCGTTCTGATGCTCTCCATACGTGATGTAAGTGTTGAGTTGGGTGGGGAGAGGATTCTTCACGCCATCAACCTCGACGTCGCCCGCGGAGAAATCCTGGGCATTCTCGGACCATCAGGATCGGGCAAGTCCACACTCCTACGATGTGTGGCTGGGATCGTGGAGACGGCTTCAGGCTCAATCTCGTGGAATGGCGAGGAGCTGGGATCGACCCCGACCCATCTCCGCAGGTTTGGCCTCATGTTTCAAGGCTTTGCCCTATTCCCCCACCTGACCGTCGGCGAGAACGTGGCGTTTGGTGTCACCAGCGATCAGGAACGCGCCGTGGACGAAGCGTTGGCTTGGGTGGGGATGGAGGGCTTCACGGACCGGAGTGTCGATGATCTCTCCGGTGGTGAAAAGCAGAGAGTCGCCCTTGCTCGAACGCTTGCTGCCCGGCCGAGACTGGTGATGCTTGACGAGCCCCTGGGTGCCCTCGACCGCAACCTCAGGGAACGTCTGGTGGACGACACCCGGGCGTTGCTCCTCGATCGCGATGCGACCGCCATCGTGGTCACTCATGACAAAGACGAAGCCGCAGCAATCTGCGATCGCCTGGCGTTGATGAGAGAGGGTCGAATCGTTCAGACCGGGACACTGCAGGAGCTCACCGAACATCCAGTCGACGAATGGGTGGTGGACTTCCTTCGATGATCCCCATTTCTGTGTCGATCTTTGCCCGGACGGCTGGCAACAAATCAGCACAAAAGGTTGGAAAGTGAAAGGTCCCGGTCGTGGAACCGGGACCTTTTCTGAGCGCAGCTGGGAGGAGAGGTTGGTCAGGCAGCGTCGCCTGAATCAGACTGCGACTCTCTTAGTTCCCGAAGCTCGTCGATGGTGATCACACCGTCTTCGAGGTATTCGGAGACATCTACTTGCTTGAGGGGGTGGTCCTCACCAAGGCTGTCGTACTCCTCTTGATCGATACCCCCGTCGTCGAGAAGTGCGCCAAACCGTGCGCCTCGTTTGAAGAAGTCCCTGCGTGGGTGGGGCTTGGCCTCCTGGAGTTCTTCCAGAGTCAACTGCCCATCCTCGAGTGCTTCAGCAAACGGACCGTCAGGATCGTTGAACGGGTGGGTGTCAGAGAGTTGTGCGAGTTCGTCGGCGGTAATCACTCCATCTTCGAGGAAACCTTCGATCAACGCCCTGATCTCTTCCAGCTCGGCTTTGAGAGCTTCGGCTTTCGCAGTGAGAGCTTCGACAATCGCATCAGCCTGGCCCTGATCAATGGTCCCGTCTGCGACGAGTTCGGCGAGGACATCCTCGAGAAAGGCGCTATGCCTATGGAACGGTCGGACATCGTTTTCCTCCGTGGGGTCTGTTTCCTGTGCTTCGGCGACGGCCGGATTCGAGATGGCGGCAGTTGCAAAACCAGCCCCCACAAGCAGTCCGCCGGCGACAGTTGCGGCTATGACCTTTTCCTTCATATCGGTGGCTCCTTATCAACCTGGTACCAAGAAGTATTCGGGATACTTGTTAGAGCTTGATGAAGCGGGTGTCCTGCTTTGGTAAGGACAAAGTCACCGTTGAGGGTGGCGAATGCGCTCCATTTCCTCAACGAATTCGGGAGGAATCCGGCGGGGGCGACCGTTCAGATCGGTGAAGGCGGCCGTCACTTCGAGCTCGGCAACAACCTCGTCGCCCCGGAACATCACCTGGTGCCAGGTCGACTTGACTCTCCCGACCTCCTCGATCCAGGTCCGGATCCTCAGCTCTTGGCCGTAGGTGGCGGCCGCGACAAAACGCGCCTTGATCTCGACCACTACAAATTGGTTGCCTTTCTGCTTCATGATGTCGAGACCCCAACCCATATCGGTCAGATACTCGATGCGCGCCGTTTCGAAATAGCCGAAGTAGTTGGTGTGGTTGACGTGGTCATACGGATCAAGTTCGTAGAAGCGCACCTTGACGGTCGTGCTGTGAACTTCCTGATTCGTGGGGATCTGGCCTACCACTTCAACTCCCGATTGACCACAGGTAGGAGGCTACCCTCGCGGCAATGAAGGCCTGGCACCTAACCGACACGACAGGACCGGACGCTCTGGAGATGGTCGACGTCGAGGAACCGTCGCCCGGACCGGGCGAGGTTCGGATCAAACTGAAATACAGCGGCATCAATCACCTCGACCTATGGGTCAGCCGCGGGCTACCCAAACCGCACAAGTTGCCCCATATCCTCGGGGCCGACGGAGCCGGCGTTGTGGACGCAATCGGCGAGGGAGTCGCCGGGTTCGATATCGGTGATGAGATCATTGTCGACCCATCGATGTCGTGTGGGTCTTGTGAGGCGTGTCGACGTGAAGAAGTTGTGTACTGCCGGGAGTATCGAATCCTCGGGGAGCACCTCGATGGCACATTCACCGAATCGGTGGTCATCCCCACGATCAACGCCGTTCGGAAACCAAAGGCCATCGACTGGGAGGTGGCGGGCAGCTTCGGTCTGGCGACGGTGACTGCGTTGAGGATGCTGGAACGGACCGACATGCGACTCGGCCAGAGAGTTCTTGTGGTTGGTATCGGTGGTGGCGTGTCAACGGCAGCAATGTCGCTTGCCTTGGGGATCGGCGCCGAGGTTTACGTGACGTCGAGATCTCAATCCAAGATCGACTGGGCGATTGAGCAGGGTGCGACTGCCGGATTCCTCTCTGACTCTGACTTCGGCAAGCAGATGACCGAGCTTGGGGGCGCTCACGTCGTCATTGAGAACGTTGGTCCCGACACGCTCCGCCAGTCGATGAAGGCCGCGGTACCCGGGGGCCGGATTGCGATATGCGGAGCTACCAGCGGTCCCAAGGTTGAGATGAACCTCCCCTACGTTTGGTTCAAACAGCTGGAGTTGATTGGCTCCTCGATGGGAAACCACGCCCAATTCCACCGCGCGGCCAATTTCCTTCGACTCGGAAAGGCCAAGGGATATGTGGACCGGGTGTTCGACTTCGACGACCTCCCGGCAGCGATGGCACACCTCGACTCCGGGGCCCAAATTGGGAAAGTCGTGGTGAGTCGCTGACGCAGCGGCGAGCCTATTTCGCTTGTGCCTAAAATACTTGTGTCTAAAATGAGAGCGTATGGACACACTGCAAGCGGTCGCTGAGCCGCGGCGTCGGCGCATGCTCCAGCTGGTATGGGACAGCGAGCTTTCGGCAGGCGAAATCGCCGACGAGTTTGACATCACGTTTGGAGCCGTGTCCCAACACCTAGCCGTCCTGCGCGATATGGGCCTGGTGTCCGTCCGGCAAGACGGCAACCATCGGTACTACCGCACTCGGAAGGAGAACCTGGGCCCCTTGCGACAGGTCCTTGAAGACATGTGGAGTGACTCCCTGGATGAACTCGTCAGGAAGGTCGAATCCGATGAGCGACAGTAGAGACCTGGTCGTTGAGCGGAGCGTTAAAGCACCCCCGGCAACCGTGTTCCAATACCTCACGGGTTCCCAGGATTGGGCAGCATGGCAAGGTGTAGAAGCGACCATCGAGGCACAACCCGGCGGCATCTTCAAAATGTCGATGGCCAACGGGATGACTGCGCGCGGTCAGTTTGTCGAGGTGGTGCCAAACACCAGAGTGGTGTTCACCTGGGGTTGGACGGATTATCCCGGCGTCCCTCCAGGGTCAACAACCGTCACGATCGACCTGATCGAATCGGACAACACGACTCTGATCAGACTCACCCACTCTGGTCTACCTGCTGACGAGATCGGGCTGCATCAGATGGGTTGGAACCATCACGTACCTCGGCTGGTCATGGTCTCGGAAGGCGCAGATCCCGGACCTGACCCCGGCCCCGCGTCCGGCTAGCCGACTACGAAAGTAGTTGGTGTCTGCTGGCCCAGAGCAAGGCATCGGTGCGGTTGGAGACTCCAAGCCTCGTGTAGAGACTCTTGAGCTGGCGGAACATCGCACGTTCTGAGTACCCGACCCGCTCAGCCAGTTCCGCCA
This sequence comes from Acidimicrobiia bacterium, assembly GCA_965216445.1. Classification (GTDB taxonomy): domain Bacteria; phylum Actinomycetota; class Acidimicrobiia; order Spongiisociales; family ZC4RG35; genus MA-ANB-1. Next base: position 2,487,720 of record OZ244166.1, read on the forward strand.
CTGTTTCGCCCGATGCCATTGTCCGCAACCACCCGAGCTCTTCTTGACTCACAAGGGTTGCGGCGTCCTCAGGGTCGGGGACCAGTTGGGACATTGCGGCAACAATTCTTGTGGGCAGTGCAGTCAAACCCGCGGTAGCAGAACGCAGGACGAAAGACAGCGACTCAGCACTGAAGTCTTCGTCGAGAACGCCCGTTGCACCGGATCGAACAACAAGAGCGACCGACGTAAGCGTCAGCTGAGGAATCACCACGACCACCGGAATGAATGGATGGTCTTCTGCAAACGATCCGACCGACTTCCGAACAGATTCGCCCCCCACGACCAGTACGGAACCATCGCGGGAGGGTTGAAATTCACCTAGATCGTCGACCTCGATCACGTCAAAGCCCGAATCCCGGATTGCTGCCTGCATGCCCCGTCGCCATGTGGACGTATTGCCGAAAAGACCGATGCGATCAACCACCAGCTAACCGTACCCACAACGCGTTGGATCCCGTGGCAGTGGGCTGCCAACACGAGACAGCCACCAACCTACGGGTGTCATTGACCGGCACCTGATTTGTGTCGGATACTGCGCGAACAGTCAGTTTTGTTGGTCCGAGGAGGACCGGAAAGGAAGAGAAGAATCATGACTGAAGAAGGAAAAGTCCGTAAAAGCATCACGGGTGTGCTCAAGGGGACAGGCGGAATTGTCTCCGGCACCGCAGACGTTGCCAGAGATGTTGCTGTCACGACGCTTAGCGATACGGCTGATGTGGCCAACTCAGTGACCAGCACAGCCTCGAGCATCGTTTCGGGCGCATTGGGTGCCGTCCAGGATGTCGGAACCGGACTGGTTCGCACCATCAAGGGTGTCGTCGTTGGAGTGATCCAGGGCGTAGGCGAAATCGCCACAGTGAGTGTCGGAGTTGTTTCTGACACAGTACAAGCGGCCTTCAAAGGCACACGTGCGATTGGCCGTGACGTGACCCAGACAGCCTCGGCCGTTGCCGAAGGCGTGATCACAGCGACCAAAGACACTGGGCTGAGTCTCACCGATGCAGCCGTGGCCCTAGGCCGCTCCGCTCTCGGTGGCGCCAAGGATGTGAGTGCTGATGTCATCAGCATCGCCTCCAGCACTGTCTCAGGTGCTGCCTCCGGTGCGGCTGAAGTAGGCGGCGACGTCCTGGGAGCGATCAAGGGCACCGCAAAGGGCATCGTCCAGGGTGCCGGCGAAGTCGGCACCGATATCGCTGAGGCTGCCAGTGGAGCCCTTTCTGGTGCCATCGATGGAGCGAAGAAGGTTGGCATCAGTGCCGAAGAGGCCATCTCAGCTGCTGCTGAGGGCGCCCTCGAGGCAGCCGAAGGCATCGGAGAAACTGCTGTTCACGCAGTTCGTGATGTTGCTGCCAGCGGTGTCGACGGAGTCAAAGCCGTCCTCAAAGGCGAGCAAGACAACTAACTCGGACCCGACCAACAGGAGGGACCGGTTCGCCGGTCCCTCCTGTTTTTTGCCTGGGCTCTACGTGTTGCTGAACCCGGTCAGCGGGAATCGGAGAAGACCGGTTCACCGTCAGAGTTCACCCTCATCAACCAACCGATCCGATCGTATGAGAGCAGATAGTGCAACACCAAGCCTCCGAGAAAGGTGTATGCGACCCAGGACGGACCCGACAAGAACCAACCGACCGCACCAACACCGAAAACAAGCATCTCGATCGCCAACCGCGTGACGCCAGAGACGGCGAAGGGCGCAGTTCCTTTGGCACTTTGGTCACCCGGCACCCGGTAGTTCGCCCAGAGCGCCATACCGATGAATGTGATCACAATTGCGAGAATCCACCGCCAGAATCCCGATCCCAGCTCTAAGCCCAGCCGGAACAAACCGACCAGCGACACAACTTCGAGCACGAAACGGAAAGCGAGATTGGCCGGATTGAAACCCATATGCTGATTGTCGCACAACACCTCGTGGCAAACGGCCCAAAAACCAACGCATCCAGACTTCCCACCCTGTTAAATCAGCCCGTGTTCACACCCATTTCGACTGAACGTCTCTTGCTTCGACCAATGCGCGAATCCGATGCCGAAGGCCTTGCAGAGCGTCGCAGCAACCCTGCAGTGGCCGAGTACCAAAACTGGCCGGTGCCCTTCCCCTTGGAGCAGGCAGAACAGATGGTCGCCGAGCTGCAAACGATGGACGGTCCTCAGAACGATGAGTGGTGGATGGCGGCGGTATGCCTCCGAGACGGGACCGTGATCGGTGACCTCGCAGTCCACCTCACGTGGGAGCGTCGGTCGGCCGAACTCGGTTACAACTTCGCTCCGGAACATTGGGGTCAAGGCTACGCAGTGGAGTCGCTGGATGCTCTGATCGAGTACCTATTCGCGACAGGCGTTCACCGGATTTTCGGAATGCTCCACCCAGACAACGTGGCATCGGCAATGGTCCTCGAACGATGCGGGCTGCTCTATGAGGGGCATACCAAAGAGTCCTACTGGAAAGACGACGAGGTCTCCGACGACTGGATTTACGGGATGACCCGCCCCGACTGGGAGGCTTGGCGGGCTCGGCCACGGCACCACCCTGCACAGGTCGAACTCGTGCCGGTCACCGTCGAGAATGAGAGCAAAGTCTTCAAGCTCAAGACCCATAAGAGTCAGGAGAGCTTCGTTGCCCCAATGGAAGGGTCGTTCGCCGATGCGCTCTTCCCGGAGGTAGTCGACGGCGGGTCCGTGGTGCCCTGGATGCGAGGCGTGATGGCCGACGGCGAGTATGTCGGGTTTGTGATGCTGGCTGAGGTCACCGACCACCACCCTGAGCCATACCTGTGGCGACTGCTGATTGACCGCATGCACCAACGCCGCGGAATCGCGGGTCGTGCCCTCGAGTTGGTCTACGCCGAGTGCAAATCAAGAGAGTGGGACACTCTGCTCACCAGTTGGGTACCAGGCAAGGGCTCACCGGAACCTTTCTACCTCAAGCACGGCTTCGTGCCCACCGGCGAAATCATCGAAGGCGAGATCGAGGCCAGGAAACATCTGACCCGTTCCTAAGGATCATCCGGCCATATATGGCCGCTTTTGCGTCGAGAAAGGCCAAGTCAGCCGTCGATGTGGCCCTTGACGATGGGTGCAACCTCTTTGCCCAACAGCTCGATCGAGTTGATCATGCGTTCATGGGGAAGCGCCGCAGGATTGTGGAGCATGAAGCGTTCGATATCGAGGAGTTCCTTCCACCGCAGGATCTTGGCTGCGACCTTTGCCGGATCTCCCACTACCAATGAACCCTCCGGGCTCCTCATCCAATCGAATTGATTGCGGGTCAACGGCGGCCAGCCCCGTTCCCGGCCGATCTGGGTCATCATCGATGCAAATGACGGGTACATTTCCTCGGCCGCTTCATCGTTGTCTTCGCCCACATACCCCAGACCGTGGACGGCCACCGGAAAGTCGGCAGGATCGTACCCATTCTCGACCAGGCTACGGCGATACAAGCCGACGAGAACCCGGAACCTCTCCGGCTCGCCGCCGATGATGGCCAGGACCAGATGTAGGCCGAGACGACCCGCCCGGACAGCGGACTCTGGTGTGCCACCGACCCCGACCGAGATCGGCAACGGGTTTTGGAATGGTCTCGGGTAGACCGGCTGATCAACGAGTGGGGCACGGAACTGGCCCTCCCACGTCACTCGCTCGTTATCGCGAAGCTCGATCAGTAGGTCCAGCTTTTCGGAGAACAGCTCGTTGTAGTCCTCAAGTGAATAACCAAACAGCGGGAATGACTCGATGAACGAACCTCGCCCAACGAGCAACTCGGCGCGACCCTTCGAGATCAGGTCGAGGGTGGCGAAGTCCTGAAAGGTCCGCACCGGGTCTGCTGAGCTCAGCACGATCACCGCGGAACTGAGGCGGATTCGCTCGGTCAACGATGCCGCCGCCGCCAGGGTGATGGCAGGTGCCGAGGCAGCCATGTCGACGCGATGGTGCTCCCCCAGACCGTAAACATCGAGACCGACCTCCTCGGCTTTGACGATCTCGTCGACGACGTTGCGGAGCCGAACTCCATGATCGATACGTTGACCCGTTGCCGGATCCGGTCTGGCCTCGGCAAAGCTCGTCAATCCCAATTCCATTTAAAATCCTTTGGTTATCTTCAGATTCGAGGCGCATTGAGCTGCCCCTACGCACGACCAACCAGGTTCGGGTTTCCCAAATTCCGCACATCGCGATTGGACTTGAGCGACCCTGAGGTCCACCATCGTTGACCTTCAAAGCGGGAACCCCACATGCCTCTAGAAATCTGGCTGCTTGCCATTGCCGCGACTACGGCAGCCGCTGCGATACAAGGCATTGTCGGAGTTGGATACGGGCTGGTCGGAGTTCCTCTCCTGTCCCTGATCGATCCCACACTCGCGCCGGTACCGCAACTCCTGACGGTGCTGCCGATGACACTGTTGATGGCATGGAAGGAACGGGCTTCGCTGGATCTGAAGGGAGTCGGATGGCTAGTAGGCGGCCGGGTTCCGGGAGCGGCTATCGGAGCCGGGCTGCTCGCCGTCCTGACCCAGCGGACGCTCGACTTATTCATTGGTTTCGTGGTGATCGCCGCAGTTATTGTGATCGGCTCCGGGTTCCATGTGCGACGTAACAAGGCCACCCAGTTCGGAGCGGGAATCGCTTCAGGTATCACCAGTCTGGTGGCATCAATCGGTGGACCACCAACCGCCCTTCTCTACACGTCAGCCGAAGCGGCCACGATCAGATCGACGTTGGCCGCCGTCTTCACCTTGGGGATCAGCTTCACCATCGCGATTAGGGCATTCACCGGCAACATCACCGATACCGATCTCGAGATCTCGCTCGTCCTCGCACCCTTTGTATTGGTTGGCTATGGCATTTCCCTACTCGTCAAGGACAGGTTCACCCAGGGCGGGATCCGATGGGGTGTGCTTGCGGTGTCGGGTGCAGCCGCGGTGGGTCTGATCATTCGAGCCCTCTCGGGTTAGACGCACCGCGTAGAGTGAGATCCACATCGGGAGGATGGATGAAAGACCTACGTTGGGCGCTTCTGGTCGTTGCGCTGATGCTTGTCGTAAGCGCCTGTGCCCCCGGAGTCAATGAGGCGGTTGATGTTCCATCGGCTGACGGGGATTTGGCCGGGTTTTGGTCCGGGCTCTGGCACGGAATCATCACACCGGTCACATTCGTCATCTCACTGTTCACCGAGAACGTGAGTATCTACGAGGTTCACAACAGTGGAGGCTGGTACGACTTCGGCTTTGTTCTGGGAGCTGGCACCTTCCTGGGAGGCAGTGGGGCCGGTGCCAAACGAGGAATGCGCTAACCCAACACCTCCGGACTCAAACCATTCGGAATGCGTCAGGGTCGTCGCGCTCGACGTCGGATTCACGACTTTAAGAGTTCTTAGTAATGGGTTGAGGCATCGTTGAACCCGGTTCAAGAATGGTGATGGGCACCGATCAAAAGGAGAACCGTGGGACCCTTCCCAGAAAGTCGTGCCTCAGCCCGTGCCGAGAAGCTCTTGGCAACACTCGTCGCGTTCTTGATGTTGGCGACGACGCTCGCTCTACCCGCATCCGCGCTCGACCCTCGGTGCGAGAACGTGCCGGACGACCCCCGATGCGAAATGGACGACCCAACCACGCCGCCGCCGCCAGAGGAACCGCCTCTCGAAGTCGATCCGATCGAGAACATCTCCGTCATCGGATGCTCAAACACCAATCATGCGGTAACCGGCTATCTCGACTCTTCGGAGAACGACCTTCTCATCAACACCGCCCATGCCGGCCACACCGTCACCTACTGGGCTACTTCGCAAAACGGCTGGGATGAGCATTATCTCCCTCAGCGTCCGGCCGACGGGTACGACGCCGCCTGGGTCAACCTGTGTGAGCGCGCCGTCAATGAGCTGAACGTTGACAACGTCGAGGCGGTCGTCGCAAAAATATGGGAAATCGACCCTGACATCCCGATCTGGATCTCTCCTTTGAACTACTACGAAGCCGAAACCTGCATAGTCACGAACGGAAACCAGATCCCAAACGACGGAGCGGTTATCGCCGATCAACTAGTCGCTGACAATGAACTACTACAGCGCGGTCCGGACCTCGGTCCTCTTGGTGAGTCCCACCTCCGCCGGGATGCCTGTCATCCGAGTTCAAACGGAATCGCATACCTCGGTTCCCAACTCGTCGAATTCTTCGACAACTCGTCGGAGACGTTTCGCAGCTACAGCTCGGGATCGTCGCTCCTGAACCAACCCTTCACCGTGTTGGCAGTTCGACCCGCCCAAGACTCACGGACCGGGGTATCCCACTGCGCGTCTTGGGACTCTCCGATGAGGAAGGACTCCGCCTTGGCAATCGCCTGACGGGTCGATTCACCAAGAGTCGCCGTTGCTTCGATGATCTTGACCGGATCTGAAGCCTCGATGCGACCTGACTCTTTGAACTGGGCGACAAGCTCCGGAGCAACACCGCTCAGGTAGAGACGGCCACCGGCGTCGCCGAGTCTGCCGGCATATCTCGAGATCACTGAGAATGCGGTGGCACCCATCGCGCTACGACCTCGGAGTCTGATGATCACGACGGGACTCTCGGCTGAACCCACCTGAGGAAGTGCTTCTTCGAGAGTCCGCGCCCCGGCATAGAAGAGGCTCCCGTATATGTCCAGGACGTTGACCGACCTTGACTCCAGTCGGCGCGACACATCCCCCTCGATGAATCGGCCGTCGCTGTTCTCTTCGATACGAACCACCTTCACATCGAGCGCTTCACGATTGAGGCTGAGCAGGAGGGACAGCGCTACTCCGATGCCCACCGCCGCCGAGACGGGCAGAAAGAGTGTCGCAACGAAGGTCGTCACCATGGCGATTTGGGATTGCGCACCGGCCTTCCAGACGGCTCCGATCTCGGCTGGTCGGATCGCTGCCAGGGACGCCACGATGAGGATCGCTGCCAGGGTCGGCATGGCAACCTGACCGGCCAAACCAGACAGTGCGACGAGGATGGCGAGCATCCAGACCCCGGACATGATCGCCGCCCATCGGTCGCGGGCACCTACCGAGATATTCAAAGCGGTTTGGCTCACCGAACCACCAACGGGAATGCCGCGAAACAGACCCGAGGCGACATTGGCCCAACCCTGAGCGAGAAAGTCAGTATCCATGTTCGTCCTGGAGCGATCAGGATTGGGCGCCGACTCGGCGACACCGGCCCCCTGGACGAGAACAATGGCCGCAACTGCCAGGGCACCGCTGATCAGGCCCAGGTTGAGTTGGCCGAAATCTGGGAGACCGGGAACGGGGAATCCACGGGTTATCTCACCGACGTCAGAAACGATCGCAACACCGTCGAAGAAGTCGAACAAGAAGACGACAAGGCTGGGCACAACCAAGGCGAACACGCCTGCGTATCTGCCGATCGTCGTTGCCGGCAGCATCAAGAGAATCACCAGAGCGCCGGCTCCGATCAGCAGCGAAGCCCAATGAATCCCACCGGGAGAGCTGATTACATCGAACGCCGTCTCCAGGGAGTTGGAACCGCTGGCCGTGGCACCGGTCAGCTCGTCGATCTGACCGAGGATGATGTTGACCGCAACACCGGTGAGGAATCCGGTCATAACCGAGTGAGAAACGAAACCGGTGAATCGCCCGAGACCGAAGAACCCGGCGACCAGCATGATTGCCCCAGCCAGCAGGGTCAGGAGGATCAGTGCCCCGACCCGATCCGAAGCCGGGACGTCGTCAAGTGCGGAGAACGCGGCCAGAGAGGCTGCACTCGTCGTCGTGATCACCATGAGACGCGTGCTCGCAGTCATTCCTCCGACTATCGGGCCCGCGAAGCTGGCATAAAGGCCATGAATCGGGTTCACCCCTACCAGGGCGGCCGCTGCCATACCGTCGGGTACCGAAGCCGCTGCCCGAGGCACGCCAGCCACGGCCTCGTCTTTCAGCGTGCCAGGTGCCGGCTTTATCGAATCCCACCAGCTGGTGAAGCCCGAACGCCAGCTCTTCTCAGCCACGAGACACTCTCAGGACCCAGAGGGCTCGCGCGAGATGTATCGAAATCCGATGTGGCTCATTGCTGTATCGATCATCTGTGGTTGACGGGCCGCGGGGCGGTATCTGTAGCAGTACTGCGGTGTGCAGAGGTGGGAACCGCCCTTGACCACCTTCCGTGGGATACGGATGTCGGGTTGCGACTCGTCCATGCTGGCTTCGGCCGACGACCCCCGAGCATCGGAAGGGCCGCAGCATGGAACCTCGCTGGCCGGGGCGGATGTATACCAGTCTTTGGTCCACTCCCACACGTTGCCGGCCATGTCGAACAACCCATATCCGTTGGCCGGATAGGAGCCGACCGGTGCCGTTCGGGTCCACCCGTCAACCTCGGTGTTCTCGACCGGAAACAGTCCCTGCCAAGTATTGGCTACAGGTTCGGTCTCTTGCTGGTCTTCGTCACCCCACGCAAATTTCGCACCGTCGAGTCCGCCTCGGGCTGCAAACTCCCACTCCGCTTCAGTTGGCAGTTCAACGCCTGCCCAATCACAGAACGCCGTGGCATCGGTGTAGCTGACTTGAACCACTGGATGATCCCCGAGGTCTTCGATCGAAGACTCCGGGCCAGTCGGATGACGCCAGTCGGCTCCCGGTGTCCACTCCCACCAACGTCTGAAGTCGCGAAGACTGACGGGTTGAGTCGTCATTCGGAACACAAGCGCGCCCGGAACCAGATTCTCCGGTGGTGCGCCTGGGTACATCTCCGGATCAGGCTTCTGCTCTGCCTCCGTCAGGTAACCCGTAGCGGATACGAACTTGGCGAATTCCCTATTGGTGACGGTTGTTTTCGCAATCGCAAAGCGCTCAACGTTGACCTGGCGCACCGGCCCCTCGTCGGGGTAGAAGTCTTCTGAGCCCATGGCGAACTCTCCACCCTCGATCCAGGCCAGCTTGTCCGAGCTAATGATGTTCACCTGCGATCTCCTCCCTCTTCACAGTCCACTTCGGGACTCAGGAACTTGGGAGACCAGCCTTCAGCTTGTCGAGCATCTTGCCCACCGTGAAGCTGGCTGACTCCTGCCTCGGAGGGAAATCGGCGAGTCCTGCAGCCATCTCCATCACTATCGCCTGGGCCGGCACCAATAGGTACGCGTGGCTAATCAGCCAGTCGTAGTACGTGTTGGAAGTGATGTCGGCACGCTCGAATGGGTCAGTCCTGAGGTTGAAGATCTTTGGCACCCGCAGTTCCGTGAAAGGCTCAGCCCAGATCTGAAGCGTGCCCTGAGCTCGTTGTTCCATGAAGACGAACTTCCAGTTGTCATACCGGAGGGCAGTTAGGTCTCCATCGTCGGATACATAGAAGAAGGAGTTGCGTCGGCTCTCTTCTTCCTCTCCAGTGATGTAGGGAAGCTGGTTGTACCCATCCAGGTGGACCTTGTACTCACGATCGTTCAGCTTGTGCCCAGCCTTCAACTTCTCAGCGATGTCGTCGTCGCCTGCCGCAGCTAGGAAAGTCACGAACCAGTCGGCGTGGCTCACGATTCCGGTTAGCACCTGACCGGCCTCGATATGACCGGGCCACCTCAGGGCTGCGGGAACCCGGAATGCACCCTCCCAGTTCGAGTTCTTCTCGTTTCGGAACGGAGTCATTCCTCCATCGGGCCAAGTGTTCATGTGCGGCCCGTTGTCAGTGCTGTAAAAGACGATCGTGTCGTCAGCGATGTCCAACTCATCGAGCAGATCGAGCATCTGCCCGATCCTCTTGTCGTGCTCAACCATGGCGTCGTGGTATTCAGACTGCCAACGACCGGCCTGCCCCTTGATTTCCTCTGCGGCGTGTGTGCGGAAGTGCATTCCCGTGGTGTTGAACCACACGAAGAATGGCGTGTCGCTGTCCACCGCGTCCTTGATGAACCGTTGCGCAGGCGGAATTATCTCGTCGTCGATTGTCTCCATGCGCTTCTTAGTCAGCGGCCCGGTGTCTTCGATTCGGCCGTCGGCGTAGCTGTGGATGACACCTCGAGGACCGAAGCGACCGCGGAACTCGGGGAAGTCCTCCGGATCCGGGTAGTCCCGCTGCTCCGGCTCCTCTTCGGCGTTGAGGTGATAGAGATTGCCGAAGAACTCGTCGAAGCCATGGTTGGTGGGAAGGAACTCGTCCCTGTCACCGAAATGGTTCTTGCCGAATTGGCCGGTGGCGTAGCCCTGGTCCTTCAGGGCGGTGGCGATCGTCGGGTCTTCGTCACGCAGCCCCAGGTCGGCTCCCGGCATTCCCACCTTGGTCAGACCGGTGCGATAAGGGTTTTGGCCGGTAATGAAAGCGGCCCGGCCGGCCGTACAGGACTGTTCACCGTAGTAATCAGTGAACCGGACGCCTTCTTCGGCGATCCGGTCGATGTTGGGAGTGCGGTAACCCATGAGGCCGTCGCTGTAGCAGCTGAGGTTGGTGATTCCGATGTCGTCACCCCAGAGGACGAGAATGTTTGGCTTGCCGTTGGGCACTTGGTCCGCTCCTTGGTCTCGAGGCGAACGTTGACGATAGCGCCCGGCGCCAATGCCATCACGCCGACTCAGACGGTGATAGATCAGACCCGCTCTGCGTACTCAACAACTCTGAATGGCCAGACCGTCGTCAGCCATTCCGACAGGATCTGCCAAACCACCACATCCATCTCTTGACGTTGTGCCGTGACCCAGGACCTCACGTCGGCATCCACACCGTCGGCCTTACTCGGGTAGATGTAGACACACCCGATGACGTCGTCACCGTCGAGGATCGAATACGTGAACGATTTCCGCTCGACGAACTCTCGGTGGTGCATCTCCATATCAGCCATGTTCTCTTCGAGGCTCATTGGCGTGGGCCACCCCCGCCAGGTCATGCCTGGCGTGGACCGGATGTGCTCGATGCTGCTCATCCAAGCCTCATGGTCTCGTTCATTGTGGACCGGACCGAGTGGCTCCAGTCGGAACCCAGGACCAGAGAACGAGACGGGCACGTCGAAGTCGTGGGGAACGAAAGCGGCTTGGGACACACCGAGAAACTAGTCGCTGCACCTTTGGGGACGGTGCGGAGAGTCGATGTCTATTCTCAGGATTTGGGTGTCCTCTGAAGCCAATTCCGTTCGTAAGAAGGGTGAGGCGGGAAATGCCCGCACCTACGAATGGAGAAGATATGAGCCAGTACCTCTTGTCGACCTACCGAGTCGAAGGCAATGTCGAAGGTGCCCCCGGAAGCCCTGAAGAGATGCAGGAGTTCATGACCCGGGTCATGGCCCTCGAAGCCGAGATGGATGATGCGGGAAGCTTTGTGTTTGGGGGCGCACTACACGGGCCGGACGCTTCGACCGTGCTTCGAGCTGGCGACCCAGACATCGTTATGACTGACGGGCCTTTTGCCGAAGCCAAAGAGCACATCGCCGGCTTCTACATCATCAACGCCGAGGACCTCGATGAAGCTCTGCAATGGGCCGAGAAGGTAGTCGCTGCAGTTCGGCATCCGATCGAGGTTCGTCCTTTCATGGCGACCGGGAAAGTCGCTGACCAAATGCCACCGGGTGCGTAGAAGGTGAACCGGAGCGTCGCTGATCGGGGCGATGCGAATGACATCGAGCAAGTCTTCCGCGACGTCTACGGACAGGCAGTTGCAACCTTGGTACGGGTCTTCGGCGACATCACCCTGGCCGAAGACGCCGTCCAGGACGCCTTTGTCGTCGCCAATGATCGATGGCCCGAACAAGGGACACCACCGAACCCTGCAGGCTGGATCGTCACCACCGCACGCAATCGTGCGATCGATGTCCTGCGTCGCTCCGCTAGGGGCCAAGAGCTGCTCGAAGAATCGGCAGCCATTCGCGGTGAAGGCGCGTTTGAGGACCCGGAACCAGGGCCTGTGACTGACGATCGACTTCGTCTGATATTCACTTGTTGCCATCCATCATTGAAGCGCGAGCACCAGGTGGCACTCACGCTCCGCCTGCTCGGTGGGTTGCGTGTCGAAGAGGTAGCTCGAGCATTCCTGGTCACCGAGCCGGCAATGGCAAAGCGGCTGGTGCGGGCCAAGTACAAGATAAGTGCGGCGAACATCCCCTATCGGGTGCCTCGTGATGCCGATTTGCCACAAAGGTTGCAGTCAGTTCTGTCGGTGATCTACCTGATCTACAACACCGGCGCCGACGACCCGACCCGATCAGGCCTTCGGGCCGAGGCGATTCGGCTCGCACGATCCCTGGTCAACCTGATGCCGGACGAACCCGAGGTGTTGGGTCTGCTCGCATTGATTCTTCTCAACGAATCGCGCATCCCGGCTCGGAGACTGGAGGGTGAGGTGGTGCTGCTCCGCGACCAAAATCGCAGCTCGTGGGACCAAGCACTCGTCTCGGAGGGTGTCGATGTGGTGAGAGCCTGCGTACGCCGCAATCGGCCTGGCCCATTTCAACTCCAGGCGTCGATACAGGCGGTCCACTGCACTGCCAAAACCTTCGAGGAAACCGACTGGCCTCAGATTGTTGAACTCTACGACCATCTCTACAGGCTGTTGCCAACCCCGGTGGTCGCACTGAACCGGGCGATCGCTATCGGGGAGAACGCAGGGTGGTCCGCTGGTCTCGCTGAACTCAACTCGATTGCACCCGCCTTGGATCGCTTTCACTCGCTCCACGCCGCCCGTGCGCATGCGTTGCGGAATCTGGGCCGGGACGACGACGCTCAGATAGCTCTCCAGCGGGCGCTCGAACTCGCTCCTCTGGAAGTCAATCGCAGGGCAATTGAACGACAATTGGCCGAATTGATTGGCGGCTAGGCGGCCGCGGGAGCGGCGCGCAAACTTCCTTAGACTGGGTCAATGGCAGACAACAACAAAGTGGGAATCAATGCAGGAGTCGGCGTCGCAATAGGTGCGGGGGTCGGTGCCGCTCTATTTGCTGCAACGGACAGCCCGGTGTGGATTGCGGTGGGTGTCGCAGTTGGCGCAGCTATCGGAGCTGGGTCGGCACAACGCAACGACGATTCCGACGAGTAACCGGCGTCACAATCAGTTCTGGCAGTCCGGATCCGACTTCTCGTCGGGACCCTCACACGGCGGGAAAGGTTCACCAACGGTCGGCGGTGTGTAACCCGGCGGCTCATTGGTGCAGATGGATATCGTCTGGTCCTTCTCCACAGAGCCGACAACGTAGCCATCACTGTCGATGATCGCCCACAAGCCGGTTGCCACCGGGAGGGCCTCGACAAACTCTTTGTGCCCTTGCATCGAGCCGTTGTCCCTTACGAAGTCGATCGCCATCCGCAGAGCGTCTTCGGCGTTTTGGGGAGAACCGTGATGGAAGGAACCCTCGGCGGGGCAACCCAGGAATTCTCCGAAGGTGCGGGCGTCGCTGATGGCGGAAGCCACTAACTCCTCTTTGGTTGGAAACCCGGGATCTGCATCTGGAACCTCAGTCCACACCAGGTAGACGAGAGCAATTGTGAAGGTGGTGTCTTCGGGTCTCAGGTGGTCGGCGTGCCGAGGTTGCGGCTCCAGCGAAACCGGAACGGTTAGCTCGACACGAAGTTCGCCAACTTCGAGGGCGCCGAAACTGACCTGGAACATGCCACCGAACGGGCCCTCGTCGGACAAGGTGTAGTTCTGCAGGACCGCGTCTGGTGCCGGCACGAGGGTCGATCCAGTGACCACGTACGTGTCGTATAGAGACACGTGTTGGATCCAGTCGTCGGTGGCAATTTCGAATTCCACTGTTTGTGTTCCCGAATCCAGGTCGGTGGTGCCCGGTCTGAACACCAGCGTCGTTTCTTGCGATACGTAGTCGACCGTCGTAGCCGCCCGGATGATCTCTTCGCCACCGGTGTCGACGCCACAGGAAGCTGCGATAGCGGCAACCCCAGTGAGAAGGGCAAGTCCCAAAGCCTTTGGCAAACCCGATGACACCGAACCCCCAATATTTGCTCTAAGAAATTCTACATTTCTTGCGAATAGCCTTCGAAATGGGGCGTTTCTGTCACACCCTTCCGATACCTTGATCAATAGGACGAGTTGACATCTGAAGAGATTCTGAACTTGGGGCGATGCTTGCCCTTTCAGAGGGGAATCAAATGAGCGAACTACGTTCTGTCCTCGATCAAATGGCCGCGGTGGCCAGCGAGGACCTAACAATCGAAGAAATCGACGCAGAGATCGAAGAGATCACCCAAAGCCGTCAACGCCTCGATGTTCTTCTTGCCGAGCGTCTCGCCAGTCTCTCCGATCGAGGTGGCCATGTGGTTCTTGGCTATTCGTCCCCTACCGCCTATCTCGCCGACCGGGGCCGTCTTTCGGTAGGTCGTGCCACTCAGTCGGTCGCCATGTCCCGAGCCAAACACCGGGCACCTCATGCCTTTTCGGCCTGGTCCGACGGCAGAATCTCAACTGACCAAGCCACTGCGCTGTTTCGCACAGCTCAAGGTGTTCCTGATGCCTATCCAGAAGCCGAAGAACGTCTGGTCATGATCATTGAGGGGCTCAACGTCAGGGATACCCGAAAGGCGGTCGAGTATTGGAGACAGTCAGTCGACAGTCCCGGTGACCTCGATCTCGATGTCCAACTCGGCCGACGCTGCTTTCATCTTTCTGAGACCATCGGCGGAATGCGACGTGTCGACGGATGGCTAACGGCCGCCGCCGGCGAAGCCTTGGAAGCCTCAATCGATGCGCTGGTTGATCCACCGCGAGAAGGTGACGATCGCACCGCTAGGCAAAGACGCCACGATGCCCTAGAGAATCTGTGCCGCGACTGGCTTGACCATGCCGATACTCCGCAGAGCGGTGGAGAGAAGCCCCACATCATGGTGCTGACCGACCTCGATGCCTTGGCCGGTATCGGCGGCGGAACTCACGAAACTCTCAACGGTGACGTCATCGATATTGACACCCTCCGGATGTTGGCTTGCGACTGTTCGGTGAGTCGAATCGTCCTCGGCCCGGACTCGGAGGTCTTGGACGTGGGTCGTAAGACGAGAGTCTGGACCCCGGCCCAGCGACGGGCCATCATCGCCCGAGACCGAACTTGTCAGGCCCCGGGTTGTGACACCAAACCAAGGTATTGCGACATCCACCACAAAGACCACTGGGCCGATGGTGGTCGCACGTCCGTGAAAAAGGGCAAGTTGCTTTGCCGACACCACCACACTCAGGAACACCTGCGAGACAGTCGTCGAAGAGGTCGACCGCGAAGGTAGGGGTGGCCCTTCCCCAGTCATCCCGGAACAATTACTGAATTGAAGACCGGCGCTCGACCTCGAACGGTCGCTCGCGTTCAGATTCGGCGAACAGGCGACGACGGGTCCGTTGCACAACGCTCGTTGATCTAAACGAACAACAGTCCGTCACAGGTAGGTTTATCTCGCATGAGGTTCCGTCTCGGAGTGATATTGCCCGTAGTCACCGCCCTGCTCTTGGCAAGTTGCGGAAGTGAGCCGCTGAATCAGGCGTCGCTGGAACCGGTGCCGACCGTAGACCTATATGAAGAACCGATTGCCGATGCCCCGAACCCTGCGGATAGGGCTGGCGCAGCCTCCAATTTCATCGAGTGCTCCTTCGGAATTTCGAACGGCGGCTGGTCCTATGATTTCGGGGAGACTCCAGGCTCAGACGACCCAGACGATGCACTCGTAGAGTTCGTAGACGCGGATTGGTTCGGACTCCCGCACTCGAACTACGAACTAGGCGGAACTGACACCGGGCGACGCCTGTATCAATACAGCGTTGACGATATGCCGAAGGTGGCTGTGATCGTGGCGGACGGCTCCTCTGACGAGGGTCTGCACCTATCCACCGGCTGGATCGTCGAGACTTTCGCCACATGTGATCCTGCCGAGTACGACCCAGCGAATGATGCCGAGTTCGCTCTCGACGTTTGGCTCGATTCAAACGGTGGCCGCGTGCCGACGTCGATCATCACATCGCTGAAGGGAGCTGAACACTGCGGGTGGAAAACCGTCACATATCTGTTCTTCAACGACCGGCAATACATCAGCGACCCTGAGGGTGTTTTGACTTCGGAGCTGATACAGCCGTATCAGGCTGAATCGGACCTTCCGCAAGATGCCTCAGCAACTGGATATTCACACGAAGGGCGTGAACTTTGGGTTTCAGCCGACGAGCGGGTGGCTTACATGGTTTCCGACAGTCACGTCCAAGCTTGGCCAGTCCCTAGATCCGGCTCGATCCTGTGTGACTGACCAAACGCATGCGGGGCGAAACCACTGAATCAGCGTTCTAGATCGGCTCCCCCATACACCTGGCGACATCCCCACAGCCAGAAGCCTCGATGTTCGATCTGGCCGTAGTATGCGCCGAGCCGCGTCGAAGGGACCGTTATGGCTGTGTCAATGATTGAAGATCTGCCTCAAACCGTGATCGGTTTCGAGGCCCACGGAGAAGTAACCGACGACGACTACGAACAAGTGCTTTTGCCTGCCGTCGAGCAGCTTTTGGAGTCGCAGGACAGGGTCCGGATCCTCTACGTCCTGGGCTCGGGCTTCGAGAGGTACGAGGCCGATGCGGTTTGGGAAGACACCAAGATGGGCCTTCACTTCCGCGGGAAGTGGGAACGGATCGCAATCGTGACCGACCACAAGGGATACCAGCGTTCGATAAAGGCGCTCGGGTTCCTGATGCCCGGCGAAGTCAAAGTGTTTCCTCTTGCCGGACTCCACAAGGCCAAGGACTGGATCGCCGCCTAGAAAGCGCAGGCCCGGGCCTCGCAGAATCCCAGGCAATGGCTTGGCTGTCGTAAGGGAGTCAATTGGGCCAAATAACCATTGTCCGGAGTGTTGCATCGCTTCGTACCGGGGGTAGATGTGGCAATCGGCTATCCCCACCGTGTCAGGGGATGACTCACTCAAGGGGAGAAACCACGCTCTTCGCATTATTCCGACCGTTGGTGGCACCCACGACATCCCTGTAGCCAATGTTGAGCAGGAACCTGTGGCAGATATACTTCTCTAGGCTTACTCTCGGGTAGGCAATTCGAGGGAGCGTAGAACAGTCTGGAGTGTTCGTCGGCCTGTCAAGCCGAAGGTCGCGGGTTCAAATCCCGTCGTTCCCGCCAACCGTTAACCCCTCCGGGTTTTCGGTTTGCGAGGTCAGGTAGCTCAGTCGGTAGAGCGCCGGTCTGAAAAACCGGAGGTCGACGGATCGACGCCGTCCCTGACCACAATCACCTACCAATTCGTGCAGTGGTCAGAATCTCCAAACCGTGACTGATGGCCACCGAAATGTGACCCTCATCGTCGTAGAAGTGACCGCGTGCGCCCGGGATCACCTGAACCAACTCACGTCCACTCGAAATGGATACATTTCGATCGAGTGCGCCGTGCCAGACATGCAGATTCGGATGTGTGATTTTTCCGACGTCGAACCCCCATGGTCGAGAGAGCAGCTTTGCGTCGTGAGCGGCGCCTGATCCTCCCTGTCGGAAGGCCTCGTGGAGTGCGGTGCCGTACCTTCCGGCTAGGTCCGGCTCTGCCAAAGCCCTTTGGTCCACAACAGGCAGCCCGGCCAGTGCGGCCCTGCCCAGCGTCACGGGACCGTGTGCCTCCATCCTCTGGCGTGTGGACTTCGCCATTGAGCGAAAAGCAACGTCGACGAGGAACGGTGCGTACTTCACCATGCGCCGCTGCAGTCGATTGATTGGAAGCTCCTGGTCGTTGCTGCCCAGTCCGCCTGGGCTCGCCCCCGATATCACCGTGACCATATTCAACCGCTCGGGTATCGAGAATGCGGTAGCCAATGCGTATGGCCCTCCCCCGGAGATCCCCTGGACACTGAATCGGTCGAGGTCGAGACTATCGGCAAGTTCGCCTACGTCCGCCGACCAGTCCAAAAGGCGATGGCCGGGTTTGAAGTCGGAGAAGCCCATTCCAGGGCGGTCAACGCCGATGAGGCGGATGCCAGCTTCGGCCGCAGCTTCGTGGAGGATGGCGGCCTCCAGTCTTGAACCGGGGTGCCCATGGAAGTGGAACAACGGAGCGCCACTGTGGTCTCCATATTCGGCGTAGCCGAGCTGGCGCCCATCGCTCAGCCTCACGGAGCCTTCGATTGGCTCCGCGAGACCTGCATTTAGTAGAAGCTCAGGCACGGGCTTCCACCAGCTTTTTTGTGGCTCTGGGCGTCGCCACTTTGGCCTGGCGAGGACGCATCGCAACCAATGCGATGACAAACATGACCGGGATCCAGGCGACCACCGTGAGGAGGTCACCGCTGATCTCTGTGAAGGTTCCACCGCTGATTGCTACGGTCCTCATTGCTTCGAGGAGTGGTGCCATCGGCAGCACTTCAACGATTGACTGCAGCCAGCCGGGCAAACCCGAAATCGGGAAGAACGCTCCACTCAGGAATATGACCGGCAACACGATCATCCCGGACAGAACACTCGCCGACTCGACACCAGAGGCTCGTGCTCCGATGGCGAATCCAAGGGACATGAAGGTTATTCCAGCAAGGACACTCAACAGGACGAGAAGGGCCGGGCTACCGACGAAATCCGCACCGAGGAGCACGGCCACTATCAGAACTGCAACCACCTGCATGGTGGCGACGAGCATCCGTGCAGCCACTTGTCCGACAATGAAGGCACTCTTCGGCATGGGTGTGGCATCCAGGCGACGCAACACCTTGGTCTCCTTGAAGCGGGCGTAGGTCGCCGAGGTCCACGACACGGCGAACTCCATCGCGGTCATGGCGAGCAATCCAGGCACGACGAAGTTGTAATAGTCGACGCCACCTGCGCCGCCCAGGTCAGTACCTGAGATGTTCAGGTCGAAAGCCGCGAAGGCGAGTAGGAATATGACGGGGAACGTGATGGCGCCTCCAATCAGCTGACGATCTCTGACGATCGAAAGCAGCGACGCCTTGAACATTGCGATTGTTGATTTCATTGTGCTGATCCTTTCTTGATTCAGTCGCGTAGACGGTTGCCGGTGAGGTTGAGGAAGACGTCTTCGAGCGTTGCTCGATGGATTGAGACATCTTGTAGGTCGACGCCTACAGAGGCAGCCCATTCGAAGAGAGCAGGCACAGCGACATCGGCTGCTTCGATTGTGAGCGTGTACGTGTTGCGTCCGTTCACCTGATTGCTCAACTGGCCGAGGGGCAGTAGGGACACAAGATCTTTGTCGTCAATCTTGTCGACCGTGCTGAACCGCACCGTGGTCGACGACCCGTAGCGCTCTTTGAGTCGCATTGGCGTATCGATTGCAGCGATCTTCCCACGGTCAATCACAGCGATCCGATCGGCCAAAGCTTCCGCCTCGTCCATGTAGTGAGTAGTGAGGATCACCGTTCTGCCCTCAGCGGAGAGACTGCGGATCACATCCCAGAGGTTGCGGCGTGCTTGGGGATCGAGGCCTGTGGTCGGCTCGTCCAAGAACACAATCTCGGGGTCATTGACCAGTGCGGCTACTACTGCGAAACGTTGCGCCTGCCCGCCCGACAATTCTCCAACGAGTGCCCGCTTCTTTTCCAGGAGGCCCACTCGAGCCAACAGATCGTCTGCATCGAGCGACCTCGGGTACAGGCTCCCAAACAGCTCGAGAAGCTCTCCAAGACGGAGGAATTCGAAGTAAGTCGACGACTGGAGCTGGACTCCAATCCTTCTCTGGACGTCTCTCGGGTTTTCTAGAGAGTCGACGCCCAGTACACGGACCGAGCCTTCACTGGCAGACGTCAGACCCTCAACGATTTCGATGGTGGTGGTCTTCCCTGCACCGTTGGGACCGAGGATGGCAAAGACCTCACCCTGTTCTACAACGAGATCGAGACCATCTACTGCCGCGAACGAACCGCCCTCCGGATCCGGGTAATACTTGACGAGGCCCTCGATGGCAACGGCGTGGGTCGTGCTCGAGGGAGCCCCTCCTTTGATTTGAGTCAACATCAGCTCCTCCTTTTTGATAACTGTATGGCTCAATAGTTGAGGAGTAAACCATATCTGGAGAAACTTGTCAACCCCGAAACTATTTCCGAGGCAAGTAACTTGTGCTAGGCTTGGGGATATGACCCAAGACGCACCACCACAAGTCACCGAGGCGGACCTTGGCTTCGAGCCCATCTCCGAACACACAAGCGCCGCCTTCAGCCTGCTGCGTGTATCAGCACTCCTCACGGATGAACTCGACCGAGAACTCCAAGAAAACGCCGGCTTGGGACTATCTGAAATGCTGGTGCTGGTTCAACTGATGTTGGTTGGAGGGAGATTCAAGATGGCCGACCTTGCCGACGCCCTGGTCGTCACACGGGGCGGGGTAACGAAAATCATCGACCGACTGGTTGAGGCTGGACTTGTAGAGCGGGTACCTTCCGACTCGGACCGACGGGTCATCTACGCCCAGATAACCGAGCAAGCCAAAAGCAAGGTGAGGGAGCACCAACATCGGTTCGACGAAGTTGCCCACTATCGGTTGGCCGAGTTACTCAACAACTCGGAACTGCAGAAGCTAGGTGCGATGCTCGACCGCCTATCGTGCGAAAATCCGGGCTGGGAACCGCCGATCTGATCTCCATCGCGACGCTATTCAGGCGCTGTTTCCCGAGTCGACAGGGCGGTTGACGGATCGACGCCGTCCCTGACCACAAACCCTCAGCTGCGAAAACACCTGGCATCAGGGCGCGCGCAATCAGAACCCTCGCGAAGGACCAACTAGCCACACCGCATGCCAACTTCTCTAGGGTTGTGGCTGAGACATGACTGAAACCATCACCTGGAAAGGCCGTTTCGGGCCCATGGAGTTGATGGTCGGGAGAGACACGTTCCGACCCAGCACCATCACCGGCCTCCTCGCGGACGCAATGAAGATCGCTCCTGGAACCGACGTCATGGATGTCGGATGTGGGTCGGGCATTCTTTCGATCATCGCCGCCAAACTGGGGGCACGCCGCGTCTTCAGCATCGACGCCGCGCCTCAAACCGTCGAAGTCGCAACTCACAACGCCCAGGCCCATGGCGTTGGAGATATCGTCAAGGTGTATCAGGGCGACCTCTTCGAGCCACTGGATCCGGACCTCACGGCAGACGTAGTGATAGGTGACGTTTCCGGGATACCCGACTCCATCGCAGTGGCATCGGGCTGGTTTCCCTCTGGTCTTGCCGGCGGACCAACGGGGTCCGAGGTCCCCATCCGCATGCTCGAACAGGCACGAGAGCGAATCCGGAGCGGTGGCCGGCTACTACTTCCCACCGGATCGCTTCAGGACGAACAGTCGATACTGTCCAGAGCTCAGTCGGCGTTCCGAAACATCCGCCAACTCGCCGAACGCAACATCCCCCTCCCCTCCTCGCTAGCGGAGCACCCTGCCGTCCTCGACGCCCTCAAAAACAGGATCATCGCCCTGACCCAAAAAGGCAGTCGCTTTCTCTGGACGGCTCGTATCTGGGAGTTGGAAACAGGCAAGTAGCCAAAGCGCCTGCTGATGGAATGGTTTAGCCCCTGGCAGCCCTCCGGGCTGGTCGATGCGTTTAGCCCTACCCGGGCGAGGTTGGGTGCTGGGTCAGAGGCCCTGGGTGTTCATTCGGGTCTGGCTGCTGGCAGTCCGAATATCGGTCATGGCGGTGGAACCACCCATCGTCAGATATGCGTCCTCAATCTGACGTTGCGCCATACCGTCACCACGCGCCAACACGTAGATGAACGTCCCAAGAAGCGGAATCACAATAAGGACAAGTGCCCATAACGCCTTGGCTCCGCCCCCAAGATCCTTGCTGCGCAACAGGTCTGCAATCACCTTGAAAAGCAGGATCAGCCAAGCAAAGAACAAGCTGATCATCACGGTTGCCCAGAAAATATCAAACAGGGGCAATAGGGCTCCTTTCGCCAATCGCATTATGGCACGAACTCTTTCCGCTTACCGGAGGGGACATCGGCAACGTCGTACCGCCCCGTCGTCCGCCGTCAACCCATCGGAATCGGTAAACCCCACAGCAACACTTACAAGATCTGCCCTTCGATGAAAGCCGCCCTTTCGACGGGTGAGACTTGGGGCACCTGCACCATCTCGTAGTCCAAACTCTCATATGCGGCGACCACTTCTGCATAGAAAGATTGCGCTTGTGCGAAAGTTGCTCGTCTCATATCGTCGGTTTCGTAGATCTCCGCCCACGGCGCGGTCACAAACACGGGGTTCTCGTAGCGGTACTCGGATGCCGCGGCGAAAGCTTCGCCGGCATCCACTCCACTGACTCTTGCGTACGCCACACAGTCGGGAAGACCCCGGTCGAAAACAGCGACCGATCCATCTCGCACAGAGTCGTATTTCTCAATCGACCTCTCGATTAGCCGTTGAACGAACTCCTCAGGGCGTTTATCGAGTGTGATCTCTCCGGTAGCGAGCCGATGCTCAGCAATGAGTTCCCTTGCCGGTTCGGCCACGGTTGAGATCGCATCGGACAGAGCCGAAATGAGAGTTGTCTTTCCGGTGCCCAACCCACCAGTGATCACAAACCGAGCCATCAATCTCCACGATACGACGAATGCTTCATCGGTTCGGCCGCCCCCGGACGGGCCTCTCGTTCATCCAGGAAGTCGTGGGTCCTTCCATCCCGTTCCCGAGTTCAGCGCATCACGCACCGGGTCGCCGGTTTCGTTTGGCTTGATCTCCTTGATCACCTTGGCCGGCACACCACCGACCACCGTGTAGTCCGGCACGTCCTTGGTCACCACCGAGTTGGCTCCGACGATGGCCCGATACCCAATTGTCGAACCGGCCATCACGACCACGTTGTATCCGATGACGCTGTTGGCACCGATCCGAACAGGTGCCAAACCTCGCCCCGAATATGCGATGGGTCGCTCGAAGTTGTCGAAGGGGTGGGTGTGAGTCTCGATGGTCGTACCCGCTGAGATCATCGTGTAGGCCCCGACTTCGATGGGACCACGGTCGTCGAGCATCGAATTGCGATTGACGAGCACTCCATCGCCGAGGGAGATGTTCGATCCGTCACTGAACAAGACGTTGTGGTGGAAGATCACCCCGTCGCCGCAGTGTTTGAAGAGCTTCTTCGCGAGGATTCGCCGCAGGGGGATGGCGAACCCCTGGATCATCGCCGCGGGTGTGCGGTCGAACATTCGCCAGAACATGCGGTAGTAGTCGGCCTCGTCGAACTCACGCTCGGCTCCATCGCCCTTGAACGGATCAGGTGGGTGATAGAACTCACCCTTTTCCAGCGAGCCGGCCACGAGTCGATTCACTTCATCGAGATAAGAGTTGGCCGATCCGATAAATGTCCCGGCGGTAGTTTGTGCTTCGAGCTTGGCCAGCAACTCGCCGGCGTGCCCCTCAACCACCAACCATCACCTGGGGTTTCGGGCTTCTTGAAAGTGTCTCTCTCACGATCGTACGAGCGTACCCGGACACGACGATCAGTCTGCCCTTCACAGCACCGTGGCGGTAACCCATCTTCGAGGTGTCGGGGCCGTAGATGCGCGGAATTGGGATCTCCCGGTAGTCGAGGCCCGCTTCAGCTGTGGAGAAGCATGATTCCAACTCGGACTCATACCCGCAGCCCTGAAGACGCAAAGCTCGGAAGGCTCGCGGCGAGAAGCAACGGAACCCGGAGAACGGATCTGTCATCGAGAACCCGGTTGCTGCTCTCATCGCGGCAATAGTCGCCCGACGCACTAGACGGCGATTCAAAGGCGCTTTGTGTTTGCGGTCTCCACTCATGTAGCGACTGCCTACACAGAGGTCTACTTCACCGCGGAGAACGGGTCGCACCAGGTCTGGAATCGTGGCGGGAAGGTGCTGGCCGTCGGAGTCCATCCAAACGACGGCATCGACCGGTAAGCCCTTGAGCTCCTCATTCCCCCGACACAGGGCCGCGCCTTTGCCCATGTTCTCCGGCTGTTCGATCACCGTCTTGCCAGCCGCTCGCACCACATCGGCAGTCCCATCATCGGAACCATCATCGATGATGACGGCCTCCACCCGATATCCATCGATCTCCGTGGGTAACTGCTCGAGCAGATCCCCTATCTTCGACACTTCGTTGAACGCCGGCATCAATATGAAAATGGCCATGCATGTAACTAACAAACGTTCGTTCGTTTTGAATAGGGTATTTAGTCCTTAATCGCCGATGAGGGCTCAGCTTCAGTGAACTTCCGGGTGAATTGAAGTTACGCGTCTGGCGAACCTTCCAGCTGGCCCTTCATGACGATCTCGTCGGAAACCTCGTTTCCAGCCCCTTCCTCTTGGAGGCTGATCCAGATCATCGGGTATTCATTGACGTCAACACCAGCCCATAGAGTCACAGGTTTGTTGGCACCGCGGAGGTGGAAGGTTCCGATCGAGACGCCCTCTCCCCTCTCGTTCCAAACCCAGCCCTCGTAGTAGAACCCTGGTTCAGCAGCTGGCAAGTCGGTTAGGTCGACTTCTATCGCCCACCCGGCCCCGGTTGCGTCCAGAACGGCCACCCCAGATGCTTGAGGAGCCAGCTCGGTTCCGGCCAGGACGACTCGGGTCCCGGTTGGCCACAACGCAACAAGAGAAACTGCAATCAGAATCACCGCCGCTGCTGCTCCGATCCAGGACCAGTTTCGGGAGGTTCCTCCATCCGACTGAGCGCTTGCTTCAGCTGCGATCGCATCGAGCACGCCCGAACGAAGGCCCTCAGGCGGGTTCGCCCAAGTTTCGGACTCGGTCAGGACCGAACGCACCGACTCCAGCGCTTCCGCATCAGAGGATTCTCCTGGTGTCCCGCCAGCCAGGTACTCGGCGTTCCGGTCATTGGTGTTCATCTTCACCCCTAATACGTAGCAGGCTTGCTGATCGGTTCACGATCTGTCCCCAAAATGACTGAGTTTCTCGAGCAAGCTCTTGTGAGCCCGGTGCGATCGCGACTTGACCGTGCCAACCGGTATGTCGAGTTTCTTGGCAATCTCGGTCTGGGTGAGGCCGCCGAAGTGACTCAAATAGACGATCTCGCGCTCGTCATCTTGTAGTTGGTCGACCGCGGCCCGCACCTCAAATGCTTCCCAAGTGGCCACAAACGACGGCCCCTCGATAGGGACTTCGTCAAGTTCCGTAGGCGTGGCCCGGCTTTCCTTGCGATAGACGTCAATGGCCGTCCTTCGAGCGATTGAGTAGATCCACGGAGCGAAGTCTCGTCTTGGGTCAAAGGTCTCGGCGG
Source organism: Acidimicrobiia bacterium (assembly GCA_965216445.1). Classification (GTDB taxonomy): domain Bacteria; phylum Actinomycetota; class Acidimicrobiia; order Spongiisociales; family ZC4RG35; genus MA-ANB-1. Next base: position 2,512,884 of record OZ244166.1, read on the forward strand.
CCCGCCATGCCTTGACAAAGGTCTGCTGAGTGGCGTCGGCGGCCCGACCACGGTCGCCCAGGATCCTCAAAGACAACGAGAACACGGCACCGGAGAACCGGTCGTAAACGGCGGCGACTGCATCTTCGTCACCAGCTTGAAAGCGCACGAGGACATCGGAATCCACAACACATTCTGCCACTGGTGAACCGTCTGGCGAGAAGACACGTATTGGAGGTGAGAATCAAAAGGAGGATCTCAATGAAGAAGAGAACAATGATGTCCGTGATGGTGGCAGGTGCCTTGGTACTCGCGGCCTGCGGTGGCGACGGCGATTCCGCTGAAGACACGACAACCACCGCACAGGAAACAACCACAACCGCTCAGGAAACGACGACCACCACCGAAGCCGCCGAGACGACGACAACGCCAGGATCCGACACGACGACAGCAAGTGCTTCGGGAGGCGTTCACACCGCAGACACCGATCTAGGAACCATCCTGGTGAACAGTGACGGCTTTGCTCTGTACTTCTTCACGCCGGACACCGACGGAGAAAGTACTTGCTACGACGCCTGCGCAACCGCATGGCCGCCGGTACCTGCTGACGAAGCGACGGGGTCCGAGCTGGACAGCTCCCTATTCGGGTCGACAACTCGAACCGACGGGATGGAGCAATTGACCGTCAATGGCAAACCCGTCTACTTGTTCGCCGCGGACTCAGCTCCCGGCGATACCAACGGTCAGGGTGTCAACGACGTCTGGTTTGTCATCGACGCCGACGGAAACATGATCGGCGGCTGACGCAGCTGTCTCAAAACACGCAAGTCCGATGGGGGCCGGTGACCAACGACCGGTCCCCATCTTTTTACGAGGCGTCAGCCAGCCCTGACACCCCTCTAATCCCTGCCACAAAACTTGCTATCGCGTCCGCCACTTTCGGGTCTTTCAGGGCACCCGAATGTCCGAGTCCGGAAGTGACCAACAGTTCGGTGTTGGCCGAGCGATAGGCCAACGACGCTGAAACTCGAAACGGTGTGTCGCCGTCGTCAGGATCGTGAACGACCAGGACGTCAGCTGCCCCAAGGTCTATTTCTTCGCCCGCCGACATCTCATCCCAGTGGTCCCCGATGTATTTTCGGATGTGTCGTTTCAAGGACCGCGCGGTCCAGGGATACAGTTGCGCCCGCCGGGCGAACTCGTCCAAAGCGTCTTCGACGTTGAGGACTGGTGCTATCAATACAACTCTCGACGGCAAGGCTCCCTCCAGCGCGCGGACGGCGGCCATTGACCCCAGCGAGTGAGCGACAACCGCGTGGGGTTCACCAAAAGTCTCAGCCATGACTCTGATCATGGCCGCCATCTCGAAAATGTCGGTCCGGTCCCGGCGAACACCACCATGACCAGGTGCGTTCATGGCTAACACCCGGAAGCCTTGGCTAGCAATGGAGTTGCCGAGTTTCGCCATCTGTGCGGCCCGGCCGCCCCAGCCATGCACGAGAAAGACAGTTGATCCAACGCCGCGTTCGATACCTTCCAGCATTCGGCCATCGACTTCAAGTGAGAACTTGTCCCACTCTGCGGTGGATTTCCCAACCCATTCGGCGGCGTTCGGAGAGCGGCGGCGGTGTGAACCAGGCACGTGATGCAAAGCTCGGAATCGCCCTCACCGCCAATGGGACTTTCACGGGCGTGTCCTCCACATGAGGATTCCACGGTCAAGGTCGGACATCACATCGGTGACGTCGAGGTCGAAAAGGGCTGCCTCGGGCCGAAGCCGTTTGGCCACCAACCTGAAGCGAATTCGTGCATATGCGTTTCATTATGAAACTGACTCTATAGGAGTCCGTTGCACAATGCAACCCACAACAACTACAGTGCTCTCATGGCCTCACCCAAAGACCTCACATACCTCGACTGCTCGATAGCAAACAGCATGGAGGTGATCGGTGACCGCTGGAACATCCTCATCCTGCGAGACGCGTTCATGGGTGTCCGTCGCTTTGAAGACTTCCACAAAGACCTGGGAATAGCGCGCAATATCCTGTCCGACCGTCTCGATCGGCTGGTGGCAGCCGATGTCCTGAAACAAGTTCGATATCAGGACAATCCGCCCCGTGACGAGTACAAGCTGACGCCTAAGGGAAAGGATCTAATGGACGTCCTCCTTGCTTTCTGGCGTTGGGGCGACACCTGGAACCCAGTCGTCGACGAACGCCAGCTCGTCCACCTCGACTGTGGTGAGGTCACCCACATGGTTCCCAAGTGCGCCCATTGTGACGGTGAGCTGACCAGAAAGAATCTGCGTATTCAACCCGGACTCGAGGTGGTCGAGGAAAGGCTGGCCGCTACTCAGTCTTCAACTGGTTGAGTGTGCGCTAAACGAACATTGAGACGTCGGCCTCGGCTGCATAGTCGAGAAAAGCTGCGGCACCGGCAATGTCGGATCCTTCGATCAGGTCGGATTCCTCAACTCCCATCACCCCCATAGTGGTTGAACATGCGAAGAACTGAACACCCAGGTCTCGAGTCATGTCGAGGAACTCTGGGACGGAGGGCATAGCCGAATCGGACATCCACTTTTTCATCACCCGGGTGGCAGCGGCAGTGGCGCCAGGGACCGCTCCGATAGCGTTCGGAAGCTGGATAGGTCCCGCCGGGTTCGCCAGCGACGCAACTTTCAGTTTCTCAAAACGATCTTTGTGCAGGATGTCGAGCCCATAAAAGGTGAAGTAGATTCCGGCTTCCCAACCCAAACTGACTGCAGTCGACGCCAAGAATCAGGGGAGGATAGGCCTGATCCAATGTCCCCTTGGAGGCCACCAGAGCCAAACGCTTGGTTCGTTCACCGTTAGGGCTCTCGGAGCGTTCTCGCACGACAGACATCACGACCCTCCTTTGGTGAGATGGAACACTTGCCGACCCGGTTCTTCGTCAACCGACGTGAGGACATCACCACGCTGGGAAGCCATCGCCGGAATATCCCGAAGGGCGCCCGGGTCTGTGGTGATCAGCCTGAGTTCGTCGCCCGCGTTCATGCGATTGAGGACGATGGCCGCTTTGTAAACGGGAAGAGGGCAAAGCAAGCCCGAGCAATCGAGCGTCTCCAATATCGTTTCTACGCTCGCGGAATCTCTTTGATCGACCATTGTTGGGTTCTCCTTCATATTGTCGGCTTCCCTTCGTCACCGAGGACTTCCTCGAAATAGCTCGTATAGGCGGTACCGGAATCGGCTGAAATCGCGACAATCACATCACCCTGTTCGGGACCGACCTGCGAGATTGCATGAACCACCGCGCCTGTTGACGGTCCCACCATCAACGACTCCTCTCTCCAGAGGTCTCTTGTCACCTGGTAGGCGTCGACATCGGGAACAACTACCGACTCGTCGACAACCGATGCGTCATACAGGGCCGGGATATTCGCCTCCTGGAAACTCTTCAACCCGGGCAGCCGATGCCCCGGCTGTGGCTCTACTCCTACTACCCGAATCGACGGATCCCGCTCCTTGAGAAACCGCCCGACGCCTGTCAGAGTGCCGGTGGTTCCGAAACCAGCGAAGAACCACCTGACCCGACCTTCTGTCTGCGCCCAGATCTCGGGGCCGGTGGTTTCATAGTGGGCGAGGGTGTTGTCCTCGTTCTCGTACTGCTCGGTTCCGACGTAACGTGCCCTATCCCCCGAAGCCACCAGTGATCTCGCCAATGCAATCGCACCGTCCTTTGGATGGTCGACTGGGCACAAGTCATCTGGCGTCTCCCAGACTTCGGCGCCGAGCATCCGAAGAATCACCTTCTTCTCCTCGGGTACGCCGTCGGGGACGGTTACCAAAACCTTGGAGTCCTGGAGGCTGGCCAACGCGGCAAGCGCGATTGCCGTATTGCCTGACGAGGCTTCCACGATCTCCCGCCCGCCGAGCTCTCCACGTCGATCGAGACCCGCCAGCAGATACGAAGCGGTTCGGTCTTTGAGCGACCCGAACGGGTTGAACCACTCGAGCTTGAGGAACGTTTCGTACTTCGCCGCTGGCCAGACACGATTCAGCCGGACCAACGGCGAGGGATTGTCCGGGCTCGGCATCAAGTCTCTCACGTCGCGATAGCGGCGCAAAGAGTTGTCGATGTCCAGCTTCTGGGTTGGGAGTGTTGATGTCATTGGGTTCCTTCGGGCATAGAAAAACCCGCATCGGATAACCGTGCGGGTTGAGTATTTGGCGTCTGGTCTTGGTTAGAACATCACATCACCCGCGCGGCGAATCGGCACAACAAGTGCAGACGCAAACACAGGAGATGGGACGGAATTGCATTCCCACGAATCGTACGAGGAGAACGTGCGTCGTCAACTGATTGTCGTGAAGCCGACTGGTTGTCCCGCCGTTTGAGGCTGGCTAGCCGGCGCTACCCAATCTGACATCGGGCGCACCCATCCTCGCCGCGTCGGCGGTGCGGTCGTCTGGACGGGTTTGGGAGTCGATCTCAGCCTCAACTCTGGCCACGTAGTGTTCCACTTCCCGGTCGATGTCCTCCGCCGACCAACCCAGGATTGGCGCCACCAGGTCCGCCGTCGTCCTCGCCACAATCACGCCGCGATCTGCCGTCTCGATCGAGACCCGGGTCCGTCTCGTCAAAACATCATCGAGATGGAGCGCTCCCTCTTTCTGAACCGCATAAACGACGTCAGCATGCGAATAGCGAGAGTTGCCGAGCCGGGCGGCAAGCTTCGGATTCTCCTTCACCAAGTCTTCGATCTCGCGGTCGCGTTCGGCGCCCACGATTTCGATGTCTTCGGTTTTGGAATCGAGCACTGAGCCGAGGTTCTTAGCGGCTGCGTCAACGGCGTCTTTCGCCATCACCCGATATGTGGTGTATTTGCCACCGGCGATACTGACCAGGCCGCTGTCGGACACCAGAATGGCGTGCTCCCGGCTCAGTTTGGATGTCTCGTCGGACTCACCAGTGATGAGGGGACGCAGACCTGCGTAAACACCAACGATGTCTTCGTGGCCCAGCGGGGTATCGAGAACGGTGTTCACCCATTGGAGCAAATAGTCGATATCGGTCTGACTCGCCGCCGGATGAGCCCTACGCAACTCCCACGGTGTGTCGGTAGTGCCGACGATCCAATGCTCCCCCCAGGGGATTACGAACAGCACGCTCTTTTTGGTGCGGAGGATCATGCCCGTCTCCGACTCAATGGCTGACTTGGGGACCACAAGGTGGATTCCCTTGGAAGCAACGACGTCTATTCCGGAGTCGCCGGCCAGAGCCTGGAGGTCGTCGGTCCACACCCCAGTTGCGCTGATGACCGACCGCGCCCTGACAGCAAACCTATGGCCGGTCTCGAGGTCATCGACAACTACACCACGAACTCTTCCGTCTTCCATGACCATGTCGACCACACGGCAGCTCGTGGCCAGCGCAGCACCGTGAGCGGCGGCGGTCCGGGCGACCGCAACGGTGTGGCGGGCATCGTCGACCAGGGCATCCCAATACTTGACGGCACCCGTCAACGACTCCGGATCGAGGCCGGGCGCCTCCTTCAAGGCGGCTCTCTTCGAAAGGTGTCGGTGCCGAGGCAGCGGGTTGTCAGCGAACGCAGCCAGCGCGTCATAAAGCAGGACCCCGGCCCCGACATACAACCGTTCCCAAACCCGGTGTTTCAGGGGATAGAGGAACGAAACAGGCTCCACCAGGTGTGGACAGACCCGGTTCAACATCAGGTTGCGTTCCGCCAGCGCCTCCCGGACCAAACCAAAGTTGAATTGCTCTAAGTAGCGCAGTCCTCCGTGGAAGAGCTTCGACGAGCGGCTCGAGGTACCCGACGCGTAGTCGCGCTGTTCCACCAGAGCGACCGACAGACCACGACTCGCCGCGTCGAGGGCGATCCCGCAGCCGGTGACTCCACCTCCAATAACCACGGCGTCAAACAGCTCGGTCTGCATTCGTGACAGGTCAGATCTCCTCTGATCGGGATTCAGGTCGGGGGATCGCTTCATCGACCGCAGTGTTGCAGCCGTCCAGGTCTGTTCAATGCGCCCTTCGAGCCAGTGATCTAGGATCGGGCCACGGCGTCTCGATGAAAGGACACGACAATGGGACTAGGTGACATGGTCGACAAGGCCAAGGATATGGCCTCGGAAAACAAGGACAAGGTGAAAGAAGGCATCGACAAGGCTGCCGATTTCATCGACGAAAAGACCGGTGGCAAGCACAGTGAGCACATCGACACCGGTGCGGACAAAGCCAAAGAAGAAGTCGACAAACTCGACTGAAGGCGGACGCGAAAGGGGGGTTGGGAGATCCCTCACCCCCCTTTCCTATGCGCTCAATTTCCTAACGAACCTCAACCAGAGCCAGTAGTAGCCCCGAACTCTCCAACTCGACCTCGAAGACTCCCGGTGTCGCGGCCGTGAAAATCACCAACGCAGCCGTATCCGGTGTGATGTCAAAAAACAGGTCATACCCGTGAACATGGACGACGTCGGTCACGTCGGAGTGAACCTGGAGCGACGCCATTGTCCCGACATCGACGGTGATTTCGTGAAGCCCCCCGACGACAGAGCCATCTTCGACAACGATGTGGACGGTGTCGGCGTGCTCCATCCCTGTGTCGGAATCGGTCCCCTCTTCTGCGGTCACCGTGATGGTTGCCGAGCCCTCGATTGGATCGCCGGCCATCCCGTACTCCATGTGATCGTTTGAAGCGAGCCGAACCGAAACCTCTACGTCGCCCGCGGGCAATTCGGAAATGTGGAATGCCGTCCCGTAGAGACGGGCGATTCTTGTTCCGTTTACGTAGAGATGCATGTGGCCGGTCCCCGGCACGTGCTCAGTTCCCACGGTTCGGGGTGTGATTTCGAAACCTGCAACGTCAGCGAACATGTTCCATCCCGCCTTGGCGTCTTTTTCGACCCGTACCGTCACCTCAGGCTCTTCTACCCCGTCCCATTCCAATAGATCGTGGTGGGCGTGGGCTGTCTCCTCGGGCTCACCGACGTCGACGACGACGGTTGCGGCGATGGGCTCGCCGTCTGCCGTGTAAACGTTGTGATCGTTCGCAGCGAGCGTGAAGGTGATTTCATGTGAACCCGGCTCCAGCCCTGCGATGTTGTATGACGGTCCGTAGACCCGAGCCAGGCGGACACCGTCGACGTCAATGTGGGCGTGACCTTCGCCGTCAACGTGATCGCTGCTCGCGTTTTCCGGTGCGAACACAAAGCCGGACACATCGGCGAAGACATTCCAGCCTTTGACCGAGTCCTCTTCGACGGTCAGATTCACGGTCGGCCTGTTTGAGCCCGACCATTCCCTCACTCCGTGATCGTGATCTTCTTGATGGTCGTCCATCGCCTCCGCACCCATCGTTGTCTGGGTGGTATCGGTTGAGGACGTGCTGGTGTTCTCGGCGCCGGTTCCGGTACCGCCACAGGCGGCGAGGACCAGTGCGAATAATGCGCCCAGCGCCATGAGACGCAGGCGCGAATGGTTGATTTGCATTTGTTTTGCCCCTATTAGGTCAGTTGAATCGTTTCTAGACAGAAGCGGTCGACCAGGGCGGTCCGCGTCTGCTTATCGGTGCATAGCGATAGATGGCTCGGCTATGCACCTCTTCTGAAACGGGCCACGGACGGTGTTGAGAATGCGCGGGTTTCGTCACCCGTCCAAAGAACAGGCTCGCGACCACCTCAGCGGTCGAGGCAACGAATCTGAAAATCAACCACGACACCGGGACAACCAGCAAAAGCCCGACCCGAATAGCAGGCTCGGTCATGACTGTGCCGATGGTGCCGTCCGGGATCCGCTCCAGAACTTCAACTGTCAGGAACGCCACGGAGACGCCAACGGTGTATCGCCATGGAGTCAACCAACCCGAGATCTGTTGATCGCGGGCCCGTTGCACTGCGACAACCGCAATCGCAACAGCGATTGCTGGGCCGATCAGAGCTCCAGCAATCTCGAGGTAGCGATGCCCTTCGAGAGAAACCGCTCGCACAAGTGGGTCGGGGTGGGCGATCAGGTAGGCAAGGGCGTGAACCAGCAGCACCCCGGCAAAGAGGAGCAGTGTCGTAGCGATTCGTTTCGGTAGACCCACCACAGTCACACAGTGTATTGAGGCTGAGTGCTAGCTACAGCGGGCACACACACCTGTGACGATCAGGTCGACTGCCTCTGCGTCGAACCCGTGGCCCGAGGCGAGATGGATGCGAATCTGCTCGACCAGGTCTCCCTCGTGGTGATCGACCGCTCCACACATGCGACAGACAAGATGGAAGTGGTCGTCGGGATGGGCAAGCTCCCATCGGGCCGCATCATCCACACCCAGGTTCGACTCTCGAACCAACCCCAAATCCGCAAACAAGGCAAGGGTCCGATAGACCGATGACGTGTTGATCGCCGGGTCGGCAACATGAACCCTGGAGACAATCTCCTCGACGGTCAGATGCGCCTTGGCCCGATTAAGCACCTCCCACACCCGAAGGCGTGGTTCGGTCAGTCGGTTCCCCTGGTCGCGCAGAACGGCGGCGAGGTCGTCACGTTGTCCCATGAGTCCAGTCTACTTGTTGCAAATCGTTCGCAGTAAGAGATACCATAGGTATCCATGCACGCCCCCGACGGATTTCTCAATGCAGGGACTGCCGTAGCCACCGGAGCTATCAGCGTCGGCACGATCGGAGCAGCCCTGCGACAGTCACGCGCTCAGCTGAGCGAGAAAATGGTCCCCCTTGCCGGGATGGCTGCAGCCTTCATTTTCGCCGCGCAGATGTTCAACTTCCCTGTTGCCGCCGGGACGACTGGCCATCTCCTTGGCGGGGCACTCGCGGCGATACTTCTGGGTCCCCATGTCGGGGCCATCGTCGTCACTGTCGTAGTTGTCGTTCAGGCCCTGGCCTTCGCCGATGGCGGCCTGACATCACTCGGCTACAACATCCTCAACATGGCGATTGTCCCCGCATATGGGGGTTACGCCGCCTTCGTTTGGGTGAGAAAGCTCCTGCCCAAGACAAGAGGCGGCGTCATCGCGGCAACAGGCCTTGCAGCGGGAGCTTCCGTGGTCATGTCAGCTGCGGCCTTTTCCATCGAGTGGCTATTTGGCGCTTCGGCTCCGGTCCCATTCGACACCGTGTTCGCCGCCATGGTCGGGGTCCACCTACTGATTGGAGTGGGTGAGGGTGTCATCAGCGCCGTAACGATGGGGGCTGTTCTGAGCGCACGCCCCGACCTCGTCTATGGCGCGCGCGATCTCGACCGAACCGAACTTCGTGGGCGAGTGCCGATGCGAGCGTTCCTGATCGGCGGACTCCTCGTGACAGTCATAGCCGGTGCAGTCATAAGCCAGTTCGCCGTGGACAACCCCGACGGATTGGAATCAGTCGCAGCTGACACCGGGATCACAGGATCTGATTCGCCACTCTCCTCATCGCTTCTCGCCGACTATGCGACGGCAGGCATCGAAAACGAAGCGCTCTCGCTGGCTGTTGCCGGAACCGCTGGTGTGTTGATCACACTCAGCGTCGGATACGGCCTGTTTCATGCCGTCCGAAGGCCAGCGAGGCACGAGAAGCTGAGGACCCACTAGTGGTCTGCGACCCCCTGGCCCGGAGCTGATCTCAGATGGGAGTCGGCCATAGTCACGCTCTATATGTGCACGAACACAGCGCCGTCCACCACCTGCCACCCGAAACGAAGGTCCTGGCCACGTTCATGTTCGTCCTCGCCGTGGCGATGACGCCCGGCGAGGCATTGTGGGCGTTCGGGATCTACTTAGCTCTGGAAGCCACAGTCCTGGCCCTTGCGCGAATTCCCCTCCGGTTTGTGGCAGCCCGTCTGCTGGCGATCCTCCCCTTTGTCGTGTTTGCGTTCTTCCTTCCCTTCATTGGATCTGGAGACCGAGTGGAGGTGATCGGTTTGTCCCTGTCCGTCGAAGGGCTGTGGGCAATGTGGGCAATCATGGCGAAGGCCACTCTTGGCGCTACGGCAAGCATCACGTTGGCGGCAACGACTGAGGTCCCTGACATCCTCAAGGGTTTTACGGCCCTACGTCTCCCGAAGGTGTTGATCGCGATCGCTTCGTTCATGGTCAGGTACCTCGAAGTCATTGCAGGTGAATTGGGCAGGATGAGAACAGCGATGACCGCTCGTGGGTATGACCCGCGCTGGCTGTGGCAAGCCCGCCCGATCGCCGCATCGGCCGGAGCCCTGTTCATCCGATCGTATGAAAGGGGCGAACGTGTCTACGAGGCGATGCTCTCCCGGGGGTACAACGGGGCCATGCCAACGCTGATCATTGCCAAGCCACGTCCACGCGACTGGGTCCTGGCATTGGCAATCCCCATAACCGCCCTGGTGGTCGCAACCTGGGCTCTTGTGGTCACATGAGTGGTGAAGCCCTGAGTGTTTCTGCAGTCACCTTCACCTACCCAGACGGGCAGATGGCACTCGACGGCGTTGATCTGACGGTCGGGTCCGGCGAGAAGGTGGCGCTTCTCGGCCCGAATGGTGCAGGGAAGACGACTCTGGCTCATCATCTCAACGGAATTCTGACACCAAGTGAAGGCATAATCGTTGTTGACGGTTTGACCCTCAACGAGGAGTCGGTCGGAGAGATTCGGAGACGGGTTGGACTCGTTTTCCAGAATCCCGACGACCAGCTATTCATGCCCACTGTTGGCGAAGATGTTGCCTTTGGACCGGCGAACCTCGGCATTGCCGGACCGGAGCTTCAGGAAACAGTCGACAAATCTCTGGCACAGGTAGGGGCCGGAGACTTGAAACGACGGGTGCCACATCATCTCAGCGGTGGTGAACGGAGGAGAGCGGCGCTGGCAACTGTCCTGGCGATGGACCCCACCATCCTCGTGTTGGACGAGCCGACGTCGGGTCTCGATCCGGCGGGACGGAGAGAACTGATAGGTGTCTTGGCGTCCCTCCCGATGGCTCAACTGGTAATCACACATGACCTACCGTTTGCTCTGGAGTTCTGCGACAGGTCGCTGATCATGGACGCAGGCCGCATCGTGGCTTCCGGACCAACCAAGAGCATTCTGGAAAACGACGTGCTACTCAGATCGCACCGGCTGGAGATGCCGTACTAGGACTCCGTCGCTGCCGCCACCACAGAGCCCAACTCGTCAATCAGCTCGACCTTGCGGCTTTCGGGAAGAAACGACGAAGTGATGGACATACGCGCAATGTCGGCTACCTCTTCGACCGAGAGACCCACTGCTTGAGCAGTCCTCTCATAATTGTCGCCGACATAGCCACCGAAATAGGCCGGGTCATCGGAGTTGATGGACACCTGGAGGCCGGCGTCGAGCATTTTGGTGATCGGGTGGACACCGAGGTCGTCGACCACAGCCAGGGCGACATTCGACAAGGGACACACAGTCAGCGGAATCTGGGATACGGCAAGACGTTCGATCAAGTCGTCGTCCTCCAGCGAGCGTATGCCATGGTCGATTCGTTCCACCCCAAGTACGTCCAGAGCCGATGACACGTACTCAGGTGGGCCCTCTTCGCCAGCGTGTGCGACGGCCCTGAGCCCAAGTTTTCGCGCCATGGCGAATGCGTCTTCGAAGAGGTGGGGAGGCCGCCCCAGCTCGGAGGAATCAAGACCAACGGCGATCACACCGTCGAGGTGGCCCTCCGCTTGGCGAAGTGTTGCGATTGCATCCTCTCCCGTGAGGTGACGGAGAAAACAAAGGATCAGGTCGACACTGATGCCAAGGCGCACAGTTGCATCGGCAATAGCTCCTTTGAAGCCTTCCATGAACACTTCATATCCGATACCCCGTTCGGTGTGAGTCTGGGGATCGAAGAAGACCTCGGCGTGCCTCACCCCGTCAGCCGCGGCTCGTTCGAGATACGAAAACATCAGTCGGTAGAAGTCTTCAGGCGTCTGGAGCACACCTGCGCCCTGGTAGTAGATGTCGAGAAAGGACTGCAGGTCCGTGAAACGATACGCGGCTTTCACTTCCTCGACGGTCGAGAAGGGAAGGGAGTAGCCGTTCCGCGACCCCAATTCGAACATCAACTCGGGCTCGAGTGTCCCTTCGATGTGTATGTGAAGTTCGGTTTTGGGAAGTCTTTGAATCAACTCTCGCGAAACGTGCATGGATTGGGACCTCCTGACTAGAGGGCAACGTCCTGCGGTCGGACGGGCACCCGGTCGATGTCCTTGCCTGTGGCTTTCCGGACCGCAGCTGCAACCGCGGCGGTCGACGAGATGGTTGGAGACTCACCAACTCCCTTGGCTCCGAACGGCCCCCACGACCCGTCCTCCTCGATAAGGAGAGCCTCGACGTCGGGCGCATCGAGAATGGTCGGCAGTAAGTAGTCGGTGAAGTTCGGATTGCGAATCAGGCCGTCCGAGGTGACGATCTCCTCCATGATGGCGAGTCCAACGCCCTGGAGAATCCCGCCTTCGATCTGGCCGCGGACAGATTCCGGATTGAGCGCCTTTCCCACGTCCTGGGCTGTGTCCACCCGGAGAACCTTGACCAACCCAAGCTCGGGGTCAACATCCACTACGGCGCGGTGACCGGCAACGGCAAAGTCGGCGTGGACCACACCCTGGCCATCTTCATCAGGCTCAACGGTCGGCGGATGACGGAAAGTGACGGTCTCTTGCCAGTCGGACTCGACCAATTCGGCCATGGATGCGACCAGATCGTACCCGTTCCACACACCTTCATCGTCGAGGTGATCACCGCCAACGGTGGCGAGAATGCGCGATCTCAGCTTCTGAGCTGCTTCCAAGGTTGCTCCGCCCGAGAGCTGAGTCTGTCGCGAAGCGGACGTCGATCCTGCGGAGTCGATCTTCGACGTGTCGACATGTCGAACTGTCGCATTCGAAACACCAAGCGCTGTCCGTGCAATCTGGGCCAGCACGGTGACCAACCCCTGTCCGACTTCGATCGCAGCAGTCTCCACGATGGCACCTTCCGCTGTGAGTCTTACCCTTGCTTGGGCGAAGTCATCGAAACCCTCGCTGAACCCAAGGTTTTTGATACCAAGTGCGTAGCCCACACCGCGGCGGACATCGCCCGGGTCTGTCGTTAGCCCGGTACCTCCCGGGAGGTGCACTGGATTCTCTGACAGATTCAAACCAAGAAGGGGCATCGCCTCCAGCGAGTCGATCACCTCGAGCGTCGGAAGCGGAGTTTCAATGATCTGACCCGTCGTCGGCATTGGATCGCCGGTCGAAAGGGCGTTGATCCGTCTCAACTCCAGGGGATCCATGTCGAGGACATGGGCCAGCTTGTCCATTTGCGCCTCATATCCAAAACAAACCTGGACTGCACCGAAGCCTCGCATGGCGCCACATGGCGGATTGTTGGTCCGAGCACCAACACCATCGATCGAAACCGAGTCACACAGATAAGGGCCCACGGCGAAGTAACAGGCGTTGGCGAGGACAGCTGCGGTTGTCGAGGCGTAGGCACCACCATCGAGCACAACTTTCGCTTCAACTCGCTTCAACTTCCCGTCGCGGTCAGCGTGGTGGCGGTACCACATACGGGCCGGGTGACGATGAACGTGACCCGTGAAGGACTCTGACCGGTGATAGACCATCTTCACCGGGCGGGCTGTGTGAAGTGCAAGCAGACACAAATGGATATGGAGATTGACATCCTCACGGGCTCCAAAAGCTCCGCCTATACCGGCCGGATGGGCCCGGACCTGGTCTTCGGTCAAGCCCAACGACGCCACTACTTGTTCGTGGTCGGCGTGGACAAACTGGGACGTGGCGTACAGGTCAACACCGCCTGAGCCATCCGGCACTGCCAACCCCGCCTCGGTACCAAGGGGTGCCTGGTCCTGCATGCCGACCTCGTAATATCCCTCCACGATCACGTCGCCCGTGGCGTCCTGGTCGCCCCTCCGGATGCGCATGTTGCGGAAGACGTCTCCGTCGGCCTCAGCCGCCTCCGGATCCGTCCTTGGTTCGAGAGCTTCATACGTGACCTCGATAGCGGCGGCAGCCTTCCTCGCGGTCCGGTCGTCTTCGGCGGCAACCACTGCAACCGGCTCTCCGAAGTAGTTGACGACGTCTTTGGCCAGCACCGGCTGGTCGGGGTGTTCGAGTCCAAAGGTCGCTCGCCCCGGCACGTCGTCCGCCGTCAGGACGGCATGGACCCCGCCTATCGCCAAAGCCGGCGCGACATCGATGGCAACGATACGTGCTCGGGCGTGCGGGCTCCTGGCTGTGGCACCCCACAGCATTTGGTCCGAGGACAGGTCCTGGGCGTATTCGAATTCGCCTTTGAGCTTTGGTACCCCGTCGGGACGGAGGGTTGAGTCGCCAATAACATCGGGCACCGTCGGCGGAGCTTTGGTTCGGTCAACAGTGGTCATGTCTGACCCTTCGCCAAGTCCTCGAACGCACGGATAATCGCCCCATAGCCAGTGCAACGGCAGATGTTCCCGGCGAGAGCCTCCTTGATCTCCTCTGTGCTGGGTGACGGGTTTTTCTCGAAGAGATCGGCGGCCGCTACAACAAAACCCGGCGTGCAGAAACCGCACTGGACTGCACCGGCAGCGAACATCGCTTCCTGAACTGGGTGAAGGTCACCATTCTGAGCCACACCTTCGACGGTTGTCACTTCCGAATCCGCCACATCTGCCGCAAGGACAAGACAGGAACAGACCAGCTCACCGTCGAGAAGTACCGAGCACGACCCGCATTCCCCCTGCTCACAGGCGCTCTTCGAACCCTGATGCGAAAGCTGATCCCGGAGTATGTCGAGAAGGCTGTTTGCTGCCATCACTCTGGCGGTGGTCTCTTCGCCGTTGAGACGGAACGAAACAATCATCGGAGACACCTCGCCAGAAGCCGCCTTGCCAAGACCCCTGCGGCGTGCCGTCGATAGTCCTCGGTGGAGCGATGATCCGTGATCGGCGAGACCTCTTCGGAGACGAGCCGTGCGAACTCGCTCAGATCGGACTCAGTCGGTGACGCGACCGAAGAAATCATCTCCTCGGCTCGACGTGCTCGCATCGGGGTGGGAGCCACCGACCCAAGAGCAACAGTGGTGGCACCGTCGGAACTGCGGGTCACCACACAGCAGACCGTCGCGATGACCATGGCATTCCTTGGACCGATCTTGCCGAACTCCTGCCGCTCCGGCAGCTCGGCCGGCAATTTCACAGCGGTGATCATCTCGCCGGGGTTGAGATCTGTCTTCTTGACGCCAACAAAAAAGTCGTCCCAGCGAACCAGCCTCGTCCCGGCGGAGGAGACCATCTCGATTTCGGCATCAACAGCGGCCAAGAATGGCAAACCATCGCCAGCCGGGCTCGCCGTCGCCACGTTCCCGCCGATGGTTCCCGCATTTCTGATCTGTGGAGAACCGACAGTCCGCGCCGCCTGGGCCAGGGCACGTGGACCGTCTCGCTCGATACGACGCCATGTCACACCGGCGCCGATGCGATCCGATTCCCACTCCTTGAGTTGATCGATTCTTCTCAGGCCGACGACGTTTTCTGGATCCCTGTGACCGAAGTTGACCTCAACCATCAAATCAGTGCCACCAGCAAGAGGCGTAGCTCCGGCCTCGATCTCATTGAGAGCTTGCTCAATCGTTGTTGGGGCGGTTGCGTGCACGGATAGAACTTACCCGAGAAGACCGTTGCTAAGTCGGTTGTGTTCCTCGATCAGGGTCGGAAGGTCAACTCCCGAGACCGCACCGTCGACGACAAGCGGGCGACCGCCAACCCATGACTGGTCGACACGACCGGGAGCGCACAGGACACTCGCTGCAATGGGATCGTGGCCGGAACCCGCGAACTCGACCTTGTTCAAGTCGATGGCAACGAAGTCGCCCGCGCACCCCGGAGCGATCCGCCCGATGTCGTCACGGCCGAGGACCGCGGCGCCGCCAGTGGTTGCCAGGTCGAGCGCGTCTTGTGGAGTCATCTGCGCTCCGGCGCCGATACCGGGTGAGACTGCGAGTCGATTGAGGAGCAGCGCCTGGCGCACCTCGTCCAGCATGTTCGATGAGTCGTTGGACGCCGAACCGTCGACCCCCAGTCCCACGGCAACTCCAGCGTCGAGATATCGAGAGACCGGTGCCAAGCCACTCGCAAGCCGCATGTTCGATGTTGGGCAATGGGCAACACCAGTACCGGCGGTAGCCATGCGCAGCACCTCGTCAGCTCCGACGTGGACTGCGTGTGCGTACCAAACGTCTTGTCCCGACCACCCGAGACTCTCCATGTACTGCACCGGCCGCATTCCGAACCGATCGAGACAGAACTGCTCCTCATCATCGGTCTCTGCGAGATGGGTGTGGAGTCTGACGCCCAGTGCTCGGGCGAGGTCAGCCGACTCGGTCATTAGCTCGCCAGTGACGGAAAACGGGGAACAGGGCGCCAACACCACCCTCGTCTTGGCCAGAGGATCGGGGTCGTGGAATTCCTCGACCGCTGCCTGAGACGCCCTCAGTATCTGATCCTCTGTCTCGACGACGGAGTCAGGCGGCAGTCCACCATCAGATTCGCCCAGGCTCATCGACCCGCGCGACACATGAAATCTCATGTTCAGAGATGAGGCACCTTCGATCTGGTCTGCGATGCCGGAACCGTTGGGCCATAGATAGTGATGGTCAAAGGCTGTCGTGCAGCCACTCAACGCAAGTTCAACCAAACCTAGAGTTGTCGCGACCCGCACGTGATCTGGTGTCATCCGGGCCCAAATTGGATAGAGCGTCCTCAACCAGTCGAAGAGACCGGCGCTTTGCGCCCCCGGAACGACACGGGTCATGGTCTGATACAGATGATGGTGGGTGTTCACCAAGCCCGGTAGAACAACATGGCCGCGAAGGTCGACGACTTCGTCGGCAGTGGCCGGCAGCTCCGATGTCGTGCCCACCTCTTCGATCCATCCGTCCCGGACGAGTATGGCCCCGTCTTCGATTCTGTCGGGGGTAGCCAGTGCGGTGATGTTCTTGACCAGGAGCGTCGCCATCGGAGAAGCTAACCACAATTGGCCAACCCCTGAGACCCGCAAAGGCACTTAAAGTCAACGCCAACATGACACTGTCCAACAATTCACTCACAGCTTGGAGCGAACGCCTTACCAAGGCAGGGGGTCGGATCACAGCTGACTTTCCCGGAGAGGGCCCAGATCGGCAACCGGTGCATACGGTTTACGGCGGGGCTCACTTGTTTTCTCCAACGACGTCCCGCCGCCTGGGAGACCTCGCGATCCAGTCCCTCGAGACCTGGTGCCCAGATAGCGACTCGTTCGCAAACCTGCTCGGGATGGAAGCCGATTTGGGCGAACGAGTATCGGCCCTGGTCAATGACAAACTTCGCAAAGAGCCAGTCGAGGACTTCAGACTCGACTTTGAGGATGGCTATGGCAACAGGCCCGACGACGAAGAGGACGGGCACGCCCGATCAGCTGCGGCTGCCGTGGCACAGGGTTTGGCCGACGGGACGCTTCCGCCCTTTCTCGGGATCAGGGTCAAGCCCTTGTCCGGTGAGCTCCACCAGCGGTCCCTGCGGACCCTGGACGTATTCCTCACGTCGCTCGTCGAGCAGTCAGGATCCGTGCCCGAGAATTTCGTCGTCACATTGCCCAAGATTCAGGACGTGGATCAGGTGCGTGTTCTCGACGAAGCACTCAGTGAGATCGAAGACGCATTGGCGATCGGCCGGGTGCCGATCGAGTTGATGATGGAGACACCACAGATGGTCATCGACGCCGACGGCAATGCCGGGATCCGGAAGTTCGTTTCAGCGGGGAATGGTCGGGTCCGAGGCGCCCATTTTGGTACGTATGACTACACAGCATCCATGACGATCACGGCCGCGTACCAAACCATGACCCATCCAGCCTGCGACTTCGCACGCCACACGATGCAGGTGAGTCTCGCCGGTACCGGCATTTGGCTGTCGGACGGCGCCACGAATGTGATGCCGGTGGCGATTCACCGTGGGGATCGCCTCACCGGTGAACAGGAGGAGGCCAACCGCAAATCGGTTCACGACGCGATGAGGCTTCACTACGACCACGTTCGTCACTCGCTCAGCCATGCCTACTACCAGGGCTGGGACCTCCATCCCGCTCAACTCTCGACCCGCTATGCGGCCGTTTACTCCTTCTTCCTCGAGGGTCTCGATCAGGCGGGCGAGCGGTTGTCCAATTTCGTCGACTCGGCCGCGAAGGCCACCCTCGTCGGTGAAGTGTTCGACGATGCGGCCACGGGTCAGGGTCTGCTCAACTTCTTCCTCCGAGCCATCAACTGCGGTGCGATCTCAGAGGAGGAGGCGACAGCCCGAGCCGGATTGACTCTCGACGAACTCCGCACCCGGTCGTTCCTGAAGATCCTCGAAGGACGCAAGTAGCCGGCCCCAATCGTTCTGTGTCGATCGTTCACCGCACGTCCGGGCAATTATCTGCACAAAACGGGTTTGGTCTCTTAGCTTCCGCGGTAGGTCGTGTACCCGTAGGCGTTGAGCAGTAGCGGCAGGTGGTAGTGGGATCGGTCGTCGTCGAGCAAGACCGTCACCGCAACCTCTGGATAGAAACGATCGCCGTGGTGTGACGTGTCAAAGACGAGCCGATAGGACCCTGGTTCGAGATCGGCACCGAGTTCCCCGATCCTCCCGTCGCTGTCGGTGACTCCACTGCCGACACCAATCCAACCATTTTCGGTCCCGAGGCTCAGCGTCACGGCGATGTCGCCGGCCGGTCGGCCGGTTCCGGTGTCCAATACGTGTGTCGATACCGAAAACATCAACCCTCCATACAAAGCATTCGACGCAGTCTGGTCGATGTGATGCGCTGCTGTTCAAGCGCAGCATTCTCCAGCTCCTCGGCACGACTGTTGGCCATCCTCTGTTCGGCGAGATCCAGCATCTCCTGGGCGGACTTCCCTGACGCGTAAACGATATAGGTGAAGCCAAACTCCTCTTCATAGCGGCGATTTACCGCCTCCAGCGACTTGAGCACCGCGGCATCGGCGTCTGCCGCTCCCGCTTGCTCTCGATTGGCGACACTGTCGCCTCGCTCCCCGATTCGCGGATGGCCGGCAAAGGCTTCGAGCCAATCGCTCTCTTCCAACTCCAGGAAGGCGACAGCCGCCGCCTCGATCACCTGCTCTGTCGAATCGAACGGTCGAGATGCCAGCATGGAGGAGACCCACCGCGTCGATGAGCACGCGGTATGGAAGAAGCCGGTTGCGGACTGGCCAAGGAGACTGTTGAGATATTGGAGTCGCTTTCCAGCTGCGGCCTCCGGGCTCGGTCGGCCCAGAACCCGGAATCGGGCGACACCTCCATCGGGGTGGATATCCAACTTCACCCATCGGGCTTCGGCAGCTTCGGACAATGCCAGTTCATTGACGGTGTCCGCTTCCACCTCCACCCTTGACAAAACCTCATGCCAAACTCCCCCGTCGTCCGAGACCGCAACGGATACCCATCCCGGTGCATTGCCTTTGAAGTAGCGGGTGTCGACGACAACCTCCTCAACCACACCCTGCATCCCAAGCTTGAACGTGACCCAGTCGTTGCCCGGACCCCGTCGGCGTTTGGTTTCCCATCCATCCCACATTCCCTGCGGTTCCCCAGGACGGAGCATGTTCGAGGGAGGCGAGTAATGCGCATCGGACGTATCTGCCGCCACACCACCGGAGGCCAGTGACGCAAGGTCGACGAGTCCTGACTGAGGACAAACCTCGTCCATCGCCGGAATCGGGACTCCCTCTACTCGTAGACGGGCGACACCGCCATCGGGAAAGATGTTCAGCCGGACATGAGTGATTCGACCGCTTGACTTGAGATCGAATACGGCACGTGAATCTCCTTGCAAGGCTGTCTTCGGGATCAACTCGACCCAGAACGCGTCGGGCAGTCTGTCGTCGACCCCAACCCCACACCCTTCCAGTGAAAACTCTTCGGGGTAGTTGCCGGTGAAGAAGGCCGTGTCGACCGCCACCTGTTGGATCAGCCCTGGCAGTCCCAACGCCAGGATGCACCAGTCATGGCCTGGCTCGCGGCGCCGACGGGTCTCCCACCCGTCCATCCATTTGCCGCGATCGGTGAATTCCTCTTCTTTCCAAACCGGTTCCGTGACTTTGACCAGATTGGCGGCCTCGGCGAAAAACTCGTCATTGAAGGAAACGACACGTCCGCCAACAGCCTCCGACAAAAGCTCAGTCATCTCTTCGCAACATCCTTCCCTGACCGCCAAAAAAGCTGCCGTCTTCGAAGACAGTCTGCCCTCTCAGCACCGTAGATACCACCGCTCCGCTCAACACCATCCCCTGATAGGGCGTGACCGGGTGTCGATGCTGGAGGTCCGGTCCATGAACTTTGTATGAGGCATCGGGATCGAACACGACGAAGTCTGCATCTTTGCCTACCTCGAGGCTTCCCTTGTGTTTCGCCAAGCCCGCAAGACGCGCCGGTTCCATTGAGAGCCAGCGGGCCAGCGAATTCCACCCGATTCCCCTCTTCTCCGCGTGGGTCCAAACAGCCTGCAATCTGAGCTGAAGTGAGCCGACCCCACCCCACGCGCGTTCAAAGTCACCCGACTCTGTTTCCTTGATCGAGGCGGGTGCCGGTGAGTGGTCCGAGACGATCATCGACAGAGATCCCTCTTCGAGAGCCGCCCACAGCGCATCCCGATGACTAGCGCCTCGGATTGGCGGGGCACACTTGAACTCCGTGGCCCCTTCCGGGACTTCTTCGGCGCAAAAGACCAGGTAGTGCGGGCAGGTCTCGCCGGTTAGGTTCGCCGGACCATTCCCGATCGCTTCAGCCGCCTCCGCACTCGAAACATGCAACACATGAATGGCTGCACCGGTTGAGGCGGCAATCGCTTCGGCTCTAACGACAGCCGACAACTCCCCGGACTCTGGCCGAGACAGCAAGTAGGACTGGTAAGACCGAGGATCTCCTTCAACCGATTGGAGAGACGCGGGATCCTCGGCATGAACAATCAACGGGACTCCGAGTTCGGACAGAAGCGCCGCCATCCCGGTGAGCTCGTCGATATCCATTGGAGGGAACTCAGCGACACCCGAATCAACCATGAACGACTTGAACCCGCAGACTCCCTCGCCGACAAGGGCGGTGAGTTGGGACTCCGACCCCGGTATCAGGCCACCCCAAAAGGCGGTATCAACGACAAGTTTCCCTCGTGCGGCTTTTCGTTTGACTTCGAGAGCTTCCACAGTCACTGTCGGTGGGATCGAGTTCAAGGGCATGTCGACCAGGGTTGTTGTCCCGCCCGCCGCCGCTGACCGTGTCGCTGTCTCGAATCCTTCCCAGTCGGTCCGCCCAGGCTCATTCACGTGGACGTGACTGTCCACAAGTCCGGGCAACACCACAAGATCCCCGTAGTCAATGTCCGCCACACCATCATCGATCGCAACCAGCACACCATCCTCGAACTCGAGGCTTGCCGGGCGAACGCCTTCGGGCAGCACAACTCGGTTGCTCCGCACGGATGCCATCAGTCCTCGGTAATCCAGTCTTCGAGAGGGATACCCAAACCATCCGAGATCCGGTTTGCGTAAGCGAAGTAGGCGACCACTTCGGCGATATGAAGGATGTCCAAATCGGAGAATCCCACCGAGCGGAGTTTTTCCACGTCGTTTTCAACCATTGCGCCTGGACTTGCAGTCAGTTTGGAGGCATACCGGAGCATGGCGATACGTTTCTCCGACAGGCCGGCTGTCTCGAAGTCCTTCTCGATTCGAATGGCCAAAGCATCATCTCGCAGCAAACGGCGCAGACCGCGCCGATGATGGGTCACTCAGTAATGACACTCGTTGATTTGGGAGACGATCACGGCAATCATCTCCCTTTCCACCTTGCGCAGGGTCTTGGTGCTCCTCATCGCCTGGCGATAGAGCACATCGTGTGCGGCCAAACTGCCGGCGTCCAGGGCGTGGATCCGCATGACCCAATCGACACGATTCCAGACCGGATCCATGACTCGATCACGCAGGTCAGCGAGCTCGCCTTCCCAGTCGTCTTCGTGGGGAGCGTCAATCCAGGGCATCCAGGAAACCTAGTGCATGGTGGAGAGTGCTATTCGTACACCAATCCTCGCACCGGCATCAAAGGGCCGCCTGGTCATCAGTCGTTCTCGGAACCGGAAGCTGCAGCCCGACGAGCCGAGAACCGAACCGGAGGACCAGGGCGCCGACTACGCCTGTCACGAGGGCAAGAGTTGGGTTCACTCCGTTGAGGAGGAACACCAATGCAGCTGCACCGGCAGCGGCCGTCGCGTAGAAGTCTCCGGAGCGGTAGAGAATCCCAGGCACCTCTCCCGACAACACGTCCCTGATGACTCCACCTCCCACACCGCTCAGCACACCGGCAATAACGGTGCCCCAGAACCCAAAACCCAGTTCGACTGCTCTCTCAGCACCGAGAGAGGCAAACACGGCCATCCCGAATGTGTCGAGGGGATACAACAGACGACCGCCCGGCACCACCCGATGGAAGAACAAAACTGCCACGGAGGTACCCGCAACCGCCCAGAGCAGAGGCTCATCGGTCAGAGACGACGGCGGTATCACCCCGGCGATGAGATCCCGCACAGAACCGCCGCCGATAGCAGTGACCGAGCCAAGGACAAGAACCCCGACGAGATCGAAAGCCTTCTTCACCGCCACCAGGGCCCCGGTGATGGCGAAGGTGATAGTTCCGATCCAAACGAGCATGGGGATGAAATCCATGCCGGCGACGATAACCCGGCAAAGGCTCCCTCTAACGGAAGGCTGGGTCCGGCGGGTCAGAAAGGTCGAAAGGCCCGAATGGTGGGTTCGGGCCTTTCGTCGGTATGCGAGTGGAGCGAGCTGAGGAGGAGAAGGAAGAGCCGCTTCGGGGAAAAGCGGTCTGGCCCACTCCACATCGCAAGATTTGATTCAGATCGGAACCTTGTGATTCCGTTCACAAGCATTGGACGACACAAGTGCTTGCAATGGTTCCCAGAAGTTCAACGAAAGTTCCTAGCCCGTATTCCCTAGCGATTGGGGCGTTTCTGACCGATAACGACACCAGCGAGGTGAGAGCTTGTCGCGCCTGACTGAGAATCGCTTGCGGGTGCTAGCGCGTTTTGCTAGCTGCTGAACGTAACGGCGTAGGCGTGCGACCAGCGGGTGACAACTGTTCCGTACAGCTCGCCGGCACGCATCAGGTCTCCGGAGGCAAGAGCATCCACCGACTCCCGGATCATTGCGACCGAGTCTTCGAGAACCAGTTCTTCTGGAGCAAACAGATCTGAAACATCAGCAAAATCGAGCTCAACCACTGAGCCGTCGTCGAAAGGCTCCAGCCAGGAGATCAACTGCTCCATCTCGGTCGTGGGACCTTGGACCATCCCCACATTGCGCAAGACGTCAATAGCCCTTCGCAAGGCAGCGCGAACTTCGGTGATTTCGGTTCGATATCGAACTCTGGGCTTGCCGTCGACGTCGTATACCTCACGTTGCTCCGGCGTAAAACCGACAAACCACCTGACTGGTACGTGCCACGCCGAGGTGAGGATATGAGAACGTCGCTCGGGGAATTCGTTTCGGTATGTGCGCAGCTCGCGATCGGCGGCTTCAGCGGACACTTCCGGAATCAGACCCGCACCCAGACCCCGAAAGGAATTGGCGAATGCAACTGTCGATTCGAGGACACGGAGCCGAAGTCGACTCGGGCAATAGAGTTTTCTGCCTTCCCATTCCAGGCTGAGGTCCGGCTCGTGTTCCGATTCGGACAACATCCCGTACGACTTGACGAATCCCGGAACGGGCTCATCGTCCCCTACCGGAATCTGGGTATACACCCTGAGAAATGCAGTCTTGGTCACCTTTCAATCCTGCCAGACAACCCCACTTAGATGTCGGATGAAGCCCGAGCCACACGACCAGAAACGGAACGAATCTGGTTTAGGTAAGATCGGAGCCGGACTGATGGCCAACCCTTAGACGAAAGGAAACGAGCCCGTTGACCGTATTCGATGAGGTTGCAACCGAAGGGCACGAACAGGTGCTCTACGGGTACGACAAGGTATCCGGTCTCAAGACGATTATCGCCATTCACTCCACGGCTCTCGGTCCCGCCCTTGGCGGGACTCGCTTTTTTCCGTACGAATCAGAAGCTGCGGCACTCGAAGATGTGCTCCGGCTATCTCAGGGGATGAGCTACAAGGCCGCCGCGGCGGGGCTGGACCTTGGCGGTGGTAAGGCAGTAATCATCGGGGACCCGATGACGGACAAGTCCGAACGTCTCTTCCGAGCCTACGGAAGAATCGTCGATTCACTCCAAGGCCGATACATAACCGCCGAAGACGTCGGGACTTCGACTCGTGACATGGACATGGTCCGCAGAGAAACCAGATGGGCCTTGGGCAACTCTGTGGCCGAAGGAGGCGCCGGGGACCCTTCTCCCGTTACCGCCCGAGGGCTCTTCGCCGCCGCACGCGCCATGGCCCAGTACGTTTGGGGCGACTCAGACATTTCCGGTCGCCGGTTTGCCGTCCAGGGGGTCGGAAAAGTTGGCTCTGCTTTCGTGCAGTTGCTGGTGGAGGCACGCGCCGAGGTAATCGTTGCGGACAGCTACGAACCATCTCTCGCCGCCGCGGTCGACAAGTACGGTGTGAAGTCGGTTGAGATCGAGGATATCCACACGGTCGACTGCGATATCTACTCCCCCTGTGCCCTCGGAGCCGGCCTCAACGAGCAGACAATCCCGAAGCTGAACTGCCAGGCGATTATTGGAAGCGCCAACAACCAGCTTGCAACCGAAGAGGACGGTGCCCGCCTCGCGGCAAGGGGAATCGTCTACGGGCCCGACTTCGTGGTCAACGCAGGTGGTCTGATCAACGTCTACGACGAGTTGACCGGATATTCAAAAGTTCGAGCCCTGCACCGTGTTGACTCCATCTACGACGCGACCCTGAAGATCCTGAAAACGGCGGAGAGGGAAGGCATCAACCCCAATGAGGCAGCTATCCACGTTGCCCAGGAGCGGATACGCGACATCGGTGACCTCCGCCGCTTCCGCCGAAGCGGGGACGATCGGAATTAGCCACACGATGAGTGAACGCAATCACCGCGATCTCGGGCTCAGCGACGACCAGATGGTCGAGATGTATCGACTCATGCTCATGGCCCGGAGGGTGGACGACCGGATGTGGGCGCTGCAGCGCCAGGGCCGAGCTGACTTTGTGTTGGGAGCGTCGGGTCACGAGGCCATACAGGTCGGATCGGTGTTTGCACTCGATCGGGAGAAGGACTGGATCCTCCCGTACTACCGGGATATGGGGGTCGCCCTGGCCTGGGGATTCACGCCAGAGGAGATCTTTCTAGGCGTCTTCGCCAAGAAAGACGACCCGATGTCAGGTGGCCGACAACTCCCCAGCCACTGGTCCGACCCCGACAAACGCGTGCTCACACAATCATCGGTGATCGGGCCGCAGTACCCCCACGCCGCCGGGATTGCCCACGCTGCCAAACTGAGGGACCAAGGGGAGGTTTGTGTCGTCTACGGAGGCGAGGGCTCCACCTCTGAGGGCGATTGGCACGAGGCCATGAACTGGGCTGGGATTCACAATCTGCCCCTGATCTTTGTGATCGAGAACAACCACTACGCCATCTCCGTGCCAACAGCTGAGGAGGTCGCCGGGAAGCTCTCGGATCGAGCCCAGGGCTACGGATTCCCTGGTTATGCCATCGACGGCAATGACCCCTTCGAGGTCGTCGAAACGATGCAGACGGCTGTCGCCAGAGCGCGAGCCGGCGACGGGCCAACACTGATCGAGGCCGAAACGTACAGGTATTACGCCCACACGTCCGACGACAACGACACGCTTTATCGCACGAGAGAAGAGGTGGAGACGTGGCGTAAGAAAGATCCCCTTGGCGCACTCAAGCTTTATCTGATTGAGAATCGACTCCTCAGCGAGGAGACGGAAAAGGAACTCGACAACGAGGTCATCGCAACCCTGGCCGAAGCGGTCAAGACAACCGAGGAGTCGCCGGACCCGGACGAGCCAACGACGAGGGTCTACGCCAACCCGATCGTCCCCGATGAGGCAACGACCGAGGAAGAGGCACCCGTGTCGGGCGACAAGGTGAATCTGATCACCGCGATCAACCGCACCCTGCACGAGGTCTTCGAGAAATTCGACAATTCGGTTCTTTTCGGAGAGGACGTTGCCCGTCGCAAAGGGGGCGTCTTCAAGGCCACCGAGAACCTAACCGACCGATTTGGTCCGGACCGATGCTTCAACACCCCGATCGCCGAGTCTTCCATCGTCGGTGTCGCCATCGGGATGGCATCAGCGGGATATCTACCTCTGCCCGAGATTCAATTCGCCGACTACATCCACCCCGCTTTCAACCAGATCGTCTCCGAAGCGGCACGCATCTCCTTCCGTTCCGACGGTCGGTGGAATTGTCCGATTGTGATCCGGACCCCGTACGGCGCGGGGATTCATGGGGCGCTTTATCACTCGCAATCGATCGAGGCCTTCTATACCCACGTCCCCGGCCTCAAGGTTGTCGTTCCTTCAACACCAGCCGACGTCAAGGGGCTGTTGCATTCCGCTGTTGCCGATCCCGACCCGGTCATGTTTCTCGAGCCGAAGAAGCTCTATCGGCTTGCCCGCGGCCCATTTCCCGAAGGCGAACACGTGATTCCCATCGGTAAAGCGGCGATCCGCCATACCGGGACCGATCTCACCATCATTGCGTACGGAGCGATGGCGCACTTTGCTACCGAAGCGGCCGCGATTCTCGAAGATCTGGGGATCTCACCAGAAGTAATCGACCTGAGAACCCTGAAACCCCTGGATTGGCCGACAATCGAGGAGTCGATCAAGAAGACATCACGCGCCCTCATCGTCCATGAGGACAACGAGTTCGTCGGCTATGGAGCCGAAGTCGCCGCTCAAATCGCCGACAAGACGTTCGAGTGGCTCGACGCGCCGGTCAAACGTTATGCGTTGCCCGACGTGCCCATCATGCCGTACGCAGGGAGCCTTGAGCATGCCTTGTACCCAACGCCGCAGGACATCGTCGAACGGGCCCAGGAACTAGCCAAGTACTAAGTCGACGACAACTGCCATTACCCTCCGCGCTCATGTCGTTACAGGACCATCTCTCCGGGCTGACCGGTAGTGGATTTGCCGCCATCGGCCTTCCGGCGACGCTCGGTGAGGTCGTGCCGTCACAGCGAAAGGAACTCGCACAGTTTCAATGCAACGGAGCCATGGCGGCGGCCAAACTTGCGGGTAGCCCACCACGCGAAATCGCCGACAAGGTAGCTGGGCATCTTCGCGACAAACCCGAAATCCAAAAGGTCGATGTTGCCGGCCCCGGATTCATCAATATCAGCCTGACGGACACCGCTCTTGCTGACTGGTCGAACCGTTTGGCCGACGATGAGACATTCGGGTTCGAGACTGCAGACGAGGCGCTCACCGTGATCGTCGACTATGCGGGTCCGAACGTGGCCAAGGCGATGCACATCGGACACATTCGGGCGACGATCATCGGCGATTCCCTAGCCCGCCTGTTCGAGTTCGCCGGTCACAAGGTCATCCGAGATCCACACTTTGGCGATTGGGGATTTCAGATGGGCCTCCTGATCGCGGCGCTCGAAGAACGCAATCCTGAGCTCGCCTACTTCGATTCCACAGCAGCTGAGTACCCGACCGATTCACCGGTGACCCTGGAGGACCTCCAGCAGATTTACCCGGAAGCCGCGCAACGAGCACGGGAAGACCCGGATTTCGCTGCCACGGCGCGGAAACGGACCGTTGAGCTGCAACAGGGCAATCCCGGTTACCTGGCTTTGTGGGACAAGATGAAGTCCGTGAGCGAAGCGTCACAACGTGACGATTTCTCAGCCCTCGGGGTGAACTTCGACCTCTGGTACGGGGAGTCAGATGTCAAGGATCGACTCATGCCCTTGGTCGAGGCGCTCCGCAAGACGCCCTACGCCGAAGAGTCTGACGGTGCGCTGATCGTCCACGTCGAAGAGGAGGCCGACAACCGGGAGTTCCCACCATTGATTCTCGAGTCTTCTGCGGGGGGATATTTGTACTCGACGTTCGACCTCGCCACCGTTGAGATGCGTGTCGATGAGTTGAACGCCGACGTCATCCTCTATGTCGTCGACCGCCGTCAGGCCGACCACTTCACTCAGGTCTTCCGCGTCGTCAAGAAGACCGGTATCGCTCCTGAAGGATTGATCCTCGAACACATTGGATTTGGGACGATGAATGGGCCTGATGGCAAGCCTTTCAAGACCAGGGAGGGTGGCGTCGTCAGGTTGGGCGACCTGATCGAAATGGTCGTCAAAACCGCCAAGAACCGCCTCGACGAAGCCCACCTCGCTGAGGAGTACCCCGAATCAGAACGCAATGCGATTGCGACCCAGGTCGGAGTCGCAGCGCTCAAGTATGGGGACCTGATCAACAACCGCTCCTCGGATTACATCTTCGACCTGGATCGGTTCTCGTCCTTTGAGGGAAAGACCGGTCCTTATCTTCAGTACGCCGCGGTGCGGATCAAATCCATCCTTCGCAAGGCCGACGAACAAGGGCTGAAGACAGGTGAGATTCTCGAGCCACAGAAGGAGGAGGAACGCAACCTCCTACTCACATTGACCGAGTTCCCCGAGGTGATCGCTCGGACCATCGACCTGCGAGCACCGAATCACATCGCCGAGTACAGCCACGTGCTCGCTGGACAGTTCAACCGGTTCTACGATGCCTGCCACATTCTGTCCGAGCCTGACGCAAACCGTCAGTCTTCCCTCCTCGGAATCGCCTCGTGGACGCTCGGTGTTCTGCAGCAGCTCCTCGACTTACTCGGGATTCAGGTTCCCGAACGGATGTAGCCGTGCCGGTGACGCTCCGCACCGCCTCACCTGAGGACGTCGCCGATATCGCCGAATGGACCCAGGACACATTCCACTGGGGAGACTACGTGGCCGACCGGCTACCCGAATGGATCGCAGAAGAGGATGTCCGAGTTCAAGTTGCCGCCAATGAAGAAAACGAACCGGTTGGAGTCTCGGTTGTGCGAATGCTCAGCGAGACGGAGGGATGGCTTGCTGCGGCCAGAGTCCGGCCGGATTCGCGTCGCATGGGACTGGGATCAATCCTCAATCAGGCTTCCGTTGACTGGATCAGGAGTCGGGGCGGAGTGGTGGCCCGACTCGCCATCGAAGACGACAACCCTGCAGCCCAAGCCCAGGTGGACAAGCTCGAATATCGCCGTTCCTCGGCGTGGACATACGGGATTCAGGATGACATCCAACCGAAACGCGTCGGTAGGGGCGAGCGTCTCAGCCTCGCCGGACGAGGAGACATCGACCCGGCCTGGATGTTTTGGTCAACCAGCGAGATGGCGGAGGCAGGACGCGGACTCATACCGTCCCACTGGACCTGGCGACGGGCCACTGTTTCCGACTTGAACGAAGCAGCCAAATCACAACGCTTCTACAGCAGCCCAGCTGGTTGGGTGATTGTGGAACCCAGGGACCGCACCCTGGACGTCACTTGGGTGGCCACGTCTCAGAACGACTTTCCCCGACTCCTTTCGGGCATCACACATCTGGCAGTCGAACGGGAGTTGGAAACCGTGTTTTTCCACCTGCCGGAGACGGGTTGGTCGCGCGAAGCACTAGCCAGGGCTGGGATCGAGGTCTCGGGCCTCTACCTGTACACCAAAGCCGTGTTTTCCTAGGCGAGCTCGAATCCCCGCCACCAACGAGCCGTGGCCCCAAGTGCCAACAGGGCCACGAGAGGCACAAGAGCCAACTGTATCCCGGTGACGATTATCTCTGGGTCCTGCCAAGACACAGCCCACAAACCGGGAGCGGCGTAGGGAAACCAACCGCCTGTCCCAAAGAGGACCGCAATCTGTGAGGCCGCAACGACACCAATCAGCGTGCCCAGACCGGGGAGATATCCCCTCCCAACGCTCGCCACGAAGCCGAGTGTCGAAGCCAGGAGTGAAGTCATGATTGACAGCAGGCCGACTCGGAGCAGCCACCGGCTCAGGTCCACAGACCCAACCTCGAGATTGGCCAGGGCGCCCACTGTCCCCACCGAAAGCACCAGGGCCACGGTTACGAACAGCGACCAGCCAATGAGGGTGACCATCTTGGCGACGGCGATTTCCGACCTCGACACTTTGAGTCCGAAGAGTGCCTCGACAGTTCCCTCGGCAAACTCCCGGCCATAACACCAAACACTCAAGAAGCCGATTGCCAGGAACTGTCCAACGGCCATCATTTGACCGGTTCCTCCGAGATACGCCTCCCATCCGCTTCCGACAACGAGGCCATCGAGTTTGCCGGCCAATGCTCCAACCCCACCCTGCTCGGCCAACCACACAAAGGAGACCGCCAGGAAAGGAACAAGTACGACCACGAGTCCGGAGGCGATCCACACGACTTTCGCTCGTCGAAACTTCAAGAACTCGACGCGCAGTGCTTCAGACATTGGTCCGGTTCTCTAACGATGCTTCTGCGGTATGGATCGCATCGAAGAATTGCCTTTCGAGATCGATGCCTTCTGGGTCGAGAGAACCGACCAAACGGCCCCGGTGCAGCATCGAGACTCGATCGGCTATCCGCGCCAATTCGTCGAGATGGTGGCTCGAAACCATGATCGATGCTCCAGCATCGGCTTGTGCCCTGAGAAGGTCGCGCAAGAACACAACCCCACCGGGATCAAGGCCGTTGGACGGTTCATCGAGAATTATCACTTCGGGACGATGGATCAGAGAACAAGCGAGGCCCAGTCGCTGACGGTTTCCCAACGACAGCGTTCTGGCGCGACGATGCTTCCAATGACCCAACTCAAACACGTCGATGGCTTGGTCAACGCGGGAACCGACCTCGTCACCAGGAATCCCACGCAGAAGACAAATCGCTCTCAGGTTTTCCTCAACGGACAGCTCCCGATAGCCGAAGGGTGCTGAGATCAAATGTCCGACCTTGGCCCAGGTGGCTGAACCCGCTCTCACGACCGGCACACCCAAGAGAGCGACCTCACCGGAGTCGGGCTGCACCATTCCGACAAGCATCTTCATCAACGTTGTCTTGCCGGCTCCGTTCAAGCCCACGATGGCATGAATCTGGCCCACTGCGACGTCGAAGTCGACACCGTCGACGGCGACTTCCGTCCCGAAAACTTTCCTCGCGTTTCGCGCCGAGATGGGCTTCATGAGGGAACCACCTGATCGAGCGCCCGCTCGATCAAATCACCGAGGCTTTCATCAGTATCACCAGTCCCCCAAGAAAGCAGAGCCGCCATCAAAGCGCCCAGGCAGGCACCGGCTGCGACATGCGCGTCAAACTCAGCGACGCCCGTGGATGTCAGCGCCTCAACCAATGCCTCTTCGGTACGTCGATTGTTCTCCCACATCCCGGCCCGGAGCCTGGGGTTGTCAGCTGCGATCCGAATCCGCGTTCTTGTCTCGGAATCCAAACTGGATCCGATGCCCCTCGCCACCAAAGCAAGCCCGTCTTTCACCCTTTCGATTGGAGTGAGCGACGGATTCGTTGCGGAGACGGCACTAGCGATCGCTGGGTCGTAGGGATCGTCGAGGATTACAGACTCTTTCGTCGGGAAATAGCGGAAAAACGTCATGTGCGACAGTCCCGCCCGCGCGGCGATCTCCTCCACGGTGGTGTTGTCGTAGCCCTTTTCGACAAAAAGCTGCAAAGCGGCCTCTTGCAGGCGTTTCTTCGTTGCCGCACCACGGGCAGTTTCCACTGTCATCGTCGAATGTTAGTGACTAACACTCACTAGCTGCAAGGAGAAGTGATTATCGGTGCCTGGAACCGGTCTACAGCAAGATCAGGGTTGCAATCAACCAAACGACAAAGACTGTGGGAAGGTCGAACCTCCGGTAGGAGGCGTACCCATCAGGGAGACTGCGTACCAGGAGTGACAACGGGACTCCGATCAACGGGACCGCGATCATTCCCGCTACTGCAACGGCATGTATTCCGTCGGAGCCTCGTGAGAATACGTCGGGCAGGTCGGCGATCACGTTGACCACAAGGCTATCGAGAATCAGCAAGCCAAATCCGACGAGGAAGGCAGCTATGGCCCGGCCTATCCCCACTTCCCAGATACCAAAGCCATCGAGTCTTCGGCCGCGACCGAGGGGACCCTCAGCTGCCAGACCCAGTGCAAACATCCCGACGACAGCCAGAATCAGCGCCGAGCCGAGCATCGCCCCGGTCGACATGTCTTCGAGTGTTCCGACGAGATCGAATCCAGCCAGGAGTGTCGCCACTCCAAGCCCAACCAAAAGCGTCCCGAGAACGATGAGTCCTATATCCAACATCGTTCCAAGAGCCCCATAGGCCAAGGTCCCGTACCGTTTGAGATGGTCGGTTATGGACTCAGCGCCCGGCATCGTGTTATCCAACAGCTCGCTCCACGCCGGCGACGTTAGTGCCAGGACCCGTCTGCTTGATGGCTTCCAGATAGAGTTCGATCGGGTGCGCAACCCGATAGCCGGCGCCGAGGAAACTTCTCAACTGCATTTCACAACCTGGATTGGCAGAGGCCACAAGCCGCGATCCAGCGTCAATAACCGAACTCGCTTTTGCCTCCCCGAGCTGCGCCGACGCTTCTGGTTGGAGCACGGAATAGAGTCCCGCTGCACCGCAGCACATCCCAGGGTCATCTATTTCGACAACTCGGTATCCAGCGGCTTCGAGTATGAACCTCGGCTCGTCAACGATCCGTTGGGCGTGCCGATGGTGACAAGGATCTTGAACGGTGACAGGACCCAGGTCCAGGTTCAGTTGAGGAAGACGTCCGCTTGTGATGGCTTCCGAGACGACGATTGTGATGTCAGCTGCTCGCTCGAATTCGGCCTTGAGCTGGGCCGAGCAACCAGCCGCAGTAGCCACCACCACGTCCACCGACTGAAACGCCCCGCGATTCCGATCAGCCATACGCTCCGCCGCACCAGCATGGCCGTCGTGGCCGGCGAGTGCACCACAGCAGGTCTGTCCTTGTGGAACCACCACGTTGTGGCCAGCCATGGTCAGGAGTTCGACAGCGGCCTGATTGATTTCGGGGAACCACGTGCCCTGGACACAGCCTTCCAACAGTCCGATCTGAAGGCCGTCCTGTCGTGGAACACCGGAAATGCCAGAGGATCGAGGGCGTCCCCTCAAGGGACGAAGGCCATTGAATGTCCTGCGCAGTCTTCGCGGCAGGAGTACTTGCAATTTCAGCCGCTGGACCAGAGCCATCACCCAAGTCACAAGTCTCATCATGGGTTGGGAAGGGACCACGCGACCCAGCACGAATCCACGTAACTTCTTGGCTGGGCTTGGTTGCTGCGCCACGATTTCGGCGCGTGCGGACTCGAGGAGTGATCCGTACGGCACCATCCCGGGGCAGACGGGCTCACAAGCCCGGCACCCCAGACAGAACCCGATCAATTCTTCGAACTTCGAGTCAACGGAAGCAACGCCGTCGGCTACCGCTGACATGGCCTGCAATCGACCGCGCGGTGAAGCCGTTTCCCGTCCGGTCAACCGAAACGTCGGGCAAGCAGGAAGACATAAACCACATTGCACACACGAAGCCAGGCCCTCCGGATCGGGTCCGAAATCGGTCACCCAACCCATCAGACGCCTCCAGGAAGCCGGTTTGGGTTGATAATCCGGGCGGGATCAAACTCACCAACCAACCGCCTATGGATGGCGATCGTGTCCGGTGAAGTTCCCCACGGGTCCATCGGAGGCGAATCTCCTGGATGGTGAACCAAAACCAGGGATCCACCGGTCGATTCAGCCCACTTCCGCAAGTCCTGGGCCCCCTCGGTCGTGTCCGAGGCCAACCTGACCTCACCTATACCGTGAACTGCCAGGAAGCGCCAAGCACCGACTCGTGAGACCGCCTCAGCAGTTAGTGCTGGAGCCACCCTGAGCGACCAGCGAAAAGCCCCCATGGGATCGTCCGGCCAATGGAGTCCGGGCTGCGCATCACCATCGACCCTTGAGGCGGCATCGGTGGTCTCTGCTTCAGTTCCCCATAAGAAGAGGTCTACACCCTCCCTGGTTTCGAGAACGGCTAGAGGCCGCTGAATGGCCTGGGCTGCCGAGACATCTTTCAATCGGATCGTCACCCCGGATGAAGGAGTCGGCCAAAGCTTGAGACAGACAGTCACAATCACGCCGAGCGAGCCCATCGCTCCCACGTGAGCCCGATGCAGGTCGTAGCCGGAAACGTTTTTGACAACACGACCGCCAGATCGGACGACCCGTCCATCACCAGTGACTGCCGTTATCTCGAGAACCCTTTCCCTCGTTCCGAGGAGACGGCCCCGACGAAGCGAAGACCTACCGGTGGCGAGCACGCCACCCAAGGTCGACGGGCCCGGAAGTTCGGGGAGAACTGCAGTTTGGTCTTTCCCGCTGAGGACCCTTTCCAGTTCCGCGACTTGCACACCAGCTCCTGCAACAACGGTCAAATCGTCTGGCTCCCACACCTCGATCTCTGCGATCAGCGAGGTTGACATCACGTATCCGGAGGGCGGCGGATTGCCCATCTTCTGGTGTGAACCCCCACCCCAGACCGTGACGCTTCTTTGTTCTTCCGAAGCCGTCCTCAGGATCCTCGCAACGTCGCCCACGGACTTCGGTTTGAGGTGGATCCCCTCAGGTGCACCGTCGATCGGCGATTCCAAATCGGCCAGGAGACTCAAATCCAGGCACCATCGGGAACAGCGCGGCGGACACCGCCAAAGTCGAAACAACGCGAGCCCGACGGGAGGAGCTTGGCGGGATTCAAAATGTGCTCGGGGTCGAAGACATCTTTGATACGTGCCTGAGCATCGAGGTCCAAGTCCGAAAAGGAGTGGGACATCAAGTCTCGCTTTTCGACCCCAATACCGTGCTCACCGGAGAGCGCTCCTCCAACGCCAAGACAAAGAGCGACAATCTCGTCGCCGGCCACTCGGACCCTGGTAGCGACGTCTTGGTCGGTTGAGTCAAAGGCGATGAGTGGGTGCAGATTCCCATCGCCGGCATGGAAGACGTTCAACATGGTGAGACCGTGGCGATCTGCGATTTCGTAGACACCCGCCATTGCTTCAACCAGCCTCGTCCTTGGTACGACCGTGTCGTGCAGGTAGTAGTCGGGGGCAAGTTGGGCGATCGCTCCGAACGCCGACTTTCTTCCCTTCCAGAGCAGCGCTCTTTCCGACTCCTCGACCGCCACCACCACATTGCGAGCGCCGTTGGCGCGTCCGATCTCCTCGACGATCGCGGCCTCCGCAGTGACACTCACCGTGGAGCCGACGACCTCTGCCAGAAGGACGGCTGCCGCATCCATCGGCAGGCCAGCACCCAGCCAATTCTCAACTGCCTGGGTCATTCTCTGGTCCATCATTTCCAAGGCGGCAGGAACAAACCCTGCGGCAATGACTTCGGATACCGTCTTGGCCGCGTCTTCAACCGACTCAAAGTCAAGGAGCAGGGTCCGGACGTCGTCGGGCAGCGGTAGCAATCTCACCAGGATTCGGGTCACGATTCCGAGGGTTCCCTCCGACCCGACCAGCAGAGCCCTCAGATCGATACCGATGGGGTCAGGAGCCAAACCGCCAACCCGTTTGATCTCACCGGAGGCAGTCACGAACTCCATACCCAAGACGTGGGAGGTGGTGCTGCCTTCGGCCAGACAGTGCGGGCCACCTGAATTGTTGGCGAGGTTTCCCCCCACCGTGCATGCCGACTGTGAGGACGGGTCCGGGGCGAAGTGAAGTCCGTGTTGTCTCGCCGCCTTAGAGAGATCGAGGTTGATTACTCCGGGGCCGACCCAAGCCGCCATGTTGGGAATGTCGAAGTCGACAGCATTCATCGCTGTCATGGCCACTACGACGCCCCCCTCCACGGGTGATGCGCCGGCGGTCAGACCTGTGCCGGCTCCACGAGCCACCACCGGCATCGAGTCCCGCGCCGCGATCCTGACGATCTCAGCCACCTCCTCAGAGGTTCTTGGAAAGACCACACAATCAGGTTGGCCGCGCATCAGAGACGAGTCTTTGGAGTAGAGGTATCGCTCCAAAGGGTCGTCGAGGACCCTGTCGGCTCCCAAGACCGCACGGAAGTCTGCGATGGCTTTCACCACCAAGACGGTACCCGAATCCTCTACCGCGGCGGCCGCCTGCTAGTCAGAGTTGTACACGAGAAGGTCCTCTGGTTGGCAACTCAATGCCGCACAAATGGACTCGAGAGTCGAGAAGCGAATGGCCTTCGCCTTAGGTACTTCCCCAGCCGCCACCTCCAGGAGTCAGAACCAGGAGTCGATCGCCCGGTTCCACATCGACCGTCACTTTCCCGGGGAGTCGGATGCGTTCGCCCCCTTTACGGATCAGCCAATCTTCCCCACTGGCACCCGGTTGGCCTCCCCACAATCCCCACGGCTGATGCCGTCTTCTCTCACCCATCAGAGAAAGGGTCGCTGCTTGATCGAAAAGGATCGCTCTTTCGATTCCGTCTCCACCGCGGTGCTCGCCTGCCCCTCCGCTCCCGCGCCGCAGGGTGTAACGGGTCACACGGAACGGATAGTGAGATCCAAGTGCCTCTATCGGTGTGTTCTCCGTATTGGTCATGCCCGTTTGTATTCCCGATTGGCCATTGCCGCTTGGGCGGCCACCCTGCCCGCCGGCAACCGTCTCGTAGTAGGCGAAGTCGCTGTTTCCAATCAACACGTTGTTCATGGTCCCCTGTCCCGCAGCACCAACTCGATCTGGTGCCGCATGCGCCAAAGCACCAAGGAGGGTGTCTGCGATCCGTTGGCTCGTCTCTACATTGCCGGCGGCGACCGCAGCGGGTGGAGTGGCGTCGACGAGGGAGCCCGGCTCCGTCCGGAGCTCGAGCTGCCGGTAACAGCCCCCGTTGGCGGGAATCGTGGGATCAGTGGCTACCCGGACCGCGTAATACAGGCACGAGCGGGTAACCGCAGCCACAGCATTGAAGTTTGCCTCCACCTGGGAATCGGTGCCTGCGAAGTCAGCAACAAGAGAGCCATCATCGATTGTGATTGCCACGTGAATCGCGATGTCGCGTTCACCATGCTCCATGTAATCGACAAACTGATAGACCCCGTCCGGTAGCTGTTTCAGGGCCGCTGACATTCTCCGTTCGCCATACCCCAGAAGTGCAGTCGACAAGGCGTGGAAACGCTCCACTCCTTCCGACGACACGATCGCAGAAACTCTCTGGGAACCGATCGCATTGGCTCCAATCTGAGCAGCGAGGTCACCACGACGTTCGCGAGGTGTCCTGGTGGCACGCAGAAACGGCTCCGAGAACTCGTCGGCCCACTCGCCTTTGACGACTGCTTGCATTGGGGGCACCACATGGCCCTCCTGCTCGAGTGTGATGGCGTGAGCTGGCATCGAACCGGGAGCCTCACCACCTACGTCGGCATGATGGGCGCGATTGGCGACCCAAGCGATGAGTTCTGAGCCCACGAAGACCGGCGCTACCAAAGTTAGGTCGTTGAGGTGAGTCCCACCTTGGAACGGATCGTTCACGGCGTATTGCTCGCCCGGTGCTGGATCGAACTTGTCGATGCACGCACGAACTGAGGCCGGCATAGACCCGAGGTGAACCGGTATGTGCTCCGCCTGAGCGAGCATCTCCCCTTCCGGGGTGAAGACTGCGGCACTGCAGTCAGCCCGTTCCTTGATATTCGGGGACAGTGATGTGAGCCGAAGGACACTGCCCATCTCCTCAGCTACGGATGCCAACTGATGCCGGGCCACCTCGAGCGTTATAGGGTCGATCACTTGTCGTTGACGAGGTCTCTGATGTGTTTGGAACCCTCGCGGTAACTGAGCCCGGAAAGCGATTCGATGTTCGCGTTTATGAAGGCTGCGACTGCTTCGGGGTCGGTCTTGGCGTATTCCCTGAGTGCCCATCCGATTGCTTTGCGGATAAAGAACTCCTTTTCATGCATCCGGGCCGAACAGTATCTGAATAGACGATCGGAGTCGGTGTGCTCCTTGGCCCCAACCTGGCAGATGATTGCCGTGCGTCGCAGCCACATGTCGTCGTCGTCGATCCATGGGTCGATTGCTGGCCAGGCATCTTCGGGATAGTTGATGAGCAGATGCCGGATGAGTTTGGTTGCCACCTCGTCGACAAAGTCCCACCACGCGCCCTCGACAATCAAACGCCGGTAGAACGAAAGCCGATCCGGAGTGATGAACGCCTCGAAATGGCGGGCCACGCCCAGGGCCAGATACTTCTCTTCCCGGTGGGGCAGGTCCCATAGGGCCCCCACCAACAATTCATAGTCCTCCGCAGACTCGGGCTGATACTGCTTGACGAGTTGTCGGTGGATCTTCGTCCGACCGGCCTTCTGCACGCCGTAGAAGGGCATCTCGGTTTTCATGTAGGCCTGCATCTGAGGCGCTTTAACCGGATCTGCCGCATCTTCCAGAGCTGACTCAACGAAAGCCAGGGCCGCCTCGATCTGGTTTGCCGTGTCCATCGCCATCCATCTTCGCAGCCGCGAGCGGTGAGCGTTTGTGCACAGACCATGAGCGAAAACCGGTGAATAGGCCGCTTGAGATCACGATTCGTCTTCCATTAAGCCCGCAACAGCCATACCATTGCGGGAACGCAGTCATCCTCTCGGGGCAAGAGGGCACCGACTCACTCTGCAGCACACGAACTCGGCTGCGATACCACCCACGGGAGGCTTTCAACCAATGCGATTCATCAGCTCTGTTTCCGTTCGTCGTGTTCAAACCGCCGTAGCCGTAGCGGCAGTCTCTTCACTGGCGCTCCTCACGGCATCCCCCGCCGCTGGCACAACACCGGACTGCCCAGCCGCTTGGTTGGAGATGGAAGTGCTGGTCGCGCAAGAGTCTGAAAGCGGGCTAACCAGCGAGTGGTTGGACCGTATCAACCAGTTAGCTCCCTCAATCGAGTCTTGCATTGAAGAAGATACAGTCGAGAAGTGGAGACCACTGGTCTCCGTATTTTTTGAACCGTCCGAAGTCGACCGCGTCATGTGTCTGATGATTCTCGAAAGCCGCGGCGACGAATTGGCTCAAAACCTGTCGTCCGATGCCGCGGGCCTCATGCAGGTCATGCCCTTCTGGGCATCCCACTTCGGCTACAGCTACACAGACCTGTTTGATCCGGTGATCAATCTCAAGGTGGCTTCCAACATCCTCGACCTTCAGGGTTGGACAGCGTGGAGCCCGTACAACCGCGGCTCCTGTCGCTGAGCCCGAGCAGGCAGGATGGCCGACATCACCAGGTGATCTGCAACGTCCCATCGGCGGTAAAGTTGACCCGGTCGCCTTCGTCGACCAGAACGGTCGCGGTGGTGCCGCCGACCAATGCCGGTCCAGCAAGTGTCGTCCCCGGCGCAACGGAACCCCTTCTCCAATAGGGCACTTCCACCCACTGTCCATCCAGGTATGCCTCGACCGACTCAGGCTTGGCACCTGTGGCGACCGAATTTCTGAGATCATCCCAAACCGCCGGCGCCTCACCCATCGCAGTCGCCCGCACGTTTACCACCTCCACGCGACCGTCCTCCAGGGTGAAACCGAACCGTTGTTGGTGTGCAACGGCAAAGCTCGCGGACAGGTCGCCAGCGGCACGTACGTTCAGTTCATGCGACTGGTCGAAGTAGCGCACGTCGAATGTGACGTCAACCAACGCAGGCTGACTTCCATGAATCTCAGCAAAGGCATCCTTCACCTCAGCCTCAAGTGCTTGCCCGACAACAGAAACGGCTGGGTCGCTCGCGTCCACAAGCATTGTTCTCAATAGCTCGAACCTCGGCTTCGCCATCAGCAGGCCAAGAGCGGAGAAGACCCCAGCATGGGGCGGCACCAGCACCGAGCCCAATTCGAGTCCCTTGGCCAACCGGGAAGCATGCAATCCCCCCGCTCCACCGAAAGCCACCAACGCAGACCCTCTCGGGTCGAAGCCTTCTTCAATCGAGACTGCACGAATTGCTCCGTCCATGTGTGAATCGACCACCTGGAGGATTCCCTCTGCCGTTTCGAGTGCTGAGAGCCCCAGGGATTCTCCCAGCCGTCCCAAAGCTTCACCGGCAAGATCGCGACTCAGCGGAATACTCCCCGAGAAACTCGACGACGTCGGTATGTAGCCGAGAAAGATGTTGGCGTCGGTGACAGTGGGTTCTACGCCGCCCTGTCCATATGCCGCCGGACCCGGGTGCGACCTCGCCGATTGAGGACCAACCCTCAGCGATCCTCCCGGATCTGCCCAGGCCACCGAACCACCGCCGGCGCCAACAGTGTGAATTGGCATCGAGGCAATTCTGTTCACACGGCCGCCGACGGTCTGCATCGGTGACATCTCCGGACCCTCCGGACCAATGCGAGAAACGTCCGTTGAGGTCCCACCCATGTCGAAACTGATGGCCGAACGAAGCCCATGGTGCCGTCTCAACGCATCCGTGGCGACGACGCCTCCGGCCGGACCAGACAGTGTCAGCTGCCCGACGAAACTCGCAGCTGCGGGGAAAGGAAGAAGGCCTCCTGCCGAGGTCATGACAGCTGAAGAGTCCGACTCGATCTCATCGGCGATGGTGTCCAGATAGCTGGCGACCATCGGAGCGAGGTAGGCGTTCACCGTTGTCGTCGAGATTCGCTCGAATTCGCGGAAGCCAGGAGACACCTCATTCGCAACGCTCACCGGCTTGTCGGGGAAGCGTTCGCGAATGGCAGTGGCCAGCGCCTTCTCCTCAGAACTATCGAGATACGAATCCAACAGACCCACCGCGATCGCCTCGGGATTCAACTCGGCAAGCCTTTCCAGCGTCGTATTGAGATCGTGATGACCGATCCGGTGATCGCGACTCACGAGTGCAACCGGCCGATTTTCTGCAAGCTCGTACAGCGAGGTGCGTTTTTGTCGGGCAATCTCCACAAGATCCTCATACCCGGCGGTGGTGACCAGGGCGACACGCGCACCCGTCTCTTCGAGCAGGGCATTCGTAGCCACGGTCGTCCCATGGAGGAACGAAAAGCCCTCTCCGGAGTTGAGCGATCCGGTGGCTGTCAGCACTGCCTCTGACTGAGGGTCGGTAGACGGTGTCTTGAACGACCTGAGCTGTCCGTCCCGGAGAATGGCCACGTCCGTGAACGTCCCACCGACGTCGATTCCGACGACCATCACGATCGGGTACGCTCCATGGCAATGCCCGTCAATGCGCTGCCAACCCCCAATCCGAACGCCATGAAGTTCGCTGTGGGCTCTCCCGTAGGAGGTCCAACCACGTATGTGGCCGGTTCGGCAACGGATGACCCGGTGGCGACGGCTCTCCTTGGAATCCCCGGCGTTGCGAGCATCTTCATGACCGCTGACTTTGTCACTATCACCAAGACTCCTGACGCTTCGTGGCAGAGCATCTCTGGAGATGCGGTCTCGATCCTAGAGTCCCACTTCGCTGACTAGCCGCCGGCCTAAGGCTCGACTAGAACCACTTCTGGGCGTGTCGAGCCGCCTGGTCCCACCGTCAACACAACAACCTCCCACTGGCCGTTCCCGAGAAGCCGGCCCCCTACGATGTCAGCACCCGGCCGTACCTGATCGACCAACGCCATCACCGGTTGGGGTACATCGACCAAACCCAAAGTTTCGTTTGCCGCGATCGATGCATCTGAGATAGTCGGAGCTGAGACAACCAACGGACCTGCGTCGTCGACCTTTACGTCGAATGAGAAAACCTCGGGCGGCTGCCTGACGTAGTCGTTGCCCTCGGTCGCAACCATGTAGGTTGCAAGCACCTCGACCCTGTAGGTCACGGTGTCTATTTCGGTGACGGACATCGCTCGCGTCCACTCCACGAAACTCAGATATCCCTCACCCACCGAAGGCAACGGAACATCGGCCGGCAACAGGAGCCGGAGGGTTTGATTCCCCTCAGCAGATCCATCCGCTCTCAGAAACTCGCGAACCACCCACTCAGCATGCGCCGCCGCCTGATCCATCAACGTCTGCGGTGCAATTGCGTAAAGGTCTGCCTCGGTAACGACTCGAGGTGATGGATTTGGGGCCGGCACGGCGCTCGGTGGCGGAACAGCCGGGGTGGTTACCGCCGGTTCGGCCTGCCCAAGGCTGGCGGGAACAGACTCGACCACTGTCACAGGCGCGGTCCGATTTGAAGCAAACGAGTAGGCAAGTGCTCCAACCACGACCGCACCAGCGATAGCGACTATGAGCCACTGTCGGTCCTTTGCGGGCGTGGTCAACTGTTCCCACGGGATCCGTTCGTAGACTTCTCCCCGTTGACCTTCTTTCTGGTCCATACCTCGAACGTAAGGCTCTATAAGTGCCTCTTCAAGGGGTCTGTTGCGGGGCTTCGGCTCAATACCGCACGCCTCGATACCAGGGAACTCCGAGCAGGAAGCTATCGTTTTCACCGCAATGGCTGTCAACCCTGACCCCAAACCGGGCCGCTGGATCCTTCCCCTTGTTGTCTTGGGGATGGTCGCTTTCACCTACTTCTTCATTAACGAGCTTCCGGCTGCCTCACCGGACACCACTCTCGCTTCGGGCCCTACGGTGACGACCGTGCCGGAGGGAACAGAGACCACCACGACGGTTGATCCAGGAAACGGCTCCGATCTCGCACCAGAAGTTCAGGCATATCTCGACGAGCTAGACGAGGTCAACACCT
The DNA here is from genome assembly GCA_965216445.1 of Acidimicrobiia bacterium. Taxonomy (GTDB): domain Bacteria; phylum Actinomycetota; class Acidimicrobiia; order Spongiisociales; family ZC4RG35; genus MA-ANB-1. The sequence goes on from OZ244166.1 coordinate 2,555,551, forward strand.
CACTGCAGTTGCTCAGGACCGAGATGGTGACCGTCAACGATGGATTCGACGCTGATCCGCGGGAGATTGAGTACTCGGATGCAGTGGACCGTCTAGAAACAATCCAGACCGACACCCAAGCCCTGGCCGACCGGGTGGCTGCCATGACCGTTCCCGCTGGTTTCGAGACCAACCACCAGGCCCTAACCAGCGCAATCGACATCGCCGCCGGCGCTGCTGACGACGCCCTCGAAGGTCTCACATCCGACGACGAGGGAGAGCTTCGCAGAGCGGCGGTCGTCGCCTACACCCAGGCTGCAGACAACTTCAACACAGAGGTGGAGAACACCAAAGTCACCGCCGGCGTCCCCTCAGACAGCTAGCGAACGATGTCACCCGAGTTGCGGGCGATAACCGAGGAGACCTACCCCGACTGGATTGGGTGTCTCGCCGTCACTTTCGGGTTCGACTACAACCCTGAAGAAGACACTCTGAAGCCGAATCTGGAATTGGATCGAACCTTCGGTCACTTCGACGAAGACAGGTGTGTCTCGACTATCAGTGCTTTCAGCCTCGACCTCACGGTTCCGGGCAACGTGATTGCATGTTGTGGCACGACGGTCATCTCGGTCGCACCGACACATCGACGCCGCGGATTGCTGCGGGAGATGATGGAACGCCATTTCGCCGATGCACGCGACCGGAAGGAAGCAGTAGCCGCGCTCTGGGCTTCGGAATCCGAGATCTACGGTCGGTTTGGCTACGGAATGGCGTCGAAGTCGGCAACGATCAAGGTCGAACGCCCATATCAACAACTTTCCCGACTCGCCCCCGAGCCTGACGCGGTTCGACTCATCGACCTGGAGGAAGCCAAGACCCTGGTTCCCGACTTTCACGATCGATTTCGTTTGACCCAAACGGGGATGTTCAAACGAACTCCCGCCTGGTGGGAGTCTCGTGTCTTCAACGATCTCCCATCCCGGCGAAGAGGACACACCGAGGCACGTTGGGTAGTTGTTGATGCACCCTATGGAATCGATGGGTATGCAAAATACCGCATCAAATCCGGGTGGGGCGAAGATGGCCACTCTGACGGCGAGCTATCAGTCACCGACCTCTTCGCTAACTCCCCCGAGGCTTGGGCGGGTCTGTGGATATACCTCTTGAATCACGACCTCATAAACCGAATAAGTGCACAGCTCAGATCGCCTTATGACCCCCTGTTTGACGTCCTCGCTGGCCCTCGCCGGGCCCAGTCCAAGGTCAGTGATGGAGTTTGGGTGCGGATTCTCGATGTGGCCGATGCACTCAGTTCGAGGCAGTACGCAGACGACTTCGTCGGTGTTTTCGAAGTCGTGGACCCGATGGAGATCACATCGGGCCGCTTCCTTCTCGAGGTGTCCGATGGGGAGGGTCGCTGCGCTCCGACTGACCGCGCTCCGGATATCACCCTGGACGTTGAGGACCTCGGCTCCTCCTACCTCGGACTGGCCAGTTTCGGAAGACTGAGTCGTGCCGGGAGGGTTGTCGGGACCTCGTCAACAATCCAGGCCGCGGACGCCGCCTTCAGGTGGGACCCCCCACCGTGGGGCCCGGAGATCTTCTGAAGTTGTAGCGCAGAAATTGGCATGAAGGAGGGTCGTGTCTGCCGACGCAACCCTCCTTCTTTTCCGCCCTACATGTCGTAGTAGAGATGGAACTCGTACGGATGAGGTCGGAGACGTACCGGATCGACCTCGTGGACCGTCTTGTATTCGATCCATGCCTCGATGAGATCCTCACTGAACACGCCACCTTTGAGCAGGAAGTCGTGATCGTCTGCAAGGGCCTGCAGAGCCTCGTCAAGGGACGAAGGGACTGTCGGCAACCCGGCGAGCTCAGCTGGTGGAAGGTCGTATATGTCCTTGTCGACCGGGTCGTGCGGTTCGATCTTGTTCTGGACACCATCAAGGCCGGCCATCAACATCGCCGCAAACGAAAGGTACGGGTTCGCTGTGGGGTCCGGACAGCGGAACTCGAGCCGCTTCGCCGCCGGAGCCTGTGAGTACTGGGGGATCCGGATGGCGGCTGACCTGTTCCGACTTGAGTACACCAGGTTTACCGGGGCTTCATAGCCCGGGACCAAACGGTGATACGAGTTGGTCGTCGGTGCCGCAAATGCGAGTACCGCCGCGGCGTGTTTCAACAGACCACCGATGTACCAGCGCGCCATGTCAGAAAGCCCGGCATAGCCACCTTCATCGAAGAAGAGTGGTTCACCATCCTTCCAAAGTGACTGGTGGGTATGCATCCCCGAGCCGTTGTCCTCAAAGACCGGTTTGGGCATGAAAGTCACCGACTTGCCCTCCGCCCAGGCGGTGCTCTTCACGATGTACTTGTACAACGTGACCTTGTCGGCGGTGGCGAGCAACTCGCCGAATCGCATGTCGATCTCGGCCTGACCGGCAGTACCCACCTCATGGTGCTGAACCTCTATCTCGATTCCCGCAGCCTCGAGGTTGGCGGTCATCTCCGATCGAAGGTCCTGGAAGTGGTCAGTGGGTGGGACCGGGAAATAGCCCTCTTTGTACCGTGGCTTGTAGCCGAGGTTTCCCCCCTCTTCTTCCTTACCCGAGTTCCAAGCACCTTCGACCGAGTCCAAGAAGTAGAACCCCGAATGCTGGTTCTGCCCGAACCGAACGTCGTCGAAGATATAGAACTCTGCCTCGGGACCCCAGTAGGAAGTGTCAGCGAGACCGGTGCTCACCAGGTACTCCTCGGCCTTTCTCGCCACATACCTTGGATCACGATCGTAAGGAGAGCCGGTGACGGGGTCGTGGACGAAGCAGTAGAGAATCAACGTCTTGCGCTTCCGGAAGATGTCATCGACTGCGGTGGTCGGATCGGGGATGAGGAGCATGTCGGACTCCTGGATTTCCTGGAAACCCCGAATTGAAGACCCATCGAAGCCAAACCCGTCTTCGAAAGAGTCAGCCGTCAGTTGATGTACCGGAACCGTGAAGTGCTGGACCTGGCCGGGCAGGTCGCAGAAACGTAGGTCGATGAATTCGTATCCCTCTTTCTCGATAAGGGATAAGACGTCGGCAGCCGTCTTGGTCACTTTTGCCTCCTTGTTCGGTTCTTGCTTATTCGGTTCTTGGCAGTGAACCCAGAGAGTTGTATTCGAACCCAATTACCGCGCCGTTGCGGAAATGTGAACACTGTGTTTCGTTGAAACTCTTTCGCGTTCCTAAGGCTTAGGCGGCCATATATGGCCGTTTTCGCGTATCAGTTCCACAGCGCTCACCGGCCTCCGCCTTCTATGCAGGATTCCGGCCATATATGGCCGGCTGTTCCTAAGGAACCGAGATCATTCCGGGCCCGCATTAACCGGGTCTTGGCGGGCGCGGGGGCGATAATCGCCTGGTGATACGGATCCTGGTCCGAAGCGAACCTGGTGCAGCGTTCGAGCCGATCGACATCGGAGATGTCGAGTCGCGGCGCTACGACCTCATTTGGGCGGACATCGGTGGAGAATCGACCGAGGAGACGGGCCGCGTACTCTCGATGCTCAACATCGACGCCATCCCACACGAGGCGGGCGATAGCAACTTCTTCCAAGGCCGAATCAACGAAAACACCAGGTCGATTCACATGGTGTTGAACGCACCGCAGGTGGGAGAGGTCGGACGCCAGACAATCGACCGAATCGACGTCTACATGGGCGATCGAGTATTGGTGACTGAGCACGATGACCCTGTGCCCTCGATCGACAAACTCTGGGACCCATCAATCCTGGCGGCGAACCGAGTCACTTCGGCAGCTGGCCTGGCCGCATTGCTCAGCCTCTCGGCCGGTCGGCAGATGGTCCCCTTGCTCGAAGAACTAGAAGTGAGAATTGACTCGCTCGAAGACAAGGCGTTCGCTGCCGACCCTCGAACTCTCACCGAAGCTCAAGCCCTGAGACGAGACCTGATCACCCTCCGACGCATAGCCGGACGGCAGCGCACCGTTATGGAAGAGATGTCCATCTCATTGCATCCCGTGGTCGATGAAGAGGGAAAACGTCGATTCGCCCGAGCCTCCAACCAGGAAGCACGGATCGTCGAAGCCATGGAGTCGGCGAGGAGCCTGCTGGCAACGGTTCTGGACACGTACCGGGGGGCGGTTGCTGACCAGACCAATGAGATCGTCAGACTCCTGACGGTCCTTTCGGCGATCTTTCTCCCTCTAGGTTTGATCGCAGGCATCTTTGGGATGAACTTCATCGACCTCCCAACCATTGACGAACCCTGGGGATTCTGGCTCTGGATCGGCGTCATGGCGGTCGTCGCCATCGGCCTGTGGACCTTCTTCGTGCGGCGGGGCTTCATTGGCGGCGAGTCCCTCAGAGATCTTCCCAAGTCTGTCGGACTCGGGATCTTCCACGCCGGAACCGCCCCGGTACGTGTGCTGGCATCGGGGGTTGGCTCCGGGATTCAGCAGCTCGACCGACTCATGTCGACCGAAGACGACGACAGCCTCGGATAGGCCATCGGACGTCATCAGCCACCGGATGGCACGGGCCGGCCGCGCCCGTTTCATCCGTAGCGTCCCTATCGCTCACCCTCTCAATGTCCGGACGTCGACTTAAGTAACAGCACAACCACCGCTCATTAGGTTGTGACCGAGACTGCCCATCTGGACATTCCCGAGTTGAGGAGTGAAGGAGAGGAACCCTGGCTACCGCAGATGAGAAGTTTGTGAAGTTGTATGACCGCTTCTACGACGACATCTACTCCTACGTCTATCGAAGGGCAGATTTGAATCACGTCGACGACATCGTCGCCAACACCTTCATGACCGCTTGGCGTCGAATCGACCGCGTTCCCGACGACAAGGAGGCGCTGTACTGGCTGTACCGGGTTGCCTATGGCATGTTGAGCAACCACTGGCGGGGCGACTCAAGACAGCAGCGGCTCAGGACCAAGCTCGAGGGATTGGGTCGCGCTGTCCAATCAGTACCGGAGGACTACGTCGTACAGGATGAGGAGTCGCGCGGCGTAATCGAGGCGGCTTCACGACTCAAGCCACTGGAAAGAGAAGTCCTCCTCCTTTCCGTATGGGAGCAACTCTCGCAGGCAGAGATCGCCGAGGTCCTCGAGACAACGTCCGGAGCCGTCAAACAAAGGCTCTACCGGGCCCGAAAGAGCTTTACCAAGGAATACAACCGTCAACTCAAGAAGTCCAAGCTCATCCCTATTGCTCGGGAAGGAGGTATGCGGTGATCACCGAAGAACGAGCCATCCAGCGCTTGGAGCGGGCCAACCCCCGCCCCCACTCAGCTCAAACGATCGAGTCGCTGGGTGGCGCCGGGTACCTCGCTGTCATCAAGACGAGGAGCAAAGAGATGCAGACCATGGACATCGAGCGAGAGACCGATAGCCAGAAGCGACCCCCAACCTGGGGTTGGTTCGCACTAGCCGCAGCTGTCATAGCCATCATCGCCACCGTCGGAATAATCCTGGCCGGCGGCGAAGACGAGGCACCAATCGCGACCACACCACAGATAGAGGAGCCGGAACTGGTTCCGACCACCGAGCCGGTTCCGTCGACGGAACCGGAAGCCACGGCCGAGTCGACCGTCCCCACAACTGAACCGGAACCAGGCCCCCAACTCGGTGTAACTGGACTACCGATATTCACGGGCGAGCCACCGGCCGGTGACTACGAGGCGATAAGCGACAATCTGCATATCACTTTCACCAGCGACGGCCAGTGGCGCGACTGTGTAAAGGAGTGGTGCGACTGGAGAGGCGGGATCGAGTTCCGTCCCAGCGAAAAGCTTCTCCACGCATACGGATGGATTGAGCCGACACCCCATACGGCTGGGGAGTTTCGAGACATCTTCGCCGCTACTCCTGGACTTGTTGTTGGACCCTTGGAAACTCTGGCTCCAGCATCGCCGGATGCAGAGTGGACCGGAGCGACGTTCATGGTCGACGTAGAACCCGACGCCGGACATGACACGTGTGCGCCTTACCTTCCTGGCCCGGTCGAGTTTCCATGTGTCGCCGTCGCTGAGCTTGATGGCCTTCTTACGGAAGCCGCTCTCCCGCCAGTCGCCGGCGTGTGGATCGTCCACGGACCGACCCAAGTCCACGTTCTCACTCGGCCTGACGGCCGGAATGTGTGGGCGTCGGTCCTGTGGTTTGCGTTTCCGGAGGCGCCGGAGGGCAAATATGAGGAGATGAACCAGCAAATGAACGAGTTGGTCGAGACAATCAAGTTCGTCGATTAGATACTCAGTCGATGAGTTGTCGGGTGAGGGCCGGTCTTCCGACCCCACCCGACTGCCTTGCTGCTCACCTCCCCAATACCTCGGTACATCGGGTGGGGACAAACTTTGTCGTTTATGTTGTCCCCAATGACGACAGTCGGGTATTTGCTAGCTGAGAGCAACAGAGGATTGACCTGAGCGTCCCGGAAAGAAAGTTCGCCGATATTTACGACCGCTTTTACGGCAAGGTCTACAACTACTGCGCACGCAGAACCGACCGCGACTATTTAGATGACGCGGTCGCGTCGGTCTTCATGGCGGCTTGGCGTCAGATCGATTCCGTTCCCGACGGCAATGAAGCCCTCTTTTGGCTGTATCGCGTCGCCTACCGGACGATAGGAAGACAATGGAGAGGGGCCGCGCGGAAACAAAGGCTCGAACGAAAGCTGGCCGGCCTGGGACGTGAGATACCGGTCCCTCCGGATGACTTCGTGATCCAGGACGAAGAGTCACGCGACATAATCGAGGCCGCATACCGTCTCCGGCCCACCGACCGGGAGGCTCTGCTCCTCGCTGACTGGGAGGGACTCCCAGGGAAAGAAGTCGCCCGGGTTCTCGCCATATCGCCAGAAGCCGCCAAAAAGCGAATCCAGCGCGCCCGACAGAATCTTGCTCGGGAGTACGACCGAATTCGATCCAAGTCATATCTGCCTACTGCTCAGGAAGGAGGTGCCCGGTGACTACAGCAAAAGAAGCCTCTCAACTTCTCGTCAGAGCCAACCCGGCTCCCGATGAGCCAAGGGAGAACCCAGTGACCGCCGCTGGCTACCTCGCAACCCTCAAAGAGAGGAGCAGGGAAATGCAAACAATCGAAAAGACCGAGACCCGAGACCCGGGCGGTCCCCAAAGGAACTGGACCTGGCTGATTGCGGCAGCAGTGATTGCGGTGCTGGCGACCGTTGGCCTGATCCTGATGACCGGAGACGACGAGGCACCGGTCGCGACAACCCCTCAGGTCGAGGAGCCGGAACCGGTCCCGTCGACCGCTCCCGAATCGCTCGAAGAACCCGAGCCGACCACACCGTCCACGGAGCCGGAGCCGGAGCCCGTCGTCGAAGGTCCGCCCATTTTCGACTTCCAGACCGAGCCCGGAGACTACCTGTTCGAGCACCGAACTCAGTCGTTCGTCTTCACGAGCGATGGTGAATGGGCAGCGTGCACGTTCCGGTGCTCCGACTGGACGGAAGGGCTGACCATGACTTCCCGGCTCGTGAGCGGGGGAATCGTTGCGATCGATCCCTCCTCCTCTGAACCTGACTCGATCAAGGCAGAGCTTGAGGCGATCCCGGGCCTGATCGTGGGTGAATGGACACCAGTCGAACCCACACATCCCGACGCCACATGGGCAGGGCAGGCGCTGTCGGTGGACATTGCCGACGACGCTGGTACCGACCCATTCTGTCAGTCGACCGGGAGCGGCGCCACCTACCCATGCGCTGAACTCGACCTGGGTTCATTCGGAACCTTTATTGTCCACGGTCCGATAACTCTCTACGTTCTCGAGAGCGACACTGGGCGCAACATGCTGGTTACACCGTTCTGGGGACATGAGCCACTGCCCACCGACGAGGAATTCGCAGCGCTGAGCGAACACCTCGCCGAGCTCGTCGGGACAATCAGATTCGTCGACTGACGACGAGCGTTGAAGGACGAGACGGGTCCCGGTGGCCCGTCTCGTTCGCGCTGTCGTCGCTTTCCTCGCAGCCAAAAGATCACATTTGATCTCGCGTACATTAGGAACGCGGATACTCCCGCCGCTCTGACTACTGTCGGGCTAAGTCATGCCAGCCACAGTTGTTTTGGGTGCCCAGTGGGGAGATGAGGGCAAGGGGCGAGTCGTCGACTACTTCGCCGAGTCGGCCGATTACGTGGTCCGATACCAGGGTGGGAACAACGCAGGCCATACGATTGTGGTCGGCGATGACAAACTCGCCCTCAGCCTGATTCCGTCCGGGATTCTTTACCCCAAATGCACTCCGGTGATCGCATCGGGCACCGTCATCGACCCCAAGGTCCTTCTCGCCGAAATGGAAATGGCCAAGTCGAAGGGTCTCGACCCTTCTCGGGTGCGGCTTTCATCCAACGCTCACCTGATCATGCCGTATCACCGCAAGCTCGACGCCGCGATCGAGCGTTACCTGGGAGAGAACCAGATTGGGACGACCAAAAAGGGTATCGGTCCGACCTACACCGACAAATACGCCCGCTTCGGGATACGAGTCCAGGATCTTTTCGACGTCAAGATCTTTCGTCAGAAGGTTGAAGCGGCTCTCGATGAGAAGAACAAGGTTCTGCCGCGGGTCTACAACACTTTGCCCATGGATGCCGACGAGATAGTCGAGGAGTATGTCGGATACGCGCAGCTACTCGAGCCACACGTCACCGATACCTCTCTACTTCTCTGGAACGGGCTCAAAGCGGGAGAACAGGTTCTCTTCGAAGGAGCACAGGGGACACTTCTCGACATCGATCACGGCACCTACCCTTTCGTAACCTCCTCCAACCCCACCGCAGGAGGTGCTTCGGTCGGCTCGGGGATTGGTCCGAGGGCACTCGACGAAGTCGTCGGGGTCGCCAAGGCATACATCAGTCGAGTTGGGACCGGGCCATTCCCCACCGAGCTGCACGATGAGACTGGCGACACCATGATCGAGCTTGGTGGCGAGTACGGGACTGTCACCGGTCGACGGCGTCGGTGTGGGTGGCTCGACCTGGTTGCACTTCGCTATGCCCACCGGGTCAACACATTCACCAAGCTCTTCCTGACCAAGATGGACATTCTCTCCGCGTTCGACACCATCAGGATCGCTAACGCCTACCAGTCCGATGGCGTGACGTACGACGAGTTCCCTGCCCAGCAAAGCGTCCTCTATCACTGCGAGCCGGAGTACGAAGAGCTTCCCGGATGGAAAACCGATATCACGGGCGTGCGCGAGTTCGACGACCTGCCCGTCGAAGCACAGGACTACATCCGCTACATCGAAGAGAAGACGGAGGTGCCCATCGGTTGGGTATCGGTGGGTCCCGAGCGAAGCCAGCTGATAACTCTCTGATGAAGATCCTCCTCGTTGGTTCAGGCGGACGCGAACACGCCCTTGGTTGGAAACTCTCCCAATCCAGCCGTGTTACCGAAGTGATCTCACTACCGGGCAACCCCGGTCTTGCTGAGGTGGGCCCGACCGTGGAGGGCATCTCTCCCGGCGATGTCGGAGCCGTCGCCGCCATGGCACGAATCCAGGGTGTTGACCTGGTCGTCGTCGGACCGGAGGGACCGCTTGCCGCGGGGTTGGTCGATGCATTGCAAGGTCTGGGGATTCCCACTTTCGGTCCAACCCGAGCTGCCGCCCGACTTGAAGCTTCGAAGTCTTACGCAAAAGATGTGATGAACCGGGCTGGCGTTGCCACCGCGAGTTCAGAGTCTTTCGCGGATCCAGACTTGGCCAAAGAGCATCTGCTCGACGTCGAAGGTCCTTTTGTGGTCAAAGCGGACGGTTTGGCCGCAGGCAAAGGCGTTCTCGTCACCGACCGACTCGCAGAGGCTGAGAGGTGGGTCGATCACTGTTTCGAAGGAGGTTTCGGAGACGCTGGAGCCTCTGTCCTCATCGAGGACTTTCTGGATGGTCCAGAAGTGAGCATCTTTGCGGTGTGTACCGATTCCGGGGCGCACGTCCTCGCACCAGCACGTGACTACAAGCGATTGTTGGATGGGGACGCCGGGCCGAACACCGGTGGCATGGGTTCGTTCTCACCAGTCGACCTCCCCAATGGCCTTGTCGAGTCAACTGTGTCTGACGTGGTCAACCCGACCCTGGCCCAAATGGCCGAGGACGGACATCCCTTCACAGGTTTCCTCTATGCCGGGTTGGTGCTCACCTCTGATGGGCCCAAAGTGCTCGAGTTCAATGTCCGACTTGGCGATCCAGAAACTCAGGCTGTGTTGCCCCGGTTAGAAACGGATCTGGTCGATGTACTCGAAGGCGCGGAGCCGACATGGTCAGACGAGGCAACAGTCAATGTCGTTTTGGCAGCCAAGGGCTACCCGACCGAACCCGAGAAGGGAGGCGAAATCAAAGGGCTTTCCAATGTCTCCGACGATGTGCTCGTCTTCCACGCCGGAACCGTTCGCGACGGTCAGAAACTGTTGGTGAACGGTGGCCGCGTGCTCAACGTGGTCGGTCGGGGCCCCGACGTCGCCGCGGCGAGAACTGCCGTCTACGACGCCCTTGGATCCATTTCGTGGCCGGGCATGCAGCACCGGACTGACATCGCCGCCTTGACCTAAAGGGTTGCCGACGTTCTCGGGACCCGCACGGCGAACGTCAGACACTAACTGAAACTCAACGGGCATCGTCACCGCCGATCAATCCAACCTCCGGCGTCCACCGCCAGGCGTCGAAGGTTCCCCAGATGCCCCAAGCGAGGAACTCACTTCCGGTCCATATGATCTCTCGTTCCATCCCTTGCCCGGGGAGTTGAACAAGAATCCAGGAGTCCGTCGTAGCGTCGAAGATCGCACCCTCGCCCCAACGGGGGACCAAGAAATGGTGCTGGCCCATGACCACGGGGCCAGCCGCTCCTTCGGCCCCACCCAGGGGAATAGGATCGAGGGTGCGCCACTCGTTTCGGAAGAATGAATAGGCCTTAGTCGGATGATCCCAGCTGTCCCATATGAACAGGTCGTTGCTGACAAATGCCGATTGGTTGGCAGTCGAGCAGTCTGCATACTCCGAAGTCGCCAGGGACTCTTCAGGTAACGGCACCCAAGTGTCTTTGGCCAGACGATGGAACCTCTTTCCGTCGCAGAATGAGCCGCTGTTGGTTACCCCAACCATTCGACCGTTGAAAGCTCTCAATACGCCATCGAAATGGCTGACACCACTGTCGCCATCTGACGTTGGCGCGTCGAGAACGCGGATCTGGCCGGTATCGATGGTCACCTCGGCAACGGAATCGTCCTCGGTCCACGTAAGGACCCTTCCATCGATGTAGACGACTCGCCCGGGCCACTCCGAGGGAGTCAACCCTTCCGCAATGAACCGCCACACGTCATCCGAGGAGTTGTATCCGAATACGCCGTCCGTGGAGATGACGATCATCTCACCGTCGCCCCACACCGCCCGAGACGGAGACGGTCCTTCGAGTGGTATCGGAGCCAGCATCCGCCACTCGTCGACTTCGGGATCAAAGGCCGCCCCATCGATCAGCGTCGGAGGACCGTCCCGGACCGTCTTCCCGCCCCAGACGATCAATTCCTCGCCCGTCCAAATCAGGTCTGCCGAGTTTCGCTCGGCCAGTGGGCCCGGATCGAAGTAGTGAGGATCGAACGTTGACCTTGGAGCATTCGTTTCGATAGTCGCCACATCTCTCTGTGCATCCGACAGATCGGGGGATCCGGGGACCCCATCAGCCAACGCCAAGACCTGCGCGACTTCGTTGTCGGTGCACGCCACGGCTGAGGAATCGCAACCAATGGTGATCAAGAATCGTTCGAACCCAACCGTGGGACGAACGGGGGACTCGACTCCCCACACGAACGGCGAAGTCAGATTGATGACGGGCCAGTCGTTGACCACTTCCAGACTGACACTCTCGGTGATGATGCTCTCCGCCTCCTCACCAAGGTCGGTGAGAACTTCACCCCGGAAGAACACTTCGACCAACCAGTGGCCGGTAGCAAGCCTGAGCAGGCCGGAGTCATAGCTTGCCTCCAGCCGACCCCCGTCGGGAAGCCGTGTGTAACGCACCTCGCCGACAGGTGTCAGACCGGCGGTACCGTCGTATGCGAACCACCCACCAATCAACGACCGATCCTCCCGGAATTCACCTGGTACACGAGCCGTGAAGTCGACACCATTGGGGAGGACCCCCGCATAGACCCATGGCCAGAGACTCGCTTCTTCTGGTGGCAGCGTGGTTGTCGTTGACGTCGAGACTATTGGGTCGGGCGGGGGCAGAACCGGTTCTGTCGTGGTCGTGGGTGCTGTGGTCGGCTCACAGGCAGCCAGAACCAAGACAAACCCAAGCAAAGCCAACCCTCGCATTCGACCCATGGCACCTAAACGTACCCGCGGTGTCGTGCGTTCCAGATCGAGACCTGACTCAACCTTTTTTGCATCGTGCACGTGAGGGCGGAAACCGAACGGATTTGCACAGTGCAAATGAGGTCCGAAACCGAACGGACCTGCACAGTGCAAATGAGGTCGAAAACCGAACGGATCTGCACAGTGCAGCGCGGCATATGGCGAGTTACGCCCAAGGGCCGAGATTTACTACCGTCGCCGATCATGAGTCACAAAGTTGCAATAGTCATGGGTTCGGGTTCCGACCGGCCGGTAATGGAGAAGGCCGGAGCGATGCTCGACAGGTTCGGAATCGAACATGAAACACGTGTCCTTTCAGCACATAAGACGCCTGACCAGGCTCTCGAGTTCGCTGAGAATGCAGCCGACAACGGATTCGAGGTCATCATCGCTGGTGCCGGCAAGGCGGCACACCTCGGTGGGGTGATGGCAGCCAAATCGCTACTCCCCGTGATCGGTGTGCCCATCAACGCCTCCCTCGATGGGATGGACGCCCTGCTTGCCACGGTGCAGATGCCAACCGGGATTCCGGTGGCGACCGTGGCGATCGATGCAGCCAACAACGCCGCGCTCCTCGCGGTGGCAATGCTCGCAGTCTCGGACGAGGGGCTCCGTCAGCAACTCGCCGACTACCGCAAGGAATTGGCCGAAAAGACACTCGCCGGCTGATCCAACCCCGTTCTGTGTCGATCCCTACTCGAACGTATGGGCAAGAATCGACACAGAACGGTTTCAGGCAGGTAGCCGAAAGCCGACTTTGCCTCCCGGCCCGGGTTCGGCCCAAATTTCCCCATCTAGGGCGTGGATGAATCCTTGGGCGATGGCGAGGCCGAGCCCTGAGCCCCCGTCTCCACGCATCCGGGCAGGGTCGTCGCGGGAGAATCGGTCGAATGCTTGATCCACAAACTCGGAGTCAAAGCCAGCGCCCTGGTCGACGACTGTGACAGTCGGTCGGCCTTCGGTCGTAACCGTGACCTCGACGGTGGATCCTGGAGGCGAGTGCCGGACGGCATTGTCGAGCAGATTGCGGATGACACGACCCACCGCCTCAGGTCCGCATTCCACCATCACTGGATGTCGTGAGACGACCTCAATGTCGATTTCCCGAGCGGCCGCAAGAGGTGAAATCACATCGACCGCCTCATCGGCCAACTCGGTTAGGTCAACCATCGCCACCTCGACCTCAAGACCTCCCGACTCGATTCGGGCCAACAGGTTCAGGTCGTCGACCAAAGCCGAAAGCGCGGCGATGTCCTTCTCCATCGCAGCCAGGTAGCGATTCGGCTCCTGGACCAGCCCATCCTGAAACGCCTCCACAGCAGCACGCAGCGACGCAAGCGGCGTCCGCAGATCGTGGCCAACTGCGGCGAAGAAGCTACGCCGCGCCGCAGCGTCGGCCTGGCGCTCCTCTTCGACTGATCGCAGCCCATCAACCATCCTTTCCAGACTGACCGCAAGCCGGCCCAGTTCGTCTCTTCGATCAATGTCCAAGTGGACCTGGAGATCACCCTCGGCCACTTGGTCAGCTGCGGCGGCCAGACGCTCCAGATCACGTGTCATCGGGCCGGAGATAGCGATGGCGAACCCGGCTGCCGCCACAACGCCGAACCCGATCACCACCAGCAGCAGGGTCAGGTCGTGTTGTGATATGAACATCCGCTCGGCGGCAGCGCTGACGCCAACCGCCACGATCGCAAAAGACACGACCATGATCACGCCGACGCTCAACCGGACCGAATTGACCGACCGCGAGAAACGAGGCACCGCCATCACCAGTAGAACCATCAGAGCGGCCATCGCTCCGAAGATGACGGCCAATTCCAGGCGCTCTGAGCCTTCGGGCTGCATAGTCACTTCGAAAACGGCCAACCCAACAAACACCAATCCCAAAGCTCCGAATACCAGCCTCACGGCTCAAACCTGTATCCAACGCCCCAAACGGTCTTGACCCACGTCGGGTTCTCCGGGTCTGTCTCGATCTTCTGCCGGAGGCGCCTGACGTGAACGGTCACGGTGGCCGGGTCCTGCCAATCCGAGGACGAGTCCCACACCTGCTCCAGAAGCTGGACGCGGGTAAACACTTGACGGGGAGAGGTGCAGAAGAACTCGAGGAGCTCGAACTCCTTTGGTGTTAGATCGAGAGGTTTGCCGGCGACGAACACTTCTCGGGTCCGACCGTCGACTACCAACTCGCCAAATTCGTGGCGCTCATAAGCGAGGTCGGCTCGGTTGAGTCGCTTGAGGACGGTACGCACCCGGGCAACGAGTTCCCTCGGAGAGAACGGTTTGAGCACATAGTCGTCGGCTCCCAACTCCAATCCGAGGACCCGGTCATGCTCATCGGTTCGAGCGGTGAGAAGAATGACGGGGATCTCGCTATGACGACGCAGCTCGTTGAGAACGGTGAACCCATCGGCACCGGGAAGCATGACGTCGAGAACGACCAGGGCGGGTTCCTCGGAGCCGATCAGTTTCAGTGCATCCGTGCCACTCGCAGCTTCGCTAACCCGAAAACCCTCCCTATCCAGATACGCGCACACCACTTCGCGAACCATTGGCTCGTCGTCGACGACGAGAATCCGTTGACCGGACAGGGTTGGGGTGGTCATACCCAACGAATTTATGCCCATAAAGAGCCTCTCACTTGAACGTTTCGAATTCGTTCACTTTTGGTTTCTTCCGTCGCAAGATCTCTGCCCGATTCTTGACGCAGGGTCATAAATCAGGAGGAAAGAACCCATGCCAAGATCGAGAAGACTGATCGTCCTCGCCGTAGCTGCGGCACTGGCACTCTCGGCGCTAGCCGGTACGGCTTCGGCCGAAGCGTCAGAGTCAGAGCCCACCTACAGAGTGACAATCACCAACCTCACCGATGGACAGTTGATGACACCATTCGTTGTGGCAACACATCATCCGTCCTTCTCCCTGTTCAACCGGGGCCAATACGCGTCCAACGGCCTTCAGCAACTCGCTGAGAACGGCGGAGTGCCCGTCCTGGTCGACGAACTTGCGGCCAACTCCAGGGTCAACGACGTCCAAGTCGCGGCAGGAGCCGCCGGACCCGTCGCACCCGGTGAGTCGGCCACCGCCTACGTCGCCGCAAACCACTACGCCCGTCAGCTGACGCTGGCCGGGATGCTGATCTGCACCAATGACGGCTTTGGTGGAGTCAGCAACGTCAAGCTGGCCGATGGCAAAACTGTCTACGGCTACGCATACGACGCCGGCACCGAAATCAACACAGAGGCGTACGCAGACCTCGTACCTCCGTGCAACGGGCTGGGACAAACCGGGATGACCAATCCCGACTTGGCCGAAGGCGCCAAGATCCACCGTCACGGTGGCATCACCGGAGTCGGAGACCTCGACCCCAGTGTCAACGGTTGGAGCGGAGCAGTCATCAAGGTCGAGATCGAACTCGTCGACTGAATCCTGAAAGCTATCCATTGCAAGAGGGACCCCTCGGGGTCCCTCTTGGTCGTTAGAGGAGACGGTTGGTTAGGGCCTTCTTGAGGCGCAGAGGCGCCACGGTTAGATAGGCATCAATCACCAATTCCTCGACCTCAGACCAATCAGGGTTCGGACCGGGGTTCACGCCCAACCACATCAGACGCCCCCGATGGGGAGGCACGAAGAACTTGGCGGGATCGGCTTCGATGAGAATCCGTTGCGACCCGTCAGGCACTGCACACCAGAACTGAAATCCATCATCCACGGTGAATCGCTCCGGGTAGCTGACGAATTGTGGTCCCTTGCCTACGAACCACCCCGGCTCACCGTGGCTGACACGTTCTTCAGTTTCGGGGAGGTCCAGACAAATCTCTCGCAGTTTCTGGACCGGATCGGTGGGCATCGGCACATCATGGTCGAGACGGCGCAAATGTGTGTCAGGCGCCCTTCCCCGATACCATCGGCAGCCCATGAGTGAGATTTCTTTCCAAAAGCCCGATCCGTACGACTTTCTCGATATCGATTCCCTTTTGGACGACGAAGAGATCCTCCTGCGTGACACGGTCAAAGACTTCGTCACCAAAGAGATCACACCCGAAGTCGGCGATTGGTGGGAAGCCGGCGAACTGCCTCACGCCGAACTGGCGAAGACCATCGGCGATATCGGGCTACTTGGTATGCACCTCGAGGGCTACGGGTGCGCCGGCACGTCGGCAACTGCCTATGGGCTGGCCTGTCTCGAGTTGGAGGCTGGCGACTCCGGGATCCGGTCTTTTGTCTCCGTGCAAGGTTCGCTGGCGATGTTCCCGATCTGGAAGTTCGGGTCGGAGGAACAAAAGAACGAATGGCTGCCGCAGATGGCCAAAGGCGAAGCCATCGGCTGTTTTGGCCTCACCGAGGCCGACTCGGGTTCCGACCCGTCTTCGATGCGAACCAACGCCAAACGCGACGGTTCGGACTGGATTCTCAATGGTTCGAAGATGTGGATCACCAACGGATCCATTGCTGACATCGCGGTGGTCTGGGCTCGAACCGACGAAGGAATCCGCGGCTTCATAGTCCCTACGGACAGCAAGGGCTTCTCGGCTCCGGAGATAAAGAAGAAGGCAAGCCTGCGCGCCTCGGTTACATCAGAGCTCTTGTTTGACAACGTCCGACTGCCGGATGAGTTCGTTCTGCCGGGAGTTGCCTCGATGCGGGGACCGTTGTCCTGCCTAAACGAAGCACGCTTTGGTATCGCCTTCGGTGCGATGGGTGCGGCACGATCTTGCTACGAGGCCGCGCTTGACTATTCCAAGGAACGCGAGCAGTTCGACAAGCCAATCGGTTCGTTCCAACTGACCCAACGCAAGCTCGTGGAGATGATGGTTGCCGTTCAGCGTGGAACCCTGCTGGCGCTGCACCTGGGACGTCGCAAAGACGCTGGGACGTTGAGCCCCGAGCAGGTGTCCTTCGGCAAATTCGACAATGTTCGCAACGCACTGGACGTCGCCCGAACCGCTCGTTCGATACTTGGCGCCAATGGGATCACGCTGGAGTATCCGGCTTTCCGCCACATGTCGAACCTGGAAACGGTCTTCACCTATGAAGGCACCAACGAGATCCATACGCTGATCATGGGTCAGTCGATAACAGGCCTCAACGCCTTCGCTTGAGTCCGGCCCAACTCAGGCCTCGTACTTCAACAACCTGAAGAGACCCTTTTTCGGTTTATAGACTCTGTCGGGATACTTTTCGACCAGTTTCCACACACACCCGTTGACCGTTTTGGGATGGAATCGACTGTCTGACTCCCCGATTCTACGATTGAGGTCCGTCCATTGCAGGCCCTCCGGATGTTCATCGAGCAGTCTGAGCGCAGTCGCGTTAATGCGTTCGGTGACCTTGTTCGAGTTGATATCTGGTGGTTCGGTCATCGACTAACTCGCCACTACCTCGCCAGTCTCCTCCGGCCGTTGTTTGTGGACCCGGCCCTCGACACCCCGTAGCGGCATGCCGGTTCCATGCCCGTACCGAACCTGAGTCATCTCAGCCAGGATGGAGACAGCAACCTCCTGGGGACTTTCTGCTCCGATGTCGAGACCAACCGGGCCATGGATCCGCGCAACGTCTTCTTCGCCGAAACCGGCTTCCTTGAGCCGCTCGACGCGGAGGGCATGGGTGCGCCGACTCCCCATCGCCCCGATGTACCGCGCCTCGCTCCTGAGGGCGGCTTGGAGGATCGGATCCTCCAGCCTCTTCTCGTGCGAGAGCACCACCACCCATGAACGGCGGTCGAACGGGATTTGCGCTACCAATTCATCAGGCTGCCCGACCACGACCTTGGCGTCCGGGAATCGCTCCTGGCTGGCAAACAACGGACGCGAGTCAGCGACCGTTGGGCGATATCCCATTTGTCCGGCGAACGTGGCCAACCATTGGGCGATATGTACGGCACCAAAAACCAACACATCCTGGGGTGGGGCCAGGGTCTCCAGGAACACTTCATGCTCGCCATAGGTGATGGTGCGATTCTGTTCGTAATTGAGGAGAGTCACCGCGTCTTGGGAGACATCGTCCGCGACGTCGGCGGGAAGCTCACCAGTGATGGTTCTCCCCTGGGAGTCAATGACAACCTTCAAACCAGCGGCAGGGCCGGCGACGAAGGTCGCCACCGATCCATATTCCTCTCGGTCGAGAATGCCTTGGATCGCCTCGAGAGCCCTCACCATTGCTCGATGAACACGTCGATGGTTCCCCCGCAAGCCATGCCCACTTCGAAGGCGTCTTCGTCAGCAATCCCGTAGGTGACCTTCTTGGGCTGGCCCGAGGCGATTACCTCCTGGGCATGAAGGAACACATCGTTTTCGACACAGCCTCCACTAACCGATCCCGCGGTGTCGCCAGCGTCAGAAACGAGAAACTTGGAGCCTTCCGGTCGGGGCGCCGAACCGTAGACCCGCACCACCGTGGCGACGGCAACCTTCTTGCCCTCGTCTGTCCACTGCTTCCAAGTCTTCAACTGAGATCTCATCTTCCACCTGCTATCGAATCAAGGACACGTACTACACCTTTGAAGTCGTTGACGCTAGCCGCCGGAAGCAAATGATCGATGTGAGGCAGAACCGCTTGCATCCCCCTGGTCAGCGGCTCGTAACTCTGTCTAGCTGCGAGAGGATTCAGCCAGAGCACCTTGTGCACCGACCTGCGCAACCTCGCCATCTCCTTCGCCAGGAGCTCAGGCTCCCCGCAGTCCCAACCGTCAGAGAGGATGAGCATCACGGGCCCCCCACGCGCCAGGCGTCTGCTCCACTCCCGGTTCCAATGTGCAAGCGCCTCACCGATCTGGGTTCCGCCGGACCAGTCGGTCACCCTGGTGGCCACCCGCTCCAAAGCCGACTTTGTGTCGCGTTTTCGCATTTCCTCGGTGATGCGACTCAGATGCGTCGAGAATGTGAAAGCTTCCACGTTCCGAAACCTTTTCTGAGCCGCGTGAGCGAAAACCAAGAAAATGTCCGCGTAGGCCTCCATCGAACCGGAGACGTCAGCGATCACAATCAGGGGGCGCTCCTTGAGGCGACGCTCCTTCCAGTCCATCAGCATCATGTCCCCACTTGGGCCCACTGCCTTGCGAAGGGTCCTCCTCATGTCCGGGCGGGAACCAGGGGACCGGGGCGCCCATCGTCTCGTCCGGAAGTCGGTCGGTTGCCAGAGCATCGTCATGATCAAACGACGCGCCTCCGCCAGGTCCTCATCATCCAGAGTGGAAAAGTCGCGGGTCGACACTGTCTCGACCGACGACGCCCCGACTCGATCGGATACTGCCGTCTCCTGAGTGCCGCCGGAGCCTTGGAGAGAAAAACTGGCCGAGTTCCTCGATTCTTGTTTGTCGGGGTTTCGAGACACCAGCATCGCCGAAGACAATTGGTCGAAGAACTTCTCGAATTCCTCCTTGAAGACTTTTATTTGGGCCCGATCGGTTACCGCCAAAGCTTGCATCGATGCTTCGGCTTGGGAGCGACGGGTCACATCGATGAGGCTGAGCGCGCGGGCCATGTCAGCTGTCTGGTCGGCGGTGACAACAAGACCTCGGGATCTCAAGGCGCCGGAGAAGGAGCTGATTTGATCTACAACGTTGGGAAGGGTCATCCCACAAGTGTGTCGACGCCGACTTCCCGCACGTGGTCAACGTCATCCTTGTACTTGAGGACGACGCCAAGCGTGGAGTCGATGGTTGGTGTTGCCAGTTGACCTGCGCCCAGGAGACGCAGCGACTCCGCCCAGTCGAGCGTCTCGGCGACGCCGGGAGGTTTGAATAGATCGAGATCGCGAAGGCGCCGCATCGCTTCGCTCAAAGTGTCTGCGAGCTCCTTGTTCAGATCGGGAACCTTTCGTTGAATGATCGCCGACTCACGGGCGGGTGAGGGATAGTCGATCCAGTGATACACACACCTCCGCTTCAAGGCATCGTGGATTTCGCGGGTTCGGTTCGAGGTCAAGACCACAATGGGCGGTGTGTCGGCTTTGATCGTCCCAATCTCGGGAATGGAGATTTGAAAGTCGGAGAGAAGCTCCAATAAGAAGGCTTCGAATTCCTCGTCGGCACGGTCTAGTTCGTCGATCAAAAGGACAGGCCGGTGACCACCCTTGCTTGCTTCGATTGCTTGCAGGAGGGGGCGAGCTATCAGGTACTCCCGACTCATGATGTCCTCGGGGGTGGCATCAGCTCCGGCACCCGAAGCTTCCAGAAGCCGAATTGCCATCATCTGCCGGGCGTAGTCCCATTCGTAGAGAGCCTGGCCGACGTCAAGACCCTCGTAACACTGGAGCCGAATCAGCTCCGCCCCGGACATCTCGGCCAACACCTTTGCGACCTCGGTCTTGCCGACACCGGCCTCACCTTCCAAGAACAATGGGCGGCCCAGCTGATTGGCCAGGTGGATGGCGATCGTCAGATTCTCGTCGGTGAAATAGTCCAGAGAGTCGAGAGCATCAGCAAGCTGTTCAACAGTGTCGGGAATCACGCCTTTAGCCTAAATCGCCAGGGAGACAACGGCAGCGGGTCTACGGGCAGAAACCTCCTAGAAGTCTTCACATTGTCTCCACAATTGGCTCCGAAAATCACTCCTGACTCACAGAAAGGAGTTGAAAAAATGAGAATGAGATTGGTGGGCACAATCCTTGCCGCTCTCGTGATAATCGGTGGCATCGGTGCCCTCGGTTATGGAATCTTCCAGACCGGCTACCAGCAGGGTCTGGTGGAAACCGTCGAACTGGCTGCAGATGGAGCCGAAATAGTTACACCAGTGGCCGTTGGGTTCTACCCCGGCTATCACGGATTTGGGATATTCGGACTGTTCTTCAAGGTTCTATTCCTGTTCCTGATCTTCGGATTCATCTTCAAGTTGATCTTCGGTAGACGACGCTGGGGTCCGAGACCCAACGGACCCGGATGGTCGGATGGCGATGATCCAGGCAGTCACCCCATGGCGAAACGCTTCGCAGCGTGGCATCAGCAGATGCACGAAGGTGACGATGCGGGTAAGCCAGACGCAGGCACCCAGCCGTGATCGAGTCCAGACGACCACAATGGCAAAAATGCACAAGATCCTCGTCGTAGACGACGAACTCAAGATCGCCCGCCTGGTCAGGGATTACCTGACCGAGGCGGGCTTTGAGGTGGTTCTTGCCAGCAATGGACCCGCTGCCGTCGCAACCGCAAGATCCGAAAAGCCAGACCTTGTCGTTCTCGACCTTGGGCTCCCCGGTATGGACGGCCATGACGTGACAAGATCCATCCGACGCCAATCCGAGGTGCCAATAGTGATGCTGACGGCAAGGAGCGACGAAACCGACAGGGTTATCGGACTCGAACTTGGCGCCGACGACTACGTGGTCAAGCCTTTCAGCCCCAAAGAGCTAGTGGCTCGCATCAAAGCGGTTCTCCGCCGTTCTGCGGGTGCGGTGCGATCGGAGGTGGTCAGAATCCACGACCTCGAAATCAACGTCGGCAACTACACCGTCCACAAAGGGAACACTCGCTTGGATTTCACGGTTTCGGAGTTCGAGCTCCTCCGAACCCTTGCCGGCCAACCTGGCCGTGTCTTCACTAGGGCTCAGCTGTTGGAGGCGATTAGAGGGGTGGCCTTCGAGTCGTATGAACGAGCGATCGACGCGCACATCAAGAACATCCGCAAGAAGCTGAACAGCGTCGATCCGGATGCTGACTACATCGAGACAGTGTATGGAGTCGGTTACAGGTTCAACGATGCCTAATCGTATGGACTGGGGGCCACCGGGTCGAGGAACGCCCGGGCCATATGGCCGAGCGTCGGGAGGACGCATATTCCGGCGGGTTATGGGGTTCATGGCCATCCTCATCCTCACAGCCGCGGTGACTGGTGCAGTTGTTGCGACGGGCCTCGCCGCACTGGAGGGTGGAGAACGCTGGGTGGTGGTGGGCCTGGTAGTTGTCCTCTTTGTTGCCTTTGGGCTATTCCTCAGACGTCAAATGACAAGGACTTGGGCTCCTGTTGGTGAACTTCTCGACGCCACCCAAAAGCTGGCCGACGGAGACGCAGCCGTTCGCATTCAACGTCGCGATCGGAGCCCGTTTGGTCGAGTTGCGGAGTCTTTCAACGTGATGGCGGCCCGACTGGAAGAGGAGGAAACCAGACGCAGACGCCTCCTCGCCGATCTTGGACACGAGTTGCGGACACCATTAACCGTGATCCGCGGCGAAATCGAGGCGGTTCTCGATGGTCTGCATCCACCCGACTCTCTCAGCGGTGTCGTCGACGAAGTCACGCTGATGGAGCGCCTTCTCGAGGACTTGCGCCTCCTTTCGATTGCCGAAGCCGGACAGCTCAGGTTGGAATACGAGTCAGTCGACATTGGGAATCTGGTCAAAGACTGCGTTGCATCGTTTGCCTCAGTGCATGAATCTCAAGGGATCGACGTTGTGATCGAAGAACCCAAGCGCTCCGCTTCGATCGAGGCAGATCCGTATCGTATCCACCAGGTGCTGAGCAATCTGATCAGCAATGCCAACAAGGCGATGCAGGACGGAGGCAGGCTCTTGATAACGGTGGAAGACCTGTTCGACGAGGTTGTAGTCGAAGTCGCCGACTCGGGTCAGGGTATCCCCGACGACCAACTCGACCGGATCTTCGACCGCTTTGCCACCGCTGCCGGGACCGCAGGGTCAGGATTGGGGCTGTCGATTGCTCGAGATTTGGTTGAAGCCCACGGTGGCAACCTGTCCGCTCGGAACCACGATGGAGGAGGAGCGGTGTTTGTTGTGACGCTTCCGGTTTCGCAGGGGACACCGAGCTAGATCTAAACGACGTACGCGTGCAGATCCCCGTTCTTATGGATCTCGAGGTCTTCCATGCCAAGCCACGTCGCGACAAGCTCGAGTTCTTTTCGCAATTCGCGACCTACTCGGACCTGGTCAACCCCGTCTTCGCCGAAGGCGCCTTTCACCAGCAAACGACCTGCTTTTCGGTCTGTCTTCAAGTCGACACGAGCAACCAGGTCACCGTCCAGTAAGAAGGGAAGCACGTAGTAGCCGTAGATCCGTTTCGGTTCGGGAACATAGATCTCGATCCGGTAGTGGAAGTCCCAGATGCGCTCGGTTCGATCTCTGTACCAAACCAGGCTGTCGAAGGGCGACAACAAGGCTGTTCCTCGAGCTCGGCGGGGCAATACGGCGTCGGGGTCGAGGTATCCCGGTTTTGGCCAACCGTCCACGTCAACTTCGATCAATTTGTCGGCTGCAACGAGGTCGGAGATGGCGGCCCTCGCAAGCTGGCTACCCCCTTTGACCTGGTTGAACCTCGGATAGTCGATCAGGTCGTTGGCCGTCGCCACCCCCATATGGCGTGCAGCGTTCATCAACAGCAGTGGAGCTGCTTCTTCCATGCTCAGGTGAGGAGGGCCAAGATGTGCGGGAGCAACCACTCGTTCCGTCAAGTCATACATCCGGGTGAAGTTGGGGCGGGCGGCCGTGGTGACTTTCCCTTGAAAGAAAAGCGCCTCGAGAGCGACCTTGCCTTTGGACCAGTTCCACATGGCCGGAGCACCACGCTCTCCGGGGTCCTTGAGATCGGAGGCTTTCAGCGGACCAAACGACCGGACCTGGTCCAGGACGTCGGCGAGATAATGCGGTTCGTTCTCGACCAGCTCAACGAATCGGCTCCATCGCACGGGCCGGTTCATGAGCCAGCGCCAAAGTCGGTGATCTTCAACCGGTATCAGAGAAGCCTCATGGCCCCAGTACTCGAACAGCTCGCCCGAACCCCACAACCAATCGTCGAGACCCGCCCGGTCGTAACTACCAAGCCTGGAGAAGAACGGCATGTAATGGGTGCGGCTGAAGACATTCACCGAATCGAGTTGAACGATCCCAACATCTGACATCACCCTTCGGAAGTGACGTGCATCCACGCGACCTGTAGGCCTGGGACGGTTGAATCCCTGTGCGGCAAGGGCATAGCGTCTCGCTTGGTCGTTGGTTATCCGGCGCATCGGCATCCGACGCTAGTCATCCGATGTGACAGATTTCCTGCCGTCAAGGCGCCTCCACCTGGATGGCGGCGACCCGATGCCTTAGATTCCTGAGTCCTTCATGGAACCGGTGATCTTGCCCAGGTCGACCCGGTAGAGAAAACAAACCACTTCGCGATCGCCGTTGTTCCACGACTCATCAGTCGGGATCAACCACGCAAAATCTAGGTCCGAGAGTTCGTAGGACTGGCCGACGAAGTCAGCAAACCTGTCAACACATCCGGCGTCGGCCAAATCGGCGGCCACGTCAAATCCCGGGTAGGTCGATTCGGTCATGTCGTAGGTTGCGTAAACCTCGTTGTCGTGAGGCTCGGAGCACTCGACTACTGGCACGTCAGAGACTTCGGTGGCTAGATCAGCGGTGTCATCGAAGCAGTCACCCACTTCGAGAGTATGCACATTTCCTTGAGTGCAGGCGGCGAGCGCCAGGGCGAAAAGCAAACCGTAGAACCACTTCATTCGTTTCCACTCCTCGAGTGTCGGGAACCAAACCATATATCGGATGTCGGCGACCGGCGGTTTAGGCATACGTTGGGCAGCCCTCTCGCCTGTGGCATCATCCAACTCAGTGATTGAGCGTTACACCCTTCCTGAGATGGGAAATCTCTGGAGAGAGCCCAGGAAACTGAGGGCTTGGAAAGAGGTTGAGGTGCTGGCTTCGGAGGCTTGGAACCGACTGGGCAAAGTGCCCGATGGTGTCGCTGACTCTGCTCGCGCAGCTGCGGTTCCGACGCCAGAGGAGGTCGCCGCCCGTGAAGAAGTCACCAATCACGACCTCGCCGCCTTTGTCGACCTCCTCGGCCAGAATGCAGGACCGGTCGCCGCACCGTGGATCCACTACGGGTTGACCTCCTCCGATGTTCTCGACACTGCCGGTGGACTGATACTCAAGGAGGCATCACAGTTACTGCTTCAGAGCCTGGCTGACCTTTTTGAAATCGTGAAGGCGAAGGCTGAGGAACACCGCGAGACCTACATGGTCGGGCGCACCCACGGGATTTGGGCGGAGCCGACAACATTCGGTCTGAAGTTGACCGGCTGGGCGTTCGAGTTGGCCCGTGACCACCGACGTCTGCTCGATGCCGCAGAAGAGGTGTCAGTCGGAAAGATTTCCGGAGCGGTCGGTACTTATGCGCAGGTGCCGCCCGAAGTGGAAACCTATGTCTGCGAGCAGTTGGGCTTGACCGTTGAACCCGCGTCAACCCAAATCACCTCCAGAGACCGCCACGCTCGCTGGTTGCAGACTCTGGCATTGGTAGGTGCCTCCATCGAACGAATGGCGACGGAGGTTCGCCATCTCCAGAGGTCCGAGGTCGCTGAAGTCCGAGAAGCGTTCCGAAAGGGCCAGAAAGGCTCATCGGCGATGCCCCACAAGCGAAACCCGATACTCTCCGAGAGAATGACCGGGATGGCCCGCCTGCTGCGTGGCTATTCGCAGGTCGGTCTGGAGAACGTCGCCCTCTGGCACGAGAGAGACATCAGTCACTCTTCCGCCGAGCGTGTGGTCCTACCGGATGCCTCGATCACTCTCCACTACATGCTCGTCAAGTTCGCCGGTCTGATCGATCGTCTCGTCGTCGACTCCGCTCGAATGGAACAGAACCTGGAGTCCACCAACGGACTCATATTCAGCCAACCGGTACTTCTCGCCTTGGTTGAGCTGGGTACGTCTCGAGATGACGCTTATCGGATCGTCCAGCGGAATGCGATGGCCGCATGGGACGGGAAGGGGCACCTGCGGGACCTTCTCCTTGCCGACCCGGATGTCAGCCTCGACCCTGAACAGATTTCCGATTGTTTTGATCTGGCGCGGGTCGGGGAGTCGGCATCAATTTTATTTGAAAGACTTTCCGAGCTTTCCCTCGACTGACTTCGAGGTCGAGAGTCAGTCCGGGAGCATCACCAGGGCTGCCTGAGGCGAACCTGACCACGGTCTGCCATGCCCGGGAAGAATCAGGTCGGCGTCGAGATCGCGAATTCGCCCCAATGAGGTCCGAGCTAGGTCTGCGTCGAGATGAAATCTCTTGTCCATGACCTGTGGACCCGTCCTATCGCCGAGCAAGTCCATCGTCACCAGGCCGTCACCGCTGAACAGAATCCCCTTGTCTTTGCAGTGAAACATCACGTGCCCTTCGGTGTGTCCTGGCGTGTGGACTGCGACCGGATTACCAGGTAGATCAAGCCTGTCGCGGTCGGCGAAGGTGCCGACAGTCTCGAGATGGTCGAGAGTCAACACTCCAGCCCAGATCATCGGCAGAAAGTTGCGCAGTGCCTTGATGCTGAACATGGGCAGCTCAGTGGCAGTCACCGCAAAACGCCCTGTGTACGTGCCCACGGCCCGCTCTTCCTCGTCTTCGTGGACCATTACATCCACACCGGCATCTTGGGCCTTCTTTGCCAGTCCAAAATGGTCAGCGTGGGCATGGGTCGCCACCACTCCCGCGACGGAGTCAAGCGAGAGGCCCACACTCTGCAGACCGTCGTTGAGGACCTTCCACTCCCGGGAACAACCGGCGTCAATGACAGTCGCTTCGTCCCCCTCTTTCAGCAGATAGAAGTTGTGGTCGCGGCTTCCTAGCTTGAATACACCATCCGCAACCTGCTCCATACCCTGAAGTTAGTCCGTCGCGCTCAACGGATGCGGAGATCGCTTCTAGGCTTGAAGGGTGGCCAAGTATCCTCCGCTCCTACCCAAAACGCGGACGCTCTTTGTTGTCTTCCGAGCGGTTGCCGTCCTCATGGTCCTCCTTGCGGTTTGGGCGATCGCTACCGGCGATACTGCCGAACTGACCACCACCGAGCTGCGGATTCTCATCGGAGCAATCGCCCTGGTCGTCGCAAGCTGGATGAGCCCATACTCGCCATGGTTCCTGGTCTTTCTTGCGGTGCCGATAATCGTGTTCCCGATCAGCGGGGCAACTGGAATCGCCGTGTTCGCCGTCACGGTGGGGGTGTTCGTATGGCTTGTCTGGCGGCGAACCCAACCGGTGATCCTCGACCCAGCCGGTGTGCGGCGCGTGGATGACGACGCTGTCATGCCGGGTGCCATTGCTTTCGTCGAGGAGTTCGAACGGCTTGGCTGGTCTCGTATCGGAGCCGTGGGCGCAGACCTAGGGAAACTCGACGTGACCATGAGCGGGCTGATGTCGCCGGATCGGACAAGCTACGTGGAGGTGACAGATCTCGTAATTGCCATCACCAGTGTGTTCACTGACGGTCGAACCCTCGTGACACGCAACTCCGGGGGCCACACGATGGGAGACTGGGTTCTCGCGAATGACATGCGCGGGGCGTCACCAACTGAACTTGCTCAAGGACATCGAAGAGCCCTTGAGATTCTCCGTACTCAAAGTATCTCGCCTCAACGGCTCGAGAAAACAGGTCTCGTAGATTTCATCGTCGAACAGGAGAGGGCTTCGATCGGCTTTGCCAATGGACAGCGACCGAAATTGGCCAACAGTCTCAAAGGTGTTGGACCCCTTGACGATTCGGAGGAGTCCCTGGCGAGGATCAAGAGGTGGCAGTGGAAATCGGGTCCCGACTTCAACCACCTTCTCGGCCAATCGAAGCGATAACCGCTAGCTTCTCTCCGATCACGTGAGTTGCGATATCACCGAGCAGAACACCCCGGTCGACAGGGGAATCACGCGGTCGGTATGACCGACGTTGTCATTGTCGGAGGAGCGGCGACTGGTTGGGCGACGGCGTTCCATCTGAAGCGAATTCAGCCCAACTTGGCCGTCGAGGTGGTTGAGAAGGACCCTACGCTGGCCCGGTCGTCGACACTCCTCTCTGACGGAAACATGCGGTTGCAGTTCAACCTCCCTGAGAACATCGAGATGTCGCTGTACGGGCTGGAGTGCATCGACAACTTCGGTGCGATCGTTGGCGACGACGCCCTAGCGGTTGATCACCGGCTCCAAGGGAACCTCTTCTTGGTGGACAAAGCGGGCAAAGAAGAAGCCCTCCTCGGTATCGAGCGACAGAATCAACTCGGTTGCGACACCGAGTGGTTGGACATGGAGGAGGTCGCTCGTCGATTTCCCGCGGCTCGATCGGAGAGGCTCGTCGGCGGAACCTTCGGATCCAAAGATGGCCCGGTTGATCCTGGCCAAGTCGTCGATGGATATCGCAGGACGGCGTTGCAGCGCGGAGTCCGCTCCATCATCGGTACAGCACAGTCGGTAGTCGTCGACGGTGACGTCCGAGGAGTTGTCGTCGATGACAAAGTCGTTGAAGCCGACAATGTGATCGTTGCTGCGGGGGCATGGTCGACCGATCTCCTGGCGACCGTCGGGATATCGATTCCCGTTGACCCGGTGATGAGGACGGTCTATGTCATTGCAGGTCAGATCGAAGGCCACTCTCATCTTCCGAGCATCTTTCTCCCTTCAGGTGCTTACATGCTCCCCGAACCGGGAAACACATTCCTGATGGCATGGTCAACAGACGCTGATCCGATCGGATTCGACTTCACACCTGCGCCCCGCTCACGGTTCTACGAAGTCATCTGGCCTGAGATCGTCAGCCATCTCCCGGTGTTCGACCAGCTCGAGGTCATGCAATCTTGGGCTGGTCTCTATGCGCAGAACACCCTCGACGCCAACGCCATCCTGGGCGAGTGGCCCGGAATCGATGGGCTATATGTGGCGGCTGGTTTTAGCGGGCATGGCTTCCAACACTGTCACGCCATGGGGCGCCACCTCGCCGAGCTGATCACCGGGACAGCGCCCTCTATCGACCTCTCCCGCTTCGGCCCGGAAAGAGTGATCTCGGGCGAACCGTACGCCGAGCACGCGGGGAGGATCATCTAACCCGCTCTCCGCAGTTATCTGTTGCGATGGCGACAGATGATTCGGCGCAGAAGGGCTTTACGTGGCGCGTCGGGGTGGGGTCACCGGGGCAGAGCGGACCGAGACGAGAGTGAGAAGGCCGACAATGAGGGGCATCGCCAGGGCGAGAGTCGCCAGCTGCCACCACGGCACCGCCATAAACTGTGTGCTGACGCCACCAAAGACCCCGATATAGAAGCCGTCGGAAGCCACGGAGAAGACTTTGACCAATCCGAGGCCCAGCGGTATAGCAAGGGCTGTGGCGATCAGGGTCTGGTAGCCAGTCAGCAGCCCGAGGAAGCGACGCCGGTAGTTACCCGCCGCCCCGACCGCAACTATGGTTCGAATCTCCTCGTCCACTTCGGCAGCCGAAACTGCCGTTACCAACGCTACGACGATCAGTACGACAACGAGAGTGGCACTCATCGCAATCGCGTAGATTGCAGCATCGCTGAGGCCGAGATTTCCACCGTTGATCTCCAGGTTGAGAGTGATCCACACCTCGCGCCATTGTTGTTCCGTCACAGGCTCTTCCGGGAACGCAAGAGCCATGGTTCCCCTGCTCTCTTCCCCAAACTCCGAACTCGCCAACTGCTCGGGAATCAGGACCCGTGGCATGGCAAAGCGCACCACAGGTACCGCGTACTCCACCGCTTCGTAGTTCTGATTGTTCAACTCGACATAGGTGTCTTTGTCTTCAACACCGAGAACAACAATCTCTCCGTCCGCTAGCGACGCCATTACTCCGTTGTGGCCCAGTGCCTCCGCCAGGTCCACTGATCCCACGGCGGCCGGCCAGGCACTGGATCCACCGAACCCTGTCGGAAAGTCCGTTTCAGTCTCCAGTGCTTCCTTGGTGTTCAACCTCAGGCCGAGACCCTCAAAGGTAACCATTCGGTCCAACGGGATCACCGCTGCCAGCGAGGCAAGATCCTGATCCGTAACTCCTCTCGGACCGTTCAAAGCCTGGTCATACTGGCCGGTAACCACGATCTGACCCTCCGGCGACGGCAGTCCATAGATCAAATCACGCTCGGCCGAGGTTGCCGCCATTGTGAGATAGATCACAGGCAGGAGAAGGATGACCATGATCGCGGCCACCGCAACCGACGATCGTGTCCGGTTTCGTCCCGAATCCCGCAAAACCAGACGACCCGTGGCCGGGACCAGGTCAGACATCTTGGTCACACCGGCAAGGATCGGACTGGCCAACATGGCAACGCCGCCGACGACCAAAACGGACCCCACGCCAACGAGGAAGCCGGAGAAATTGCTGGTCGAAGCCAGCGCCACGGTGATGATCAAGGCGCCCAGACCAGCGCTGCCCAGACCTATAGGAACTACCCAGGGACGTGGAGAGGATGCGGGCATCCTGCCTTGCAGGGCTGTCGTGGTTGGGACTCTGGACGCGGTCTTCGCCGGGATCCACACGGCTATCAACACCGAAACCAGCGCTACCGCCATCGGGCCTGCTACGTCGAGCAGCCCCACCCCGACCCCAGTGACCAGCCGAGAGACAAACCGGTGGAGGATCGGGCGCCCGACCAACAGCACCAGGATGCCAAGCCCAGCCCCCGCGGCAGAACCAATCAACCCGATAGTGAGACCCTCGCCCAAAACGGTGGTCTTGATGTGGTCCTGGGAGGCGCCCTGCGCACCCATCAGCCCGATCTCACGGAGACGACGACGGGTTCCGGCGGCGAAAGCAGCACCGGTAATGAAGGCGACTTCGACCAGGAGAAGAGCGGAGGCCCCTGTGGAAAGCAGGCTTGGATTGTCCTCGAGGCTCATCTGGTTGGCCCAGGCCGCACGGGTCTCCACATTGAGCTGGGCCAGTTGACTGAACTCGCGTCCCGATCCATAAGCCATTTCGATCGCCGTGTCCTGAACCACCAGGGAGGGATCTTCGTCAGGCGGAGTCGACCTGGCGATCTCGACCAGCTCTTTGATCTCCGATTCGGTCAGAAGCAGATAGATCTCGTCTGCGAGAAAGCTGATCTCGGCTGGCCTGGGAGTGACAGCAGGTTGGGGCCAAAACTGTTCTCGCCCGGTGGACCACCACTGCTCATGGAGTTGCTCTCCCACAGCCCCGGCTCCAGACCCGCCGATCAGCACCGAGGTGCCTCCCAGGTCAACATCGCCTGCTGCCGATGTCAGGGCGCCCGGTGCCATCAGAATGACTCCCTCACCTTGGGTCAGGGGGTGGCTCACCACCCCAACCACCGTGAGCGGGCCCGTTCCATACTCCTCGAAGTCGACCTGGTCCCCGACACTCACATCCAGGTTTTCCATGACGATTGGAGACAACCCCACCTCGTCTTCAGTGTCGGGAAGTTCACCGCCAATATGGACCAACATTCCTTTCGTCAACGAGCTATTCATGTCGAGATCAGTAATCAGGGCGAATTGGAAGTCCTCGAGCCGGATCCCCGCCTCGCGAAACTCAGTTGTCTCGACACCAGCGTCGAGTTCGTCGAGTGTCCGATAAATCCAATCAGCGACCCCCGGTTCTGGAGCGAAGAACTCGATGCGAGCATCACCGGCACCGAACTGCAACTGGGCTCGCTCTTCGGCTGTGAAAGTTGACGCCCGGACCATGCCGGCCACGACCACTCCTAACGCCACCGGCACCGCCACGAGGAGCACGAGAAAGATGGTGCGTTTTCGATTGCGTTTCGCGTTCTTGTAGGCCACCTTGTAGGCGGCAGTGCGGCCGCTCACAGGATGTCAGCCGTACTCGACGGGGTCTTGGTCCTTTCCGAGATCCCTTCGATCCTGCCGTCGCGCAGCCGGACCACTCGGTCGGCCCAAGCGGCGTAGGCAGGCTCGTGTGTGACCATTAGGGCGGCGGCCCCAGCGTCGCATCGGCTCCGCAGAAGCTTGAGGATCGACTCGCTGGTGGCTTCGTCGAGGGCTCCGGTGGGCTCGTCGGCGAGGAGAACCGACCGGGGCCCAACCAACCCCCTTGCTATCGCGACACGCTGCTGCTCACCGCCAGATAGTTGGTCGGGATAGCGGTCTTCCATTCCCGCCATTCCCACCTCATCAAGAGAGACCTCGGCCAGGGTTCGGGCCTCCTCGGGTTTCATACCGTCGAGTTCCAGGGGCAGGGAGATGTTCTCCGCGGCGGTCAGACTGGGCAGTAGATTGAACTGTTGGAAGACGTAGCCGACCGCAACCCGGCGAACCCTTGCCAGCTCACTCTTCGACATCGTGGCCAGATTCTCTCCACCCACTATCACCTCGCCGGCAGTCGGCTCGTCGAGTGCGCCGGCCAAGTTCAACAGCGTTGTCTTCCCTGACCCGGACCGCCCTGTAACTGCAACCAACTCGCCCGGCATGAGATCGAGGTCGATATTGACCAGTGCGTCGACACGTTGCGCCCCCTCGCCGTGTGTCTTGCCGACCCGGCGCATAGAGAGGATGGGCTCGGTCATGAGGGCACCCCCCGGGGCTCCTTCGACGGTGATGTTGCAGCCTCGAGTGCGGAGGCGAGTGGCAGATCGTCCAGCCGGGACTCCACCCTGTCCAACCAGCGCAGCTCCGCCTCGGCCGACAGGATGAGCCGGTCAAGGTGCAGCTGCCAGGCCAGGTCTTCGCCACTGGCGTCTGCCTTGAGGGTGGTGTAGTCCTGGAGGAGGGTCATGGTCGAGCCTCGCTGCTTCTCGACGACCCGACGGGGATGCTCGACACCAGACCTGATCGCCATCAAGACCTTTAGCGTGATCTCATCCCTTCCGGCGGCCGCCAGCTCCACCGGTCCCGCCATCCAGATTTGCACCTCGGAGCGCCCGGCTTCGGTGATCGCATAGACGACGCGGCCCTCGGTGTTTGACTCTGTGGAAGCCACAAGGCCGTCACGCTCGAGTCGTTGCAGTGTGGTGTACACCTGTCCAACATTGACCCTCCATGTGTCCCCGGTGGTGGCTTCGAGATCCGCCTTGAGCTGATACCCATGGGCATCGCTCGTGCTCAGGAGGCAGAGCAAACCTTCCTTGAGTCCCATCTAGTACACCCTTTCGCTCTACATACTCAGTATACACCCAAATTACATACCCGGTATGCAAGGGTCAAGCGGCCATTTGGGATTTGCTTCACGCCGACGGAAACCTGCTCCGGTTAACGTCTGTCGGACCCCGAGCTCAGGATGACGAACGATGGCCAGCAAGCTTGGTCCCAGCTTTGACAAACTCTCTTTCGCTGCTGGGGTGTCGAATATCGGGGACGGCGTCGCCGGTGCAGCCTTTCCGCTTCTAGTCGCCTCTTTGACCCGGGATCCTCTCCTCGTCGCCGGTGCAACGCTGGCATCTCGGCTCCCCTGGCTGCTCTTCGCACTGATCTCGGGTGCGTTGGTCGACCGTATGGACCGCAAGCGGGTGATGGTGATCACCAACATTCTTCGGACTCTGGGAATCGTCCTCCTTGCCACGGCGATCGCCACCGATCGAGCCGAGATCTGGCTTGTCTACGTCATCGCATTTGGGCTGGGTCTCAGCGAGACCTTCTTCGACACTTCAGCGGAAGCACTCACACCAAAGACGGTCACCGACGAGCAACTGGCAGCAGCCAACGGAAGGCTGCAAGGGTTGGAGTGGGCTGGCAACGCCTTCGTCGGACCTCCACTCGGCGCCTTCCTGTTCGTGGTAGCGGCCTCGGTGCCCTTCTTCTTCGATGCAGCGACCTTCGCCATCGCAGCCGTGCTTATCGCCCTGATCCCTGGAACCTTCCGTAGCGAGAGAACCGAGATCACATCGATTCGAGCCGACATCGGTGATGGGCTCAGGTGGCTTTGGAACCAGAAAGTGGTGCGGACCCTGGCGATCATGGCCGGAATTACCAACATGTTCACGATGGGGATCGTCGCGATTTTTGTGCTGTATGCCCAGGACATTCTTGGAGTCAGCGAGACCGGCTATGGCCTACTCATCTCTAGCCTCGGGGTCGGTGGGCTTATCGGAGCCGTCGCGGCACCGAAAGTTGTCGCCGCTATCGGATCGGGCAACACTATTCGCCTCTCGCTTGTGATCCAGGTGTTGGGCACCGCGGCGTTCGCAGTCATCACAAACCCCATATTCGTGGGCGGTTTAATGGTTCTCTACGGTTTTCTCATTACGGCATGGAACGTCGTTTCCGTGACCCTGCGCCAGGGCCTGACCCCCGACGACAAGAGGGGCCGTGTTGCGGGTGCCTCCCGCCTTCTGTCTTGGGGTTCTCAGCCTCTCGGGGCGTTGCTCGGCGGCGTCGTCGCCTCAGCCTTCGGCCTCACCAGCCCATTCTGGATTGCAGCAGGCGCTTTTCTGATCGCGACGGCTCTCGTCTGGAATATCGTCTCCAACGAATCCATCGAGCTGGCGCGAAACGCCACGCAGGAAACCACTACGGCTTAAGGCAGGTAGTCGGCGAACGGTCGTGTCGGAAGGAGCACCTGAGCGCCTCCAGGAGTCCGATAGTCTCGGACTCCGATCGAAAACCTCGTGACAGAACTCTTAGAGATTCCGCGGTATTTCCAACCTGTCGAGACCGCTGATGCAAAAGACCAGGACGAGTCAAGACGAACCGACGCTGTGACGGCGGCCAGCTTATTCACGAGGGTGGTCGGGGAACTGAATCCTGAAGCCTTCCCGGCTAGTTGGAAGAGAACATCTTGCTGCCTTCCTTGCCTTGCGAAATCCGACCCTCCGACCGAGACCCACTCTTCACCACGTAGCTCTTCGCCATGCCGGGATCGAACCCAGGCCAGCGCGGTCTCCCCGCCGGCGGTGTTGCATCCGGTTTCCTCGATCAGAAGCTTCGACTTGAGGTCTCTCGTTGGATAGTCCACACAGATGGTGATCCCTCCGAAGGCATCGACCACTGCCGCAAATCCGGAGAAATCGATCCGAGCGAAGTGATCAATCGGAATTCCCGTGTAGTCCTCCACGAGTATGGCCATCATCTCCGGACCGGAGGCGAACCCCGAACACCCGCCCAGCCCGGCATTGAGCCGAGTGAAAGTCTTCTTGCACACGTTCCACACGTAGAGGTCGCGGGGAAGGCTCACCATGATCGGTTTTCCTCCTCCTGCGGGTTGTAGGGCGAGGACGATCGCGTCAGCTAGGTATCCGGACGCGTCCGTTCCTACCAGCAGATATGACTCGTGTGCTCCGTCGGGTATTGGCTCTCCGAACGAGTACGGGCTGAATTCCATAGGATCGAAAGGCTTGGTTATGTCGAAAACGGCGGCCAGCTCTTCCTGCAAGGCGACCAGGTCGATCTCTTCCTCCTGGTACGGGGTGGGTTCGACGAAGACCACTTCGCTGTCTGCAGCAGGGTCGACCGGAATCTCCTCCCGAGCTGCGTCCGGATTGAATTCCTCGCTGGCGACCGCGGCCAATGCGACGTTGACTTGATATGCATAAAACGCCGCCACGCCCAGCAACACCCCGGCGATGACGGCTATCAACACCCTCCAGGGGTGAAACACCGCGTATTTGATCAGAGCCAACCCGAAAAGTCTAGAAAGTCCTGGTCAGGAATCAGCGGAGATGTGGACCGTGCCGGTGAAGATGCCGGCTACGCGGCCATCATCCCGGGTCACCTTGACGTGGTAGGTGCCCAGGGTCCGACCCCGCGACAGCTCGGTGGCGACAGCTGTCAACCGGTGCCCACTCTGGGCGGCAGCAGTGAAGACCATATGGGTGTCGATGGCAACGGCCCTGGGGCCCGCGGAGTTGGAAGCCAGTGAGAAAGCGCAATCCGCAAGCGAGAAGACCATCCCACCGTGACCGCCGCCGAGGAAGTTCAGATGTCGATCTTCTACGTCCAGAGCCACGATGAGCTCGGCGTCGTCAACGGAGACCAACTCGGCACCGAGGGCCTCGGCGTAGGAGTCGCGGAAGAAGAGATCCTTAACCCGTTCCGGTTTGAAACCCGACATCGCCGACACCGTAGCTGCTCAGAACCTCGTTCTCGACGCGAAATCGGCCACATATGGCCTCGTGTTCCTAAGGAAAGCGAAAGAGTGTTAGCCTCCCGACACGTGCTGTCATTACCTCACGTCGCCTCGGGGAAGGTTCGGGAGATTTACGAACTGGACCCCGACCATCTGCTTTTTGTCGCCACCGATCGGATCTCCGCCTATGACGTGATCCTCCCCCAGCTCATCCCCGACAAGGGGCGCGTCCTCACAGGTTTGAGCCTCCACTTCTTTGACCTCCTGGATACTCCGAATCACCTGGTCACCACCGATCTGAGTGGTGTGGACGGGATAACCGAAGAAGAACGTACCGAGCTACAGGGGCGGACCATGGTTGTCCGTAAAGCCGATGTAGTCCCGGTTGAATGCGTGGTCCGGGGTTATCTCTACGGATCTTCCTGGCGTGAGTATCGCGACGGTGGGGGGCCCACCACCGAACACCTTCCGTCGGGATTGCAGCTTGCAGACAAGCTCCCGGAACCGATCTTTACGCCCGCCACCAAAGCCACAACCGGTCACGATGAGAACATCACCGAGTCTCAAACCCGGGAGATTCTCGGCAACGATCTCTACGAAGAACTGAAACGTCGTTCGATCGATATCTACACGAGAGCTACCGAATACGCAGCCTCCAAGGGCGTGATCCTCGCCGACACGAAATTCGAGTTTGGCCATGCTGGAGACCAATTGCTTCTAATCGACGAAGTCCTCACTCCCGACTCCTCCCGCTATTGGCCGGTAGACGAGTGGGAGCCGGGCCACGACGTGCCCAGCTTCGACAAGCAATACGTCAGAGAATGGCTGGAAACCCAACCTTGGGACAAGAACCCTCCGGCTCCTGACCTGCCTGACGAGATCGTTGCCGGGACCAGGGAAAGGTATGTCGAGGCGTACGAAACCATCACCGGTGAGAGCTTTGAGGATTATCTGCGAGGGAGTCGGTGAAAGTCCGCGTTGAGGTGACCAGACGCCCGGTGATCGCCGATCCGCAAGGCACGACCATCAAGAGAGCCCTTCACGATCTGGACCACACCGCGGTCAGTTCGGTGCGGGTCGACAAGGTCTTCCATCTCGAAGTTGATGGCAACGACCCCGAGGTGGTCCGCGCCCAGGTCGAAGCCATGTGCCGTCAGGTCCTGGCCAACCCGGTCCTGGAAGACTTCGAAATCTCCGTGGAGAGCACCTGAAATGACCGCCGCGGTGGTGGTCTTCCCCGGAACCAACTGTGAACACGATGTCGTGTCCGCAATCGAATCACAAGGTGGCGACGCAACTCTCGTTTGGCACAGAGAAACCGACCTGTCGGACTTCGATCGGGTTGTCTTGCCCGGTGGCTTTGCCCACGGCGACGCACTCCGGACCGGAGCGATCGCCCGGTTCTCGCCAGTGATGGCAGAGGTCGCCCGCATGGCGGAAGACGGATTGCCAGTGTTGGGAATATGCAATGGCTTCCAGATCCTCTGTGAAGCGGATCTCCTCCCCGGAGCCCTGATCGCCAATAGGGACCTGTCATTCATTTGCCGATACGTCGAAGTCGAAGTCACTGACACCCGCTCGGTGCTCACACAGGGTCTCGATCCTGGCGACCGTCTGCGAATCCCGCTCAATAGCTACGAAGGCAACTGGGTCGATCCAGGTGGCATCGGCCGTGTTGTGATGAAGTACACCGACAACCCCAACGGGTCGCATCTCGATGCAGCCGCCGTCGCCAACGACGTCGGAAACGTGGTTGGGATCATGCCCCACCCCGAACGAGCCACCGATGAGCTCCTCGGGTCGGTCGACGGCATTGCCCTAATCCGGAGTTTTCTCAAGACACCCGTACCGGCATGACAACGACGCTTCCGCTCCATCGCCAACTTGGTATGACCGACGAAGAATATGCATCAGTCGTCGGGATCCTCGATCGAGAGCCGAAGCCAGCTGAGCTTGCCATGTACTCGGTGATGTGGTCGGAGCACTGTTCATACAAGTCCTCCCGGAAGCACCTCGGAAGGTTCCCTACAGAGGCACCGTGGGTGGTTGTGGGCCCCGGTGAGAACGCCGGTGTCGTTGACCTGGGCGATGGTTGGCTGGCGGCCCTCCGCATCGAGTCGCACAACCATCCGTCGTTCGTTGAGCCGTATCAGGGGGCGGCGACAGGGGTCGGAGGGATACTTCGTGATGTGTTCACCATGGGAGCCCGACCAATCGCGCTCTGGGATCAGATCAGGTTCGGATCTCTTGACAAGCCCAAGAACCGGTATCTACTCAACGGGGTCGTATCGGGAATTGCCGGCTACGGAAATGCGGTAGGAGTGCCCACTGTCGGTGGAGACATCGAATTTGACCCAGGTTACGACGGAAACCCCCTGGTCAACGTGATGTGCCTGGGTCTATTGAAGAGGGATCAGCTGGTCCTGGGGACAGCGGGATCACCAGGTTCAGTTGCTGTTCTCCTCGGCAAAGCGACTGGCCGGGACGGAATTGGCGGAGCATCGGTACTCGCCTCCGCGTCCTTCGACGAGAGCTCCGAGGAGAAGCGTCCCTCGGTGCAGGTAGGCGACCCCTTTGAGGAAAAGAAGCTCATCGAGGCCTGCCTTGAGCTCTACAACAAAGGATTGGTCGTTGGCGTGCAGGACCTTGGAGCCGCCGGCCTGTCTTGTGCCACGTCCGAGCCAGCAGGACGAGCAGGCGTTGGAATGGAGGTAGACCTCGACCAAGTCCATACCCGAGAAACCGGCATGACTGCAGCCGAACTCTTGATGTCCGAGTCGCAGGAGCGAATGATGGCCTTCGTCGCCCCCGAGCATGTCGACGAGGTCCTATCCGTGGCAGCGAAGTGGGAGATCGACGCGTCGGTGATCGGAGAAGTCAAAGATGGTGGCACCCTACGCATCAGCTTTGGCGACGAATTGGTGGCCGAGATACCCGCGGCCTCCCTTGCCGACGATGCACCCCTTTACGATCGGCCAGCCACGCGGCCGGCGTGGCTCGAACAGGTCCAGGCACAAGAGGAGCCCGACCTAGCCCGCGTCGACCCGGCAGACCTCCTGCTCAGACTCCTCGACGATCCAGCTATCGGTTCGACCGCCTGGATCCACGAGCAATACGACCACATGCTGTTTCTCAACACCGTGGTCGGACCTGGAGGCGACGCTTCCGTGCTGAGAATCCAGGGGACAGACAAGGCCCTAGCGGTATCCACCGACGGCAACGGGAAGCTCTGCTACCTCGACCCACGAGTCGGCTCCGCCCGGCTCGTCTATGAGGCGGCCCTGAATGTGGCTATCACCGGAGCCAAACCACTCGCCGTCGTCGATAACCTCAATTTCGGTAACCCGGAGAAACCGGAGGTCATGTGGCAGTTCATAGAGTCGGTGGAGGGAATCTCTGAGGCGTGCGAGGTGCTGGGAGTACCGGTCGTAGGCGGAAACGTGTCGTTCTACAACGAGACGGACGGGGTAGACATCAACCCCACTCCAGTAGTCGGTCTGCTCGGGTTGGCAGATCCAATACCCGAAACGCCACCCCGCATAGGCCGCGCCACCGAAGGTATGGAACTTTGGCTGATTGGCCCGACGGCCATCGGACTGGCCGGTTCTGCCGCCCAACGCTTAGTTGGCCATCGGCTCGGCGGAAAGCCGACACCACCTGACCCAAAGACCGCGGGTTGGGTTACCGAACTCGCCGCGAAACTCGCCTACCAGGTTCCTGTCCTGCACGACGTTTCCGATGGTGGAGTCGCCGTAGCTGCAAGTGAAATCGCAATCGCCTCCGATGTAGGCGTGTCCATAGAAACCGGGCACGTCGAGTTGTTCTCAGAAGATCCCCACCGTTTCCTCATGGCAGTGTCACCAGGCGAGATGCCTACCGGGATCGACAATGCCCGTCGTATCGGATCGTTCGGGGGACGAGTCGTGACCCTCAACGGATCTTCGCTGAGTCTCGACAAAGCCACCGAAACATACATCTCGGCTTTGCCGAAGAGAATGGCCTGAGAACACCCGCCTTCTTGGCTCGTGTCACTCACCGAGCAAGGAGGAGGGCGCTGTCGCCAAACTCATGCCACAGGTAACCCTCCGACAACGCTTCCTGGTAGGCATCGGACAGGAGCGACGACCCTATGAGTGACTCGAGCATGGCCAGATGGGTTGACATTGGCTCGTGCCAACCGGTGATGAGCCCATCTACGGACCTCATCGAATGGTCGGATTCGATGAAGAGATCCGTCCAGAAGGCTGCCGGATGGATCAACCCTTGACTATCGACTGCAGACTCGAGGGCCCGGACGACCGTGGTCCCTGAGGCGACAACCCGACTTTCGGCTCGTCGGGTGTTGTTGATCAACCTGGCCGTGGACTCCGGCACACGAAGCCACTCCTGCGACGGCTTCTCCCCGGCTTCCAGGGAAGAGACTCCTGCGTGCAGAGTTATCGGAGCGACAGCTATGCCACGCGCAGCCAACGAGGCAAGAACCCGTCCGCTGAAAGGGCGCGAGGCGCTCGGCATCTCAGCAGAGCCGGAGACTGTGGAGAAGACGGTCTGGTATGCCGAAATCGGAAGCGGCTCGTCGATGTGCGCATAGCGGATTGGGTGTCCCCACCGACCCAGATATCGCTTGAGCGGCAATTCAGATCGGAAATCCGCCATCCACAGTCTGTCGCTCGAAGCCCCAATCGGGTACGGGGCAATGATCTCGACCGAAGAGCCACCTGGTAGATCAAACCTCGTCGGTACGTCTCCGGTCCACTCCTTTGTGCCGTGGCCAGCAGCCAACCGCGGCTCGACCGCGTAACCCCCGGCAGGTATCGGGGTCGAGAAGTGCAGCACGAGTTCGTTGTCAACAGCTACCGCCGCAGGAAGCGTCGCCGAGTTGTTGACCACTATCAGATCACCCGGGGACAACAAGTCCGCGATATCAACAAAGCTCTGGTGCCCGATACCGAAGTTAGCGACGACCATCAGGCGCACTTCGTCCCTCTGGAGTCCTCTCATCTCGGCCGGCTCGTTCGCATTTAGTTCCGCCGGAACGACAAATCCGTCCAGGGGCTCTCGACTTTGTAGCCGCAGAGCGGTCATGGGCTGACCAACTCGAGCAACTCGTCCGCGGTGTATCTGCCACTGGGTCGGTCGCTGCCTATCAAGTCGATCAGTGAGGGAACTCTGGATTCCGGCAGTGGCCGATCTGAAATGTCTTCTCCTGGGAAGGCGTCCTGGTGCATTCGCGTGCGCATATCCCCCGGGTCGAATGCGTAAATCCTGACGTCGGGCTCTTCAGCGGACATCACTCTCGAAACCTGGTCGAGGGCAGCCTTTGAAGCTCCGTAGGCACCCCATCCTGCGTAAGCAGCGACAGCGGCGTCCGAGGAAACGTTCACAATCACACCCTTCGACTTACCCAACTCGGGGAGGGCCAACTGGGCAAGGCGAACAGGAGACACAACGTTCGTCTCAAACAAAGTCAGAAGAGCAGACGGGTCGTACTCCGCCACAGGTGGGAGGGGACTAATGCCCAGGGTGCTGGCATTGTTGACCAGCAGTCGCAAGTTCCCGATCCTCGAAGCAGCTGCCACGAGGTCCCGTCGGTGGTTCTCGTCCCTCACGTCGCCCGCAAGGGCCAGTACCCGATTGTCGGCACCGCCTATGTCACGTTTGGCTTTCGCGAGTTCCGACCCATCTCTCGCGTCGATGACAACCCTCCATTGTCTGTCTACCAGGGACGATGCCAGTGCTTTGCCGAAGCCGCGCGACCCTCCTGTGACTATTGCCGTGCCTGGGATCAGTATTCGGTCGTGAGTGCTCATGACGTCAACGTACAACTTGAAGTTAACTTGAAGTCAAGCCCTTACCTCTTTTCGAGCGCCTTACTCGAAGGGAGACTGCAAAGGCTTGGCCCTGCGACGTCGTACATTCGCCTCGGCCCGGTCTTCGGCGAGGTACCGCCGCAGAACCCGGAGCGGAATGATGGAGCTGAGCGCGATCCCAAGACCTACCAACAATGACAATCCGTACCCGGCGACGACCGCCTCCGCCACTTCGGGTGAGTTTGTTGAGCTCTCACCTGAGAGGATCTCCTGGACCAAGCCCACATCGCCGATCTGTTGTGCGACAACAAACAGCAGGACAGAACCCCCGATAGCTGCGCCCACGGTGAGACCCTGATTGCGCAAGAAATGGTGGGCGGAGGTAGCTCGACCCATCTGATCCTCTGGCGTCAGCGCCCTGACCAGATTCAAGCCTGCGTTGGTCGACATACCCACACCCACTCCGGACAACACCATGCCGACCAGCAAAACCGGCAACGCCATGTGTAGATAAACCGACGCAGCGCCTAACGCTATCCCCAGTGCCGTTGCCCCCACCCCGAGTTGCATTACGGAGGTTTCTGCGAGACGAATGAGCAACCAGCTCGAGAGGTTGGCGCCCAAGGTCCAACCGATCGTGAAAAAGAACACCGACCACGCGGTCAGGGTGGCTCCCACACCAAGTCCGGCTGAGACGTAGAGAGTTATGTATGCGGCAACCCCGAATGCGGCGGCGATGAGCAACCCTACGAATACGCCCAGCATGGAGTAGGGAAGACGGAAAATGTGCTGTGATTTCACCACCGGGTGTGCGGTGCCCCGAGCATGTCTGCGATACAGAACCGCCGCCGCAATTGCCAGAATCGTCCAAGCTGCTGATATCCAAGACAGACGGTCGACAGCCATCAGGGTCGCGACGGTGAATAGGGCCACGAGCAGGACCCCAATCGGATCGAGCCGAAGCTTCTGTTCGGACTTCGGACCGGGCAACGGTCTCCAACCCGCGGCGATCGAGATGATTCCGAGGGGGAGGTTGACGAAAAAGATCCACCTCCACGACGCGAAGCTCAATAAGCCGGCGGCTATGGCGGGAGCTGCCGCTCCCATGACACCCCAGACTGTCGAGTTGGCAGCAAAGGCACGGCCACTTAGCCGATCGGGGTACACCAACGACGTCGCTGCCAAACCGACCGCAACCACCATGCCCGCCCCGATTCCCTGCACAAAGCGAATTGCAACCAAGACCGCCATCGATGGGGCCAGACCAGCGGCGAAACCAGCAACTGAAAAGACCAGGACTGCCCAGCGAAATACGCGAGCGGTTCCGAGAGCGTCCACCACCGACCCTGCCATCACCGTCGCTACACCTGAGGCGAACAGATAGACGGTAATGATCCAAGGGAGGAGATTGATCTGTCCGAGGTCGGCGGCGACCTGGGGTAGGGCTGCAGCCACGGCTGTCCCCTCGAAGGCAACCAGGGCGACCGTCGTGTAGATGGCCACAGACGCGCGCAAGTAGGGAGGCGATAGAAGGCCCCCGGGCTGGTCGAGCGTCAGTGGATCTTTTTGGGTCATTGTCGGAGAGCAGTCACCGTACAACTTCAACAGCAGTTCAAGTCAAGGCATTTCGACCCTGAGGTTTGGTTACCATCGAATCAATGGCGAAGAGCATTGGAATTCTCACTGCCGGAGGCGACAGCCCCGGTCTCAACGCGGCAATTCGAGCTGTCGGGAAAGCCGCCCAAAGGGCTTATGGAATGGATGTGATCGGCTTCTATGACGGCTTCGCCGGCCTCATGGAGAATCGATACCTGGAAATGGGCACGGATGAACTGTCAGGCATACTGACCCGAGGCGGAACGGTCCTGGGTACGAGCCGGTCGAACTGCACCAAGATGCGCCTCGACGATGGTGGCTACGTAGACGGTCGACCCGAGATGAAGCGGGTATTCGACAAGCACGGACTGGATGCACTCGTGTGTCTCGGTGGCGACGGAACCGCCCGCAACGCCATCAAGCTGGAGAAGGTCGGGATACCGGTTCTCACATTGCCCAAAACAATCGACAACGACGTGGCGGGAACCGATGTGACGTTCGGCTTCGATACCGCAGTGACCATCGCAGCCGAGGCGATCGATCGACTGCACTCAACTGCTCACTCCCACCATCGAATAATGGTTGTAGAGCTCATGGGTCACACGGTTGGTTGGCTCGCTCTTGGCGCGGGCCTTGCCGCCGGGGCAGATGTGATCCTCATTCCCGAAGTGCCCTACGACGTTGAAACCGTTGCCAACTCGATAATCGCGCGCAAGGAGTCCGGCAGCAGCTTCTCGATCGTGGCGGTCGCCGAAGGTGCAATAAGCCGCGACAACGCCGCTGAGCGACAGGGACTGGTTCAACAACGTGAGGCCAGCTCTGGCGAGCAGCGACGGGCTCTGAAAAAGGCAATCAAAGCGTTTGACCGGGCTCACGTTGGAGGCACGGCAGACCTGGCGACTGAATTGAGTGAACTCACCGGACTCGAGTCTCGGGTGACCATCCTGGGCCATGTGCAAAGAGGAGGAACACCGACGCCGACCGATCGGCTCCTGGCTACCAAACTCGGAACAGCCTGCGCCGAATACATAGCCGAGGGGATCCATGGCGTCATGGTCGCGTCCAAAGGTGAAGGCACCGAGCCTGTACCACTCAAGATCCCGGCGCGCAGCATTCGATCGGTGCCATTGGATCACCCATGGGTCAGATCTGCGCGGCATCTCGGCATCGCGCTAGGAGACTGATTGAGCTGATGTCTATACCCAGGTCGGTTGCCATAACGGGAGGCGGTCCCGCCGGGCTCTATCTAGCCATCCTCCTCAAGAAGAACGCTCCAGAGATGACGGTTGACGTTTACGAACGCAACCTCCCGGGAGAAGCCTTGGGGTTCGGGGTTGTTTTCTCCGACGAAACCCTCGACAACATAGAGGCGGCCGATCC
Source organism: Acidimicrobiia bacterium (assembly GCA_965216445.1). Lineage (GTDB taxonomy): Bacteria > Actinomycetota > Acidimicrobiia > Spongiisociales > ZC4RG35 > MA-ANB-1. The sequence continues at coordinate 2,600,454 of OZ244166.1, forward strand.
GCCCTTCTACAGTGCCCTGGAGAAAGAGTTCCGGCAATGGGGCGAGATCGAAGTCCGGCACTTCTCCGGGGAGACAATCCGATCCGGCGGACACGGGTTCGCAGCCGCCGGCCGCCGAACCCTTCTCGAATTACTCACCGCACGAGCACAGGAAGTGGGGGCAAACCTCCACTTCACCAACGAGGTGACACGGGTGGATCAGCTGGCCAGTGCCGATGTCATCGTCGGTGCCGATGGTGTTCACAGTCTTACTCGTAACACGTACCCGGACGTCTTCATCCCTACGTTCGACCAGCGACGCAACAAATACATATGGTTTGGGACCGACCGGGTCTTCGACGACTTCACCTTCATCTTCGAGGACACGCCCCACGGGCTGGTGTGGGCTCATGTCTACCCGTTCTCGGATGAGGCGTCCACGTTCATCGTTGAAATGGCGCCGGAGACATGGCGCGGGTTCGGATTTGATCGGAATGAAGATCGGGAATGGGAGCACCAAGAGAGTGACGAGTTCGCCCTCGCTCAATCTCGACAGTTGTTCGCCGATCACCTCGAGGGTCATCAGTTGATCGGGAACAAGTCTCGATGGCTGCAGTTCCCAACCATCACCTGCGAACGCTGGTCACACAACAACATCGTGCTCATGGGTGATGCAGTGCACACCGCCCACTTCTCAGTTGGCTCGGGGACAAAACTCGCAATGGAAGACGCCATTGTCCTTGCCGAGGAGCTGCTCTCGGGCCAGGACGTACCCGAGGCGCTCAAGGCATACGAAGAAGAACGACGACCTGTTGTCGAGAGCACCCAGCGGGCTGCCAAAGCAAGCCTTCAGTGGTTTGAGGGTGCCGACAGGTACCGGCACCAGGAACCCACCCAGTTTGCCTTCTCAATGCTGACCAGGAGCCAACGGGTGACATATGACAACCTGCGCCTTCGCGACCCTGAGTACATGGCGACAGTTGACGGTTGGTACGCGGAGTCCGACCACGGATCACCGACACCAACCACGCCAGACGTCCCGCCGATGTTTCATCCCTTTCAGTTACGCAACCTGATCCTCGCCAACAGGATCGTCGTCTCACCGATGGATCAATACTCAGCCCAAGGCGGGATGCCAACCGACTGGCACCTGGTTCATCTCGGTAGTCGGGGAGTTGGCGGAGCTGGTTTGGTGATGACAGAGATGACCTGCGTCTCTCCAAACGGTCGGATCAGCCCCGGCTGTGCCGGAATCTGGAATGACGACCAGGCTCATGCCTGGAAGCGCATCGTCGACTTCATCCACGACAACACAACCGCCGCGGTCGGGCTCCAAATCGGCCACTCTGGGAGAAAGGGCTCAACCAAGTTGATGTGGGAGGGCGACAGTGAGCCACTCGACGAGGGCAACTGGGAGATCATCTCACCGTCACCAATCAAATACCGTCCAGACAGCGCTACCCCGCGACAAATGACGCTCGGCGACATGGAACAGGTCATCGAAGACCACAAGGAGGCTGCAATCCGGGGCGACCGGGCCGGGTTCGACCTCCTCGAGCTGCACTTTGCCCACGGGTACCTCCTCTCCAGCTTTCTGACACCGTTGGCCAATCAGAGAACTGACGAATTCGGTGGGTCCCTGGAGAACCGCATGCGTTTCCCCCTGGAGCTCTTCGATGCAGTCCGTAAAGTCTGGCCGGACGACAAGCCGATCTCCGTCAGGATCTCAGCGACCGACTGGGTCGAAGGCGGCTTCGATGGTGACGACGCAGTCGCGCTAGCCGCCGCCTTGAAAGATCGTGGTTGCGACATCATCGACGTTTCCACTGGACAGACCAGTGTCGATGCCCGCCCCGAATACGGACGTCTCTATCAAACACCGTTCTCCGACAGGATCCGCAATGAGGTAGGAATCCCGACGATGACTGTTGGTGCGGTGTCGAGTATCGACGATGTCCACAACATTCTCGTTGCCGGTCGCGCTGATCTTTGCCTTCTGGCTCGACCCCACCTCGTCGACCCCTACTGGACGATGAACGCTGCCATCGACCTCGGATTCACCGAGCACAACTTCCCCAACCAGTACCTGTCCGGCCTAGGTGCCCGGCGCCGAGAACAGGATCCGATTGCCCCAGATGTGTTCCGGAGATAGGTCAAAGCCCTAGCGCTCGCCGCCTCTTAGACCGAGAAACCCCATTCACCGTTCGAAATGATTGGTTCTTCGCTGCCATCTTCCAGCACGCCGTACACACTGAGGTCAGGTGATCCGACCACAAAGTCAACGTGGACACTGCTCTGGTTGAGACCTGCTTGGGTCCGTTCCTCACCCGACATATCGGCAGCTCCATCGAAACACATCGGGTAAGACTGGCCAAGGGCGATATGGCATGCATCGTTCTCGTCGTACAGAGTGTTGTTCCAGACCAGCCCTTCAGCGGCTACCGCTCCAGACTGTGGAACCATCGCAGCTTCACCAAATCGGACCGCTCCCTCATCGGTGCCGAGGATCCGTTCGAGGACGTCTTGCCCCTTTTCAGCCGTGGCCTCCACCACCTTGCCTTCCGAAACCTGAAAAGAGAAGCCTTCGATCAAATCGCCGAAGTAGCTCAATGGTTTGCTCGACTTGATTCGTCCCTCCGCTTTCATCCGGTGGGGTGAGGTGAAGACCTCCTCCGTGGGAATGTTCGGTGTGAACGGTCGCCCAGCCGGGGTCTTGACACCACCGCCCTCCCACTGCACCCGGTCAGTCATGCCAAGAGTGAGATCCGTATCCGGGCCCTCGTAGCGCAACGCGGTGTACCGACGCTCAGTGAGGTAGCTCTTCCTCTTGCCGAGGTCACTGAGGTGATTGCGCCAGGCATCCACTGGATCTGCTTGGTCGATCCGGCAGGCGCGAAAGATCGCGTCCCACATCTTCTCCGCGGCCGCATCATCGTCTTCGTCGCCCATGACAGTGCGACTCCACGCTGGCACCGGGGCTCCAACGATGCTCCAGGGGATCTCCAGGGCACCCATGGCATCGAAGTGTGGTTTCAGAAACCCGCCATTGACTCTCTGGAAGCCCTGGACCCGATTCATGTCAACTCCGGCGAGAGCCGAAGGGTCCTCCGCATACACACGAAGGAATGAGGCACCTTCTTCGTAAGCGCGCATCCGGAACTGACTCATCCCGCTCACAGCATTCGCAGCCTTCTCGGAGCCATGACTGAACCTGGCACGACCAACCTGATCGTCTGCCCAGAGGACATCCACACTCTCAGCGCCCCTCTCGTAGGCGGTCTCAACCAGCAGCCTCGTGAATTCAGGTAACTGAATAGGCGACGCGACCAAAACCCGATCGCCTTCCTCCAGTCCCAGACCAACCTGCAGAGCAACGTCGGCGTATTTCTTGAGCATTTCCTCAGATGGCACGGCACTCCCGCCTTTGGGTGGTTTGAAGATAGTTGGCAGTCGCCGGCCGTGCTCAGGTGCTTTCGCTGCCGCTGATCGCGTTCAGACGCTTGGTGAGAAATCTCTGCTCCGGCCCGTCTACAACCAACTCGAGAGCCCGGCTCAGCGCACTTTCGGCTTCACGTTGTTCTCCGAGTTGTTCGAGGAAGTAGGCGCGTGCGGTGTGGAAGGCGTGGTAGCTCTGCAGGACCTCGCTGAGGACGTCGACGGCTCTGAGCCCGTGTGTCGCACCGTGGGCCTCTCCGACAGCAACCGCTCTGTTGAGCAATATCACCGGGGCAGGATGCAGAGCTGCCAACTGGTCATACCACGAAAGAATCGACTCCCAGTTCGGCTCACCTGCGGAGGCATGTTCGGCCGCGATTTCGGCCTGAAGCAGGTATGGGCCCGGACGCGACGTCCGCCGAGCCCGTTCCAACACAATCTGACCCGAGCGAATCATCTCAGCATCCCAAAGGCTCCGGTCCTGGTCAGCCAGGATCACGAGATCCCCGTGTTGGTCTGTCCGGGCGTGACGCCGACTGTGCTGGAAGAGCATCAGGGCGTAGAGGCCGAGAGCCTCGGACTCGTCTGGCATGAGTTCGACGAGGATCTCTCCCAATTCCAAGGCAACCCCGGCCAGGTCGCTCCTGAGCAATTGGTCTCCTGATGATGCGAAATACCCCTCGTTGAAAATGAGGTAGACCACCGCGAGAACCTCGCTCATCCGGTCGACGAAATCGTGATCCTCGGGGACCCGGAATGGGATCCCGGCGTCCCTGATCTTGGCCTTTGCCCTCACCAGTCGTTGCGCCATGGTCGACTCGGGAACCAGGAAGGCACTGGCGATTTCGGTCGTCGTCAACCCGCCCACCGTTCGCAGTGTGAGGGCGACCTGCTTGGCGGGATCGAGCGAGGGGTGACAGCATGCGAAGATCAGCTCGAGACGATCATCGGTGAATCCGGTCGACGGGCTCATCTCCACCTCTCGGCCGGTCCGATCCACTTTCTCGTATCCAGCGAGGACTTGACGTTTGACCTCGAGGTTCTCCCGACGTCGAATCTTGTCGATGGCCCGACGCCGGGCAACGGTCGAGATCCAGGCGGGAGGGTTGTCAGGAATCCCCCGCTTGGGCCAGTCACGCAGCGCCTCTAGCAGCGCGTCCTGAACGGCCTCTTCGGCAAGATCGATATCGCGGGTCATTCTCGCCACCGACGCCAGCACGACCGAGTAAGACTCCCTGAAGGTCTCCTCTGCCACCGTCTTCGCCGTAGCCAATTTCCAAATACTCTTTCGCGCTCTCGATAACCATCTCCACCGTCCGTCCATGTCATGTCGAACGGCGGAATCAGATCCAGACAATCTACCGACGGAGCCGAGCCACGAGGTCGAGTTGGGAAGCAACTCGCAAGGAACGCCGAAGGCGTTCCCGCTCTCCCTTCAAAGGCGAAGCCGCAGCGCTGCACCGAGGGCGAAGCCCTCGCAAGCAACCCGAAGGGTTGCCACTCTCCCTCCAAAGGCGAAGCCACATGCATCTCTCCCTCCAGAGTCGAAGACGAATGGAGGGAGTACCCCGAGCGCAAGCGAGGGGGGAGGGTGGGCTGAAACTCTCCAAGTTGAGCTTTAGTGGGTGGGTGCCTACCACCCTCGACCGCCGCCTGCGGCGGCGCCCACTCCCTCCGCCCTCCGCAAGCAAGTGGAGGGGAGTAGATCCGTCTCTGGGAGGACAGCCGCAGAGCGGAGGGAGAGATCTGGGAGGGCAGCCGCAAGCGGAGGGAGAGTATGATCCTGGGAGGGCAGCCGCAAGTGGAGGGAGAGTATGAATCCGTCCTTTCGAGGCATCATGAGGATCAGCGGTGCTCCTTATGGTTGGCGGAATCTGGGAGGGCAGCCGCGGAGGGAGAGTATGAATCCGTCTCTGGGAGGACAGCCGTAAGCGGAGGGAGAGATCCTTTCCCGTGCTTCGTCCGGAGAAGGAACCAGGAAGCGGAATCTCACAGAAGTTCGTGCGGGCGGAGGGATTCGTTAGCATGCGGACGTGCCGAACGAGGCTGCTCTAGATCTGTACACCGGCCCCCGCGAGGCATGCGGAGTGTTCGCAGCATACGCCCCGGGGCAGAGCGTCTCGTCCCTCATCTACTTCGGTCTCTTTGCTCTGCAACACAGGGGGCAGGAGAGCGCCGGAATCGCAACTTCCAACGGTGAGACGGTCACGGTTTTCAAGGACATGGGGCTCGTTGCCCAAGTGTTCGACAGCGTGACTCTTGCTGGCCTGGATGGGCACCTTGGAATCGGTCATACGAGATACTCAACGACCGGATCAACCAACTGGGAAAACGCTCAGCCGGCCCACAGGCAGGTTGGAAACACAAGCATCGCACTCGGTCACAATGGAAACCTCACCAACACCTCCGAGCTGGCTGAAGATCTCGGAGTCAAGGGCGCCACAACCGACTCCGACCTCATGGCCGAAGGGTTGGCACGACAGATAGACGATGAAAGGTCTGATTCACGGGGTCTTCCGGCCGCTCTGACCAAGGTTGCACCAACTTGGAGGGGCGCGTTTTCCCTTGTGCTCATGGATCAGGGTCGGATCATAGGTTTGCGAGACCCAAACGGATTCCGGCCGCTTTGCCTCGGTTCGCTTGGCGATGGAGGTTGGGTACTTGCCTCGGAGACAGCTGCCCTCGACCTGGTCGGAGCCAGATTCGTCAGGGAGGTCGGCGCCGGGGAAATGGTCGAGATAGATGCTCGAGGTGTGCACTCCAGCTTTCCCTTCGCCAAGGCGGAGCCTGGGCTCTGCCTGTTCGAGTTCGTCTATTTCGCCCGTCCCGACTCGCAGATCTACGGGAGGAACATTCACTCCGCCCGTCACGACATGGGGCGAAGGCTTGCTATCGAGCACCCCGTCGAAGCAGACGTGATCGTTCCCGTGCCAGAGTCCGGAATCCCCGCAGCACAAGGTTTCGCAGCTGAAAGCGGCATCCCTTATGCCGATGGCCTCGTCAAGAACCGCTACGTCGGTCGAACCTTCATAGAACCGTCCCAGCTCCTCCGCGACCAGGGAATTCGCCTGAAGCTCAACCCGATACCGGACAATCTCAAGGGCCAAAGGGTGGTCCTCGTCGACGACTCGATTGTTCGGGGTTCGACAACGCGGAAGTTGGTAGAGATGGTCCGCGAGTCCGGGGCTAGCGAAGTGCACCTCCGGGTCTCGTCGCCGCCGTATCAATGGCCGTGCTACTACGGCATGGACACCTCAGACAGGTCGACTCTGATCGCAGCCAAAATGTCAGTGGACGAGATCAGGGTCCACCTTGACGCTGACTCCTTGGGGTATCTCTCGCTCGATGGCCTATTGGAAGCAACCGACGTGGCCGACGCGGGTTTCTGCGCAGCATGTCTCTGCGGCGACTATCCGACGGACGTTTCCCAAGTGGCCGACAAGTTCCACCTCGAACGGAAATGACCTCATACCGGGACGCCGGGGTAGATCTCGAAGGCGCCGACCGGCACGTCGCAGCCATCGGGCCGATCGTCAAAGAGACGTGGACCGACCAGGTTGTTGGTGGTTTTGGAGGGTTTGCTGCTGGTGTCCAGATTCCGGCTGGCTACAAAGAGCCCGTCCTGATGATGTCGACAGACGGAGTTGGCACCAAGCTCGAATTAGCGAGGGCATCTGGTCGCTGGGGTGGCGTCGGGCACGATCTCGTTGCGATGTGTGTGGATGATCTGGCCGCAGTCGGGGCGAAGCCGATCGGCTTCGTCGACTACATGGCTGTCGGCTCCCTGCAGCCCGATAGGGATCAGACAATCGTTGCCTCGATCGCTGAAGCGTGCCGCTTAGCCGGGTGTCCACTTCTCGGTGGCGAAACAGCGGAGCACCCCGGCGTGATGGAGGCGGACGCGGTCGATTTGGCTGGTGCCGCCATGGGTGTCGTGGAGAGTGGGAGCGAACTGGGACCTCACCGGGTGGCGCCCGGTGACCAGGTGATTGGACTGCGTTCCCCGAACCTTCGGTCCAACGGCTTTTCCCTTGCCCGAGCCGTATTCGCTGACTCTCCCGCTCGGTCCGATCTACTGGACCCTTCTGTGATCTATAGCCCAGCCGTCCTCGCAGTGGCGTCGTCGGTGAATTCCGCAGCCCACATCACTGGCGGAGGCATCACAGGAAACCTATCCAGAGCGTTGCCCGACGGTTTGGCTGCCAGTATCGATCGAGAGACGTGGCAACCACCAGATGTCTTTGCCGAGATAGCGTCTCGGGGTGTGAGCGAAGAAGAAATGTGGTCGACGTTCAATATGGGCATTGGCTTCTGTTTGGTCGTCTCACCGGAATGCAGCGACGATGTCATGAAGCTCACGCAGGAGCACGATCCGGCCCGCATTGGTCAGATCCTCCCAGGAGCCGGGGTGATCTACACGTGACGTTTTCTGATGCGACGGCGCTCGTACGGGAAAGCGAAACCGTTTGGAGCGCGAGTCTGGCCGAGAACTGGGACATCATGGCGAACACCAACGGTGGCTACATGCAGGCCCTGGCCGCTCGAGCCGGCAGTGAGGCGTCAGGGGGAAGGGATCCAGTTGCCATCAATGGCCACTTCACCAGACCTGGACACACTGGTCCGGTCAGTATCGAGACCGAGGTGGTCCGCAGTGGGAGACGGTTCTCGGTGGTTCGCAGTCGTATGAGCCAAGACGGCGCAACCATCCTCGAAGCCGTGGGCACGTACGTGGAACCCGACGAGCAAGACCCGGACATTGTGCTCAGCGATGGGCAACCACCGAAACTTCCACCACCGGAAGAATGCGCTCGGGCGCTCCCGGCTTCGGATGCCCCTTTTCCACCCCCATTGATGGGAGAGTTGGACATCCGACTCGGCCCCGACATGGAGGATGCCTTCCGCGGCAACCCATCCGGAAAGGCTCTGGTTGAAGGTTGGTTTCGGCTCCTCGACGACGAGTCCATGGATCCCTTCGCGCTGGTCCTCGCGGCCGACGCTTTTCCCCCGACAACTTTCTCCGCCAACCTCCCCATCGGTTGGACGCCAACTCTCGAATTGAGCGTCCATATTCGGCTTCCCCGAACCCAGGGTTGGCTCCGCTGCCAGTTCCGAAGCCACTATGTCACAGGTGGTTTCATAGAAGAGGACGGCCTGTTTTGGGATGAAAAAGACCGTCTCGTCGCACAGTCGCGACAACTGGCCCTGGTTGCACAACCGTGAGCAAAACGCGATGACCCTGCAATGGCTAGTCCGCTCCTGTAACAGGCTGTAGAGAAGATTTCGTGATGACCACGGCTAGTGAAAGCTCACTCGCCGCCCGAGTCGCATCTCTTGTCCTTCTCGGATTCGATGACTACACGACCCAGCATCGAGAGTTGAACAAGAGGGCGCCAGCGAGATTCGAGCGTCGTGACTGGGCTGGTATGCAGGCGGACACTGTTGAGAGGCTCCGTATCTACTCGACCGCCGTCAGCGAGGTCGTCGTGACCATCAGAGACTTCCTCGGAGAGCAGAGTGAGGATGTTGAGCTTTGGAGCGCCGTTAAGGATCACTACTCCGATCTACTGGTCGACCGGCAGGATTGGGAACTCGCTGAGACGTTCCACAATTCAATAACGCGAAGAGTCTTTGAGACTGTTGGTGTCAATCCCAGGGTGGAGTAC
>CBDCFZ010000001.1:0-10344 GCA_965216445.1 Acidimicrobiia bacterium
ACTGTGCCGCCCGCCGGCCTGCCCGAAGGGGTTCGCACCCAGCGTTTGCTCACCGTGGTCAAGGCCCGAGCGATTCAGAATGTCAAGGCCGAACCGCAGGACAAGGTCAACACGTGGCCGCACCTGATGCTCATGGAGTTTGGTGCGCTGCTGGCGATCACGGCGTTGCTGGTGGTCATGGCCGTCATCATCCATTCACCGTTGCTGGAACCTGCCAACTTCAACGCGACCCCGAATCCTTCTAAGGCTCCATGGTATTTCCTTGGCCTCCAAGAGCTGCTGAGCTATTTCGATCCGCAGATCGCCGGTGTCACCGTGCCGACGGTCATTGGGATGTTTGGCTTCATGATGGTTCCCTATGTCGACAAGAACCCGTCGACCAGGCCATCAGACAGGAAATTCGCCATCCTGTTGTACTCGTTGTTCCTGGCGGGGTCGGCCACGCTGACCATCATTGGCGTGCTGTTCCGAGGTCAGGGGTTCAACTTCTCCTATCCCTGGGAGGACGGCGTCTTCTTTGATGACTTGAAAGACTGGGTGAATTTCGAATGACTTTTGCCAATTGGGTTCTGATCGTCGTCGCCCTCTTTGCGATTCTTGGAGCCTTGGGTGCGTTTGCTATTGCGTTCCGACGCTCTCAGACCGGTCGGCCCGATCCGGGAGCCGGCGTTTCGGCCGAAACACGCAAGGCTGACAAGTCGATGGCGGGAGTAACTGTCGAGCCGCTTCCGGTCGCCACCGAAGTAGTTGAGGAAGTCTCTGAGCCCGAGGAACTGGTGTCGGTGGGCAGCGGCGCCGTCGAACTCGTCCAGGAACAACGTGTCGTCGAACTGAGCCCCGAGGAGTCGGGCGTCAGCCGTCGCCAATTCTTCAACCGGGCACTTGCCTCCACCTTCTTCGGCGGGTTTCTCGCCTTCCAAGGCGTCTCCTACCTTTCGTTCTTCTGGCCGAAGCTCACCGGAGGGTTCGGTTCCGATGTCGATGCGGGCGCTCTCGAAGAGATTCGTTCGCAGACCGTTGCAGCCGATGGTTCGGTTGTTCCGGTGTTCATCCCAGAGGCGCGCGCTTACGTCGTCCCCGCACCCAAGACCCTTTCAGCCCAATACCTCGACAAGGGCGTCGAGGCGGGTGGTCTGATGGCGATCTTTCAGCGTTGCGTCCATCTCGGCTGTCGTGTTCCGTGGTGTTCGACCTCCATCGGGTTCGAGTGTCCGTGCCACGGTTCGAAGTACAACTCCGTTGGAGAGTTCTTTGCGGGTCCCGCCCCCAGGAACCTCGACCGTTTCGTGGTCGAGATCCGCAACGGCGACAGGTTCATCATCCGGACCGGTTCCATCATCGAGACTCCGCGTGCTCCCGCACTGACCGTTTCCTATCCGCAGGGCCCGAGTTGCATCTGATGAGCGAAGGGACTCGTAGGTGACCGACGTCATCATTGTCGTTGCTGTCGTAGCCGGCATCGCCTGGCTGGGCGTCATGCTGGTTTCCGCTTTCCGCAACAAGGGAGCGGGAGAAGAGATCGCACCCAACCTTCGGCCTGGCATCGACGACCAGCAACTCGAGACGAGACGACTCGAGTCTGGTCAGAAGTTCGCAATCTTCTTCTCGGGTTTCCTCGCAATTGCGCTTCCCCTCTACTTCCTGGGTGAGGGCGACCGTCAGGAGGCTTTCGTTGAAGAGTTCGCCCACGCTTCGGAAGAGCGTGGACATCATGAAGTCGAGGAGTTCGCATGCTTCTCGTGCCACGGGCCCGGTGGCGCTGGTGGAGCTGCAGCCTTTGTGGAGCAAAGGTCAGGGGTGGCCGTGACCTGGTACGCGCCACCGCTCAATGACATCTTCTATCGATACGACCGCGAAGAAGTCGACTTCTGGATCACCTGGGGTCGTGCGAACACGCCGATGCCGGCGTGGGGTATCCCGGGTGGTGGCCCCATGGACGTCAAGCAGGTCGAGGACGTTGTCAACTATCTCGAGTCGATTCAGGTCTCCCAACAGGAGGCGGTGAACCAAACCGAGGCAAGGGTTGGGCCAGAGGTCACGAGACTGCGCGATGCGGACGCCACGGTCGAGTCGGCGATACTCAATCAGCGTCAAGTGATTGCTGAAATCGACCAAGCACCCGCCGATCAAGACTTTGCGGCTCCACTGGTGGCCGAGGCTGTCGAGCTGCTGGCCACGGCCGACGAGGGCATCGATACCGACGCTGATGGGCTTTCTGACGTTGTCGAGCAGCGACTCAACGAGATCACCGAGGAGTTGAACGCCTACTTCATTGAAGTGGAGCCGGTAACTCTCGACCCAAACACCCCGGATCGCGCCCAGTTGGAGAACGGGCTGGCAATGCTTGCGGCAGCGGCCGAGAAGGACCCGATCTTTGAGAGCACCATCGCCGGAATCGAAGCAGCCATAGACGACGACTTAATCGACCCAGACCATCCGGACACCGACGGCGACGGTCTCAGCGACGCGCTCGAAGGTGCGCTGACCGGTCGTTTTGCCGGTGCAGTGGCGGCCACTGTGCCATCACAGGTTTCTCAACCCTTGAGCCTCGATCCCACCGATGCTGAGTCGTCGGGTCAGGCAGATTCCCGTGCTGCTTCCGATGCAGTCGGTGGCCTGCAGACTTTGGGAATCAACCTCGGGGTCTTGGTCGATAACGTTGACCGCATCAGGCCTCAGGAAGTCGACGGCCTCGCCTTCCTCGAGGCCGCCCTCGAATCCAAGACCTGGGAGATCGATATCTCCGGGGTGGCCTCGTCGATGGGTGTTTCCGAAGAGGAAGCCGAGCGGGCAGTCGCGCTGTTCAACGCCAACTGTGCCCGCTGTCACACCGCTGGTTACGGAGCCGGTGTTGCCTTCACGCTGGAGGCTGGTTCGGGCGGATTTGGTCCCGCCCTTTGGGACGGTCGCCCATTGGTCCAGTTCGGCGAGGCGCCGGATGATCCGGAGGTCACCGATTTATTGGTCGACTTCCTGATCAAGGGCTCAGAGCCCCAGAAGCCCTACGGCTTGAACGGCGTTGGCTCCGGTCGGATGCCGGCCTTCGGGACGACTTTGTCACTAGAAGATCTCGAGCTACTGGCTCTCTACTTGCGTGCCGGGAACTTGGACGGGATGGAGTAGGTCATGAGAGAACTCTTCCGATCGCTGCTTTCAGCCAACCTGTTCGTCACGGGGATCATCCTCACGGCCGCCGCGGTGGCTCTGTTCTACGGATCGATCTACTTGTTCAACTACACGAACCTGGGCAAGCGTCTCGGGTTCCTGGTCACCGGTGCCGCGACGTTCGGGTGGTTGACGATCAGCTCCCTGCTATTCGTGATCTACGCCCCCCGGGGTCCCAAGCCAGTCAATATCGAGGGTCTGAACGCCTTCGAGATCAGGGTCATCCCGATCACGTTCTTGCTGGTCTCGATCGTGTTGTTCCTGGTGTTCCTCACCGCTCTCCACCAGTACGAACAGACCAAGGAAGCCGGCGGCTAGCACCCTAATCCGTTGTGCAACCACGTACCTGTGAGGTACATATCTGCACAATCATCGATTGTGCAGCTGTCCTTTCGACTGTTGTGCAACCACGTACCCGTGAGGCACGTATCTGCACAACAGATCAGGCGTAGTACGACAGAACTTGCAGCTCCGTGGAAAGATCTACCCGCCGAATTGGCACCGTGGCGCCACTCACCCTGGTCGGGGCGAAGTTGAGAATGGACGAGACCCCCGCCGCCATCAGCTCTTCGGCCACCACTTGCGCCACCGACGCCGGGACGGCAAGGACGGCCAGCTCAAACAAACCGGCCCTGCAGTCGGCCCCCATGTACTCGGCGTCCCGCACGGTTAGCTCACCGATGGACTCCCCGATCCGGTCCGGCTTGTTGTCGTAGACGGCCACCACATCGAAACCGCTTTGCCGAAGGCCGCCGTATCCGGCAAGGGCGGTGCCGAGGTTTCCGGCCCCGATGATTGCCACCTTCCGGTGAGACTCAACGCGAAGTTCCTTGCGGATGCGAGTTCGTAGGGCCTCGACTGAATAGCCAACGCCGCGGGTGCCCTGAAACCCCAAGTCGGAGAGGTCGCGTCGGACGTTCGGTGGGTTGACTCCGGCCGCGTTGGCAAGCTCGACAGAGCTGACCGTGGCGTGTGCGCCACGCATCTCGTCGAGTAGACGCAAGTAGGAAGGCAGGCGGGTCACGGTGGCCCGTGAAAGACCGTTCATCGACCTCCGACGATAACCCTGGCATTGAGACTTTCCCCATTCGGGGCTTTACGATTCGGTCTATGCCAGATCCAAGTGTCCTCGTCGTCGGTGGTGGCCCGGCCGGTTCTTCCGCCGCCTACTGGCTGGCCCGTGACGGTTTTGACGTAACCCTCGTCGAGAAGAAGGAATACCCGCGCGAGAAGACCTGCGGCGATGGCCTCACCCCGCGTGCCATCTATCAACTGCAAGACATGGGATTTGACTTCGATGTTCCGGAGTTCCATCGGATCACCGGGCTCCGTTCCTACGCCGGAGACGACCTCATGATCGAGATGAACTGGCCCGACCACTCCAAATTTCCCAACTGGGGTGGAGTGATCAGACGGAGCGATCTGGACCAACAGGTGGCCCGGCTCGCTGAGAAGGAAGGCGTCCTGCTCCGCGAGAAGACGACAGCCCTGCCCGTGATCGAGAGTGGCCAGCTCACCGGGGTCACGCTCCAGTCAGGGGGAAACGAGGAGGTCGTTACTCCCGATATCACGATCATCGCCGACGGTTCAATGAATCGGTTTGGTCGCGAGCTGGGCACCGTGCGCCGTCGCGACTATCCCCTCGGGATGGCGGCTCGCGGCTACTACTCCTCGCCGCGTTCGACTGACCCCTTCCTCGAGAGCCAACTCGATTTGAGGGATTCCTCAGGCGCAACCATGCCCGGCTACGGATGGGTGTTTCCTCTCGGCGACGGAACGGTCAACGTGGGCGTCGGGCTTCTGTCCACTTTCAAGAAGTGGAAAGACATCAACACCACTCACATGATGAACGATTACGTCGCGACGGCGCCTGACTATTGGGGTCTGAGCGAGGAGTCGAAGCTTTCCAAGCCCATGGGTGGCAAGCTCACGATGTCCTACTCCAAGAGCCCGCTGGTGGGCCACAACTGGCTGACAATCGGTGACGCCGCTGGAGCGATCAACCCGTGGAATGGCGAAGGCATCTCGTACGCCTACGAGACCGGCCGTATTGCCGCCGGGTTCGTGGGGGAAGCTGTCGGCGCTGACGACCTCTCGGTGCTTCGCCGATACCCCCAACATCTCGAGGACGAATACGGGCTCTATTACAAGATGGCTCGGATCTTTGTGAAGCTGATCGGCTACCCGTCGGTCATGCGAACTCTGGCCCACACCGGCCTTCGAAACCGCCCCCTGATGGAATGGACGCTAAAGGTTATGTCCAATCTGCTCGATGAAGAAGACAGGGATATGGGTGAGCGGGTATACAACGCCATCGCCGCGATAGTGCGAACGCTTCCGACGAACTGAGCCTATGGGACGTCCAAGGCTGCTGTTGTTCGATGTGAACGAGACGTTGCTGAGTCTCGCTCCGATCCGCGCCCGCATGGAAGAGGTTTTCGGGGCGGAACCCCCCGTTGGTGAGTGGTTCGCCCGAATGCTCCACGGGAGCCTGGTTTCGAACGAGATCGACGACTATCGACCGTTTGCGGACATTGGAGTCGAATCCTTGATGCGGTTGGCCAAGGCTCGCTCGGTGACTCTGAGCGACTCCGAGGCGCGTTCGGTCATCGACCTAATGCGAACACTTCCGCCACACCCCGAGGTGGCTCGAGCAATGGTTCGCCTGTCGAAAGTCGGTTACGCCACTGCCACTCTGACCAATGGCTCTTCCAGCGTTGCCAAGGAGCAGATAGCAAACTCTGGTCTCAAGCCATATATCGACCGGGTGATTTCGGTCGAGGAAGTCGGGAAGTTCAAACCACACGCGGCGACCTATCGATATGCCGCCGAGACGTCCGCCGTTGACATCGGCGAGGTCGTCCTCGTTGCTGCCCACGATTGGGACTGCGCGGGAGCCCTCGCCGCGGGAATGAAGACTGTCTTCCTGGCCAGACCGGGAGCGGTTTGGGGGCTACCAACCAAGCAGCCTCCCACAGCCTCCGACATGGTCGAACTGGCAGAACGACTCGCCTGAGACAACCTCCGGCGCTGCAGGGCTAAGAAACAGCCAGCCGTCATCGAGCGATGCGGGCTACGGTCTTGGCCGCAATGAAGTTTCGTAGGTATGAGCCTGAGACCGACCTGAAGGCCGTTCAGCGCATCTGGCGCGAGGTCGGCTGGATCGATTCCGAAGACAGCGCCAAGACAATGGAAGTCTTCGTTGGATCCGGTGACGGTGTGGTCGCCACGATCGACGGGGAGGCCGAGAGCTTCGCTCACCGCTCTGACGGCATGATCCGTTACCAGGAGACCGACCTTCCCTTGTCCGCGGTGACGGCGGTGACTACGTCGCTTATCGGCCGCAAGAAGGGCTTTGCCCGCGATCTCACCGCTCAGCTATTGGCCGACGCTGCGGCTGAGGGTGCTGCTGTGTCGGTTCTGGGAATGTTCGAACAGGGCTTCTACGACCTCGTGGGTTTCGGTTCCGGCTCTTACGAGCACCATGTCAGGTTCGATCCAGCCTCATTGAAGGTTTCCGTTCCTTATCGGACCCCGATCAGGCTGCACAAGGACGACTGGGCTGACATGCATGAAGCGTTGATGAACCGCCGGCGCGCCCATGGTGGCGTGGTCCTGACCGCGCCCGAGGTGACGCAAGGCGAGATCGGCTGGAACAGTCCTTCCTTCGGCTTCGGCTATCGCGACGCAGATGGTGTGCTGACCCACTTCGTCTATGGGACGACGAAGGGCGAGCACGGACCCTATCGAGTCAACTATCTCGTGTATCGCTCCACCGATGAACTGTTGGAGCTGCTCAAGCTGCTCGAGGTTCTGGGCGACCAGGTGCGGGCGATAACCGTGACCGAACCACCCGAGATCCAGATTCAGGACCTGCTCTCATATGTGGTGAGGCAGCGCATTGCCACCTCCAAATCGGAGTACGAGTCCCGTCACACGTCGGGGACGTGGTGGCAACTCAGGGTTCTGGACGTTCCGACGGTGGTATCGGCCACGGTTTATGACGGGGAGCCGGTCCGTTTCGTGGCTCGCATCTCTGATCCCTTGGAGCAGATCCTCGACGGTGACTGGCAAGGGGTGGGTGGTGAGTACACGATCGAGATCGGTGCCACGTCAAAGGCGGTTTCGGGAGCGGAGCCCGATCTGCCGGTCCTCGAGACGTCGATAAACGCATTCTCCAGAATGTGGTTCGGAGTGCGTCCGGCGTCGAGCTTATCCGTCACCGACGACCTGGCTGGGGATGAAGCGCTGCTGGCTGACCTAGACCGCGCCCTTGCTCTCCCGCAGCCACACCCTGGCATCTTCTTCTGATCTGCGGCTAGTGCCGCGCATTCTCGTCAGTCAGTGCGAGCTCGAATGATTCTGATTGAGCCGTGTTCGAGTGGTGGTACGAACTTGTTTTCGAGGTGGCCGATGATCTCTGTGTCTGAGACGTCTGGGCTTTTGGGGTGAGGTTCGATCAGGACGATGAGGTTTTCGGTGTCTCCGTCAGTCCAGACTGGGGGGTGGGCGAATCCTAGGTCTGCGACTGCTTCGCTGATACCGATTGTGATTTCTTCCCATTTCGACTGGGTGAACCGTGCATGGCCGTGGAGCACGATCAGCTCGTCCATCCCGGCATCGTGGATGTTTGCTTGTACTGACGGAGGTGGTTCTGCCTTGAACCACAAGTGGCCTCGGATCGGACCTTCTATCGGACCGACTGAAACAATCACCAACTCATCGGCTAGCGATTGTTCGCGCATTTGCTTTCTGAGGCTCCGGAACGCGGACTCGTAGAGGAGACGAATCCGGGACTTTCTAACCGAAACTCCGGAAGCGTCAGCAATTGCTATCGCGTCGGTCATCAGGATTTCCTCGTCCACTTCAACCAGCGGTTCCAAGATGGCGGCTAGACGGTCCAGGTCTTGAGTGAGAGGAGCCCTGAGAGGATCCGGTGCCGGAGCGACTGTGGTTGTCGTACTCGGGATGTGTAGCGAAGTCGTAGAAACCGCGGTACCTGCCGTGGAAGCGTTGGTGGTGAGATCCTCAGGCTGGCTGGCAAGCTCCGATGTGCACGCCGTCGCGACCAAAACCAAAGCCAACGCCACTAAGGCTGCCCACCGCGTCCAGGGACGGTGAATGTACAGGTCCATTGCCCCGGCGTGTGCTTCCCGATGTCGAACTGCTTCGCCTTCCGTATCGGTAGGACACTATCTCGAATGCACTACCCGAG
Source organism: Acidimicrobiia bacterium (assembly GCA_965216445.1). GTDB lineage: Bacteria > Actinomycetota > Acidimicrobiia > Spongiisociales > ZC4RG35 > MA-ANB-1. The sequence goes on from CBDCFZ010000001.1 coordinate 8,381, forward strand.
GCTGTCGAGGACTCCGAGTGTGCGGTCGACTTCTTCGGCTGTGTTGTAGTGAACGAAGCCGATCCTCACCAGGCCGCCCTTCTCCAACAACCCGAGGCGGTCCATGGTGTTGACGGCGTAGTAGTGCCCTGACCACACGTAAATGCCCCGGCTGATCATCGACCGGGCAACTGCATCGGGATGGTGCCCTTCGACATTGATTGCGAACGTCGCGGCGCGGTGCCCGGTCATCTCAGGAACGCCGACAAGGCGGACGTGCTTCATAGCGGCAATCCCATCGAGGAATCGCTCCCCGAGGGCGCGCTCGTGCGACTGAATGGCATCCCAGCCGATGGACTCGATGTGCTCTACGGCGGCGGTGACTCCGGCCAGACTCTCGAAACTCTGTGTGCCGGTTTCCCATTTGCCTGGAGGATCCGAGGGTGCCGGGCGAACCTTGTAAGCGTCGAGTGAGGCCATCAGGTCTGGGCGCCCACAGATGATGCCTGTGTGTGGTCCGAAGAACTTGTAGGCGGACGCAGCCAGAAAGTCGCAGCCCATTGTGCCGACGTCAATGAGCCCATGGGGTCCGGCGTGGACCGCATCGACGAACGTCAGAGCCTGGGTGTCCGACACGGCGGAACAAACCGCTGCCGCTTCGACCACTGTGCCGATGGAGTTGGACGCCAGGCAGAAGGCGACCAGTCGAACCGAATCGTCGACCAAGTCGAGGATGGCTTCGGGGTCGAGAACCCCCGTATCGGTGTCGAACTCCGCGACCCTCACTTCGACGCCACGCTCGGCGGCCGCACGGGCCCACGGAGTGAAGTTGGCGTCGTGGTCGAGGCTGGTCAGGACGATGGCGTCGCCTGCGTTCCAGGTGTTGGCCAGAGCGCGACTCAGGGCGAAGGTAAGGCTGGTCATGTTCTGACCGAACGAGATCGTGTTCGGTTCAGCATTGAACATCCGACCCACAGCCGAACGAGCGTCAGCTGTGATTTCGACCGCGAGGTCTGACGCTCCGTAACCACCCCCGAGGTTGGACAGGCCGGCGATCAACGGGGCGCTCATCGCATCGATCACCGTCTGGGGAACCTGCGTGCCTCCCGGCCCGTCGAGGTAGGCAGCCGGATAGCCATTCTCGGTCCGAGTCAATGCCGGGAAAAGAGCTCTCGTCTGGGAGACGTCATAGCGGTCAGTCATCGTCGCACCGTACACCCGCGGATTGCGATGAACTGCTGGCGCCGTCCTATTCTGAGGGGGCTTTGACGCTTGCCGATTACGCACCGCTGTTTGTGATGCTCCTCCTCGCCGGAGGTTTCGTTGCGGTCTCACTACTGGTGTCGAAGATGTTTTCCCCCGATCGCCCCACTCCGGAGAAACTCGCGCCCTACGAGTGCGGGATCGTGCCAGAACAGGAGCCGTCGCAGCGATTCCCGGTCAAGTTCTATCTAGTGGCGATGCTGTTCGTGATCTTCGACGTCGAAATCATCTTTCTCTTCGCCTGGGCGACGATCTGGGATCGTCTTGGGTGGTACGGCGTTGCCGCCATCCTGATCTTCACCTTCTTTGTCGTCGAGACCCTCCTGTACGTTTGGAAACGCGGAGCCCTCGACTGGAACGTCAAGCGGAGGGCTCGCTATCTCGAGCCTGAGATGACCGAGGCCGCCTGAGTGGCAACCACACCTCCCGGGAATCTGTTGATGACGACCGTCGAGAAGGCGGCAAACTGGGCGCGTACCCGTTCGATGTTCCCTGCCACGTTCGGACTGGCATGTTGCGCCATTGAGATGATGGCCACCGGAACGGCTCATCACGACCTCGCCCGTTTCGGAATGGAAGTGTTCCGGGCGTCACCCCGGCAGGCCGACCTCATGGTGGTGGCCGGTCGGGTGAGCCAGAAGATGGCGCCAGTGCTGCGTCAGGTGTACGACCAGATGCCCGACCCCAAGTGGGTCATCTCAATGGGGGCGTGTGCCAGTTCG